>NZ_CP077395.1:0-560000 GCF_019048705.1 Aeromonas sp. FDAARGOS 1409
GATGGCGCCGATGCCGGCGACCGCCAGGGTGAGGGTGGCCAGAATGGTGGAGAAGGTGGCCAGCATGGCGTCGCGCCTGACCACAGTCACATCGAGCACTCCGTGACGCCCCTGCATCAGCTGCTCCAGCCGCGTTACCAGCGGGGGCACCGCCTGCCCGTCCAGCGGCTGGATCAGCAGGCGAAACAGCCCCTCGGTATTGAACAGCCTCATGGCGCTGCCGACCGGGATCAGCACCGCCTCGGCCATGTCCATCCCCAGATTGCTGCTCTGGCTGGTGAAGATCCCCACCACCCGGAAGCGACGATTGTCAAAACGCAGCCACTGGCCGAGGGGATCGGTCCGGCCGAACAGCTCCCGGGCCGCCACGGCCCCGAGCAGGACCACAGGCCTGTCCTCTGTGGCCTCCCCCGGCAGCCAGCGGCCGGCGAGCAGCACCAGCCCGTGGGTATGCCGCAGGCCGTTGCTGCTGCCGAGCAGCATGGTCTGGCGCACCCGGGCCCCCTGCTTGGCCTCGGCAAAGCCCATCACCAGCGGCACCAGCCTGAGCCGGGGCTGATGCTGGCCAAGGTAGTGCATGTCATCCAGGGTGATCTCCCGCAGGCTGTTGCCGGTCACCGGCGGCAGCCCGCCCGTGGTCTCCTTGCGGCCCGGGAACATCACCAGCAGATCCTTGCCAAGGGTGCTGAACTGGTCGGCCACATAGCGCCTCGCCCCCTCCCCCAGCGCCGTGAGCAGCAGCACTGAGGTGACGCTCAGGCTCACCGCCAGGATCAGCACCAGCGCCCGCATGCGCTGACGCAATAACGCCATGGCGGCGAAGCGGATGGCATCGGGGCGCCGCATTCAGTTACCACCGCTGTCGCTGCCGATGCGGCCATCGTTCATCAGGATCCGCCTGCCCGCCCGCTCGCCGAGGCGCGGGTCGTGGGTCACCACCACCAGGGTGATGCCCTGCTCCCGGTTGAGCCCCTCGAGCAGGGTGATCACCTCTTCCCCGGAGCGGGAGTCCAGGTTGCCGGTGGGCTCGTCCGCCAGGATAAGGCGCGGCGCCATGGCCATGGCCCGGGCGATGGCCACCCGCTGGCGCTGGCCGCCGGAGAGCTCGGCGGGCCTGTGGTCGGCCCGGTTGTCCAGCCCCAGGCTCGCCAGCAGTTGCTGGCTGCGGCGATGACGTTCGGTGGGGGCGACGCCGCACAGCATCAGCGGCAGCTCGACGTTCTCGCGGGCGGTCAGGCGGGAGACCAGGTGAAACGACTGGAATACGAAGCCGATACGATGGCCGCGCAGCCGGGCCAGCGCCGGCTCTGGCAGGGTGGCGGTGTCCTCCCCCCCCAGCCAGTAGCGCCCCTCGTCTGGCCTGTCCAGCAGCCCCAGCACATTGAGCAGGGTCGACTTGCCGGACCCCGAGGGGCCCATCACCGCCAGATACTCCCCCTCGGCGACCCGCAGGGAAACGCGATCGAGGGCGGCCACCTCGCTCCCCCCCAGGGTGAAGCGACGGCTGACCGCCTCGAGGCGAATGAGATCATTCATCTACCGTCTCCGTGGCGGCGGTGAAGGGCCCCTCCCCGGCTATCTGGCCGGGCTGGGCCGCCAGCCGGTCACCGGCGGCGAGCCCCTCTGTGACCTCAACCCAGTTCCAGTTCTCCACGCCCCAGCGAGGCCGGACTCGCACCAGTCTATCCCCCTCCAGCCGCAGCACGCTGCCATCGTCGGCCCGGCTGCTGGCCGCCACCCGCAGCACATCGGTGGCGCGAGTCACCTCGACCTCAAGGTCGGCGCTGTAGCCGATGAGCAGAGGCACGTCGCCGGGCGGGGCGGTGAGCGCCGCCTCCACCTCCACGGTGCGGGCCTGCTTCTCCAGCTCCTTCACATAGGGGGCGATGCGGGTGACGGTGGCGGCGAGATCGCGCCCTGGCATGGCGTCGAGCAGTACCCGGGCGCGCTGGCCCACCCTGAGGCGGGCGGCATCCACCTCGTCGATGGGAGCGGAGACATAGAGGCAGCGATCGTCGATGAGATCGATGACCGGGGGCATGGCCACCCCGGGGGGGGAGGGCGTCATGTATTCGCCGAGCTTGCTGTTGACCTCGGCCACCACGCCGGCAAAGGGGGCCAGCAGGCGCCGCTCGGCCAGGCGGGCCTCCACCTGGGCGACCTGCGCCTCGTCGACCCGCTCCTGCTGGCGGGACGCCCGGCAGATGTAGCGGCGGGTATCGGCCAGGTTCTGGGCCTGCTCGGCCAGGGTGCGGGAGGTGAGGTTCTTGGCGAGCAGGGTGGCGAGGCGGCTGGCCTCCCGCTCGTAGTAGGCCGCCTCGCTGCAACGCTCCTCCCGCTGGGTCTTGCCGAGGGCCTGCTGGGCGCGGGCACGGGCGAGATCGGCGCGAATGTCCTCGCTCCAGAGGGTCAGCAGCAGGTCTCCCTGCGCCACCCTGTCCCCGGCCTTGACGGCGATCCGCTCCACCACGCCGCCAGCTGGCAGGCTGAGCCCGGCCCGCTGGCACGACTTGATGGTGCCGGCCCGGGTGTTGACCACGGTGACGCGCACCTCGCCGCGATCCACGCTCACCAGCGGGACGGGCGTCGCCACCGGGCGCAGCCACCATGCCAGGACGGCCACCGCCACCCCGGCGCCCGCCGTCCACCACAGCCAGCCTCTCTTCATCGCGCCTCCTTTCGCCATCGGCTCCCGTCACGTGCGTCGGGAGAGCAGGGCGTAATAGAGCAAGGGTATCACCACCAGGGTGAGCAAGGTGGAGACCAGGATCCCGAAAATCAGGCTGATGGCCAGTCCGTTGAAGATGGGATCATCGAGGATAAACAAAGCCCCGATCATCGCCGCCAACGCCGTCAGCATGATGGGTTTGGCCCGCACCTGCGCCGCTTCGATCACCGCCTGCTCGAACGGCATGCCAGCGCCTCGCTGCTGCTCGATAAAGTCCACCAGCAGGATGCTGTTGCGCACGATGATCCCGGCCAGCGCAATCATCCCTATCATCGAGGTGGCGGTAAACTGGGCCCCCAGCAGGGCGTGCCCCGGCATCACCCCGATGAGGGTGAGCGGAATGGGGGCCATGATGATGAGCGGCACCAGATAGGAGCGGAACTGGGCCACCACCAGCAGGTAGATGAGGATCATCCCCACCCCGTAGGCTAGCCCCATGTCGCGGAAGGTCTCGTAGGTTACCTTCCACTCCCCGTCCCACAACAGCGCCACCTCCCCCAACTTGTCGGGCTGCTGCACGTAATATTGGGGCAGGTCGATGTCGGCACCGGCGGCAAACATGCCGTAGAGCGGGCTGTCGGTATGGCCGCCCATGTCGGCCACCACCATCACCATGGGCTGCATGTTCTTGTGCATGATATAGCTGGGGGCCACCTCATCACGGCGACTCACCAGCTCTGATACCCGGACGAGCTGCCCGCTCTGGCTGCGCACCTTGAGGGCCAGCACGCCCGCCAGCTCCCGTTTGTCACCGGGAGCCAGTTCGATGCGGATCGGCACCGGATACTTGGCGCCGTGCCCCTGTAGCCAGCTGGCATCCTGATAACCCACCCCGCCATGGAGGGTGCTCACCAGATCCCCGAGATCGACCCCGAGCAAAGCCGCCTTGCTGCGATCCACCACCAGCCGCCACTTGGGCTGGGGGTCGGTCAGATAGATATCCACGTCCACCAGATCCGCCGTGGCCACGAAGCGGGCCTGTACGGCGCGAGCGGCCGCTTCACGGGCGGCCTGAGTCGGGCCATAGATTTCGGCAACGATGGGGGACCAGACCGGCGGGCCGGGCGGCACCTCCACTACCTTGAGGTTGCCCCCTGCCGCACTGGCGATAGCCTGCAAGGGGGCCCGCACCGACTGGGCAATCTGGTGGCTGCTGCGATCCCGTTCATGCTTGTCCACCAGATTGACCTGAATATCCCCCAGGTTGGCGCCGCTGCGGATAAAGTAGTGGCGCACCAGGCCATTGAAGTTGATGGGGGCCGCGGTGCCGGCATAGATCTGGTAATCCTTCACCTCCGGCACTTTTGCCAGCTCCCGCCCGACCGCCAGCAGGGTGCGCTCGGTCTGCTCCAGGGTCGCCCCCTCCGGCATATCGAGCACCAGCTGGAATTCCGACTTGTTGTCAAAGGGGAGCATCTTGAGCACCACCCACTGCACCATGGGCATGGCGGCGGCACCCGCTACCAGCAGCAGGATGGCCAGCCAGAGCTTGCGTCTGGCGCGCTTGGCGCCGTCACCGATCAGGAAAGGGGTCATCAGCCGCTGGAAGAGTCCGGCCTTGGCCTCACCGTGGACGACATGTGCCTCGCTCTTGAGCAGGTGGTTGGCCAGCCAGGGGGAGAAGATAAAGGCCACCAGCAGGGAGATAAGCATCCCCATACTGGCATTGATGGGGATGGGGCTCATGTAGGGGCCCATCAGGCCACTGACAAAGGCCATCGGCAGCAGGGCCGCGATCACGGTCAGGGTCGCCAGTATGGTCGGCCCGCCCACCTCGTCCACCGCCCCCGGAATAAGATCCTTGAGCGCCCCCTTGCCCAAACCGCGATGACGGTGGATGTTCTCCACCACGACTATGGCGTCATCCACCAGAATGCCGATGGAGAAGATCAACGCAAACAGCGACACCCGGTTGAGGGTAAAACCCCAGGCCCAGCTCGCAAACAGGGTCAGTGCCAGGGTGATGACGATAGCCACCCCCACCACCAGCGCCTCGCGCCAGCCCATGCTCACCAGCACCAGCAGCACTACCGCCGTGGTGGCAAAAATCAACTTACCGATCAGCGTGTTGGATTTGGTCTCGGCGGTGACGCCGTAGTCCCGGGTCACCGTCACCTCGACCCCAGCCGGGATAAGCCGGTTCTGCAAACTCTCGACCCGCGCCTCTACCCGTTTGGCCACATCGACCGCGTTCTGGCCCGGCTGCTTGCCGATGGCCAGCGTCACCGCCGGATAGCTGTGATCCCCCTGCCCCATCCAGCTGCGCTTGGTCGGGGTCTCCTGACCCAGAGAAACACTGGCCACATCCCCCAGATAGACAGGTTTACCGTCGTGCAGCCCCACCACCAACTCGCGGGCCTGCTGCTCGCTTTGCAGGAACTGCCCCACCTGCACCTTGATCTCACTGTTGTCCTGCCAGGTGGCCTGTGTCGTGCCCACCCGATTGGCGGCAGCCAGTCGCTGACTCAGCTCGCCCCAGCTGATGCCGTGGGCGCTGAGTGCCGCCGGATCCGGCATCACCCGCAGTACCGCGCTCTGGCTGCCCAGACTGTAAATATCGCGAGTACCGGGAATACGCTTGAGCTCGGTCTCCAGCTCATGGGCGACCCGGGTCAGCTCGGGGGCGCCCAGTTGCTTGCTCCAGAGCGTCAGACTGACGATGGGCACGTCGTCGATCCCCCGGGGTTTGACCAGTGGCTGGCCGATTCCAATCCCCTCTGGCAACCAGTCGCGGTGGGAATCGAGCTGGTTGTTGAGATCGACGATGGCCTGTTCGCGGCTCACCCCCACCTTGAACACCACCACCAGCAGGGCGCCATCGGGTTGGGAGAAGGAGTAGAGGGTATCAATTCCCTTTATCTGGGAGACCACCTGCTCGGCCGGGGTGGTAACGAGGGACTCTACCTCCGTCGGGCTGGCACCCGGGAAGGGGATGTAGACATCGGCGAAGGTGACATCGATCTGCGGCTCCTCCTCCTTGGGGGTCACCAGTACCGCAAACAAGCCGAGCAGCAGCCCCACCAGCGCCAGCAGCGGGGTGATGGCCGAGCCCTGAAACAGCGCAGCCAGTCGGCCCGCTGGCCCCAGCCTCCCCTTGTTGCCGTTCAGCTCGCTACTCATGAGCCACCGCCTGCTGCTGCGCCCAGGCATCGGGGGCCAGCTTGTCACCGGCTTGCAGCCCGGCCAGGATCTCGCACTGCCCCTCGACGCAGTGGCCAACCCGCACCGGCGTCAGGGCCCAGCCAGCGGGCTGCTGCAGATAGACGCCGTTGAACTCCCCTTGCCGCAGCAGGGCGCGATCCGGCACCTGCAACACCTGACGCTCACCCTGTTTGAGCTGCACCTTGAGCCACATGCCGGGCAATACCCCGGCGGTGTGCGGCGGCAGGTCGAGGCGCAGCCTGAAGGCGTGGCTCTGGCTGTCGGCATAGTTGAAGCGGGTCAGTTTGACCGGGGTAACGGCCCTGCCATCGGGCAGCAGCACCTGCACATCCGCAGGCTCACGAGCCAGCGTCAGGGTGGATTGGGGCAACTCCACCTCCACCCGCAGCGCATCAAGGGAAAAGCCGGAGAGCAGCGGGGTACCGGGGGCAACCGTCTCCCCCAGCTCCACCAGCCGCTTGGTCACCACTCCAGCGTAGGGGGCGAGGATGCGGGTATAGCCGTAGGCCTCACGGGCCTGGGTGAGGGCTGCCTCGGCCGCATTCACCTCCGCGCGGGCGGCCCGGTCAGTCGCCTGGGCACTGTCGAGCTGGGCGCGGGTGATCACCCCTTTGGCAATCAGCGCCTGAAAGCGGGCGAGCTGGCGCTCTGCCTCCACCTGCTGGGCCTGCGCCCGGGCCAGCCGCGCCTCGGCCCCCGTGACGGCGGCAAACTGCTCCTTGCCGCTGATCTCCAGCAGCGGTTGCCCCGCCTGCACCTCGTCGTTCACATCCACCAGCATACGGGAGACCCGACCGCTGGTCTGGGCCGCCACCGTCCCCTGATGGATGGCAGTGACTGTGCCATCCAGTGTCAGCCAGTCGGTCACCGGCTGTGGCGCCACAGTCAGCGGGGCCACCGGATCCCCTTCTGCGGCCAGGGCTTGGGTGGATGTCATGGACTGCGATGTCATCACCAGCAAGGTGATCCCCAGCAACCGGATGTTTTCCATCATCACTCTCCTTCCCTGGCGTCATCAGTCACTTCACGGGATCAGGCGGTATGGGGCTGGCGAGCCTTGCTCCGTGCGGGAACCAGCACCCGGTCGACCAGCAAGATCCCGGCCACCATGGCTGCTATAAACAACATTATCATGGGCTGCCCGCTAGAAATGAGACTCAAGGCTGGCCCCGGGCAGATGCCCACCAGCCCCCAGCCGATGCCAAACAGCACAGCCCCGCCGATCAGGCGGCGATCCAGCCTGGGGGCCGGTACGGCGGCGATGGGCTCCCCCAGCAGGCTCTGACTGCGCGGTTTCACCAGCAGGAAGTATCCCGGCATAAAGACCAGCAGGGCGCCCCCCATGACGAAGGCGAGGCTGGGATCCCAGGCCCCCGCCAGATCGAGAAAACCGGTGACCCGTGCGGGATCCACCATGCCGGAGAGGGCCATCCCCAGGCCAAACAGCAGACCCGCGAGCAAACTTGTCAGCAATGCCATGACGATCAACCCCTTACAGCAGATGATGAGTGACGAAGACGGTGATAAAGCCGGCCGCCATAAAGGTGAGGGTGGCCGCGATGGAGCGCACCGAGAGCCGCCCCATGCCGCAGATGCCGTGACCGCTGGTGCAGCCGTTGCCAAGGCGGGTGCCGACGCCCACCAGCAGACCGGCCAGCAGCACCAGCGGCCAACCGGGCAGGGTGGTAAATGCGGGCATGCTGGCCCAACCCAGGGTCAGCGCCAGCCAGGCGCCCGCCCCGAGCCCCAGCAGAAACAGCACCCGCCACGGCGCCCGGTGTTGCAAGGCACCGGCCAGAATGCCGCTGATCCCGGCCACCCGGCCGTTGAACAACATCAGGAGCAGGGCCGACAGCCCCGCCAGCATGCCGCCGCCCAAAGAGAGCAGCCATTGGCTTTCCATCATCAAGATTCCTTATTTTCAGAGTGACAAAAATGGGTTTGCAGCGCCGCCAGCACATCGGCGGCGGCCTCGCTCACCAGCGAGTAGTAGATCTGCTGGGAGACCTTGCGCGAACGGATAAGGCCATGGCGCTTCAATACCGACAATTGCTGGGAAAAGGCCGACTGCCCGAGCTGGCTGTGGGCCAACAGCTCCCCGACCCCCTTCTCCCCCTCCACCAGCTGGCAGAGCACCATCAGGCGTTCGGGATGAGCCAACGCCTTGAGCAGGGAGGCGGCCGCCGTCGCGTGTCTGTACATCTCGTCGAATGGGCTCATAAGCATAAATTAGCAATTGCTGATATTTAGTCTATTGTATAAATAAACACTAAATTAGCAACAACTAAACAACCAAAAAAAAGGAGAGACACATGACAGTCGATAACGGAGTCAGAGTGGTCGCAGGCTGCATGTTGCTGCTGTCGCTGCTGCTCACTGCCTGGGTCCACCCGGGCTTCGTCTGGCTGAGCGTTTTTGTCGGGGTCAACCTGATACAGAGTGCGTTCACCGGCTTCTGCCCCGCCGCCATGATCCTGAGGCGCATGGGCATGAAATAGCCCAGACCGGACGATGAAAACGAGGGAGCTATGGCTCCCTCGTGGTAAAACCCCATTTTGTTTCAATATGTTGCTGTCAGAGTCCCAGGGTTTACCCCGGCCGCCGCATCGGCTACCATGTCGCCTCTTTACCCATAGCGGAGACCATCAGTGGGCAACTCATCAAGTGACAGATGCACGCCGACCCCGTTCGTCGGCACCCCGGTCGCGAGCTAGCCGCAGGTCACTCCCTGCCGCGACTCGCCACCCCAGCGAGAAGCGGATCTTCCCCCCCCCTTCTTTTTACACTTGACGTCAGGTGATCGGCCCAAGGCCGACACCTTGCCTGCATAGTTTCTGCTTCCCGAAAGGAGGCTACTATGCGCTTGACTTCACATAACCGGCTGGCCGGTGACACCCGCTCCCTGCTGCGCAGGCTGGGTCTTGGCCTCTGGCCGCGCCTGTGGTGCCGCCAGAGGCGCCGGCATCACTATCGACTGCATATCCGCTGCGAGGACAGGGCCGACATGGAGCGGGTGCTGGTCGGGGTGAGCCGCACCCTGCAGCCGGCCGGCCTGCACCCCAGGCAGGCCATGACACCCGGTCGCGGCGAAGGTCGCGTGCTGGTGCTGAGCCTCTGCTGCACGCCGCCCCAACGCCGCTACCTGGTGCAGTTCGTTCACCTGGTCGGGGCCGATCACCCGGTGCGCTGGGAGCTGCACCCGGACCCGGCGCCGGCCCCCCGCGCCCCCTTGCCGGCGCAAGGCCCGGGCCGGCGGCCCTAACGGGCCCGGCACTCCCCTCCCGCACCTTCCCGGCCAGACGCGGGAGGGCGCGTTTTCATTCACCCCGCGCCGACCGCGTTCCTTCGATGTCCCCATGGACATCTCGCCCCGGGACACCGGGTCGGCCCCGTCAGAAGGAGTCACCCATGAGAATGTGGCAACAACTCGATTTCATCGCCCTGCTCGACACCCTCGCCAGCCTGCTGCTCGCCTTCGTGCTGGGCAGCCTGGTCGGCCTGGAGCGTCAGTACCGCCAGCGCACCGCCGGCCTTCGCACCAACGTACTGGTGGCCGTGGGGGCGGCCCTGTTCGTCAACCTGGCCCAGCGCATCTACGACCTGCACGGCGGCAGCTACGGCGTGGTCCACGTGGTGGCCTACATCGTCTCCGGCATCGGCTTTCTCGGGGCCGGCGTCATCATGCGCGAATCGGGCAACATCCGCGGCATCAACACCGCCGCCACCCTGTGGGGCGTGGCGGCAGTGGGGGCCGCCAGCGGCGCCGGGTTCGCCCTGGAGGCCGTGCTCGGCGCCCTCTTCGTGCTGGCGGCCAACACCCTGCTGCGCCCCCTGGTCAACCAGATCAACCGCCACCCGGTGGACAATACCGACACCGAGGTGACCTACCGCGTCACGGCCCTCATCCGCCGCACCCACCAGAAGGAGGTGCTGCCCTGGCTGGAGCAGATGCTGGAGCAGGCCAACTACCCCCTGAGCGAGCTCGACATCGAGCCGTTTGGGGAACAGGATCTGGAGATCTCGGCGGTGCTGCTCGCCACCTCCATCGACGGCGACGAGCTCGACGCCCTGATGAAGCGGCTGGGGGAGCATCCCCGCATCAAGCAGATCTTCTGGCGCGCCAGCACCACGGATTGAGACTCCCGGCCCGCTCGGGCCATGGCGCCCAACAAAAAGCCCCGCCGGATCGGCGGGGCTTTTTGCTGGGCGCAGTACCCCTGGGTGACTAGCGGCGGCTGCGCCAGCGGATGCGCGGGTTGATCACCTGGGCGGTTTTCGTGGGGGGGGAGCCCGCGATCAGCGTCTGCATCAGCTCGAAGGCGGCGAGGGCCAGGGCCGGACAGTCCTGGGCCACGGAGTCGATGCGCATGGGGATACAGTCGAGCAGGTCGTGATCGTCGAAGGTGCACAGGCGCATGCCCGTCTCCATCAGGCCCGCCTCGTTGAGGTAGCGCAGCACCCCCTCCAGCAGGGTGAAGGAGGCGGTGAAGAGGCCCCTGGGGGGCGTCCCCAGTTCGGCCACCAGCTCGGCCATCAGCTGATAGCCGGAGCTCGGCTGATAGTCCCGGTGGCGCACCCGATTTGCCTCGGCCACGAGACCGGCCCGGTGCAGGCCAAGCTCATAACCCGCCAGCCGGTGACGGCTGGGGGAGAGATCCAGCAGGCCGCCGAAGTAGTAGATCTCCTCCCCGCAATCCTGGGTCATGTCCTCCACCAGCTCGGCGGTGGCCTTGCAGGCGTCCGAGATCACCATGGGCAGGCGCGACTCGCCGATGTGGCGGTCGAGCTGCACCACCGGCAGGCGGTCGTGGATGCGGGCATAGATGTCGTCGCTGTGACCGCTGGAGGCGACGATGAGACCGTCCACCTGGCGGCTGATGAGGTTGTCCACCACCCGCTGCTCCAGGGTGGGATCGTCCTCGGAGCAGGCGATGAGCAGCTGGATCCCCGCCTCCCGGCAGCGGGCCTCCAGGGCCCGGGCGATGCTGGCGAAGCCGAAGTTGGTGAGGTCGGGGATCACCAGTCCCCAGGTGTAGCTGCGCACCGCCCGCAGGGAGCGGGCATGGATGCTCGGCTGGTAGTGGCACTCGTCCGCCACCGCCTGGATCCGCTTGCGGGTATCGTCGGCGATGCGGTATTCCGCACTCTTGCCGTTGAGCACCAGGCTGGCGGTGGCCTTGGAGACCCCCGCGAGCGTGGCTATCTGGGCAATCGTGATCCGTTTCTTCTTCTCCACCTGACCTCCCGGCAAACTGACACCGGGCTATTGTACAAGGCAGGCCGCCAGCGGCCAGTGATAGAGGCAAATTTTGCTGTCATCACCGTCACAACGTGCGGAAAGTACTGGGTTTTCACCGGGGAAGTAGCGGGTAGACAGGGTCTGGCGACCGCCGTCGACAAAACACTCCAGGCTGGAGCGATCGCACAAGACGGTGATACTCCCCCCAAGCCAGGGGCAGGATCGCTCCACCCACTCCCCGCTCTGCCAGTTCTGACGACGCAGCACGATGCGCCCCGGCTGCCACACCAGCTCGGCCACGGTCCCGAACCCGAGGCGACCCTCACCGCTCGGGGCCAGGTCCAGCCAGGCGCTGTCGATGGCCAGGGCAGGCAGCTCACCCCCCTCGAAACGGGTCAGCGCCCCCTTGAGGGCCGAAATCTCCGCCACCGGCCGCTGGCAGAGCCAGTCGTCCTGCCAGAACAGCTCCCGCGGGCAGCTCATCTGATGGATCCAGCCATAGGGAATGGTGGGCTGGCTCATCTCGTTCTCCTCCGGCAATCCCAGCCAGCCGAACAGCAGGCGCCGCCCCTGGCTGTCCTGGGTGGTCTGGGGGGCGTAGAACTCGAAGCCTCGGTCCAGCTCATGGAAGGCCCCGTGCTCGAAGTGCGTTCCGTCAAAACGGCCTGCCAGCCAGCCGCACTGGTAGAGGTTGCGATAATCCTCCCCCCGGGGGGCTATGCCCTGGGGGCAACTGATCAGCACATGGCGCTCACCAAGCGCAAACAGGTCCGGGCACTCCCACATATAGCCAAACTCCCCCAGCCCCCCGCGCCCGCTGCCGGCGATGGGGCCCACCAGCGTCCAGGCATCCAGCGCGTCACCGCGATAGAGCAGCACCTCGCCCCGATTGTCCAGGGTGCGGGCCCCCAGCACCATGAGCCACTGCCGGCCGTCGTGCCACACCTTGGGGTCGCGCACATGGCCGCTGTAGCCTTGAGGCAGATCCAGCACAGGCCCCAGCTTCTCGAAGCCGCCCTCACCGTCGGCACGGGCCAGGCACTGGTAGGCGGTGCGACCGCCGTCCGGGTATTTGACGTTGCCGGTGTAGATAAGGGTCAGACGCCCCTGCTCGTCGCTCACCGCCGAGCCCGAATAGCAGCCGTGGCTCTCATACTCCTCGGTGGGCAGGAGCGCCACCGGCTCGTGCCGCCAGTGCAGCAGATCGGTCGAGGTGACGTGGCCCCAGCCCTTGTTGCGGTGCTCGCAGCCGAGCGGGTTCCACTGGTAGAAGAGGTGGTAGCGCCCGTCGTGCTCGATAAAGCCGTTGGGATCGTTGAGCAGCCCCACCGGAGCTGCCAGGTGCCAGCGGGGCCGATGGGGATCGGCCGCCGCCTTGAGCTGTCCGGCCAGCAGGGACCGGACAACCTGGTTGAGGAGATGGCTTTCCTTCATCACTCCACCTTGTACTTGAGCAGGTAGGAGGCGACGAAGGCGGCGCCAAAGGCGATCACCAGCCCGACGACGTAGTGAATGAGGCTCATGGGCTGGACGATGGCCATGCCCGGGATGCCGGTCAGGCCCACCGCCGTCATGCCTACCTTGGCCGCCACCACATAGGCACCGCCGCAGGCACCGCCGAACAGCCCGGCCAGGAAGGGCTTGATGTAGCGCAGGTTGACCCCGAAGATGGCCGCCTCCGTGATGCCGAGCAGGCAGGACATGGCCGCCGGCACGGTAATGGCCTTGATCTTCACGTCCCGGGTCTTGAAGTAGACCGCGAGACAGGCCCCGCCCTGGGCCACGTTGGCCATGGCCCAGATGGGCAGCAGGAAGTTGACGCCAATGGCCGGATTGGTGAGCAGACCCGCCTCGATGGCGTGGAAGCTGTGGTGGATGCCGGTGATGACGATGAGCGAATACGTCCCGCCGAACACCAGGCCCGCCAGCCAGCCCGCCTGCTCATAGAGGGCGCTCAGGCCGAACGAGATACCGTCCCCCAGCACGCGACCGGCGGGGCCGATGAAGAGCAGCGCCACGAAGCCGGTGAGGATGACGGTGAGGAAGGGGGTGAGGATGAGATCCAGGGCGTCCGGGATGCGCCTGCGCAGCTGTTTCTCCAGGTGGGACATGAACCAGACCGCCAGCAGCACTGGGAAGACGGTGCCCTGGTAGCCGATCATGGCGACGTCCAGGCCGAAGAAGTCCATGGTCTTGAAGCCCCCCGCCACGCCCCAGGCGTTGGTCAGGGCCGGGTGGGTCAGAATGCCCCCGAGGGTCGCCCCGAGATAGGGGTTGCCGCCAAATTCCCGCGCCGCCGTAAAGCCGATGAGGATCGGCAGTATGATGAAGGCTGCCGAGCTGAACATGTCGAGCATGACGAACAGGGCGCTGTCGGCATTGACCCAGCCGTAGGTGCGCACCATGCCGAGCAGCCCCATCAGCAGGCCGGACGCGACTATGGCCGGAATGATGGGCACGAAGATGTTGGACAGGGTCCGCGCCAGGCGCTGGGCCACGTTGAGCTTGGCCGTCGCCATGTCGGTCAGCTCCGCCTTGCTGGCGGTACCTGTGCCGGTCAGCGCCACGAACTCCGCATAGACCTTGTTGACCAGGCCGGTGCCGAAGATCACCTGGATCTGGCCCGCGTTGCTGAAGCACCCCTTGACCCCGTCCAGCTTGTCGATGGCGGCCTTGTTCACCTTGCTGTCGTCCGCCAGCACCAGCCGCAGCCGGGTGGCGCAGTGGGCGGCGCTGACGATGTTCTCACTGCCCCCGAGCAGGGGCACCAGATCCTTGGCTATCGCACTGATATTCATAATCTTCCTCTTATGACCCGCCGTCGGCGGGCCCTTGTCACATGAGAGTAGGGGCTGTCGGTCCGGGCTTCTAGCCGCAGATCAACGGCCGCTTGCGCCCGATCGCAAAAATTCATCCAGCCGGGTGCGGGTGGGCAGTGCCGTCATGGCCCCCTTGGCGGTGGTGGCGAGCGCCCCGCAGCCGTGGGCCTGGGCCAGGATGGCGGGCAACTCGGCCAGACTGGGCAGCGATGAACGCCCGGCCAGCGCCGCCAGCAGCCCCGCGACGAAGGCATCCCCCGCCCCCGTGGTGTCGAGCGGGGTCACTTTGGGCCCCACCCACTCCAGCCGCTCGCCGCCGAGGCGGGCCACCACGCCCCCCGCCCCCCGGGTCACCAGCACTAGGGCCGGCCCCGCTATGGTGGCGAGCCCGGCGGCCAGATCGTCCAGACCGCTCAGCAGTTGCAGCTCCTCCACCGAGAGCTTGACCACATCCGCGAGGGCCATGGCCTCGCGCACCACGGGCAGCATCTCGGCGGGGTTGCCCCACACCTCGGGTCTCAGGTTGGGGTCGAAGCAGACCCGTCCCCCGGCCGCCTTGATGGTCGCCATGGCTTGCAGGCAGCTGCTGCGCACCGGCTCGTTGGCGAGCGCAATGGAGCAGGTCAGCAGCCACTGCCCGGCCTGGAAGACCGGCAGATCGGCGGGGCTCAGGAACTGATCGGCGCTCGGGCGCACCATGAAGGTGAAGCTGCGCTCCCCCTCGTCATCCAGTTCCACCAGCACCGTGCTGGTGCGATGGGCCGGATCCAGGGTCAGATGGCGGATGTCGACCCCTTCGCTTGCCAAGGTGTCAGCCATAAAGCGGCCGAAGGGATCGGCGCCGACCCGGCCGATAAAGGCCGACTCCCCGCCGAGCCGCGCCACGCCGACCGCCACGTTGGCCGGTGCGCCCCCCGGACACTTGAGGTAGTGCACCTTCCCTTCCGGGATCAAGTCCACCACCGCATCCCCCATTACCCACACACGATTCGTCACCTTGCTACTCCACTGCTGCACAGGATTTGCCAGAGCCGGGCCCTGATCTCTTGGTCCGCATTATCAGCTAAACCGTTTTAGCTAACCAACAGATCCCGGCACCGGCTGCCATTTTTGTGATCGGGATAACGAACTAGAACCAGGTTTCCATCTGCACGCCGAAGTTCCACTCGCCGCCGGCGGTGAAGTCGCTCTGGCCCATGGCATCGGAGCTGGCGTAGTGGTCGAGCTCGGAGGACCAGTCCATCCAGGTGGCGAACACGCGAAGCTCCGGCCGCTCGAAGAAGCCGGCGGTCTGCGCCTTGAAGGTGGGGGCGAAGGTGAGCTTGGTGAAGTCGCCGCTCACCGCCTGGCGGCCCTTGTAGCCCTTGGGATCGAGATCCATGTACTGCCAGGTTGCCTCGTAGACCAGCTCCACGTTCTGGCTCAGCACCTGGGCCAGCCGGCCATTGAGGGTCACCCAGCTGTACTCGTCCCCCTTCACGTAGCGATCCTGGCTCTGCTCCGCCAGCAGGGCCGGGGCGACACGCCAGCGGGGTGCAAGATCGGTGGCGCCAAAGAGGGCGACCCGCACCGCATCGGCGTCCGGCAGCAGCTCGCTGTCGGAGCCCAGCCCCTTGAGCTCGGCACCCAGACCGTGGCCATAGAGCACGGCCGCCTTGGAGAAGCCGGGGTTGATGCCAAAGAAGCTGTCCGCGTGATAGGCCACCAGGGTATGGGCCCCCTTGTTCGCCGCCTCGCTGCCGACGCCGCCGTCGTTGATGCGCGCCTCGTTGTCCTTGGCGGAGAGGCCGTTCAACATCCACTGCCAGTTGCCGACGCGGTTGTTCATGGTGAGGATGTAGCTCTCGATATCGGAGAGGCCGCTCGCGCTGATGTCGCCGTAGTCGCGCCCGTAGAGGGAGAAGTTCGCCTTCCAGCTGTCGGCCAGCTGCACGTCGTAGACGCCGCCGCCGGTCCCGGCGAGGAAGACCACGTCCGAGTCGAGCCAGTGGATGTCGAAGTTGTCCCGATCGAAGCGCTTGCCCGCCCAGAGCACCGAGTGCTGGAAGGGGCCGCTGAAGCTCGCCAGATCGCCGATCTCGGCAAACACCTGGCGGGTATTGAGGCTGGAATCGCTGGCGGTCCAGTCGTTGCTGGTCTCCACCCCGTCCGCCAGCATCAGCTTGTAGCGGGCCCAGCTGCCGTCGTCGAAGGTCTGGGTCTTCAGCAGGTTGGCCTCCATGTAGGTGTCATCCTCGTTGCCAAGCCGACCCACGGCCCCGCCCACCGAGCCGGCCGGGGTGATGTAGGGGCCGCCGCGGCCACCGTTGCCATTGCCGTTGACCAAGAGGCCCGAGCGGGCATAGCCGTGGAACTCGAAGCCCTGGGCGCCGGCGGTCTGCTTGTCCACCTTCTCGCTCTGGGCCTTGGCCACGGCGGCGGTCTCGTGGGCTTCGCTCGCCTTGCTCTGGGCCTCATCGGCCCGCGCTTCCGCCGCGGTGGCGCGCGCCTCGGCCGCCTGCACCCGCGCCTCCAGCGCCGCCAGACGGGCCTCGATACCACCGTCCGCCGCCCACAACGGGCCGCTCATCCCCAATCCCAGCGCCACCGCCAGCGCCAACTTGCTCTTGAACATCGTCATCGTCCTCACCTGTCATCTGTCGCCCGGTCGGGCACTGTTGTTATCAACGGGCCGAGCATAGCTAAACCGCTTTAGCTTACTCAATACACAAGCTAAACCGTTTCAGCCAGAGTGTGAGCGGGATAGCATTTGCGCAGGAAGAACGAGCGGAAGTTGTGAGGAAGATCCCTCATCGGGATCCACTCAATAGGGCGGATCCGGACCGGATCACGGGCAAAAAGAAAGCCGGCACTGAAGGCCGGCTTGGATCACGCGGATCGCGCTTACTTGGTCAGGTCGTCGAAGAAGCGTTTCACCCCTTCGAAGAAGCCTTCGGATTTCGGCTTGTGAGTCTTGGCGGCGGCGCCGCTGAAGGAGTCGTCCAGTTGGCGCAGCAGATCTTTCTGGGTCTCGGTCAGCTTGACCGGGGTCTCGATCACCACCTTGCACATCAGATCCCCCACCTGGCCGGAGCGCACGGACTTGACGCCCTTGCCTCGCAGGCGGAACAGCTTGCCGGTCTGGGTCTCGGCGGTCACCTTGAGCTTGACCCGGCCATCCAGGGTCGGCACTTCGATCTCGCCGCCCAGGGCCGCCGTGGTGAAGCTGATGGGCACCTCGCAGTAGAGATCGTTGCCGTCACGCACGAAGATCTCGTGCTCGCGCACGTGGACCTGTACGTAGAGATCCCCGGCCGGTGCACCGGCCTCCCCCGCTTCCCCTTCGCCGGAGAGACGGATGCGATCCCCGGTGTCGACCCCGGCCGGGATCTTGACCGACAAGGTCTTGGTCTTCTGGTAGCGCCCCTCGCCGTGGCACTTGCGGCACGGATCCTTGATGATCTTGCCGCGACCGTGGCAGTGCGGGCAGGGTTGCTGCACCGCGAAGAAGCCCTGGCGCATCTGCACCTGGCCGGAGCCGTGGCAGGTGGGGCAGGTCTGGGCACTGCTGCCGGTGTGGGCACCTGAGCCGTTGCAGACTTCGCAGTGAACCTGGGTCGGGATCTTGATCTCCTTGGAGACCCCGCGCACCGCCTCTTCCAGGGTCAGTTCCATGTTGTAGCGAAGGTCGGAGCCACGGGCCGGGCCGCGACGACCGCCCCCGCGACCACCGAAGATGTCACCAAACACGTCGCCGAAGATGTCGCCGAAGTCGGCACCACCGCCGAAGCCGCCGTGGCCGCCGCCCTGGCTCGGATCCACCCCGGCATGACCGTACTGGTCGTAGCGGGCACGCAGGTTCTCGTCGGTCAGGACCTCATAGGCCTCCTTGACCTCTTTGAACTTCTCTTCGGCCGCGGCATCACCCTGGTTGCGATCCGGGTGATACTTCATGGCCAGACGCTTGTACGCCTTCTTGATCTCGCGCTCGTCGGCACCTTTCGACACCCCGAGCACTTCGTAGAAATCGCGCTTCGACATACTCATCCTGTTGCTATATCAGCAGTTACGCAGACGGGCGTTGGTCACCCAACGCCCGTAAATTCATTGACGAATCTGCTCACACTCTTACTACGAAGCCGTGATCAAGGCTCATGTGCAGCTCGCTTGTTTGTAACCAAGAGTGCTCATGTATTCACATACACTCCGGTTCTTGCGCTGCTCTTTACCTTGCTGACGGCCTCTCGCGACAGACCGTGAACAGATTCTGATCCGATGGGCGAAGCCTGCTTCGCCCATCCGGGTCGGGCTTACTTCTTGTCGTCTTTCACTTCTTCGAACTCGGCGTCGACCACGTCGTCGTCAGCCTTGGCGGAAGAGGAGGACTGACCGGCGTCAGCACCGGCGGCGCCCTGTGCCTGAGCCTGCTGCTGGGCAATCTCCATCAGCTTCTGGGACGCTTCCAGCAGCGCCTGCTGCTTGGCTTCGATGGCGGCCTTGTCGTCGCCCTTGATGGCGGCTTCCAGCTCGCTCAGCGCGGTCTCGATCTTGCTCTTGTCGTCCGCAGGCAGGGCTTCACCGGCTTCGGCGATCTGCTTGCGCACCGAGTGGACCAGACCGTCAGCCTGGTTGCGGGCCTGCACCAGCTCTTCGAACTTCTTGTCCTCGGCCGCGTTGGCTTCGGCTTCGCGCACCATGCGTTCGATCTCCTCATCGGACAGACCGGAAGAGGCCTGGATGGTGATCTTCTGCTCCTTGTTGGTCTCCTTGTCTTTCGCGGAGACGTGCAGGATGCCGTTGGCGTCGATGTCGAAGGTCACTTCGATCTGCGGCAGACCGCGCGGTGCCGGGCGGATGCCTTCCAGGTTGAACTGGCCCAGGGACTTGTTGTCGCTGGCGCGCTTGCGTTCACCCTGCAGCACGTGAATGGTCACGGCAGACTGGTTGTCTTCGGCGGTGGAGAACACCTGGGACTTCTTGGTCGGGATGGTGGTGTTCTTCTCGATCAGCGCGGTCATCACGCTGCCCATGGTCTCGATCCCCAAGGAGAGCGGGGTCACGTCCAGCAGCAGTACGTCGGTCTTGTCACCAGACAGCACGGCACCCTGGATGGCGGCCCCCATGGCCACGGCTTCGTCCGGGTTCACGTCCTTGCGCGGCTCCTTGCCGAAGAAGTCGGCAACGGCCTTCTGCACCATGGGCATGCGGGTCTGACCGCCTACCAGGATGACGTCGTCGATCTCGCCGACCGCCAGACCGGAGTCTTTCAGGGCGACACGGACCGGCTCCAGGGAGTTCTTGACCATGTCTTCCACCAGGGATTCCAGCTTGGCGCGGGTCACCTTGATGTTCATGTGCTTCGGACCTGTGGCATCTGCGGTGATGTACGGCAGGTTCACGTCGGTCTGCTGGGCGGAAGAGAGCTCGATCTTCGCCTTCTCGGCGGCGTCTTTCAGGCGCTGCAGGGCCAGCTGATCCTTGCGCAGGTCGATGCCCTGCTCGCGCTTGAACTCTTCCACCAGGTAGTTGATGACGCGGTTGTCGAAGTCTTCACCACCCAGGTGGGTGTTGCCGTTGGTGGCCAGCACCTCGAAGGTGGTCTCGCCTTCCACTTCGTCGATCTCGATGATGGAGATGTCGAAGGTACCGCCGCCCAGGTCATACACGGCGACCTTGCGCTCGCCCTTGACCTTGTTCACGCCGTAGGCGAAGGCCGCGGCAGTCGGTTCGTTGATGATGCGCTTGACGTCCAGACCGGCGATGCGACCGGCGTCCTTGGTGGCCTGACGCTGGGCGTCGTTGAAGTAGGCCGGCACTGTGATGACGGCTTCGGTCACCGGCTCGCCCAGGTAGTCCTCGGCGGTCTTCTTCATCTTCTTCAGCACTTCGGCAGAGATCTGCGGCGGTGCCATCTTCTTGCCCTTCACCTCGACCCAGGCGTCACCGTTGTCGGCCTTGGCGATGGTGTACGGCATGATCTCCAGATCGCGCTGTACTTCGTCATCCTCGAAACGACGGCCGATCAGACGCTTGATGGCGAACAGGGTGTTCTTCGGGTTGGTGATGGCTTGACGCTTGGCCGGCTGACCAACCAGGATTTCGCCGTCATCGGCATAGGCAATGATGGACGGAGTAGTACGGTCGCCTTCCGCGTTCTCGATCACGCGAGCATGGTCGCCATCCAGAATAGCGACGCAGGAGTTGGTAGTACCCAGGTCAATACCGATGATTTTACCCATTTGACGAATCTCCAAATACTTTGAATAAACTGGCGAGGGGCTCGCCTTGATACGTTAACGGCTAGGTGGGGCCTGCCACTGTGGCTTTCAAGCTCCCGGCATCAAATTTTTTGTGCCGCCGTGGCCTTGCAACCTATATGGGGTCTCAAGTCGGCGCTTCAAGTCCGGCCCTGAAAAAACCCTGCACTGCGGCCCATGGAGCCAAGAATGCCTGCCAGATGACGCCACAAATACCCGGGTGGCGCCATGGCCAACAAAAAGCCCGCCAAGCGGCGGGCTTGGTGAGAACAGGGTGATCAGTCAGCGGACTTGGATACCATCACCATGGCCGGGCGGATGACGCGGCCGTTGAGCTCGTAGCCCTTCTGCATCACGGCGATGACGGTGTTCGGCGCCACGTCGGCACTCGGCACCA
This sequence comes from Aeromonas sp. FDAARGOS 1409, assembly GCF_019048705.1. Classification (NCBI taxonomy): domain Bacteria; kingdom Pseudomonadati; phylum Pseudomonadota; class Gammaproteobacteria; order Aeromonadales; family Aeromonadaceae; genus Aeromonas; species Aeromonas sp. FDAARGOS 1409. The sequence goes on from NZ_CP077395.1 coordinate 20,582, forward strand.
TGCTCATGGCCTGGTGGGCATTGGGGTCGAACGGCTGGTTGGTGGGATCCAGGGCTACCAGGCCAAACTTGGCCACGCCGCTCTGCATGGATTTCAGGGTCAGCTCCACCCCCTCGATCATGGGCTTGAGGGTGTCGTTCTCCTTGTCGGCCAGCTCGATGGCGCGCTCCAGGTTGTCCAGCACCGGCAAGAGCTCGGCAGCGAACTTCTCCAGCGCAAACTTGTGGGCTTTCTCCACGTCCTGAGCGGCACGGCGACGCAGGTTCTCCATCTCGGCGACGGCGCGAATGGCGCGCTCGCGCTCTTCCAGGGAGGCCTGCTGGGCCGCTTCCAGTTGGGCCTCCAGCTCGGCAATGCGGGCCTGCTCGGCTGTCACTTCACTGTCTACATCGGTCGGCTCGACTGGCTGGGCTTCCAATTGCTCCATCGCTTCAACCTTTTGTTCTTCGTGGCTCATGACATCTCCAATATTCAGGGGTTACTTATGAGGGGCAGCTGGCGTTCAGGCAAGCGACACTCACCAACGGACCCTTGTGCTGGCGCTATTATGGGGACGTAGTCCCGGCTTTCAAGGGGAAAAGGGCATATCGGACACAATGCCTCCCGTTCGCGGGCCAGATTGCCCCTTTTCGGGGCCGAATGCGCCAACTCGCATGGCGGCAGACAAATCCCCGGCAAAGCGCGGTATACTCCCCACCAAGACTCTCCCAGACCCGGTAACCTATGGATTCTCCGTTCAAAACCGTTGCACTCATCGGCAAACCCCACCACGAGGGGGCCAACCAGACCCTCCGCGGCCTCTATCAATATCTGACCAGCCGCGGTTTTCGCGTCCTGCTGGAGAGCCGGGTCGCCCAGACCCTGGGGTTGCTGGGTGACAACGTGATGGATCTGGTGCAGCTCGGCGAGCAGGCGGACCTCGCCATCGTGGTCGGCGGCGACGGCAACATGCTGGGGGCCGCCCGGGTGCTGTCGCGCTTCGACGTGGCGGTGATCGGGGTGAACCGGGGCAACCTCGGCTTCCTCACCGATCTCTCGCCCCAGGATTACCTGCTGCCCCTGGAGCAGGTGCTCTCCGGTCACTTCAAGAGCGAGCACCGCTTCCTGCTGGAGGCCTCTGTCTATCGCCACGGGGAGCGCAAGTCCAGCAACCTCGCGGTGAACGAGGCGGTGCTGCACCCGGGCAAGATAGCCCACATGATCGAGTTCGAGGTCTACATCGACGGCAGCTTCATGTACAGCCAGCGCTCGGACGGCATCATAGTCGCCACCCCGACCGGCTCCACCGCCTACTCCCTGTCGGCGGGTGGCGCCATCCTTACCCCCAAGCTCAACGCCATCACGCTGGTGCCCATGTTCCCGCACACCCTGAGCAGCCGCCCCATAGTGCTGGACGCGGACAGCGAGGTGCGACTGCTGGTCTCCCCCGACAACCAGGACGACGCCATGCAGGTAAGCTGTGACGGCCAGGTGACCCTGGCGGTGCATCCGGGGGACGAGATCCTCATCAGGAAAAGCAGCCACAAGCTGCACCTGGTCCATCCGCTGGATTACAGCTACTTCCACGTGCTGCGCAACAAGCTCGGCTGGGGCAGCAAGCTGTTCTGACGCCCCCCTGCGCGCCATCTCACTCATAACACGGCCCTGACGCGGGCCGTTTTGCATTCCGTCCTGCGGCGACATCTTTACTGTATGGAAAACCAGTATATACTGGATGTATACACAGTAATGTTGACCCATACAGGATGAGACCATGCTGACCCAGCTGACCGTCAACAACTTCGCCATCGTCAAGTTTCTCGAACTCGATCTGCAACCGGGCATGACCTGCATCACCGGCGAGACGGGGGCGGGCAAATCCATCGCCATCGACGCCCTGGGCCTGTGCCTGGGGGAACGGGCCGAGGCCGGCATGGTGCGTCCCGGCAGCGACAAGACCGAGGTCAGCGCCCGTTTCCTGCTGGAGGGCAACCCCGCCGCCCGCGCCTGGCTCGCCACCAACGAGCTGGAGAACGAAGGGGAGTGCATCGTGCGGCGGGTGCTCTCCGCCGAGGGGCGCTCGCGCAGCTATATCAACGGGGTACCCGTTCCCCTGGCGCAGCTCAAGAACCTGGGCCAGCTGCTGGTCAACGTCCACGGCCAGCATGCCCACCAGCTGCTGCTCAAGCCCGACTACCAGCTCGCCCTGCTGGACGGTTATGCCGGCCACCACCTGCTGCTCGACGACGTGCGCCGGCACTACCAGCAGTGGCGCCAGCTGCAGAACGAGCTCAACCGGCTCAAGGCCGAGCAGCAGCAGCGGGAGGCCCGCCGCCAGCTCATCGAATACCAGGTGCAGGAGCTGGACGAGTTCGCCCTGCAACCCGGGGAATTCGAAGAGATAGAAGAGGAGCACCAGCGGCTCGCCAACGGCACCGAGCTGATGCAGGAGTGTGGCGCCTGCCTGGATCTGCTCTATGAGAACGAGGAGACCACCATCGCCGGACTGCTGCAGAACGCCGTGGACAGGGCCGAGACCCTGGTGGGCATGGACAGCCGGCTTGGCAACGTGCTCGGCATGTTGAACGAGGCGCTGATCGGGGTGCAGGAGAGCCACAGCGAGCTGCGCAGCTACCTCGACAACCTGGAGCTCGACCCCGAGCGCTTCAACGAGCTGGAGGCGCGCCTCTCAAAGGCCATCTCCCTCGCCCGCAAGCACCATGTCAAACCGGCCGAGCTGGCCCACCACCATCAGGATCTGGCCCTGGAGCTCACCCGTCTCAACTCGGACGAGGAGCGTCTCGAGGGGATGGAAGACGAACTGGCCGCGGCCCGCGAGGCCTTCGTGCAGGCCGCCGAGGCGCTGAGCCAGAGCCGCCAGCGCTATGCGCAGGAGCTGGGCGCCAAGGTCACCGCCAGCATGCACGAGCTGGCGATGCCCGACGGCCGCTTCGCCATCGAGGTGCGCCCCGATGCCCAGAGCAGCCTGTCCCCTCTCGGCATCGATCGGGTGGAATTCATGGTCACCACCAATCCGGGCCAACCTATTCAGCCGCTCGGCAAGGTCGCCTCCGGTGGCGAGCTGTCGCGGATCAGCCTCGCCATCGTGGTCATCAGCGCCCGCAAAATTTCGACGCCGACCCTGATCTTCGACGAGGTGGACGTGGGGATCAGCGGCCCGACCGCCGCCGTGGTGGGGCGCCTCTTGCGCCAGCTCGGCGAGTCCACCCAGGTCATGGTGGTCACCCACCTGCCCCAGGTGGCGGGCAAGGGCCACCAGCACATGGTGGTGAGCAAGCACACCGACGGCAAGACCACGGAAACCCAGATGCAGGCGCTCACCCCAGACGCCCGTCTCAACGAGCTGGCCCGCCTGCTGGGGGGGGATCAGATCACCGACAACACCCTGGCCAACGCCCGCGAGCTGCTCGCAAGCTGACGACATGGGCGGGAGGGGCGACCTCCCGCCCATGTCGGCCCTTGTTGGCTGGCCCGGCCGTCGCCACCATTGCCGCTCAGGGCGGTAAGCCCGGCTCCCCCATCCCCGCCTTGTTCAGCCTTCCCTGTTTTTACCTTTGTCTTTGGCTATTGCTAGGCCCCAGGGCGGTCGAACCACTGGCTCGATCCGTGGTCAACCCCGCACTGCCCGCTTCATTCCGGCGCAGGACGGCATCATACTGCCAAATCAAGGCAGCCACCCACTGCCAGTCCCTCTCACCCCACTTCAGGAATCAATCCATGCTCCACGTCTTTGGTCACCAGAATCCCGACAGCGACAGCATCTGTACCGCCCTGGTCGCCGCCGACTGGCTCAATCGTCAGGGCCGGGCGGCCCAGGCCTTCGCCCTCGGTGAGCCCATTGCCGAAACCCGCTTCATCCTGGAGACCGCCGGGGTGGAGGCGCCCCCCGTGCTGCAAGGCAGCGTGGCCGGCAAGCCGGTCTTCCTGGTGGATTTCAGCGAGCTGGAGCAGGGGCCGGAAGGATTGGCCGACGCCGATGTGCAGGGGCTTATCGATCACCACCGTCTCGGCACCCTGATCACCCGGGGCCCCCTCGATGCCTGGATAAGAGCCGTCGGCTGCAGCGCCACCGTGCTGCTGGACCTGATGGGCCATGACGCGCTCTCCCGCGCCCAGGCCAGGCTGCTGCTGGGGGCCATAGTGAGCGACACCTTCAACTTCACCTCCCCCACCACCACGCCCCAGGACAGGGCGGCGGTCGAGCAACTGCTGCCCATAGCCGATCTGGCGCTGGCCCCCTTCGCCCAGACCCTGCTGGAACGCCGCACCCAACTCGGTGACGCCCCTATGAGCGAGCTGCTCGTCGCCGATGAGAAGCGCTACCAGATCGCGGGGCACACCCTGATGGTGAGCCAGATCTGCGTGATGGATCCGGCCCAGTTGCAGACCCGGATGGTGGAACTGTACCAGGCCATGCACGCCAGGCTGGAACAGGACTCTCTGGATGCCTATGTCCTGATGCTGACGGATCTGGCCAGGGGGGACAGCCTGCTCCATTGTGCCAGCAAGGGCATATTGCCCACCGACCCCGTCCCGCTGGCGGGCGCCCTCAGCCGCAAGAAGGAGGGACTCCCCTGGCTGACACAGCATCTTACGAACCCGCTCCTCTGACCTCCATCACAGGGTCCCCATCCGGCCTACCATAGTGGCAGCATAACGAGCCATTCCTGCAGAAGGAGACCCGTGACCATGCTGCCTTTCTCCCCTTTCCCCATGAAATTCTTCCATCTCAACACCGATCTGCGGCACACCTTCATATTCCATTCAACTGCACCTGTTATGATGATGTAAACAGAGCCGAGGCTGCGGGCATGGCGTCAGAGTGCGACGCGAGGCGTGCGGGTCGGCCACTGTGATGTGACACCCGCGGGCATGCCCCGGGATGGGACAAGCTCCCTGACCGGGTGCCCCGCGCCATGCCGAGGAGAACTGCTTATGAGCTCGACCAATATTGTGCTGTTGCTGGAAGGCAAGGATTACGAGCAGGAGACGCTGGCCAAGGCGAGCCGTCTGGCACAGGGATTGGGAAGCAACCTGACGCTGTTGCACCTGACCCACAGCAGCAAAGTGCGCCGCAAGAGTCTGTCACTGTCCGAGGAGGAACGCAGCGTCCAGGGCACCCTGGATGCCAAGGCGATCATCAGCGAGCTCATCACCCTGCCGTCTCACCCCGTGGATTACCAGTGCCTCGTGGTTGACGACGTGGTGCCGGATCTCAAGCGCTGGCTGGCCGCTCATCCGACCGATCTGCTGCTGGTCGGCAGCCGGCATCACTGGATGGAGGGCTCACTGGCCCGACTGCTCATCTACAAGCTGCCCGTGGATATCCAGATCTGTCACGAGCCCCACGCCGAGTTGCTCCAGGCCGTCGGCTGATGCCCAAGGACCCGCTCGGCGAGCGGGTCTCTTTCCCCTGTAAAGATCCGGGCCGCGCACCCTCTCCCGATACCGCCAAACGGGCGCCAGTAAACTCCCAACCAATCAAAATCCTCACCCGCCTCCCCCTCCATCACGGCGGTGACGACACGATTTCTTACACATCGTTCGCTTCTTTTTGAGTGCCATTTGCTGCACGATATGGCCCTTGCGCGCCTTCTCCCCTTTTTTTCAGGTGATACATGAAGAGTCTCCCCACCCCGGGCAAGTTCGCCCTGCTCGCCCTCCTGCTGCTTGCCCTGATCGCCTGGCTGGCCTGGCCCGGCAAGGCCCCGGAGCCCGTGCTGACCGCCACCGTCACTCGCCAGGACGTGGAGCAGACGGTGCTCGCCAGCGGCGTCCTGCAGGCCATCGAGCAGGTGGACGTGGGGGCCCAGGTCTCGGGTCAGGTCACCTATCTCGCGGTGGAGGCGGGGCAACAGGTCAAGCAGGGGGAGCTGCTGGCCGAGATCGATCCCCTGATCGCCCAGAACAACCTCAAGACCGCCGAGGCGGAGCTGGTCAGCCGCCGCGCCCAGCTCAAGATCAAGCAGGCGCAGCTCAAGCAGAACGAGCTCGCCTGGCGCCGTCAGCAGCAGATGTTCCGGCAGGAGGCGAGCTCCCGGGCAGATCTGGAAAGCGCCGAGGCCCAGCTCGCCGTCACCCGGGCCGAGCTGCAGAGCGCCCAGGCAGACATCGACAACGCCCTCATCAAGGTGGAGCGGGCCAAGACGGAGCTCGGCTATAACCGCATTCAGGCCCCCATGGATGGCACCGTCGTCTCCATCGTCACTCGCCAGGGGCAGACCCTGGCCGCCAGCCAGACGGTGCCGACCCTGCTCAAGCTCGCCAACCTGGATACCATGACGGTCAAGGCCCAGATCTCGGAGGCGGACGTCACCCGGGTCAAGGCGGGCATGCCGGTCTATTTCACCCTGATCGGGGATCCGGATACCCGCTACCACGGCACCCTGCGCACGGTCGAGCTGGCCCCCACCAACATCAACGAGCAGACGGCCAGCGCCACGACCACCAGCAATGCCGCCATCTACTACTACGCCCTGTTCGACGTGCCCAACCCCGGCCACCAGCTGAGGGTCTCCATGACGACCCAGGTCACCATAGTGCTCGGCGAGCGCAAACAGGTGCTGACCATTCCCCAGACCGCCCTCGGCAAGAAGCTAGGTGACAACGAATTCGAGGTGACCCTGCTCAGGGAGGGGGATCAGAGAGAGGCCCGCCGCATCCAGACCGGCATGAAGGACGACATCAAGATAGAGGTGGTGAGCGGCCTGACCGAGCAGGAGAAGGTCATCCTGGATCAGGGCAAGCCGGTCCAGCACGACGAAGAGGAGATGGCGCCGTGAGCGAGCCCCTGATCCGGCTCAAGGGCATAGAGCGCCGCTACCAGAGCGGGGAGCACGAGGTGACCGTGCTGCACCCGCTGGATCTGGCCATAGATGCGGGGGAAATGGTGGCCATCGTCGGCGCCTCCGGCTCCGGCAAGTCCACCCTGATGAACCTGCTGGGTTGCCTCGATCGCCCGAGCGGCGGCCAGTACCTGTTCCGTGGCCAGGACACCGCCACCCTGGATGCCCTGGCCCTGGCGCAGCTGCGCTGCCACCACTTCGGCTTCATCTTCCAGCGCTATCACCTGCTGCCGCACCTGGATGCGGCCGCCAACGTGGAGATCCCCGCCATCTATGCGGGCACCGCCCGCGCCGAGCGCCGGATCCGGGCCCGCACCCTGCTCACCCGCCTGGGGCTGCAGGATCGCAGCCACCACAGACCCGGCCAGCTCTCCGGCGGCCAGCAGCAGCGCGTCAGCATCGCCCGCGCCCTGGCCAACGGCGGCGAGGTGATCCTGGCGGACGAACCCACCGGTGCCCTCGACAGCCAGAGCGGCAAGGAGGTGATGACCATCCTCAAGGAGCTGCACGCCCGGGGTCACACCATCATACTGGTGACCCACGACATGGCGGTGGCAAACCATGCGGACCGCATCATCACCCTGCGCGACGGCCGGGTGGTGGAAGAGAGCGGCCAGCGGGCAACCGGCGAAAGTTCACCCCGGCAGACCCCGTCCGAGGCGCCGGCATTCCCCCATGAGGGACAAGGTGACGGCGGCAAGCAGGCCGTCTCCCCCACCCGGCCCGATGCGCAGGGCGCCAAGTCGGCCGCCCTCGCCGCGAGCCAGGGCTGGGATCGCTACCGGGAGGCGGGCCGCATGGCTCTGCATGCCATGCTGGCCCACCGCATGCGCACCTTCCTCACCATGCTCGGCATCATCATCGGCATCGCCGCCGTGGTCAGCGTGGTGGCGCTGGGTCAGGGGGCGCGCGCCAAGGTGATCGACGACATCAACGCCATGGGCACCAATACCATCGACATCTTCCCCGGCAAGGACTGGGGGGACGAGAAAGCCGCCAGCATCCAGACCCTGAACGAGCGGGATCTCGACGCCCTGCTCGGCCAACCCTACCTGGAAGGGGCCAGCCCCCAGATTGCGACCTCGGGCCAGCTGCGCTATCGCAACAAGACCAGCAGCGGCAGCGTGATCGGGGTCGGCAACGACTTCTTCCGGGTCAAGGGGATGACGCTCACCCAGGGGCGCCTGCTCGACGAGCGGGACATCCGCAGCCGGACGGCGGTGGCCGTGGTGGATGGCAAGACCATAGAGAGCCTGCTCGGCAAGGTGGACCCGGTCGGTCAGGTGGTGCTGGTCGGCACCCTGCCGGTGCGCATCGTCGGCGTGGTGGCCCAGGAGACCGGCTTTGGCCCCAGCAGCCAGTCGGTCAACGTCTGGCTGCCCTACAGCGCCGTGATGAGCCGCCTCCTCTCCCAGAACCACTTCAGCCAGATCACCATCCGGGTCAAGGACGGGGTCCAGCCCGCGCTGGCCGAGCAGGCCGCCGTGGCACTCTTGACCCAGCGCCACGGCGCGAAGGATTTCTTCACCTTCAGCAGCGACAGCATCGTCAAGTCGGTGGAGAAGACCACCGCCACCCTGACGCTGCTGGTCTCCGCCATCGCGGTCATCTCCCTCATCGTCGGCGGCGTCGGGGTGATGAACATCATGCTGGTCTCGGTGGTAGAGCGCACCCGGGAGATAGGGATCCGTATCGCGGTCGGCGCCCGCCAGTCCGACATACTGCAACAGTTTCTGATCGAGGCGGTCATGGTCAGCCTGCTGGGAGGCCTGCTCGGCATCGGCCTGGCCCTGCTCATCGGCGCCCTCTTCTCACTGCTCGTGGAGAGCTTCCAGATGCACTTCTCCCTCTTCTCCATCCTGATGGCCTTCGGCTGCTCCTCCCTCATCGGGGTCCTGTTTGGTTACCTGCCCGCCCGCAATGCGGCCAGGCTAGATCCGGTGGAGGCACTGGCGAGGGAATGACGATGCACAACCTATCAAGGCTCGGGCTGAGCCTGATGCTCAGCGCCAGCCTCGGCGCCTGCAGCCAGCAGAGCCCCTATCACAGACCCGAGCTGGACCTGGCGCCGGCGTGGCAGCAGGAGAGCCGGGGTCTCACCGCGCAGCAGGCCGGCCCCTGGTGGCAGGGATTTCAGGATCCCGCCCTCGATCGCCTGGTCGAGGCGGTGCTCGCAGCCAACCCGGACATGCGGGTGGCAGGGCTCAAGCTCAAGAATGCCCTGCTCGGCGCCGATCTGGCCGACACCAACCTCACCCCCTCGGTCAGCGCCAATCTCGGGGCCAGCGGCACCAAGAACATGAAAGATGGCGGCGCCAGCAGCAACCTGGGCCCCTCCCTCAACCTGAGCTACGAGGTCGATCTCTGGGGCAGGCTGGCCGTGGCAAGGGATCAGGCGCAGTGGGAGGCAGAGGCCAGCGAGCAGGATCTGGCCGCCACCCGCTTGCTGCTCATCGGCAGGACCCTGGAGCAGTACTGGCAGTTGGCCTACCTCGGCTCGGCCATCGCCCTGGGCACCCAGCAACTGGCCAACCTGGAGCGCATTGAGCGCCTAATCCGGGCCAAATACGAGGCCGGGGCCGTCACCCGCCTCGATCTGGTGCAGGCCAGCCAGCAGAAGGCGGGCAAGCAGGCGGAGCTCGCCACCCTCACCCAGCAGCGGGCACAGGCCGGCAATGCCCTGCGCCTGCTGCTGGGCCGCAGCAGCGGCCCGCTGGCTGATGCTCCCGACGCCCTGGTCATGGGCCCCATTCCTACCCTGGCGGCCGGCATTCCGGCCGATGTGCTGGCACGGCGCCCGGACGTGCGGGCCGCCGAGCTCAGGCTACGCAAGACCCTCGCGAGGGGGGACGAGATCCGCACCGGCTTCTACCCCACCCTGAGCCTCACCGGCGGCGCCAGCACCACCTCGGACACCCTGACCCAGGTGCTGCAAAACCCGGTGGGGACCCTGGGCGCGACCCTGGCGCTCCCCTTCCTCGAGTACAACAAGACCCAGCTCTCCATCGCCAGCGCCGACATCGATTACCAGATTGCCGAGACCGAGTTTCGCAAGCAGCTCTACACCGCCCTGCTGGAGGTGGAAGATGGCCTGGCCGCCCGCCAGCAAGGGGAGCAGCGGCTGCGCTATCTGGAACAACAGCGGGCCTATGCCAAAGAGGCCGAGCGGCTGGCGGGCGCCCGTTTCCTCGCCGGCGCCACCGGGGTGCAACCCTGGCTGGATGAGCAGAACCGCCTGTGGGATGCCGAGCTCGCCCTGCTTGCCCAGCAGCAGACCCAGCTCAACAACATGGCCGGCATCTACCGGGCGCTGGGGGGAAGCGATCGAACCTGATCCGTGCAGGAAGAGTGGCACCGCGGTTGGTATCCGGCTGAGGTCGACCGCGGCTACTCCTCTGCCCACAAAGCAATTGATAATAATTTTCATTTAATGAAAAATGGGCGCCATTATCAGCCAGGAGTATGCCCATGTCTCAACCCGCCCCGGTCAATCGCCCCCGCCTGCTCACCGTCAAGCATGTTCAGGATGTGAGCCCGCACCTGCGCCGAGTCTGCCTGACCGGCCCCGAGCTTGTGGACTACCCCTTCAGCTGTGGCGGCGCCCATATCAAGATCATGCTGCCCCGACCCGGCCAGAGCGAGATAGTGCTGCCCACCCCCACCGAGAAGGGACCCCGCTGGGAAGACCCGAACCAGAAACCCGTGATCCGCACCTTCACCATACGCGCATTTCGTCGCGAGGCGCTGGAGCTCGACATCGACTTCGCCCTGCACGGCGAGGCCGGTCCCGCCAGCCGCTTCGCCCTGCACGCCAAACCGGGTGACAGGCTCGCCATTTCGGGCCCAGGCGGTCCCGACCCCATGCTGCAGACGGCCGAGCACTATTACATGGCGGGGGATCTCACCGCCCTGCCCGCCATCAGCGCCATGGTGGAGGTGATGCCGGCCCATGCCCGCGGTCATATCGCCCTGCTGGTCCCCCACCAGGACGATGTGCAGGATCTGTCGCTGCCAGCCGGCGTCGACCTGCGCTGGTTCGTGGGCAACCCGGAGCAGGCCGCGACCCTGGTGGCGCATTTCACCGCCCAGCCCATGGTCGCCGAGGGGAGCTATTTCTGGTTTGGCGGGGAAGAGAGCCTGGTCGTGCCGCTTCGGCGCCACGTCAGGCGAACCCTGGATGTGGATCGCCAGCGGGTCTATGCAGTCCCCTACTGGCGCAGCGGCAAGGATGAAGATGCCTATCACCAGGACAGGCACGCCGTGATGGACAGCTGATCTTCCTTGTTTATCTTGTGACTGGCAGGCTTCCTCCCTCGGGGAGGAGGCCGGTTTTTGCTGCGGTTCCCCCGCCATCGTCCCACTCCCCCCATCTTCGCCTGGCCGTTTCATTGCGCTTGCATTTGAGACAAACACCAAGATAATGACAATCATTCTCAACAACTGCGGTGAGCCGTGAACCTGTCTGCCCCAAACGGGATGGCGCATACCGGGTTCCCCATCGCACTCATGCACAGCAAGGTAATTCCAGATGGCAGTTTTGAATTCGGTCATGCGCGCCTTCGCGGTAGAGGCGCTCCCCACCCCTGCCGAGCTGCTGGCACAGCACCCCTGCCCGACCGACATGGCCAGGCACATCGACAGCCAGCGCCACCAGGTGCGCCGGATCCTGTCTGGGGAAGACGATCGCCTGCTGGTGGTGATTGGCCCCTGCTCCATCCATGATCCCGTCGCGGCCCTCGACTATGCCGGGCGGCTGGCACGGCTCGCCAGCGCCTATGAAGACAGGCTGCTGATAGTGATGCGCGCCTATTTCGAGAAGCCGCGCACCACGGTGGGCTGGAAGGGGCTGGTGTTCGATCCCCACCTGGACGGCAGCAACGACATCAATCGGGGACTGCACCTGGCCCGCCAGGTGCTGCTCGACATCAATGGGCTGGGGCTCGCCACCGCCACCGAGTTCCTCGATACCACCAGCTTTCTCTATCTGGCCGATCTCGTCAGCTGGGGCGCCATAGGGGCGCGCACCACCGAGTCTCAGGTACACAGGCAACTGGCCTCCGCGCTGCCCTGCCCCGTGGGGTTCAAGAACGGCACGGATGGCAATATCCGGGTCGCCATCGATGCCATCCAGGCCAGCACCGCCTCCCATCTCTTCACCGCCCCCGGCAGCCTGGGCGGCATGGTGGTGATCAAGAGCGAGGGCAACCCGGATTGCCACATCATCCTGCGCGGCGGCACCCTGCCCAACTATCACCAGAGCGACGTGATGGACGCCGCCGAGCGCCTGGCACGCCAGGGGCTCAACCATCGTCTGATGGTGGATTGCAGCCACGGCAACAGCCAGAAACAGCACAGGAACCAGCTCAGGGTCGCCGCAGAGCTCTGCCGTCAACTGAGCGAGGGGAGCGACGCCGTCGCCGCCGTCATGGTGGAGAGTTTTCTGCAGGGAGGTAGCCAGAAACCGGCCCCGCTGAGCGAGCTGCAATACGGCCTGTCGGTCACAGATGCTTGTCTCTGCTGGGAAGAGAGCGAGACCCTGCTCGCCATGCTGGCCGAGGCAGTGCAGGCCCGCCGCCGTGTCGCCAAACGCAAGGCAGTCCCCTTTCATCATAAAGACAGCCAGGCCGTTACCTAGGTCATCTCTTATTTATTCGCCTTGGCACAGCCGCTCCCAACCTATGTCCTTCATACAAAAAATGAGGGACATATATTCCGAAGATGGGGGTGTCAAATAGGACATAAATGGTGAAAGAAAATAATAGCGGGGCAATAACAAGCCCTTCCCATACTCTGCATGATCAAATGGGATCTGGCGATCAGAGAGGTTCGGGATCCCTCCCACTATTTCACCCCAGCGTCTATTTCACCCCACCCTGGCCTTCCCTAATTCTCCGGCCGATGGGCTGCGACAGAATTTGGGCTGTATGAGTCCTGAATGCATGGCGCCGGCGATCGCGGATCTGCGGCAGGTGGTGGATGATTCTGCTTTATTGACCCATGATGGTCATGGCTATTCCAGACGAGCATGTGCAATTACCGGTGCTTTCCAAGTACAAGAGATAGGCAGGCTCCCGAAAATAATAATGCCGCCCAAGGGGCGGCATTATTGATATCCGGATACGACGATCAGATCAGGAAGTCGTTCAAATCCTTGCCCAGCGCAACTTGCTCGGCGATGGCCTTGGGCATACGGCCCTGACCAGTCCAGGTCTTCTCCTGACCATCTTCCTGATACTTGTATTTGGCGGGACGGGGAGCACGTTTACCCTTGGTCGCACCAGCGGCTGCCGGGGCTGCCACGCTGTTGATCAGCTCGCGCGGATCGATACCGGCCTGTTGCAGCATCTCGGTAAACTCGTTCAGCTTGCGCTGACGCTCTTCCTGCTCGGCACGCTCCTGTTCGACGGATTCGGCACGCTCGTTATATACCAGATCGAACTTTTCTTTCGCTTCTTGCAGTTGCTCAAACGGCAGTTCACGGATGGCAGCACGCAAGCTGCGAATGTTCAGCAGAACCTTCAGAAACTCGTTCATTACTTCCTCACAGAATTATTTTTGTATGTCACAGGGATTACACATTTTGAGAATAGCATGGCCTTGCTATAACAACATAATGTTTTTATGGCGTCAGGATGATGGTTGATACCCTATGGACATTATTCACTGCGGTTAATTCCACATTGCGCTTATTGGAAAACGCCACCGACTTTATTTCTTTCCCGTTGGGTTAATCCTGCCCTCTTCTGCCATCGGATAAACCGGAAGGCTGACCGCCCCGGCATTGAATCGCGGGGTGGCTCAATTCGATGGCCAGGGCAACCGGTCACGGCACAAATATTGTGCTCATGACCGTGATCCCCAATGGAAAAGGCCATGGCGCCAAATTGACAAAGGACTGAACTTCAGCATGCGGCTTCTGCCTGCGCCTTGATCCAGGTGATGAAGGCCTGGATCTTGGGGCACTGGCGGTGAGGGAGGGTCGCGAGGTAGTAGCGCTGTTCGCAGCGCACCGCCATGGCAGGAAAAGGCATCACCAGCTCCCCTCTCGCCAGCCCCTGGCTCACCAACTGCTTGCGCCCCATGGCCACCCCGGCGTGGTGGGTGGCGGCGAGGATGGCAAGGTCGGCCCGATCAAACCCCATGTGCGACTGGCAGGCCTCCAGAGCCAGCCCCCAGTGCTGTGTCCAGGTGCACCACTCGTCACTGTCCGTGTCATGACCCCAGGCCCGCCTGTCGTGCAGCAGGCGACAGTGCTGCAGCTTGTCCGGGCTCTCCAGCAGCCCGTGCTCCTCGGCATAATCCGGGCTGCACACCGGCACCATGTACTCGTCCATCAGGGGGTGGATGGCGAGCCGCTCCGGCATCCTGGCGTCGAAGTTCAGGGTCAGATCGATGCCATACCCCTGCAGGTTGATGTTCTCGTTGCCCGTCAGCAGGTTGAGCTCGATCAGAGGATGCTGGCGGGAAAAGTCGGCGAGCCTCGGCACCAGCCAGCACTGGGCGATGGAGGGGCGCGAGTGGATCGTCAGGGAGCCCGACAACGCCTGATCCCGGATCTCCAGCACCTCCTGATTGATGAACTCCAGCGACGACTTTAGCGCCCAGAAGACGCGCTCCCCGCCCGCCGTCAGCACCACCTTGCGATGAAAGCGCTGGAACAGCGGGAAGCCGAGCTCCTCTTCCAGGGTGCCAATCCTGTGGCTGACCGCACTCGGGCTCAGGGAGAGCTCCTCCGCCGCCAGCGCAAAGGAGCCGTGCCGCGCCGCCGCCTCGAAAGTATGGAGCCTGGCGAGTTGATAACCGCTCAGCAGCTTTCGCCTCACCGCATAGTGTTCATCGCTTCCCATGGTCCGCCCCTCCTCTCTTTTGATCCGCCCGATGATACCAGATGACAGAAGGTTGCATTCACCAGACAAACCCAAAACATTACCTTCACGATGGGAGCGAGGAATTTTTCCGCTTTGCATCAATCCAGCTCATCCAAGCCCCACTTTTTATCATTTGTCAGCCCGCCCCGCGTACCGTTCAATGGGGCATCCCCTCACCACTCCCTCGAGGTTCCCGTGACACACAGCGACATGGCAGGGCTCATCGCCCGCTTTCCCCTGCTCGAGAGGCTGATGGCCCTCGATCCCCTGACCTGGTTCAATCCGGGGGCCACCACTCTGGCGGAAGGCCTGCCCCATGTGGGCCTCACCCGGCAGGATGTGGCGGAGGCGGCCGCCCGTCTCACCCGCTTCGCTCCCTATCTGTGTGAGGCCTTCCCGGAGACCCGCGCCAGCAAGGGCATCCTCGAGTCCGAGATCGCGGCCATCCCAGCGATGCAGGCGACCCTGAACCAGCGTTACGGGGTCGAGCTGACCGGTCGGCTGCTGCTAAAGAAAGACAGCCACCTGCCCATCTCCGGCTCCATCAAGGCGCGCGGCGGCATCCACGAGGTGCTGGCTCATGCCGAGCAGCTGGCCATGGCGGCCGGGTTGCTGCACGAAGAGGATGACTATCGCACGCTGCTTCGCGATGAGTTGCGCCGCTTCTTCAGCCAATACCGCATCGCGGTGGGCTCGACCGGCAACCTGGGGCTCTCCATCGGCATCATGGGCGCCCGCCTCGGCTTTCAGGTCAGCGTCCACATGTCCGCCGATGCGCGGGCGTGGAAGAAGCGCAAGCTGCGCGAGCACGGCGTCACCGTGGTGGAGTATGCCGAGGATTACGGCGTGGCGGTGGCCCAGGGGCGCAGGGAGGCCCAAGGCGATCCCCACTGCTTCTTCATCGACGACGAGAACTCCCGCACCCTGTTCCTCGGCTACGCGGTGGCCGGCGAGCGGGTGAAGGCGCAGTTCGACCAGATGGGCATCAGGGTGGACGCCGAGCACCCGCTGTTCGTCTACCTGCCCTGTGGCGTGGGCGGCGGCCCGGGCGGGGTGGCCTTTGGCTTGAAACTCGCGTTCGGGGACCACGTCCACTGCTTCTTCGCCGAGCCCACCCACTCCCCCTGCATGCTGCTCGGGGTCCATACCGGATTGCACGACGCTATTGCGGTGCAGGATCTGGGCATCGACAACCTCACCGCCGCCGACGGCCTGGCGGTGGGGCGTGCCTCCGGCTTCGTCGGCCGTGCCATGGAGCGGCTGATCGATGGCTTCTACACCCTGAGCGATCAGGAGATGTATGACCTGCTGGGGCTGCTGGCCCGGGACGAGCAGATCCGGCTCGAACCCTCCGCCCTGGCTGGCATGGCGGGTCCCTGGCGGGTGACTGCCGATCCGGCGTGGCAGGCCGAACGAGGGCTGGATATCGCCGACATGGCCCGGGCCACCCACCTGGTGTGGGCCACCGGCGGCGGCATGGTGCCCGCCGAGGAGATGGAAAAGTACCTGGCCAGCGCCCGCCTCTGATCTTTTTTTCACCCACAAGACCCGCCGACCCGGCGGGTTTTTCTCTTGTCGTATCAGCGAGATGGCGCGCACACCACAGCCCCGCCCACAGAGACGGCCAGACTGCTGGATGCCTTAATTTGCCTTCAACGTCCCCAGAGTGGTTAATTTGTGATACGATGGGGGCCGTTTTTTGACATCTGCGCCCTGTTAGCCCCTCGAACCGACAAGATCACGACCGGATCGGGCAAGAGCGGCAAACCGCCGTGCGGAACCACAAGTGACCCGGTTGAGCCAGTTGTGGCAGGCTATCCACGCCAGCAAGAACTCATTCGGGCCACCCAAGATAAGGAGATCGGGCTATGAAACAATACCAAAGCTGGCTGGGACAATATCTGATGAGCCGTCGCGACGGGGATCACGCCATGGCATCCGAACTGGCCAGCTCCATCTGCGAATTCTGGCAGGCAGAGGGGAATGAGGCCGAGCTCAGCAAATGGCAGCAGATCTACGAGCAGCACGTGGAGAAGACCACCTGACCGCCCTGCTGCTCCCATAAAAAAACCGGCGCCTCATGGCGCCGGTTTTGCATTTCAACAACCCGGATCACATCTGGTCGATCATGTCCTGGGCGAACTGGGAGCAGGAGCGCAGGGTGGCGCCTTCCATCAGACGCTCGAAGTCATAGGTGACCGTCTTGTTGGCGATGGCCGCTTCCATGCCCTTGACGATGAGGTCGGCTGCCTCGGTCCAGCCCAGGTGGCGCAGCATCATCTCGGCGGAGAGGATGAGGGAGCCCGGGTTGACCTTGTCCTGACCGGCGTACTTCGGCGCGGTACCGTGGGTGGCTTCGAACAGGGCCACGCCGTCGCCGATGTTGGCGCCGGGGGCGATGCCGATACCGCCAACTTGTGCGGCCAGGGCGTCGGAGATGTAGTCGCCGTTGAGGTTCATGCAGGCGATGACGTCATACTCGGCCGGACGCAGCAGGATCTGTTGCAGGAAGGCATCGGCGATGACGTCCTTGACGACGATGGTCTTGCCGGTCTTCGGGTTCTTGAAGGAGCACCAGGGGCCGCCGTCGATGAGCTGGGCATCGTACTCTTTCTGGGCCAGGGCATAGCCCCAATCCTTGAAGGCACCTTCGGTGAACTTCATGATGTTGCCCTTGTGCACCAGGGTCACGGAGTCGCGATCGTTGTCGATGGCATACTCGATGGCGGCACGGACCAGACGCTCGGTACCGGCCTTGGACATGGGCTTGATGCCGATGCCGCAGGACTCGGGGAAGCGGATCTTCTTCACGCCCATCTCGTTTTGCAGGAAGGCGATCACCTTCTTGGCTTCGTCGCTGTCCGCCTTCCACTCGATGCCGGCGTAGATGTCTTCGGCGTTCTCGCGGAAGATCACCATGTCGGTCAGCTCAGGGTGCTTGACCGGGCTCGGGGTGCCTTCGTAGTAGCGGACCGGGCGCAGGCAGACGTAGAGATCCAACTCCTGGCGCAGGGCCACATTGAGGGAGCGAATACCGCCGCCGACCGGGGTGGTCAGCGGGCCCTTGATGGCCACGCAGTATTCACGAATGAAATCCAGGGTTTCGGCCGGCAGCCAGGCACCTTCGCCATAGACGTGAGTCGATTTCTCGCCGGTATAGATCTCCATCCAGGCGATCTTGCGCTCGCCCTTGTAGGCTTTCTCGACCGCGGCGTTCACCACATTCAACATGGCCGGGGTCACGTCCACACCGATACCATCCCCTTCGATAAACGGAATGATGGGATTGTGGGGAACCTGCAGCTTGCCGTTGGCATCGACTGTGATTTTCTGGCCCTGGGTCGGGATAACTACTTTGCTTTCCATCGGCATCTCCTAACTTCCGTTTGTTATCAATCTGATCGTTGCGCGCGGCCATCTTAAGCCCATCCATTTGCATAATCAAATGGCGGGCGTGCATGTCCGACCATAGTCGGAGATTGGATCACAGTGCGCCCCCGTGGCGGGGAATCGCCTCATCGCCATCCTCTCCTGGCGCGGGTGCAGGCCCCCACCCGCCAGGGCTCTTCTCCTCTTAATGAGGCCTCCCCCTGCCCGCGTCGCCGCGCCGCCCCCGAGGGTACCTTCCCCCCATGCCATCCGTCGTTACATCTTCGTAACCACATCCGGCCAAGCCACATCAAGGTGTTGGGGAAAGGCTGCCGGATCCGGACTAGGCTGTGTTCTTAAAGTGGTTCCTAAACGCCCTCCCCATCCTATGGGACTCCATCCTTCCAGAAAGACCGCATTCATTCACTTCAAAACTGCCTAAACTGGCCTCTTTAGAGGCCCTGTTCATGGCTGAAAATTGAGGCGCTTGAAATATGAACACTTTGAGAACACAACCTAGTCGCGACGCCCAAAAAAACCACCGCCCTGTGCAGGGCGGTGGTTTTTCATTATGCGCTCACTCGGTGGCCACAAGGCCGCCAAGGGCTAGTGTTCTGCCGCTTCCGGCTGGGGAACCTCGGTGCGCTCCCGCTGCAGTTCATCGACCCTGGCTTGCCATTTGTCCTGGGCCTGCTTCTGCCCTTGGGACTCGAACTCCTGGCGCATGATGTCGATATTTTGGTCAAGTTTTTCCATCAGGATGTCTCCTTACATCTCGGGTTACACACTGGCTGACGGCACTGTTGGCCAACCTGCTCCCCCGATTGGACACCAGGTTTTCCCCGATTGTCCAACAAAATAAGCGATTGATTATGCAAAAACCAATCTATAAAATGGGTAAAAGCCCCTTATGGGGCCCTCTTTTCCTTCCCACCAAAACCCATGACATAAATATATTTCCCATATTTATCATGACATTGAGCTTTAAATGCCCGGCCATTCACCCGCCCTCACCGGCAAAATCTGGCTATGCAGTTTTTTTTCACGCGCCGCCCCCTCTCCCCCCCCACCACCGGACCGGCAAAAACGCCCTTCATCCATCCAGATTTCAGATGCGACATTCCCAGTGCCATCACTTATCCGGATGGGTGGCAGACCCCTTCCGACCGGGTATGTACGACCCATTCGGGGATATCGCCTGCCCTGCCCGCTCAGCTAAGATGCCGGGTCGGCCATCCGACGCCTCACCGCCTGCCCCAAATGGAGTTTTTTCGAATGGATCTGACTCATGTGCTGCTCACCCTGGCGGGTCTGGTTGCCGCCGGCCTCATCTTCTGGAACCGCTCACTCGGCCAACCGGACTGGGAGAGCCTGCCCACCCTGCCGGAATACCTCGCACTGCATCCCGAGTGCGCCACCACGGATGCCGAAAATGCCCGCTGCCATGGCTGCGGTTCCGACAAGGTGCTGTTCAACCCCCTCACCGGCCGGGGTGACTACCGTCTTCGCCACACCTGCCTGACCTGTGGCAAGGTGCTGTTTCGCAGCCGCGCCATCCTCTGACAGATCACAGCTTTCGCCACACCTACCGAGGAACCGCGGTAAATGACCCCGATGGCCGACAGACTGTGGATATGAATGAGTGACAGATTGACAAGGATTTCCATGAGCGAGCCCATATTAACAACCCGTTGGTGCTGGCTACGCCAGCATGTGAAGAAACTGCGCACTGCCAAGCCCGAAGCCGAAGATGAGGGTACAATCTGGCGCTTTGTCGGTGTGATAATGGCGGCAGTTCCTGTCCTGACCGCAGCAACTTACCTGCTGGGCATGGCCTATCACTATGGCTACACCATGGCATTTCGCCTTGATTATTCGGAGTTTTCTCTACCAGCGGACTATCTACTGGCCTTTGGGCTCATGAAAACTCTCGATATGCTCAAACCATGGATGTGGCCCTTGTTGGGCCTCATCATTTCCATTTTTTCCATTTGTGCCGTCCTAATTTTTTGTCCGCGCTGGAGGATCAGGCTCACATGGTGGTGGCAAACATCGTGGTTATATCGGGCAGCTTGCAAGCAAGCCAAAGCGCAAAAGCGCTACCCAGCCCCCTCTCTTAGTCGAGCCTTTATCTGGCTTGGCGATAACTACTACAAATTTGCCTTCCTGCTATTGGCGGTGCTGATCCCCGTCATGGGCGCCATAGACTTCTTTATACAAGGAGTAAAAGCAGCACAAGTTCAGATCACCCTTCTGGAGCAAGGTAACTGGCCGGAGAGCGAGGCCAATAGCCAGTCACCCCTGCTGGGGAATGAACCCCATATCCGCATCACCTGCAACACCATCCACTGTGCCTATCGCTTCAAGGGGGGCGATACCCTGCTGTTGCGCCACGATCAAATTGAGCAGACCCGTTACCGTCCTGAGCCTCCCCCTCAGGATGAAACCAAGCCATCTGAGATGCCCACTCACCCTTGACCTATCCCCATAAAAACCGGCGCCAGGGGGGGCTGGATAAGATCAGGTGGCAGCCATCGGCCAGCTTGCCGGTCGTTGTGATGAGGGTCATCCCCGGACGCATCCCCGTAACACCTCCACGACGCGCCAGGCTGCCACTGCTGGCCTTAACCCCGACGAGTCATCTACTCCCAAATGGGAATTTTTCCCCGGAGAGGGACCGTTTCTTGATCCTGAACAGGCTTTGGTCGGCATCGGGTTTTGCGAAATCATGCCATTGGTTAACATGTTTTGCTCGCCACTCCTGGCGAGGAGATAGCCCAGGGATGACGGGGCCCGCTGACGCCGGCGCTCGCATCCCGTCCCGGGTTCACCATGGGTCATATATCGTTGGCGCTATGCATCGGCATTGCATCGCCGGAGGATAAGGATGTACGGATTGGCACTGTTGTTACATATTCTCGCGGCCACCATCTGGACCGGCGGCCATATAGTGCTGTCGGTGGTCGTGCTGCCCAGGGTATTGAGGGAGCGCTCGCCCGCCAGGCTGCTGGAATTCGAGTCCGTTTACGAAAAGATCGGCATGCCGGCGTTGATCATCCAGGTGATAACCGGCCTTTATCTGGCTTATCGCATGCTGCCGGACGTCAGCCAGTGGCTGGATTTTTCCAACCCCGTCGCCCACCCGATCCTGTTGAAGCTGTCGCTGCTGGCCTTGACGCTCGGCTTCGCCATGAGTGCGCGCTTCAGAGTCATTCCCCATCTATCCGAGAAAAACCTCGTCACTATGGCCTGGCATATCATCCCGGTGACCATTATCTCCATCCTGTTTGTCATCACCGGCGTGTCGTTCAGAACCGGGTGGTTCTATTGACGCTCGGGGATAAATAGAGACTGATCCACTTTCATGGGGCAGGGCTTTGCCGCGTGGCGGCCCCCTGAACGGGGAATTGAGAGCCAGGTGAAGAAAGCTATGATAGGCGCGCGCCCACCACGAGAACGAACGCCAGCATGGCAACCTTGAGCGAAAAGAGCGAACTCCATCGTTGCGACCGATGCGGTGAGCGCACCCGCCATATCGTGGTGCTGGTCGCCCGCGATCACACTCAGGACATCATGCCCAAAGATCCCCGCAAAGCCTTCTGGCAAGCCTTTCGTTCCAGCAGCCTGACCAACGCGGTATTCGGCCAAACCCTCGCCTATCAGGCTACCCATGTAAAGCACCTGATCTGCGAGCGCTGTGGCGAGAAGTTTCTGGAATATTGATGCCCAGAGGGCGGCGCACCCGGACAGTCAGAGCGAGATAAAAGAGAGAAAGATGAAGTTTGTCGAGATGGCCCCCGGTCAACTGCCGCTGGCGCTGCTGCTGGAGGCCGATCCCGCAGAACAGCGCATTGCCGCCTATCTGCCCGGCGCCTGGGGCTTTGCCGCCCTGGCGGGCAACGAGGTAGTGGGCGCCTGTGTGGCCGGTCTGGTGGGGGAGCAAACGGCCGAGATCTTCAATATCGCCGTTACCTCCAATCGCCAGCAGCAAGGCATCGGCTCCGGCCTGCTGCGCTTCGTGCTGACCAGCCTGGCCGGGAAAGGGGTACTCCGCGTCGAACTCGGTACCGGCAGCTTCGGCCACCAGCTCACCTATTACCAGCGCCACGGCTTTCGCGTCCATGCGGTCCTGAAGGATCACTTCCTTATCCACTACCCGGAGCCCCTGATGGAGTACGGCATCCAGCACAAGGATATGCTGCGGCTCTCGCTGGTGCTGGAGCCGGACACCGCTTCCCCCTGACCCGAGAGGGTGAGCCCTGCCCCCATGGCGACCACCCCCTGTGGTACACTCCCCCATCCCCTGTTTTTGGTATGCATGCGATGAAATCACCCCGTCCCCGCCTCTCCCTCTCCAGCCGCCCCGACGCAGGCCGCCCCGCCAGGGTAGACAAGGTGCAGCCGCCCACCCCGGGCCCAGGGCGCAAGCCTGAGGTGGCCGCGGCGGATCGCAAGCTGCTGCTGCTGAACAAGCCCTACATGGTGCTCTGCCAGTTCACCGACGAGGCGGGCCGCGAGACCCTCAAGGATTACATCACCGAGCCCGGCATCTATGCCGCGGGCCGGCTCGACCGCGACAGCGAGGGGCTCTTGCTGCTCACCAACGACGGCAAGCTGCAGGCGCGCCTCACCCAGCCCGGGGAGAAGACCCCCAAGACCTACTGGGTGCAGGTGGAAGGCGTGCCGAGCGAGGAGAAACTGGCCGCCCTGCGCGCCGGTGTGGAACTCAATGACGGCATGACCCTGCCCGCCGGGGCCCGCATCATGGATGAACCTGCGGTGTGGCCGCGCAATCCTCCCATTCGCGATCGTAAAGAGATCCCCACCTGCTGGCTCGAGGTAAAAATTGTGGAGGGGCGCAACCGCCAGGTACGGCGCATGACAGCCCATATCGGCCACCCCACATTGCGCCTCATCCGCTACGCCATCGGCGACTGGACCCTAGACGGCCTGGCACCGGGAGAGAGCCGCGCCCTGCCCGCCCCCGAGCTGGCACCGGCCCCGCGCAAGCCGCAAGGCAACCGGCAAGCCCAGGGCGACAAGAGGGCCCCTGACAGGCGCCCGGCTCAGGCCACCCACGGCAAGGGCCCCGGGAGGGAGGGGCGCGAGGCGGCACCGAGCGCAGGCAAATCCCGCAGCGCTGGTCGGGGCACGGCCCGCCGACCGGCCCGCGGCCAATCCTGAATCACGACACGCGACAAGGAGTCCTTATGACTGTGCATCCCCCCCTCTCCTCCCGTCTCACCGTGGCCGCCCTGGTGCACTGGCAGGGCCACTTCCTGCTGGTGGAAGAGGAGATCAAGGGCCAGCGCCGCTTCAACCAGCCCGCCGGCCACGTGGAGCCGGGGGAGAACCTGATTGAGGCGGCCTGCCGCGAGCTCAAGGAGGAGACGGGGCTCACCGCCGCGCCCACCGCCTGGCTCGGGGTCTATCTCTACAAGCCGGCGGACAGCGAGGCGACCTTCGTGCGCACCGCCGTCATCTTCGACCTTGAAAAGGCACCGGGTCAGCACCATCCAGAGGATCCCGACGGCGACGTGCTGGCCTGCCACTGGCTCAGCCTGGAGGAGATCGCCGAGTGCAAGCCGGCCCTGCGCAGCCCCCTGGTGTGGCAGTGCATCCAGGACTATCTGGCCGGCACCCGCCTGCCGCTGTCGGCCCTCAAGGCCTTCATTTAAGCGCCATTGGACGCTCTTTTTGACGCTATGGGGCCGAGACAAGAAAAACGATTTCCCGCTGCCGGGCTCCCGATGGGCAAGGCGGCATGGAGATGTGACCGGGGGCGCAAAACTCTGGTAGAATATGCCCCGTTTAAACGAACTGGTAACTTCGACTAATGACAGACAACAGCCAAATCAAGGTGATCGTCGGCATGTCCGGCGGCGTGGATTCTTCCGTCTCGGCCTACCTGCTCCAGCAGCAGGGCTATCAGGTCGAAGGCTTGTTCATGAAGAACTGGGAAGAAGACGACACGGACGAGTACTGCTCTGCCGCCCAGGATTTGGCTGATGCCAAGGCCGTCTGCGACAAGCTGGGGATGAAACTCCACACCATCAACTTCGCCGCCGAGTACTGGGACAACGTGTTCGAGCACTTCCTGGAAGAGTACAAGGCCGGCCGCACGCCGAACCCGGATATCCTGTGCAACAAGGAGATCAAGTTCAAGGCGTTCCTGGAGTTTGCCGCCGAAGAGCTGGGGGCCACCTACATCGCCACCGGCCACTATGTGCGCCGTGATGACAGCACCGGCCGCCCGCGCCTGCTGCGCGGTCTGGATACCAACAAGGATCAGAGCTACTTCCTCTACACCCTGAGCGAAGCCCAGGTGGGTCAGAGCCTGTTCCCGGTCGGGGATCTGGAGAAGCCGGAGGTGCGCCGCATCGCCGAGCAGCTCGACCTCGTCACCGCCAAGAAGAAAGACTCCACCGGCATCTGCTTCATCGGCGAGCGCAAGTTCAAGGACTTCCTGGCGAAATTCCTGCCCGCCCAGCCCGGCCCCATCGAAACCGTGGACGGCAAGGTGATAGGCACGCACCAGGGGCTGATGTATCACACCCTGGGCCAGCGCAAGGGGCTCGGCATCGGCGGCATGAAGGATGCCACCGAAGAGGCCTGGTACGTGGTCGACAAAGAGGTCGAGCGCAACACGTTAGTGGTGGCGCAGGGCGAGCATCCCCGCCTCTACTCCGATGGCCTGATCGCGAGCCAATTGCACTGGGTGGATCGCACCCCCATCCGCGCGCCGCGCCGCTGCACCGTCAAGACCCGTTATCGTCAGGAAGACATTCCCTGCCTGATCCAGCCCATCGACGATGAGACCATCCGGGTCATCTTCGACGAGAAGCAGGCCGCGGTGACCCCGGGCCAGTCCGCCGTCTTCTACGACGGGGAAGTGTGCCTGGGCGGCGGCATCATCGAACAACGCTTCAGCCACCCGGTCTAAGGGATCGGGCAGGGTGCCCCTTCTTCTCTGACGGAAGTGGGGGCCGGATGAGGGGCAAAGCCTCTCTCCCCAAGAGCACACAGAACAAGGATCATGGCTTGCTACGGCATCAGCCAATGAGTGAACAAGACAGGGCCGTGAAACGATGAGCGACAAATTTCAAGACAGGACCATGGCCTTTGCCGGCATCTGCCAGGCGGCCTATCTGGTACAGAAGGTGGCCCGCGACGGCACCTGTGACGAGGCTTCCCTGCGCGAGAGCCTGCAGAGCGTGCTGGTGACCGATCCCAAGCAGCCGCTGGAAGTGTTCGGCAGCCACCTCGCCATTCGTGACGGCTACCGCGCCCTGGTGGAGCAGCTGGGGGCCGACGGCAGCCAGAAGAACGCCGAGCTGACCCGCTACGTGGTGAGCCTGATCGCGCTGGAGCGCAAGCTCGCCAAGCGCAAGGACATCCTCAACATGCTGGGGGAGCGGATCAGCCAGATCGGCCGCCAGCAACAGCATTTCGATCTGCTCGACGAGCAGATCCTGGCCAACATGGCGAGCATCTACAGCGATCTTATCAGCCCGATAGGCCCCAGGATCCAGGTGGCGGGCACCCCGCTGTTCCTGCAGCAGCCCCTGGTACAGCACAAGGTGCGCGCCCTGCTGCTGGCGGGCATTCGCGCCGTGGTGCTGTGGCGCCAGCTCGGCGGCAGCCGCACCCAGATCATCTTCGCCCGCAAGAAGATGGTGGAACTGGCCAAACGATTTTAACCCCCACACCAATCATCAGGAGTTCACCCCATGGAGCTGTCCGCGCTGACTGCCGTTTCCCCGATTGACGGTCGTTATGGCGACAAGGCCGATGCCCTGCGCCCTATCTTCTCCGAATTCGGTCTGCTGCGTTTTCGCGTCGAAGTCGAGGTGCGCTGGTTGCAAAAACTGGCCAGCCACGCCGGGATCCCGGAAGTCCCAGCCCTGAGCGCGGCCGCCAGTGCCCTGCTCGACGGCATCGTCAGCAACTTCAACGAGAGCGACGCCGCCCGTATCAAACAGATCGAGCGCACCACCAACCATGATGTGAAAGCAGTGGAGTACTTCCTCAAAGAGAAAGTCGAAGTGAACCCGGAGCTGGCGGCTGTCAGCGAGTTCATCCACTTCGCCTGTACCTCGGAAGACATCAACAACAACTCCCACGGTCTGATGCTGAAAACCGCCCGCGACGAGGTGATCAAGCCTTATTGCGAAAAGCTCATCGGCGAGCTCAAGCGTCTGGCTCACGAGTATCGTGACATGCCGCTGCTCTCCCGTACCCACGGCCAGCCGGCGACCCCGAGCACCATGGGCAAGGAGATGGCCAACGTCGCCTACCGTCTGGAGCGCCAGTACAAGCAGATCATGGCGGTGGAGATCCTCGGCAAGATCAACGGTGCGGTCGGCAACTACAACGCCCACCTCAGCGCCTACCCGGATGTGGACTGGCACCGGTTCTCCGAGGAGTTCGTCACCTCCCTGGGGCTGACCTGGAACCCCTACACCACCCAGATCGAGCCACATGACTATATCGCCGAGCTGTTCGACGCCATGGCCCGCTTCAACACCATCCTGATCGACTTCGATCGCGACGTCTGGGGCTACATCTCCCTGGGTCACTTCAAGCAGCGCACCATCGCCGGCGAGATCGGCTCCTCCACCATGCCCCACAAGGTCAACCCCATCGACTTCGAGAACTCCGAAGGCAACCTGGGGTTGGCCAACGCCGTATTCCAGCACCTGGCCTCCAAGCTGCCCATCTCCCGCTGGCAGCGTGATCTCACCGACTCGACCGTGCTGCGCAACCTGGGTGTGGCGGTGGGTTACTCCCTGATTGCCTATCAGGCGACCCTGAAGGGCATCTCCAAGCTGGAAGCCAACGCGGACGCCATGGCCGCCGATCTGGACGCCAACTGGGAAGTGCTGGCCGAGCCCATCCAGACCGTGATGCGCCGCTACGGCATCGAGAAACCCTACGAGAAGCTGAAAGAATTGACCCGTGGCCGCCGCGTCGACGCCGAAGGGATGCGCAGCTTTATCGACACCCTGGCACTGCCCGAGGACGTGAAGGTGGAGCTCAAGAAGCTGACCCCGGCCAACTACATCGGCGACGCCCAGCGTCTGGTGGATCTGCTGAAGTAAGCGGCCAACGCGATACGACAGGGGCCCTGTGCACGCTCTGCCACAGGGCCCCTGCTACTTTTCAAGCACCCGACAGGGTTTGCCCAAGCCCGCCTTGGGCAAGCCCTCTCACAAGATACGAGAAGCACCATGTACCAACTCAATCTGGATATCGCTCACTTCCTCGAGCACTACTGGCAGAAGCGCCCTCTCCTCATCAAGGGCGGCTTCACCGACTTTCAGGATCCCATCAGCCCGGACGAGCTGGCGGGTCTGGCCATGGAAGAGGTGGTAGAGTCGCGCCTGGTGACCCGCTTCAACAACAAGTGGGAGGCGGCCCACGGCCCCTTCGAATCCTACGACCATCTGGGGGAAGAGAACTGGACAGTGCTGGTGCAGGCCTGCAACCACTGGGTACCCGAGGTGCACGAGCTGGCGCTGCCGTTCCAGTTCATCCCGGGCTGGCGCTTTGACGACGTCATGGTGAGCTTCTCCACCCCTCACGGCGGCGTCGGCCCCCACATCGATAACTACGACGTCTTCATCGCCCAGGGCCAGGGCAAGCGTCACTGGCGCGTCGGCGATGCAACGCCGCGAAGCGAGTTCGCCGCCCATGCAGCCCTGCTGCACTGCGAGCCGTTCGAGGCGATCATCGACGTCATCATGGAGCCGGGCGACATCCTCTACATCCCGCCCGGATTCCCCCACGAGGGCTACGCCATCGAGCCCTCCCTGAACTTCTCGGTGGGCTTCCGCGCACCGGACGCCAGGGCGCTTATCTCCTCCTTTGCCGATCACCTGATCGACAACGATCTGCGCACCGAGCGCTATGGCGACCCTGACCTCAAGCCCCGCGCCCGTCACGGCGAGATCCAGCCCCATGAGCTGCACCGCTTGCGCGAGCTGATGCAACAGGCCCTCGACGACGAGACCCTGTTCAAGGAGTGGTTCGGCACCATGATCTCCGAGGCCAAGCACGATCTGGACGTGAGCCCCATGGAGCCCGACTACGGCGCCGACGAGGTGGCCGACCTGCTGAGCCAGGGCGAACCCGCCATCAAGGTGCCTGGCCTGCGCACCGTCTGGTTCAGCGGTGAGGCCAGGACCTGCTACATCGACGGCGAGGCCTGGACCCTGCCGGGCGAGGATGCCGCCGCCATTTCCCTGCTCTGCGACAAGGACATGGTCACCCAGGACGACCTGGAGGAGCTCGCCGATCAGGCCGGCTTCCTGCAACTGCTGACCCGCCTCGTCAACCGCGGCTACTGGTTCTTCGGCTAAGCCCGCGCCGGGCCCTGCAACGACAAGGCGCCGCTGTCACCAGCGGCGCCTTTTTCGTTCGCGTGAACTCCCTTTCTCCCCGCCTTGCTGGCAACCGACGGTCTCCCCACTACACTTGGTGACGGTCGGCCATCAAGGCCTGCTCCTCCCGCCGCCTTCGTCGCCTTGTTATTTAACAACATCCGTTCGACACCGGTGCGAACGCAGAGTGGGAACCGAATAGGCCGGCACGCGGAGAAACCAATTATTTTAGCCCGTAAAATCAACAGTGAGCGAAAACGTTATCTTGTGAAATGAGGCCGTTTTCGCTCAAAACGTTGTTTCTGGATCATAAAAAGTATCCAAAAACTGGTGTATATTGCACGGCGGAAATTCCTTAACCATGAAGACTGACATGAAAAAGACCAAAATCGTCTGCACCATCGGTCCCAAGACCGAATCCAAAGAAATGCTGGGCAAGATGCTGGATGCCGGCATGAACGTCATGCGCCTGAACTTCTCCCACGGCGACTACGCCGAACACGGTGGTCGCATCAGCAACCTGCGCGCTGTCATGGCCGAAACCGGCAAGCAAGCAGCCATCCTGCTGGACACCAAGGGCCCGGAAATCCGTACCATCAAACTGGAAGGCGGCAACGACGTCTCCCTGGTGGCCGGCCAGACCTTCACCTTCACCACCGACCAGACCGTGATCGGCAACAAGGATCGCGTCGCCGTGACCTACGCCGGTTTTGCCAGCGACCTGCGCGTCGGCAACCGTATCCTGGTTGACGATGGCCTGATCGGCCTGGACGTCATCGAGATCACCGAACGCGAAGTGATCTGTAAAGTCCTGAACAACGGCGATCTGGGCGAGAACAAGGGCATCAACCTGCCGGGCGTCTCCATCAAGCTGCCGGCCCTGGCCGAGAAAGACAAGCGCGACCTGATCTTCGGTTGCGAGCAGGGCGTCGATTTCGTGGCCGCCTCCTTCATCCGCAAGAAGGAAGACGTGCTGGAAATCCGTGAGCACCTGAAGGCCCACGGTGGCGAGGCCATCCAGATCATCTCCAAGATCGAAAACCAGGAAGGCCTGGACAACTTCGACGAGATCCTGGCCGTGTCCGACGGCATCATGGTCGCCCGCGGCGACATGGGTGTGGAAATCCCGGTTGAAGAAGTGATCTTCGCCCAGAAGATGATCATCGAGAAGTGCAACAAGGCACGCAAAGTGGTCATCACCGCCACCCAGATGCTGGACTCCATGATCAAGAACCCGCGTCCGACCCGCGCCGAAGCCGGCGACGTGGCCAACGCCATCCTGGACGGTACCGATGCGGTCATGCTGTCCGGTGAGTCCGCCAAGGGCAAGTACCCGCTGGAAGCCGTGACCATCATGGCCACCATCTGCGAGCGTACCGACTCCGTGATGCCGTCCAACCTGTCTGCCGCCAACGACAGCAACAAGCTGCGCATCACCGAAGCGGTCTGCAAAGGCGCGGTCGAGACCTCCGAGAAGCTGGACGCCCCGCTGATCGTGGTCGCCACCGAAGGCGGCAAGTCTGCCAAGGCCATCCGCAAGTACTTCCCGAAAGCCTGGATCCTGGCCATCACCACCAACAAGAAGACCGCTGCCCAGCTGGTGCTGACCAAGGGTGTGGTGACTCACGTGGTCGACTCCATCGCCTCCACCGACGATTTCTATCGCATCGGCAAAGAAGCCGCGCTGGAAATCGGCATGGGCGTGAAGGGTGACGTGGTTGTCATGGTCTCCGGTGCCCTGGTACCGAGCGGCACCACCAACACCGCCTCCGTTCACGTGCTGTAATCAGCCCTGAACCGATGAAAGCGGCGCCTTCGGGCGCCGTTTTTTTTATCTCTCCCCCCTGCTGCCTCTCTCGCGCCGGTGCTAGAATCCACGCGGATTTTTCCCAGGTGGACAATCCTTCGAACCTCGCATAATCACCCGGACGTTTTATGCTCTCAACACGATTCAAAAGAGCCTCGGCTACCCTGTTGCCGCTGTTCTGCTTACTCATTACCCTCTGCGCCCCGCACGCCATGGCGCAGGACCTGCCCCAGCGCGCCACCGTGCAGCGGGCGCTGGATGCCCTCGGCAAGTCGGATGCCCTCACCGTCAGCCAGCAGGCGGATCACAAGTTCCTGACCGACACCCTCTCCCTGCTCGACAGCATCGACAAGGAGAAGAGCAAGGCCAAGAGCCAGAACGAGCGCATTCGCTCCCTGCCGGCCGAGCTGCGCGACATCAGCGCCAGGCTCGAGGCCCTGACCCAGGGCAAGAGCCCGGAGCAGCTCAGGAGCGAATACGCCACCATGAGCCTGGCGGAGCTCGACAGCCGCCAGCCCGAGATCATGGCCAACATGCAGGATGCCCAGGAGGCCCTCGGCACCATCGGCAGCCAGATCACCAGCCTGCAGACCCTGCCGGAGCGGGCCCAGGCCAACATGAGCCGCGCCTATCAACGCAGCCAGGAGATCCGCACCCGCCTCAATTCCGGGGACGGGGTGAGCAGCGCCGAGAAGATGAAGCTGGGCGCCGAGCTGGCCCTGCTGGATCTGCAACTGGCCAACCTGCAAAAGGAGCTGGACAACCGCACCAGCATGCAGGATCTGGCGGTCAAGCAGCGCGATTACCAGAGCGCACGGCTCGCGAGCGAGGAGCAGAAGCTGCAGGCCCTGCAGGAGCAGAGCAGCGCCAAGCGCCTGGGTGACACCGAGAAGACCGCCGAGCAGACCGGCGAGCTGGTGGCCGCCGAGGACAACCCCCTGGTGCAAAAGGAGCAGGAGATCAACCACCAGCTCAGCCAGCAGCTCATCAGCGCCACCACCAGCCTCAACTCGCTCGCCCAGAAGAATCTGCAGGCCAAAAGCTGGCTGGAGCGCGGCACCCAGACCGAGCGCAACCTCAACGAACAGGTGCAGATGCTCAAGGGCAACCTGCTGCTGTCGCGCATCCTCTACCAGCTCTACCAGCAGCTGGAGGCGGCGCCCTCCACCCTGGTGAAGAACCTGGAAGAGCAGATCGCCGACCTGCACCTAGCCCAGTTCGAGCTGAGCCAGCAACGTGACCAGCTGTTCCAGAAGACCCAGTATCTGGACAACCTGATCGCCAGCAGCGGCGAGACGGTGAGCGAGGAGGACAAGGCGAACCTTGCCAAGCTCATCGACACCCGCATCAGCCTGCTGGACCAGCTCAACCGCCAGATGGATGCCCAGCTCACCAACGCCATCAGCCTGCAGCTGACCCAGCAGCAGCTGAGCCGGGTCTATGCCTCCATCGAGTTCACCCTGCAACAGCACATCTTCTGGGTGAGCAGCAACAAGCCCATCGACGCCAAGTGGTTCATCAGCTGGCCGGCCCAGGCCTACAAGCAGGTCTCCGACTGGGTGCTGAAACCGGACTGGAGCGGCTGGGGCGACATGCTGCTGGCGGTCTCCCTGCTGGCGCTGCCGCTGCTGCTGGTGGGCGGTCTGCTGCTGTGGAAACGCGGCACCCTGCTCGATCGCCAGAAGAAGATCGCCAAGGATCTCGGCCGCTTCCGCCAGGACAGCCAGTGGCACACCCCGCGCGCCCTGCTGTTCACCGTGTTGCAGCGCCTGCCGGGCACCCTCTTCATCCTGGCCGCCGGCCTGCTGCTGGCCTATTGCGGCCTGCTGAGCCCGAAACTCATCTTCCAGATCACCCTGAACCTGGCCCTCGGCTACCTGGTGTTCAGCGTCTATCTGTCGGTGATGCGCCCGGGCGGCATCGGCGAGACCCACTTCCGCATCCCCCGTGACGAGCTGCAGGCCAAGCGCAACAGCATGCGCTACCTCTGGCTGCCCCTGCTGCCCCTCATCATGCTGTCGACCAAGGCGGTGGTGGAACCCTCCTCCCTTGGCAACGACGTGATAGGCCAGGCCCTGACCATGCTGCTGCTGGGGCTGACCGCCTACCTGGTGCTGCCCATCTCCCGCGCCCGCATCAAGGGCGAGGCGAGCATGTTGCAGACCCTGACCGCCGTCGCCCTGGCGCTGGCGCCGGTGGCGCTCATGGTGCTGGCGGCCCTCGGCTACTACTACACGGCCCTGAAACTGACCGGCCGCCTCATCGAGTCCTTCTACCTCCTCATCATCTGGAGCCTGGTCTATCGCACCGCCCTGCGCGGCCTCGAGCTGGCGGCCCGCCGCCTGGCCTATCGCCGCGCCGTCGCCAAGCGCGAGCACAAGACCCTGGAGGATGCGGAAGGGGGCGAGGCCATCGAAGAGCAGCCCATGGATCTGGAAGAGGTCAGCCAGCAGTCCCTGCGTCTGACCCGCATCATGCTGCTGGTGGTGTTCGGCGTCGCCTTCTACTGGCTCTGGTCCGATCTGGTGGCGGTCTTCACCTACCTCGACAGCGTGGTGCTGTGGCACAAGAGCGAGGGGACAGGCGCCAATGCCGTGCTCTATCCCATCAGCCTGAGCGACGTGCTGACCGGCCTCTTCCTGTTCGGCGCCGCCCTCTCCCTGGCCCGCAACCTGCCTGGCCTGCTGGAGGTGCTGGTGCTCTCCAGGATGCGCCTCGCCCAGGGCACGGCCTACGCCTTCACCACCATGCTCAACTACGTGCTGATCGGCATGGGCTCGCTGACGGCGCTGGCCATGCTGGGGGTCCAGTGGGAGAAGCTGCAGTGGCTGGCCGCCGGCCTCTCGGTCGGTATCGGTTTCGGCATGCAGCAGATCGTCTCCAACTTCATCTCGGGCATCATCATCCTGTTCGAGCGCCCGGTGCGGATCGGCGACACCGTGACCATCGGCACCATCTCGGGGACGGTCAACAAGATCCGGATCCGCTCGACCACCCTCACCGACTTCGACCGCAAGGAGGTGATCATCCCGAACCAGCAGCTGATGATAGAACGGCTGATCAACTGGTCCCTGTCCGATACCGTCACCCGGGTCATCGCCCGGGTCGGGGTGGCCTATGGCTCGGATCTGGATCTGACCCGCAAGCTGTTGATGCAGGCGGCCACGGAGAACAGCCGGGTCCTGAAGGATCCCGCTCCCACCGTCTACTTCCTCACCTTCGGGCCCAGCACCCTGGATCACGAGCTGCGCTTCTTCGTGAGCGAGCTGGGGGATCGCAACCCGGCCATCGACGAGCTGAACCGCCGCATCGACGTGCTGTTCCGCGAGCATGGCATCGAGATCGCGTTCAATCAGATGGACGTCTACATCAAGAACATGCAGGGAGACGAACAGAAGGTGGAATCCCGCCCGGCGCTGCCGCCGGCGGGGCACCAGCCCGTCTGATCCCGCCCGCTTGCACAGGCCCCGTCACGGGGCCTGTTTTTTTTCAGCCTCTCTGGCGCCTTGAAAGCGGGGCGAGCCCCCCAATATAGGGAGGACAACGGACTGTCAGCCACGAGGAAGCCGATGGACTATCTCTACGCCGTGGTGCTCTTTGCCATCTCGGCATCGGTCACCCCCGGGCCCAACAACATCATGGTGATGAGCGCCGGGGCCAACTTCGGGGTGCGCAGGAGCCTGCCCCTGCTCATGGGGATCTGCGTCGGTTTCACCCTGATGCTGTTGCTGGTGGGGCTGGGCTTCGGCCGGCTCTTTACCCTCTTCCCCGAACTCCACTTTTTCATCAAGTGCGCGGGCACCCTCTACCTGCTCTATCTCGCCTGGCTCATCGCCCGCTCGGCGGGCGAGGTGACGGGGAGCACTCAGGCCCGCCCCCTCGGCTTTTTCA
Source organism: Aeromonas sp. FDAARGOS 1409 (assembly GCF_019048705.1). NCBI lineage: Bacteria > Pseudomonadati > Pseudomonadota > Gammaproteobacteria > Aeromonadales > Aeromonadaceae > Aeromonas > Aeromonas sp. FDAARGOS 1409. The sequence goes on from NZ_CP077395.1 coordinate 54,744, forward strand.
AGGGGGCCCTGTTCCAGTGGGTCAATGCCAAGGCCTGGGTGGTCGCCACCGGCGCCATCGCCGCCTTCACCAGCGCGGGGGCCGACTTCCACCAGCAGAACCTCGCCATCGCCCTGATCTTCTTCATCGTCTCTTTCCCCTGTGTCGGGCTCTGGCTCCTGTGCGGTGCCCTGCTCAAGCGCTGGCTGGCCGACGACCTGGCCCGCCGCCGCTTCAACCAGACCATGGCGGCCCTGCTGGTCCTCTCCGTGGTGCCCGTCATTCAGGAGATACTGAGCCGACCCTGAGCGTCCATCCCTGATTCCCCTTCATCCCGACGCAGCGCCGTCGTTGAGGAGCATGCAATGCAACAAGTGGTCTATGTGGCCAACCCGGTGAGCGGGTTGATCCATGTGTTTCGGCTGGAAGAGGGCGAACTGCGCCCGCTGCAGGAGGTGCAGACCGGCGGCGAGGTGCAGCCTCTGGTCATCAGCCCGGACCGGCACTGGCTCCATGCCGGGGTGCGCCCCGACTTTCGGGTGCAAAGCTATCCCATCGCCGCCGATGGCCGGCTCGGGGCCCCGACCTCGGCGCCGCTGCTCGGCAGCGCCTCCCACACTTGCACCGATGGGAGCGGGCGCCTCTTCTTCGCCGCCTCCTACGCCTTCAACCACGTCAGCGTGTCGCGCCGGGACGAAGAGGGCCGGATGCAGCCCCCCCACCAATGCCTCGACAACCTGATGGCGGCCCACTCGGTGACGCCGCTTGTGGGAAACGAGGGAGGGCAGGAGCTGCTGGTGGCCTGTCTGAAGGAGGATATCATCCGCCGCTTCACCCTGGGGCAGGATGACAGGCTCTCCCCCCACCCCCTGGGGGATCTGCATACCGCCCAAGGCGCCGGGCCCCGCCATCTGGCGCTGCACCCGGACAACGGCGACCTCTACTGCCTGTGCGAGCTGGACTGCACCCTCTACCGCTACCACAGGGAAGCGGACGGCCGCATCGACGAGCGGGAGCGCCTGGACATGCTGCCCGAAGGCTATCAGGGGGAGCGCTGGGGGGCGGATCTGCACCTGACCCCGGACGGGCGTTTTCTCTACACCAGCGAGCGGGCCAGCAGCCTGCTCACCCTGTTCGGGATCGACGAGAAGGACGGCGCCCTGATTCCCCTCGGCCACTTCCCGACCGAGGCCTGCCCCCGCGGCTTTGCCATCGACCACGGCGGCCACTGGCTCATCGCCACCGGGCAGCAGTCCGACCAGGTGGCGGTGCACCGCATCGACCCCGAGAGCGGGCGCCTCACCCTGGCCTCCCGCCACGAGGTGGGCAAGGGCGCCATGTGGGTGAGGATCCTGAACCTGGCCGAGCGCCCCGCCTGAGGGACGGGGAGAACATCCCCCCGGGCCATCCCCCACAAAAGCAGGCGGCGCCGAGGGAGCGCCGCCTGTGGGAGAGTCCGAAGAGCCGGCCCCTAGTTGCCGTTGAGCTCGTCGTCCGGCCAGTACTTGTAACCCTGCATGGTGGCCTGCACCGCCACCCCCTTCTCGGTGATCTGGTACATCTTCACCTTCTGGAAGTCCGCGTTGGCCGCCTCGCTCACCACCACCTTGCCATCCTCGGCGGACTTGGCGGCCAGATCCGCCTGGGCGCTGGCGTCGAAGCCGGTGGTGACGAAGCGATCCAGCGCCGCCGCATCGTTGAAGATGATCAGGGCCTGAAACTTCTTGATCCCCATGCCCACCCCGAACCCGGCGGAAGCCATCTTCATGTAGGTGTCGCGGCCGGTGCGATGATCCCGCAGCACGCCATAGCCGGTGCCCGTGCTGATCACCAGCAGGTTGTTGTTCACGTTGGCGAAGACGGCGTAGCCCTTGGCTCTGGCCACCTCCTGCTTGATCCCCGGATCCTGACCGTACATGGTGGAGAGCGTCTGCTGACGCATCTGCAAGATGGTATTGCGCTGCTGGGCCGGGGTATCGCCCTTGGCTGCGCACCCGACCAGCAGCAACACGGCCAGGATCTGGCCCCATAACCGCATCTGATCCATAAGATGACTCCTTACTGTGTCGATCCGAACGCCAATCCCCCATCGGGCGGCGCCCCGTCCGTTGAGTATAACCAGCCAGCCCCAGGCACTGCCGCGCCCTCAGCCCCTGGTCACCTCCCCGAGAAACTCGGTGAAGCGCCGCCAGGACTTGGCATCGGCGTCGGCGCGGTAGTTGTCCGAGCCGAACACGCTGAAGGCGTGGGGGGCACCGCTGTAGCTGGTCGCCTCGTGCTTGACCCCGGCGCGCTCCAGCTCGCCGACCAGCGTCGCGAACTGGGTGAGCGGCACCGCCTCGTCGGCGCTGCCGTGCTGGATCAGCAGATGCCCCTTCGTCTGGTTGTAGTCCTGCCCGGCCGGGGTCTCCAGCCCGCCGTGCACGCTCACCACCCCCTTCAAATCCGCCCCGCTGCGGGCCAGCTCCAGCACGGCGGCCCCGCCGAAGCAGTAACCGAGGGCCACCGCATTGTCGAGCCGCCCCCCCTGTCGGCCCGCCTCGGCGAGCCCCCCTTGCAGCAGCTTGCGCATCCGGCTCCTGTCCTGATAGAGGGCCCCGGTCAGCTTCTTCTTCTCCTCCATGGCGGTCGGCCTCACCCCTGCGCCGAACAGGTCCACCGCAAAGACGCTGTAGCCGAGCGCCACCAGCATCTCGGCGCGCTTGATTTCATAGCCGTTGAGCCCGTCCCAGTCGTGCACCAGCACCACCAGGGGGGCCTGCTTGTCGGCGGCCGCCAGGTAATACCCCTCGAACGGCTGCCCCTCCACCTCGTAGCGCACCGCACCGGCCTCGGCCACGCCGCTTCCCATCAGCCCGAACAGGGCCAGGATCCATGCCTTCCTCATCGCCTATCCCTCCAGCTTGAATGACGCTCCTGAGTGTAGTCCCTCGGGAGAGGCGGCCAGAGAGGGGGGCCGCCGGCCCAAAAAGCGAGAGGCCACCCTGGGGTGGCCTCTTGTCAGACAAGGGAAAGAGTCCGTGCCCGGACTCAGTCCTTGGCGCTCTCCATGGTACCCTCTTCGGAGTGCTGGGGCAGGATGAGGTTCAGCAGAAAGAAAGAAGCCACCCGAAGGTGGCCTCTTGTCGGATCAGGGGGTGACGACGCTTAATCCTTGGCGCTCTCCATCGCGCCCTCCTCGGAGTGCTGGGGCAGGATGAGGTTCAGCAGGATGGCGGCCACCGAGGCCAGCCCCACGCCCGCCAGGGCGAAGTCGCCGATCTTCATCTCCAGGGCACCGACGCCGACGGTCAGGGTCACGGCCACGATGGCGATGTTGCGGGACAGGCCCAGATCCACCTTGGACTCCACCAGGGTCTTGAGGCCGATGGCGGCGATGGATCCGAACAGCAACAGCATGATGCCGCCCATCACCGGCATGGGGATGGAGGTGAGCAGGGCGTTGAACTTGCCGAAGAAGGCCAGAATGATGGCGAACACCGCGGCCCAGGTCATGGTGACCGGGTTGAAGTTGCGGGTGATCATCACGGCGCCGGTCACTTCGGCGTAGGTGGTGACGGGGGGACCACCGATGAGGCCGGCGAAGCAGACGCCGATGCCGTCACCGGCCAGGGTGCGGTGCAGCCCCGGGTTCTTGGTGTAGTCCTGCCCGGTCACGCCGCCGATGGCGAGCACGCCGCCGATGTGCTCGATGCAGGGGGCGATGGCCACCGGCAGCATGAAGAGCGCCGCGGCCCAGTTGATCTCCGGGGTCTCGAAGTGGGGCAGCGCCAGCCAGGGGGCGTTGACCATGCCGTCGAAACTCACCTGGCCCATCAGCACGGCAGAGACATAACCGGCGATCACGCCGCACAGGATGGGAATGAGCTTGATCCAGCCCTTGCAGAACACGGCCGCGATCAGGGTTACCGCCAGCGAAATGCCCGCCAGGGTCAGGGCGGTCGCCGGTGGCACCACCTGCTCACCGCCGGCGCGTCCCATGGCCATGTTGCAGGCCACCTGGGCCACCGACAGGCCGATCACCATGATCACCGGGCCAATCACCACGGGGGGCAGCAGCTTGTGCACGAAGCCCATGCCCCGGGCGCGGATGACGGCCGCCAGGATGAAGTACATGAAGCCCGCGGCGAACAGACCGAACATGGTGGAGGGCAGGCCCCAGGTCTGGGTGGCATAGATGATGGGGGCGATGAAGGCGAAGCTGGAGCCGAGGAAGATCGGCACCTGGCGACGGGTGCAGAGCTGGAACAGCAGGGTGCCTACACCGGCGCCAAGCAGGGCCATGGAGGGGTTCAGTCCGGTGAGCAGGGGCACCAGCACCATGGCACCGAAGGCGACAAACAGAATTTGCAGCCCGGCGACGCTTTGCTTGACCAAGGAAAACATGGGTATCCTTAATTTTTTGATAACTGACAGGGATATTTGACACTTTTCAGTCATCACAAGACGTTTTCAAGGCAGAAAATGAGCCATTGGGCGTCATTTGTTGCCTTTTACTGCTTGGGGAGGGCATGAAACTGGCTTTTTAGGCGGGATTCGTTGCTACAAGCATCGAGTATGCGATTTTACGCACTTTTGTGGCCGACGCCAATCGTTTTTCCGGGCAGATAGCATGGCAAGGGTTTCAACTGGTCGCCCGACCCGCCGCCCCCGGTTGGGCCGAGATGGCTACCGCCCCGGTGGCAGACGCAAAAAAACGGGGTGGCTGGCGCCACCCCGTCGCGTTTTTCGAAACCCCGTCAGACCCGGCGATAGGGCAGATAGACCGGCTCCCACATGTGGCTCAGGATGTGCTGATGCAGATCCTGGCCGATCAGGGGGTGGGAGGGATCCCGGCGCACTATGTCCTTGAGCACCGCGGTCGCCACGTGCACCGAGATGTTGCGCAGCTCGCTGATCCTCGGATAGACGGTGCCCCGGGCGAGATCCGCCTCATCCACGCATTCCGCCAGCGCGAAGGCGGCGGTGGTGAAGATGTCAGGGCTGATCTCGCGGATCTGGCTGACGATGGCGGCCAGTCCCACGCCGGGGAAGATGAAGACGTTGTTGCCCTGGCCGATGCGATAGTCCTGCCCCTCGAAGTGCACGTCCTTGAACGGGCTGCCGGTGGCGACGATGGCGCGGCCCCGGCTCCAGCGGAAGATGTCCTCCGGCAGCGCCTCGCAGTTGGCGGTGGGGTTGGAGAGCGGGAACACCATGGGGCGCTCGCAGTGGGCCAGCATCAGCTGGATGTGCTCCTCCTGGAAGGCGCCACCGGCGCCGCTGGTGCCGAGCAGCACTGTGATGGGCACGTGGCGCAGCACCTCGGTCAGCCCCGCCTTGCCCTGCAGCTCCCACTGGGCCAGCAGCAGGCCCGGCTTGGCGTAGCGGCGCTTGTATTCGTCCAGCCCCTCCCGGTTGTCGCACACCAGCCCCTGGGTATCCAGGATGTAGATGCGATCCCGGGCCGCCTGCGGGTCCAGCCCCTCGCGGATCATCCCCGCGCAGATCTGATCCGCCACCCCGACCCCGCCGGCCCCGGCCCCGTAGACCAGGTAGTTCTGCTGGCCCAGGGTCTCGCCCTTGGACTTGACCGCTCCTATGATGCCCGCCAGCACCACGGCGCCTGTGCCCTGGATGTCGTCGTTGAACGACGGCAGCACCTGCTGGTAGCGGGCCAGGTTGTTGAAGGCATTGGACTTGCTGAAGTCCTCCCACTGCAGCACGGCGTTCGGGAAGTGACGCTTGACCCCGGCCACGAACTTGTCGATGAAGTCGTCGTACTCCTTGCCGCGGATGCGCCTGTGGGGCTGACCCAGGTACATGGGGTCATCCAGCAGCGCCTGGTTGTCGGTGCCCACGTCCAGCGCGATGGGCAGGCAGCAGGCGGGATGGATGCCGGCCCCCAGGGTATAGAGGGCGAGCTTGCCGATGGGAATGCCCATGCCGCCCACCCCCTGATCGCCGATGCCGAGGATCCCCTGGCTGTCGGTGACGACTATGATGCGCACCGCCTTGGCGTCCATGTGTCGGGCCAGGGAGCCCATGTCATCGACGTTCTTCTGGGTGATGTAGAGGCCGCGCGGCTTCTGGAAGCGGTGGCTGAACTCCTGGCACGCCTTGCCCACGGTCGGGGTATAGATGTAGGGGGTCATCTCCTCCACGTGGCGCGACAGGAGGGCGTAGAACAGGGTTTCGTTGCGATCCTGCAGGGCCCTCAGGTTCTGGTACTTCTCGATGTCGCTGCAGGCGCTCAGGAAGGCCTCATAGACCCGCTCCAGCTGGGCCTCGAAGGTCTGCACCTGGGGCGGCAGCAGGCCGTCGAGCTCGAAGTCGGCCCGCTCCTGTTCGGTGAAGGCGGTGCCCTTGTTGAGGTTGCGATCGTTGAGCAGATCGGTGCCCGTCAGCGCGACCGGGCGAAAGTCCTCGCCCTGTGCATCTTTCCACAGCAGATATTGTCCGGTAGCCATAGTCATTCTCTTTGATTTACATGAAGTTGCCATTCGGCAGGAGAGCAAGACTCAGATTGGTGCGGATCATATGACGTTTAGGGATTCGGTTTTGTGAGCTCAGCCATACCCTGCGGCCAAAGCCCCGCCGGCCAGGGTCGGGAGAGGCTTGCTCCGGCGGCGCGCTTGGCGCAAGATCCCCCCGGCCCCTTGCCTGCCCTCTTCACCCCCAGGAGCACCATGAGCATGCCCCAGCCCCCCGCATTTCCCGTTTCCGCCGTCATCCTGGCCGGTGGCCGTGCCACCCGCATGGGGGGCGACGACAAGGGCTGGGTGCCCCTCGCGGGCACTCCCCTGATCGAACACGTGCTCGATCGCCTGCGCCCCCAGGTGGACGAGGTGCTGATCAATGCCAACCGCAGCGAGGATCGCTATCGGCAGCTTGCCCCCGTCATCCGCGACCAGCATGCCGACTTCCAGGGGCCGCTGGCCGGGATGCAGGCGGGTCTTGCCGCCGCCCGCCACGACTGGGTGCTGTTCGTCCCCTGTGACGGCCCCGCCCTACCCCGGGATCTGATGGCCCGCTTTCGCGCCGCCGTGACCCCTGATACAGAACTGGTGGTGGCCCACGACGGCGAGCACCTCCAGCCCGTGGTCGCCCTGCTGCGCCGTGCCCTGCTCCCCTCCCTGCAACGGGCGCTGGCTTCGGGGGAGCGCAAGACCGGGGCCTGGTTTGCCCGCCACCGGATGGCGGTGGTGCCCTTTGCCGACCAGCCCGATGCCTTCGTCAACCTCAACAGCCCGGCCGAGCTCGCCGCCTGGGAGGCGAGGCTGCTGGAAGGGGGCGCGCCATGAGCCCCCTGCCCCTGCTTGGCTTCGTCGCCTGGAGCGGCACCGGCAAGACCACGCTGCTGGAGCGCCTCATCCCCCTGCTCGGCCAGCGCGGCCTGCGCCTCGGGGTGCTCAAGCACACCCACCACGACTTCGACATCGACCGGCCCGGCAAGGACAGCCACCGCCTGCGCCAGGCGGGCGCCGTCCAGGTGATGGCGGCCTCCGACCGGCGCCACGCCCTCATCCGGGAGACGCCAGAGGGGGAGCCTTCCCTGGCGGCGCTGCTGGCCCGCTTCGATGCCAGCGCCCTGGATCTGCTGCTGGTCGAGGGGTTCAAGCATCACCATTTTCCCAAGGTGGAGCTGTATCGCGCCGCCATCGGCAGGCCCCTGCTCTTCCCCGATGACCCTGACATCATCGCCCTCGTGAGCGACACGCCCCAGGCGAGCCCCTTGCCCCGCTTCGGCTTCGACGAGCTGGAGGCCATCGCCGACTTTGTCTGCGCCTGGCTGCCCCGACCAGGAGCCCGCCAGCCGGCCCCGCCCCTGCGCCTCTGCGCCCGGCTGCAGGCGCCCCTGCCCCACCCGGCGGGGCTGGCCTCTGTGCCCGGCGTTCTGAGCCAGGATGAGGCGGGCGCCCTGCTGGTACGTCCGGCGGACGGGTCGCACGACGAGGCCAACTGCCTGATCGAACTCGCCCCCGCGCCCCTCTCCCCCGGCGAGCGGGTGATGATACGTCCGCTGGCGGGCCGGTGACGTCGTATCGCCCCCCTGGCCTTCCCCCTCACCGTCCTGCCGACCCGGGCGTTCAGGCTGCCGGAGAGCACCTGGCCCCTCATCACAAGCCCTCGGCCCGCCCCTGATCCCGCCCCCCCTCGCACCGCCCTCTGACAGAGCAGCGCGCCCACGAAAAAGCCCCGCCGAAGCGGGGCTTTGTGACACCAGGCATACTCCCCCTTCGGGAGGCCCCTCAGGCGAGCGTGCGCCCCTCCCGGCTCATCTCATCGAGCTGCTGGCGGCTCAGGGTCGAGATCAGCTTGTCGTCCAGATAGAGGTGCAGCAGATCGCCGTGCATCTCGCCGCGCATGGTGCCGCGTCTGCCGTCGAGGTAGTGGATCTCCATCTGCGCCGTGTGGGCGTCCGGGTAGCGCATCTCCACCTCGCGCACCCCCTGGGGCAGCATGGCCAGCGGCACCTTGTTGAGGGCCGGATCCAGGTGCTGGTTGACCTTGATGACGGCGTCGGCCTTCTGATCCACCAGGGCCGGCGACTTGCCGGTGATGGGGTTCTTGCCGGACCAGAATTCGATGGTGTTGAACACGAAGAGATCCGCCGTCGCCGCCAGGCCATAGACGGGGGAGAGCAGCATGAAGACGCCGGCGCGGCCGTAGCGGTTGTCCACCACGCTGAGGTTGCCCTTGGTCACCATGGCGGAGAGCCCCATCTGTCCCATGCAACCGCCGAGCCCCAGGCTCGCCCCCATTCCCAGCAGCAGGGCCAGGGCCCTGCCTCTCTGTCGTACTGCCATCGTTGTCTACCCGTTCAATGAAAAAGGAGGCGGCAGCCTAAACAAGTGCTCCGGGCAGGACAATTGACAAGGGGGAGCCCGTACAGCCCGGGTTCAGCCTGGCGGCGCGATCGCTCACTCTTTTGGCGATACCGTCAGCCCCTGTCGCCAGACCGGCTCCTCAGATGGAGAGGGCGGAGACCGTCTGGGAGACCCTGTCCGCCTCCTGGTGGATCTCGCTCATCAGTCGGGAGGCGCCGGCGATCTGCTGCTTGCCGAGTTCGGCGCTGCCGGCCACCCCGGCCATGTCCTCGGTCACCCTGGCGGTCAGCTCCCGGTTCTTCTGCACCACCCTGGCGATCTCGTCGGTAGAGAGCGACGTGCGGGCGGCCAGCTGGCGCACCTCGTCCGCCACCACCGCAAAGCCGCGTCCCTGCTCCCCGGCCCGCGCCGCCTCGATGGCCGCGTTGAGGGCCAGCAGGTTGGTCTGATCGGCGATGGCGCTGATGGTCGAGACGATGGCCTCTATGCTCCTCGACTGCTCGTTGAGCTGGCCGATGAGGGCGATGGCCTGATCTACCCGGGTGGCGATGAGGGAGGAGGTCTCCACCACGGCGCGCAGCAGCTCGGCTCCGGCCTCTGCGCTGTGCAGGGTCTCCTGGGCCGTGCTGTGGGCGAGGCGGGCCGCCTCCCGGGTGGCGTGGTTCTGCTCGATGCGCGCTGTGATGTCGCTGGCGAACTTCACCACCCTGACCACCTTGCCGCTGCCATCCCGAATGGGGTTGTAGGTCGCCTCCAACCAGACCGCCTGTCCCCGGCTGTTGTGGCGCATGAAGAGGCCGGACTTGAACTGGCCCCGGGCCAGCTCCTCCCAGAAGCGGGGCTGCTCGCGCAGGAAGGCCTCGTCACAGAAGATCCTGTGGTGCCTGCCCGCCAGCTCCCCCAGGGAGTAGCCCATGACGTTGAGGAAGTTGGCGTTGGCGCTGATGATGTCGCCGTTCGGGGTGAACTCTATCATGGCCCGGGAACGGTCCAGCGCCTCGGTGAGCGCCTCCAGGCGCTGCAGCTTCTGGTGTCTCTGGGTCACGTCGCTGGCAATCTTCACCACCCGGGTCACCCTGCCCTGCTGCCTCACCGGGAAATAGCTCGCCTCGAGCCAGCGCGTCTCCCCCTGCCGGTTCACCCGCTCGAAGGTGCCAGACTGCGCCTCCCCCTGGGCGAGGCGGCGCCAGAACTGGCGATAGTCGTCGGACTCGGCCCAGGCCCTGGGGCAGAGCCGGCTGTGGGGCTGTCCCGTCAGCTCGCCCGCGTCATACCCCATCAGAGCCAGGAAGGGGGCGCTCGCCTCCAGGATGATCCCCTCCGGACTGAAGAGAAGGGTGGCGGCCCCCGCCTTGATCGCCTCGACCACCCCCTGCTCCTCTTCGAGCCGGGTCTGGCAAGCCTGCAACTGCGCCTTGAGTTTGTGATTGAACATGACACTCCTACCTCATTGACGATCCGGATCGGCACCACAGCCTCACCCACGGAGGGTATCGGCACCGCCAGCGCCGACATAAGTGGTCGGACGACTGAAACGAATGGGGCGCGCAGTGTAGAGAAAAGCGGCGATGCCGCCAAGGGCTGCCAGTACGCAACCCGGCGAGGGGAGGATCAACCCCGCGGTGAAAAAGGCGGCTAACGGGCGGGAACGCACTCAAGACAGGCGGGATTGTCCGCAAACCCGAACCGCTCGTAGAGCGAGCGTCCCTCGTCGCTGGCATGGAGCCACAGCCTGCCCAACTGCTGCTCGCGGGCATAGGCCTTTATGGCGACAAGGAGGGCGTTCGCCATCCCCTGCCTGCGCCAGGCCGGCAGGGTGTACATATTGAGCACATAGCCCTCCCGCCCCGCCAGATTGCCCGGATAGGGCGGGCGCACGAAGAGCGCCAGGGTGCCGCACGCCACCGCCTCGCCCCCCTCTTCCACCAGCCAGCTGCGGGCGTGGCCCTCTTCCAGCGCCCGGGTGAAATAGGTCTGCGTCGCCTGCCAGAGCGCGGGATCCTCATCGGGTCGGGCAAGCTCCCCCACCTCGCAAAAGAGTGCCATGCGCAGCCGCACCAGGGCGGGAATATCGGCGGCTTGGGCCACTCGTACCATCATCATGCTCTCCTTGATAAATGACCGGGGCTCCCCCCGACGCAGGCAGGTTAACGCGCAGGGTATGCCTGCGTCTTCCCCCCATACTTGCCAAGGTGCCACGCACCACCACCATGATCCGAACGAGCAGGTCAATCCACATCCCCCTTCCCCATTCGGGGCCACCAAAAGAGAGAGGGGCCTATGGCCCCTATTGTTTCACTGCCTCAACCGGCTCAGGCGGTTTTCACGCACTTCTGGATAAAGCTGTTCTTGGCCGCCCCGGCGAGCTTTTTATCCGCCGCCGCCTTCTCGCACTGGGTTGCCTTGTCGGCAGCACCGTCCGTCTTCAGGCACTTTTGCACGAAGCTGTTCTTGGCCGCACCGGCCAGCTTCTTGTCGGCGGCCGCTTTCTCGCACTGGCTCGCCTTGGCACTGGCGGAGGCATCCTTGACGCACTTGCCCACAAAGCTGGTCTTGGCGGCGCCCGCCAGCTTCTTGGCCGCGGCCTGGGCCTCGCACCCCTGCTGCGCCCCCGAGCCATCGCCCGCCACCGCTGCGGTGGCGCTCTGGGCCACCCCCATGCCCATGCCAAACACCGCCACACACAGACTCAACACCATCAGGATCCGCTTCATATGACCAACTCCCTTCGTTCTATCCATTGTGGTTAGCCCCACTCACGCGGGCCAAACGAGGCACCCTCGCCTCGCTGCACTATAGTCCCCCCGCTTGATGACAACCAAAGTACCGCCGTGTACGCAAGACCCCAACCCCCCTGTCCGCCCCGCCCAGCACAGCCAAGAGGCGAGATTGGTGAGCTGGCGCAAAAATTCAGCGCTTGTCGACAGTTGCGTCAACTTTTGACTGGTTTGCGTATGAGGCTTGAGGCTATGCTGGCCATTCGGCGCCTATAGCACCATCCGGGCCCCGCCCGCTGGTCTATGGAGCACATTGGAAGCTGTAATCCAGGGGCGGTAGCGTGTTTGTTATCACTTCATGTTAGAACGAAAATATTTAGTGCAGTAAATGTAATTAAAAACCTAAGTCAATCGCTATTATTTAATTTTAGCCTAAGGGAAATAAAATGGATGAGCATGACATCATAATAGATTCATCTATTGATGAACAGGAAGACTTTTACAGTGATGATGACTTATTTAAAATATCATCTTGGGGTGCAGATTTAAGTTTTCGAGAGCTAATATCACGATATGATGAAAATGAATTAGTAAAGCCAGAACTTCAGAGACATTATGTTTGGGATAAAACAGAGGCATCCAGATTTATCGACTCAGTTTTATTAGGATTACCCGTTCCAAGTATTTTCTTAGCAAAAACCAAGGAGGAAAAACTTCTCATCATTGATGGTTATCAACGAATAATGACTATCCGCGACTATGTTAAAGGCATTTTTTCAAAAGACAGCACTGTATTTAAACTTTCAAAGAGTCCAAAAATACATGAAAGATGGAGAGGAAAAGCCTTCTTAGAGTTAACTGATGATGAGCGCAGAAAAATAAGAAACACCACTATACATGCAATAATATTTATGCAACAGCACCCTACGGTAGGTGATACTAGCCTGTATCAGGTTTTCGAGAGAATAAACTCTAGTGGTAGAACACTCCTCCCCCAAGAAATTAGAAATTGTATTTACCAAGGGCCTATAAATAGCCTGCTTTTCGAGCTTAATCAAAATAAATCATGGCGTACTTTATGGGGAGAGATAACTCACGACGAACGAATGCGAGATCTGGAGTTCATTCTACGGTTCTTTGCTCTTTCGGATGAAAAAATTCAAACGGCAGCTGATTCACCAACAAGGATTTCATTGAAAAAATATCTTAATCAATATATGGAATCTGTGAATAACGAACAAGCGATTGACCAGTTAAGATTAAAGTTCATACGAGCTATTGAGTTTGCTCATGAGCATTTTGGTAACGGGGTATTTCACAATTTATCTCCAAAGGATCCGACGAAGTTAGTTCCAAACTTCAATCCAACACTATTCGATGCCATAATGATCTCCATTGATATGGCCTTTGAATCCGGAACTATTAATGGAGTTTCAGGGAATATGGAACACCTCCGCCTTGATGTTCTAAAAAACAATGATTTTCAGAAATTGTTATCCCAAGAAACCATGCGAACACAGAATATTAGAGCTAGAGTTAATAACATGTATGACGTGATTTTTGGGTGACCTTAATCATGACAAATACTGATGTCAAACAAATACTAGATGACTGTACTCTAGAGCTGCATAGCATTAAATCTTTATTAACTGGTTTGGGTCCTGGAGCAAACCCGACACCATACATAAAAAAATATGCTGTAATTAGAGCCTCTGGCAGCATTGAAACAGCATTCAAACAAATAATTGCAGACAAGATTGATAAAGATAATAATGTACAAGTAAAGAACTTCATAAAAAGAAAAATAAGAGACTCATCATGTAATCCAAAACTTAACCAAATAGAAAACATGCTCACTGAGTTTGATCCAAGATGGAGGTCCCGATTTGATGAGCAAGTATCACTAGATGATAAACCGAGATTAAGAGGTTCTCTAACAGCTCTTGTTGATGCCAGAAATGAATTTGCTCATGGAGGGCATCCAAATCTAGAAATAGAAAAAACAATAGAACATTTTCTCGATGGAGTACGAGTAATACAAATATTAGATTCTGTAGTGCAACATAATTATGATGAAGAATGATTTGATATCACAAATAAGGCAAAACCTAGGACACCCATCTTTCTGAGCCAGCCATGACTCGGCTGGCTATTTTCCCTCACACATGCAAAAAAGATGGGTATCCCAATTTAGATTGGGATATCGAGCCGCCGTTCTGGATGCTCGGAAACAAAAAAACCATCCCGCACGGGATGGTTTTTTATTGGATGGCTCGCAAAGCGAGGGCCCCCTTACCACCGCCCCTGGGGTGGCTGCTGGTTTCGCGACTCCACCATGGCAATCAGGATGGCCATCAGGCTTGATATCAGCATCAGTCCCATGGCGATGGGAAACGTCACCAGGATGTAAGAGAAACGCCCGATCTCTGCCGCCGGAGAGTCCGATAACATCATCATTGGCAGTGGGAATACCAATAACAGGGCCAGGTAAAACATGATCCTGGCGATCATCAGGGGGGTCTTGAGGGACTGGGTCACTATTTTTCGGTACGGCCACATGATGGTTTGCTCCCTGCACTGTGGTGTTGTTGTTGTCGATAAGCCGCGCCGTCGAGGCATCTGCGACCTTGCTCGTCCATGAAAGCTTCAAGCAGCACCCTGATTAACAGCCGCGAGGCGCCGGGTCAATGGCCCGCATCGAGTCTTTCTCAACCGGATTTTTCCCATCCATTTTATTGTCCCGCCCCTGTCTGCCTTGCTGGGTAAAAAGCGCTATCCACACGCGCCAGGCCGCAGCAACCGCTGAGACAGAGGATCCTGGCAGCAGGTTGTGATACGGCGCCATGCGGGGAGTTGTGCCCGGGCTCCCACTGTGGTGCGGCGCCAGCGGGGATGCCTCGATGATGGCAGGGAGGGGCCCCGAGACGTCAGATGCGGGCCGGGGCGCGGCCCTTGGGGAAGGCATTCAGGGGGGATGGCTCAGAGAGAGGGCCATCGAGTGGCTGGCATCAAGCTTCCGCCTCCAGCAGCGTGGTGCCGTAGGAGTTGTCTATGGTGCAGCGCCACTCTCCATCGGCCTCCTTGCGAAACACATAGGTGGCGCGGCGGGTCTCGTCGATCCAGCCCTCCCCGCCCGGGTAGCGCAGCCGGGTCTGCATGATCACCAGGGCGTTGTCGGCCCCCTCGATCACCTCCATGGCCCCCTGAGTCACCTCAAGCTGGCCGTCAAAGTAATCCGAGATGGCAGTGAAGGCGCGGCTGATGGCGGGGATGCCGCGCACCACCATGCCGGGTTTGACCACCAGGGCGGCATCTTCGGCGTAGAAGGCCATCAGGGCGTCGAAGTCGCGCCGGAAGATGGCGGCGTCACAGGTCTCGATCAAGGTACGAAGGGGATGCTGGCTCATGCCGTGCTCCTTGTTTCAGGGGGATCAGGGTAGGCTACCCGCTCTATACCGGACATAAAAAATCCCCCGCTCTCGTGAAAAAGCGGGGGATCGTCAGCGTCTCATGACTGCTTAACCGAGCAGGAAGGCCTTGAGGCGGCCAAAGTCGGCGGGCAGGTCGTGGGACAGCAGGGGCAGCGCGGCGTGCTTGGCGAGCGGCCCCGGCAGCGGTACATCCAGATTCAGGATCTCGTCCACCGATTCCTTGAACTTGGCCGGGTGGGCGGTGCAGAGGAAGACCCCTACCCCGTCCTCGGCGAGCTGCTCGTTCAGCAGATCCCAGGCGATGGCGCCGTGGGGCTCGCACAGGTAATCCAGCTGGTGCAGGCGTTTAAGCGCATCGCGAGTCTGGGCGTCGTCACGCATGCCTGACCCTAAGGTCTCCAGCGCCCAGCCCTTGCGGCGGCACAGCTCTTCCACGCGCGGCCAGTTGTTGGGGCGGCTCACGTCCATGGCGTTCGACAGGGTCGCGACCGTCTGGTGCGGCTCCCACTGGCCGGTCTTCAGGTAGCGCGGCACTGTGTCGTTGGCGTTGGTGGCGGCGATAAAGCGCTTCACCGGCAGCCCCAGCGCCTTGGCGATGAGACCCGCGGTGAGGTTGCCGAAGTTGCCGGACGGCACGCTGATGACCGCCTTGGCGCGATCCGCTTTCGGCAGCTGGGCCACGGCTTCGAAGTAGTAGCAGACCTGGGCCAGCAGGCGGCTGATGTTGATGGAGTTGGCGGAGTTCAGGCCGATGGCGGTCTTGAGCCCTTCATCGTCGAAGGCATCTTTGACCAGCGCCTGGCAGGCATCGAAGTCGCCGTCGATGGCGAGGGTGCGGATGTTGCCACCCAGGGTGCAGAAGAGCGCCTCCTGCAAGGGGCTGATCTTGCCCTTCGGATAGAGGATCACCACCTCGATCCCCTCCAGGCCGTAGAAGGCGTGGGCCACGGCGGCGCCGGTGTCACCGGAGGTGGCGGTGAGGATAGTGATCTTGTCGTTGGTGCGGAAGGCGGCCAGACACTGGGCCATAAAGCGGCCACCGAAGTCCTTGAACGCCAGGGTCGGGCCGTGGAACAGCTCCAGGGCATAGTTGCCGTCCTTGAGCTTCACCAGGGGCGCCGGGAAGGTGAAGGCGGCATCGATCAACTCGCTCACCTTGGCAGCCGGTACTTCGTCACCCAAAATCTAGGACACCCACCTTTCTGAGCCAGCCGTTACCTGGCTGGCTATATCTCTCATCACACACTGATCTTCCTGGAACCCGATAAATATCTTGTACACCAGCGACATTTACCCGGTGGGGTCGCGTGTTCAGACATGGCAATGCCTGACACCAAACAAATGCCAAGGGAGTAAAACGGGATCTATCGGATTAACAAGGTGGCTGATGGCATCGTCGCTGACCACAGTGCCGGGCAAACTGCTGGCAATGGTCTCTGTCACCCACCACTCTGATGCCCTGGCGCCGAAACAGCGTCACCTGCTTCAGCCAGCGAATCTCATCCAGCCCCAACCGCGCCAGGATGGGTGCAAGGTGGGACGGAATATGGCCACGCTTGTCCACTCTGATGGCACGACCTGTCCAGTCCACCAGCATCAGATAATCGGTAAAGGCATAAGGCAGACCATCCGATGTACGCTGGTTGGCAAACGGCAGCAACAAGGGTGGCAATGGGGCTGCGGGCTGCTCGCCATCGAGACGCTGCTTGAGGCTGGTGTAGTCGCTCTGCTCGGGCCGATCGGCCAATCCAGCTCGTATCGGGTTGAGGTCAACGTACGTCATGCAGGCCAGCAGGGCTGACTCGGTGAGCAGGGCCTGGCTCTTGAAGCGCCCTTCCCAGAAATGGCCCTTGCAGCCGTCTTCCCGATTGGCCTGCCGAGCCAGGTTTTCATTGAGCAACCGCACAAACCAGCTGATGGAATGCAGGCGCTCCCGCCACTGCCCTATCAGTTGTTGCACCACAGCCAGTTCGGGCTCAATCAGGGATTCCCCCTGATACCAGCGTCGCACCAGCAGCGGCCACTGGAACAGCGCCGCCCAACGCTCGGCCACCTCTTGCTCGCTCCAGCTGGCGGCGATATTCGGCTCGACCTTGAGCACCAGGTGATAGTGGTTGCTCATCACCGCATAGGCGCAGACTCCGATGGCAAACAGCCGCGACAGTTGTCCCAGCTTGTCGACCACCCACTGACGCCGATGCTCGTAACTCTGGCCTGAGTGGGCATCCTCCCCGCACAGAAACGCCCGCCGCACGCAGCGGCTGACCACGTGGTAATAAGGCGTATCCTGCAGACTGATTTGACGTGAACGGGCAATGGTCATGGCTCACCCCCTGGGCAGTGACCTCTCAAGCCAAGTACAGGGCTACGCCGCTGTCAAAAAGGTGGGTGTCCCGATTAAAAACCAAAAATCCCGATTAAAAAACCATCCCAAGCGGGATGGTTTTTATTGGATGGCTTGAAAGGCAGGGACCTTCTTACCACCGCCCCAGGGGTGGCTGCTGGTTGCGCGACTCCACCATGGCAATGAGGATGGCCATCAGGCTCGATATCAGCATCAGCCCAATGGCGATGGGAAACGTCACCAGGATGTAAGAGAAACGCCCGATCTCTACCGCCGGAGAGTCCGATAGCATCATCATTGGCAGGGGGAAGACCAATAACAGGGCCAGGTAAAACATGATCCTGGCGATCATCAGGGGAGTTTTGAGGGACTGGGTCACTATTTTTCGGTACGGCCACATGATGGTTTGCTCCCTGCACTGTGGTGTTGTTGTCGATATGCCGCGCCTTCGAGGCATCTGCGGCTCTGCTCGTCCATGAAGGGTGTCAAGCAGTCCCCTGATTAGCAGCCACGGCAGGCCGGGTCAACGGGCTCCGGGGGGCCGGAAATGCCCCACCGACAGGGTTGTGCTGCCAGGGGCGAGCATAACAACGAGAGTGCAAATCAAATGTGCAAAAACGTCGCAGCAATCACTGTCGGTATGCCTTTCACCAGCAGGTTGTGAGGCACAACCAAAACGGGGAGTTGCGCCGGGGGCTGCGCTGTGATGCTCCCCTCCCAGGCAGAGCGGTGCCCTGCGTGCGGCTCGGGTTCCCCGACCTGCATGGCTTGGCTCTTGCTACTCAATCTGGCTACTCAATCTGACTAACCGGTCTGGCTGCACGGCCTTGATGGTGCGCCTTGATTACGCACGCTATACACACACTCTGGCTACGCCGAGCCAGTGTTACTGCGCTAGTCGGTTGCAGGCCGATAGCCGGGCTGCTGCACGCCCAGCAACGCAGTGCCGTAGGAGTTGTCTATGGTGCAACGCCACTGGCCATCGGCCTCCTTGCGAAACACATAGGTGGCGCGCCGGGTTTCGTCGATCCAGCCCTCCCCGCCCGGGTAACGCAGCCGGGTCTCCATGATCACCAGGGCGTTGTCGGCCCCCTCTATGACCTCCATGGCCCCCTGGGTCACCTCAAGCTTACCGTCAAAGTAATCGGAGATGGCGGTGAAGGCGCGGCGGATGGCGGGAATGCCGCGCACTACCATGCTGGGTTTGACCACCAGGGCGGCGTCCTCGGCGTAGAAGGCCATCAGGGCGTCGAAGTCGCGCCGGGAGATGGCGGCGTCACAGGTCTCGATCAAGGTGCGAAGGGGATGCGGGCTCATGCCGTGCTCCTTGTTTCAGGGGGATCAGGGGGGTTCCCCGCCCTATACCGGACATAAAAAATCCCCCGCTCTCGTGAAAAAGCGGGGGATCATCAGCGTCTCATGACTGCTTAACAGAGCAGGAAGGCCTTGAGGCGGCCAAAGTCAGCGGGCAGGTCGTGGGACAGAAGCGGCAGCGCGGCGTGCTTGGCGAGCGGGCCGGGCAGCGGCACATCCAGCCCCAGGATCTCGTCCACCGACTCCTTGAACTTGGCCGGGTGGGCGGTGCAGAGGAACACACCGACCTCGTCTTGCCCAAGCTGCTCGTTCAGCAGATCCCAGGCGATGGCGCCGTGGGGCTCGCACAGGTAATCCAGCTGATGCAGGCGTTTGAGCGCATCTCGGGTCTGGGCGTCGTCACGCATCCCTGAGCCCAAGGTTTCCAGCGCCCAGCCCTTGCGACGGCACAGCTCTTCCACGCGCGGCCAGTTGTTGGGGCGGCTCACGTCCATGGCGTTCGACAGGGTCGCGACCGTCTGGTGCGGCTCCCACTGGCCGGTTTTCAGGTAGCGCGGCACGGTGTCGTTGGCGTTGGTGGCGGCGATAAAGCGCTTCACCGGCAGCCCCAGCGCCTTGGCGATGAGACCCGCGGTGAGGTTGCCAAAGTTGCCGGACGGCACGCTGATGACCGCCTTGGCCCGTTGGGCTTTCGGCAGCTGGGCCACGGCTTCGAAGTAGTAGCAGACCTGGGCCAGCAGGCGGCTGATGTTGATGGAGTTGGCGGAGTTGAGGCCGATGGCGGTCTTGAGCCCTTCATCGTCGAAGGCATCTTTGACCAGCGCCTGGCAGGCATCGAAGTCACCGTCTATGGCGAGGGTGCGGATGTTGCCGCCGAGGGTGCAGAAGAGCGCCTCCTGCAAGGGGCTTATCTTGCCCTTGGGGTAGAGGATCACCACTTCAATCCCCTCCAGGCCGTAGAAGGCGTGGGCCACGGCGGCACCGGTGTCGCCGGAGGTGGCGGTGAGGATGGTGATCTTGTCGTTGGTCCTGAAGGCGGCCAGACACTGGGCCATGAAGCGGCCGCCGAAATCCTTGAACGCCAGGGTCGGGCCGTGGAACAGCTCCAGCGCATAGGTGCCATCTTTCAGCTTCACCAGGGGCGCCGGGAAGGTGAAAGCAGCGTCGATAAGCTCGCTCACCTTGGCTGCCGGTACTTCGTCACCCAGCAGGTGGCTCAGGATGCGGGCCGAGCGCTCGGCCAGCGGCAGATCCAGCAGGGCATCCACATCGGCCAGCGGCTCCAGGGTCTCTGGGAAGAACAGCCCCTGCTCGCGGCCCAGACCCTGACGCACCGCCTGCGCGAAGCTCACCTGTTCACTCTTGTCCTTGATGTTGTAAAGATTCATAGCTCGCTTCCTGTTACCCGTGCCCCGGCCATGTCCAGTTTGCAGACCCGGGCAAATCCATCTTCATTGCGCACGAAGTGCGCTTCCATCCACTCTTTCATGCGTTCGGCCTGGGCCAGATCCTTCATCACCACGAACACGGTGGGACCGGACCCCGAGATGCCGGTGGCGAGCGCCCCGTTCTGGGCCCCCTGGGCCCGCACCTCGTTGAAGCCTTCAATCAGGGCCGCGCGATAAGGCTCGGCGATCACGTCTTTCAGGACACTGGCGGCCAGCCCTTCCTGGCGGCTGTAGCTGGCATGCACGAAGGCGGCCAGCCGGCGGCCATAGGTGAGGCAGTCCTGGCGGCGATACTGGGCCGGCAGGATGGCGCGGGCGGCGGCGGTGGAGACCACTGTGCCCGGGTAGCAGACCACCCAGTACCATTCGTCAAACACCGGGATGCCCTGGCTGATGACGCCCCCCTCCTCCAGCACCAGCTGCATGCCGCCCAGATAACAGGGCGCCACGTTGTCGTAATGGACGGAGCCGGAGATCCTGCCCTCCATCTCCCCCATCAGCAGCAGCAGGTCGTGTTCATTCAGGGGCGCGCCGTGGAAGGCGTTGAGCCCTTCCAGCGCCGCCACCACGCTGCAGGCGCTCGATCCCAGGCCCGAGCCCACCGGCAGGTTCTTCTCCAGCACCATTTCCAGCGGCTTGAGACCAAGGCCGCGCTTCTCCAGCGCCTCGCCATAGGCGACCCAGCAGTCGTGGAGGATGTTCTTTTTCGGGTCGTCCGGCAACTTGTGGGCATAGCGACCCACGGAAGAGAGAGCGAAAGGCACCTCTGCCGATTTGACCTGGACGCGGTCCCCCAGCAGGGAGCCATCCACGGGGGCGAGCGCTGCCCCCAGGACGTCAAAGCCCACGCTCAGGTTGGCGCTGGAGGCAGGGGCATAGGCCACCACGCTGCCGCCGATTTCTACATTCGGGTTCATCTCTGAACTCATGTTACAGCTCCTGCTTCCAGTTCTGGGTGCGCAGCACGTCGGCGAAGACGCCGGCGGCGGTCACTTCGGTCCCTGCGCCATAGCCGCGCAGTACCAGGGGGATGGGCTGGTAATAGGTGGAGAAGAAGGCGAGCGCGTTCTCCCCGTCTTTCACCTTGAACAGGGGCTCGTCGCCACCCACCGCCTTGATGGCCACCTTGCACTTGCCACCCTCGATGGAGCCCACGTAACGCAGCACCTTGCCTTCACGCTGGGCCGCCGCGAACTGATCGCGGAACCAGCCATCGGCCTCCGGCAAACGGGCCATGAAGGCTTCCACGTCACCGCTCACGTCAAAGCCCGGCGGCAATGCCTGCTCCACCTCTACATCGGAGAGCTCCAGCGCCATGCCGGCCTCGCGAGCCAGGATCAAGAGCTTGCGGGCCACGTCCATGCCGTTGAGATCGTCGCGGGGATCCGGCTCGGTGAAGCCGTTGCCTCGGGCAATTTTGGTGGCTTCGGAGAAGGCCATGCCCTCGTCCAGCTTGCCGAAGATAAAGGAGAGCGACCCGGACAGGATGCCGTCGAAGGCGCGCAGCTTGTCGCCGGCCTTGATGAGGTTCTGCAGGTTCTCGATGACCGGCAGGCCCGCGCCCACGTTGGTCTCATACAGGAACTTGCGACGGGTCTGGCGGGCGGTGCGGCGCAGCGCCTTGTAGTAATCGAGCGACCCTGTGTTGGCTTTCTTGTTCGGAGTGACCACGTGGAAGCCGGCCGCCAGGAAGTCGGCGTACTGGACGGCCACGGCTTCGCTCGAGGTGCAGTCGACGATCACCGGGTTGATGAGGTGGCTCTCTTCCACCAGCTTCTTCACCGCCTCCAGGCTGAAGCTGTCACGGGCCTCCACCAGCTGCTCGCGCCAGTTGGCGAGGTTGAGGCCATCCTTGTTGACCGCCATCTGGCGGCTGTTGGCGATGCCGACTACCCGAAGGCCGGTGCCCTGCTCGGCCAAGACCGGCTGCTGGCGGGCAATCTGATCCACCAGGGCCGCACCGACGCCGCCCACACCGACCACGAAGAGATCGATGAACTGCTGGCTGCCGAAGAAGTTCTGGTGGCAGGCCTTGATGGCTTCGGCCACCTTGCGATCCCGCACCACGGCGGAGATGGAGCGCTCGCTCGACCCCTGCGCGATGGCGACGATGTTGATGGACGCCTGGGCCAGGGAGGTGAAGAAGCGCGCCGCCATCCCCTTGCTGGTGCGCATGCCGTCACCGATCAGGGAGATGATGGCGAGATCGGTCATGATCTCGAGCGGATCCAGCAACTGGTTCTTGAATTCCAGCTCGAACTCGCGCTCCAGCACCTTGCGGGTCTTCTCGCTGTCGTAGCTGTGGATACAGAAGCTGACGCTGTACTCGGAGGATGACTGGGTGATCAGCACGATACTGACCCCGGCGCGGGAGACGGCGGAGAAGATGCGACCGGCCATGCCCACCATCCCCTTCATGCCGGGGCCGGAGACGTTGAACATGCACATGCCGGACAAATCGGAGATAGCCTTCACTTTCAGGTCATCGTCGCCGCTCTCGGGGCCGATCAGGGTGCCCGGCCCCTGGGGGTTGAAGCTGTTCTTGATGAGGCAGGGTATGTGGAACTGGGCCACGGGGGCTATGGTCTTGGGGTGCAGCACCTTGGCACCGAAGTAGGAGAGCTCCATCGCCTCTTTATAGGAGAGGGTTTTGAGCAGGTAGGCATCCGGCACCAGGCGCGGGTCGCAGTTGTAGCAGCCCTCCACGTCGGTCCAGATCTCGCAACACTCGGCATCGACGCAGGCGGCCAAGACGGCTGCGCTGTAGTCCGAACCGTTGCGGCCCAGCAGCACGGTTTCGCCCTTGTCGCTGCCACCGGTGAAGCCCGGCATCAGGTAGAGACAATCGCTACGCAGCCCTTTGGCGGCGAAGCGCAGGCGGGAGGCTTCGATATCCACGTGGGCTTCGAGGTAGCCGCCGTCGGTCACCAGCAGTTGCTCCGGCACGATGAGATCCAGCTCGAGGCCACGCACCCGCAGCAGCTCGTGCATGAAGGCGATGGAGAGGTTCTCGCCCCGGCTCAGGATGCGGGCCTGGACGTTGTCCGGGCACTGCCCCAGCAGACGGATGCCCTGCATCAGCCGCTCCACCTGATCCAGCTCGGCGGTGAGGCGGCTTTGCAGCGCCTTGTCATCCAGCGCCGGGTAGGCTGCCTTGAGGCCCGCCAGCAGGCGGGAGAAGATGCCGTTGATCTCGAACAGGGTAGCGCTTGCGTCCATGCCGCGGCTGGTCTGCTCCACCAGGGCGACCAGGTGGTTGGTCACCTTGGCCGGTGCCGACAGCACCAGGGCAACCTGGGATTGGCCGTGGGTATTGACCGCGATATCGGCTACCCGTAGGAAACGCTCTGCATCGGCCAGTGACGACCCGCCAAACTTCAACACTCTCATCGCTTACTCTCCCTGTCTTTTCTGCAGACAAATTGGTCTGAAAACGGCCTGAAATGAACCCAACAAAAAGGCCCGTACTGGGTGGGTACGGGCCTTTTCAGATTTCTGTGCTTGTTCGTCAGCGCATCAACCGGCCCCAGTGCCACCTGTGGTGGTACCGGTAATAATGGTGGTGGTGATGACGTTGGTGAATAGCTGCATGACGAACACTCTTGAACGAAGCTGGCTTTTAGCAATACCGCGCCTGGCGAGGGGCTGTCAACCTAAACCTCCCGGCCAAACTTGCGGGCCAGGTCTTTGCAGAGCAGATGCAGCATGTTCAGATCCCGCTGCGGCAGCATGGGCACTCGGTCCATCACCCATTGATGCAGTTTTTCATCCTGCAAAACTCCGAGTTCACCAAGCAATTCTGCTGTTTTTGATTTCAGCACGCGTACCTGCCCGGCATTATCAAAATTTTCTGCTACGGCCTCGGGTTCATCCAGCAACTGGCTCAACTCATAGGCGTACAACATGATCGCCTGACCCAGGTTCAGGGACGGATAGCTCACCTTGAGGGGCAAATAGCTGATGAGATCCACCTGGGCAAGCTGCTCGTTGGAGAGCCCGGACTCCTCGCAGCCAAACACGATGGCGACCTTGCCGAGCGACGGCTTGGCGCGGATCTGGTCGCGGATCTCGGCCGGGGTGAGGTAGTGCTGGTAGCGGCCGCGCTGGCGGGCCGTGGTGGCCACCACCAGATCCATGTCGGCCAGGGCCTCTTCCAGGGTGTCGAAGGCCTGTGCCTGGGTCAGGATCTCCTGGGCCCCATGGGCCACCCAGCTCGCCTCCTCCTCTTCGTGCACCCGGCTCCCCACCAGCCGCATGGCATCGAAGCCCATGGTTTTCATGGCGCGGGCGGCAGCCCCCACATTGGCGGCGCGGGCGGGGGACACCAGCACAAAATAGAGTTTCATCGGGTTCTCTCCTGGATGGGACCGACGCCGCGAACGGCTGCGAAACGCCGGTAAAACAGGGGCGCAATCTACCGTTTATCCCCGCAGATTGCCACTTGAACAGACGTTTGGATGTTGCCATAGTGGCCCGGGGGCGACCCCCTTTTCGCCTGGCACAGACGCCATGGGCCCGTCAGATCACAAGGAAGAGAGAGATGCAGCAGCCATTGGAGCAGGCCGTCGCCGAGACGATCCTGCAACGCTTCGAGTCGTTTTACAGCCGCTTTCTCGAGATAACCCAGGGCAGCAAGAGCCGCTTCGAGAACAGCGACTGGCTGGGGGTGCAGCTCGCCGGGCGCGAGCGCATCCGCCTCTATGATCACCACGTCGGCGCCACCACGGCCCAGATCAAGCAGATGATGGGGGAGCAGCTGCCGACCCAGGCCCTGCTCAAGCAGGTGAAGGGGGCCTTCAGCGATCTGCTGCCCCGCTGCGAGAACTTCGAGGTGGCGGAGTCCTTCTTCAACTCCGTCTATCGTCGCATCTTCCGCCATCGCAACATCCGCGACGAGAACCTCTATATCCACCCCTTCGTGAGCCGGGGTGACAAGCCGGACCTGAGCGCCCTGCTGCGCATCTATCGCACCGATCTTGCCCACCTGCCCCAGACCCTGAGCCAGCTGCTCGGGGATTACAGCTTCACCCTCCCCTATGAAGACAAGCAGCGGGACATCATGGACATCCACCGCCATCTGGCGGAGAGCGGCCCGGCCATATTGCACGAGGAGCCGTTCGCCATCGAGTTGCTCAAAGAGGTGTTCTACCGCAACAAGGGGGCCTATCTGGTGGGGCTCATCCGGGTGAAGGGGGAGGTGTATCCCTTCATCCTGCCCCTGCTCAGCACGGGCCAGAGCATCTATGTGGACACCGTCATCTTCGAGCCCGAGCTCGCCTCCATCGTGTTCGGCTTCGCCCGCGCCTACTTCATGGTCTATGCCCCGGTGCCGGCGCTCTTCGTCGCCTTTCTGCGCCAGATCATGCCCCGCAAGCCGGACTACGAGATCTACAACGCCATCGGCTGCCAGAAGCACGGCAAGACCGAGCTCTATCGCCACTACCAGCAGCACCTGGCCCAGAGCCGGGAGCAGTTCGTCATCGCGCCGGGCATCAAGGGCATGGTGATGAGCGTGTTCACCCTCCCCTCCTACGACGTGGTGTTCAAGGTGATCAAGGACGAGTTCACCCCTCCCAAGGAGGTGAGTCACGAGCAGGTGAAGGAGAAGTACCGGCTGGTGAAGCAGCACGATAGAGTGGGCCGCATGGCCGATACCCAGGAGTTCACCAACTTCGAGTTTCCGCTGGACCGCATCTCCCCCGAGCTCTTGGCCGAGCTCAAGGCGGTGGCCCCCTCGGCGCTCACCATCACGGCCGACAAGCTGGTGATAAAACACCTCTATACCGAGCGCAAGATGATCCCGCTGAACCTCTATCTGGATCAGGCGGACGAGCAGCAGACCCGGCTCGCCCTGGAGGAGTACGGCAACGCCATCCGCCAGCTCGCGGCGGCCAACATCTTCCCCGGCGACATGCTGTTCAAGAACTTCGGGGTCACCCGCCACGGCCGGGTGGTCTTCTACGACTACGACGAGATCTGCTACATGACGGAGTGCAACTTCCGCCAGATCCCGCCACCGCGCTACCCCGAGGACGAGTGGAGCGCCGAGCCCTGGTATTCGGTGGCACCGAACGACATCTTCCCCGAGGAGTTCGCCACCTTCCTGCTGCAAAAGCCCCAGGTGCGGGCAATCATGATGCAGTTGCACAAGGAGTTGTTCGATGCCAACTACTGGAAACGGCTGCAGAGCAACATCAGGGAGGGGGTATTCGAGGACGTCTATCCCTACCGGCGCAAGAAGCGCTTTCGTTTCCAGCGGGGGGGATGACCCCGGCTGAAGCAGCAAAAAGGGGCGCCGTGGCGTCCCTTTTGTACATTCTTTCTGACACCGTCGCGCCGGTGTCAGGCTGCGACAGAGTCTGACGACACCGGGCCTATTTCACGGCGTCGAAGGTCAGCAGGGTCGCCTTGCCGGCATCCTTGAGCACCAGCTGGTTGCCGCTGATCTGGAAGCTGGCTACCTTCTCCAGGGACTTCAGGTACTCCATCTCCTTGCCGGCCAGATCCCCCATGCACATCATGCGCGTCGCACCCATAGGACCCAGCGTCAAGACGCCGTCACCCTGCTCTGTGATGCCGCCAAAGTAGCGGTTGCAGCCGCCCTTGCCCGCCACCTTGTCGCCGGCGACCTGCAGGGTAAAGGTATCGCCGCTCGCCCCCTGCAACTGCCAGGTCGATGCCTGCAACTGTGCCAGTGTGGACCCCGTGGTCATGGCGCAGCCTCCCAGGGCCAGTGCGGCCAGCAGGATCAGTTTCTTGTTCATGGTTCACCTCGTGATGGAGATTGTCGTGAAGACACTGAGTGAGGGGCCTGTGTACCACGACTGTGGCGCCCATCAAAACTCTTTTATTGTGATCGGGGTTCCCTTTACTCCCTGCTGGCATGTGCCATGCTTGTAGTCCTGTTCCGGACCCAGGGAGGGGAAACGAATGGTCAAATCTCTCGTCATCGCACTCGCAGCCGGCCTCGCCTTTTCGGCCCAGGCCGCCGATTGGGATTTCCTCAAGAACGACGCCGACAGCCAGCTCTACGTCAAAAGCTATTCCGGCGTCCTGCTCGGCAACCAGGCCCATCCGGGCGACCACTTCGACCTCTGGCTCATCAACACCGGCTACCAGTATCCGGTCGAGGATGACCTCAGCCTCTACATGGAGGCCGGGCCCGCCATCGGCCCCCGCAGCGATCAGACCGGGTTCAATATCAGCTCGGGGGTGCGCTACCGCCTCTCCCCCTCCCTGAACATCGGCAGCCAGCTCAAGCAGCTGGAGGTGAGCAAGGCCAGCACCCTCGTGGAGCTCAACAGCAGCCTGCTGGTGACGCCGCAACTGGCCATCACCGCCAACTACGGCCTCAGCGCCTTCAGCACAGAACACTTCCTCACCCTGGGGGTGGGCTTCAACTTCTGAGCTCTCAGAGGAGCCGAGCACCACTCACCAGCACGCCGTTGAGATCGGCGTACACATAATCGCCGGGAGCTATGGTCACGCCGGCAAAGGAGACCACGGCATCCAGCTCGCCCAGGCCCCGTTTCTCGGTCTTGACCGGGCAGGGAGCCAGCGCCTTGACCCCCAGCGCCAGGCTGGCCAGGGTGCCCACATCCCGTACGGCCCCGTTGATCAGGATCCCTTCCCACCCCTGCTCCACCGCCTTGATGGCCAATTGATCCCCAAGCAGGGCGCGGCGCAGGGAACCGCCCCCGTCGATGACCATCACCTTGCCCTGACCGGGCCGATTCACCAGCTCCCGCACCAGGCTGTTGTCCTCGAAGCAGGAGAGGGTCACGGCCTCGCCGTAAAACAGCGACTTGCCGCCATAGTCGTGGAACAGGGGGTCGGCCACCTGCAGGGTATCGCCATGTTCATCGCAAAGGTCGGGCAGCAGGTCCAGCATGATCATCATCCTTCCATGGAGTGAAATGTGTCCGCTCATTCTTTCATCATGTCGGGGGGCTGACAATCCACCGACGGGGAGCCCTGCCCGGATGGCGGGGTGGCGCTATGTCTGCCCGGAGGCAGGCGACCTGAGCCGCCAGCGGGAAGCCAGACTCCCCAGATGGCAAGGCTCGCCACCCAGCAGAACGGGAACCAGCCAGAGCTCCCCTTCAGCCACCCAGTAGAGGGCATTCTGTCCGAAGCGGGCGGCCAGCCGGATGGCCTCTTCCTGCGCGATCGGCAACAACAGGGAGTCCTCCTGCCAGCACTCGTCCGCATCGCCCCCCCATACCGGCCCCATGACGCTCTGCTCGCCGAGGAGACGCATCAGGGCGCGCTGGCGGCGGGTATTGCGACGCTCCCCCACCCACTGGCTGGCCGGGTTCCAGGCCGTGACGATGGCATAGGTAGGCCAGGCGGGCGGAGCGAAGGGGGCGATAAAGCACACATTTCTGTAGTTTTCCCACAAAGTCATGTCAACCACATGTTACATCCCATTACATTTATTAAGGGCGAAAAAGCGGGCCAGCCCAAGTATGATGCAGCGAACTCGGGGATTGACTTATATCAAACCTGAGTTAAAAAGTTGCTATCTGACGGCAAAGAGTGTTGTTATGCGCCTGTTAACTGATAAAATGCAGCAACTTTTGTAATGGACTACCTCTCCGGGCTCCTCTCGATCAGACTTGTTGAGAGCCTATGTGCGGCACAGGGATGCTGGCCAGCGTAGATACCAAATTCGCGATGATTCGACCTGATTTTCATACCCAGGATGACGTAATAAATTTTCAGGACCGGTCGGATAACGCCAAAGAGTGTTAAAATTTCGATAATTAACTGATAAGAATCTGGGAATACTCATGCAAACACCACATATTCTGATCGTCGAAGACGAGCTGGTCACCCGCAACACCCTCAAGAGCATCTTCGAGGCCGAAGGCTACATAGTGCTGGAAGCCAACAATGGCGACGAGATGCACCAGGCCCTGACCAGCCACACCATCAATCTGGTGATCATGGACATCAACCTGCCGGGCAAGAACGGCCTGCTGCTGGCACGCGAGCTGCGTGAGGATGACAACATCGCCCTGATGTTCCTGACCGGTCGCGACAACGAGGTGGACAAGATCCTGGGGCTGGAGATCGGCGCCGATGACTACATCACCAAGCCGTTCAACCCCCGTGAGCTGACCATACGTGCCCGCAACCTGCTGAGCCGCACCATGAACGTGGCCGCCGGTGGCGAAGAGAAGAAACTGGTGGAGCGTTACCTGTTCAACGGCTGGGCCCTGGACATCAACAGCCGCGCCCTGGTCAGCCCGGCGGGCGACATGTTCAAGCTGCCCCGTTCCGAATTCCGTGCCATGCTGCACTTCTGCGAAAACCCGGGCCAGATCCAGACCCGTGCCGAGCTGCTCAAGAAGATGACGGGCCGCGAGCTCAAGCCTCACGACCGCACCGTGGATGTGACCATCCGCCGCATTCGCAAGCACTTCGAGAGCGTGGGCGACACCCCGGAGATCATCGCCACCATCCATGGCGAAGGCTACCGCTTCTGTGGCGAGCTGGAGCAGGAATAACCCTGCCAGTGATGAGAGAGGCGCCTGTTGGCGCCTTTTTTGTTTTCCGGTCGCCAGCACAGTGCGGGCGCAAAGAAGGCCAAAACAAAAAGCCCACTCGATTGAGTGGGCTTGTTGCATGAACGCTGGAGCGGGCAGCGGGAATCGAACCCGCATCATCAGCTTGGAAGGCTGAGGTAATAGCCATTATACGATGCCCGCTAGGCATCAAAACCTGCTGGTCTGACGGGAAATCCCATGACAGAGAGCTATTTGGCCGAGGTGACAACGGCATCTGCCGTTATCTGGAATGTGGAGCGGGTGATGGGAATCGAACCCACGTATGCAGCTTGGGAAGCTGCCGTTCTACCATTGAACTACACCCGCGTCAGTGGCCTCTACTATATGCATTTTGCCGCGGAGCGCAATCACCGGATTCGCATTTTTTGCCATAAATCAAGCTGTTCGACCAACTATTGAGCATGAAGCTGCTTTTTCAAACAATGGGCTCCACACTCCCGGATCGGCAAGGTTGCCAAGCCGTGGGGGCGACGATAGTCTTGCGCCACTCGTTTGAGGAGGCGGTGAATGGACAAGAACAGGCAGAAACATCTCTATGGCTGGTTACGCAGGCAATCGGGCCATGGCCGGCGCTGGATCGGGTTTTCCATCGCCCTCGGACTGGGCCAGGGTGTGCTGATGGTGATGCAGGCCTGGCTGCTGGCGACCCTGCTCCACGGTTTCATCATCGAGGGCGCCACCCCGGAGCACTCCATTCCCCTCTTCGTCAGCCTGCTGCTGGTGACCCTGACCAAGGCCGCCCTGGCCTATGGCCGCGAGGTGGCGAGCTTCAAGGCGGGCAGTGCGGTGCGCCAGGCCATCCGCCAGCTGGTGCTCACCCGCCTCGGCCGCCTCGGGCCTGCCTATATCCAGCGCCGCCCCGCCGGCAGCTGGGCCAGCCTGCTGCTGGAACAGATCGAAGAGATGCAGGACTTCTTCTCCCGCTATCTACCCCAGATGGCCATAGCCGTCTTCATTCCCCTGGTGATCCTGGTGTCCGTGTTCCCGGTCAACTGGGCGGCGGGCCTGATCCTGCTCGGCACAGCGCCCCTCATCCCGCTCTTCATGATCCTGGTGGGGGTAGGCGCCGCCGATGCCAACCGCCGAAACTTCCAGTCGCTGGCACGGCTCTCCGGTCACTTCCTCGATCGCCTCAAGGGGCTGCGCACCCTGCAGCTCTTCATGCGCACCCGGGCGGAGGGGGAGGCCATTCGCGATGCGTCGGAAGATTTTCGTGAACGCACCATGGAGGTGCTGCGCCTCGCCTTCCTCAGCACCGCCGTGCTGGAGTTTTTCGCCGCCATCGCGGTGGCCCTGGTGGCCGTCTACTTCGGCTTCTCCTACATAGATCACCTCAACTTCGGCAGCTATGGCGTCAAGGTCACGCTCTTTACCGGCCTGTTCGTGCTCTTCCTCGCCCCCGAGTTCTATGCCCCGCTGCGGGAGCTGGGTGCCCACTACCACGCCAAGGCGCAGGCCATCGGCGCCGCCGAACAGCTGCTGGAATTTCTGGAGGCCGAGGTCAGCGAGCCCGCCTCGGGGGCGGTACCCTTCCAGGCGGAGGGCCCCATCAGGGTCGAAGCCTGCTCCCTGGAGGTGCTGAGCGCCGAGGGCAAGGTGCTGGTCGGTCCCCTCGACTTCACCCTTGAAGCCGGCACCCGCACAGCCCTGGTCGGCATCAGTGGCGCGGGCAAGAGCTCCCTGGTCAATGCCCTGCTCGGCTTTGCCCCCTATCGCGGTTCGCTCAAGGTCAACGGCCAGGAGCTCGCCGAGCTGGACATGAGCCAGTGGCGCCAACGGCTCGGCTGGCTCTCCCAGAACCCGCAGCTGTTCCACGCCTCCTTGCGGGACAACCTGCTGCTGGCCAGACCTGCGGCCAGCGACGCCGAGCTGGAGGCGGTGCTGAGGCGCGCCCAGGCCTGGGAGTTTGTCAGCGAAAAAGGGCTGGACTATCGGGTCGGGGATCAGGCGGGCGGTCTCTCCGTCGGCCAGGCCCAGCGCATCGCCCTGGCCCGCACCCTGCTCAGGCACACCGAGCTGATGGTGCTGGACGAACCCACCGCCAGCCTGGATCGCCACTCCGAGCGCGCCATCATGGGCACGCTGGAGCAGGCGAGCTCGGGCCAGACCCTGCTGATGATCACCCACCGCCTGGATCAGCTCAGCCAGATGGACAACATCCTGGTGCTGGAGCGCGGCTTGCTGGTGGAGCAGGGCTCCTTTGCGCGGCTTTGCGAGGCCAGCGGCCCCTTCGCCCGCCTCCTGTCGCAACACAGGTCCCAAGATAACGGAGACTCTCTCGATGCGTGATCTGTTGCCGTTCCTGCGTCTCTACCGCCAGCACTGGCTCAGCCTGTCGCTGGGTCTGCTGCTGGCCCTGGTCACCCTGGTGGCCGGCATGGGGCTGCTCTCCCTCTCGGGCTGGTTCCTCTCCGCCGCCGCGGTGGCCGGGCTGGCCGTCGCCACCCGCGACACCTTCAACTACATGACCCCGGCCGGCGGGGTGCGCTTCTTCTCCATAGTGCGCACCGCCAGCCGCTGGGGCGAGCGGGTGGTGAGCCACGACGCCACCTTCCGGGTGCTGACCCGGCTGCGGGTCTGGTTCTGGGACAGGCTCTCCCCCCTCTCCCCCGGCTCCCTGGCCGGTTTTCGCCAGGCGGATCTGCTCAACCGCCTGGTGGCCGACATCGATGCCATGGATCACGTCTACCTGCGCCTCATCACCCCCATAGGGGCGGCGCTGCTGAGCTGTGCCGGGCTGGTGTTCTTCCTCTCCTTCTTCGACAGCCGCCTGGCTCTGACCCTGGGGGCCATCCTGCTCTTCGGCATGCTGGCCCTGCCCCTGGCCTTCTATTTCGCCGGGCGCGCGCCGGGCCGCCGGCTCATCGCCGAGAAATCCGCCATGCGCACCCGGTTGGTGGACTACCTGGACGGCCACGCCGAGCTGCAGATGTTCGCCGCCGCTCCCACGGCGCTCGCCGAGCTGCAGCAGGCGGAGCAGGCCCTGATCCAGGCCCAGGCCCGCATGGCCAGGGTCAGCGGTCTGGCCGGCTTCTCGGTGCAGTTGCTGAGCGGCTGGACCCTGACCCTGATGCTGTGGCTGGCCGGCCACGGGGTCGGCGGCAGCACGCCGGACCCCGTCACGGCGCTCATGGTGTTCGCCACTCTGGCGAGCTTCGAGGCGCTGCTGCCGCTGGCGGGGGCCTTCCAGCACCTCTCCACCAGCCTCACCTCGGCCCGCCGCCTCAACGAGATCCTGCAGGAGGCCCAGGCGCCAGCGTGGGGAGAGGGGCAGACGCCTGCCGGCACGGGCGCCTTGCAGATACGGGATATCCACTTCACCTATCCGGAGCAGGACGCCCCCGTGCTGCAGGGCTGCACCCTGCAACTGCATGCCGGCGAGAGGCTGGCGCTGCTGGGGCAGACTGGCTGCGGCAAGTCCACCCTGATGGGGCTGCTGACCCGGGAGTGGACGGCGCAGTCCGGCGAGATCCTGCTCGATGGCAAGCCGCTCACCGGCTACAGCGAAGAGGCGCTGCGCGCCTCCTGCTCCGTGGTGAGCCAGCGGGTGCACCTGTTTGCCGATACCCTGCGCGGCAACCTCAGGCTGGCCGCGCCCTCTGCCAGCGACGAGCGGCTGGCAGAGGTGCTCACCCAGGTGGGACTCGCCAGCCTGCTGGCCGATGACGAAGAGCACACCGAAACCGGGCTGGACGCCTGGCTCGGAGACGGCGGCCGCCCGCTCTCCGGCGGGGAGCGGCGCCGCATCGGCATCGCCCGCGCCCTGCTCCACGACGCCCCGCTCTGGCTGCTGGACGAGCCGACCGAAGGCCTCGACAGCCAGACCGAGCGGGAGATCATGGATCTGCTGCTGACCCTGGGGGCCGACCGAACCCTGCTGCTCATCTCCCACCGCCTGCTGGGGCTGGAGCGGATGGACAGGGTCGCCCTGATGGAAGAGGGGCGGATCCGCCTGTGCGCCCCGCACCAGACGCTGCTCGCAGACGACTATTACCGCAGCCTGCACCAACGGCTGGCTCCGGCCTGATCGCAGTCACACGAGGGGCGCCGGGGCGCCCCTCTCTCATCCAGAGACCCTGCTCACCGACGACAACTACCGGCGCCTGCACCAGCGTGCTCGCTTCTGCCTGATCCCCGTCACACCCTTCCCACCTGGCCAAAAATGGGGCTGGTCGCAGGCAGCGACTGGCCCCTATAATGCCCCTCTCACCGTTCAACAAGACATCGACATGAAACGCCTGATTCTATTGCTGCCCCTCATCGCCTCCGGTTGCGCCGACTTCTCCTTCAACAGCAATCTGGACAAGGAAAACTTCGACGAATACTTCAAGCCGGGCAGCGTCCGCATCTACGAGCAGAGCGAGCTCGCGGACCTCAACTACCTCTACCTCGGCACCGTCGAGGGGGAATCCTGCCAGAGCGATGCCAACCAGGCGGTGCCCAATGCAGGCGAAGCCCGCACCCTGGCCCGCCGCCGCGTGGCGGACATGGGAGGCAACGGCGTCAGCTTCGACAAGTGCGCCGAGTTCAGCGACGTGCCGGGCTGCCTGAAACAGGTGATCTGCTACGGCCAGGCGCTGAAAGTGGCCGAAGAGAAGTAAGGGAGATGGCCCTCGCCATCGTCCGCCTCGGCAGCCCGCGCCTCGAGGACGAGGGGCTGCGTATCGGCACCGTGCGCCGCCCCCCTCGCGGCGTTCCCAAGGCGGAGTTCGCCAGCCAGGATTGGTACGACGTCTGGTTCCCCAACCTGGCCCCCAGCCCCGAGACCATGAAGCTCGGCCAGGGTGCCGAAACGCCCGCCCAGTGGGCCGC
Organism: Aeromonas sp. FDAARGOS 1409; assembly: GCF_019048705.1. NCBI lineage: Bacteria > Pseudomonadati > Pseudomonadota > Gammaproteobacteria > Aeromonadales > Aeromonadaceae > Aeromonas > Aeromonas sp. FDAARGOS 1409. The sequence goes on from NZ_CP077395.1 coordinate 89,171, forward strand.
CTTCTGCAAGCAGTACAAAGCCGAGATGGCGAGCCCGGCGGCAAAACACGATCTCGCCCTGCTGGCCGCCCTCTCCCACACCACCAACCTGTCGGTGGGCTGCTACTGCGAGCAGGAGGCACGCTGCCATCGCAGCGTGCTCAGGACGTTGCTGACCGACTGCGGCGCGCTCCTGCGCTGAACGCCAGAGCCGACAACGACAGAGGGCACCCCGGGGTGCCCTCTTCTTATTCCTGCCGACACGCGCCGGATGAGCGCGTGGAGTCACACCGCTGCCACAGGGCCTGCTCCTCGGCGGTCGTCATGCCCGCCTGTGGCCCCCGGGGGTTGCCGGCCAGCCACTCCACCAGATCGGCCACCGTCTCCTCCAGGGGGCGGAAGTTCAGCCCGTGGACGATGGCGGCCTCGGCGCTGATGCGGCCATAGCCCGCATACTCTGGCTGCTCGTTCGGCAGCAGGGTGGGATAGCTCTGCCAGGGCTCCACTCCCGCCTTTATCAGGGCGGCCCAGGGCCGCCACTGGGGTTGCAGTGCCGTCGCCGGCACCAGCCGGGCGGCGAGGCGCTCCACCCAGTCCGCCAGGGGGATGCCTGGCTTGATCAGGTTGTAGCAGCCTTCCAGCCGCTGCTCGGCGGCCCGCAGCACGAACTCGGCGCAGTCGCGCACATCCAGGTATTGCAGCCTGTCCTGCCCCTCCCCCGGCAGCAGCCAGGGCCCCCCTTGCTGCACCCGCCTCACCCACCAGGCCAGGCGACCTGTGGGATCGAAGGGGCCGCACAGCACGCCGGGGCGCAGTATACAGAGCCGCTCCCCCCAGCGGGCCCGATACTCGGCCTCACACAATACCTTGAGCGGACCGTAGCCGGTGGCTGACCCGTCGGGGTCCACTTCGTGCAGCGGCGCCGACTCGTCCATCCCGGGACGGGCGAAGTCGCGATAGACGCTGATGGTGGAGATGAAGATGAGGCGCTCGCAGCGCCCCACCAGGGCGGTGGAGAGGCTCGCCGCCTGCTCGGGTCGGTAGCAGCAGGTGTCGATGGCGAGATCCCAGTGCAGCCCCTCGCCGCGCAGCGCGCCGAGATCGTTATCCCTGTCCCCTTGCAGTGACGCCAGCTCGCGCCAGTCCGGGTGCTGGCGGTGGCCGCGATTGAACAGTGTCACCTCGTGACCCCAGTCCAGGGCCAGCGAGGTGAGGTGGTGGCCCAAAAACCCGGTGCCGCCGATAATCAGCAGTTTCATCCCTGTCTCTCCTTCACGGCGCGGCCCGCTGCCGATGCCACGCCCGTTTTGCTTGCCCGCCCAGCGTGCGCGCTTCCAGCGCCCACCCTACGCAAGTTGGCGGCGTGATACAGCCCTCGGGCGGCCGGGATGGGAGCGGGATCACGGCAGATGGAACCGGCAGCCCGCAGGGCACGCCTGCGTTTTGGGGCCTGCTGTGCTACATTGCCGGGGTTTTCAGTCAGGATCCGCCATGAAGTTCGAAATCGACACCCTGGGTATCATCCGCTCTCCCTACAAGGAGAAGTTCGCCATCCCGCGCCAGCCCGGCCTGGTCAAATCGGCCCGCGCCCGCCTCGAGCTGCAGCCCCCCTACGATCAGCCGGACGCGCTGCGCGGCATCGAGCAGTTTTCCCACCTCTGGCTCAGCTTCGTGTTTCACCAGACCATGGCGCAGGGCTGGCACCCGACGGTGCGTCCGCCGCGCCTCGGCGGCAACGAACGGGTCGGGGTCTTCGCCACCCGCTCCACCTTCCGCCCCAACCCCCTCGGCCTCTCCGTGGTCGAGCTGCACGGGGTCGGCCGCGAGCGCGGCAAGCTGTGGCTCGAACTCGGCGCCGTGGACTTGCTTGATGGCACCCCCGTCGTCGACATCAAGCCCTATGTCCCCTATGCCGACAGCCTGCCGGATGCCCGCGGCGGCTTCGCCCCACAGGCCCCCACCCCGCCGCTGTCGGTGAGCTTCAGTGCACAAGCCGAGCAACAGCTCGCCCCCTGGCTCAGGCGCCACCCCGAGCTGCGCCAGCTGGTGAGCGAAGTGCTGGCCCAGGATCCCCGCCCCGCCTACAAGCAGGGCAAGCCGGACGACAAGGAGTACGGCGTCAGGCTGTTCGATGTGAACGTGCGTTTTCAGATAAAAGAACCGGAATGCCTGGTCTTGGCCATCGAACCCGTTTGAATAAGTCGTTGAGGCAACATGAAAAAGCCACCCAAGGGGTGGCTTTTTTGTGCATCAGCGCCGTTGCAGCAGCAGGCTGCCGATGGAGTAGCCGGCGCCGAAGGAGCAGAGCACCCCGCGGGCCCCGCTCGGCAAGTCCTGGTTGAACAGGTGGAAGGCGATGATGGAGCCCGCCGAGCTGGTGTTGCCGTAGCGGTCGAGGATGACCGGCGCCTCCTGCTGGCTGGCATCGTGGCCCAGCAGCTTGCGCCCGATGAACTGGTTCATGGTGAGGTTGGCCTGATGGAGCCAGAGCCGGCTCAAGTCATCCGCCGCCCAGCCCTGCTCTTCGAGCTGGGCGGCAATCTGATCGCACACTAGGGGCAGCACCTCCTTGAACACCTTGCGCCCCTGCTGGCGGAACAGCTTGTCGTCCCCGTAGCGGGTGCGGGGGCTGAAGCGGTTCAGGAAGCCGAAGTTGTTGCGGATGTTGTTGGAGTACTGGGTCACCAGCTTGCTCGCCACCAGCTGCCAGGGGGCCGCGACCTTGCAATCTTCTGCCCGCTCCAGCAGTACGGCGGTGCAGGCGTCACCGAAGATAAAGTGGCTATCTCTATCTCTAAAGTTGAGGTGCCCCGAGCAGATCTCCGGGTTCACCACCAGCGCCAGCTTCGCCGTGCCCGCCGCCAGCATGTCCGCCGCCGTCTTGATGCCGAAGGTGGCGGAGGAGCAGGCCACGTTCATGTCGAACGCCATGCCGCCCGCCCCCAGGTAGTGTTGCAGCTCGATGGAGAGCGCCGGATAGGGGCGCGGCATGTTGGAAGCCGCCACTATCACCAGATCGATCTCCCCCGGCTCGCGGCCGGCGGCGATCAGCGCCTGCTCGGCGGCGGCGACCGCCATCTCCACCATGATGGAGGGCTGATCGTCGGGCCTCTCCGCCATGAGCGGCTGCATGATGTCGGGATCCAGCACCCCCTCCTTGCTCACCAGATAGCGACTCTTGATGCCGGAGGCCTTCTCGATGAACTCGCAGCTCGAATGCTGTTTGGCATCGAGCTGGCCCGCATCGATGGCGGAGGCGTTCTCTTCGTTGTAGAGATCCACATACTGGTTGAAGGCGGCCACCAGCTCTTCGTTGCTGACGGCATGGGACGGGGTATAGAGGCCCGAGCCACTGATTACGATAGGGGTCATCTTTGCTCCTGGCCGGGTGCAATCCCGGCTTGTCTGTTTTTAGGGTCAGAGGGTCACAGCCGATCGATCGCACCGGCGAGACCCGCCAGGGTCAGCGGGTGCATGCGCCCGCCGATCACGTCATTCATCAGCTTGATGGAGGGGTGCCAGAGCCACTCCTGCCTGGGCAGCGGATTGATCCACACCAGCCTGGGGAAGTGCTGTTGCAGGCGCGCCAGCCACACCTGACCGGGCTCCTCGTTCCAGTGCTCCACGCTGCCGCCGGGCCAGGTAATTTCATAGGGTCCCATCTTCGCATCCCCCACAAAAATCACCCTGTAGTCGCTGCCGTAGGTGCGCAGCAGCCGCAGGGTGTCGAAACGCTCCTCGAAACGGCGGGCGTTGTCCTGCCAGACGAAGTCGTAGAGGCAGTTGTGGAAGTAGAAGAACACCAGGTGTTTGAACTCGTGGCGCAGGGCCGAGAAGAGCCGCTGCACCTCGGCCACGTGGGCATCCATGGAGCCTCCCACGTCGAAGAACACCAACAGCTTGACGCCGTTGTGGCGCTCTGGCCTCAGCTTCACATCGAGCCAGCCCTGGCGGGCCGAGCTTTGGATGGTGTCGTCAAGATCCAGCTCCGAGGGGCTGCCCTTGCGAACCCAGCGCCTGAGCTTGCGCAGGGCGAGCTGGATGGCGCGCTGGCCGAGGACGCTCTCGTCACTGAAGTTGCGATAGTGGCGCGCCTCCCACACCTTGGTCGCCCTGCCATGCCGGCCCTCTCCCCCCATCCGGATCCCCTCGGGGTGATAACCGCCATGGCCGAAGGGACTGCTGCCCCCGGTGCCCACCCACTTGTTGCCGCCGGCGTGACGTTCCTTTTGCTCGCACAGGCGCTGGTTGAGGGTCTCCAGCAGCTTGTCGAGACCGCCCAGAGATCTGAGCAAGGCTCTCTCCTCCGGACTCAGCAGCCGCTCGAACTCCTGGCGTAGCCAGTCGTCCGGCAGAGTTTCGGGCAGCAGGGGAATGACCTCCAGCCCCTCGTAATACTCGGCGAAGGCGCGATCGAAGCGATCGAGGTGAGCCTCGTCCTTCACCAGCAGGCAGCGGGACAAGCGGTAGAAGTCGTCCATGTCCACGCTGGCGAGTCCGGCCGCCAGGGCCCCATGGAGATCCAGCAACTCGCGCAGGCTGCAGGGCAGCTGGTGGCGGCGCAGGTGGAGGAAGAAGTCGATCAGCATTCAGCCGCCGCGTCGCGCCAGGAAGGCGAGCTTCTCAAAGAGATGCAAGTCTTGCTCCGTCTTGAGCAGGGCGCCGTAGAGGGCGGGCACCAGCTTGCCCGGCTCCCGGTTGCGCAGCGCCTCGGGAGCGATGTCGTCGGCCAGGAGCAGGCGGATCCAGTCCAGCAGCTCTGAGGTGGAGGGTTTCTTGCGCAGCCCCTCGACGGCCCGCAGCTCGAAGAAGAGCTCCATCGCCTCGCCGAGCAGCCGCTCCTTGAGATCGGGGTAGTGGAGCTTGACGATGGCCTGCATCTCGGCCTTGTCGGGGAAGCGGATGTAGTGGAAGAAGCAGCGGCGCAGGAAGGCGTCCGGCAGCTCCTTCTCGTTGTTGGAGGTGATGATGACCACGGGGCGCTGGCGCGCCCTGACCCGCTCGCCGGTCTCGTAGACGTCGAACTCCATGCGATCCAGCTCCAGCAGCAGATCGTTGGGAAACTCGATGTCGGCCTTGTCGATCTCGTCGATGAGGAGCACGGGTCGCCGCTCGGCGGCGAAGGCCTGCCACAGCTTGCCCCGGCGGATGTAGTGGTTGATCTCCCCCACCCGCGGATCGCCGAGCTGGGAGTCCCGCAGACGGGCCACCGCATCGTATTCGTAGAGCCCCTGCTGGGCCTTGGTGGTGGACTTGATGTGCCAGCTGATGAGCTCGGCACCGAGAGAGTCGGCCACCGCCTCCGCCAGCACCGTCTTGCCGGTACCGGGCTCACCCTTGATGAGCAGCGGCTTCTCCAGCACGATGGCGGCGTTGACGGCCATACTCAGTGACTTTGATGCGAGATAGCGGTCGCTTCCTGCAAATCCCATGAGATCCATTCCTTTGGTTGCCAAAGAAGCGGGTGGCCCCTCGGCAAGAGAGAATAAGTTCTATATGTTGTAATAACATATTGTTATAACGATTCGTCACTTCTCATTCAGAAACCACAGGGTAATCTTGTTTCATCGCCTTAACAAACACAGGGATAGCACCATGAGCAAAATTTTTGAGGACAACAGCCAGACCATAGGCAACACCCCGCTGGTTCGTCTCAACCGTGTTACCAAGGGCCGCGTGCTGGCCAAGATCGAGAGCCGCAACCCGAGCTTCAGCGTCAAGTGCCGGATCGGTGCCAATCTCATCTGGGATGCCGAGAAACGCGGCCTGCTGACCAAGGGCAAGGAGATCATCGAGCCTACCAGCGGCAACACGGGCATTGCCCTGGCTTTCGTGGCTGCGGCCCGTGGCTATCCCATCACATTGACCATGCCGGCCACCATGAGCCTGGAGCGTCGCAAGCTGCTCAAGGCCCTGGGTGCCAACCTGGTGCTGACCGAGGGACCGCTCGGCATGAAAGGCGCCATCGCCAAGGCCAACGAGATCCTGGAATCCGAACCGGGCAAGTACGTGCTGCTGCAGCAGTTCGAGAACCCGGCGAACCCGGAAATCCACGAGCAGACCACGGGCCCCGAGATCTGGGACGCCACCGACGGTGAAGTGGACGTGTTCGTGGCGGGCGTCGGCACCGGCGGCACCATCACGGGTGTCTCCCGCTACATCAAGCAGACCAAGGGCAAGGCCATCGTCTCTGTGGCGGTCGAGCCCAGCGAATCCCCCGTCATCAGCCAGAAGCTGGCCGGTGAAGAGATCAAACCGGGTCCGCACAAGATTCAGGGCATCGGGGCCGGCTTCATTCCGGGCAACCTGGACCTGAGCCTGCTGGACAGAGTTGAACAGGTGAGCAGCGACGAAGCCATCGAGATGGCTCGCCGCCTGATGGAAGAGGAAGGGATCCTGGCCGGGATCAGCTCCGGCGCCGCCGTGGTCGCCGCCAACCGTCTGGCCGAGCTGCCGGAGTTCGAGGGCAAGACCATAGTCGTCATCCTGCCGAGCGCCGCCGAGCGTTACCTCTCCAGCGCCCTCTTCGCCGGCGTGTTCAGCGAGCAAGAGCTGCAACAGTAGTTGATCGGCTTACATCAAAACGACGGCGCTCCTCGGAGCGCCGTTTTCATTATGCGCTAAACTCAGTAGCCATCAGTGTCAGTCGGCCCCTTATTTTTTGGGGTAAAATAACAAACTCGGACATGACAAAAAAAGCAGACATTCTGTGATAAATCTCATATCCTGTGCGGCGTCACGAGGTGTTTACCGGCCAGGTATCACAAGGTAACAAAGTGTTATTTTTCGTTATAAAATAATTTCAGGCCAGTCCTGACGCGGCTTGTAGCGCGATAACGAAAAAAGACCTGGCCACAACGCCGAATACTGCACAGAAAATTGACCTGGATTAAACCATTGCAGGTCTGATTTCGTTACTTTACAACATATCCATACTGACACGGTGAGACAGGAAGCCTCATTAGCGACCATCTCTCCACACAATATCAATAATATGGGGTGAAACCATGTACGAGAAGTCTGTTGTTATTACTGCTGAAAACGGCCTGCACACCCGTCCTGCAGCTCAGTTCGTGAAAGAAGCCAAAGAATTCCAAAGCGAGATCACTGTGGTCTCCGGTGGCAAGTCCGCCAGCGCCAAGAGCCTGTTCAAGCTGCAGACCCTGGGTCTGACCAAGGGCACCAACGTGACCATCCAGGCCGACGGCCCGGACGCTCAGAAAGCCGTTGAGAAGCTGGTTGCCCTGATGGACGAGCTGGAGTAATCCAGCTTTACTCCTCCCCCACAGTCGTTTTAATAGGAAGGATTATGATATCTGGCATTCTTGCGTCCCCCGGTATCGCATTCGGCAAGGCGCTTCTTCTGAAAGAAGATGAAATCGTTATCAATCAGGGCAAGATCCCTGCCGAACAGATTGATGCCGAGATCAACCGCTTCCTCGAAGCCCGCACCAAGTCAGCCGCCCAGCTGGAAGCCATCAAAGAGATGGCCGGTCGCACCTTCGGTGAAGAAAAAGAGGCCATCTTCGAAGGCCACATCATGCTGCTCGAAGATGAAGAGCTGGAAGGGGATATCAGATCCTTCATCAAGGACAACAAGGCATCCGCCGACAGAGCCATCTTCGAGGTGATCGAACAGTACGCCAAGATGATGGCCGAGCTGGACGACCCTTATCTGCGCGAGCGTGCCACCGACTTCCGTGACATCGGTACCCGTCTGGTCAAGAACGTACTGGGCATCGCCGTCGTCAACCTGAGCACCATAGACGAAGAGGTCATCCTGGTCGCCAAAGACCTGACCCCATCCGAAACCGCTCAAATCAACCTGAAATACGTGCTGGGCTTCGTCACCGACATCGGTGGCCGTACCTCCCACACCTCCATCATGGCCCGCTCCCTGGAGCTGCCAGCCGTCGTGGGTACCAACGACATCACCGAGCGCGTCAAGAACGGCGACCTGCTGGTGCTGGATGCGATCAACAACCAGGTCATCATCAATCCGACCGCAGAACAGCTGGCCGAGGCCAAGAAGTTCCAGGCCCAGTTCCAGGCCGAGAAGGATGAGCTGGCCAAGCTCAAAGACCTGCCTGCCATCACCCTGGACGGCCATCAGGTCGAAGTATGCGCCAATATCGGGACCGTCAAGGATACCGAGGGAGCCATCCGCAACGGCGCCGAGGGCGTGGGTCTGTACCGTACCGAGTTCCTCTTCATGGACCGTGACGCGCTGCCGACCGAAGACGAGCAGTTCAAGGCCTACAAAGAAGTGGCAGAGGCCATGCCGGACCAGCCGATCATCGTCCGCACCATGGACATCGGCGGCGACAAAGAACTGCCCTACATGAATTTCCCGAAGGAGATGAACCCCTTCCTGGGCTGGCGTGCCGTGCGGATCTTCTTCGATCGTGCCGACATCATGAACGCCCAGCTGCGGGCCATCCTGCGCGCCTCCGCCTTTGGCAAGCTGCGCATCATGTTCCCGATGATCATCTCCGTCGAAGAGTTCCGCAGCCTCAAGGCCACCGTGGAGACGCTGAAAGCCGAACTGCGCGCCGAAGGCAAAGCCTTTGATGAATCCATCGAAGTGGGTATCATGATCGAGACCCCGGCCGCGGCCGTGATGGCTCATCATCTGGCCAAGGAAGTGGATTTCTTCAGTATCGGTACCAACGACCTGACCCAGTACACCCTGGCCGTCGACCGTGGTAACGAGATGATTTCCGCCATGTACAACCCGCTGTCACCCTCCGTCCTGACCCTGATCAAGATGGTGATCGACGCTTCCCATGACAATGGCAAGTGGACCGGTATGTGCGGTGAACTGGCTGGTGACGAACGCGCCACCCTGCTGCTGCTGGGTATGGGTCTGGATGAGTTCTCCATGAGCGCCATCTCCGTACCGCGTATCAAGAAGCTTATCCGCAACACCAACTTCGAAGATGTGAAGGCAATGGCAGACCAGGCCCTGAGCTATGCGACCGCCGCCGAAATCGAAGCCTGTGTAGATAACTTTATTAAGCAGAAGGCAGTCTGCTAAGATCGGCTGCAAACAGCGACAATCATCTCTAGGAGCTTTTACTATGGGTCTGTTTGATAAACTGAAGAAACTGGTTTCCGACGACAGTTCTGACACCGGCGGCATCGAAATCTTTGCTCCCCTGTCTGGCGAAATCGTGCCCATCGAAGATGTACCCGACGTCGTCTTCGCCGAGAAGATCGTCGGCGACGGCATCGCCATCAAGCCGGCTGGCAACAAGATGGTGGCTCCGTGCGACGGCACCATCGGCAAGATCTTCGAGACCAACCACGCGTTCTCTCTGGAATCCGACTCTGGTATCGAGCTGTTCGTTCACTTCGGTATCGACACCGTCGAGCTGAAGGGCGAAGGCTTCACCCGTATCGCTCAGGAAGGTCAACAGGTCAAGCGCGGTGACACCATCATCGAGTTCGATCTGGCCGTGCTGGAAGCCAAAGCCAAATCCACCCTGACGCCTGTGGTCATCTCCAACATGGACGAGATCAAAGAGCTGGTGAAGATGACTGGCGCCGTGACCGTGGGCGAGACCCCGGTGATCCGCATCAAGAAGTAAGTCAGGCTTACGCCGACCAACAGCCCAGCAGGCCTCGCCTGCTGGGCTTTTTTTTGTTGTCGAACATAGTCCATCACAGGCTTGTGACGGGTCATCGGTGAGCCTCCACCACTGCGATATCACCTCCTTCATAGGCCCACTCACGCGCGCCAGCCCCACTGTGCCTCATTCGTCCCATGTCCCCCTTGGCACCCTATGCAGACTGTCGCAGACAAGCTATCCGGCAAGCTGCACGCCCAGGTGCGGGGTCGGGCCCCCTTTCACCATACCGCCCGACGATGGGCGCCCCGATAGTTCTTGACGCTTGTCAGGCCAGAACGTAGATTTACAGGAACGATCATTCCAAATAGGTGAATGCCATGCGTACCAAGACGTTCGAGCCCGACGAGATTGCCGATGCCGCCATGGAGGTCTTCTGGCGACGTGGCTATGCGGCGACCTCGGTTCAGGATCTTGTCGAAGGCACGGGTCTGTCCCGCAGCAGTCTCTACAGCACCTTTGAGAGCAAGCAAGGGTTGTATCAGCAAGCGCTGATCCGCTATCAGGCCGTCACCGCATCCAATGTCGCGCTGCTGGACAGTTCTGGTGATGCCAAGGATCTGATCCGACAGTTGCTGATGCGCATCCTGGAGGACGAACTGGGTGACCGACAACGACGAGGTTGCCTGGTGGCCAATGCCTCCTTGGAACTCGCAGGCCAGGATGAAGCCATCGCCAGGCTGGTGGCACACAACTTTCAGCGCTTGCAAAAGGCATTGGAAAGACTGATCCGGCGAGGGCAACAATCGGGCGACATCCCCCCCGGAAAGAGCCCGCGGGCGCTGGCCTGGTTCTTCGTCAATACCATTCAGGGTCTGCGTGTGCTGGGCAAGGGCAGCCCCTCAGAGCAGCGACGCCAGTGCCTGCTTGACGTGATCGACACGGCTCTGGATACGCTGTAGGTCCTTTATCCACCGGCATCCTGGCAGACGTGGGCCTGGGGGCCGGATATTGATTTAACTAAAACAGGAATGATCGTTCCAGTTAAATTCATCATCAGAGGAGTCCCCATGAACGCACATCGACATGTCACCTTGGCCATACTCGGTACCGGTCTGATCGGCGCACCGATCGCACGACATTTTCACAGGCGGGGGTTTAAGGTTCATGCCTGGAATCGCACCGCCCCCAAGGCCAAGGCACTGGCCTCTGACGGTATTATGGTGTTCGACACCCCTGCAGATGCCGTGCGTGACGCCGACCTCATAGTGACAGTCCTCAAGGATGGTCCCAGCGTTGAGCAGGTCATGCTGAGCGCCGCTCCGGCCTTGAAAAAGGGGGCCATCTGGTTGCAGTTGAGCACTGTCGGCATAGAGGGCATTGACACCCTGGTGGCACTGGCCGCACAGCAAGGGCTGGTGTTCTACGATGCCCCGGTGCAGGGCACTCGGCAACCGGCTGAACTGGCCCAGCTCATCGTTCTGGCATCAGGTCCAGTCGCACAGCGAGCAGCCGCCCAGGCAGCCTTCGACGCCATTGGCAAACGGACCCTGTGGGTGTCGGAGCAAGCAGGCGCCAGCAGCCGTCTCAAGCTGGCCCTGAACCACTGGGCCTTTTCCCTCACTCACGGTCTGGCCGAGAGTCTGGCCCTGGCCAAGGGGATGGGCGTCAATCCCGCTCTGCTCATGGATGTGGTCACGGGTGGACCGATGGACAGCGGCTATTTTCAGGCCAAGGCCGCCGCCATCCTGGCTGACAACTACTCGGCAAGCTTCACGATCGCCAATGCAGTAAAAGATGCCCGTCTGATCATCGAGGCCGCTGAGCATGCAGGTGTGCAACTCGATACGGCAAAGGCCGGCCTCTGGCGTTTTGAGCGGGCGCTGGAGGCCGGGCACGGCGACAAAGACATGGCCGCGTCCTATCTCGCCTGAGGTGATGAGTACCATATGAAGAGCGAATATCTTGAGAGTCCGACACCCAAGACGATTGCGGACGCAGAGGGTCTGCCAATCGGGAAACTGCTGGCATTCACCACGGCGGGCTTCCTCGCCATCATGACAGAGACCATGCCTGCCGGGCTGTTGCCGCAGATCGGCCAGGGGTTGGGCGTATCCGGCTCCCTCGCGGGTCAGCTGGTGACGCTCTACGCACTGGGTTCCGTCCTGGCGGCCATTCCGATTGTAGCCGCCACTCGCAACTGGAACCGCAAACCGCTATTCCTGCTGGCGCTCGGCGGACTGCTGGTGTTCAACACCCTCACCGCCTTGTCCAGTCACTACGGCCTGACCCTGGGGGCACGCTTTGTCGCAGGCATGGCGGCAGGGGTGGTGTGGGGCTTGCTGGCCGGGTATGCGAGACGCATGGTGCCGACGCACCTGCAGGGTCGTGCCCTGGCTGTCGTCGGTGTCGGCCAGCCCATCGCCCTGGCCATTGGTGTGCCATTGGGAACCTGGTTGGGCACCTGGTCTGACTGGCGCGGCGTCTTCTGGATCATGTCGGCGCTGTCGTTACTGTTGTTTCTCTGGGTATGGCTGTCGGTACCGGGCTTTGCGGGCCAGTCGGCCAGGCAGCGAGTCCCCATCCGACACATCTTCCGGATGCCAGGCATTCGCCCGGTCCTGCTGGCTCTGTTCGTCTGGATACTGGCGCACAACATTCTCTATACCTACATAGCGCCCTTCCTCGCATCGGTTGGCCTGGGGGAATGGGTCGATGCCATGCTGCTGCTGTTTGGCGTCGCGTCCATCGTGGGGATCTGGCTCACCGGCCTGCTGGTGGATCGCTTGCTGCGCACGCTGACGCTGCTGAGCCTGGCCGTATTCACCACAGCCGCGTTGATGCTTGGCTTCTCCTGTTCATCGCCATGGGCCGTGCAGCTAGGCATCACGCTGTGGGGGCTGACCTTTGGCGGTGCGCCGACCCTGTTGCAGACCGCGCTCTCGGATAGGGCGGGCGACGAGGCCGACGTAGCCCAATCCATGCTGGTGACCATGTTCAATCTCGCCGTGGCGGGAGGGGGGGTACTGGGTGGCATGCTGCTGGAACACCTGGGCGCGGCATCCTTCTCTTGGACGATGGCGGCATTGGCGCTGCTGGGCCTGTCCATCGTCTGGTCATCCCGCCAGCATGGCTTCAGGCCGGGCCACCGTGCCGCCCAGCCCTGACTGGCTCGGCCCATGCTAGCGGCAACGACGGGCTGTGGGCATTGGCCGCACTCAGGGGAGTGGTTGTGCTCATCGCCAGCCCCGCTCATGGACGCTCAGGCGTTGCGAGCCATCACACACTTCTTCCATACATTTTCTTACTGGACCATGACATGACGACAGCCATTCAGAACATCATTGACGCTCGTACTTCCATCAATCACTTTCAGCCAGACCGCCCTCTGGAGGATGGGGTGATTGCATCCCTGATCAGCCTCGCAACCAAGGCGCCCTCGGCTTACAACATGCAGAACTGGCGATTCATTGCCGTGCAGTCCGAGGCGGCCAAGCGCCGCCTGAGAGCCGCCGCCTTTGAACAGCAGAAGATCATGGATGCCTCGGTCGCCTTCATCGTCTGCGGCACCCTGGCGGCCCACTCTCAGTTGGCCGCCACCCTGCAGCCCAGCGTGAAACACGGCATCATGGCGCAGCAAGTGGTCGATGGATGGGTCAGCCTGGCCAGCACGGCCCATGAGGGGAATGTCCTCCTGCAGCGGGATGAGGCCATCCGTTCTGCCTCCCTGGCCGCCATGACACTGATGCTGGCGGCACAGGGGATGGGGCTGGGGTCGTGCGCCATGAGCGGATTCGATGCTGTGCAGGTCGCTCGGGCGTTTGAACTCTCGACGAGCGAGCTACCCGTGATGATCGTCGCAGTGGGTTATCCCGCCACCAAGAACTGGCCGCAAAAGCCCCGCAAGGCCCTGTCGGAAGTGCTGTCCATCGTTTGATGCCGTGACGATCCACACTGGGGGGCCCACATCAGAGCGCAGGGGACGGCCACAAACATCTGGGCCCTGTCGATCCGCTCGGGTGCCATTGACCACTCCTCTGATGAACGACAATCCAGGCTCCATTGCTCGGTCTCGGACCAATTCAATGGTCTGCCTGATCCACAGCCCGCAGGCCAGACTTGCCGGACTGCGTCTTTTCGGCCCCCTCACAGGGGCCTTCTTGTTCATGCATGGTCATGGATGACGCGCCGTCATCCGGGCAACACCACCCGGCTTTCACCGCCGCCGAGGGCCTCCACCCGCACCTGCACGCCGATCCGCTCCACCAGGGTCTGCACGTGGGAGATGACCCCGATCTGGCGACCAGCCGCCTGCAGGGAATCAAGGCTTGAGAGCGCCAGATCCAGGCTGTCGGGATCGAGCGTGCCGAAGCCCTCGTCGATGAACAGCGATTCGACCTGGGTCTGGCGCGACGACAGGCTCGAGAGGGCCAGCGCCAGCGCCAGCGATACCAGGAAGCTCTCGCCACCGGAGAGGGAATCCACCGAGCGCACCTCGTCCCCCATGTCGAGATCCACCACCTGCAGCGCCAGATCGGTGCCGGGCACCCGCTCCAGTCGATAGCGGGTGGAGAGCTCGGCGAGCTGGGCGTTGGCCTCCAGCAGCAGCCGCTCCAGGGTGAGGCTCTGGGCGAAGGTGCGCAGCTTGGCGCCGCTGGCCGAGCCGATGAGATCACAGAGCCGCTGCCAGTGATCCGCCACCGCCTGCTGGGCGGCCAGCTCCTCCTGCAAAGAACCCGCCTTGAGGGCCGCCGCCTCGGCCTGTGCCAGGGTGCTCTTGCACTGGAACAGCTGCTCGTCGAGGGCGCGGCAGTGCGCCTCCAGCGCCGTCAGCCGGCTGGCGAGCTCCTGTGGCGCCAACGCGGCCAGCTCGGGGTGATGCTCGCGGTAACGATCCCGCTTGCTCTCCTCCAGCGCCAGCGCCCGCTGCCGCTCGGTCAAACGGGTACGCGCCTCGGCACGGGCATCCTCCAGCGCCTGCAAGGCGGCACGGCGCGCCTTGAGCTCATCCGGGCTCATGGCCAGCAGGCGGCGCAGGTCGTATTCGGCGATGCCGAGGCTGCTGGCGTGGGCAGCCCAGCGCCCCAGCACCTCCCGTCGCCGCCGGCTGCTCACCTGCTTCTCCTGTTCAAGATGGCTGAGGCGGGTCTTGAGCTCGGTCTGGCGCTCACGCAAGGCGCGGGCCGCCCCCTGCATCGTCTCCAGCTCGCTCGCCAGCTGCTGCAGCCGCTGCTGCCAGCGGCTCTCGACCAGGGCAATCTCCTCACCCCCCAGGCAGGTGGCACGGCTGGTAACCAGTCCCTGCCGTTGCTGTTCATGCTCCTTGTAGTCGCGCTCGAGCTTGTGCAGCAGATCGCGCTGGGTCTGCAGGCGCGCCTCCTGGGCGCTCAGGGCCGGGGTGAGGCTGGCAATCTCACCGGTCAGCCGCTCCCACTCGCTCTGGCCGTGCAGCCAGGCCTCGCAGGCCCGCTGCCACTCGCGCCACTGCTGGCTGCCCAGCCACTGACGCCAGGGCTGGCCCCCCATCTGCTCGTCGAGCCGGCTGCCCCCCTGCTCAAGGCGCTGGCGCAGGGTCGTTTCCTGCTCGCCCATCGCCTTCACCTCCCCTTCCAGGGCGATGCGCTGGCGGTCAGCCTCCTGCCACTGCTGCTCGAACTGCTGGTGCTGGCTGGCCAGCTGGCTCAACTGCTGGCGCACGGCCTGCAACTGCTGCTGCCCCTGCTGGGCCTCGCGCAGTTGCTGCTGGCTGCGGGCCAGCCCCTGCTCCAGGCTCTGGCCGCGGCCCAGCAGGATGCTCATCAATTCGTTCCACTCGATCGGGCTCTGACGCAGCGGCAACGGATGTCCCAGCAGCTCGGCACCGCCGAGCTGCTGCCAGCGCTGGGTCAGCTGCTCGGCGCGCGTCTCCAGCTCAGGCAGATGCTGCTGGCGCACCGCCAGCTGGCGGGCCAGCTCCTGGCGCTCGCTCTCGCACTGAATGTATTGGTGATTGAGCCGCTCCCACTCGAGCTCGAGGCCGCGGACGCGCTCCGCCAGCTGCCCCAGAATGCCCGCCACCTGCGGCTGGCTCTGGCGATAGGGGTGCTCCTCGGCGCCGCAGAGCGGACAAGGTTCACCGTCGCGCAGGATGTGGCGATGCTGCTCGAAACTGGCGATGGCGCGGGACTGCTCCAGCGCGTGGCGTGCCTCGTCCCGTTGCAGGGCGAGCCGATCGCGGGCCGGCGCCAGCTCGTCGCCGAGGATGGCCAGCTTGCCGAGCGCCTGCTCCAGCTGGGCGATCTCCTGCTGCAGGCGACCATGCTGCTCGCCGTGGTTGCGGCCATAGTCGGCCAGCTCCAGCAGCTGGCGCAGCTGGCCCAGCTGCTCGGTCTGCCCTTGCCACTGCTCCTGCGCCTTGGCCAGGCGCCCCTCCCACTGCTGCTCCTGCAATTCGTGCTGCTGTTGCTGCAACCGCGCCTGCTCGTGCTGCCAGTAGTCCCGCTCCTGCTGCCCCTGCTCCAACTGGCGCTGCAACTGCCTGAGGGCACGCAGCTTGTGCTCGCGCAAGGTGAGCAGCTGCTGCAGCCTGTCGGCATCCTCGGCCCAATCCTGGATGGCGGTGAGCAGGGGCTGCCACTGGCGGGCCACCGGCGCCAGCTCCTTGTGCTCCTCGAGCCAGGCACCCCACTGCTGGTGCTGAGCCTTGAGCTGCTCCACCTGTTGGCGCTGCTGGCGCCAGCCCTGCTCCAGGGTGAGCTGGACTTCCCGCTCCTGCGCCCCCTCCTGCTGGATCTTCTGCAGTTGCTGCAGCTTTTCCCGAATGCGGGTGTCAAGCTCCTGCGCCCGCTTGAGCTCGGGTTGCAGGGCGCCCCACTCGCGCTCGGCGGCGATCTTCTCCGCCAGCAGCTGCTGTTCGGTGAGGGCGCTCTGCTGGGTCTGCTCCTCCAGCTTGCCAAGCTCGGGGCCAAGCTCGGCCAGCGCCTTCTCCTGCTGCTGCACCTCCAGGGTGAGGCGGGCCAGCTCGTCGTGATCGGCGCGGGCCACCTGGGCCTGCTCGGCGCGGGCGAATTCCTCGCGCTCCGGGGCGGCCGCACCGTGGGCCGCCTCGGCCGCGGCAAGGGCCGCTTCCCCCTCTTGACAGGCCTGCAACTGGGCGGCGATGCGGCCGTTGAGATCCCGCAAGTCCTGCATCAGCTGCTGCTGTTGCTGCTCGTGCTTGAGGCTGGTGGCGAGGCTGACCTGCTGGCTCACCCACTGCTCGCGGGTCGCCTCGTCCATCAGCGCCACGTCGCCGAGCCGCTGGCTGATGGCGGCAAGCTTCTGCTGCTCCTCCCGCGCCCGCTCATGGGTCTGAATCGAGATGGCGGAGTAGAGCTCGGTGCCGGTCATCCGTTCGAGCAGGGCGGAACGCTCGTCGGCGCTCGACTTGAGGAAGGCGGCAAACTCCCCCTGGGGCAGGATGACGGCGCGGCGAAACTGCTCCCAGGAGAGCCCCACCAGCTCGTCGATGCGATCCTGCAGCTCCCGCTTGCTGCCACTGAACACCTGGCCCGACGCCACGTCGGTCAGGCTGCGCTCCTGGGCCTGAAAGCGCCCCTCGGCGCGGTTGCGGGCACGGCGTACCGCCCAGCGGGCCAGCCAGATGCGGCCGTCACAGCCGCGAAACTGCACCTCGGCAAAACCGCTGGCGTGGCCGCGGCTGAGGATGCCGCGCACGTCGTTGGCCTTGAGCTTCTCCTCGTCATCCATGCGGCCCACTTCGGCCACGTTCTTGCGATTGGCGATGAAGCGCGGCATCTCGTCGTAGAGCGCCAGACAGATGGCATCGAGCAGGGTGCTCTTGCCGGCGCCGGTATTGCCGGTGATGGCAAACAGGCCGGCGGCCCCCAGGGCGCCACCGGTAAAGTCGATGGAGAAGGGGCCGGTCAGGCTGGCCAGATTCTCCCCTGACAGCGACAAGATTTTCATGCATTGGCCTCCTTCACCTGCTCCAGGATCTCTTCAAACGACGCCACCAGCTCGGCCTCCGGCTCCCCGTCAAACTGACGCTGATAGCAGAGGCGAAACACCTCGCTGGGGGAAAGCTCATCGAGCCGGCGCTGGCCGGCACCGTCCGCCAGCCCCTGGCCCGAGCCCTGATAACTGGTCGTGATGCGGGCCAGGCGCACCGGCTTGTCGCCGATGGCGGCCAGCACGCGCTCGCGGATGCGGGCCTCGGGCTTGGGCAACAGCAGCCGCACCTCGAGGAAGGGCTGCGCCTGCTGCGGACAAGCGGGCAGCTCCAGCGCCTCGATGGCCTTGAGCGCCTCGTCGAGGCCGCTCTGGGGCAGCCGGATCATCTCCACCGCCCGGGGCACCGGGATCCGCTCAAGGCGGGCCAGCTTGCCCCCCTCGAACGTCACCTCCAGCACCTGATGGTTGTAGTTCGCCTCGGCCAGCGAAAGCGGCAGCGGCGAGCCGCTGTAGTGCACCCCCTCGGCCGGGGTCTGGGCCAGGTGCAGGTGGCCCAGCGCCGTGTAATCGGCGGCGGCAAACAGCTCGGCAGGCAGGGCGTGCTGGTTGCCGCCGAGCACCCTCCGCTCGGAGAGCTCGGAGAGCTGGCCCGATGCCAGATAGGCGTGGCCCATGGCGATCAGGGCCTGATCCGGATGGCAGCGCGTTCGCCCCTCGCTCAGTACCGCCTCATAGACCTGGCGTACCCCTTCGATGAGTCTGTCCTGCCCCTCGCTGAGCCCTTCGGGGCGCAGATCGCTGCTACGCAGAAACGGCACGGCGGCGCACCAGGCGGCCACCTCGCCGTCCTTGCCCCGCAGCGGCACCAGCAGACGCTCGGTCTCGAGGCGCCCCTCCTCGTCCCGGCTGATGCTGCCCACCAGATGCAGGTCGAAGGCGCGCAGCAGCTCGTGGGGGGCATCCAGCTTGGAGGGAGAGTCGTGGTTGCCGCCGATCAGCACCATCTCCAGAGCCGGGTGCTCGGCGCGCAGTCTGGCCAGGAAGCGGTAGAGCTGCTGCCAGGCGCTGGCAGGGGGGTTGGCGGTGTCGAACAGATCGCCCGCCACCAGCAGGGCGTCAATGTCGCGGGTCTTGATCGTGTCGGCCAGCCAGTCGAGGAAGGCGTCGTGTTCGAAGCGGCGGTCGTGGCCATGGAGTTGATGGCCAAGATGCCAGTCGGCGGTATGCAGGATTTTCATGAAAAAACGACTCGTATGGAGGTGGTGCCAGCGGCACCCGATGCAGACAAGATGAGGATAGGCCCCTCTTTTTTCAAGCAAAAAGGGGCTGACGTCAGATTCAGACGGCTTGGTAATGCATCTGGTACTGGAGATGGTGGGTCAGTGGATCCGACACTTCTTCCCCGATCCTAAAGCCGTGGCGACGATAGAAACGCACCGCCGGCTCGTTCTCCACGAAGACCCGGGTATGCAGTGCGGCGCACCTGGATTTGGCCTCCTGCAGCAGGGCGTGCCCCACCCCCCGCCCCTGTCGGTCGGGGCGCACGAAGAGGGCGGCCAGGTAGTCATCCACCAGGGCCATGAAGCCGAGCAGATCGCCGCGCTCCTCGAACACCCAGATGCGGGCGTGATCGAGATAGCGGGTGCGCAGATCTTCCTGGGCCTGCCACCAGCAGGAAGCGTCGACGAAATCGTGGGCCTGCAGGGAGGCCAGCAACCAGATTTCGACGATCTCTTCCATGTCTTCCGGCCGGCTCTGTCTCAACATAGTCGCATCCCTGTCAACAATTTGAACACTCGCAGTCTAGGGGAGTTGGACGCGCTGGCGGGTGAGCAAGGTGGGGCCCTGTGAGGTCGATCGCCCTTTATTTAGCGAGAATGATTGGCTGATCACAAAGCGCCTCTCTAGTACAATGCCCGCCGGACAATCTAGAGACCGAGGACGCCATGTGGTTTAAAAACCTGCAGATTTATCGCTTTACCCGCCCCTTCGACCTGACCGTGGAACAGCTGGAAACCCAGCTCGAGGCCTGTGCCTTCACCCCCTGCGGCAGTCAGGACATCTCCCGGTTCGGGTGGGTCAAGCCCCTTGGCAAATTCGGCTCCACCCTGACCCACGCCGCCTCTGGCCACCTCCTCATCTGCGCCCGCAAGGAAGAGAAGATGCTGCCCGGCACCGTGGTCAAGGAGATGCTGGCGGAGAAGATAGAGGCGATCGAATTCGAGCAGGGCCGCGCCCTCAAGAAGAAGGAGAAGGAGGCGCTCAAGGAGGAGATCATGCATACCCTGCTGCCCCGCGCCTTCAGCCGCACCAGCCAGACCTTCGCCTGGATCAACCCCGCCGACAACCTGATGGTGGTGGATGCAGGCTCCGCCAAGAAGGCGGACGACCTGCTGGCGCTCTTGCGCAAATCCATCGGCACCCTGCCTGTGGTGCCGGTGGCCCTGAAGAACCCGCCCGAGATCACCATGACCGAGTGGCTCAACGAGGGCAACCTGCCCGCCGCCTTCACCCTGGAGGACGAAGCCGAGCTGCGCAGCGCCATGGAGCACGGCGGCATCATCCGCTGCAAGCAGCAGGATCTGATGAGCGACGAGATCAAGAATCACCTGGCCAACGACAAGCTGGTGACCAAGCTGGCCCTCAACTGGGGCGAGACCCTGAGCTTCGTGCTCGGCGACGATCTCTCCATCAAGCGCCTGAAGTTCAGCGAAGAGCTGCGCGAGCAGAACGACGATGTCACCAGCGAGGATCCCGCCGCCCGCCTGGATGCCGACTTCGCCCTGGTGACCGCCGAGCTGGCCCAGTTCATCCCGGCCCTGTTCGCCGCCCTGGGTGGGGAAGAGCAGTCCATCTAGTCAGCCCGCAGGCGACAGACATCATCATAAAAAAAACCGCCTGATGGCGGTTTTTTTTATGTCTCGATGACTCCAGCCCGGCATGTCGACGGGCTACGCCAAAGCCGGAAAGCGCAATGGAAGGCCGGCACCTTCGCTGTTCCCTCGATGCACTCAGGACGCCACCTCGGGTGTGTTGCCGGAATACCGCGCCCCTTACCCGCCCAACACCTTCTTGTCGACCAGGAAATCCACAAACACCCTCAGTTTGGGCGCCATGTAGCGATTGCCTGGCCAGAGGATGGAGAACTGTCCGCCGTCGACCACATAGTCATCGAGGATGGATACCAGCGCTCCCGATCCTATGCCCTCACGGACGGCGAAATCGGGCAGGTAGGCGATTCCCAGCCCAGCCACCGAGGCGTAGATCAGCCCTTCCACGCTGTTGAACGTGTGCGTGGTCGGAACAGACAGACACGGGACATTCGTCCGCTCGGTGCCAAGCCCCCACCCCTGCAACTGGCCCGTCGTCGGGAACCTGTACCGCAGGCAGTCATGGCCCACGAGGTCAGCCGGAGCTTGCGGTGTGCCGCGTTCGGCGAAGTAGCGCGGGGCGCCCACCACCACAAAGCGGAACGTGCCCAAGGGACGAGCCTTGAGCTGGGAACTGCCGGTATCACCGCTGCGGATGACGGCATCCACTCCCTCGGCGATGACGTCGATCAACCTGTCGTTGAAGTCGAAATCGAGTCTGATGTCGGGATACCGGGCGGTGAATTCGGGCAGAACGGGCATCAACATCCGATAGCCAATGGCCGGCACGCCGATTTTCAGCTTGCCGCTGGGACTGCCCGCCAGCCGGGACAACTCGGATTCCGCCTCTTCGATTTCTTCGACGATGCGCTGGCTGCGATCGAAGAAAAGCGCGCCTTCTTCCGTCAGGCTCAGGCGCCGAGTACTGCGGTTGAACAAGCGCACCCCAAGCTCGGCCTCCAGGCGTGCCACGCTCTTGCTGATCGCAGAGGCGGACACCCCCAGGCGCTTGCTGGCCGCGACAAAACTGTTTGCTTCCGCTGCGCGGACGAATGCCATCAATCCGCTCAAACTATCCATCGCCATCGTTCAATTAGTGAGTTTTTGTCATTTAAGAAAGGAATAATGCCATATTTTTCAATGACTGGTGATCTTTTAGCATGTCATGTATCCCCCATGACCTATGCGGCCCCTGCAACCAGCGGACCGAGCCGAGAGATACCGATGAAAGTCACCAATACCGTCATTCGCCACCATCAGGCGTCGCTGCTTGCCGCCATCTGCCTGGCGGCCCTGATCCTTCCTCTCAGCTTCACTGGCGGGACTGTCGCCACCCCCATGATCGGTCGCGATCTCGGGGGCAGTCCGCTGGCACTGAACTGGATCACCAATGCGTTCATGTTGAGCTTCGGCAGCCTCCTGATGACGGCCGGTGCATTGGCCGATACCTTCGGCCGCAAACGGGTGTTTGCCAGCGGTGTGCTGGCTTTCGTGATCATCTCCATCGTCATCGCCTGGGCACCGAGCATCCTCTGGCTCGATGTGCTGCGCGCGGCTCAGGGAATCGCCGCAGCGGCGGCATTGGCAGGCGGGTCGGCGGCGCTTGCCCAGGCGTTTGACGGCATGGCGCGCACGCGAGCGTTCAGCCTGCTGGGCACCAGCTTTGGTGTGGGACTGGCTTTCGGCCCGCTCCTGGCGGGCATGCTCATCGAACACCTGGGCTGGCGTTCGGTGTTCTTCTCAAGTGCCTGCGTGGGTGCAGTCGCCTTGCTGCTGGGAGTGCCCAGGATGCTCGAATCGCGCGACCCCGATGCGGCGGTTTTTGATTGGGCTGGCGCGGTCAGTTTCACCGGCGCACTCGGTTTGTTCACCTAGGGGGTTCTGCAATTGCCGGCCAGCGGCTGGGGCAGTTGGCAGGCGTGGGGGCTGCTGCTGGGCGCCGCCCTGTCATTGGGGATTTTTCTTGGCGTGGAGAGACGTGCGGCCCGCCCGATGCTGGATCTGTCGCTGTTTCGGTATCCGCGCTTTCTGGGCGTGCAGATGCTGCCGGTGGCCACATGCTATTGCTATGTGGTCTTGCTGGTGTTGCTCCCGTTGCGGCTGATCGGCATTGAGGGCAAGAGCGAGGTCAGCGCCGGGATGAGCATGATCGCCTTGTCGATTCCGATGTTGATCGTGCCAAGTCTGGCGGCCAGCCTGACACGCTGGGCCTCGGCCGGAAAAATCTCGGCACTGGGGCTATTTGTCGCTGCTGCAGGGCTGTTCTGGCTCGGCAAGATAGCCCCATCGGATCCTCACGCATCGCTGCTGGGGCCGCTCCTCGTCATCGGCATCGGCACGGGGCTGCCGTGGGGCTTGATGGATGGTTTGGCGGTCAGTGTCGTGCCGAAGGAGCGCGCTGGCATGGCGACGGGGATTTTCAGCACGACGCGGGTGGCGGGCGAAGGCGTGGCCATCGCCATCGTAGGTGCGCTGGTGACGCTGTTCATCCAGATGCACTTGCCGCAAGGCAGCGCAGCGGCAACCATTGAGACGGCCCGGCAGCTTGCGATGGGCAATGTCGCCGCCGCAAGCCAGGTCTCCAACGACAGTGCCCAGGCTCTGATCCGCGCCTATGGGGACGCTTTCCAGTGGCTGATCTATGTGCTGATGCTCGTCACGGTTGGCTCTGGCGTTGTCGTGGGCTGGCTTCTGGATGAAGCCACTCCAGCGCCGCAGTATGGCTTGAACCGGCAGCGAGCCAACTAGCCGTCAGGTGCAGGGTGCAGCCCCTTCCCAGATTCGCCTTGTGCCTTGTGGCGTTCTTCCTGATAGTTTTGTAACCATATGAGTATTAACAACAATCTTTTCATCAGGTTCCAAGTGTGACACATTTCGACTGATGAACAAGAAACCGACAAGGAGCCCGTCATGTCCCTCAAACCCCTCGGCCTGCTGGTCGCCTTCGGCCTGCTCGCCGGCTGCGCCCCCCAGAGCGCCTTTCACTATGTCCCCCCACCCCAGACCCTGATCGCCCCCGAGGCGGCGAGCGGCTGGACCGACAAGCCGGGCTGGCAGGGTCGCCACTTCATGGTGGCGGCGGCCAACCCGCTGGCGGTGGACGCGGGCTACCAGATCGTCAAGGCGGGAGGCAGCGCCGTGGACGCGGCCATCGCGGTCCAGCTGGTGCTGACCCTGGTGGAGCCGCAGTCGTCCGGCATCGGTGGCGGCTCCCTGTTGCTGGTGTGGGACGGCAAAGGGGTGGTTGCCGTGGATGGCCGGGAGACGGCCCCCGCCGCCGCCACGGATCAGCTGTTCATGCAGGATGGCAAACCCATGGCCTTCTACGACGGCGTGGTGGGCGGCCGCTCGGTGGGCGCCCCCGGCACGGTGCGCGCCCTGGCCCTGGCCCACGGGCGCTATGGCAAGCTGCCCTGGGCCACGCTGTTCGAGCCCGCCATCGCCCTGGCGGAGCAGGGCTTCATCATCAGCCCGCGCCTCGCCACCCTGATCGCCAAGGATCCCTATCTCGCCAGAGATCCCGAGGCCCGCGCCTACTTCTATCAGCCGGACGGCTCCCCCAAGGCGGCGGGGACCCGGCTCACCAACCCGGCCCTGGCCAGGGTGCTGAGAACCCTGGCCCAAGAGGGGGCAGATGCCTTCTATCGGGGGCAACTCGCCGACGCCATGGTGGCCAAGGTGCGCAGCCACCCCACCAATCCAGGCGTGCTGGCGGCGGCGGATCTCGCCAGCTACAGCGCCAAACTGCGGGACGGCCTCTGCTTCGACTATCGCCAGAGCGAGGTGTGCGGCTTCCCCACCCCCTCCTCCGGCACCCTGGCCCTCGGCCAGATCTTCGGCATGCTGGAGAGCCGGGACATGGCAGCGCTCAAACCCGTGCCCGGGCCGGACGGCCGGCTGGCCGCCTCGAGCGATGCCATCCACCTCTACAGCGAGGCGGCGCGGCTCGCCTTTGCCGACCGCAACCAGTACGTGGCCGACGCCGACTTCGTCGAGGTGCCGGTGGCCGGCCTGCTGGACAAGGGCTATCTGGCCGAGCGGGGCCGCCTCATCGGCAACCGCTCCATGGGGGTGGCCCAGCCCGGCAAGCCGCCCCGTTCGCTCGCCCGTGGCCGGGATGCCACTCCAGAGCGCCCGTCCACCAGCCATGTCTCCATCGTCGACCAGGCGGGGATGGCGGTCTCCATGACCAGCTCCATCGAGGATGGCTTCGGCTCGCGGCTGATGGTCAACGGCTACCTGCTCAACAACCAGCTCACGGATTTCTCCTTCACCTCGGTGGATGCGGCCGGCCTGCCGGTGGCGAACCGGGTCGAGCCCGGCAAGCGCCCGCGCTCCTCCATGTCCCCCCTGCTGGTGTTTGACAAGCAGAGCGGCGAGCTCGAGATGAGCCTGGGCTCCCCCGGGGGCTCGGCCATCATCAACTACGTGGGCAAGGCGCTGCTGGGGACCCAGGACTGGGGGCTCAATCTGCAGCAGGCCATCGCGCTGCCGAACTTCGGCAGCCGCAACGGCCCCACCGAGCTGGAGCAGGGGCGCACGCCAGATGCCGTGGTTCAGGGGTTGAAAGCCAGGGGACACGAGATCCTGCTGGGCGAGCAGACCTCCGGGCTGCAGGGGGTGCAGCGCAATGCCGGTGGCTGGCTGGGCGCCGCCGACCCCAGGCGGGAGGGGATCGCCAGGGGCGACTAACCCGCCCTTTGCGCCCGTTTATCGCTGACGACGGAGGAGGGCCGCCTCCTCCGTGCCGTCGGCGGCAGGGTGAACCGCAGCGAAGAAAACAATCGCGGATTGATTTTTTCTGCCAAAAATTGCATTCAAGAGTCAGCCTTTCACTTTAAAACAATGCGTTACAGACATTTCCCGTCAAAATCCCTCTCAATCTTGGAATAATGTTGTCCGAGCCATAAAAATGCATTATTTTTCAATGGAAACGGCATCTGTTGTCCTCAAGAAAATGTCTTGATGCGGCCAACTTCTGTCTCTTTCGCCCCCTGCTCATTGACAGCTGCCCTCTTCCCCTTCGGGTGATCTGGTAGCCCCTGACTGCCATTAGCGAGGTGACGACATGGACCACTCACTCCCCCTTATCACGACCCTGGTTGGCGGCCTGGTGCTGGCCTATCTGTTTGGCATGCTGGCAAGCCGCCTGCGAGTCTCTCCCATGGTGGGCTATCTGGCGGCCGGCGTGGTGT
The DNA here is from genome assembly GCF_019048705.1 of Aeromonas sp. FDAARGOS 1409. NCBI lineage: Bacteria > Pseudomonadati > Pseudomonadota > Gammaproteobacteria > Aeromonadales > Aeromonadaceae > Aeromonas > Aeromonas sp. FDAARGOS 1409. The sequence continues at coordinate 114,716 of NZ_CP077395.1, forward strand.
GCGGTCCCTTCACCCCCGGCTATGTGGCCGATCTGCAGCTCGCCCCCGAGCTCGCGGAAATCGGCGTCATCCTGCTGATGTTCGGCGTCGGCCTGCACTTCTCCCTCAAGGATCTGCTGTCGGTCAAGCACATCGCCATCCCGGGGGCCATAGTCCAGATCACCCTGGCAACCCTGCTCGGGCTCGGCCTCTCCCAGTTGCTAGGCTGGAGCCTGACCGCCGGCCTGGTGTTTGGTCTGGCCCTCTCCACCGCCAGCACTGTGGTGCTGCTGCGCGCCCTGGAGAGCCGAGGCCAGATCGACACCAAGGAGGGGCGCATCGCCATCGGCTGGCTCATCGTCGAGGATCTGGTGATGGTGCTGGCCCTGGTGCTGCTCCCCATACTCGCGAACCTGCAGCAGGGGGGTGAGAGCCTGACCCTGGTCCAGGTGCTCGCCGACATTGGCCTGACCCTAGCCAAGGTGGCGGCCTTCATCGCCCTGATGATCATCGGCGGACGCCGCCTCATCCCCTGGCTGCTGGCCCGCACCGCCGCCACCGGCTCCCGCGAGCTCTTCACCCTGGCCGTGCTCTCCTGTTCGCTGGGCATCGCCTTCGGCGCCGTCAAGCTGTTCGGGGTCTCCTTCGCCCTCGGGGCTTTCTTCGCCGGGGTGGTGATGAACAGCTCCCACCTGAGCCACAAGGCCGCCAACGACACCCTGCCCCTGCAGGACGCCTTCGCCGTGCTCTTCTTCGTCTCGGTGGGCATGCTTTTCGATCCCGTCATCCTGCTGCGCGAGCCCCTGGCGGTGCTGGCCACCCTGTTCGTCATCGTGATCGGCAAGTCGGTGGCGGCCTTCGCCATCGTCCGGCTGTTTGGCCACAGCCGGCGTACGGCGCTGACCATCTCCGCCAGCCTGGCCCAGGTGGGGGAGTTCTCCTTCATCCTGATGGGGCTGGGGGTCATGCTCGGCCTGGTGCCGGCGGTGGCTCGTGATCTGGTGCTGATCGGCGCCTGCTTCTCCATCGTGTTCAACCCCCTGGTATTCAATCGGGTGGAACGTTGGCTGAGTCGCCACCCCGAGCCGCAGACCGAAGACGCCGCCCCGCTCTGCCCGCTGCAAGGCCACGTGGTGGTGGTCGGCGCCGACGGCATCGGCACCCCGCTGATCCGTCAGTTGCACGAGCAGGGGCGAGAGATGGTGGTGATCGACTCGGATGAGCGGCTGCTGGCGCCCTGGCGAGCCCGGGGGATCACCTGTCTGGCCGGCCATCCTGTCCAGCAGGATCTGCTCGCGGCGGCCCTGCCCAATGCCAGCTGGCTGCTGATCACCCTGGAAGACAGCCTGCTGGCCGGCGAAATCGCCGCCATCGCGCGGGAACAGGGGGCTCTGCTGCAGATAGCCGCCTGCGCCCATCAGGGCGAAGAGGTGCATCATCTGCGGCTGCGCGGGGTCCATCGGGTAGTGCTGAGCGAGGAAGAGGCGGCGCGGCGCTTGTGTCATCTGGCGACACGCCTCCCCGCCGACCCGGCTCCGGCCTGACGCCAGCACGGCGAGGCCGGGGCTCACGCCGCCAACCGCCCCAGAAAACGCAAGGCCACCCCCTGGGGTGGCCTTGTAGGTATCCGAGTCCGGGCAGGCGGGATCACACCCCCAGCCGATCGCGCAGGGTGTACCAGGCGGCGCCGGCGGCGGTGAAGGGGATACGGAACAGACGCCCCCCCGGGAAGGGGTAGTGAGGGAGCTTCGCGAACGCATCGAAGCGCTCCGCCTGACCGCTCAGCACCTCGGAGAGCAGCTTGCCCGCCAGATGGGTACAGGTCACGCCGTGGCCGCTGTAGCCCTGCATGTAGTAGATGTTGGGACCGATGCGGCCGAACTGCGGCAGACGCGACAGGGTCAGCAGGAAGTTGCCGGTCCAGGTGTACTCCACCTTGACGCCGGCCAGCTGGGGGAAGGTCTTCAGCATCTTGGGGATGATCAGCCGCTCGATGTCCGCCGGATCCCGCGCGCCGTAGACCACGCCACCGCCATAGATGAGCCGGTGATCGGCGCTGGTGCGGTAGTAGTCGAGCAGGTAGTTGCAATCCTCGATGCAGTAGTTTTGCGGCAACAGCGAGCGGGCCCGCGCCTCCCCCAGCACCTCGGTGGCGATCACCTGGGTGCCGCAAGGCATGCTCTTGCCGGCGAGCTCGGGCACCAGGTTGCCGAGGTAGGCGTTGCCCGCCACCACCACATAACGCGCCTTCACCGCCCCCTTGGTGGTCTTGACCAGGGCGGGCTGACCCGGAGTAATGCTGGTGACTGCGGACTGCTCGAAGATCTGCCCCCCCTGCATGCGGATGGCCTCCGCCTCCCCCAGAGCCAGGTTGAGGGGGTGGATATGGCCGCCGCTCTTGTCCAGCAGCGCGCCGACGTAGCGATCGCTCGCCACCACCTCGCGTACCCCGTCGGCATCGAGCAGCTCCAGCTTGTCGTTGCCCCACTTCTCCCAGCGAGCCTGCTGCGCCTTGAGCTCGTGCAGCTGCTTCTCGGTCTCGGCGGCGAAGACCCCCCCCTCACGCAGATTGCACTGGATGTTGTAGCGCTTGATCCGTTCGCGGATGATCTGGCCTCCCTCAAACAGCATGGAGCCGAGCAGCCTGGCCTGTTCCGGCGGGCAATTCGCTTCTATGGTGTCGATGTCGCGGCTGTAGGAGTTGACGATCTGGCCGCCGTTGCGACCGCTGGCGCCAAAGCCCACCCGGGCCGCCTCCAGCACCACCACCTTGTAGCCCTTCTCCACCAGGTGCAGGGCGCTGGAGAGGCCGGTGTAGCCCGCGCCTATGATGCAGACGTCGCACTCCAGCTGCTCGGTGAGCGTGGGATAGGGGGCGTGCTTGTTGGCACTGGCTGCGTAGTAACTGTTTACATGTTCGGTCATGATCCCTGTTTCCTTACCGGTTCTTTTCCAACACGAGTCGTTGTTCACATTAAAAACTGGCCGGGGTATGGGCGCTGACGATGCGGCAGGTCTCCCCCGACGGATTGCTGAAGCTGTGGGGCTCGCCGGTGTCGATGACGTAGCTGTCCCCGGCGCACAGTTCATAGGTCTGGCCCGCCAGGGTCAGCAGCACGGAGCCTTCCAGCACAGTGCCCACCTCTTCCCCCTGATGCTTCACCACCCCCCCGGTGTCCGTGCCGGGGGCATAGGTCTCCAGCATGAAGCCGAGCTGACGCCGGTTGTTGCCGTTGTGCACCAGCTTCATGGAGACCCCCTGGCTGCCCAGCTCGATGAGCTGCTCCGCCTTGATCACCACGCTCGGCGTCTGCTGCTCCTCCTCGGCGAAGAAGCGCGACAGCGGCAGCTCGTAGACGCTGAGCAACTTCTGCAGCGAGGCCACCGAGGGGCTCACCTTGTTCTGCTCTATCATGCAGATGGCGCCGTGGGTCAGGCCGCTCAACTCGGCCGCCCGGCGCTGGGAGAACCCGAGCCGCCGGCGGATCCGGGCGAGGCGCTCGCCCATGCTCTTGTCCATCTCTTTGTCGGCCAAGGGGTTATCCGTCATGGTCCGCCACTGGACCTCTCCCCGGGGGTGCTGCATCGCCTGTCTCCTTCCATGGTCATTCGAATACCTGGTGACGACTGGTTAATATAGTGCGTCAGCGCCCTTGGCCTGTTCACTATCCTGCACAACCCTAGCCGTTCATTATTTTGCACACTCGGGGCGATAAAAAACGCCACAGTCGCGCCATCAGCCCCATTTCTAGCATGCCACGCACCATACACTCAAATATATTTAACACTTGAAAAACATTTCGGCTCACTTTATGGTCGTTACGTGCTTATTATTCTATACGGTGGCACCCCGGCATGCGTGAGCCACCCAGACCCACAATCGAGGCTTCCTATCTATGTCAGCATCACAACCCGCTCTCTCCCTGATCAAGTCCCTTGCCTATATAGACGGTCGCTGGTGCGAGGCCAGGGACGGGCGCCGGTTCGAGGTCCTGAACCCGGCGACCGGCCAGCCCATCACCCAGGTGCCCGACATGGACGGGGAGGACACCCGGCTCGCCATCGAAGCGGCCCACGCGGCCCAGCCCGCCTGGGCGGCCCTCACCGCCAAGGAGCGCAGCAGCCGGCTCCAGGCCTGGTTCGAGCTCATCATGGCCAACCAGGAGGAGCTGGCCCGCATCATGACCTGCGAGCAGGGCAAGCCGCTGGCGGAGGCCAAAGGGGAGGTGGCCTACGGCGCCAGCTTCATCCAGTGGTTCGCGGAAGAGGGCAAGCGCGCCTATGGCCGCACCATACCCGGCTTCTCCGGCGATAGGCGCCTGGCCACCATCAAACAGCCGGTGGGCGTGGTCGCCGCCATCACCCCCTGGAACTTCCCCATCGCCATGATCACCCGCAAGGCGGGGCCGGCCCTGGCCGCCGGCTGCACCATCGTCATCAAGCCCGCCGCCGAGACCCCGCTCTGCGCCCTGGCCCTGGCGGCCCTGGCGGAGCAGGCGGGCATCCCCGCCGGGGTCATCAACATCGTCACCAGCCATCAGGCGAGCGCGGTGGGCGACGAGCTGTGCAGCAACAAGACGGTGCGCAAGCTCTCCTTCACCGGCTCCACCCGCATCGGCAAGCTGTTGATGCGCCAGTGCGCCGACACCATGAAGCGGCTCTCCCTCGAGCTCGGCGGCAACGCCCCTTTCATCGTGTTTGACGACGCGGATCTCGACGCCGCCGTGGCCGGGGCCCTGGCCTCCAAGTACCGCAACGCGGGTCAGACCTGCGTCTGCGCCAACCGCATCCTGGTGCAGGCCGGGGTCTATGATGCCTTCGCCGAGAAGCTCGCCGCCGCGGTCAAGGCCTTCAAGGTGGGGGACGGCATGGGCGAGGGCGTCCAGATCGGGCCCCTCATCAACCCGGCCGCCGCCGACAAGGTGACCGAGCTGGTGCAGCAATCGGTCGCCGCCGGTGCCCGGGTGCTGGTGGGTGGCGAAGCCCACCCCGCCGGCCCGCTCTTCTACCGCCCCACCATCCTGACCGGGGTCGGCAAGGGCAACCCCATCCTGGACGAGGAGATCTTCGGACCCGTCGCCCCCCTGGTGCGCTTCGAGACCGAGGATGAGGCCATCGCGCTCGCCAACGACACCCCTTATGGCCTGGCCGCCTACTTCTATGGCCGCGACATCGCCCGCGTCTGGCGGGTGGCCGAGCGGCTGGAATACGGCATGGTGGGCATCAACGAGGGGATCATCTCGACCGAGCTGGCCCCCTTCGGCGGCATCAAGGAGTCGGGGCTGGGCCGGGAAGGGGCGGCCGAGGGGCTGGAGGAGTACCTCGAGACCAAATACCTCTGCTTCGGCGGCATCCGCTAGGCAGCCACACCTTGCGCCGGCGGCCGGGCCCCTGTATCAGGCCCGCCATCCGCCGGCGCAGCCATATCGGTCAACAAGGACGAAGTGAGTGCTCCCAAGGGGGCCTCGCCACATTGAGACAGGGGCCCATGCCCCTCAGGGAGGAAAGATGAGTCATTCAAGCAACAACCAGGGCTGGCAGGCCCGCCGCGAAGCGGCCGTGGTACAGGGGGTCGGCACCCTGCTGCCGGTCTTCATCGACCGGGCGCACAACGCCGAGCTGTGGGACGTGGAGGGCAACCGCTACATCGACTTCGCCTCCGGCATCGCCGTGCTCAACACCGGCCACAACCACCCCAAGGTGGTGGCGGCGGTGCGCGCCCAGCTGGAGAAGTTCAGCCACACCTGCTTCCAGGTCACCCCCTACCCCGGCTACATCGAGCTGGCGGAAAAATTGAATGCCCTGGTGCCGGGGCCGACCCCCAAGCGCACCCTCTTCCTCTCCACCGGCGCCGAGGCGGTGGAGAACGCCATCAAGATCGCCCGCGCCCACACCGGTCGCAGCGGCACCATCGCCTTCAAGGGGGGCTTCCACGGCCGCACCATGATGGGGATGGCGCTCACCGGCAAGGTGGTGCCCTACAAGACCGGCTTCGGCCCCTTCCCGGGCGAGGTCTATCACCTGCCCTTCCCCGCCGACTACCTGGGGGTGAGCGAGGCGGACGCCCTGGCCGCCCTTGAGCTCTGCTTCAGCGCCGACATCGAGCCGAGCCGGGTGGCCGCCATCATCATAGAGCCGGTGCAGGGCGAGGGGGGCTTCTACGTCGCCTCCCCGAGCTTCCTGCAGAAGCTGCGCAGCGTGTGCGATCAGCACGGCATCCTGCTCATCTGCGACGAGATCCAGAGCGGCTTCTGTCGCACCGGCAAGACCTTCGCCACCGAATATGCCGGCATAGAGCCGGACATCATGACGCTCGCCAAGAGCCTGGCCGGCGGCTTCCCCCTCTCCGCCGTGGTGGGCAAGAGCGACATCATGAACGCCGCCAAGCCGGGCGGCCTCGGCGGCACCTATGCCGGCTCCCCCATCGCCTGCGCCGCCGCCCTGGCGGTGCTCGAGGTCATCGAGGAGGAGTGTCTGAACCAGCAGGCCCTGGCCCAGGGCGAGCAGATCAAGGCGCGCCTGCACAAGCTGGCGGCGCGGTTCGACTGCATCGGCGACATCCGCGGTCCCGGCGCCATGGTGGCCATGGAGCTGGTCAAGGGAGGCGACGCCGGCCGGCCGGATCCCGACCTCACCAGGCGACTGGTGGCCGAGGCGGGCAAGCGCGGTCTGGTGCTGCTGGCCTGCGGCGTGCGCGGCAACGTGATCCGCTTCCTGGCCCCCCTGACCGCCCCGGCGGCCATCGTCGACGAGGGGCTGGACCTGCTCGAGCAGGCCTTGCTCACCGCCCTGGATTAGCCAGGGAGAGAGCGCCGCGCCTGAGTGCAAAAAAATGCGTTTTTGCCTCCTTGATATGCTTGTCAAGGGGGCAGCACGAATGCACAATGCGCCTCCGCTTCAAAGGACCGTCCGCTCATCGCAGCCCGGTTCTTTTTTTGCGGCAAACAAATCCATAACGAGGCCGGAACCGACCGGAAATGATAGCGAGATGGACAGCCATCTCACGACACCGCTTCTTCGATGAGGAACACCATGGGGCATTTCACCGCTTTCCTGCCGGCCTGCGCCGGTCTGCGCCACTCGTCTGTGCAACAGACCGGCGCCCCCACTGCACAGGATGACGCCGCCGTCAGCCTGATCCCCTCGGTCCGGACAGGGGAGAACGCATGATGAATGCCCACCCCGTCGGCCTGAAAAAGAGCCTGAAACTCTGGCACGTGGTCATCATGGGTCTGGCCTATCTGACCCCCATGGCCGTGTTCGACACCTTCGGCATCGTCACCGAGATCACCGAAGGCCATGTGCCCACCGCCTATCTGTTCGCCCTGGTCGGCATGCTGTTCACCGCCATGAGCTACGGCCATCTGGTGCGCAAGTTCCCCTCGGCAGGCTCCGCCTACACCTATGCCCAGAAGGTGTTTCACCCCTATGTGGGCTTCATGGTGGGCTGGGTCTCCCTGCTCGACTACATGTTCATGCCGATGATCAACATGCTGCTGGCCAAGATCTACATGGAGGCCCTGTTCCCGAACCTGGAGCCCTGGACCTACATCCTGGCCCTGACCGCCGTCATGACCTTCCTGAACCTGCGCGGCATCAAGCTGGTGGCGAACTTCAACAGCCTGATCGTCATCATGCAGTTCAGCATCATCGCCGTCTTCATCGGCCTCATCGCCTGGGGTGTTGCCCATGGCGAGGGGCTCGGCACAGTGGCGAGCAGCCGTCCCTTCTTCTCGGATCAGATGGCCCTGGTGCCCCTGTTCACCGGCGCCTCCATCCTCTGCCTGTCGTTCCTGGGCTTCGACGCCATCAGCACATTGTGCGAGGAGACCCCGAACGCGGACCGGGTGATCCCCCGCGCCATCGTGCTGACCGCGCTCATCGGCGGCGTGCTCTTCATCTCGGTCTCCTACTTCCTGCAGCTGTTCTTCCCGGACATCTCCCGCTTCCAGCAGCCGGATGCGGTGCTGCCGGAGATCGCGCTCTACGTCGGCGGCAAGCTGTTCCAGGCGGTGGTGCTGGTCTGCACGACCGTGGCGGTGCTCGCCTCCGGGCTCGCCTCCCACGCCGGGGTGTCGCGCCTGCTCTACGTGATGGGGCGGGATCGCGCCCTGCCGAGCCGCTTCTTCTCCTACATCCACCCCAGGTGGCAGACCCCGGCTCTGAACGTGCTGCTGGTGGGGGCTCTGGCCCTCTCCGCCGTGTCGTTCGACCTGGAGATGGCGCTGGCCCTGATCAACTTCGGCGCCCTGGTGGCCTTCACCTTCGTCAACTTGGCGGTGATCGCCCACTTCTACGTCAAGCTCGGCCACAACAAGACGCTGCGGGATCACCTGGTGTTCCTGGCCCTACCGCTGTGCGGCGCCGCCTGCATCGGGGTGCTCTGGCTCAACCTCGAACCCTCCTCCTTCGAGCTGGGGCTGATCTGGGCCGCCCTCGGCGCCCTCTACCTGCTGCTGCGCCTGACGGTGTTCCGGGTTCCCCTCGGCCGGCCGGAGACCGATCTCTCCTGATAGCGCCCTTCCCCCCAACGAGCCCGCCCGGTGCGGGCTCCTTTCCGGATAATCCGGGCCACTGTCACCCCGCCCCACCCCTTCGGTCACGACCGCTGCACACACCCGATGACGGGGTTGACTCCGGTCAACAAAATCCCCGTTTGCGGCCTTTTTCCCTTGTCTCCTTTCCCCCCCGAGGGCACAATACGGCGCCCCTTGAGAGCCGATGTTGTTGCGACATCGGTTCTTTGCTTTTTTGGGGCACACCACCATCCACCAAGAGGCCGGACCTTGTGCCGGAATTGATACCGAGATTGCCGGGCAATCTCCCGACGTTGTGAGGAAAAACATGGGGCATTTCACTGCTTTCCTGCCGGTCCCCGCCGGCGTGCGCCACGCATCTGTGTCACAGACAGGCGCCCCCTGTGTCCAGGAGCGCGCTGCCGCGTCCCTGATCCCGTCCCCCTTCGCCTCCCGGGCGTTCGCAGAGGAGAAAGCGTGATGGCCGGCGCCAAGCTGCTCAAGACGCTCACCCTGTTCCAGGTGGTGGTGATGGGTCTGGCTTACCTCACCCCCATGGCGGTGTTCGATACCTTCGCCATCGTCGGCGATATCACCGATGGCCGCGTGGCCACCGCCTACCTGCTGGCGCTCGGCGGCATCCTGCTCACCGCCTTCAGCTACGGCCACCTGGTGCGCAAGTTCCCCTCGGCGGGCTCCGCCTACACCTATGCCCAGAAGGTGTTCAACCCCTATGTAGGCTTCATGGTGGGCTGGTCCTCCCTGCTGGACTACATGTTCATGCCGATGATCAACATCCTGCTGGCCAAGATCTACCTGACCGCCATGTTCCCGAACGTGGAGCCCTGGATCTTCATCTTCGGCCTGGTGACCGTGATGACCTTCCTGAACCTGCGCGGTATCAAGCTGGTGGCGAACTTCAACGGCGTCATCGTCTTCATCCAGATCGCCATCATCGTCACCTTCCTCGGCCTCATCGCCTGGGGCCTGAGCCATGGCGAGGGGGCCGGCACCCTGGTGAGCAGCCGTCCGTTCCACGTGGAGTCCGCCAGCATGCTGCCGCTGTTCACCGGCGCCACCATCTTGTGCTTCTCCTTCCTCGGCTTCGACGGCCTGAGTTCGCTGTCGGAGGAGACCCCGAACGCCGGCAAGGTGATCCCGCGCGCCATCGTGCTGACGGCACTGATCGGCGGCATCATCTTCGTCACCGTCTCCTACAGCCTGCAGCTCTTCTTCCCGGATCTGGCCCGCTTCAAGGAGCCGGATGCCGTGCTGCCTGAGATCGCGCTCTACGTGGGTGGCACCCTGTTCCAGAGCATCGTGCTGGTCTGCACCACGGTGGCGGTACTCGCCTCCGGCATGGCGGCCCACGCCGGGGTGTCGCGCATCCTCTACGTGATGGGGCGCGATCGCATGATCCCGGAGCGGGTGTTCGGCTACATCCACCCCACCTGGCGCACCCCGGCCATCAACGTGCTGCTGGTGGGGGCCCTGGCGCTCTCCGCGGTGTCGTTCGATCTGGACATGGCGCTGGCCCTGGTGAACTTCGGCGCCCTGGTGGCCTTCACCTTCGTCAACCTGTCGGTGATCGGCCAGTTCTGGGTGCGCGAGCAGCGCAACAAGAGCCTGAAGGACAACCTGCTGTTCCTGGTGCTGCCCCTGCTCGGCGCCGCCACCATAGGGGCGCTCTGGATCAATCTGGAGCAGAGCTCCCTGGAGCTGGGCCTCATCTGGGCGGGGATCGGGGTGGCCTACCTCTTCCTGCGGATCGCGGTGCTGCGCATCCCCTTCCGTCAGTACGAGGAGGCGGCCGACGGCCAGTAAGCCGCGGCGATCGGCCAAACAGAAGGGGAGCCCATGGCTCCCCTTCTTGCATCCAGACATCCGCCGCGCGGACAATCAGCCCTGATTGATGACCACGGTGGCGGCGGCCTTGACCGGATCCTTGGCCACGGCCTTCACGTTCTTCTCGGTCTGGTTGACCTTCTGCCGGGTCGCCTTCAGCTCCTCGTTGGTCTCCTTGAGGCCGGAGGTCTTCTTGTCCAGCGTGTCCGTGGCACTCTTCTTCGCCTCTTTCAGCCCGGCCGTCTGCTTGTCCACCACCGCCGAGGTGCTCTTCTTCACCTCGGTGGCCGCCTTCTCCTTCTGCTGGCGCACCAGCTTGTCGGCATCGCAGTTGCCCTTGACCCCCAGGGTGGCGTTCATCGCCTCGTTCCTGACCGCTTTGTCGAGGTTGCATTCGGACTTGAACACGCCAGCCTGCGCACCGGCAGACAGCAGACCCAGGGAAAGACACAACACCCATGCTTTCATAACAGCACCACTCTCGTTGAAGGAAAGGGTCAGCATATAACCCTGGGCGCACGGTGCAAGGCGCCCGTCGGGTTGTGGGCCGGATGGCGCCCTAATCCGGCTGGCTCCGACACTTTCTGTCAGCACCCGGCCGCAGGCACCGCCCTGAGAGATGTCATCAAACCATCATAAAAGTGTCACTTTGTCATATTTCTGTCATGGAGCACTGCTCTAATGCGCCCGTCCCATTCAACGCAGCACGTCCCAAGAGGCCACATGCACAGCACCGCTTCTTCCACACCGCACGAGTCCCGCGCGACCAGTCCATTGTTCAACTGGCTGGCGGTGATCACCCTCGTCTACCTGATCCTGGTCGCCGTCGGCGCCGTCTCCCACGGCTTCAAGGGCTTCTCCGGTGGCGCCGAGGGCGCGGCCCAGATCTTCGCGTTTGCCAACAACCCCTTCGTGGCACTGCTGCTCGGCATCCTGGCCACGGCCCTGGTGCAGTCCTCCAGCACGGTCACCTCGGTGATCGTCGGCCTGGTGGCCGGCGGCCTGCCCATGGGCATGGCCATCCCCATGGTGATGGGGGCCAACCTCGGCACCACCATCACCAACACCATCGTCTCCCTCGGCCACATCCGGGACAGGGGCGAGTTTCGCCGCGCCTTCGCCGCCGCCACGGTGCACGACTTCTTCAACCTGCTGGCGGTCTTCATCTTCCTGCCGCTGGAGCTGATGTTCGGTCTGCTGCAAAAGAGCGCGGAAGGGATCGCCGGCCTACTGTTGGGCTCCGCCGACCTGTCCATGAAGGGGATGGACTTCATGAAGCCCCTCATCTCCCCGTCCCTGGATCTCATCGACGGTGCCGTCGCCTTCCTGCCGGGCAAGGGGGCATCCATCGCCACCATCGTCATCGGCATCCTGCTGATCCTGTTCTGCGTCACCGCCCTCGGCAAGGTGCTGCAACGGGTCATGGTAGGCCGCGCCAAGGAGCTGCTGCACAAGGCCCTGGGCCGCGGTCCGCTCACCGGCATCGTCTCCGGCACCCTGGTCACCGTCATGGTGCAGTCCTCCTCCACCACCACCAGCCTGATGATCCCCCTGGCGGGCGGCGGCGTGTTCAACACCCGCCAGCTCTACCCCTTCACCCTGGGGGCCAACATCGGCACCACCATCACGGCCCTGCTGGCCGCCACCGCCATCAGCGGCGCCGGAGCCCAGCTGGCCCTGACCATCGCCCTGGTGCACGTGCTGTTCAACCTGTTTGCCGTGGCGCTCATCTACGGGGTGCCCTTCCTGCGGGAGCTGCCCATCCGGGCCGCCGAGACCCTGGCCCGGGTCGGCAGCGAGAACAAGCTGCTGGCGCTGGGGTACGTGGGCGGGCTCTTCTTCGCCCTGCCCGCCCTGATGATGGTGGCGGTCAAGTAACGGCACGACAGCCGGGGGAGACGCCGCAGCCCCCGGCACATTGCCCGCCCGGTCACATCCCCCGGCATCCCCCGGCATCCCCCCTCGCCCTCCCTCCCCGGCTGGGATAAGATGCGCCCTTCATGGCATGTAAGGAAAACCCGATGAAATTCATTCTGATCGCGCTGCTGGTTGCCGGCGTCGCCTACTACTTCTATTCGAGCAGCAACAACCGGAAGCTGGCGGAAGAGAACGTGCGCAAGGGCGCCGAGTTTCTCGCCGGCAACAAGGAGAAGCCCCTGGTGACCACCACGGCTTCCGGCCTGCAGTACGAGGTGCTGACCCCGGGCACCGGCACCCTCCACCCCACCGCCACCAGCAAGGTGAAGGTGCACTACGAGGGCAAGCTGCTGGACGGCACAGTGTTCGACAGCTCCATCGCCCGTGGCGAGCCCATCGAGTTCGGCCTGAACCAGGTGATCAAGGGCTGGACCGAAGGGGTGCAGCTGATGGTGGAAGGGGAGAAGACCCGCTTCTACATCCCCGCCAGCCTGGCCTACGGCGATCGCGCCGCCGGCAAGATACCGCCGGGATCCGTGCTGATCTTCGATGTGGAGCTGCTGGGTATTCAGTGACGCCCTCCGGCAAGATACCACTGGGTACAGTACTCATCTTCGACGTGGAGCTGCTGGGCATTCAGTGACGCCCTCCGGCAAGATCCCACTAGGTACAGTACTCATCTTCGACATGGAGCTGCTGGGCATTCAGTGACCCCCCTTCGTCACGGCAACAAGGCCGGCGCACTGCGCCGGCCTTGTTGTTTCTGCTCCTGTCGTTGCCGCCCGCCATCTCAGCCCCATGACTATCAACCCAAGGTGAACAGTGCTTACACATTACACTGGATTGTTAACTCCACTCCCGGGGCAGATAATGACCTCATCGTCAGCGGCCCAGCCCCTGACCCGTTTATCGCGGTGCCGGCCAAGCGGGCCCACACCGCCAACAAGGAGTCTCGCCATGGCTATCGCCCCCGTCTGGTTCATCTCTCACGGCGCCCCGGATCTGGTCCTGCGCGACCAGCCTGCGACCCAATTTCTCAAGACCCTGCGCCTTGGGGATATCAAGGGGCTGGTGGTGCTCTCGGCCCACTGGTTCAGCCGAAGCGAGCCGCAGATCAACGTCGAGCCCAGCCCGGCCTTGATGTACGACTTCTACGGCTTCCCCGAGCCTCTCTATCGGATCCGCTGGCCCGCCAGGAGCCCCCAGTGGCTGCAGGAGGCGGTGAGCGATCAGCTGCTGCTGGCCGGCCTGCCCGCCACCCCGATCAGGCGCGAACTGGATCACGGGGTCTGGTCGCCGCTCTCTCTGATGGATCCCCACAGCGAGATCCCCCTGGTGCAGCTCTCCCTGCCCGCTGGCTTCGGCCCCGGCCAGCTGTGGCGGCTGGGAGAGGCGCTGCAGAGCCTGCGCGAGCAGGGGATCGGCATCCTCGCCTCCGGTGCCATCACCCACAACCTGCGCGCCCTCGGGCCGGACGGCGCTCCCGTCCCCCTGTGGGCGAGCCAGTTCGCCCGCTGGCTGGAGCAGGCCATGGAGGAGGGGGACAGGGAGGCGCTGGAGGATTACCGCGCCCGCGCCCCCGGGGCGGTGGAGTCCCACCCCCACGACGATCACCTGCGCCCGCTGTTCGTGGCGCTGGGGGCCGCCGGCACCGACAGGCCCCGGAAGCTGCACGACAGCTGGGACTACGGCAGCCTCTACATGGGGGCCTACAGGTTCGGGTGAGCGAGGGACGCGACGGGGGTGTCCGGCGGGTGGCCAGGCCGTCGACCTGGCGCCTTTTTATGGGGGGATGAGCCCAAATAAGGGACTCGTTATAGCCGTTTTCCGGTAGAATGGCCGCCTTTGAACAAGACCGGGCAGGGATGACTGTCGCGTCGGGTGGCATGATGAACCTCTATCGATCACTGATCCTGCTCTGCCTGCTGTGCCTGCAACCGGTGCAGGCCTTGACCCTCTACAGCCGCCACACTCCCGAGATCCTCCCGCCCCGCTGGTCAGACGCCGAGCTGGCGTGGCTGCGGCAGACCCCGCAACTGCGGGTCGGCCTCCTGCAGCACGACTATCGCCCGTTCAGCATGATCATCGCGCAGCAGCGTTTCGAGGGCCTCTGTGCCGATTATCTCGATCTCCTGGCCAGGACCCTGCAAAAACCCCTGGAGCTGCGCACCTTTCCGGACAAGGCGCACCTGCTGCGCGCCCTGCGCCAGGGGGAGATCCACCTCGCCAGCCTAGGCAACCTCACCCTGGCGGACACGGACAGCAGCGGCATCCGCCTGAGTGTCCCCTACTTCAGTGCCCCCCTCGTCTTCTCGACCCCCAAAGCCCATCAGGGACCCCTGCTGACACCGGGGCAGCGCGTCGCCGCCGTCCAGGGGCAGATCGACGTGCAGCGGTTCAAGCGCTACTACCCCACCCTCACCCTGGCGACCTACCCCTCCAACGCGGAAGCCTTCGACGCCGTCTTCTTCGGCCGCCAGGACGTGCTCTTGGGGGATGCCCACTCCATGCACTACCTCAACAGCGAGCGCTTCGACTACCTGCGCCAGCGCGGCGAGGCCCCGCCCGATCTGGCGCCTGCGGATTTCCGCTTCGCCATGCCGGCCCACCCCCTCGCGCTGTCGAGCCTGGTCGACAAGAGCCTGAAGGCGATCGGCGAGGGCACCCGCAATGCCATCTTCACCCAGTGGAACGGGCCCATTCGCGACATGAACGACAGGGCGAGCGATCTCTATGACGCCGCCGAGCGGGCCTGGATCCGGCGCTCGCCCCCCATCAGGGTGTGGCTGATGGACAACCTCTACCCCTATGGCGCCCTGGATCACGACGGCCAGCTCACCGGCATGACGGTCGACATGCTGGCCAGGGTGGGCAAACGCTCCGGCCTTCGCTTCGAGTTCGTGAGCGCAGACTCCGAACGCCAGCTGGCGAAGGCCATGCAGTCAGGCGCCATCGACCTTATCGGCGCCATCTCGCGGCCCGTGGCCGAGGGCTACGGCCTGCGTCCCTCGGCTCCCTATGCCGCCGACGACATCTACGTGATCCTCACCCGCCAGGAGGTATCCGCCATCGACACCCTGCAGAGCCTGGCGGGCAAGACGGTGGGGATGACCCGCCATACCCCCCTCGCCGGGCGGCTAGGTCGCAGCCGTATTACCATTGTGGAGAACGCCGAAGAGGCGATGCAGGCCGTCGAGCGGGGCAGGCTGGACGCCGCCATAGTGCCGCTCTACTTTGCCCGCCACGCGCTGGAGAACGATCCGCAGACCCGGTTGCGCATCGCCGGCCCCGCCGACGAGGAGCCGATCCGGATGGGATTTGCCAGCCTGCGCGACCAGGGGATGCTGATGGGGATCCTCGACAAGACCATTCTCGCCATCCCCCCCAACGAGCTGGCCATGATGAGCTACGAGTGGCGCAACCGCAAACTGCCGGTGCCCGGCTTCATGGAGCGCCACGCCCACGCCTTCTACCTGCTGTTTGCCGTGCTGTTCGCCCTGGCGCTGGTGCTGCTCTACCGCAACCTCATGCTCAAGCGGCTCGCCAGCTCGGAGCAGGCCTCCCGCCAGCAGCTGGAGGCCCACGTCAGGTTCATCCGGGCGCTGGGGGAGAGCCTGCCCCACCCCATCGTCGTGCGGGACAAGGGTGGCAAGGTATTGCTGTGCAACAGCAAGTACCTGAGCCAGCTCGGTGCCCGGCCGGAAGCCGTCATGGGCCAGCCCTTCGCCCGGGGGCTGGCGGGGCTGATCGATGACCAGAGCATCGCGGTGCTGGAGCAGGATTTCGCCAGGGTACTGCGGGAGGGTCGGCCCGTCTTTGCCGATCGCCTCTTCCACCGGCAGGGGGAGCAGACCGACATCTACCACTGGATGGTGCCCTACTTCGATGGTGACGGGACCATCAGCGGGGTGATCGACGGCTGGATCGACATCACGGAGCGCAAGCGGCTGGAAGAGGCCCTGCGTCAGGCCAAGCTGCAGGCCGACAGCGCCAGCCGGGCCAAGAGCGATTTCCTCGCCACCATGAGCCACGAGATCCGCACCCCCATGAACGCCATCCTCGGCATGCTGGAGCTGGCCACCGAGGATCCCGCCCTCAGCCGCCACAGCGGCGAGTGGCTGCGCATCGCCGCGGACTCGGCGCACGGCCTGCTGGATCTGCTCGGGGACAGCCTGGATATCGCCAGCATAGAGGCGGGCCAGATGACCCTGACGCCCGTGCCCTGCGCGCTCACGCCGCTGCTGGTGTCGGTGACCCGGGTGTTCAGGGGCATGGCCGAGCAGAAGGGGCTGGCCTATGACGTCAGGCTGCCCGACTCTCCCCTGCCGCAGGTGCTGATCGATCCCCTTCGCCTGCGCCAGATCCTCTTCAACCTCATCGGCAACGCCATCAAGTTCACCGAACAGGGCCGAGTCAGCATCACGGCAACCCTGAACGATGGCGCACACCAGCCCCCGGTGCTACACCTGACCATCACCGACACCGGGGTCGGCATTGCGGCAGACAAGCTGCCCCAACTCTTCACCCCCTTCTACCGCGCCCACGGCCAGGGCCACTTCCCGGGCAGCGGCCTGGGTCTGAACATCGCCCGCATCCTGTGCCAGATGATGGGGGGAGAGATAGGCGTCCACAGCCGGGTCGGCGAGGGCACCCGCCTCGAGATCAGGCTGCCCCTGACGCTGGCGGAGCACGCCCCCCTCCCGGCGTCGGCCCTGGTACCCGCCCTCCCCCAGGCGCCGCCGACCCGGCTGCGCATCCTGGTGGTGGATGACAACCACGCCAACCAGACCCTGCTGCGCCAGCAGCTCAAGCACCTGGGGCACGACGTCAGCGTGCGCAGCAACGGGCTGGAGGCCCTGCGCGCCGTCGCCAGCCACTCCTTCGATCTCGTCATCACCGACTGCCAGATGCCGGTCATGGACGGCTTCGAGCTGACGCGCAACCTGCGTGCCCGCGGCCATGAGCTGCCCGTCTGGGGCTTCACCGCCCATGCCCAGCCCAGGGAGCGGGAACTCTGCCTCGCCGCCGGCATGAACGACTGCCTGTTCAAGCCCATCGGCCTCGCCCGCCTGCGGGCGGCGCTGGCCGGGCTGGAGCCCCCCAGGGCGCCGGGGCCTTGGCCCTGAGTCTGGAAACACGCCCAATAAAAAAGACAGCCAAGGCTGTCTTTTTTCACTGCTGGAGCGGAGTCAGTAGAAGATCCGCTCCCCTCGCTCGCTCATCTTGAGCCACACCGGCTTGGTGCTGGTCTTGTTCCAGATGCGGTGCAGGTAGCTGTAAAAACGGGCACGGTCGCGGCGAAACAGCATCACCGGGAAGGCGAGCAGACCCGCCACCAGGACGAAGATGCGGCGAAGGATTATCTGAGTCAGGGAGAAGGGATGAAACATGATATAACGCCTCACTGGTAAGACCACTGAGCAAAGATTACTCCACAAGCTGTAGGATTACTACACCGCAATGGCCATTTTTTTGTAAAAAAATGGCTAAAAAGCCATAAAATGAAATTGGGTTACATTTTTTAACCAAAAAACAACAAGCGTGGCAAAAAGCGACGGCTGGACCAGAGTTAACGGGGGGATGGGAACGACGGGGAGAGAAGAGGATGAGACTCGCGGATGTGGCGCTCCTGAGCGTGCTGGGACTGCTCGCCTGGAGCCAGTGGCAGGAGTGGCGGCTCAATCGCGCCGACGCCATCGACATCGCCTATCACGGCGTGCCCACCGTCAGCCTGTGGCAGTGCGCGATCCTGACCCAGCGCATGACCGCCCTGGCCGAGCACGGCGGTGAACTGGCGTTCAGGTTCCGGGGGGAGGCGCTGATCGAGATGGAACACCATCTGCACAAGGAGTGGCAACGACAGGGGTGCGATCGACTCGCCGAGCAGCCATGATCTTGGCGCACGGGATGTGCAATCTATTGCTTCAGCTTGCTGCCGACCGGGAAAACAGGGGGAAGATGGAGGCACGTTCCGGAGTCGAACCGGACTAAACGGATTTGCAATCCGCTGCATAACCGCTTTGCTAACGCGCCATGCTGACAAGGCATTGCCTTGAGAGTGATATCCATCGTTGGTGCGATGGAGAATTGGAGCGGGAAACGAGACTCGAACTCGCGACCCCGACCTTGGCAAGGTCGTGCTCTACCAACTGAGCTATTCCCGCATGACTGCTTGCGTGCCAGTTGCCTGACAACGAGGCGCATTATACGTACCCCGAGCCCGGGCACAACCCTTTTTTATGACTTTGCGCGCTTTTTCGGAGCGTTTGCTCAGGCTTTGAACGCCTTGGTCGAAAATCCCGCCATTCCCTGTGACCCGGCGAGCGAATTTCAGATAAAGCCATTGAAATAGTTAGCCTTTAGTCAGAAACTCGTCGCGCTTAGTAACTGGATTCTCAATTGAAAATCGCGCGATGAAATGGATCTTCAGGCCTCGTGGGCTCAGACCCCAGCTGATGCTGGCTTTCTTCATGTTGGGCCTGGTACCCTTCCTGGTCGTCACCCTGTTTTTCCTCTATAGCCACGGCAAGGATCTCACCACCCAGACCTCCAATCACCTGGTGTCGGTGCGCAACATCAAGAAGAGCCAGCTGGAAGACTACTTCGACAACCTCAGGGAGCAGATCATCAACTTCTCCCAGCAGGACTTTGCCGGCAACAGTATCGGCCGTTTCTACGGCTTCACCGGCGCCTTCGAAAAGCTCGGCACCACCCCCCAGGAGGCCCGCGCCCGCGCCCAGGCCCGTTATGTGCCCGGCTCCTGGGATCAGCTGCAAAAACCCGACAGCACCAGCGACATCGAGCCCTCCATCAGCGCCCTCATCCTGGCGGACGAGATGTATGGCCGGGTCCACCAGCGCTTCCACCGCGGCTATGCCGACATGGTGCGCAAGTCCAACTACAGCGACATCTTCCTGGTGGATCTCAACGGCGACGTGGTCTATTCGGTCACCAAGCACGCCAACTTCGCCACCAACCTGCTCTCCGGCCCCTATCAGACCAGCGGCCTTGGCAACACCTTCGCCAAGATCAAGCGCCGCCTCGACGGTGGCCAGAAGCCCCAGCAGATCTTCGAGTTCACCGATTTCGGCCGCAACGAGCTGACCGGCCAGGTGGTCGCCTATATGGCGGCCCCCGTGATGCAGTACGACTATGTGCGCGGCGTGGTGATCTTCGAGCTGCTGCCGGACAAGCTGAACCAGATCATGGCCGAGCGGGAGGGACTCGGCGAGACCGGCGAGACCATCCTCATCGGCCCGGACAAACGGATGCGCGCCAACGCCTCCCTGGCCCCCGAGTTCAGCGTGGAGAAGAGCTTCGGCCCCGACTTCCGGCCGCTGCAGACCCCGCTGGTCATCAAGGCGCTCTCCGGGGAGCAGGGGGTGGGCCCCTTCCTCTCCTACCACGATGACGAGGTGCTGGCCGCCTACACCCAGGTCAAGGTGTTCGACACCGAGTGGGCCTTCATCGCCGAGATCTCCACCCGCGAGGCCTATGCCCCCATACGCCAGCTGGAGACCCTGGTCATCGCCCTCGGGGCAGGCTCATTGCTGCTGCTGATCCTCTTCTCCCGCTGGCTCTCCCACTCCATCACGGCGCCCCTGCGATCCCTCACCGCTGCCGCCGAGCAGGTGGCCGACGGCGCCCTGGATCACCCCATCACCATACCGCGCACCGACGACGACATCGACCGCCTCGCCCAGGCGTTTCGACACATGCAGCGTTCGGTGAAGGACAAGATAGAGCTCATCGAACGCCAGACCCAGGAGCTGCAGCAGCAGGTCAAGCTGACCCACAAGCAGAACCTCAGCCTGCAGCAGGCGGACAAGCTGAAAGACGAGCTCCTGGCCAACACCTCCCACGAGCTGCGCACCCCCATCCACGGCATCAAGGGGATGGCCGAATCCATGCTCGCCAGCCAGCAGGATCTCACCGAGGGGCAACAGAAACAGCTCGGCCTCATCATCAAGAGCGCCGACGGTCTGGCCCGCCTGGTGGACGATCTGCTCGACTACCACCAGATGCGCTACGGCCAGCTGGAGATCCACCCCCAGCCGGTCTCCTCCAAGGGCGTCATCCGGCTGGTGCTGGATCTCTGTCAGCACCTGGTGCAGGCCAAGCCCCTCACCCTGGTGGACATCAGCCCCGCCGAGCTGCCGCCGGTGCTGGCGGACGAGCAGCGCCTCGAACAGGTGCTCTACAACCTGGTGGGCAACGCCATCAAGTACACGCCTCAGGGCAAGGTGGTGCTGAGCGCCCTGGTGGAGGGCAACTTCCTGCGCATCAGGGTGACTGACACCGGCATCGGCATAGCCCCGGATCATCTGGAGCACATCTTCGAGCCCCTGGTGCAGATGAGCCCTGAAGTGAGCAAGCAGGGGGCCGGCCTCGGCCTCTCCATCACCCGCCAGCTGGTGCACCTGATGGGGGGCGAGCTGTTCGTGGAGAGCGAGCCGAGCGTCGGCTCCACCTTCGCCTTCACCCTGCCGCTGGCGAGCGGCAAGGCGGGCAGCCTGACCCTCGACAGCCGCCAGATAGAGCACCAGCTGGTGCGCCAGCAGCCCATCATCCTGCCGGACTGGGAGAGCGATGACCTCCCCCCTCCCCCCGAGGATGCGCCCCTCATCCTGGTAGTGGACGACGAGCCCATCAACTTGCACATACTGCGCCACCTGCTGCAGCCCTGCGGCTACCGCATCCTGCCCAGCAGCGATGGCCACGACGCCCTGACCAAGCTGGCCCAGGAGCCGGTGGATCTCATCCTGCTGGACGTGATGATGCCCACCCTCTCCGGCTTCGACGTCTGCCGCCGCCTGCGCCAGCAGCACCCCAAGGACAAACTGCCGGTGCTGCTGCTCACCGCCCTCAACCAGCCCAAGGAGATCGAGGAGGGCTTCAACGCTGGGGCCAACGACTATCTGGTGAAACCCTTCTGCAAGGAGGAGCTGTTCGCCCGGGTCAAGGCGCTGCTGGAAGCGAGCGCCGGGCGCGCCTCCCTGGTGGAGAACCGCCTGCTCAAGCAGGAGATAGAGCACCGCCTGCTGCTGCAGGAGCAGCTGCATCAGGATCAGGAGCGGCTGCTGGCCCTGCTCGGCGAGGGGGCCGACCCCATCGTCTTCATCGACGGTCAGGGAGTGGTGCTGTTCGCCTCCCGGGCACTGGCCCGCCTGCTGGGCCAGGAGCCGGAAGCCATGGAGGGGCTGCCGCTGGACGAGTGGCTGGCCAGCCCGCTGGCCAGCCAGTGGCCCGACATGGCGGCGCACCCGGAGCAGGATTTGAGCTTCCTGGTGGCGGGCCAGAGGGATGCCCTCAATGCCCGCGCCCTGCCCATCAACCTTGGGGGGCAGCACGCCTATGCGCTGACCCTCAGCACCGAGCAGCGGCCCGACGACAACCGGGTGATGGCGCTGGAGAACGCCCTCAAGAGCCTGTCGCGCCAGGCCATCATCGAGGATGGTCATCTGCTGGGGGAACTGAGCCGGCTCGGCGGCGAATTCAGATCGCTGGCCG
This sequence comes from Aeromonas sp. FDAARGOS 1409, assembly GCF_019048705.1. Classification (NCBI taxonomy): domain Bacteria; kingdom Pseudomonadati; phylum Pseudomonadota; class Gammaproteobacteria; order Aeromonadales; family Aeromonadaceae; genus Aeromonas; species Aeromonas sp. FDAARGOS 1409. The sequence goes on from NZ_CP077395.1 coordinate 136,483, forward strand.
ACAACCTCATTCGCCAGCAGGATGACGAGCCCCTGCGCCGCGCCCTGGTGGACACCATGCGCCTCACCCTGGATGCCTGGCAGCAGAGCACCGGCAAGGGCAAGATAGTGCTGGCGGAGAAGAGCAAGCTGTGGCGGGTCTACATGGACAGATCCAGCCCCCAGACCCGCACCCTCGACAAGTACCTGAGCCTGGACACCCTGCCCAAGGCACCGCGCTGGAAGACGGTGGTGGCCAGCGCCGAGTACGTGCTCAAGCAGTGCCCCCTGAACGAGGTGCAGCAGCAGAGCCTGCTCCAGAGTACCCAGCGCCTGCGCCAACTCGCCAGCCGCAAGGGCTGATGAGCCGGCGCGATCTCGGATGGCGTTTATCCCGTTGACGGAATGAGCCTGAGACATGGAACTGATGGCATGCCAGAAACAGCACACCCGCGAATGACGCGGGTGTGTTGCATTAGGACTGTCTCATCGAGGACGAAGGAGGAACGCCTCCAGCGCTTGCACTATTGCGCAAGCGACCAGGAGACAAGGGCAGACAGCCTACCCCATATCAGCCTCCCCTTGCCTATCCCACAAGGGCGCCGGCAACCCAAGCCCCATGGGATCAGGCCTGTTCACTCAGGCCCATCCCCTTCCTGCAGGCTTATGACTTCAATTCTCGATTCACCTGGGCAAAGGACTTGGGCCAGGGCTCCGCCTTCTGCAGGGCTGGTGACAGCTGGCGAATGGCCGCCTGGGCCTGGCTCAGGCCGGCATACTCCCCCTTCAGCACCACGTACCAGGGGCTGCCGTGGAACCGGGTCTGATAGATCCACACCTGACCGACGAGCCGATTGACGCGCACGAACTGCGCGACGGCATCCAGACTGCTCGCGCCCATCAGCTGGATGCTGAGGTGGTTGATGTTCTTCTGGTGCAGGACGCTGGCGGGCGTCAGGCTGACCTTGCCGGACGCCTTGCCTTGCGGCGCGGGGGCCGGTTTGGACACCGATGTCGCTGCCGGCTTGGACACGGGCTCCGGGGCAGGCGTGGACACGGGCTCGGGGATCGCGGCAGGCTCGGCCGCAACCAGGGGCGCCGAGGAGGCGGCAGCTATTGGCGGCTCAGACGGTACGACCTCTTCGGCCACGATGGGCAGGGCGCCGCTGACCGGCGCATCCAGCATGGGGGTCAGCCTGCCGGCCGCACCGTCGGCCTGCCCCTTGATCGACTCGGGCGAGGAAGGCAGGGGGAACCCGGTCTCAGCCGGTGGGCTCAACGTCGCTGCGGCGCCACTGGCCCCATCCGGGCCAGCAGCAGACAGACTGGCCTCCGCCGGTGCAGGAGCGACCTCCCCCACCTCGGGCTCGTCCTTTCGGGCAGAAGGATCTGAATAACTCAGCACCAGGAAGCACAAGATGCCGGCGGCCAGACCGATCCCTGTCTGGCGAATGAGAGAGGCGGGGTGGCACTTGCGCAGATGGCATCCGGTCATATGTCCTCCTGGACGGCATGAGAATGGGGGGGCCGGTGCGGCAGAAAGGCATCATGGCCGGCATCGGAACCGGCGGCTCCCGGCGGCTCCCGGCGGCTCATAGGGCAGGGGCAGGAAATGGATATCGCCCGTGAGAACAAGCCCTGGGAGTCACTACGGGTCGCGGCTCCTGGCGTCTCGGACGGTCGACGGGCAGGCCTGCGCCGGCAGCCGCCTCGCTTGCCATTCGTTGCATCGCATCGGCGCTGAGCACCATACCGGGATCGCGCTGAACTTGGCCTGAATCCTGTGCCTATCCAGGGGGCCAATCCGCCTCCAGACGCCTGTTTCCTCTGGTATCTACCCCGTGTCGCGCCGATGGGTGATGCCACCATAGGCGCCCGGCAGGCCGACATGCCCGAGTCCCCCCCTGCAAACACGGTTGAGGCATCATGGCGTTCACCCAGTCGGCGCCATATGCCAAGGCCTCAGTCGTCTGTCTTTACAGTTTCAGCGTGTCGATGACGGCCCTCAGGGCAGGTGACACGTTGCGATGGGGGTAGTAAAGAAAGAGGCCATCCAGGCGGTGGCTGAAGCGCTGTAGCACCCGGATCAGGGTTCCGCGCTCCAGCTCATCGGTGACCAGCTCCTCCGGCACATAGGCCAGCCCCAGCCCCCTTCTTGCCGCCGCCGCCTCCATGTAGCTGTCGGAGAAGACCCACTGCCCCCGGGGCCTGTGCCTGACGGGCTTGCCCTCCTGCCACAGCTCCCACGAATAGAGGCTGCCATCGGCAAACTGGTAGGCGATGCAGGGATGCCCCGCCAGATCGGCAGGTGCCTGCGGAAAACCGTACTGCAGAAGGTGATCCGGCGTCGCCACCATCACCATCTCCATGTCCGGGGTGATGCGCACGGCCACCATTCCCTCGTCCACCTCGCCCCCCAGCCGCACACCGGCATCGAAGCGCTCGTCGATGATGTTCACGAAGCGGTTCTCGCTGATGAGCTCCAGCCGAATGTCGGGATAACGTTGTCTGAAGAGGGCCAGCTTGGGCAGCAGCACCTTGTCGATGGCGTGCTGACTGGCGTTGATCCGTACCGTGCCTGACGGGGTGTCGCGAAAGTGGGCGAGCGTGGCCAGCCCCGCATCCAGGGCCTGAAAGCTGCCCTGCGTCGTGCGGTACAGCTGCTCGCCGGCCTGGGTCAGCGACAGGCTGCGGGTCGTGCGCACCAGCAGCTGAACCCCGAGCCTGGCTTCGAGCTCCCGGATGGTGCGGCTGACTCCCGACTGGGCCAGCCCCAGCCTGGCAGCCGCCCGGGTAAAACTGCCTTCCCGGGCAACCAGCATGAAGACGTGGAGATCGTTGTAATTCTCTCGGCTTGTCATCTGGTCCCACTCCCCTCTCTCAGCCCGCCATGGTCCGTTCAGGGCCCAATGCACGCCCAGATTAATAACAAATACGCATTAATGTTATCAAAAATCCCGGCCTAATCATCACGAATGGTTCTAACTAGAATGCTGCCGTGGGTCACACCACCACCTCCCTGATGCCAGGGATCGGGAATCTGTTCTCAAGGAGCCTTGCCATGAATGTTCTTCCCAAGAAACTGAGCACCATCGCGTCCGCCCTGTTGCTGGGCGCCGCATTGACCGGAGCATCCGCCATGAGCCACGCACAAACCACCGACCCTACCGAGCCCGTCTCCATGGTGACACTGTGGGACAAGACCTTTGCCCAGAGCGACAAGGTCGATCATCGCAAGGTGACCTTCAAGAACCGCTACGGCCTCACCCTGGTCGCCGACCTCTACCTGCCGAAGAACCGGGGGGATGGCAAGCTGGCGGCCATTGCCGTGAGCGGCCCCTTCGGCGCGGTGAAGGAGCAATCGAGCGGCCTCTATGCCCAGACCCTGGCCGAGCAAGGTTTCATCACCCTGGCGTTTGACCCCTCCTTTACCGGCGAGAGCGGCGGCCAACCGCGGGATGTGGCCTCGCCTGACATCAACACCGAGGATTTCAGCGCCGCCGTCGATTTCCTCGGCCTGCAAAAGGAAGTCGACCGCAACCGCATCGGCATCATAGGTATCTGTGGTTGGGGCGGAATGGCCCTCAATGCGACCGCTGTGGACAAGCGGGTCAAGGCCGTGGTTGCCAGTACCATGTACGACATGACCCGCGTCATGTCCAAGGGCTACAACGACAGCATGATCCTTGCGCAACGAACCGAGATACTGGAGCAACTGAGCCAGCAGCGTTGGCAGGATGCGGCAAACGGCGCGCCAGCCTACCAAGCCGCTTACAACACGCTCAAGGGGGGCGAGGCGCAGTTTCTGGTGGACTATCACGACTACTACATGACTAAGCGCGGCTATCACGCGAGGGCGGTCAACTCCGGTCACGCATGGACACAGACCACCCCCCTCTCGTTTATGAATATGCCGCTCTTGAGTTACATCAAGGAGATCTCGCCACGTCCGCTGCTGCTGATCCACGGCGAGAAGGCCCATTCGCGCTACTTCAGCGAGACGGCTTACGCGGCAGCCAATGAGCCCAAGGAGCTGTACATCGTCAAAGGTGCCAGCCACATCGATCTCTACGATCGGGTGGACCAGATCCCATTTGACAGGATTGAACAGTTCTTCAAGACCAACCTGAAGTGAGTGTCGAAAACACGGCGGCCCCGTTTCGCCGTGTTTTCTCATCGATGACGGCGCCGCGCCCATGTCGGGAGACGAATGATGATCAGAGGCAAGTTCCCCTGTGCGACAGCCCTGCTCCTGGCTGTCACCTGCGCATCGGCCGCCAACCGGAGTACAAGAGAGATGAACATCAAGATCACCATCGCCGGCCAGCTCATCACGGCCACCCTGGAAGAGAGTGACAGCGCCCGGGACTTTTTCGCCATGCTCCCCCTGACATTGCCGTTCGAGGACTATGCCGAGACCGAAAAGATTGCCTATCTACCGCGCCAATTGACCACCCAGGGTGCGCCCAAGGGCATGGACCCGGACGTGGGGGATATCAGCTATTACGCCCCCTGGGGCAATCTGGCGATCTTCTATCGGGACTTTGGCTATTCAACCGGGCTCATCAAGCTGGGACGCATTGAATCGGGTCTGGATGCCTTGACCACCCTGCCCTCTGGCACCCTCACCATCGACGCCGTCAAATGACGCGCCCCCCTTCATCATCAGGTCGTGAAATAAAGGCGCACCATGCCGCTGTCGAAACCGCTCTAGGGGGGCACTCGAATGCCTACGGCCGGGTCACGAATGATGACTCGCTCTTTCAGCCGCCTTGCGGCTGTTTTTTGTCTCGGTCAGAGGGAGGAGGGGCAAACCCGGAGGGGGCATGTGCAGGCGACCAGCACGGGCAGATTCACCGGGCCAAGGCCGGCACCACGCCATGCGGGAGGGCCGCACCACGACAGGTGCATAAACAAAAAACCCAACCTGTTGTACAGATTGGGTTTGATGAATGGCGGAGAGACAGGGATTCGAACCCTGGGTGGCATTGCTGCCACAATTGATTTCGAGTCAATCCCGTTCGGCCACTCCGGCATCTCTCCGCGGGCCCTCATATTGACTCAACCCCGGCCGGGAAATCAACGTAAATCTCGTTGCAGATCAGACGACTGGCGATAAAACCGCCATCTCGCGACCCCGTGCGCGCCTCGGATGCCTCCAAGGCTTAACGGAGGGCCAGCCCAACCATGCCAGCAGCTGTCACCAGGCGGGACGGGGGCATAATGACCCCTTTCCCGGCGACGAGGAGCCTTTGTGCCGAAAACCGGCTCAACCTGCCGCCATCCAGGCAGGAAGGACCTGGGCTGACGCTGGTAATCCCCGAACGATTGGTTGACAATCGCTGCTCATTTTTTGGGAGGGACGCGCATCCCTCACCCACAGTCGATAGGAAAAACCATGTTGAACACACGTATCGTCTCACTGCTGCTGGCCGCCGCCAGCCTCTGGGCCGCGCCGGTCTGGTCCAAAACCTATCCCCTGCCGCCAGCCAACAGCCGTCTCATCGGCGAGCTGGAGGACTACATAGTACAACCGGGCGATCATCTGGAGCTGGTTGGCAAGCATACCCAGATCGGCTTTCTGGCGCTGCTCGAGGCCAATCCTGGTGTCGATCCCTATCTGCCCACCCCAGGTACCCGGCTGACCCTGCCCACCCAGATGCTGCTGCCCGACGTGCCGCGGGAGGGCATCGTCATCAACCTGCCGGAGCTGCGGCTCTATTACTTCCCCAAGGACAAGGCGGAGGTGATGGTGCTGCCCATCGGCATCGGGGACATCGGGCGCGAGACGCCGGAGATGACCACCACCGTCATCGCGAAAAACCCGAACCCGACCTGGGTGCCCGGCCCCATGGTGCGCAAGTCCTGGCTGGAGCAGAAAGGCATCGACCTGCCCGCCGTGGTCCCCCCCGGCCCGGACAATCCCCTCGGCAAGTTCGCCATGCGCCTCGGCTATGGCAACAGGGACTACCTCATTCACGGCACCAACAAGGACTTCGGGGTCGGCCTGCGAGTCAGCGCCGGCTGCATCCGGCTGCGCCCGGACGACATCGAGACCCTGTTCGGCCTGGTCCCCGTCGGCACCCAGGTGCGGGTGATCAATCAGCCGGTCAAGATGGCGGTGGAACCCGATGGCCGCCGCTGGCTGGAGGTCCACTCCCCCCTCTCCCGCACCGAAGCGGAGATGGCCGACGGTGCGCCTCTGGTGCTCTCCCCCGAGGCCGAGCAATTCATCGCCGACCCTGAGATAGACAATGCCAGGGTGACGGCCCTGCTCGACAGCCGGAACGGCCTGCCGGCGCCCGTGAGCGGCTGAGGCCAGGGCGATGATGAACAGGATGCGATACGCACTTTGCCTGCTGCTTCTGCTGCCGGGCTCCGCCGCCATGGCCGACATCCTCTGGATGCACAACGGCGATCGCCTGACCGGGATCATAGAGGAGATCACGGACGAGCAGATCCGCATCAAGCCCGCCTACAGCCAGGCCATGACTGTCCAGCGTCAGGCCATCAAGCGCTGGCGCCTGGACAAACAGGAGAAGCCCAGGCCCCTGACCAAGACGGGGATCCCCCTGCTGGATTCCCCTGACGACGCCCATGCCTGGCTGCTGACCGGGACCGGGGATCTGAACATCAAGTTGAAAGAGAGCGACAAGAAGACCAACAACGTCAATCTCAAGGTCTCCACCGAGCTTGCCAATCTGGACTGGCGTTACAGCCTGGATGGCGAATACATCTACGAGACGGCGAACAACATCACCGACAGCCACGAATACAAGCTCAAGCCCAAGCTCGACTTCTTCTTCGACGACCACTGGTTCCTGCGCTCCTCCGTCGACATCGATTACAACATGATAGAGGCGGGCTATCTGGAAATAGACTATGCCTCTGGCCCGGGATACCGCTTCTGGAATGACAAGAAGCGCCGGATGGAGCTTATCAGCCAACTCGGCCTGGAGCGGGCCTACTTCAGGCCGGAGGTGTGGAGCAATTCGGACCTGTTTGACGAGAGGATCATCAATTATCCCTTCGTCAACCTGGGCTGGGACTACCGGCACCCCTTCTCCCTGTGGGAGGAGAAGCTGGAGCTGTTCAGCAAGGGGAGCTACGAGAAGTTCATCGATCAACCCTCCCCCTACCTGACCAGGAAACAGTCCATCAGCGGCAGCCTGGGGCTCAGGTACTACTTCAACGACCACCTGCGCCTCTCCTGGTCCAGCGAGCTGGACTGGGACGATGCCTGGCTCGACTACCACGACGTCCAGTTGGACTTGAGCGAGAAGGAGTGGCGCCACCTCATCACCCTGGGCGCGAGCTTCTAGCCCGGAAACGACGCAGGCCCACCGAAGTGGGCCTGCGTTCATCGCCGCGAGCGGGCGTCAGAAGTAGATCCGGGTCACCGACTCGATGACGCAGCCAGGGCGGCGGATCCCTTCGATCTCTATCTTGATCTCCTTGAGCAGCTCTATCCCGCCCTTGATGGGAGTGACGCGCGACAGCCTGGTGCGCGCACGGATGTTGCTGTCCACCTTGATGGGATAGGGAAAGCGAACCTGCTCCAGGCCGAAGTTCACCACCATGCGGGCGGTCGGGAACTCAGGGGTCGCCTCATCCACCGAACCGGTCAGCTGCGGCAGCAGGGCCAGGGTCAGGAAGCCGTGGGCTATGGTGGTCTTGAACGGCGACTCGGCCGCCGCGCGCTCGGGATCGGTGTGGATCCATTGATGATCACCGGTCACGGCCGCGAACTGATCGATCAGCCCCTGGGTAATAGACAGCCACTCGCCGACGTGGGTCTCCTCCCCGATGCGGGTCTGCAGCGCCGCATAGAGTGCGGCGGCTTCCCCCTCGAGTTCGACGACGGGATCCTGCGTCATGGCAGGCTGGCCGTTCGCCACCTGCGACACCCTGGCGGAGTCCTGCTGCCGGGCGTTCTGGGACTCCCCCTGCAGATCCAGCACTCGCCCCAGCAAGGGGTGAAGGTGTGCCTTTTGCTGAAACTCACGCCAGTAGTCGCGGATAGCCGGGGAGAGCCAATCCTTGAGCTCAAAGGGGTGTTGCGCCAGGATTTCGCGCTTGTGCTTCAGAAAATCGACAACTTTCATTTACCGATCCCTATTCGATTAACAGCCTGTAAAGAGGTCTAACCAGTCCCATTTTATGAAAGTTTCATCCGCAAGTACAAAAAAATCTCGGCGTACAACTGTACCAGGCGCGGGAGTGGTCACTAACATGCGGGGGAAAACGGGCAGGAAAACGATTGAGATAAGGGTCGCAAACGAGAAAATATCGGGGCCGAAAAAGGGGAAACAGGCGGGGCCCTTGCCATCGCAACGCCCCGCCGCCGTTACCGCCCGCGGGCAGACCACCAGGCGGTGCGGTGCTCCTCGTCCAGGAAACTCCAGGCCAGGATCCGGCTCACCTTGTTGCCCTGCGCCATGTCGATCACCCGAACCTCCCGTGCCCCCGCCCGGGTCAGCGCCTTGCGGGCGGCCGGCAAGTTCTCCTTCTTCGAGACCAGCGAGCTGAACCAGAGGCATTGGGCGGCAAACTCCCGGCTCTGCTCTATCATGGCCGCCAGAAACGCCGCCTCGCCCCCCTCGCACCAGAGCTCGGCCTTCTGACCGCCGAAGTTGAGCACGGGGGCCCCGGTCACCGCCTTGTCCTGACCCTTGCCTAGGTTGCGCAGCTTGCGCTCCGTCCCCTTGCTCGCCTCCGCCAGCGAGGCGTGGAACGGCGGGTTGCACAGGGTCAGGGCGAAGTGCTCCTTCGGCTCCAGGATGTCGCGAAAGATATGTCCGGGGTTGCCCTGATGACGGCACGCGATCTGGCTGCCCAGGCCATTGCTCGCGGCCAGCAGGGCCGCCGCCTTGACCGACACGGGATCGATGTCAGACCCCACGAAACGCCAGCCATACTCCCGGGCCCCCAGCAGGGGATAGATGCAGTTGGCCCCGACGCCTATGTCCAGCACCCTCACCCCCTTGCCGGTCGGCACCTTGCCGGCACTCTCCGCCAGCAGATCCGCCACCCGGTGCAGGTAATCGACCCGGCCCGGAATGGGCGGACAGAGGTAGCCCGGCGGCAGATCCCAATGCGCAATGCCGTAGTGCAGCGCAAGCAGCGCCCTGTTCAGCGCCTTGACGGCGGCCGGATCGGCGAAATCCAGGGTCCGGGTGCCGTGTTCGTTGATGAACACGAAGGGCAGCAGCTCGGGGGTGCGCTGACATAGCGCATCGAAGTCGTAGGGGGCCTGATGGCGGTTGCGCGGGTGCAATCCGGATTTGTGCTGGGGCTTCATGCTGGACCTGCCGAGGATCAAGGGGGCCACACTATAGAGAGTCGGCCAGGGAAAGTCTAAACGAGGGTCATAAAAAACCGGGCCCTTCGGGGCCCGGTTCAAGTGAGGTTGGAAAAACAGTCCGTACTGCGAGCCGTTTGTCCAGCCTGACTCAGATATCGATCCGGCGTGCCTGCCAGAACTTGCTGCGCCAGTAAGAGCTGTCGAGCTTGGAGCGCGTCACCCCGGCGCGGGTGGAGGCATGGATGAATTCGCCGTTGCCGACATAGATGCCGACGTGATTGAGACGGGGATTGATTTTGAAGAAGACCAGATCCCCTTCGACCAGCTCCTGTTTGGAGACCCGGGTCCCCTCGTGTACCTGGGAGCGGGTATCGCGGGGCAATTCGATGCCGACGGCGTTGCGGAACACTTCACGGGCGAAGGCGGAGCAATCGATGCCTCGCTGGCTGCTGCCCCCCATGCGGTAAGGAACGCCACGCCACTCTTTGTATACGGTCAGGATTTCGTTGACATCAGGGGTGGTGGAAACTTCGGGTTCAATCACGGGCTCCATCATGGAAACCTCGATCTTGCTCGCGACCTCGGGTTGGGGTGCCGAGGCACAACCCACCATTCCGAGCGCGACCAGCAGTAGCATCAGGTGGCGCAATCCTTTATCCCCGCAAAAGAGTGAAACTTGTTAAAATGCAGCCCGAGAGGGCAATTTATAAGGCAACAGCACCCGACTATATCCAAGAATTCTATCGAGGCAAGCGAAAATCCCAATCGATCTCACATTTTTGCAAGGAAATGCTCTGTTTAGCGCAATTTATGTGATCATGACCAAACAATATACAATCTGGGAAGAACCGGTTTTGCCCTCGTCAAACCGACTGTTATCGCTACTTCGCCCCCATTTTTAAGTGAAATATTATGCTCTCAGCGGATCTCTATTTGTTAAATACGGCGTGTGTCGATGCAGGGCAGTGGCTCAGTCTGCCGTCCGAGCTTTCCCCACAGGAACAGGGCCACTGGCACGAGATCCGTCAGCCCGGCCGCCAGCGGGAATACCTGCTCGGCCGGGTGCTGCTGCGCCGTCTGCTGGCAGAGCGACTCCACTGCCCGCCCGATGCGCTGGCATTTTCCATCGGCGAGCATGGCAAGCCTGCACTGCGCAGCCACTCCTGGCAGTTCAACCTGAGTCACAGCGGGGAGTGGCTGGTGCTCGCCCTCTGCCGGGAGGGGCCCCTCGGCGTGGACATCGAGATGGGGTTGCGCCGCCGGCCCGTACTGCCGCTGGCTGAGCGCTTCTATGCCCCGGGCGAACACAGGTGGCTGTGCAGCTTGCCGCCACAGGAGCAGGCGTCCGCCTTCTACCGGCTGTGGGCACGCAAGGAGGCGGTGCTCAAGGCCCATGGTGCCGGCATTGCCGCCGGACTGGACAAGATCTGTTTCATCCCGGCGCAGGGATGGCGGCTGGAGAATCGCCTCGATACCCGCGACTATGAAGTGAGCGACTGGCGGGTCGGCAACGGCTGGCTCAGCCTCGCCGCCCCGACCCGCCAGGTCAGCGCCCATCTGCTGGATGCGCGCTTGAAATCCACCCCGTTGGACCCCATGTTGATCCACACCATTTTCCGAGAGTCAGCCTCATGATCGTCGACATCACTCCCCAGAATTTTCACGCCGAACTGATCGATGCATCCCTGAAGAAGCCGGTCGTCATCTATTTCCACGCGCCGCAGATGCCGGAATGCCAGGGCATGACCCCCCTGGTGGAAGCCCTGGTCGGCCCGGCAAATCCCGGCGTCACCCTGGCCAAGGTCGACATGAACGATCCCCAGCTGCAGCCGCTGGCCAGCCAGCTTGCCCTGCGTGCCTTGCCGGCACTGGTGCTGTTCCATCAGGGGCGCCCGGACGAACAGGCCATCCTCGAAGGTCCGCAGGATGAAGCCACATTGCGCCAGTACTTCGCCGCCTTTGCCCCCAAGGAAGAAGAGCTGCTGCTCGAACAGGCAAAGCAGGCACTGGCCACGGAGCAGGCCGATGTGGCGCACAGTCATCTGAGCAAGGCCCATCGCCTCGCCCCCGAGCGCCACGACATCAGCCTCTGGCTGGCACAGGCCGCGCTGGATCTGAACCTGCTGGATGAAGCCCAGTCCCTGCTCGCCGCCATCCCCATGGTGGCACAGGACGATCACTATCAGACCCTGAGCTCCCGCCTCTCTCTCGCGCAGCAGGCCAGCGACAGTCCGGAGCTGCGCGCACTGGAGCTGCGTCACGCCGAACAGCCGGACGACGCTGCCATCGCCCAGGAGCTGGCGGTGCTCTACAGCCAGGTTGGTCGCCAGGAGGAGGCCCTGGCCTTGCTGTTCACTATTCTCAAGCGGGATCTGGCTTTTGGGGATGCCAAGAAGATCTACCTCGATGTGCTGGCCACCATGGGCGCACACCCGGCGGCACAGAATTACCGCCGCAAGCTCTACAGCCTGCTCTATTGATCGAATGGGAAATCAGGACGGGGAATGCCGATCAGTCGGCATTGCCTTGTTCAGGCGGAGTGAAACGCGGGGAATAACCAAATTTCAGGCAAAAAAAAATGGCGCATTGAAATGCGCCATTTTTTCGCATGGATTACTTCTTGTAGGAAGTAGCCATGTTGTCGATGCGCTGGTTAGCACGCATAGCTTCTTGCTTGGCTTCTGCAACATCAGCAGCGATCTTGGACTGATCAGCACGAACAGCGCTAACATCTTGAGCCAGTTGGTCAACTTTGTTAGACAGATTCTGAACGGAAGTTTCCAGTTCGCTGGTGTTTGCACAACCGCCCAGCAGAGCGGACAGACCAACAACACCTACCAACAACATTTTTTTCATTTTTAAAAGCTCCCTTTAACTCGCCAGACGTTTAGCAAGCGGCGTGATTATGGCACAAAAAAATCATAGTTTGGATAGGCCCCATCACAGATAAATGCGTTAAAACCCTCATTTTTTTTTAGTTGCACACTTTATGCGCAAACTTTAAGCAAAAATAAGTGTCCCTGGATGAGGTTCGTGCAAAGCGTAACCAAATTTTCGGCTTATTACAATTTCGTATGAGGCTCAGGCCGAACGCTCTGACAGCAATTGACGATATTGCACCAGATCTTCGATGGTCAGCACCGGCATCTGATGCTGACGACCGAAGGCCACCAGGTCGGGCAGTCTGGCCATGGAGCCATCCTCCTTGGTCAGCTCGCACAGCACCCCGTAGGGCTTGAGACCGGCGAGTTGCATCAGGTCGACCGTGGCTTCGGTGTGACCGCGCCGGGTCAGCACGCCCCCCGTGCGGGCGCGCAGCGGGAAGACGTGGCCAGGGCGATGCAGGTCGGATGGTCTGGCACCGTCTGCAATGGCCGCGCGGATAGTGGTGATGCGGTCGGCGGCGGACACCCCGGTAGTCACCCCCTGCGCCGCTTCTATGGTCACGGTGAAGGCGGTCTGGTAGTGGCTGGAGTTCGCCTCCACCATCATGGGCAGTTCGAGCTGGCGGACCCGCTCATCGGTCAGACAGAGGCAGACGATGCCGGAGCACTCGCGGATCATCATGGCCATCTGTTCGTTGGTCATGGATTCTGCGGCGAAGATGAGGTCCCCCTCATTTTCCCGATCTTCGTCGTCGGCAACCAGCACACCCTGGCCGGCACGCAGTGCGGCCAGCGCGGCCTCGACGCGAGCAATGGGATCACCGAATTCACTGAGCAGAGACTGATTCATGGTAAGACTCCTAAAAAAGACAAGGACCAGAATCAGGGCATGGAAAGGCAGACAGAGGCAGGCATGCGGCGGCCAACCCACGGGGGGCTCGCCAGCATTATCTGTCTTATCCTCTTTCATCCGGACTATGACCGTCGGCTCCGGCATCTCACCGGATCTGCTGACCCCGAACCGGTCCAAGACCGGGTCGGGCGCTCGCGGGCTCCCCGAGTCACATCGGGATACCGCCGGTGGGGAATTTCACCCCGCCCTGAGAATAAGCGCAGACAGCCTAAAGAAAAAAGGCACAGGATGCCAGCCCAAAACCCATCAAAGACCAAGGGGCACAGGCGGCGAACCGGCCCACCCACCTGCCACTCCGATGCACGGCGCGCTGTCCTTTCTGATTTTGTTTGTGGCATAGTGCCAGCAAAAACGTGCAGCCCGCGCAGACTCGGGCGCCAACAACACAAACGGAATCATGACAGAGATGGAAAAGAAAATACTGCTGACCGATTGCCCCGACGCCAAGGGGCTCATCGCCAAGATCACCAACATCTGCTACAAGCACCAGCTCAACATCAACAAGAACGACGAGTTCGTGGACCACGAAAACGGCCGCTTCTTCATGCGCACCGAGCTGGAAGGACGCTTCAACGACGAGACCCTGCTGGCGGATCTCGACGACGCCCTGCCGGCGGGCGCCCAGCGCCGCCTGGTCAAGGCGGGCAAGAAGCGCATCGTCATCCTGGTGACCAAGGAGACCCACTGCCTCGGCGACATCCTGATGAAGAACTATGCCGGCGCCCTGGACATGGACATAGTGGCGGTGATCGGCAACTACGACACCCTCGCCGAGCTGACGGGCAAGTTCGACATCCCCTTCCACTGCGTGAGCCACGAGGATCTCAGCCGTACCGAGCACGAAGAGCAGGTGCGCACCCTCATCGACGGCTACCAGCCGGATTACGTGATCCTCGCCAAGTACATGCGGGTGCTCACCCCGAGCTTCGTGGCGGCCTATCCGCGCAAGATCATCAATATCCACCACTCCTTCCTGCCCGCCTTCATCGGCGCCCGCCCCTATCGCCAGGCCTTCGATCGCGGGGTCAAGCTGATCGGCGCCACCGCCCACTTCGTCACCGACGATCTGGATGAGGGCCCCATCGTCGAGCAGGACGTGATCCACGTCGACCACACTTTCAGCGCCGACGACATGGCCAAGGCTGGCCGCGACGTGGAGAAGTCCGTGCTGAGCCGCGCCCTGGAGCTGGTACTGAACGAACGGGTGTTCGTCTACGGCAACAAGACGGTGGTGTTCAAGTAAGCCGCCGCCAGGCATCCAGCAAAAAGGCTCCCGAGGGAGCCTTTTTTCATTGCGCGGCACTCATGGCTGCAGCGGCAGACCGTTGACGGTGATCTGCCCCTTGTCGAGCTTGAGCTCGGCCTGGAGCTGCGCCTGCTCCGCCTTCAGATACCCCAGGGCGGTGAACTGCGCCAGCATGGGGGCCAGCTGGGGAACCGCCTGACCCAGCTTGTCACCCAGGTGGGCATGGAGCAGCCCCGACAGGGCCTGCATCCCCTCCTCGCTGCCCATCAGTTGTGCCAGGGTCGTTGACGCCAGCCTGGCCTCCCCTTGCAGGCTGACGGGTTCACCGTTGAGCCGGGCGCTGAAATCCGTCAGCTGCAGCGTAACGCCCCGCTGGAGCATCTTGTCCAGCGCCTCCTGGATGGCAGACTCATCCACCCGCTGACCGCTCACCTCCTGCAGTGTCTGATACCCCTCCAGATCCAGCCCGTTGAGCGCCAGGTCCAGGTTGCCTTCGGCCAGCGTCAGGCTGTCCTCCTCGCTCTCCAGATTGAGGGTTTCCACCTTCATCTGGTAACGGCTGGAGAGGGTCTGGGCGTCGTCCCCCGCCAGCTGGGTGGCCGTGGAGAGCCCCTGCAGGGAGATCCTGATGTTCCCCGGCTGCGTCAGGGTGAAGGCGGACAGGGTCGCATCGCTGCGGGGGGAGAGCCAGAGGCCGCTGATCTCGGCCATGTCGGCACTGCCCTTGAGATCGGCCAGGGCCAGATCCATCTTGCTCTGCGCATCGTGGACCGTCATGCCCAGCCACTGGACCGTCATGTGGCCGTTGCCGTCGAGATCCCCGCGATAGTCGCCGCTCAGGGGCAGGAAGTTGAACTCGTTCATCCCCTCTCTGACCTTGAAGTCACCGACCCAGAAACGGGAGCTGTTGCTCATGGTCCAGAGGCTGCTGGCCGACTCCGCTCCCAGCTGCCACTGCTGCATGCCAAGGGAGCTGAATATCGGCGCCAGGGTGCCCTGTGCGGTATCCAGCAGCAGGTGGCTCTTGATATAGAGCGGCAGCATACGGCTGTTGAACGCGAACTGCATCTCGATGGGCTCGCTCCCCGCCAGCTGGGGGTCCAGGCTCGCCAGCGTCTCTGGCGGCACCACCACCTTGAGCACGCCGTCACGGGCGAACAGGTGCTCCGTGGTAGGGTGCCAGGTGATCTCGATCCCGCTCTCCTGCTGCGCCCTGGCGATCTGTTCGGCCAGGATCCGGTCGAACGTATTGCCCGTGTACCAGCAGGCGCCAAGCCCCCCGACCACCAATACGGCCCCAACGGCCAAGGCCACTTTTTTCTTCATCTGTTCTGTTTCTCCACATTATTCGATGGCGGGTGCATGGGCGCACTCTACGGGGAGGATGGGAGGCCACGCAAGCCGGATGAGGCCGCCGGGTCCACGCTCCATTGTCACAGCAGGGGGCTGAACAGGTAGAAGATGTTCTCAAGCAATTTTTTGTACCAGGGCCTCGCACGCCACCTGGTCAGGGACATGGGGGTCGCCTCCAGCATGTAGCCCTGCACCAGCTGGTTCATCTCGGCGACAAACACCGGGTTGTCGATGAGCAGGGTGACTTCGAAATTGAGCCAGAGGCTGCGTCTGTCCAGGTTGACCGTGCCCACCAGGGCGAAGTCATCGTCCACCAGCACGCTCTTGGTGTGCAGCAGGCCGGCATCGTAGCGGTAGATCTCGACCCCGGCCGCCAGCAGATCCTCCATGAAGGAGTTGCTGGCGTGGTTGGCCATCAGGGAGTCATTGCGCGCCGGCAACACCAGTTGCACCAGCACGCCCCGGGCCGCCGCCGAGGAGAGCGCGGCCGCCAACGGGTCATCGGGCACGAAATAGGGGGTGGTCAGCACCAGATGGTGGCGGGCCTGATAGATGGCCAGCAGCAGGCTCTGCTGGATGCAGTCCCCCCCGACGAAGGGGCCTGAGGGAATGAGCTGGGCCCGGTAGTTAGTTTGCGGCCAGGCCTCGGGCTCGTGCTGCAGGCTGTCGAGCAGGCGCTCGCCGGTCTCCATCTCCCAGTCCCAGACGAAGGTGGACCACATCAGCGGCACCACGGGCCCCTGCACCCGGATCATGATGTCGACCCACTGGCCGACCCCGGCATCCTGCTTGAAGAAACGCGGATCCACCATGTTCATGGAGCCGGTGTAACCGACCCTGTCGTCGATCACCACCAGCTTGCGGTGCATGCGCAAGTCCTGGCGCTGGAAGGGGATGCGCCAGGCGCCGACCGGCAGCACCTCCACCACCTTGACGCCGGCCGCGCCCAGGGTGCTCGGCCAATGGGAGCGGAAGAAGGTCTTGCTGCCGACGGAATCGAGCAACACACGACAATCCACGCCGCGTGCCGCCACCTCCATCAGCGCCTCGCACACCGCGTCCACGTCCCCGCCGGGATGCCAGATGTAGAACTCCAGGTAGCAGGATTGGGAGGAGCCCCGGATGTCGCGCACTATCTCCTGGATGATGGTGTCGGGCTTGTGCAGCAGCGTCATCCGGTTGCCGGAGAGCATGGGCATGGCCAGCCGGCCCTGGATCAGATCATGGAGCGGACGGGCCTTGCTCCCCACCTCGCAGCAGTGCTGCGGGAAGAGGCGAGCCAACTGGCGGATCCAGATGGCGTAAGGGCGGTACATGGCCTGGGCGCGCTCCGCCCGCTTGCGGCCGAGCCGGATCTCGCCGAACAGCACATAGAAGCCGACCCCGGCGAAGGGGATGGCATAGATGAGGGCCAGCCAGGCCAGCGACACCCCGATGGGACGCCGCTTCATCACCACCCGCAGGGAGATCCCTGCCACGATCACGGTGTGAAACAGCAGCAACAACCAGCCGAGAAAGCGGGAAAACAGCAACTGAATGTCGTATTCCAGACCGTCGAGCAAGGCGACTCCTTGGTGTGTTGAACAAGTGGCATGGGCAGATCCCACAAGGCCGGAATGGTATGCTGTAGGACAAACCCATTCTATCAGGTCGTTAGCATGATCCTGCAATCTATGCTGCTGAGTCTGGCCATGCTAGGTCAAGGCTCATATGACATCAATGAGCAGCAGATAAATCAGTACCTGCAATCCCAGGTGCAAGTGGACAAACAGCTGGAACTGCCCGGCATCATCAAGGCCCATGTGAAGCTTGAGCAGAGCGATGTGCAGATCGGCCGCCAGAGCCCGGACACCGCCAGGGTGTTTGGCAAGGGCAAGCTGAAGATAGCGCTGCCGGACCAGACCGAGTACGACGCCCTGCTGAACATGACCTATGAGGCGAGGCCCCGCTACGACAAGGCCCAGAGCGCGCTCTTTCTCGACAACATGAAGCTCGTCGACTACAAGCTGGAGCCGGCGGCGGCCGAGCAGAAGTTCGGTTTCATGTTGCGCATGCTGCTGCAGAGCATGGAGAAGCGGCTGGAGACCCAGCCCGTCTACAGGCTCGACGACAAGGATCCCAATCAGGCCTGGCTCAAGGAGAATCTGCTGGGGCTGGAGCTGTCACCGGGCAAGATCCACCTGCTGACCAAGCCACAGTGACGCCTCAGTTGAAGACGGGAGCCCTCGCCTGACGCACCAGCAGCTCGATCTGGTAACCCTGTTCGCGCTGCTGGTGGTAGAGGGCATGAAGCGGCCCGTCGAGTTCGTGCAGGGGAAGGTGGTCGAAGCCGGCCTTGAGGTAGAAGGGCTTCTCGAAGGGCAGGGCATGGCAGATCACGGGCTTGTCCAGCAGACCGCGGCAGGCATGCTGCAACAGCCGGGAGCCCAGGCCCAGGGACTGGTAATGGGGCAGCAGCCGGAAACCGCACAGATGGTAGTACTCCTGCTCGTCGCGCAGACGCACCGCCCCCACCAGCCAATGGGCGTCGCGCACCACGAAGATCCGCTCGGCCAGGTCCGGCACATAGTGGGAAAAAGTCGTTTCGTAATAGTCCCTGATCAGGGAAAGATCCGCATCACAGTACTCTTCGAATCTGAGCTCCATCGCCCGCCTGCTTGTCATACCCATGTCGCTCTGGCCACCCCGCCCTCTCCTGACCCATCATCCGGCCCCACGAAGAGATCTGACCAGAGTGGAGCCACAGCAAGATAACACGGCTTTAACTTACAAAAAAGCCAATAGTCTGATGGAAAAGACGACGCTGTGGGCACGATGCCGTGCCGGACATCGGCCACCCCCCTGCCCTTTGCAGCCATCCGGCCCCCCTCTTTCCTGAACTTTTCCTGCGACGCTCCGCCAGCGGACTTGTTCTGTCTCGCCCCGGATGCTTTACTCAACGTGGCTAACGAGGCTTAAGGAGCAAGCCGTTGAAAGCATGGATGTTGCTGGGCATGATCCCGCTGTTTTCCCACCTTGCCTGGGGCCAGATGCCACCACCTGCCGAGGTGGTGATCCTGACGCCGGAGTCGATAGCCCCGGCTCCCAAGCCCCAGACAGTGGCCGCCGCCACGGCCCCCCTCTCCTCGCCGCCTCCCGGGTCCGCCACGCCCGCCAGCCGCCAGATCCAGGTCTACAAGTCGGTGCAGAAGAACGGGGTCATCCGCTACTCCGACATGATGCCGGAGCAGGGCCACTACGAGTTGCTGCTGTTCAACGACTGCTATGCCTGCGATCCCGCCTCCAAGGTCAACTGGCGCACCACAGGCCTCTTCCTTTATGACTACGCCAGCACCATCAAGGCGGCAGCCAAGGCGTATCAAGTCGAGCCCGCCCTCATTCGGGCACTGATCCACGCCGAATCCGCCTTCAACCCCCTGGCGGTCTCCCGCAAGGGGGCCATGGGGTTGACCCAACTGATGCCCGCCACCGCCCGCGAGCTGGGGGTCGGCAACGCCCTGCTGGCGGAGCAGAACATCTTCGGCGGGGTGAAGTACCTGGCGGGGCTGCTCAAGCAGTACGACGGCAACGTCGCCCTGGCCACCGCAGCCTACAACGCAGGGGCCGGCGCGGTGCGAAAGCATGGTGGCATCCCGCCCTACGCCGAGACCCGCGCCTATGTGGAGCGGGTCAAGCTGCTGCACCAGCGCTACAAGGAGATGCTGAGCGCCCGCGGTCTGTAACCCCTTCCCTCTTTCAGCCGGCTGAACAATACTGCGGGCCCTTGGTGGCCCGTTTTCGTGCCCGCCAGAAACAAAAAAACACGCCCGGGGGCGTGTCGATACCACACGTTGTTTAGCAACACATCACTCTTTCGTGGCGATCACACGATAGGCCAATGCACCCAGAATGGCACCGACGATGGGGGCAACCCAGAACAGCCAGAGCTGGCCGATGGCCCAGTCACCCACGAACAGCGCCACACCCGTGCTGCGTGCCGGGTTGACCGAGGTGTTGGTCACCGGAATGCTGATGAGGTGAATGAGGGTCAGGCACAGGCCGATGGCGATGGGCGCGAACCCGGCCGGGGCACGGCTGTCGGTGACGCCCATGATGACGAACAGGAAGAAGCCGGTCATCACCACTTCACACACCAGGGCCGCCAGCAGGCTGTAGCCGCCGGGGGAGTGCTCGCCATAACCGTTGGAGGCAAAACCGGCGCTCACATCAAAACCCGCTTGCCCGCTGGCAATGACATAGAGCACGCCACCCGCCGCGATCCCGCCAAGCACCTGAGCCACTATGTAGGGCAGCACGCTGGCGGTCGGGAAACGACCACCGGCCCAGAGCCCGACGGTCACGGCCGGGTTCAGGTGACAGCCGGAAATATGACCGATGGCATAGGCCATGGTCAGCACGGTCAGGCCGAACGCCAGGGCCACGCCCAGCAGACCTATCCCCACGTTCGGAAACGCGGCGGCCAGCACGGCGCTGCCACAGCCCCCCAGCACCAGCCAGAAGGTTCCCATAAATTCAGCAGCAAAAGGTTTCACTCTTGTCTCTCCCCATGATGACTAACACAGGAGCCAGGAAGGCTCATACGGACACTGTTATTAAACAGGCGCCATATTATGGGAGTGTGGCGGCACAAGGCGAAGCCGGCCCGCACCGGGGTAAATGTGTGATCTTAATCACAAGTTTTTGATTAGGTAGAAAGAACCTGTCCCGCCCCATGGGGCTTTCTCATGGGAGTCCCCTGAGGAGGTGCGACAAATCGTGACTCAATCAGCGCTTTTGCCAGCAGGCGCCGGCATCTGGCTCACCCTTCTCTCGCACTCTGCCAAGGCGGAGTACCAGGCTCAGCGATAACGGCCGCGTACCGAGCCGCTGGCCTGCCCCGCCATCCGGATCAGGCTCTGCTGGGTATGGAAGTGGCAGAGCGCCACCCCGAGCGCATCCGCCGCGTCCGCCTGGGGGGTGGCCGAGAGCTTGAGCAGGTGCATCACCATGTGCTGCACCTGCTCCTTGCCCGCGCCGCCGGTGCCCACCACCGCCTGCTTGATCTGGGTCGCCGAGTATTCGCTCACCGGCAGCAGGGCATTGACCGCCGCGACGATGGCGCTGCCACGGGCCTGACCGAGCTTGAGCGCCGAGTCCGCATTGCGGGCCATAAAGACCCGCTCGATGGCGAACTCGTCCGGCTTGAACTGGGTGATGATCTCGCTCACCCCGTCGTACACCTGCTTCAAGCGAGACGGCAGCTCGCCCAGGTCGGTGCGGATGCAGCCGGACCCCAGGTACTGCGCCTTGCCGGAGACGATGCGGATGACGCCGTAGCCGGTGATCCGCGAACCGGGATCTATGCCCAAGATGATGCTCATTGAATGCTGGTGCTCTGAAGGCTGTTCATGGCCGCCAAGATAGCAAACAAGCCTCCCCTTGGCTCGCACGGCGAAGGGCCCGCCCGCCGACTGCGCAGGGATGCACCGTCTTGTACAGTGGTCTGCTCATTTGTTCGCCCATACCGGCCCCGTCGCTGAACAAGGGAGCCGCAAATATCGAGCCCTACTGCCCGCTTTCGGCCAGGGTCACCAGGCGCTCGGCCAGGCGGTGGCTCTGCAGATAGCTCTCGACAAGTCGCCCATCGGCGCGGCCCGCCTCAATCTGCCCATACCAGTGCGCGAGCATCGCCACGAAACCCCGTTGGGCCAGCACCGGCTGCCAGTCGTCCGGCGCCAGGGTCTGCAGGGTCTTGTCCCGCGCACACGTGCCGCGAGTGCAGTTCTCGATATGCAGGGAGAGGTTGTCGCCATAGGCATCGATGCGCTCCTCGGTGATGCCGGCGCTGCGGTTCATGCTGCCGCTCACCGCCGTCTGCCCGCTCTGCCAGGCGACGCTCACCCCGGCCAGCAGCTCGGGCTGCTGGGCACTTCGCCTCAGCACCGCATGGAGATCTCCGCCAGGCACGCCGCCATAGAAGCAGAGGCTGTCGAGCACATGGATGCAGTCGTCGAACAGGAACTGGCGCGGCAGCCCAGGCAGGGCATGCCTGTGTTTCTGCCAGTGCAGCTCGGTGAACGGCTCGGCACGAGCAGCCCCCATGGCGGGCAGATAGCGGCGGTTGAAACCCACAAACAGCGGGCAATCCTGCGCGATGGCGAGATTGGCGAGCGCCTCCACCTCGGCGTAATCAAAGCAGAGCGGCTTGTCCACGAAGGTAGGGATGCCCGCCTGCAGGCATTGGCGGGCCAGCGCGAAGTGCACGACGGTGGCGGCATGGATCATCACTGCATCCGGGCGGCTTGCCAGCAGCGCATCCACCTCGGTAAAGCACTCAGGGATCCGGTACTGGCGGGCCAGCTTGTCCAACACTGCTGGATTGCGGGTACAGAGCAGCGGGGTGACCCGCTCGTCGCTCGCGAGCAGCGGCAGATAGGCCTTCTGGGCGATGTCGCCGAGGCCAATGAGAGCAATGCGCATGGGAACTCCTTGTGATGGATGGGATGGAATGGAATGCAGACAGAGTAATATCCGGCGCTTTCTATCGAGGCTTTCTATTCAGGCTCTTTCGAAAGCCCCTTGGCCTGCTCCCTGACATCGAGCCACTTGCCCACTCTGGCCCCCAGCTCGGAGCAGATCATTGCGCTGACCATGGCCCCTATCATCCGGTTCATATCCGAGATCTCTGTTGATTCGAGGAGCAGGGGCGCAATCAGGTTAAAGGCAATGATCCCCATCACCAGTCCGAGCCCGCAGCCCACCTTCTCTCTTCTGGATCGGACTTTCACCGCCATCTGCTCACTCCTGTGCAGGGATGCTGCAATATCTATCGGGAGAGACCGCTATGCCTCCCCTACCCTTTAGCCAGCCGTCAAGATAGCAAAGCTACTACCACCTGGCCGCTTTTGGTTGCAGTTGGTAATGCGCTTTGATGATCTGGTTCAAAAAACGATAACTTTCTGATGGCTGTATCAGTTTTGATGCTCGCCTGAGCAGTTTCGTTTGGCTTACCATGGCCGTCCAGAACCTGTTGAGCTGTGATGGGTTGCTGCCAACGCGGGTCAAGGGAACATATTGGAAGCTGTAATCCACGGGCGGTAGCGTGAGATTTGGTTGCGTTACACCTTGCTCAAAAAATGGGTGTCACAGATTTCTAAAGTTGAGGGGGCGTTATGTCTACTTGGTTAAAAACTAAAAGCGTCATATGGCAAGTGAGCCCAATAGCTGGTTTAGTTGCAGAATTAGCAGAGAAAGGGTCACAATTAATTTCGAGCGCATCTGAGAAAGGCGTTGCGGAGCTGGAAGATGAGGCCACAAAACAAACCATTCAAATGCGGTTTGCACAACAGCAGGCCAGAGTAGCTCAAGAACTAGCTATCGCAAGACGTATCGACAATGCTGAAGAGGTCGAAATAGAGGAATATTATGACTTATCAGGAAAAGGTACTCTTGGCCTATCTTTAGATCAGAAGAAACAGACAGGAACCCTTGGTCTAGGTGGTGAAGGTCATCAGGTAACAAAGCGAATCTATCGTTTTAAGGGATGGAATCAACCTGACGGAGATATTGAACAAATCTTGAACAAGGAATAGCTATAGCTCAACCTAACTTAAGTATCATATAAAAATGGTACATGAATGGGCCCCGTGCTCTCCCTACCATATATCTGCAGCTATTAATCTAGCCCCCCTCCTTTGGAACAAGCCGCTATCAGCTTGCTTGCTGAAAAAATTAGGGGGAGTGGATTCGAGCTGATGCCTGCAAAGTTGGCTAGCAAAAAGGTTGGTGTCCCAGAGTCCCTGTCCAAGTAAAACTCAGCACACAAGATAATCTGCTTACCTAGGCCCGATTGTCATAAGATAACGAATTTACATGCGTATTATAGACATATTTACCTTTCGGAGCGGCGATGGATATTTCTGCCAGTAAAATACTTCCCATAGATAATCTTAGTGAGTACAAAATTCATTTTGCTGTTTGGAATGGTGAAGAGCAACCACTGGATGTTTTTGTTCGAGACCCAGATGAATGGAAGGGTTGGAATAGTTGGCGCGGCAGCCGAAACGATTTTAGTAGAAAATATATATTCAGCTTAATCCGATATTATCATCAGCCCGATAAATGGCTCTTTGGTGGGATTTTTGAAGTCACCCATCGCAACTCTGAATCATATACAGTTCAACTGTGTGACCTTCACCATGAATACATTGGACGTCTCCTTCTTAACTATCCCGGTCCAGGTACGAGAGGACGAGCCTTTTATCTAGAAAATCATTTCAACGAGCTAAAAATCGCACAACTTTTCGAAAAAACATTTGAAGGTGAAGCATTCTGTGGATACGAAAATGTTGAGCATGGCTTTTCGCAAATTGAAGCAATTATCAAGCAAGGTAAGCCCGACTGGAAGGCTGCCCTTGAAAATGTAAAAGGTGTCTATCTGATAGTAGATAAAAGCAATGGGAAGAAATACGTTGGCTCTGCTTATGGTGACACTGGTATTTGGTCAAGATGGGCTTCTTATATTAGTACAGGCCACGGAGGAAATGAGGAATTAACAAAGCTAATTAATACCTATGGGTTCGAGCACGCACGTACAAACTTTCAGTTTTCAATACTAGAATTTCGCTCAATGAGAACAGACGACGAAACAATTAGAAATCGAGAGCAATACTGGAAGAGAGCACTTCAAACCAATGCTTTTGGCTACAACAGAAACTGAACACCTAAAATAAATTATATGTATTGGGCTTCTGGTACTAAGTCATAATATAAAAATCAAGGTCTGATATAGACAAGGGCGACCATATGGTCGCCCTTTTTATTTCTATCGCTTTCCAATCAGGAAACTCACCGAGCCGGTCGCTTGGCTGCACCGCCTTTGGCGGCAGGCTTGCCGCCTTGAGTGGCGGGTTTGGCACCCGGCTTGGCAGAGCCTGCGCGGGTCGGTGCCTTGCCCTTATGGGCGGGTTTCCCTTGCCCTGCGGCTTTGCCTTGAGCTGCGCCCTGTCCTGAACCCTGAGCGGGCTTGCCGTTGCCCGAGCCTTTCTGGAGCTGGACACCCACCGGCTTGCCATTGCCTTTACCGGCCTTGTTGGCGGCAGGGGCGTCGCTGCGGGCAGCACCGTTGCCGCGCCCGTTGCTCTGGCCGCCAGCGGCCTTGTTGCCAGCCCCATTGCTGCGCTGATGGGTGATGGCACTGTGGCGAGTCAGGGCAGGCTTGAGGCCCTTGTTGCGACTGCGCTCGGCCTTGGCTTCGCCACGGCCTTCCGGCGGCACCAGGCAGTCGGGGCCGTTGCCGATGAGGTGGCCCTTGCCCATCTCCAGCAGGGCTTCGCGGATCATGGGCCAGCCGGCCGGATCGTGATAGCGCAGCAGCGCCTTGTGCAGGCGACGACGACGCTCCCCTTTCACCACGAACACGTCCCCGCCCTGGCGGCTCACCTTGTTGAGCGGGTTTTTCTCCGTGTAATACATGGTGGTGGCGTTGGCGAGCGGCGACGGGTAGAAGTTCTGCACCTGATCGAGCTTGAAGCGGTTGGATTTGATCCAGAGCGCCATGTTCACCATGTCTTCATCGGTCGTGCCCGGGTGGGCGGAGATGAAGTAGGGGATCAGGTACTGCTGCTTGCCCGCCTCTTTGGAGTACTTGTCGAACAGCTCCTTGAAGCTGTAGTAGCTGCCCATGCCCGGCTTCATCATCTTGGAGAGCGGGCCCTCCTCGGTGTGTTCCGGCGCGATCTTGAGGTAGCCGCCGACGTGGTACTTGGCCAGCTCCTTGATGTAGCGCGGATCTTCCACCGCGATGTCGTAACGCACGCCGGAGGCGATCAGGATCTTCTTGATGCCCTTGAGGTCGCGCGCCTTGCGATAGAGGTTGATGGTCGGGCTGTGGTCGGTGTCCATGTGCGGGCAGATGGTCGGCCAGACGCAGGAGGCGCGCCGACAAGTCTGCTCGGCCTTGGGGCTCTTGCAGCGCAACTTGTACATGTTGGCGGTGGGGCCGCCCAGATCCGAGATGACGCCGGTAAAGCCCGGCACCTTGTCGCGGATCTCTTCGATCTCTTTGAGGATCGACTCTTCCGAGCGGCTCTGGATGATGCGCCCCTCGTGCTCGGTGATGGAGCAGAAGGAGCAGCCGCCGAAGCAGCCGCGCATGATGTTGACCGAGGTCTTGATCATGTCGTAGGCCGGGATCTTCTCGTTGCCATAGGCCGGGTGCGGCACCCGCTGGTAAGGCAGGCCGAACACCCCGTCCATCTCGTCGGTCTCGAGCGGGAAGGCAGGCGGGTTGACCCAGATGATGCGATCGCCGTGGGCCTGAGAAAGCGCGCGGGCGCAGCCCGGGTTGGTCTCGTGGTGCAGGATGCGCGACGCGTGGGCGTAGAGCACTTTGTCTTCCTTCACCCGCTCGAACGCCGGCAGCTTGACGTAGGTCTTCTCCCAGGGTTTTTGCTTGGGCGGCTGCACCAGGATGGGCTTGGCCTCTTGCTCCATCGGCGCCGTCCCTTCGTCGTCTGCGCAGGGCGCCCCTTCCATATAGGGGTTGGGGATGGGGTCGATGCGGCCAATCTGGTCGAGCTTGCTCGAATCCACCCCGCGCCAGCCCGGCAGCGGCTCCTTGCGGATGACGGCGGTGCCACGAATGTCCTGCATGGTGTCGATGGTCTCGCCCGCTGCGATGCGGTGAGCCACCTCCACCAGAGGGCGCTCGGCGTTGCCATAGATGAGAATGTCGGCCTTGGCGTCGATCAGGATGGAGCGGCGGATGGTCTCGGACCAGTAGTCGTAATGGGCGATGCGGCGCAGGGACGCTTCTATGCCACCGATGACCACGGGGACCTCTTTATAGGCCTCCTTGCAGCGCTGGGTGTAGACCAGGGTAGCGCGATCCGGCCGTTTGCCACCCACGTCCCCCGGGGTGTAGGCGTCGTCGTGGCGCAGCTTCTTGTCGGCGGTGTAGCGGTTGATCATGGAGTCCATGTTGCCCGCGGTCACCCCGTAGAAGAGGTTCGGCTTGCCCAGGCGCATGAAGTCATCTTTCGATGACCAGTCCGGCTGGGCGATGATGCCGACCCGGAAACCCTGGGATTCGAGCATGCGGCCGATCACCGCCATGCCGAAGCTCGGGTGATCCACGTAGGCATCCCCTGTCACCAGCACGATGTCGCAGCTGTCCCAGCCGAGCTTGTCCATCTCCGCGCGGGACATGGGCAGGAAGGGCGCCGTGCCGTAGCACTCTGCCCAGTAACGGGGATAGGAGAAGAGGTTGGTAACCGGCTGCATTTTGACCACCTGGAACAATTCGGGTCGCGCATTATACCGGCAGAGCCAGGCGGGGGCGACGGCTTTTTGCCCCCACAGAACGCGAGGGGAAAGGGCCGCTTCGAGCCGGCCCCGCGGGTCGGCGTGACAAACTCAGATTTAATCAACAAGCAGGGCACCCATGGGCGCCCTGTTTGTTGCCACTGCGGGTCGGCACGCTAGGCCGCCGGTTTGTCCCGCCCCTCGGGGACGTCTTCCCCCTGCACAGGGGACGGGCTGGCCGGGGCTGCCGTGGCCAGTACCTCGTCCACCAGTCTGTCCCGCGCCCCCGTCATCCCCGCGCGTCTGGCGATCAGGTGATAGATGGCGGGCACCACCAGCAGGGTGACCAGGGTCGCGAGCGACAACCCGAAGAAAACCACGGTACCCACGGCCATCCGGCTCTCGTAGCCCGCCCCCATGGAGAGCATCAGGGGCACGGCACCTATGATGGCGGTGAGCGAGGTCATCAATATGGGGCGTAGACGGCGCACCGACCCCTTGATGATCGCCTCCTCGAACCCTTCACCCCGCTGGCGCAGCTGGTTGATGAACTCGACGATGAGGATGCCGTTCTTGGTCACCATGCCGATCAGCATGATCATGCCGATCTGGCTGTAGATGCTGAGCTCCTGCCCCGTGAGCCAGAGGCCGAGCAGGCCGCCGAAGATGCCGAGCGGCACCGTCATCATCACCACCGCCGGAGTCAGCAGGCTCTCGAACTGGGCCACCAGCACCAGGTAGACCACCAGCAGGGCCAGGCCGAACACCAGCGCCATCTCACCCTGGTTGTCGCGATAATCCTTGGACTCGCCGGCGTAATCCACTGACATGCCGATGGGCAGATGATCCGCGGCCCAACCATCCAGGAAGTCGAGCGCCTCCCCCAGGGTTTGGTCGGGGGCCAGGTCCGCGGTGAGGGTGACCGCCTTCTGGCGCTGATAGTGGTTGAGGCGCTGGGGGCTGGCCACCTGGGTGACGGTGGCCAGGGTGGAGAGGCTCACCATCTCGCCGCTGGCGGCCTTGAGGTAGATGCGGCTCACATCCGAGATGCCGTTGAACTGGGTCTGGTTGGCGCGCAGATAGACGTCGTACTCCTCCCCCCTGTCCACATAGGTGGTCTGGCTGACGCCCCCGAGCAGGGCCTGCAGGGAGCTTGCTATGGTGGAGACCGGGATGCCGAGCTGGCTGGCTCGCTCCCGCTCTATGGTCACCTGCAACTCCGGGGTCTTCTCGGCGTAGTCGAGATCCGGGCTCTGCATCAGCCCGCTCTGGCGCGCCGCCTGCTGCAAGATGAGCCCCTGCTGGTATAGCTCGCCGTAATCGGAGCCCTGCAGCACAAACTGCACGGCGGCGGTGGAGCCACCGCGAAAGCCCGGCTGGAAGGTGCGGATCATCACGTCCGGAATGTCGGCGAGCAACCCGCTCAGGGAACGGCCGAACTCGGTGGCCGTCTGCTCCCGCACCGCCCAGTCGCTGAGCTGGATGATGGCCATGCCGGTCTGGTCGCCCCCGCGGCCGAAGGCGGGAGTGCTGAAGCTCACCGCCTGCACCACCCCCTTGCCGAGCAGCGGCAGGACGGCGGCCTCCACCTGCTGCATGTTGCGCTTCATCCGCTCTATGCTGGTGCCCTCGGCTCCCTTCACGAACACATAGAGCACGCCCCTGTCCTCTGTGGGAGTGAGGCTCGCGGGCAGCTTGCCAAAGAGGGCGCCGATGCCGCCAAGGCAGAGCAGCAGCACCAGGGGCATCCAGACGGCGTGGCGCAGCACGGCCCCCAGCAGGGCGCGATAGCGCCGCTCCACCCAGCCGAGGCCTTTGTCCAGCGTGGCGGTCAGGGCGTTGGGTTTGTCCACGGCACGCATCAGCCAGGAGCCCATGGCCGGGGTCAGGGTGAGCGCCACCAGGGAGGAGAAGAGCACCGCCAAGGAGAGCAGGATGGCGAACTCGGTGAAGAGGCGGCCCACCATGCCCTCCATGAAGGCGATGGGCACGAACACCATCACCAGCACGGCGGTGGTGGCGATGACGGCAAAGCCCACCTCCCGGGTGCCGTGCCAGGCCGCCATCAATGGGGATTCCCCCCGCTGCAGGTGGTGGTGGATGTTCTCCACCACCACGATGGCGTCGTCCACCACCAGGCCGATGGCGAGGATGAGCGCCAGCAAGGTGATGAGGTTGATGGAAAAGCCCAGATACCAGGCGCCGATAAAGGCGGAGATGAGGGAGACCGGCACCGTGATGGCAGGGATCAGGGTGGTACGCCCCTGCCCGAGGAAGAGATAGAGCACGGCGACCACCAGCAGGGCGCAGATGGCGAGTGTCTCGTACACCTCGTCGATGGCCTGCTTGATGAAGATGGTGGAGTCGTAGTCGACCTCAAGCTTTGCCCCCTCGGGCAGGAAGCGCTGCATCTCGACCAGCTTCTTCTCGATGCCCTGGGCCACCGCCAGGGGGTTGGCGGTGGACTGCGCGACTATGCCTATCCCCAGGCTCTCGCGGCCGTTGCGCTGGTAGGCGCTGTCTTCGTTCTTGGCCCCCACCTCGACATCCGCAATGTCCGCCAGATAGATGCTCTGGCCGTTGGCGGCGGTCGTCACCGGCAGGGAGCGGAAATCCTCGGCGCTGTGATAGAGGCGGGCGATCTGCACCGCCATGGTCATGGTGTTGTTGCGGATCTCGCCGCCAGGGAGCTCGATGTTCTCCCGCTTGAGGGCATCCTGCACGTCGGCCACAGTGATGCCGCGGGCCGCCATGTCGGCCGGGCGCAGCCGCACGTACATCACCTGGGTCAGATCGCCGGAGAGTTGCACCTCGCTCACCCCGTCCACCAGGCTCAGGGGATCCACCAGCATGCGATTGGCGTAATCGGTCAGGGCGGTGCGGTCCATCTGGGTGCTGCTGAAGTTGAGCCAGATGGCCACGTCGCCGTTGCCGTTGTCCTTGGTCACCATGGGCTCGTCCGCGTCATCCGGGAGCCTGGGCCGGGCGCGGGAGATGGCGTCGCGCACGTCCGAGGTGCCCTCCAGCATGTTCCAGCCGAGCTTGAACTCCACCGTGATGGAGGAGCGCCCCTTGCGGGTCACCGAGTTGATGTTCTTGATGCCGCTGATGCCGGAGAGCTGGTCCTCGATGGGCTTGGTGACCTGGCTCTCCATCACCTCGGGGGCCGCCCCCTCATAGGTGGTGGTGATGGAGACGGACGGGGTCTGCACGTCCGGCATCTCCCGCACCGTCAGCTTGGAAAAGGCCACCAGGCCGAACACGGTGAGCAGGGCGCTGATGACCACCGCCACCAGGGGGCGGCGCACTGAGATATCGGAGAGCCACATCAGCCTTTCACCTCGCCCAGATCCCGTACCAAGGCGCCGTCGCGCAGATTCACCAGCCCCTCCACCGCGATGCGATCGCCGACGTTCAGCCCCTTGAGCACCCACACTTCTTCGCCATGGGTGTCGCCAAGCTCCACCGGCACGCGCTTCACCCGGCCGTCCGCCTCCAGGCGATAGACGAAGCGCTGCTCGCCGGCGTATTCCACCGACTGGGCCGGGATCAGGGTCATCTTCTGGGCCGGCAGTTCGAGCGCCACATTCATCAGCATGCCGGGGCGCAACTGGCCGCCGGGGTTGGGCAGGATGACCCGCGCCTTAATGTTCTGGGTGTCGCTGGAGATCCGGCTGTCGAGGGTCTCCAGCACCCCGGAGAAGGATTGATCCGGCCAGGCGGAGCTGGTCGCCGTCACCGCCATGCCGGGACGCAGCAGGGAGAGGTAGCGCTCGGGCACTGCCAGATCGAGCCGCAGCTTCGCCAGCTCGTCCAGGTGCAGCAGCACGTCACCGCTGTTGACCAGGGCCCCTTCGCTCAAGTCGATGAGGCTGACGGTGCCGTCGAAGGGGGCGGCCAGGGTACGCAGGGAGAGCTCGTAACGGGCCGCGTCCACCCGGGCCTGGGCCTGGGCGACGGTGGCCTCCTGCCCCTCCAGCTCGGAGGTGGTGATGGCGCCGCGCGCCACCAGGCGGCGCATGTCCCGCAGCTTGCGCGCCTCGTCGCGCACGCTGGCGCTCTGCTCGGCGAGCTCCGCCTGCTGCTTGCCCGCGTCCAGGGCGATCAGGGTCTGCCCCTGCTCCACCTGCTGGCCGGATCGCACCGCGATGTTGACGATGCGGCCGGTCACCTCGGGGCTCACCACCACGGAGCGATTGGCCGCCAGCTTGCTGACCAGCTTGATGGAGGGCTCGGCCAGGCTCTGCCTGACGGTTTCGGCCCTGATGTTGAGCTGTCTTGGCTCGGGCTTGCTGGCGGGGACGTCCCGCCGCAGGTGCCAGGCGCCCGCCGCCAGCAACAGTAGAAGAGGGAAAAGCCACAGCCACACGCGCGTTTTCATCACAGGATCCATGCCGTCAAAGAGAGAAAGGGAAAGAGCTTCATCAAGGATGGCACCATGTTACCCCCTGACTATGCCGCGACTATGTATAAATGTGACAAAACGTAACAGTCTGGCGAGAAGATCATCAAAAACCATCTTCCCGGGACGATGACGAGGGTTCTGCCCTGCACTGATGGCCGATTTGCGCCTCATGCTCAGCCTGGGCCATTGCCGCCAGCCCCCTTCGTGCACACTGTTGGAGACCATTCGCCGCGCCGATCTCGCCCTCTATCAGGCCAAGGGCAACGGTCGCAATCGCCGCGAAAGTTGGCAGGATGACGGGCAGGAGAAGCCGGGGTAAGCTGGAACCCCAATTCACATCAGGAGACGCACTGTGGCACGAAAACCCCGCCTGGGTCTGGCCCTGGGCAGCGGCGCTGCCCGAGGATGGGCACACATCGGCATCATACGGGCGCTGGAGCGCCTCGGCGTCAAGCCGGATCTGGTGGCTGGCTGCTCCATCGGCAGCTTCGTCGGCGCCGCCTACGCCGCCGGCGAACTGGACAAACTGGAGAACTGGGTGCGTGGTTTCAACCGGTTGCAGGTGATGGGGCTGCTCGACCCCGCCCTCTCCGGCGGCCTGTTCCGCGGTGACAAGGTGTTCGGCATCGCCGCCGGCCATCTGGGGGATCCCGCCATCGAGAGCCTGCCGCTGCCCTTCGCCTGCGTCGCCACCGAACTCGATACCGGCCGCGAGATCTGGTTGCAGCAGGGCCCCCTGCGCCAGTGCGTGCGCGCCTCCTGCGGCATGCCCGGCATCCTGACCCCGACCCGGATCGATGACCGCTGGCTGGTGGACGGTGCCGTGGTCAACCCCGTGCCCATCTCGCTCGCCCGCGCCATGGGGGCCGAGGTGGTGATCGCCGTCAACCTCAACACCGACCTGCACCAGCCCTGGACGGACGAGCCGGACGAACCCGCCCCGGGGGGGCTGTTCAGTCAATGGCTCGGCCGCACCGAACCCAGTACCCCCGGCATGTGGGGGGTGATGACCGGCTCCATCAACATCATGCAGGAGCGCATCACCCGCGCCCGGATGGCCGGCGATCCCCCCGAGATCCAGCTCTGCCCTCGCCTCGGCAACCTCTCCATCATGGACTTCCACCGCGCCAGCGACGCCATCAACGAGGGGGAGGCCTGTGTCGAGCGCAGCCTGGATCAGCTCAAGGAGGAACTCTCCCGGCTCGGCCTGCTCTGACGCCCAGGGATGCCAATGAAAAGAGCGCCATCAGGCGCTCTTTTGCTGTCCGGGCCTCGGGGTCAGAACAGCCCCAGCCCCTTGAGCATCACGATCAGGATCAGCAGGGGCGACACGTAACGGATGATGAAGAACAGGGGCTTGAGGATGGGCAGCTCCAGCTCGCCGCCATTGGTCAGCGCCGTCTTCATCCGCTCGAAGCCCCAGACCCAGCCGACGAACAGGCAGAGGAAGATGCCGCCAAGGGGCATCAGCACGTTGGAGGAGACGAAGTCGAACAGATCGAAGAAGGTCTTGCCGGCGATCTGCACATCCGCCAGGGTGCTGTTGGAGAGCGCACAGGTCGACCCGACCGCCCCCAGCACCAAGAGGTTGATCAGGGTGGCCCTTCTGCGGCTCATGTGAAAACGCTCGGAGAGCACGGAGACCGGCACCTCCAGGATGGAGAGCATGGCCCCCGTGGCCGCGATGGCGGAGAGCACGAAGAACAGCACCATGAAAAGGTGACCGAACGGAATGCTGGCAAACACCGCGGGTATGGTGATGAACAGCAGGGAGGGGCCGGCGCTCGGCTCGAAGCCGAAGGCGAACACCGCCGGGAAGATGGCGATCCCCGCCAACATGGAGACGAAGAGATCGGCGCACATCACCCGGACCGTGGTCAGGGGAATGTGCTGGTCATCCCGAAAGTAGCTGCCATAGGTCATCATGCAGCCCATGCCGATGGAGAGCTTGAAGAACGCCAGTCCCATGGCCGTCAGCACGACGCCTGCGGTCACCTTGGAGAAATCGGGGGAGAACAGGAAGTCCAGCCCCTCGCTCGCCCCCGGCAGGGTCAGGCTGCGGATGCCTATCACCAGCAGCAGGATGAAGAGCAGCGGCATCAGCCGCTTGGTGACCGCCTCGATCCCCTTGGCCACCCCCATCAGCAGTATGCCCCCCATCAGGGCCAGCACCAGCCACTGCCACAGCAGGCTCTGCAGCGGATTGGTGATGAGCGCGTTGAAGGCCGCCCCCGTCACGGCGGGATCGGTCGAGAGGATATCCCCGCTGGCCGCCTTGAAGATGTAGGCAAACACCCAGGCCGCCACCTCGGAGTAGAACGACATGATGAGGAAGGCCGCGCTCACCCCCATGGCCGCGATCAGCCACCAGGGTTGTCCCTTCGGCGCCAGCTTGATGAGCCCGCTCACCGCATCGGATTTGGCCTGACGCCCCAGCATGATCTCGGAGATCATCACCGGCAGCCCCACCAACAGGGTGGCGATGACATAGACCAGCAGGAAGCCGGCGCCGCCGTTCTCCCCGGTCAGGTAGGGGAACTTCCAGATGTTGCCAAGCCCGACGGCCGACCCCAGGGTCGCGGCCAGCACGCCAAAGGTACTGGTAAAGCCATCTCTGGCCTTGGATGTGGTTTGACTCATGTTTGTCTCGTTGTACGCAGCAGTGGCCTGAATTCAAAGGGTCGGAATATTCCGGGGATTAATCCAGTTCCACAAGCTGATTTCGCTGAAATCGCCACACATCGCACATAACGCCGTATTTATTTAAACAAGCCTCTGTTTTGAAAAATAAAAAATGCCGCCTCCAGGGCGGCATTTTTATCAAGGCTCAGGCCATCAAGCCTTGGCAATATCGTCCGGACCGATCTGGCCGATTTCGGCGACTTTCTTGTCGGCCAGCAGCCAGAGGGTGAACTTGTGCAGATCCGGGTGATGAGCCAGGGCGACCAGGAAGGCGCCTCCGACTTCACGGTAACCCAGTTCATAGTTCTTCAGGGTGGTTGGGGGGACGCCCAGCAGATCGGCAAACTTGGGACGGCTCAGGCCTACCGCTTCGCGGATCTGACGGATCTTCTTGCCAACAGTTACGATATTTGAATTCATGTGTTCCATACTCCGTTCGGCGGATTGACTCCACCTTTATTTTTCGCGACGACTCGTAGTCAAGTGTATCAGTTTTGAACGGACTCGTTATGGTCGAGCCTCTATCTATAATCAGCGTCTTTCGACGACAACCCTAACAAACCTCGGGGATGGTAATCGCAGAGCCGCTTCAGGTAAACAGTCTCGAAAAGAAACCTTTCCGGTTGCCCGGCCATCGCTCGTATAATTCGCCGATTATTTCCAAGAGAGTCATCAGCATGGCATTTCCCGGCATCATCTCCCGTCTCCACCCGGATTCGGATCCCGCATCCCTCCCCCGTCAACTCAGCCAGGGCCAGCAGACCCGGGCCGAGGCATTCTGGCTGCCCGCGGCCATGCAGCACGACGCGGCCACCGTGCTGGCGGCCCTCTCGGACAAGTGCAGCCTCTATCTCGAATGCCCGGCGACGTCGGGGCTGCGCAGCCACGACGGAGTCCTGCAGGAAGATGGCACCCTGAGGCTGGAAAATGGTAACCGGATGGCGCTCGCGAAGGCCAAAGGGGATGGCGGCATAGTGCCCGAGCTGGGTCTGCACGAGATGGAAGCCTGGCTGGCTGCCGGTCACCTCCATTTCATCTGTTCAGCCGCCGTTCAGCCTGTGGCGCGGGCCATCCTCAATATCTGGCCCCTCGACCCCTATCTCGCCCGCCATTTCTTGCTCAGCTTCACCCCCTTGCTATGCGAAGCAACCGAGGCCGATTATCTCGCGGTCTTCTCGGCCAGGGTGGCAGGCGCAAGCCCGCAGCACGCCTGGGCTCAGGCCTATATGAAGCTTGAGAAAAAACTGCACCGCGCCTACTTGGATCACTAATAAATTCGAAGAAACAGCCAGTTATCCATACGACACAATTTGCCCCATGGGTTATCTGTGAGCTTGATCATGTTTTGAAATGGGCATAAAGTGCGCCACGTCATCGGAATGACATCGGCTGTTCGTGGCGGAGTTCGTGCATTGTCGACAGTGCAACCCGCTCACTTGTGCACCCAGATGCGTGCCTCCTGGATGGATCTAGGATCCCTGTTCGCGCCAACGGTCGTTGGTCGACAGAGCCAGCAGCTTACATAAATTACAAAGTGCGAAGCACGTGGACAACGTGCCATCTCAACGAGGATTATTTTATGATGAAAATGGCTCCTTCCCTGATCGCCATCGCCATGGCTGCCATGGGTGCAACTGCAGCGCACGCCGCTGACGACATCTACTTCGGTGCCGGTGTTGGTGCGACTCACTTCAACGGTCTGAACAAGATCGAAGGCGTGAACGCTGGTGAAGAAGACGCGGCTGCTGCCAATGCCTTCGTTGGTTACAACTTCAACGAATACTTCGGTTCCGAGCTGGGCTACCAATACACCGGCCGTGGCAACACCAACGGCAACCGTTACGAGAGCCAGGGTGCCACCCTGTCCGGTATCGCTCGTCTGCCGCTGGGCAACGATTTCTCCCTGTTCGGTGAAGCTGGCGCCTACTGGGGCCACACCGACGGTCTGGGCACCAGCGATACCAAGGTATCCCCGCTGGCCGGTGTCGGTGTGACCTACAAGGTCAACGACGCGCTGGACCTGCAAGCTCGTTACCGCTACATGTGGGACGTGGCTGACCTGCACGCCGACGACGTACGCTACAAGTCCAACCAGAGCGTTGCGACCCTGGAAGCCGTTTACCACCCGTTCCGCACTTCCTACGTAGCGCCGGCTCCGGCTCCGGTTGTTGAAGAAGCTCCGGCTCCTGCTCCGCAAATCGTTGAGAAGAACTTCGCCCTGAACTCCGACGTGCTGTTTGCCTTTGGCAAAGACAGCCTGAAGGCCGAAGGCGTGGAAGCCCTGAACGCCCTGTACCAGCAGATCGTCGAGTTCCAGCCGAAAGACGGCAACGCCGTTGTCGTTGGTTACACCGACCGCATCGGTTCCGACGCTTACAACCAGAAGCTGTCTGAAGCCCGTGCCCGTACCGTTGCCAACTTCCTGGTCAGCAAGGGCATGGCTGCCAGCAAGGTTGCCATCGAAGGTCGTGGCGAAGCCAACCCTGTCACCGGCACCAAGTGTGACGGCGTCAAGGCCAAGGCTCAGCTGATCTCCTGCCTGGCTCCGGACCGTCGCGTAGAAGTACGCGTATCCGGCGTACAGGAAGTTCAGCAGTAATCTGACCTCGCTCAGATAATGCGAAAAGGGGATGCCACTGCATCCCCTTTTGCTTGTCTGGCGTTTTCCCCGGCGACATCCCCTGTCTCACCTCTTCCCCTCTTCCCGCTCTGGCGGTAGCCCCATGGTACCGGCGCCAGCGCTGCATATCTGACCGGAAACTTGATCAAGCTGATTCAAAAGAATACAGTAGCTGCGCTTGTAAGACATTGGATGAACTATTAAAAGTGCTGAATGCCCGGTGCGTTGTCCATGGAGAATAAGCTTCATGAGAATCCAGGTTACCATCCATTTTTTTATTCAAGCCGTCCGTGACGTGTTCACGGTGTCGCACATGAAGTGTCATCTGCGACCGGTATAACAAAGAGTGCGCAGTACGCCCTTAGCACGGCAACTCAACGAGGATAAAACGATGAAAATGAAAATGGCACCAACCCTGATTGCTCTGGCTATTGCAGCCATGGGAACCACCACGGCCCAGGCGGCTGACGACTGGTACACAGGCATGGGGGCAGGTTGGGCATATGGCCACGACCTGGACTCCTTCGGCCTGGATGCCGACAAGGACGCCACCGCGATCTCCCTGTTCGGCGGCTACAACTTCACCGAAAACTTTGCCGCCGAGCTGGGCTATCTCTATGCCGGCAAGGGTGGCGTCGACGGCGTCGACTTCAAGACCCAGGGTGGGACCCTGTCCGGTATCGCCCGCCTGCCCATGAACGACATCTTCTCCGTGTTCGCCGAAGGCGGTGCCTACTTCAATCACGTCAACGGTAACGGTGACAGCGACAACGGTACCTCGCCGCTGGCCGGTCTGGGCCTGAGCGCCAAGCTCACCGATCTGCTCGATTTGCAGGCTCGCTATCGCTACATCTGGGATCTGGGCGACGATCAGAAGACCTGGAAGACCGACATGAGCGTCGCCACCCTGGAGCTGGTGATGCACCCGAACCGCAAAGCCTATGTAGCACCTGTGGCAGCCCCGGCTCCCGAGCCGGCTCCCGAGCCCGTCATGGTCGACAAGAGCTTCGCCCTGAGCTCAGACGTGCTGTTTGCCTTCGGCAAGTCCACCCTGAAGCCGGAAGGAACCGCGGCGCTCAACACCCTGTATCAGCAGATCGTCGACGTCCAGCCGAAAGACGGCAGCGCCGTGGTGGTGGGTTACACCGACCGCATCGGCTCCGACGCCTATAACCTGAAGCTGTCCGAAGCCCGTGCCCGCACCGTGGCCGACTTCCTGGTCGGCAAGGGTCTGCCGGCGGGCAAGGTCTCCATCGAGGGCCGTGGTGAAGCCAATCCGGTCACCGGCACCCAGTGTGACGGCGTCAAGGGCAAGAACCAGCTGATCTCCTGCCTGGCACCGGATCGCCGCGTCGAAGTGCGCGTCACCGGCGTGCAGGAAGTCCAGCAGTAAGCGGGCTACCCGCAACCAAACAAGGGGCCACTCGGCCCCTTTTTGTTCATCAACCAGTCCTTCCCACCCCTGTTCCGGGGCAAAACAGTTGTCACCTTCCTCACAGATTTTCCATACGGGGTCGCCACTTAAGTGGTTAAACGTCTCATATGGCCTATACATAATGTTGGTTATACATAACAAAGGGCTGGGAGCCCTATAACACCCAACATCGACGAGGAAACGCGATGAACATTAGACTGAAACCGGTATGGATTGCACTGGTATTGGCGACGGGAGCGGCACAGGCGGCACCTGTTCACGACTGGTATATAGGCGCGGGGGCAGGCTGGGCATGGGCCCATGATCTCGATGACTTCAGCAAGGATGTCAGCAACGATGACACCGCGTACAACGCCTTCGCCGGCTACAACTTCACCGAAAACCTGGGGGCCGAACTGGGTTATCTCTCGGGCGGGGACTGGGACGTCAATGGTCACGAATTCAGCAACCAGGGGGCGACCCTGTCGATCCTGGGCCGCCTGCCATTGAACGACATCTTCTCGGTGTTTGCCGAGGGTGGCGGCTACCTCTACAGCGTCAAGTCCATCAACGGCAGCGAGGACAACCTGGCGCCGCTGGCCGGACTCGGCATGACCGCCAGGCTGCACGACTGGATCGACATCCAGGCCCGCTATCGCTACATGGTGCGGGTGGGAGATGACTCGGACAACGACAAGGTGGGCAGCGGTACCCAGCGCTGGGTCAGCGACATCAGCACCGCCACCATAGAGCTGGTGCTGCACCCCAACCGCACCGTCGCCGCCGTGCCGGTGGCGGCCCCCATGGTGGTGGCCCCGCCGCCGGCCCCCGAACCGGTGGATCAGACCTTCAACCTGAGCTCTGACGTGCTGTTTGCCTTCGGCAAGGCGGAGCTCAAGCCGGAAGGCATGGCCGCCCTGGACGATCTCTACCAGCAGATCGTCGACGTCAAACCCAAGGATGGCAACGCCCTGGTGATGGGCTATACCGACCGCATCGGCTCCGACGCCAACAACCAGGCGCTGTCCGAGGCCCGTGCGCGCACCGTGGCCGATTTCCTCATCGGCAAGGGCCTGCCTGCCGACAAGGTCAGCATTCAGGGCAATGGCGAGAGCAACCCGGTCACCGGCACCCAGTGTGATGCCGTCAAGGCCAGGGCCGCCCTCATCGACTGCCTGGCCCCGGATCGCCGGGTCGAGGTGCGGGTCACCGGCGTGCAGTCCGTGCCGGCCGCCGAACCTGCTGCCGAACCCGCCCCTGAAGAAGCCGTCACCGAGCCGGCCGCCGAGCAGCCGGCCCAATAACCCCTCCCTCGGCCGCCGTGCACAAAAAAGGGATGCTGATGCATCCCTTCTGTTTTGCGGTGGCTCCCCCGCTCAGAACGAGGTGCGGCGATAGCGGCGGTATTCCGGACGCCAGAAGTTCGCCTCTATGGCCTGATCGATCACATCATCCGGGGTCTGCACCGCCTTGCCCTGCAGCATGGCGGTCTTGGCCACCATCTTGGCGATGTAGCGGGAGACCCGGTGGATGTCCGCCAGATCCGGCAGCAGGGAGCCCTCCTCCCCCTTCACCAG
The DNA here is from genome assembly GCF_019048705.1 of Aeromonas sp. FDAARGOS 1409. Lineage (NCBI taxonomy): Bacteria > Pseudomonadati > Pseudomonadota > Gammaproteobacteria > Aeromonadales > Aeromonadaceae > Aeromonas > Aeromonas sp. FDAARGOS 1409. The sequence continues at coordinate 176,143 of NZ_CP077395.1, forward strand.
GGGCGAGCAGTCCGCCAGGGCGCGGCTGGCCGACATCAGCATGGCATCGGTCACCCGGTTGGCGCCGGAGGCGATGACGCCAAGGCCAATTCCCGGGAAGATGAAGGAGTTGTTGCACTGGGCGATGACATAGCGCTTGCCCTTGTACTCCACCGGTGCGAACGGGCTGCCGGTGGCTACCAGCACCTGGCCGTCGGTCCAGCGGATGAGATCCGCCGGGGTGGCCTCCACCCGGGAAGTGGGGTTGGAGAGCGGGAAGATGATGGGGCGGGCACAGTGCTTGTGCATGGTCTTGACCACCTCCTCGGTGAAGAGGCCGGGCTGGCCCGAGACCCCGATCAGGATGTCCGGGCGACCGTGTTCCATCACCTCCAGCAGGGAGATGTTGTCCCCCACCGGCCACTCCTTGATCCGCTCCAGCGGCTGGGAGAGCTTGCGCTGGAAGTCGAGCTGGTTCGGGATCTTGTCGGTGATGAGACCGAAGCGGTCCACCATGAAGACCCGGCCCCGCGCCTCGGCATCCGTAAGCCCTTCGGCCTTCATCTGCGCCACTATCTGCTCGGCGATGCCGCAGCCCGCGCTGCCGGCGCCGAGGAAGGCGACCCGCTTCTCGGAGAGCTTGGCGCCGGAGGCCTTGCAGGCTGCGATCAGGCTGCCGAGGGTCACGGCAGCGGTGCCCTGGATGTCATCGTTGAAGCAGCACAGCTCGTCCTTGTAGCGGTTGAGCAGCGGAGTGGCATTGCCCTGGGCGAAGTCCTCGAACTGCAGCAGGATGTCCGGCCAGCGACGCTTGACCGCCTGGATGAAGGCATCGACGAACTCGTCGTACTCCTCCCCGGAGATGCGCGGATGGCGCCACCCCATGTAGAAGGGGTCGTTCAGCAGCTGCTGGTTGTTGGTGCCCACGTCCAGCACCACCGGCAGGCAGTAGGCGGGCGAGATGCCGCCGCAGGCGGTGTAGAGGGACAGCTTGCCGATGGGAATGCCCATGCCGCCGATGCCCTGATCCCCGAGACCCAGGATCCGTTCGCCGTCGGTGACCACGATCACCTTGACGTTCTGCTTGGTGGCGTTCTGCAGCATGTCATCGATCCTGTCCTTGTCCGGATAGGAGATGAACAGCCCGCGGGCACGGCGATAGATGTTGGAGAACTCCTCGCACGCCTTGCCCACGGTCGGGGTGTAGATGACCGGCAGCATCTCGGTCAGGTGGTTGTTCAGCAGGCGGTAGAACAGGGTCTCGTTGGTATCCTGGATGTTGCGCAAATAGATGTGCTTGTCCATGTCGTTGCCGAACGCCATGAACTGGCGGTAGGCGCGCTCGGCCTGCTCTTCGATGGTCTCGATGTTCTGGGGCAGCAGGCCTTCCAGGTTGAAGCTGCTGCGCTCTTCGCTGGTGAAGGCGCTGCCCTTGTTGAGCAGGGGCGTCTCCAGCAGGGCCGGACCTGCGTAGGGGATGTAGAGGGGACGTTTCTGATTATTGTCTTCAAACATGGATCTGTACCTTGACTGTGTGGCCCGCCGATCCTATGGGCTTGAGCCAACAATTTCAAAGGGTTTGCATGTCTGTTGCGAAAGGTTTGCGACCCAGGCGGCGAAAGGCCCCAGGGGTCTGACCAGTCAGGCGCCGGAAGCGGTTCGCGAAGTTGGCTCCGTCGCTGTAACCGACCCGGCTGGCGAGCTCGCCGAGGGGCCAGTTGGTGTAGAGCAGCAGCTGGCGCGCCTTGTTCATGCGAAGCTGGGTCAGCCAGGCCATGGGGCCCATGCCGAACGCCTGCTGACAGAGACGGTGCAGGTGGGGCACGGAACAGGCCATCTGCTCGGCGAGCAGGGCCACTCTCCAGGGCTCGTCCAGGCGCGCCTCCACCCGGCGAAACAGCGCCTGCAGCCGCAGCTCCGGGGTGCCGCGCACCTCCCCTTGCAGGGTGCGGTCCAGCAGGGCCAGCAGCAGGCTCAGCAGCTGGGGTTGCAGGGGCGAGCGGACCCCCTCCCCCTGCATCAGACTGAGCAGGTGATAGAGCTGATCCCCTTCCTCCCCCTGCCAGATGCGATGGCCGAGCCGATGCAAGTGGTGCCAGCGCGGCACGTCGTCCAGCAGGATCCAGCTGATCTGCCAGCGCTCCCCGGCGAGGCGTAGCCCCCCCGGCACGGCCGCCGGCAGGAATACCAGGGCCCCGGCCGGGATCGGCTGCTCCCCTGCCTCGGTCAGCAGCATGCCCCCCTCGTCGTGACTCACCATCAGGATGTGGAATTCGGGCCTGTTGCGACGGATCAGATAGTGATCCCGCAGCTGGGAGAGCCCGGTCAGGAAGATCCCCGCCTCCCCGAGCAGGGGCAGACCTTCGCGCCCCAGCATCCGCTCCTCGCAGGCCGGGGCAATCTCCAGACACTCGCTGACAAATGGCATAGCACCTCAACAGGATAGTTTTACACAAGAAAGCCGAGAGAGGCTCACAGTGGAACAGCCCCTTGCCTCCCCTATCATACCCACGACAAACCTTGATTTTCACATACCCGGTTAACATAAATGAATTATTGGCAAGCGATTTTAAAACAAACCACCGATCGTGAGTTCATGACCAGACTGTGGCGGCTGGCCCTGCCGGTGTCGCTGCAGTCCATGATGTTCTCCCTGCTCGGCCTCATCGACATCATGATGGTGAGCCAGCTCGGCACCACGGCTGTGGCGGCGGTCGGCTTGGGTAACCGGGTCTTCTTCTTCAATCTGCTGGTGATAGCGGGGCTCTCGGGTGGCGTCTCGGTGTTGGCGGCACAGTATTACGGCCGGGGGGATCTCGCCGGGGTGCGCCGCTCCCTGGCGCTGGCCCTGGTGGGTGCCCTGCTGGTGAGCCTGCCGTTTGCCCTCATCTATGTGCTCTCGCCGGGCAGTGTGCTGGGCTTCGCCAGCCAGGATCCCGAGCTGCGCCCCCTGGCCGACGAGTTCCTGATGATCACCGGCGCCACTATCCTCTGCACCGCCGTGGTGGTGCCCCTGGAGGCGGCACTGCGCTCCGTGGGCAACGCGGCGGCACCGACCCGGATCGGCATCGTCGCCATCATCGCCAACGTCATCCTCAACTATGCCCTCATCTTCGGCCACTTCGGCTTCGAGGCCATGGGGGTGGCAGGCTCGGCCTGGGGCACCACGCTGTCGCGCCTGCTGCAGACCGCGCTGCTGCTCGTCTATGTGCTGCGCCAGGAGCCCCGGCTGGTGCCGCGCCTGGCGGACTGGCTGGCGGCCTTCAAGCGCAGGGAGGTGGTACGCTTCACCCTGATCGCCCTGCCGCTGCTGCTGCACGACGGGCTCTGGGCCTTCGGCATGCTGCTCTACGGCTTCCTCTACGCCCACCTCGGCACGGATTCCCTGGCCATCATGACCACCCTGGGGACGCTCGAGAGCATCCTCATCTCCCTCTTCTTCGGGCTGGCGGTGGCCTGCTCCACCCTGCTCGGCCACCGGCTCGGGGCCGAGGAGTATGACGAGGCCTGGCAGCACTCCCAGCTGTTCCTGCTGCTCGCCCCCGTCGGCGCCCTGCTGGTGGGGATCGCGGTCTGGCTGATGCAGGGCAGCCTGCTGCAGTGGGTCGGCAACCTGCCCGGCGAGCTGATGGGGGAGGCGGGCCAGGTGCTCGCCATCATGTGCCTCGGCATGCTGCTCAAGGTGTTCAACATGGTGGGCATCGTCGGGGTGCTGCGCTCGGGGGGCGACGTGAACTACAGCATCTTCATCGACATCGTCGGCATGTGGTGCATCGGCCTGCCGCTCGCCTGGGTGGCGGTCAGCCTGCTCGGCTGGCACCTCTCCTGGGTGGTCGCCGTGGTGCTGCTGGAGGAGCTCGCCAAGGTGCTGCTGGTGCAGCGCCGCATCCGTCAGCGCCACTGGCTCCGAAACCTGGTGCTGGGATAAAAGAGGGGGCGAGGCGGGGTCATATCAATGACAGAAAATCCCCCCTTGCAGTATGCTGGCCCCCTCTTCAATCAGCGACGGGGCGCATTTTGCTCCGTCAGCAGTCGTTAAAGGAGATGCACATGCAACCACAGAAAGAGGCGATCACCGAGACGGCCCTGCTGGAGATGGCCAACAGGATCATCCGGGAACACGAGGACTTCATCCACGGCATGCGCGCCGACTCGGTGGAGCAGAAGGGGGAGATCCTGGTGTTCAAGGGGGAGTTCTTCCTGGCGGAAGATGGCACCCCGACCGGCAAGACCATGGCGGTCTTCAACATGTTCAAGCTGCTGGCCCAGCAGTTGTCAGGCAAGTACCGGCTGAACTGAGATCGCAATCCCTCCGACAAGATGCCGCCTTCAGGCGGCATCCGTCCTAGTGGGCCCGGATTGTTCCGACGTCTTCGCCAGTTCGCCCACCACGCAGTTGCGCCCCGCCATCTTGGCGCGATAGAGACACTCGTCGGCCCGGTTGAGCAGCGCCTCTATTCCCTCCCCGCGCCGCGCCAGGGTCAGGCCTATGCTCACCGTCACCTCCAGCAGCTCGTCCGAGGTGGGGCTCTTCACCAGGCGTGCCTCCACCGCCACCCGCAGCCGCTCCGCCACCCGCTTCGCCTGGGCCAGTTCCGGGCAACGGGGCAGCAGGATGGCAAACTCCTCGCCGCCGTAACGCCCCAGCACCATGCCGGGCTCCAGCTGCTCCACCAGGGTCGTCGCCACCTCCCGCAATACCGCATCCCCCGCCAGATGGCCGAAGGTGTCGTTGATGCGTTTGAAGCGATCCAGATCCAGCAGCAGCACCGCGAACGGTGCCTGCTTGCGGATCATGGCGGCCCTGGCCTTTTCGAGCTGCTTCATCAGCAGGCGACGGTTCATCATGCCAGTCAGCTCGTCCGTGGTGGACTCCCGGTAGAGCTGCAGCAGCATGTTGAGCTGGCCGCACTGCACCCAGGCGCTGGCGACGGCAAAGAGCCCGAGCAGCCAGATCTGGTTGAGGGTCTGCACGCTCCAGAGCGACTGCCCCACCAGCAGCCAGTTGCCGGCCAACATGGTCACCAGTATGCCACCCGACAGTTGCAGGCTGAGGGAGAGCGGAATGGGGAAGATGGCGAACAGGCTGATCAGCAGATAGGGAAAGGCCATGTAGCCTGCCTGCAACTCCTGATCCGCGCCGAAGCTGTGCAGACAGATGAGGGAGAAGAGCATCATCACCCCCATCAGATAGCCCAGCGCCAGCTTCATGCGCTCACGCCTGAAGTGGATGAGATAGGAGAGCGGGATCAGGGGGGAGAGGGCCAACAGGCAGAAGACGCGCGCCTGGAGCAGTGCCTCGAACTGGGTGGCGGGCAGGGTCAGCCAGTCCACCAGCGCCCAGGCGGGCAGCCCCACCATCAGCACGCAGATGAGCAGCCTCAGGCGCACCGTCATAAAGCCCATGCGGGTCAGGGTAAAATCTTCGGAGTGGGCACGGGCACTCCAGAACTCCGACAGCTTCAGCATCCAGAGCCTCCATCTTCCAACTGAGGGCTCATTCTACACCGTCCCCGCCGGGATGCATCAGCACGCCTCCGGTTTATGACGGTATCGGTCCCACGCAAACCGGCGGATCATAAACGCCACAGGAAAACGTTTCAACCTGTCAGAAAATAAACCTTTTCCCGCTCAATTAACGCTGGAAAGCCTCGTTTCAATCACTACAATGGCGCCCAATTTTCTCCCCCTCCCCCACAATATCCGAGGTATTTATGGAACAGGCAGCCGTCGCGCGCGCCCCCGTCGAGGCCCATCCCCCCAGGCGACCCCACAGCGAACTGGTCTACGGCATAGAGGATGTCCCGCCCCTGCCCCAGACCCTGTTCGCCGCCCTGCAGCATATGCTCGCCATGTTCGTCGCCATCATCACCCCGCCCCTCATCATCGCCAATGCCATCGGCCTCCCCGCCGAAGACACCCGCTATATCGTCTCCATGTCCCTGGTCATGTCCGGCATCGCCTCCTTCATCCAGACCCGCCGCTTCGGCCCCCTCGGCTCCGGCCTGCTGTCGGTGCAGGGCACCAGCTTCAACTTCCTCGGCCCCATCATCGCCTCCGGCCTCGCCCTCAAGCAGGCGGCCATGCCCACCGAAGATCTGTTGGGCACCCTGTTTGGCACCATGCTGGCCGCCGCTCTCACCATCGTCGTGATGAGCCGCTTCCTGCACCTGGTCAAACGGATCATCACCCCCCTGGTGACCGGCATCGTCGTGCTGCTCATCGGTCTGACCCTGATCAAGGTCGGCCTCATCAGCATGGGTGGCGGCTACGGCGCTCTGTCGGACGGCAGCTTCGCCAGCCACACCAACCTCTTCCTCTCCCTGCTGGTGCTCGGCCTCATCGTGCTGCTGCAGCGCAGCCGCAACCCCTGGCTGCGCCTCTCCGCCATCATGATCGCCATGCTGGTGGGCTATGCGGTGGCGCTGCTGCTGGGCAAGGTGAGCACCCCCACCTTCGAGGGTCCCCTGGTGATGGTGCCCATTCCGCTGCACTACGGTCTCGGCTTTGACTGGCAGCTGTTCGTGCCGCTCGCCATCATCTTCGTGGTGACGGCGCTGGAAGCCATCGGCGACATGACCGCCACCTCGGACATCTCCGGCGAGCCGCTGGAAGGGCCCGTCTACATGGCGCGGATCAAGGGGGGCGTGCTAGCCGACGGCGCCAACTCCATGCTGGCGGCGGTCTTCTCCACCTTCCCCATGTCCACCTTCGCCCAGAACAACGGCGTCATCCAGCTGACCGGGGTGGCCAGCCGCCACGTCGGACTCTTCATCGCCGCCATGCTGGCCCTGCTCGGCCTGTTCCCGGCGGTGGCGAGTCTGGTACAGCAGATCCCCGAGCCCGTGCTCGGCGGCGCCACCATCGTCATGTTCGGCACCATCGCCGCCGCCGGCGTGCGCATCATCTCCCGGGAGGAGCTGGACAGACGCGCCCTGATGATACTGGCGGTATCGCTCGCCATGGGTCTCGGGGTGGCTCAGGTGCCCGAGGTGTTGCAGCACCTGCCGGAGCTCGCCAGGAGCGTGCTCTCCTACGGTGTCGCCACCGGCGGCCTCACCGCCATCGTGCTGAACCTGCTGCTGCCCAAGCGCGCCCCTCAGGCCTGACGCCCCGCCATGTCACAGGTAAAGCCCCGCAGTGCGGGGCTTTACCTTGTTTACCGCCACGGGTACTGTGCTGGGCAGCCTCTGCCCGAGAATGCCGCCATGCCCTATACCCTGCTGCCCCCGCCGCCCGCCAGCCACACGCCGGATCAGATCCTGGCCGAGGAGCAGCGCTGGCTGCGGGAGTGTGCCCATGACCGCCTGCCCCGCGCCCACCTCTGGCAGGCCCCCCAATGCCTCATCGTCACCCGCAAGGACACCCGCTTGCCCCGCTACCACGACGCCTGCGAGCAGCTTGCCGCCGAGGGCTGGCCGGTGTTCGTGCGCGACAGCGGCGGCACCGCCGTGCCCCACGGCGCCGGCATCCTCAACCTGTCGCTCATGCTGCCCCGTACCACCACGGATCTCGCCCACTACTACCGGCGGCTGGGGGCGCCGCTGCTCGGCCTGTTGGGGGAGTACGGTCTCGCGGGAAACTACGACTTCGTGCCCGGCTCGTTTTGCGACGGCCAGTACAATCTGGTGATCGGGGGACGCAAGGTGACCGGCACCGCCCAGCGCTGGCTGGCGCCGGGTCAGGATCACCAAGGGGCCATGCTGGCCCAGGCCATGCTGCTGGTGTCCGGCGACGTGGACGAGGGCACCCGGATGGCGAGCCGCTTCTATGAGCTGGCGGGCGGGGAGCTGCGTTTCTTGCCCGGCACCTCCACCACGCTGGCGCGCTGCATTGGTTGGCAGGAGAGCGATGAAAGGCTGGTGGACAAAGTACGAACACGGCTGGAGAGCCTCCTGAGCGAGGGGCCGTCCCCCTCACCCTGACCCTCTCCCGGAGGTAGAGGGAAAGCGTCCGTTCATGCAAATAGCGAAGCGCATAAAAAGCCACGACTTGGGTCGTGGCTTTTTCATTTCTGCGTGGTGCAGGGTCAGGCCGTCTGCGGCTCGGGCTCGGACTCCATATCCCGATCCCGGCTGAAGTAGGCCCGGGTCTCGGCGATCACCACGTGACGCAGGCCGATGAGGCCGATGAGGTTGGGCACCGCCATCAGGCCGTTGACGATGTCGGCCAAGAGCCAGATCAGGTCCAGATGCAGGAAGGCCCCGCTCGCCACCAGCACCAGATAGATGAGGCGGTAGGGTTTGATCGCCTTCACCCCGAACAGGTACTCGGTGCAGCGCTCGCCGTAGTAGTTCCAGCCAAGGATGGTGGTGAAGGCGAAGAACAGCAGGCCTATGCTCACCAGATACTGGCCGACATGGGCATCCAGCCCCTGGGCAAAGGCCAGACTGGTCATGGCCGCACCGCTCGCATCGCCGCTCCACACCCCGGTCACCACCAGCGTCAGGCCGGTCATGGTGCAGATGATGATGGTGTCGATGAAGGTACCTGTCATGGAGACCAGCCCCTGCTCCACGCAGGAATCGGTCTTGGCCGCCGCCGCGGCGATGGGGGCCGAGCCCAGCCCGGACTCGTTGGAGAAGACCCCGCGGGCCACCCCGGACTGGATCGCCAGCATGATGCCGGCGCCGACGAAGCCGCCGGTGGCCGCATGGCCGGTGAAGGCGCTCTCGATCACCAGCATGACGGCATCCGGCAAGGCGCCGGCGTTGTTCACCAGCACCCCGGCACAGGCTAGGATGTAGAAGATGGCCATGAAAGGCACCACCTTGCTCGACACGCTGGAGATGGACTGGATGCCCCCCAGGGTCACCAGCGCCACGATCAGGGTCAGCACCACGGCGGTCGCCTCGCGGGGCACCGAGAAGGAGAGGCTCATGGCGTCGGAGATGGCGTTGACCTGGGGGAAGGTACCGATGCCGAAGAAGGCGACGCCGATGCCGAACAGGGCGAACAGCCTGGCGAGCACCCTGGAGCCGAGCCCCTTCTCCAGATAGTACATAGGACCGCCGGCCATCTGGCCGTTGGCGTCCTGTTGGCGATACTTCACCGCCAACAGACACTCGGCGTACTTGGTGGCCATGCCGAACAGGGCGGCCATCCACATCCAGAACAGGGCGCCGGGGCCGCCGAGCTTGATGGCGGTGGCGACCCCGACGATGTTGCCGGTGCCTATGGTGGCGGAGAGGGCGGTGCAGAGCGCGCCGAAGCTGGAGACATCCCCCTGCTTGCCCTGGCCCTGATCGCGACCAAAGACCAGCTTGAGGGCGAGCGGCAAACGCACAATCTGAAGCAGACCCAGACGCAGGGTGAGGTAGACGCCGGTCCCGACCAGCAGGATCAGCAGGGGCGGACCCCAGACAAAGCTATCGATGGCGGCGAGCGCCGATTGAATTGATGACATGCATCCTCCTTAAAAAAACAACGATTAAGGAGGAGAAGGATGATCTTCCCATAGGTGTCGCGATCGGCCAGAGGCGATCGGATGCAGGCCAGGAACGTGTTCACACTCTTACTGCGAGGCAGTGATCAAGGCTCATGCGCAGCTCGCTTATGTGGGACCGAGAGGCTCATGTATTCACATACACTCCGGTTCCTGCGAGGCGCTTTACCTTGCTGACGACCTCTCGTGACAGATCGTGAACAGTTCCAAGCTCAGGTACAACCATCCCATCCCCTCTGTCCTTTTGCCTGAGAGTTTCCGGCGCCAGATTGCGATGCAATCGTGGTGCCTTGCTCCTTCGGCGCCCGATCTAACGGGTCTCTCCAGAGTATCGTCCAGTAGCAGTCCACACCGGTTGCCCGGTACCTGAAAGATTCACTTCTTCGGTGGATGGTTGCCCATCGCTCTCCTGCTACCTTCATCCGAACTAGTTTGGATTAGGAAGCGGGCATGGTAATCCAAAAACTGTGAGCTGTCTCGCACTCCCTGGTCCCGGCGCCCCCTTTTTACATGGCCGCAACACCCAGGCCTGATGTTATTAGTTCGTTAACTATCAACAGCTTATCAAGCTCCCTTCGGGGGCGATCCCCATCACGGCCCTGAACGCTCCCCGTATCAAGAGCCTGTTTCGTCTCGACCAGAAAAACTTGCCAACATATCCAATCAAAATGCTTGCACACAAACTCAATAAGCCGATAATCCCGCGCATAACTAAGCACTTCGCAAGGGAGTTATGCATTGTGCCTGGTTGGTCCCTCCGGACCGCTCGCCTGAGCCGGCCGTCGCCGGTTCAATCGCATATGGCTTGGGCATATCACGCCCCCTAAGGATTTTCAAAAGAGAATGAACGAGACCCTGGTCGCACAAGATTACCGTCAGTTGGTTGAACAATTCGGCTCTCCCCTGCTGCTGCTCGACAAGGCAGCCGTCCGCAAACAGTATCGGGCCCTGGCAGCCGCCCTGCCCGATGTGCGCTTGCATTATGCACTCAAGCCCCTTCCCCACGAGGCGGTGGTCTCTGTCTTGAAGGAAGAGGGGGCCTGTTTCGATCTGGCCACCAATGGCGAAGTGGATCTGGTGCGCAGCCAAGGGGTTCGCCCGGGGCGCTGCATCCATACCCATCCCATCAAGCGCGACAGCGACATCCGTTATGCCCTGGAATTCGGCTGCACCGTATTTGTCTATGACAACCCGCTGGAGCTGGAGAAGTTCCTGCCCTACAAGGACGAGGTGAAACTGCTGCTGCGGGTCAGCTTCCCGAACCCCGAGACCAAGGTCGATCTCTCCAAGAAGTTCGGCTGCACCCCGGAACAGGCGCTGCCGCTGCTGCAGCTGGCCCAGGCCAAGGGGATCAAGGTGATGGGGCTGTCGTTCCACGTCGGCTCTCAGGTGCCCCACGCCCGTCGCCACGTGCAGGCCATCGACGCCTGCCGCGAGATCATGGAGCAGGCCTGGGCGCTCGGCCTCAAGCCCTGGGTGCTGGACATCGGCGGCGGCTTCCCAGTGGACTATGACGGCGGCGAGTTCGACATCGACGGCTTCTGCGCCCCCATTCGCGAGGCGCTGGCGAAGCTGCCGGCCACGGTGCAGAAGATTGCCGAGCCGGGCCGTTTCATCAGCGCGCCGGCCATGACCTCGGTCGCCAGCGTGATGGGCAAGGCCCACCGCGGCGACAAGATCTGGTACTACCTGGATGACGGCCTCTACGGCAGCTACAACGGTCAGCTCTACGACCACGTCACCTATCCGGTGAGCACCCCCTATGCCCAGGGCCCGCTGCACCATGCGGTGCTCTCCGGCCCCACCTGCGACAGCGTGGACGTCATTCGCGACGACATCATGCTGCCGGATCTGGCCATCGGCGAGCTGGTGGTGGGCCGGGTGATGGGGGCCTACACCTGGGCCTCCGCCTCCACCTTCAACTTCTTCCCCAAGGCGAACATCCTGATCCTGGACAGCGCCCAGAAGCAGAAGCTCGTCGCCGTGGCCTGACGGGTTACCAGCACCAGAAACGAGAGGGGGAAGCCGATGCTTCCCCCTCTCTCATTTCATCCGACCTAGATGAACTGGCTCGTCAGCAGCCAGCCCGTGTAGGCGACGAAGATGGCGAGCAACACGCCCCCCTCCAGCCGGTTGATCCGCCCCGGCCCCTTGCGGCCCAGACACATCACCAGCAGCAACAGGGTCAGCCCCATAATCAGGCTCCAGTCACGGCTGAGCACTTCCGGCGCCACCGCGAGCGGATGGATGCCGGCGGCGATGCCCACCACGGCCAGAGCGTTGAACAGGTTGGAACCGAGCACGTTGCCGAGGGCCAGATCGTGCTCGTTCTTGCGAATGGCGATGAGGGAAGAGGCGAGCTCCGGCAGCGAGGTGCCCACCGCCACTATGGTGAGGCCAATCACCAGATCGCTGATGCCGAGCGCCTGGGCGATGGAGACCGCCCCCCAGACCAGCAGGCGGGATGCCGCGATCAGCAGCACCAGGCCGACGATGAGCCAGAGGATTGCGCTCTTGAGGGACATGCCTTCGCTCTCGATGTCTTCCTCGGTCTCCACATCCAGCGCATCCCCCTTGCCCGCGAGCCCGGCCCGGATGGACCAGCCCATCAGGCCGACGAAGACCACGCCGAGGATGGCGGCATCCGTGCGATCCAGCTGGCCGTCCAGCAACAGGGCACCGGAGAGCAAGGTGATGCCGAGCAGGATGGGGATCTCCTTGCGCACCACCTGGGAGGCTACCGCGATGGGACTGATCAGGGCGGTCAACCCCAGGATCAACGCGATATTGGTGATGTTGGAGCCATAGGCGTTGCCGAGCGCGAGCCCGGGGTTGCCCTGGGAGGCCGCCAGGGCCGACACCACCATTTCCGGGGCCGAGGTGCCAAAACCAATGATCACCATGCCGATGAGCAGCGGCGGCATGCCGGCATAACGGGCGGTCGCGGCGGCGCCGTCCACGAACTTGTCCGCACTCCAGACCAGCAGCGCCAGTCCGGCTATCAGGGCAACAAAAGCCAGGGTCATAACATCTCCATTCCATCGCCAGCAAATGCGAGAGCCAGGCGATGGCCCGGCTCTCTCCAGAAGTGGGCCCAGTGTAACGGGCCGACTTTCCATTTCAAGGGAAAATCAAACGGCGATTAATCTTTCACAGCGCCGCCAGCAGGCTCTGGGCATCCGAGACCTCGAACTTGCCGGGGGCCTCCACAAACAGCCGCTCCACCACCCCGTCGTTGGCGATGAGGGCAAAGCGCTGGGCGCGCAGGCCGCCAAAGGCACCGGTCTCCTTGGCAAGGCCCAGGGCGCGGGTCCAGCTGCCGTCCCCATCCGCCAGCATGGTGATGGCCTCCGCGTTCTGGGCGTCCTGCCAGGCCCTCATCACGAAGGCGTCGTTCACCGACAGGCAGCAGAGGGCATCGACCCCCTTCTCCTTGAACTTGTCCGCCAGCACCACATAGCCGGGCAGGTGGGCGTTGGAGCAGGTGGGGGTGAAGGCGCCGGGCACCGCAAACAGCACCACCCGCTTGCCCGCGAACAGGGTCTGGGTATCCTTCACCTGCTTGCCCTCGGCGGTGATAAAGGTAAATTCCCCTGCGGGCAGGGTCTGACCGACCGTGATCATGATGACTCGTCCTTATGTGGTTCAAAGAGGCCCAGTCTACCCCAATCCGCAAAAGGACGAACAGGCTTCCGTCCGGGATAACAAAGGGGATGCCCTACGAGCACTTCCGGCGGCTACCCCTGACCTGATTGCGAGCGCCGCGCCTGCCAGGTGGCGATCGCCAGCAGGGAGTCCGGCGTGAATTCGGCGGCCCGCTCGGCGATCTCGCCCAGGCTCATCCAGTGCACCTCGCTCACCTCCTCCGCCTGAAGTTGCACCGGCCCCTGATAATGGCAACTGAACAGGCCGCCCCAGACCCGGTAGCCACCGCCGCTCGCCTCCCCTTCTGCGTAGAAGGTGCCGAAATCCTGGAGGGGCACGCCGTGGATCCCCAGCTCCTCCGCCAGCTCGCGCCGGGCGGAGGGCTCCATCGCCTCACCCTGGGTGACCACGCCGCCGGCGCAGGCATCCAGCATGCCGGGACAGAAGTCCTTGCCGAGGGTTCGCCGCTGCACCAGCACGCGCTCCTGCTCGTCCAGCACCAGGATGTAGCTGGCGCGATGGCGCAGGTTTTCCCGCCGAACCCTGGCGCGCTCGGCAACTCCTATCACCCTGTCCTGCTCGTCTACTATGTCCACCCACTCCACGTGCGGCACCTTTGTCATTCCTGAGATGGCCGCAGTATATCGGGGCCGGGGTCGGGGACGGCACTACTTTTTCGGCCCCAGCGTGGATCCTTCCCTGATGAGATGTGGATTCATACAAACCTTTCTCAAACTGTCACATCAGTGTCACTGTCCATCGGCATAGTGTGCCCTGTCCAAACAACAGGGTCTCTTGCCATGAAGGTGTTCAAGCAGTGGTCTCCCCGTCGAATTGCTCGCTATATCAAGAGCTTTCATCATGGAAGCTTCATGGTGGAGGCGCTGGGGCGGTTTGAGTTTCAAGGGGGAATCATCGATGTGAGGACGCTGAGCTGCCGTCAGGCGTTGAGCCTGGCCCGGCAGATCAACCTGGCGGTGCGCGACCTGCGCATCAGTACCCCGTTGCCGGGCTGACATACTCCTTTCCGTCTGTAGTCTGCTTCCATGCACGTCTTTGCCCGCCGCTCACTGGAGCGTGCGGGCCGTTTTTATGGCGGCGACTCGGTTTCAGTGCTGCAGGATCTGGGAGAGGAACAGCTTGGTCCGCTCCGACTGGGGATGGTCGAAGAACTGATCCGGCACGTTCTCCTCGATGATCTGGCCGCGGTCCATGAAGATCACCCGATCCGCCACCTGCTTGGCAAAGCCCATCTCGTGGGTGACGCAGAGCATGGTCATCCCCTCGTGGGCCAGCTCCACCATGACATCCAGCACCTCGCGCACCATCTCGGGGTCGAGCGCCGAGGTTGGCTCGTCAAACAGCATCACCTGGGGGTTCATGCAGAGGCTGCGGGCGATGGCGACGCGCTGCTGCTGGCCGCCGGAGAGCTGGCCCGGGTACTTGAGGGCCTGCTCCGGGATCCTGACACGGCGCAGGAAGGTCATGGCGATCTCCTCGGCCTCCTTGCGCGGCAACTGCTTGACCCAGATGGGGGCCAGGCAGCAGTTCTCCAGCACCGTCAGGTGGGGAAAGAGGTTGAAGTGCTGGAACACCATGCCCACCTCACGGCGCACCGTCTCTATGTTCTTGAGATCCGAGGTGAGCGCCGTGCCCTTGACTAGGATGTCCCCGCTCTGGTGCTCCTCCAGCCGGTTGATGCAGCGGATCATGGTGGACTTGCCCGACCCCGATGGCCCGCAGATGACGATCTTCTCCCCTCTGCCCACCTGCAGATTGATGTTGCGCAACACATGAAACTCACCGTACCACTTGTTGACGGCTTTCAGTTCTACTACCGCGTCCGTTTTCATATCGAAACTGCTCCTAATGCTTGTGGCCCGTGTTGAGTTTGCGCTCCAGATAGATGGAGTAGCGGGACATGCCAAAACAGAACATCCAGAAGATCATGGCAATGAAGACATAAGCCTCGGTGGAAAAGCCCAGCCAGGCCGGATCCGCCAGCGCCACCTTGGAGATGGCCAGCAGATCGAACAGGCCGATGATCAGCACCAGGCTGGTGTCCTTGAACAATGAGATGAAGGTGTTCACCAAGGAGGGAATGGTGATCTTGAGGGCCTGGGGCATGATGATGAGCCCCATCACCTTCCAGTAGGAGAGCCCCAGCGCATCCCCCGCCTCGTACTGTCCCTTGGGGATCGCCTGCAGCCCCCCTCTCACCACCTCTGCCACATAGGCCGCCTGGAACAGGATGATGCCGATGAGTGCCCGCAGCAGCTTGTCGAGCTCCACCTCGGTACTCATGAAGAGCGGCAGCATGACGGACGCCATGAAGAGTACTGTGATGAGCGGCACCGCCCGCCAGAACTCGATGTAGACGGTGGAGAGGCTGGAGATGACCGGCATGTGGGAGCGACGCCCCAGCGCCAGCAGGATGCCGAACGGCAGGGCCACCACTATGCCCACCACCGCCAGTACCAGGGTCAGCATCAGGCCGCCCCAGCGGTTCGTCTCCACCACGGCGAGGCCGGCCCCGCCATGGATCAGGAAGAAGGCGATGACGGGGAATACCAGCAGCGTAAACAGCGCCAGCCACCCCTTGCGCGGGGTGCGCGGCCAAATCAGCAAGGCCAGCAGCACCGCCAGGCCGGCAAAGGCCAGATTGATGCGCCAGTACTGATCGACCGGGTAGAAGCCATAGAGGTATTGCCCCAGACGGCTCTCGATAAAGACCCAGCATGCCCCGCCCTGGCTGCAGTCCGCACGGCTGCTGCCCTGCCAGGTGGCGGAAAACAGCGCCCAGTCCAGTGCCGACCAGAGCAGCGGCAGCAACAGCCAGGCCAGCACCAGGGTCAGCAGGCCGTTCCACCAGTTGGGAAAGAGATTCTGCCTGAGCCAGGCGACCAGCCCCCGGCGATGGCTGGGAGGCGGCAGCGCCTCCTGCAATTCATTCACGAACATGACAGCTCCCTAGCGCTCGACCAGCGTCATCCTGCGGTTGTAGATGTTCATCAACACCGAGGTGGTGATACTGATGATGAGATAGACCCCCATGGTCATGGCGATGACCTCGATGGCCTGTCCGGTCTGGTTGAGGGTGGTGCCCATGAACACAGAGACGAGATCCGGGTAGCCGATGGCCGTGGCCAGCGAGGAGTTCTTGGTGAGGTTCAGGTACTGGCTGGTCAGGGGAGGAATGATGACCCGCATCGCCTGGGGGATGACCACCAGCCGCAACGTCTTGGTGGGCGACAACCCGAGGGCGGAGGCCGCCTCCGTCTGTCCCTTGCTGATGGCCAGGATGCCGGATCGCACTATCTCGGCGATGAAGGCCGCCGTGTAGATGGTCAGCGCCAGCAACAGGGCCGCGAGCTCAGGCAGTACCGTCAGCCCCCCCCGGAAGTTGAACCCCTGCAGGGTCGGCACGCTCCAGGTGAGCGGGCTGCCCGCCAGCAGGAAGGTGACGGTCGGGAGCAGAATGACCAGACCGGCTGTCGTGCGCCAGAACGGGAAGATCCTGCCGGTCAGCGCCTGGCGGCGCCGCGCCCAGCGGCTCAGCCCCCAGCTCAGCATGACGGCCAGCAACAGGGCCCAGAGCACATAACCAAATCCCTCTTCAAACAAGGGCTTGGGCAGATAAAAGCCCCGCACGTTGAGAAAGGCGAGCCCTCCCAGCTCCACGCTCTCGCGAGGGGAAGGCAGGGTGCGCAGCACCGAGAAATACCAGAAGAAGATCTGCAGCAGCAGCGGAATGTTGCGAAACGTCTCTATGTAGACGGCCGCAATCCGCGCCACCAGCCAGTTGCGCGACAGGCGCGCCACCCCGAGCACGAAGCCGAGCAGGGTGGCAAACAGGATGCCGAGCACCGAGACCAGCAGGGTGTTGAGCAGCCCCACCAGGAAGGTGCGGCCGAAGGTATAGGTCTCGTCATAGGGGATCAGGCTCTGCAAGATGCCGAAGCCGGCCGTGTTGCCCAGGAAATCGAAGCCGGTGGTGATGCCACGGGTGGCCAGATTGGTCAGGGCATTGTTGACGATGTAGAACAGGAACGCGATAACGGCCGCCACGGCCAGGCACTGGAAGAGCAGCGCCCGCACCTTGGCGTCATACCACCAGCGGCCCTGTTCCTTCCTATGGTTTGATGCTTGTAGCGCCATGAGGATGACTCCGACAAAGCCAGGGGAAATGGGGGGCAAGGCCCCCCGACTGCAGTCAACTCAGCGGATGGGCGGCGCGTACATCAGGCCGCCCTTGTTCCAGAGCGCATTGATGCCGCGATCGATCTTGAGGGGGGAGCCGGCACCGACGTTGCGATCGAAGGATTCGCCATAGTTGCCGACCTGCTTGACTATGTTGTAGGCCCATTTGTCATCCAGGCCCAGCACGCTGCCCTTGGGTTCTTCCAGCCCCAGCAGACGGCGGATATCCGGGTTGGTGGACTTGAGCATCTCGTCCACATTGGCGCTGGTGACCCCGGCCTCCTCGGCGTTGAGCATGGCATTCAGACTCCAGCGCACCACCTTGAACCACTGTTCATCCCCCTGACGCACCGCCGGGCCCAGGGGCTCCTTGGAGATGACTTCGGGCAGCACCAGGGCCTCGTCCGGCTTGGTCAGCTTGATCTTGAGGGAGTAAAGCTGGGACTGATCCGAGGTCAGCACGTCGCAGCGGCCTGCTTCGAATCCCTTGACGGTCTGATCCGAGGTGTCGAACACCACAGGGGTGTATTTCATGCCGCCGTTGGCACGGAAGTAGTCGGCCAGGTTGAGCTCGGTTGTGGTGCCGGACTGGATGCAGACGGCGGCGCCGTCCAGCTCCTTGGCGCTCTTGACCCCGAGGGCCTTGTTCACCAGGAAACCCTGGCCATCGTAGTAGTTCACCCCGGCAAAGGTGAGGCCGAGGGAGCCATCCCGGGTCAGGGTCCAGGTGGTGTTGCGCGACAACAGATCCACCTCACCGGATTGCAGGGCGGTGAAACGCTCCTTGGCGGTCAGGGAGACATACTTCACCTTGCCGGCATCCCCCAGCACGGCGGCGGCGACGGCGCGGCACACGTCCACGTCCAGGCCGGTCCAGACCCCCTTGGCATCCGGGTTGGAGAAGCCGGGCAGACCATCGCCGACCCCGCACTGCACGAAGCCCTTCTTCTTGACCGAGTCCAGAGTCCCCTCTGCCCACACATTGGCTGCCACCAGCGACAGCACCACTACCATACCTGCCTTGTGTATCTGCTTCATGTCACTCTTCCCTGTGGTTTGATTCGAACAGGCACCCAAACCAAGCAAGATGCCGTCACTTCCCTGCGTTTTCGCAGCTTATCCAGCGGCTCAAAAACCTGTCAATCGGTGCAACCCGGCCCAAGCATGGTGCAACAGCACAAAATATGAGAACGAGGTGATATGCACTCTTAGAATCAAAAGTAGACCCTTATTTGCCAAATAGCCTGCTGTCAAAAGCCTTCCATCCTATGAGGATTTTTTTTCGCAAAAATGTTGAATGCACCGTGATGGGGCAGAGAAATCTGCTGATAACTCACTCATCAGACTCGTTTTTCTGCCGGCAGGCCCGCTATTGGGTGGGATGAACCAATATCGGGCAGCCACGCTCTCTTGCATTGAAACCGGGGGATAGAGGGGGGATGAAGCCGGGAGCCACAGGACAGAATATGGGATGAGATCCCGGCCGGGGACTCAGCCGCCGCGGGGGCCGTCTTCGATCTCGGTGATGACGCCGTTCTCGACGGTGACAAACTGCATGAACTCGCTCCTGCCGAAGTTGTAGGTCCAGCGCTCGGCATATTTGACCGTCATCCTCGCCCCGAAGCCGTTCTCCTCGTAGCGGGTGAGATCCTCCTTGAGCAGCGGCTGACCGCAGCGGATCAGCAGTTCGGCCGTGGTGTCCCCCTCGGTCAGCAGGGCGCTCTTGCAGCGCAGGGTGCCGGCATGCACCGGTAAGGCTGCTACCAGCAGCAACCACAGAATTGGCTTCATTTTGCGCTCCATTTGAACAGCATCGCCCCCAGCGTGACGCACACCAGGGCAAACACCATGACTTGACCCAGGGTCCCCGCCACCGCCTGCCACCCGGCCCCTTCCAGCATCACGGCACGGGCGGCCTCGATGATCTGGCTGAGCGGCAAGCGCGCCCCCAAGGCCTGCAGCCAGGGAGGAGAGCCTTCCAGCGAGAACCAGACGCCGGATAAGAACATCATGGGCAAGCTGATGAGATTGAGCAAACCGCTCGCCAGCTCCTCGTTCTGGATCCGGGCGGCGATAAGCAGCCCGAGGGAGGCCATGGCCGTGCCGCCGACCAGGGCGATCAGCAGCAACAGCCAGCCCGACCCGAGCAGGGGTACATCCAGCAACCAATGGGCCACCAGGAAGACCAGCAGGCTCACCACCAGGGTGATCAGCACCCGTGACAGCAGCTGGGCACAGAGAAACTCGGCGGCCGAGAGCGGGGTGGCCCGCAGCCGCTTGAGCACCCCGTTCTTGCGATAGCGCACGATGACGAAGCCGACCCCGAACAGGCCGGAGAACATCAGGTTCATGCCGATCACCCCGGGCAGCAGCCAGTCGCCGTAGCGGATGGCCCGGCCGCTCAGGGTCTCCCTCTGCAAGGGGGCCTGCACCGCCTGGCGCAGCAGGTATTCGGCCATGGCCCCCTGGGGGGCGTCCGGGTTGACCCAGTAGCGGTGCGCCTCTGGTGAGAGCAGCAGGTCCAGCTGGTGGTGGCGCACCCTGAGCCGGCCCCTGGCTTCCTCGTCATAGGGGATGATCTTGAGCAGCGGGACGGCGCGCAGCGGGGCGTAAGTGGCGGGCAGCTCCCCCAGCACGCCGATCTGCACCAGCGGCCTGGGCGGGCCAGAGAAGATGAGGGAGAAGCCGATGACCAGCAGGAGTGGAAAGACCAGGTTCCACACCAGGGCGGCCCGATCGCGCACGAACTCCAGGTTGCGGGCATAGAAGAGCGCACCTATGCGCCTGAGGGATCCCGTCATCTTCCGCTCCTTGAACAGGCTGGCGTCGGTAACATGCTGGCAGGCGCCATAGGGCGCCACCATGAGGCGGCGTTCATGCTCCGCTCCTGAGGCTATGGCCGGTCAGGTGCAAAAAGAGATCCTCCAGGTTGGGGGAGCGCACCTGCATGCCGGTGAGCGGCACGCCCAGACTCAGCAGCCTTGGCAGCAGGGCCGCCACGTCGGGACAGCTCAGCTCCACCTGATCGCCGCAGGGGCGCAGCGCATAGCCGAGCCCGGCGAGGGCTGGGTGATCCCCGAGGCGCACCAGCACGCCGTCGAAGTGGTGGGCCAGCAGGGCGGCAGGGGTATCCAGGCTGAGCAGGTGACCGTGATCGACGATGGCAATCCGATCGCACAGCTGCTGGGCCTCGTCCATGTAGTGGGTGGTGAGCACCACCGTCTTGCCCTGGGCCTTGATCGCCTCGATGCGCTGCCAGAAGTGATGGCGCGCCTGGGGATCCAGCCCGGTGGTGGGCTCGTCCAGAAACAGCAGCTCGGGATCCCCGAGCAGGGCCAGGGCCAGCAGCAGGCGTTGGCGCTGGCCGCCGGAGAGCTTGCGACTGTCCCTGTCGATGAACTCGCCGAGGGCGCACAGCTCGATGAGCAGCTCCCGCGGCAGGGGGTTGGGATAGAGGCTGGCGAACAGGCGCAGGGTATCGCGCACCGTCAGAAAATCCTGCAGCGCGGTGTGCTGGAACTGGATGCCGATGCGGGAACGATAGTCGGGGCCGCGTGGCGCGCCGTGAAACAGGATCTCGCCGCTGTCCGGGGTGAGGATCCCCTCCAGCAGCTCTATGGTGGTGGTCTTGCCCGCCCCGTTCGGGCCGAGCAGGCCGAAGCAGCTGCCGGCGGAAATGGCAAAGTTGAGCCCGTCCACCGCCTTTACCCCGGGGAAGTGCTTGACGAGATCGACGACCTCGATGATGGCTGACATGGCGCCTCTCCTCCCGTGACCGGCATGGACGACGCTCTGACTATATCCAAATCCCGGGTGAAGGCCCATGGCCCGTCTGCGCGCCACCAAAACAAACGGCGACCCTGGGGTCGCCGTTTGCATCACGCCAGCCGGATCACAGGATGTCCAGCAGCTCCACTTCGAAGACCAGGGCGGAGTACGGCGGGATGGAGCCGGCGCCACGGGCACCGTAGGCCAGATCCTGCGGAATGTAGAGCTTCCACTTGGAACCAACCGGCATCAGCTGCAGGGCTTCCACCCAGCCGGCGATCACGCCGGTCACCGGGAATTCGGCCGGCTGGCCGCGGGCGACGGAGCTGTCGAACACGCCGCCGTGGGTGAAGGTACCGTGGTAGTGCACACGCACGGACTGACCGGCCACCGGGACGGCGCCATTGCCTTCGACCATGACTTCGTATTGCAGACCGGAGTCGGTCACCTTTACGCCGGCACGCTTGGCGTTGTCGGCCAGGAAGGCTTCGCCTTCGGCGGCAGCGGCCTTGGCGGCGGCTTCCTGCTCTTCCTGCATGCGGGCAGTGATGACCTGGAAGGCCTCGTTGATATCGTCACGGCTGACCGCGAACTCCAGACCGTTCAGGGCATCTGCCAGACCTTGTTGCAGGGCCGGGATATCCAGGCCGGCGAAGGCTTGCTGCGCCAGCTGATCACCCATGTTGCGGCCGATGCCATAGCTGGCCTTTTGTTCGATAGAGTCGTATTGGGACATTGAGAAGTTGCTCCGGGTCCTGAGGGTAAAAGAGTCGGGATGATATCAGACTTTTTCGCGAGGTGCTGCGGGCGACGGCCCTGATTTCCCAGCCTCTGGGAGGGAGTTCACATCCGCCCCTCATCCCCGGGCCCTTCTCCCGCGAGGGGCGAAGGGGGAAGAGACGGCTGCGCCAATCCCTCCTCAGGCCTGAAGCAGGGCCCGCACCGCCGCGACCTTGCCGCCGTCGGTGATATTGACCCGGCCATCGTCCGAGGTATCCATGTTGACGCCGCAGGGAGGGTCACCATGCCGCCGCGCCAATTCAGCCTCAGACGTAATCCAGCAGGGCCCGCACCGCCGCCACCTTGGCGCCGTCGGTGATATTGACCCGGCAATCGTCCGAGGTCCCCATGTTGACCCCGCAGGGAGGGACACCATGCCGCCGCGTCAATTCACCCTCAGGCCTGATCCAGCAGGGCCCGCACCGCCGCGACCTTGGCACCGTCGGTGATATTGACCCGGCCGTCGTCCGAGGTGCCCATGTTGACCCCGCAGGGAGGGTCACCATGCCGCCGCGTCAATTCACCCTCAGGCCTGATCCAGCAGGGCCCGCACCGCCGCGACCTTGGTACCGTCGGTGATATTGACCCGGCCGTCGTCCGAGGTGCCCATGTTGACGCCATGGGGCACCATGCCGCCGCGCCAGCCCATGCCGGACATGTGCACCTCGCTCACCCCGGTAAATTCGATGATGGTGCGCACGTTGTCCGCATTGACCCCGGCGCCGGGCATCAGGCTGGCGCGACCCGCCAGCGCCTGCTGCATCGCCTGCAGGGTCTCGAGCCCCGCCAGCGCGGTCGGCGCATGACCCGAACTCAGGATGCGCTCGCAACCGGCGGCCAGGATCACTTCCAGATCGGCGCGCCAGTCTGAGCTGAGATCGATGGCGCGATGGAAGGTGACGCCAAGGGGGCCCGCCGCCTCGACCAGTTTCTTGAGCCTGGCGGCGGGCACCCGCCCCGCCTGATCCAGCAGACCGACCACCACCCCTTGCAGTCCGGCGGCACGGGCGGCGGCGATGTCCTGCAGCATGATCTCGAACTCGCCGTCACCAAAGCAGAAATCCCCGGCGCGGGGGCGGATCATGGCGTAGACGGGGACGGTGGCATGGCGCGCGGCCTGCTGCATGAAGCCGTGGGAGGGGGTGAGGCCGCCGAGGCCCAGGGCGGAACAGAGCTCGATGCGATCCGCGCCGGCCTCTTGGGCGGTGAACAGGGATTCCAGGTTGTCGATACAGATTTCAAGACGGGTCATGATGACTCCTTGATTCGGGGAGATCAGACCCAAGGTCCGATCTCACAGATTGAGCAGGGCGGCGCCGCGCACACCGCCGGCACCGCCGAAGCGGGCCTCGCGGATCTCGGGTAGGGCGACGCCGGGCAGCAGATGGCCGGGCAGGCGCTTGGGCAGCTCTTCATACAGGGCGGGCAATCCGCTGAGACCGCCCCCCAGCACCACCACATCGGGATCGATCACCGAGATGGCGGTGGCAAGGCCCGCCGCCAGGATCTCCAGCCAGCAGTCGAGGGTGGAGAGCGCCGCCGGCTCCCGGGCATCGGCGCGGGCGACTATCTGGTGCCCGCTGGCACGCTCTCCCCGAAAGTGGTGATAGAGCCGCTCCAGCCCGGTGCCGGAGGCATAGGTTTCGAAACAGACCAGGCGGCCGCAGCCGCAGCGGGGACGGGGCAAATCCGGGTATTTCATCAGGATGGTGGCGGGCAGCGGATAGTGCCCGATCTCGCCGGCCAGCCAGTTGCGACCCTGGATGAGCCGACCCGCCAGATAGACGGCGCCGCCGATCCCCGTCCCTATGGTGACGGCCAGCGCACTGCCGGCACCCTCCGCGGCCCCCTGGTGCACTTCGGACCAGAGGAAGCAGTTCGCATCGTTGTCCACCCTGACCGGGCGGTCCAGCAGCTCCGCCAGATCGGCCCCCAGGTGGCGGCCGTGGATGGCGGGCAGGTTCGCCGCCACTATGCTCCCATCGTCTCGATTGAGGATGCCAGGAAACCCGATCCCCACGGCTCCTTTCGCCCCAAAACGCACATCGGCCGCTTCGACCCGCTCGCGGATCGCCTGCTTGAGCGCCTGGTAATCCTTGCCCGGGGTACTCATGCGCTCCTCATGGCAGAGGGTCAGGGCGCCGTCATACACCGCGAACGCAATCTTGGTGCCGCCGATATCAAATCCGTAATACATGCCACACTCCCTTGCGGTGGAGCCGTCCACCCAGTCTGTCCAGATGGGGCACATTGTATTAATTCGCAAAAAAAATAAAGTGACCGAGGGCGAAAAACGGGAGAGAGATCAAAGCAAACGGAACATTTGTCGCTGCTGACAGGTCTGTCCCAGGCTCGTCAGGGTGCGTTCCTGACCGTCGAACACGAAGCCACGGCGCAGGTAGAACCCCTCGCCGATGTGATTGCCATCCAGCAGCCAGAGTCTGGCGCACTCGCAGCCGGCCCGGCGCATCTGCACCGCCACCGCCTGCCACAGCCGCTTGCCGTGCCCCTGACGCCAGTGATCCGGGTGCAGATAGAGCGCCCGGATGCGCGCCGTCATGAGCCCCTCTTCCACGCACGCCTGCCAGTAGAGCAGGCCGATCACGACCTCGTCCCGGCAGATCAGCATGGGGACGGGGCCTGGCTCTGCCAGCCGGCGACGCCAGATCTGCAGGTGGTCGGTGACGGCCAGCTGGGCCAGCATGTCGCTGCCGAGCACGCCGCCGTAGGCCGCCAGCCAGCTGGCCCGCTGCATCACCGTCATGGCGGCGGCATCGGCAGGACGGGCCAGGCGCAGGCTTATGCCTTGCACTGGGGCACCAGACCTGAGGCTCTCGCCTGTTGATACAGGGGCAGCACTTCGGCTTGCTGGGCCTGCAGATTGGCGATCCGGCTCTGATCGCTTGGGTGGGTGGAGAGCAGCTGGGGCGGCGCCTTGCCGCCGGCGGCGGCGCTCATGTTCTGCCACAGGGGAATGGCCTGCGCCGGATCGAAGCCGGCACGGGCCATCAGCTCCAGACCCAGCCTGTCGGCCTCGCTCTCCTGGGTTCTGCCATAGGGCAGAGCTATCCCCACCTGAACCCCCAGCCCCAGGGCAGCCATGGTGGCCGCGCCCCCGAGGCTGTCACTGCTGCCGATGGCGGCGTCGGCCACCGCGAGGCCGATGCCGGTCAGCTGATCCCGGGAGAGCCGCTCGTTGGAGTGCTGTGCCAGCACGTGGGTCAGCTCATGACCGATGACGGTGGCGAGCTGATCCTGATTCTTGGCGACTTTCAGCAAGCCGCTGTAGACCCCGATCTTGCCGCCGGGCAGGGCGAAGGCGTTGACCTCCTTGGAATCGAACACCACCACCTCCCAGCTGGTGATGCCATAGCTGGCGGGGACCTGGGCGGTCACCGCCTTGGCCACGCAGGCCACATAGGCATTCATCCTGGCATCCTTGCTCACCTTCTCCTGCTGCTTCATCTGCGCAAAGGAGTCGGCCCCCAGCTGGTTCATCTGCTGGGGGGAGAAGAGCAGCATCTGGTTGCGGCCCGTCGGTGACTGGGCACAACCGGCCAGCAAGGCGCCGCACAGGGCCGACAGGATGAATTGGGAGAGAGAGGAGGCGCGCATGAGAAAGTCCTTTACCATGAAATTGCCCTATTCTCGGAAATGCCGCCGTCCGGCGCAAGCCAGGCGCTGCGCCCTGCGACCAAAAAGATCCCATGGCGCACCAATGAAAACGAGCCCGCTTGGGGCTCGTTTTTTTCTGAAGGAGACGGGGGATTACATGATGCCCAGCTTCTTCAGGTCGGCCTGCACTACCTTGGCCGGCACAGGCACATAGCCGTCCTTGGCAACGATGTTCTGGCCCGCCTTGGAGAGCATCATCTTCACGAACTCCTGCTCCATGGGGGAGAGCGGCTTGTTCGGATGCTTGTTCACGTAGACGTACAGGAAGCGGGAGAGCGGGTACTTGCCGGTGATGGCGTTGTCCGAAGTCGCTTCGATGAAGGTCTTGCCATCCTTGGAGAGCGGCACGGCGCGCACGCCTGAGGTGACGTAGCCGATGCCGGAGTAGCCGATGCCGTTCAGGGAGGAGGAGACGGACTGCACCACGGAGGCGGAGCCCGGCTGCTCGTTCACGCCGCTCTTGAAGTCACCGTTGCACAGGGCGTGTTCCTTGAAGTAACCGTAGGTACCGGACACCGAGTTGCGACCGAACAGTTGCAGATCCTTGCCGGACCAGCTGCCATCCAGACCCAGATCGGACCACTTGGTGGCGGCCTTGGCTTCGCCGCACTTCAGGGTGCTGGAGAAGATGGAGTCGATTTGCGACATGGTCAGCCCCTTGATGGGGTTGTCCTTGTTGACGAACACGGCCAGGGCGTCGACCGCGACGCGGATGGCGGTCGGCTTGTAGCCGTAGCGCTTCTCGAATGCCTCCTCTTCACCGGCCTTCATGGCGCGGCTCATGGGGCCAAACTGGGCGACACCTTCGGTCAGGGCAGTGGGCGCGGTAGAGGAACCGGCGGCCTGGATCTGCACGTTGACGTTGGGGTACATGCGCTTAAATTCTTCGGCCCACAGGGTCATCATGTTGGCCAGGGTGTCCGAGCCGACAGAGGACAGGTTGCCCGAGATGCCGCTGGTCGGTGCATATTCCGGCAGGTCTTTATCCACACCGGCAGCCAGGGCGCTGACAGAAAACAGGGTTGCTGCGGTGAATCCGATGACACCAGCCAGTTTGTTGAGTTTCATCCAATCTCTCCAAGTCCAAGGTTGCAGAAGGCAATCGTCAGCATGACGTTGATACGTGGTTCAAACCCGATCACCCTCCCCAAAGTTACAGAAGGTCCGTTCTTGAAACGGCGCCAGTATCTGACCTGGCAGTGACAAATTTATGGATTTAATGTGACACTTTGATGACATGGCCAGGGAATTGCCCACAAGCAAGGAGGGCTGCAGACGCAGCCCTCCTCTCGTTCTAACTCATTGCCAGAAAAGACTATTTAACCACCACCATCCGGGCGGGGATGAGGAAGCTGAAACGGCTGCCCGCCCCGACCCGGCTCTCTATCTCGAGCTGGGCATCGTGATGGCTCAGGGCATGCTTGACGATGGCAAGGCCCAGACCCGAGCCCCCGGTGTGGCGGGAGCGGGCCTTGTCGACCCGGTAGAAGCGCTCGGTGAGACGCGCCAGGTGCTCGGGTGCAATCCCCTCCCCCTCGTCCTGCACCACGAACAGCGCCATGGCTCCCTGCTGGCGCCACTCCACGGTGATCTTGCGCCCCGCCGGGGTGTAGTGGATGGCGTTGTAGACCAGGTTGGAGACGGCGCTGCGCAGCTGATCCTGATCCCCGCGCACGAAGAGGTTCGACTGCACGTTGAACACGATCTGGTGCCCCCGCTCGCCGGAGAGCGCCCGCGCCTCCTGCTCCAGCAGCCCCAGCATGGCGGGCATGTCCACCAGATGGGAGAGATCCACCGTGGGGGCGGCCTCGATGCGCGACAGGGTGAGCAGTTGGTTGACCAGGTTGTCCATGCGGATGGTCTGCTCCATCATCACCCTGTGGGCCTTGGCCCACATGGCGGGAGGGGGCGGCTCCTCGGTCATCTCCAGATAGCCCTTGAGCACGGTGAGCGGGGTGCGCAGCTCGTGGGAGACGTTGGAGACGAAGTGCTTGCGGGTCTTCTCCAGGCTGCGCAGCCGGGTCACGTCACGCGCCACCAGCATGGCCTGATCCTCGGCGTAGGGCATGATGCGAAATTCGAGGAACTTCTCCTCGTTGATGGGGGACGCCATCTCGAACGGCTCGTCATACTGCCCCTTGCCGAGGTAGGCGACGAAGGCGGGATGGCGGATGAGGTTGCCGATGTGCTGGCCGGCGTCCTCCGGCCAGCGAAAACCGAGCAGCTGCTCCGCCAGCCGGTTGCACCAGAGGATGCTGCCGTCGGTGCGAAACACCACGGCCGCGTCGGGCAGCGCCTCGGCCCCTTCCCTAAAGCGGCGGATGAGCCCCGCCAGCTCGCGCCGCCGTGCCCGGTGGCGCTGCTGCAGCTTGTAGATGCCGTTGAAGATGTATTCCCAGCTGCCGCTGCCGTGGGGGGGGACCAGGCTGCGATCGTGCCACAGCCAGTCCGACAGCCGCTTCTGGAAGCGGTAGTGCCAGCCCAGGTGCAGCACGGTCGCCACCAGCAGACAGAGCGCGAGATAATCGATTAACCAACCTACCAAGACGAAAGGGGCGTAGAAGAACGCCATTCGCCACAACTGTCGCCGCCAGGCGTAAGGTTGCAACATTCAGGTCTCCTAGAGACGGCAAAGAGCGAGGATCAGCCGGCGGGCGTGGCCGGCATGGAGTCCCTAGAGACGGGTCGAGAAGCGGTAACCGGCTCCGCGCACCGTCTGGATCAGCCTGTCGTGCCCCGTCTCCTCGATGGCCTTGCGCAGGCGGCGGATGTGGACGTCCACCGTCCTGTCCTCCACGTACACATTGGTACCCCAGACGTTGTTGAGCAGTTGTTCACGGCTGTAGACCCGCTCGGGATGGGTCATGAAGAAATGTAGCAGCTTGAATTCGGTCGGCCCCATGTCCAGCGCCTTCTCCTCGGCGCTGACCCGGTGGGAAACCGGATCCAGCTTGAGCCCCTGCACCTCGATCACCTCGTCCACCGAGGTGGGGGAGACCCGGCGCATCACGGCGTGCAGGCGGGCGGTCAGCTCCTTGGGGGAGAAGGGCTTGGTGATGTAGTCGTCGGCCCCCGCCTCCAGTCCGCGCACCTTGTCCTCTTCCTCGCCGCGGGCGGTCAGCATCACCACCGGGATCTGGCGGGTCACCTCATCCTGCTTGAGCTGCTTGATGAACTGGATGCCGCTGCCGCCCGGCATCATCCAGTCCAGCACGATGAGTTCGGGGTAGGGTTCGCGCACCTTCGCCAGTCCGTCGGCGTAATCTTCAGCTTCAATCGTCTCATATCCCTTCTGCTCGAGCACGAAGCAGAGCATTTCGCGGATCGGTGCCTCGTCCTCGACCACCAGAATTCGCTTAGCCATATCCCTTCTCTCTCCTCTGTGAAGATGGGTGCGCCAATTATTAGAACTTTCTGTGACACTTTTATGACTTTATGACGGGCGGGATGATAAACGTTTTCAGATTCAGTTGGCAGCAGTGCGTTGCAGCAGGTCCCACCGGTTGCCGCTGATGTCCTCGAACACCACCACGGTACCGTAAGGCTCGCACCTGGGTTCTTCACAGAAATGGACGCCGTACTCCCGCATGCGTTCGTAGTCCCCCCAGAAGTCGTCGGTCTCGAGGAAGAGGAAGACCCGGCCGCCTCCCTGTCGGCCGATGGCGGCCCGCTGCTCCTCGCTGGCAGCCTGGGCCAGCAGCAGGGCCGAGCCGCAGGCGCCCCTGGGGGCGACCCGCACCCAGCGCTTGCCCGGTTTGCCCGGCTCGTCGAGGAGAGTGTCTTCCAGCAGTTCGAACCCCAGCCCCCGGGTGAAGAAGGTGATGGCCTGGTCGTAGTCGGCCACCAGCAGGGTCAGAGCGCCGATATGTTGTGCCATGGGAATGCCTCCAGAGATGAATGGACGGGGCGCATCATAGCGGGGAGGTAGCCCGGGCTCCAGCCATCCCGAACCGGCTCATCCCCTCTCGACCCGGTTGCGCCCCCGCTTCTTGGCCTGATAGAGCGCCTCGTCTGCCCGCTTGAGAACGTGTTCCAGCGGCTCGCCGCGCCGCTCGGCCACCCCGAACGACGCCGTGATGGCCAGCCCCTCCGGCCACTGGGCATAGGCCTCCAGCGCCCCCCGCAGCCGCTCCGCCAGGGCGACGGCCCTGGCCTCTTCGTAATGGAGGCAGACCAGCACAAACTCCTCCCCGCCCCAGCGAACCAGGCGGCAAAGGGAGTCACAGTGGCGCAACAGCTCGCTCACCATGTGCTTGAGCACCTCGTCCCCCATGGGGTGGCCGTGGCCGTCGTTGACCCGCTTGAAGTGATCGATGTCGATATAGATGAAGGAGAGCGGCATCTCGCCGAGCTCGCTCAAGAGCTTCTCGCCGCCGAGCCGGTTGAGGGCCCCGGTGAGCGGATCGTAGCGGGCCTCCTCCTCGGTGCGGCGATGCTGCTCGCACAGGCTCTCGCTCAGGGCCTCCGCCGCCAGGCGCGCCTCGCGGGCCTTGCGCAGCTTGTCCCCGAACAGCAGATTCTGGATCAGAAACAGCAGGATCCCGTACGCCAGCCAGCTCAGCAGCAGGCCGCGGTAAAAGTCCCCCGGGCGCACCCAGCGACCATAAAACTCCAGCCGGTCCAGCCGCAGCTGGTAATTCCCCGGCTGCATCTTGTCATCTGAGGCGATCTCGATGGCATAGACATGGTGCAGATCCGGCCCCTGCTGGGCCAGCGGAATATTGTACTGCTGCACCCACCAGGAGCTGGGCGCAAACACGTTCAGAGGCACATCCTGCTCACTGCCAAAATCATCAGAGGTGAAGAGCACTTCGTTGAACTTGTGGGAGCTCTCATCCGCCGGCGTCGAGTAGGCGGGGTCATAGTTGCGCAGATAAAGGCGCCAGGCCTGCTCTCCCTGCCCTTTGGCATCCAGCTTCACCCGCACCCCGGTGAACCGGGAGAGATCCAGCCCCTGCTCGGGGTCGGTCAGCGTCAGGATCAGCTCGCAAAAGGGGTACTCATACTGGCGGCGCAGGGTGCAGTCGATGGCGGGCCGGCCAGCGCCCTCGCTCAGGGTCGCGACCGAGGAGCCGTCATGGACCCTGTCATCCTGCGCGCGGACGGCTATCCCGGCCTGGCTCAGGATATCGACCCGTCGCTCGGGACCGAATTCAAATATCACCATGGCCAGCAGGCTCGCCGCCAGCAGGCACCAGAACAACAGCGTCGTCATGCGGGAATAGGAAGGGATCATCGACATCACACCTGAAAAGGGGCTTTAACCCTACACCTTGTGGCACCGGACCGCGCTGATCCAGATCCAAGGTTGTGACACGCGCCGGGCGCAGGCCGGTGCCGGCTCAGCCGACACGCACCGGGCTGGCGACCACCGGCATGAAAACGGAGATCGTCTGTCCAGAGCCGGGGGAGAGACGGGCCGCCCCGTCAATCATGATCTTGGTCATTGCGCACTCCATGCGATGGAAAAATAAAGAGAAAAGGTCCTTCCATCGGCAGTCTACACAAGCGCAGGGCGTCGCAACACCCTTCACCCCTCCTTTCGCAGTGCCCGGTAGAGGGTGGTACGGCTGATGCCGAGCCGGCGCGCCGCCTCGCTCACGTTGCCGCCGCACTCGGCCAGGGTCTGCTGCACCCGCTGTCGGTTCTGCTGGCGCAGGGTGATGGCCCCATGGGATGGGACCTGCACGCCCGCCGCCTCCGGCAGATGCAGGTGAGCAGGCTCAATCCAGCCCTGACCCTCCGCCAGCACGCAGGCCACCTCCAGCGCCTGCTTGAGCTGGCGCACGTTGCCGGGCAGCGGGTGGGCCAGCAACTGTCCCTCGGCCTCATCGGTCAGGCGCAGGGCGGGATCCATCTCGGCGAGCAGGCGCGAGATCAGCGCCTGCCGCTCGCGCGCCGACCAGGCCCGCAGCGGCACCAGTTGCTGGCGCCAGCCGCAGATCCGGTAGTAGAGATCTTCCCTGAACGTCCCGGCCGCCACCATGGCCGCCAGATCCCGATGACTGGCGCTGACCAGCCAGAAATCCACCGCTTCGGGCTTGTGGCTGCCAACCGGAGTGACGGCGCGCTCCTGCAGCACCCGCAGCAGCCGGGTCTGGGCCAGGAGCGGCAGCTCGCCTACCTCATCCAGCATCAGGATGCCGCCCTGGGCGGCACGCAGATAACCCTGGCTGCCCTGGCTGCGGGCGCCGCTGAAGGCCCCGCCGACGTAGCCGAACAGCTCGGCCTCCACCAGCTCCGCCGGCAGGGCGCCGCAGTTGACGCACACCAGGGGGCGCTCCCGACGGCTCGACTGGGCATGCAGGGCGCGCACCAGATGTTCCTTGCCGCTGCCGGTCTCCCCCTCGATGAGCAGCGAGATGCCGCGCTCCAGCATCTTGAGGGGGACCGACGTCTGATCTTGTGGTGTGGAGACTGAGGTGGACGCAACGCCACCATCCAGCCGCAGGCCGCGGTGATCCCGCAGCAGCTGAGGGCCGTCGAAGGGGTGCTGGCCGAGCCAGAGCCGACCGGCTCGGTTGGCCCCGAGCAGCTCGCCCCCCTCCCCCAGCAGCAGGCGGGCAGACCAGAGACTCTGGGGATCGAGATCCACCAGCCAGCCCGGCTGGCGGGCCAGCAGGGCGTTTTCCAGGGTCATGGCCAGCAGTCGCACCGTGCCCAGCATATCGCCGCCGTGGTGGGCCGCATCGGTGGAGATGTCGAGCACGCCGAGCAGTTGCCCGTCCGGCCCGAGCAGGGGGCAGGCGCTGCAACTGAGAAAGCTGTGCTGGGCGAAGAAGTGCTGCGCCCCCAGCACCTGCACCTCGCTCTGCTCGGCCAGCGCGGTACCGATGGCGTTGGTGCCCTTGCTCGCCTCCCCCCAGCGGGCGCCGCTGCGCAGGAAGATCCGCTCGGCGTGGCGGGCGAAGCCGTCGTCACCGCTCACCGCCAGGATGGCCCCCTCGGCGTCGCACAGCAGCAACCGGCAGGGCCTGCCCGCCAGCAGCTGGGCAAAGAGCGGCAGCACGAAGCGCTGGAAGCAGGTGATAAGGGTTCTGTGCTGCTCCTGGCGGGCCGACAGCTCCCCCTGGGGCAGCAGGTCCAGCTCGGCGCTCTGCTGGCGGCTGAGCCCCTGGTGCAGGCAGCGCTCCCAGGAACGCTGGATTGGGCTCGGGCTGGATTGGGGAAGTTCGCTCATCACGCCTCCTGTTCACAAAGGGCACAGTGTCGCGGCCACTGTCCAGAAACGGCACAGCCTCGTCGCCACGACCGGGATCACTGGTTAATCAAGATACGCCGTCGCACCCCATTTGGTAACGTTTTTGTAACTTTTCATCTACTGGTCAGCTCCTCTGGCACGTCCCTTGCGATACCCAACGCAACCGGACTGCCCGCCAGGCCGGTCAGGACCACACACACATAAGGATGATGAGATGATTTATACCGCTCCCGGTCAGGCAGGTGCCCTGGTCAGCTTCAAGTCCCGTTACGACAACTTCATCGGTGGCGACTGGGTGGCGCCGCGCGCCGGCCGCTACTTTGAAAACATCTCGCCGGTGGACGGCAAGGTGTTCTGCGAGGTGGCCCGCTCCGACGCCGCCGACATCGAGCTCGCCCTGGACGCGGCCCACAAGGCGTTCGCCAGCTGGAGCAAGACCAGCGTCACCGAGCGCAGCAACCTGCTGCTGCGCATCGCCGATCGCATCGAACAGAACATCGAGCGGCTCGCCGTCGCCGAGACCTGGGAGAACGGCAAGGCGGTGCGCGAGACCCTGGCCGCGGATCTCCCCCTGGTGGTGGATCACTTCCGCTACTTCGCCGGCTGCATCCGCGCCCAGGAGGGCTCGGCCGCCGAGCTGGACCAGAACACCGTCAGCTACCACTTCAAGGAGCCCATCGGCGTGGTCGGCCAGATCATCCCGTGGAACTTCCCGCTGCTGATGGCCGCCTGGAAGCTGGCCCCTGTGCTGGCGGCCGGCTGCTGCAGCGTGCTCAAGCCCGCCGAGCAGACCCCGGTCACCATCATGCTGATGATGGATCTCATCAAGGACATCCTGCCCCCCGGCGTGGTCAACGTGGTCAACGGCTTCGGCGCCGAGGCGGGCCAGGCGCTGGCCACCAGCGACCGGATCCAGAAGCTCGCCTTCACCGGCTCCACCGAGGTGGGCGCCCATATCCTGCGCTGCGCCGCCGACAAGCTGATCCCCTCCACCGTCGAACTGGGTGGCAAGTCCCCCAACATCTACTTCGCCGACGTGATGCAGCACGAGAGCAGCTACATCGACAAGGCGGTGGAAGGGATGCTGATGACCTTCTTCAACCAGGGCGAGGTGTGCACCTGCCCCTCCCGCGCCTTGGTGCAGGCCAGCATCTATGACGACTTCATGGACAGGGTGCTGGCCCGCGCCCGCACAATCGTGCAGGGCAACCCCCTCGACACCGCCACCCAGGTCGGCGCCCAGGCCTCCCGCGAGCAGTTCGACAAGATCCTGAGCTACATGGAGATCGGCCGTGGCGAGGGGGCAAAAATGCTGATCGGCGGTGGCCCCGCCAAGGTGAGCGGGCTGGAGGGGGGCTTCTACATCCAGCCCACCATCTTCTCGGGCCAGAACAAGATGCGGGTGTTCCAGGAGGAGATCTTCGGGCCGGCGCTCGGGGTCACCACCTTCAAGGACGAGGCGGATGCGCTGGCGATTGCCAACGACACCCAGTACGGCCTGGGGGCGGGCCTCTGGACCCGCGACAGCAACCTGGCCTGGCGCATGGGGCGTGGCATCCAGGCCGGCCGGGTCTGGGTCAACTGCTACCACGCCTACCCGGCCCACGCGGCCTTCGGCGGCTACAAGAAGTCGGGGATAGGCCGCGAGACCCACAAGATGATGCTGGACCACTACCAGAACACCAAGAACCTGCTGGTGAGCCACGACATCAATCCCCTCGGCTTCTTCTAAGCCACTCCTGCCATCAACAAGGGCGCCCATGGCGCCCTTGCTTCATTCCGGCTCCCGCCGTTTGGATCAGGCCCCGGGTTGGCCCAGTTGCTGGCGATAACGCTGGGGGGCGCAGCCCTGCTCGCGCTGGAACATGGCGATGAAGGCCGAGGTCGAGGCGTAACCGAGGCGCCAGGCGATCTCCTGCACCGGCATCTCGCCGCGCAGCCAGTCCAGCGCCTTCACCAGCCGCAGCCGGGTGCGCCACTGGCCGAGGCTCATGCCGAGCTCCTTCTGGCAGCGCCGCGCCAGGGTGCGCTCCGTGGTGTGCAGCGCCTTCGCCCACTCCACCAGCGTGCGGTTGTCCTCCGGCGCCGCCTGCAGCGCCGCCAGCAGGGGGGCGAGCAGGCGATCCCGGCTCTGGGGCAGGTAACTCGGCTGACAGCGGGTGCGAGCCAGTTTCTCGATGAAGAGCGCCCCCTGACGGGCATCCCACTCATCCTCCATGTGGCCGACCCGGCGCTGGGTGAAATCCTCCAGCAGGGCCCGCAGCAAGGGGGTCAGGGCCAGCAGCTGGGGTTCCCGTGGCAGGCGCGGGGCCAGTTCGTGGCTGACGTAGATGGAGGTGTAATCCAGGGTCTGCTCGTTGAAGGCGCTGTGGGGCAGGTCCGCCGGCACCCAGATGAGGTAGTCCGGGGGGGCCACCAGCCGCTCTCCCCCCACCTCCACCACCATGACCCCCAGACTGATGAGGCTGAGCTGGCCCCAGGGGTGGGCGTGCTCGGCGCAGGCGTTGCCCCCCTGGATCTGGCTGTAGCGAAAGTAGAGGGGGTTGGGGTCGGCCAGCAGGCGATCCTGCTCGGCCAGGGTGAGGCTGCCCATGCAGATTGTCCCAAAGCGGTTATGACATGTCTTATTTACGCTACTTACCTCGTTCAAGACAAGGCTAGACTCTCCCCATCGTACCAAGGAGTGCCTATGCCCTTTCTCTTCCCCCTTCTCGCCATCCTGATCTGGGCCGCCAATACCGTGGTCTCCAAGGCCGCCGCCGGCGTGCTGGATCCCGCCGCCATCTCGTTTTATCGCTGGGTGATCGCCGCCCTGGCGCTGACCCCCTTCTGTCTGCCGCAGCTGTGGCGCCGCCGGGCCGACATCCGCCCCTGGCTCGGCAAGCTGCTGGTGCTCTCCCTGCTCGGCATGGTGCTCTACCAGTGCCTCGCCTACTACGCCGCCCACAGCACCTCGGCCACCAACATGGGGGTCATCGGCTCCCTGCTGCCCCTGCTCACCCTGCTCATCGGGGCCTGCTGCTTCGGCCAGAAGCCGGGCAAGCAGGCGCTGCTCGGCATGAGCCTCTCCCTGTTCGGGGTGCTCTGGCTGCTGGGTCAGGGGGATCCCCTGGCGCTGCTGCACAGCGGCATCAACCCGGGCGATGGCATGATGCTGCTGGGGGCGGCCAGCTATGCCCTCTATGGCCTGCTGATCCGCCGCTGGCAGCTGCCGTTCGGCCCCTGGCTCAACCTCTACCTGCAGATCCTGCTGGCGGTGCTGCTGCTGATCCCGGTGGCCCTCTCTGCCGACTCCTTGGCCATTCCCGCCCAGGGCTGGAGCATGGTGCTGTTCGCCGGCCTCGCCTCCTCCATCTTCGCCGCCTACTGCTGGATGCGCGGCCTCGCCACCCTGGGGGCGGAGCGCACTTCGGTCTTCATGAACCTGATGCCCCTGTGCACGGCCCTCATCGCCGTCATCACCCTGGGGGAGCCCATCCACGGCTATCACCTGCTGGGGGGCGGCCTCATCCTGATCGGGGTCATGCTCTCCCAGCTCAAGCCGCGAACCCGCCGCCCCCTGCTGGAAGGGGCATAGCCGGCGCCACACACGCAAAAAGGGAGCCCAGGCTCCCTCGTTGTTTCTGTCTTGCTCTGTATTCCTACCCGACCCGACGCCAGTGGTAGCGGCGCTCAGGACGACCGCGCTGGCCGTAGTTGAGCTCCACATCCAGCTTGTCTTCAGACTCAAGAAACTCCAGGTAGCGACGCGCCGTGGTACGACTCAGGGAGAGGCGCAGCGCCACCGTGTCGGTGGAGAAGGTGGTATCCGGCTCGCCGGCCAGCAGCTCCAGCACTTGGCGCAGGGTGATGGCGTCGATCCCCTTGGGGGTGTCGCGCACTTCCCTCGGCTGGATCCGCCCCTTGCCCATCAGCCGATCGAGATCGCTCTGCTCCAGCAGGCCGCGCTCGCACAGGCGACGGTGCAGGGTGAGGATCTCGTCCAGGCTCTGCTGGATGCGAAACAGTCGTAGGGGCTTGATGATGTAGTCCTGTACCCCGAGGTTCAGGGCCTGCTGTATGGTCTCCACGTCGCAGGAGGCGGTAACCATGACCACGAACACCTCCCGGTTGTGGTTTCGCAATCTGTTGACCCACTCCAGCCCCGAGCCATCGGGCAGGGAGATGTCCACCACCAGCAACTGGGGCTCGGTGGCGCGCAGCATGAGATCGGCCTCGGCCAGGCTCCCGGCCCGCCCCAGCAAAGAGTATCCCGGGGTCGAGGCGATCAGCTCGGCCAGGATGGCGCTGATCCTCTCATCATCCTCGATAATCAACGTGAAAATTGGCTTCATGACTTACACCAATTGGTTTTTATTCAAATAGATACCGAACAGTGTCGTCTGCTCGGCGGTGCGCCGCCATTCTATCACACCGCCGCGGCGGGCCACGGTCTTCTTGACCAGAAAGAGACCTACGCCATGATCTCCGGTTTGACGACTCACGCCGTAGTCGAACAGATGATCCGCCAGCGCCTCATCCACCCCCTCGCCGCTGTCCTCCACCTCGATCACCAGCCGCCGGCCGAAATCATCGATGGAGACCAACACTCTGGGGGGACAGTGCTCGCGGTTCCCCCAGGCGGCGCGCAGGCCGTTGTCCAGCAGGTTGCCGAGGCAGGTGATGAGATCCGCCGACACCTCCGCCGGGTACTCCCCGAGGGACGAGCCAGGATCCAGTACCAGCTCGACCCCCAGCTCCCGCGCCCGGCTGAACTTGCCGAGGATGAGCCCGGCCACCGGCTTGTTCTCGATGGCTCGCAGCAGATCCTGCAACATGTTCTGGCAGGCCTCGTTCTCCTGCTGGATCAGCTCCACCGCCTCCTCCACGTGGCCGAGCTGCAGCAAGCCGGAGAGGCTGCCGAGCTTGTTGGCGAACTCGTGGGTCTGGATGCGCAGCATCTCGGCATACTGGCGCAGGTGGGTGACCTGCATGCCAAGACTGCCGGTGCCGTCCGGCCGACTGAAGATCAGCATGCGCCCCGGCTCGCGGCCGCTCAGCTCCTGCCAGTGTCCGACGAAGTCCTCTCCCTGCACGGTGAAGCGCACGCTGCCCTCCTGGGTCAGGGCCGGTAGCAGGCTGGGGGCCAGCTCGGCCAGCGACTGGCCAAGCAGGGCGTGGCGGCCGGTGCCCGGCAGCCGCAGCTGGTAGAAGGCCGCGCTGTTGAGCATCCTGATGCGATGGTTGCCATCGAGGGCCACTATCCCCTCAGAGATCCCTTCCAGCACCAGGTCCTGCTGGGCGAAGCGATTGACTATGGTCTCAGGCTCCAGATCCAGCAGGGTACGCTTGAGCCGGTGCTGCAACCAGAGCGCCAGCAGCAGGCCACAGCCCAGCACGGCACCGATGGCACCGAGGAGCAGGGCAATGCGATCCAGGTAGATGCCCTCCACCGTCCGCATCAGATACCCCACCACCACCACGCCGATGGCGCTTCCGTCCGCCCCGATCACCGGGGAGAAGCAACGGATGGCGGGGCCCAGGGTGCCCACGTCCCGGGAGCAGTAGCTTCGGCGTTCGTGGATCGCCGGCCAGATGTCTTCCCCCCGGAATGTCTGGCCCACCAGCTCGGGGGAGGGATGGCTCAGGCGGCGGGCGTGCTCGTCGGTCACCACCATGTAGGCGGCATCGGTGCGGTCGCAGATCCCCTGCACATAGTCCCTAAGGCCGGGATCCTTGCCCAGTTGCAGGGCCTGCACCACTCGGCTATCCGCCGCCAGCACCCGCGCCAGATCGCTGCCCTTCTCCTCCAGGCTGTTCTCCAGCAGATGGCGGATGAAGAGCGCGAGCAGCGCTCCCAGGATCAGGATCAGCAGCAGCGACAGGCTGAGGGAGAGAGTGACTAGCTGGTGGCGCAGTTTCATCTATGTACCTTGCAGGCTCAGGAGGCGGACCAATAGTGCGGGCGCCACCAGGTCTGGTCAATCAAAGGTGCGGGATCGCCGACAAAATCCGCCAACCCCTCATCGCGGGCGCAAAGTGCCACCGCCCTGGCCACGGCGCGGGCTACCTCTCCCACCTGCTCGATGGGAGGCAGCAAACGACCAGCCACCAGGGGATAGGCCCCCACCGCCCGCACCGCCGCCTGCAGCATGCCATCGCTGATGCGGCGCGCCTTGACCGCGCAGGCACCCAGGCCGATGCCGGGGAAGACGTAGACGTTGTTGCACTGGGAGACGACCCTCATAGTCCCGACCACCGCTACCGGCGGGAAGGGGCTGCCGGTGGCAAGCAGGGCACGCCCGTCGGTGGCACGCCACACCTCGGCTGGCGTCGCCTCGGCGCTGCGGGTCGGGTTGGAGAGCGGCAGGATCACCGGACGCTCACACACGGTTCCCATGGCCGTCAGCACCGATTCGTCGAACAGTCCGCCCTGGCCGCTCACCCCGATCAGCACCCCGGGGCGCTGGCGGGCGATCAGCGCCGGCAGCTCGGCGCAGGCCTCTTCCGGTGCGCGGGCGAAGGGCTGCTGGGACGGCGTCAAATCGGCGCGATCCCGGCACACCAGGCCGTGCTGATCGAACAGCCAGATCTGCTCCGGGCTGCCCGCCAGCTGGGCCAGCATGGCGGCGATCCCGCACCCCGCCGAGCCCGCCCCGACGATCAGCACAGGGGTGTCGGCAAGCCGGCTGCCCGCCTGCTGCAAGCCCGCCAGCACGCAGGCGGAGGCGACCGCCGCCGTGCCCTGGATGTCGTCGTTGAACATGCAGAGCTCGTCCCGGTAGCGGGCTAGGAGGTTCGCGGCATGCTTGCCGGCGAAGTCCTCGAACTGCAGCACCACCTCGGGCCAGCGCTTGTGAATGGCGGCCACCACCTTGTCCATGAAGCGGTAGTAGGCCTCCCCGTCGACCCGGGGCGCCTGCCAGCCGAGGTAGGAGTCATCCTCCAGCAGCTCCGGGTTGTTGGTGCCCACGTCCACGCACAGCGGCAGGGTGCGCGCCGGGTTGATGCCGCCAGCGGCGCTGTAGAGCGCCAGCTTGCCGATGCAGATCCCCATGCCGCCGATGCCAAGATCCCCGAGCCCCAGCACCCGCTCCCCGTCGGAGATGACAATCACATCCACCTCCTGCTCCACGCTGGCGAAGATGTCGTCCAGATCGTCCCTGTCATGCCAGGAGAGGTAGAGGCCGTGGCTGCGCAGGTAGAGATCGCTGTGGCGCTGGCACGCCTCCCCCACCACGGGGGTGTAGATGATCGGCAGCAGCTCCGGCAGGTGGTGGCGCACGAGATCGTAGAACAGCACCGGGTTGTCCTCCTGCAGCTGGCGCAGCAGCAGGTGCTGATCGAAGGGGCTCTGCATGGCGCTGACCAAGCGGTAGATCCGGCGCCGCTGCTGGGAGAGGGACTCCTCCTTGTGGGGCATGCGCCCCATCAGGCCCTGACGCTTGCGCTCGGCATAGGGCAGGCTGGTGCCCATCATGGTGTCGTTCATTCTGTGTTCCTTATGCCAGCAGGGAGATGATGAGGGTGGCCAAGATCAACATGAAGGCCCCCCCGAGACGGGACGAGATCTGGGCGAACGGCATCAGCTTCATGCGCTGGGCCGCCGACAGCACGGCCACGTCGCCGGTGCCCCCCATGTTGGCCATGCACAGGCCGCCGGTGATGGCCGCCTCGATGGGATAGAAGCCGATCATCCGGCCCACAATGGCCGCCCCCAGGGCGCC
This sequence comes from Aeromonas sp. FDAARGOS 1409, assembly GCF_019048705.1. Lineage (NCBI taxonomy): Bacteria > Pseudomonadati > Pseudomonadota > Gammaproteobacteria > Aeromonadales > Aeromonadaceae > Aeromonas > Aeromonas sp. FDAARGOS 1409. The sequence continues at coordinate 216,542 of NZ_CP077395.1, forward strand.
GCCCACCACGGTCGTCAGCACCATGATGAAGTAGTTGACCGAGAAGGCGCCGATGAGCTCCGGGATGCTGGTGTAGGCGATTCCGATGCCCACCAGCAGGGAAGGGGTGAGGTTGCCCACCACGAACTGGTACCAGTCGGCGGCCGCCTGCTCGTAGCGGCGCGGCAGCAGGCCGCTCACCTTGATGATGGCCACCGCCAGGATCATCAGGGCGAAGGGGTGCATGGGGACGAAGTTGCCGAGCAGGGAGCCGAGCACGAACATGCTGGAGCTGATGAAGAGGCCGAGCCCCAGGCTCTCCAGGGTCGGCGCCTGGGCCTTCTCCTCGGCCACGCCGTCGGCGTTCTCCTTGAGCATCAACTTGCCGTTGCCGGTCAGGGAGGGGTAACGGCGGCCGAGGCGCGCCAGCAGGGAGCCCACCAGGATGGCCAGGGTGTTGGCTATCACCACCGCCGGCACCATGCGCGACAGCAGATCGGCGCTGGACATCTGCAGCGGCCCGGAGAGGATCTCCACCAGCGGCACGGCGCCGGCGCCCATGCCACCGCCCATGATGGGCAGGCCGATGAGCAGCACGGCGTTCTTGAAGCCGTAACCCAGCAGGGTACCGACCAGGCCGACGCTGACCAGCGCCAGCACCACGCCCCCCAGGATCACCGGCAGGTAGCGCATGGCGGCGTTTTTCAGCAGGGCGCCGCTCATGCCGAACACAGAGCCGGTCACCAGGCTCGCGATGAAGAAGTTCAGGAAGCCCCCCTCCTTCATGAAGTTCGTGATCACCTGGCCCGCCTCGGCCGGCATGACGCCGTACTCGAACAGGGCGGCGCCGCCGAAGATGGCAAGTATGGTGCCGCCACCCAGGTATTCACGGATGGGGGGGATGCGCTCGCCGAGCTCGGTCAGCAGGGTGCCGAGCACGAACATCAGCGCCAGGGCACCGACCATGCCGAGCGGCAGTGAGCCGTTCCAGCCGGAGAAGAGGACGCAGGTGGCGAGCCCCAGGAAGATCATCATGGGCATGCCGGCTATCTGCAGGTCGCCCCAGGGCGCCTTGGCTTGTACTCGGGGGGTAGAGAGGTTTGTCATTGTTATGCTCCAGCTTGTGGTGTGGCGCCACTCTACTGATCCCCCCCGCCGCTGTCGGTTAGCAGCCTTACAAAGCCATATAAAAACATTGAAACCTTAAGCACCATTGGGCGCCGGTGCGCCCCTTGCCGTCGCCACCCTCTCCTCCCCCCGTCCGGACGCCTAACACCTTTTTCCGATTCAAACCTGAATGTGACCTTTATCACACTATTTACTTAGCCTGCGAAATAACTATAATGCTTCGCAAGCTAACTAAATAAGGAGCCCGTCATGGGAAAGGATCTGGAGATGTTGCGCGAGCTCTCCCTCGCCGAGCAGCTGGGGCGACTGCACCGGCTGTGGCGCACCGTGGCCGACCTCGAGCTGGCGCCCCTGGGGCTCACCCATCCCCGCTGGACCGCCCTGTGGAAGCTGAGCCGCCTCGGTGGCCATCTCAGCCAGAAGACCCTGGCCGAGGCGCTGGAGATAGAGCTGCCCTCCCTGATGCGCACCCTGGGCCAGCTGGAGGAGCAGGGTCTGGTGGAACGCCACTGCTGCAGCCAGGACAAGCGGGCCCGCATCGTCACCCTGACCCCGGCCGGCAAGGCGCTGCTCGACCAGATCGAGGATCGCATCATGGAGGTACGCCGTGAGCTGCTCGTCGGCATCAGCCAGCAGGAGCTGGCCCAGTTTGAAGAGATAGTGCACCGCATCTCCGCCAACGCCCTCGGCAAGATAGCCGCACAGCACGAAGAGAGAGAATGAGATGACTCCGGATCAACAATTCAAGCGCTGGATAAAGTGGGCCATCGCCTGCTTCATCCTGGTGTTTGGCTACTTTCTGCTGGCCGACATCAAGATGCCCCTGACGCCCCAGGCCATGGCGACCCGGGTCGTCACCCGGATGGCGCCCCAGGTCAGCGGCAAGGTGACCGAGGTCGCCGTGACCAACAACCAGCACGTCAGACAGGGGGACCTGCTGTTCGCCCTCGACCCCGTCCCCTTCGAACTCGCGGTCGAGCAGGCCAGGCTGGCCCTGGATCAGGCCGAGCAGCAGAACCGCCAGCTGGACGCGACCCTGACCGCCTATGAGGCGGAGTACAGCTCACTGCGGACCCAGGCCGACCAGAAGCAGCGGGAAGCGGCCCGCATCGACGCCCTCTATCGCCGTCACATGGTGTCGGAGCAGCAGAAGGACGACGCCGACAGCGCCGCCCGCACCGCCCGGGCCAACCTGCTCGGCAGCCAGGCCCGGGTAGAGCAGGCTCGCGTCAGCCGGGGGCTGCCCGGCGACGACAACCTGCTGCTGCGCCAGGCCCGCAACCGCCTCGCCCAGGCCGAGCTCAACCTCGCCTACAGCCGGGTCCATGCAAGCCAGGACGGCATCATCACCAACCTGCAGCTCAAGCCGGGCAGCGTGGCCAACGCGGGCTCCCCTCTGCTGGCCCTGGTCTCGGAGCAGGTAGACGTGATCGCCGATTTTCGCGAGAAGAGCCTGCGCCACGTCAGCCCGGGCAGCCAGGCCCTCGTCGCCTTCGACGGCGAGCCAGGCCGCCTCTATCCGGCCCATGTCGCCAGCCTGGACGCCGGGGTCAGCGCCGGCCAGTTCGACGCCAACGGCCAGCTCGCGAATCCTGTCGAGTCCGATCGCTGGGTGCGCGATGCCCAGCGCCTGCGCCTGCACCTGACCCTGGAGCAGTTGCCCGCCCACCTGCCGGCCGGGGCCCGCGCCACGGTGCAACTGCTGCCGGACAACACCCTGACCGGGTTGCTGGCCCGTGGCCAGATCCGCCTGCTCAGCCTGCTGCACTACATCTACTGAGATGACCACCATGAACCTGTGGCACAGACCCCTCACCGCCAACGAGCTGCGCCAGTGTCTGCGCATCGCCTTCGGCTGCACCCTGGGGTTTGTGCTGTGCAAGATCTTCGGCTGGAGCAACGGGGTCTTCTTCACCGTCACCCCGGTGCTGCTGCTCGGCATGGTGCCGGTGATGAACGGCCACGCCGCCCGCCAGCTCATCGCCTCCGCCGCCATGTGCGGGCTGGAGGTGGGTCTGCTGGGGGGCCTGTTCGGCAGCCACCCCGGGCTCATGACCCCCCTGGTCTTCCTGCTGTTCCTCTACCGCTTCGCCGCCATGTCCAGGGGCAGTCTGTTCCTGTTCGGCGCCAATGGCGTGCTCAGCCTCAGCATCATGCTGCACTTTGCCAGCTACCCCGGCACCGATCTGAACGACCTCATCTTCAGCAACCTCTGGGCCAGCGTCCTGTCGGTGCTCATCGCCTATCTGATGACGGCCCTGATCCCGGACGTGGAGGCCAGGCCCATCCCGGCCCCCTCCCCCAAGGCACCGCACCGGATGCGTCACGAGGCCCTGCTGGGTGCCAGCATCGCCACCCTGTCGTTCCTGGTGTTCCAGACCCTCGATCTGCGCGACTCCATGTCGGCCCAGGCCACCACCCTGCTGCTGCTCTTCCCCATGCACTGGAACGGCGCCCTCGGCTATGCCCGCAAGCGGGCCATGGGCACTTTGCTCGGGGTGAGCTTCGGCATACTCGGGCAACTGGTGCTCTACGACTGGTCCGGGTTGCTGCTGCTGGTGACCCCGGTGCTCTGGCTCGGCGCCATGCTGTTCAGCTACGCCCATGTGAAGGAGGCGAGCGGCTCCGGGGTCGGGTTCGGCGCCCTCACCACCCTCGGCATCCTGTTCGGCCAGTACCTGACGCCCGGCAACGATCTGGTGTTCAGCGCCCTCTACCGGGTGAGCAGCATCCTGGTGGCCATAGTGGCCACCCTGCTGGCCTGCTACCTCATCCACCGCCTGCTCAACCACTTCGAGGCGACGCGGTTCGGCCATTGACCCTTTTCTGTTGCCATCGGACGGCTCCCTTTCGCCCCGCTTGCCTGCCGGGGCGTTTTTTTGTCCGCCGCACGGCCGAGGCGGCGGCCCTCCTGCCCGTCAGCAGGACGCATCCCGACGCAGGGGGCCCATGATGAGGTTGCAGTTGATCCTCATCCTGTTAGGCTCAATGCCATATGACACCGTTCAAAGGATGCGACATGAAACACGCCAAGCTCTTTCTACTGGGAACCGGGGCCCTGACCCTGCTCGGCGGCTGCGATCTGGGCGCCGGCAAGCTGGGCGTCACCGGCGGGGATCCCGTCACCTACCTGTGCGAACAGAACCAGAAGGTGCAGGTGCGCTACTTCTCCCTCTCGGACGAGAGCCTGAACTTCGTCAAGCTCGCCCTGCCCGATGGCAAGGACTACACCCTGCCCCAGGCGGTCTCCGCCTCCGGCGCCCGCTACACGGACGATCATCAGGTGGTCTGGTGGAACAAGGGCAAGGAGGGATTCGTCGAGATGCGCGATGACGCCGGGGAGTGGCAGAGCCGCTACAACGACTGCAAGGAGCAGTGAGCCGCGCCGCCATGGCACACAGCCCACACGAAACATCCCGGCCTGGCAGGGGTGTTTGTCATTTCACTTCCACTTCGAATCGGGCCACTACCCGAGCCGGAATGGCTTGTGGATTCTGCTCGGATGGCCGGTAGCGCATCTTCGCCAGCCCGGAGATGGCAATGAGATCCAGCACGCCGGGGGGATGGGATTCCAGCACCTCGGGGCTGAACAGCGTGCCATTGGAATCGATGAGATAGCGAAGTGTTACATACCCCTTGACCGGCCTCTTCTCCGGCAGCCCCCCGACCGGGTTAAAGGTGCCTATATCCCCCACCAGCACCCAGTATTCGGGCAGCTCTTCCCAGGTGACATCCACCGGCGGCTGATTCAGCTTGGCGGTGGGGCTGGCACAGCCCCCCAGCAGGGCCAGGCTGGCCCACAGCAACAACAGTTTCAAACGCACTGACACTCCCTCTTCGTTGTACCGCTCGGCTCCTTGAGCGGATTGCCAGTGTCAGGCAAAGAGGCTCATTCGGAAAGTCCCCATCTGGCGCGCAATAAAAAAGGCCAACCCGGGGTTGGCCTTTTTCAATCGGGCGGATCAGCCGCGCTTGTCGCTCACCACCAGCCAGAGCGCATGGACCATGCCGGGCAGGCCGCCGAGCAGGGTCAGCACTATGTTGATGAAAAAATGCAGGCTCAAACCCACCTGGATAAAGGCGCAGACCGGGGGCAGGAAGATGGCCAGCAGGATCTTGAGCAGATTGTTCATGGGGCTCCTCGTGAAAGATGTCTTGGGGTTGGCCTAACCATAAACACCCAAGGCCTCAACTGCAAACCAGACAGGGGATCCGCTCCCCTCCTTCCCGCCAGGCGTTGAGGTCGTGAACGATCTGGTTGCGGCTGCCACGCCAGAGCAGGCCTGGGTCTGCCAACTCCTTTTCAAACTTGCCATCCACCAGCACATCCAGCAAGGCCACCAGCTCGCGCTGGGCCGGCGAAAGCTCATCCAGGCGATAGCCGGTCCAGCACCAGATGTCCTTGCCGGGACACTCGGCCCGCACCCGTTTCACCAGCGCCAGCACAAAAGGCAGGTTGGCGGGGTGGAGCGGATCCCCCCCCGAGAGCGACAGACCCCGGCGCTTGATGCGGGTGTCGTTGAGATCGTGAATGATGCGATCGCTCATGGCCTCATCGAACGGCCTGCCGCCATCGAGGCGCCAGGTGCTCTGGTTGTAGCAGCCAGGGCACTGGTGCTCGCAGCCCGACACGAACAGGGTGGCGCGGGTGCCGGGACCGTTGATCACGTCGACCGGGTAGTACTGGTGGTAGTGCATTCGAGTTCTCTGGGTTAACGGCCAACCCCCTCCCAACCTCCCCCTTCGAAAGGGGGAGGAGCTTCTTTGCCCCCTCCCCTGCCAAGGGGAGGGCTGAGGTGGGGTCTGCTCGCTTACATATGCTTGACCCGGCGCTTCACCTCTTCCTGCTTGCCCGCGTTGAAGGGGCGCGCATCCGGGCTGCCGAGGTAGCCGCACACCCGGCGGGTCACCGACACCTTGGCGGGGTCGTGGTTGCCGCAGCGCGGGCAGGTAAAGCCCTTGGAGGTGCACTCGAACTCGCCGGTGAAGCCGCAGTCGTAGCACTCGTCGATGGGGGTGTTGGTGCCGTAGTAGGGCACCTTGTCATAGCTGTAGTCCCAGACGTTCTCCAGCGCCTCCAGGTTGTGCTGGATATTGGGGTACTCGCCGTAGCAGATGAAGCCGCCGCTGGCGATGGGCGGATAGGGCGCCTCGAAGTCCAGCTTGTCATAGGGGTTCACCCGCTTCTCCACGTCCAGGTGGAAGCTGTTGGTGTAGTAGCCCTTGTCGGTCACCCCGGGCACCACGCCGAACTCCTTGGCGTCGATGCGGCAGAAGCGGGTGCAGAGGTTCTCGCTCGGGGTGGAGTAGAGGCTGAAACCGTAGCCTGTCTCCTCCTTCCACTCGTCGGTGGCCGCCTTGAGCCGCGCTATGATGGCGATGGCCTTCTGGCGCAGGGTCTCGCTGTCGAACAGGTGGACGTCGGTGCCATAGAGGGCGTTGATGGTCTCGTGTACCCCTATGTAACCCAGCGAAATGGAGGCGCGGCCGCGTTTGAAGATCTCGCTGATGTTGTCATCAGCCTTGAGGCGCACCCCGCAGGCCCCCTCCATGTAGAGGATGGGGGCGACCCGGGCCTTGACCCCGTCCAGGCGCTCGATGCGGTACATGAGCGCCGTCCTGGCCACCCGCAGGGCGGCATCCAGCCGGTCCCAGAAATCCGCCTCGTCGCGGGATTTCAGCGCAATGCGCGGCAGGTTGAGGCTCACCACGCCTAAGTTGTTGCGCCCCTCGTGCACCAGCTCGCCGTTCTCCTCGTAGGCGCCGAGGAAGGAGCGGCAGCCCATGGGGGTCTTGAAGGAGCCGGTCACCTTGACCACCTGGTCGTAGTTGAGGATGTCCGGGTACATGCGCTTGGAGGCGCACTCCAGCGCCAGCCGCTTGATGTCGTAGTTCGGATCCCCGGCCTTGTGGTTCAACCCATCCTTGATGGCGAACACCAGTTTCGGGAACACCGCGGTCTTCTTGTTCTTGCCAAGGCCGGCGATGCGGTTGCCGAGGATGGCGCGCTGGATCAGGCGGGACTCCCAGCTCGCGCCCAGGCCAAAGCCGAAGGTGACGAAGGGGGTCTGGCCGTTGGCGGTGTGCAGGGTGTTCACCTCGTACTCCAGGGACTGGAAGGCGTCGTAGCACTCCTTCTCGGTGCGCGCCATGGCGTAGGCGTCCACATCCGCGATGCCCCACTCCTCGGCCACTTCCCGGTGCTTCTGCCAGCTGATGGTCACATAGGGCGCCAGCACCTCGTCGATGCGGTTGATGGTGGTGCCGCCGTAGATGTGGCTCGCCACCTGGGCGATGATCTGGGCGGTTACCGCGGTGGCGGTGCTGATGGATTTCGGGGTGTCGATCTCCGCGTTGCCCATCTTGAAGCCGTGAGTCAGCATCCCCTGCAGGTCGATCAGCATGCAGTTGAACATGGGGAAGAAGGGGGAGTAGTCGAGATCGTGGAAGTGCAGATCGCCGCTCTCGTGGGCCTGCACCACCTCGCGCGGCAGCATGTGGCTGGTGGCGTAGTGCTTGGCGACGATGCCGGCCAGCAGGTCGCGCTGGGTCGGGATCACCTTGGAATCCTTGTTGGCGTTCTCGTTGAGCAGGGCCGCGTTGGTCTGCTCCACCAGGCCGCGGATCTCCTGGGCCAGGCGGCCGCGGGTCTCACGGGCCTGATCCCTGTCGTGCCGGTACTCGATGTAGGCGCGGGCGATGGCCTTGTCGTCGGAAGCCATCAGGTGGTTCTCGACCCGGTTCTGGATCTCGTGGATGTCCACCTCGCCTCGCCCCTCCAGCTCCTGGCTGACGGCGCCGGCGATGCGCTCGGCCAGCGCCGGATTGGCTTGATTGACCGCTTCCGCCGCCCGGCTCACCGCCTCGGCAATCAGCTGGCCATTGAATGGTGCACGACATCCATCGCGTTTGATCACTACCGGTTTCATCGATTTTCCCCGCGTTAAAGGCCTGGCTCTCGCCCTCGGCTCACCCTTGTTGAGTCCCCTTCTCCACGCCCGTCCCCGGCGCAAACAAATTCAGCCAAGGCTTGGACAACCCGGGCTGACACTGAGAGGGTGACGACTTATGCACAGCTTGATAACACTATATATGGGTGTTTTTTTTATGCTCACCCCTATATGTGGGGTCTATTAGGCACCAAAGCGGTACCTCGTTTCTTGATCCAGAACAGGTTTTCGGAGGGGTGGGGCAGTTCACAACCAGCGCCAAAAGAGGCTTTCCTTGTGCATCCCAGACGGGGGGCGGGCTGGCGCGTCATCCGGCCAACTGGAAAAAGATTTTACCTCCGACAGTAATTGACCGGGACAGGCCTGCACCAAAATGGACATAATGAGTGACGATTCTCTGCCTGTCCGATGGGACGCGACATGACCAAGCCTCTACTGCGGCGACTGCTACTGCTGCTGTGTGCCCTGCCGCTGCGGCTGTGGGGGGCCGAGATCCTGGTGATCAGCAGCTATCACCCCGAATACCTGTGGGATCGAAGCTACAACGCCAGCCTGGAGGCCCATCTGGGCAGCGCCCACCGCATCAGCCACTTCTACATGGACACCAAGCGCCGTCCCCCCGAGGAGTTCGACCGGATCGCCGAACAGGCCCTGGCCTTCTACCGGCAGGTCAGGCCGGATCTGGTGGTGCTCGGCGATGACAACGCCATCAACTACCTGGCCGGCGAGATAGCCACCCTGGGCACGCCCGTGGTGTTCCTCGGCATGAACGAGAATCCGCGCCACAAGGGGCTGGTGGGCCATCCCATGATCACCGGTGTGCTGGAGCGCCCCCTGCTCAAGCGCAACATCAGCGAGATGAGCCAGTTGATGGGGGGGATCAAGAAGGCGCTGGTACTGTTTGATTCCAGCCAGGTGTCGCTCACCGCCATCGAGGACGAGTTCAAGATCCAGACCGAGCTGCGGGTCGGCCAGACCCTGATCAACAGCCAGCTGATCGGCGACTACGGCCTGTGGCAGGAGGCCGTGCTCCATGCCAAACAGAACGGCTATCAGGCCATCTTTATCGGCCTCTACCACACCCTCACCGACGATCAGGGCAGGCATGTGAACGAGCAGGAGGTACTGGCGTGGGCCAGCGCCCACAGCCCGGTGCCGCTGTTCTGCTTCTGGGAGTTTTCGGTGGGCCAGGGCAGGGCCATCGGCGGCCTGGTGCTGGATGGCCGCGATCAGGGGGCCAGGGCGGCCGAGCTGATCGGCGCCATCCTGGCGGGCGCCCAACCCGGAACCCTGGCACCGCGCGCCGCCCTGCGCGGCGAATATGTCTTCAGCGAGAGCGAGCTGACCCGCTGGCGGCTCACCCTGCCCGACAAGTGGCGCTACAAGACCCTCTGGCGCGAGTGATGACCCAAAGAAGAAGAACCCGGCACCAGGCCGGGTTCTTCGTTTGGCGTGAAGGCAGGGCCCGTCAGCCCTGCAGCGCCTGCTGCAGCTCCGCTTCGCTCCAGACGGTGATGCCGAGCTCCTGGGCCTTGGCGAGCTTGGATCCCGCCGCCTCGCCGGCCACCAGCACATCGGTCTTGGCCGACACCGAGCCCGCCACCTTGGCCCCCAGGGCCTGCAGCGCCGACTTGGCGTCATTGCGGGACAGGGTGGTGAGGGTGCCGGTCAGCACGAAGGTCTTGCCGGCAAAGGGCTGCTCGGTGGCGGCTTTCTTCTCGATGACCGGCCAGTGGATGCCGGCGGCCAGCAGGGCCTCCAGCACCTCTATGTTGTGGGGCTGGCGCAGGAAGTAGTAGACGTGCTTGGCCACTATGTCCCCCACGTCGGGTACCTCGAGCAGCTGCTCCACCGAGGCGGCGCGCAGGGCTTCCAGGGTGAGGAAGTGGTTGGCGAGGTTGAGCGCCGTCGCCTCCCCCACCTCGCGGATCCCCAGGGCGAACAGGAAGCGCGGCAGCGTGGTGCTGCGCGCCTTGTCGATGGCCGCCACCAGGTTGAGGGCGGACTTTTGCCCCATTCGCTCCAGGCCGGCCAGCTGGATGGCGTTGAGGCTGAACAGGTCGGCGGGAGTCTTCACCAGCCCCTTGTCCACCAGCTGCTCCACTATCTTGTCGCCGAGGCCGTCCACGTCCATGGCGCGCCGCGCCGCGAAGTGCTTGATCGCCTCCTTGCGCTGGGACTCGCAGAACAGGCCGCCGGAGCAACGGGTCACCGCCTCCCCCTCCAGCCGCTCCAGGGCGGAGCCGCACACAGGGCACTGGCTGGGGAAGAGGATAGCGCGAGCATCCGCCGGGCGCTGCGCCTCCACCACCGCCACGATCTGCGGGATCACGTCCCCGGCCCGGCGCACGATCACGGTGTCGCCGATCATGGCGCCGAGGCGCTCGATCTCGTCGGCATTGTGCAGGGTGGCGTTGGAGACGGTGACGCCGCCGACAAACACGGGTCTGAGCTTGGCCACCGGGGTCACGGCGCCGGTGCGGCCGACCTGGAACTCGACGTGCTCAAGCAGGGTCATCTCCTCCTGGGCCGGGAACTTGTGGGCGGTGGCCCAGCGCGGGGCCCGCGCCACGAAGCCGAGCTCCTCCTGCAGGGGGATGGCATCCACCTTGTAAACCACACCGTCGATTTCGTAGGGCAGATCGCCACGGCGGGCCAGGATGTCGTCGTGGAACGCCTGGCAGCCGACGGCGCCCTCTTTCAGCTTCACCTCGGGGCTGAGTGGCAGGCCCCAGGCTTTCAGCTGGTTGAGGCGCTCGAAGTGGGAGTCCCCCAGTTGCTCGCCGCCTACCCCGACGCCATAGGCATAGAAGCTCAGGGGGCGGCTCGCGGTGATGCGCGAGTCGAGCTGGCGCAGGCTGCCGGCGGCGGCGTTGCGCGGGTTGACGAACACCTTCTCCCCCGCCGCCAGCGCCTTGGCATTCATCGCCTCGAACCCGGCCCTGGGCATGAACACCTCCCCCCTGACCTCTAATCGGGCAGGCCAGCCCGAGCCCCGCAGGGCGAGCGGTATGGCCTTGATGGTGCGCACGTTCTCGGTGATCTCCTCCCCCGTGGTGCCATCTCCCCGGGTGGCGGCCTGAACCAGCTGGCCGTCCACGTAGAGCAGGCTCACCGCCAGACCGTCCAGCTTGGGCTCGCAGCAGAAGGTGAAGCTCAGCTCCCGCTTGAGGCGATCCCGCATGCGCTGCTCGAAGGCAAGCAGCTCCTCGTCGCTGAACACGTTGTCCAGGCTCAGCATGGGGATCTCGTGGCGCACCTGCTTGAAGGCGGTCAGCGGCTGGCCCCCCACCCGCACGCTCGGCGAGGTCGGGGTCTTCAGCTCGGGATGCTCGGCCTCCAGCGCGATCAGCTCGCGCATCAGGCGGTCGTATTCGGCGTCCGGCACGGTCGGATCGTCCAGCACATAGTACTGATGACCGTACTCGGTCAGCAGCTCACACAGTTGACGGTGGCGGGAAAGGATATCGCTCATGGGGAAGTCTCGGACTGTGATTGAAGTAGGCAGGGTAAGAATACAAACAAAAATGCGGTACCTGGGTACCGCACTCTACATTCATTCGACCCGCATGGCGTATTAGTCGCGGCTCGCCTCGTAGGCCGCCAGCTCGTGGCGGTAGCGGGCGATGGTATCGTCGCTCAGCGGGCTGCGCGAGGCGTCGGTCAGCATGGCATCGAGATCACTGGCCAGCTGATCCGCCGCCTGCAACATGTGCTCGAACGCGAAGGCGGCATTGCTGCGCAGCGGCAGCTGCATGAAGAGCGACACACCCGGGGTGCTGAACTGCTCCATGCGATAGGGGTTGAAGGTGCCCGGCTTGACCATGTTGATCATGGAGAAGAGCACCTCGCCCTTGCCGCCCAGATCCTCGTGGCGGTGGAAGATGTCCATCTCGCCAAACTTGAAGCCAAGCGCCAGCAGGGAGGAGAGCAGGGTGGCCCCTTGCAGGTCGTGACCAGGACGCGCCATCAGGTTGATGACATAGACATCCTGCCAGATCTTCTCGACCGGGGCCGGGGCGGGTTCAGGCTCGCTCGCATGAACCGGCTCCTGATAGGCGGGCTCGTCATCATAGGCAGGCTCTTCATAGGCCGGTGCCGGCTGGGCATAACGGGGCGCCTGCTGCGGAGCGGCCTCGCGGGCACCGAAGGTCGGCGCCTGGGCGTAGGCGGGCTCCACCAGCGGCTCTTCGTCCAGCGGCTGCATCATGGGTTCGCGCTGCGGGCGGGAACGGTGTACCGGGGTACGGCGGATCACCTGGGCAGGCTTGCGCACAGGCGCGGCAGGCGCCTCTTCCACGGGTTCTGCGCTCGGCTCCTCATACTCGTCCTCTTCTTCTTGATAGACGGGCTGGGGCGCCACCGGGCGGGCGGCGGGCTTGCGCACCACGGGGGGCGGCAGATCGACATCGTCATCTTCATCATCGAAGGCGGGCGCGGCGGCGCGGCGGCTGACGTCCGGCTGGCGGGGTTCATCGTGGTGGAGCTTGGGCTCGGCACGGCGGCCACCGCTGACCACGCGCACCTGACCGATACCATCGCTGTCAAACGCATCGCTGTCGCGTTCCCGCGACTTGGATTCCATCCGACCCAGGGGTTTCTCCTTGATCGGTGCCTGACGGTTCTTTCTGTTGCTCCACAACCCGTGAATGAGCAATGCCGCGATGGCAATACCGCCCAGGGCAACCAAGATGTAACGCAATTCCTGCATTAGCTGCTTCTCTTTCTAGTTTTGCTCAGCCAAAGCGACGGCTTCGCCGATATCGACCGACACTATGCGCGAAACCCCGGGCTCTTGCATCGTGACGCCGACCAACTGCTCTGCCATCTCCATGGAGACCTTATTATGACTGATGTAGACGAACTGTACTGTGCTCGACATCTCTTTGACAAGAGAACAGAAGCGACCCACGTTCACTTCATCGAGCGGTGCATCCACCTCATCCAGCAGACAAAATGGTGCTGGATTGAGTCTGAAGATGGCAAAAACCAGCGCAAGGGCGGTTAGCGCCTTCTCCCCCCCGGAAAGCAGGGCAATGGTAGCATTCTTCTTGCCCGGAGGTCTCGCCATGATGCTCACCCCGGCCTCCAAAAGATCGTCGGAGGTGAGTTCAAGCCAGGCACTGCCCCCCCCGAACACTTTCGGAAACAGGGATTTTAAATCTTCATTGACCTTATCGAAAGTGTCGCGGAAGCGTATTTGTGTTTCTTTATCAATTCTTTTAATGGCTTGGCTCAGGGTTTCGAGCGCCTGCTCCAGATCCTGGCACTGGTTTTCCAGGTAGCTGGCGCGGGTTTTCGCCTCTTCATACTCCTCAAGCGCCGCCAGGTTGATGGCGCCAAGCGCATCCACCTGAGCCTCCAGGGTCTGGATCTCCTGGCGCAGCTTGCCGCGATCGGCGGCGATGAGCCGCGCCTGATCGAGATCCACCAGCCTCACCCCCAGCTCCTCGAACTGCTCGTGCAGCCCCTGCCGCCGGGTGAGGTTGCGCTCGCGCTCGAGGCGCAGGGTTGCGAGCCTCTCCTGGAGCTGTACCAGCTGCTTGTGGTCGGCGCTCCTGGCCTGCTCCAACTCGGTCAGCTGACGCTCCAGCTCCGCCAGCCGCTGATGGCAGGCAAGTTGCTGCGCTTCCAGGTTGCGCTGCTCCACCAGCAGGGGGGTCAGATCCTGATCCGGCGCAGCCCCCGGCTCCTTGAGCTCGGCCAGCTCCAGCCCGAGGCGCGAAAGCTCCTGCTCCCGCAGGGCGATGAGCTGGGACAGATTCTGCTGCTCCAGCTGCAGCCGCTGACAGGCGGCCTGCTGCTGCTCCCGCCGTGCACGGGCCTCTTCCAGCCCCCGCTCCGCCGCGCTCACCTTCTCCTGGGCGAGCAGCAGCGCCTCGGCCAGCGCCTCCCCCTGCTCCTGCAGCTCGCCAAGGGCCGCCTCGTCCTGCTCGAGCCGGGCCCTGGCTACGTCCAGCCGCTCGGCCTCCTCGGCCTGTTCTTGCGCCAGCCGGGCCAGCTCTTCCCCCAGCTGGCCGAGGCGCTGCAACCGCTCCTGACGCTGCCCCTCGCGCAGGCTCCAGGCCTCGCGCAGTTGCTGCCACCGCTGCTCCTGCTCGCGCAGGGTGCGCTGAGCCAGCTCAACGGCGCCGTGCAGCTGGGCCCGAGTCCCGTCGGCCTCGGCCAGTTGCTCATCGAGCCGGCGCAGCGCCTCCCGGCCCGCGGCCTGCTCGGTGTGCAACCGCTCACGCTCGCCGAGCAGCGCCAGGGTGCCGAGGGCCTTGCCCTCGCCGAGATCCGCCCAGTTCGGGCCAAACCAGTCGCCGGCGGGAGTGAGCAGCGACTCACCTGCAGAGAGGCGGTGCTGGCGGGCCAGCGCCTCCTCCCGGTTCCCCACCAGCCAGATGGCGTTGAGGAAGGCGGGGATGTGCGCCCCCCCGATCTGGGCCGCCAGGGTCCCCGGCACCGCGGGCCTGGACGGACCGATCCAGAGCCCATGCTGTTCTGGATGGCACTCATCCGCAGGCGTCGCGGTGAGCCAGCGGCCGAGTACCTTGTCCAGTCCCCGGGCCCACTCGGGGGGAACCTGCAGCCGATCCGCCAGGGTGGCGCCCGCCATCTGATCCCCCAGGATCTGATCCAGGGTGGCGAGGCGGGCCTCCAGCTCCCGCAGCAATCCCTGCTGGCGACTCTGCTTTGCCTTGAGTGCTTCGTGGCGGGCCACGCCGGCCTGCCAGGCCTCTTCGGATTCCTCATGGCGGGCGCGGGAGAGCGCGAGCGCCTCCGCCAGGGCGTCGAGCTCGGGTTGCAGGTTCTCCCCTTCCCCGCCGAGGGGGCCGGCCTGCTCATCCTCCAGCTTGAGACGGGCCAGCCGGGTCTTGGCCTGCAGCTCCTGCAGCCCGTTCACCTCGGCCCGGGTCTGGTTGAGCCGCCCCTGCAACTGGCCCAGCTGCTGCTGCCACTGCTGCTGGCGCTGACGCGCCTGCTCGAGCCCTTCACCGGCCGCCGCACGCACGCCCTGTTGGTCGGCAAGCAACTGCTCACACTGCTCGAGGCGTGCCGACGCCACCTCAGCCTGGAGGGCGCCCTCGGCCTGCTGTTCCTGCTGGCTGGTCAGCTGGGCCTTGAGCCCGTCGATGCGCTCGCCGAGGGCCTGGCGCCTGGCCTGCCAGTCGCGGCCCAGCTCGGTCTGGTGAAGCTGTTGCTGCTCGAGGCGGGCGATGGCCTGGCCGCCGAGGAAGATCTGCTGCTGGCGGCTCGCCTGCTCGGCCTGGGCCTCCTGGCGGGCCACCGACAGCGTGACGTGGCGGCCCTCGTCTGCGGTGCGCTTGGCATCGAGGGCCGCCAGCGCCTGCTCGGCCTGGGCCAGATCGCTCTTGGCCTCGCCGAGGCGCGTCTCCAGCGCCCATAGCTCGGAGCCGATCAGCTCGGCCTTGGCGGCGCGGGTGCGGCTCTTGAGCTGCTTGTAACGCTCGGCGGTCTCGGCCTGGGCCTTGAGGTGTTCGAGGCGCGACCCCAGCTCGGTGCGGATGTCGCCGAGGCGCTCCAGATTTTCCTGGGTGTGGCGGATGCGCTGCTCTGTCTCGCGACGCCGCTCCTTGTAACGGGAGACCCCGGCGGCCTCCTCCATGAACAGCTTGAGATCGGCAGGGCGGGACTCCACCAGCCGGCTGACGGTGCCCTGCTCTATGATGGCGTAGCTGCGCGGCCCGAGGCCGGTGCCGAGGAAGAGGTCGGTGACGTCCTTGCGGCGGCACTTCTGGCCGTTGATCAGATAGTGGTTGGAGCCGTCGCGCAGCACCTCGCGGCGCACCGAGATCTCGGTGAAGCGGCCGAACTCGCCGGGCACCCGGTTGTGGGGGTTGTCGAACACCAGCTCCACCGAGGCGCGACCGTGGGCGCTGCGGTTGACGGAGCCGTTGAAGATGACGTCCGTCATGTTCTCGCCACGCAGGTGGCGGGCGGAGCTCTCCCCCAGCACCCAGCGCACGGCGTCGATGACGTTGGACTTGCCGCAACCGTTGGGTCCCACCACGGCGGTCATGTCGGCGTTGAGCTCGATGCGGGTCGGCTCGACAAACGACTTGAAACCGGCGAGTTTGATCAATTTCAGACGCATGGCGGCCTATGTCGGTAACGAAAATTAAGGAGGAGGCGGGCAAAGAGCCAAGCCCGGCTTTGCTTGTCAGATGCAGGCAGCATCCCAAGGCCCGGCGGCCAGTCGCAACGGGCAAGAGACAAGGAATAGTCGGCGACTTTACCAAATCAAGGGCTTGTTTGTAATATGCTGGCACTTTCCCCATTCACTGATGGAGCTCACATGAGCCAATCACCCCACATGGTCAAAGATTCGGTCAGCGGCGCAGACTACTTCCTGCGCGGCTTCTCCCTCCTGCGCCAGCCCGGCATCCGCACCTTCGTGATGATCCCCCTGCTGGTCAACTTCGTGCTGTTTGCCGGGGCCTTCTACGCCCTGCTGCTGCAGCTGGACGGCCTGTTCGCCTGGCTGCACCAGCAGATCCCGAGCTGGCTCTCCTGGCTCGACTACCTGCTCTGGCCCATCGCCCTGATCACCATACTGGTGGTCTTCTCCTTCATCTTCAGCTCGGTGGCCAACTGGATAGCCGCCCCCTTCAACGGCCTGCTGGCGGAGAAGGTGGAACAGGTCCTCACCGGCGAGACCATGAACGACACCGGCATGCTGGACGTGGTCAAGGATGTACCGCGCACCTTCGGCCGCGAATGGACCAAGCTGAAATACTACCTGCCCAAGGCCATCGGCTGCCTGATCCTCTTCCTCATCCCCGTGGTGGGACAGACCCTGGCCCCCGTGCTCTGGTTCCTCCTCAGCGCCTGGATGATGGCGATCCAGTACGTCGACTATCCGTTCGACAACCACAAGATCGACTTCATCACCATGCGCGACGCCCTCAAGCAGCGCCGCGGCAAGTGCCTGAGCTTCGGCGCCCTGGTCACCCTCTTCTCCGCCATCCCGGTGGTGAACCTGTTCGTGATGCCGGTCGCCATCTGCGGCGCCACCGCAATGTGGGTGGATCAGTACAGATCCGAGCAACTGCGCCGCTGAACCGGAAAGCCATGATCAAAACTGGGGGCGAAAGCCCCCTTTTCATTACTTAATCTAATGCACTGGCAAGAGTGCTTGTCGCACCAGCGCTGGATTGTTAGGATGCGGACCTTTCTCGCACCCTGGGATATCTCATGTTACATGCACTCTTCTTGCTGGGCCTGGTGGCCGAAGGAATGACGGGCGCGCTGGCGGCGGGCCGGCGGCGGATGGATCTGTTCGGCGTGGTGATCATCGCCTCGGCGACGGCCATCGGGGGTGGCACCATCCGGGACGTGCTGCTGGGACACTACCCCCTGCTCTGGGTGGAGCACCCCGAATACGTGCTGCTGGTGGCGGGCGCCGCCATGGCGGGGGTCATCTCGGCCCCCCTGATGCGCTACCTCGGCAAGCTGTTCCTGGCCCTCGATGCCCTGGGGCTGGTGGTCTTCTCCATCTTCGGAGCCGCCCGGGCACTGGAGATGGGGCACGGGGCCGGCATCGCCTGCATCATGGCCGTGGTGACCGGCGTCTTCGGCGGCGTGCTGCGGGATCTCTTGTGCCAACGCATCCCCCTGGTGTTCAAGCGCGAGCTCTATGCCGCCGTCTCCCTGGTGACGGCCGCCCTCTACTGCCTCGCCCTGGATCAGGGACTGCCCAACGACTGGGCCGCCTTCGGCGCCATCGGCATCGGTTTCGTGCTGCGGCTGCTGGCGGTGCGCTTCAAGTGGGGGCTGCCCACCTTCAACTACCAGTACGCGACCCACTGAGTGCGCCAGTTTCTGGCCACCCTGGGCGGATCGCGAACAACAAAAAAGCGCCGGACGGCGCTTTTTTGTTGGCAATGAACGATGAGTCTGACTCAGTTGATCCCTTCAGAGCTGAAGAAGGTCGCCTTGTCAGCGATGAAACGGATCTTGATGTTCTTGCCCTCTCCTCCCCAGACGCAGCTGGTGGTGCCGAGGGCATCGTCGCAACGCTCGGCCTTGCCGAGGATGGCGCTCGCCTCGGCATAGCTGATCCCCACTTTCAGCTTGTCGTAGTTCTCCCGGTTGAGCTTGCTGCAACCGGTCAGCAGCAGGGCGATCATTCCCCCGATCAAAATCTGCTTCATCTTTCTCTCCTCTGGCTGGAGTCCAGAGCCTAGCAGCCGCCCCCCACTCATTGCCAGCGTTCATCGGCGACATACGACACCACTGTGCACCTGTCACCAGCTGCGAACGGGCCCCGTATCCAAGTGCACGAAGTTGTCGGACGGGTAATACCCCACCCCGCCGACGCTGAGATCCAGGGCGGCCCTGCGCAAATGGGCCAGCTGCACGCCTGGCAGGCGCACGTCCACCGCCTGGCCCAGGGTGTGGTAGCTTTGCTTGGCGACGCCGCGGCTCTTGCGCCGCTTCTGCCGGTTGGTGGCCGGGGAGCGGTAGCCCGAGATGAGCTGGATCTCCCCCTTGCGGCCCAGCTTGTGCTGCAGCAGGAACAGCTGATCGAACAGCCTCCTGTCGATATTGAACACTTCGTTGCGGCGGTAGTCGCGGAAGATATGGTTGAGCTCCGCCAGACCGTCGCTCAGGTAGTGGCCATCTTCCCAGTAGCTGGCACGCACCCGCTCGCCGGTGTTGAGGTTGAAGAAGCTGAGCTCACGCCCCGAGGTGCTGCGGCTCGCCACCGCCGGAAACGACAGCAGGCTGGTGCCCATCAGGCAACCGGCTCCCAGCAGCAGACGGCGTCGGCTTATCCCTTGTTCCAGCATCCGTTGTCCGTCCATCTCATGGTGAATGAATGTCATACAGAGGCCGAAACTACCTGCCGGGAAAAGCGCTGTCAAACCGCAAACGCCCATGAAAAAGCCCGGCACAGGCCGGGCTCTTCACTCTGTGGCGAGGATCACAACAAGCGGCTTTGATAGCTGACCCTGTCGAATCCGTAGATGTCGTTGCGCAGTTGCTGGCGTCCCTCCTCGTCGATCCAGCTGCTCCAGTAGACGGTGAACACCGGTATCGGGGTGCTGAGCGGCAGCCACTTGGTCTGGGTCTCTTTCAGGATGCTGGCCACCTTGTCCGGTTGATAGCGGGAGTCCGCCAGCAGCAGCTCCGCCAGATCGTCGGCGTGTTCAACCCGGATGCAGCCCGAGCTGAAGGCGCGGGCCCCCTGCTCGAACAGCGACTTGCGCGGCGTCGAGTGCAGGTAGATGGCGTCGTTGTTCGGCAGGTAGAACTTGTAGCGGCCCAGGGCATTGTGGTCCCCCGGCTTTTGCCGCAGCCGGTAGGGGAAACCGGATGCCAGCGCGTGGTGCCAGCCGTCTTCGCTGAACTGCACCGGATTGCCCTCGCCGTCGATCACCTCGAACTGCTCGCGCTCCAGGTAGGCGGGATCGCGCCCGAGTTTCGGCAGAATGTCCTTGCTCAGGATGGAGCGCGGCACATGCCAGGCAGGGTTGAGCACGATGGAGCGGATTTCGCTCGCGAGTATGGGGGTGGCCCGCTGCTCCTTGCCGACGATGACCCGGCTGGTGAAGACCTCGCTGCCGGACTCCACCACGCTCAGGCGGTAATCCGGGATGTTGACCAGCACGTAGCGACCGGCGAGGTGATCCACCAGATCCCGGCGCCACAGGTTGCGAACCAGCAGGCTGGCGCGCACCTCGGGCCCGGTATTGAGCCAGGAGCGGGTCTGGCGGCCTATGATGCCGTCGGCGGTCAGGCCGTGGCGACGCTGGAACTGCTTGATGGCCTGCTCGGTCTCGGGATCATAGGTGCTGTCCTGGTGGCTGGGGGCGCCATCCCCCAGCTCGTTCAGGATGGAGCGGATCTGGCCGAGCTCGGCCGAACTCTCGCCGGCCCTCAGGGTCGGCATCTCCAGATTGGGCCAGCGCTTGGCCATGGGCATGGCCAGCAACTTGCGCACTTCCTCGCGCACGGCGTCGTATTCCGCCACCTGGGGCCTGAGCTGCCTGACCCGATCCAGCAGGTTGTCACCGACCGGCTCATGGGCCAGGGGCTGGTTCAGATCGAGCTTCTGGGTCTGCATCTGTTCGCGAGCGACCAGATCCATGGCCCGCCAGGCCTGCTGGAAGCGGGCCAGCTTGGCGAAGGCTTCGTCATAGAGGGCGCCGCGCCGATCGGCCGGAGTTTTCTGCAGCCGTTGCCAGAGCAGGTAGAAGTCCGGGTGCAACTGGGCCAGCACCGCCTCCTGCAGTTGCTGCTCCAGCTCCTGGCGCGCCAGCTCTGCGGTGCTGTTCTGATACCAGTCATGCTGGATGCTGGGACTGGCCACCACAGCTTGCTCAGTGTTGGCATGGACCATGCCAGCCGGCCAGCAGCCGAGCCAGATCAGATTCGCCAACGCCAACCAATACTTCTTACCCATGCTTCTTACCACGCTTGCCTCAAATCGGTTCACTTCGGCCTGTCAGGCGCAACGGTCAGGTGCCCATGATGCGGGAATGGCGGCGACTTTGCTAGCGGGCGGAGGTGTAGCGTCGCCAGATGAGTGCATGCTCCCCGCTCTTGCCGACGGCCAGGATCGCCTGATTGAATCGCTGCACGAATTCGCTCGATACCGTCTTCTTGCTCAACATGAAAGAGGTCGGCGTCTCGTAGATCCCCATCACATGAGGGACCACCTCCTCCGACAGCCCCTCTTTCTTCAGACCCCAGGGCGTGGCCAAACTATCCCCGAGAAAACCGTCTATCCGGCCCAGCACCAGCTTGCGGTAATTCTGCACATCGTTGACCGCACTCACCTGATCAGGGTAGCGGCGCAGCAGCTCGGTGATCTCGGCGCCATAGTAGTAGTCCCGGGTGACCCCCAGTCGGTGCCCCCGGGCCAGCCAGCTCTCCAGATCTGCTTCATCGCCGGTGCCGGCCTTGCGCACCCAGAGCGCCGTCCTGCCGGGATTGTAGGGGATGGAGAACCAGGCATAACGCGCCCTGTCCTCGGAGAAGTAGGCCTCCATGGCGATGTCCTGCCGCCCCAGCTCCAGATCGTGCAGCCCCCGTTTCCAGGGTCGCTCAACATAGAGAAGGCGGCATCCCAGCCGGGCCGAGATGGCGTTGAGATAGTCGATCGCAAAGCCGCGCAGCCGTCGTTTGTCGCCATCCTGCTGGTAATAGTGATAGGGAGGCCAGTCGTCGAAACCGACGCGAAGCGGCACAGGACAGAGGGATTGCGCCCACAGGGGTTGCAGGGGCAGGCAGCAGAACACGCACAGAGATAGCAGTCTCATGAGTCATCCTTGACGGCGGGACAAACCATCTTAATGGTGCCTGGGCGAAATGGCGACAGATCCTGCCACAAGGATGATAAATATCAGCCGTTTGCCTGAGAGGAGCACGGCCAGGGCAGCCAGGCGGCGGTGCAAAGGCCCCCCGGAAAACAGCGGTGACGAACGAGCCCAAAACCGCTTGGAGAGCAGGGAAATCAAGGGTTAATATGTGAGCAAATATATTTTTGTGATCCACTATGCTTTTTTTGCAATTGGATTAGCATATGCGCGAAATCTGCCTACCAATCTGTCGGGCGTCGAGTGAGTGATATGACCTACAAAAAGTTCGGTTTTCTGGCTGCCATCCTGGCACTGAGCGGTTTTTACCTGTACACCCTCTACCTGGCCGCTCACCCCAACGTGAGCCTGGCTTACAAGCTCTATTACCTGGAAGGCAAGACCCGCTTCTGGGAGCACAACTCCAGCATGACCTACCAGCCGGGCAACGAACTCAACCTGACCAAGCCGAGCCGCTTCCTCTCCAGCGAAGGCTGGGCCAAGAAGCCGAGCGAGCAAGGCACCGAGCTGAGCGGTCAGGGCGGGCTCTATTTCGTGCTGCCCAAGCAGCAGGCCCAACCGGAGCAGCTCACCATCCAGGCCAGGATCAACAGCCCCGAGGCCGGCGCCCTGCTCAAGGTGGCCCTGGGTCATGACTTCACCACCACGGTCAAGCTGGCCAAGGCGGGCATCAACGAGATCCGCCTCAGCCTGCCGGGAGACACCCTGACCGCCGATCCCAAGCACCCCAACTTCCTGGCGCTCTCCGCCCCGACACCGCTCAACGTCCAGTCGGTGCGCCTGACCGTCGCTCAGTGAAGCTGAAGACTCAACAAGCTGTTTTATAAAATAATTCTTTCAATAAGGAAGTTCACATGTCGCATGCCGATTTTCGACTCTCTCTGGTCGTGCCCGTTTACAACGAGGAAGAGAGCATAGACGCCTTCATCAGCGCGATAGACAACGAACTGGCCCCCCTCAAAGACCGGCTTGAGATCGTGTTCGTCAACGACGGCAGCCGTGACCGCACCCGCGAAGTGGTCGAGCAGGCCATCGCCCGCGATCCCCGCGTCACCCTGGTCAATCTGGCCCGCAACTTCGGCAAGGAGGCGGCCATGACCGCCGGCCTGCACCAGGCCAAGGGCGACGCCATCGTCCCCATGGACGTGGATCTGCAGGATCCCCCGGCCCTCATCCTGGAGTTCGTCAAGCTGTGGCAGACCGGTGACTATGACACCGTCTACGGCATCCGGGTGGATCGCAGCGCCGACACCCCCATGAAGCGCCTGACCGCCGGCGGCTTCTACCGCTTCTTCAACGCGCTCTCCACCAGCACCAAGCTGCCGGAGAACGCCGGCGACTTCCGCCTCATCGATCGCAAGGTGGTCGAGGCCCTCAAGCTGCTGCCCGAGCGCAACCGCTTCATGAAGGGGCTGTTTGCCTGGGCCGGTTTCCGCGCCGTCGGCGTCCCTTACGAGCGCCCCGCCCGCCACGCCGGCGAGACCAAGTTCAACTACTGGAAGCTGTGGAACTTCGCCCTCGACGGCCTGATGAGCTTCTCCAGCTGGCCGCTGCGGGTGTGGAGCTACGTGGGGGTCGGCGTCTCCCTGATCGCCTTCCTCTACATCCTCAAGATCATCACCCAGGTGCTGTTCTTCGGCATCGACGTGCCGGGCTACGCCTCCCTGATGTCGGTGATGCTGTTCCTCGGCGGCATCCAGCTGCTGTCGCTCGGCATCATCGGCGAATACATAGGCCGCATGTTCGTGGAAGTGAAGCAGCGCCCCGTCTACCTCATCGAGGGCGTCTACGGCCAGTATGCCCGGCCCGAGGCGGACAAACCGCAGGCTGCCGACGGCCAGCAGAATGACCAGGAGCCGACGCCCCAATGATCTCCCGCGAGGAATTCTGGCGGCTGGTGCGCTTCGGTTTTGTCGGCGGGGGGGCCACCCTCGTCGATCTGGGCACCTCAGTCGCCCTGTTCCATACCTGGCCCGCCATCTCCGAGCACCTGGTCACGACCCTGGCCTTTGCCATCGCGTTCTGGTTCTCGTTTTTCGGCCACCGCTACATCACCTTCCAGAAACAGGGTGCCGCCAGCAAGTTCCTGCTGGTGGCCCTCTTCTCCCTGGCGGTGCGTAACCTCATCCTGAGCGGTCTGCTGTTTGCCGGTCTCTCCGGCCTGTTGCCGGTGGTGATCGCCACCCTGACCGTCACCGTGCTCACCTACGTTCTCTCCCGTATCTGGGTTTTTGCCTGATGAATGATATGACCAATACTGCCTCGTCAACCGGGGCTGCACTCCCCTATCGCCCGTCACTGCGCATCAGCAGCCGCGACTGGCTGATGATCGTCGCCGCCTTCGTGCTGAGCCGGGTGGCGCTGTACGGCATGGGCTATTTCGGCGTCCAGCTCTATGGCACCGCCGACATAGGGCCGCTGCAGGCCTACTGTCAGTTCGACTGCGTCTGGTTCCAGCGCATCATAGAGAACGGCTACGACCTCTATCCGCGCTGGCTCAGCAAGGGCAATGCGGCGAACTGGGCCTTCATGCCGCTCTATCCCATGCTCGCCGGCGGGCTCTCCAGCCTGCTCAACATCGAGAGCCTCATCGGCCTGATGCTGGTGGCCAACGTCGCCTTCTTCATCAGCCTGCCCCTGATGCTGCTGGTGTTGCGCCAGCTCAAGCTGGGGGATGAGACCGCCCGCTTCGGGGTCTGGCTGCTGGCCTTCTCTCCCTTCTCCGCCTACTTCGTCTCCGGCTACACCGAGCCCATGTTCATGGCGCTGATGCTGGGGATGTTCCTGTTCGCCTATCGCGAGCAGTGGCTGATGGTCGCCTTCCTCGGCATCTTCATCTCGGCGACCCGCAATCTGGGGGTCATGATGGTGTTCCCCGTGCTGATCCTGGCCCTGCAGGCCTACGGCTGGCGCGAGTTCTTCCGCTTCACCGAGCGGGCCTTCAAGGTGGTGTTCACCCTCTGGCTCATCCCCCTCGGCCTCTTCTCCTACATGGTCTACCTCTACCACCTGACCGGGGATGCGCTCGCCTTCAAGCACATCCAGGTCGCCTGGGGCCGCTACATGGACAGCCCCCTGGACTGGTGGCTGAGCGGCTTCGAGCTGGGCGGTCGCAAGGCCTACCTCTCCATCATGGTGATCTTCGGCTGGTGTCTGAACGGCTACCTGTTCAGCCAGAAACGCTGGGCCGAGGCGACCCTGATGTTCATCTGTACCACCATACCGCTGATGACAGGCCTCAACGCCATGCCGCGCTACATGTTCGGCCTCTACCCGACCCTGCTGGCCATCATCTTGCTGGCCCATCGCTGGCCCGCCATCCGTCCGGCGGTGCTCTGCATCAGCGGCATGGTCGCCTCCTTCATCGCGGTGGCCTTCGTCAACTTCAAGTTCTTCACCGTGTGACGAGCCCCGAACGCCAACGAGCCGGTCAACTGACCGGCTTTTTTCATGGGCGCGACACCCGCTTCACACTTTTCCATTCTTGAAAACGTAACCATTTGAACTGACGTCACAAATCGGCATTTTGCCGGTCCAAGCCCGGCATCATGGCCCCTAGAATGAGTGCCTCAACGGACCCCACTCAGCTCAAGGAATGGCCTATGCGCTCCTCGTCTCGTCTCGATCTCCGTCCATCAGCCCTGTGGCTCGCCGTGCTGGCCACGCCACTGTTCGCCGGCCAGGCGCTGGCCGCCCCCGAGGTCTATCTCCATGTGGATGGCAAACCGGTGGCCGAGGCGCTGGCGCTGGACAAGGGCACCGTCACCCTGACCCACAGGCTGGACAAGGGCAGCCACCAGGTCCGCATCAGCGATGCCGGCAACAGCTGTGGCACCAGCTTCGGGCCGACCGAGGCCAAGCCGCTCCCCTTCGGCACCGCCCAGCCCATGGATAAGTGCAGCAAGGGGGCGAGCTTCAATCTGAGGGTGATGCTGGCGGGGGACTACGAGTTCACCTTCAACCCGGACACCCCCAGCCTCAAGGTGCTGCGGGCGACCAAAAAGAGCGAGTTCAAACGCCAGCCCCCGACAGAGCCCTGCATCAGCTGGGATGGCGGCCCGGTGACGACCTCACTCAAGGGGGTCTGGCCAGACGGCACCCGGCTGCGGGACGCCTACTCCGGCCAGGAAGGGGTGGTCAAGGGGGGCAAGCTGACCCTGACGCCGAGCAAGGAGAGCGGCGGCCTGCTGCTGCTAGAGCCGGTCAAGGCCGCCAAGACCGAGCCCTTCAGCTGGGATCAGGCGAGCGTCTATTTCCTCCTGACCGACCGCTTCCACAACGGCGATCCGACCAACGATCACAGCTTCGGCCGCCAGAAAGATGACCAGGACGAAGTCGCCACCTGGCATGGCGGCGACTTCAAGGGGCTGACCGAGAAGCTCGACTACATCAAGCAGCTCGGCATCAACGCCATCTGGATCACCCCCATGGTGGAGCAGGTGCACGGTTTCATCGGCGGTGGCGAGCAGGGCAACTTCCCCTTTTATGCCTACCACGGCTACTGGGCGCTGGACTTCACCAGGATTGACCCCAACTACGGCGACGAGGAGAGCCTGAAGACCCTGGTGGACGAGGCCCACAAGCGCGGCATGCGGATCATCCTGGACGTGGTGATGAACCACGCGGGCTACGCCACCCTGGCGGATCTGCAGGATCTGGGGCTCACCGATCTCACCCAGAACACCGGCAAGTTGCCGACCCGCTGGAACCAATGGCGCCCGAGCGGCGGCCTCAACTGGCATGGCTACAACCAGTTTATCGACTACCAGTCCAGCGAGTGGAGCAAGTGGTGGGGGCCCGACTGGGTGCGGGCCGGTCTGCCCGGCTATCCCCAGCCCGGCACAGACGACGTCACCGGCTCGGTGGCCGGGCTGCCGGACTTCCTGACCGAATCCACCAAACCGGTGGGCCTGCCGCCGCTGCTGGCCGCGAAAAAAGACACCAGGGCCAAGGCCCTGCCCGACGCCACCGTGAGCGACTATCTCATCGCCTGGCACACCGACTGGGTGCGTCGCTTTGGCATCGACGGCTTCCGGGCCGACACCGTCAAGCACCTGGAGCCCGCCGTCTGGGCCAAGCTCAAGGAGGCGGGGACGACGGCGCTCAAGGAGTGGAAGGCTGCCAACCCGACCAAGAAGCTCGACGACCTCCCCTTCTACATGGTGGGCGAGGTGTGGGATCACGGGGTCGCCAAGGATTTCTGGTACCAGAACGGCTTCGATTCCCTGATCAACTTCGACTATCAGCGTGAATTCGCCCTGCCCCAGGCCCAGTGCATGGCGGGGGCCGAACCCACCTATGCCGGCTACGCCAGCCGCATCAACCAGGATCCCGAGTTCAACGTGCTGAGCTACATCAGCTCCCACGACACCAAGCTCTTCTTCGGCGACTACCAGGACGTGGCGCTGCAGCGCCGGGTCGCGAGCAGCTTCATGATGCTGCCGGGTGGCATCCAGATCTACTACGGGGACGAGTCGGGACGCGGGCTCGCCAAGGATGGCGGCGTGTTCGATCAGAGCGTGCGATCCGACATGAACTGGCAGGAGCTGGGGAGCGGCGAGAAGGCCGAGCTGGTCAAACACTGGCAACGGCTAGGCCAGTTCCGCGCCGCCCATCCGGCCATTGCGGCGGGCAGCCACAAGAAGCTGTCCGATGCACCCTACGGCTTCGTGCGGGAGAAGGGGGAAGACAAGGTGGTGGTGGTCTTCGCCGGCCGACAGCAATAACGGCAGAGCAAGCGAACAGAGGGGAGCCGATGGCTCCCCTCTGTCGTCTGCCACTCAGAGTCAATCGGGCTGGCGGGCCGCCACCGGCCACTGCAGGCGCGCCCTGAGCAGGGTCTGCTGCCACAGGGGCCAGGCCAGCAGGGCCTGCTGATAGGCGCCGGCCTGACCGGGCAGCAGGATGCCGTAGCTCGCCAGCCGATAGGCCATCACCGCATAGAAGGCGTCCAGAATGCCCGCCTCGTCGAAGTAGAAGGGTCCCCGCGCCTGGGACCAGAGGGTCTGCAACCGGGCCAGCTCGTCGATGACCTCCACCGGCGGCTCGCTCTGGGTCGGCGCGCCGAGGAAGAAGGGCAGCAGGGTGCGGATCTGGCGAAAACCGGCGTGCAGCTCGGCACACAGGCTGCGCGCCAACGCCCGCTCGGCCCGATCCGCCGGATAGAGGTGGCGCCCCGGGCACAGCTCGTGCAGGTACTCGGCGATGGCCAGGGAGTCGTGGATGCGCAGCTCACCGTCGTCGAGCCAGGGCACCAGGCCGGCCGGCGCCACCCGCTTGAGCCGCTGCAGCGACCTGGCATCCTCCAGATCGAACACCTGCTCCTGCCACTCCAGCCCGCTCATGGCGAGCACCAGCGTCGCCCTCATTGCCCAGGTGGAACCTGTGCCTACCGTCAATACCAGGGATCCCATCGATTGCCTCCTGCGTGGGTTGTTCACGACCATCCCATCTGCCCCAACGGCACGACATCCGACGGTCGCCTCACATTTGCGCACCCGCGGGTTTGACCCTCTTGGGGAGCGGTGCTAGTTTGATTTTTCAAAACAATCAGTTAGCAACAATGTGAGCAATGGACAGCCAATTTACCATCGTCATCGCAGATGACCACCCCCTGTTTCGGGGAGCCCTCTATCAAGCGGTGCACATGGCCATCGACGACGCCAGGCTGCTGGAAGCGGATTCCATCGACAGCCTGACCCACCTGCTCGCCGAGCACCCCGAAGTCGACCTGCTGCTGCTGGACCTCAAGATGCCCGGGGCCAATGGCTTCGAAGGGCTCGCCTATCTGCGCGGCCACCATCCGGATCTGCCCATCGTCGTGGTCTCGGCGTCGGAGGATGCCGCCATCATCCAGCAGGTGCTGCGGCTCGGGGCCCTGGGCTTCATCCCCAAGTCCGCCCCCATGAAGGAGCTGGTCAGCGCCCTCAATACGGTGATCGGGGGGGACAACTGGGTGCCGGAAGGGGTCTCCCTCCATCCCGAGCCCGTCGACGGCCCGGATTTCGCCAGCAAGCTGGCCAGCCTCACTCCCCAGCAGTACAAGGTGCTGATCATGCTGCGGGACGGCAGCCTCAACAAGCAGATCGCCTGGGAGCTCAACGTCTCCGAGGCCACCATCAAGGCCCATATCACCGCCATCTTCCGCAAACTTGGCGTCAAGAACCGCACCCAGGCGGTGATCGCCCTGCAGCAGATGGGCATCAAGGACAGCTGACCAGCCCCTTGTCCCCACCACTATGGTGGTATGTGACTCGACAATTAGCACGGTCGTACTTTATGCTGGCCGCAGCCATCAGAGGAGACCAGGATGAGCAAGGGACGCCAGACCCGCGACACGATTTTGCAGACCGCCTTCGAGCAGGCGAGCCGGCAGGGGCTGGAGAGCCTCACCATAGGCTCGCTAGCCACGACCTGCGAGATGTCCAAGAGCGGTCTGTTCGCCCACTTCCAGTCCCGCGACAACCTGCAGATCGCCGTGCTCACCTACTCCGCCGAGGTGTTCCGGGAGCGGGTGATCCAGCCGGTGCGCCAGCAGCAGCACCAGACCCAGCAGGAGAAGCTGATCGCCCTGCTGCAGGCCTGGCTGGCCTGGAACCAGAGCTTCGCCGGCCGCTGCATGTTCCTCGATGCCTGGACCTCGGCCCAGGAGGGAGAGGTGCAGCAGGCGGCACGCCAGCTGGTGCGCTTCTGGCTCGACTACCTGGCCCGCCAGGTGGTGCAGGGACAGGCCAGGGGGGAGTGGCGCAGCGATCTCGATCCCTGGCGCGCCGTCTATCGGCTCTACGGCCTCTACCTCGGGGATCAGGTGTTCCACGCCCTGGCGCTCTGCGAGGATCCGGCCCGCCACTTCTGGCCGGAGGTGACCGCCCTGCTGGCCAGTTGGCGCTGAGCCGATCGGCCCTTCTTTTTAAAAACCGACAAAAAAGCACGACCGTTCGAACACAAAAACCACAGGACCATCATGAGCAGCAAGATCTACTTCAACACCCGCCGCTTCAGCCCGAGCAAGTTGCTGCTAGGCCTCGGCACCCGGTTGCATCACACGCTGGCCCCCGCTCACGCCAAACGCACCGCCAGCAAACTGCTGCTCACCCCGCAGCGGCTCACCCGGGAGGTCGCCACGCCAGCCGGCCTGGTGCAGCAGGCCATGCACACCGGCGAAGGCACTCTGATGAGCTACCGGCTCGGCCAGGGGCCGGTCTGGTTGCTGATGCACGGCTGGTCCGGCAGCGCCAGCCAGTTCTATCCGCTGATGAGCCACATCGCCGCCCAGGGCTTCACGGCGCTGGCCTATGATCACCCCGCCCACGGCCTGAGCGAGGGGAGCACGGGCCACCTGCCCCGCTTCGTGCGCGCCTTCGACGAGATCCTAGAACGGGTCGGTCCCGTCCAGGGGGTCATCACCCACAGCATGGGGGGCGCCGTCACCCTCAGCAGCCGTCACCCGGCCATGGATGCGCTGCCGCTGCTGCTCATCTCCCCCGTGCTCGACTACGTGCCCCAGCTCTACGGCATGGTGGCGCGCTCCGGCTACTCCATCCGGCTGTTCGATGCTGTGGTCAAGGAGATTGAACACGAATACCAGCACCCTCTCAGCACGGTCGACCCGCTGGGCCGGCTCGCCAGCCGGACGGGCGAGGCCATCATAGTGCACGACGAAGAGGACAGATTTGCTCCCCATGGCGACTCCCTGCGCGCGACCCAGGATGGCCGCACCCGGCTGGTGAGCACCCGGGGTCTCGGCCATGGCCGCATCCTGACGAGCCCCCCCGTGTTCGCCGCCTTCGATCAACTGAGCCAGACGTCCCCTCGGGCCTGAGCCCGGAAAACGGGTCGCAAAAAATGCGTGCGCGGCCCGTTTTTATCCGCGATACAACGTCTTATAGTTAAATTGCGCGGTGGCAACCCGCCCTGGCGATCACCATAAGGCGTCCCCTATGACCGACCTCCTTTTATCAGCCGTGACGCCATCACAACAAGGGACAGCAGCATGGCCAGACCCAATACAGCGCTTCTGTTGACCGGTGGCGGTGCCCGCGCCGCCTATCAGGTCGGCGTCCTCAAGGCGGTGGCCGAGCTCTACCCCCGCAACATCGGCATCCCCTTCCCCATTTTGTGCGGCACCTCGGCGGGGGCCCTCAACATCACGGCGCTGGCCTGCTACGCCTCCTGCTTCCACCTGGGGGTGCGCAAGCTGGAGTGGGTCTGGCGACGCTTCGAGACCCACCACATCTTCGACTTTCATCCCTGCCAGCTGCTGTGGCGCACCCTCTATCAGGGGTCGGCCGGTCTCATCACGCCCCAAAGCAACCACGCCTTCCACCTGTTCGACAACGCCCCCCTGCGCCGCCTGCTGGATCAGCTCATCGACTATCACCGCATCGACGACAACATCCTCTACGGCAGCCTGGAGGCCATCGCCATCACGGCCTCCGACTACGACGACGGCCTCTCCACCACCTTCTTCCAGGGACGGGCCGAGCATCAGCCCTGGGAGCGGGCCAGGCGGCGCGGCCTGCGCACCCTGCTCACCTCGGATCACCTGCTGGCCTCGTCGGCGCTGCCCTTCGTCTTTCCCGCCACCCCCATAGGCGATCGCTTCTACGGGGACGGCTCCATCCACCAGCTGAGCCCGCTCAGTCCCGCCATCCACCTGGGGGCGGAGCGGATCCTGCTGGTCACCCTGGACTCCCCCCACCAGGGGAGCGCGGCCCCCCGCCAACGCCATCTGACCAGCTCCAACATCGCGAGCCACCTGCTCAACACCGTCTTCTCCGACACCCTGAACTCGGATCTGGAGCGGCTCGGGCGCATCAACCAGACCCTGTCGCTCATCCCGGCGCGGGAGCGCAGCCGTCTGAAGCTGCGCCAGGTGGAGACCTGCGTCATCCGGCCTAGCCAGGATCTCGACCTCATCGCCCTCGACTACCTGGCCAGACTGCCAACCCAGGTGCGCCGCCTGCTGCGGGTGCTCGGGGTGAACGGCGAGGAGAGCAGCAGCCTGGCCAGCTTCCTGATGTTTGATCCGGGTTACTGCCAGCGCCTGCTCAAGCTGGGGTATCAGGATGCGATGGCGCAGCGCCAGCGCATAGAGGCGTTTCTGGACTTGCCTGGCCGAAGGGAGGAGCGCCTTCGCGAGGAGGCCTGAACCTAGCGCCCCTCCAGCAGACGCTGCTCCGCCTGCTCCATGGCGACGGCGGTGCCGAAGAGCACCAGGGTATCTCCCGCCGCCAGCCGCAGCTCCGCCCTCGGCTCCAGGCTGCGCTCCCCGCGCTGTACCGCCTTGATGCGCACCTCTCCCAGGGCGAGCTCCCGCACCCTGTGCCCCACCGCCCAGGCCTGATCGTGCAGCAGCACGGGGTGCAGCCGCTCCAGCAGCTGGTCCGTCTCCAGATTGCCGGCGCTCTGTCCCCCCCAGTAGAAGCCGTGCAGGAAGCGGTACTGGCTGCTGCGCTCGTGCTCCATGCGCCGGATCACCCGGCCGATGGGAACGTCGCAGTTGAGCAGCAGGTGGGAGACCAGCATCAGGGCCCCCTCCTGGGACTCGGGGATCACCTCGAAGGCGCCGGCCTGCTTGTAGTGCTCGAGGAAGCTGTCGTCCCGGGTGCGCACCAGCACCTTGAGCTCCCCCGCCAGCTCCCGGATCAGCGTCAGCATGGCGTCGACCCGCTTGATGTCGTCGAAGGTGATGATCACCAGCCTGGCCCGCAGCAGGCCGGCGGCCAGCAGGATGTCGCGGCGGCTGGCATCGCCGAACGCCACCTGCTCCCCCGCCAGCTTGGCCTCGCTCACCCGCTCGGGGTCGAGATCCAGCGCCAGAAAGGGGATCTCCTCGAGCTTGAGAAAGCGGGCGCAGGTCTGCCCGGCGCGGCCGAATCCGGCGATGATGACGTGCTGATGCTTGCCGAGGCCCGACTGGGCGACCTCGGCGCGGGAGAGCAGGGCGCTGTCGGTGAGGGAGCGGGCCAGCCCCAGGGCCCGCAGCACCAGCCAGGGGGTGAGGGCGATGGAGATGACGCCGATGCCGATGAGCAGGGAGACCAGCCGGTGGTCGAGCAGGCCGTGGTGACTCGCCAGCGCCAGCAGCACGAAGCCGAACTCCCCCACCTGGCTCAGCATGATGCCGGCCGCCATGGCGTCGCGCTTGCGCTCCCCCATCAGCCGGCCCGCCAGCAGCACCAGCAGCGACTTGCACAGGATGAGGCCGGCCACGCACAGCAGCACCTGCCACCAGGCGCTCGCCACCAGGGCCCAGTCCATGGTCATGCCGATGGTGATGAAGAAGAGCCCCATCAGCACGTCCCGAAACGGCTTGATGTCCACCTCCAGCTGGTGGCGGTAGTGGGACTCCCCCAGCATCATGCCCGCCAGGAAGGCACCGAGGGCCATGGAGAGCCCCATCCACTGGGTGAGGGAGGCCGCCAGCAGGGCCACCAGCAGGGTGCAGAGCACGAACAGCTCGTCGGATCGCGCCCGCGCCACCTCGTGAAACACCATGGGCAGCAGCCACTTGCCCACCGCCAGCAGCACCGACAGGGCGAACAGCCCCTTGAGGGAAGCCCAGGCGACCTCCGCCAGCAGGGCACTGCCCTGCACCTCGGGTTGGGCCAGGATGGGGATCATCACCAGCAGGGGCACCACGGCAAGATCCTGGAACAAGAGCACGCTCACCCCGAGCTGGGCCCGCCGGGTATGGAATTGCTTGAGCTCGCCGAGCTGCTTGATCACCACGGCGGTGGAGGAGAGCGCCAGGGTGCCCGACACCACCAGCGCCTGGGAGAGGCTCAGCCCCCACCACCAGGCGAGCCAGAAAAACAGCAAGGAGGTGAGCAGCACCTGCAGGCCGCCGACCCCCAGCACCAGCTTGCGCATGGCGAGCAGGCGCGGCAGCGAGAACTCGAGGCCGAGGGAGAACATCAGGAAGACGATGCCAAGCTCCCCTATGGTCTGCATCATGGCCTGCCCCGTGACGATGGCCATCCCGTGGGGACCGAGCAGCATGCCGACGAACAGATAGGCGAGGATCACCGGCTGGCCGAGGCGGCGAAAAATGGCCACCAGCAGGACGGCGAACAGCAGCAGGATCAACACATCGGCGTACACGCACTCCTCCCCTTTCCTCTTCGTGGCCTGCCAACTCGCCGCTGCGGTGCCCTGCCAGGCCGGCCCGGGAAGGGGCTAGGCTCCCCTTTTTCCCTCCCGTTTCATCCCGTTAAGCCTAGCCAGCCCCTTTGTTTTTCATCGGACATATTTTGGGCACAAGGATTGCAAGAACCCACGCAATGAGTGGAGAGGTGTAAGGGCTGTAACGTGGAAAACACATCGTCATTGAACGGCTTCGGACATGGCATAGAGCAGTGGGTGCAGCA
This sequence comes from Aeromonas sp. FDAARGOS 1409, assembly GCF_019048705.1. Classification (NCBI taxonomy): domain Bacteria; kingdom Pseudomonadati; phylum Pseudomonadota; class Gammaproteobacteria; order Aeromonadales; family Aeromonadaceae; genus Aeromonas; species Aeromonas sp. FDAARGOS 1409. The sequence goes on from NZ_CP077395.1 coordinate 250,301, forward strand.
GATGGAGCGCCTTGCGCCCCTGAGCGGGCAGGACCGTTATCAGCAGCTGGAGCAGTTGCTGGGACAGCGGGATCTTGACGCCCTGCTGGCAATCTTTGCCGAGCGGGTGGCAAAGATTGTCCGGATCCACGCCCTCCACTTCGACTGTGGCCAGCCCCATCCCCTCATCTCCCACCCGCCCCAGGCCAGGCAGGTGCTGCACGGCTATCGCTTCGAGCTGCGGGGCCAGCACGACCAGTTGCTCGGCCAGCTGCATTACGAGCTGGAGCAGCCCTTGGGCGACGGCCAGCGCCGGCTGCTGGAGCAGTATCATCAGCTGTTCAGCCTCCCCCTGCCCCTCTATCTGCGACTGGATCGGCTGGAGCAGCAGGTGCGGCTCGACCACCTGACCGGGCTCGGCAATCGCGCCTACTTCGACGAGGCCATCGGCCGGGCGGTGGAGCAGCACAGCCGGGAGCCCCACGGCCTGGTGCTGGTGCTGCTGGATCTCGATCGCTTCAAGCAGGTCAACGACACCTGGGGCCACCCTGTGGGGGATCTGGTGCTGAGCCGCTTCGCCCAGCTGCTGCAGGGTTGCATTCGCGGCACGGATCAGGCGTTTCGCCTCGGCGGGGACGAGTTTGCCCTGCTGCTGCAACCCGCCGACCCCGAGGCCTGGCGCCCGGTCTGGCTGCGGCTGCAACATGTGCTGCACAGCCACAAGGAGCTCAGCGCCTTCTCGGTGGGGTGCAGCCTGGGGGCCGCGAGCTGGCACTCTGGCATGGACGTGGAGCGGCTCTACGCGACGGCGGATGCCCACCTCTACGCCCGCAAGAAGGCCGGCGAAGCGGGCATCCCCGAATAGGGCGCCGTCAACCCCGCGCCGTCAATCGGCATCCGGGGTGACGGCACGCCGCCACTCCCAGGCCATGCCCCCTTCGGGCGCCAGAAATCCGTCGCAGACGAAGAGCCCGGCCACCAGGGCCGCCTGCTCGCCGTAATGGAGGATGGGAATGCGTCCCCGCTGCCAGGAGGGCACCCCATGCTCCTGCAGCAGCTTCTTGAGCCGCCGGCTGCCAACCCGTCCCACCGGCTTGAGCATGACACCGGGCGCCACCTGGAAGCGTACCGAGAGCGGTTCGTCCTCCCGCGGCGCCCTCAGCCCCTCGCCACCCGATGACCACAGCCTGAACTGCCCCAAGCCGTCCGGCAGGGTGAGCGCCTCCCCCACCCCGATGGGCAGCACCTCCTCGCGGGGCGCCAGACCCGGCGCCACCAGATACAGCCGTCCCTGAAAGCGGCGACACTCCAGTCCCTGCAGAGTCAGCCTGGGGTTGGCGTCCTCGCGCGCCAGCGCCACCTCCTGCCACAGCAGGCCCAGCAGCGCCCGGGACGGCATCTCCCCCCCCTGGCGGCGGATCCAGTGGCGCAGCAGGTTGTTGCGCCGCACCTCGGACAACCCGTGCAGAGGCGCGATGCACAGCGCCTCTCCCTCCCCGGCCCGTTGCCAGTCCGCTTCGGCCAGCTCGCCGATGAGCGCCTCCTGCTCGGCGCACAGGGCCATGCTGCGCGCCGCCGTCTGGGCCATGGCGGGCCAGCGCGCCTTGAGCTGGGGGATGAGCTGCTGGCGCAGGAAGTTGCGGTCATAGCTCGGGTCCTCGTTGCTCTCGTCCTCCACCCAGCCATAGGGCAGGGTAGCGGCCACGTCGGCCAGCTCGGCCCGGCTGATCTCCAGCAAGGGGCGCAGCAAGCGGCCGCCGGCAAAGGGCTGGTCTGGCACCATGCCAGCCAGCCCGCGCAGCCCGGCGCCGCGCTTGAGCGCCAGCAGCAGGGTCTCCAGCTGATCGTCCTGATGATGGGCGGTGAGCAGCCACTCCCCCTCCCCCAGGTGGGCGGCGAGGCGCTGATAGCGGGCCTCCCGCGCCTGGGCCTCCAGGCTATCGCCGTTGCCCCGGGCGAGGCGCACCCGCTCCACCACGAGGGGCACCGCCAGCTGCCGGCACACCCCCTCGCAATGGGCCACCCAGTCGTCGGCGTGGGGGCTCAGGCCGTGATGGACGTGCAGGGCGCGCAAGGCCAGGCCCTGTTCACGGGCAAAGCGGGCCGCCAGCACCAGCAGCACTGTGGAGTCGAGCCCGCCGCTGAAGGCCACCAGCAGGCCGCGGGAACCTTCCGGCGCGGGCAGAGTCTGACAAAAACGAGAATAAATACGAGAAATCATAGGCTTCCCCAATACGACCAGGGCGATCTTAGCAGAGTCGGGCTTATCAAGCGCTAACCCGGCTGCTAGAGTGAGACGCTCCCTGCGTGGGCAAGGAAGCCACCTAACCCGAATTGGAATACAACATAATGAACAACAAGAAAAACCTGCTGGCCGCCCTCGTCGGGCTGGCCCTGCTGGCCGGTTGCAGTCAGGCACCGGACGGCTCAGACAAGCACTCCGGCCTTGCGCTGGCCAACATGGACACCAGCGTCAAACCCGGCGACGACTTCTTCCGCTACGTGAACGGCCACTGGCTCGCCACCGCCAAGATCCCGGACGACAGGCCCGCCGACGGCGCCTTCTACCTGCTGCGGGACAAGTCCCTGGCGGACGTGCGGGTGCTGGTGGAAGGGCTGGATGGCAAGGCCGCCGCCGGCACCCCGGCCCAGCAGATCCACGACCTTTACCAGAGCTATTTGGATCAGACGACCCGCAACGCCAAGGGCACCACGCCCCTGCTGCCGATGCTGAGCGAGATCGAGCAGATCCGGACCCCGAGTGATCTCGCCCGCGCCTTCGCCCAGAGCGGCCGCATCGGTGGCGGCGCCCCCTTCGGCTTCTGGATAGACGCGGACGCCAAGGCGCCGGACAGCTATGCGGTCTACCTCTACCAGGCCGGACTCAGCCTGCCGGACAGGGACTATTACCTCAAGACGGATGCCGCCAGCCAGGCGCTGCTGCACAAGTACGAGCAGCACATCGCCGCCATGCTGGCCCGTTTCGGCGAGACAGACGCTGCGCCTAAGGCCAAACGCATCCTGGCCCTCGAGACCCGGATCGCCCGGATCCAGTGGGACAACGTGGCCCTGCGGGACAGAGAGAAGAACTACAACAAGGGGCCGGTGAGCGAGCTGGGGCGCCTCGCCCCCGCCATCGACTGGGACGCCTATCTCGGCCAGGCCGGCCTCGCGGGCCAGAGCAGCCTCGTCATCGGCCAGCCCACCTACCTCTCGGCCCTGAACGAGCTGATGACGACGACCCCGGTCGGCGACTGGCAGGCCTACCTCAAGTGGCAGCTCATCACGGACTACGCCCCCTACCTCGACAGCCAGACCGATGCCCTGAACTTCGCCTTCTTCGGTACCGCCCTGAGCGGCACGCCCAAGCAGCGCGCCCCCTGGGAGCGGGCGCTCGGGGTGCTGGACAACAACCTGGGGGAGGCGGTGGGCAAGCTCTACGTGGAGCGCTACTTCCCGCCAGAGGCCAAGGCCCGCATGGAGCAGCTGGTGGAGAACCTGCGCACCGCCTACGGCCAGAGCATCCAGGAGCTGGACTGGATGTCGCCGGCCACCAAAGCCCAAGCCCTCGAGAAGCTCGCCAAGTTCAGGCCCAAGATAGGCTACCCGGACAAGTGGAAGGACTACGGCGCCATCGCCATCCGCCCCGATGATCTGGTGGGCAACCTGCAGCGGGCCCGCGCCTTCGAATACGCCGACAACCTGGCGCGCCTCGGCAAGCCGGTGGACAGGGACGAGTGGCACATGTCGTCCCAGACGGTGAACGCCTACTACAACCCGAGCAACAACGAGATCGTCTTCCCGGCTGCCATTTTGCAGCCCCCCTTCTTCGACATGACGGCGGATGACGCGGTCAACTACGGCGCCATCGGCGGGGTCATCGGCCACGAGATGGGCCACGGTTTTGATGATCAGGGGGCCAAATCCGACGGTGACGGCGTGATGCGCGACTGGTGGACGCCCCAGGATCTCAAGGAGTTTCGCTTTCGCACCAGCCGGCTGGTGGCCCAGTACAACCGCTTCGAGCCCATCAAGGGCCAGTATGTCAACGGCCAGTTCACCCTGGGGGAGAACATCGGCGATCTGGGCGGCCTCACCATAGCCCACAAGGCCTATCTGCTGTCCCTGGATGGCAAGGAGGCGCCGGTGCTGGACGGCTTCACCGGGGAGCAGCGCTTCTTCCTCGGCTGGGCCCAGGTGTGGAAGGGCATGTATCGCCCCGAGCTGATGCAGATGCTGCTCGCCTCGGATCCCCACTCCCCGCCCGAATACAGGGTCAACGGCGTGGTGCCGAACATCCCCGCCTTCTACGAGGCGTTCAAGATCCAGCCGGGTGACAAGCTCTATCTGGACCCGGCCAAACGGGTCAAGATATGGTGATCACAGGGCGCTCAGGGGTTGCCGACAGGCGGCCCCGGACCGCATTCCGATGTGGCGGGGGCCAGCCCCTGCCCGTCGACACAGCAAGACAAGCAGCAACAAGGGCCATCTCCATGAAAGCCTTATACCTTACTCTCGGTCTGCTCACCCTGCCCCTGGCCAGCCAGGCGGCAGACGGGTTCTTCCAGCAGCAGACCCTGCCGGCAGGCCAGGTCATCACCGTCAGCGAGGGGCGCGGCGAGCCCGCCTCCACCGGCAGCTACGACGTGCGCCTCTACTCGGGTGCCAACCCCCAGTTCCCGCTGGATCAGTTCATCGACGGCAAGGTGCTGCCGCGGGACGGCAGCGTCAAGGCGCTGAAACTGCTGGATCTCAACGGTGACAAGCAGCCCGAACTCATCGTCATCGTCGAGAGTGCCGGCAGCGGCAGCTACCTGAGCGCAGACGCCTTCACCATCCATCCCCAGGAGGGGCTGGAGAGCTTCAACCACGTGGAGGGGCTGGCCCCCGATGAAGATGTGATCCAGGCGCTCAAGGCCCCCCGCGACTGAACGCGCACCACAGCAAAGAGAACAAACCCCGCCATGCGGGGTTTGTTCTCTTTAGGGCCATCACTTGATGGCACAGGGCGAATCGCTCCCCGGGGTACGGCGGCGCCGGCGCCGCCACAGGGAGAAGACGCCGTAGCCTGCGCTCAGCAGCACCGCATAGAGCACCTGGGAGGAGAGCGCCACCAGCACGGCGAGGCAGAGCAGGGCGCTCACCCCCGCCAGCCCCTTGCCCAGGCCGCCGAGCAGGCGCCAGCCCGCCGCCATGCAGAGCAGGTAGACCAGCACGAAGTTGCCGTTGGCGTAGCGAATGAGGGCGTCGAGCGGCAGCCTGAGCCAGAGGATCAGGGTGATGGAGACGAGGCAGATGGCGAGCACCCAGCACAGGGCATTGAGGGGGGCGCCGCGGGCCGAGAGCCGGGAGAGGGAGGCGGGCAGCTTGCCCTCCCGCGCCATGCTCCAGATCAGCCGCGCGAAGCCCTGCAGGTAGATGTTGATGCTGGCGAAGCAGGAGAGGTAGCCGAGCACCGCCACCAGCCACTTGGCGGTGGGACCGAACAGCAGCGAGAGCAGGGCCGGGATGGCGGTGGCGTTGGTCGCCTCGTCCCCGTAGAGGCCGTACTTCAGCACCACCAGGGAGTGGATCCAGTAGATGAGCCCGGCCAGCAGCACGCCGCCGAGCAGGGCGAGCGGGTAGTCCCGCTGCGGGCGCTTGAACTCCTCCCCCATGTGGGCGAAGGCCTCGAGCCCGACGAAACACCAGAACATCACCGCCAGCGCCGAGCCCATGGCGGGCCATTCGCTCGCCGCCGGCAACGGCTGGGCCGCGTCGCGCCAGCCGAGCTCCCCCTTGAACCAGATGAGCAGGGTCAGCCCCAGGATCGCCAGGGCGATCAACAGTTGCAGGTTGCCGGAGGAGCGCGCCCCGCGCAGGCCGAGCAAAAAGACCCCGAGCAGGGTCAGCAGCTGGATGGCCCACAGGGTCCACTCCCCCAGATCGAACAAGGCGTGCCAGAAACCGGCGGCTATGGTGAGGGCGGCGGGCAGCCCCACCGGCAGCACCGCCAGAAACAGGAAGGCGGAGAAGCGCTCGGCGCCGTTGCCAAAGGCGAGCCCGATGAGGTGGGGCGCCCCGCCGGCGTGGGGATAGCGGCGCCCGAGCCGCGCGAAGGTGAAGGCGATGGGCAGCACCAGCGCGATGAGCAGCAGCCAGGCCCAGAGCGACGCCCCGCCCGCCAGCGAGGCAGCCGTCGCCGGTACCACGAAGATCCCGGTACCGAGCAACGAGGTGGCGAGCAGCCCCATCCCCTGCCAGAGCCCGAGCTCCTTTTTCAACCCAGACATATCCTTTTGTCCTGTCTAGAAAAACATCCCGCCATGTTAGGCCGCTGCCGCGGCTTTGTTAAGCTTTCGCGCATATAAAAAGGCCGCCTCAATCGAGGCGGCCTTTTCACCGAGACTGACCGGAGTCGTCAGGCAATCAGCTTGTAGATGATGCCGGACATGGCGATGAGGCCGATCAGGGTCACGAAGCCGTTGCTCAGGTTGCCGGCGTATTTGCGCATGGCGGGCACCTTGGCGATGGCGTACATCGGCATCAGGAACAGCAGCATCGCGATGATGGGGCCGCCCAGGTCTTCGATCATGCCGAGGATGCTCGGGTTGATGGTGGCGATGGCCCAGGTGGTCAGGATCATGAAGATCGCGGTCACCTTGTTCAGCTGCTTGACGTCGACGTTCTTGCCCTTCTCGCGCAGGGACTTGGCCATCAGGCCGTTCATGCCCTCTTGCGCCCCCAGGTAGTGACCCAGGAAGGACTTGCTGATGGCGACCATGGCGATGAGCGGTGCCACGGTGGCGATCACCGGGTTGTCGAAGTGGTTCGCCAGGTAGGAGAGGATGGAGATGTTCTGCTCCTTGGCCGCCGCCAGGTCAGCCGGGGAGAGGCTCAGCACGCAGCTGAACACGAAGAACATCACTGTCATCACCATCATGACGTGGGCGCCCAGCAGGATGTTGCTGCACTTCTTCTCGGCGTTGGCGCCGTAGCGGCCTTTGTTGTCCACCGCGAAGGAGGAGATGATCGGGGAGTGGTTGAAGGAGAACACCATCACCGGAATGGCCAGCCACAGGGTCTTGATGAAGTCACCGTTGAAGGCGTCGGACAGCGCCGGGGCTTCGGTGATGATGGCGCCGTTCCAGTGCGGGATCAGGTAGACCGCCAGGCCCATCAGGGTGATCACGAAGGGGAAGACCAGCACGCTCATCGCCTTGACGATGACCTGGCCGCCGAGGCGAACGATCGCCATCAGACCCAGGATCAGCACCAGGGAGAGGATGGCGCGGGGGGGCGCAGTCATGCCCAGCTGGTGCACCATCAGGCTCTCGACCGTGTTGGTGATGGCCACGGAGTACATCAGCAGGATGGGGTAGATGGCGAAGAAGTAGAGCAGGGTGATGAACTTGCCCGCGGTCTTGCCGAAGTGCTCTTCCACTACCTCGGTGATGTCGCCGTCACGGGTGGCGCCGGACAGCACGAAGCGGGTCAGGCCACGGTGGGCGAAGAAGGTCAGCGGCAGGGCCAGGATCAGCATGGCCACCAGCGGCCACAGACCACCGACGCCTGCGTTGATCGGCAGAAAGAGGACACCGGCACCGATGGCGGTACCGTACAGACCCAGCATCCAGACCACGTCGGCCTTGTTGATGCCACGGGAGGAGGCGTTGCTTAAGCTGCCTTCAACTGCAATGTTCATGTCAGACATAGGGGTAATCCTGTCATCAAGGAAAGTGGAATCTCGTTGCTTATTTGGCCACCTGGCCGGTTCCGCATCCCTGGAACTGCTGCTGTTCATCCCTGCTCTTGTGTTCTCACGCCAGGGCAACCGGGCCATCACGTCCCGCGACAACCGAATTGCAACATACTGCGGCATGAAATCCTGAACCTGATGGCGGCGCCCTCTGCCGTTAACAAACTGACAACGACCGCCTCATCCGATGCGCTGACTCTAATTAAATGACCCAATTAATCACAGTGTTTTTTTGAATTAATCAACCAAAGTTTGACTCTGGTCGCCTTTCGATCGTGTCAGCTCACATTTTTAGCGCCAGATTGTTAGTATTTTTTAACAATTCAAATTTGTTTCAATAGATTCCAATACTTACCGCGATCACAAGTTCGCTACAAGGCCCGGCTCCGGGGTCGATTGTCTGGGTCGGCGCCTTGGCGTACCCTTGTGACTCGCCCTCTTCCCGCCGAGCCATGATGACCATCACCCGCACCGATCTCGCCGAACTGGCGGTGTTTGCCGCCGTCGCCCGCCACCAGAGTTTCAGCAAGGCCGCCCTCGAGCTCGGGGTCTCGGCCTCGGCGCTCAGCCACAGCCTGAAGGGGCTGGAGAACCGGCTCGGGATCCGGCTGCTCAACCGCAGCACCCGGGCCGTGGTGGCCACCGATGCGGGCCAGCGGCTGCTGGCCCAGGTGCTGCCCACCCTGACCCAGCTGGAGGGGGCGCTGGAGGAGCTGACCCGCCACGGCGACGAACCGGTCGGCCGCCTCAAGATCTGCGGACCCAGGGCCGCCATCCAGGAGCTGCTGACCCCGGTACTGATCGACTATCTGGTGCGCTACCCGCGCATGCAGGTGGAGGTGGTGGAGCTGGAGCTGATGCCGCGCCTCATCGAGGATGGATTCGACGCCGCCCTCTTCTACGGGGATCTGCTGCCCAAGGAGATGATCGCCGTGCCCCTCGGCGCCCAGCAGCGCTACCTGGTGGTGGGCGCCCCCGCCTATCTGGCGGCCAGGGGCATCCCCCGGCACCCGAGCGAGCTGAGCCAGCACGACTGCATCGGCTATCGCCTCACTCCCCATCACCACTATCGCTGGGCCTTCGCCGCCGACGACAAGCTGCTGGAGATAGAGGTGAGCGGCCCGCTCACCACCAGCACCCCGGCGCTCTACCTGGGGGCGGCCGAGGCGGGGCTGGGGCTGGCCTACTGCCAGGAGGAGGAGGTGAGGGAGGCGCTGGCCGCGGGGCGGCTGGTGAGCGTGCTGGACGACTGGAGCCCCAGCTTCGCCGGCTTCAACCTCTTCTATCCCGGCCGCCACCAGCTGGGCAGCGGCCTGCGCGCCCTGATCGACATGCTGAAGGCCCACCATCGGACGGGCTAATTACTGAAAAATACTCAGCAATCCATCAAGGAAAAGCCTTATTATCGGTAAAAATAGAATAATTTAGACTGTCTGTCCGAGCATCGAACTCCCCGAGAGAACAGACATGTCCGCCTACTTCCATCTGCGCCAGCGGGCCATGACCCGCCGCTTCTGGGGCTATGCCCTCCCCTCCGTCCTCGCCATGCTGGTCTCCGGCGCCTACTACCTGGTGGACGGCATCTTCGTCGGCCACTACGTGGGGGCCGCGGGCCTCGCCGGCATCAACCTGGTCTACCCGGTCATCATGGTGCTGATAGGCCTGGCCGCCATGATCGCCATGGGGGCGGCCACCCTCATCTCCTTCCAGCAGGGCGCCAGAAACACGGCGCTCGCCCGTCAGGGGCTGGTCAACGGACTCTGGCTGCTGGGGCTGCTGGGGGCCCTGGCCCCGCTGCTGCTGCACCGCTGGCACATCGACATCCTGCTGGCCCTCGGCCTTGAGCAGGGCAGCGACACCTGGCAGCAGGCCAGCGACTATCTCGGCTGGATCGGCGGCGGTACCCTGCTGCTGGCGGGCAACCTCGCCGTGCCCTATCTGCTGCGCAACGACGGCCGCCCCCGCCTCGCCATGGTGCTGGTGAGCGGCGGCGCCCTGCTCAACATCCTGCTCAACTACATCATGGTCGGCCGGCTCGGGCTCGGCCTGACGGGCACGGCCCAGGCGACCCTGATGGCCGAGGGGATGGTCTGCCTGCTGGGCCTGGGCTACTTCTTCACCCCTTATGCCCGCCTGCGCCTCTCCTGGCGCCAGCTGCGCCCCAGCTTCCCGGCCATGCCGAACCTGCTGTTCACCGGGCTGCCGAGCCTCATCGCCCAGTTCAATCTGGGGCTCTTGCTGATGCTGCACAACAGCCAGCTGATGGTGCACGGCTCGGTCAAGGATCTGGCGGGTTTCACCGTGGCCGGCTACACAGAGGCGGTGTTCATCGTGGTGCTGCAGGGGTTGGCGTTTGGCATCCAGCCCCTGGTCAGCCAGGCGGCGGGCGCCCGTCGCCACCGCGATCTGAAATTCCTGATGGAGATGGGGCTCAGGATCACGCTCCTCTACGGTCTGGCGGTCTGGCTGCTGATCCAGCTGCTGCCGCAACCGGTCGCCATGCTCTACACCGGCAGCCAGGATGTCGAGCTGCTGGCCGCGGCCATGCGCAGCCTGACCCTCAACCTCGCCGCCATCCCGCTGGAGGGGATCGTCATGTTCGGCATAGTGCTGCTGCAAGCCATGGCCCGCACCCGCCAGGCGCTGCTGATCTCGGTCGCCAAGACGGTGCTGCTGCTGCCGCTCATCTTCCTGCTGCCGCTGCAATGGGGCCGGGACGGGGTGCTGCTGGCCCAGCCCACCACGGTGCTGCTGCTGACTCTGCCCCTGTGCTGGCTGCTGTGGCGGGAGTGGCATCGCCTCAGGCTGGCTTGCGCCCCCCTGAGCCGGCGTCGCCGGTCGCAGCCCGCCCGCCGGGAGGGTACCCTGGCGCGCCACACGAGCTAGCGTCGCGAGCGCCCTCGCCGGGTGATCCGTCCCTGATGGCAGATGGCTGGAATCCAATAGAAAAACGGGCCTCGCGGCCCGTTGTTGTCACTCTCGCTTAACGCAGCACCTTGACGGTGTAACTGCCGTCGGCCTGACGATAGAGGCCGTGGATGTCGGTCTCGAAGCCCGGGTAGTGGGCCCCGATCTCGCACAGCATCTCGAGGAACTCGAGCACCGGCAGGGAGTCCTGGGTCACCATCTCCCCCGGCAGCACCAACGGTACTCCCGGCGGGTAGGGCAGTATCATGTTGGCGCTGATGCGGTCCACCATGTCGCGCAGCGGCACTTCCACCACCTTGCCGGCCAGCTCCTGCTGCCATGCGGCGTGCGGGGTCATCTTCATCTCCGGCAGCACGTCGAACGCCTTGAACATCAGCTCCGGCAGACGGTATTTGCTGGTCAGCTCGTGAATGCGCTGGGCCAGCTCCTGAATGCGCATCCCTTCGTAGAAGCTCGGGTCTTCGCGATAGAGGCTCGGCAGTATGCTCTTGATGGTCAGGTTCAGGTCGTAACCGCGCTTGAACTCGGTCAGGGCGCGCAGCAGCTGCATCGCCTTGGACTGATCGATACCGATGGAGAACAGGAACAGCAGGTTGTAGGGGCCTGTCTTCTCCACCACGATGCCGCGCTCGTCCAGGAACTTGGAGACCAGTGAAGCAGGAATGCCCTTCTCCAGCAGCTGGCCGTCACGACCCATACCCGGGGTCAGCAGGGTGACCTTGATGGGATCCAGGTACATGTGGTTGTCGTCGATGTCCTTGAAGCCGTGCCAGTCATCTTTCGGATCCAGCTTCCAGCACTCGACGGTGTCGATGTTGTCCGGCTGCCATACGTCGAAGAACCAGCCTTCGCTCTGCTCGCGCAGACGCTTGATCTCTTTGCGGAAGGAGATGGCGCGATCGATGGAGTCCTTGATCAGCCGCTTGCCGGTGTTGCCACGCATCATGGCGGCGGAGATCTCGGTGGACGCCACTATGCCGTACTGCGGCGAGGTAGAGGTGTGCATCATGAAGGCTTCGTTGAAGGTCTCTTCCTCCACGTCACCCTTGATGTGGATCATCGAGGCCTGGGAGAAGGCCGCCAGCAGCTTGTGGGTGGACTGGGTTTCGTAGAACACCTTGCCCGGCATCGCTTCGCCGCTCATGCCGCACTTGCCTTCGTAGATCGGGCTGAAGTTGGTGTAGGGCACCCAGGCACTGTCGAAGTGGATGTAGGGGGTGTCCAGCGCCTCCTTGATGAAGCCGGTGTTGTAGAGCAGGCCGTCATAGGTGGAGTTGGTGATCACGGCGTAGCGCGGCGCCTGGGCACCCGGGGTGGCGGCGACCTTGGCTTTGATCGTCTCGCGGCTGAATTCGCTCTGCGGGATGCCGCCCAGAATGCCGTAGGCGTTGCGGGTCGGACGGAAGTAGAGCGGGGTCACGTCGTTCATCATCATCAGGTGAGTGAGCGACTTGTGGCAGTTGCGATCCACCAGCACAGTGCTGCCGGCCGGCGCCGAGTACATGCCGACGATCTTGTTGGCGGTGGAGGTGCCGTTGGTGACGATGTAGGAGCGATCGGCGTTGAAGGTACGGGCGATGTACTCCTCGGCTTCCTTGTGCGGGCCCGAGTGGTCCAGCAGGGAGCCCAGCTCCGGCATGGAGATGGAGACGTCGGCCTTGAAGGCGTTCGGGCCGTAGAAGTCATAGAAGAGGCTGCCGGCCGGGCTCATCTGGAAGGCAGTACCGCCCATGTGGCCGGGGGTACAGAAGGTGTACTTGCCCTCTTCCACGTACTTGAACAGCGCCTTGGTGAACGGCGGCAGGATGGCGTCCTGGTACTCCTGGGTGGCCTGACCCATCTTGAGGGTGATGTCGTCGGCCATGCCGAGACGGTACTCGAAGAAGTGCACGTTCAGACGCAGGTCGGTCAGGTGAATGTCCAGGGTGGACTGGTCGTTGGCGAAGGCGAAGATCGGCAGCTTCTCGTTGCGATCGTGGATCTCCTTGCACAGGCCCAGGGAGTATTTGTCCCAGTCGAAGATGGCGCCGCAGACGCGGGGGTTCTTCTCGATGAGTTTCAGCAGATCGGCCACGTCGACCGGGTAGACGACCTCGAAGCCCTTGCGCTCGAGGGAGGCTTGCAGCTGGCGAATCGGTTCTTCTTTGAAGAAAACGCCCAGGTGGTTGAGGATGGCAATGATGTTCATCTTGATGCTCCACACATAAGGGGGCGCTCTCCATCGGGGATGGGGAGTGGAGAGCGCAGGAATGGAAAAGGGAGGATTAGTGGCTGGTCTGTTCACTCAGCAGGGAGTCGTGCTGACGCAGACCCTGTTTCTTGGCGTAGAACATCAGGATGATGAGCGACACCACGAAGGTGGCCGTGAGGTTGGAGCCCTTGGCCCCCATCAGCGCCACCAGGCAGAACACGCAGGCCACGCCGGAGAAGATCATGACGCCCATGCTGCGGGAGGTCATGCCCTCGAAGCGAATGAGGTTAATGCTGGAGTAGAAGTAGGGCAGCATGGTCAGCAGCACCGCATCCGTGGTCAGCACGTTGAACAAGTCGGCGGCGTGGGCGGACTGGGAGGTGAAGGCGGTCAGGCCGATCATCAGCGCGGTCATCTTGAGGGAGCCGAGTATCAGCCCCTTCTTGGCGACGCCGTTCTCGTCCACTTCGCCGTAGATTTTCGGGAAGTTGCCGTCCTGGGCGGCGCGCTTGCCCGCCTCCCCCACCAGCATCATCCAGGAGCCCAGGGAGGTGAAGCAGGCCAGGGTGGTGAAGGCGGAGACGAAGGGGGCGGACCAGTCGCCGAAGATGGCGGACGACGCCATGGCGAAGGGCGCGCCTGAGGCAGCCACTTCACCTGCCGGGAACATGCCGCCGATCACCTGGGTGGAGAGGATGTAGATGACGCCGGCGATGGCGGTACCCAGCATGGTGGCGAGCGGTACGGTGCGCTTGGGGTTCTTCACCATGCCGGAGGAGACGGCGGCAGATTCAACACCGACGAAGGACCAGAGGCAGATCAGCACGGCGCTGATGACCGCATGCAGATCGCTGCCGCTGGTGGTGTTCCAGTTCTGGCTGTAGACGGCGGCATCAAAATGGCCCCACCCCATCACGGCAGTACCCACGACCGGCAGCAGGATCAGCACCAGTCCCAGAGTACAGAGCCGGCTCACCCAGCTGCCGCCCAGCAGGTTGACGAAGGTGAAGATCCAGACCGCCGCTATGGTGGCCAGGGCCGCCGGAATGGGGTCGTTGAGGATGGGGAAGAAGACCGAGAGGTAGGAGACGCCGGTGATGGCGATGGCCAGGTTGCCTATCCAGTTCGCGTGGTAGTAGAGCACGCCGGTCTGGAAGCCGAACACGGGGGAGATCTCGCCGGCGTAGGCGATGGGGCCGCCCTCCTGCGGGTTCTTGGTGGCGAGGCGGGCGAACACGAAGGCCAGCCCCATGGCGCCCACCAGGCAGATGGCCCAGCTGAACAGGGAGATGGAGCCGATGGTGGCCAGGGCCGAGGGCAGCAGCGCGATGCCGCTCCCCATCATGTTGCCGGCCACCACACCTGTACAGGCGATGAGGCCGATCTTCTTGCTCGAATCTAGGGGCATAAGCTCTCCGGGTCGATAAAGGGGCGAGTCGTGACAATGGCGGACAGGCCGCCAGCGAATGGCCACAGACTAGGCCCCCGCGCCCCGGAAAACATAAAGACCCGCTCAGGGATAAAATCATGAGGGAAATTTCTTTCCCCTCCAGGAGATTGACTTAAAACCTTTTTAAAAACAGCACGTTGACGACATGCAGCCCGGCCGCCTTGATAAAACCCTGATATCCCCACCCCACCCCTATGGCGCCCTGATACGCCTTGCCAGAGCCCCTGAACATCCCTTGATATCTTTTCGGCCCCTCTCTGCCCGGATCCACCTCCCCTTGTCCCCAACCTGCCTCGCTCGGGCCCCAGTCTCCGGCCTTGACCCGCGCACCGAGGCAAAACCGGTGAGTCGGCGGGACTGGCAAAAGCGGGGGGACATGGCGGTCGGGAAGGTTGGAGGGATTGAGCGGATCTGGAAGAGAAGGAGGGAAGATGCCTTTGGTGGGAGCGAGTCGGCAGGGAGAAGCCGGATGTCGCCGGGGCTGCCCGCAGGCAGCCCAGCGTTCGGCAAGACGCTGGCGTTGGCCCCAGCTAGAACAGCTTCACCTTGCTCTGGCCCAGGCTGTTGAACAGCGCCGGCGCCAGGGCCTCCATATTGCTGTAGAAGCCGAGGCGCTGGCGTTGGCCCCCAGCTAGAACAGCTTCACCTTGCTCTGGCCCAGGCTGTTGAACAGCGCCGGCGCCAGGGCCTCCATCCTGTCGTAGAAACCGAGGCGCTGGCGTTGGCCCCCAACTAGAACAGCTTCACCTTGCTCTGACCCAGGTTGTTGAACAGCGCCGGCGCCAGGGCCTCCATATTGCTGTAGAAGCCGAGGCGCTGGCACAGCAGATAGGTCTGCTCGGTCGCCTCCATCAGGAAGGCCTGGCTGTAGGCGTCTCCCGCCGCCTCGGGGCGGCCGTCCAGCTCCGCCAGCTTGCCGCGCAAGATGTGATAGAGCACGGTGCGCCCCCGCTCGGCGGCCCGGGCCAGCTGACGCTGTGCCTCCTGCGGCTGGCCGTTCAGTATGGCCTGCAGGGCCAGGGCCTCCCATACCCGGGCCGGCAAGCCGGCCTGCTCCCCCGCGATCCGGGCCAGATGGGTGCCGATCGCCTGCACCCGCTCGCTCTGGGGCTTCCCGGCCAGGGTGGCCAGCGCCTCCCCCGCCAGGTAGCGCTCCGCCAGCAGCAGCGGCTGATCCGGCTGGGCCGCCAGCGACCCGTCGAGCAGCTCGACGCCGCGCCCGAGGGCCACCTGATCCTGCTTGTTGGTGTAGTAGTGGGCCTCCATCAGCGCCATCAGCGCCCCGTCATCCGTGGGCCAGCCCACCCCGGGCGTGACGTCCGGCCGCTCCAGCACCCGCAGCAGATCCAGGCTGCTGGCCTGCAGCACCTCGTGCACGTTGTGGCGGCTGAGCCGGTACTGGTGGCTGAACAGCACCCGGCTGGTGTTGATGTTGCGGTATTCCAGATCCAGGTAGGTGCCCCCCGGCTGGCGGGAGACCCGCACGCTCAGCTCCTTGCCTGGCCGTATCCCCCCCACCAGGGTATTGGCGCCGTACTGCACCCGCAGCGGCGTGGCGGCGGCCACCTCCCCCATCAGGGCGCGGGTGATGCCGTCGGCGAGGCGCACGTTCTCGTTGCTGCCGTCCATGCCGGTGTGGAAGCGAAACACCAGCAGCTCGGGATCCAGCATGCCGTGCACGCTGGGGCTGGTGTGCTGGTAGCCGAGCAGGCTGACCAGGGTCACCAGCAGCAGGGCCACGAAGATGTCGAACCCGATCATCCGCCGGCGGCTGTGCCCGTCTCTGGCCCGTGTCGAGATGGCGCGGGTCAGGGGGCCCGCCGGGAAGGGGGCCGCACCGGGGGCCAGAGCGTCTGCCTCCACCGGCGGTTCGGCCTCGGGGGCCTCCGCCTCGGGCGCGGACTGCACCGACTCCGCCTGCAACGGGCGCACCGGCGCCACCAGCTTGTAGCCGCGCTTGGGGACGGTGGCGATGTAGTCGGCCGCATCGGGACGGCCATCTTTCAGGATCTTGCGCAGCTCGAAGATGGACTGGGTGACCACCTGATCGGTCACCTCGGCGCCGTCCCACACCTCGTCGATCAGGGTGTCGCGACAGAATACGGTGCCGGCGTGGCTCGCCAGGAAGTGCAGCAGGTTGACCAGCCTGGGCTCGAGGTAGACCTCGCGCTCGGGGCGACACAGCATGTTGTCGTCGACCCTCAGGGTCCAGTCATGGATCTCAAAAACCGATTCGCTCATGTTTCACTCACTGCAGATGAAGACGGTGACGATGAGAGTGACGGGCAGGAGCCGAGGACGCAGAGACACGGGGAAGCGATACAGCCGGGGTGATGATGCGTTCTGCGAGTCAGCCTGGCGGGGCCAGCCTGGCGGGGCCAGCCTGGCGGGGCCAGCCTGCCGACGTCTGGGGCGCATCCTTGCGGGCATTTCGCTCCGGGGAGCGAAAGGAGGGCACTGTAAGCAAAACGGGAGCCGGATCCCACTTTTTTCGCCGATTAATCGCTGTGGCCTTGATCCCGCAGGGGTTTTTGGTGGGCTCACCGCCGAAGCGGTAGTCCTATGAGCCTGGCTTGCCGGCAACAAAAAGGCCCCCGACGGAGCGGGGGCCTCTTGGTCTCGTGCGGGAAGAAACGGCTTAGCAGTAGCCGTAACCCAGCAGACGCTGGTAGCGCTGCTCCAGCAGCTGCTCGCTGTCCAGCGGGCGCAGGGCGTCGAGATCCTGCTTGATGCGGGTCTTGAGGTTCTTCGCCATC
This sequence comes from Aeromonas sp. FDAARGOS 1409, assembly GCF_019048705.1. Taxonomy (NCBI): domain Bacteria; kingdom Pseudomonadati; phylum Pseudomonadota; class Gammaproteobacteria; order Aeromonadales; family Aeromonadaceae; genus Aeromonas; species Aeromonas sp. FDAARGOS 1409. The sequence continues at coordinate 267,343 of NZ_CP077395.1, forward strand.
TTCTCCAGATCCCGGTGAGCGCCGCCGAGGGGCTCTTCCACGATGGAATCGATGAGCTTCAGCTCCTTCAGGCGCTGGGCGGTGATACCCATGGCGTCCGCGGCCACCGGCGCCTTGTCGGCGCTCTTCCACAGGATGGAGGCGCAGCCTTCCGGCGAGATGACGGAGTAGGTGGAGTACTGCAGCATGTTGACGCGGTCGCCCACACCGATGGCCAGGGCGCCGCCGGAGCCGCCTTCACCGATCACGGTGCAGACCACGGGCACGGTCAGGCCGGCCATGACTTTCAGGTTGCGGGCGATGGCCTCGGACTGGCCACGCTCCTCGGCCCCCACACCCGGATAGGCGCCCGGGGTGTCGATGAAGGTGATGATCGGCATCTTGAAGCGCTCGGCCATCTCCATCAGGCGCAGGGCCTTGCGGTACCCTTCCGGGCGCGGCATGCCGAAGTTGCGCTTGATCTTCTCCTTGGTCTCGCGACCCTTCTGGTGGCCGATGATCATCACCGGCTCGCCGTCGAGGCGGGCGATGCCGCCGACGATGGCCTTGTCATCCGCATAGGCGCGATCGCCGGCCAGCTCGTCGAAGTCGGTGAAGATGTGCTCGATGTAGTCGAGGGTGTAGGGGCGCTGGGGATGACGCGCCATCTGGGACACCTGCCAGGCCCCCAGATCGCCGAAGATCTTCTTGGTCAGCTCTTCGTTTTTCTTCTCCAGCCGACGGATATCCTCGCTGAGATCCACGGCACTGTTGTGCTCGCTCACATGGCGAAGTTCATCGATCTGTGCCTGCAATTCGGCGATCGGCTGTTCAAAATCCAGAAAAAGACTCATAGGGACAATAGATCCTCTAATCAAAAACCAATTCAACCCGCTCTCGTCCAAGCAGGACTCGCAAGTCATCTATCAGTTGATCGGTGGGCGTCACCCGCCACTCGGTACCGAGCGTCAATCGCACCCGGGAGCCGGGGCGACGATAGTTTACCTGAACCGGACAGACTCCGGCACGGGCGGGCTCCAAAATCTCGCACAAACGCGGGAAAAAGCGCTCGTCAATGCGTTGTTCATCGAGGGAAATCCGGATCGCCCTGGCGAAACGCTCCCTCGCATCGTTGATATCCAGCAATTCGCGGGCCGACATTTTAAGGCCACCGGAGAAGTCATCAAAGCTGACCTGTCCAGAAACCACTAAAATACGGTCTTTTTGCATCAATTCTTCGTATTTTTCCAGCGCTTCACTGAAGAGGGTCACATCGAGACGGCCGGATCTGTCGTCCAGGGTGAAGATCCCCATCTTGTTGCCGCGCTTGGTCACCATGCTGCGGGCCGCGATCACCAGCCCCGCCGCCGTGGTCACCGTATCCCGGGAGGTGGGATGCAGATCGCACAGCCGGCCCGAGGTGTAGCGCCGCAGCTCGCTGCTGTACTGGTTGATGGGGTGACCGGTCAGGTAGAGCCCGAGGGTCTCACGCTCCCCTTCCAGCCACACCTTGTCGGGCCAGTGGGGCACGTTGGCGAACGCCTTCTTGACGTCGTCGATCTCCTCGGTGAGCACGCCGAACATGTCGACCTGGCCCACCGCCTGTGCCTTGGCGTGTTGCTCGGCGGCGCGCATCGCCTCCTCCAGGGTCGCCATCAGGGCGGCGCGGTGGGGGCCGAGGCGGTCCATGGCGCCGGAGAGGATCAGCTTCTCCATCACCCGCTTGTTGAGCTTCTTGATGTCGACCCGGTTGCAGAAGTCGAACAGATCCCGGAAGGGGCCGTCCCGATCCCGCGCCTCCAGGATCGCCTCGATGGGGCCCTCGCCCACCCCCTTCACCGCGCCGATGCCGTAGACGATGTGGCCGTCCTCGTTGACGCTGAAGCGGTAGCGACCGGTGTTGACGTCCGGCGGTATCACGGTCAGCCCCATGCGCTGACACTCGTCCACCAGGGTCACTATCTTGTCGGTGTTGTCCATGTCCGCGGTCATCACCGCCGCCATGAACTCCGCCGGGAAGTGGGTCTTGAGCCAGAGCGTCTGGTAGGAGACCAGCGCATAGGCGGCGGAGTGGGACTTGTTGAAGCCATAGCCCGCGAACTTCTCCACCAGATCGAAGATCTTCATCGCCAGCTCGCCGTCGACCCCGTTCTTGACAGCCCCCTCCTCGAAGCCGGCCCGCTGCTTGGCCATCTCCTCGGGTTTCTTCTTGCCCATGGCCCGGCGCAGCATGTCCGCGCCGCCGAGCGTGTAGCCCGCCAGGGTCTGGGCGATCTGCATCACCTGCTCCTGGTAGAGGATGATGCCGTAAGTGGGCTCGAGTATGGGTTTGAGGCTCTCGTGCTGCCACTTCTCGTCCGGGTAGGAGATGGCCTCGTTGCCGTGCTTGCGGTCGATGAAGTTGTCCACCATGCCGGACTGGAGCGGGCCCGGACGGAACAGGGCCACCAGGGCGATCATGTCTTCGAAGCAGTCGGGTTGCAGCCGCTTGATGAGGTCCTTCATGCCGCGAGATTCGAGCTGGAACACCGCCGTCGTCTCGTAGCGCTGCAAGAGCGCGAACGACTTCTTGTCGTCGATGGGGATGGCGGCGATGTCGACCGGCGGCTTGCCCTCTTTGGCGAGACGCGGGTTAATCATGCCGAGCGCCCAGTCGATGATGGTCAGAGTGCGCAGCCCCAGGAAGTCGAACTTCACCAGACCCGCGTATTCCACGTCGTTCTTGTCGAACTGGGTGACCGGGTGGTGACCCTCGTCATCGCAATAGAGGGGCGCGAAGTCGGTGATCCTGGTGGGGGCGATGACCACGCCACCGGCGTGCTTGCCGGCGTTGCGCACCACCCCTTCCAGCCTCTTCGCCATGTCGATGAGGTCCTTGACCTCCTCGTCCTGCTCGTAGAGCTCCGGCAGCTTGGGCTCGACCTCGAACGCCTTGGCGAGCGTCATGCCGGGGTCGGGCGGAATGAGCTTGGAGATGCGATCCACGAAACCGTAGGCGTGGCCCAGCACCCTTCCTACGTCCCGTACCACCGCCTTGGCCGCCATGCTGCCGAAGGTGATGATCTGGGAGACCGCCTCCCGGCCGTACATCTCGGAGACGTGCTCGATCACCTCGTCCCGCCTGTCCATGCAGAAGTCGACGTCGAAGTCGGGCATGGAGACCCGCTCGGGGTTCAGGAAGCGTTCGAACAGCAGGTCAAATTCCAGCGGGTCCAGATCGGTGATCTTGAGGGCGTAGGCTACGAGCGACCCCGCCCCCGAACCCCGGCCGGGACCGACCGGGATGCCGTTGTCCTTGGACCACTGGATAAACTCCATCACGATGAGGAAGTAACCCGGGAAGCCCATCTGGTTGATCACCTTGAGCTCGATGTCGAGACGCTCGTCATACTCGGGGCGGCGCTCGGCCCGCACCGCGGGATCCGGGAACAGGAAGGCGAGCCTGTCCTCCAAGCCCTCTTTTGACTTCATCACCAGGAAGTCTTCGGTGGTCATGTCACCAGTGGGGAAGTTCGGCAGGAAGTATTCGCCCAGGCGCACCGTCACGTTGCAGCGCTTGGCGATCTCCACCGTGTTCTCCAGGGCCTCCGGGATGTCGGCGAACAGCTCGCACATCTCCTCCTGGCTGCGCAGGTACTGCTGCGGGCTGTAGCGGCGCGGACGGCGCTTGTCCATCAGGGTGTAGCCGTCGTGGATGGCAACCCGGATCTCGTGGGCGTCGAAGTCGTCGGCACCGAGGAACACCACCTCGTTCGTGGCCACCACGGGCACCTCGAACTCGGTCGCCAGGGCGACCGCCATATGGAGGTAGACCTCCTCGTCCGGGCGACCGGTACGCAGCAGCTCCAGGTAGTAGGCGTCGGGGAAGTGGTGCTGGTAGAAGGCGAGGCACTGCTCCACCATCTGGCGATTGCCCTTGAGCAGGAACTTGCCCACGTCCCCCTCCCGGCCGCCGGAGAGGACGATCACCCCCTTGGCGTGCTCGCCGAGCCAGGCCTTGTCGATGACCGGGCGTCCCTGCACGTGGCCACGCTGATAGCCCCGGGAGATGAGCAGGGTGATGTTCTGGTAGCCGTCGTTGTCCATGGCGAGCAGGGTGAGGCGGAACTGCTCGTCCCCGAGCTCGTCGCTCTGCACCCAGAAATCCGCCCCGACCAGGGGCTTGATCCCCTTGCCGTGGGCAGAGCCGTAAAAGCGCACCAGGCCGCACATGTTCATCTGGTCCGTCAGGGCCAGGGCCGGCATGTTGTTGGCGGCGGCGGCCGAGACGATGGGACCGATCTTCTGCAGGCCGTCGACCATGGAGAAGTCGGAATGCACCCTCAGGTGGATGAAGCGGGGATCGGCCATGGTCACGCCCTCTCATTGCGCAAGCAGAAATCGTTCAGACAGATCGGCATGGGTTATTCGATCCCCAGGGCGCGGCGCACCGGCTTGAAGCTCTGCCGGTACTCGGGCAGGGGCCCGCGCGAGGCCAAAATGGCGAGGTGCTCGGCGGTGGGATAGCCCTTGTGGCGGGCGAAGCCGTACTCGGGATGGCGGGCATCCAGCTCGGTCATCTCGGCGTCGCGGGTCACCTTGGCGAGGATGGAGGCGGCGCTGATGGCGGCCACCAGGCTGTCCCCCTTGACCACGGCGCGGGCCTCCATCGGCAGGGACGGGCAGCGGTTGCCGTCGATAAACACCAGCTCCGGCTGGACGGAGAGCCCCACCACGGCGCGCTGCATCGCCAGCATGGTGGCGTGCAGTATGTTGAGTTCGTCGATCTCCGCCGGGCTGGCGCGACCGATGGCCCAGGCCAGGGCCTTCGCCTTGATCTCGTCATGGAGGGCCAGGCGCTTCTTCTCGGAGAGCTTCTTGGAGTCTGCCAGGCCTTCGATCGGGTTGGCGGGATCCAGGATCACCGCGGCGGTGACCACGTCACCCACCAGGGGGCCGCGACCCACCTCGTCCACCCCGGCAATCAGCTTGTCTTGAGGAATATCGATCGTCATCTCACAGCCTTGAATCAAAACCGGCCCCGCAGGGCCAGTATCAGCACAACATCACGCCAAAAGCGCACATTCCAGCCCAACTAGCGGTCAAGCAGCGCCACCACCGCCTCGGCGGCCTGCACGTCGGCATTGCAGCGGATCTTCTCGTGCAGCTTGGTGAAGGTCGCGATGAGCTCGCTGTTGTCGTGCTCCAGCAGTTTGCTGACCTCTTCCACCAGATTGCAGGGGGTGCACTCGTGCTGGATGAGTTCGGGCACCAGCATCCTGTCCGCCAGCAGATTGGGCAGGGAGACGTATTCCGTCTTCACCAGCCACTGGGCCAGCCAGTAGCTGAAGGGTTTGAGCTTGTAGCCCACCACCATGGGTTTCTTCACCAGCATGGCTTCCAGCGCGGCTGTGCCGGAGGCGAGCATCACCACATCGGCGGCGATCATGGCCTCGCGGCCCTGGCCGTCCAGCAGCACCATGTCGAGATCCGGCGCCACCTCGGCCTTGATGGCGAGGAACTGCTCGCGCCGCTTCTGGTTGACCAGGGGCACGATGAAGCCGAGATCCGGGCAGTGCACCGTCAGGTGCTTGCACGCCTCGAGGAAGACCGGCGCCATGAAGGCCACCTCCGCATGCCGGCTGCCAGGCAGCACCGCCAGCCAGCGGCGGGCGGGATCGATGCCAAGCTCCTTGCGCACGGCGGCCTGATCCGGTACCAGCGGGATGTCGTCCGCCATGGTGTGGCCGACGAAGCGGCAGGGGGCATCGAAACGGTCGTAGAAGGCTTTCTCGAACGGCAGGAAGGCGAGCACCATGTCGGTGGCGGCCTTGATCTTGTGAATGCGGCCCTGACGCCAGGCCCAGACCGAGGGGCTGACGTAGTGGACCGTCTTGATACCGGCGCGGCGCAGTTTCAGCTCCACCCCGATATTGAAATCCGGCGCATCCACACCGACGAAGATGTCGGGGGGATTGGCGATGAAGTGGCGCAGCAGCTCGCGGCGCACCTGCAGGATGCGGGGCAGACGTCCCAGCACCTCGGCGATGCCCATGACGGAGAGCTCCTCCATCTCGAACAGCGCCTTGACGCCGAGAGCCTGCATGCGCGGCCCGGCGATCCCTTCAAACTGCGCGTCGGGGTAGCGACGCTGCAGCTCGCGCACCAGCCCTGCGGCCAGGATGTCGCCGGAGGTCTCTCCGGCGACTATGCCGATGCGGATGGGCTTAGGCACGGATGATCCCGCGCTCGTTGTCCTTGAGGAAATCCACATAGAGCTGGATGGCAGGCTCGGCCTGGGCCATCTCGCTCAGCACCGGCAGCACCTCTTCGATGGTCTTGCCGGAGCGGAAGATCTCCTTGTAGGCACGCTTGACGGCGGAGATCGCCTCGGCGCTGAAGCCGCGACGACGCAGCCCCTCGGAGTTGACCCCGAACGGCTTGGCATAGTTGCCGGCCGCCATCACGTAGGGGGGCACGTCCTTGTTCAGGGCGGCGCAGCCACCGACGAAGGCGTGGGAGCCGACACGACCGAACTGGTGAATGGCAGACAGACCGCCGAAGATCACGAAGTCACCGATGTGCACGTGGCCCGCCAGGGTGGCGTTGTTGGCGAAAATGCAGTTGTCACCGATGATGCAGTCGTGGGCCACGTGGACGTTGACCATGAACAGGTTGCCGCTGCCCACCTTGGTCAGGCTCTGATCCTGGGTGGTGCCGCGGTGCACGGTGCAGTTCTCGCGAAACACGTTGTTGTCGCCGATCTCGAGGAAGGTGCGCTCGCCGGCGTACTTCTTGTCCTGGCAATCCTCACCGATGGAGGTGTGCTGGAAGATTTTGTTGCCGCGACCTATCCTGGTCGGCCCCTTGATCACCACATGGGAGCTCACCCAGGTGTTGTCGCCGATTTCCACGTCGGCACCGATGACGGTGAAGGGACCGATCTCGACCCCTTTGCCGATGACGGCAGACTCATGGACGATGGCGGTATCGTGGATGATGGCAGTCTGGTCGATCACGGTTACACCTCGCGTTTGGCGCACATCAGTTCGGCGGTACAGACCACTTCACCGTCGACGGTGGCGACACCGGTGAACTTGGCAATGCCGCGGCGCTCCTTCAGAAACTCTACGTCCAGCACCAGCTGATCGCCAGGGCCGACCGGGCGCTTGAAGCGGGCGTTGTCGATGGAGGCGAAATAGTAGAGCTCGTTGGGGGACGGCTTGCCCACCATGGTAAAGGCCAGGATACCGGTCGCCTGGGCCATGGCCTCCAGGATCAGCACGCCGGGGAACACCGGCTTGGCCGGGAAGTGGCCCTGGAAGATCGGCTCGTTGAACGAGACGTTCTTGATGGCGCGCAGGGTCTTGCGTTCATCGCTGATCTCGTAGTTTTCCACCTTGTCCACCATCAGGAAGGGATAACGGTGGGGCAGCAGATCCATGATTTCCTGGATGCCCAGGCTCTTCTTTTCAGTAGTCAAAACAGTACCCTATACCAATCGTGATTATTCTTGATCCAGCTTTTTCTCAAGTCGGCTCAACCGCTTGTGCATCTCTTCGATACGCATCACCCGGGCGGCGGTCTTGCGCCACTCTTTATTGGTTTGCAGGGGGATGCCGGAAGAGTAGATACCGGGCTCTGTGATGGGTCGCATCACCATGGCCATGCCGGTGACGGTGGCCTGATCGCAGATCTCCATGTGCCCGTTGAAGACGGAGGCGCCGCCAATGATACAGTATTTGCCGACCTTGAGACTACCGGCCATCACGGTGGAGCCCGCCACGGCGGTGCCGTAGCCGATCTCGACGTTATGGGCGATCTGGCACTGGTTGTCGATGATGACGTTGTCGGCGATGCGGGTATCTTCCAGCGCACCGCGGTCGATGGTGGTGCAGGCACCGATCTCGACCCGGTTGCCTATGGTCACGCCACCGAGCTGGGGGATCTTGATCCACTCGCCACGCTCGTTGGCATAACCGAAACCGTCGGCCCCGATCACGGTCCCGGCTTGCACCAGACAGTCCGTGCCCAGGGTCACGTTGTGATAGAGGGTGACGTTGGCCCACAACCGGGAGCGTGCTCCCAGTCGGGTGTTCTGGCCAACGAAACAGCCCGGGCCGATGCGGACATCATCCCCCAGCACCACGCCGGATTCGATGACCGCATTGGCGCCGATGGCCACTCTCTCGCCCAGTTGCACGTCCGCCGCGATGACGGCGCTCGGATGGATATCCATGGCCGGCTGCGGGGTGGTGTCCAGCAGTTGGGCTACCCGGGCAAAGCCCACGTAGGGGTCCTTGAGCACCAGGGCATTGGTGGGACAAAACGGCAGGTCTGCCTCGGTGATGAGCACGGCGGTCGCCTTGCTCTGCTCCAGGAAATGCCGGTACTTCTTGTTGGACAGGAAGGCGATCTCCCCCTCCCCGGCTTTTTCCAGTGTCGCGACCTTGCGAATTTCCCGGGTCCCATCCCCATGGACCTCGGCCCCCAGTTGCTGGGCCAGCTGTGCGAGAGTAAATGCCATCAATTAGTTGCTCTTGCTAACCTGAGAAATGACCTGGCCGGAGATGTCCAGCTTGCTGGCGGCATAGGGCGCGGCGTTGCGCTCCAGCACCAGATCGTAGCCATTGCTCTTGGCGATGGCATCGATGGCAGCCTGTACCTTGGTCAGGATCTTGTTGCGCTCTTCCGCCTGACGACGGCCGTTGTCCTGCTCAAACGCCTGACGCTTCTGGTTGAACTCCATCTGCAGCTTGGCCAGCTTCTCCTGGCTCTGCTTCTTCTGCTCGGCGCTCATGAAGGCTTCGTCCTTCTTGAACTTCTCGACCAGCGCCTGACCATCGGACTCCAGCTTCTGCAGCTCGCGCATGCGCGGCTCGAATTCGCCTTTCAGCTTCTTGGCAACGGCTTCACGCTGGGGCAGCTTCTGGAAGACTTCGCCCATGTCGACCACGGCAATCTTGGTCTCAGCCCAGGCGGAGCCCATGCCGGCAGCCATCAGTGCAAAACTCAAACCAGCTACTTTCAACGCTTTATTCACACTTACTCCTTGGTCCCTCGGTCGAGGGCTACCTGATTTACCTGATTGTGCAAGCGATCCACAAGACCGTCTTGTTACCTGGTGAGGCACGCAAACCGCGCGACCCATCATGCTTCTCCCCCGCCGCAGCGGGGGTCGTCCGACCCGATTAGAAGGTACGGCCGATGTTGAAGGAGAAGACTTCGGTGTCGTCCCCTTCGTATTTCTTGATCGGTTTCGCCAGCACGAACACCAGGGGCCCCATGGGAGAGAGCCACTGCAGCGACAGACCGGTCGACACCCGGATGTTGGTGGGGTCGGAGTAGTCCATCAGATAGTTGCAGCCGCTGAAGCAACGGTTCTGGTACTGGCCATATTCGAAGGTGGTGTCCCACACGGTGCCCGCATCGACGAAGAAGCTAGTCCGCAGCTGGGGCTGGTAGCTTTCCGAGGCGAACGGCGTCGGCACTATCATCTCGAGGGACGCCACCGCCAGGGCATTGCCGCCCACCGAGCTGTCGGTGCCCTGGATGACGTCGTTGCCGCCCAGGTTGTAGTAATAGAGCGCCTTCGGCCCCACGGTGTTGCTCTTGAAGCCGCGCAGGGTGTCGAAGCCACCGGCATAGTAGTTCTCGAAGAACGGCAGCACGTGGTCGTAGTCGCCGTTGCTGCCGTAGCCGTTGCCATAGGAGGCGCGGGCCTTGGCCAGCATCACCCACTGGTGATCCGCATCGAACGGGAAGTAGTGGGAGTCTTCGGCGTTGAGCTTGAAGTACTGCAGATCCATGCCAGGTACCGTCACCTTGGCGTTCACCCGCTGACGGTCACCGGCGGTCGGGAACTGGCCCTTGTTGAGGGTGGAGCGGGTCCAGCCGGCGGTGACGTCCACGGTGTTGAACACCATGCGGTTGTCGCCGTCCAGGTTGGCCTGATAGACCTTCCAGAACTCGTCCACCTGCACATAGGGGTTGGGCTGGGAGAGCTTGTTGTTCTCGTAGCCCAGGCTGAAGTCAAGACGGTTGTTCTCGTTGACCGGGAAGCCGCTGGAGAGACGGAAGCCGATGGTGGTGTTCTCGTAGTCGACGATGTTGGCGTCGGCCGCGCTGAACTTGTTGTAGTAGAGACGGCCGCCCAGGCTGACCCCATCGACGGTGAAGTAGGGATCGTTGTAGCTCAGATCGATGTTCTTCGAGTAGTCGTTGGTGCTGGCGTTGATGCCGATCTTCTTGCCGGTCCCCATGAAGTTGTCCTGCTGCAGGCCCGCCTGCAGGCTCAGACCCGATTCGGTGCCATAGCCGATGCCGGCGTTGATGGACCCCGCGGGCTGCTCCTTCACCTTGAAGTCGAGATCGACCTGGTCGTCGCTGCCAGGCACCCGCTTGGTATCCACTTCTGCGGTTTCGAAGAAGCCGAGGCGGTTGAGACGGGTCTTGGACTGCTCGACGTTGTCGGAGGAGAGCCAGGTGCCCTCCATCTGGCGCATCTCGCGACGCAGCACTTCGTCCTTGGTGGTGACGTTGCCGCTGAAGTTGATGTTGCGCACGTAGACCCGGGGGCCCGGCTCCACGTTGACGATGAGCTCGACTTCCTTGGTCTCGTCATTGATCTGGGGGAAGGTGACGACTTTGGGATAGGCGTAGCCGTAACGGCCGAGGAACTTGGAGAGCACCTCTTCGGTGTGGGTCACCTGGCTCGCGGAATAGACGCTGCCGGCCTCGATGGGGATCAGCCCCTTCATCTCGCCGCCGCGATCGATGAGGTCGCCCTTGAGCTGGACGCCTGAGACCTTGTACTGGTCCCCTTCCTTGATGTTGAGAGTGACGTAGACCCCCTTCTTGTCCGGGGTCATGGAGACCTGGGTGGACTCCTGGGCGAAGCGGATGTAGCCGCGGTCCATGTAGTAGGAGCGCAGCACTTCGATGTCGCCGGCCAGCTTCTGCTTCTGATAGCGCTGATCGCCGGTGAAGTTCCACCAGGGCACGTCGTCCTTGAGGGAGAGCTGGGCCAGCAGCTTCTCTTCCGGGAACACCTGGTTGCCGACGATGTTGATCTGCTGGATCTTCGCCGCTTCCCCTTCCACGAAGGTGAACTTGAGGTCGACCCGGTTGCGCGGCAGCGGAGTGACGATGGCCTTGACCTTGGCGGAGTACTTGCCCACGCCGTAGTAGAAATCTTCCAGTCCCTTCTCGAGGGAGCTCAGCACGGTGCGATCCAGGGGATCACCGACCCGGATGCCGGAGGATTCCAGGCTCTGGGTCAGCTGCTCCTCCTTGATGTCCTTGTTGCCGGAGAACTCGATGCTGGAGATGGTCGGGCGTTCCTTCACCACGACCTGCAACACCTGGCCGTCACGATAGACCTTGACGTCCTCGAAGTTGCCGGAGGCATAGAGCTTCTTGATGGCGTTCGCCAGGGCCACGGAGTCGACGGAGTCACCAACCCGCACCGGCAGATTCAACAGGGCGGCGCCCAGGGTCACCCGCTGCAGACCCTCGACCTGAATGTCTTGCACCACAAAAGAGGCCGGGGCAGCCTGAGCCAGGAAGCTGGCCCCCAGCAGGCAACTCAACACCAATGCTTTTTTAACAGCCATTTTGTTCTTATGTGTCCTTGTTGATGCTCTGGCCTCAGAGGCGAGCGAAATCATTAAACAGCGCAATGCCCATCAGTAACATCAGAATGGCGGCGCCTATCCTGAACCCAACTTCCTGAATTTTTTCCGGTACCGGCTTGCCGGTGATCGCCTCGATGAGGAAATAGACCAGGTGGCCACCATCGAGAACCGGCAGGGGGAACAGATTGATGATCCCCAGGTTGACGCTGATGAGCGCCAGGAACCCCAGGAAATAGACCAACCCGTAATCGGCGCTGCTGCCGGCCCCCTTGGCGATGGAGATGGGGCCGCTCAGATTGTCCAGGGAGACGATGCCACCGATCAGCTTGCCAATCATGTCGAAGGTCAGGGTGATCAGGCTCCAGGTCTTCTGGACCCCATGCCACAGGGCTTGCAAAGGCCCATACTGTAACAGAGTTCGATACTCATCCGGTAATGGAACCAGTTGCGGCGACAGGCCGACGAAACCGACCAGCTGGCCTCTCACCTTCTTCACATCCGGGGTCAGGGTCAGGGTCAGATCGCTGCCCGCCCGCTCCACCGTCACCTGCAGCGGCTGCTCCGGGGATTGCTGCACCCGCTCGACAAACTGGGCCCATTCGGTGATGACTTGGCCATCGACGCCCTTGATGCGATCCCCGACCAGCAGGCCGGCCTTCTCGCTGGCGCTCGATGGCACCACGGCCTCGACCACGGGCAGCACCTTGCCGCCCAGCGGCACGATCCCCAGGCTGCCGATGGGGGACTCCTTGTCCGGATCGAACTGCCAGCCGGCGAGCTGCAGCGTCTTGTCCACCGCATAGCTGGTGTGGGCCGCCTTGAGCTTGAGCTGGACCGAATCGTCCCCCAGGTGGCTGATGAGGGCATAGGTCACGCTCTCCCAGTCACCGGTCTCCTCGCCACCGACGCCGACGATCTCCATGCCAGGCTCGATGCCGGCCTGGGCGACGATGGAGGCGGGGCGCACCTCGCCCACCACAGGTTTGACGCTCGGGACGCCGATCATGAACATCAGCCAGAAGGCGAACAGGGCAAACACGAAGTTGGCCATGGGGCCGGCCGCGACTATGGCCATCCGTACCCAGACGCTCTTGTGGTTGAAGGCGTACTGCTCCTCGCCCGGCTTGAGATCGTCGACCCGGCCGTCCAGCATCTTGACGTAGCCGCCCAAGGGAATGAGCGCCAGCACGTATTCGGTGCCATCCTTGCCGAGCCGGCGCCAGATCGCCTTGCCAAAGCCGATGGAGAAACGCTCCACCTTGACGCCGCAGCGACGGGCGACCCAGAAGTGGCCGAATTCATGGACCGCCACCAGGAGCCCGAGGGCGACGATGAAGGCGCCTATGTTCCACAGCAGGGTTCCCATCAGCCACGCACCTCGAGGTCATGACCAGTCCTGCGCAGAGCATGGAGAGAGGCACCTGGCCACCACAGTCCGTTCATACGGCAAGCTCCTTTATCAGTTGCTGGGCACGGACACGGGCCGCACCATCCAAGGCAATGAGATCCTCCAGAGAGCCTGCGGCACTCGTGCCCAGCGCGCTCATGACGGATTCGTTGACTCTGGCAATATCCATAAATCCAATCCGCTCTGCAAGAAAAGCCGCGACGGCCTCCTCGTTGGCGGCATTGAGGGAGGTGGTCGCCCCCTGCCCCTGCTGGCAGGCCGCGATGGCCAGCCGCAAGCAAGGATAGCGCTCGTAGTCGGGGCGAATGAAGCTGAACTCTCCGACACTAAAGAAATCCAAAGGTTCCACCCCGGACTCGATGCGAACCGGATAGGCCAGGGCATGGGCGATGGGGGTACACATGTCGGGATTGCCGAGCTGGGCCAGCACGGAACCGTCCTTGTACTGCACCATGGAGTGGATGACCGACTGGGGGTGGATCACCACCTGGATCTGTTCGGGCGCCGCGTTGAACAGCCAGCGCGCCTCTATGTATTCCAGCCCCTTGTTGATCATGGTGGCAGAATCCACCGAGATCTTGGCCCCCATGGACCAGTTGGGATGGGCCACCGCCTGGGCAGGGGTGACCTTGGCCAGCGCACCGATCTCGGTGTAGCGGAACGGACCGCCGGAGCCGGTCAGCAGGATCTTGCTGATGCCGGCGGCAGCCAGATCGCAGAAGCCCGGCTGGCGCTGGATGGTCTCGGGGAGACACTGGAAGATGGCATTGTGCTCGCTGTCGATGGGCAGCAGCTCGGCACCGTGCTCGCGCACCGCCTCCATAAAGAAGGCGCCCGACATGACCAGCGCCTCCTTGTTAGCCAGCAGGATGCGCTTGCCGGCCCGCACCGCGGCCATGGTGGGCGCCAGACCCGCCGCGCCGACGATGGCCGCCATCACGCTGTGGGCCTCGGGGTGAGCGGCCACTTCGCACAGGGCCGCCTGGCCACTGAGCACCCGGGTCGCAGAGCCATGGGCCTTGAGCCTGCCCGCCAGATCGCTGGCGGCGCCTTCGTCCACCATGACGGCGAAACGGGGGGAGAATTCGAGACAGTCGCGCAGCATGGCATCCACGCTGCGAGCCGCCGTCAGCGCCAGCACCTGCCAGCGCCCAGGATTGTGCCGCAGTACCTTGAGGGTGCTCTGACCGATGGAGCCGGACGCTCCCAGGATCACCAGGTTATGCATCAAAACTCCTGACCGAGCAACAGGTAGCTGAGCAGGAACACGGGCAGGGCCGCCGTCAGGCTGTCGATGCGATCGAGGATGCCGCCGTGGCCCGGCAGCAGGGTGCCGGAATCCTTGATGCCCGCTTCGCGCTTGAACATGCTCTCGGTGAGATCGCCGAGTACGGAGGCGAGCACCGCCAGCAGGGAGCAGATCAGCACGGCCGCCATCTTGGCCGGTACGAAGCCCATGAACCAGGTGACGCCGATGGCCAGAAGGCTCGCGGTGAACAGGCCGCCCAGCATGCCCTCTATGGTCTTGCCCGGGCTGACCGCCGGCGCCAGCTTGTGTTTGCCGAACGCCTTGCCGAAAAAATACGCGCCAGAATCTGCCGCCCAGACCAGCCCCATCACGAACAGCAGTATCCAGGCCCCCATCATGGGGTCGTGGTAGAAGTTATAGCCCCGGATGGCCACCAGGGACCAGAAGAAGGGCACCAGGGTCACCAGGCCGAACAGGGACTTGAGCCAGACGGACTCTCGCCACAACTTGGCGCTCTGCGGGTAGCGCAGCACCAGCAGCAGCCCCAGCAGCCACCAGCTGACCGCGGTCCAGAGCACGCCCATCACCAGTGGGTGCAGTTGAGGGATCCAGAGCTGCTCTACCGGCACCCAGAACAGGCTGGCCCCCAGCAGCAGACAGAACACCACCGACAGCCATTGCTGCGGCTGGGCGGTCACGAAGGCGCTCCACTCGCGGCTGGCCAGCAGAAAGACCAGGGCGGCGAGCAGGGCAAAGAATTTCAATGGCAGGAAAAACAGCGCCCCCAACACCAGGGGCACTAACAGTAATGCGGTAATAATTCGTTGTTTTAGCAAAAGAAACCTCTCTCTTGGGAGCGGGGTTTAGCCGGTCTGTTGCGCGGCGATCAGTTCCCGGATCTGTTCGCCCGTACAGCCGAAGCGACGCTCGCGAGTAACGAAGGAGGCAACCGCCCCACTGAACTCGGCCTCGTCGAAATCGGGCCACAGGACCGGGGTAAAATAGAGTTCAGCATAGGCAAGCTGCCACAGCACGAAGTTGCTGATGCGATGGTCCCCGCCGGTGCGGATCAGCAGATCCACCGGCGGCAGGTCGGCCATGCAGACCTCGCGCGCCAGCGCGGCCTCATCGACCGCCTCGGCATCCAGCTCGCCGGCGGCCACGGCACGGGCCAGCTTGCGGGCCGCCTGGGCGATGTCCCACTGGCCGCCATAATTGGCGGCGATGTTGAGGGTCATCCCCCGGTTGTTGGCAGTCAGAGCCTCGGCCTTGGCGATCCTGGCCTGCAGCCGCTCGCTGAAGCGGGCGGTATCGCCAATGACCTTGAGACGGATGCCGTTGCTGTGCAGCTTGCTCACCTCGCGCCCCAACACCGTCATGAAGAGCTCCATGAGCGCATTGACCTCCCCCTCGGGGCGGCGCCAGTTTTCACTGGAGAACGCAAACAGGGTCAGCGCCTCCATCTTGGCACGGGCGGCAAAGGAGACGGCCTCACGCACGGATTTCACGCCCGCCTTGTGGCCAGAGACCCGCATCTTGCCACGGTTCTGAGCCCAGCGACCGTTGCCATCCATGATGATGGCGACGTGACGGGGCAAGGACGAGCTGGCGCTATCGCCCAGCGCTGCCAAAAGCGACATTCATTTCTCCCACAAAGACAAAAGCGCCGTGCAGGGGCACTACACGGCGCTCGTAATATACCTGTCGGAGGCTTAGATTTCCATTAGCTCCTTTTCCTTCACAACCAGGGCGTCATCCACCAGCTTGATGAAGGTATCGGTCAGCTTCTGGATCTCTTCCTGGGCGCGACGGTCGTCATCCTCGGAGATCTCTTTGTCTTTCAGCAGGGCTTTCAGGTCGGCGTTGGCATCGCGGCGGATGTTGCGAATGGCAACCCGGGCGCCTTCGGCCTCGGCACGGACGATCTTGGTCAGATCGCGACGACGCTCCTCGGTCAGCGGCGGCAGCGGCACGCGCAGGGTCTGGCCGTTGCTGGACGGATTCAGGCCCAGATCGGAGGTCAGGATGGCTTTTTCCACCGCCTGGATCATGGAGCGATCGAAGATGGAGATGGAGAGGGTACGGGCATCTTCTGCCACCACGTTGGCCAACTGCTTCAGAGGAGTGGCAGCACCGTAATACTCCACCTGGATGCCGTCGAGCAGGCTCGGGTGAGCACGACCGGTACGGATCTTGGACATCTGGGTCTTGAGCGACTCTACGCTTTTGCCCATGCGGTCCTTGGCGTCGTTTTTAATCTCGTTGATCACAGTGGTTTTCCTTTTGGCGAACGAGCCGGCGGGCGGCCCGTATCTATCTTGTTGACTGGCGTAATGGACAAGCGAGCCTAGGGCTCACACTTGCCTTACTTGCTGGCCTGGTGGATCAGGGTACCTTCCGGCTCACCCATGATCACGCGGCGCAGCGCGCCCGGTTTGTTCATGTTGAACACCCGGATCGGCAGATCGTGGTCGCGGGCCAGGGTAAAAGCAGCAAGATCCATCACTTTGAGTTCTTTTTCAAGAACTTCATCATAACTCAGTTCCTGATAGAGCACGGCATCCGGGTTCTTGACCGGATCGTCGGTGAACACACCATCGACCTTGGTGGCCTTGAGCACCACGTCGGCTTCGATCTCGATGCCGCGCAGGCAGGCTGCCGAGTCGGTGGTAAAGAAGGGGTTGCCGGTACCGGCAGAGAAGATCACCACCTTGCCGGCGCGCAGCTGGCTGATGGCCTCTGCCCAGCTGTAGGAGTCGCAGACCCCCTGCAGGGAGATGGCCGACATCAGGCGGGCATTCACATAAGCACGATGCAGGGCATCACGCATGGCCAGGCCGTTCATGACGGTCGCCAGCATGCCCATGTGGTCACCCACCACGCGGTTCATGCCCGCCTTGGCGAGGCCGGCACCACGGAACAGGTTGCCGCCACCGATGACCAGACCGACCTGAACACCCAGCTCAACCAGCTCTTTGATCTCTTGGGCCATCCGTTCCAGCACCGCCGGATCAATGCCGAAACCCTCGGATCCTTGCAGGGCTTCACCACTCAACTTCAGAAGAACACGTCTGTATGCAGGCTTGGGATTGGTACTCATGTGACTGATTCCTGGTCATATAAAGACCGCGACATAAGTCGCGGTCTGGGGAAACGGAAAAACCGGTTCGATTAGGCCTTCTGAGCGGCCGCGATCTGGGCTGCTACTTCAGCAGCGAAGTCGGTCTCTTGCTTCTCGATGCCTTCGCCCACTTCGAAACGGGTGAAGGAAACGACGTCAGCGCCTTCTTTCTTCAGCAGCTCGGCAACGGTCATGGAAGGATCCTTCACGAACGGCTGACCAGTCAGGGAAACCTCACCGGTGAACTTCTTCATGCGGCCTTCAACCATCTTCTCGGCGATCTCTTTCGGCTTGCCGGAGTTGATGGCGATGTCGATCTGGATTTCGCGCTCTTTGGCAACGACTTCGGCAGACACGTCTTCCGGCTTGACGAATTGCGGGCTGTTGGCAGCGACGTGCATGGCCAGATCTTTGGCCAGCTCTTCGGAGCCACCGGCCAGCTTGGTGATAACACCGATGCGGGAGCCGTGAACGTAGGTGCCCAGGTTGTCACCTTCAACCAGCATCACGCGACGCAGGTTCATGTTCTCACCGATCTTGGCGATCAGGTTGGTGATGGTCAGCTCGACAGACTCACCGTTGCCGAAGTCGGCGGCTTTCAGCGCGTCAACGTCAGCGATTTTCTGGGTAGCGGCGATCTCGACGATCTTCTGACCCATGGCCAGGAAACCGGCATCCTTGGAAACGAAGTCAGTCTCGCAGTTCAGCTCGATCATGACGGCAACGTTGCCTTCGGTACGGGCGAAGATCACGCCTTCAGCGGCGATACGGCCAGCTTTCTTGGCGGCCTTGGCCTGACCGGATTTACGCATGTTTTCGATAGCCAGTTCGATGTCACCGTTGGCTTCTTCCAGCGCTTTTTTGCAATCCATCATGCCAGCGGCGGTGCGCTCGCGCAGTTCTTTTACCAGGGCGGCAGAAATGTTTGCCATGTCCAGTATCCTCGGTCTTGAATTGACAAGAAACAGGGGCCACAAGGGCCCCTGCTAACCAATTACATCAGCTTGGTTAATAAGGGCTTTGCAGTCCTTATCAATTACTCAGCTTCAACGAAGCCATCTTGTTCGGCTTGAACAACGATGTCCTGCTCACGGGCTTCCAGAACGGTGTCAGCAGCAGCGTTCAGGTACAGCTGTACGGCACGGATAGCGTCGTCGTTACCCGGGATGACATAGTCAACGCCGTCCGGGTTGGAGTTGGTATCAACGATGGAAACTACCGGGATACCCAGGTTGTTGGCTTCTTTGATAGCGATGTGCTCGTGGTCGGCGTCGACAACGAACAGAACGTCAGGCAGGCCGCCCATGTTCTTGATACCACCCAGGCTCTTCTCCAGCTTGTCCATTTCGCGAGTACGCATCAGCGCCTCTTTCTTGGTCAGCTTGTCGAAGGTACCGTCCTGGCTCTGGGTTTCCAGATCTTTCAGGCGCTTGATGGACTGACGAACGGTTTTCCAGTTGGTCAGCATGCCGCCCAGCCAGCGGTGGTTAACATAGAACTGGTCGCAACGCTCAGCGGCTTCTTTAACGGCTTCAGACGCGGCACGCTTGGTACCAACGAACAGCACCTTGCCTTTCTTGGCAGCTACGGAGCTGATGAAGTTCATGGCATCGTCAAACATCGGAACGGTTTTTTCCAGGTTGATGATGTGAACCTTGCTGCGGGCGCCGAAGATGTAGGACTTCATTTTCGGGTTCCAGTAACGGGTCTGGTGACCGAAGTGAACGCCGGCTTGCAGCATGTCGCGCATAGAAACTTTAGCCATTTTATACCTCTGTATTGGGGTTAGGCCTCCACACATCCCATGTAACCGACCCCAGAGGGGCACCCCGGTACAGGTGTCGATGTGTGTGTGTTGTTTGAGTAAGGGTGATGGTATGGGAAGACAAGTTCCCCATTCCGGCGCGCTTTATACCATAAGTTTGGTCACGACACCACCAGCCAGGGCGCTAAAAATGGATCCCGAACCAGGGTGCGACCGCCTGATGACGTTGCGATGACGATCACACTGGAAGTAAACGGGGGTTGGGGATAAAATTTCGCCCTGATTGCAAACGCATCTATTTTTCATTACCCGATTGCCGGACATCAACGGATGCGCGATCGGGCCCCAAGAGAGATCCCATGTCCATTAAAATCAAGACACCGGAAGAGATTGAAAAAATGCGCGTTGCCGGCCAGCTGGCCGCCGACGTGCTGGTCATGATCGCCCCCCACGTCAAGGCGGGTGTCACCACCGACGAACTGAACACCCTGTGCCACAACCACATCGTCGACGTACAGCAGGCCATCCCCGCGCCGCTGAATTACCACGGCTTCCCCAAGTCCATCTGCACTTCGGTGAACGATGTCATCTGCCACGGCATCCCCAACCACAAGAAGCTGCGCGATGGCGACATCATCAATCTGGACATCACCGTCATCAAGGACGGCTATCACGGCGACACCTCCGCCATGTTCATCGTGGGCCAGACCACTCCCCTGCGCCGCCAGCTGTGCAAGGTGGCCCAGGATAGCCTCTACGCCGCCATCAAGCGGGTGCGCCCCGGCATGTGCATCACCGAGATCGGCGCCGTGATCCAGCCCATCGTCGAGCAGGCCGGCTTCTCCGTGGTGCGCGACTACTGCGGCCACGGCATCGGCGCCGAATTCCACGAGGAGCCGCAGATCCTGCACTACCGCAACGGCGGCAAGCTGGAGCTGAAACCTGGCATGTGCTTCACCATCGAGCCCATGGTCAACAGCAAGAAGTACCACTGCAAGGTCAACCCGAAGGATGGCTGGACCGTCACCACCAAGGATGGCGGCGACTCAGCCCAGTGGGAACACACCCTGCTGGTGACCGAGGACGGCTGCGAGGTGCTGACCCTGCGCCCCGACGACACCATCGAGCGTTTTATCCGCCACGTTTGACATTCAACCCCGGCCGCACGCCGGGGTTGCTCTTTATCCGGCCAGACCGAGAGTGCGAGATGCCATGGATGCCAGCCTGCTTTCCCCCCACCTGTTGCCCGACGATCAGCTCACCCGCGACAACTGCAAGGAGTACCTCAGCCGCTTCCTCGCCTGGTTGCACGAACGCTTCGATGCCGGTGACAACATCATCGAGCTGGTGGCCACCCGCTCCGAATACATGGACGCCCTGCTGACGAGGCTGTGGCACAAGTTCGGCTTCGACAAGACGGAACTCACCCTCATTGCGGTGGGCGGCTATGGCCGGGGCGAGCTGCACCCCCACTCCGACATCGACCTGCTGCTGCTCTACGAAGGGGATGAACTGGACGAGGTGCTGGGGCTGCGCATCGGCGAGTTCATCACCCTCTTGTGGGATCTCAAGCTGGAAGTGGGACAATCGGTGCGCAACGTGGCCGAGTGCATCGAGCAGGGGCGTGCCGACATCACGGTCGCCACCAACCTCATCGAGGCGCGCTACATCACGGGTCGCCTGGCGGGGTTCGAACAGTTGCAGGCCGCCACCCAGCCCCAGCATTTCTGGCCGAGCGAGGCTTTCTTTCGCGCCAAGCGCGAAGAGCAGGCCCTGCGCCACCAGCAGTTCCTCGGCACCGCCTACAAGCTGGAGCCGGATCTCAAGAACAATCCGGGGGGCCTGCGCGACATCCAGACCCTGGCCTGGGTCGCCCGCCGCCACTTCGGCGCCACCACCCTGTTCGAGATGACCAGCCACGGTTTCCTCAACCGGGCCGAGTACCGCGAACTGCTCGACTGCCAGAACTTCCTCTGGAAGGTGCGCTTCGCCCTGCACATGGCCATCAACAAGGGGGACAACCGCCTGCTGTTCGACCGCCAGCGCACCGTGGCCCAGATGCTGGGCTTCGAGGGGGAAGGCAACGGCCCGGTCGAGCAGATGATGAAGCGCTTCTACCAGACGGTGCGGCGGGTGGCCGAGCTCAACGAGATGCTGCTGCAACTGTTTGACGAGGCGATCCTCGGCAACACCGCCATGGACGTGCGCCGCATCAGCGACGAGTTCCAGCTACGCGGTCGCCTCATCGATGCGGTGGATTCCGAACTGTTCGGCCGGGATCCGGCCGCCATCCTGCGGCTCTTCTACCAGATTGCCCAGCACCCGGAGATCGCCGGCATCCACTCCGCCACCCTGCGCCAGCTGCGCGAGGCCAGGCGCACCCTGAGCTGCTGGCTGCAGGATCTGCCCGAGTGCCGCCGCCTCTTCATGGCGCTGCTGCGCCACCCCAACGGCATCGGCCAGCCGCTCACGCTCATGCACAAGTACGGGATCCTCGCAGCCTACCTGCCCCAATGGAACCTCATCGTCGGCCAGATGCAGTTCGACATGTTCCACGCCTACACGGTGGACGAACACACCCACAGGCTGCTCCAGAACATCCATCGCTTCCCCAACCCGGCCAGCCGCCAGACCCACCCGCTCTGCCACGAGGTATTCACCCAGCTGCGAAAGCCCGAGCTGCTCAGCATCGCGGCCCTGTTCCACGACATCGCCAAGGGGCGGCGGGGGGATCACTCCGAACTCGGCGCCGTGGATGCGCTGGAGTTCTGCCAGTTGCACGGGCTGGATCGCTACGAGAGCCGGCTGGTCGCCTGGCTGGTGCGCCACCACCTGCTGATGTCGGTCACCGCCCAGCGCCGCGACATCTACGATCCGGACGTGGTCACCGACTTTGCCCAGAAGGTACGCGACGAATTACACCTCGATCTGCTCTATTGCCTGACCGTGGCGGACATCTGCGCCACCAACGACACCCTGTGGAACGACTGGAAGGGGACCCTGCTGCGGGAGCTCTACTTCGCCACCCAGAAGGCCCTGCGCCAGGGTCTGGAGAACCCGCCGGACATGCGGCTCAAGATCCGCGAGAACCAGCGTCAGGCACGGCAGATCCTGGCCCAGCGCGAGGTATCCCTGGATGCGGTCAACGCCCTCTGGAACGACTTCAAGGCCGACTACTTCCTGCGCCACAGTCCGGAGCAGATCGCCTGGCACTGCCGCAAGATCATCGCCCACGGTGACAACCCGGCCCCCCTGGTGCTCATCGGCAAGCACCCCATCCGGGGCGGCAGCGAGGTGTTCATCTATTGCCGCGACATGCCCAACCTGTTCGCCACCGTGGCCTCGGCGCTGGATCAGAAGAACCTGAGCATCCACGACGCCCAGATCATGAACTCGCGCAACGACTATGTGCTGGACACCTTCATCGTGCTGGAACCAAGCGGCGAACCCATCAGCCCCAACCGTACCGCCACCATCAAGAAGGCGCTGGAGAAGGCGCTGCAGGAGCCAGGCAAGCTGGTGCTGCGCAGCAAGCCCCTGTCACGGCGCCACCGCCAGTTCAGCGTGCCGACCCGGGTGGTGTTTCTGCCCCACAGGGGCGAAAACCGTCACACCCTGCTGGAGCTGACGGCACTGGATACCCCTGGCCTGCTGGCCCGCATCGGTGCCGTGTTCCAGCAGTGCGGCCTGTCGCTGCACGCCGCCAAGATCACCACCATAGGCGAGCGGGTGGAAGACTTCTTCAGCCTCACCACCCTGGCCGGGGAGCCCCTGAGCCAGGCCGAGCAGCAGGCGCTGGAAGAGCGGCTGGTCAATCAGCTCAACCCGCAGGAACCCGGCGAGGCGGAGGGCTGAACAGGCCGGACGAAGGTCCCATAAGAGCCTTTGTCTCGTATTAATTTTTCAATCATAACAAGTGGTTGGGCCACTCAAGCACAATAAACCGCCTTTCTTCTCAAGAAATCGGCGAGAGCCCTTAAAAACAATTGGAAAAGTGTGATACAACAAACAGAATTTTTTAAAGGAAACTTGCCATGACCCAGTTGCAACAGACCATAGAAGCGGCCTTCGAGCGCCGTGACTCCATCACCCCCGGCTCCGTCGATGCCGCCACCAAGGCCGCCATCCTGGAGGCCATCGATCAGCTGGACTCCGGCAAGGCCCGCGTCGCCGAGAAGATCGCCGGCGAGTGGGTCGTCCACCAGTGGCTGAAGAAGGCGGTGCTGCTCTATTTCCGCATCAATGACAACGGCATCATCAAGGGCGACGACGCCCAGTACTACGACAAGGTTCCCCTCAAGTTCTCCGACTACAGCGCCGAACAGTTCAAGGCCGCCGGTGTACGCGTAGTGCCGCCGGCCACCGCGCGCAAGGGCTCCTTCATCGCCCCCAATACCGTGCTGATGCCCTCCTACGTCAACATCGGCGCCTTCGTGGATGAAGGCACCATGGTCGACACCTGGGCCACCGTGGGCTCCTGCGCCCAGATCGGCAAGAACGTGCACCTCTCCGGCGGCGTCGGCATCGGTGGCGTGCTGGAGCCGCTGCAGGCCAACCCGACCATCATCGAAGACAACTGCTTCATCGGTGCCCGTTCCGAGGTGGTGGAAGGGGTGATCGTCGAGGAGGGCTCCGTCATCTCCATGGGTGTCTTCATCGGCCAGTCCACCCGCATCTATGACCGTGAAACCGGCGAGATCCACTATGGCCGCGTCCCGGCCGGCTCCGTGGTCGTCTCCGGCTCCCTGCCCTCCAAGTGCGGCAAGTACAGCCTGTACGCCGCCGTCATCGTCAAGAAGGTGGATGCCAAGACCCGCGCCAAGGTCGGCATCAACGCCCTGCTGCGTTCCATCGACGAGTAATCCTCTTGGCCGTGATTAAAAGGGCGCCTGATGGCGCCTTTTTTGTTGCTCTTGTCCCGCCCGCACCCGTTTTTCCAATACACCGACGAGAGTCCCTTCATCACTTCGCCAGGCGGCGATAGCGGCAAGGGGCTCTTCCCATGACCCATCCCCTGAACACAGCACTCCTTTGAGCCCCTCCTGAATTTGGCACACCTGTCACAGGCAAGCGGGCCCGACTCGGGTAAGATAAACAGGTCAGGATCGTTTCAAACCAAGGAAGCCCGATGTACGAGAATCTGAAGAGCCTGGGGATCCAGGAACCCACCTCAGTGGACAGCTACACCCTGCGCCAGGAGGCCAACCACGACATTCTCAAGATCTACTTCAAGAAGCAGAAGGGCGAGTTCTTCGCCAAGAGCGTCAAGTTCAAGTATCCCCGCCAGCGCAAGACCATGCTGGTCAACTCGGGTACCCATGAATACAAGGACGTCACTGAGATCAACGCCAACCTCAAGTACGTGGTGGACGAACTCGACAGCCTGACCCAGGGCGGACAGACCCAGGCCGATCCGGACATCAAGCAGAAGATACTGCGGGACCTGCGCCATCTGGAGAAGGTGGTACAGAACAAGATCAGCGAGATTGAGCGGGATCTGGAGAAACTCTGACCCCATTCCATTCAAAAAGGCGCCATCAGGCGCCTTTTTTATGGCCTCTGGCCAGCCCTACGCCGCGAGCCAGGCCCGAGACCCTGCGCGATGATGCCGACTCCTGAACGGCGGGCAGCAAAAAGGGAGGCTTGTGCCTCCCCTTTCGGAACTCGGTATGAAAGCAGGGATTAGTTGCTCTTCATCCAGATGTCCATGTCGGTTTTCAGGTTGTCGGACTTGGTGCCGAAGATGGCCTGTACACCGGAACCGGCAACCACCACACCGGCAGCGCCCAGCTTCTTCAGACCAGCCTGGTCAACCTTGGCCACGTCCTTCACACCGACACGCAGACGGGTGATGCAGGCGTCCAGGGAGGCGATGTTCTCTTTGCCACCGAAGGCGGAGACCAGAGCGGCAGACATCTCATCCTTGCTCTGACCGGCAGAGGAGTCTTGTGCGCTCTCATCTTCGCGACCCGGCGTCTTCAGGTTCATGGCACGGATCACCACGGTAAAGACCACGTAGTAGATGACGGCGTAAACCAGACCCAGACCCACCAGCAGCAGCATGTTGTCAGCACGGGGTGATTGCACCACGAAGTCGATGAAGCCGTTGGAGAAGGTGTGACCATGCACGACACCCAGCGTGTTGGTCAGGACATAGGCCAGACCCGCCAGCAGCGCGTGAATGGCGTACAGCACCGGAGCCACGAACAGGAATGAGAACTCGATAGGTTCGGTAATACCGGTCAGGAAGGAGGTCAGGGCGGCAGAGGCCATGATACCGACGATCTTGGCACGGTTTTCCGGCTTGGCAGCGTGTGCGATGGCAAACGCAGCGGCAGGCAGACCGAACATCTTGAACAGGTAACCACCGGCCAGCTGACCGAAGCCGTTACCGGCAGCGCGGGACGCATCGTCCGCGGTCAGGAAGCAGGTCATGATGCCGTGCACGGTTTCACCGGCGGCGTTGACACAGGTACCCGCCTGGTAGAAGAAAGGCACGTTCCAGATGTGGTGCAGACCGAACGGGATCAGGGAGCGCTCAACCACGCCGTAGATACCGAAGGCCAGAACCGGGTTCTGGTTGGCAGCCCAGTCGGAGAAGGCACCGATGGCACCACCGATCGGCGGCCAGATGACGGACAGGATCACGCCCAGACCGATGGAGACGAAACCGGTGATGATGGGCACGGCACGCTTGCCTGCGAAGAAGCCGAGGTACTCGGGCAGTTGGATCTTGTAGAAGCGGTTGAACGCCCAGGCGGCAACGCCACCGGCGAGGATACCGCCCAGCACACCGGTATCGATGCTCTCGACACCCATCACAGGGGCCATCACCTTCAGGGTGGCGACCATGATGCCGTAGCCGACGATGGCGGACAGGCCGGATACACCGTCGTTATTGGTGAAGCCGAGAGCGACGCCCACGGCAAACAGCAGAGCCATCTGGCCGAAGACGGAACCACCGGCCTGCTCCATCAGTTGGGAGACGATTTCCGGCAGCCAGCTGAAGTGGGCAGCCCCCACCCCCAGCAGAATACCTGCTACGGGCAAGACCGATACAGGCAGCATCAGCGCCTTACCGACCTTTTGCAGATTAGAGAATGCATTTTTTAACATGTGTGCGCTCCTGAATGGATTTTTTTTCCGACAACGACCCCGTACAGTTTATGGATGACCACCTGCTTCATCCGCGATTGTACTGGAGCGTTTCCCGGGTTGCTTATTTTGACCACCAGAATATAACCCAGCAGATATGGAAATGCCTCTACCGAGGACAAGGGAATAATAAATTTGGAGGAGAGATCACAAGATAATAAATAAGCAGGAAGGGTGTAATCTTGAATATTATTTCGCGTTGTTATAGCAATACCGCAAAAAGAAAAAAACCACTTCAAAATAAATCAAGGAGAAACAAAATAATACACAGCGAAACCCAGTGTAACCAAATGTAACCAACCACTGCTTTATATTATCAAGTCTACCGATTAAAAAGGCCTCCAACAAGGGAGGCCTCCAACAAATAGCAATTTAAATAAGTCAGGATATTTAGTTCTTTTGTGACCGTTTCACCGCATCAATAAAGACGGATTTCGCCTTGGTTGACCCGGCACGTTCCGCTTCATTCACCAGTTGCATCGCCTTGTCGATATCCCCGGCCTTCACCGCCTTCTCGATCTGGGCGTTGTAGAAGCTCTCGGTCTCGCTCAGCATGGCGGGAGCCGGCGTACTCGGTGCTGCGGCCACTGCCGCCGTGGTGACGGCCGAGGCAGCCACGGCTGTTGTGGCCGGCTTGGCCTGACTCATCGCCACCTTGTCCGAATACTCGGGCTTGAAGACGGCCTCGATACCCTGCCCCTTGGCCATGTCGACCGCCTTGATCTGCACCAGGCCCCAGGGTGAATGCGGGATCACGGGATCCTTGATATCCGGCTCGACCGTGCCATTGGCACGGGCAAAGGCCTTGGCCGGGTGCAAGATGGTAGTGCTGCCGGACAGCTCATTTCCCGGGGCATATATGACCATATAGGTTTCGCTGGCGGGATTGCCCGGCATGCTGCGGTCCACGAACACCTTGCCTTCGATCCTGTCATTGTCGAGCAGGTGGGCGGGTTGATAACTGAATACAGACTCACCCAATACGCGAGTCACCTTGAACTGGGCATCCAGCATGATCACCTTGGGAATCATCACCGTCTTGCTCACCTGGGACGCCAGCGTGATGGCCAGGTTGCCGGTATTGACGGGCAGGCGATAGGCGGCAAAATAGCTCATCCCCTCGTCGAACTGATAACTGGGCTGCTTGCCATCTATGGTCAGCAGCGTCTCGCCTTCCGGCAGAGAAACATAATTGAATTCGTTGAAATCCTGGCAGCAGCTCGTCGTCTGGGAGAGCGCCTGCTTGGCCTGGTCGGCATTGCTCAGGATGGAGGCGTGCTCCTGCACGGGCACGACCATGCTACCGGAACAGCCGGCCAACAGCGCGGTAACCACGGCCGCGATAGACATCTTTACCAGTTTCATTCTTCTTATCTCCATAACCCGGTTGCCAAATCCAGCGAAACAAAACTGCCCCCATAAGGGGGCAGTGACTAACTTAACTGAAGATACTGCTTACCACCAAGCTTCTGCTTGTACACCGAAGTTCCAAGTGTTGTCGTCGTTGTTGCTGCCATTGAAAGTCTGACCGTTATCGCCGCCGGATTTCAGGTAGGAAGCGAACACACGGATCTCAGGACGGGCCCAGAAGCTGGGGCCGGCAGACCAAGCCTGTGCAATGGTGTACTTCTGACCGTCGCGATCCTTACTCTCCTGCCCCTTGAGGTCTTGGGTGTCATGATAATAGCCAAGCTCCAAGATCGTTTTCTGGATGTCATCCCACTTATACATGGGACGAACCACTACGGAGAAGGTATCGGCATCAGAGCCCGCCACACCGTTGATAGTCACATCATTGGACTGACCGTAGACCAGCTGGTGACCGAACTCGACCTTGTCACCCACAGGCAGCACGCCCCAGTTGATGATGCGGAAGCCGTCACCGCTGGCTCCGTCCTGGCTGGTCCAGCTACCAGCACCGTAGTAAATCGGCAGAGTGGCGTAGCTGTCGCTCATGTATTGCAGCGTGGTCTTGTTGAAGCCACCCAGCAGGTTCTGAGTCAGCTCTGCGGTCAGCATGACGCCATCTTTAATGTCATCGTTGACCTTTTCCTGATCGTCGGTGGGGTTAGCGATGGCATAGTCAACACCCAGCTCTAAGGAAGCATCGCTCCAGAGCGGGATGCCAGCATAACGGGCATCCAGAATATTGTTATTCAGCTCGCCTGCATCACTGCGAGTCCAAGCCAAGGAGAATTTGCCCGGACCAGCCTGGATATTCTCGATACCAGCACCGGCGCCAGACACATCCCAGTAGTAGAAGTCTGAGATATGGATGTCATGACGTTGGTAGTAACGCTTACCGGCCCAGAGGGTGGCTTCCGGTGCAAATCCCAACACACCCTTGGCTTGTACGTTGAACTGACGCAGGGCGAAAGTGGCATCGTCTTCACACTGCTTGGCGTCGAAGTTGCAGCTGGTACCAGTACCTTCCCAGTCATTGGACTGATTACTGACCATAGCGACCATGGAGTCAACATAGAATGACTTCCCATCCTTGTTGTAGGCCTCCTGGCCCAATTGTACTTCGCCGTAGGTTTCGTTTTCGTTACCAAGACGACCCACTTTATTCTTATCGAAGGTCTGCATGTCGCCATCTTCGGATATGCCGACACCTGAACGGAAGTAGCCGTGGAAATCAACGGCGAAGGCGGCTTGGGAAGCCAGGGCTGCGGTAACTGCTGCAGCGATCGGGAGCCACTTTGCTTTCATTTTCATTTTCCTTATTCCCGCTGAGAGGAGTGTGATCCTGATATTCAAGTTCTTATCACCGGAAAAACGTTTTGGTGATAACCGAGGTCGATTATATGTACCCGGTTTCGCCACAAACATGAGCTGATTCACAAAATGGTGACAAATCGCTCCCCTCAAGCCGCAGGAGAGAGAGTCAGTCAAGAAAAGCAGAACAAGAACAACAGATCACCTTAAAAAGGTCAATCACAGCAACAATAGACCATTAAAAATGCATTCAAACATTAATTTGCGATGAGAGTTAAGTTAAAAACCAATCGTTCAGTGGCAAAAACATGATTGAAATCGCTTTCAATGGGGAACTTTTAATTTTCTGGTTTGTCGCGTTTTTGATGAATATGGGTCTGTCGGTGCACTCTGTTCGAGAGAAAAATAACCGGCAGTCAGACAGGATAATATTTGAGAGCAGACGCAATGAGTCCCAAAATAATGCTCCCCCGTCAGCAGGCTCACGGGGGAGACATTTAAAATATGCGCCAATCCGGCTACAGCCTATTTTCCCAGGTTTTCAGCCAGGCCAGCGCCGCCACCTCTGGCTCATCCACCACAGTCGCGTCTATCTCCAGACGCGGTATCAGGGGAACGGCCGCCAGCTCCTGCAACAACTCATCCAGCCTTCGCCCCGCCCCGCAGAAATGCTCATAGCTGCTGTCCCCCATGGCGATGAGGGCATAGCGCCACCCCTTCATATAAGGAGCACGATCGGCCAGGGCGCTGGCAAAGGGTTGCAAGTTGGGGGGAATATCGCCCTGCCCCGTGGTGGCGCTGACGATCAGCAGAAAACGGGAGGCATCGATGTCCTCCAGTTCGGCCTCGTCGAAGATACGGCAGACATGGCCGCTGGCTTGCAGGTGGTCGCTCAGGGTCTCGGCCACCAGCATGGCGGCGCCATAGACTGTGCCGACCAGGATGTCGATCTCGGCCATCAGCGACTCCTCAGGGGAAGAGGCTGGCCCGCTTCGGGCGGGATGCTCGGGGGATTTCCCCCAGGCTGGACATGATGACACGCGGTGAAGGGAGAAGTATCTCGTTGAGCCATAAGTCATTCCTCTGACGGACCTGGCCTACAGCATGCCACAGCCCGGTCAGAGGAAACAGATGAAGACTGACTCAGACGCCGTAGTCGCTCTCGCTGGCGGGCCAGCCCAGTTCGGCGAACAGCTGCAGCACCTGGGGCCCCAACGGCGCCTGGATCCGCATCGGCACCTTGAGTACGGGATGCTCGAAGCTCAAGCGGTGGGCGATCAGCAGCAGCCTGTCGCAGCCGTAGTGCTCGCGAAAGAAGCGGTTATGCCGGCCATCGCCATGGGTGGTGTCGCCGACGATGGGATGGAACAGGTGATCCAGGTGGCGGCGCAGCTGGTGCTTGCGCCCCGTCTTGGGGAAGAGCCGTACCAGGCTGTAGCGGCTGGTGGGATGCTTCTTGGAGACCGCATGGGGCAGCTCGACCCTGTGCAGGCGGCGAAACGCGGTCACCGCCTCCTGGGCGGGGCGATCCGGGTCGCTCATGGCGTCGGCTATCTTGTCCAGCTGCTCCTTGAGCGGGTAATCGATGAGCCCCTCCTCGGGGGCCCATCCCCGCACCAGTGCCAGGTACTCCTTGTGGACCTGACGGGCAGCAAAGGCCTCGGTCAGGGTGCGGGCCACCGCCGGATCCAGCGCAAACAGCAGCACCCCAGAAGTGGGCCTGTCGAGCCTGTGTACCGGATAGACATGGCGACCGCCGATGAGATCCCGGGTCATCTGCATGGCGAAGCGGGTCTCCCCCTTGTCGAGCCAGCTGCGGTGCACCAGGAGACCCGACGGCTTGTTGACCGCCACCAGCCAGTCATCCTGATAGAGCAGGGTCGGTACCAAGGCGTTCTCTGCGCTGACCGCCTCACCCATCATTGCTCGACCACTTTGCCGGAGAGCAGCAGATCGAAGCGGGCGATCAGACGCAGCAGGGCTTCCACCTCGGCCAGCTCTTCCTTGTAGACTTCGCTCGCCATGGGGTAGAGGGAGACGCTGGTCGGCAACGGCGCCTGCAGCAGCACCAGCTGCTCCATGCGGGGGATCAGCACGAATTGCAGCCACTGATCGAAACTCAGGGTATCGACGCAGAACGGCAGCTCGCTTGCCAGCGCCTCGCTGCCCGGATGCTCGGCTTGCCAGCGTTCCAGGCGTTGCAACTCGGCGGTCAACTCTCCCAGCAGGCCGGCGACCAGCAGATATTGATTCATCTCACTTCCTCATCGTGCGGCCGACAGGTGTCGGCGCCCCACTCAACAGAGCCATCAAAAGGGGCGTTACTATACACCGCCCCCGGGACGGCTGCCATGCTGCCGTCGCCCTCTCGCCCGCTGCGACCGCCACTGGCTATCTGGTGCAGCCTCCTTATAATCCCCGGCATCACCTTCAAGCCGGATCTCCTCATGTCTTCCATCAATACGCTGACCGAATTTCTGACCCAGGCCGATACCCAGTTCCAGCTGTTCGACATGGGCCGCCAGGTGCGCCCGCTGGCGAGCGACCTCTTCGTGCGCATCGAGCAGCAGCAGGAGCCCTACCCCTGGCCGTTGCAGCAACATGCCTGGCTCGGCGTGCACTTCTTCCAGCCCGCCGAGTCAAGACACTACCTCTGGTTCCTCAAGTTTGCCCTCGATGAGCGTGGCCTGCTCATCTCCAGCGGCCCCAAGCACTTCATGGACCAGGTGGTCGAGACCCTGGGTTACAAGCTCACCGGGGAGCTGGATGAGGAGAAGGCGCAGCGTCTGGCCGACAACCCCTACACCTTCCGTCCGGCCGAGGCCAAGATGGCCAGCCTGCACGCCAAGCTGGCCCGCCAGCTGGAGCAGGCCCCTTCCGCCTACTACGAGGCGCTCTGCCACTATCTGGCGGCGCCGGGGGAAGAGGGGTGGCAGCACCTGGGGCTGCAGGGCTTTGCCGATCTGGCGGAGCGGCTGCAGGATGAGCGCAACCTGGCCCTGGTGTGCAAGGCGTTGCCGAAGCTCCCGCAGGCACCGCTCTACGCCCTGTGCCAGAGCCTGGAGAACGCGCCCCTCCCCCCCGCCCTACAAGGCGCGCTGCTGGAGCGCATCGGCAAGGAGCAGGAGTGCGCCGAGCCCGATGCCGAGACCCTGGCCTATCTGTGCCGGGCCCTGGCCTCCTGCCCGGGCAACGAGCTGCGCAGCAACAAGCTGCTGACCCTGCTGCAGACCCGTCCCAGCCCCTCCCTGCTGCTCGCCATCGCGGGCCGCCTCTGGCCCGATCTGAAAAGCCCGGCGCTGCTCGGCCTGTTCCTCGAGCAGCTCGCCCTGCAACCCACCCAGTTCTTCAACCAGGTATTTGCCGAGCTCGTCACTTTACCGGCCCTGCGCAATGATATGCTGGCGAGACTGCGCGACCCCGCACGCAGCGAGGCCCTCGGCCAGGCCATAGGTCGCCTGTTCGCCTCGGCGTAGGAACGCTTGCTGGCCCGCCCCCCTCCTGGAGCCGGGCCCCACCGACATCACAGAAGGAACCCGTTGATGGGAGAAATGCTTGGGATCTTGCTGCTCGGCCTCGTTGGCTGGGCCTTCTGGCAACAGCGCCGTCAGGCGGAGCTGGCCTGGCAATACATGCGCCGCTACTGCCAGCACCACGACCTGCAACTGCTGTCGCTGGCACGCACCCATCGCGCGCTGGGGCACAAGCCCCTGCGCCTGCTGACCTACTACCAGTTCGAGTTCTCCAGCGACGGCGAGAGCCATTACCATGGCCAGCTGTGCATGCAGGGGCTGCACGTCGCCGGGGTCGAGCTGCCACCCCATCGTCTGCCCTCCTAGGCCGGGTCAAGGCCCCGGGGGCTGGCTATAATTCTCGACACCCCCCCTGCAAGGAGCGCCGAGATGGAATTGCTGACCCATGACATGACAGCCCTGTTTGCCCAGCTGGGACTGGCCAATGACGAGACCAGCCTGCACCGCTTCATCCGCGAGCACCCCCTGGACAACCAGACCCTGCTGCCCGAGGCCCCGTTCTGGACCCCTTCCCAGGCGGGCTTCCTGCGCGATGCGCTCTGGAATGACTCAGACTGGGCGGAAGCCATCGACCAGCTGGACGTGCTGCTGCGCCAGACCCACTGACGCTCCCGCTTTCCCGGCAGCCGGGCTCTGGGTTAGCGCAGAGCCCCCAGTCACATCTCAATCGCCCTGGCGTCCCCCCACGTCAATCAGCTGAGCCAGTCCCCCTCGCGCCGCTTTCCTGATGGGCAGGCTTTGATTAAGCTCTGTGCCACCATCCGCAAGCAGCAAGACGGCCGCGCAGGAGCCAAGATGTCAGCCCAAGAGATCATCCAGATAGCCAACGAACTCAGTGCCAGGGGGATCACCCCCTCCACCGCCATGGTCAAGGCCCGCCTCAGCCATCCAGTGCCCATGGCCGAGCTGCTCAAGGTGCTGAGCCAGTGGAAGCAGCAGCCCCAGTCGGCTGAGCCCGCGCCAGCCAGCGTCCCCGCGACGCCCCCTGCGGCCCCGGAAGCCGTCAGCCTGCTGCAACTGAGCGAACAACTCGCCCGGCTCGAGCAGAAGGTTGATCGCCTCACCGACCTGCTGCTCGACCACAAGCGGGATTGACGCGTCACCATGTACATCCTCGAACTCACCTTTGAGTGCTACCGCGATACCTCCCTCGGGGAGGCCGAGCGGGCCATAGTCCACTACCTCGACATGCTGCGCTACCAGGGGCAGATCCTGGGGCGGGAGTTTCCCACCAGCATGCACCCAGGCCATTTCATCAGCCGGGTGGTCTGCCCGGAGCAGGACAGCCTGCACCCGGACAATCAGAGCGAACTGGTGGCCCTGGCCGAACAGGGCCTGCACCAGGCCGGGCTGCTGGCTCCCAAACTCCAGCTTCAGGGCATGGATCTGCTGTCCGACAGCACGGATCCGTGCGGCCAGGAGGGCGAGCGCCCGAGCTGGATGCTGCTCTATACCAGCTTCCTGCACAGCTGCTCTCCCCTGCGCTGCGGCGACCATTTCGCCCCCATTCCGCTCTATCGGCTGCCTGCCGTCGCCAACGGCGACCACAAGCAGATCATCAAGTGGCAGGAGGATTGGGAGGCCTGCGATCAGCTGCAGATGAACGGCTCCATCGCCGAGCACGCCGCCCTGCACGAAATCGGCGAGGTGGGCAGCCGGCTGCAACGCCGGGGCAGCGATCTCGTCAGTCGACTGGAGGCCCTGAGCGGCATCCCTACCTATTACTATCTCTACCGGGTCGGCGGCCTGAGCGCCGCCGAAGAGCGGGCCCGCCCCTGCCCCGGCTGTGGCGGCGACTGGGCGCTGGCCGCCCCCCTGCACGAGATCTTCGACTTCAAGTGCGATCCCTGCCGCCTGGTGTCCAACCTCTCCTGGGACTTCAAGGACTAGGGCCGCCGGCGCGGCCCCCATAAAAAGAGAGGGCCTTGCCAGATGGCAAGGCCCTCTCTCATCCTGCTCATCCTGCCCGTCTCAATGGGGCAGGGTCTCCAGCCGCGCCAGAAATGCCGGCAGCGAGGGGGCCAGCGCCAGGCGGCGACCTGAGTCCAGCCACTCCAGACATACCTGGCCGCTCTCGTTGTCGAGCGACACCAGCGTCATCTCGTTGCGGGTGGTGGCGATGAAGAGCGAGGGGGAACGCTTCAGCTTGCGCAGCATCAGCAGGTGACCGATGAGGTTCTCCTTGAGCAGGTCCAGATCGTCCTCGTTCCACGGCAGGATCAGCTCGATGCGCAGTCCCTTGTAGGAACAGGGAAGGGGGCGGCTGAACCAGTGACCAAACAGGGCAAGGGCGCTCGGATGCAGGGTCAGCTCGAGGGCATCGGCCATGGCCGCGAAGTCGGCAGGCTGGTCGCGCCTGTGGGGGCGCCAGGCCACCCGCCCCTCTTTGGGCTCATCCAGCTCGCAGGGAGAGCGCCACTCGGCCTCCCACTCGCACAGGGGCAGCCCCCGTCTCGCCTCGCCATCGCGCTGCCAGCGTAAAAAGAACTGCTCCAGAGCAGACAGGACTTGATCCGTCATCGATATTCCCCACAATAGCGGCCTCTGATCGCCGCAAGACAGTGACCGAAAAATCCGGCCATTGCACCATCAAACCCTTTGTCAGACAAGCGTGAGCAAACCAGCATGAGCAAACAAGAGAGATACGCCGGCGCCAGTGCGCTGCAGGGCCTGAGCCTGGGGCAGCAGTCCGCCTACATCAGCCAGTACACCCCGAGTCTGCTGCAACCTGTGCCACGCAGCCTGAACCGCGACGATCTGGGCCTTGGCGAGACCCTGCCGTTCGAGGGCTGCGACGTCTGGACCCTGTACGAACTCTCCTGGCTCAATGCCAAGGGCAAGCCTGTGGTCGCCCTCGGCGAGGTGGCCGTGCCCGCCGCCAGCCCGAACCTCATCGAATCAAAATCCTTCAAGCTCTACCTCAACTCCTTCAACCAGACGCGCTGCGACTCCCTGGAGGCGGTACAGGCGCTGCTGGTTCAGGATCTGAGCGCCTGTGCCGGCGCCCCCGTGAGCGTCACCCTCTTTACCCTCGATGAGGCCCCCCACCAGATAGTGCAGCTGCCCGGTGAATGCATCGACGATCTGGATATCGAGGTGGACGGCTACGAGTTTGACGAGACCCTGTTGCAAGGGGCCGCCGGCACCGAGATCGTGGAGGAGACCCTGCACAGCCACCTGCTCAAGTCCAACTGCCTGGTCACCAGCCAGCCGGACTGGGGTTCCGTGGTGATCCGCTATCGCGGCCCGCGCCTCGACCGGGAGAGGCTCTTGCGCTACCTCATCTCGTTCCGCCAGCACAACGAGTTCCACGAGCAGTGCATCGAGCGCATCTTCACCGATCTCAAGCACTTCTGCGCCCCGACACAGCTGACCGTCCACGCCCGCTACACCCGCCGCGGCGGACTGGACATCAACCCCTTCCGCAGCGACTGGGAGCCGGTTCCCGCGAATCTGCGCCTCATCCGCCAGTAAGCCGGACACTCGGGTTCCGACACATCCGGCCCATCACGCATCTCATCAATGAACTCTGGACGGGCGGGGGTGGGCTTGGATAACATGCCTGCACCTCCGTGCCGTCCTTAATCCAATGAATCAACTGTTTTTTCTGGCAATGATGATGTCCTCCCTGTCGGCTCCGGATCTGGATCTGGCGAAGGAGCAGTTGTCCATCGATCTGCAGCAGGCCCAGACCCTGGTGCTGACCGATCCCGCCAGATGTGTCCAGATCGCCACCGCCTTTCTGGAACGCACGGCCAGCAACCCCAAGCAGATCATCAGCAATCACCAGGAGTACGGTTATCGGGAGCCCATGCTGAACTACGGCTCCGCCACCCAGACCACTGGGGCCTACCTGCTCAAGGGAGAGTGCCTGCAGCAGCTGGGGCAATTCAAACCGGCCCAGGAGTCCTTCGCGAAGGGCATCGCCATGGCCGAGAAGGAGCAGCAGTTCGAGCTGCACGCCCATGGCCTCTACCTCCAGATCCGCAGCCAGACCCTGCAGCTGCACGCCCACGGTGCCGGCGCCGCCCAGCTCGACAAGCTGGACAAGCTGCTCGCCAGCCCCCCGCTCAAAGAGAGCCAGTTGCAGGTCTACGCCCGTCTGCTGCATGTCAACGCCAGCATGGAAGTGCGGCAGTTCGATCTGGCCAAACGCCAGCTGGCGGAGGCGCGCCAGTGGGCCGAGCAGGCCAAGAACCCCCTGGCCAGGGCCTGGACCAGCGCCGTGGGGGGCGATCTCTATCAGGCCCTGGGCCAGCCCCAGCTCGCCCTCGGGGAGTATATCGATGCCCAGCAGCAGGCCAGGGATCTGCAGGATCCCCTGTTCCTCGGCCTGCTCTCCAACCAGATGGTCAGCCTCTATCAGGCGGAACAGGAGCCACAGAAGGCGCTGCAATACGCCAACGAGGCGGCCAATTACTTCCATGCCCTCGGCAACCCCTCCCTGCTCAGCGACGCCCTGATCGTGCTCGCCCGTCTCAACCGCGATCTGGGGGAGATGAACATGGCGCTGGTCTATTTCTTCAATGCCCTGGATCTGCTGGACGAGAACAGCAACCGCATCCGCATCGCCCACCTCAAGTTCGAGATTGGCAAGACCTATCTGCAGACCGGCAACCTGAACCTGGCCCGCAACTACCTGAATGCCGCGCGCCAGTCCCACGAGCTGGGGGACGACAAGGAGTCCCTGATCGATACCCTGCTGCTGCTCGGGGATCTCCACCTCAAGCAGCAGGAGGCGGGGATCGCCATCCTGCAGCTGGAGAACGCCCTGACCCTGGCGAACCGGATTGGCGACATCCGGCGCCAGCTGGAGATCTTCCGCCTGCTCTCCATCGCCTACGAGCAGAAGGGCTACCTGCAGCAGGCCCTCGAGAGCTACAAGAATTTTCATCAGCGCAGCGAGCTGGTGCGCCAGCAGCAGATCGCGCTGGAGCAGGAGGCGGTGCGCGACAACTATGCCCAGGTGGAGCGGGCCCAGCAGGTCAAGGAGCTGGAGCAGCAGCTCGACCAGAGCCAGCACCAGCAGGAGCGCTACCTCTGGTCCAGCGTCAGCACCGGGCTGCTGCTGGCGCTCTTCATCTACCTGTTCTTCACCCTCTGGCTCAAGCTGAGGGTCGCCCGCCTGAATGCCAAGCAGCTGGGGGAAGCCCTGCTGGTGGAACCGCGCAGCGGCCTGGCCAACTGGCAGCGGCTGATGAGCCGCTGGCCGAGGGAGATGGCCAAGCGCCAGCAGAAGTCCGAGCGCTGGTACCTGAGCGAGCGCCCCACCAGCGAGTTTGACGACAAGCTGCACTACCTGCTGTTCCGGGTGCCCTTCCTGGTCAACAGCCTGGAGCAGCATGGCTATCAGGTCAGCCGCGAGATTGAGCAGGCCTTCGGCCAGTACGTCGCCAAACTGACCCCGAAGGATGGCCGCATCTACGACCTGCGCGAGGGACATCTGCTCTATGTGGTGCCCCAGCGCCACGTGGCCCAGCTGCACCAGCTGGCGCAGGAGCTGCTGGACACCCTGGCCGCCTTCCCCTGCGAACACCCGCTGGACAGGCACATCAGCCTCGGCATCGTCAGCCACCCCTTCCTGCCCAAGGCGGCCATGGCGCTCGACCACCACGGCCTGTTCGACCTCTGCTACCTGGCGCTGTCGGGGGCCATGCAGCTCAGCGACAAATACCAGCAAAACGTCTGGCTCGAACTCGCAGCCATCGACTGCCAGCAGGCCGCATTTTTTAATGGGGATGTGTGGCAATGCTGCTTGATGGCAATTGACAAGGGACTGGTAAAAGTAAATTCTTCTCATGAAAAGCAATGGGTTAACTGGCTTGCTCTTTCACGGACGAAAGCGCCGGACCATGCGTGACAAAAAGGTACTCAACGGGGTCTTTCATTGGCTGACTGTTGCTGGACGATACAAAAACGATAATGACAACAGGGCGACCTGAACAATGAATGATATGGCTGCCGTAACCGGACAACTGGCAAGACTCAGGGAATCCCTCCAGCAAAAACAGCAGGAACTCGATGGCATGGCCACGTTCTCCGAAACCGAACGTGCCCGCAGCATCCAGTTCATCGGCAAGCTGATGCAGGCCTGCCGTGGCCACGATCGCGAGCTGGACAACCGGCTGGCCAAGCTCAAGCAGAAGCTGGACGGCTCCCCCCCGCTCACCTCCATCGATGCCGAACTCGCCGCCATCGAGAAGCTGTTGCAGCAGCACAGCCACGCCATGGAGGAGTCCATCAGCCTGACCCGGGCCGCCATCGATCTGGGCAGCAAGCAGCTCAAGACCATCAAGGGCTTCCCGGAAGAGACCCGGCGAGCGCTCAAGGAGTTTCTCGCCAGCCCGGAGAGCTACGGCATCGGGGATCACCAAAAGAAGGTGATCCGCCTGCTGGAGTTCTACCAGCAGGCCATCAAGATCCAGCTGCTGCCACGCCAGCCGCTGATCCCGCCTTCGGCGGAGATCCCCACCGAGCTCTCCAGTCCGTCCCCTTCAAATTCATTCGATGTCAAGGCGCACGCCCAGATCTCCGATGAGTTGCAGCGCCTCATCACAGAGCTGGATTTTGCCGGCGCCGTGGGCGAGAGCCTGGCCGACATCCGCCGCCAGTTGCTCGGGGGCATCACCCCTGCCCTGCTGGCCGAAGTCTGCCTGCAGATCATCGAGCTCATCATCGAAGGCACCCGGGAGGAGCGCAAAGCCTCCCAGGCCTTCCTCAGCACCCTGAACGAGAGCCTCTCCGCGGTCCATTTCAGCTTCACCGAGACCCTGGACGAGGGGCGCGCCCTGCAGGATGCCGCCCACCTCAGCGGCCAGGCGCTGGAACGGGAACTGGCCGCCATCGATCGGGCCCTGATCACCCATGACTCCCCCGCACGGCTCAAGGGAGCCATCGGCGGTCACCTGGACACCATCCGCCGCCTGCAGCAGGAACGGGAGGAGATGGTCAGCCGCGAACGCCATCTGCTCACCCACCTCTCCAACATGGAAGCCAAGCTGCGGCTGATGAAGGAGGAAACGGCCGAGTACAAGAAGCGGCTCACCATCCAGAAGCACAAGCTGTTCCTCGACAGCCTGACCCAGGTGCACAACCGGGCGGCCCTCGACGAAC
Source organism: Aeromonas sp. FDAARGOS 1409 (assembly GCF_019048705.1). Taxonomy (NCBI): domain Bacteria; kingdom Pseudomonadati; phylum Pseudomonadota; class Gammaproteobacteria; order Aeromonadales; family Aeromonadaceae; genus Aeromonas; species Aeromonas sp. FDAARGOS 1409. The sequence continues at coordinate 306,999 of NZ_CP077395.1, forward strand.
GGCTGGAACTCGAATACAAGCGCTGGCTGCGGTACGGCACCCCGCTGTGCCTGGCCATCATCGACATCGATCACTTCAAACACATCAACGACAACTACGGCCACATGGCCGGCGACAAGGCCCTGAAAGTGGTGGCCAAGGCCCTGCAGAACGCCTTGCGCGACACCGACTTCATCGCCCGCTTCGGCGGGGAGGAGTTCGTGGTATTGCTGCCGAACATCAACCCGGACAAGTACCAGAAGCCCCTGGAGAACCTGCGCCAGACGGTCAAGAGCATCCCGTTCCGCTTCCGCGATGCCAGGGTCGAGATCACCATCTCCATCGGGGCCACCCTGTTCCGCCCGGGCGACCATACCACGGACGTCTTCGAGCGCGCCGACAAGGCGCTCTACAGCTCCAAGCACTCGGGCCGGGATCAGGTCAATCTCGCCTGAATCCGGACTTGACCACGGCTAAAAAACCGGCAAACGCACTTTCCCCCTATTCCCCTGCCCACCCCCTTGCCTCTACTATCGAACCGAGGGATGCCAAGGCATCCCGTTTTCTCCCCAGGGAAAGCACAACGATAACAAGCGAGTGAAAGGGGAAATTATGATTACACACATCAATCCCGTGGGCAGCATGGACCTGCTGTCCCAGCTCGAGGTGGATCGCCTCAAGCAGACCGCCTCCAGCGATATCTATCAACTGTTTCGCAACTGCTCGCTGGCGGTGCTCAACTCCGGCAGCCACACAGACAGTTCCAAAGAGATACTGGAACGCTTCAAGTCCTTCGATATTCACGTGATCCGGCGCGAGCGCGGGGTCAAGCTCGAGCTGTTCAACGCCCCCGAGCACGCCTTCGTCGATGGCGAGATCATCCGCGGCATCCAGGAGCACCTCTTCTCCGTGCTGCGGGACATCCTCTATGTGTCGACCCAGCTCGAGTCCAACCGACTGGTCAACCTGACCAGCTCCACCCACATCTCCAACGTGGTGTTCGCCATCCTGCGCAACGCCAAGGCGATCCTGCCCGGCGCCGACCCCAACCTGGTGGTCTGCTGGGGCGGCCACTCCATCAACGAGGTGGAGTACCAGTACACCCGCGCGGTGGGGAGCGAGCTGGGGCTGCGGGAGCTCAACATCTGCACCGGCTGCGGCCCGGGTGCCATGGAGGGCCCCATGAAGGGAGCAGCCGTCGGCCACGCCAAGCAGCGGGTGCGCAACGGCCGCTACATCGGCCTGACCGAACCCTCCATCATCGCCGCCGAGCCGCCGAACCCCATCGTCAACGAACTGGTGATCCTGCCGGACATCGAGAAGCGGCTGGAGGCCTTCGTGCGCCTGGGCCACGGCATCATCATCTTCCCGGGCGGGGTGGGCACCGCCGAGGAACTGCTCTACCTGCTCGGCATCATGATGCACCCGGCCAACGAGCGCCAACCCATCCCCATAGTGCTAACCGGCCCCAAGGAGAGCGCCGACTACTTCCGCGCCATCGACGACTTCGTCAAGGCGACCCTGGGGGAAACCGCCACCAGCCTCTACCGGATCATCATCGGCGATGCGCCCGAGGTGGCCCGCGTCATGAAGGAGGCGATGCCGAAGATCCGCGAGTATCGCAAGTCGGTGGGGGATGCCTACTCCTTCAACTGGTCATTGCGGATAGAGCCGGAGTTCCAGCTACCGTTCGAACCGGATCACGCCAGCATGGCCAGCCTGGATCTGCACCGCAACCAGCCGCCCCAGCTGCTGGCGGCCAACCTGCGCCGCGCCTTCTCCGGCATCGTCGCCGGCAACGTCAAGGAAGGGGGCATCCGGGCCATCGAGAAGAAGGGCCCCTTCAAGCTGCACGGCGACAAGGAGCTGATGCACCTGATGGACAGGCTGCTGGAGAGCTTCGTCAGGCAGCAGCGCATGAAGCTGCCGGGCAGCCAGTACATCCCCTGCTACGAAATCGTGAAATGAGGGGCATGCCCCCGAGTGACCCAAGGGGCCGACAGGCCCCTTCTTCGCATCTTGCCGTCACGCCCCTTCAGGGTTAGCAAGGCGTTCATCCCTTGTTACAATGGGCCGTCCCGACCGCCAAGAGTGCCCCTTCCATGCCAAATCTCAGGCCGCACCTGCTTATCATCGATGCCCTCAACCTGATCCGCCGGCTGCACGCGGTCCAGGCCCAGCAGGGGCTGATTCCGGCCCAGGCCCTGATCGCCACCCGCGCCAACCTCATCAACACCAGCAAGAAGCTGCTGGCCAACAGCGAGCCGACCCATGCCATCGCGGTATTCGACGGCGAGGTGCACAGCTGGCGCAAGGAGATCTATCCGGCCTACAAGGAGGGGCGAACCCCCATGCCCCAGGAGCTGAGAGAGGGGCTCGCCGGGCTGCAGGATGCCTTCTGGGAGTGCGGCGTCGATGCCCTGCTCTCCCAGACCGACGAGGCGGACGATCTCATCGCCACCCTGGCCGACGGCATGGCCAGGCGCGGGGCGCGGGCCACCATCATCTCCACCGACAAGGGGTTCTGCCAGCTCATCTGCCCGCAGATCCGGGTACGGGACTACTTCAACAAGCGCTGGCTGGATGCCGCCTTCGTCCAGCAGCAGTACGGTGTTGCGCCGTCGCAGCTGGTGGACTTCTGGGCCCTGACCGGGATAGGCGGCTCCAACATCAAAGGGGTGCCGGGCATAGGTCCCAAGACCGCCACCCAGTTGCTGCAGCAATACGGGACCCTGGCCGCCCTGCTCGATGCCTGCGAGCAGGAGAGCGCGGCCAAACCCCTGCTCAAGCTGCGCCAGCACAGGAATGACGCCCTGCTGGCCCAGCGGCTGGTACGGCTGCAGCTGGACATTCCCCTCGGCTTCAACCTCAGGGAGATCCGCTACCCGCCCGCACAGGGAGCAGGGGCCTGATCACCAGCACACCCTTCCCCCAGACAGGCCGTACCTGTTGACATAAATGGGATATATGTAAAGAAACATGGAGAAAGTGGTGCAAAAATGGTATAAAACCGCCGAATCCTCCCCCTCTGTTCCCTAGAAGTGGATACGTCTCATGTCAAAAAGAAAAATTACCGTCATCCCGGGCGACGGCATAGGCCCCAGCATCATCGAATCCGCCATCCAGATCCTGACCCACGCGGGGTGTGATTTCGACTACGAATATGCAGACGCAGGCCTGGTCGCGCTGGAGAAACACGGCGAGCTGCTGCCCCAAGCCACGCTGGATCTCATCGAGAAGAACAAGGTCACCCTGAAGGGCCCGCTCACCACCCCGGTCGGCGGCGGCTTTACCTCCATCAACGTCTCCCTGCGCAAGAAGTTCAACCTCTACGCCAACGTGCGCCCCGTGCTCTCCTTCAAGGGCACCAGGAGCCGCTACGACAACATCGACATCATCACGGTGCGCGAGAACACCGAGGGCATGTACTCGGGCGCGGGCCAGAAGCGCAGCGATGACAACCAGAGCGCCGAGGCGATGAGCATCATCACCCGGGAAGGGGCCGAGCGCATCGTCACCTTCGCCTTCGAGCTGGCGCGTCAGGAAGGGCGCAAGAAGGTCACCATCATCCACAAGGCCAACATCCTCAAGTCCACCTCCGGCCTGTTCCTGGAAGTGGCCCGCCAGGTGGCCGCCCGCTACCCGGACATCCAGAACGAGGAGATGATCGTCGACGCCGCCTGCATGAACCTGGTGATGTACCCGGAGCGGTTCGATGTCATGGTCACCACCAACCTGTTCGGCGACATCCTCTCGGATCTGTGCGCCGGTCTGGTAGGGGGCTTAGGCATGGCGCCGGGCGCCAACATAGGTGAAGGGGCCGCCATCTTCGAAGCGGTGCACGGCTCTGCGCCGGACATCGCCGGCAAGAACATCGCCAACCCCACCTCGGTGATCCTCGCCTCCATCCAGATGCTGGAGTACCTGGGCATGCAGGACAAGGCGGAGCGCATTCGCGAGGCCGTGCGCTCGACCATCGAGTCCGGCGATCGGGTGACCCGGGACCTGGGGGGCTCCGCCTCCACCAGCGAATTCACCCAGGCCATCATAGATCGTCTGTGAATCCTGTCTAACCGATTGATCTAAAAAGGGAGCTTAGGCTCCCTTCATTTCATGCCGGATCCCCCTACCTCCCTCGTCAGATGAATACTATGTTCATATGGAGGATAAGGAGATCCACCATGCGTGCTACTTTCATCTTGCTGATCGTCAGCAGCAGTGCCCTGGCCCTGGACAGGCCCATCGACAATGCCTGGCTGACAAAACCTCCCCAGCACGAGCCGCCTGCCAAGCAGGTCTGGACGTCGAACCTGGATACCAACGACCTGCTCAAGGCCCCCAAACCCCTCTCCTTCGGCCTGGACATCGTGACCGACAGCAACGGCAACAGCCAGGTGACCCCCTATCAGAAACTGAACCTGACCGCCGAGAAGAGCGTGAGCCTCTCCTTCGAGAAGCACAAACCCAGGATCAAGTTCAACGCCGGGGGACTCAACACCGCGGTCAAGCTGCGCGGAGACGGCGTCAAGATGCAGTTCACCCCGACCGACAAGAGCATCCCCCTGCAGGTGGAGATCAAGGTCACGGACGACGAATCCAAGGTTACCTTCGACTACCGTTTCTAACGGGGTCAGGGAACAAAAAACCGGACGGGTTACCCCGTCCGGTTTTTTTTTGCCATCACTCTTGCCATCACTATGGTCGTGATCGTCCGATTACGCCTCGCCAATCGAACTGGCTTTCTGACCGGCGATCAGGTCTTGGGCGACAGTTTGGAGACCCAGAACTTGTTGTAGACGTGTACCGTGATCTCTTCCCGATCGTGGTAGAGCTGCTTGGCCTGGATCACGAAGCCGTTGTCGATCTCCCTGAGCAGCTCCCGCAGCACCTCGATGTTGTGCACCGCCTCGGCGTAGCGCTTCTTCATCGGCAGCTTGAGGTTGAACATGGCCTCCTGGCAGTTGTTCTCCCGGAACCAGTCGGCGATCATGTGGGTCACCCGCGCCGGCTTGTCCACCATGTCGCACACCAGCCAGTAGGTGTTCTTCTTGCTCGGACGCCAGACAAAGCCGTCGTCGCGGATGTGCTTGACCTGACCGGTATCCATCAGGGACTGCGCCATCATGCCGTTGTCCACCGCGGTCACCATCATGCCGCGACGCACCAGCTGATAGGTCCAGCCCCCCGGGCAGGCGCCGAGATCCACCGCCTTCAGGCCGGAGCACAGGCGCAAGTCCCACTCTTCCCGCGGCACGAAGACGTAGAAGGCCTCTTCCAGCTTGAGGCTGGAGCGGCTCGGCGCATCCGCCGGGAAGCGCAGGCGCGGGATCCCCATGTGGAACGCGGAGTTGTTGAAGGAGTAGGAGTAACCCAGCATCAGGTGATCGTTGGCCAGGAAGAAGGCGTGGAACACCGGACGGTGGGGCGTCTCCTTCTTAGTCAGGATCTCGTTGCCGCGCAAGGCCTGGCGCAGGGGCACGGTGAACTTGCGGCAGAAGGCGGAGAGCTCCTTCGCCTCGTTGGTGTCGGCCGTCTCCACCCGCAGATCGCCGCAGATGGCGTAGCCCCGGGTCGCCTCGACGATGGGAGTGACCCGATCGGAGAGATCCAGCTCCTTCAGCTCGTGGGTCACCACCAGCATCTGGCGGATGAAGATGAGCTCCCGGAACGGCAGCTTGCGGGCCAGCAGGTCGGCCTGCTCCTCGTCATACAGCTCGAAGAGCACGTAACCGCTGTCGTCCTTGACCCGGGCGAAACCGTAGCACTGCATGTTGCTGGCACGCTCGGTGATCTCTGCCGCCGCCTCTTTCTCAAAACCCGGGCGGCAATAAAGCAGCAGATTATTCATTCTTTCCTCCAAGACGACAGCCGGCCCATATCAGAGCCGCCCATCCCAACATAAAACAGAGGCCACCGGCCGGGGTGATGAGCCCCAGCCCCTTGCTGCCAAGCAGCACCATGGCGTAAATACTGCCGGAGAATCCCAGGATCCCCAGCAAAAAGGCCGTGCCTGCGAAGGTAATCACCTTGCCGCGCACGCCGCAGAGCCCCAGCACCATCAGGGCCAGGGCGTGGAAAAACTGATACTGCACCGCGGTGTTGAACGCCGCCAGCAGCGCGGGGGCGATACCGGTCGCCGCCAGCCCGTGGGCGCCATAGGCTCCCAGTATGGTGGCCGTCAGGCCGAAGAAGCCCGCCAGCACCAGCCAATGTCGATGGATCTGCATCTTTTCTCCTTGCATTCGCGCCCCTCAGGCGTGCGCCAGCCTGTCGGCGACAAAGGCCCGGATCCGCTCCGCCGCCTCCCGCAGGTTCTCCTGCTCGCTCACACCACTCGCCTTTCTCGGTTTGAAACCATGATCCCCGTCGGTCAGCCAGTGGACCGATACGGCGGGTGAGAAGGGGAAGTCGGCCAGCTCGGCGCGGCTGCCGAAGGTATCGCGCTCCCCCTGCAGCAGCAGGGTGGGCGTCGTGATCTGCTTGAGCACCTCGCCCCGCCAGCTATCGGGCTTGGCCGGGGGGTGGAAAGGATACCCGAGAACGATCAATCCTGCAGCATCCATCTCGTCCCCACCGTCCTGATAGAGTTCTGCCGCCATGCGCCCGCCCATGGACTTGCCCGCCAGAAACAGCCGGGGATGGGCAAAATCCTTCACCACCTGGCGCCAGTGGGCGAGCAGCACCGGCTGCCGGTCCGGCGGCCTGCGCTTGCCGTCCTGGGCCCGCTTGCTCATGTAGGGGAAATTGAAGCGCACCACTTCGATGTCCGGCCCGGCCAGCAGAGCCGAGAGCCGGGCGAGGAAGTCGTGCTCCATGCCGGCACCCGCGCCGTGGGCCAGCAGAATGCGAACGGGGGCGTCGTGCGCCCCCTCCCGGATCACGTCCAGCGCCTCAGCCATCGGCGAGCCGGGCCCGGCGACGGGCCTCCTCCTGCTCCACCAGCTCCAGCATCCAGTCGCGGAAGGCCACTATCTTGCCCTGATCGGACTGCTGCTCCTGGCACACCAGGTAGAAGGCATTCTTGCTCACCAGCACCTGCTCGAACGGGCAGATGAGGCGCCCCGCCTCGATCTCCGGCTGGGCCAGCACGCTGTGGCCCAGCGCCACCCCCTGACCGTGGATCGCCGCCTGGATCACCATGGTGGAGTGGCTGAAGATGGGCCCCTGGTTGACGTTTGGCGCGTCGATGTCGAGCTGGCGGAACCAGGCCTTCCAGTCGCGTCGGGAGGTGTCGTGCAGCAGGGTGTGCCGGATCAGATCCTCCGGGGTGCGCAGGGGCTTGGGGCCGCTCAGCAAGAGCGGCGAACACACCGGGATCAGGTACTCGGTGTGCAGCTTGTCAGAGCGCAGCCCAGGCCAGTTGCCGCGACCGTAGTAGATGGCCACGTCCACGTCGTCGGTGAGCGAGCCCTCGTCCATGTCCACCGCCTTGATCCGCACGTCGATGTCCGGGTGGCGCTCGCTGAACTTCACCAGCCTGGGCACCAGCCACTGGATGGCGAAACTCGGCTGCAGGGAGACGGTGAGCGCCCCCTTGGCGCTGCGCGCCAGCAGCTTGTCGGTCGCCTCCGAGATGGAGGCGAAGATGTCCTTGATGTCGAGGAAGTAGCTCTGCCCCTCCTCGGTCAACAGCAGGGAGCGGTTCTTGCGGCGAAACAGCTTGATGCCGAGGTACTCCTCCAGCGCCTTTATCTGGTGGCTGATGGCGGCCTGGGTCACGAACAGCTCTTCTGCTGCGCGGGTAAAGCTCAAGTGACGAGCCGCGGCTTCAAACGCCTTCAGTGCATTGAGCGGAGGTAAACGACGAGACATGGGATCGGCCGACGATGAATTTTTCTAATGGGGCGCATTATAAATTGTCGGTTGCGGGTCGACCAGTGAATAAACATAATTCGCCCTGCAATTCGTTGTCATATGGCTCACACCTTCTCTTCCATGTTGGTTTACATGTGGTTTTTGTGGGTGGGCTGACAAAGATTGTGGTGTTGTGTTTCTTCCTCTGCGGGAAGAAGGGGCTAAATCAGGTCGATTTAACCCAGTCTGTCATCTGAATGTGTTTGGCGCCTCCCCTGGATGGCGCCTTTTTTCTTATCCCTGTACGCGTCACTACACCCGGAACTGCCCCACCAGTTGCTGCTGCTTGTCCGCCAGTTGCGACAGCTCCCGTCCGTTATCGGCGGAGCTGGCCGCCTCGGCCCGGATGCTGTGGCTCACGTCGCGGATGTTGCTGACGTTGCGGTTGATCTCGTCCGCCACTCCGCTCTGCTCCTGCGCCGCCCTCGCGATCTGCTCGTTCATCTGGTGGATGGTGCCGACCGACTGGATGATCTGCTCCAGCACGCTGACCGACAGATCCACCTTGCCGAGGGTCACGTCCGCCTGGCTGTGGCCGGTCAGGATCGCCTTCACCACCGCCCCGGTGCCGGACTGCAGCTCGGTGATCAGCGTCTGGATCTCGACGATGGCGTTCTGGGTGCGGCCCGCCAGATTGCGCACCTCGTCCGCCACCACGGCGAACCCGCGCCCCTGCTCGCCGGCCCGCGCCGCCTCGATGGCGGCGTTGAGCGCCAGCAGGTTGGTCTGTTCGGCTATTCCCTGGATCACCACCAGGATGTCGTTGATGTTGTCGCTGTTGGCGGCCAAATGCTCCACCACCGGCTTGGCGTCGCTGATCACCGTCATCAGCCTGGACATGGCCTCCTGTGTCTGCGCCACCACGGACTTGCCCTCCTGGGCCGCCATGTCCGCCTGATTGGCCGCACTCACCGCCGAGTTCGCGTTGCCGGCCACCTGCAGGGCGGTGGCGCTCAGCTCCTCGAACGCCGTCGCCACCAGGTCCACCTCCTGATACTGGGCCTGCATGCCGGCACTGGTCCGGGCAGCTCCCTGGGCCGCCAGGGCCGCGCTGGCCCGGGTACCCGAGACGGTGTCGATCACCTGGCTGATGGTGGATTGCAGCTTGTCCAGGAAGTTGTTGAACCACTTGGCCAGCTCGCCTATCTCGTCGTCCCGCTGCAGCACGATACGCTGGGTCAGATCCCCCTCGCCGCTGGCGATGTCCTTGAGACGAGCCACCACGGTCCGGATGGGCGCGACGATGCGCTGCGCCATCAGCCAGATGCAGAACAGGGCGATCACCGAGATCCCTCCACCGATCAGCAGCTGGGCGGCCACGCTGTGCTGGGCCTGCTCCTCAAGCTGCCCCTGCAGTTGCAGGGCGGAGGCGAGCACCACGGCGCGGGGCAGCTCGATGTAGATGCCCCACTTGCGATCCGTGCCGCGCATGCTGACCGGCACGAAGGTCTGCAACAGGGCGCCGTCCGGGCTCCAACGGGTGGCCACGTCCCCCTTGGCGAGCCAGCCGTCGAGATCCTGCGCCAACGGCGATTGCGCCAGGCGGTTGCCAGGGGCGACCTGGAATCCCTCCACACCGGCGACCCGTCCCTCGTGGCTGAGCAGCAGCACCTTGCCCTGCCCCCCGTAGAGGGTCTTGTCCATCTCCTCCACCAGGCTCTGCAGGGTGGCTAGGGAGATGTCGACCCCGACCATGCCGAGCAGATTGCCCTCCTCCAGCAGGGGAGCCGTCACCGAGGTCATCAGCACCGACTTGCCCCCCACCTCGTCCACATAGGGTTCGAGCAGGCAGAGGGCCTTGCTGCGAATGCTGCAGCTGTACCAGTCGTTCTCCAGGCCGCCGTGCTCTGACGGTTTGTCATTGGCCAGCATGGCCTCGTCCATCACCTCCAGGGTCACCTTGCCATCGACCCTGGCCCAGTAGCTGGAGAAACGTCCCTTGTCGTTGGCCCCGAGCGCGGTCGAGCCCTGATAGTTGGCGTCTTCGCCGTCGAGCTGGTTCGGCTCGAACACCCCGTAGACCCCGATCAGGTTGGCGGAAGACTCCGCCGCATCCTGCAACTGCTGGTTGACCGCATTGCGCAGCGCCTCGGAGTGGACGAAGTTGTCGGCCGCATTCTTGCGCTGGAACAATATGCCTTCGGCCAGCAGGGTGGCCCTGAAATAGGCTTCGTCGAGGTAGCTGGTGACCCGGGCCGCCTGGGTGGCCCCCATGGCCTGCATCCAGTTTTCTGCCGCGTGCTGCCCCTCCAGCGTGGTGGAGGTGAGCACCTGCTCCTGCATGCGGGCCGCGTTGAAGAGGGAAGAGGCGACCAGGGCGGCGGCACTGGCCAACAGGCAACAACCGGCGATCAGGGTGATCCGTCCCTGAACAGAAAAAGCACTCATGTATGATTTCCTGACTTCTACAGAGGTAGACACTGTATCGGATTTGGAAACAAAAACTTAACTAAATCAACTCAGATCCAGGCTCAGTTGGTTGATTTCATCGCTGCCGGGCAGACCGACCACCAGGCCGAGCAGACGAATGGGCTTTCCTTGAGCCCGTTGCAGGCCCTCGTGCAGCAGATCGTGGAAGCGGGTCGCCTGATAGCTGCCCTTGCGATAGACGGTGGTCTGGTGAAAGTCGGCGAATTTCAGCTTGATCCCCTGCCCCATCAGCGCCTCGGCGGGGCAGGACTTCGCGAAACGCAGCTCCAGCTCGGGAATGAGCCGGCTGAGCACTTCCCAGCAGGCCGCCTCGTCCAGCACGTCGCTGGCCAGGGTCGTCTCCACGCCGACCGTCTTGCGCACCCGCTGGGGCTGCACCGGCTGCTCGTCGTGACCCCAGATCCGCCCGGCCAGCATCTCCCCGAGCTTGCCGAAACGAGCGATCAGCTCCTCGTTGCCGAGCTGGCGCGCATCCTCGCAGGAGTAGAGGCCTTGCGACTCCAGCCGCTCCGCCGTCTTGCGCCCGACCCCGGGCAGCTTGGCCAAAGGCAGCTGGCGCACGAACTCGTCCACCTCCCGGGGGTGGATGACGAACAGACCGTCCGGCTTGCGCTGCTCGGAGGCGAGCTTGGCCAGGAACTTGTTCGGCGCCACCCCGGCGGAGGCGGTCAACCCCAGCTCGGTCAGAATGGCGGCACGGATCTCCATCGCCATCAGGGTGGCGCTGCCGCCGCAGTGGGGGCTGTCGGTGACGTCGAGGTAGGCCTCATCCAGCGACAGGGGCTCCACCCGCTCGGTATAGCGCAGGAAGATGGCGCGCAACTGGCGGGAGGTCTCCTTGTAGACGGCCATCCGCCCGGGGATGAGCACCAGCGGCGGGCAGAGCTTCCTGGCCAAGGCGCTCGGCATGGCGGATCGCACCCCGAAGCGGCGCGCCACATAGTTGCAGGTGGAGATGACGCCGCGCCTGTCCGCCGAGCCGCCGATGGCGAGCGGCACCTCCCGCAGGGCCGGGTTGTCCCGCATCTCCACCGCCGCGAAGAAGCAGTCCATGTCGATGTGAATGATCTTGCGCATATCACTGTACAAATAAACAGTTAACTGAGCCCATGCTACCCCAGCCCTGTCATTTCTGCCAGTCACGCAGGGCCGCCAGGGAGATAGACTCCCGAGGCAAGATGGGATCTAGGGGAGAAGAGAGATGAGAGCAATCTGGCTTGGGCTCTGCCTGCTGCCACTGCTGGGCACGGCAAAGGATTACCCGACCGCCGAGTGCAGCTGGCTGTTCGAGCGCATCGAGATACTGGAGAAGGCCATCAAACAGGGGGACGAACTGGGCACCAGGGAGGAGCTGGCAAAGCGAAAGAAAGAGTTCAAGCTCAAGGCGTGCAGCCAATACGACTACTGAGTCCATACCACATAAAAAAGCGAGCCGACCCGGGTCGGCTCGTTTGCATGCCTGGTGCCTGCCGGTGCAGGCAACAGCGTCAGAGGATGCGGTTCTCCTCCAGCATCTTGCGACGGGCCTCTTCCTTGGCCATCTTCTTCTTGCGGTTGTCGCAGGGCTCGGGGCAGTCGCACTCCTTCTCGATGCCTATGGTGCCAAGGCCGCCACAGGAGCCGGAGATGCTCTTCTTCTGGAAGATGTAGCCGATGGCCATGGCCACCACCACCGCCAGAAACACCCCGAAGGTGATCAGAAAAATCTGCATGTCATTACCCCTTACTTCTTGACCAGATAGGGTTTGAAGGCCTCCGAGTAGGTCTCCTCGAAGCCGTCGTCCGTCTTGGTGATCACGAAGATCGCCAGGCCCCGCTCCTTGGCATAGGCCAAGCTCTTCTCCGGGCCCATGACGGTCAGCGCCGTGGCCAGCCCGTCCGCCGTCATGCAGGAGGGGTGGATCACGGTCACCGACACCATGCGATGCTGGATAGGCTTGCCCGTCAGCGGATCTATGGTGTGGGAGAAGCGCTTGCCGTCCATCTCGTAGTAGTTGCGATAGTCCCCCGAGGTGGCCACGCCATTGTCGCCCGGCACTATCACCTCCTGCACCGAGCCGGCATTGAGGGTCGGCTTCTCGATGGCCACCCGCCAGGGATGCCCCTTGCCGTTGACCCCGTTGATGCGCAGCTCGCCGCCGATCTCCACCAGGTAGTTGCGCGCCCCCAAGGATTCCAGATATTCGGCCACCTTGTCCACCCCGAAGCCCTTGGCGATGGCGGAGAGGTCCACGTAGAGATCCGGGATGTCCTTCTGCAGGGTGTCCGCGTCTACCGAGGTGATCACGTGCAGATTGCCGAGCCCGGTCTTCTGACGGGTCTGGCTGATCAGCTCGTCGGACGGCACCTTGGTCGGCTTGGCATCCGGGCCAAAGCCCCACAGATTGACCAGGGGGCCCACGGTCACGTCCAGCGCGCCGCGGCTCTCGCGGCCGATGTGTATGGCCTCGGTCACCACCCGTGCGGTGTCGCGGGAGACCACCACCGGGGTATTGTCCCTGTGCTGGTTGAAGCGCGACAACTCGGAATCGGGTCTGTAGGTGGACATCTGATCGTTGACCCGCTCCAGCAGGACGTCGACCTCCGCCTGCAACTTGGCCCCATCCTTGACGGCGTCATCCGCCACCTTGATGGAGTAGTAGGTCCCCATGGTGCTGCCGGTGATGTGGATCTCCGGCTTGGATTGGACCGTTTCCTGACCGCACCCCGTCAAGAAAAAGGCTAGCCCGAAGGCTAGCCAGGTCTTTACAACGCTGTGCATGGATCAACCACCGAAGTCATCCAGCAGGATGTTTTCGTCTTCAACGCCGAGATTTTTCAGCATGTTGATGACGGCCGCGTTCATCACGGGAGGCCCGCACATGTAGAACTCGCAATCTTCCGGCGCCTCGTGGTTCTTGAGGTAGTTCTCATAGAGCACGTTGTGGATGAAGCCGGTATAGCCGTCCCAGTTGTCTTCCGGTTGCGGATCCGACAGGGCGACGTGCCACTGGAAGTTGTCGTTCTCGGCCGCCAGCATGTCGAAGTCCTCGACATAGAACATCTCGCGCTTGGAACGGGCACCGTACCAGAAGCTCATCTTGCGCTTGGTCTTCAGACGGCGCAGCTGGTCGAAGATGTGGGAGCGCATCGGCGCCATGCCCGCACCACCGCCGATGAACACCATCTCGGCGTCGGTGTCCTTGGCGAAGAACTCGCCGAACGGACCGGAGATGGTCACCTTGTCCCCCGCCTTCAGGCTGAAGATGTAGGAGGACATCTGGCCGGGAGGAGCGGTCCAGTTGCTGGGCGGCGGGGTCGCGATCCGCACGTTCAGCATGATGATGCCGAACTCTTCCGGATAGTTCGCCATGGAGTAGGCACGGATGATCGGCTCGTTGACCTTGGACTCCAGCTCGAAGATCTTGAAACGATCCCAGTCGCCGCGATACTCCTCGGGAATGTCGAAGTTCTTGTACTGCACGTGGTGGGCAGGGGCTTCGATCTGGATATAACCACCGGCGCGGAACGGCACGCTCTCCCCATCCGGGATCTGCAGCTTGAGCTCCTTGATGAAGGTGGCCTTGTTGTCATTGGAGATGACGGTACAGTCCCACTTCTTCACGCCGAAGATCTCTTCCGGCAGCTCGATGTCCATGTCGGAGCGCACGGTGACCTGGCAGGCCAGACGCTCGCCGTGACGGGCTTCGCCCTTGCTGATGTGATCCAGCTCGGTCGGCAGGATGTCGCCGCCGCCGGATTTCACCCGCACCTTGCACTGACCACAGGAGCCGCCGCCGCCGCAGGCGGAGGAAACGAAGATACCGCTGCCGGCCAGCACACCGAGCAGCTTGCCACCCGCCGGGCTGGTCACAGCCTTGGCCGGGTCGCCGTTGATGCTGATTGTCACGTCACCGGCGGTCACCAGCTTGGACTTGGCGAACAGAATGACTGCCACCAAGGCCAGCAGGATCACGGTGAACATGACCACACCCAAAATAATTTCCATCTATATTTCCTTTCCGATTACAGGGAAATACCAGAGAAGGACATGAAGCCCAGCGCCATCAGACCCGCGGTGATGAAGGTGATGCCGAGGCCGCGCAGGCCTTCCGGAACATCGGAATACTTCATCTTCTCGCGGATCCCCGCCATCGCGACGATGGCCAGCATCCAGCCTGCACCCGATCCCACGCCATAGACCACGGACTCCACGAAGTTGTAGTCACGCTGCACCATGAAGGAGACGCCGCCGAAGATGGCGCAGTTCACGGTGATGAGCGGCAGGAAGATACCGAGGGCGTTGTAGAGGGCCGGGAAATACTTGTCCAGCGCCATCTCCAGGATCTGCACCAGGGCCGCGATCACCCCGATGAAGGTGATGAAGCTCAGGAAGCTGAGATCCAGACCGGACACCAGGGCGCCGTCTTTGAGCACGTAGTTGTAGATCAGGTTGTTGGCCGGGACGGCCACGGTCTGAACCACGATAACGGCGATCCCCAGGCCCATGGCGGTCTTGACCTTCTTGGACACCGCCAGGAAGGTACACATCCCCAGGAAGAAGGAGAGCGCCAGGTTCTCGATGAAGATCGAGCGAATCAACAGACTGATATAGTGTTCCATACCTTAATCCTTCGCCTCCACCTGCTTGGGATCCTTGGTGCGCACGCCCCAGATGATCAGACCAATGATGAAGAACGCACTCGGCGGCAGCAGCAGCAGGCCGTTGGGCACATACCAGCCACCATTGTTCACCAGCGGCAGCAGCTCGATGCCGAACCAGGTGCCGGAACCCAGGATCTCGCGCACTGTGGCCACGGTCAGCAGCACGGCGCCATAACCCAGACCGTTGCCGATGCCGTCCAGGAAGGAGGGCAGCGGGGCACTCTTCATGGCGTAGGCTTCGGCACGGCCCATCACGATACAGTTGGTGATGATGAGGCCGACGAATACCGACAGTTGCTTAGAGATGTCGTAGGCATACGCCTTGAGCACCTGGTCAACCACGATAACCAGGGACGCGATCACCGCCATCTGGGCGATGATCCGCACGCTGTTCGGGATCTGGTTGCGGATCAGGGAGATGAACAGGTTCGAGAAGGCGGTGACCGCGGTCACGGCCAGCGTCATCACGAACGCCGTCTTCATCTGGCTGGTAACGGCCAGCGCGGAACAGACCCCCAGCACCTGCAGTGCGATGGGGTTGTTGCCGAGCACAGGCGTCAACAGCAACTTTTTCATTTCGCTCTTGTCAGCCATTGTTGATTTCTCCTGCACGTACCTTGGCCAGGAAGGGACCGAAGGCCTTGGGGCCCATCCAGAAGTCGAAGGTGTGCTGTACACCATTGCCGGTCAGGGTTGCACCAGACAGGCCGTCGATTTCATGCTCGGAGCCAGCCGGAGCATGGCCCTTGATCACCCGCAGCGCCGGCTGGCCATCCTGATCGAACAGCTTCTTGCCGACGAACAGCTCGCGCCAGGCCGGATTCTCGATCTCGCCGCCCAGACCCGGGGTCTCGCCGTGGTCATAGTAGGTGATGCCCTTGATGGTCTGGCCGTCGGCCGCGACCGCCACGAAGGCATACATGGTGGACCACAGACCCTGGCCGTAGATCGGCAGGATGATGTTGTCGACCTTGCCTTCGGCGTCTTTCGCGAAGAACACGGGGACCAGCTTGGAGATTTGACGCAGGCCGGCCTTGTCGTCGGCCGGGGCCAGACGAATGCTCTTGGCCGGGTCTTTCGCCGCCAGCTTGGTGTCGAAGTTGTCGGCATCGCCGTCGACGAACTCGCCGGTGGCCAGATCGACCAGACGCGCCTCAATCTTGTCGCCATACAGCTTGGCCAGGTCGCGCTTGGCCACGGCGCTGATGTCGACGCCGGCGACGGACAGGATGTTGCTTTGCTTGTCCAGCGCCTTGTTTTCCAGCTGGGCCGGACGCAGACCCACGGCGGCCACGGAGACCACGATGGAGCAGACCAGACACAGACCGGTCACTACGGCGAGAGTGCCGGTAGTAGAGTCTTTATTAAACGCCACGTGCGATCCTCCGCTTGATGTTCGCCTGCGCCACGAAATGGTCAAACAGGGGGGCAAACAGGTTGGCAAACAGAATGGCCAGCATCATGCCTTCCGGGAACGCGGGGTTCACGACCCGGATCAGCACCACCATCACCCCGATCAGGGCGCCGTACCACCACTTGCCCTTGTTAGTGAAGGCAGCGGAGACGGGGTCGGTCGCCATGAAGGCCATGCCGAACGCGAAGCCACCCAGCACCAGGTGCCAGTGCCACGGCATGTTGAACATGGGGTTGGTATCGGAGCCGATGACGTTGAACAGCAGGGAGGTCGCTACCATGCCCACCATGACGCCGGCGATGATGCGCCAGGAGGCGATGCGCATGTAGACGATCATGGCCGCGCCGATGAGGATCATCAGGGTGGAGACTTCACCGATGGAACCCGGCAGGTTGCCGAGGAAGGCGTCCATCCAGCTGATGGCCTCGCCGGTGGCACCGTTGATCAGCGCCATCTGGCCACCCTGTGCCCACTGGCTCAGCGCGGTGGCGCCGGAGAAGCCGTCGACGGCGACCCAGACCGCATCACCGGAGATCTGACCCGGGTAGGCGAAGAACAGGAAGGCACGACCCGCCAGCGCCGGGTTCAGGAAGTTCTTGCCGGTACCACCGAACACTTCCTTCGCCAGCACCACACCGAAGGTGATACCCAGGGCGGCTTGCCACAGGGGCAGCTCGGGCGGCACGATCAGGGCGAACAGGATGGAGGTCACGAAGAAGCCTTCGTTGATCTCGTGCTTGCGCACCATGGCGAACAGCACTTCCCAGAAACCACCGACGATGAAGACGGTGATGTAGATCGGGAAGAAGTGCGCCGCACCGATCAGCATCTTGCTGCCGATGCCGGCCACGGCCGGATCCAGCGAGGCACCGAACAGGGTAGCCAGGGCGTATTGCCAGGAATCGGCACCGGCTGCCGTGCCCAGGTGGGCGATGGCGGCGATGGCCTGGTTGCCGACGTTGTACATGCCCCAGAACATGGCCGGGAACACGGCCAGCCACACCATGATCATCATGCGCTTCAGATCGATGGCGTCACGGACGTGGGCGGCATTGCGGGTCACGGAACCCGGGGTATAAAACAGGGTGTACGCCGCTTCGAACAGGGCATAGTACTTGGCGTACTTGCCACCCGGCTCGAAGTGATGTTCCATATTTTCAAGAAGTTGCTTGAAACTCATCGCTTAACCTTCCAGTTCTATCTTGGTCAGGCACTCACGCAAGACCGGGCCGTACTCTGTCTTGCCGGGGCAGACGAAGGTACAGAGCGCCAGATCTTCCTCATCCAGCTCCAGGCAGCCGAGCGCCTGCGCGCTGTCGGTATCGCCGGAGATCAGATCCCGCAGCAGCAGGGTCGGCAGGATGTCGAGCGGCATCACGCGCTCATAGTTGCCGATAGGCACCATGGAGCGATCACTACCGTTGGTGGTGGTAGTGAAATTGATGAGTTTGCCCTTCATCAGATGAGAGAGGGTGGTACGGGTGATGGAGAACTTGCTGGCACTGGGTTTGACCCAGCCCAAGAACTCCTTCTCGCGACCTTCGCCCAGCACGCTCACCTGGTTGTGGAAGCGACCCAGGTAGTCATGGACCCCTTCGGCCTTGGCACCGCTCAGCAGGGAACCGGAGATGACGCGGTTTTCATCGGCGCGCAGCTCGTTGTTGGTGAGCTGGCTGAGGCAGGCTCCGAGGCGGGTGCGCAGCAGACGCGGCTTGAGCACGTTCGGGCCGGCCAGGGAGATCACCTTGTCGGTGAAGATCTGGCCGGAGGTGAACAGCTTGCCGTAGGCGATCACGTCCTGGTAGTTGATGTGCCACTGCACCTTGTTGGCACCGACCGGATCCAGGAAGTGGATATGGGTGCCCGGCAGACCGGCGGGGTGCGGGCCGACGAACACAGCTTCCTTGACCTGGGCCAGGGAGGAGTGCGGCAGGCTGCCTTCGCCCTTGCAGACGTGGATGGTGCCGTCGGTCAATCGGCTCAACACGGCCAGACCGTCGAGGAAGGCCTGGGCCTGTTCCTTGATGATCAGCTCCGCACTGGCGGCCAGCGGGTTGGTGTCCATGGCGGTGACGAAGATGGCGCGCGGGGCTGAGCCCAGGGCCGGCACCTTGCTGAACGGACGGGTACGCAATGCGGTCCATTGGCCCGATGCGACCAGGATCTCCTGCACCTTGCTGCGCTCGAGCTTGGGCAGCTCGGCGGAGGCAAAGTGCTCGAAGGTCACCTGCTCGTCAGAGCCATCGATGTCGATGACAACAGATTGCAGAACACGCTTGGCACCACGGTTGATCTCAGAAACCACACCGGTGGCAGGGGCCGTGAATTTAACGCCGGGATTCTTCTTATCTTCGAAGAGCTCCTGACCTTTAATGACGCGATCACCTACTTTGACAAACATAGTAGGACGCATCCCCACGAACTCTTCGCCGAGTGTAGCAACACGGGTGATGGCCGGGCCATCGTAGATTACTTGCTCCGGAGCACCCAGCACGGGGATGTCCAGTCCTCTTTTAATTGTAATCATACTCACTTGCACTACCGTTAAGGGAAGACAGGTTGGTTAGCGCCGAGAAATACATCACGACGAGTTGTTGAATGAGCCCGTCCATATCGCGACAAACTGTCGAGAAAACAAACAAATCAGCAACATACAGGATCATTCAAAAGCGCCTGAGTTTACCACCTTAGGCAAGTTTGCCGCCACGCCAAATGGGGAAAATCCCCGCCCTATCACAAAATTAACCTTCAATGAATATTTTCCCTCCGCCCCTACAACCCGTGGTTTTAAAGGATTTTTCGCAAAGCTAACCCCATAGGGGTACTTTTTGGGGTGTACGGAGAAGGATTAGAAAAAATAATCCTCCTCCAGCCCGCCTGGGACTATCCGTTCGTGATGATTCTGTTAATTGGTCGAGGATTGAGTAATCAAAAGGTCAATGACTCACGCAAAGGGGGATTTGCTGACACAGCCCGGCGTCTTGGGGGCCTGCTCCCGGGCCAGCCACTCGGCTTGTGTATAGGTATGCAACGCCAGCGCATGGATGGCGCCCGCCAGCTCCTCGGCCAGCACGGCATTGACCTGGCGATGGCGCCCCAGCAGGCGCTGCCCCTCAAACTCCTGGCTCACCACCACCACCTTGAAGTGGCTTTCAGACCCAGGTGCTACCCTGTGCATGTAGCTCTCGTTGATCACCTCCAGGTGGCTGGGGGAGAGGGCGGCGGCCAGCTTGGCCTCTATCTGCTGTTGCATGCTCACGGTGAAGACTCCTCGTCGAATGTCCGGCCATTAATGTCCCGCCATTGTAGCCAGGGTTGCCTGCCGGATGCATCAGGCGTGAGGGATTTGGCCATCCCCCGGTCGCACCGGGCTGGTGAATTTCTCCGTCGCCGCTAGAATAGCGCCACTTTCACCGCTGCCGGGCAATACGGGGCAGACGGTCGCCATTCATCAACCACAATGTTGGACTCCTGCCTATGCAAACCCTGCTCGACACGGCCCACTGCCGCCTGACCCTGTACCGTTACCCGCGGCAGAACCAGGATCCCCTGCAGGCCTGGGATGCGGCGGACGAGTATCTGATCAATGAGCTTGCCGAGTCGCAGCAAGCGCCTGATGGTCCCGTCATCATCATGAACGACGGCTTCGGCGCCCTGGCGGCCTTCCTGCACGCCCACGCCCCCGTCTGCGTGACCGACTCCCATGTCAGCGAGCGGGCGACCCTGGCCAACCTGGCGGAGAATGGCCTGGATCCCGATGCCATCCGCCTGCAGGATGCCCTGGCACCGCTGCCCGATGCCCCGGCTCTGGTGGTGATCAAGGTTTCCAAGTACCAGGCGCTGCTGGAACAGCAACTCCTGGCGCTGCGCCAGGTGGTCACGCCGGCGACCCGCATCCTGGCCGCCGGCAAGGCCAAGGACATTCACACCTCCACCCTCAAGCTGTTCGAGAAGTATCTGGGCGAGACCCGTACCTCGCTCGCCTGGAAGAAGGCGCGGCTCATCCACTGCACGCCGGCCGCCGAGCGCCCGGCCCTGCCCAACCCCTTCCCGACCGTCTGGCCGCTGGAGGGCAGCGGCATGCTGATCCACAACCATGCCAACGTGTTTTCCCGCACCAGTCTGGATATCGGTGCCCGCTTCATGCTGGACAATTTGCCCATCCACAGTGCCCGCAGGGTGATCGATCTGGGCTGTGGCAACGGCGTGCTCGGGCTCTCCCTGCTCGCGCGGGACAGCGAAGCAGAGGTGACCTTCATCGACGAGTCCTATATGGCGGTCGCCTCGGCGCGGCTGAACGTCGAGCACAACCTGCCGGATGCCCTGCCGCGGGCCCGCTTCATGGTCAACAACTGTCTCGACGGCGTACCGGCCGGCTCGGCGGACCGCATCCTCTGCAACCCGCCGTTCCATCAGTTGCAGGCGATCACCGATCACATCGCCTGGCAGATGTTCACCGATGCGCACCGGGTGTTGCCTCAGGGGGGTGAACTCTGGATAGTAGGCAACCGTCACCTGGACTATCACAACAAACTCAAGCGCCTGTTTGGCAACGCACAAGTCGTTGCGTCGAACAGCAAATTCGTTATTTTGAAAGCCATCAAACGCTGAAGCTAAAGCCAAAGGAAACCCATGATGAAAAAGTCACTCTTGCTGCTGGCCGCCCTGGTGCTGGGTGGTTGTGCCACCCACTGGCCGGAGAGCGCCCTGCTCAACCCGCAAATCATCCCCTCCAACCAGCAGTACTACTCAGGCAACCGCATCACCATGGAAGGGGTGGACAAGCGCGAGGCCGCCTACGTCTTCTCCATCAAGAAGAAAGAGAAGGCCCCCGTGCTGGTCAACAGCAGCCAGCCCCTCAACAGCCTGCTGGCGGAAAAACTGGCGGAAGGGCTGCGCAGCCAGGGGCTGGAAGTAGGCAACAGCGGCACCACCAACCTGACCCTGGCCATCTCCACCGCCGCCGTCACCGTGGAAGAGAAGACCTTCACCTATGTCACCAAGTCCCGCGTCAGCCTGCAGGTGATCGCCGACTTCCAGGGCAGCAAGCTGACCAAGCAGTTCAACATGTCCTCCAGCAAGGAAGGCCCGGGGGAGCCGAGCATGGCGGATCTGGAGTCCACCCTGAACCAGCAACTGGGCAGCGTGCTGCAGCAGATCATGGCCGACGAGGCGCTGCGCGGCTATCTCAAGGGTCAGCCGAGCTGAGCGAGGACATATAGATGAAGAAACTCTGGTTACTGATCACCCTGATCGCCCCCCTGGCCTTTGCCGGCCAAAAGGTTCAGATGGAGACCAATCATGGCACCATAGTGGTCGAGCTGGCTCCCAAGCAGGCGCCGCAGACGGTGAAAAACTTCCTGCGCTACGTGGCGGACGGCAGCTATGACGGCAGCCTCTTCCACCGGGTGATCCAGAACTTCGTGGTACAGGGCGGGGGCTACAATCAGCAGTTCCAGCCGCTGCCGACCTTCGATCCCGTGGTCAACGAGTCTAGGGGCGGCCTGCCCAACAAGCGCGGCAGCATCGCCATGGCCCGCACCCAGGCAGTCGACAGCGCCACTCGCCAGTTCTACTTCAACCTGGTGGACAACGACAACCTCAACGCCAATGCCGGCGCCGGTTACACCGTGTTCGGCCAGGTGGTGCAGGGCATGGAGGTGCTGGACAAGCTGGCCCAGGTCCAGACGGGCTACAGCTCCATCCTGCGCGCCAACGACGTGCCCACCAGCCCCATCATCCTGAAAAAAGTGGTGCTGCTGGCGGACAAATAACGCGCGCCGGATCACACTCCGCCGCCCCCATGAACGGGTCACCGGTCTCCTTTTCTATACTCAGCCCTTGCCCGAGGTTTGCGGGAGATGCAGCGACTGAGCCAGGAGGAACCGGTGACCTGTCACGATTACATAGCCCAACACGCCGGCCCGCTGGCCCAGGCGGTCCGTCATTTCCTGGCACGGGAAATCCCCTATCACCAGCTGGAAGACTTGAGCTGGCAGCTCCTCTCCCTCTGGCAGGCCCTCCCCGTCATCCCCCTGGACAAGGCCCCCGCCAGCGAACAGGAGGGAGTATTCTGGCACCTGCTGCACAGCCTGCACCTGTGGGATGAACAGCAACTCGTCAGCGCGACCTGGCTGCGCCTGCAGCTGATGGCCTGCGCCAATTTTCTCGCCGCCGAGGGTCCCTGCCCGGGCCACTGCATCGGCTCGCGCCCCTGAATCCTGCCCGTCCCGTTCGGCTTGCCTTGGCTAGGCCGCGCGAACCTGACAAAATGACCCCCTTTTCCCAGAGGAGTCAGGCAGTTGAACAATCTCAGCCCGCCCAGCCATACCCCGGGCCGTGCCACCAGCTGGCGAGATGCCCTCGCCGTCTATCTGGAAGCGCGGGTGCTCATCCTGTTTGCCATGGGATTCTCCTCCGGTCTGCCGCTGCTGCTGGTCTTTGGCACCCTGTCGTTCTGGTTGCGCGAGGCGGATGTCAGCCTGACCGACATCGGCTACATGAGCTGGGTGGCGCTGGCATATGGCTTCAAGTGGCTATGGTCACCCCTGGTGGATCGACTGCCCCTGCCCCTGCTTTCACGGCTGCTGGGGCGGCGGCGCAGCTGGATGCTGCTCTCCCAGGTGCTGATCGCTCTCTCCCTGGTCGGCATGGCCTATTGCGATCCCAAGACCCAGCTCGCCCAGCTCGCCCTGTTCGCCCTGCTGGTGGCCTTCGCCTCCGCCACCCAGGACATCGTCATCGACGCCTATCGTATCGAGTCTGCACCGGAGCGGCTGCAGGCGGCCATGGCGGCCTCCTACATGACGGGTTACCGGCTCGCCATGATCATGGCCGGTGCCGGGGCCCTGGCGCTGGCCGCCTGGCTCGGCAGCAACAGCGGCTATGACTATCGCGGCTGGCAGCTTACCTATCTGCTGATGGGGGGCCTGATGTCCCTCGGCGTCATCACCACCCTGGTCAGTCACGAGCCGGATATCGATCTCAAGGGTCAGGACGAGCAGCAGATGGCACGCAAGGCGTTGCTGCTGGAGCGGGGCTGGGCGCCCACGCTGGCCGGGCTGGGCGCCTGGACCTACGAGGCCATCTGGTGTCCCTTCGCCGACTTCTTCCGCCGCTACGGCTCCTCGGCCCTGCTGATCCTCGGGCTTATCGCCTGCTATCGCATCTCGGACGTGGTGATGGGGGTGATGTCCAACAGCTTCTACGTGGACCTGCAATTCAGCAAGACGGAAGTGGCCACCATCACCAAGGTGTACGGCGTCATCATGACGCTGGTGGGGGCGGCGCTCGGTGGGGTGCTGGTGATGCGCTTCGGCACCCTGCGCATCCTGTTCCTCGGCGCCGTGCTGACCGCCAGCACCAACCTGCTGTTCGCCCTGCTCAACGAGGTGGGCCACAACCTGGAGCTGCTGACCCTCATCATCTCGCTGGACAACCTCAGCGCCGGCATCGCGACGGCTGCGTTTGTGACCTATCTGTCGAGCCTCACCAACGTGGCCTTCTCGGCCACCCAGTACGCGCTGTTCAGCTCCATCATGCTGCTGCTGCCCAAGCTGCTTGCGGGTTTCTCCGGTCGGGTGGTCGAGCTGATCGGCTACAGCCACTTCTTCATCGGCACCAGCCTGCTCGGCATTCCGGTGATGATACTGATCATTATGGTTGCCAAACGAGGCAGTGCTTTGTCACCAGAAACGAACAAATAGCAAGCGTTTGCGGATTTTTGGGGGTGATTAGATTCACAAATCCTGACAAAGTTCCCTGGCTCTTGTTTATCCGTTGAATTTATTTGGCTAGAATCCCTTCCGCTCCTTGTGGGCAGGCTACGGAAAACCTCAACTAACGCACAAGAGACCAATAAAATGGCCAAATTTACCAAGACTCTGATCGCTGCCGGTCTGCTGGCTGCCTCCGCCACTCCGGCCCTGGCTGCCGATTACAGCGGCGACATCCACAAGAACGACTACAAGTGGTTCCAGTTCAACGTGATGCACACCATCGACCAGCTGCCCTACGCTGAGTCCGAAGGTGGCTACAACGATACCTACTTCGAAATGGAGTTTGGTGGCCGTTCCGGTATCTTCGATCTGTACGGTTACGTCGACGTGTTCGACATCTTCCAGAACCGTCACGACGACAAGCACAACCAGGACAACCTGTTCATCAAGTTCGCACCGCGTATCTCCATCGATGCCATGACCGGCAAAGATCTCTCCTTCGGCCCGGTGCAGGAAGTCTACATCGCCAACCTGATCAACGTGGGTGGTCCGGATGGTCTGTTTGAAGCCATGACCGGTCTGGGTGCAGACGTACAAGTGCCCTGGTTCGGCAAGGTTGGCATGAACCTGTATGCCCGTCACGTCAACGAAGGCGGTGGCGAGCAGGGCTGGAACGGCTATCAGTTCTCCATGAACTGGTTCAAGCCTTTCTACACCTTCTCCAACGGCAGCTTCGTAGCCTATCAGGGTTACCTGGATCACCTGTTTGATGCCAAGGACACTTCCACCGACGGTACCGCCATGTTCAACGGCCTGTACTGGCACTCCGACCGCTACGCCGTCGGTTACGGCCTGAAGTACTTCAACGACATCTACGGCATCCAGAATGGTTCCTACGGTTTGAAGACCACTGGTTTTGGCCACTACTTCTCCGTGACCTACAAGTTCTAATCGAACGGGTTACGCAGAAACAAAAAACCGGAGCAGTCGCTCCGGTTTTTTTATGGCGCCTTCGCCGACCTCTTTGCCGTGACAATGGGGAGGACCGAGCCCTCCCCGTCCGCCATCAGTCGCGGAAGTTCTGGAACTGCATCGGCTGACCCAGCTCGGCGCCACGCACCAGGGCCATGGTCTCCTGCAGATCGTCGCGCTTCTTGCCGGTGACCCGCACCTCGTCGCCCTGGATCGCGGCCTGCACCTTGATCTTGGAGTCCTTGATCAGCTTCACCAGCTTCTTGGCGACTTCCTTGTCGATCCCCTGCTTGAACTTCACGGTCAGGTGGAAACGCTTGCCGGAGTGAACGCTGTCACCCACGTCCATGGAGCTGTTCTCGATGTTGCGCTTGAGCAGGGCGCCGCGCAGGATCTCGACCATCTGCTTGAGCTGGAAGTCGGCGTCGGCCTCCAGCTTCACCTCTTCCTTGTTCAATTCGAAGCTGGCTTCCACGCCACGAAAATCGAAACGGGTCGCCAGTTCACGATTGGCGTTATCGACGGCGTTCAACACCTCGTTCATTTTGACTTCAGAGACAATATCGAATGACGGCATAGCCGGGCTCCTCATGCTGTGCTTCAGGTTGTGCTTATCGGTGGGCAAATCTACCAGAAAACGGGCAAATTTGCTGATTTCGATGGGACTGCTCTGCTAGAATCCCCTGCGCACAGGAATGGTGAGACCCGTTAGAACCCTTTCAGGATCTGTCGCGAGAGATCGGGAAACTCGGTGAAGAGCGCCGCAGGAACCGGAGTGTATATGAATGCATGAGCTTCCGGTTTCACATAAGCGGGCCGCGCATGAGCCTTGAACACAACCTCTCAGCAAGATCATGAACCGGTTCTTGGTGTCCACCAGCGACATCTTCCCTTATCCCGGTAGGCGGTTGACCGGATTGCAGCCCTTACCCTGATCGAGCCTCTCCATGCCAAGCGGATTACGCGACAACAACCTGAAAACCCGCCGTCACCCCGTCTCTCCCGAGTGGACCTTGCTGGGCTGCGGCGCCCTGGGTGGCGTCTTCGCCTCCCTGTTGACCCTAAGCGGCCAACCGACGCGCATCCTGCTGCGCGAGCGGCACCGTGCCACCCTGCACCCCGGCATCGACTTCACCTCCCTCGACGGCCATACCCAGCTCCTTGCCATCGAGCGCGCCTTCATCGACAAGCCAGGCCCCATCAGACGCCTGCTGGTGATGACCAAGGCGGGGCAGGTCATTTCGGCCCTCACCCCCCTGGTCGGGCAACTGGCAGCAGGGGTTCCCATCGTACTGCTGCACAACGGCATGGGGGTCGCCGAACGGGTGGCGGCCCTTTTCCCCCACAATCCTGTCATCGCCGGCGTCACCAGCCACGGCGCCCTGCAGAGCGGCCACTTCGTGTTCCGCCACACCGGCAAGGGGGAGACCTGGCTCGGCCCCGTCAATGAGGCGGCCCGCTCCTGTGCCCATCTGGCGGACGAGCTCGCTCGCGCCCTCGGCCAGGCCGGCTGGGATGAGCAGATCCTCACCCGCCAGTGGCAGAAACTCGCCGTCAACTGCGCCATCAATCCGCTCACCGCCCTGTATCGACTCAAGAATGGCGAGCTGGCGGGCCCGCGCTTTGCCGACGTCTTGCAGCAGATCTGCGTGGAAGTGGCGGACGTGATGCAGGCCGAAGGCCAGCCGACCGGCAGCGATGAGCTGCTGCGCCGGGTCATGACGGTGGTGGAGCTCACCGCCGACAATTACTCTTCCATGTATCAGGACATGGAGCAGGGCCGAGAGACCGAGATCGAGGCCATCACCGGCTTCCTGCTCGGCAAGGCTGCGGTGCACGGCATCGCGGTACCGGTCAACCAGGGCCTCTATCAGGCCGTCAAAGAGAAACGCTGAGCCCGGGAGTGCGGGCGGCGGAGGAGTGCAGGATGAGCGTACTGGTATTGGTGGCCCCCGGGTCGGAAGAGATAGAGACGGTCGCCATCGTCGACACCCTGGTGCGCGGGGGCATGGAGGTGGTGCTGGCCTCCTGCTGTCCGGCGGGGCAGCGCCAGATCCGCGCCTCTCGCGGCGTGCAGCTGGTGGCGGATTGCCACCTCGACGAGCTGACCAGCCGTGACTTCGAAGCCATGGTCGTGCCCGGCGGGCTGCCTGGCAGCGAAGTGATCCGCGACACGCCCCTCGCCATCGACCTGCTGAGAGAACAGGCCCAGCTCGGCCGCTGGCGTGCGGCCATCTGCGCCGCCCCCGCCGTGGTGCTGCACCATCACGGCTTGCTGGGGGATGCCAGCGTCACCTGCCATCCCGGCTTTCAGGCCCGCCTGCCTGCGGCGCAGCTGAGCGCGGCACGGGTGGTACGGGACGACGACCATCACCTGATCACCAGTCAGGGCCCGGGCACCGCCATCGAGTTCGCCCTCGAACTGGTGCGGGTGCTGCGCGGCGATGAAACCGCCCGTGCGGTAGCCGGGCTCATGGTGCTAGCTCCTTCGGTGCAGTCATAACGGCTTACCCGGCATCTCCTGTGACGACGAGCCCCTTGCCTAACGGCAAGGGGCTCTGCTATTGGCGACTTGCAAAGTAGCGGTCCCCCAACGGCACGCCAACCAGACTTTGATGCACAGACCTACCACCAGAGATCGGCAATAGTGTCCTCATACCGAGCAGACTGGGGCATAGCTGTCGAAAAGCCCCGTACAGATCACCTCGACCTTGTCTCTTCGTAGCTGCACTCCCAGCCCCCCTGATAAAGATCGATGCCAGCAACGCCTCGATAAGGCAACGGACCCAGGACCAGCCAGCTGCCTCTGGCAGCCTGCCGGCCGCCATCGGCGTCGTCATATCGCCAGCGCAGCCCCGATCAGGGCATCAGGGTCACAGGATGCGCTTTCCCTGGGCGTCCACCACCTGCTCACCATCTTCCTTGGTGAAGGCCCCTCGCTGGGGGTTGGGCAGTATGTCCAGCACCACTTCGGACGGGCGGCACAGCCGGGTGCCCAGCGGGGTGACGACGATGGGGCGGTTGATCAGGATGGGATGGGCCAGCATGGCGTCGATCAGTTCCTCGTCGCTGAACCTCTCCTCGGCCAGCCCCAATGCCTCGTAAGGGGTCACGTTCCGGCGCAGCAGCTCGCGCACCGGCATGGCCATGGCGGCAATGAGTGCGATCAGGGTTTCGCGGCTCGGCGGTGTCTCCAGATAGTGGATAACGGCCGGTTCAACCCCTGAGTTGCGGATAAGCGCCAGCGTATTGCGGGAGGTGCCGCAGGCAGGGTTGTGGTAGATGGTTATTGCAGTCATATGGTTCCCTTTATTGCGTATGCAGTCCGAGCCTTACGCCGTCTTGCCTTCGTACCACGGCTTGGTGGCATTCACGACCTTCACGACCAGCAGCATGATAGGCACCTCGATCAAGACCCCAACCACGGTTGCCAATGCGGCGCCCGAGTGGAAACCGAACAAGCTGATGGCAGCCGCGACGGCGAGTTCAAAGAAGTTGGATGCACCTATGAGGGCTGACGGACAGGCCACCGAATGCTTTTCTCCCACTTTTTTGTTGAGCCAGTAGGCCAGGCTGGCATTGAAGATGACCTGGATCAGGATGGGCACGGCCAGCAGGGCAATGACCAGGGGTTGCTCAATGATGGCATTGCCCTGGAAGGCAAACAGCAGTACCAGGGTCAGCAGCAGCGCTGCCACGGACCAAGGCTGGATCTTGTGCATCACCTCATCAAAGCTGGCTTGTCCGTGGCGCAACAAGGCTTTGCGGATAAGCTGAGCCATGATGACCGGGATAACGATGTAGAGCACCACAGAGATAAGCAGGGTGTCCCATGGCACGGTAATGCTGGACACGCCCAGCAAGAGACCCACAACGGGCGCAAACGCAAACACCATGATGAGGTCGTTCAAGGCCACCTGAGACAAGGTGAAGTAGGGGTCTCCGTTCGTCAGTCTGCTCCAGACAAAGACCATGGCTGTACATGGCGCTGCGGCTAGCAAAATGAGTCCGGCGATATAGCTATCCAACTGATCGCCAGGAAGCATGTCGGCGAACAGTACACGAATGAACAACCACCCAAGGAAGGCCATGGAAAAGGGCTTGACCAACCAGTTGATAAACAGGGTCACACCAATCCCTTTTACATGCCCCTTCACTTGATGCAGCGCAGAGAAGTCGATCTTGAGCAGCATGGGGATGATCATGACCCAGATCAGCAGACCGACAGGCAGATTGACCTGCGCAATTTCCATGGCGCCAATCGCCTTGAACAGGCTGGGAAATACCTGCCCCAAGGTGATCCCGACCAGGATGCAGATTGCCACCCATGCGGTCAGATAGCGTTCAAAAAAACCGATGGCAGGCGCTTCGGCTGCCTTGCATTGTGCTGACATGACGACTCCAAAGGGTCACAGACCCATCAAAAAGAGGAGGGTCAGCGACCCTCGTTACCAACATTCAACTGATGGCGCGGCAGACCCAGGGAGATCAACGCCGCCAGCAGAATAAAGAGAGTGGAGATCCAGAGGCAGGCCTCGAGACCATAAAGCTGGAACACCAGCCCGGAGAGCAGGGTGCCGAGCAGGCGCCCCAGGGCATTGGCCATGTAGTAGAAGCCCACATCCAGCGATACCCCGTCAGACCCGGCATAGCTGACGATGAGGTAGCTGTGCAGGGAGGAGTTGATGGCAAACAGGGCACCGAACACCATCAGGCCGCCCACCAGGCTGATGGCCGGATGCACCTCATAGTGGAGCGCCAGGGCAATCAGGGCCGGGACCAGAGCCAGCGACAGTGCCCAGCCCATGGCGGCCTTGCCATCAGGCACCCGCCCCTCGCACTTGCCGGTAAAGCGGGGGGCCTGGGTCTGTACCACCCCGTAGGCGATGATCCAGAACGCCAGGAAGCCCCCCACATACCCGTGATCCCAGCCAAAGCTGGAGGCGAGGTAGACAGGCAGCGCCACCACAAACCAGACATCCCGGGCACCAAACAGGAAGAGGCGGGCCGCCGACAGATAGTTGATGGCCCGGCTCTTGGAGAAGATCTCGCTGAACTTGGGCTTGTTCCTGGCCTTGCCGAGATCCCGTGTCAGGGTCAGCAGGCTGATGCACCACACCAGCGCCAGGGCCAGGGCCATGACCAGCACGGCCCCCCGAAACCCGAGCAGGGTCAGCAGGGCGCCGCCGAGGAAGAAGCCCATCCCCTTCAGGGCATTCTTCGAGCCGGTCAGGAGTGCCACCCACTGGTAGAGCTGACCCTGCGCCTCTCCCGGCACCAGCAACTTGATGGCGCTTTTGGCACTCATCTTGTTGAGATCTTTTGCTATCCCCGAGAGCGCCTGCGCGCCCATCACCCAGGGCACCGTCAGCCAGAGCGGTGGCACCAGCAGCATGCCCAGCGCCAGCACCTGGAGGGCGAGGCCTATGTTCATGGTGCGGTTGAGCCCGAGGCGAGCGCCAATCCAGCCCCCCACCAGATTGGTCACCACCCCGAAGATCTCGTAGAAGAGGAACAGGGAGGCGATGGCCAAGGGGCTGTAGCCCAGCCCGTGGAAGTAGAGCACCACCAGCATGCGCAGGGCGCCGTCGGTCAGGGTGAAGGCCCAGTAGTTGCCGGTCACCAGCAGATACTGGCGGATCTCGGGGGAGAGGCGGGTCGCTGCCATGGCCGGGTTATCCTTGCGCCTTGTCCATCCGGCCGACCATGCGCATCAGCTCGGCGGTGCGGTTGGCATAGCCCCACTCGTTGTCATACCAGGCGTAGATCTTCACCTGGGTGTCATTGACCACCATGGTGGAAAGCGCATCTATGGTGCAGGAGCGCGGATCCGTCCTGTAATCCACCGACACCAGGGGGCGCTCCTCATAGCCCATGATCCCCTCGAGCTCGTTCATGGCGGCCGCCTTGAGCAGGCCATTGACCTCGGCCTCCGTGGTGGGGCGGCTCACCTCGAACACGCAGTCGGTGAGGGAGGCGTTGGCGAGCGGCACCCGCACCGCGTGGCCGTTCAGCTTGCCCTTGAGCTCGGGGAAGATGTGGGTGATGGCGGTGGCAGAGCCCGTGGTGGTGGGGATGAGACTCAAGCCGCAGGCGCGGGCACGGCGCAGATCGCTATGGGGGGCATCCAGGATGGTCTGGGTGTTGGTGATGTCGTGGATGGTGGTCATGGAGCCGTGCTTGATACCCAATTGCTCGTGGATCACCTTCACCACGGGCGCCAGGCAGTTGGTGGTACAGGAGGCCGCCGTCACTATGGGGTGCTGCGCCTTGTCGTAGAGGTGGTGGTTGACCCCCATGACGACGTTGAGGACCCCCTCTTCCTTGACCGGCGCAGTCACCACGACCCGCTTCACCCCTTGCGCCAGATAGGCGTCAAGCAACGCCTTGGTCTTCATCTTGCCACTGGCCTCGATCACCACGTCACAGCCGGACCAGTCGGTCTGAGCTATCTCCTTGTTGCGGGTGCAGAGGATGCGATGGTTGCCGATCACCATCTCGTCCCCCTCGCTGCTGGCCTCATGATGCCAGCGGCCATGGACCGAATCGAAGGTGATGAGGTGTGCCAGCGAGGCGGCATCGCCAGCCGGGTCATTGATGCGCACAAACTCCACATCCGCCCAGTCGAAGGCGGCGCGAAGCGAGAGACGGCCCATGCGGCCAAAACCGTTGATACCAACCTTGATAGTCATGCTGTTTTCCTTAACCGGCGAATGCGTAGTGGGTGTTGAGGTAGTCGACGTGAGGGGTCAGGGTCAGCGCCTTGGGACGCAGCCCCTGTACCAGTGCCTTCACCTCGGCGGGCGGATAACCCGACTCCAGCAGCAGGATGGCCGCCATCAACCCGGTACGACCCGAGCCGCCACGGCAATGGATGGCCAGGGTCTGACCCGCCGCCAGCCGCGCCAGCAGATCCGCCTTGTGGCTGGCAAAGGCCGCGGCGAACGGCGCCTCGGGTGCACAGTCGTCCTCCACCGGCAGGTGGAACCAGGCCAGCCCCAAGGCGGCGCATTCGGCGGGCACGGCATCGGCCTTGAATTCGCCAAGCTCGGCATCAGGCATCATGGTGACTACCGCATCAGCCCCGGCGGCTTGCAGGGTCTTGAGGGAGGCTTGCAGGGAAGCCTCCTTGGTGCCAGGGCAGGGAGTGAAGATAAGGCGGGCGCCATTATCCAGCTTCAGAATGTCAAAGGGGTGCATGATAAACAGCGACTCCATGTCTCGTTGAGAACGTCAGATTGATGCAAAATCGGGGATGGCTGGCGCGCGTAGGCACGAGAAGGCGGCCATGCACGCCGCACCTTGCCACTCGCTCACCCCTTCTTCGGGGTGGGGTGACACAATCCTTGCAGCGCCTTCAGTCCCACCGGCTCGACGGCCTGCAAGGGCACCACGGCATAGCGCTTTCCATGCTCCTCCTTGACCGCGGCGATATGGGGCTGCTGGCGACGGGCGCGCTGGGCCAGCAGGGGGGACGTGACGACGGCCGGGGACAGCACATGATTGACCACCCAGGCCCAGGGCTCGATGCCGGCGCGGCGCAGGTCGGCTTGCAGGTTGGCCGCCTCCTGCACCGGAGTCGGTTCGGGCAGGGTGACTATCATCACCTTGGTCTGTGTCGGGTCTTGCAACTGCATCATGGGGGTGGTGAAGTGCATCCCCTTGCCCCCCATCTGGCGGGCGATCTCCCTGTGATAGGCACCGGTCGCATCGAGCAGCAGCAGGGTGTGGCCGGTCGGTGCCGTGTCCATCACCACGAAGCGCCTGCCCGCCTCGCGAATGATCCGCGAGAAAGCCTGAAACACGGCGATCTCTTCGGTACAGGGGGAGCGCAGATCTTCTTCCAGCAGGGCGCGCCCCTGGGCATCCAGGCTCGCCCCCTTGGTGGCCAACACCTGGGCACGGTAACGCTCGGTCTCGGCGTGAGGATCGATGCGGCTCACCGCCAGGTTTGGCAGTGCTCCTGCCAGGGTCTCCCCCAGATGGGCGGCAGGATCGGACGTGGTGAGATGCACCGGCAACCCGCGACTGGCGAGTTCCACCGCCACCGCGGCCGCCAGAGTGGTTTTACCCACACCGCCCTTGCCCATCAGCATGATGAGCCCGTGGCCATCGCGGGCCAGCTCATCGACCAGTTGCTGCAACCCGGGGTGCTGCCCAGGGGGCGTGTTCTCGGCCTCACATGCCCCGTTGACGGACGCGGCACCGAGCAACTGACGCAGGCTCTCCACCCCCACCAGATTGGTCGCCAGGAGCGGCACTCTGTCTTGCGGCAGACTGGTCAGCAACGGTGGCATCTGCGCCATCGCCTCTTGCTCTCGCTGCCACAGGGCGCGGGCCAGGGGATCCTCGGCCAGCTCGCTTTGCGGGAAGATGCCATTGATGACCAGCTGCTGATTGGCAAGGCCGATGGCCGCCAGCTCGTCGTGGGTACGCGCCACTTCCCGCAGGGTCGAGGCCTGCGCACGGGCCACCAGGATGAGCCGGGTTCGCTTTGCATCCGACAGGGCCGCGACGGCCTCTGCGTATTGGCTTCGCTGTTTTTCCAGCCCGGCCAGCGGTCCCAGGCAGGACGCATCCCCCTTGCCTTGGGCCAGGAACTCGCTCCACGCCCCCGGCAGTTGCAACAGACGAAGGGTGTGACCCGTGGGCGCCGTATCGAAGACGATGTGGTCGTACTCCCCAACCAGGCGGCTGTCGGTCAAGAGGCCGGTGAACTCGTCAAAGGCGGCGATCTCGGTGGTGCAGGCACCGGAGAGCTGCTCCTCGATGCTGCGCACCACGCTCGGGGGCAGCTTGCCACGCACCGGGCCGACGATCCGCTCCCGATAGGCCTGCGCGGCGGCTTGCGGGTCAATCTCCAGAGCCGACAGCCCATCGACCTGGGGGATCCGGGTTACCTGGTTCCCGATCCGGGTATCGAACACCTGGCCTACGTTTGAGGCCGGATCCGTGCTCACCAGCAGCACCCGCTTGCCACTGTCACACAGGGCAACCGCACTGGCGCAGGCCAGCGAGGTCTTGCCCACTCCCCCCTTGCCGGTGAAGAAGAGAAACGGGGGCGCATCATGGAGAAACGAGTAGTTCAGAAACGGGCAGGCCAGCAATAGGGACATACGAGACTCCTCTCTGGGCAACGGCTAGGATTGGCGAGATGGCGATTTAGCAGCAACCACTGCTGCCGGAGCAGCATCCACTCTTGACGATCCCCTTGATGGCGGCCTGCGGGGCGGGCAGACCGGCATAACGGGCCAGTTCAGCGCGGCCGGGGTAACGACCGGTGAGCACCACCTGGCCATCCACCAGCACCAGGGGCAGCCCCTCCTCTCCCGCATGAGTCAGGAAAGCGCTGACCGCAGGCGTCTCGGCAAACTGCATGGGCTGCTGGGCCAGATTGAAACGCTCGATGGCCACCCCCTGCGATCTGACCCAGGCGACATCAGCGGCAAAACTCACCAGGCGCTGTTCTACCTCGGTCCCACACACACCGCTGGCACAGCACAGTGCCGGATCGAACACTTGAATGACGGACATGGCATTACTCCTTGTTGCAGCAGGGCTGCGCAGGCAATACATGGGGCGAGCAGCCGGACTCGGCTCTCATCACCCCGCAGGCTTCCGGGTGACCGGCGCAGCACTCCTCGGTGAGGTAGCCGATAAGGCTCAGCATCAGGGGAATGTTGGCGCGATAGCGCAGGAAGCGCCCCTTCTGCTCCACCGAGAGCAGGCCCGCGTGCAGCATGGCCTTCAGGTGAAACGAGAGGGTATTGGGGGCGATGTCAAGCTCGCTGGCGAGCTGACCGGCGACCAGCCCCTCCAGCCCCGCCTTGACCAGCAGGCGCCACACATCGAGGCGAATGCCGGAGGCGAGGGATTCAAACACCTTGGTAGCGATCTCTTTGTTCATGACAAGGCCTTTCATTCACTTCAATAAATCAACTATACAAGAAATATTGAAATGATCAACGCGGCGGCACTCCGATAGACCCCCCGCCTCAATGCGCGGCCACAACGACCCCCGCCCCGCCTGGCCGGCCGCGGCCCTGGGCAATACCGGTTTCCCGACAGGCGACCAGTCTCCAAGAACCTTGGTGGCAAAGGGCCGGCAGAGGAGCCCATAGGACAGCAGGCGGAAGAAAAGGAGACAGGCCATAAACGAAAAAACCCATCTCATTCAATGAGATGGGTTTAAATATGTGGCGGAGGGGGTGGGATTTGAACCCACGGATGGTCGCCCATCGCCGGTTTTCAAGACCGGTGCATTCAGCCGCTCTGCCACCCCTCCGCAGCAGTGCGACGCATATTACCCATGCCCCCCGCCCTTGTAAATCCCCACCCAGTTTGTTTGCCCATTTATTGGGCTATCTGGCGCACAAGGGCTGCAAACTCGCCCCCAACCCCGCTTTTTAAAGCAGATGGCTTGACTTGAAAACAGACTCACCCACTATAGTGACCACTACGATATTCCCAGCAAGATGGACTTATGAAAATCACACATGCCCTGTTCGCCGCCCTCACCGGCGCGACCCTGCTCATGGCGCCGGTACAGGCGAGCGAGCTGACCAAAAGCGATGTCGAGCAGATAGTGCGCGACTATCTGGTCAAAAATCCTGAGATCCTGGTCGAGATGTCCAACGCCCTGCGTGCCAAGCAGGAGAGCCAGCAGGCCGAGAACGACAAGACGCTGATCCAGGCCCATGCCAAGCAGCTCTATTCCAACCAGGATCCCGAGAGCGGCAATCCCAAGGGCAGCCTGACCGTGGTCGAGTTCTTCGACTACAACTGCGGTTATTGCAAACGCGCCCATCCCCTCGTCCAGCAACTGCTCGATGAAGACAAGGACATCCGCTATATCTACAAGCAGTTCCCCATCCTGAGCGAGACCTCCTACTACGCCGCCCGCGCGGCGCTGGCGGTGCAGCTCGGTCAGCCCGACAAGTACCAGGCCTTCCACGACAAGCTGTACGCCCATCAGGGATCGCTGGCCGACGAGGCCCAGGTGCAGACCATCGCCAAGTCCGCCGGGGTGGACTGGAGCAAGGTCGAGGCCAAGATCAAGGATGGCAGCATCGATCAGAACCTGGGAACCAACCGCGCCCTGGCCGAGGCCATGAGCATCTCCGGTACCCCGGGGTTCATCATCGGCGACCAGATCCTGCGCGGCGCCCCCCGCGATCTGGCGAGCCTCAAGGCCATCGTCAAGGATGTGCGCGCCGGCAAGAGCATTCAGTAACCCGCGTGTTGTTCATGAAAAAACGCCCCGGCATGCCGGGGCGTTTTGCTATTCAGGCTTTAACACTCAGGCCTGATAGCCGTCGGGGTTCTGGCTTTGCCAGCGCCAGGTATCGATCATCATCTGCTCCAGACCCCGCTCGGCCTGCCAGCCCAGCTCGTCACGGGCCAGGGTGGGCTCGGCCCAGCACTCGGCGATGTCGCCAGGGCGGCGGGGCTTGATCTGATACGGGATGGCGCGGCCGCTGGCCGCCTCGAACGCCTTGACCATCTCCAGCACGGAATAGCCCTGGCCGGTGCCGAGGTTATAGGTGAAGACCCCGGTGTCGCCCTGGATGCGGGCCAGCGCCTTGAGGTGACCGATGGCGAGATCCACGACATGGATGTAGTCGCGCACCCCGGTGCCATCCGGCGTCGGGTAGTCGTTGCCGAATACCCCCAGCTCCTTGAGCTTGCCCACCCCAACCTGGCTGATATAGGGCAGCAGGTTGTTGGGAATGCCGTTGGGATCTTCCCCGATGAGGCCGCTCTCGTGGGCACCGACCGGGTTGAAGTAGCGCAGCAGGACGATGGCCCAGCGAGGGTCGGATTTGGACAGATCCCTCAGTATCTCTTCCACCATCAGCTTGGAGCGGCCATAAGGGTTGGTGGCGCCGGTGGGGAAGTCTTCCCGCAGGGGCACAGACGCGGGATCCCCATAGACGGTGGCCGAGGAGCTGAACACCAGGCGGAACACGCCGGCCCTGGCCATCTCCTCGCACAGCACCAGGGTGCCTGTGATGTTGTTCTGATAGTAGGTGAGCGGGATCTGGCCGGACTCCCCCACCGCCTTGAGGCCGGCGAAGTGGATCACTGATTCGATCCTGTGCTCGGCGAACAGCCGCTGCAGGCAGGCCCTGTCCAGAATGTCCCCCTCCACGAAGGTGACCGGCTTGCCGGTGATCCGCTCCACTCGCCTGAGGGACTCAGGCGATGAGTTGGAGAGGTTGTCCAGAACTACCACCTGCAGCCCGGTGCCGAGCAGCTCGACCAGGGTGTGGGAACCGATGTAACCGGCTCCCCCTGTCACCAGAATTGTCATTGTGTATCCCGTGCTTTGCTGAAACTGGGTCAGAGTCTACCCCCCTGACCCGCCCGGGAAAAGGCCGGGATGCCAATGCTCCCCTCAATAGTCGAGGCTGACATCCCCCCTGGCGGTACAGGAGCAGGCCAGGGCGACGCCGCCCTCCAGATCCTGCGCGCTCAATGTCATCACGCTCTGGCGCTCGATCTCCCCTTCCGTGGTGCAGCGGCAGGCGCCGCACACCCCGGCGCGGCAAGCCGCCATCATGGTCTCCCCCGCCCCCTCCAGCGCCGCCAGCAGGGTCTGGCCCGGCAGTATCTTCACCTTCTTGCCGCTCTTTTTCAGGGTCAGCCAGAAGTGGTCGCTGCCGGTTTCCACTGGCACTGCGCTCGATGTCACAGCAGGCAGGCCGAAGGACTCCTGGTGCAACTGCCCGGCAGTCAGGCCGAGCCCGGCCAGCATCTCGCTCACCGCCGCCATGTAGGGGGCGGGTCCGCACAGATAGACGTGGCGGCTCAAGAGATCCGGCGCCAATTCCCTCAACATCTCCGGCGTGAGCCTGCCTACCCAGGGGTGCTCTGAAGGGGCTTCTTCCAGTATCAGGGCATGGCGCACACCGGCATGGGCCTCTGCCAGCGTGGCCAGCTCATTTGCGAAGATCACATCCTCGGGGGATCTGGCGCTGTGAATAAAGCGGATATCGGCGTCCGGGCGCTTGGCGAGCTCGTCCCGCAGCATGGCCCACATGGGGGTGATGCCGGAGCCGGCGCTGAGCAGCAGTGGCCGCTCGCAGGGGAGCGCCGTCAGGTGGAAGTCGCCGAAGGGGCCGTCGACCCGGATCTCGTCCCCGACCTGCAGACTCTGGTGCAGGTGGTGGGAGACCAGCCCCACGTCCTTGATGGTGACCTGCCAGAAAGGATCCTGCGGGCTGGAGGAGAGGGTATAGGCGCGGCACTGGGGCTTGCCGTCAATCTCGGTGTGCAGGGTGACGCACTGACCGGCCAGCACCGGGGGCAGTTCGCCCGCCAGCGGGGCAAACTGCCAGCTCGCCACGTCGTGGGTATCTGCAAGGCGACCTATGCAGCGCAAGGTGAAAGAGGTGGAGGTCATCACAAGGCTCCTCTTGTTGAAAGAATGGCGTCGAAAAAAGGCGAGCCATCAGGCTCGCCAAAGGCTTACAACATGCTGAGCGTGTCAGGCTGTGTCTCGGATCAGGCCGCCAGGATCTCGGCGAGATCGGCTTCTGCGGTAGTGGTACCTTTCAGACCGAACTGCTCCTCCAGCACCTTGAGCAGGGCCGGGGTGAGGAAGGCCGGGGCGGTCGGGCCGGTGCGGATGTCCTTCACACCCAGTGCCAGCAGGGTGAGCAGGATGACGATAGCTTTTTGCTCGAACCAGGAGAGCACCAGGGTCAGGGGCAGATCGTTGACGCCGCACTCGAACGCCTCGGAGAGCGCCAGGGCCAGCTGGATGGCGGAGTAGGCATCGTTGCACTGACCCACGTCCAGCAGGCGCGGAATACCGCCGATGTCGCCGAAATCGAGCTTGTTGAACTTGTACTTGCCGCAGCCCAGAGTCAGCAGCAGGCTGTCCTGCGGGATCGCCTTGGCAAACTCGGTGTAGTAGGCGCGCTCGGCACGGTCACCGTCACAGCCCCCCACCAGGAAGAAATGGCTGATCTCGCCGGCCTTCACCTTGTCAATCACCGCAGGGGCAGCCTGCATCAGGGCGTTGCGGGCAAAGCCGATGGTGATGAAGTGCTCAAGCTCAACGTGCTTGAAGCCTTCCAACGCTTGCGCCTTGGCGATGACCGCAGAGAAATCTTCCCCTTCCAGATGGGTCACGCCGGGCCAGCCGACGATGGAGCGGGTGAAGATGCGATCCGAGTAGTTACCCACGTTCGGGTCGATGATGCAGTTGGAGGTCATCACCACGGCGCCCGGGAAGTTCGCGAACTCCTTCTGCTGGTTCTGCCAGGCGGAGCCGTAGTTGCCCACCAGGTGCGGGTACTGCTTGAAGAAGGGGTAGGCCAGCGCCGGCAGCATCTCGCCATGGGTGTAGACCTTGATGCCGGTGCCCTTGGTCTGCTCCAGGATGAGCTTGAGATCCACCATGTCGTGACCGGAAACCAGAATGCACTTGCCCGGTACCGGAGTAACGCGTACCTGGGTCGGCTCCGGATGGCCAAAGGCGGTGGTTTCACCAAGATCCAGCATCTCCATGATCTTGAAGTTCAGCAGGCCGATGTCCATGGCGCACTTGAACAGCGGTTCCAGATCGCTCGGATCCGTGCCGAGCCAGCTCATGATGCGATGGAATTCGGCGGCCACCCCGGCATCCTGCTGATCCAGCACCCGGGCGTGTTCCATGTAGGCGGCGGCCCCCTTGAGGCCGTAGAGGCAGAGCAGGCGCAGCCCCATGATGTCTTCGTTGACCTCGTTCTTGCCGCGGTTGACCGCGGTCTGCGGCGCCTGCGCCAGCTGGGCCAGCAGATCGGCACCCGGCTCGAAGCTGGCCGCGGCGGGCAGTGTGTCGGCATGCACCGCCAGTGGTGCCAGCTTGGCGGCCAGTTGCTGACGATAGGCCAGCGCCTGGTTGACATAGGCCACGATGCGGGCGGAGTCGAAGTTGACGTTGGTGAGGGTGGCGAAGAAGGCCTTGGGCACAAAGGCGTCGATCTCGCTGTCGATCATGCCGTGCTCGCGGGCCGCCAGGGCCCAGGTGCTGAGACCCTGCAGGGTGTAGATCAGCACATCCTGCAGATCCGAGGTTTCCGCCGTCTTGCCGCACATGCCTTGTGCGTAAGCGCAGCCATTGCCTGCCGGGGTACGAATTGTCTGTTCACATTGCACACAAAACATCATGCCTCTCCTAATTGGACATTTCAGTTGTTTGTTTTGTGGCGATTCTATTCCTCCGACTCAAAACTTAATAGGCATTCAATTTACCAATTAACTTTTCATTGATGCAGATCAAATACAAAAAAGCCGCCCGAATCGGGCGGCAAGCGGGTGGATAAAAGGAGAGACAACTCGGGTTTACAACAGCAGGGGCAATGATACGGACCGGGGCATGGGCATCCGGCCCCAGGGTCATCAGGCCAGGTAGGCGCGCAGCATCCAGACCAGCTTCTCCTGCTGCTGCACATAGTCGGAGAGGATGGATGCTGTCCCCTCGTCGCCAGCCTCGGCGGCCTGCCCCAGGATGCGGCGCTGGGCCACCAGCAGCTCGCGGAAGCTCTCCAGCAGGGATTCGACGCAGGCACGGCCGTCGTGCAGCCCCTTCTGCTCGGGGATGGCGGACACCTGGATGTAGTCGCTGAAGCTGTGCAGGGGCACCCCATCCAGGGTCAGGATGCGCTCGGCCAGGGCATCGACCTTCAGCAGCAGATCGTTGTAGATCTCCTCGAACTTCAGGTGCAGTTCGAAGAACTGGTTGCCACGGATGTTCCAGTGGAAGCCGCGAACATTCATGTAGAGGATCTGGTAGCTGGCCAGCAGCCTGTTCAGCTCGGCGGCCAGGGCTTGGGATTGAACGGTATCAAGACCGATGGGGCTCTTCATGATTCACCTCCAGGTGGTAAGCATTATCGGGAACAGGGTCAGCATATCCCCGCACAGACTCAAAGGACAATCGGCTCTACCTTGCCGACCCATAGTGAACGGCTATCGCCGATGGGCAAAAGCCTCCCTTTCATCGCTCGAGCCGCTCGATGTAGAGGATCACCTCGCCGAGGTGAATGCCGAACTTGCTGATCCCGGCGCGGTTGATCAGGCGATCTTCATCCAGCAGGTACATCCAGTCGTCGAAGCTCACCCGCACCACCTCCCCGTCCGGCAGCGCCAAATCCAGCTGATAACGCCAGTTGAGTGCAAAGCCTGCCGTCTTGCCCACGGCCTCCCCCACCACGTCGGCGGCGGTGCCGCGCCAGTGACCATCCGCCCCCTTGCTCAAAAACCAGGTGCGGGTCTGCCTGCGGCCATCGTCGAAGTAGAACTGCTCGAGCAGCTCCCCCTTTCCATCCTGCCAGTGCCCCTGCATCTCGACCCGAAAGCGACTGGTCACTTCGCCGCTACGGTCCGTCACCAGGCCGTGAGCCACCAGCTTGCCATTGAAGAAACGGGCCAGATCCCAACCCGGCTGGGAGCCGCGATAATCGTCCAGACTGGCGCCGCAGCCAGAGAGCCACAGCAGGGGCAGCAACCAGGCAAGACGCCACCAGGAAGAGAGCTTCATGGAATACTCCATCAGGATTGGCCGCGCAGGCGGCGGGTAAGGGCGGGATCCCGGCTGTCGTCGGTCAGCCAGATGGCAAGAAATGCAGGGGCGAAGGCGGGATCATCGAGAGAGCCGAGCAGGCGATCACGCAACCAGAAGTGGCCCATGCCCTGCTCGTCCACATAGAAAACCAGTTTGTCACCGGGGGCCACATCCGGCCAGAGGGCGGCCAGTTTTGCCAGCCAGCGTTGGCGCTCACTCTCGCTGCCAAGGCCGAGCCGTTGCCACTCGGCGGCGGTCGCCTCCAGCAGATCCTGGCGTTCGATGGCCCTGGCATAGGTGAGGCTGAGGGCCTGGGGATAGCGCCCCGGCTGATAGCGGCCGCTCTCACTGTAGAGGGTGGCGTCATAGAGCTTGAACCAGAGCCAGCGCATCTCCCCCTGCCCCACGGTGCGCAGTCCCTGCCAGGGTGCGGCTAAGGTCTGGGCGGTCGCAAACAGCGGCAGGCTCAAGGCCGCCAGCAGCAGGCTAGTTCCACCCCATGTGCCAACGGGCGGGATCCTCCAGTTCATGCCAGTCCATCTCCTGTTCCTGCAGGGTATTGATATCCTGCATCACCACGCTCGCCAGGTGGCCCTGGGCGTCCCGCTGGCAGGCCACCACCAGATAGAAACGCTCGGCCAGCTCGCACTGGCCATCCCTGGTCCACTTGGAAAACAACAAGGCG
The DNA here is from genome assembly GCF_019048705.1 of Aeromonas sp. FDAARGOS 1409. Classification (NCBI taxonomy): domain Bacteria; kingdom Pseudomonadati; phylum Pseudomonadota; class Gammaproteobacteria; order Aeromonadales; family Aeromonadaceae; genus Aeromonas; species Aeromonas sp. FDAARGOS 1409. Next base: position 349,250 of record NZ_CP077395.1, read on the forward strand.
TCGGTCGAAAAGGTGTTCATCTCGCATCACCCTCCAGCTTGACCGTTACCCACAGGAGTACGGGTAACCACCACATCCAGATCACCGCCAGCAGTGCCGTGCTGATCCAGATGCCCCAGGGTAAGTTTACTGCCCCCATGGCGGCCCCCGCCACATAGGAGGAGGCGCCCCCCAGCATGCCGAACAGCCCCTGCTGCCAGCGCGGCAGGGGCCGCAGCCAGCGCAGGCCGTGGGAGAGGGTCAGGGCAAAACCGCACCAGAGCAGCACCAGCCAGAGCGGAAAACCGGACGAAAAGTGAAACAGGCCGAGCCACCAGAGCAGGAGGTCGAGCAGGCAGCCAGCCAGGGCGACGGGAATGAGCCGCCAGTCCTGCCGGCGACGGGGGGAGAAGAGAAAATGGAGCAGCAACAGCGCCAGCAGCGGGCCCGGTTGCTGCCATTTCACCGCCAGCACCCAGTAGAGGTTGAATCCCAGCAGGTGGGCCCACTGCCACATGGTCAGTGACCGCTTACCGGCAGGTCTCCCGCCCAGCCATGGGGGCCCGGCTTGGCCGCCTCCAGCTGCACCAGGCTGATGGCCCGCTCCCAGAAGCCCCCTTCGCAATAGGCGAAGTAGAAGTGCCACAGCCGGATGAAATCCTGGCTGTAGCCGAGTCTCGGCAGCTCGGGGGCCAACGCCAGGAAGCGCTCGCACCAGTGGGCCAGGGTACGGGCATAGTGATGGCCGTGATCGTGCAGCCGCACCAGCTGCATGTCGGTCTCCCGCGCCAGCAGCCCCGCCATCTGGGAGACGCAGGGCAGGCAGCCACCCGGGAAGATGTAGCGCTGGATGAAGTCCACCCCGCGCAGATACTGGGCGTGGCGCTGATCGGCGATGGTGATGGCCTGGATCAGCAGACGACCGCCGGGCTTGAGCAGGCGTGACAGCTGGCGGAAATAGTCGGGCAGAAAGGCGTGCCCCACCGCCTCTATCATCTCGATGGAGACCAGCTTGTCGTAGGTGCCCTCCAGCTTGCGGTAATCCTCCAGCAGCAATGTGATGCGATCCTCCAGCCCCTCCCGCTCGATCCACGCCTTGGCGTAGTCGTGCTGGGCCAGGGAGATGGTGGTGGTGGTGACCCGGCAGCCATGGTGACGGGCGGCATAGACGGCGAGTCCACCCCAGCCGGTGCCTATCTCCAGCAGATGATCGTCAGGCCCGAGCGCCAACCGTTCGCAGATGGTGCGCAGCTTGGCCTGCTGCCCCTCCTCCAGGGTCGCATCCGGGTGGGGATAGATGGCGCTCGAATACTGCATGTGGCTGTCGAGAAAGCCCTGATAGAGGGCGTTGCCGAGATCGTAGTGGGCGGCGATGTTGGATCTCGACCCGGTCAGGGTATTGCGGTTGAGCCAGTGGCGCACCTTGTTGAACGGGAAGCTGAGCCAGCCGAGGCGCCGCTCCAGGCTGTCGAGCAGCGCCAGGTTCCTGGCCAGCAGCCGCACCAGGGCCACCGGATCCGGGCTGGTCCAGAGCCCTTCCACCCAGGTTTCCCCGGCGGCTATGCTGCCCCCCTGCAGCAGGCGGCGATAGAAGGCCGGATCCAGCACCACCAGCTCGGCGTGCAGGTCGCTGCCCGCGGCGCCGAAGCTGTGACGCTCGCCGCCATCGCGCAGCAGCAACTGGCCATGTTCGAGGCGCCCCAGCAGCCTGAGCAGCAATTGCCTGGCCCCCTTGTCGATGAAAGAGGCAGAGAGGGTTGATTGAGCAAGTTCCATTAGCGGCTCTCCGGGTGGGTGAAGATGGGCGTTCGTTTGATAAAAAGGCGCAAGGCCTGCCAGTAGATCCCGAGCAGCACCTTGAGAGTCATCCAGGGCCAGCGGGCCAGCAGCGCCGCCAGCCCACGGCGCGACAGCGGTGCCCGGCGCAGGGCCAGGGTGGCGTCGAACAGCTTGGCCTCACCGGATACGGGATGGCTCTCGATGTGGATCAATGCCTCCTCCTTCGGCGGCCGGATGCGCCAGTGGTAGCGCATGGCCAGCCCCATGAAGGGGGAGACGTGAAAAACCTTGTCGTGGGGGGCGAGCGCCGCCAGATCCAGCAGGTAGTAGTGGCGCTGGTTCCAGGGGGTGTTCGACACCTCGGCCAGCAGGTAGCGGGCTTCCCCCTGCCGCTCGCAGAAGTAGAAGTTGACCGGGCTGAAGTAGAAGCCGAGGCAGCGCACGTTGCCGAGCAGCAGTACCCGCCCCCCGGGTTCGGCATCGCCACCCAGTTCGGCCACTTTGTCCCACACCGCCTGCTTGAGGGGCCCCTCGCTGCCTCTCAGGTAGTCGTCGCGGCGAAAGGCGAGCAGCCCCGCCCGCTCCACGGCGAACCAGCGCCCCTGCTCAAGCCCGGGCAGTTCGTCCAGATCCAGCCCCAGCATGAAGAGGCTGTAGGAGAAGGCGTGGGGACGCGGCGCGAAGCGGCGGTGGCGCACCGAGCCCTGCCAGATAGCGCTGATGGCGGCGTTCACAGGCGGGCCCCGAAGCGGCTGGCCACATCCAGGGCGCTGCGCACCCCGTCCTCGTGAAAGCCGTTGTACCAGTAGGCACCGCAGAAGTGGGTATGCTGCCGGCCGCAGATCTCGGCGCGTCGGCCCTGGGCGGCGATGGAGCCCTGATTGAATACGGGGTGGTGATAGACGAAGCGGCGCAGCACCTTGCGCTCATCCACCCGCCCCTCTGGATTGAGGCTGACGCAGAAGGGCTGCGGCGAGCTCAGCCCCTGCAGTATGTTCATGTTGTAAGTCACCAGGGGGCGCGCCCCGTCATCCTCGCCGAGCCGATAGTTCCAGCTGGCCCAGGCCTTGCGGCGCACGGGCAGGCAGCCCGCATCCGTGTGCAGCCAGACGTCGTTGGCCTGGTAGGGCATGGCGCCGAGGATGGCCCGCTCTCCTTCGCTCGCATCCGTCAGCAGGGCCAGCGCCTGATCGCTGTGGCAGGCGAGGATCACCTCGTCGAACCGCTCCTCGCCATAACTGCTCTGGAGCAGGACCCCGTCCGCCCCCCGGCGGATCCCCAGCACCGGGCAGGCGAGGCGGATCCGCGGCAGCCAGCCCGCCGTGAGCGGCCCTATGTATTCCCGCGAGCCGCCGGGAATGACGTACCACTGGGGCCGGTTGGCCACCTCCAGCAAGCCGTGGTTGGCGAAGAAGCGCAGGAAGAAGCCGAGGGGGAAGGCCCGCATGTCCGCCAGCGTCGATGACCAGATGGCCGCCCCCATGGGCAGGATGTAGTGGCGGGCGAAGTAGTCGCTGAAACCGCCCGCCTGCAGGAAGGCCCCCAGAGTCAGTCCGGGCTCCGCCTCCTGCTGCCGGTGCTGTGCAACCCATGCCCGAGCCTCCCGGTTGAAGCGCAGGATCTCGGCGACGAAGCGGTAGAAGCGCGGGCTCAACAGGTTGCTGCGCTGGGCAAACAGGGTGTCGAGGTTGTGGCCGTTGTACTCCAGCCCCTCGGGGCTTCTGACCGAGAAGCTCATCTCGGCCGGTTGCCGCCCGACCCCGATCCGCTCAAGCAACTTCAGGAAGTGGGGGTAGGTGCGGTCATTGAAGACGATGAAACCGGTGTCGATGGCATGGCTGCGCCCGCCCAGCTCCACGTCGACGGTGGCGGTGTGGCCCCCCAGGGTCGGCGCCGCCTCGAACAGGGTAATGTCATGGAGTTTGTGGAGCAGGAAGCCGGCGGTGAGCCCCGAGATACCTGAGCCGACGATGGCGATCTTTTTCTTCATGAAGGGCGTCCTTTCGAAACGAGTGTGCGGCCGAGGCGCAGCCAGAGCCCTGTCGGCAGAGCCCCCAGCAGGCGCAGCAGCCAGGTGAAGCGGCGGGGGAAGTGGATCTGGTGGCGACCGGCGGCGAGCCCCGTCATGATGGCGCGGGCAGCCTGCTCCACCGTCACCAGGCAGGGCATGGGAAAATCATTCTTGTCGGTGAGCGGCGTCTGCACGAAGCCGGGGCGGATCAGGGTCACCCCTATCCTCTTGCCCGCCAGTTCGAGGCGCAGGGTATCGGCCAGGTAGTCGAGGGCCGCCTTGGAGGCGCCATAGGCCTCGGCCCTGGGCAGCGGCAGCCAGCTCACCGAGGAGCTGACGATGGCAAGGCGCGCCCCTGGCCCCAGCAGCGGCAAGAAGGCGGCCAACGCATGACCCGTGGCGATGAGGTTGGTCTCGATGACCCGGGCAAAGAGGGCGCCGTCAAAGCCCTCTGTCAGGTCCATGTATTCGCAGTTGCCGGCGTTGAGGATCAGCAGATCCAGCGTGGGCAAACCGGCGGCGACCTCGGCCATGGCGGCGCTGTCCCGGGCATCGAACCGCAGGGGGATGATCCCCGCATCCGCCAAAGCCTGCAGGCGCATCTCGTCCCGGCCGCAGCCCCACACCTGCCAGCCGGCGCGCCGGTAATCCAGTGCCAGCTGGCGGCCGATGCCGGAGGTGGCGCCGGTGATCAGCACCCGGCCGCTCATGCGCCTAGCCTCCCCTTGAGGGTGCGCACCACGGCGCCCAGCAGCGGCAACTGCTCGTAGAGCATGGCCCCGAGATCGAAGTAGTCCCGGTGCAGGCACACCTTGCCTTCCTCGTCGAATGCGAGGCGGGTGGCCCCCTCCACCGTCACAGGCGCACCGCCGCGCAGCCTTGGGTGGGAGAAGGTCATGGTCCAGCCGAGCCAGGCCTGGCGCCCCTGCAGCAGCTGGCTGGTGATGTCGAAGCGGCAGTAGGCAAGGCGCCGATAGAGGACGGCAAAATAGTCGGTGAGCGCCGCCAGCCCCTCGATGCGGTGGGCCGGGTCGATGAAGATCACCTCTTTCCCATAGACTTCGGGCAGACGGTGCAGCTCTGCGCTGCTCAGCTGCTGATAGAGGGCGACAAAGCGGGCCAGCGACTCATCCATGTTATTTCTCCAGTTCGCGGAACATCTCGATGGCTTTCACCCGGGCAACGGCATGGTCCACCATGGGCGCCGGGTAATCCCGCCGCCCCTTGAGCCGCAACCAGTCGTGGGGCTCGTGCACATAGGCGGCAGGCACATCGGCCAGCTCAGTGACCCAGATACGAATGAACTCCCCTTGCGGATCAAATCGTTGCCCCTGGGTGGTGGGGTTGAAGACCCTGAAATAGGGTGCCGCATCGGCCCCGGTGCCCGCCGCCCACTGCCAGCCGCCGTTGTTGGCCGCCAGATCCCCGTCGATGAGCCGGCTCATGAAGTAGTCCTCCCCGAGCCGCCAGTGGATGTGCAGATCCTTGGTGAGGAAGCTCGCCACTATCATCCGCAGCCGGTTGTGCATCCAGCCGGTGGCGTTGAGGCAGCGCATGGCCGCATCGACCACGGGGTAGCCGGTGCGCCCCTCGCACCAGGCGGCGAAGGCCTCCGGATCCCAGCTCCAGGGCAGGGCCGCCGTCTCTGGCTTGAAGGGGCGGTTCATGGAGAGGGCCGGGATCAGCACCAGCAGGTGGCGGTAGAACTCGCGCCAGATGAGCTCGTTGAGCCAGACGAAACCGGGCTGTGCCTTCGACTGGGGCCGGTAGCCGAGGCGCTGCTGCAGCGCCCCCACGCACTGGCGCGGGCTGATGATGCCCGCCGCCAGATAGGGGGAGAGCACGGATGTGCCGGCCTGCGCCGGAAAGTCCCGGGTCTCGCCGTAGTCCAGCACCGCCTGATCCAGAAAGGCGTGCAACCGGCGGTTCGCCTCGGCCTCCCCCACCGGCCAGCGGGCGTCCGCCGTCAGCTCCCCCAGCGCGGCATCGACAAATGGCCGCTCGGCCAGCGGTAACCAAGGGATAGGCGCGCCGCACGGCGCCGGGGCCCGGTGAATGACGAAGCCATCCTCCTCGAGGGCCTTGAGCCAGGCGCGGCTGAAGGGGGTGAACACCTTGAACATCTCCCCCGACCCGGTCAGCACCCGCCCAGGCGGCAGCACGCAGCAGCCGTTGAACCAGTGGCTGCCAATCTCCTGCTCTGCCAGCGCGGCGGTGACCGCCTGGTCGCGGCGCAGCTCGTCTATCTCGATGGCCTGGTTGGCATAGAGATCGCTCACCCCGAGCTCGCGGCTTAAGTCAGCCAGCGCCGCCGGCACCTCGGCAAAGGTCTCGACCCGCAGCAGATGGAGCGGGATGCCGAGGGCCGCCAGCTCGCGGCCCAGCGCATCGAGCTGCGCCAGGATGAAGCGCTGGCGGACCGGGGCCAGCTTGTGCTGCCGCCACTGGGTCGGCGAGAGGATGAAGAGCGCCGCGACCGGCTCTTCCCCGGCGCAGGCGTGCCGCAGGGCCGGGTTGTCGGCCAGGCGCAGATCGTTTCGAAACCAGACCAGCCTCATGATGGTTTTCTCCCGCCCTTGCCCCTCGTCTTGGTGGTGCGATGCGTCGCACTGGCCTCGGCCAGGGTGGCGTGCCAGTCCCGGGCTTGCAGCCACTCCTCGTCGTAGAGGCGTCCCAGCTCGCCAAAGAAGCGGGTGCCGGCAGGCCACTCGGCGGCCAGATCCTGCTTGCCGAGCCCGGCTCCCAGCAGGATCAGCCAGGGGGGAGTGGCGCGTCCCTCCAGCAGGGAGGCATGGCGCGGCTCCACCGCCCCCAGCAGCTGCACCTCATAACCCTGACCGATGAGCTCATAAGCGGCCCAGACCAGATCGAGGGGTCCCACCTGCCCCCAGCTTGCCAGGGTGACGGGGATGCCCTTCTCCTGCTCGATGAGGTGGCGGGCGAAGCGGGTATGCAGCCAGCCGAGCCACACCTGGTGCAGCAGCTCGCCATCGGGGCGCTCGCGCCAGAGCCCCAGCAGCCGCTCCACCAGGGGTTGCAGCACCCGGCTGCGCACCAGCTCGAACGGATAGCTCGCCAACAGCTCGCCGAGCAGGGCTTCCGCCCTGCGCTGGTTGAAGGCGAGCAGCGTCTGACCAAACTGCTCCAGGGTCTGCTGCCAGTGATCGCTCACCGGCGCGATCTGGGGTTCGCTCAGGAGCCCCTTGACCTGGCCTATGCTCACTCCCCGTTCCAGCCAGCTCAGGATCTCGCCGATCTGGCGGATGTCCTGCTCGCTGTAGAGGCGGTGCCCCCTCTCGGTACGGGCCGGCTGCACCAGCCCGTAGCGGCGCTGCCAGGCGCGCAGGGTGACGGCGTTGACCCCTGTGAGGCGGGAGACCTCGCGGATGGGGTAGATCCCCTCCTCCGGCGAAGGGGCATGGGGTAAATCAGACATAACGACTTCCATCAAGGGTTGGGGGACAGGTCAAGGCTCTCAAAGCCCGTAACGCAGTGTCAGCGTATCGGGATGAGGGTCGGGATAGCGCTGCTCGACCATATGGCACCACGTTTTTAGAGCCCGTAACGCAGTTTCAACGTATCGGGATGGGGATTGAGATAGACCTGATCCGAGAGATAGGGGTTGGGGTGCTCGCGCAGGTAGTGGCGGATCAGGGTGAGCGGCACCAGCAGCGGGAAGACGCCGGTACGGTACTTGTCGATGGCCTCGCACAGCTCCTGTTTCTGGGCCGGGGTCAGCATCCGCTTGAAGTAACCCTGCAGGTGCATCAGCACATTGGTGTGGCTGCGGCGGTTGGCGCGGATCGTCAGCGCCGCCATCAGCCCCTGGATGTAGCTGTCGGCCACCTGATGCAGGTTGGCCTTGCCGAGGTTGCCGAGCAGCCGACCCAGGGCGCGGTAGTGGCTGGTGGCATGGGAGAGCACCAGGTACTTGTAGCGCGAATGGAAGCGGATGAGGGCGGAGGCGGTGATCCCCCGGGCGCAGAGCTGCTGCCAGTCGTGATAGGCGAAGACCCGCAGCACGAAGTTCTCCCGCAATATGGGGTCGCATAGTCGGCCGTCCTCCTCCACCGGCAGCAGGGGGTTGGCTTCCATCAGCGCCCTGGCGAACAGGCCGACCCCCTCCTTGGCGCTGCCCTCGTTGTTGGCGCCATAGATGCGCACCCGCTCCATGCCGCAGCTGGGGGACTTGGCACAGAGGATATAACCGGAGATGAAGTCGAGCTGGCGCGCCTTCTGCTCACTAAAAGCGATGAGCTTGTCGGTGACGTCGAAGCTGCCGTTGCTCGCCTCGGCGCGGATCTCGCCGTGGCGCTTCACCAGCCGGATGGCGGCACGGGGGGCGCCGAGGCCGATGGCCATCTCCGGGCAGACGGGGTGATAGTCGAAATGGGCGCCGAGATCCCGCTCGCAGAAGCTGGAGCGCTTGTGTCCACCGTCGAAGCGAACCTCCTGTCCGAGCAGACAGGCGCTGATACCGACCTTTATCTTGTACATGGAAACACCCCTTGTATAAGTATTGAATCCGTTATAGCAGTTATACAAGAAAATGGAAGTTGTATAACTATTGCGGACTGATACGACAGGAGAGCGACGACAGGATCAACCACAGACAAAAAAACCCATGACCGGGGTCATGGGTAAAAAGGAAGACACTACAGGCAGGAAGATCAGAAGCTGTATTTCACGCCCAGGCTGGAGATGGAGCCTTTTTGCAGATCCCAGTTGCGATAGGTGTAGTCGGCGGTGAGGGCCAGGTTCTGGGTCAGCTTGTAGGCCGCCCCCGCCTTGAAGTCGTGCATGTCGTCGGTCATGTTGGCGTAGCGGTAACCGGTGGAGAGCTCGACGGCGCCGATGTCGTAGCGCAGGCCCACTTCCCCGTACAGGCTGCCGCTCTGCTTGCGGGTGATGTCGTCCCAGCCGCTGTCGTTTACGTTGGAGGCGAGCTCGCGCTCCAGGCTGTAGCCCATCAGACCGGTTTCGCCGTACAGGTTCAGGCCGGTGCTGAGGGGAGTGAAGACCCCCACCCCCAGGCTGGAGATGGCCATGCTGTCGTTGCCGCTGCTGCGGGAGGTGTATTCGGTACCGACCCGGCCGTAGACGTTGCTGCCAAAGCTCTTGGAGAGATCCAGGCTCAGACCGCCGAAATCGCGGTTGTCGCTGTCCTTGCCACCGATGTAGTCCGACTTGGTGTGCGCCCAGGTGGCAGAGCCCTTGGCGTAGCTGAAGGCATCCTGTGCCAGGACGGAGGTGGAAGAGAGACCGGCCAGAACCAGAACAGACAGTGCGATCTTTTGCATTTTGTTGACTCCATGGGTTGAGTGAGGGGACCTCACTGGAATGGAGTCATTGTGACGGGCAAACGGGGAGGCGCCGAGCGGCAAGCTGTTGCCAAACCATGGCAGATGTAAGCGGATATTGCTGGCGGTTACCGGTGCAACACTCTGCGGGGGAGCGAGGGCTCCCCCGCCGTCATCCTAGCGGAACTCCACCTCGTCGATCTGCACCCGCACCAGCGGCTTGCCGGTCAGACTGGCCGGTCGAGCCAGCTCGATGGCCCGGGACGCTCTCGCCTCCCCCTTGCGCAGATAGGACTCGGGCAAGCGGTTCTCCCCGACCCAGAAACGTACGGGCTGGGTCGAGAGCTGCGCGCCCTCGGCGCTGAACAGGGTCAGGCTGCCGTTCACCCGCACCACGTTGCGGCTGCCGGTGTTGCTCACCAGGAACTGCAGGCTCAGGGGATCCTCGCCCGTTACCTGGTCCAGCTTCACCGTGATGCCGTCCCGGGTCGCCTGGGAGAGCAGATCGGGATGGGCCAGGGCCTGCTCGGTCAGCACCGGGGCCGCCACGCTTGCCGTCACCGTCTTGCCGGGGCTCACCTCGGCGGGCTTGACCAGCAGGTATTCCCAGGTGAAGTCATCGTTGAGCTGTACCTGGCGACCGTCGGGCAGGGTGATCTGGTGCAGGGGGGCGGCCTCGGCCAGCAGAGGGAAGAGGCAGAGTGCAACCAGCAGTCGGGAGAGGGGCTTCATGGGCAAAGACTCGGTAAGGGACGGAGAAACAGCAGTATAAAGAGTCGGGCCCCCCTTGCCTATGACCCGACTCACGTTGCGACCCCGGCGCGGGATCAGATGACCAGGGACTGGGGATCCTCCCCCGCGGCCATATCCAGGGTCACCAGATCGAACTGGGCGCTCTTGAGCGCCTTCTGGATGCTCGGCTGCATGTCGAACACCAGGGCCCGCATGCGCTGGGGAACCTGGATCCTCGCCAGGGTGGTGACCCTGTCCGCCAGGGTATGGAAGAAGACCTGGGCACCATCCAGCCCCATGTCGAACAGCATCTGCTCGGCCATGTCGACCATGCGCAGATTCCGCCGATCCAGAGACTCGATGTCGGAGAAGCGCCGGCTCAGGCAGGCCTCCCCTCCCTTGCCCCAGAGATCCAGCTGCCGCTTGTGGAAACCGTAGCGAAAGTCCCGCTGGGTCATGCCCTGCTCGGCAAACAGCCAGAGGGTGTTGGCTGGCAGGCTGTGAAACCGGCGCAGATACTCCCGCATCTCCTCGACGGAGGCCGACATCAGCAGCGGCGGACCGTCGTCATGCTCGAGCTGCCGACACAGATAGCGCACCGGATCCGTCACCTCGTCGAGGTGGCCGAGGTGCACGCTGAAGATCATCTCGTCCGTCTTGAGCACCTGGTGGGGGATGCCATAGTGCCGGCAATAGCGCCTGGCCCTGGCCACCGACTGACGGCTGAGGGTGGGGTTGTCCAGGGTGATGGCGCGAAAGCGGACCCCGCTGGCCCGGCAAAGATCCATGCTGTAGCAGGATTCCAGTCGACCGGAGAAGGAGACAAGCAGTTCGCCGTAACCGGCCAGGGTATTGATGAGCCTCTGTTCCCTGGCTTGGAAGGTCTGATCGTATCCCCGATTCAGCGCGACTACATTGGCATCCATAACAACAACTCCGGATGATGAATTGGATACCATTTTGCGCGTACCAAGCTGAATATACCCTTAAATGACATGGTTAAATCTGAACGTTATTTGCTCTATGGCAACGCTTGACTCGCTTTCTTCGCCACCCATCCCGGGTTCTCCACCCCCTCAGGCGGGCAGCAGGCCCTGCTCCACCAGGTGCTGGCGGCACCGGGGTGCATCGGTGAAGACCAGCCCCCGCAGGCCGAGCGCCTCGGCCGCCGCCACGTTGGCCGGGCTGTCGTCGATAAAGAGGCACTCCTCGGCCTGCAAGTCAAACGACACCAGCAGGTAGCGGTAGATGTCGGGCTCCGGCTTCATCATCCGCACCCGGGCCGACACCACCTTGCCGCTGAAGAAGCGCCAGAAATCCTGCCGCTCCAGCCAGTCGATGCTGGCGTGGCCCATGTTGGAGAGGGCGTAGAGGGCGTGGCCGGCGCCATGAAGCTCCTCGATGAGGGCCACCATGGCGGGATCCGGCAGCAGGGAGGCGGGAACCGCCTGCAGGATGGCGAGGTTGTCCGCCGCGCTCAGGCCGGTGCGCGCCTGCGCCTGGCGGGCCATGGTGTGAAGGGAGAGGGTGCCCCTGTCCACCTCCAGCCAGTCCGGGTGGTTGAACAGCCGCTCCGCCAGCTCCGCCGCCCCCTGGGGTCCTCGCACCGCACTCACTATGCCGACCGGATCCCAGCTCACCACCACCCGACCCAGATCGAAGATAATCGCCATCGTCTCGCCTCCTCTTTTCGTTGTCACAGATCGGGCCAAAACGGCGCTCACTCCCCCTGGCAGCCCGAGCCACTACCCTGCCCCGTTCAACGCCCCCGGGCAAGTTTTACTTGCATCGCACCGCCAAATCCCTTAATGGTTATGGCGTTACATTCAGGACACGCCCATGCACACAGCATTCTTCTTTGTTTTCTCGTTTACCCGGCCCACATGAGGGAAGGCCCGTCGTCACGTGAACCATTCGCGTAAACAGAAACCAAAGACGAATCGAGCCTCCCCAGCGGAGGCTTTTTTTTGCACCAACCACCACAGAAGATTTGGATAGGGAACCACCATGGCTACGCTCGACGAGATCAGACACGACATCACCCAGTTGGATCAGGAGCTGCTCGCCCTGCTGGCCAAGCGCAAGACCCTCAGCATCGAGGTTGCCCGCGCCAAGCAGGCCAACCCCCGTCCCATCCGTGACCACCAGCGCGAGCAGGACTTGCTGGTCGCCCTGATCCAGAAGGGGCGCGCGCTCGGGCTGGACGCCCAGTACATCACCCGCATCTATCACACCATCATCGAGGACTCCGTGCTCTCCCAGCAGGCCTACCTGCAGAGCCTGCTGAACCCCCAGCAGCAGGAGCCCATGACCAGCGTCGCCTACCTGGGCCCGCGCGGCTCTTACTCCAGCCTGGCGGCCCGCAAATACCTGGCCCGCTACAAGGATCAGGTGATCGAGGTGAACTGCCAGAACTTCCGCGAGGTGCTGGACACCGTGGAGTCGGGCCGCGCCGCCTTCGGGGTGCTGCCCATCGAGAACACCAGCTCGGGCTCCATCAACGAGGTGTATGACGTGATGCAGCACACCACCCTCTCCATCGTCGGCGAGCTCACCTACCCCATAGAGCACTGCATCCTCACCGCCGTGCCCACCGAGCTCTCTCGCATCAAGACCTTCTACGCCCACCCCCAGGTGTTCCAGCAGTGCTCCCACTATCTGAGCAAGCTGGAAGGGGCGCGCCACGAGATCTGCGACTCCTCCTCCAGCGCCATGATGAAGGTGAAGGAGCTGGCGAGCCCGGAGGCGGCGGCCATCGGCAGCGCCGCCGGCGGCGAGCTGTACGGCCTGGACGTGCTGGCCGAGCAGCTCGCGAACCAGAAGGAGAACTACAGCCGCTTCATAGTAGTGGCGCGCAAGCCCATCGACGTGGCGCCCCAGATCCCGGCCAAGACCACCCTCATCATGTCCACCTCCCAGAAGCCGGGCTCCCTGGTGGAGGCGCTGCTGGTGCTGCGCAGCCACGAGATCAACATGACCAAGCTGGAATCCCGCCCGGTGCAGGGCAACCCCTGGGAAGAGATGTTCTATCTGGATGTCTCCGCCAACCTGCAGACCCCGGCCATGCAGGCCGCCCTGCTGGAGCTGACCAAGATCACCCGCTACATCAAGGTGCTGGGCTGCTACCCGAGCGAAGACGTCAAGCCGACCGCAGTGCCGCCGGTACTGATGGGCAACCAGTGAGCCCTGGGGCTGCCGCCCCGAGACCAGCAAAATAAGCAGAAGGCGAACCCTGGGGTTCGCCTTCTGTGTCTGTGCCTGGCGCCGCTTGTGCCCGCCTGACTGTCAGGCGCCTCAGAACTGACCCGCCATCAGCTGGTTCAGGTGGTAGAGGTTGCGGGTATCGAGCTCCAGCTCGGTGGCATAGGTGTTGCCACGGGGATAGGTCGCCACCACACGGGCACCGCGCACCATGCCGGCCACCGACACGTCCAGGGAGTTGGAGGTCTGGGTCAGGTCCTTGTAGCTGCTCTGGCCGCGCACCTGCTGGCCGTTGAGCTGCTCGGCCAGCTCCCGGTAGGCATCCATCTTGGAGGCCCGGATCGCCTGCAGCATCTTCTCGGACTGGGAGGGACCGGGCTGGATGTCGATCACCGCATAGCCCACCGCCTTGAGTACCGGGAAATCATCCGGCTTCTCGCCCACGTCATAGTTCACCACCCGGTTGCCGCTGCACGCCGTCAGCAATATTGCCATCAGGCAACCCAACAAGATTTTCATCGAAGTTTCCCCGTCTCGCAGTTCACCACACCAGATTTTCCGCTGCACGCCGTCAGAAACATTGCCATCAGGCAACCCAACAAGATTTTCATCGCAGTTTCCCCGTCTCGCAGTTCACCACACCAGATTTTCCGCTGCACGCCGTCAGCAACATGGCTATCAGGCAACCCAACAAGATGTTCATCGCCGTTTACTCCTCAGGGGGTCAGGTTGACCAGATGGCCGGACGGGCTCTGGCCGCCCCGCATCAGGTAACCGCGGTTGATGGAGGCCCGGCCAAAGGAGTTGCTGGCGCCGGACAGATACTGTTTCGGGATCAGGCTCTGGGCCGTGGTCTCCACCATCTTGGTCCGCAGATCGATGATGCGGGCGTTGACCAGGATCCCCTGCTGGTTGCGGCTGAAGGTGCCGGTCAGGATGCGGGAGATGGGCAGACGGGACGAGAGATCCTTGTAGTTGCGGCTCATCACGAAGTCCCCCTGCGGGGTCACCTGGATGCTGCCCGTTGTCTTGAAGTCCACCACCACCTCGCCGCGCCGGTTCAACTCGTAGATGAAGCTCTCCTCGATCTGCTGCCCCATCCAGTTGGTGTCCTTCAGGGTGTCGAGATCGACGAAGGACGCGACCGCGATGGGCTCGCTCAGGGTGGTGAGGGACTTGCGCTCCATCAGCTGATCCGTCATGCGCGCCACCAGCCAGTTCAGCTCCATCCCCTTCGCCGCCTGGCGAGGATCCCCCTGATCCCGGTTGATGGGGTCGGTCGACCCGCAACCGGCCAATGCCAGCGCCACCGCCAGCACCGTGATAACTCTCTTCATGGATACTTTTCCTGCATCTGCACCTGACCTGTTATCGGTCGCAAACGCCAACACTTGAGCCGGGAATGCACCCAGGATCCCCCGACGATCCGCACAGGGGCCGGCCGCGCCGGACGGCACCAGCCGGCGCAACGAGGATCCCCGGCCCCGGGGACAAGGCATGGATCTTGCTTTTATTTGGCTGCCCGGTGTGGATCGGGTCAGTGTCCAGGCCCCTGGCCCGCCTTGCCGGCGGCCACGGGGTCACCCATTCAAGGTGTCCGTCATGAAAGTTTCGCTGCTGTTAACCCTGCTGCTGGCCAGCCTGTCGGCCCGGGCCGAGCTCATCGAGGCCCAAGGCAGTGCCGCCATTCTGGGGGGTGACGAGGTCTATGCCCGCGAGCAGGCAACCCGGGATGCGCTGCGCCAGGCCCTGCTGGCCAGCGGGGCGTCCGTCTCCAGCATCCAGCGCCTGGAAAATGGCAGCCTGCGCTCGGAGCAGATCCAGATCCGTTCCGGCGGCGACATCCGCCAGTACCGCCTCAAGCGCGAAGAGGTGCGCAACGGCCGCATGTACATCACGCTGGTGGCCGACATCCAGGCCGAGCGCCAGATCTGCCAGACCCAACACTACGCCAAGGATTTGACGCTGGTACGCCTGCGCATGCGCTACCCGGATCAGGCGAGCACCGGCGCCCTGGACGACATGCCCGCCGATCTCTCCCGCCGCCTGTTCGAGACCCTGGCGGCAGCCCCCCAGGGGGTGGTCGCCCGCCAGTGGCTGGACGAGAACCTGCGCATCGATCCGCTCCACCTGCAGCAGGGGGATCGCAGCGCCCTCGAGGAGATCAAGGCCCTGAGCCTGCGCACCGACAGCCAGTACTTGGTGCTCGGCAGCATCGACGATCTCTCCCTCGAGCCTCAGGGCAACGCCCTGACCAGCTGGTATGAGGATCCCGTGCGCAATTTCCGTATGCAGCTCTACCTGTTTGACGGCATCAACGGCACCCTGCTCGGTCGCAAGGAGTACCAGGGGCGTGCCAACTGGACCTTCTCCAAGCGGGAACAGGTCGGCAGCAGCGGCGGCCGGTTCTGGCAGTCGAGTTATGGCCAGGAGGTGGGCTACCAGTTGAAGGAGGCGGCCCAGGACATCGTCGCCGAGCTTGCCTGCGCACCCGTCACCGCCCGGATCGTGGCCCAGCACGAGCGCGGTCCCCACATCAATCTGGGCCGTCGCAACGGCGTCAAGCTCGGGGATCAGTTCCGCGTCCAGCACAGCGCCGACTTCGTCGACCCCTACGGCAAGTCCAGGGTGATGCGCAATCCCGCCGACGGCCTGTTCGAGGTGGTGCAGGTGTTCGAGGACGGCGCCGTCATCAGCAGTCAGAACAAATATTCGCCATTCAATGTCCAAATCGGTGATTTGGCCGTATTGGAATAGGAATCAAGGGTTTAAAAGCACAATGCTTCTTGTATAATGCCCGCCACAAGGTTCCCGTAGCTCAGCAGGATAGAGCGGTCCCCTCCTAAGGGACAGGCCACTGGTTCGACTCCAGTCGGGAACGCCATACAAAACAAGGGGTTGGCATCGCAAGATGCCAACCCCTTGGTCGTTCTTGGCCCCTTCATCATCCCCCGCCAGCACTGTGCGCAGTGCGGCCCCGTGGGGATGGCGACAACCGGGGCAAGGGCTCGCCCTCCACCTGCTCATCCATGATCCCGATCACCCTCTGCCCTCGCCGCCAACGGCGAGCCGGCGCCGTCATCTACGCTTGAAGGGCGCCGTCCGGGATGACGGCCACTCTCCATCCGTTTGAGACACAAGAAGGACATCATGGGCAGCAAAAAAAAATCCAGGGCTGAACAGCCGGTCGTGGTCGAGGAGCAGAAGCCCCTCGGCAACAAGGAGTACGAGAAGGAGCTGCGCCGCCTGCACGTGGAGCTGGTGAAGCTGCAGCAGTGGGTGGTGCACAAGGGGCTCAAGGTCTGCATCGTGTTCGAGGGGCGCGACGGGGCCGGCAAGGGGGGCACCATCAAGGCGATCACCGAGCGGGTCAGCCCCCGGGTCTTTCGCGTCGTCGCGCTGCCCGCCCCCACGGAGCGGGAGAAGAGCCAGCTCTATTTCCAGCGCTACATCCCCCACCTGCCGGCGGCGGGCGAGATCGTCATCTTCGATCGCAGCTGGTACAACAGGGCCGGCGTGGAGCGCGTCATGGGCTTTTGCAGCGAGGAGGCGAGCGACAAATTCCTGGCAGGCACCCCCATGGTGGAGAAGGCCATGGTCGATTCGGGCATCATACTGCTGAAGTACTGGCTGGAGGTGACCCCAGAGGAGCAGGAGCGGCGGCTGCGGGATCGCATCGACGACGGTCGCAAGATCTGGAAGCTCTCCCCCATGGACATCAAGTCCTTCAACCGCTGGGATGACTACACCCGGGCGCGGGATGCCATGTTCATCGCCACTGACACCGCCTGGGCCCCCTGGTTCGTGGCCCGCTCCGAGGACAAGAAGCGGGTGCGCCTCAACATCATCTCCCACCTGCTGTCGCACATCCCCTACGAGGCGCTGCCGGCCGAGCCGGTCAAGCTGCCCAGGCGCAAGATAGGCAAGGCCGCCCCCTCGGAACACCCCCTGCGCATCATTCCGGAGCGCTTCTAGGCAAGCGGGGTGAGCCCGGGCTCACCCCTGCCCTGCCGATACTGGCGGATAGCCGCCCTGGCATTGAACAGCATGCGGCTCTCCCCCAGCTGGCTGGCCAGCCCGCTACGGCGCACGTTCTCGAGCACCCCGGGATTGAGCCCGGCCAGCCAGAGCGTGACCCCCTTGTCACGCACCTGCCGCTCCCCCTCCATCAGCATCATCAGGGCCGAGTATTCCACGTCCTGCACCCGGCTCATGTCGAGCACCACCACCTCGGGCCTGTGCGTCTCGGTCAGCTGCCGGACCTGGGCCGCCACGTGTTGCGCGTTGATGAAGAAGAGGCGCCCCTCCGGGCGCAGGATCAGCAGGCCCGGGATGGTCTCGTCATCGGGGTGCTGCTCGCTGAGCGGGCGCAGCACATCCTCCCCGGGCTTGCGGCCGATCACATAGACCCTGGGGTGCGCCGTCTGGCTCGCCAGCCCCAGCAGGGAGGCGAGGATGGCGACCACTATGCCCTCCAGGGTGCCGAACAGCAGCACCCCCAGGCAGGCGATGACGGCCCAGCGAAACTCCATCATGCGGATCTGCCCTATCTTGCGAAACTCCCCCGGCTGGATGAGCCCCACCGAGTAGACGATGACCACCATCGCCAGGGTGGCGCTCGGCAGCCAGGAGAGCAGCGGGGCAAGGAAGATCATGGTGGCCAGCGCCATCGCGGCGGTGACGGCGGAGGCCCGCTGGCTCAGGCCCCCGACGGAGCGCACCACCGCCGTCTGGGAGGTGCCGCCCCCCGCCGGCATGCTGCCGCAGAAGGCGCCCCCCAGGTTGGCCAGCCCGGTGGCCACCAGTTCCCGGTTTGCATTGATCTCGGGATCCTCCTTCCCCACGAAGGCCCGCCCGGCGGCTATGGTCTCGGTGAAGCTCATCAGCGCTATGCCCGCCGCCCCCGGCAGCAGCTGCAACACCAGGGTCGGATCCGGCATCGTCAGGCTGGGCAGGCCGGTGGGGATGGTCCCGACGATGGCGACGCCCGCCTCGTTCAGGCCGAGGCCCCACACCAGCGCGATGCCGACACCCACCCCCAGCAGGGGGGCGGGGGAGTGGGGAAAGCGCCACTCCATGAACACCAGCACCACCAGGGTGGCGAGGGCGACCCCCAGGGTCAGCCAGGAGGTCTGGGGCAGCGCCTGGCCGAGGTGGTAGAGATCCAGGAAGAAGTTCTCCTTCTGGAGGTGCACCCCGAACAGCTTGGGCAGCTGGTCGAGGATGATCACCAGCCCTATGCCGCTCTTGAACCCCACCAGCACCGGCAGGGAGATGAAGTTGGCGATGAAGCCGAGCCGCAGCGCGGCCGCCAGCATCAGCATGGCCCCCACCATCAGGGTCAGGGTGGCCGTCACCGTGAGCAGCCGGCCGGGGTCGCCGTCCGGTACCACCAGCCCGAGCTGGGTGGCGGTCAGGATAGCCAGGGTGCTGGTGGAGCTGACGCTGAGCACCCGGGAGGAGCCCAGCAAGGCGTAGATCACCATGGGCACGAACGCGGTGTAGAGACCGATCGCCACCGGCAACCCCGCCACCGTGGCATAGGCCATGGCCTTGGGCAGCACCACGGCCGCCGCGGTGACGCCGGCCAGCAGATCGGACAGGAGGCGCCCAGGCGCCGACGCAAGTGATGACATCTGAATCCTCCATTATCCCGGGCCCGGGCTGGCGCACTATTCGCCTTGATGACAGTGTGAAGTGTAGGCGGCGAAGTGATGCAATAGCTTGTTGTGTCTCACGTTTTCCAGCTCCCTTCCCCTATACTTCAGCGACGTTCAGGCCTGGCCAGAGAGAGGATATCCCCCATGTTGCGACTGCTTGCCCTGCTGCTTGTCTGCCTGGCGCTCCCGGTGCGGGCGCTGACCCTGGCCCAAGTGGCGGGAGATCTGCGCCACCCCTGGGGGCTCGCGTTTCTCCCCGATGGCGGCTACCTCGTCAGCGAGCGCCCGGGCCGCCTGCTGCGCATCGACGCAGACGGCAACCGCCAGGTGATCTCGGGCCTGCCCCCCCTCGCCGCCGCGGGTCAGGGGGGGCTGCTCGATCTCGCCCTGGACGGCGATGACTGGGTGTATCTCAGCTACAGCGAGCCGGGGGACGGCGGCGCCGGCACCGCAGTGGCCCGAGCCCGGTTGCAAAAGGACGCCCTCGTCGACTGGCAACTGCTGTTTCGCCAGCAGCCCAAGGTCGCCGGCGGCGCCCACTTCGGCTCCCGCCTGGTACTGACCGAGGATGGCTATCTCTTCATCACCCTGGGCGATCGCTACAGCGAGCGGGAGCGGGCCCAGACCCTCGACAACCACCTCGGCAAGACGGTGCGCCTGCACAAGGATGGCCGGGTCCCCGCCGACAATCCCTTCGTCAAGACGGCGGGGGCCCTGCCGGAGATCTGGAGCCTGGGTCATCGCAACATGCAGGGGGCGGCGCTGCGCCCGGTTAGCCAGCAATTCTGGGCCCACGAGCACGGCCCCCAGGGCGGGGACGAGGTGAACCTCATCCTGCCCGGCCACAACTACGGCTGGCCCAGAGTGACCTTCGGCGAGGAGTACGGTGGCGGCAAGATTGGCGTGGGCCAGAGCGCGCCGGGCCTGACGGCGCCGCGCTGGATCTGGGTGCCCTCCATCGCCCCCTCGGGCATGACCTTTTATCAGGGGGAGCTGTTCAAGGAGTGGCGGGGGGATCTGCTGGTCGGCGCCCTGCGCGGTCAGGCCCTGTTGCGCCTGCGCCTCGACGGGGACACCATAGTGTCACAGGAGCGGTTGCTGACCGATCTGGGGGAGCGGATCCGTACCGTCAAGGAGGGCCCCGACGGCGCGCTCTATCTGCTGACGGACTCGGGTCAGGGACGCCTGCTCAAACTGACCCCATAGGATGCAAGGAGGAAGGATGAACGCAAATCGCATGCTGCTGGTGCTCTGTGCCAGCCTCTGGTTGCTGGGCTGCAACACCATCCACGGGATGGGACGGGACATCGAGAAGGCGGGGGAGGTGATCCAGGGCTCCGCCAACCTGGCGGAGGAGCCGGCGGCAGGCAGCCGCTGACCCGGGGCCCGTCCCTGACCAGTCTCAGGGACGAGTCCCCCTCACTCGGCGCTGACCGCCAGGCTGGCCAGCGGTGCCATGGTCACCCTGACCCCGTGCTGGGCCAGCGCCTCGCGGGCGCTCTGGGGCAGCTGCTCGTCGGTGATCACCTGATCGATCGCATCCCAGCCCACCACGTTGAAAGTCCCCACCTTGCCATATTTGGACGAGTCGCAGATGAGGATGCGGGTCGCCGCCGACTCCACCACGGCCCGCTTCACCGGCACCTTCTGTTCGCTAGGGGTGGAGATCCCCTGACTGTCCCAGGAGGAGGCTGACAGGAAGGCAACGTCCAGATGGAGGTTGCGCAGGAAGTGGGCGGTGGCCTCCCCGGCGCAGGACTGGTTCTCGCGAATGACCTGGCCCCCGGTGTGATAGAGGCGGCAGCGGCCGTGCTCGATGAGATAGGCGCACACCATGAAGTCGTTGGTCACTATCATCAGGTCTTCCCGCAGCGCCAACTCCCGGGCCAGCTCCAGGGAGGTGGTGCCGGCATCCAGATAGACGGTGCACCCCTCGCTCACCTGGGCGGCGGCGAGCCGGGCGATGGCCAGCTTGGCCCCCTGCATCAGGCTGCGCTTGGCAGCGTGGGAGGGCTCGCTCTTGATCCGCTGGGAGAGGCTGACCCCGCCGGAGACAGAGAGTACCCGCCCCTGCTCCTCCAGCTTCTGGATGTCGCGCCTGATGGTCATGTGGGAGACCTGCAGCCAGTCGGTCAGCTCCACTATGCTGACCACGCCGCGCTCTGCCAGCAGTTGCAGGATACGTTGCTGTCGCTCTACGGGAATCATCTTGCCTCGCGCCTCGGGAAAAGGAAGGTGCCATTCTACCCCAGCGACCTGGGAAAAAATGATAAATAACCTGAAACGGGCTCACAAATCACATTTATTCACACTAAAAACGCCAAAACTTGACTCGAAAGAATCTTAACCCACACAAATAACAAAAATTAACACCAAATAAGTTATTTTTTGTGACGACTACCTGATATTTCATCGCCGCAAGCCTCTACTATCGGCTCATCAGTCGTAATCGAGGAATCACGAGATGAGCACTCCCTATCATGTTGCGGTCATCGGCCTGGGCGCCATGGGCATGGGCGCCGCCCGCTCCTGCCTGCGGGCCGGGCTCACCACCTATGGCATCGACCTCAGCGAACAGGCCCGCGGCCAGCTGCAGCAGGCCGGTGCCGCCGCCGTCATGGCCGATGCCAGGCCCCTGGCCGAGACGCTCGATGCCGTGTTGCTGCTGGTGGTCAACGCCACCCAGGTGCGCCGCATCCTGCTCGGCGAAGCGGGGCTGGCTCGCCACCTCAAACCGGGCACCGCCATCATGGTCTCTTCCACCATAGCCGCCGAAGAGGCGAGCGCCCTGGCCGCCGAGCTGGCGCAGCTGGGACTGCCGATGCTGGATGCGCCGGTTTCCGGTGGCGCCATCAAGGCCGACGCGGGCGAAATGACGGTGATGGCCGCAGGCTCCGACACCGCCTTCGACAAGCTGGCCCCGGTGCTGGATGCGGTGGCCGGCAAGGTCTACCGGGTCGGCAGCGAGCCGGGCCAGGGCAGCACGGTCAAGATCATCCACCAGCTGCTGGCCGGGGTGCACATCGCGGTGGCCGCCGAGGCCATGGCGTTGGCCAGCCGGGCTGGCGTGTCCCTGGATCTCATGTATGACGTGGTGACCCATGCCGCCGGCAACTCCTGGATGTTTGAAAACCGCATGCCCCGGGTGCTGGCCGGTGACTACCAGGCCCGCTCCGCAGTGGACATCTTCGTCAAGGATCTCACCCTGGTAGCGGACACCGCCAAGGCGCTGCGCTTCCCGCTGCCGCTCGCGAGCACGGCGCTGAACATGTTCCTCGGCGCCAGCAATGCAGGGCACGGCCAGGAAGATGACAGCGCCGTCATCAAGATCTTCTCCGGCATCCAGCTGCCGGGTCAGGAGGAACTGCTATGAAACTCGGTGTCATCGCAGACGACTTCACCGGCGCCACCGACATCGCCGGTTTCCTGGTGGAGAACGGCCTCTCCACCCTGCAACTCGCCGGCGTGCCGGAGCATGATGGGGATCTGCCCCCGGTCGATGCCGTGGTGATCAGCCTCAAGAGCCGTTCCTGCCCCGCGGGCGAAGCGGTGCGCGACTCCCTGGCGGCCCTCGACTGGCTCAAGGCCCGCGGCTGCCCGCGCATCTACCAGAAGTACTGCTCCACCTTCGACAGCACGGCAGCGGGCAATATCGGCCCCGTCACCGACGCCCTGCTGGCGGCGCTGGAGAGCAAGTTCACCCTGATCTGCCCGGCCCTGCCGGTGAATGGTCGCACCGTCTATCAGGGCAACCTCTTCGTCGGCGCCCAGCCGCTGGCCGAGTCCGGCATGCGCCACCACCCCATCACCCCCATGACCGACAGCAACCTGCTGCGGCTGATGGAGGGACAGGCCCAGGGCCGCGCCGGTCTGGTGCCGTTCAATACCATCGCACAGGGTGCCACCGCCATTGCCGACGCCTTTGAGCAGCTAACACAAGCTGGCGTGCGCTACGCCGTGGTCGACACCCTGACCGAGCAGCACCTGCTGGACATCGCCACCGCCGCCCTCGACATGCCCCTGGTGACCGGCGGATCCGGCCTCGCCATCGGCCTGGCCCGCCAACTTGGCAGCGGCGATCTGCAGGGTGCCCGCGAGGCGGGCTGGCCCAGAGGCACCCGCGCCGCGGTGCTGTCGGGATCCTGCTCCGAGATGACCAACCGCCAGGTGGCCCGCTACCGCCAGCACGCCCCAGCCCTGGCGTTGGACGTGGTGCGTTGCCTCGAGGAGGCCGACTACCCGGCCGAGCTGGCGCGCTGGGTACTGGCCCAGCCCCGGACCCCGGCGCCGCTCGTCTACGCCACCACCAGCCCGGTTGAGCTGGCCCGCATTCAGGAGACCCACGGCCAGCAGGCGGCCAGCGACGCGGTGGAGCACTGCTTTGCCCGCCTCGCCCAACTGCTGCAGGAGGCCGGGGTGGATCGCTTCATCATCGCCGGTGGTGAGACCTCGAGCCGGGTCACCCAGGCCCTCGGCGTCAAGGCGTTCCACATAGGCCCGCAGATCGCCCCCGGTGTGCCCTGGGTGCGGGCCCTCGACGCCCCCCTGTCGCTGGCCCTCAAGTCCGGCAATTTCGGGAGCGACGACTTCTTCGACAAGGCTCAGGAGTACTTCCATGACTGAACAGGCACTGCGCGACACCATGGTGATGCTGGGGGCCTCCCTCTTCCAGCGCGGTTACGCCACCGGGGGCGCCGGCAACCTCTCCGCCCTGCTGCCGGACGGCACCCTGATCGCCACTCCCACCGGCTCCTGCCTGGGACGCCTGAGCGCCGACAGGCTCTCTCACGTCAACCTGCAGGGGGAACACCTGGGGGGGGATCGCCCCTCCAAGGAGGTGGCCTTCCACCTCGCCATCTACCACAACAATCCGGACTGCCGGGCCGTGGTGCACCTGCACTGCACCCACCTGACCGCCCTCTCCTGCCTGGAGGGGCTGGATCCGGCCAACGTCATCCGCCCCTTCACCCCCTACTACGTGATGCGGGTCGGCCAGTTGCCGCTCATCCCCTACTACAAACCGGGGGATGCCCGCATCGCCGAGGAGCTGGGGCGCCGCGCCCCCGAGGGCAACGCCTTCCTGCTTGCCAACCACGGCCCCGTGGTGACGGGCAAGGATCTGGTGGATGCAGTCAACAACATGGAAGAGCTGGAGGAGACGGCGCGCCTGGCACTGATGCTCCATGGCCACTCCATCCGCTACCTGAGCGAACCCGAAATTGATGAATTGAGGAGGATGAAACCATGAGCAAGTTTGCCGCCAATCTCACCATGCTGTTTACCGAGGTGCCGTTCCTGGAGCGCTTCGCCGCCGCCCGCGACGCAGGCTTCGCCGCGGTGGAGTTCCTCTTCCCCTACGAGTGGCCGGCCGCAGAGCTGGGCCGCCGCTTGCGCGAGCAGGGACTCTCCCAGGCCCTGTTCAACATGCCGCCGGGCAACTGGGGGGCGGGGGAGCGCGGCATGGCCGCCATCCCGGGGCGGGAAGCGGAGTTTCGCGCCCACCTGCCAACCGTGCGTGACTACGCCCTGGCGCTCGGCTGCACCAAGGTGCACGCCATGAGCGGCATAGTCGACCCGGCTCATAGCCTCTCGGCCCACCGCCAGACCCTGATCGACAACATCCGCTTCGCCGCCGACTTCCTGGCCGAAGACGGCATCAAGGTACTGCTCGAGCCCCTCAACGATCGGGATGTGCCCGGCTACTTCCTGGCCCACCAGCTCGACGCCCTGGCCCTGGTGCAGGAGATAGACAGACCCAACGTGGGGGTGCAGCTCGACCTCTACCACGCCCAGATCATGGACGGGGATCTCACCCGTCTCATCGGCAAGCTGGGCCAGGCCATCGGCCACGTCCAGATCGCCTCGGTGCCGGATCGCCACGAGCCGGACGAAGGGGAGATCGCCTACCCCCACCTGTTCAAGGTGCTGGCGCAGGCGGGCTACCACGACTGGATAGGCTGCGAATACAACCCCAGAGCCAGCACCCGGGAAGGGCTGGGCTGGCTGACACAACAATAACGACCCTGAACATGAACGAGTCTGAGGATAACAAGATGCAGATCATCATCACCGGCGGCGGTGGCTTCCTGGGCCAGAAACTGGCCCGGGCCCTGCTGCAAGGCCCCCACCCCTTCACCGAGCTGCTGCTGGTGGACATCCAGCAGCCGCAATCCCCCCTGCCGGACCCCAGGGTTCGCTGCCTGCGGGCCGACCTCACCGAACCCGGTGTCGCCGAGTCCCTCATCGGCGAGCGGACCGCCGTGGTCTACCACCTGGCCGCCATCGTCAGCAGCCACGCGGAGCAGGACTTCGATCTCGGCTGGAAGGTCAACCTGGACACCACCCGCACCCTGCTGGAGGCGTGCCGCCACGCCCGCTCCGGCATCCGCTTCGTCTTCACCAGCTCGCTCGCCGTCTATGGCGGCCCGCTGCCGGAGCTGGTGAATGACGGCACTGCCCTGACCCCGACCTCCTCCTACGGCGCCCAGAAGGCCATGGGGGAACTGCTGGTCAACGACTACAGCCGCAAGGGCTTCGTCGACGGTCTGGTATTGCGCCTGCCTACCATCTGCGTGCGGCCGGGCAAGCCGAACCGCGCCGCCTCCTCCTTTGTCAGCAGCATCATCCGCGAGCCGCTGCAAGGGGAGAGCGCCCTCTGCCCGGTGAGCCCGGATCTGCGCCTCTGGCTCTCCAGCCCCGCCACCGTGGTCGCGAACTTCCTGCTGGCGGCCAGGCTTCCCGCCACCGGTGACGCCCGCAGCATCAACCTGCCCGGCATCAGCGTGACCGTCGGCGAGATGCTGGAGGCCCTCGCCAGAGTCGGGGGTCAGGAGGCTTTGGAGCGGGTGCAGTTTGCCGCCGATCCGGCCATCGAGCGCATCGTGGCGAGCTGGCCGGGGCGCATCGACAACCAGCGGGCCAGCGCCCTCGGCTTCGCGGCAGACAGGACGTTTGCCGACATCATCGACAGTTTCATCACCCATGACATGCAGGAGGCATCATGAGCGACATCCCTACCCCCATCATCGGTCTCATCATCGCGGTCTTCGTGCTGGTGTTCCTGGTCATCCGTACCCGGGTGCACGCCCTGATCGCCATGCTGGCGGCGGCCTGCATCGCCGGGATCACCGGCGGCATGAGCATCGACAAGACCCTCACCGTGATCACCCAGGGCTTTGGCTCCACCCTCGGCAGCATCGGCATCGTCATTGGCCTCGGGGTCATGATGGGTCGCCTGCTGGAGGTGTCGGGCGCCGCCGAACAGATCGCCTACAGCTTCATCAAGTGGCTCGGCAAGCGCCGCGAGGAGTGGGCCCTGGCCATCACGGGCTACATCGTCAGCATCCCCATCTTCGTGGACTCCGCCTTCGTCATCCTCTATCCGGTGGCCAAGGCGCTGGCGAAGAGCGGCAAGCGCTCCCTGCTCACCCTCGGGGTGGCGCTCGCGGGCGGCCTGGTGGTGACCCACCATACCGTGCCGCCGACCCCGGGCCCGCTGGGGGTTGCCGGCCTGTTCGGGGTGGACATCGGCGCCATGCTGCTGACCGGCATGGCCCTGGCCATCCCCTGCGTGCTCGGCATCGTCTTCTACGCCCAGTGGCTCGACAAGAAGTACCCCGAGTTCGGCGCCCAGGCCGCCCAGACCCCGGACGAGCTGCAAGCCACCTATGAGCAGTACCTCAAGGAGAAGGAGGGCAAGACCCTGCCGAGCCTGACCCTGTCGCTGCTGCCGATCCTGGTGCCCATAGTGCTCATCTTCGTCAAGGCCATCTTCACCACCCTGGCCACCCTGGAGGGCATGGACGGCCTGATGGCGAACCCCCTGGTGCAGGGCATCAACTTCATCGGCACCCCCATCATAGCGCTGGCCATCAGCGTGCTGCTGGCGGTCTATACCCTGGTCCCGCACATGGACAGGCACGCCACCGCCGCCCGCCTGGAAGAGGGGCTGCAATCCGCCGGCATCATACTGCTGGTGACCGGTGCCGGTGGGGCGCTGGGGGCCGTGCTGCGCGACAGCGGTGCGGGTCAGCAACTGGCCGAGCAGATCGCCCAGCTGCCCATCTCCCCCATCCTGATCCCCTTCATCGTGGCGACCCTGGTGCGCCTCATCCAGGGGTCCGGCACCGTGGCCATGGTGACGGCGGCCTCCATCTCCGCCCCCATCCTGGCGCAGATCCCCGGGGTCAACATGCTGCTGGCCGCCCAGGCCGCCACCATGGGGTCGCTCTTCTTCGGTTACTTCAACGACAGCCTGTTCTGGGTGGTCAACCGCATGATGGGGATCTCCGACGTCAAGCAGCAGATGATCGTCTGGTCCATCCCGACCACCATCGCCTGGGCCATCGGCGGTACCGGCGTCGCCCTGCTGAACCTGCTGTTTGGCTCCGGCGGCACCTGGTTCGACCCCGTGCTGCCGCTGCTGGTGCTGGCGCTCATCGTCTGGTACGTCAAGGGGCAGTCCCTGGCCCCGGCGGCAGGGGCCGTCCCGAGTCGGGAGTCCTGACCCGCACCGTCACGGCAACGCTGTGTGACGAGGGCCAGTCTGCTAGACTGGCCCTCTTTTTCGTTCATTCATCTTGCAAAGGAGTGTTGGATGCCTGTGTCTTCCTGGTGGGACAAGTCCACCGGTTTTGCCCTGCTCACCATCTTGCTGTGGGCCTCCCTCGCCGCGCTCACCTCCCGGATCACCAGCGTCTCGCCGCTGGTTCTGGTCGGGCTGGTGCTGCTGTTCTGCGGGGCGGGCACCCTGCCATTCTGGCGCCAGTGGCGCGCCAGCCCCCTCACCTGGCTGGTGACCATCACCGCCCTGCTGCTCTATCACCTGCTGCTGTTCACAAGCTTTCGCCACGCCCCCGTGCTGGAGGCGAACCTCATCAACTACCTGTGGCCGCTGTGCATCATCCTGTTCACCCCCTTGCTGCTGCCGGGTCATCCCCTGAGCCTGCACCATCTGCTGGCCGGGGCCCTGGGTCTCGCGGGGTCGGTGCTGGTGATGGTCGATGGTCACCTGCAACTGCAACAGGCCCATCTGCCCGGCTACCTGCTGGCGCTCGGCGCCGCCATCGTCTGGGGCGCCTATTCCGTGCTCTCCCGCCGCCTGCCTCCCGCTCCCGCCGTGGTCACGGCCGCCGCCTGCCTGCCCGCAGGGCTCTTGGCCCTGCTACTGGCATGGATGCTGGAAGGCCCCTTGCCATTCGCCAGGATCCCCCAGGGGGACTGGCTGCTCATCGCCGGGCTCGCCCTCGGCCCCATGGGGGCGGCCTTCGTCACCTGGTATCTGGCGCTGCGGGACGGGGATCCGCGCCGCATCGGGGCGCTGGCCTACCTCACCCCCTTGCTGAGTACCCTGCTGCTGGTCTGGCTCAACGGCGAAGCGCTCACCCCGCGCCATCTGCTGGCGGGGGCCCTTATCATGGGCGGCGCCCTGCTGGGCCTGCTGGTAAAAACACCCAAGACTCAGCCAGTTGCAGAGCCTCTGTCATAAAAACGCCATCAGGCCTGCTTAAGCTCACGCCCATTGCGTGGTTCAAGCAGGACTGAAAAGTGAAAATTGCCCATTACGCCTCCCTCTCCTCCCTCGTCTTGTTGCTGGTGGCCGGTGTTCAGGCCGCCGCCCTCTATCAGGGCTGGCAGCAGTTCAACCGGGCCGAGCAGGCCCAGCGCCAGCAGGAGCAACTGCAGCGGCAGCTGAGCGGCTCCCTGCAAGGGGCGCTTCGCGACTACCTCGGCAGCGGGGATCCCCTGCTGCTGGCCCAGGCCCAGGGCGTACGCCAGCAGGCGCTGGCCCTGCTATCCAGCCAGGACGACACCCTGACCGGCCCTCTGCGGGCCCGGCTCGAACAGATGGGGGCACGTATCGACGGCGACTACCTGGCGGCGGGCAAGCTCTCCGGCAACAGCCAGTGGTTGCTGCAAAATGCCGAGAACGAGTTGACCACCCAGGCCCGCGCCCTGCTGCGCTATGGCCAGCAGGGGGTCGCCTCCGGGCGGGATCCGGCGCTCGCCGAGCAGTATCGCCAGGGGGCCGTCGACATACTGGCCGCCCTGCCCGCCCTCGCCCACCAGCGCCAGAACTACATGGAGCAGGCGAGCGCCAAGCGCCTCGAGGGGTTGCAGTTCGAGCTGGCCGCCCTGCAAAGGCAGGCAGACTCCCTGGCGGCCTTGCCGAGCCTGGATTTCTTCGAGGAGGCCCCGGCCGACGAGTTCACCCTGGGGGAGCCGCAGCGCAAGGAGCTCGGGGATCAGCCCAAAGCCGAGCTGACCTCCCTGCTCAAACGCTATCCGCAGGAGCTCCAGAACAGCCGCAAGGCGCTGCAACAGCAGCAGGCCGCGCGTCAGATGGTGCAGCAGGACATCACCCAGCTGCTGCAGGCCGGGGAACAGCTGGGAGAGCGGCTCGCCGCCGCCCGTCAGACGATGAACCGGGAGCTGGCCACCGTGCTCGGCGTGCTGGCGCTCTGCCTGGTGGTGGTCGCCCTGCTGTTCGCTCTGGTGCAGCGCCGCTGGCTGGTCAGCCCCCTGCTGCAACTGCGGGCCGCCTTCCTGCAGCTCGATGCCACGGGTCAGGCCCAGCTGCTGGCCCAGGGGCGCGAGCGCAACGAGCTTGCCGACATAGTCGCGAGCTACAACCGCCTCATTGAGCGGCTGCAACAGGATCAGCAGCAGAAGGCGGGGCAACTCTCCAGCGTCTCCTCCAGCCTGCAGGAGATGGTGGCCCAGGTGCAGGAGATCCATCACAGTACCCGCACCACGGAGCAGGCGGTGGATGAGAGCGACACCATGATGCAGGAGCTCAACCAGCTCGCCAGCGAGGTGCACCAGGTCGCCGCCGAAATCGCCCAGCACGCCCAGCACAACGAACACTCCATGACCCAGAGCGAGCAGCTGGTGGGTGGCATGCTGACGGCCACCGCCCAGACCGGGCTTGCCATCGACGAGAGCAGCGCGGCCCTGGCCCAACTCACCCGCTCGGTGGAGGACGTGACCGCCATCGTCGACGTCATCGGCCACATCTCCCAGCAGACCAACCTGCTGGCGCTCAACGCCGCCATCGAAGCGGCCCGCGCCGGGGAGCAGGGACGCGGCTTTGCGGTCGTCGCCGACGAGGTGCGTCACCTCTCCGCCGACACCCAGCGCTCCCTCGGCCAGATCACCGAGATCCTGGCGAGCCTCACCCAGGCGGGGGATCAGCTCGCCACCGTGCTGTCCCGCATCACCGCGGAGGCCGCCGATCAGCGCCAGCAGGCCGAACAGCTGCGCCAGACCACCCAGACGGTGCGGGAGATGGCGCGCAGCACCGCCGTCATCGCGCTGCAGGGGGCCGACAACGCCCGCAGCCAGGAGCACAGGCTCGCCAGCTTCGCCGCCCTCATCGGCCGCATCAGCCAGCACGCCCGTCAGGGCAGCCGTCTCTCGGTGCAGGTCTCGGAGCACATCCACCACCAGGCCCAGCAGATCCCCCGGATCCTGAGCCAGGCCTGATCCCGGGCCCGGCGCCGTGCCGGGCCTGCGTTTCCCCCCATACTCGCCCCCGGGATCTCCAGTCCGGGCCCACAGGCCGGCGAGGCCGGAACAATTCTTTGCGACTCTTCCCCCATGCCGGCACCCTGGTTGCAGACCAGGCTCCCCAGCCTGCGTCGGCGACGCACATCCGGAGCAGGCCGAATCTTTTTTTGTGACACAAAATTATATGTTGCCACCAAGTTAACAAAGAAAGTTCTGCCTTCCCGACAAGATCCGCACAGGATAACGGTGAACACCACCTGAAAGCGTTCTCATTGCCGATGTACGTGGGCTTGGAGTGCCCACATCAAGAATCATGATTATTTGCACTCGGTCATATTTTTGAAACTTGGCGGGAACTTCATGTTGATATTTCGCACCGCGAACGTACTCTTGAGTTGTCCGATCGCCAAGGGTCGGCACACACAAAATAAAGACTGTCACGATACAGACCGCCCATCACAGATGCGCCAAGGCATCCGGGAAAGGGCCACAGCACAGACAGACGTTTTTTTGCCCTGCGGGGCCTTGATTGCAATGCCAATACCGAGCGGCGGGCCTGCGTCCGACTGCCGGATAAAAAAGCTAAGTCCATAAAATCAGGAGCAATAACAAATGGAAAAAGTGATCTTCAAGCGCGCCGCCTTGAGTGCCGCCGTGGTCGCGGCGCTGGTCGCCCCTGGCATGGCGCTCGCAGCCCAGGACATGATGAGCCCCGAGTACGGCAAGTCCTACGAGGCGTTCACCGAGGATGCCAAAGTCACCGGCGGTCTCTTCTACTTCCAGCGCGAGCGTGACCGCAAGCAGGCCGGTCCCGGCCAAGATGGCAAATACCACTCCAACCTGAGCCATGCCACCACCCAGGCGGCCCTGAACCTCAACTCCGGCTATGCCTGGGACGTGGTGGGTATCGACCTGGGCGGCTTCGGCGCCTATGACCTGGCCGTCGACGAGAGCAACGGCGTCAACGAAGAGAACGAATTCTCCTTCTGGGGCGACCAGTGGGGTTCAGGTGGTGACGGCGTCCCCGAGAACGGCTTCAGCCTCTCCAACGCCGCCCTGAAATTCAAGTTCGGTGAGCATGTCACCGCCAAGGGGGGTTATACCCAGCTCTACGTACCCGGCATCCTGGGGGTCAACTGGTCCTATCAACCCGGTACCTACCGCGGCGGCCAGATCGAAGGCACCTTCGGCGGCCTCTACCTGACCTACGCCATCGCCGACGAATACAAGGCGCCCTGGTTCAAGAACACCGCCGGCTTCTCCAAGAGCAACCCCTATGCCAGCGATCCCTTCAGCGACGAGAACAAGATCGACTACATCCACGGTCTGGCCGCGCGCTACACCTTCGAGAACGGCACCGCCATCACGGGTGCTTTCGGTCAGTCCGAAGGCTACATGGACAGCTACCACTTCAAGCTGGCCCACAAGTTCGACGTACTGGGTGGCCTGAACACCAGCTACCAGTTCTACGGCTCCGAGACCGACAACAACGATTACGACGGCCTGGCCTGGCAGCAAGCGCTGACCGCCTCCTGGAACTACGCCCAGTATGGCTTCCGTCTGGAAGGGCTGTGGACCAAGGCCGAGGGTGACCAGGGCAACTACCTGCCCCGTCTGACCCGCGGCTACGGCAACTCCCAGGGCGCGAACGAGATCTGGTGGGATTCCCGCTCTGACTGGAACCACAACGACGAGAAGGCCGTGTTCTTCGGCGTGACCCGTTCCCTAGACGATCTGGTGGGCGCCCCTGGCTGGGCCGCCGGTATCTCCGGTGCCTACGGCTGGGATGCCAACAACGGCGACAGCTCCCTGGAAGGCGGCAAAGAGTGGGCGGCGAACTTCGACGTCATGTACACGGTGCAGGATGGCAAGCTGAAGGGCACCCTGTTCAAGCTGCACTACACCGACTACAACAACGAACAGGACGACAAGGGCAGCTGGTACTACCCGAACATGTTCAGCTCCGAGCATGACGTCAAGTTCCACATCATCATGCCGTTCACCATCCTGTAAGCAGGGGGTTGAACTTCAGCAAACCGGGCCGATTGGCCCGGTTTTCTTTTTTCTGATCAGCGGGTTAACATGCAAAGCCGCTGGCACTTTTGCCCGCCCCGTCACCACAAGGATGCGACCATGTCCCGCTTCGTTCTGATCACAGGCTGCTCCAGCGGCATCGGCCTCGCCGCCGCAAGAAAGCTCAGCGCCCACGGCTTCACCGCCATCGCCTCCGCCCGCAAGGCCGGGGACGTGGCCCTGTTGCAGCAACAGGGTCTCTTGGCGGTGCAGCTGGATCTGGCGGATGCCGCCAGCATAGAGCGGGGGGCGGCAGAGGCGCTGGCCCTGGCCGGGGGCCGCCTCTATGGCCTGTTCAACAACGGCGCCTACGGCCAGCCCGGCGCCCTGGAGGATCTGCCCACCGAGGCGCTGCGCGAGCAGTTCGAGACCAACCTGTTCGGCTGGCACCACCTCATTCGCCAGATCCTGCCCCCCATGCTGACTGCGGGCGAGGGGCGCATAGTGCAGAACAGCTCCGTGCTTGGCCTGGTGGCCATGAAGTATCGCGGCGCCTACAACGCCAGCAAGTTCGCGCTGGAAGGCTATACCGACACCCTTCGCCTCGAGCTCACGGGCAGCGGCGTGCACGTCAGCCTGATTGAACCCGGCCCCATCGACACCCGGTTTCGCGCCAATGCCCGCGACGCCTTCCTGCGCCACATAGACCCGAGTGCGAGCCGCCATCAGGCCGCCTATGCCCAGACGCTGGCGAGGCTGGAGCGCGAAGGGGGGGCCCGGGGCTACACCCTGCCGAGCGAGGCCTGCGTACCCCCGCTGCTGCACGCGCTCAGGAGCAAGCGTCCGAAGCACCGCTACCCCGTCACCTTCCCGACCAAATTGTTTGCCGTGCTGCGTCGTCTGCTGCCAAGCCGCTGGCTGGACCGGCTGCTGATCAAATCCGCCTGACGCCAGACAAATGCCGCCCCGCTGCCTGAGGCCACGGGGCGGCATTTTTCAGTAGTGCTGGCCATTGCTGTAGTAGTGGGATTTCACTATGGGCAGCACCTGCACCACCACATAGGTCTGCTCCCCCAGCACCGCTTTCAGGTGTCGGGTGATGAGGGCGGCGGCAGCATTCTGCATCTCTTGCGGGCGCTCGAACCAGACCAGTTCCACGAAGGGGAAACCGGCCTCGGGCTGGCCATCTCGTACCCACTGGCTCGGCACGCACTCCAGGGTGACGAACTCCGGCTTGCCGCCGGTCAGGGCGCAGAGATCCGCCATCAGGGGCCCGCTTATCCGCTGCAGGGTGTCGACAGAAACTGCCCGAAAACGAAGGTGGGGCATGGGAAACCTCTTGGCTGTGACAAATGAGGACTTATCATAGAGCACTCATCCCGCTCACATAAGGTGCCTCATGAGATTCCATCCCACGCTGCTCTCCTTCCTGCTCTGCCTGCTGCTGCCGCTCCATGCCATGGCCGATCCGGCCTTCTACCGCATCAACAAGGGCAGCGAGCAGCACTGGCTGCTGGGGTCCATCCACGCGGGCAAACCCTCTCTCTACCCCCTGCCGGACCCCGTCGAGCGCGCCTGGCAGCAGAGCCGCGCCCTGGTGATGGAGGTGGACATGACCCACATCAGCCAGGCGCAGTGGCAGGAGATGGGCGCCATCACCCGGCTCGTGGACGGCAAGACCCTCAAGGATCACCTGCCCATCGACCTCTACCGTCGCACCCTGATCGCCGCCGGCCAGAACGGTCTGAACGAGAGCATGCTGGCCCCGCTGCGCCCCTGGTTTGCGGCCATCACCCTGACCCAGGCGGCCCTGGAGCGTACCGGCTTTCGCGGCGAGTTCGGGGTGGATCAGCACTTCGCCAAGCGGGCGAACGACGGCGGCAAGCCCATCATCGGGCTGGAGACCCTGCTGGAGCAGCTCGGCTATCTCGCGAGCGTCGGCGACAACCAGACCCTGATGCTGGAGAGCACCCTGGATGAGCTGCCTGAGCTCGAGAAGGGGTTCACCGAGGTCATGGCGGCCTGGCAGAACGGGGATCAGGCCACCCTGATCAACCTGCTCAAAGAAGAGATGGCGCCACCCAAGCTGCAGGCCTGGCTGGAGCAGACCCTGCTGGCGGAGCGCAACCGCAACTGGGTCAAGAAGTGGCCGAGCCTGCCAAACGAGAGCTTTATCGTGGTAGGGGCCCTGCATCTTTACGGCGAGCACGGGCTGCTCGCCCTGCTGGAGCAGCAGGGCTGGCGCATCACGCCGCTCACCGACCCCGCGCCAGAGAGAGCCAAATAGTGCCTTTTCGGCCCCCCTGCCCCCGACGAGGGTGCCGGATGGGAGCCTGCTCACAGAATCCGATGCCGATTAAATAACCAGGGAGGGAGTTGATCGAGATCATCTCCACCCTCCCAAAGGGGTATTTATCATGCCTGTCATCGCGCAATGACAGGAGTGAACGAGATGGAATTCTGGATGAACCTGATGTTCGGCAACAGCGTGGGGCTGATGTCCATGCTGGTGATTATCGGCACCTTCCTGCTCATCAGCGCCTATGCGGTCTATTTCATCTACAAGGTGATGCACGCCGAGCCGCCGAAAGAAGGACAATAACCCCCAGGGGCCTGCCATCAAGGGGGATGCAGACGGCGTCCCGCCGGGCAAGGCCCCCACTCGCCCGCCCCGCCATTCTAAGCACAGGCCAGGCCCGCTATAATGGCTCCCTCATTCTCATGCGGGGAGCCTGCCGTGTCTCATGACGACGAACTCTCACTGTTCCTGCAGGAAGTGGCCGACGTGCGGCCGCTGCGCAGCGACCACATCGCCCCCGTTGCGGGCAACGGCCAGCCGACCGAGGCGCAGCTCGCGCGCCGGGAGGCCGCCACCGCCGAGCAACTCACCCTGGATCACCTCGGCACTGAGGCTGTCGAGATGCTGGACCCCCACGCCATCATCGGCTTCAAGCGTGACGGCGTGCAGGAGGGGGTCTACAAGAAGCTGCGCCTCGGCAAGTACGAGTTGCAGGGCTCCCTCGACCTGCACCACAAGACGCTCAACGAGGCGCGAACCGCCCTGGTGCAGTTCATTGCGGAGTGCGAAGTGCGGGACATCCGCTGCCTGCTGATCCTGCACGGCAAGGGGGAGCGCAGCACGCCGCGCGCCCTGCTCAAGAGCCATGTCAGCGCCTGGTTGCCACAGCTGCCTGCCGTGATGGCCATGCACAGCGCCGAGCGCCGCCACGGCGGCAGCGGCGCGCTCTACGTATTGCTGCGCAAGAGCGAGCGCAAGAAGGCGGAAAACCGCGAACGGCACCAGAAGCGCCTAGGCTGACTGCCTGAGGGTGGCCCCCGCCCGCGGCACAGTGCTAGCATCGGACGGCCCCGATCATGCCAGGTACGGGGTGCATACCATCAGGGACGATAACAAGGACAATCCCATGTCATATCAGAAACTCGAACAACATCAGCAACAACTGCACCGCCTCTCCCACCTGTCCGCCATCTGCGGCTGGGATCAAGCCGCCATGATGCCGGAGGGGGGCAACGAGGCCCGCGCCGAGGCGATGGCGGAGCTCGGCGTGCTGATCCACGGCAAGCGCACCGCCCCGGAACTCGGCGACTGGATAGCGGCGGCCGAAGAAGAACCACTGGATGCGACCCAGCGTGCGAACCTCGCGGAGATCAAGCGCCACTGGCAGGATGCGAGCCTGCTGCCAAGCGATCTGGTGGAGGCGCTCTCCCTGACCGGCAGCAAGTGCGAGCACGCCTGGCGTCGCCAGCGCAAGGAGAACGACTGGGCAGGCTTTGCCCCGAACCTCGAGGAGGTGGTGCGCCTGTCGCGGGAGGTGGCTCGCCTGCGCGCCGAGGCGCTCGGGGTGCGCCCCTATGACGCCATGCTGGCGCTGTACGAACCCGGTATGACGAGCGCGAGGCTGGATCAGATCTTCGGCGATCTGACGAGCTGGCTGCCGGATCTTATCCAGCGCGTGAGTGAACGGCAGAAGAGCGACGTGATCCTGACGCCGCAAGGCCCGTTCCCGATCCCGACGCAGCAGGCGCTCGGCCAGGAGGTGATGGGGCTGCTCGGCTTTGATTTCGCGCACGGCCGGCTCGACGTGAGCAGCCACCCGTTCTGCGGCGGCGTGCCGACGGACGTGCGCATCACCACGCGCTACAACGAGCAGGAGTTCGTCTCCAGCCTGATGGGCATAGTCCACGAGACGGGCCACGCGCGCTACGAGCAGGGCCTGCCGCGCGCACTGCTCGGCCAGCCGGTGGCCGAGGCACGCTCCATGGGCATTCACGAGAGCCAGAGCCTGTTCTGCGAGATGCAGCTCGGCCATCACCCCGCGTTCCTCGCGCTGATCGCGCCGCGCATTCGCGCGCACTTCGGCGCACAGGACGCGCTCGCACCGGCGAACCTCGAGAAGCTGTACAACAGGGTCGAGCCCGGCTTCATCCGCGTCGATGCGGACGAGGTGACGTACCCGGCGCACGTGATCCTGCGCTACGAACTGGAGCGCGACTTGATAGAAGGGCGCATCGAGGTCGCGGACATCCCCGAACTGTGGGATGCTAAGATGCAGCAGTGGCTCGGCCTGTCCACGAAGGGCAACTACCAGAACGGCTGCATGCAGGACATCCACTGGACGGACGGCTCGTTCGGCTACTTCCCGAGTTACACGCTCGGCGCCATGTACGCGGCGCAGCTGCGCTTCGCGCTCGAGCGTGAGCTCGGCGACATGGGCACGCTCGTGGCGTCCGGCCGCCTGCCGGAGATCTTCGACTGGCTCGGTCGCCACATCTGGTCGCAAGGCAGCCGGCACGATACCGACACGCTGATCCAGCGCGCGACCGGCGAGGCGCTCAATCCCCAGTGGCTGCGCAAGCACCTCGAACAGCGTTACCTGAAATAACCGCTCCCGGGCGCGACTCATCTCGCGCCCACTTTCCCCCTGCCCGACTATTTTTGCTATCCCTGTCCGTTTCTGGCTAGTCACCCCCCTCGACCCCGCTTAGTCTCTGGGATATGCCCACAGCGAGCCGAGTCACACCATGAACACAGAGTCCCCCGTCTCCTCCCCCAAAGACGAGATCATCCCCGGCCTCACCCGCGATCAGTGCCACGCCGCCCGGCTCGCACGGGACGCGCGGTTCGACGGCCGCTTCTTCACCGGCGTGCTGTCCACCGGCATCTATTGCCGCCCCGTATGCCCGGCGCGCGCACCGCACGAGCACAACGTGCAGTATTTTCGCTTCGCGGCGGCGGCGGAGCAGCACGGGCTGCGGCCCTGCCTGCGCTGTCGCCCTGAGCTCGCACCAGCGCAGAGCGGGGATCTACCGCCGCTCGTCGCCCAGGTGCTGGCGCGCATCGAGCGCGGCGAGCTCGCGGATCACAACCTGGGCACGCTCGCGCAGCAGGCCGGGATCACGGAGCGCACGCTGAGGCGCCAGTTCGAGCAACACCTCGGCGCGTCGCCGAAACAGGTGGAGCAGACGCGCCGCCTGCTGCTCGCGAAGCGGCTGCTGACGGAGACGCGGCTGCCGATCACGGACGTCGCGTTTGCCGCAGGCTTTGCGAGCATTCGCCGCTTCAACGACGCCTGGCACCAGGCGTACGGCATGGCGCCGGGCGCCCTGCGCAAGCAGGAAGGGGAGACTGGCAACGCGGCACCGCAATCGAGCCTGCAGCTGCACCTGCTGTATCGCCCGCCGTTCGACGCGCAGGCCATGCTCGCGTTCTACCGCCTGCGCGCCATTCCGGGGCTGGAGCGCGTGGATGAGCACGGCTACGAGCGCCGTCACCGCGTCGGCGAACAGGAGGGGCTCATCCGCATCGAGCCGGTCGAAGGCAGCCGGCTCAGGCTGACGGTGCGGGATCTGCCGCCGGGCGCGCTGCCGGACATCCTGTACCGCGTGCGCCGCATGTGGGATCTCGACGCGGACATGGGGCGCATCGGCGAGCACCTGGGGCAGGATCCGCTGCTCGCCGGCATACAGGGGTGCTGGCCCGGGGTGCGGCTGCCGGGGGGTTGGGACGAGTACGAGGTGATGCTGCGCGCCATCGTCGGCCAGCAGGTGTCGGTCAAGGGCGCCATCACCATCATGGGGCGCCTGGTGGCGCGCACCCTGGCTCAGTTCGGCACGGCTCAGCTGCCCACCCCGGCCCAGCTGTGCGAGCTGGATCTCGACGGCATCGGCATGCCGGGCAGCCGCATCCGCACGCTGCAGGGGCTGGCCTCGGCGCTCGCGAGCGGCGCGCTCATTCTGGGCACGGCAAGCGACGAGCAACTGCTCGCGCTGCCGGGCATAGGCCCCTGGACGGTCGCCTACTGGCGGCTGCGCTGCGGGCTGGACACGGATGCCTTCCCCGCCTCGGATCTCGTGCTGCAAAAGGCGCTCGGGGGCGGTGACAAGCTGCCGGTTAAACAGATGACAGTGCGCAGCGCCCCCTGGCAGCCGTGGCGCGCCTATGCCGCGAGCTGGCTGTGGCACGCCATGAGCGAGCAACCGGCGCTGCTCACGCAGCCCGGACGTAAACAGGACGAGGAGACGACATCATGATCCGTTACGACTTTCTGGAGACCCTGTGCGGTCGGCTGCTGATCGCCATCGACGATCGCGGCCTGGTGCACGTGGACTTTGTGGCAGGGCTGCGCCCCTTGCCCGACATGAGCGGCTGGCGGCAGGACGGCGAGGCGCTGGCCCCCTTCCTCGCCGAGTTTGAGGCCTACTTCGCAGGGCGCTTGCAGCGCTTCACGCTGCCGCTCGCGGCGCGGGGCACGGCGTTTCAGCAAGCGGTGTGGCAGGCGCTGTGCGACATCCCCTACGGGGAGACCCGCAGCTACGGCGACATCGCCCGCGCCATCGGCAAGCCGAGTGCGAGCCGCGCCGTGGGGGCCGCGAATGGCCGCAATCCGCTGTCCATCATCATCCCCTGCCATCGCGTGATCGGCCAAAGCGGCAGCCTCACCGGCTATGCGGGAGGCCTGCCCATCAAGCAGGCGCTGCTGCACCTCGAGGGGATCCCGCGCTGATCCGCCGCATCCTCTCCCCGACCAGGTGCCATTCGGACCCTGGCACCCAATCCATCCGGTCTGCACTGTCATGGGCGTCGTATGGCACTATCAAGGCAAGGGATTGAAAAAACAGCGTTTATACCGACGGCGTCAACCTGGAAGAACCGGGACGCCGCCCCTGGCTCGAATACTTGCCCGTGACGGCTCTCCCTCCCCTGCGCCTGCGCCCGTTTGGGCGAATACTTCACCTACCGGGATGACGCTGTGCCTTGCCAACGTGTTGACCAGAGAGATCACGGCGTGTTCCTGGCGATCCGGTCGCGGCCCTGGGCTGCGATCCGTTTGAAATGAGGAGGCAACATGTTAACTCCAGTCACCGTCACTCAATTTCAGGTGCGATCCCACGGCGCCCCCGACGAGGTACGCACCCCCGACAAGACCCGGGTCGAGGTCGTCAAACTCGATGGCTACACCATAGGGCGGTTCAACTTCGCCCCCGGCTGGCGCTGGTCTGACTGCATCAAACCTGTCGTCAAGACGGAGCAATGCCAGCTCTCGCACCTGGGTTACGCCGTCTCGGGGTCGCTCACGGTACGCCTGGCAGATGGCACCCTCAAGACCATCAACGCCGGCGAGTCCTACACCATACCGCCGGGGCACGATGCCTGGGTCGAGGGGGATCAGCCCTTCGTTGGCATCGAGGTGCTGAGCGCCGATCAGTTCGCCAAGCCATAGTGTGTCGTCGGCGACCCGCCAGGGTTGCGCGCGAACCTTCCGGTGGGCGCTCGCCCACCGGCACAGCCCCCCAGCGGCCCGGTCTTGTCCACCCCGTCATGGTCCCACTGCCGTACCGCTTCCCCTGATGGCTGGAGACGCGGGCAGGATAGTGGCGCCCCTTGCCGGCAGGTATTCCTCCATGGGGACGGCGGCCCTAGCGCCCCTTGCCCAGGGTCGCCTTGAGGTCCGGATTGAAGATGCGCTGGAGGGAGGCGGGATGGTTCACCAGCTTGGCCGCCGGGCGGCGCGGGCGCCTGACCAGCTCGCCGCCGCAGTTGGGGCAGGTCAGGTGCAGATACTGATCGTTGCACTCGGCGCAGAAGGTGCACTCGAAGGAGCAGATATAGGCCGTCGCCGTGTCGGCGGGCAGATCCTTGTCACAGCATTCACAGTTCGGTCTGAGTTCAAGCATGGCAAGCTCCGAGGTAAACGGGAAAAACGGCTCAGTCGACGATAAAGAGGCGGGCGCCCGGTTCGGTGTAGGAGCGATGGGGCTCGGCGTCATCGGCCACCTGATAGCTCATACCCGGCGTCAGGGTGAAGACGCGGCCATCCTGCAGCTCGGTGTGCAGCTCCCCCTCGAGGCAGAGCAGCACATGGCCCTTGCTGCACCAGTGATCCGCCAGATACCCGGGTGAGTATCCACCATCCGCACCCGCAGATCCCCGAACTGCTGGCTGTGCCAGCGGGCGACGCCGCGTTCCCCCTTGTGCTCGGTCGGCGTTATATCGGCCCAGCGGGTCGTGCAAAACGGCAGTGCATCGATCTTCATGACGGTTCCTTTGTCAGCTGACGGTATGGGGCTGCTTAGAGAGACAAGCCCCTTGGGCAGCGCCGCCCCATACTGCCATCTAATCCGCTGCCACCCTATCCCCACACGGGCAGCTGTCAGCGCTTGAGGCTCCCCATCACCTGCATCTCGCAGCGGCGGCAGTCAAAGCGCAGGCGGAAACTCTCCTTGCCCATCTTGAGCTCCAGCGGCTCTGGCTTCAGGCCTGGCACTTCCTTGGGGCAGAGATTCTGGCTGTAGCGGATGCAGTGCTTCGTTGTCATCAGCACCACCTCCCCCTGTTCCTGGTTCGCCTCATAGGCGGGGGCGATGCGTTCCACCCCGTGTTCGCGGAAGAACTGCTCGGCCGCACTGTTCAGCACGTTGCCAAGGTAGGAGAGGCGGTGTTGGGGATAGGGGACGTCACGCAGGGGGATGCGTCGCTCGGGTCGCCGATAGGCGGCAAGACGCGCCGCCTCCAGGGCGGCGATGGCGTCCCGGCGCAGGCCGTTGAGTTGTGAGGCGGCAATAAACAGGGGAGTGGTGAATGCCAGCTCAATCTGGCGAGCCACAAACAGGGTGTTGCCGAGTTTGCCAAGCTGATCCCGCGCCTGTTGCAGCGCCCGTGCCGGGTTGTCGGCCGGCTGCTTGTCGCAGGGGAGCGTGACGGCGGCACCAATGCCCTGCTCGTCGCAGAGCGCGAGCCGCAATCCCTCGTCGCACTCCGATAGCCGCATATCGACCCGGATGCGGCGCTCGCTGCTCGCCTTTTCGAGCTGCTTGCTGAAGGCCTGATCGTGGTTGCGGTAAATTTCGGCACCGACCTTGAGCCCGGGTACGGGCTCTGACAGCAGCAATTGCTTGCCGTCCACCTTGTTCAGGCGCATCCCCACCAGCTCGCCCCCCGGCTTGAAGAAGCCGAGGCCATCGCCGTTGTTGAGGGCCACGGGCTGCCCGTCTATCTCGATGCCGTCTCGGGTCACCCTGCTGACGCGGCCCAGCGGTTCACCCACGTATTTCGGGCTGCGCGGCGAGTCGATCCCCGGCTTTCGGCCATGGAGGAAGTAGTCGGTGCTGCCCCGGTTGAAGCTCTTCTTCGGATCCGGCGTGAAACCATAGCTACAGCGACCGGCGGAAGCGGCCACCAGATCGGAGCGGCTCTCCAGAATGGCATCCAGCTTCTGGCGATACCAGGCGGTGACGTTCTTGACGTAGTCGAGCCCCTTGAGGCGCCCCTCGATCTTGAAGGAGCGGATGCCCGCGGCGATCAGCGCCTCCAGGTTGTCGGTCTGATCCATGTCTTTCAAGGAGAGCAGGTGGCTGTTTTCCACCAGCACCTCCCCCGCAGGCGTTTGCAGGGAGCAGGGCAGCCGGCAGAGCTGGGCGCACTCGCCGCGGTTCGCGCTGCGGCCGGTGCGGGCGTGACTGATGTTGCACTGGCCGCTGTAGGAGACACAGAGCGCGCCGTGGATAAAGAACTCCAGCTGCACCTGGGTCTGGGCGCTGATGGCACGGATCTGCTCGAGCGAGAGTTCGCGCGCCAGCACCACCTGGGAGAAGCCCACGTCCTGCAAGAACTTCACCTTTTCCGGCGTGCGGTTGTCGGTCTGGGTGCTGGCGTGCAGCGCTATGGGAGGAAGATCGAGCGCCAGCAGGCCCATGTCCTGCACGATCAGCGCATCGGCCCCCGCCTCGTAGATCTGGTGGGTCAGGCGCCGGGCCTGCTCCAGCTCGTGGTCGTGCAGCAGGGTGTTGAAGGCGACGAACACCTGGGCGCCGAAGCGGTGGGCGTGGCGCGCCAGCGCTTCGATATCCTCGATGCTGTTGCCCGCCGCGCTGCGGGCACCGAAGGCGGGGCCGCCCATGTAGACGGCATCGGCGCCGTGGTTGATGGCCTCGATGCCATAGGCGAGGTTCCTGGCCGGGGCCAGCAGTTCGAGGCGATTCTGTACAAGACGCTGAGTCTGGGTATGATCCTGCATGGGTCTGGTCTGAAGGCGGACGAGAAATGCCCGTCACTCTAGCGAGACCAGGCGCCCCCCGCCTTGATCCCGCTTAAGATCACCGCAGAATGCAGGATTGACCCGGTACAAGGTCATCTGGCGACCCCCTCATCCCCCCGGCCCTGAGAGAGTGCCGACTACGCTGGCACCCGACGCGGATCTAGATCACTACCTTGAGGGCCAGCCCAAGCAGCACCAGGCCGCTTACCTTGTCGATCACGAAGGACTTGGCCTTGAGCCAGGCGAGTACGGGCCCGCGAGACAGCACCAGGGCCACCAGCACATACCAGAGCGCGTCTATGCCCCCTGCGGTCAGCATCATGATGCCCCCCTCGCGCCAGCCGGTGTCGGCGTGCACGAACTGGCTGAACAGGGCGATGAAGAAGATGGCGAGCTGGGGGTTCAAGAAGGCCACCATAAAGCCCTCGA
Source organism: Aeromonas sp. FDAARGOS 1409 (assembly GCF_019048705.1). Classification (NCBI taxonomy): domain Bacteria; kingdom Pseudomonadati; phylum Pseudomonadota; class Gammaproteobacteria; order Aeromonadales; family Aeromonadaceae; genus Aeromonas; species Aeromonas sp. FDAARGOS 1409. The sequence goes on from NZ_CP077395.1 coordinate 392,418, forward strand.
ACGCCCCCTGACGGCCACGTGGCGGATGTCCCTCCTCGCTACCGGACTCGCCGCCAGCGGGCCTGGCCAGCAGCGCCTTGACCCCGAGCCAGGCGAGGAAGGCCGCACCACCGTAACGGATGAGGTCGAACAGCAGCGGAGTCTGGGTGATCAGCAGGGAGAGGCCGAGCGCCGTGATCAAGGCGTAGATCCCCACCCCCAGGCCGTGGCCGAGCGCCGTCGCCACCCCGTGGCCTTGCCCTCCCTGCACCGTGTTGCGGATGATCAGCGCCAGGCTGGGCCCCGGGCTGATGGCTCCCATCACGCAGATGGCGGCGAGCGCCAGCCAACTCGTCAATTCCATACCCTCTCCTCTCTTCGAATCCAGTGTCGGTTGATGTGCTCAGGGTAGGGGGCGCCCAGCTATGCCAGAAGTGAAAGTTATGAATAGAACCCATAGCCGTTGGCTATAGAGTGGCACAAGCCGCTGCCACTAGCGGCGCTTGCCCGGCCCCGTAGCCAGCTGCTTGCGGCTCTCCCCCAGGGTGAACTGCAGGTGATCCCGCAGGAAGGGATAGGCCAGCTCGCGAAACCAGCGGTGGGCCGGATCCAGGTGATGGCGCTGGTGCCACAGCAGATGATACTGCTGGACCCGGGTGGCGAAGGGGAGATCGCAAAAGCTCAGGGCGTGCTCCCGGGAGAGCTGCCAGGCGATGTGGGCCGGGGTGGTCATCAGGCAGTCGGTGCGCAGCAGCACCTCCACCGCGGCCTGGAAGAAGGGCACCCGGGCAAACCAGCGACGGGATCGCCCCAGGGGGGCCAGCACCTGCTCCACCGGGCTGTCCTTGTCGCCGCCGCCGCTCACCTGCAGGTGGGGCCAGGCGAGGTACTCCTCCAGGCTGGGCGCCGTGCCCGCGAGCGGGTGCTGACGCCCCATCAGCATCACCAGCCTGTCCTCCCCCTGATGCAGGCCGCGGATCTGGTCCGGCACCAGATCCGTGATGGTGGAGACCAGATCCAGCTCGGATTGCCAGAGCTGCGGCAGCAGGCGCTTGTCCCACAGGCTGTACTCCAGCGCCGCCCGGGGGGCGGCCTTCGCCAGGGCCGCGCAGATATCGGGCAGGATGTGCTGGGCCACGTAGTCGGAGGAAGCGAGCCGGAACACCCGCTCGCAGCGCTCGGGGACAAACTCCGGCGCCGCGTAGAGCCGCTCCAGGGCACCGAGGGAATCGGCAAGCTGGACCGCCAGCGCCTCGGCCCTCGGGGTCAGCAGCCAGCGCTGCCCCTCCCGCACCAGCAGCTCGTCGCCAAACTCGCTGCGCAGCTGGGTCAGCTGCTTGCTGATGGAGGGCTGGCTCAGGTGCAGCAGCTCCGCCGCCCGGCTGATGTTGCGGGTCTCCAGCAGCACCTTGAGGGTGGGCAGGAGGTTGAGATTCGCTTTGTGCACTGGGATCACCTCGGGTGGGGCAGGCCGGATCGGGAGTTCATATTAAGACAAGGAGAAGCGGAAATTTAAGCAAAATCACGGTCTTGCTCCCGCCACTCCCATTACACTGGTCAGGCCGCAGGATGACAGTGGCGGCCCCGTGCGGCATAATTGCGCAATTTTCCGCCCCCGGGCGGCCATCACGACAAGCGACGACAAGATGAAATACGCCAATATCACCGGTTGGGGAAAATGCCTGCCCCCCGCAGCGCTGACCAATGATGACCTCAGCACCATCATGGATACCTCGGACGAGTGGATCTACCCGCGCACCGGCATCAAGGCCCGTCGGGTCTCCCACGTCAGCACCACGGCGCTCGCCACCCTGGCCGCCCGCCGCGCCCTGGCCTGCGCGGGCCTCGAGGCGGACGCCCTCGATGGCATCATACTCGCGACCGCCACCCCGGGCACGCTCGTGCCCAATGGCGCCTCCGCCGTGCAGCAGGCCCTCGGCGCCCACAAGGCGGCGGTGTTCGACCTCAATGCCGCCTGCACCGGTTTCGTCTATGCCCTCTCCGTCGCCACCTCCCTGGTGCAGACCGGCATGATGCAGCGAGTGCTGGTGATCGGCGCCGAACGGCTGACCCAGTTGCTGGACTGGGCCAAGCGCGACACCGCCGTGCTGTTCGGCGATGGCGCCGGCGCCGTCATCATAGAGGCGAGCGAGCAGGAGAGCGGCCTGATTGCCAGCAAGCTCGGTTGTGACAGCGAGGCGCGGGAGATACTGCACGTGCCGAACTTCGGCACCGATCGGGTGCGCTTTGCCGACATCGACGGCCTCTTCACGTTCAACTTCGAGGGGCAGGAGATCTTCAAGCGTGCCGTGCGCGGCATGGGCGAGGCCACCGGCGCCGTGCTGGCCCAGGCCGGCATCGCCCCCGAGCAGGTCGATCTCATCGTGCCGCACCAGGCCAACGTGCGCATCATCGAGACCCTGGTCAAGCGCATGAACGCCGCCATGGACAAGGTGATGGTCAACATAGAGCAGTACGGCAACACCTCGGCTGCGACTGTGCCCATCGCCCTGTGCGAGGCGCTGGAGCAGGGCCGGGTCAAGCCGAACAGCTACCTGCTCACCGCCGCCTTCGGGGCCGGCCTGACCTGGGGCGCCGCCCTCATCAAGTGGGGCGAGCGCGTCACCCCCCTCGCCCTGTGCGCGGACGAGCTGTCCCCCAGCCAGCAGAGCGCCCTGGAACTCATCGCCCATGCGGTGCAGGGCTGCCAGCGGGCCCGCAACCCGGACGCCTGATGCCCCGCCAAAGTGGTCTATGAAGGAGGAGCCCGGTGCGGCTCCTCTTTTTTATGCCCGTGTTTATGCCCGTGCCAGGCCCGCCTCATGCCGGGCTTCCCCCCTCTGACCCGGCATAAAAGTCATTGAAAAGCGTGAATTTTGAGCGAAACGTATCAAAAAATGACCGCTCGGCACTTTTTTGTCGTCAGAATGCGGCCAAGGGGTTCACAACCTTGCCGGATCTGGTAGTATGCGGCCTCGCACTTGGGGAGGGGTTCCCGAGCGGCCAAAGGGATCAGACTGTAAATCTGACGGCTCTGCCTTCGAAGGTTCGAATCCTTCTCCCTCCACCATTCAAGTGCGCCAAGTAAGTAAAAAATCAGGAAAATACCCCGTGGAGGGGTTCCCGAGCGGCCAAAGGGATCAGACTGTAAATCTGACGGCTCTGCCTTCGAAGGTTCGAATCCTTCTCCCTCCACCATCTTCCTGAGCACAATCTGCAATGCCCCTGTGGAGGGGTTCCCGAGCGGCCAAAGGGATCAGACTGTAAATCTGACGGCTCTGCCTTCGAAGGTTCGAATCCTTCTCCCTCCACCATCCTTCAGAAAGCCCGGCCTTGCGCCGGGTTTTCGCCTTTCAGGACAGACTCCATATGGAGCTGTCAGATCTGACAATTGTCCCGCTCCGCATTTTTCGAAACAGTGGACTCCTCACCGTCAGGAGCCACCTCGCATGTTTGCAATCTGGGATGAAACCGGCCAGGAGCAGGGCTTGAGCCTGCCCCAACTGCAGCAACGCCTGCACAACTATCAGGGTGACGTCATGGTGCGCTATCTCAACCGCCTCGGCCTGTCGACGACCCTGTTCCTGACCATCCATCAGGGCCAGGCCTACCAGCGCTTCAAGGCGGGTACACCGCCACTGGATTGGGAGTGGCTGGCCCAGGCCATGCACGGTACGCCACTCCAGAAGGCCGAAAGCCGCCAGCAGACGAATGCCTTGATCTGAGCAGAGCGCTCTCCACCTCGCTTGCGGCCCGCCCCCGCCCTGTTCTGGTGGCAGCCTGATTATCAGACTCTTCCTACAGCTCCCGTTTAGGTCTTCCCTGTATGATGCGCAGCCATGTTCCGGTCAGGTGAGAGCCATGTTTGCGTTCAAAGAAGAGTATCCCGTGAGTGCCATGGCCAACATGGCGGATATCGCCGTCCCCTTTTATCAGCCCATCATAGGCCGGGATCGTCAGGTCAAGGGGTATGAGGCGCTGGCTAGGCGCTGGGATGTCGGGCAGCAGCGCTATCTGGGCATCGACTTCGCCGCGCTCGGCGAGGACGACACCCTGCACCTGGATATCGTCATGCTGAGGGCCATACTGCGCGATCTGCCCGTGCTCGCGCAAAAAGGCCCCTATGCGCTCTCCATCAACCTCAATCCGGCGCTCTCCAGCCCCACCTACCGCAACCTGCTGTTGCTGGTGCTGCTCCAGGCCCGCAAGCTGGGGATAGCCATCTGGTTCGAGGTGCTGGAGCACGTCAGGATCAAGCGCCAGCACAGGGAGATGATCGAGGTGTTGCGGGCCCATGGCGCCCACATCGCCTGCGACGACTTCGGCTCCCAGGCGTGCAACTTCCAGCGTCTGATGATGCTCCCCTACGAGATAGTGAAACTGGATCGCTCCCTGCTGCTTCAGGCTGCGCTCAGCACCCACGCCCTCAACATGCTGACCGGACTGGTGAAGTACCTGCAGCGGCTCGGCATGGCCGTGGTGTGCGAGGGGGTGGAGACCCAGGCCCATATCCAGGTGGCGAACCGGCTCGACTGCGACTATCAGCAAGGCTACGCCTACGCCATGCCCTCCCCCCTCTCCCGCTGGGCCTGAGCGGAGCGCTTGACCCTCAAGGGAGAAACAGGGCACATTCCCCTGGAAATCCGGCAGGGTGCTGCCATTTTTCTGCCAAAGATGGCAGGCTGTCCCGGCCACCATGACGCCGAGACCAGCCATGATCCGCTTTGCCACCTTCAACCTCGCCTTCGATCGCACCGCCCCCGGCATGCTCGCCGGTGAACTGGCCCTGAGCCGCACCGAGCAGGATGCCCTTCTGGTCCGCCTCGCCGACGGCACCCTGAGCGGAGCCGAGAAGACCAGGGCCTTGAACGTGCAGCAGATCCGCAACGTCGCCGAGATAGTGCAGCGCACCCGGCCGGACGTGTTGCTGCTGAGCGAATTCGACAATGACGGCAAGGGCAGCGACACCACGGACCTCAAAGCCTTCAACGACAACTACCTGGCCCACGCCCAGCACGACGAGGTGAAGGCCATCGGCTACCCGGTGCTGCAGCACTTCGCCACCAACACCGGCCTGATGAGCGGCCATGACCTCAACCTGGACGGAAAGCGCAACAACGGGCCGGACGACGCCTGGGGCTTTGGCAACTACCACGGCCAGTACGCCTTCGCCGTGATGTCCCAGTACCCCATCGATACCAGGCAGATCCGTACCTTCCAGCACTTCAAGTGGAAGGAGATGCCGGGCGAGAAGAACCCCATCATCGATGACTGCAACAATGCCAAGGCCCAGATCCCGGCCAGCCGCCAGTGTGGCGATGCCTGGTATGACGACGCCGCCTGGCAGGCCTTCCCGCTCTCATCCAAGAACCACGCCGACGTGCCGGTGCGCATCAGGCAGGGAGACAGGGAGGAGGTGATCCACTTCCTCATCTCCCACCCGACCCCGCCCATCTTCGGTAACGCGGCGCGCCACACCGTCAAGCACAACCGCGCCGAGATAGCCTTCTGGCAGGACTATGTGGAAGGGGCAAGCTACATGGTGGATGACGCCGGCAAGGCCGGTGGCCTGCTCGCGGGCGCCAGGTTCGTCATCGCTGGCGATCTCAATGCCGATCCCCAGATTGGCGATGGGGATCTCACCGCCATCCAGGATCTGCACAACCATGTGCTGGTCAATCAGGCCGTCACCAAGGGCGCCCTGATCCCGGTCAGCCAGGGCGGCCCCGAGTGCCTCGCCAGCCAGCCGGATCAGTGCAAGCGCAACAACAACCGCCCCACCCCGGAGCGCATCACCAGCAGCAGCGGCCTGCAGCTCGACCACGTGCTGCCCTCCGCCAACCTGAACGCGGTCGCCTCCGGCGTGTTCTGGCCGGCCAGCTTCGAGCCGGGCCATCACCTGGTGTATGACGCCAAGCTCGGCATCGCCAAGGGAGTCAGTTCGGATCACCGCCTGGTGTGGGTCGACGTCGCGCTCGATTGACCGGCAGCCAGGGCGAAGGGATGCCTTTGACTCAGGGTGCCGGCAAATCTGTGCGCAGGCGCGCTATTCCGGCGCCCGCGGCTTGCAGCGCAAATCGGGGTTTGCTAATACTCCGCGTCCATTGGATGAGCATCCCCTTTCGAGATAGTGTGCCGTGGCTTTCGAACAATTCGCGCTCGTGATATCTCTCTTCCAGCAGCTGTGCGTCTATCTGGTGATCGCCTGGCTGCTCTCCAAGACGCCGCTCTTCATGCCGCTCACTCAGGTGACCCTGAGCTGGCCCCACAAGATCCTCTGCTACCTCATCTTCTCCGGCTTCTGCGTCATGGGCACCTACTTTGGCCTCAGGGTCGAGGACTCCATCGCCAACACCCGCGCCATCGGCGCCGTGCTCGGCGGCATCGTCGGCGGCCCTGTGGTGGGCCTCCTGGTGGGGCTCACCGGCGGCATCCATCGCTACTCGCTGGGGGGCTTTACCGCCCTGGCCTGCACCTTCTCCACCATCGCCGAGGGGCTGCTCGGCGGCCTGGTGCACCGCCACTTCGTCGCCCGCCACCGGCTCGATCTGCTGTTCAGCCCCTGGGTGGTGGGCTCTGTGGCCCTCATCGCCGAGCTGATGCAGATGGGGATCATATTGCTGGTGGCCCGTCCGTATGACGACGCCATCCACCTCATCGAGAACATCATAGCCCCCATGCTGGTGGCCAATACCCTGGGTGCCGCCATGTTCATGCGGATGATCCTCGATCACCGCGCCATGCTGGAGAAGTACTCGGTCGCCTTCTCCGCCCGCGCCCTCAAGATCGCCGAGCGGGCGATGCGGGTGCTGGACAAGGGCTTCACCCAGGAGGCGTGCCAGCAGATGGCGCGCATCCTCTACGAGGAGACCGGGGTCGGTGCGGTGGCCATCACCGATCGGGAGAAGCTGCTCGCCTTTATCGGCATCGGCGAGGATCACCATCTGCCGGGCACCGCCATCAACTCGGCCCACACCTTCAAGGCGATCCAGCACAACGAGGTGGTCTATGCGGACGGCAACCTCATCCCTTACAGTTGCAACCTGCATCCCCAGTGCCGGCTCGGCTCCTCGCTGGTCATTCCGCTGCGGGGGGAAGAGGGGTCGGTGGTGGGTACCATCAAGCTCTACGAGCCCAAGCGCAAGTTCTTCTCCTCCATCAACCGTACCCTGGGGGAAGGGATCGCCCGGCTGCTCTCCGGCCAGATCCTGGCCGGCAAGTACAACGAGCAGAAGCGGCTGCTGGCCCAGTCGGAGATCAAGCTGTTGCAGGCGCAGATCAACCCGCACTTCCTGTTCAACGCCCTCAACACCCTGGCGGCGGTGATCCGGCGCGACCCCGAGGATGCCCGCACCCTGGTGCACCACCTCTCCACCTTCTTTCGCAAGAACCTCAAGCGCCAGGGTGACGAGGTGACCCTGGCCGACGAGCTGGAGCATGTGAACGCCTATCTGCACATCGAGCAGGCCCGCTTCGCCGAGCACCTGAGCGTGCAGATCCAGATCCCCGAACCGCTGCTGGAGTACCGGCTGCCCACCTTCTCCCTGCAGCCCATCGTCGAGAACGCCATCAAGCACGGCATCTCCCAGATGTTCGAGCCCGGCAAACTGACCCTGACGGCGCGGCAGGAGGGCGAGCAGCTGGTGCTGGAGGTCTGTGACAACGCCGGCCTCTATCAGGCCAGGCGGGAGGAGAGCGGCCTTGGCATGAACATAGTGGATCGGCGCATCAAGGCCCGTTACGGCGCCGAGTACGGGGTCACCATTCACTGCGAGCCCCATCAATCCACCCGGGTGAGGATCACCCTTCCCCTGCAGGAGAGCCCATGCTGACCGCCCTGATCGTCGACGATGAACCCCTCGCCCGCGAGGAGCTGCGGCTGCTGCTGGAGCAGGCGGGCAACATCCGCCTGTTGGGGGAGTGTGCCCACGCCATGGAGGCGCTGCCCGCCATCCATCGCCTGAAACCCGACCTGCTGTTTCTCGACATCCAGATGCCGCGCATCAGCGGGCTGGAGCTGGTGAGCATGCTGGATCCGGACTTGCGCCCCCACATCGTCTTCATCACCGCCTACGACGAGTTTGCCCTGCGCGCGTTCGAGGAGAACGCCCTCGACTACCTGCTCAAGCCGGTCACCAGCGAACGGATGAACAAGGCGCTGGAGCGCATCCAGCGGCTGCTTTCGCCAAAGGGTGAGCTGGCGGGCCAACCGCTGCCGGATCCGACCCGCATCGCCCAGCCCCTGCGCAGCATTCCCTGCAGCGGCCACAACCGCATCCTGCTGCTGCCCCTTGGCGAGGTGGAGTTCGTCCACAGCGATCTGGCCGGCAACAAGGTGGTGAGCGCCCAGCAGCAAGGCACCACCGAGCTGACCCTGCGCACCCTGGAGGAGAAGACCGGCTTCGTGCGCTGTCACCGCCAGTACCTGCTCAACCCGGGCCAGATCCGCGAGATCCTGCTGCTGGACGGCGGCCTGGCGGAGGTGGTGACCCAGGGCGGCCACAAGGTGCCGGTGAGCCGGCGCTACCTCAAGCCCCTCAAAGAATTGTTGGAGATCCCCTGAGGGGCGGGCCACTCGCCCCATCCCCTGCCCGTTACCGCTCACCCGCTTCCCGCGCCCGCCGGCTCATCCCTCAAACCGCTCGGGGCCGCTTTTCTGCCGCTCGCGGGCGGCCCTCTGCCACTGACCCTTTCTGCGCTCCCCTTTCCCTGCCGCCTGCGTAGAGTGCAGCCTGAGCCCGGCCAGATTGGCCGCAGGAAAAGGAAACTCCGTCATGCAACACGCAATCACCTTCGTCATTGCGGCCCTCTGCATCCTCGCCATCGCCTATCGCCTCTACGGCGTGTTCTTTGTGCGCAAGGTGCTGCGGGCCGACGACAAGCTGGTCACCCCCTCCCACGAGCTGGAAGATGGCAAGAACTATGTGCCGACCAACAAGTGGGTCAACTTCGGCCAGCACTTCGCGGCCATCGCCGCCGCCGGCCCCCTGGTGGGCCCGGTCCTGGCCGCCCAGTACGGCTACCTGCCGAGCTTCCTCTGGCTGCTGATCGGCTGCGTCATCGGCGGTGCGGTGCACGACACAGTCGTGCTGTTCGCCTCCATGAAGCACCAGGGCAAGTCCCTCTCCGAGGTGGCCAAGGCCGAGCTCGGCCCCATCGCGGGTTGGTGTACCGGCCTTGCGATGCTGTTCATCATCACCATCACCATGGCGGGTCTCTCCATGGTGGTGGTGCACGCGCTGGAGCGTAACGCCTGGGGCGTGTTCGCGGTCTTCATGACCATCCCCATCTCCATGGTGGTGGGGATCTGGCACAAGCTGACCGGCAACCTGCAAGCCGCCTCCTCGGTGGGCTTCATCGCCGTGCTGGCCTGCGTCTTCTTCGGCCCCTACGTGCAGGAGAGCGCCTTCGGTGCCTGGCTGACCCTGCGCGCCGAGACCATCAGTCTGGCGCTGCCCATCTACGCCTTCTTCGCCACCGCGCTGCCGGTCTGGCTGCTGCTCACCCCGCGCGGCTACATCTCCAGCTTCATGAAGATCGGCGTGTTCGGCGCCCTGGTGATCGGCGTCATCTGCATCAACCCCGAGATCCAGTTCCCCGCCATGACCCAGTTCGTCCACGGCGGCGGCCCGGTACTGGGCGGCCCGGTCTGGCCCTTCATCTCCATCACCATCGCCTGTGGCGCCATCTCCGGCTTCCACGCCTTCATCGGCTCGGGCACCACCCCGAAACTGGTGGACAAGTGGAACGACATCCTGCCGGTCGCCTTCGGTGCCATGCTGGCGGAGTGCGTGGTGGGCGTGATGGCGCTGATCGCCGCCACCGCCCTGCACCCGGCGGACTACTTCGCCATCAACGCCACCCCGGAAGCCTTCGCCAAGCTGGGGATGCAGGTGGTGGACCTGCCCTTCCTCTCCCAGGAGATCGGCATGGATCTGAACGGCCGCACCGGCGGCGCCGTCACCCTGGCAGTGGGCATGTCCTACATCTTCACCAAGGTGCCCTGGTTCAGTAACCTCGCCTCCTACTTCTTCCAGTTCGTGGTGATGTTCGAAGCGGTCTTCATCCTGACCGCCGTCGACTCCGGCACCCGGGTCTCCCGCTACCTCATCCAGGACTTCTTCGGCGAGTTCTACCCGCCCCTCAAGCGCATCGACTGGATGCCGGGCGCCATCGGGGCCAGCGTGCTCGCCTGCGTGATGTGGGGCTATCTGCTGATGTCCGGCGATATCGGCTCTGTGTGGGCGCTGTTCGGGGTATCGAACCAGCTGATGGCCTCGGTGGGCCTCATCATAGGCGCCACCATCATCTTGCGACTGGCCCACAAGCGCCGCTACATGCTGACCTGCCTGATCCCGCTGGCCTACCTGTTCGTCACCGTCAACTACGCCGGTTACTGGATGATGCGCAACGTCTACTTCAACTCGGCCGCCAAGGGCTACAACCCGATGAACGGCATCATCTCCCTCATCATGCTGGTGCTGGGGGCGCTGATCCTGATCTCCGCCCTGCGCAAGTGGAGCGAGCTGTGGAAGCTGCGCCAGCAGCCCGAGTTCCGGGTGGCCGAGGCGACCGCCTCCTGATCCGTCCAGCCCTCCTCGGACCCCGCCTCGGCGGGGTCTTTCATTGGCGCTGCGCATTCATCCATTGGCATTGACCCGCCCCTTCGCTGTGGTTGAATGGGTCCCCGGATCACAGAACCGCCCGGCCCGGGGTGCTAGCATGCCCCGACGGCCACTTGGCCGCACCGGCCCAAGTGATCCTCCCTCCTCCGCTTTCACCCTTTGAGGACAGCTTTCATGGAACTGCTTCTGCTCAGCAACGGCAAAACCACAGAACACCCCGGCCTGCTCGGCTGGGCCCGGGAGCGGGTACAAACCCTGCTCGCCCGCAAACAGGTCAAGCACATCCTGCTCATCCCCTACGCGGTGATCCGCAGCGACTGGGACGCCCGCGCCTTCGAACTCAGCGAGAGCCTGGGGGTGAAGGCCATCAGCATCCACCAGTTCGACGATCCGGTGGATGCCATCCAGCGGGCCGACGCCATCTTCATCAGCGGCGGCAACACCTGGCGCCTGAACCAGCTGCTGCACGAATACGGCCTGGTGGTGCCCATCCAGCGTGCCGTGCGCGAGCGGGGCGTGCCCTATGTGGGCTGGAGCGCCGGCTGCAACGTGGCTACCCCCAGCATCCGCACCACCAACGACATGCCGGTGTGCAGCGCCGCCGTGCTGCCGGCGCTGGGCCTGTTCCCCGTGCAGATCAACCCCCACTACCTGGATGCCGGCATCAGCGGCCACATGGGGGAGACCCGGGACGAGCGGCTCGCCGAGTTCTGCGCCATCAACCCGAGCGAGTCCGTGGTGGCCCTGCGCGAAGGGAGCCTGCTTCAGGTAAGCGGCGAGAACGGCGGCGAGCGCATCGAATACTGGAGCACCCGGGGCGAGGGCTTCAAGATCTTCAAACACGGTGAAGCGCCCCAGGAGTTTATGGACGCCGCCCCGCTGGCCAAGCTGACCCCCTTCACCCCCAGGATCTGACGCGACTGGCATCGCCAGATCTGATGCATCAATGAAAAGAGGGATGGCCCACGCCATCCCTCCCGTTTTCTTCCGCTCGCCAACGACAGACCCCACCCTGTGTGGCCTCCGCATAGAGGAAGTCAGGGAGGGGACGCTCATAGGCGGCCTGGTTCACGAGAGGGTCGTCGGGACTGCCGGGCATCGGCATAGACAGGGGGCGGGGAACCTGGGTGCGCGTCGGGAGAGATGACGGGCGCCAGACCCTCATCATGCGGAGCACCGGCATCGTCTCTTGCGGTGGAAAGAGAGCGGGACCCGATGGTCAGAGGGTGATCCTGGCGGCAAGGTCCCGGATCCCCCCTGACTCAACATCGGCCCAAGTGCGAGCCGACACGACTCATTTTTTCTGACTGAGCACCCATTCGGCCAAGGTCTTGGCCTCGTCTTCCGTGACGGCGTTGGCCGGCATGGGCACGGCACCCCAGGTGCCCTGGGTGCCATTCTTGATGCGACCGGCCAGCAGGGTGGCGGCGTCCTTCTGCCCTGCATACTTGGCGGCCACATCCGTGAAGGCGGGGCCGACCAGCTTGGAGTCCACCATGTGGCAGCCCACGCAAGGCTTGCTCCTGAACAGCGCCTCGCCATCTTGCGCCATCGCCGGTTGCAGGCCGAACACAGAACCCAGTACTAACAGTGAAAGCACGCTTTTTTTCATGTTGGTATTTCCTTTTGTTGATGGAGGCGGTAACGCCCCCGCTTGGTATCCGGCCTCTCGAACCCGGTCACGCTGGCGGCCCGGCGCGACCAAGGGCATCAGATATCGGGCGCAGATAATGTTCTCTTACTGGCTCTCTTTATCGCCCAGCATGTTACGAAATCCCCGCACGGCATTGCCCAGATCCGAACCGATGCCACGCAGGCGTCCAGTGCCAAACAACATGATGACAATGGCGAGAATGATCAAAAGCTTCCAAACACTGATCCCCATCATGGGAGCATCCTCTTGCGATCTAATGAGTGAGAAGGGGTGAAAAATGTGGTCGATGCCAGCCGGTCAATGGGCCGCCGTACCGCCGTGCGGCTCGGCCTGATGGGAGTCGGGTTGCAGCAGGGCGAGATCTATCTGCCCGAACCGCACCAGCCTGCCACCCTGTTTGGCGGCGAACGCCTTGGCATCCTCTTCGCGGGCGAACGAGGCCAGTGCGGCCCCCATGGCCCCTTTCAGGTTCGCGCCGACGACATAAAAGGCCTGGCGAGCGTCGATCAGGGCGTCATCATTCGGCTTCTCCCAGGTCGAGCGCGCCATGTCGTGCACATAGAGGGTGATATCTTGTCCCCGGTTTTCCGGTTGCAACCACCAACCGAACAGCTCGGCCGTCGAGCAGAACTTCATCGCCCCCTCTTTGCCCACCGCCTCCCCCTTGGGGCCGGGAAAGTCACCGATCGCCATGCCGCAGACGTGACACTCGTCGCCGGAGTGAAAGGCGACCGGCTCATACACCTGCCGATCCGAGTCGGCATCGTTGCAACCGGCCAGCGCAAGCAGCAGGGCTGCCAGACAGCCTTTGAGATAAAAACCATTTGAATTCAGCATATTAATATCCTTGTGATACCCGGCTCAGAGCGAGCGACGACGAAACACGGCATAAGCCAGCCACAGCGACACGCCGACCCACAACAGCAGGCAGAGCCCGAGCAGCTCGCTGGGAAAGGGCAATTCGCTGCCGAGAGAAAGGACTCCCAGCCCGCCACTCTCCCCCTCGAAGCCGGAGAGGTTGATCAGCCGGTAGATGTCCGCCGGATTGAGCAACAGCAGCCAGGGCAGGAGGGTGGCGCTGAAATGCCCCTCGCTTAGCACCAGCAGGGCCAGCAGCAGCAGATCAAACACCAGCACGAACAGGAACCAGACGCCCAGCGCCAGCCCGGCGGCGCGGGACTTCTCGCTGACCTTGCTGCTCAGCACATAGGCCATGGCGAGGAAGACCCAGCCCAGCAGGGTTGACGACACCATGAAACGGCCGAACGCCCAGACCAGGGTGGAGAGGGAGATATCCTCCACCAGCACGGCGATGGCCAGGGCGGCGCAGCCAAAGCCGAGCAGCGTCGCCAGCGCCAGGATCAGGCCATGGCCGACAAATTTGCCCATCAGGATCTGGCCGTGACCGAGGGGGTAGGTCAGCAGCAGCATCAGGGTGCCGCTCTCCTCCTCACCGACGATGGCGTCATAGGCCAGCAGCAGGGCGATGAGGGGCATCAGGAAGGTCGCGAGGCTCGCCAGACTCGCGATGGTGGCGGGGATGGAGGTAAACCCCAACTGGCCGGAGGCGGCGGCGCCGAGCCAGGCGATGCCGACCGCCAGCACCGCAAACAGCAGGCTGATGGCCAGCAGCCAACGGTTGCGCAGGCCATCGCTGAACTCCTTGCGGGCAATGTTCCAGACCTGATTCATGGCTGTCCCTCCTTCCGGTTCGCCTGATCGGCGCGCGCCATGTAGTGGCAATAGAGATCTTCCAGCGAGGGTTGATGCACCTCGATGTCGCCCGGCTCGCATTCACGCAGTAACTCGCGTAGCAGCGCCAGCTTGTGGCCGTTGTGCACCACCACCTCCAGGCTCTGTGCATCGAGCAAGCGCGTCTGGTGGCCCGCCCCCTGCCAGCGGTCGCGCCAATGGCTGCCATCTGCCAGCCCGTGAACGCGCATCCGTACCGGCAAGCCGGTGTCGGCGCGCAACTGGGCGAGGTCGCCCACGGCTTGCAAGCGGCCAGCGGCCAGAATGGCGACGCGATTGAGATGAGACTCCACCCCGGCGAGCGCGTGGGAGCAGAGGATGATGCTGGTCCCCCCCTGACGCAGGCGATCGATCAGCTGATAGAGCTCCTGGGTGGCGATGGGATCCAGCCCCACCGTGGGTTCATCGAGCAGCAGCAGGCGCGGCTCGCCGAGCAGTGCCTGGGCCAGGCCGAGCCGCTGGCGCATCCCCTTGGAGTAGGTCTTCACCCGGCGATCCGCCGCGTGGCCGAGCCCGACCTGATCCAGCAACACCGCCACCTGTTGGGGGGCAGCCCCCCGCAGACGGGCGAAATGGGCGAGGGTTTCCCGCCCCGTGAGCTGCGGATAGAAGGTCACGTTCTCCGGCAGATAGCCGAGCTGACGCCGCACCTCGAGATCCTGCGGCTGACCACCGAGCACCTCGACCCTGCCCTCGCTGGGCGTCAGCAGGCCGAGGATCAGCTTCATGCTGGTGGTCTTGCCCGCACCGTTATGGCCAAACAGCCCCAGCACCTCCCCCTCGTGCAGGCTCAGGTTCAAGTCCTGCAATATGGTCATGCCCGCGATGCGCTGGTGCACGCCCTGAATGTCGACCGCCTTCATGAGGGATCCTCCTGTTTCTGATGCGCCTGGATGGCGGGAGGCCGCATCAGCGGGTGGCTATCCTGCACGCCGGGCGACTTGATGATGGGGAAGGCGCGCTGGGCCCAGCGCAGCACCTCGATGCCGGGGCTGTTCATCAGCAGCCGGACCTGCGGGTAGAGCCAGAGCAGCCTGTCCACGTTGTCATTCGGTTCGTAGGCCACCTCGCCCAGGCCGTCGTCGTTGCGATCCCAGCCCAGATAATCGCTCCAGTAGTTGCCGCGCCCCTCCACCGACCACTCCTGGCGCCGGGAGGCGACATATTTGACCTGCTGTCGGTTGCCGATGAAGGCATTGTCGCTGATGAGGTTATCCTCCGACCCGGCCGTGAGATGGATACCGAGCGTGCTGCGCTCAAATCGGTTGCGCTCGATGCGGTTGAACAACGAGTTGTAGATAAACAGTGCCTTGCCCTCGGAGCCGGAGCTCGCGGTCATAGCCATGTCCTCACCCGAGCCGCCGTCACGCACCCCCGTGACCAGATTGTCCGTGAGGGTGGAATAGGTGATGTAGTTCATCAGGATCCCGTAGTTTTGATCCTGCTCGGAGCGGTTGCCGATCACGGTCAGCTTGCGACTCTGCATGAGCGCGTAACCGGTGCGGGTACGGCGGGTCAGGTTGCCCACCACCCTGTTGTCGTTGGAAAACATGTAATGAATGCCGTAGCGCAGATCTTCCAGCCGATTGCCTTCGAGGCTGTTGCCGTTGGAGGTGTCGATGTAGATGCCATCGCGGGCGTGGTGTACCCGATTGCCGATGACCCGCGCCCCGTGCACCGCATAGAGATGAATGCCGTTGCCGCGATCCTGGGAGCGGATCCGCGGATCTCCCTCGATGACATTCTCCAGCAGGCTGACGTTGCTCGTGCCATCCACCCAGATCCCGCTGGCCGGTCCCCGCATCCGGTTCGCCTGCACCCTGGCGCGGGTGGCTTCCCGCTGGATGAAGACGGCGGCATTGAGTTGGGTGAGGTTGTTACCCCAGTTGGTCAGGGTGCAACCCTGCACCGTCACGTCCGGCGCGGCGATGGTGAGGGCATTGCCCTCCCCCTCGGCATCGAGCACCGCCCCCGCCTCGCAACTGAGCGTCAGGGATGCTTCGATACGAAACTGCCCCCGATACTCGCCGGCAGGCAGACGCCAGTGCGCCTCACCATCGGGTTGCAGGGGCAGGGAGCGAATGGATTGAGGTGCCGCACAGGCGGCCCCGATGCAGGAACAGCCCAGCACCCACAGCGCAACGGTGCGCCAAAGCCGTCTTGGCAAAGCCGGTAAGACCGAGAGAGGGTTCATGTCCAACATCCTGAAAATGCGGGTGGTGCCGGCTCGGCACCACCCTGACCCATGGTCAGGCCGGTTCGACCAGCATGCGACCCACCATCTCCATGTGGAGCGCATGACAGAACCAGCTGCAATAGTACCAATGCAGGCCTGGCTTATCGGCGGTGAAGGTGATGGAGGAGGTCTGCTGCGGGCTGATCTCCATGCTGACGCCGTGGTTGACCATGACGAAGCCGTGGCTGACATCCTCGATCTGATCGATGTTGGTGATCACCACAGTGACCTCATCCCCCTGCTTGACCTTGAACTCGGTGATGCCGTAGGCCGGGGCCGACGAGGTCATATAGACCCGCACCTTGTTGCCATCGCGGATCACCTTGTTGTCGGTCTCCAGCTTGATGCCGTCCTTGGTCGCCATCTCGACGGTCGGGGCGAAGAAGGGGTCCTTGCGATCCCACAGCTTGCGGGTCTTGATCTGATCCCGGCGGGCCAGGATGCAGTCGTGGGGCTCGGCGAAGGTGGGGCCGTCATGCACCAGCTTCATCTCCTCGCCGGAGATGTCGATCAGCTGATCGTTTTCCGGATGGAGCGGGCCGGTGGGCAGGAAGCGATCCTTCGAGAACTTGCACAGCGCCACCAGCCACTTGCCATCGGCTTCGCTGGTCTCGGTCAGGGACGCATGGATGTGGCCGGGCTGGTACTGCACGTCGAGCTTCTGCCGGATGTAGTCCACCTTCTCGCCGTTGTAGGCGCGCACGGCGTCGGCCATGTTCCACTTCACGACCTGACTGTCGATGAACAGGGTGGTATAGGCGTTGCCGCGACCGTCGAAGGTGGTGTGTAACGGGCCCAGGCCCAGCTCCGGCTCTGCCGCGATCACCTCGCGCGGATCCTTGAACTTGCCGGCGAACAGATCGTCGAGCTTGGCGATCTCGATCATGCTCACGGTCGGTGACAACTTGCCGTTGGCGATGAAGTACTTGCCGTCTGACGAGGTGTTGCAGCCGTGCGGGTTCTTCGGCACCGGGATGTAGCGGGTCAGCTCGGAACCTTCCCGACCATCCACCACCGGCACCTTGCTGTCACCCAGCGTCACGAATTTGCCCTCCTTGACGGCAGCCTCGATGCGCGGGATGTTGAAGACCACCACCCAGTCGCGCTCGTTGCGCATCATGCCGCCCAGATCGTAGGCCTTCTCCGAGTTGTAGCAGGTGGACGCCGCATAGGTGCCGGTGTAGTCGGCATCGGTGTTGTCCAGGTTGCCATCAACAATCACCTGGAAGGCCATCTCCATCTTCTCGGCGTCGATGACGTTGAACAGGGTGTAGCTGTTCTTGCTCTGCAGATCGAAGGTGGTGCCATCGTTGGGATGAGGGATCACGAATTCGGCGTTGGCAAACACGTACTTGGTGTGGGGCACCTTCTGCAGGCGCAGGCCGTGAATGGCCTGGACGTTGGGCACCGTCAGCATCTTGTCGCACTTCATGATATCCAGCCGAATGCGGGCGACCCGGCTATTGGCCTTGTCGTTGATGAAGAGGTACTTGCCGTCGTACTTGCCATCGGTCATGGAGATGTGGGGGTGATGGCAATCGCCATTCAGGAACCTGGTGCTCTCCCCCATGATGTGGCGACTCTCGTTGGTCAGGCCCCAGCCGGTGGCGGAATCGATGTTGAACACCGGGATCCGCATCAGCTCGCGCATGGAGGGAATACCCATGACCCGCACTTCGCCCTGGTGACCGCCACTCCAGAAGCCGTAGTAATCATCCAGATCGCCCGGCGCGACATGAATGTTCTGCTTGGCCTCGGAGACGGCCGCCGCCCAGCTCTCCCGGCTCATCACCGCGCCACCAAAGGCCGTGGTCGCCAAGGCGGCCCCCGTCAGCGCACCCGCCCCCTTGAAGAAGCTACGACGGCTGAGGCCACCTTGACTCAGCTCCAGCTCGGTGTTGTCAGGATACTTATCACTCATAAACCGACTCCTTTATCGTTTTCAGACGGGGCGAACGGACTCGCCTCGCGATGGTTATTGGTTATTCAGGTTTCAATGGAGGTGACAGGTATCCGTTCAGTGCCCACCTGTCCTTGGGCGCCACGCTTGGCCTGCTTGTTTTTCATCACCAGTGGCAGGCACTTGCGCTCGTTGTGATAGGTCATCTGGCAATCGAGGCAATAGTGGCATTCGTTGGCATTGATCCGTCCATCCGGATGGATGGCCTGGATCTCGCACTCCTTGGCGCAGAGCTGGCAGGGGCTGCCACACTCCTTGCGACGCTTGAGCCAGTCGAACTGGCGCAGCTTGGTGGGGATCGCCAGCGCGGCCCCCAGCGGGCAGATGTAACGGCAGTAGAGCTTGCGGGTGAAGAGGTTGATCACCAGCAGCAGCACGGCGTACAGCACGAACCACCACTGCCGATCGAAGCCGAGGATGATGGCCGTCTTGAAGGGCTCCACTTCGGCGGCCTGCTCGGCCATCTGCATCGACTCCAGCGAGATGCCGAACAGCACCAGCAGGATGATGTATTTGATGGCCCAGAGCCGTTCATGCACGGCGAAGGGCAGCTCGAACTGGCGGACCTTCAGCTTGCGGGCCGCCTCGTTGATCAGCTCCTGCAGGGCGCCAAACGGGCAGAGCCAGCCACAGAAGACGCCGCGCCCCCAGAGCAGGATAGTGGCGGCGGTGAAGGTCCAGAGGATGAAGATGACGGGATCGGTGAGGAACAGCTCCCAGCGAAAATCCTGGAACAGCGCATGGACGAAGGTCAGCACATTGACCACCGAGAGCTGCCCCAGCGCATACCAGCCGATGTAGATCAGGGTGAACAGCAGGTAGCCACGGCGCAGCCAGTGCAGGAAATGGGGTCGCCGGGTGAAGCGATCCTGGAAGAACAGGATGGCGGTGAGCAGCAGCAGGGCGAGCCCGATGATGCCGATCTGCACGCTCTTCTGGTACCAGATCTTCGCCCACATCGGTCGCGCGGCCTCTGCGGCGGCGGCCAGCTCCTCGGCACTCGGCAGGGGTCTTGTCAGATAGGACTCGGGCAACTGGTAAGGGAGTTCGAAGCTGCTGAAGACACTCTTGATGGGTCCGGTCTGACGCCGCACCAGCAGCTCCAGACTCCAGGGTGAACCAGGATCGAAGGCGGTATGGGCGCGGATGGTGAAGATGGCCATCTCGCCAAACGTCGGCATCCCCCCGGCGTAGACATCATCGAGGCGCTGGAAGTCCAGATCGCGGAAGCTGATGGTGTCGCCGAACTGGCGCAGTTGCACCCGATCGAAGATGCCGCCACGCACATAGCCCGATCCCTTGAAGGAGTACTCCCCGCTGCCCAGCACGGCGATGGCCTGCTCGCCGGGTTTGAGCCCCTCCATCAGTGCCTGATACTGTTTTTCACCCAGCAGGTTGCGGCCGATGGTCGGTGGGTTCAGATGGGTGACGTAGAGATCGATGAAGGGATCCCCGGCCCGCTCGGCCGGAGCGGTGCCGACACCTTCTGCCTCCGTGCCCTTGAACGCCTCGTCGACCTGACCACGGGTCAGGTGCAGCCGACGGATGGCACCATTGCCGGTGAGACCGGTCCAATCGAGGGGCTCATAGAGATCGCTACGCACCAGGGCGGGCTTGGGTCTCGCCCCACCCTCCTCCTTGACCAGCCCCAGAGACAGCGCCACCTTGTGCGCCCCGTGCATGACGATCTCGTTGACCACCATGGCGGTGACGGTCGCGCCGGTGATGGCATCGATGGTGACCGCATCCGGGTCGCTGGAGTGGCCGACCACCACCCGTTGCCCGACGCCGACACCTTTGTATCCGGCGCTGAAGTCGTGCAGCTTCGCTTCCGGGATCCCCACCAGCAGGATCGGCTCATGGTGCTCGAGCACATAGGCATCGACGATCACACCCTTGGGGTCGAGCAGTATCTGCATGTTGATCGGCTTGCCCGAATAGGCGGGGATGTTGACGACATCGATGGTCTGGAAGGCATAGCCCGTCGGCTTGCCCTCTTTGGTCAGGGTGCGCACCTGATAGGGACCGCTGGCCTTGGAAAGGACGGCGCCAGGAAAGAACTGCTCGATGCGGGTCTGCTCGACCGGGTACGTTTTGGCGGTGAGACTCAGGCTGGGGAGGAGCAACAAGCTCATCAACAGCAATGCCCAGAGGCGGGATAACGAGAGCAATGGGTAAGGTCCTGATCGCATCATCATATTCATATGCCCCTTTCCGCCAGAGTCCCGTGAGATGCCAACCTGCGTTGCTGCCAAAATCCGTGCCCTGCTCACAACGCTCAATGGTAACCATTTAAAACCCATGGCTAATGGAGATCAACCTAAATAGACAACTGAGCTGCATAATTTAAAGCACCATCACACTTATACCCGCGAATCTCATGTCGGAGCGCAACCTTTGGTCATTGATCGGGTTGATGCCCTTTGTCGGACGGATACTGGCCTCGGCCACGCTTTATGGTCATGCTAGGGAAACCCAATCGGCAGGAGAGCGCAGATGAACATCAGGATGGAAAGAGACAGCCTGGGGGAGATAGCCGTCCCGGTCGATCGGCTCTGGGGCGCCCAGACCCAGCGCTCCCTGCACCACTTCAACATCTCGGGGGAGCGCCAGCCCAGGGAGATCATCCATGCCCTGGCCCGCATCAAGTCCGCCTGCGCCCGGGTCAACCACGCCCTGGGACTGCTGCCCGCGCGCAAGGCCCAGGCCATCATGGCGGCCGCCGACGAGGTTCTGTGCGGCCAGCACGACGCCGAGTTTCCCCTGATGGTGTGGCAGACCGGTTCCGGCACCCAGACCAACATGAACCTCAACGAGGTGCTGGCGAACCGGGCCAGCGAGCTGCTCGGCGGCCCCCGTGGCGAGGGGCGGCTGGTACACCCCAACGACGAGGTGAACAAGAGCCAGTCCAGCAACGACGTCTTCCCGAGCGCCATGAACCTGGCCGCCGTCACCGCCATCACGGGCCGACTGCTGCCGGCGCTCGTCCCCCTGAAAGAGACCCTGGCGAGCAAGGCCGCCGCCTTCGACGAGATCGTCAAGATAGGCCGCACCCACCTGCAGGACGCCACGCCCCTCACCCTGGGGCAGGAGATCTCCGGCTGGGTCGCCCAGCTCAGTCAGGGGGAGCGCCACATCCGGGCCGCCCTGCCCCATCTGTGCGAGCTGGCGCTGGGGGGCACGGCGGTGGGTACCGGCCTCAACTGCCCCCCAGGTTTCGCCGACGCGGTGGCCAGGACCCTGGCCGAGCAGACCGGTCTGCCGCTGGTGAGCGCTCCCAACAAGTTCGAGGCCCTGGCGGCGAGCGATGCCCAGGTCCATGCCCACGGCGCCCTCAAGACGCTGGCGGCCTCCCTCATGAAGATCGCCAACGACGTGCGCTGGCTCGCAAGCGGCCCCCGCAGCGGGCTGGGGGAACTCATCATTCCGGAAAACGAGCCCGGCTCCTCCATCATGCCCGGCAAGGTCAATCCGACCCAGTGTGAGGCGCTCACCATGCTGTGCGCCCAGGTGATGGGCAACGATGTGGCCATCAACCTCGGCGGCGCCAGCGGCAACTTCGAGCTCAACGTGTTCAGGCCGATGATCGCTTACAACTTCCTGCAGAGCGTGCGGCTGCTGGCGGACGGCATGCAGAGCTTCCACGAGCACTGCGCCCTCGGCATCACGGCGAACCGGGCGCGCATCGACGAGCTGCTGACCCGCTCCCTGATGCTGGTGACGGCCCTCAACCCCCACATCGGCTACGACAAGGCGGCGGAGATCGCCAAGCGGGCGCACCACGAAGGCGTGAGTCTGCGGGAGGCGGCCATCGCCTCCGGCCACCTCACGGCCCAGCAGTTCGACGCCTGGGTGGTGCCCGCCGACATGGTGGGGAAGGGCAAATAAGGCGCTTATTCGAGAGCACGGATAGCGGGAGCGCGAATAAGCAGAAGGGGCGCCGCGGCGCCCCTTCCCATTCACCGGCAGAGACTCAGCTCTTGCTCTCGCAGTTGAACATCCAGTGGGTGCCGAACTTGTCCACCAAAGATCCGAAATAGGCCCCCCAGAACATCTCCGCCAGCGGCATCTCCACCTTGCCCCCTTCGGCCAGGGCCGCAAACAGGCGATCGGTCTCGGCCCGGCTGTCCGGCTCCAGGTTGAGGTAGCTGTTGTTGCCCTGCACCAGAGTGAAGCCCATGCTGGCCGGGGCATCGGTGCCCATCAGCACGTGACCGCCGAGGATGGGCAGCGCCACGTGCATCACCAGCTCCCCGTCTTCCTCAGACAGAGGGGGCTGGTCCGGGCAGCCGGGGGCATCCTTGAAGCGGTGGATGGGACCGGCGAAGTCGCCGCCGAACACCTCGCGATAGAAGAGGAAGGCCGCCTCCGTCTCCCGGGCAAAATTGAGATAGGTACTGACACGCGCCATGGGTTTCTCCTTGTCACCGATAGCTGGCCCCTTTGGCCAGCTATCAGCATAGAAGAGCCCGCTCATTGCCAAGCCCAGATCCGCCTGCCCCCCTCTATATGGGGCAGAGGGCGTCGGCCCCCTCATCGGCACAGAGTCGGTCTCACCCGCAAAAAGAGCAACCCGTCCCAAGGCGGGTTGCACCTCCCTCCCCGCTTATAAGATATATCTCCAAGCCATTAATAATACAGTGAAAAAATGGCGAGTAGCGATGTTAAAGGGAGTCTTACGGAGATGAGCGTGATGGATAAATTCAACAATGTAGCCAGTACATTAAAATTTCCTGCTTGAAGGTTGCACCTGGTTGCACCATCATCAGCAAAATTTAACCATCCGGTAATATTGTTACCTTCTAGACACAGGAAGTCCCATGGCCACTACCACCCTCGGCGTCAAACTCGATGAAGCGACCCGCGACCGCCTCAAGCAGGCGGCGCAGACCCTGGATCGCACCCCCCACTGGCTGATCAAGCAGGCCATCTTCACCTATCTGGAGCAGCTGGATCGCGGCCTGACCCCGCCCGAGCACTCCGGACTGGCCGCCGCCGCAGGGGACGAGCCGGTCGAGGCCCTGACCGAGCAGGGGATCCAGGTCTTCCTCGAGTTCGCCGAGAGCATTCTGCCCCAGTCCGTGCTGCGCGCCGCCATCACGGGGGCCTATCGCCGCCCTGAGACCGAGGCCGTCCCCATGCTGCTGGAGCAGGCCCGCCTGCCCAAGGAGAAGGCCGACGCCACCCAGAAGCTCGCCATGAGCATCGCCGAGAAGCTGCGCAACCAGAAGAGTGCCAGCGGCCGTCAGGGCCTGGTGCAGGGTCTGCTGCAGGAGTTCTCCCTCTCCTCCCAGGAAGGGGTGGCCCTGATGTGCCTGGCGGAGGCGCTGTTGCGCATTCCCGACAAGGCGACCCGCGACGCCCTCATTCGCGACAAGATTAGCGGCGGCAACTGGAGCCAGCACCTGGGCCAGAGCACCTCACTGTTTGTCAACGCCGCCTCCTGGGGCCTGCTCATCACCGGCAAGCTGGTGGCCACCCACAACGAGGCGGGGCTCAACAGCTCCCTCAAGGGGCTGATCGGCAAGGGTGGTGAGCCGCTGATCCGCAAGGGCGTCGACATGGCCATGCGCCTGATGGGGGAGCAGTTCGTCACCGGCGAGACCATCGCCGAGGCGCTGGCCAATGCAGGCGCCATGGAGACCAAGGGCTTCCGCTACTCCTACGACATGCTGGGGGAAGCGGCCCTGACCGAAGAGGATGCCAAGCGCTATCTGGCCTCCTACGAGCAGGCCATCCACGCCATCGGCAAGGCCTCCCACGGCCGCGGCATCTACGAGGGGCCGGGCATCTCCATCAAGCTCTCCGCCCTGCACCCGCGCTACAGCCGCGCCCAGTACGACCGCGTCATGGAGGAGCTCTACCCCACCCTGCTCGGTCTGACCCAGCTCGCCAAACAGTACGACATCGGCATCAACATCGACGCCGAGGAGGCCGATCGGCTGGAGATCTCGCTGGATCTGCTGGAGAAGCTCTGCTTCGACCCCAGCCTCGCCGATTGGAACGGCATCGGCTTCGTCATCCAGGCCTACCAGAAGCGCTGCCCCTATGTGATCGACTATGTCATCGATCTCGCCAAGCGCAGCCGCCACCGCCTGATGATCCGGCTGGTGAAGGGGGCCTACTGGGACAGCGAGATCAAGCGCACCCAGCAGGATGGCCTGGAAGGCTACCCCGTCTACACCCGCAAGCCCTACACGGATGTCTCCTATCTCGCCTGCGCCCGCAAGCTGCTGGCGGTGCCCGAGTCCATCTATCCCCAGTTCGCCACCCACAACGCCCACTCCCTGTCGGCCATCTACCAGCTGGCGGGTCAGAACTACTACCCCGGCCAGTATGAGTTCCAGTGCCTGCACGGCATGGGTGAGCCGCTCTACGAACAGGTGGTCGGCAAGGTGGCCGACGGCAAGCTGGGCCGCCCCTGCCGCATCTATGCGCCGGTCGGCAGCCACGAGACCCTGCTCGCCTACCTGGTGCGCCGCCTGCTGGAGAACGGGGCCAACACCTCCTTCGTCAACCGCATCGCGGACAACAGCATCTCCCTCCCGGATCTGGTGCAGGATCCGGTGCAGCAGATTGAGCAGATGGCCGCCCGTGAAGGGGCCCTGGGCCTGCCGCACCCGCGCATCCCCCTGCCCCGGGATCTCTACGGCGAAGCCCGCCCGAACTCCGCCGGCCTGGATCTCGCGAACGAACACCGCCTGGGGTCGCTCTCCGCCGCCCTGCTCGCCAGCACCAACACCGCCTATCAGGCCGTGCCCATGCTGGGTTGCGACACCGAGGCACCGACCCAGTTCCAGCCCGTGGTCAACCCGGCGGATCACCGCGACATCGTCGGTCAGATGAGCGAAGCCACCACCGATCTGGTCGATCGGGCCCTCGCCTGCGCCCTGGCCAGCGGCCAGATCTGGCAATCGACCCCGCCTGCCGAGCGCGCCGCCGTGCTGGAGCGCGCCGCCGATCTGATGGAGTCAGAACTGCAACCCCTGATGGGACTGCTGGTACGTGAATCCGGCAAGACCTTCAGCAATGCCATCGCCGAGGTGCGCGAGGCGGTGGACTTCCTGCGCTACTACGCCGCCCAGGCGCGCAACCACTTCGCCAACGACAGCCACAGGCCGCTCGGCCCCGTGGTCTGCATCAGCCCCTGGAACTTCCCGCTCGCCATCTTCAGCGGCCAGGTGTGCGCGGCGCTGGCCGCCGGCAATACGGTGCTGGCCAAACCTGCCGAGCAGACCCCCCTCATCGCGGCACAAGCGGTGCGCATCCTGCTGGAGGCGGGGGTGCCCGCCGGTGCGGTGCAACTGCTGCCGGGACGCGGCGAGACCGTGGGGGCGGCGCTGATCGCGGACGAACGTATCCGCGGGGTCATGTTCACCGGCTCCACCGAGGTGGCGGGCATCATCTCCCGCAACCTGGCCGGTCGCCTCGACGCCCAGGGGCGCACCATCCCGCTGATCGCCGAGACCGGCGGCCAGAACGCCATGATCGTCGACTCCTCCGCCCTCACCGAGCAGGTGGTGATGGACGTCATCTCCTCGGCGTTCGACAGCGCCGGCCAGCGCTGCTCCGCCCTGCGGGTGCTGTGCGTGCAGGACGACGTGGCGGAGCGGGTCACCACCATGCTCAAGGGCGCCATGGCCGAGTACAGGGTCGGCAGCCCCGAGCATCTCTCCACCGATATCGGCCCGGTCATCGACGCCGAGGCCAAGGCCAACATCGAGCGGCACATCAAGGTCATGGGCGACAAGGGGCGCAAGGTGCACCAGATCGCCCGCGTCCAGGGGGAGGCCTGCAGCCGCGGCACCTTCGTGCTGCCGACCCTGATCGAGCTCGACAGCCTGGACGAACTGGGCCGCGAGGTGTTCGGCCCCGTGCTGCACCTGGTGCGCTACCCGCGCGCCCGACTCGGCGAGCTGCTCGCCCAGATCAACGGCAGCGGCTACGGCCTGACGCTGGGAGTCCATACCCGGATCGACGAGACCATCGCCCAGGTGGTCAACACCGCCAAGGTGGGCAACCTCTATGTGAACCGCAACATCGTGGGCGCCGTGGTCGGGGTGCAGCCGTTCGGCGGCGAAGGGCTCTCCGGCACCGGCCCCAAGGCCGGTGGCCCGCTCTACATGTACCGCCTGCTCGGCGCCCGTCCCCAGGAGGCGGTGGCCAACCAGCTAAACCAGGAGTCCGGCGTCCTGCAGGCCGAGGCGAAGGCCCCCCTGCTGGCCCTGTGCAACTGGGCGAGCAAGCAGGATCCGGCCCTCGCCGCCCTGTGCGATCGCTATGCCACGCTCTCCCAGAGCGGCCGTACCCAGCTGCTGGCCGGCCCCACCGGCGAGCGCAACAGCTACAGCCTGCTGCCCCGGGAGACAGTGCTCTGCCTCGCCGAAGAGAAAGCGGATCTGCTGGCCCAGCTGGCCGCCTGTCTGGCGGTGGGCAGCCGGGTGCTGTGGCAGGACCACGCCCAGAACCGCACCCTGCTCTCTTCCCTGCCGACCGAGGTAAGGGATCGCATCGCGCTGGTGGCAGACTGGGCCACGGGCGAGGCTGACTTCGATGCCCTGCTGCACCACGGTGACTCGGATCAGCTGAGCGAGGTGAGCAAGCTCGCCGCCGCCCGCCAGACGGCGCGTAACTGCGCCATCATAGGCGTGCACGGCCTGCATCGCGGCGAGACCGACATCCCGCTGGAGCGGCTGCTCATCGAGCACGCCCTCTCGGTCAACACCGCCGCCGCGGGTGGCAACGCCAGCCTGATGACCATAGGCTAAGCGCCCACGACACTGACTCAAGCCCCGCCCATGCGGGGCTTGTTCTTTCCAGTCCCTTGCGCGCAGAAACAAAGAGGCCGCCCTGTTGGGGCGGCCTCTTTGTTTCCCCTTCTCCCCTTGAGGGAGAGGAGTCGGGGATGTGGAGCGACTCCTCTACACGTACTCCATAAACACCCGGGAGGTGAGCTTGGTGATGAGCTCATAGGGAATGGTCCCGATCCGGTCGGCCACCTGCTCCACCGGCAGCCCTTCACCCCAGAGCACCGCCTCGTCGCCGGCCTTGTCGGTGGCGCCGGGACCGAGATCCACCGTGGTCATGTCCATGGAGACCCGTCCCACCAGAGGCACGATGCGGCCGTTGATCAGCACCGGCGTGCCGTTGGGGGCCATGCGCGGATAGCCATCGCCGTAGCCGATGGCGATCACCCCGAGCCGGGTATCGCGATCCGACACCCAGTTGGCGCCATAGCCCACCGGTTCGCCCGCCTTGTGATCCCGCACGGCAATCAGCTGGGTCTTGAGGGTCATCACCGGCTTGAGGTCGTAATCCGCCGCCACCGTATTGGGGAAGGGGGAGACGCCGTAGAGGATGACGCCGGGGCGGATCCAGTCGCAGTGGGAGTCCGGCCAGGCCAGGATGCCCGCCGAGTTGGCCATGGCCCGCTCGCCCGCGAGCGGCGCGGTCAGCTGGCAGAACAAGTCGATCTGCTCGCGGGTGGTAGGTTGCTCCAGCTCATCGGAGCGGCTGAAGTGGGTCATGATGTTGAACGGCTGCACCACGTTCTTGCACCTGGCGAGCCGCTCGATAAAGGCGGGCATCTCGTCGGCCCGCACGCCGAGACGGTGCATGCCGGTGTCGAGCTTGAGCCAGGCCACCACGGGGGCAGGCAGATCCGCCTGCTCCAGCGCCTCGAGTTGCTCCCAGGTGTGCACCGCGGTCTGCAGGTTGTTGGCCGCCAGCACCGGCAGGTCGGCGGCGCTGAAGAAGCCCTCCAGCAGCACGATGGGCTTGACCACGGCGCAGGAGCGCAGCATCAGCGCCTCCTCGATGCGGGCCACCGCGTAGGCGTCCGCATCGACCAGGGTGCGGGCCACCGGCAGCAGCCCATGGCCATAGGCGTTGGCCTTGACCACGGCGATGATCTTGCATTGGGGGGCGTGGCGTTTCACCACGGCGAGGTTGTGGCGCAGGGCCGCTGTATTGATCTGGGCGATAGCCGCTTTCATCTGTTTTCCCTTACGAGGGCATGATATTCAGGCACCGGGGGGTGTCAGCCCTCAAATCTCATCGTCTAAGGCCGGACCGGCAGAATTGTCGAACCGGGAAAACTGTGTCAGGAAGCCGGGAGCAGGCTCCAGGCTTAGTAGTCATCGTCAAACGCCGGACCCGCGTAGTTGTCAAAGCGCGAGAACTGCCCCTGGAAGGTGAGCCGCACACGACCGATGGGGCCGTTACGCTGCTTGCCGATGATGATCTCGGCGATCCCCTTGTCGGGGCTGTCGTCGTGATAGACCTCGTCGCGGTAGATGAACATGATCAAGTCCGCATCCTGCTCGATGGAGCCGGATTCACGAAGGTCCGAGTTGACCGGGCGCTTGTCGGCCCGCTGTTCCAGGCTTCGGTTGAGCTGGGAGAGCGCCACTACCGGGCACTGCAGCTCTTTCGCCAGCGCCTTGAGGGAGCGGGAGATTTCACCGATCTCCAAAGTACGGTTGTCGGAGAGGCTGGGCACCCGCATCAGCTGCAGGTAGTCCACCATGATCATGCTGATGCCGCCGTTGTCCCGCGCCACCCGGCGGGCGCGCGAGCGCACTTCGGTCGGGGTCAGGCCGGAGGAGTCGTCGATGTACATCTTGCCCTTCTCCAGCAGCAGCCCCATGGTGGAGGAGAGCCGCGCCCAGTCCTCGTCGTCGAGCTGACCGGTCCGCACCTTGGTCTGGTCGATGCGCCCCACCGAGGCGAGCATACGCATGATGATCTGCTCCGAGGGCATCTCCAGGGAGAAGATGAGCACCGGCTTGTCGGCGGTGAGGGCCGCGTGCTCGCACAGGTTCATGGCAAAGGTGGTCTTGCCCATGGAGGGACGAGCCGCCACGATGACCAGATCCGAGCGCTGCAGGCCGGCGGTCATCTTGTCCAGATCGTTGTAGCCCGAGGAGACGCCGGTCACCCCGTTGTGAGGGGTCTTGAACAGCTCCTCAATCTTGTCGACGGTCTGCTCCAGAATGAGCTTCAGGGGCTGGGGGCCCTCGTTGGCGCTGGTGCGCTGCTCGGCGATCTGGAACACCTTGCTCTCGGCGAGATCCAGCAGATCGTTGGAGGTGCGTCCCTGGGGCTCATAGCCCGCTTCGACTATCTCGTTGGCGACCGAGATCATCTCCCGTACCACGGCACGCTCGCGCACGATTTCGGCGTAGGCGCTGATGTTGGCGGCACTCGGGGTGTTCTTGGCGATCTCCACCAGATAGGCGAAGCCACCGGCCTCTTCCAGTTGCTCGGAGCGCTCCAGCTCCTCCTGCAGGGTGATGAGGTCGATGGGGTTGCCCGCGTTGGAGAGGCGGGTCATGGCCTGGAAGATGAGGCGGTGCGGGCGGCTGTAGAAATCCTTGTCGATCACCCGCTCGGCGACCCTATCCCAGGCCTCGTTGTCCAGCATCAGGCCGCCCAGTACGGACTGTTCGGCCTCGAAGGAGTGGGGGGGGACTTTCAGCTGTTGTGTCTTGGCGTCTTTTTTCGCCGTCACTTGCTCTGCCATACACATAAAAACCGCAGCGGGAAGGGGACGGGAATTTTACAAAAGAAACCCCGCCATCGCGAGCGCTAATGCGCGTATTCACCTCATCCGGTGACAAGCCAGGACGCAGGTGCAATCGGATTCACGGACTCCCGGGCTCCTGTTGTAGTTCACAGTACGAGAAAGGGCCAGACCAGGGTCTGGTCTTTCACCTTGGCTCTTTGCTTGTTGCGCAACCTGCGCACCGAGCGGCTCGGCCGTCTGTTTCTCATGGGCGCCTCCTATGGCGGACGGGTCAATCTGTTCATGAATAATTCATGCCATCCATGTTAATCATAACCGCAAGCTGCAACACAAAAAGGGACAGGCAGCCTGCCATGCGCCTCGCTGAGCTTGCACAAGCAGAGCATGCCCCCACCTACATGAGAGTGAAAGAGTCAAAGATGAAAAAGATGCTGACCCTGTTTGCCCTGATCCTGGCCATCGGCCTCGGGGCCCCCATCGCCGAGGCCAAGAAGTTTGGCGGCGGCAAATCCTTCGGCAAGAGCTACAAGACGGCCCCGGCCCAGCCTGCGGCCAAGCCGGTGGACACCCAGAACCCGACCGTGGGCGCCCAGGCCCCCAAGAAGGGCGGCATGATGGGCGGCCTGCTTGGCGGTCTGCTGGCCGGCGGCCTGTTCGCCTACCTGCTGGGCAGCGGTGCCTTTGAAGGCATGCAGGGCATGGACTTCCTGCTGATCGCCCTGCTGGCCCTGGGCGGCGTCTTCCTTTTCCGCGCCCTGCGCAAGAACAAGGCGGCGACGGCCCAGCCACAGACGGCCTACGCCGGCTACCAGCCGCCCCAGAGCGCAGCGCCGCAGCAGTTCGAGCAGAGCCACGGCGCCCCGCAGGCCACCGGCTTTGCCGACAGCGACGTGCCCTTCCGCCTGCCGCCGGGCTTTGACATGAACGGCTTCCTGGCCGGTGCCCGCGATCACTATCGCACCCTGCAAGAAGCCTGGAACAAGAACGATCTGGAGAAGGTACGGGAGTACGTGAGCCCGGAACTGTTCGAACACCTCAAGGCCGAGCGTGCCGAACTGGTGGGCGATCAGCACACCGAGGTGATGTACGTGGACACCCAGCTGGTGCGCGCCGACTACGGCAGCGACTGGGCTCAGGTCAGCGTGCGCTTCAGCGGCCGCTACATGGACCGCCAGGAGCAGGTCGAGGAGGACATCAAGGAGGTGTGGCACCTCGAGCGCAACCTGGCCAAGGACAATGCCCCCTGGCACATCGTCGGCATCGAGCAGCTGTAAGGCATCACGCCTGTCAGTTTTCTTACTAGATAAAAGAGGCGGCCCATTGGCCGCCTCTTTTATTTTTACTGTGCATTCTTCATGGTCGAATCAATCTTTCAACTACAACAGAGAATAGTATAGATAACTGATTGCATGACCCCGATTAAGAATTAAAGAAGGCTGTAATTTATTTACAACCCGTAGTCACTGCACTGTTGATAAAACTCACCTCCCCCGCGGGTTCATAGTCAGCAGCATGAATATTCCCCTTCAGCTCCAAATATTCTTTCAGCACTCCAGCATCGACTAACCCAGCATTAATGGTGTTGATCACAGGATAACCATCGCCACCTGCAGCACTGAAGCTAGGAATAGAGAAACTGTAGGCAGTATTGGGGTTAAATGTTTTGCCACCGATAGAGGTAATTGCGACGCTCTTGGCTTGGCAATCTACTTGCATATTAATACCGCCAAACTGGGGATAACCACCATCACTGCCGGTAGCTGCCCTGGTCGCAAGTTTAGCCAAATAGACTTCCAATTCAGCACCAGTCATAGTCGCCTTGTTGACAGTATTGCCAAACGGATGAACGGTCAGTACCGAACCATATGTGATAGTACCGGTATCGATTGATGCCCTAACACCACCTGAGTTGACGATGCCGAAATCTGCCCCCAACTTTTCAGCCGTCGCTGTAGTGATGAGTCGACCCAAGTTAGTTTGCTGGCTGCGCACGACTGCCTTATCGCCATTGAGGCGGCCATCAGTACTGGCAATCTCTACGCCAAGCTCCTGCTGGCCCTTCTCCTGATAGGGCAACAGTGTATTGTAGAGTTCAGCGTCTTTGGTGATGGCTTCTTGGAACAGCTGCATCTTGGTAATGTCTTTGGTCACATTACCTTGCGCATCAATGGCTTCATTCTTGGAATTACGCTTCACCAGATTGACCGGAATAAGCTCGTAGCCTGTCAATGTCAGCTTGCCATTCTGATAATCAAACTGGGCACGCCCCACATATTTCCCCCACTCGTGGGCCTGCATGATCCAGGTACCGTTCTGCTGATCCGGCTGACAGTCGTCGCCCGGCTTGAAGTCCGCATACTGGTCCGGCGTGCCCGGCTCCATGCAGACCGGGTTCTGGGAGTGGCCGCCGATGATGGCATCCAGAGTGCCGGCCGGCAGTGCGCGGGCCATCTCCACATCCCCGGGCGCGTTGCTGCCGTGCTGGCCATCCGCATAGTGGCCCATGTGGGTGATGGCGAAGACCAGGTTCGCCTCCTTGCGGTCGCGGATCTCCTTGCCCAGCTTGCCCGCCTCTGTGGTCGGATCGCGGAACTCCAGGGTCTTGACGTTGTTGGGATCCACCAGCTGGGCGGTGTCTTCCGTGGTCAGGCCCAGCACGGCCACCTTGAGGCCGTTATCCAGCTTGAACACCTTGTAGGGATCGAAGTAGCGCTGACCGCTGGCCTTGTCATAGATGTTGGCGGACAGCATGGGGAACTGGGCCCAGTCACGCTGTTTCTCGAGGACGCTCAAGGGGTTGTCGAACTCGTGGTTGCCCACCGCCATGGCATCGTAGCGAATGCTGTTCATGCCGATGAAATCGGGCTCGGCGTCTTGCAAGTCGGACTCGGGCACCCCGGTGTTCACGTCACCGCCGGAGAGCACCAGCACTTCGCTGCCCGCTGCCTTGGCCTCCGCGCGCAGGCGCTCGACCAGGGTCTTCTGCGCCGCCATGCCATATTCACCCTCGGCGTTGTGCCAGAAACGGCCGTGGGTATCGTTGGTGTGGAGGACGGTCAGTTTGCAGACATTTTCGGTACAGGGGGCGACACTTTCATTTTGTGAGGTATTGCAGCCGCTCAAGGCGGCGAGCACTGCCAGTGCGATACTTCCTTTGACCAATTTATAATTCATTTCCATATCACCTTGTTATTTTGTTATTGGATGACCCCTTCTTGGGTCGGGCGGTAATATAACAAACAACATGTGACGGTTTTTCATCGGCGACTCACAAATTCCGCCAAATGTGATCATTCGCGCAACCTGTTTCCCCTATTTGTCTCAGCCACCGCTGTGCCAGCCGCGCATTTCGCCGCGACATGGCAGCCCGCCGGAAACAGTTATGGCATACTGCCCGCCAATCAATGCCAAGGAGTGCCTGGAATGGCCAAGTACGACAAAATTTCCCCCGAGACCCAGCAGGAGGCGATGAAGATCGCCCGCGCCAACCAGAAGCCGGGGCAGACCAAGGAGCAGACCCAGCTGATCGCCCAGGGGATCCAGAAGGGCATAGACGAATACAAGAAACAGATGAAGGCCAAGGCCCGGGAGGCCAGCCGCCAGAAGAAGCTGCAAGCCAGGGCGAAGCAGGCCCCCCAAGAGGCACAGGAGGAAGAGAGCGAGGTCGAGGTGATAGAGATCCCCCGCCAGCACCCGCTGCCCTGGGTCTTGCTGGGACTGAGCTGGCTGGCGTTTGCCTGCCTCTGGTTCTGGCTGCGCTGATCCCGTCTTGGGCAAACCTTTGCCCTGGGATCGGCCTCACAGCCCGGGAGTGGGGAACTGGTCATCCCTCGCCCGGACTGCTTACACTCTTCCCCCCTTGTCTGGAGACCCCTCATCATGAATCCGGCCCCGCTCTACCTGCTGGCTCCCCTTGCCCTCTTCCTCGTGACCCTGGTGCTCTATCGCATCTCCCCGCTGCGGGCGGTCGCCGCCGGGCACGCCCGCTGGTTTATCCTGCCCGCGTTCACCCTCTTCATCCTGCTCATCATCATCAACGGGGCGGCCGATCCCGCCTCGCGCAACCCGGCCTTCCACTGGCTGATGCCGGGGCTGGGCTTCGCTCTCAGCCTGTTCCCGGCCCTGCCCAAGGCGCTGGTACCGCGCCTGGCCATCAAGGAGGGGGCCTTCGCCGCCCTCGGCCTGATGCTGATGAGCCTGGCCATGGTCTACTGACTCAGCCATATGGACATGACTCAAGGGGCGCTCTGTGACGGGCGCCCCTTGTACAAACAATGGTCGGCAGGCATCTTGGTGAGTGGATAACCGGCAAGGAGGCCAGATGGACAGTCCGCCCGATTTCATGGCGCAGTGGGATTACCAGGATCCCGCCGCCAGCGCCCTGCGTTTTCATGCCCTGCTGCCCGAGGCGCGCGCCGCCGGCCTGCAGTGCGAACTGGAACTGCTCACCCAGATAGCCCGCACCCACTCCCTGCAACGCCAGTTTGCACAGGCGCACCAACTGCTCGACGAGATAGAACCCCGCCTCACCGAGACCACCCCGAGGGCCCGCCTGCGTGTCCTGCTGGAGCGCGGTCGCACCTTCAACTCCGCCGGCGACAAGACCAGCGCCAGAGCCCTGTTTGAACAGGCCTGGCAGCAGGGGCTCAAGCACAAGGAGTTGTATCTTGCCATCGACGCCGCCCACATGATCGCCATCGCCGCCCCCCTGGAGGAGCAGAGCCGCTGGCACCAGCTGGCGATGGAACTGGCCGAGCGCAGTACCGATACAAAGGCGCGCGGCTGGCTCGCCACCCTCTACAACAATCAGGGCTGGACCCTGTTCGAGCTGGGGCGCCTCGACGAGGCCATAGCCTGTCAGCAAAAATGCCTGGCCTGGCACGAGCGGCACAACAATCAGGGCAAGGCCTTTATCGCCCGCTGGAGCCTGGCGCGCCTGAGCCGGGCCCAGGGGTTGCACGAGCAGGCCATGGCGGCACTGGCTCAGTTGCAGGCCGACATGGCCGCCGCCGGAGCTCCCGAGGACGGTTATCTGTTTGAAGAGCTGGGGGAGAATGCCCTGATGCTGGAGGATACGGCAGCGGCCGAATACTTTGCCCGCGCCTGGTTTCTGCTGTCACAGGATGAGTGGTTCACCGCCAACGAGGCAGAGCGGCTGGCCAGGCTCAAGCGCCTCGCCAAGCTCTAGCAAGACAACAGCGGGACGGCCAATTGGCCGCCCCGCACATCAGCATGTCTGCCCGGGGGCAGATATGACGGCTCAGGCCAGGCTCGCCTCTTCCCAGCTCTGCTTCTTGCGATAGATGGTGGAGGGACTGATCTCCAGCAGGGCCGCCGCCTTGGGGATGTTGCCATCACAACTGGCGATGGCCTGCTCGATGGCCTCCTTCTCCACCAGCCAGAGCGGGCGAACGGGAAGGCGGGCCTGCACGGGCACGACCGGGACGTCCGACGTCTCGGGCGCGGGGGCCGGCACCGCGAGCACGCGTCCGCCATTGAGCGGGGGCGGCAGTATCTCCGGGCTCACCAGCTCGCGGTCGTTGAGCACCACTATGTTGCGCACCACGTT
Source organism: Aeromonas sp. FDAARGOS 1409 (assembly GCF_019048705.1). Classification (NCBI taxonomy): domain Bacteria; kingdom Pseudomonadati; phylum Pseudomonadota; class Gammaproteobacteria; order Aeromonadales; family Aeromonadaceae; genus Aeromonas; species Aeromonas sp. FDAARGOS 1409. The sequence continues at coordinate 427,720 of NZ_CP077395.1, forward strand.
CTGCAGCTCGCGCACGTTGCCTGGCCAGGGGTAATCGAGCAGCACCCGCACGGCGTCAGCATCGAAATCCTTGAAGCGCTTGTTCTCCTCCCTGGCATATCGCAGCAGGAGGTCGCGGGCCAGCAGCAGGATGTCTTCACCGCGCTCGCGCAGGGGTGGCAGGGGTAGCGGGATCACGTGCAGGCGATAATAGAGGTCCTCGCGAAAACGCCCCGCCTTCACCTCCACTAGGGGATCCCGGTTGGTAGCGCAGACGAAGCGCACGTCCACCGTCTCCAGCTTGCCGCTGCCGACCCGCTGCAGGGTGCCGGTCTGGATGAAGCGCAGCAGCTTGCTCTGCAGGTCGAGATCCATCTCGCAGATCTCGTCGAGGAAGAGGGTGCCACCGTCCGCCAGACTGGCCGCCCCCTTGCGATCCCCCTGGGCACCGGTAAAGGAACCCTTCACGTGGCCGAAGATCTCGCTCTCCATCAGATCGTGGGGAATGGCGGCGCAGTTCAGCGCGATGAAGGGCTGCTCACGACGCGGGCTGCACTGGTGGATGGCCTCGGCACACACCTCCTTGCCGGTGCCGCTCTCGCCGGTGATGAAGACGGTCGCCTTGCTTGGCGCCGCGCTCTCTATGATGCGGTAGACCGCCTGCATCGCCATGGAGGCGCCGATGAAGCCGGCAAAGGAGCTGCGCTCGAAGTTTTCCCTATACTGGGCCACCAGGGAGCTGAGCTGCTGGTGCTTGAGGGCATTGCGGGCCGTGGCACACAGCCGCTTGCCGTCGAACGGCTTGGTCAGGAAGTCGAAGGCGCCGAATCGCATCGCCTCCACCGCCACGTCCACCGAGCCGTGGGCGGTGATCACCACCACGGAGCAGGGCAGTTGCCGCTCGGTGATCTGCTGCAGAATGTCCATGCCGGACATGTCGGGCAGCTCCAGATCCAGCAGCACCACGGGAGGAGGGCTCGCCAGCAGCTGCGCCAGCGCCTGCTGGCCGCAATCGGCCAGCTGTACCTCATAGCCATCCTGGGCCAGGTACTGCTCATAGACGACGGCCAGACTGCGGGTATCTTCCACCAGCAGGACACGGGGTTTACTTTCAGCCACGAGATCCATCCTTGCGCTTGATTTTGTTATCTATTCTGGGGGCTAGCCGCCGCACACTCAAGACGGGCTCGCGGCTTTCTCCCACCGCCCTCGACGCCACACAAGCAAAAACGGCTCCCTGGGGAGCCGTTTTCATCGCATGGTCAGCTTATTTCTTGCTGTCGTCGCCATTGGCAGCGGGCTTCTCGATGGCCAGCAGCTCGACGTCGAATACCAGCACGGCGTTGGCCGGGATGGAGCCGGCACCGTGCTCGCCGTAGGCCAGCTTGGAGGGCAGGAAGAACTTGAACTTGGAACCGACGGGCATCAGCTGCACGCCTTCGGTCCAGCCCGGGATCACCTGGTTCAGCGGGAAGGTGGCCGGCTCGCCGCGATCGACGGAGCTGTCGAACTTGGTGCCATCGGTCAGGGTGCCGGTGTAGTGTACCTTGACGATGTCGGTGGCCTTCGGCTTGGCGCCGTCCCCCATCTTCTCCACCAGGTATTGCAGACCGGACTCGGTGCTCTTCACGCCCTCTTTCTTGGCGTTGGCTGCCAGGTACTCTTCGCCCTTCTTCAGGTTTTCCACGGCGTCCTTGTCGGCCTTGGCCTTGGTCAGCTCGTTGATCTTGGCGTCATATTCCTGCAGAACCTTCTGGATCTCCTCGTCGGTCATGCTGGCCTTCTTGCCCAGACCGTCGGTGACCCCCTGGAGGATCACGGTATTGTCCAGCTTGATGCCGAGCTCCTGCTGACGCTCCAGGGTATTGGCGATATAACGACCCATGGAGAGGCCGATCGCATAGCCGGATTGCTCTTCAAAGCTCTTGGCTTCTGCCTTGGGGGCCTCTGCCGGCTTGCTGGCTTCTGCCTTGACCTCTGCGGTATTCGCAGCAGGCTTCTCGTCTTTTTGGCAAGCAGTCAGACCGACGGCAACCGCCGCAGCCAACAGGGACACCTTCAGAAAATTGTTCATCAGTTTCTCCAAAACTCTAAATACCGCTCTCGGTTCCTTCGTGAAATGAGAGGTTTATCGTGATAAGCGCCTTATACTAACGCCGTGATCGCAGGTAACGAAAGCATGAGACAGGAAAAATGATCAAAAGTGCCATTTATCTCATCGGTATCTGCCTGATGCTGGCGGGATGCGAACAGGGCTCGCAGCCCGGTCGGCAGATCCGCCTCGCCGAGCAGGGTCTGCTGAGCGCGGATCTCGCGGGCTCCGGCAAGCTGGCCCTGGTCTCCAGCCTGGGTCAGGGCACTGTGGTGTGGGATCTGGACCAGGGCAAGGAGCGCTGGCGCTGGCGCCAGAGCGACGATCGGGAAGAGTTCGTCACCCTGACCCGCTTCTCCCCTGACGACAGCCACGCCATCACCGCCACCCAGGGCACCTTTGCCATCTGGCGCCTGCAGGATGGTCGCTCCCAGGGCTACTACTCCCTGCCCGAGTCCAGCCTGCGCGATGCGGCGCTCTCGGCGGATGGCCGCCAGGTGCTGATCGGCCGTGCCGACGGCAAGGCGGAGCTGGTGGACACCCAGACCGGCCGCCGGCTGCAGTTCCTCGGTCACACCGAGCAGGTCAATACCGTGGATCTCTCCGCCAACGGCCGCTACGCCCTCACCGGCGGCAACGACTACAGCGCCTATCTGTGGGATACCCGCAGCGGCCAGGTGCTGTGGCGCTTCCACCACGGCGGCCGGGTGGTGATGGCGAGGCTAGACCCCGGCGGGCGCTTCGCCTTCACCGCCGACAGCCGCCAGGCCAGCATCTGGGATCTGAAAACCGGCAAGGAACACAGCAGGCTGCGGTTCGACCACCGCTTCGAGGTCTACACCAGCGCGCGCTTTGCCAACGACGGCAACTGGCTCATCACAGGCGCCCCCTCCCGCCAGCTCTCCCTGTGGCGGGTGAGCGACGGCCACCAGCTGCAGAGCTGGCGGGTCTCGCCCCACCCCAGGGTGAAACCGCCGAGCGCTGTGGTCTACGGCGTGGCTTTGCGCGACAATGGCCACCTCGTCAGCGCCAGCTCCAGCGGCCTGGCCGAAATCTGGACTATCAAGTAAGGACCCAAAGGCCCATGAGTCAGCAACTAAACGATCGCCTCGAAACCCTGGAAAGCCGCCTCGCCTATGCCGAATACACGGTGGAGCAGCTCAACGACGAAGTCACCACCCAGGGCCGCGAGCTGGATCGGCTCAAGCACCAGATCCATCTGCTGGTGGAGAAGCTGCAGAGCGTGCAGCCGAGCCAGATTGCCAGCATGGCCGAAGAGACCCCGCCCCCGCACTACTGAGTGCGCAGCCATGAAAAAACCCGCACCAGGCGGGTTTTTTCATCATCGGTCAGGCCGAAATCAGTGGTGATGGCCCTTGCCACCGCAACCGCCGCCACCGCAGCAGCCGCCGTGACCATGGTCATCACCGTGGTCGTGACCGTGATCGTGGCCGTGACCACCACAGCAACCGCCGTGGCCATGGTCGTGATCGTGGTCATGACCATGGTCGTGACCGCAACCACCGGCACCGTGTACGTGGCCGTGGGCCAGCTCTTCGGCGGTGGCGGCACGCACGTCCTTGATCTCGACCTTGAAGCCCAGGGTCACGCCGGCCAGGGGATGGTTGCCATCCACCTTGACGAACTCCTCGGACACCTCGATGACGGTCACCGGACGGTGGCCATCGTCGGTCTCGGCCACAAAAGTATCCCCTTCAGACACTTCCATGCCATCGAACAACTCGCCGGGCACTTCCTGCACCAGGTTCTCGTCATACTCGCCATAGGCCTGGCTCGGCGTCAGGGTGACGTCGAATGCCTCGCCCACGCTGCGACCTTCCAGCTCGGCTTCGAGGCCGGAGACCAGGTAACGGGTGCCGTGCAGATACACCAGCGGCTCTTTACCGACTGTGGTGTCGATGACTTCACCGTGTTCGTCGGTGACCGTGTATTCCAGCGTAACCACGCTCAGGGGAGCTACTTTCATGTCAGGGATCCTGCGGATAGAAAAAAACGGGCCCAGAATACCTTAAAAAGGTGGCCAAGCATATGATCTGCCCCGCCCCGTCGTGCTGAAAAAGTCGGCAGTCCGGCACGGGTCTGATCTCACCCCGGCTATTCCCGAGAGGCCCTCACTCGCGGCGAGGCGCGCCAAACGCAAACCCTGCATCGTGCATGCCTTCGCTCAATACCCCCATCCGGCAGCCCGTCATTCGGGACGAAACACCCCGATGACCTGCTCCGCCTCGCGGGTCGCCTTGTCCACCTCGGCCTGGGTCTGCACCTGGGTATCCCCGCAGTCGACACAGGTCACCTTCTCGACTCCATGCTCCATATACAGCATCATGGTGTCCATCTTGCCGCACGCCGGGCACACTGCCCCGGCAATGAAGCGCTTTTTACGTCTGGTTTCCATTTTTGTTACCTCCGGGCAGCATCATATCAGGGTTTTTACATGCATCACGCCATCGAGTATCAGCATTTTTCCACTCCCAGCCTCCAGGTCGGCCCCCGCAAACGCTCCCCCATGGGCCAGTTGCTGCGCGTCACCCGGGGGGCGGCACTGCTGAGACTCGGCGCCCACGAGCTGCTGCTGACCGAGGGCAGCCACTTCTGGCTCTGCGCCGATGCCCTCGCCGCCCTGACGCCCCTTGCGGGTTGCCAATACGATCTGCTGGCCTGCTCCGTGCGGGTTGCGCAGCCGGCCCAGGCCGGCTGGTTGCAGGCGAGCCCGCTGATGGATGCCCTGCTGGACAACCTGGCCACCTGGTCACGCCCCCGCGACTGGCAGGGCCCCTTTGGCGAGCGCCTGCGCATTCTGGGGGACGAGCTGCAGGCATGCGTCCTGGCGCCGCAGCCGGACACCGCGCTGCAAACCGCCTGGCAGGCGCTGGCCAGCCAGCAACCGGGCAGCGATGCGGCCTGGCAGGCCCTGCTTGCCGAGCGCGGTCTCGGTGGGCCAGACGCCCAGGCCCTGCAGGAACAGTGGCGACTGCTGCAGGGGGTTCGCCTGCGTCGAAGCGGCAGCACGCCGGCCCAGGTGGTGGCCAGGCTGGGCTACCGGGATAACGCGGCGCTGGCCGAGGCCTCCCTGCGGTGGCTGGGTCACGCCCTCGACGCCGAGCCCTCGCCCTCCCGCTGAGCCGGACGACAAAATAAAAGATGGTGAAAGGGATCCAGTTTTGCGGCGTGCGGTCGCTAACAACGAAGGAGTCATCCTTGTCACCATCCTCTATGCTGAACACCAGATTGACCGTCACCGACTAGATCAACAGGACATCCGCCATGACGAGCAAGGCCAACCAATCCCAGGGCATGTTGCTGTTCCACCTCTCTGCCAGACAATCCTTCGCCATCGGCACCCTCAAGGTGAAGGAGATAGTGCCCTACACCCAGCTCACCGCACTGCCTCAGTCGCATCCGACCGTGCTCGGGGCCGCCAGCATGCGGGGCACCACCATCCCCGTGATCGACATGGCCATGGCGGTGGGCTATCGCCCCATCAGCAGGGAGGAGATGCCCCACTGCTTCATCATCATCACGGATTGCCGCCGCACCCTGGTGGGTTTCCTGGTGCGGGGCATCGACAAGATCACCGAGTGCAACTGGCGTGACATCGAGCCGCCGCCCCCCTCCCTCGGGCAGAACGTGTTCGTCACCGGCGTGACCCGGGTGGGGGAGCAGCTGATCCAGCTGCTGGACGTGGAGCTCATCCTGTCGCGGGTCTATCCGGACGATCCCAGCCACCTCTACCCCGTGCTGACCGACGTGCAGCGCGAGCGGCTCAAGCCGATGCGGATTCTGCTGGTGGACGACTCCTCCGTCGCCCGCCGCCAGCTGATGGCGGCGCTGGATTACATCAACATTCCCTACGAGGTCTGCACCAACGGCCGCGACGCCCTCGCCCTGATGCAGGCCAGGGCGACCCAGGGCAAGCGGATCGACATCCTGGTGAGCGACATCGAGATGCCGGGGCTGGACGGGTACGAGCTGGCCTTCGAGGTGCAGAGCGACCCCAGGCTGGCGGAGGCCTACATCATCCTGCACACCTCCCTCTCCAGCGAGATCAGCGTGGAGCGGGCCCACCAGGTCGGGGCCCACGAGGCGCTCACCAAGTTTGAAGCCAACGAGCTGATCCAGGCCATGCTGCGCGGTGCCGAGCACCACGATCACCTGCCGGCCTGATGTTGCGGCGGGCCTTGGCTCGCCGCCTCTATCTATTCCCGTCGTTCCGAGTCATCCCATGCTGACAGAAAGCCACTTCCACGCCCCCTGGTGGGCCCGCAATGCCCACCTGCAGACCATCTTGCCCAAGTGGCTGCGCCGCTCGTCGGCCCGCTTCATTCAGGAGCGCTTCGAGCTGGCAGATGGCGACTTCGTCGATCTCGCCTGGAGCGGCGACGTCAGCCAGGGCCCGGGGCCGCTGATCGTGCTGTTTCACGGGCTGGAGGGGAGCATTCACTCCCACTATGCCAAGGGGCTGTTCGCCCATCTGCAACGGCAGGGGCAGGAGGCGGTGCTGATGCATTTTCGGGGGTGCAGCGGCGAGCCGAACCGGTTGCTGCGGGCCTACCACTCCGGCGCCATCGAGGATGCAGAGGCGGTGATCGCCGAGCTGGGTCGGCGCTTCCCCGGCAAGCCGCTCATCGCCATCGGTTATTCCCTGGGGGGCAACATGCTGGTCAACCTGCTGGCGCGCGCCTGCCCGGCCGAACTGAAGGCCGCAGTGGTGATCTCGGCCCCGCTGCAACTGGCAAGCTGTGCCGATCGGGTCAATCAGGGGTTCTCACGGGTCTATCAGCGCTATCTGCTGCGCACCATGCGGGCCAATCTGCAGAGCAAGATCCGGCATCTGGCCACCGCCCGGGCCCGCTGGCAACCGGCGCAGATCGCGCGCATCGCCACCCTGCGGGAGTTCGACGAGCAGGTGACGGCACCACTTCACGGCTTCGCCAGCGCCGATCACTACTATCAGACCTGCTCCGGTCTGGGTCTGCTGGCCCGCATTCCCATCCCGACCCTGGTCATCCACGCCGCCGACGATCCCTTCATGACTGGCGCCGTCATCCCGGGGCCAGAGCAGCTCTCCCCCCAGGTGCGCTACGAGCTGAGTCGACGGGGCGGCCACGTGGGCTTCCTGCACGGCTCCCCCTGGCGGCCCCGATTCTGGCTGGATGAGCGCATCAGCCTGTGGCTGCAGGAGCAGACTCAGGGCGCGATGCGATAACCGTTGCGCCCCTCCTCCTTGGCACGATAGAGGGCGCCGTCGACCCGCTCGAGCAGCATGACGAGGCTCTCCCCCGGACGCCACTGGGCTATGCCCTGGCTCAGGGTGAGGTAGGGCGACACGTCGGAGTCCTCGTGGGGCAGCGCCCGGGCCGCCAGGGTGGCACGAATGCGCTCCGCCACCTCCTGGCCACCGGCCAGCGTCGTCTCCTGCAGCAGCACCACGAACTCCTCCCCGCCGTAGCGGGCCACCAGATCGCCGGGCTCGCGCACGCTCTCCTCCAGGCACTCGGCCACCAGGATCAGGCACGCATCCCCCGCCTGATGGCCGTAGCGATCGTTGTAGCGCTTGAAGAAGTCCACATCGAGCAGGATCACCGTGAGCGGCAGTTCCAGGGTCGTGCCCTGCGCGATGGCGCGCTTGCATACCTGATCGAAGTGCCGACGGTTGGCCAGGCCGGTCAGGGGATCCCGGTGAGCCATGGCATTCATCTTGTGCGCCAGCATCAGGTTGTCATACTCCCTCGACACGGCCAGCTCGAACCAGCCGTTGAGCATGCGCCGCCCGGTTTCCAGCACGACCAGCAGCATGCAGACCACTATGATGTTGACCAGCACAAAGGGCTCAGGGCTCCACGAGGCCCTCAGCAGCAGAAACAGCAAAGGGGCGAACACCAGCGCGTAAAACAGCCGCACGTCGCAATAGGCCGCGATCAGGCCGGTCAGCAGCAGCAGGCTGACCATGTTGAAGATGAAGCTGAAGCCTCCCTTCAGATCGACGATAGAGATGGTGTAGCCCGCCAGAGCCCAGGCCAGGCCCCAGCCGAGGGCGCAGGCCCACAGGGAGATCTGCCAGAGGACGTGGGGCTGGTGGGCGAGCCAGCGCCAACCGAGCGGAAACAGCAGGCAGACGCCGGCCATGGCGAGGAGCTGCCACTCGTAGGACCAGGGCAGGCGGTCCACGAGCACCAGGTGCGCCTCCTGGTAGATGTGGAAGCGGGTCAGCAGGAACAGGATGGCGATCAGGTTGATGGCCCAGAACCAGCGCAGTCCGGCGCAGAGGGCGTGGCGGCGGGCATCGAACAGGTGCTGTTCGAACTGACCCGAGGGGCGGCGGGCTTCAGAAGGAGACATACCACCCCTCGCCCGGTCCGTGACAAACCCCTTGCGCTGGCCGGCGAGACACCGACAATATCCGCACTCCACTGACTGAAGATGAAACCATGATTATCCCCTGGCAAGAACTGGATCCCGACACCCTCACCAACCTGCTCGAGCACTTTGTCCTGCAAGAGGGCACCGAGTATGGCGAGCAGGATGTCAGCCTGGCCGACAAGGTCGAAGAGGTCCGGCAACAATTACAACAAGGCAGCGCCGTGCTCGTTTACAGCGAGTTGCACGAGAGCGTCAATGTCGTGCACAAGACTCATTTAAGCAAGGCGTCGACTGACGACTTCCAGCAAGAATGACACAGGATGGGGGACCCGGGCTGAAGAATCTTCATCCGTTTTTCCCTGTTCCTCTGGCCATCCGGCGTTCGGCCGGGGCGCGGCGCCCGCCGGGAAGGCCGCCCGTGGGCCGCCTTCTCCCCGGTGCGAGGCACACTGTGCGCCAGGCTGGCAGAGCCGGCCGGAGGATAGTGCGGCAAGACGGCGCACTTGACCGCACTTTGGGCCAGCCCTTATAACGGAACTCCCAAGGAAGAGAGAATTCTATGTCGGCCAAGCATCCCATCATCGCGGTCACCGGTTCATCCGGTGCCGGCACCTCCACCTCCACCAACGCCTTTCGCTCCATGTTCCACCAGCTCGGGTACAAGGCGGCCGTGGTCGAGGGGGACAGTTTCCACCGCTATACCAGGCCCGAGATGGATGTCGCCATCCGCAAGGCCCGGGAGCAGGGACGGCACATCAGCTACTTCGGCCCCGAGGCCAACGACTTCGGGCTGCTGGAGTCCTTCTTCCAGGAGTACGGCCAGAGCGGCACCGGCCAGTACCGGCGCTACCTGCACAGCTTCGACGAGGCGGTGCCCTTCAACCAGATGCCGGGCACCTTCACCCCCTGGCAGGATCTGCCGGGCGAGACGGACCTGCTGTTCTACGAGGGGCTCCATGGGGGCGTGGTCACCGACGAGCACAACGTGGCGCGGCACGTGGACTTTCTCATCGGCGTGGTGCCCATCGTCAACCTGGAGTGGATCCAGAAGCTCATTCGCGACACCTCGGAGCGCGGCCACTCCCGGGAGGCGGTGACCGACTCCATCGTCCGCTCCATGGACGACTACATCAACTTCATCACGCCCCAGTTCTCCCGCACCCACATCAACTTCCAGCGGGTGCCGACCGTCGACACCTCCAACCCCTTCAGCGCCAAGGTGATACCCAGCCTGGACGAGAGTATGCTGGTGATACGGTTTCGGGGCATCAAGCAGGTGGACTTTCCCTACCTGCTGTCGATGATAGACGGCGCCTTCATGTCCAGGATGAACACCATAGTCGTGCCGGGCGGCAAGATGGGTTTCGCGATGGAGCTGATCCTGCGCCCCCTGATCCAGCAACTGATCGAAACGGGCAAGATCACCTGAGCCAAGGAGCTTATCGATGCGCGGTGCACTTCTCTCATTCACACTGGCTGCCCTGCTGGGCGGCTGCAGCACGGGCCCCGCGGCCCCCACCGTCGAAACGGGCACCATGGTGGTGCGTCCGGCAGACAACTGGCCCTATGGGGCGACGCCACGCTATGCACTCGCCGAGCAGTTCCAGTATGCGGGCAACAGCGCCGCGCCCTGGCTGGAGCCGGTACAGCAGGCCGTGACCCGGGAACTCGACGGCAAGGGCTGGCGCAGCGTGCCCCTGGATGACGCCGACGTCTGGGTCGCCATCGGGGTGGCGGGCAGCCAGGACATGAGCGACGGGGAGGTCTTTTCCCGCCTCGGCATGACCCCGGGTCTGAATGCCGCCGCCGATGCTCGCAAGGGCACCCTGGCCATACTGCTGCTCGACAGACGCACCCAGCAGACGGTGTGGAGCAGCGCCATCCAGCTCGCCAGCGACGTGCCCGTCGCCGAGGAGGCCCGCGGCCAGCTCAGCCAGCAGCTCGCCGCCCAGCTGCTGGGCGCCCTGCCCGCCCGATAAACCCGCCCCAGAACAAAACGGCCTGCTTCAAGCAGGCCGTTTTGCATACACGCCGTGACGGCATGAGGATCATTTCAGCTCGCAGGTGAGCTGGGTCACGCCACTCTTGACCAGGGTGGCCTGCTTGTCCTGTTGGGAGAAGGTGGTCACCCCGTCGGAATAGCTGGCGATCTCTTTGGGCGACTCGATGCGCCCCAGCTTGTGATACACGCCGGCATAAGGGAACTGCACCATGTCGGCCTGGGCATCATAGGTGATCCCCAGCAACTCTTCCCCGCACTGATACTGGCTGTATTGATACTGGGTCGGCTGCGGCGCACTGCAGGCGGCAAGCCCGAACAGGGGAAGCAACATCATCATTTTTTTCATCGCACTTTCCTTATGTCATGGCGTTATCGACGGGACAAACTACGACTGTCAAGCTTCAAGAATTTGATAACTATGGGTAATTTCTACCGCTTTTTCCAACATCAGGGAAACGGAACAATATTTCTCCATGGACAGGTCCACCGCACGGGCCACCTGCTTCTCGGCCAGACCCTTGCCGGTCACGACGAACTTGAGGTGGATCTTCTGGAATACCCGGGGCACGGAGTCGGCGCGCTCCCCTTCCAGCTCCACATGGCAGGCGGTCACGGTCTGACGGGCCTTCTCCAGGATGGAGACCACGTCGATGGAGCTGCACCCGCCAACCGCCAGCAGGATCATCTCCATCGGGCTGGCACCTTCCCCCGGGTTGGCGCCGTCCAGGGTCACCTGATGACCGGACTCGCTCTCTCCCACAAACTTCATGCCTTCGACCCAGCTGACCTTGGCTTTCATCTCTCACTTCCTCTCAATGACAACGGTTCTGACGCCCATAGCATACCTCAAGCAGGGGTCGAGTGGCACATGACTCGTCATCCTGCATCGTCGCGGGATCCCGACCCGCCCGTGCCGTCCCGGCCGTACCTTGCGAAACTGCCGCAGACCCGGGGGGAAATAGATCGAAATCAACATCCGACCCCCTCTTCTTGCCTAGAATGCCCCGGACGACGCAGCAGATGGCGGCTCACCGGTGGACGGCAAAACCCCAAAGCCTTGTCAGCACAGGCAAAGGCTCTTATTCTACTGCGACCAAAGAGTAAGGAATGGCAAGCTTGGCAACTTGCCTGGACGCACAGTCCATAAAAATGACACTACAGAGGAAGTCTCATGATCATTGGCAAACCGCAAAGCGATCCCACCCTCGAGTGGTTCTTGTCGCATTGCCACATTCATAAGTATCCCGCCAAGAGCACCCTGATCCACGCCGGTGAAAAAGCGGAAACCCTCTACTACATCGTCAAGGGCACCGTCGCCGTCCTGATCAAGGATGACGAAGGCAAGGAGATGATCCTCTCCTACCTGAATCAGGGGGATTTCCTGGGCGAGATGGGGATGTTCGAAGAGAACGAGAATCCGGAGCGTTCCGCCTGGGTACGTGCCAAAGGCGCCTGTGAAGTCGCCGAGATCTCCTACAAGAAGTTCCGCCAGCTGATCCAGGTCAACCCGGACATCCTGATGCGCCTCTCCGGTCAAATGGCCAAGCGCCTGCAGCACACCAGCCAGAAGGTCGGCAACCTCGCCTTCCTGGACGTGACCGGCCGCATTGCCCAGACCCTGCTCAACCTGGCCAAACAGCCGGATGCCATGACCCACCCGGATGGCATGCAGATCAAGATCACCCGCCAGGAGATCGGCCAGATCGTCGGCTGCTCCCGTGAAACCGTCGGCCGCATCCTCAAGATGCTGGAAGAGCAGGAGCTCATCTCCGCCCACGGCAAGACCATAGTGGTGTTTGGTACCCGCTGATCGGGTTCCCCGACGGCGCCCGCACAGCGCCGTTGGATAAAAAGGCTGCCACGGCAGCCTTTTCTGATCCTCTCCCCTATAATCCCGAACGCCCCCGCCGACATGGCCTTCGCCAAGAGAACACCTATGCACCTTCAATGCCCCCTTTGCCGCAGCCCCCTCCAGTTGCATGACGCCTCCAAGGGCCGCTACTGCGCCAACAAGCACCACTTCGATCCCGCTCCTGAAGGCTATCTGGACCTGATCCCCGGCACCAAGAACCCCAAGGACAGCGACAGCCGGGCCCTGCTGCGCGCCAGGCGCCGCTTCCTGGAGCAGGGCCACCAGCTGCCCCTGGTGGAGGCCATGGTCGAGCTGCTTGCGCCACTCGGGGAGCATGAGCTGATCCATCTGGGCTGTGGCGAGGGCTACTACTGCCGCGCCCTGGCCGAGCGCCTCCCTGGCTGGCAATTCGCCGGGTTCGACATCGCCAAGAACGCCATCTTCGCCGCCAACAAGGCGCAGCCTGAGGCTCAGTTCGTCATCGCCGATCCGGCGCGCGCCCCGCTGCAACCGGGCAAGGCCCAGGTGTTGCTGGTCAACGACCTCAAGGTCAAGACAGAGCAGCTGGTCAACTGGCTGGCGCCGGGCGGCTACCTGCTCCATGTGCAGCCGGGCCCTCGCCACCAGTGGCAATTGCGCGTCAGCCTGAACCCGGTGAGCATGGAGCACCCCCTGAGCTGGCCGAGCCTCGCCGGGCTCACCCCGGTTGCCCGGCAGCGCAGCCAGTTCAGCACGGCGCTGGATCAAGGTTTGCGCGAACACATTCTGGAGACCAGCCGCCTCGGCTGGCGCGCCAGCGGCGAGCAGCGCCACGCCTTCACCCATCAGGGGCCTGACGCGCTCGAGCAGGATCTGCTGCTGAGCCTGTGGCAGAAGCCGCTCTGAGCGCGCCATTCCGGATGAAAAAAAGGCCCGTATGGGCCTTTTGTTTGGCATTTTTGTCTGTATGGGCCGGGCTCACCCCTGGTCTGACGGGGAGGCCTCCTACTCGAGCGGACGCCCGTTGACGGTGAAGGAGAGAGCCGCCCCCGGCGCCGGGACGGGCCTCTGATCCAGGGTACGGGCGGCACAGATCACGGCGGCGCTCCGTGGTTCGCTGGCCGTGGGCACGTTGACATGGAACTTGTTCATCACGCCGGCATTGAGCCGGTGATTGGCGAGCCGGAAGTGCAGCAAGCCATCCCGGGTCTCCACCTGCAGCTGGCAATCCCCCGTCCCGATCCCCTCGCCGTCATCCCCATAGCCGAAACCGTAAGCGCCGTGCAGGGCCGGATAGAGGTAGCTCGGCAACAGCCCGCGAGGATCGTAATAGCCCACCAGGGTCGTCACCGGCACCCCGAATGCCTGCGGCTTGCGCGCCACCCGAGTATCCACCACAGGCCCTTCGTGCCAGCGGCTGCCGTCCGAGATGTAGCTCTTCTTGAAGCCACGGGAGACGGTGATCTGCTGGCCGTTGATGAAGAGGATGCTGTTGTAGCCGGCACTGTGCTCCACGGTCAGGATGCGCCCCGCATTCCCGGCTCCGGCAGCCGGCGCCTGGATGTTGCGCGTCCAGTTGCCGTCCCACATGGCTACCTTGACCAGGTCATACTCCGCCAGCAGGGCCGCCAGCCTGGCTTCACTCAGGTCATTGACCGGGGCGCTGATCTGCTCCAGCCGCTCGACCCTGTGCTGGTAGGGCACCATGGTGGCGGTGGCGGCATCCCACTTGCGAAATCCGGTCGGGGAAGCGGCATCGAACACCGCCTTGCTCTCGAGGAAACGCTGGATGATGGCGGCCGAGTTCGGGGTGTAGAGGGTGAAGCGGTTGAAGCCGGAGAAGGGCGCGCCGCCCGCCATGGCATCGAAACCGAACGCGTGGCCCTCGAACGGTGCTTGGCACTGACCGTCGAGACAGGCGCTCTGGCCGGTGCGGGCGGGGCCGAAGTTGGGAATGAAGCGATTGCGATCCCCGTCCCAGCCCCAGGTCGAGTTGACCGCCTCGGCGCTACGGTGCACCGAGCCGGTGAAACCGCCGACATAGTGCCCCAGGCCATAGTTGTGGCCCACCTCGTGGCTGAACTCGTTGCCGAGGGAGCTGTCGAGGGTGACGATGCCGCCGCCCCCCGAGCCCCCGTGCACCTGGATGCCGTTGGCGTACTTGCCCCGGCTGTTGTGGGCCGCCAGCTGGGCCACCACATAGGGATGGCTGCTCTCCCCCTCGCCGGCCGTGCTGTTGATGCCGTAGTTCGCGTTGTCGATGCCGTGGGAGATCAGCTCCTTGCCGATGCGCTGGCGCATGGTGCCCTCGTGCCAGCCGCCCTGGCTGGGATCGAAGTCGGTGAGCAGGGTGCCGTTTGGCAGCATCACCTCCGGCAGCGACAGGGGGGCGTACTGGCTGACGATGAGCCGGCTGGTCGGCACCGTCTGGAAATATTCACGGTGGGCCTCGGGATCCCTGGCGAAGGCAAACTGATCCCGGGGAGTGGTCAGCATGCCGATGTCGATGGTGTGGATGAGCAGCTCGCTCGGGGCGCCGACCTGCAGATCCATCAGCTCGCCGCTGAGCCCGCCCTGGCTGAGTTGCAGCGCCAGGCCAGGCCGGATCCAGTCCGCCGGCAGCACGGCACTCCAGGCATCGGCCGCGTAGCGGATGCCGTTGTTCTCCAGCTCCCCGTCACGGATCCACTGGCCGGCCACGAATTTGAACTGCAGGCTCTGGCCGCGGGAGAGGGTCACCTGGCGGCCACTGTAATAAATGGTCGAGTTGTAACCGGCGTTGGAGGCCAGCCGCACCATCTTGCCCGCCAGCTCGGCCCCGACCGGCAGATGAATATCCCGCACCCAGCGGCCATCCGCGGTCTGGATGGTGACCAGGGCGTGGGGCTGCAACTTGCTCTGCAGGAAGGCTCCGGCGGGGTCGCTGAGTCTGGCCAGCTCGCTGCTGCTGTCGATGAGGCCACTGGTGCCCGGCCCCGGGGTGAAGTCGACCCCCTCCTCCGGCGAACCCTCGAGGTAATAGGCCGTCTTCGGCAACTGTCCGGGGGGGTTGAGGGTGAGCGTCCCGAGCGTCTGCCCGGCGCCATCTCGCGCCGTCACCGTCATCGGCACGCCGGCTTCGGCTTGCAGGGGCCTGACCAGCAACAGGCTCTTGCGCAGGGCGGTCAGCCTGGGCTGGTTGTCTCCCTCGGCGACATGGGCCGGCAGGATCTGGCTCTGGGCGAATTGCACCTGCGCCGCCAGGGAGCCTTGCAGTTCGTTTACCGGTGGCTGGGTATTGAAGGGCAAGGACGCGGGAGCCTGGACGGCGGCCAACAGGGGGCCACTCGCCAGGGCGGTCAGGATCAGGCTGGCTAGCTGTGTTTTTTTCATTGTTATGGTTCTCATTGTGGCGGGCATGTCCACATGCCCTGTTGTGGTAAGCCTGATGAAGCGGGTGGCAACGCCTCGGCCTTGCCCCCCTCTTCGGAGGTGAGTCGCGGTGCCGGGGAGGAAAGGTCCATCCAGAACCTGTCATCGCCCCATGACGCTCATCGGTTCTGGTCAGGGGCCCCGTCTTCGCTCACTCCGGGATCCCCCGCGGCGATTCGGCGGCTCAGGGTCTGGTGGATCACCCGCCATTGGGGGGCGAAGAAGATCCCCTCCTGACGACCGACATACATGAGGTTGGCGGCGCCATTGGGATCGGTGTCCTTGGCGTGCCACAGCCCCAGGTTGTGGCCCAGCTCGTGGGCCAGGGTCAGGGACTGGCCCAGCTCGGTGGCGTTGCCGGGACAGGCGGCGCGATAACCGGCGCGGGGAGGCGCGTCGTCCGGCCCCATGCCCATGGACGACCCTGCCCCGGCCCCGCCACATGCCCGCGCCGGATCCTTGTATCTGCGGATCACATAGAGGTTGGAGAAGACCTGCCCCTGGTTCGGGATCCAGCCCTCGGAGAAGGGGGCCTCCTGTTCGGAGCGATCCCCTTCGTACGAGTCGCCGTCACCGTCCCTGTCCCACTCGTGTACCAGCACGCCGTTGTCGACCCAGCTGAGCCGGATGTTGTAGGGAGCGTAGCGGCGGCCGATGTCGCGCTGGATCAGGGCACCGTCATCCCAGAGGTGGGTCTGGGTCTCTCCGGGGAAGGCGATGTAGCTGTAGGAAAGCCTCACCACCTTGGGCGCCGTGACGACGAGGCGCACCAGATCGACCGGTTCGCCGTTGGCCAGGATCGCCAGGTTGGTCTCCCCCTCCTGCAGCCCGCTCAGCACCAGCCTGTCCTCTTCCTCTCCCGGCTGGATCTGGAGCGTCGCCAGTGCCGGATCCGCGATGGCGTAGCTCAACACCCTGGCCTCGGCCCCCGGCAGTTTGCGGATGTGGAGCACCTCCTCGCCCCCCGCGCTGCTCAGCAGCTTCTCCTTGAGCGGGCGGCTCAAACCCGGGTCGAACGCGAGCCGGTTGGCGGGATCGGCCAGCACCTGGGCATAGGGATAGAGCGCCTGCTCCTGCACTCCCTCGGCACCGAGCCAGAACTGCCCCGCCTCGTTGCGCTTGAAGCCCTGCTGGCCGGTACCGGCCAGATAGCGCAGGGTGACGTGGTAATCCCGTCCCGCCAGCACCGGGATGGGGGCGCTGGGGGTGAAGGTGGTCCCGCTGCTGAAGGCCAGGGGCCCGTCATAGAGCGCCTCGCCGCTGTCGGGATCGGTGAGGCGCAGCGCAAACTGGCGGTTGCTGCCACCCCAGACCCCCTCCTTCACCTGGAAGGTCCGGATGGACAGCCGATCCCCCAGCAGCGGCAGGTTCGAACCCGGGATCCACAGGGTACGGCTCAGCTCGCCCCCCACCGCCATGAGGAGGCTATTGTTGATGACGGGCCCCTCGTCCCAGAGCGCCCCCAGGGCAAGCTGGTTGACGGGATGCTCCCGCTCCGGGTCATAGACGGTGACCAGCAGCGAGAAGGTGGTAGTGGTGCTCCCCCATCCCTTGAAGCCATCCACCGCGGGCAGGCCATCGTCCTTGACCTGATACTGGACCACATAGTTGCCAGGCACCTGGGTATTGACCCCGCTCTTCTGGCTGATGCGGGCACTGAGATCCCCATTCTCGGCGTCCCGGGCGATCAGCCGCGGGGCGAAGGTCGCCCCCAAGGGCAGCTGCTGGGCGAAATGGTTGACCAGCCCCTCCTGGCTGTAGATCTGGGGGGCGCTGTTGTCCTTGCGAAACGCGCCCGTCGTGCTGCTCTGCTGCGCCATCGCGAGCGGTGCCAGCAGCGCACAGCCGAGCAGGGGGGCGCCCGCCCGCAACAGGGGGTGTTGATTCTTCATGGGATATGTCCTTCATAGGGAATGAGTGCTCGGACACTCTGGTTGCAATGGCAGGGGCGGATGGCCCCTGCCGGTACAGCGTCGGCGGGAAGAATGGGGCCCAGGCCCCATTCCCGTTGCGATGGCAATCAGTTACAGCTGGCTGCCCCCTTGTCGACCCAGACCGCGGCCTTGCCGGGCTCGTCGCCCTTGGTCCAGTACTGGGCCTGCCACTTGCGGCCATTGTGGTTGGTGAAATCACCGCCGTTGTAGGCAACCCCTGCATCCCATCCAAGCTGTACCTGGCTTATCAGCTTCCACTGATCGGCGGTGCGGCTCGGCTCGTTGCCCTGGGTCCAGTACTTGGCCTGCCACACCAGCTGGTTGTGGCTCACCTTGTTATCGGTGTTGTAGACGGTGCTGGCGTTCCAGGCCGGATGGGTGGCCGCATCCGGATCGGTCGCGTTGCAGCCGCCTCCGGTGCTGGCCGGCTTGACGGTCAGGCGGGTGGTGGCACTGGCATCCAGCGCCCCGTCGGTGACCACCAGGGTCAGGTCATAGGCGGTGTCGCTGGTGACGCTCGGGCCCGTGACCACCAGGGTCGCGCTGTTCTGACCGGTGGCGGTGAGACCCGCTGGCAGGCTCCACTGATAGCTCAGGGTGTCACCGTTGGGATCGGAGGCACTGGCCTGGATGCTCACCTGCTTGCCGGACTCGACGGTTGCGGTGGCCGGAACCGTCACCACGGGGGCCAGGTTCGGCTGCGGTGCCTTGTTGGTCACCACCACCTGATCCTTGGCGGTCAGGCCCTGATCGTCGGTCACGGTCAGCTCGAACACCAGGTTGATGTCGGCGCTGACGGCGTCCAGCACCACGCGGGCCCTGGCCTGGGTGGCATCGAGCAGGGTCGCCTGGGGCCCGGAGACCTGCTTCCAGCCGTAGGTCAGCACGCCGTTTTCCGGATCGTGGGAGGCGCTGCCGTTGAGGGTCACCTCGGCCGGGCCCGTGGCGTTCAGATCGCTGCCGGCATTGGCCACCGGCGGCTTGTTGACCGGCGGCAGGCTACCCTCGCCGTGGCCCATCCCCTCGTGCATGGCGTTGAGGATGTCGCCGTTGTCCGCGTCTATCTCCCAGGCGAACAGACCGCCGAGCTGGTTCGCCAGCACGTACTGCCCCTTGGCCTTGACCGAGCGATCGTTGTCGAAGCTGATGAGATCCCCAGTGCCGGCCTTGAAGACATAGGGGGCCTCGGCCGCCTCGTCATAACCCTGCACCCAGCCTGCGCCCATGCGGTTGTTGACGATGTCGCGGTAATCCACCACGCCATTTTCCCAGGTACCGGTCACAGGTCCGGTGGCGGTGCCGGTGAAGGGGTTGCCGGCCTGGTAGCCGCTCACCCCGGTCCAGCCGCGGCCGTACATGGCGGCGCCGACCACTATCTTGCCCGGCGCCACCCCCTGACCCAGCAGCGCCTTGACGCCCTTGTCTGTGGTGTACTTGGTGGCCGGATCCCAGCTGGAGGCAAAGAGGTTGGTCTGGTGGGCCAGATTCTTCAGGTCGAAGGCGCCGCTGAAGTCGTAGCTCATCAGGAAGATGTGGTCCATGTACTGCTGGGCCGCCTGATAATCCACCTTGGCAATCTTGTCGCCGCCGGCGCTGATGGCCGAGGTGAGCTCATACTGGCGACCGGTCTCGGCTTCCAGCTCGTCGAGCATGGCGCGCAGCTCCTGCATCAGCACCACATAGGTGGCGCCATCGTTCGGGCCGCCCAGGTTGGGGTTGGCCCCCTGGCCGCCCGGGAACTCCCAGTCGATGTCCACGCCGTCGAAGAACTTCCAGGTCTGCAGGAACTCCTTGACCGAGGCGACGAAGGTGTCGCGCTTGGTCTTGTCACCCAGGAAGTAGAAGGGATCGGAGAGGGTCCATCCCCCGACGGAGGGCAGAATTTTGAGGTCCGGACGGGCCTGCTTGAGCGCCATCAGATTGCCGAAGTTGCCCTTGTAGGGCTCATCCCAGGCGCTGAGGTTGCCCTGGGACATCTGGATCGCCGCCCAGGGATCGTGGATGGAGACCTTGAAGTCTTCGCGACCGGCGCAGGAGCGCTGCAGGGCCTCGAAGCTGCCGGAGATCTCTTTCAGGCTGTCGTTGATGCCGTTGCCGCCGCAGATGGGGGTGAAGCCGTAGAGGATGTGGGTCAGGTTCTGGGCCGGGATCTTGTCCACGGTGAACTTGCGACCATAGACACCCCACTCCACGTAGTAGGCCCCCACCACCTTGCCGGACTTGTTGGCGTAGGGCTTGTTGTTCTCCTGGAGGGGCGCATTGAGCGGGGCCAGGTGACTGCCGTCCGTGTCGGCCACCACCAGCTCCTTCTTGTCGGAGAGGGTGCAGCCATCGGCGTTGCACAGGGCCACCTGCATCTGGTAGCGCCCCCCCTTGGTGACCTTGAAGTTGGCGGTGCCTGCGGCGGACGCCGGGCCCGACCACACCTCATTGCCGTCGAGCAGCACCTTGGCGGTCTGGCCCACGTCGCCGGACCAGAGGTTCCAGGTCACGCTGACCGGGGCACCGTCCTTGTGAACGGTCACCAGCTGGTTGTAGGCCGAGGCGGACTGATTGACTTCGACGATGGCAAACTTGGTGGGGCCCGAGCCTATGGTGGGTTTGCCCGGGGCGGCGGCGAAGGCGGGAGCGGCACAGAGGCCCCCGACCAGGAGCGCCAGCAGGGAATGTTTTGGACTGAACATCATTGAATTTCCTTATTTCGTTATTGGAATGAACAACGAAAAAGGCAACGCAACCTGACAGGTAACGCAGACAACATCGCCACCATGGCTTGGCCCATGGACGATACAACCTGTGGTGGCCCCGCTATCCTAGGTTCGCTGACCCTTAGACCGGAAGCTTTGCGTCCCGGGCTTTCGCCCGGTTTGCCTTTTTTGCACAACTTGGTTTGCGATGAAAATAATCGCCAAATGACTATAAAGGAGAGACGCCTTCGCGCCACCTGACAGAAGTGACATCAACAGGGACTCATTTGTCCGACATGGTGGGGAAAAGGCCGGCAACATGGCGATAAAAACCCCATTCATGGCGCCGAAACGGCCTTTAAAAAATCACCACCCAATGCGCGATAATGTGAATGCCGTCACTGTACCGGCAGCAAGAGGCTGTTCATCAGGGCCCGCAGCTTGAGGGGTTTGACCGGTTTGCTCACATAACCGAAGCCGTGTTCGCGGATCTGCGCCTGCAGCTCGCTCTTGCGATCCGCGCTGATGATGATGCCGCCTATCTCGTTGCCATATGCCAGCCGGATCATATGCAGCGCCTGCAACCCCGTCTTGCCGTCGTCCAGGTGATAGTCAGACAGCACCAGGGCGGGCAGGAAGCCGTCGCCGATGATCTCCTCTGCCTGGGCCAGGCTCTGGGCACAGCGCACCTCGCAGCCCCAGCGCCCCAGCAGGGACGCCATGGCGATGAGGATGTCCTCCTCGTTGTCGATGCAGAGGATCCTCACCCCCTCCAGCTGGCTGTCCCGCTGGGCGGGGGTCGTCACCTGGCTCGGCGTCACCGGCCGGGTCGCGAGGTTCAGGGTGATGGCAAAGACGGATCCCGCTCCGGGCCAGCTGCGCAGGGAGAGCTGGTGACCCAGGACCTGGGAGATGCCGCGGGCGATGGCGAGTCCGAGGCCGAGCCCCTGCTCCCTGGCGGTGCGGGAGTGGTCGAGGCGGGAGAACTCGTCGAAGATCGCCTCCTGCTTGCCCTCCGGGATGCCGGGGCCGTTGTCCCACACCTCGATGCGCACCTTGTCCCCCATGCGGCGACAGCCGAGCAGCACCCGGCCCCCCGGGTTGTAGCGAAACGCGTTGGTGAGGAAGTTCTGCAGCACCCGGCGCAGCAGGCGCACGTCGCTGTAGACGGCGAGGCTGCTCTCCACCACGGAGAACTGAATCCCCCCGGCCTGGGCAAGCACCCCGAACTCCGCCTTGAGGTTGCCCAGCACGTCGCTCAGGGCGAAGTCGAGCTTCTTGGCCTTGAACTTGCCCGCCTCGAGGCGCGAGATGTCCAGCAGATCCGTGATGAGATCCTCGGTCGCCCCCAGGGCGTCGTCGATGTGACGGGCGATGCGGGCCGGTTCGTCCTCCGGGGGCAGCATCTCCAGCAGGGAGGAGGTGAAGAGCTTGGCCGCGTTGAGAGGCTGGGTCAGGTCGTGGCTCACCGCCGCGAGGAAACGGCTCTTCGACTGGTTGGCCCGCTCCACCTGCTGGTTTACCAGCAGCAGTTGGCGGTTGAGCTCGGAGAGCTCGTGGGTACGCTCGGCCACCCGCGCCTCCAGGTGCTCGTTGGCCTCGCGCAGTACCCGCTCCGCCGCCCGGAACGGGGTGATGTCGGTGAAGGTCATGACGAAGCCCCCCGCCGGCATGGGGTTGCCCTGCATCTCGATCACCCGGCCGTCCGGGCGCTCCCGGGCCGAGATGTGGGGGCTGCCGCGCTTCATGAAGGCGACCCGACGCGCCACCTGGGCCTCCACGTCCCCCGCGCCGCACAGCCCCTGCCCGGCGTTGTAGCGGATGATCTCCTCGATGGGGCGCCCCACCTGGATGAGGCCGGGGGGATAGGAGAACAGCTCTATGTAGCGCCGGTTCCAGGCCACCAGCCTGAGCTCCCTGTCCACCACCGAGATCCCCTGCCCCATGTGCTCGATGGCCCCCTGCAGCAGGCCGCGGTTGAAGCGGAACACGTCCGAGGCCTCGTCCACTATGGTGGCGATCTCCTCGAGCTGCATGTTGCGCCCTTGCAGGGCCGAGGCCAGCACCAGACGGGCGGACGAGGTGCCGAACACCCCGGCCAACAGCCGCTCGGTGTGGGCGATGAGATCCGCGGAGGCCTGCATCTGGGGCGCCAGGGTGCCGCCGTGCTCGCCGGCGAAGCGGCCGAAGGCGCGCTTGACCCGGCTCGACCCGACGAAGCGGGCCGCCAGCATCTCCAGCTCCTTGACCGAGACCCGCGCCTGGTAGAGCGCCGTGGTGTCCCGGCTCGGCTTGCCGACGAAGTTCGCCGCCTGCAGCCGCTCGCTCACCGCCGCCCGGGAGAGCAGGGAGCCCGCCACATAGCCGACCAGGTTGAGCAAGAGGCTCAGGAAGAGGCACCAGGCCCCCAGGCTCAGCTCCCGGAACGCGGGCCAGTCGGGAGGCGCCAGCAGGGCCTCCAGGGGCGAGCCCGCCAGCAGGCCGCTCTCCGCCAGCAGGGTGAGGAACCAGAGGCTGACCCCCAGCGCCAGGCCGAGGTAGACCCCCTTGCGGTTGCCATGGCGCCAGTAGAGGCCGAGCAGCAGGGCCGGCGCGAACTGGGCCACGGCGCCGAACGACAGGTAGCCGATGCGCGACAGACTGGTGAGATCCCCGAGCCAGAGGTAGAGCGCCCAGGCCGCCAGCAGGATGAGCAGGATGGCGCCCCGGCGCACCTGCAGCAGCAGCCGCATCAGGCGCTCGTCCCGCCCCTGCTGCCAGACGCGGCGCAGCAGCACCGGCAGCACCAGATCGTTGCTCACCATGATGGCCAGGGCGATGGTGCAGACGATCACCATGCCGGTGGCCGCCGAGGTGCCGCCGAGGAAGGCCAGCATGGCCATGCCGTCGAATCCGAGGGACATGGGGAGGCTGATCACATAGGTGTCGGAGGCCATGTCGGCCCCCACCCACTGCTTGCCCGCGAGCGCCAGCGGCCAGATGAAGAGCCCCATCAGGAAGAGGTAGAGGGGGAAGATCCAGCGCGCCCAGTGCAGATCCTGCCCCTGGTTGTTCTCCACCACAGTCACGTGGAACTGGCGCGGCAGACAGATGACGGCGCACATGGCGATCAGGGTGTAGATGGCGAGCTCCAGCACACTGCCCGGCGTCACCGCCACCACCGCCTCAAGGAAGTCGCTGGCCACCAGGGTGCGGGCCTCGCTCGGCCTGGCGACGATGAGCCAGAGCGCGAAGCCCCCCACCGCCATGAAGGCAAGCAGCTTGACCACGGACTCGAAGGCGATGGCCACCACCATGCCCCTGTGGTGTTCGGTGGCGTCCAGGTTGCGGGTGCCGAACAGGATGCTGAACAGGGCCAGCAGCAGGGTGACGCCTAGCGCCAGCTCGGCCATGTTGCTGGTGGGGCTGGCCCCCGCGCTGTTGGCCATCAGCAGGTCCAGCCCGGTGACGATCGCCTTGAGCTGCAGCACCAGGTAGGGAAGTATCCCCATGACGGCGATGAGGCTGATCACCATGGCCAGGCGCTGGGACTTGCCGTAACGGGCGGCGATGAAGTCGGCAATGGAGGTGATGTGCTCGCGCTTGGCCACCAGGATGAGGCGGGCCAGCAGGCGCCAGCCGAACAGGAACACCAGCATGGGGCCCAGGTAGATGGGCACCGGCGACCAGGGGGACTCGCTGGCCTGGCCCACGGTGCCGAAGAAGGTCCAGGAGGTGCAGTAGACCGCCAGCGACAGGCTGTAGAGCAGGGGCTGCCCCTTGGGGCGGCGGCGCTTGTTCTTGTCCGCCACGTAGGCGATGAGGAACAGCAAGCCCAGATAGGCGAGCGACAACCCGATCAGCAGCCATCCTTGGTGCATCTCTCTACTTCCCTTGTCCAGATAAGTCAGGAGCCTGCCGGGCCAGAGACCGGCAGGCCGGTGTCATCGGCCCGGTTCGGGCCTCTCCTCGCGCAGCCGCAGCACGAAGACCGGCAGCACCACCAGCACCATGATGAAGAAGATGCCGCCGCCCAGGGGCTCGAACAGCAGGCCGCAGACCGTCATCAGGGCGGCCACCGTCATGCCGAGCCCCAGGGCCGCATAGAGCGCCTGGGTGGGGATCTGCTGCTCCGCGGGCAGTTGCCGGGTCATGAAGCGGATGGCGCCGAGGTGGCTGATGCAGAAGGTGACCCCGTGCAGCAGCTGGCCCAGCACCAGCACCCAAAGCTCGGTAGAGCTGCCGAGCAGCACCCAGCGCACCACGCAGCCAAGGGCCCCAATCAGAAACAGGGTCTGGGCGCCGAAGCGCTGGAGGAAGCGCTTGTCCGCGGCGAACATGGCGATCTCCGCCACCACCCCCAGGGCCCACAGATAGCCGATCAGGGTGCCGCCGTAGCCCTCGGCCTTCCAGTAGATGGCGCTGAAGCCGTAGTAGGCCGCGTGGCTCCCCTGCAGCAGGGCGGTGATCAGCAGAAAGCGCCGCACCGACGCGGACTTGAGCGTCTCCTTCAGGGAGGCCTTGGCCCGCTCCCCTTGCAGCTCCCGGGGGGCGGGTCGCAGCGGCAGCAGGCTGAGCCCCAGCATGATCAGCAGCCCGGCCACCATGGTGTGCAGCACCCAGTCGCTGCCGAAGTTGCCCACCAGGGCCCCTACCAGGGTCGAGGCAACGATAAAGGCGAAGGAGCCGCACAACCGCACCTTGCCGTAATCGAGGTGGGTCTGCACCACCATGCGGGTGGCAAGTGCCTCCCCCATGGGCATCAGGGTCGGGTAGATGAAGTTCGCCGCCAGGGTCAGCGCCACCAGCCACCAGAGGCTGTGGTCGAGATAGAAGCCCAGAAACGCCAGCAGGCTCAGCAGGCAGAGCAGCCGGGTGACGGGCAGCAACTGGCCCGCCCCCTTGACCCGTCCCATCACCATCAGGTTGCCGGCAAAGCGGATGGCCATGCCGATCCCCAGCAGCAGGCCTATCTGTTCGGCGCTCACTCCTATGCCTTCCAGCCAGAGGGACCAGAACGGCAGGTAGGCGCCATAGACGAAGTAGAAGGCGCCAAAGAACAGGGCTAACCAGGAGAAGGCGGGCATAGGGGCTCGGCTGCGGGACAAGGGGCACAAATGATAACCGATTTCGGGGCGGGGATCCCCAGGCATCACCCAGGGTAAAAACCAGAAATATCAATAAAGTTGAACCTTTGTCACATCCCCCTGTCTATCTGGATAACACCGCTTCCTGATGAGTGTTGCAATCCTTCCACCCGCCCCTGGCGGGTTTCTTTTTGGGGTCGGTTTGGGCCGCCAGAAACAGAGAAGGGGCCCCGGGGCCCCTTCATCATCATTTTCATTGGCAAATATCAGAACACGTATTTTACCCTTGCACTCAGGTTGCGACCCGGCTCGGTCTGGCCGCTGGTGTCCGCGCTGGCGGCAAGGCCGGTGATGCTCTCGTAGCTCACGTACTCCTTGTCAAACAGGTTGAAGACCCCGACGTTGAGCTGCAGATCCTGCATCGGCTTGAACTGGGCGTAGAGATCCACCACACCCCAGCCGGCACTCTTGATGTTGTCGTTGCCGCGGGAATCCTTGCCCACCTTGTCCATGTCGTCGGCGAAGCGCAGGGCGGTGTTGATATTCCAGTTCGGCTGCTCCAGACGCACCCCGACACTGCCGTTGAGGGGGCTCAGGCTGTTGATGTAGTTGCCCTCGCCATCCTTGCCCTCGATGTAGGCCAGGTTGCCCCAGACGTTGACCAGATCGCTGAGCCAGTAGTCCGCCTTGACCTCGGCCCCCTTGGTGGTCGCCTTGTCCAGGTTCTGGTACTGATAGAGGGCGGTACGGCCTTCGGTGCCCACGGCCGTCAGCTCGATGAAGTCGTCGAACTTGTTGTAGAAGGTGGCCACCTCATAGCTGAAGCCGCCGCGGCTGCCACGCACGCCGAGATCGATGCCGTCGCTGCTCTCTGGCTTGAGGTTAGGGTTCGGCTCGATGCGATAACCGTACGCCTGGTGGTTCAGGGTGGAGAAGGCGTTGTCATACATGGGCGCCTTGAAGCCGTGGCTGTACTGGGCGAACAGATTCGCTGCCTCGTGAGCCTTGAACACCAGCCCCAGCTTGGGGGAGAACTCCCCTTCGGAGATCTTCTGCATGTTCTCGCCGGTGTAGGCGGGATCCTCGTCCGGGGTCATCTTGTAGTAGTCGTAACGGGCGCCCGGGGTCAGCACCCAGCGCTCGCCGAACTTGATCTCGTCGAAGGCCCAGAGCGCGCTGCGCTCGCTGGTGGTGGACGGGAAGCTCAGCTCGCTGTAACCGACGAAATCGCCCGGTACGGTCGGCGCCTTGAAGCGGGTACGCTCGTTGTCGGTGTGCTCATACTCCAGGCCCCAGGCCAGACGCTGATTGACGAGCGCCTTGCTGAACTTCACCTGGGCCCCCAGGCTCTCCTGCTCGAAACCGTTGTGATCCAGGGAGTTCTTGGTCACATAGGGGTTGCTCGGCATGACCGGATACTTGGAGGAGGCGTACTGATCCAGGGTCTGCTTGGCGCGGCTGTAGTAAATCTTGCTGTCCACCCGATCCGCCCAGGGGGCGTTCAGGGCGAGGCCGTGATCCAGCACCAGGGAGAGGTTGTCGGTCTCCTTGTCGGTGATCGGCTGGTTGAAGACGGAACCCGCCTTGGTCAGGTCGACCGCGTGCGGATCCTGCCCCTCGGTGAAGTAGTCGACCGTCAGCTTCAGGAACTGATCGTCGCTGAGATTCCACTTGCTCTTGAACAGCACCGCCTGGCTGACGATGTCGAACTCCTCCTTGTCGCCGTCATGGTTCTGGGTGACCCCGCCGTCGCGCCAGGTGTAGCGCAGCAGGTTTTCGAACTCCCCGGTGCGCAGCGCCCCCGTGATGCCCCCCATCTTCTGGTGGCTGCTGGAGGCATAGCCCGTGGTCGCGTCCAGGTAGCTGTCGCGGCCCTTCAGGAAGTCGCCGGCATCCTTGGTGGTGATGGCGATGACGCCCCCCAGGGCATCGGAGCCGTAGGCGGCGGACGCCGGCCCCTTGGCCACCTCCACCTGCTTGATCATGTCGGTGTCGAAGTAGGTCTGACCCACACCGCCGTTCTTGTAGGCGTCGTTCTGGCGCACGCCGTCCTGCACCACCTTGACCCGGTTCTCGCTCATGCCGCGGATGGTGAAGGTCTGGGCATCCCCAGCCCCCCCCTGCACGCTCACGCCGGGCTCGTAGCGGAACAGGTCGGCCACGTTGCTGACCACCTGCTCTTCTATCTGCTCCGAGGTGATGACGGCGATGGGGCCGGAGACGTCTTCCAGCTTCTGCTCCATGCGGGAGCCGCTGACCACCATGACTTCATCCGTTTTCTTGTCTGCGGCGAAAGCGGGGGAAACCAGCCCTGCCGCCACGGCGAAGGCAATCAGTGAGGGGGGGTTGTTGTGCGCCACTGCAAAGTCCTTGTTGAGAATCATTATCAAGCGGAAGGCATCTTACCCCGACAGGCACAAAGATCAACAATAAAGTGAATCATTCTCATTTTCTTTTAGATCTATTCCCCTTTACACTGGCGCCACTTTTTTTCCGCCCGCCATGCTGCCATCGTATGGTGCAGTGCCCTTGCCATTTGTGAGATGCCATGACTCGACGACTCCCCCTGCTCGCCCTGCCCCTGCTGCTGGCCGCCTGTGCCACCCCGCCGCAGAGCCAGCCTCCCCAGACCCTCTATCACTACCAGCTTGGCAAGGGGACGGACGACAGCCCCCTCAGCCTCGCCCAGGCGGTGGAAAAGGTCAGGGATTCCGACATAGTGCTGGTGGGCGAGCTGCACAGCCATCCGGCCGTGCACCTGATGCAGGCCAACCTGCTGGCGGAACTGGCCGGCATGTCGCGCGTCGATGGCCGGGCCCTGGTGCTCTCCATGGAGCAGTTCAGCCGCGCCGATCAGCCGGTGCTGGATGCCTACCTGGCCGGGCGCATCGGCGAGGCGGCGCTGATCCGGGACGGCCACGCCTGGCCCAATTACCCGAGCGACTACCGCCCCCTGGTGGAATTCGCGAAGGCGCAACACCTGCCGGTGATCGCCGCCAACGCCCCCAAGCCGCTGGTGAGCTGTGTCGGCCAGGAGGGTCCCGAGTGGCTCGACACGCTGCCCGCCAACCGCCGCAGCCAGCTGGCCCGAACCCTTACGCTCGCCGATGACGGCTACCGGCAGAAATTCATGGCCTCCATGCACCACGGGGATGCGGACGGCAATGCCCGCCGCTTCGCCGCCCAGACCAGTTGGGACGACACCATGGCCGAGAGCATGGTGGACTATCTGGCCAAGCATCCCGGCCGGCGCATCATGCACATCGCCGGCAACTTCCACGTGGAGGGGGGGCTTGGCATCGCGAGCCGCATCGCGAGCCGCAACCCGGCGCTCAAGGTGGCGCTGATCGTGCCGCAAACGGATGACAAGGCGGCCCCGGGGCGGGATGCCGACGTCAGGGTGCGCATAGCCCCCCTGCCGGAACGCTGGCTAAATGCAGAGGAAATGAAGCAAGATATGGGCGCACTGCATCAATCCCGAAGCCGTGACTGCAGCCAGTGGCTGCAACCCTGAAAATAGCCCAAGGATTTCATATGGATGTGTTACTCGTCATCGACATGCAACAGGGGTTGTTTGATAACCCCCGTCATCAGGACGCCCGGGTCATCGCCAACGTCAATCGCCTGGCTGACGGCGTGCGGGCCCGACACGGGCGTGTCATCTATGTGCAACACGACGAACCGGGTTCCGAACTGGAACCTGGCAGTGCTGGCTGGCAACTGCACGCCGATCTGACACCGACTCCCCATGACAGCCGGGTACGCAAGACCGCCTGCGACAGCTTCCTCGATACCGAGCTCGGCTTCCTGCTGGCGGAACAGCCGGTGGACAGGCTGCTCATCTGCGGCTGCGCCACCGACTTTTGCGTCGACACCACATTGCGCAGTGCCGCTGCCCAGGGGTTTGACGTCTTTGCGGTGACCGACGCCCACACCACGGCAGACAGGCCTCACCTGAGCGCCGAGCAGATCATCGAGCACCACCACTTCATGTGGCGGCACCTCAGCCTGCCACAGGGCAGAAGCGTGACCCTGCTCACCACGGATGAACTGCTCGCTCCCGCTCAGCCCGCGCTGGCGTGCTAAGCTGCCCGCCTTTCCGTGATCACCTGCTTGGAGTCTTGTGTGCGTCTATTCTCTGTCGTTGCCCTCGTGCTGTCGTTACCGGCGATCACCGCCTGCTCCGGTCTGCCGGGGACGGCGCAGGGCGGTCGGGCCCCCCTGTTTCACACCCATATCAACGAAGAGGGGAGCAAGCGCTTCACCTTCGAGGCTGCTCCACTCGACGTCCTGCCGAGTCGGTTGCAGGAGGATGACAGCCGGCTGAGCCGCAACAGCAAGAGCCTGCTGGAGCGCCGCGAGGCGCTACAGGACGAGCAGCTGACCGAGACGCTGGCGGCGCGCAACTATTGCCGCACCGGCTACATCGTCCTCAGCCAGACCTCCTGGAAGATCCGGGGGGAGTGCAACGAGACCGCCACCCAGGCCGATCGCGACGCCTTCCCCAACAAGGCGTCCTGGCAGGAGTGACCCGGGTCATCCGGACAACAAAACGGGCAGCCCAGGCTGCCCGTTTTTCATCTCATGTCCCGCTCGTCAGACAGGTGCATCCGTCTCGCTGGTCAACTCGGCACCGTTGTTCATGCGCTTGTTGTCGATAGGACGGTGCCCTTCCACCAGGTGAACGAAATCCACCAGCTCGTCGCCGGAGACCCGGAACGCCTGGCCGAAACCCTTGACGAACAGTCCCTGCTCGGGCTTGAGGCGAAACAGCACGAAGTCCTTGAGGTTGGAGAGCCCCTTGACGATGTCGCCGAAGCGCCCTTCCAGCGCCGTAATGGCCTTCTCCCAGCGCACGTCGTCGCGGGCCACTACCTCGGCCACGGCGTCAAAGGTGAGGCGCTTGCGGGCGAACAGTTCGCGGGCGCCGGTCTCGTCCTCGATCAGCATCAGCGACACCTTGGGCACCTGTTGCAGGTTGCGGGCATGGCGGGCTATCTCGGAGATCAGCACATAGTAGCCATCCTCCTGCAGCACGAAGGGGGCATAGCTGGCATTGGGATTGCCCTCACTGTCCACGGTGGCGAGCTGCAGGGTGCGGCAACCGTCACGAAATTCGCGGATCTCCGGTTGCAGGCGGTTCTGCAGGCGCTCCTGACGTTCACTCATGCTTTCACTTCCTCTTGATACTGGTGGCGCAGTGCCTTGAAACGCTCCACCTGGTCAGGCAGCAGCCGACGCTGCTCGTCCCGCCCCAGGTAGATCTTGAAAATGCAGCGACCGCTGTGGCCGAAGAACTGGAAGGAGTGCCCCTCCTTGCCCATGAACAGCTTGCTGACCAGGGCAATGCCGACCACGTTGTCGAGCTTGAGGTGGCCGTGCAGCTCGCCGTCCCTCCCCATCAGGTTGTAGTAGCCACGGGCCGTCTTGCCCTTGGGGAAGGGGGCTTTCACCTCGAAAATGGAGCCGTCTGACTCGACGATGGTGGTCATCGGCCCCCAGCCGGCCAGCTCCGCCAGCAGGGCTTCGGCCTGCTCGGCGGGCACCAGGGTAACCAGCTCGGTCGGCAGGTGGCGCACCACCTCCCATTCGCTGACGGCCAGCTGGGTGGCGATGATGGAAGGATGGGCGCTGGGATCCTGCTCCAGCAGCGCGTGAATGCGTTGTGCAATGCTCATCGGTTCTCCCCTGGATGATCTGGCGATGGTGCTCGGTATCGCGGCGGATACTGTAATAAAGCAGCCCACCCAATGCAATTGATAATCGATTTCATTATCAGTGCATTTTTCTTCTGCGCTTGATATTCTCGGCGGCAATCCCACTCACCCTTCGGAGGTTCCCATGGGCCGTCGTTTTGCCCTCGCATTCAGCCTGCTCGGCTGTGCCCTTTCCCTCTCTTCCCCATCCGTCATGGCAGGGGAGCGTATCGTCAGCATAGGCCCTGCCACTACTGAACTCATCCTGGCGCTGGGGGGCGAGCAGAGCCTAGTCGCCACCGATGTCAGCAGTCCGGAGCCCAGGGGCGTGCCAAAAGTCGGCTATCACCGCGCCCTCGCCGCCGAAGGGATCCTGAGCCTGGCTCCGACCCTGGTGGTCGGCAGCGACGAGATGGGTCCGAGCAGCACGCTTGATCAATTGCGCCGGGCCGGCGTCGAGGTGAAGGTCATGGCCACGGCCCCGACCCTGGCCAACCTCAACGAGCGGATCGACACCCTGGCAGGCTTGCTGGGCAATCAAGCCGCCGGCACCCGACTGAAGGCGGAGATCGCCGCCCAGAGCGACAAGCTGGCGGCCCAGGCGAAGCAGAACAAGCCCCTCAAGGTCGCCTTCCTGCTGCTGCACAAGGGCCAACCCACCAGCATCGCCGGCGGCAATACCACCGCCAGCGCCCTGGTGACTCTGGCGGGCGGCGTCAACCCGGTCGTCCAATTGCACGACTACAAGCCCGTCTCCACCGAATCCCTTATCGAGCTGCAACCGGATCTGGTGCTGGTGAGCGGTCGCGACTGGCAGCAATTCCAGAATATCGACAGCGTGCTGGCCCAGGTGCCGGCCCTGGCCGCCACCCCGGCAGGCAAGAACAGGGCCATCCATGCCATCGACGGTCACGCCCTGCAAGGGGGGCTCAGCCTGAGATCCTTGCAGCAGGCCAACCAGATAGCCCAGTGGATCAAGCAGGGTTCATGATGCGTCTGCCGCTGCCCTGGCTGCTCGCGCTCACCGGCTGCACGCTTGCCCTGCTGCTGGTCGGCTCCCTCGCCACCGGTCCCATGTCGCTCTCCTTCGGCGAGAGCCTGCAGGCCCTGTTCGCCGGCAAACAGAGCGGGATTGAGGCACACAAGATGCTGATCGTGCAGGAGATCCGTCTGCCACGCACCCTGCTGTGCATCGCCGTGGGGGGCATTCTCGGCCTCTGCGGCGCCGTGATGCAGGGGCTGTTTCGCAATCCGCTGGCCGACCCCGGCATCATAGGGGTCTCCGGCGGCGCGGCGCTCGGCGCGGCGCTGGCCATTGTGCTGCTGGCCCCCCTCGGCCAACAGTGGCAGAGCCTGCTCGGCATCGGCCTGCTGCCCCTGCTCGCCTTCCTCGGCGGAGCGCTGACCACCACCCTGGTCTATCTGCTCGGCACCCGGGAGGGGGGCACCTCGGTCACCGTCATGCTGCTGGCCGGGGTCGCCATCACGGCGCTGTCCGGCGCCGTGCTCGGCCTGCTCACCTATCTCGCCGACGATCAGATGCTGCGCAACCTGAGTCTGTGGCAGATGGGGTCACTGGCGGCGGGCAAGCCGGTGGACGTGGCGCTGGCGCTGCTGACCCTGGCTGCCCTGCTCATTCTGTTCTTGCGCGATGCCAACCCCCTCAACGCCCTGCTGCTGGGTGAAGGGGAGGCGCGCCACCTCGGCATTCAGGTGCAGTCCCTCAAGCGGCGGCTGATCCTGCTCACCGCCGCCGGGGTCGGCGTGGCGGTGGCGGTGGCGGGCATGATCGGCTTCGTCGGCCTGGTGGTACCTCACCTGGTGCGGCTGCTGGCGGGGCCCAACCATGTCCGCCTGCTGCCGTTGTCGGCCCTGCTGGGGGCAGGCCTGCTGCTGGGGGCAGACATGCTGGCCCGCACCCTGCTGGCACCGGCCGAGATGCCGGTGGGCATCATCACCGCCCTGCTGGGGGTGCCCTTCTTCATCTGGCTCTTGGTCAAGAGCCGCCGGACGCTGTAACAGGAGAACGTCACCTTGCCCGGATCCCCCCCCCTGCTTGTCTGCCGGGAGCTCAGCCTCCGCCTGGGCAACCGCCTCATTCTGGACCGCCTGGATCTCGAGCTGCAGGCCGGCAGTCTGACCGCCCTGCTCGGCCCGAATGGCGCCGGAAAAAGCTCGCTGCTCAAATGCCTGACCGGCGAGCTGGCACATGAGGGAACCATCGCCCTGTTCGGCCAGAAACGCCAGGAGTGGGCCGGCAACGCGCTGGCCCACAGGCTCGGGGTGCTGCCGCAAAGCTCGTCCCTGAGTTTCCCCTTCCTGTGCGAGGAGGTGGTGGCCATGGGGCGACTGCCCCACAGCGAGCCCGCCAGCCGACGCGACGAGATTGTGCGTGCCGCCATGACCCACGCCGGGGTGGATCACCTGACGGGCCGCCTCTACCCCGGCCTCTCCGGCGGGGAGCGCCAGCGGGTGCAGTTCGCCCGGGTGCTGGCCCAGATCTGGCAGGCCCCGGACGAACCGCAGCAAGCGCGGCTGCTGCTGCTCGACGAACCCACCTCGGCCCTCGACCTCAAGTACCAGCACCAGCTGCTCACCATGGCCCGCGCCCTGGCCGGTCGCAACACCGCCGTGCTGGTGGTGCTGCACGACCTCAATCTGGCGGCCCGTTACGCCGATAGGCTGGTGATGCTGGAGCGCGGTCGCCTGATGGCGGACGGCCCCCCGGCCGAGGTGCTCACCCCGGCGCTCATCGCCCGGCTCTACGACTACCCGGCCCAGGTGATCCACCACCCCGAGACCGGACAACCCATGGTGGTGTGATGCCGTTCATCCACCATCCCGAGACGGGGCAGTCCGCCATGGCGGTGTGATGGCGGGCGCATCGCCCTCTCAGTCCACGACCATCCCGTACCAGCCATCCACCACCCCGAGACGGGACAACCCATGGTGGTGTGATTGGCCGGCATATTGGTGAGATTCAGAAACAAACAGAGCGCCCTCGGGCGCTCTGTTTGTTTTTGTCTGCGGGGTTGGTCAGGCGATCTGGTAGCGGCCCGGCTTGTGATTGAGTGTCAACACCAGGTTACAGATGATGGCGGCCACCACGGAGAGTGCCAGCAGCCAGGGGGAAACCACGAAGAAGGAGGCGACGACGATGACGCAATCCAGTCCCATCTGCAGCTTGCCTGCCCGGATGCCGAACCTGTCCTGGATGAAGAGCGCCAGGATATTGAAGCCACCCAGGCTCGCCTTGTGGCGAAACATGATGAGCAACCCCATGCCGATCAGGGTGCCGCCGATGAGCGCCGCGTAGACGGGCTCGATCTTGCCTATCTGCAGCACGGCGTTGAGGTGATCCGTCATGAAGGAGACGGTGGCCACGGCGGCAAAGGTATTGAGGGTGAAGCGCGGCCCCATCCTGAGCCAGGCCAGGGCGTAGAACGGCAGGTTCATGGCGAAGAACAGCAGGCCGAAGCTGATGCCGGTCACCTGCTGCAGCAGCAGCGCCAGCCCGGCGGTGCCGCCGGTGAGCAGGCCGACCTGGTGGAACAGGAAGATGCCGAGGGAGACGAAGCCTGCCGCGGTCAGCAGGGCGAGCACATCCTCATAGAGCGGGTGCGCAGAGCGGGGGGTGTTGTCCATAACCGGGTGTCCATGCGAAGTGAAAAGAGTGTCTGTCGCCAGCACTGGCGGTGGCGAGCCCCGTGGATCGGGACTTCGTTTATGACCACAGTGTCCGATTTCAGTGAGCCGGATCACAAGACGGTGGCGATACGCACCAAAATGGTGCTCGTCAGCCCTGCGTTACAACCCCTGCACCAAGATCAGCCACTCTCTCCCGCGCCACCCTGGCCCCAGGCTGAAAAACCGGACGGATCCCGCTGTTACCAACAATGAATCGTTCTAGAATGGGGCCTCGCAAATCTCTGCCCCCAAGGAGTCGCCGCAGATGAGAGTCGCCGTATTCGGAATAGGTTATGTGGGTCTGGTCCAGGCCGCCGTGCTGGCCGAGATGGGCCACCAGGTGACCTGTGTGGATGTGGATGCCGCCAAGGTCGGCCAGCTGAAAGAAGGCATCATCCCCATCTTCGAACCCGGCCTAGCCCCCATGGTGCAGGCCAACCACCAGGCCGGTCGCCTGCACTTCACCACGGACGTGGCCGAGGGGGTGGGCTTCGCCGAGCTCATCTTCATCGCGGTCGGCACCCCGCCGGATGAGGACGGCTCAGCCGATCTGCAGCACGTGCTGGCGGTGGCGGGCACCATAGGCCGCCTGATGGAAACGGGCAAGGTGGTGGTCAACAAGAGTACGGTACCAGTCGGCACCGCGACCAGGGTGCGTCGGCACATCGAGGCCATCCTGCACCAGCGCGGCGTCTCGCTGCCGCTCGAGGTGGTCTCCAACCCCGAGTTTCTCAAGGAGGGGGCCGCCGTCAGTGACTGCCTGCGACCGGATCGCATCATCATCGGCACCGGCTCGTCCCATGCCTTCGCCTTGCTGGAGGAGCTCTATGCCCCCTTCAACCGCCAGCACGATCGCATCATCCAGATGGATGAGCGCAGCGCCGAGCTGACCAAGTACGCCGCCAACGCCATGCTGGCCACCAAGATCTCCTTCATGAACGAGATGGCCAATCTGGCGGAGAAGCTGGGGGCCGATATCGAGGCGGTGCGCAAGGGCATAGGCGCCGATCCGCGCATCGGCTACCACTTCATCTATCCGGGCTGCGGCTACGGCGGATCCTGCTTCCCGAAGGACGTGAAGGCGCTGATCCACACCGCCAAGGAGGCGGGCTGCGAGGCGCCGCTGCTGCGCTCGGTGGAACAGGTCAACGACAGGCAGAAGCACAGGCTCGCCGAGCGGCTGCACCAGCACTTCGGCGCCGACTTGAGCGGCCGCACCTTCGCGCTCTGGGGGCTCGCCTTCAAGCCCAACACAGACGACATGCGGGAGGCCCCGAGCCGGGTGCTGATGGACGCCATCTGGGCCGCCGGCGGCAAGGTGCAGGCGTACGACCCCGAGGCCATGAAAGAGGCCCAGCACCTCTACGGCCTGCGGGACGACCTGACCCTGTGCGGCACCCAGGAGGCGGCCCTCAAGGGCGCCGATGCCCTGCTCATCTGCACCGAGTGGCAGCAGTTCCGCGCCCCCGACTTCGAGCTGATCCAGCGCACCCTGAAGCAAGCCGTCATCATCGATGGTCGCAACCTCTACGATCCGGCCCGCCTGCGCCAGCGCGGCTTCACCTATTACGCCATCGGCCGAGGCGACAGCCTGGAACAGGCGCACGGTCTGGGGCAGCCGCGATGAAGTATCTCGTCACCGGCGCCGCCGGTTTCATCGGCTTTCACCTGGCTGGACGGCTGTGCGCCGAGGGCCACGAGGTGGTCGGCATCGACAACCTCAACGACTACTACGAGGTGAGCCTGAAGGAGGCGCGCCTCGCGCGGCTCGGCCCCCTGCCCGGTTTTCGCTTCGAGCGCCTCGATCTCGCCGATCGCACCGCCATGGCCGAGCTGTTCGCCCGGGAGCAATTCGAGCGGGTGATCCACCTCGGCGCCCAGGCCGGGGTCCGCTACTCCCTGGACAACCCCTTCGCCTACGCCGACAGCAACCTCACCGGCACCCTGACCGTGCTGGAGGGGTGCCGCCATCACGGGGTACAGCACCTGGTCTACGCCTCGTCCAGCTCGGTCTATGGCCTCAACGAGCAGATGCCGTTCAAGACCTCGGACGGAGTGGATCACCCTGTCTCTCTCTACGCGGCGAGCAAGAAGGCGAACGAGCTGATGGCCCACTCCTACTCCCACCTCTACGGCCTACCCACCACGGGCCTGCGATTCTTCACCGTCTACGGTCCCTGGGGTCGCCCCGACATGGCGCTGTTCAAGTTCGTGCGCGCCATCCTCAAGGGCGAGCCCATCGACATCTACAACCAGGGCCAGCTCAGCCGGGATTTCACCCATGTGGACGACATCGTGGAGGGGATAGTGCGGGTCGCGGACAGGCCACCGGTCGGCGATGCCAACTGGCGGGGGCAGACGGATGCCAGCCCGGCCCCCTACCGCCTCTTCAACATCGGCAACGGCAGCCCGGTGCGGCTGCTGGACTTCGTGGAGGCCATAGAGACGGCGCTCGGCAAACGGGCGATCCGCAACATGCTGCCCATGCAGCCCGGCGACGTGCTCGCCACCTGGGCCGACACAGAGGCGCTGTTCGAGGCGACCGGCTATCGCCCCAAGGTAGGGTTGACCGAAGGGGTCGAGAGCTTTGTGAAGTGGTACAGGGAGTACTACAGGATCTGACCGTACAGGATCATCCAATAGAAAGGGGCTGCCAATGGCAGCCCCTCTGTTTATCCGGCTTACTCTCCTGCCGTCCGGGCTCAGGGCCCGGGGGCATAGCTGAAGGGTGCTATCTGTGGGCTGAGACCGCGACAGGCCGGCTTGAGGGCCTCAGGCCCGGCCAGCAGCCAGTCGGTGCGGTGGCGGTTGCCGAGGCTCTCCATGCGATCTGCGTCGAAGCAGACCGCCATCAGATCGGCTGCGCCCAGCACCCAACGACCGGGAGCGGCCGCAATCCAGGCCGCCGCCTCGCGCGCCTGCTCCCCATCCCCCATCAGATAAGGGTAATGTCGCAGGGGCCGTTGGCTGAACAGCAGGTGCTGCTCCTTGAAACCGGCCAGTAGCAGCTCGTTCCCCGCAGGCACCCGCTCCGCCGCCAGCGCCATCACCCCCTCCGGGGTGCGCATGTCGTTGAGCCTCACGCAGATCCAGCTGGAGTAGATGAACCACCCCACCGCCAGCGAACAGAGGAGGGCACTGAGCGGCGCCCGGCGCAGCAGCGCATTGACCAGCAGCAGCGCGCCCCCCATCGCCAGCAGGGGCAGCCAGGGGGCCGGGCCCAGATCCCCCAGTCTGCTCGCCAGCCTGGCGCTGAAGGCCAGCGCCCCCGCCCCGCCCACACAGATGATCCCCAGCAGCCAGCCAAGCCCCCCAAGCAGGCGTGCAGGCCAGACCCGCGCCAGCAGATCGTCAACGAAGGGAGCCGTCAGCAGGGCCAGCGCCGGCGTACCCGGCGTGACATAGACGCCGCGCTTGCCCGGCGAGGCCGAGAAGAAGAGGATCACCAGCACCAGGTAACCGAGCAGCAATATGATGCGCCTGTCCTGCCCCTGGATGGCCTTGCGCCAGGCCACCACCAGCCAGGGCAGCAGCAGGGAGAGCGGCAGCCAGAATGGCGGGATCACCGAGGTGAGGTAGTACCAGAAGGGTTTGACGTGGTGCCAGGCGTTGGCATAGCGGGTCACCGTCTGGCGCAGCAGTATGTTGTCCCGGTAGGCCTGCAGCACGGGATCCCCGCTCTGGGCCACGGCGAGCAACATGGGCACCAGCCAGAGAGCGATGGCCAGCACCATAAAGAGCGGCCCCGCCAGCCCCTTGAGCCAATCGCCCCTGGTGGCGGCGCGGATCTTCTCCCTGTGGGTCCAGACGGCCGGGATCAGGATCAGCAGGGCCAGCAGCCCCACCCCCTTGGTGATGATGCCGAGCCCGGCGGCGAACCAGCCGAGCCAGTACCAGCGCCAACCGCCACCACAGAGCAGGAAGCGGACGAAGCCATAGACCCCCAAGGTGATGAAGAAGGTGACCAGCGCATCGATCTGCGCCGTCTTGGCCTGCAGGGTGAACTGGACCGTAAAGAGCAGCAGCAGACCGGCCATGAAGCCGACCTGTGCGCTCCACAGCCGGCGCCCCAGATCCCACACCAGCGCGATGGTCAGCAGGCCCGCCAGCAGGGAGGGCAGCAGGAAGGCCACCTTGATGGAGCCGGTCAGCAGATACCCTATCGCTATCCCCCACATAAACAGGGGGGGCTTGTCCGGGTAGATCTCGCCGCCGCGCATGGGGAAGAGCCACTGGCCGCTCTCCACCATCTCCTTGGCGATCAGGGCGAAGCGCGGCTCGTCGGCGGGCCAGGGATCCCGCAGGCCGAGGCCCGCCCCCAGCACCACCAGGGCGATCAGCAGCAGCCAGCCCAGCGACTCCTGCCTGAGCAGATAACGATCATTTACCATGACGAACCTCATAGTCGTCGACGACCTTGTCCCGCTTCCACCCTCTGTGCTGGATGTCCAGATAGAGGCTGTAGAGGGCGGTAAAGGTGGGGAAGAGGTTCTGCAGCACGCCGACGGAGTCCTGCTTGGGGGAGAAGATGAAGTAGCTGAGCGTCATCAGGCTGCCGAGCACGCTCATGTACCAGAACAGGCGGGGAATGACGGGCCGGCCGGCCCGCTTCGAGGCCAGGAACTGCACCAGCCAGCGCCCGCCGAACATGAGCGCCCCCGTGTAGCCGATGAGCTTCCAGCCGGTGACATGCAGACCCGTCCAGTCAAACCAGGTCAGCTCCATGGAAAGCAGGGCATCGATCATCGCCGCCCTCCCCGGTTCAAACCGCCGACATGGGGGGCGACCTCATCCCGGTCCAGCCAGACCGATGACAACGAAAGCAGGGTGTCCATCACTCCAGCATCTCCCGGATCTCGACCACCTTGGAGCGGCGCTGCAACCACCAGACGCCGACCACGTCCACCAGCCCGACCCAGAGCCGGTTCCAGACGCCGTACTTGGAAACGCCCGCCTGCCGCGGCCTGTGGTTGACCGGCCAGGGGGACATGCGGCCCCCCTGGGCCTGGATCAGGGCCGGGATGTAGCGGTGCATGTGGTTGAAGCCGGGCAGGCGCAGATACCAGTCGCGGCGCACCACCTTGAGGCCGCAGCCGGTATCCGGGATGCCGTCCCGCAGCAGCAGATCGCGAAAACCGTTCGCCAGCCTGGACGAGAGGCGTTTCACCCAGTCATCCCGGCGAGTGACACGGTGGCCGATGAGCCCGACCTGGCTCTTGTCCGCCGCGAAACGGCGCTTGGCCTCCTCCAGCATGGCGGGAATGTCCGCCGGATCGTTCTGGCCGTCGCCGTCCAGCACCACCAGCCAGTCGCCGCGCCCCTGGCGCACCCCGCTCAGCACCGCCATGCTCTGGCCGACGGCCCTGGCGTGGCGCACCACCCGCAGCCTGGTGAAGCGGGACTTCAGCTCGCACAGCAGGGCATAGCTGTCATCCTCGCTGCCATCATCCACGTAGATCAATTCGTACTCGTATCCGCCCCCCAGAGCGGCGTCTATTTCACTGATGAGGGGAGCCAGATTGTCCCGTTCATCCTTGGCTGGTACTACGACTGACACATCGACTGAATCACCCATATGAGCTTCCCGACAATGAAAATAATCCAAGGGATCCTGTTGCGCACATCATGAAGAAGGTGGACTGAGCGCCAGAACCCGCACAAATACAAGGTATTACATCATGATGATCGCCGTCTATCACCCGACAACTAACAATCGCATCAACTAAGAGGGGCAGCACAACAGCGCGGCCCTGCCCGCACCTCAGGTCGTCACCACCAGCAGGATCTTCTCCCGCCTAAAAGTTCCATACCGTTTTCGTCTCTGATGACCTGACACATAACCACATGTTCCATCGTCTGGCTGGCAGCCACCCCGTGGAGAACCTATATCTTCCGGACAAGCCAACGAGGTAACCATCATGCAGAGACTCTGCGCCTGGGGCTGGGGGCTGCTCCTGCTGTTGACCACGGCATCGGCCCATGCCGATGCATTTCGCCAGGCCCCCAAGGCGATGAGCGCCCTGCGCCAGGGCGCCGCCATGGAGCGCGGCAACCCGAGGCAGGCCATCGCCCACTACTGCACCGCCGCCAGCCTGGGCAACCCGGAAGCCTACTACCGCATCGGTCGCCTGCTGGCTCGCGGCCCCCAGGGGATACGCAACGCGCGCCACGCGAACGCCTACCTGGCCATGGCCATGCGCCTCGGCAATCAGCAGGCCGCCCGCTACTACAACGAGCGGGTCGGCAACGCCCCCCTCGGCACCTGTGGCGTCGGTGGCAGCGGAGGCGGCGCCCCCTGGGTGCGGCCCAGCACCCCCTTCGATCAGGACAGCTACCTGGCCCGGCAATCCACGAGCAAGCAGCAGCTGGCCAGCATGATCCGCCAGGCGGCCAAGCGCCACAGAGTCAACCCCCAGCTGGCGCTGGCCATCGCCATCGCCGAGTCCAATCTGAACAGTGCCGCCGTCTCCCCCAAGCAGGCGCAAGGGGTCATGCAGCTCATCCCCGAAACCCAGGCCCGTTTCGGCGTGACCCGGCCGTTCGACGCCCGGCAGAACATCCGTGGCGCCATGATCTACCTGAAGTGGCTGGAGAAGCAGTTTGGCCCGGACTGGGTCAGGATCAGCGCCGCCTACAACGCCGGGGAGCAGGCCGTCCTGCGCCACGGCGGCGTGCCCCCCTATAGGGAGACCCAGGAGTACGTGCAGCGGGTGCTCTACTACTCGGGGCAGGATCCGGCCAAGGAGCGCCGGCTGCCACGCTGAGCACCACTCACCGGCCATCTCATCCGCACGAATCCTATCGGGCCAGGCTTAAGGAAATCTTAAGACAGGGCCCGGCACGCTCCTGTCCGCTGCCGCCTCTCGGCCGCTCGCCAGCCCCCTGGCTCCCCGCTCCCCGGCTTTGCCGCCCCCTCCCCATTGGTTTACAATCGACGGGTTTTTTGGAACCGGGTTGACGGCTCGTCGACCCGGCCCCACCACGACATCAGTCTGTTAATGTCACGACATTAAACTGCTGAAAAGGAAGAGAATTAGCCAATGGCTCAATTTATTTACACCATGAACAGGGTCGGCAAGGTAGTGCCGCCCAAGCGTCATATTCTCAAGAACATCTCCCTCTCCTTCTTCCCGGGCGCCAAGATAGGCGTGCTGGGTCTGAACGGCGCCGGTAAATCCACCCTGCTGCGCATCATGGCCGGGATCGACACCGAGATCGAAGGGGAAGCCCGCCCGCAGCCCGGCATCAAGATCGGCTACCTGCCCCAGGAGCCCAAGCTGGATCCTGAGCAGACGGTGCGCGAGGCGGTCGAAGAGGCGGTCGGCGAGGTGAAACGCGCCATGGCGCGCCTCGACGAGGTCTATGCGGCCTACGCCGATCCGGACGCCGACTTCGACAAGCTGGCCCGCGAGCAGGGCGAGCTGGAGGCCATCATCGCCGCCCAGGGCGGCCACAACATGGAAAACCAGCTGGAGCGCGCGGCCGACGCCCTGCGCCTGCCGGCCTGGGATGCCCAGATCAAGCACCTCTCCGGGGGTGAGCGCCGCCGCGTGGCCCTGTGCCGCCTGCTGCTGGAAAAGCCGGACATGCTGCTGCTGGACGAACCGACCAACCACCTGGATGCGGAATCCGTGGCCTGGCTGGAGCGCTTCCTGCACGACTACGAGGGCACTGTCGTGGCCATCACCCACGACCGCTACTTCCTCGACAACGTGGCCGGCTGGATCCTGGAGCTGGACCGTGGCGAGGGCATCCCCTGGGAAGGCAACTACTCCTCCTGGCTGGAGCAGAAAGACGCGCGTCTGGCCCAGGAAGCGAGTTCCGAAGCCGCCCGTCGCAAGTCCATCGAGAAGGAGCTGGAGTGGGTTCGCCAGAACCCCAAGGGCCGTCAGGCCAAGTCCAAGGCCCGTATGGCTCGCTTCGAGGAGCTCAACACCAACGACTACCAGAAGCGCAACGAGACCAACGAGCTGTTCATTCCGCCCGGACCCCGCCTCGGCGACAAGGTGGTGGAGGTGGCCAACCTGCGCAAGTCCTACGGTGATCGAGTGCTGATCGACGATCTCTCCTTCTCCATTCCGAAGGGGGCCATCGTCGGCATCATTGGCCCGAACGGTGCCGGTAAATCGACCCTGTTCCGCATGATGTCGGGTCAGGAGCAGCCGGACTCCGGTTCCATCACCCTGGGTGACACCGTGGTGCTGGCCTCGGTGGATCAGTTCCGCGACCAGATGAACGACAAGAAGACGGTGTTCGAGGAAGTCGCCGACGGCCAGGATATCCTGCGCATCGGCAACTACGAGTTCCCGAGCCGCGCCTATATCGGCCGCTTCAACTTCAAGGGTTCCGATCAGCAGAAGCGGGTCGGTGAGCTCTCCGGTGGCGAGCGCGGTCGTCTGCACCTGGCCAAGCTGCTGCAGACCGGCGGCAACGTGCTGCTGCTGGACGAACCGACCAACGATCTGGACATCGAAACCCTGCGCGCCCTGGAGAACGCTCTGCTGGAGTTCCCCGGCTGTGCCATGGTCATCTCCCACGACCGCTGGTTCCTCGACCGCATCGCCACCCACATCCTGGACTACCAGGACGAGGGCAAGATCGA
The DNA here is from genome assembly GCF_019048705.1 of Aeromonas sp. FDAARGOS 1409. Taxonomy (NCBI): domain Bacteria; kingdom Pseudomonadati; phylum Pseudomonadota; class Gammaproteobacteria; order Aeromonadales; family Aeromonadaceae; genus Aeromonas; species Aeromonas sp. FDAARGOS 1409. Next base: position 471,088 of record NZ_CP077395.1, read on the forward strand.
GTTCTTCGAGGGCAACTTCACCGAATACGAAGAGTGGAAGAAGAAGACCTATGGCGCCGAGGCCGTCCAGCCGCGCCGTGCCAAGTACAAGCGCATCGCCAAGTAAAGGGAACGATTGGTACAGTCAGCCGCACCGCGTCCATTGCAACCAGCGCATCGCCAAGTAAAGGGAGCGATTGGTGCGGCCAGCCGCACCGCGTCCATTGCAACAAGCGTATCGCCAAGTAAAGGGAGCGATTGGTGCGGCCAGCCGCACCGCGTCCATTGCAACAAGCGCATCGCCAAGTAAAGGGAACGATCGGTGCGGCCAGCCGCACCGCGTCCATTGCAACAAGCGCATCGCCAAGTAAAGGGAACGATTGGTGCGGCCAGCCGCACCGCGTCCATTGCAACAAGCGAGCTGCATATGCGGACAAGGGGAGCCCGGGCTCCCCTTTTTATCGCCTCCTGGCTTACAATTCCCCTCCCTACCCTGGCAGCATAGAACCATGACCCAACCCACCACGACCAGACTCACCATCCAGATCCGGATCGAACCCGGCTGTCTGGGTCCGGATGGCAAGCAGCACATCGACACCTTCTGCACCGCGGCCAGCCGGGTCTTTGCCGCCATCGAACCCGGGCGGGTCAGCTGGGTGCTGCTCCCCCGCCACGACAAGCAGTTGCCGGAGCAGGAGTTCCTCATCGAGGGGCGCAAGTTGAGCGAGGCGCAAGCCGGCCTGTTGCTGCAGCGCATGGGAGCGAATCTGGCTCCCTTGCTGGAGCAGAGCGATGCCGTGCTGAGCCAGCTTATCGAGCGCTACCTGAAGAGCCGTTGATGGCCCCCACAGAGAAGGTTCTATCGAGCCCCGTTTTTACCCCTCCAAGGGCAAACGTTTGAATTTTTGCTCTATTCATTGATCCGCCTCGCAGATCCGGGGTTTGTAAACGCCGCCGCCTGTGTGAAAATGTGCGCGCTGTCACGGTATCAGGACGAGTCTGGTCACTTCATCGCCAGAGACAGGGCCCTTCACCCCGCATGGATGGGTGCGGCCTCCTGCTGCTTATTTCACGTTACCCATTGGAATCCAACATGAATCAACCACATCACGCTACCGGGCAGACCGCCAGCCCGGCTGCCGGGCAAGGATTGCTCGAGCGTCTGTTTGCCCTGAAAGGCCACGGCACCACGGTCCGCACCGAGGTCATCGCCGGCATCACCACCTTCCTGACCATGGTCTATATCGTGTTCGTCAACCCGCAGATCCTCTCTGCCGCGGGCATGGACACCCAGGCCGTGTTCGTCACCACCTGCCTCATCGCCGGCATCGGCAGCATCCTGATGGGCCTGCTGGCCAATCTGCCCATCGCCCTGGCACCCGCCATGGGCCTGAACGCCTTCTTCGCCTTCGTGGTGGTGGCCGGCATGGGCTACTCCTGGCAGGTCGGCATGGGCACCATCTTCTGGGGCGCCCTGGGGCTCTTGATCCTCACCCTGCTGCGGGTGCGCTACTGGCTCATCGCCAACATACCGCTCACCCTGCGGGTCGGCATCACCGCCGGCATCGGCCTGCTGATCGCCCTGCTCGGCCTGCACAATGCCGGCATCGTGGTCGCGAGCCCCGCGACCATGGTGACCGTGGGGGACCTCACCTCCCTGCCCTGCCTGCTGGGGCTGCTCGGCTTCTTCCTGATCTGCATCTTCTCCGCCCGCGGCGTCCACTCCGCCGTGCTGATCGCCATCGTGGTCACCACGGCGCTGGGCTGGCTGTTCGGGGATGTCACCTTCAAGGGGTTCGTCTCGGTGCCGCCCAGCATTGCCCCCGTCTTCGGCCAGCTGGATCTGATGGGGTCGCTGGACATCAGCCTCGCCGGGATCATCTTCTCCTTTATGCTGGTCAACCTGTTCGACTCTTCCGGCACCCTGATCGGCGTTACCAACCGCGCCAAGCTGGCGGATGACAGGGGCCACTTCCCGCGCATGAAACAGGCCCTGGTGGTGGACAGCGTGAGCTCCGTCGGCGGCGCCTTTATGGGCACCTCTTCCGTTACTGCCTATATCGAGAGCAGCTCAGGCGTCGCCGTCGGCGGTCGCACCGGTCTGACCGCCATCGTGGTCGGCGTGCTGTTCCTGCTGGCCATCTTCTTCTCCCCGGTCGCCGCCATGGTGCCGGCCTACGCCGCCGCCGGCGCCCTTATCTACGTAGGCGTGCTGATGTGCTCCGAGCTGACCCGGGTGAAGTGGGAAGATCTGACCGAGGCGGTGCCGGCCTTCATGACCGCGGTGATGATGCCGTTCAGCTTCTCCATCACCGAGGGGATCGCCGTGGGCTTCATCTCCTACTGCGTGATGAAGGCGGGCACCGGCCGCTGGCGCGAGATCAACCCCTGCGTGCTGGTGGTCGCCCTGCTGTTCGTGCTCAAGTTCGTCTGGGTCGACAGCCACTGATCCCGACCCGCGCAGACAAAAATGCCCGTCATCGACGGGCATTTTTTTATGGACTGGAGTCGGCGAGGACTCAACGGATGCCGCGGGCCTCGCGGATCCATTCCCAGGCCTGCTGGATCTCCTGGGCCTTCTCCTTGGCCATCTCCATCATCTCCGGCGGCAGCCCCTTGGCGGCCAGCTTGTCCGGGTGGTGCTTGCTCATCTCCTTGCGATAGGCGCGCTTGATCTCCTGATCGCTGTCGCTCTCGCTCACCCCCAGCAGCTGGTAGGCGTCCTTGAGGCGGTCCCGGGAAGGGGGCTCCTGCCGGTATTGCTGCCCCTGCCCGCCGCCCTGCTGCTGGCGATGGAAGAAGTTCATCTGGGCCTCGGCCATCGCCAGGATCCGCGCCAGCTCGATGCGGCTGAAACCCAGCTCGTCGGCGATGGTCTGCAGGATGGCGCGCTCGTTGGCCTCCACCTTGCCATCGGCAAAGGCGGCCTGCAGCTGCACCTCGAGGAAGAAGCGCAGGATGTCCCGCTGCCCCTGGCTCGCCTGGCGAAACTCCGCCAGGGTGTCCCGCAGCGGGAAGTCGCTCTCCTTGCCCTGACGGAAGGACTCCTGGGCCCGCACCCGCTGCTCGCCAGAGAGGCGCATCCTGTCCATCAGGTTGGAGGCGACCCGGATCTCGTGCTCCGTGACCTGGCCGCTCGCCTTGGCGATGTGGCCCATGACGGCGAAAGTGGCGTGGAAGAAGACCGCCTGTTGCTGCTGGCTGGGGGCGCGGCGGAAACTCATGCCCATGCCCCGATCGAAACGGTGGCCTATCCAGAGGCCGAGCAGGGCACCGAAGATGTTGCCGAGCAGAAAACCGAAGAAGGCGCCAAGCACCTTACCCCAAATACGCATGGTTCAAGACCTCGTGATGTTAGTGAGTGCCGGCAAGCAGTTGCTCATCCAGCGCGCGCAGCCGCTCCACGGTGCCGATGTCGCGCCACTCGCCGGCGAGCAGGCTGCCGCCGACCCGGCCCAGCGCCATCCATTCCCGCAACAGGGGCGCCAGCTTGCGGGCGCCAGAGGGGAGGCCGACAAAGGCAGAGGGGTGGTAGAGGCCCACGCCGCTGAAGGTGAGGGCAGGTGCGTCCAGTACTCTCCCCCCTTGCAAGGAGAAGTCCCCCTGCGGGTGCTGGGGTGGATTGGGCACCAGCCAGAGGTGGGCCAGATCCTCCCCCAGGGGCTGGCGCACCAGGGTGGCATAGTCGGCATCTATCCAGGTGTCGCCGTTGATCACCAGGAAGGGGTCGCTGCCGAGCAACGGCAGCGCCTGCACTATGCCGCCTGCGGTCTCGAGCGCGCTCTCCTCTGCCGACCAGCGGATAGCCACGCCGTACTGACTGCCATCGCCGAGGGCTTCCACCAGCTTGTGGCCGAGCCAGGCGTGGTTGATGACGAGCTCGCTTACCCCGGCGCTCTTGAGCTTCTCGATGTGGTGCACGATGAGCGGCTTGCCCCCCACCGCCAGCAGCGGCTTGGGCAGGCTGTCGGTGAGCGGGCGCATCCGCTCGCCGCGACCGGCGGCCAGGATCATCGCCTTCATGACGCCACTCCGGTGCGGGCCAGCCCGGGCAGTACCACCTGCTCCAGCCACTGGCCAAAGCGGGCCAGCACCGGGTAGGTCGCGCCATGGGTGTGGCAGACATCCACCACATAGCCCAGGGTACGGGGGATGTCCTTGAGGTAGCCGGCTTTGCCGTCGCGATGGCAGAGGCGGGTGAAGATCCCCGCCGCCTTGAGGTGGCGCTGCATGCCGGTCAGGTCGGCGTGGCGGCGGAAGCTGGCATAGTCGAGCCCGCCGAGCAGCCCCGCCTGGCTCAGCACCTCGAAGCCATGACTCATGCCCTGCTCGATGACCTCGTCAGGCCAGCGCACGTAGCAGTCTTTCAGCAGGGAGACCAGGTCGTAGCTGAGCGGCCCCGTGACCATGTCCTGGAAGTCGATGATGGCGAGTTCGCTCTCGCCCGGGGTCTGCCCACCACACACCATCAGGTTGCGGCTGTGGAAGTCCCGGTGCATCACCCCCTGGGGCTGGGCCAGGTTGTTCGCGGTGAGGCAGGCGAAGGTCTCCGCCAGCAGTTGCTCTTCCTGGGCGCTCAGCGTCAACTGCAGGTGGTGGCCCAGCAGCCACTCGGGGAAGATGGCGTTCTCCCGCGCCATGAAGGCCTCATCGAAGGGCTCGAGCGCCAGCGCGACCGCCCCCAGTCTCGGCAGCAGGGCGATGGCCTTGCCGTACCAGGCCAGCACGTTGTCATCGTTCAGGCAGCCGATGAGCTGGGTATCCCCGAGATCCGTCACCGCCAGCAGCCCCTGCTCGTAGTCCACCACCCTCACCTCGGGCGCCAGCAGCCCAACGGCATGCAGGGCGGCCGCATTGCGAACGAATTCATGATTTTTTTCGGTTTTCGGATTAGCATCCACCCACACCAGACCGCCACCACGGAAGTAGCGGCGAAAACTGGCGTCACCGGAAATGAGGGTCAACGGGAGGTTGGCGTCACCGGAAATCCGGCGTGCCCATTGCAAAAGCAGGGAAGCGCGATCGTGCATGAGTCGGGAACCAAATTGGAAAGCAGCACTTGGCTGTTAGCCCTGGCCGCAATAATGCTTTATCATTGCCGGCTAACATAAAGCAATGACATGCAATGTCAACTCGATGGATCCTGACATAAAATGCATGCCCTGAATCAACCGTTTTTACTACGGATTGCGCGAGCCTTTCACATGACAAAATGGACACTGGGGTACTCCTGTCCCATCGCCCTGACCATCAGCCTTGTTCCTGCCCTGAGTCCGCTCATGGTCCAGGCAGCGCCACTCAATGCGCCACCCGCCACCGGGATCCTCGACAGCCTCTGCTATGACTATGTGCCCAAGATAGAGAAACCCAGCGCAAACGAGGACGCCAACGCCCTGCCCGTCGAGGTGGATGCCGATCGCCTGGAAGCCAAACAGGGCGAGACTGCCGTCTACGAGGGTGACGTCAAGGTGCGTCAGGGCGTGCGCAAATTCGACTCCGATTATGCCCAGCTGGACCAGAAGAGCCGGGATGTCATCGCCATCGGCAACATCTATTACAACGACGGCCAGATCACGGTCACCAGCGACAAGACCCTCAAGTCCAACCTGGACACCAAGAACTCCGAACTGGAGGAGGGCAAGTATCAGGTTCATGGCTCACCGGTACGCGGCTTCGCCGAGAAGGTGACCATGACCAACAACAACCAGAACATCACCCTGGAGGGCGCCCAGTACACCACCTGCCCGCCGGGTCAGGAAGCCTGGACCCTGAAGGCAGGCAGCATCGACATCGACCAGTCGGAGGTGTTCGGGGAAGCCTGGAATGCCAGCCTCTGGCTCTATGACTACCCGGTCTTCTATTTCCCCTACATCAACTTCCCCATCAAGGACGAGCGCAAGACCGGTCTGCTCTACCCCGGCTATACCCAGAGCTCCAAGAACGGCATGGACATCACCCAGCCGTTCTACTGGAACATAGCGCCGAACTACGATGCCACCATCACCTCCCGCTTCATGGACAGACGGGGCCTGATGGAACAGGTCGAGTTCCGCTACATGCCGGATCCGGCCCACACCGGCAGCCTCTACTTCGAGAACCTGGCGGACGACAAGCAGTACGACGAGACGGACAGCCTCAACGACTACCTGTCCGATGGGCACCGCTACCTGCTGAACGCCCGCCACACCTCCAGGTTCCTGGACAACGCCCTGCAGGTGTCGGTGGACTACACCAAGGTGCGGGATCAGGATTACAACTACTTCAACGACTTCTCCCCCAAGGTGGGGACCCAGGTCGACAACCAGCTGCAGCAGTCCCTGAAAGCCGGCTACTTCCAGCAGAACTGGAACCTCAACGCCGAGGTGCGGACCTACCAGATCCTGCTGGCCAGCGCCCAGCAGCCCCACGAGCTGATGCCGCGCATCAACCACAACTACTACCAGCAGGGCAACTGGTACGATCTGGCCTGGAACACAGAGCTCACCAACTTCGGTTACAACAACGACCAGGCCGTCGAGCAGAACAAGGGGGAGGCCTACACCGGCACCCGCTTCTACACGGCCCCGACCCTGACCATCCCCCTGGTGGACGAAGCCGGTTACTTCCTCGACAGCCAGTACAAGCTGATGTACACCCGTTACGATCAGACGGTGCCTGACAACATGAGCAGCACCTTCACAAACCGCTTTACCCCGCGAGAAGGGGGAGACGTCACCCTGGAGGAAGGCGTCATCACCCGGGTGCTGCCCTCGTTCCGCCTCAAGGGCGGCATGACCTTCGAGCGCGACCAGCAGTGGTTCGGGGAAGGGGCCAACCAGACCCTGGAGCCGGAGTTCCAGTACCTCTACGTGCCCTACAAGGATCAGGACAACATAGGCGTCTATGACTCCACCACCATGCGCCAGGACTACTACAGCCTGTTCAGCGATCGCCGCTACGCCGGTCTTGACCGGATCAGCGACTCCAACCGGCTCTCAGTGGGGGTCACCACCCGCATCTATGATCCGGCCGGGGATGAACGAATCCGGCTGGCCGTTGCCCAAGCCTTCGACTTCGTGGCCCCCAGGGTCAAGCTCTACAGCAGCGACGAGCTGAGCACCAATACCCGCTCGCCGCTGTCGTTCGAGGGGGACGCCAAGATCAACGAGCAGTGGTATGCCCATGCCGGGGCGCAATATGATGTGGAGCAGCGCCAGATAAGCTCCGCCAACAGCGCCCTGGAATATCGCCACGAGAAGCTGATCAGCCAGTTGAACCACCGCTTCGTGCGGGACGCCAACTACGACCTGGACCACAAGGGCCAGGTGACGGATCTCAACCAGATAGGCCTGCTGCTGACCACGCCGCTGAACAACCAGTGGCATCTCTACGGAGGCTACTATCAGGAGCTCGACCAGAACGTCAAAGTGGACCGCAAGGTGGGCCTGAAGTACGACTCCTGCTGCTGGAGCATCAACTTCAACCTGGAGTGGGTCAATACGCCAGACAACGTGAACATGGCCCCGACGTCCGAGCGCAGCCTCGGCATTCAATTTGAAATGAAAGGATTGGGTAGCGTGGGTACCGGCTCCAAGGGCACGTCCCTGGACACCGAAGCACTGCCTTACATTCGTCCGTTTAACCTGCGAGACCAGTAACGGGTCTGGCAAACGCCTTGAGAGATGGATATGAAGAAGACGTTGATTTCCCTGCTGACCGCAGGCCTGTTTGGTGTCATGAGCCAGGGCGCCCTCGCCGCGCCCGAGCTGGTGGACAAGGTACTGGCCGTGGTCAACAAGGACGTGGTGCTGGCCAGTCAGCAGGAGGCCCTGGTGCAGAAGGTGAAGGCCTCCGCCCAGGAGAGCGGCCAGTCCCTGCCCGATGACGTCACCCTGCGCAAGCAGGCGCTGGATCGCCTGATCCAGGAGAGCCTGCAACTGCAACTGGCGGAGCGCCAGGGGCTCAAGATCAGTGACACCCAGCTGGAGCAGGCCATCCAGAGCATCGCCGCCGACAACAAGATGACCCTGGAGCAGCTGCGTGCCCAGCTCGAACGGGAGGGGCTGACCTATGCCCAGTACCGGGAAGAGGTACGCCGCGAGATCCTGATGAACGAGGTGCGCCGCAGCCAGGTGCGCCGCCGCATCAACATCTCCGAGCAGGAGGTGAAGCAGGTGGTCGAGGCGCTGGGCAAGCAGGGCCAGCAGCAGACCGAGTACCACATCGGCCACATCCAGGTTGCCCTGCCGGACAACCCGAGCGCCGAGCAGCTCAACGCCGCCAAGGCCAAGATCGAACGCATCCTGGCCGCCCTGAAAGAGGGGGCGGACTTCCGCAAGCTGGCCATCGCCGAGAGTAACGGTCCCAAGGCCCTGGAAGGGGGTGACTGGGGCTGGATGAGCCAGCAGGAGATGCCCACCCTCATGGCGGAGGCGGTACAGGGCGCCAAGAAGGGCGACATCGTCGGCCCGCTGCGCTCCGGCGCCGGTCTGCACATCGTCAAGATCTTCGACACCAAGGGTCAGCAGCAGGTGATGCAGACCGAGGTGAAGGCGCGCCACATCCTGATCAAGCCCTCCATCATCCTGAGCGAGGAGAAGGCCAAGGGCACCCTGGACGGCATACTGCACGACATCAAGAGCGGCAAGGCCAGCTTCGCCAGCATGGCGGAGAAGTACTCCGAGGATCCGGGCTCCGCGGTGCAGGGCGGCGAACTGGGCTGGTCCGATCCCAACGTCTATGTGCCGGAGTTCCGCGACATGGTCAATCGCCTGCAACCCGGCCAGATCAGCGAACCCTTCCGCACCACCCACGGCTGGCACATAGTGCAGCTCGAGGATCGTCGCAGCCAGGACGCCACCGGCAAGGCCCAGGAGCAGCGCGCCTACCAGCTCATCTTCAACCGCCGCTTCACCGAAGAGTCCCAGGCCTGGCTGGATGAACTGCGCGACGAAGCCTACATCCAGATAGAACCGAACTGATGGCCTGCCATCGTCTTGCCATCACCCCGGGTGAACCGGCGGGCATAGGCCCGGATCTGGTGCTGCACATCGCCCAGCGGGCGTGGCCCCACCAGCTGGTGGTGATCGCCGACCCGGCCCTGCTACGCGAGCGGGCCGGATTGCTGGGGCTCTCCATCGAGCTGGAACCCTACGATCCCTGCGCCCCAGCCCGCCCGCAGCGGGCGGGCACCCTGACGGTCTGTCCGGTTTCCCTCGGTGCCCCCGTGGTGCCGGGCACCCTCGACGAGGGCAATGGCGCCTATGTGCTGGCCACCCTGCAGCGCGCCTGCGACGGCAACCTGAGCGGCGAGTTTGCCGCCGTGGTGACCGGGCCGGTGCACAAGGGGATCATCAACCAGGCAGGGGTGTCGTTCAGCGGCCACACCGAATTCTTCGCCCAGCAGTCCGACACCGCCGACGTGGTGATGCTGCTGGCCACCGAAGGGTTGCGGGTGGCGCTCGCGACCACCCATATCCCGCTGGCCTACGTGGCCATGGCCATCACAGAGGAGCGCCTCGGCAAGGTGATCCGCATCCTGGATGCGGATCTCAAGGGCAAGTTCGGCATAGAACACCCCCGGATCTACGTCTGCGGCCTCAATCCCCACGCCGGGGAAGGGGGCCATCTCGGCCGGGAGGAGATCGACGTGATCGAACCCGCCCTGGCCGGCCTGCGCCAGGAGGGGATCGATCTGGTCGGTCCGCTGCCCGCCGATACCCTGTTCCAGGACAAATACCTCAAGGATGCGGATGCGGTACTCGCCATGTACCACGACCAGGGGTTGCCCGTGCTCAAATACAAGGGCTTTGGCAACTCGGTCAACATCACCCTCGGACTTCCCTTCATCCGTACCTCGGTGGATCACGGCACCGCGCTGGATCTGGCAGGCAAGGGCCTCGCCGATCCCGGTAGCCTGATCACCGCGATCAACCACGCCATCCAGATGGTAGAGAAAAAAAGATATGAGCAGTAAGGTGCACATGGGCCACACGGCCCGTAAGCGTTTCGGTCAGAACTTCTTGCACGACCGTTACGTGATCGACCAGATAGTGGCCGCCATCAACCCGCAGCCGGGCCAGAACCTGGTGGAGATCGGGCCGGGTCTGGCGGCGCTGACCGAGCCGGTCGCCGCCCAGATGGACAAGATGACGGTGGTCGAGCTGGACCGGGATCTGGCGGCGCGCCTGCGCGAGCATCCCACTCTTAAAGACAAATTAACCGTGATCGAGGCCGACGCCATGCGCTTCGACTTCGCGACCCTGATGGGAGAAGGCAAGGGGCCGCTTCGCATCTTCGGCAACCTGCCCTACAACATCTCCACCCCGCTCATCTTCCACCTGTGCGAGTTCGCCGATCGGGTCGAAGACATGCACTTCATGCTGCAGAAGGAAGTGGTGCTGCGTCTGGCCGCAGGTCCCGGCAGCAAGGCCTATGGCCGTCTGAGCGTGATGACCCAGTACTACTGCCAGGTGATCCCTGTGCTGGAAGTCGGCCCGGGTGCCTTCAAGCCGGCCCCCAAGGTGGACTCCGCCGTGGTGCGCCTGGTGCCGCACAAGAACCCGACCATCGTCGCCAAGGACATCCGCTGCCTGAACCGGGTCTGCACCGAGGGCTTCGGCCAGCGTCGCAAGACCATTCGCAACAGCTTCGCCAACTTCATCACCGACGCCCAGCTGACCGAGCTCGGGATCGATGGCAACCTGCGCCCGGAGAACCTCTCCCTCGAGCAGTTCGTCACGATCGCCAACTGGCTGGCCGATCAGCAGCAGGCCTGATCCCATGGCCACACCCCGGATAGTGGTTCGCCCGCACCCCAGCTATGTGGCGGGCACCCAGGATCCCTACCATTTTCTCTACCTCATCGAGATAGAGAATCTGGGGCCGGGGACCGTGCAGCTGCTGCATCGACGCTGGCTCATCACAGATGCCAATGGCAAGATGCAGGAAGTAGAGGGGCCCGGGGTCGTCGGTGAACAACCCCTGATCGCCCCCGGCGAGACCTTCACCTACCAGAGTGGCGTCCCCCTCGCCACTCCGCTCGGCGTGATGGAAGGCAGCTATATCCTGCAGGATGAATCGGGGCAACGATTCGAGGCCCCCATAGCCCCCTTCACGCTGGCCGTTCCCAACATTATCAACTGAGGTTTCATGGCGAACTGTTTCGTCGGTGATATCCAGGGCTGCTACGACGATTTGCGCCGTCTGCTGGATCTTGCCGAGTTCGACTTCGATAACGACACGCTCTGGCTGTGCGGCGATCTCGTCGCCCGCGGACCGGACTCTCTCAACACCCTGCGTTTCGTCAAATCACTGGGACAGCAGGCCGTGACCGTGCTCGGCAACCATGACCTGCACCTGCTGGCGGTCGCCCACGGGGTCGCCCCTCTCAAGAAGAAGGACAAGCTGCAGGAGCTGATGGAGGCGCCGGATCGGGACGAGCTGCTGGAATGGCTGCGCCACCGCCCGCTGCTGGCGGAGCACCCGGATCTGCCCATCATGATGATCCACGCCGGCCTCTCCCCCGCCTGGGATGCCCACACCGCCCGCAGCTGTGCCCGGGAAGTGGAAACCCTGCTGCGCGGGGATCAGTACAACTGGCTGCTGCACAACATGTATGGCGATCTGCCGGACAGCTGGAACGACAGTCTGGTGGGGATAGAGCGTTACCGTTACATCATCAACAGCTTCACCCGCATGCGGTTCTGCTACTTCGATGGCCGGCTCGACTTCAAGTGCAAGAAGGGCCCCAAGGAGTCCACACCAGGCCTGCGCCCCTGGTTCGAGCAGCGCGAGCACCACGACGACGACCCCATACTGGTGTTCGGCCACTGGGCGGCGCTGATGGGCAAGACCGGCAAGGACGACATCAAGGGGCTGGACACCGGCTGCGTCTGGGGCAACAGCCTCACGATGTGGCGCTACGAGGATGACGCCCTGATAGCGACCCCCTGCCCCGCCTATGCCAAGTGAGGCAAGGAACAGGGATGGGAAATAAAACGGGCCCGGCATTGCCGGGCCCGCTCTTTATGGAATAGAGAAACACCTCACAGCCTGCGCCCCAGCCGTTTCTCCACCTGATGTCGCTCCCATTCCGGCCCGAGCAGCCTGAACGGCTGGAACAGGTTGATGGCGTGGGACATCAGCCCCAGGCCCCAGCCCAGCATGGGCCACCAGGCCCAGATATGGTCCGGGTTGCTCAGGTAGTTGATGACGAACAGGCCCGTCATCACCAGCACATAGCTGATGATGTGGCCGTAGAAGCCCTTGAGCCCCTCGACAAACTTCATCGCCTCCCGCTCGTCCCTGGCCAGGTTCACCCCACCCTCTGTCTCATTCCCTTTCATCTCGCTCTCCTGCAGTTGAGTCACATCGAGCTCAAAGACGGAGGCCAGGGCCTTGAGGGATTCCAGTCCGGGTTGCTGCCCCTGCTCGATCCGCTGAATGGTGCGAACGCTCAGGCCGGTAAAGGCGGCCAACTGCTCCTGTGACCAGCCCCGCTGCAATCTCAATTTCCTGACTATCATCATCGGCTCCTCGTGATATTGGACAGGGCCAGCATAGGGTCGAGTGGCAACAGGCGACACGACAGAGGCCTGACAGCAATCTGACTATCGTTTTAAACCAATGGCTTATATATCATCCCGCCGTTTGGTTCAGAGGCTCTGCATCAGCTCGGCGCCGAGCTCGAACGAGCGCAGCCTCGCCTGGTGATCGACGATGGGGCCGTTGAACATCAGCTCGTCGGCACCGGTCTCGGCCAGCAGGGCCTTGAGACCGTGGCGCACCCGATCCGGATCCCCCACCAGGGAGCGGGCCAGGGTCTGCTCCATGGCCATCAGCTCGCGGGCAGACCACTCCTCCCCCAGCGTCTGCACCGGCAGCGGCAGCTTGCCGGCATCGCCGCGATAGAGCCGCAAGAACTGCTGCTGCAAGGTGGTGAACAGGAAGCGCGCCTCCCGATCGCTGTCGGCGGCGATCAGGTTGACGCAGACCACGGCATAAGGCCTGGGCCAGCGCGCCGAGGGGCGGTACTGGGTGCGGTAGAGCTCCAGCGCCTGCAGCAGCAAACCGGGCGCGAAGTGGGAGGCGAAGCCGAACGGCAGCCCCATGGCCGCCGCCAGCTGGGCGCTATAGAGGCTGGAGCCCAGCAGCCAGATCGGCACGTGCAGCCCCTGACCGGGCACCGCCTGCACGGCGCCAATCTCGTCCCCAAAGTAGCCCATCAACTCGCGCACATCCGCCGGGAAATCGTCCACCTCGCCGCTGCGCTGGCGGCGCAGCGCCTGCATGGTGCGCTGATCGGTGCCGGGGGCCCGCCCCAGCCCGAGATCGATCCGATCCGGATAGAGGGAACTTAGCGTGCCGAACTGCTCGGCGATGACCAGCGGCGAGTGGTTTGGCAGCATGATGCCGCCCGCCCCGAGCCGCAGGGTGTTGGTGCCGCCGGCCAGGTGACCGATGAGCACGGCGGTGGCGGCGCTGGCAATCCCCGGCATGTTGTGATGCTCCGCCAGCCAGTAGCGGTGATAGCCACAGCGCTCCGCATGGCGGGCCAGATCCAGCGAATGGCGGAACGACTCGGCCGGCAAGGCGCCTTCGGGCACGGGCACCAGATCCAGCACGGAATAGGGAACGACAGACATGGGACACTCCATTGATTCACAGGCCATTTGCCAGTGGAGCAATGTAGCACGAGATATCTGAATGAATCACGTGACCACAGGAGTGTGCCGGACTGGGCGCCCTCTCCCGTCCGAAGCTCAGACTCAGGATGCACGCCGTCCTCACACACCACCCGATCAGGCCCTATGCTTTTTGTCATCCTGCGAGCACACTCTCAGGAGATCATCACGGCGATCGCCGGGACAAGGACAGGTCCATGACAACAGCACGCCTCAGTCGAAAACCCTTTTACGTACACATTGCCACCCTCTTCATTCTGCTCTTCTCCCTGCTGGGAGGGGCCCTCATCGTGCTGCAGTTCCAGCAGGGCATGCGGCTAGGGCTGGAACACGAACGACAGAGCTTCCAGCACTACCGGGAGCAGCTGGCGCTCGCCTTCAAGCTGAACCAGCGCCCGGCGCACATGTCACTGAGCCTCCTGCGCAGCGGCCAGCTGGCCGCCATGACCAGCCTGGAGGAGCGGCTCGCCTATCTGCCCCAACTGGCCGAAGTGCTGGCAAACAGCGCCAGCTATGGCGCCATCTATGCCGGTTACGAGAACGGCGACTTCTTCCTGGTGCGCAAGCTGACCGAGCGGGCAAAGGGGGCGCTGGACAACCCGCCGCCCGAGAGCCGCCTGCTGGTCCAGAGCCTGAGCCAGGGCCGGGGGGAGTTTCTCTATTTTGACCAGCGGCAGCGGCTGCTGGAGCGGCGTCCCATGCCGGACTACCGTTTCGATCCCCGCGACCGTGGCTGGTACAAGCAGGCACGCTGGAGCACCGGCATCATAGTGACCCATCCCTATCTCTTCTTCACCACCCGGGAGCCGGGCATGACGCTGGCGGTGGAGAGCGACGATCGCCGGGCGGTGATCGGGCTGGACGCCGGCGTGGAGGGGCTCTCCTCCCTCATCGGTGAGCTGCCTCTTCCCAGCCACAGCCAGCTGGTGCTGTTCGACGAGGCCGGCACCCTGCTGGCAACGGATCCCGAGCGGTTGCCCAGCTTCGACCAGCTGAGCCGCCTGCCCATGCTGTCGGCGCTCCAGCACCCGATCCTCACCAAGCTGCAACAGGAGATGGCCACCCAGCCCACCCTGCTGCACCAGTCCGCCGAGCTGACGCTGTACGATGGCAATGGCTCCGACTGGCTCGTCAACCTCTCGGCCCTCGGGGAGGGCTCTCCCTTCTACCTCGCCCTGCTGGTGCCGGCGGAAGTGCTGACCGCGCCGGCCCGTCAGGATGCCCTGCGCAACCTGGCCTGGGCATGTGCCGGCTTGCTGCTGCTGCTGCCCGTCATCTGGCTGGCGGCGCGGCGCACGGCCACCCCCTTGCTGGCACTGACCCAGGAGGCCGAGCGGATCCAGCATTTCGACTTCGGCGAGAGCGAGGGCCCGGACTCGGCGATCCGGGAGATAGACGACCTGGCCCGCGCCATGTCCAGCATGCGCCTGACCCTGGGCAACTTCATGAACATGGGGCGGGCGCTGATGGCTGAACACCGCTTCGACTCCCTGCTCAACCGCATCCTGCACGAGACGGTGGCGGCGGCCCAGGCAGAAGGGGGTTGTCTCTACCTGGCGAAGGAGAAACAGATGCAGGCCGTGCAGGCCATCTGGCAGTCGCAGCCGCTGGCCTGTGAACGGGTGCACTGGCAGACGGCGCTGCTCGGCGGACTCTACCACACGGATCGCCTCAGCCTGCCCCTCGATGAGGAGCAGTGGTCCCGCTACCTCGCCGACTGGGGCCCCTTCCCCGGCCCACGCCAACTGCTGGCCGAGCCCCTGTACAACCATCGCCAGGAGCTGATCGGCTGCCTGTTGCTGGTGCTGCCGGACTGTGCCCCCCGGGAGCTGGCATCGCGCATCAGCCTCATCGAGGCGCTGGCCGGCATGTCGGCCTCCGCCATCGAAAACCAGCGCCTGCTGGAGGAGCAGAAGCAGCTGCTGGAGGCCTTCATCGAACTGATCGCGGGAGCCATCGACGCCAAGAGCCCCTATACCGGCGGCCACTGCCAGCGCGTGCCCGAGCTGACCCGGATGCTGACACAGGCCGCCTGCGATCAGCAGCAAGGCCCCTTCAAGGACTTTCGCCTCAACGACGAGGAGTGGGAGGCCATCCATATCGCGAGCTGGCTGCACGACTGCGGCAAGGTCACCACCCCGGAGTTCGTGGTGGACAAGGCCACCAAGCTGGAGACCATCTACGACAGGATCCACGAGATCCGCACCCGCTTCGAGGTGCTCAAGCGCGACGCCCATATCGACGCGCTGGCGGCCCGGCTGCCGGCCTCGGAGCGGCAGGCGGCCGAGGAGGAGGCCGGCCCGCGCTGGCACGCCCTGGACGAGGAGTTCGCCTTCGTCGCCGAATGCAATCTGGGTGGGGAGTGGATGGCGCCGGAGAAGCTGGAGCGACTCGCCACCATCGCCAATCGCACCTGGCTGCGCACCCTGGACGATCGCCTCGGCATCAGCCAGGAGGAGCTCAGGCGCCACCCCGGCCCCTCCCCCCTGCCCTGCCGCGAGACGCTGCTCGCCGACAAGCCGGTTCACCTGATCCCCCGCCCCGCCCAGGACAACCTCGCCCGCCACAACCCCTGGGGCTTCAAGGTGCGGGTACCCGCCCACCTCTACAACAGGGGCGAGCACTACAACCTCGCCATCGGCCGAGGCACGCTCACCGAGGAGGAGCGCTACAAGATCAACGAGCACATCATCCAGACCATCCGCATGCTGGAGCGGCTCCCCTTCCCCCAGCACCTTCGCAAGGTGCCGGAGATAGCGGGAGGCCATCACGAGCGGATGGACGGCACCGGTTATCCGCGCCAGTTGCAGGGGGTGCAGATGAGCATCCCCGCCCGCATCATGGCCATTGCCGACATCTTCGAGGCGCTGACCGCGAGCGACCGCCCCTACAAGTCGGGCAAGACGGTCTCCCAGTCCCTGGCCATCATGCAGAAGATGGTGCAGGAGCATCACATAGACCCGGCCCTGTTTGCCCTCTTCATCGAGAGCGGCATCTGGCGGGACTATGCGAAGCGCTTCCTCGCCCCCCAGCAGCTGGACGAGGCGGCCTGTCAGGCCCTGTTGGCGGAGGCGCACTGAGCCGCTCCAGCCCGCATAATCCCATAAAAAAACGGTCAACCCAGGTTGACCGTTTTTCGTGTGGGGCCGTCTCTTAGAACAGCAGGTGGGCGACGCCGGCGATCACCGGCAGGGTGATCAGGGTGCGCAGCAGGAAGATGACGAACAGCTCCCACAGCTTGACCGGGATCTTGCTGCCCAGCAGCAGGGCTCCCACTTCCGACATATAGATAAGCTGGGTGACCGACATGGCGGCGATCACGAAGCGGGTGATGTCGCTCTCTATGGTGGACGCCAGCACCGCCGGGATGAACATGTCGGCGAAGCCCACCATGATGGTCTTGGACGCGGCTTCTGCCTCCGGCAGTTGCAGCAGTTCCAGCAAGGGAACAAACGGCGCCCCCAGCCAGTTGAAGATGGGGGTATGCTCCGCCAGCATCAGGGCACAGGTGCCGATCGCCATCACCACGGGCAGCACGCCGAACACCATGTCCAGGGCATTCTTCACCCCTTCCCGCGCCACGGCGCCCATGTCGGTCATGCTGTCGGCCTTGGCCAGGGCGCGCTGATAGCCATAGCTCAGCACGCTGTGCTGGTGGGGGATCGCCTCCTGCTTGCGGCACAGCGGGGTGCCGTCGCTGTAGACATCCTTCTTCCAGGAGAGCGGCGGCAGGCGCGGGACCACGATGGCCGCCACCACGCCGGCCAGGCAGACGGTGAGGTAGAAGGGCACGAACATGTGCTCCAGCTTCACCTGGGAGATCACCACCAGGCAGAAGGTGATGGAGACCGCGGAGAAGGTGGTGCCGATGACGGCGGCTTCCCGCTGGGTATAGAACTTGCCTTCATACTGCTTGCTGGTGAGCAGGATGCCGACACTGCCGTCCCCGAGCCAGGAGGCGAAGCAGTCCACCGCGGAGCGCCCTGGCAGGCGGAACACAGGGCGCATGATGCGGGTCATCATGGTGCCGACGAACTCCAGCAGGCCGAAGTCCAGCAGCAGCGGCAGCAGCAGGCCGGCGAAGATGAACACCGAGAACAGCACGGGCAGCAGGTCGTGCAGCACCAGGCCACCGGTCGCCCCGGAGCGCAACGCCTCGGGACCGGCCTCGAAGAAGGTCAGCAAGACGAAGATGCCCCCCAGCACCCGCACGCAGGCCCAGAAGGGGGAGACGTTGAACAGGCTGTTGAGGAAGGGACGCCTCACCAGGATCGCCGGCTTGAACAGCCAGGCGACCAGGGTCATCAGCATGGTGGTGGTGATGATGGCGCTGACCATGGCGACCAGGTGGTCGGCAAACACCGTCTGCACCAGCTTCGCCAGCACGGCCACGGGGATGGTGACATTGCCGTCATAGATGACCGGGGTCATGAACAGCAGGATCCCGATGAGCGACGGGATCAAAAACATCAGCACGTTGCGGCGAGTGCGGATCGCCGGTGCCTCCAGGGTCTTTTCCAACATGATAGACAACCTTAAATGTGACTTTTCCTTCAGCCAGGCCACCTGCATATCCATGCCCTCACCCGGCAAACGGGCGCAAGAATAACGTAAAAAACTGCACAAACAAGCTTTTAATACATTATTTCAAGCATAAATATTTTATCAGGCGAACCATCCATAAGAACAAACCAAAACAGTCATGCATATCAATTCATTTTTGATGGTTAGCATAATGTTTCATACAGGTTAAGTTCAGGTGCGCAGTATAATGGGTTGCGGCTGGCAGGCAATAAATGACATGAGAAATATATCTATAGGGTGATCCCGTCGATCCTCCCATAAAAAAACCGGAGCCTGTCAGGGCTCCGGTCTTGTCACGAGAGAGAGGCTCAGTCGCGGACGTAGATCACTTCGACGCCGTCGTCGTCCTCATCGTCCCAGTCATCGTCATCCAGGCTGTCATCAAAGGCCTTTGAAGCCGCCAGGGCGTCGGCTTCCGCCTTGGCCAGCTGATTCTTGTGGTAGTCGTCCCACTTGAACTCCACCTTCTCGATGGCTTCCCTGGCATCCTCCGCCAGCTGACGGGGCATGGTGTCCAGTAGATCCAGGATGTCGTAGCACACCTTCTTGGTGCCTTCCTTGCTGATGGCGGTGATGGCGTAGACCGGACCTTCGTGGTTGAGGGCGGCCTTGACTCTGTCCATCACTTCCTGAGCCTCTTCTTCCAGGATCAGGTCCATCTTGTTGAACACCAGCCAGCGCGGCTTGCCCGCCAGCTCGGGGCTGTATTTCTCCAGCTCCCGGACTATGGTGACGGCGTTCTCAGCAGGATCGGAGCCATCCACCGGGCAGATGTCCACCAGGTGGATCAGCACGCGGCAGCGCTCCAGGTGCTTGAGGAAGCGGATCCCGAGGCCGGCGCCTTCGGCGGCCCCCTCGATCAGACCCGGAATGTCGGCGATGACGAAGGAGCGGGAGTTCTCGCCACGCACCACGCCGAGGTTTGGCACTAGCGTGGTGAAGGGGTAGTCGGCCACTTTCGGACGGGCCGCGGAAACGGCGCGGATAAAGGTGGACTTGCCCGCATTGGGCAGGCCCAGCATGCCGACGTCCGCCAGCAGCAGCAGTTCCAGCCTCAGGGTGCGCACTTCACCCGGAGTGCCATTGCTCTTCTGGCGCGGCGCCCGGTTGACCGAGCTCTTGAAGCGGGTGTTGCCAAGGCCGTGGAAGCCGCCCTTGGCGACCAGCAGCTTCTGATCATGGCTGGTCAGATCCCCCAGCAGCTCGCCGGTATCCTCGTCGGTGGCGCGGGTCCCCACTGGCACGCGCAGGATCTTGTCCTTGCCGCGACGGCCGGTACAGTTGGCGCTCTGGCCATTCTCGCCCCGCTCGGCGGCGTGGAAACGCTCGAAGCGGTAGTCGATCAGGGTGTTCAGGTTTTCATCGGCAACCAGATAGACGTCACCGCCGTCACCGCCGTCACCGCCATCCGGGCCACCGTTCGGGATGTACTTCTCACGGCGGAAGCTCACACAACCGTTACCACCGTCACCGGCATCGACTCGAATCTGGACTTCATCAACAAACTTCATAGGTAACCGTCACCTTAATTCGAAAAACCGATACGCAATTATAGTGATACGGGCCCCTTCGGGCGAGGCGCATCTGGCCGATGAGGCCCGTCTGCGCCGGCTCATCCGCGTGCCGTTTTTTCGTCAAACTCATCAGAAAAACAAAAGCCCCGCCAGGTTGGCGGGGCTTCGGATCCTTGCGGTCCGTAATTACTCAGCAACGATGCTGACGTACTTACGATTCTGCGGACCTTTAACTTCGAACTGCACTTTACCGTTCGCGGTAGCGAACAGAGTGTGGTCCTTGCCCAGACCAACGTTCTCACCAGCGTGGAACTTGGTGCCGCGCTGACGAACGATGATGCTGCCAGCCAGAACTGTTTCGCCGCCGAAACGCTTCACGCCCAGGCGTTTAGCTTCAGAATCGCGACCGTTGCGGGATGAACCGCCAGCTTTTTTGTGTGCCATCTATCGGACTCCTCTAATTAAGCGCTGATGCCAGTGATTTTGACTTCAGTGAACCACTGACGGTGGCCCGCTTGCTTACGGTGGTGCTTACGACGACGGAACTTGACGATAGTCACTTTCTCGCCACGGCCGTGAGCCACAACTTCAGCTACAACCTTGCCACCTTCAACGAAAGGAGCACCTACTTTGAAAGTGTCGCCTGCAGCAACCATCAGCACTTCGTTGAAGTCGATGGTAGCGCCAGTCTCAACGTTCAGCTTTTCCAGACGAACGATTTGACCTTCGGCCACACGGTGTTGTTTTCCGCCGCTTTGGAATACCGCGTACATTTGATTAACTCCGTAAAGGCGTGTCTTTTGCTCAAGGCCAGACACGCGCAAAAACCTATAACAATGGGCGGGCATTCTACGCAGAACGATTTGCCGAGGCAAGGCCAATTTAGCAAAAAGTTTATTTTGTGCGCATATCTGCCGCCGTGAATAAACGCCTAACTGTAACCCATTGTGAAATCGTGTAGAATCCCCGCCATTGCTAAAAACGCAGTAAATGCTGCCGTCACGTTACGAGACTTATGGACCAACAGACTATCCGTGCGCTCTGTGCCGCCGACATGACGGCGGTCAATGAACTGATCCTGGCGAGGCTCCAGTCCGATGTCAGCCTGATCAACCAGCTGGGTTTCTATATTGTCAGTGCCGGCGGCAAACGGATGCGCCCCATGCTGACCGTGATGGCCGCCCGCGCCCTGGGCTACGAGGGTGAAGACCACCTGAAACTGGCCGCCATCATCGAATTCATCCACACCTCCACCCTGCTGCACGACGACGTGGTCGACGAGTCCGACCTGCGCCGCGGCCGGGAGACCGCCAACGCCCTGTTCGGCAATGCCGCCAGCGTCCTGGTGGGCGACTACCTCTATAGCCGCTCCTTCCAGATGATGAGCGAGCTCTCCAATCTGAAGGTGATGGAGATCCTGTCGGATGCCACCAACACCATCGCCGAAGGGGAAGTGCTGCAGTTGATGAACTGCAACGATCCGGACACCACGGAAGAGAGCTATATGACGGTCATCTACTGCAAGACCGCCAAGCTGTTCGAGGCCGCCACCCGCCTCGCCGCCGTGCTGACCCATCAGCCCGCCCCCATCGAACAGGCCATGACCGACTACGGCAAGTATCTCGGCACCGCCTTCCAGATCATCGACGACGTCATGGACTACTGCTCCCAGAGCGACGAGATGGGCAAGAACGTGGGCGACGATCTGGCCGAGGGCAAGCCGACCCTGCCGCTGCTACGCGCCATGGAAGTGGGTACCCCGGAAGAGCGCCAGCTGGTGCGCAACGCCATCGAGCACCGCAACGGCATGGATCACCTGGAGCGCATCCTGGCCATCCTGGATCGCACCGGCGCCCTGGAGTACTCCCGCGAGCGGGCCCGGGAAGAGGCCGACAAGGCCATCGCCGCCCTCGCCATCCTGCCGGATTCGCAGCACAAGCAGGCCCTGGCCACTCTGGCCCACATGGCGGTACAGCGCAGCGCCTGAGTCGTGTCGCGCATCCATGAAAAAAGAGGCCATTGGCCTCTTTTTTCATGCACTATCGTCGGGGCGGCTAGTGGCCCAGCACCCAGAGGATGACGGCCCCCGCCACCACCAGGCAGCCACCGATACGGCGCAACTGTTCAGGCGGCTGATCGCTCAGCAGCCGCAGCATCTGCTGCCAGGCCTTAGGCGCCAGCAAGGGGCCAAGCCCTTCGAACAACAGCAACAAGCCCAGACCCATCAGGATGGATGTCAGCATCCCTCCTCCTCATGAAATAGCCTCACCATGGAAAAGGGCCTGAATGCTCAGGCCCTTTGCGATCACCACTCGGTGCTTACTGCTTGTCACCGTGAGGCGACTTGAGGTAGCGGAAGAACTCGCTGTCCGGCTTCAGCACCATGAGGTCGTTGCCACCGGCGAAGCTCTTGCGATAGGCCTCCATGCTGCGCACGAAGCTGAAGAACTCGGGGTCCTTCTTGTAGCTGTCGGCGTAGATCCTGGCGGCCTCGGCATCCCCTTCACCGCGCAGCTGGCGGGCGTTGCTCTCGGCGTCGGCGATCATCACGGTCACCTTGCGGTCGATGTCGGCGCGCAGTATCTCGGCCTGCTCGCGGCCCTGTGAACGGTGTTCACGGGCGACCGCGGTCCGCTCGGCCCGCATCCGCTGATAAATGGAGCTGGAGACTTCCACCGGCAGGTTGATCTGCTTGATGCGCACATCCACCACCTTGATGCCGAGCTCGGAGGAGCGCGCCATCTTCATCAGGGCATCTTCCATCACGGTACTGCGCTCGCCGGAGACGATGTCCTTGATGGTGCGGTTACCGATCTCGGAACGCAGACCGTTGTTGATCTTGCGCTTGAGCAGGTCTTCGGCCTGGATCTTGTTGCCACCGCCGGTCGCCAGATAGTACTTGGAGAAGTCCTCGATCTTCCACTTCACGTAGGAGTCGATGATGAGGTCTTTCTTCTCGGAAGTGACGAAGCGGTCCGCCTGGCCTTCCAGGGTCTGGATGCGGGCATCCATCTTGCGCACCTGGTCGATGAGCGGCACCTTGAAGTGCAGGCCCGGTTCATAGAGTCGCGGCTCGCCGGAGTCGACCCGCTTCACCTTGCCAAACTGCACCACTATGCCCTTCTGGCCTTCATCGACGATGAAGACGGAAGAGAAGCAGACCATGGCGGCCACAGCGATGACACCAATAGCTATTTTCTTCATCTATCAGTTTCTCCCTGAGCTGAAACGGTCACCGCCACGGAGCGGGGTCGGCGTGGAGTTGGCCCCTTCGTTGGACGGCGGGGTCGGCTCGACTGCCGGTGTGCCGGCCGGACGCGCCGGTTGCACGGCATTGGCCTTGCCAGAGAGCTTGTCGAGCGGCAGATAGATCATGCTGTTGTTGCCGGCCGGCATGTCCACCACCACCTTGTTGGTCTGTTGATACAGCTCTTCCATGGTTTCCAGGTAGATACGATCACGGGTCAGCTCGGGGGCGGCCTGATACTGGGGCAGCAACTCGTTGAAGCGGGCCACTTCACCCTGGGCCTTCAGCACGATCTGGGACTTGTAGGCTTCGGCCTCCTGCTCCAGACGCTTGACCTGGCCGCGGGCCTTCGGCTCCACTTCGCGGGCATAGGCTTCCGCTTCACGGATGAAACGCTGCTCATCTTCCTGGGCAGAGATGGCGTCATCGAAGGCGTCCTTCACCTCTTCCGGCGGACGCGCCGGCAGGAAGTTGACGTCGACGATCTGCAGGCCCATGTGATAGGGCTCGATGATGCTGTCGATCACCTGCCAGGTCTCCTGGCGCACCTTCTCACGGCCGGTGGTCAGCACGTCGTCCATCCGGGTGTGGCCCACCACGTAGCGCAGGGCGCTGTCGGTGGCCTGACTCAGACTCTCGTCGGCGTTGGTCACGCTGAACAGGTACTGCTCGGGATCGACCACGCGATACTGCACGTCCATCTCGACCCGCACCACGTTCTCGTCCTGGGTCAGCATGAAGCCGGAGGCCGGCAGGGAACGGACGGACTCCACGTCCACCGGGATCACTCTATCGATGAAGGTCGGCTTCCAGCGCAGGCCCGGATCCACGTTGTGGGAGTACTCGCCAAAGCGCAGCACCACGCCCCGCTCGGCTTCGCGAATGGTGTAGAAGCCGCTGACGACCCACACCACCACGGCCACCACCAGCGCGATGGAGAGGCCAAACTTGCCCACGTCACCACCACCGGATTTGCCGCCACCGAGCAGGCCGCCGAAACGACGGCTCACCTTGCGCAGCATCTCGTCCAGATCAGGGGGCCCCTGATTCTTGCCGTTGTTCCCCCAGGGGTCACGGTCTTTGCCATTGTTACCAGGCTCATTCCAAGCCATCAGCGTCTCCATTAATACATGCGGATGGATATCATCTCTATCGGGCCACAGAGGGGCGATGAAATCAGCAAACCATTTATGTTCATCGACCCATCAATGCCTGATAAAGCGTTGTAAACTCTCACCTTCTTGTTTCATGAGGCGGTTCCAGTCGGCCAGTTGCAGGCGCACCTCCAGGACAAAATCCCCCTCCTCGCTGAAACCTTCCTGCTCGATGCCCTTGAGCCGATAGAGCGCACTGCGCAATCTGGCGGCCGACGGCGGCAACTGCAGGGTGTGATGGACCATGGAGCCGGCCAGCAGTTCGGTCAGGGCCTGGAACAGGCATTCGCTGCCTTCCCCGGTCTGGGCCGACAGCCAGACCCGCACCGGACGCCCTGCCTCATCCCGCTCAAGACCGGCCGGGCGATCGCTCAGCTTGTCGATCTTGTTGCAGATCATCAGCTGGGGACGGTCGTCCGCCTCGATCTCGGCCAGGACTCGCTGGACCGAGTCGATATTCTCCTGCATCTGCTCATCGGCACAGTCCACCACGTGCAGCAGCAGGTCCGCCTCGCGGGTCTCCTGCAGCGTCGCCTTGAAGGCCGCGACCAGATCATGGGGCAAGTGTCGAATAAATCCAACTGTATCCGCCAGGATCACATCACCCACATCCTGGATCACCAATTTGCGCAGGGTGGGATCCAGGGTTGCGAACAATTGGTCGGCAGCATACACGCTGGCATCTGTAAGTTGGTTGAACAAAGTGGATTTTCCGGCGTTGGTGTAACCCACCAGGGAAACGGTCGGCACTTCGTTGCGGTTGCGGGCACGTCGCCCCTGTTCCCGCTGCTTGGCCACCTTGTCGAGTCGGCGCAGAATCGCCTTGATGCGCTCGCGCAGCAGGCGGCGGTCGGTTTCAAGCTGGGTTTCACCCGGGCCGCGCAGACCAATCCCGCCCTTCTGTCGTTCGAGGTGGGTCCAGCCTCGCACCAGGCGAGTGGAAAGATGGCGCAACTGGGCCAGTTCGACCTGCAACTTGCCTTCGTGAGTGCGGGCGCGCTGGGCGAAGATATCGAGGATCAGGCCGGTCCTGTCCACCACCCGGCACTGGAACAGACGCTCCAGGTTGCGTTCCTGGGCGGGGGTCAGGGCATGGTTGAAGATGACCACGTCCGCATCCAGCATCTGGACCTGGGACGCGATCTCTTCCGCCTTGCCACTGCCGACAAAAAATTTGGCGCTGGGTGCGCTGCGACTGGTGGTGATCACCGCCAGCGCATTGACCCCGGCCGAGCTCACCAGCATCTTGAGCTCGTCCAGATCCTCCCGCTCCCCCTCATCGCTGAAGTTGACATGTACCAGAACGGCCTGTTCACCAGCTTCGTAACGGTCAAACAAGCGCTTGCTCCTTGACAGGTATCATGATGGATCTGAGTTGGCGAGTGGGCTCGCCGCGGGATATCACGCCTCGGCTTCACCCTGCTCTTCACCGGCGGCGCCCTGGGCGTGCTGGTGGTGGTTGACGGCACGGGCCGGCACCACGGTGGAAATGGCGTGCTTGTAGACCATCTGGCTCACGGTGTTCTTCAGCAGAATGACAAACTGGTCAAACGATTCGATCTGACCCTGCAGTTTGATGCCGTTCACCAAATAGATAGAAACAGGAATCCGCTCACGGCGCAGCGCATTCAAAAACGGGTCTTGGAGAGATTGCCCCTTAGCCATCTTTCTTTTCCTTATAGTTTGTTGTTTTTAAACACCGGATATTCAATATAACAACCTGATTATACAGGAGTGTCAAGCCGGACCAGCTCGGGCGACGACCCTTGCCAGATTGTCAGACTCACCAGATTCCAACCAGGTCACATCAGACCAACCGCGCAACCAGGTCATCTGACGCTTGGCCAACTGGCGGGTGGCAACAATGCCGCGATAGCGCATCTCATCATACTCTACTTCCCCCGCCAGGTAGTCCCACATTTGGCGGTAGCCCACGCAGCGGATGGAGGGGAGATCCGGGGTGAGATCCCCCCGCTCGTACAGCGCCCTCACCTCCTGCTCGAAACCGCTCTGCAGCATCTTGTCGAAACGCTGTTCGATGCGCTGGTGCAGCACGGCGCGATCCTTCGGGGCGATGGCAAACTGTGCCACCCGGTAGGGCAGCCCCTCCCCCTGCACCCGGGTCAGCTCGGTGAGGGTCTTGCCGCTGATGCGGTACACCTCGAGCGCCCGACTGAGCCGCTGCGGGTCATTGGGGTGGATGCGGGCCCCCGCCACCGGATCGATGCGCACCAGCTCGTCGTGGAGCGCCTGCCAGCCGAGGCGGGCCGCCTCCTCCTCGATGCCGGCCCGCACGGCCGGATCGGCTGACGGCAGCGGAGAAAGTCCCTCCAGCAACGCCTTGAAGTAGAGCATGGTGCCGCCCACCAACAGCGGAATGCGGCCGCGGTCGGCGATCTCTTTCATCTCCCGCAGCGCATCGCGGCAAAAATCCGCCGCCGAATAGCTCACGGCGGGATCCAGGATGTCGATCAGCCGGTGCGGCGCCAGGGCCAGCTCGGCGGCGCTCGGTTTGGCGGTGCCGATATCCATGCCGCGATAGATGAGTGCGGAGTCCACACTGATGATGTCGCAGGGCAGCGCCTGGCACAGTTCGATGGCGAGATCCGTCTTGCCGGAGGCCGTGGGCCCCATCAGAAAAATTGCAGTCGGCAAGTCAGCCACGTGAAACACTCCCCTGGCACGGTCGCCCCGTCGAAGGCGCACCGGCAAAAAACTGGTCAATAAATGCAAGCGACGGCGGGCTAACCCTCAATCGCCTTCGGTAAAGGCGGCCAGCACGCTCGCCAGCGACAGCGGGCGCACCAGGCGCGCGTCTACCAGTTGGTCACTGAAATCGGCAACAAGTTCCGTCAGCAGCCGGTTGGCGGTGGCAAAATCGTATATTTTATCGGTACTTATGCCTTGCTCCACCAGCCATTGGCATAGTACCCCAGCCTGCTCGCCGGCATCACTGTCAGATCCGCTCTCGATCAATTGCAGCAATTCGGGTAAGAGGCGCACCAGATCGGTCTGACGCAGCAGGGCGGGCACCCGAGTCAGGATCATGGTGTCGCGTCCGCCGCTTTTCAACTCCAGCCCCATGCGTTTGAGCAGGCGCTCCCGCGCCTCCACCAGGGCGACGAGGTGTTTCGGCAGCTTGAAGGAGACCGGCAGCAGCAGAGGCTGGGCTGCCAGCCCCTGGCCCCAGGCGTCCAGCAACCAGTGGCGCAGCAGCAGGCGCTCCGCCCGTACCAGGGAGAGCAGCGCCAGCTGGCCGCTGCGCTCCAGCAGCAGATAGGCCTGTTCCACTAGGGTCAGGGCGCGCCACTCCCCCGTTCGGGCTGGCGTCTCGACGGCACCGCTCTCGGCTACGGGCAGGGATGCCGGCGTCGCCACCTCCGGCAGGGTGGTGAGCAGGGCCCCCATGCCCCGCATCGCCGCCCGACTCGGGGGCTCGGGGGGCTGGTAGTTTCCGCCTCTGCCGCCACCGCCTTCCCGCACGGCGCCCTCGTCCCTCGTCTGGGCGGGGGGCCGGTAACTGTGCTCGGCGCCATACCACTCGGTGCGCGGCGCCTGACCGGGATAAGTGACCTCCGGGCTGCCAGGCAGCTCGACCAGGGTTTCGGCCAGCGGCTCCTCGGTGGCCGCGCCAACCCCTTCACGGCGCAGGGCGGTAA
Organism: Aeromonas sp. FDAARGOS 1409; assembly: GCF_019048705.1. NCBI lineage: Bacteria > Pseudomonadati > Pseudomonadota > Gammaproteobacteria > Aeromonadales > Aeromonadaceae > Aeromonas > Aeromonas sp. FDAARGOS 1409. Next base: position 498,889 of record NZ_CP077395.1, read on the forward strand.
AGAGCGCCTGGAAGATGAAGTCATGGATGAGGCGCGCCTGATGGAAGCGCACCTCGTGCTTGGCGGGGTGGACGTTCACGTCCACCTGACGGGGATCCAGCTCGATGTAGAGCACATAGGCCGCGAACCGGTCGGTCGGCAGCAGTTCGTCATAGGCCTGCCGGATGGCGTGGTTGATGAGCTTGTCGCGCATCATGCGGCCGTTGACATAGGTGTATTGCAGATCGTTTTGCGGCCTGGCGCCGGCGGGCGTGGCCAGCCAGCCCCAGAGCCGCACGTCGCTATGTTCGCTCGACACCGCCAGGGCGTGGTGCATGAAGGGAGAGCCGCAGACGGCGGCGAGCCGGCGCTCCTGCTCCGCCACCGTGTTCGCGGCCTTGTACTGGCGCACCACCTTGCCGTTGTGGCGCAGGATCAGGGTGACGTCGAAACGGGAGAGCGCGATGCGCCGCACCAGCTCGTCGATGTGGGCAAACTCGGTCTTTTCGCTGCGCATGAACTTGCGCCGCGCCGGGGTGTTGAAGAAGAGGTCCACCACCTCCACAGTGGTGCCCACCGGGTGGGCCGCCGGCTTGACGGTGACGCTCATCTCGCGCCCTTCCGCCTGGGCCTGCCAGGCTTCGGCCTGCTCCGCCGTGCGGGAGGTAAAGGTGAGGCGAGCCACCGAGCTGATGGAGGCGAGCGCCTCGCCGCGAAACCCCAGGCTGTTGATCCCTTCCAGATCGTCCAGGGTGGCGACCTTGGAGGTGGCGTGGCGCGACAGCGCCAGCACCAGCTCATCCCTGGCGACGCCACAGCCGTTGTCACGGATGCGGATGAGCTTGGCGCCCCCCTTGTCGATGTCGATCTCGACCCGGTCGGCCCCCGCATCCAGGCTGTTCTCCACCAGCTCCTTCACCACGGAGGAGGGCCGCTCCACCACCTCACCGGCAGCAATCTGGTTGGCCAGAATCGGCGGCAATATACGGATTGGCATCGCGTACTCCTGAAGGTTGAGGGTGTGAGGGGATGGGCTTGACACCATGAACATTCGCCGCATCCATCCTTGCCACCGGCAGAGGGACGGGCGCGGCGTTCATCCGGCACTAGTCCTGCGGGATGTAGAGCACCTGCCCTATCTGGATTTCCCGTGACTTGAGCTTGTTGATCTCCACCAGCCGCGCCTGGCTCACCCCGTGCTTCTCGGCGAGGCGGGAGAGGCTCTGGCCGCGGGTGACCACGTGGCGGATCATCCTGGACTTGTCGTTGCTCTGCACGCTGCTGACCGGGGCGCTCGGCTCCTTCGCCGCCACCTTGTAGGGCTTGATCACCCCGGCGCCGGAGGCGCTGCCGACGCTGCTGACCGGGGCACCGCCGTCGCCGACGCGATACGGCTCGGTCGCCGGCATCCGGTTGGTCACCACCTGCTGCACCGGTTGTGTCGCCGGTTTGCTGGCGGCCACGGGCCTGCTCGCGGGGGCAGGACGACTCGTCGCCTGCTTGCTGGCCACCTGTTGTCCCTTGCCGGTCAGCATGGGGCCCTTGGTCGGATGGCTGCGGTAATAGGCGCGGATCCCCTCGAAGATGGCGCGGGCCAGCTGATCCTGATAGCTGGCGGTGGCCAGCAGCTTCTCTTCCGCGTGGTTGGAGATGAAGCCCGTCTCCACCAGCACCGAGGGAATGTCCGGCGCCTTCAGCACCGCCAGACTGGCGTGCTCCGGCGCCTTCTTGTGCAACCGGGCCACCCTGCCCATGGAGCGCAGGATCTGGCGGCTCACCTCATAACCTTCGGCCCTGGACTTGTCCATGGAGAGATCCAGGAAGGTCTGTGCCAGATAGGGGTTGGGATCGGATTCGGCCAATACCTTGCCGACGCCGCCGAGCAGCTCACCCTGCTTCTCCTGCTTCTCAAGCCAGCTGCCCATCTCGCGGTTGGCACGGTTGGTCGACAGCACCCAGACGGACGCGCCGCGCGGGGTCGAGTTGTGGAAGCTGTCGGCGTGCACCGACACCAGCAGATCCGCCTTGGCCTTGCGGGCGATCTCGGAGCGCTTGTTCAGGTCGACGAAGTAGTCGCCGCGCCGGGTCAGCACGGCACGCATGCCGGGCTCGCGATCGATGAGGGCCGCCAGCTTCTGCGACACCGACAGGGTCACCCGCTTCTCGTAGGTGCGGCGCGGGCCGATGGAGCCCGGGTCTTCCCCGCCGTGGCCGGGATCGATGGCGATGACGATGGCCTTGCCCTGTCCCCCGACTGGCGCGGGTTGTGCCGTGGCGCTGCCCTTCTCTTCGTAGGGCAGATCGATCACCAGCCGGTGGCCATAGGGACCGGCCGGCGCCAGCGGGAAGACCACTGGCTTGATGGAAGAGCTGAGATCCAGCACCAGGCGCAGGCTGCCTTGTTCAAGGGGCGTGCTCTCGCGGATTTTGCGCACCAGCTCGCTCTTGTTCTCGATGCGGGCCAGGTTGGCGGCATTGCTGGTGCCCTTCAGGTCAATCACCAGGCGGCTCGGGCCGGTCAGGGTGAAGTAGTTGAAATTGGGGGCACTGCTCATGTCGAGCACCACCCGGGTGTTGTCCGGCGACGGCCATACCCGCACACTCTTGAGCTGATTCGCCCAGGTGGGTAAGGCCATCAAGGAGAGAACAAAGACGAGGATCAAGCGCACTGAGATGACAACCGTTCCAGAATGGCTTCGCCGATAGCAGTGCGGGCCGCGATCTGGGCCTCGCGCTGCTCGTTAACATAGGTCAGGGTGATCTCGAGATCCGGGGCGGGCAGCCAGCCCTCCCCTTTCTCCGGCCACTCCACCAGGCAGAGGGTATCGGCGCCGAAGTAGTCGCGAATACCCATGAACTCCAGCTCTTCCGGGTCGGCCAGTCGATAGAGATCGAAGTGATAGACCTGCCACCTGGCCAGTTCATAGGGCTCCACCAGGGTATAGGTCGGACTCTTGACCTTGCCTTGATGGCCGAGCCCCTGCACCCAGCCTCGGGTCAGGGTGGTTTTGCCGGCCCCGAGGGCGCCGTGCAGAAAGACCGTGGTCGCCTGCTGGCACGCCTGCGCCAGCTGGCCGCCCAGGGCCACTGTTGCTGCCTCGTCCGGCAGTGTCATCATCAACGTTTTTGCCATGTTCTTCTTTTAACTTGTTACTGTGTCGGATTGACCAGACGGCGGATCCAGGGCAGCAGATCCGATGCCAGCATGCCCCTCTCCCCCTCGGCCGCAGCCAGGTCGGCCGCCTCGCCGTGGATCACGGCCCCGAGTCGGGCGGCCATCCCCGCAGGCCAGCCCTGGGCCAGGAGGGCGGCGATTATACCAGACAAGAGGTCGCCCATGCCGCCGCTGGCCATGCCCGGATTGCCCTCGTCGCAGAGGGCGATGGTCGGGCCATCGCAGATGAGCGACCCGGCCCCCTTGAGCAGCACCACGCCACCGTAGCGCCGCTGCAGCCGCGAAACGGCGGCGAAACGATCCGCCTCGACCTCGTCGATGGTGCAGCCCAGCAGGCGGGCGGCCTCCCCGGGGTGGGGGGTAAGCACCCAATTATCCCGATGACGGGGGGCCTGCGCCAGCCAATTCAATCCATCGGCGTCCAATACCAGTGGCTCCGGGGCCGCGAGGCGGTGCTCGAACCGGGCCCGGGCCCACTCATCCTGACCGAGTCCGGGCCCCAGCACATGCACCGAGGCCCAGGCCTCGTCCATGCCGGCCGGGCATCCCATCAGCTCGGGCTGTACCAGGCTGGCAGGGGGGGCGTCCGGATGCTGGCACAGGCGCACCAGGCCCGCCCCCGCCCGCAGGCAGGCCTGACCCGCCAGCAAGATGGCTCCCTGCATCCCCAGGTTGCCGCCCGTCAGCAGCACCCGGCCGCAGCGTCCCTTGTGGGCCGAGCGCGCACGCGGAACCAAGAGTCCCTTGAGGCGGGGATAATCGATCCGCTCGGCGGCGGGGATGACACCATCCTCGGGCCCCACCCCCAGGGGATCCCAGTCGAGGTGGCCGACCCCGTCCACCCCCTCCGCGGTGAGCATGCCCTGCTTGATACCGATGAAGGTGAGGGTGCGGGTGGCGTGCACCAGGGCGCCCATGGCGCGACCTGTATCGGCATTGAGCCCGGAGGGCAGATCCACCGCCAGCACGGGAACCCCCAGACCGTTGATGGTTGCGACGATCTTTGTCATGGAAGGGGAGAGGGGGAGCTGGACACCGGTGCCGAGCAGCGCGTCTATCACCAACTCCGGCAACGGCAGTGCCGAGTGTGCCAGCTCATCGGCCATCATCACGCTGCCTCCCGAGGCCAGCCACTCCTCGGCGGCCCGCCTGGCATCCCCCTTGAGCAGGCCGGGGGCCCGGGCGGCGATCACCAGGGGCTCGAGGCCGAGGCGCCTGGCGAGGCGGGCCAGCACATAGCCATCCCCGCCGTTGTTGCCCGGGCCGACGAAGATCCACCAGCGGCTGCTCTCGGGCCAATGATGACGGGCATAGTTGCACAGGGCGGCCCCCGCCCGCTCCATCAGCACATAGAGGGGCAGCCCCTCGCGCTCGGCCCAGCGCCGCTCCAGGCGGCGGATCTGTTCGGCCCGCCACAGGGGTTGTGCTAGACTGTCGCCCTCTTTCCTGCGGATAGCGTCCTCGAACACCTGTACCATGACGGCCCCCAAGCTTCATCATCCCATGACCCGGCAACTGGCACGCCATATTGCCACCCTGCGCCTGCCGCCCTGTCGGCAGAGGGGCAACGCAGCATGACGGCCGCCGAACTCGTACAGCTGGCCCACGATATCAAGCTCTGGGCACGGGAGCTAGGATTTGACCAGGTCGGCATCACAGACACGGATCTCGCCCTGGAGGAGCCCAGACTGCAGGCCTGGCTGGACGCCGGCCACCACGGCACCATGGACTACATGGCGCGCCACGGCATGATGCGGGCCCGCCCCCACGAGCTGCTGCCGGGCACCCTGCGGGTGCTGTCGGTGCGGATGAATTACCTCCCGTTCGAGGCGGGCTTCGCCGCAACCCTGCGCGACCCCACGCTCGGCTATATCAGCCGCTACGCCCTCGGCCGCGACTACCACAAGGTGCTGCGCAACCGGCTCAAGCAGCTGGGGGAGCGCATCGAGCGGCGCTGCGAGGCGCTGTTGCAAGGTTCGCAGGAGACCCTGGGCGAGTGGCGTCCCTTCGTCGATTCCGCTCCCATCCTGGAGCGCCCGCTGGCGGCCAAGGCGGGGCTCGGCTGGGTGGGCAAGCACTCGCTGCTGCTCAACGAGTCGGCGGGCTCCTTCTTCTTCCTGGGGGAGCTGCTGGTCGGCCTGCCGCTGCCCCTGGACGCCCCGGTGGAGAAGGAGCAGTGCGGCAAGTGCGTGGCCTGCATCAACATCTGCCCGACCGGTGCCATCATCGCCCCCTATGTGGTGGACGGCCGTCGCTGCATCTCCTATCTCACCATAGAGAACGACGGCCCCATCCCCGAGGAGTTCAGGCCGCTGATGGGCAACCGCATCTATGGCTGCGACGACTGCCAGCTCATCTGCCCCTGGAACCGCTATGCGGATGCGAGCCCAGAGCCCGACTTCAGCCCGCGCCCCACTCTGCACCGCCCGCCCCTGCTTGATCTGTGGGGGTGGAGCGAGAGCGATTTTCTCAAGCACACCGAGGGCAGCCCCATCCGCCGCATCGGCTACCGGCGCTGGCGCCGCAACCTGGCGGTGGCCCTTGGCAACGGTCCCGCCAGCCCGCAGGTCATCGAAGCCCTGCAGCAGGCGCTCGGCGAGGCCGAGCCCATGGTGGCCGACCATATCGAGTGGGCGCTGGCGACCCTGGCCAACCGCCAGCAGGAAGACCACAAGAAGACCCGCCTGCTGATCCGCTGCATCGAAAAAGGTCTGCCGGATCACGCATAGGCGATCTGGCCCTTGCCGGATCGCAGGCATTTTTTCATGCTCTGCCGACCATTGACCATCGGCACAATAAAAGGAAGATTCGGATGCAGATGTTGGGAGTAGATATTGGCGGGTCCGGGATCAAGGGCTGCCTGGTCGACACCGAGACCGGGGAGCTGATTGGCGAGCGCCACCGCATCGCCACGCCGCAACCGGCCACCCCGGCCGCCGTGGCGCACACCCTCAAGGCGCTGGTCGAGCATTTCCAGTGGAAGGGCCCGGTGGGATGCGGCTTTCCCGCCACCATCCACAACGGCATCGCCAAGAACGCCTCCAACATCGACAAGAGCTGGATCGAGACCGATGCCGCCCACCTGTTCGCCGACGTGACCGGCCTGCCTTGCTATGTACTGAATGATGCCGATGCGGCGGGCCTCGCCGAGATGCGCTTTGGCACCGGGCGGGATCGCCAGGGGGTGATCATCCTCATCACTGTGGGCACCGGCATCGGCACCGCGGTATTCGTCAACGGCCAGCTGCTGCCCAACACCGAGCTGGGCCACCTCATCCTGGAAGGCATGGTGGCCGAGCACTACTGCTCCGACGCCGTGCGCAAGCGCGAGGATCTCTCCTGGAGCCGCTGGGGCAAGCGCTTCAACAAGTACCTGGCCCGCCTGGAATTCCTCTTCTCCCCCGACCTCTTCATCCTGGGAGGCGGCAGTGCCGCCAAGCTCGACAAGTTCATCGACCGAATCGAGACCCGGGCCCCCCTGGTCGCGGCGGCAAACCTCAACCAGGCCGGCATCATAGGAGCCGCCCTCTACGGCGCGGCCCGGCAGAAGGGCTGACCCCTCCCCGTCATGCCCCCGACAGATCCGGCCCCTGCCGGGTCCCTTGGTTCAGATGTCGTCGAGCCGATGAGCCCCGTGCACCAGCCGGGTCAGCCGGGATCGCGCCATCGAGGCCAGGGCCTTCAGCAGTGCCCCCGTGTCCGGCGTGGGGCACTCCCGGGCAAGGCGCTCCAGCTCGGCGATGAGCCTCTCCTCCTGCTGCGACACCAGGGCCACTATCTCCTCCGGCTGAGTGCCGGCCGCCAGCGCCAGGCGCTCGCACTCCGCCAGCAGATCCTCGCCGAATCCCTGATCCAGCCAGGTCTCCTTGACCGCCTTCCCCATCTGCTCGCGATAGTCGTGCAGATGGGCCGCCGCCGCGTCTTCCCGTCCCTGCAGATAGGCCAGCAGCATCCGGCTGCGCTCCCCGTCCACCCTGGGGATCTGGCGCCCGTAGCTGAGCCCCTGCTGATGATGAAGCTGCTCGAGATAGAGCATCAGGTCCTTGATCTGTTGAAATCGCATCTCTCCCTCCTCCTGGCATCCACCTTCTGCCAGTATAAGGAGGTGGCGCCTGGTCCCGACCGAAAAATGGTTATTTATTGTTCTTCATCAAGGGGATGGTGAAGAAAAAAAGCCGCGGGATGCGCGGTGGGCGAGAGGCGGCGCCGGGGGGGCGAGGAGCCGGTCTACCACAGGCGGGCTCCGAGAGAAGCATCGAATAGACAAGTTATGGTTAATTTTCCAGGTTATATTCGGTCATGAATCATCAAGTCAGAATCTGATCTTGAGACTCCCGATCCCCCCTCGCCGCCATAGTCGGTGGACGGAAATCCTTATCCATTTTTTAGACGTCTAGACGTAAAAACATACGTTGACACAGCCATCCGGACATCTTAGCATCATCCTCCATGATGACAGAGCTACCCAGTGAAACCTCTGCCCAATTTACCCGCCTGTAGCGCCCTGTGCTTTAAGGCTGTTAGCACGGAAGAATCCATGATTAAGTTGATCGGTCTCAACAAAGTCTACGGTAAAGGCAGTGATGCCGTGCACGCCCTGCGTGACGTGAGCCTGCATGTGCCGCAAGGCAAGATCTTCGGGGTGATCGGTGCCTCCGGTGCCGGCAAGAGCACCCTCATTCGTTGCGTCAACCTGCTGGAGCGCCCCACCGAGGGCCAGGTCATCGTCGATGGCCAGGATCTGGTCGCCCTGAGCGAGCGGGATCTGACCCAGGCCCGCCGCCAGATCGGCATGATCTTCCAGCACTTCAACCTGCTGGCCTCCCGCACCGTCTCCGCCAACATCGCCTTCCCCCTGGAGCTCGCGGGCTGGAGCAAGGCGCAGATCCAGAGCCGGGTCAGCGAACTGCTGGCCCTGGTCGGGCTGGAAGCCCGCGCCCATGCCTATCCGTCCGAGCTCTCCGGCGGCCAGAAGCAGCGCGTCGCCATCGCCCGCGCCCTGGCGCCGGCGCCCAAGGTGCTGTTGTGCGACGAGGCCACTTCGGCCCTGGACCCGCAGACCACCCGCTCCATCCTGAGCCTGCTCAAGGAGATCAACGTCAAGCTGGGGCTCACCATACTGCTCATCACCCACGAGATGGACGTGGTGAAGGGGATCTGTGACGAAGTGGCCATCATCAGCGACGGCCGCCTGATCGAGCAGGGCGAGGTCGCCTGGTTCTTCAGCAACGCCAAGACCCAGCTGGCTCGGGATTTCATCCACTCAACCATCCACCTGGAAGTACCCCAGGAGTATCAGGAGCGGATGAGTGCGGAGCGTGTGCCCGGCAGCTACCCATTGGTCAAGCTGGGTTTCACCGGTGCCACCGTCGATTCGCCGCTGATTTCCGAGGTGAGCCGCCGTTTCAACATCGACATCAGCATACTGAGTGCGGACATCGAATACGCTGGCGGCGTCAAGTTCGGCTTCCTGCTGGCCGAGCTGTTCGGGGACGAGGCCCAGTGCGAGGCGTCCCAGCAGTTCTTCATCGACAACCACATTCAGCTGGAGGTAATGGGCTATGTCCGAAGCAATGACTAATCTGCTGCGCCCCATCCTCGGCGACTCAGCCATCCTATCCAGCTGGAGGTAATGACTCATGTCCGAAGCAATGATTAATCTGCTGGTCTCGGCCCTCGGCGACACCCTGATCATGGTGTTTGCCTCCGCCCTGTTCGGCTGCCTGCTCGGCCTGCCGCTCGGCGTGGCGCTGCACGTGACCAAGGCGGGCCAGATCCTGGCCAACCCGCTGCTCAACAGGATCCTGGGCGTCATCGTCAACGTGGGACGCTCCGTGCCCTTCATCATCCTGCTGGTGGCCATCATACCGCTGACCCGATTCATCGTCGGCACCAGTATCGGCACCATAGCCGCCATAGTGCCGCTGACCGTCGGCTGCATCCCCTTCATCGCCCGTCTGGTGGAAGGGGCCCTGATGGAGGTGCCGGACGGCCTGCTGGAGGCGGCCAAGGCCATGGGGGCCAAGCCCCTGCAAATCATCGCCAAGGTGCTGCTGCCCGAGGCCCTGCCGGGGATCCTCAACAGCATCATCATCACCCTCGTCACCCTGGTGAACTACTCCGCCATGGCCGGCGCCATCGGGGGGGGAGGTCTGGGGGATGTGGGCATTCGCTACGGCTATCAGCGTTTCGATCCCACCGTCATGCTGGTCACCGTGGTCATTCTGGTGGTGCTGGTTCAACTCATCCAGAGCGCGGGTGAGCGCCTGGTCAAACAATGTGATCATCGTTAATCGTCGATTTCTGACAGGAGGTTTTTATGAAATTGGGCATTAAATCCGCGGCAGCCGCGCTGCTGGCAACCCTAGTACTGGTCGGCTGCGGCCAGAAGGAAGAGAACAAGACCCTGAAGGTGGGCGCCATCGCCGGCCCCGAGACCGAGCTGGTGGAGACCGCGGCCAAGGTGGCCAAGGAGAAATACGGTCTGACCGTCGAAGTGGTCACCTTCTCCGACTACGTCACCCCGAACGTGGCCTTGAACGACGGCAGCGTCGACGTCAACGCCTTCCAGCACAAGCCTTACCTGGACGCCCAGATCCGTGATCGCGGCTTCAAGCTGGTGCCGGTCGGCAACACCTTCGTCTACCCGATCGCCGGTTATTCCAAGAAGATCAAGGCGCTGTCCGAGATCAAGGACGGCGCCCAGATCGCGGTGCCGAACGATCCGACCAACCTGGGTCGCTCCCTGATCCTGCTGGAGAAACAGGGCCTGCTGAAGCTGAAGGAAGGCGCCGGTCTGGAAGCCACCGTGCTGGACATCGTCGACAACCCGCGCAACTTCAAGATCGTCGAGCTGGAAGCCGCCCAGCTGCCGCGCTCCCTGGAAGACGTGGATCTGGCCATCATCAACAACACCTTCGCCGGTCAAATCGGGCTGACCCCGACCGAGAACGGCCTGTTTGTCGAAGACAAGGAGTCCCCCTACGTCAACCTGATCGTCGCCCGCGAAAACAACAAGGACGACGAGAAGGTCAAGGAGTTCGTCCAGTCCTTCCAGACCGACGAGGTCTACAAGAAGGGGACCGAGCTGTTCAAGGGCGGTCTGGTGAAAGGTTGGTAATCACTCACTCTGTAAAAAAGGCCACGCCAAGCGTGGCCTTTTTTTTTGCCCCCGTTATCATAGTCGGAAGCACGGCAACACGAAAAACAGAACAACAATGAAGAAATGGTATCTGGCCTACTGCAAACCCAAGGAAGAGGCCCGCGCCCGCGCACATCTGGCAGCCCAGGGCGTCGAATCCTATTACCCCATGGTCGAGATCGAGAAACTGAAACGGGGCAAACGGGTGCCGGTGCGGGAGCCCATGTTTCCCAACTACCTCTTCATCTATGTGGATCTGGAGGAGGTGACCCCGGTCACCCTGAAATCGACCCGCGGCATCAGCCGCATCATCCACTTCGGCAAGGAGTGGACCCCCGTCAGCAGCCAGCTGATCTACCAGTTGATGAGCCGGGACGACAGCGACGAGGCCCGCGCCAGCTATGCCCGTTTGCCGACCCAGGGAGACAAGGTGCTTATCGAATCCGGCCCCCTCGCCGGCTTCGAGGCCATCTATCTGGAGCCGGATGGAGAGAAACGGGCCATCCTTCTGGTCACCCTGCTCAATCAGGAGACTTGCAGCAGCTTTGAGAACCAGACCTTCCGCCGTCTGGAGTGACCGCGCAGCGTCTGATTCGCGGCGAGAAGCGCCCCCTTCGCCTTCTGGTCACCCTGCTCAATCAGGAGACTTGCAGCAGCTTTGAGAACCAGACCTTCCGCCGTCTGGAGTGACCGCGCAGCGTCTGATTCGTGGCGAGAAGCGCCCCCTTCGCCTGCTGGTCACCCACTCAATCAGGAGACCTGCAGCAGCGTCGAGAACTAGTCCTTCCGCCGTCTGGAGTGACCGCGTCCCACGGTGATCAACTTCTCCGCGGGTCACCCTGATCAATCAGGAGAACAGTGGCGGCATCGACCACCTGACATGCCGGCCTTGGGGCTGAAAAAAACGGGGCAGACCCGCCGGTCTGCCCCGTTTTGTTGCCGCCCGGTCGGCGTCAGGCATCCAGCGCGAAGCGGCTGATGGCCAAGGTCAGCCTGCCCGTCTCCCGCGTCAACCTGGCGGCGATCTGCTCCCCCTGCTGACTGTGTTCGCTGGACTGATGGCTGAGCCCGGCGATCTCCTCCACCGTGCCGGCGACCGACTGTGCCACCCTGGACTGCTGCTCGGTCGCCGCCGCGATGGCCGCGAGCCGGCCGCTGAGGTCCTGCACCAGCGCCGTCATCGCCTCCAGGGTCTCGGTTACCGAGGACAGGGCCCCCCGTCCCTGCGCCACCAGCCGGGTGCCGTCGCCCACGGTATCGGCGGTCTCCCGGGTCTGCTGCTGGATGCTGGCGATGGTCTGGTTGATCTCCATGGTCGATGCGCTGGTACGACTCGCCAGCTGCCTCACCTCATCGGCCACCACCGCAAAGCCGCGCCCCTGTTCACCGGCCCGCGCCGCCTCGATGGCAGCGTTGAGGGCCAGCAGGTTGGTCTGCTCTGCGATGGTGGCGATCACCTCGGTGACGCGCCCCACCTGTTCGCTCTGGCTGCTGAGCTTCGCCATCGCCTGATCCGCCTGGGTGATCATGGCGGCGATCTGCGCCATGGTGTCCCCCATGCGTCCCAGCACCTGCTCACCCTGCCTGGCCTGCTGTTCGGTCTGGCGGGCCGCCCCGGCGGCGTCGGCAATGTTGCCGGCCACATCCCGGGTGCTGACCGACATCTGCTCGATGGCGGCAGCCACCGAATCCAGCCTCTGGCTCTGGCTCGCCAGGTCGTCCACGATGGCGTTGGTGGTCTGGCCGACCTCGCGGCCAGCCCCCTCCACCTGGCCGACCGCCCCCTGGATCTCCCCCACCAGCTCGCGCAACTGGGCCGACATCCGGTTGATGGAGCCCGTCAGGCCGCCCAGTTCATCCTGGCGCAGCACCGGCAGGGGGGCGAGCGGCAGGCGGCCATCGGCCACCTGACCGGCCCGGTTCACCAGGCTGGCAATCTCCCGGGTCAGACGCCGGCTGAACAGCAGGGCCACCAGGGTGCCGAGCAGGATGACGCTGGTGGTCGCCAGCAGCAGGGTGCGATGAATGGTCTGGCCGGCCGCGGTCATCTCGCCGGCCATCTTGTCCACATCCCCCCGGGTATGGGTCACCTGGGCCGCCAGCTGGTCGGCGAGCCGGGTCAGGGCGGGCTCTATCTCGGTGGCCATCAGGTGGTTGGCCCTGTCCCAGTCCGGCGCCTGGCGCTTCTCGATCACCTGGCCGACCAGCTCGGCGAAGGGGGCGGACATCTCCTCGAACAGCGTCCACAGCCCCTTCTGCGCCTCGGTGAAGCTGGCCTGTTGCTGCTTGATCTCGGCCACCCGCTGCAGATGGAACTGGTAGTAGTCCTGGTACTTGTCGCGATACGCCTTCTCCCCCGAGATGAGAAAATCCCGCAGGGCGGAGAGGGCATTGGCCAGGCCGTTGTAGGCATCCCCCACCTGCTTGAGCAACAGGCGGCGATCCCCCGGCAGCTGATCCTGCGGGGTCGCCACCTCTTCGTTGGCAATGGATTGCAGCTGGTCCAGGGCGGCCTCCGCCAGGGGGCCCGCCTCCAGCAGCATCAGGGTGTGGGCAGGCAGGTTATCCTCGGTATGGGCCAGGGCCCAGACCTTCTCCTGCGCCTCCTTGAAGCCTCTCAGGGAGCGGGTCAGATCCGGGGTGAACGACTGCCGCTCGATGAGCCGCCAGGCCCCTTCCCACTCCTGTTTCAGGCGCGCCGACTGGGCTGGGTCCTTGCCGAGGATGAGGTAGCCACGCAGGGAGGAGACGGTGGCGATCAGCGCCTTCTGGCTCGCCTCGTCCCGCTGCAAGGCGGGCAGGGCCTGGGCCAGCAAGACATCCTGCGAGCCCTCAATCCGGCCGAGCTGATGGTAGACGAGGGTCGACGAGAGAATGATGAGCAGATTGATAAAACAGAAGCTCAACAACAGCTTGCTTGATAGTTTCATGGCCATCCTTGTGTGACTGCGGGCATCCTGCCCTGAATTAGCGCCTGATCAGCGTGGGTAGCCGTGCCAGCCAGCTCTCATGCCAGACGCTCAGCTCCTCGCGGGGCATGGGACGGGCGGAGAAGAACCCCTGGCACTGATCGCATCCGAGCCTCGCCAGCAGTTGCCAGGTGGCCTCGTCCTCGACCCCTTCGGCCACCGATTTCAACCCCAGCTTGCGCGCCAGCTCGATGCTGGATTCGATGATGGCAAGGCGGGAGGGATCCTCGTAGCAGCGATCGACGAAGGATCTGTCCAGCTTCAACTCGGTGAAGGGCAGCAGGGCGAGCTGCTGCATGGAGGAGTAGCCTGTGCCGAAGTCATCGATGGAGAGGCCAAAGCCGTGCATGCGCAGGCGCGTCAGCACCTCCAGCGACTTGCCGAGATCCTTGACGAAGGCGCTCTCGGTCACCTCCAGGGTGATGAGCTCGGGGTTGATGCTCCAGCGCTGGCAGTGGCTGAGCAGGGTGTTGCACAGATCCCCCTCGATCAGCGAGGTGGTGGAGAGGTTCATCGACAGGTTCAGCGAGAGCCCGGTCTGCTCCCAGAGGTGACCATCGCGCAGCGCCTTGCCGATGATCACCTCGGTGAGCGGGTCGATGAGCCCGTTGTGTTCCGCCAGCGGAATGAAACGGGCCGGGGAGATGAGGCCGTAGAGGGGGTGCTGCCAGCGGGCGAGCGCCTCCATGCCGGTCCAGCGCCCGTTGTCGAAGCTCACCTTGGGCTGATACCAGGGCAGCAGCTGATCCTGCTCCAGGGCGCGGCACAGATCGTCCAGGGTGAGCTGGAAGCCGTCCTCCTCCTGACTGCGCACCTGCTGGGGGCGCCAGGCGCCAATCATCTGCGCGATCTGCTGATCGGAGGCGGGCTTGTCGATGCGCCCCAGCACCTGCAGGCCATAGGCCCGGCTCATGCGCAGCACCGCATCCACCACGTCATCCTCTAGGGCGCTGCACAGCACTATGCCGCCGCGAAACCCGCCGAGGGAGAGGCGACGCAGCAGGGCCATGCCATCCATGCCGGGCATGCGCAGATCGCAGAACAGGATGTCCACCTGGTGATGCTGGCACTGGGCCAGCGCCTCCTCCCCGTCCTGGGCCTCCAGCAGGTGGTGGTAGCCAAGCCCGCGGATCTGGTGCATCAGGGCCTTGCGCTGGAAGTTGTGATCTTCCACCACCATGATCACCCACTCATGCCGTGCACTATTCATCGAGCCATAACCCCGTTTCACCTCTGATCCCGTTCATCAATGCCTGTACTGCCAGGGCCAGCTCGTCGAGTCTGTCCCACTGCTTCAACCTGGCCGCCGCCTCCAGCCGGGCGGCCTCCTCTGCCAATGCCTGCTGCCCCACCATGCGGGCGGCGCCCTTGATGCGATGGGCCGTCTCCACCAGCGCCTGGCTATCCTGCCTGGCCAGGGCCTGCCTCATGTCCTCGCTGTCCTGCTCATTGGCTTCCAGGTATTCGGCAGCCATGCTGCGGGCCACCTCCTCGTCCCCGAACAGGGTCAACCAGCTTATGCCCGGCACCTGAACCCAGGCTTGCCGGGAGGCCATTGGCCGGGGCTCGCGGGCCGGCAGCCAGCGCACCAGGATCTGGCGCAACGCATCCAGGCTGTAGGGCTTGAACAGCATATCGTTCATGCCCGCCTCCCGCATCTGCTGGCTGGCCTCCTCCGACGTATCGGCGGTGACGCCTATGATGGGCGTCTGGTCACCAGCTTCGCGCAAGGAGCGTGCCAATGCATAGCCATCCATCACCGGCATGTGGCAGTCCGTCAGCAGCAGGGCAAACCCCTGCCCCTGCCAGGCGAGCAGCGCCTGCTCCCCGTCCTCCACCACCTCGGACTCGAGCCCCAGGATGGCGAGCTGGCGGGTCAGCAGCGCCCGGTTGACGGGGTGATCGTCCGCCACCAGCACCCGTCCCCTGAGCGCCTCCCCCTGAACCCTGGCCGCCTCGCTGGGCCGCTGGCTCGACAGCTGATGGCAGGTCTCCAGCAGCAGGTCGGGATAGAGGGGAGACTGGCCGAGTCGCCACCAGGCGTCGCTCCCCATGCGTCCGCGCAGCGCCTCATGGTGCGAGAGTACTATGCCCTTGAGCGAAGAGCGCTGCAAATGCGCCAGCCAGTCGCTGCCCAGGGCCTGCTCCAGCGTGCGTTCCTGGGCCAGCAGGTAGCCCTCGAGGGGCTGCTGCCACTGGCTGGCCGTCAGCCGGTGCAGCCGGGCACCGAAGCGCTCCATCATGGCCGGCAGCGCCTCGTCCTCACCGAACCACCACCACGCCTGCTCGGCCAGCGGCGGCGCGTCCCACTGGCAGTCGACCAGCGGAATGGCAAAGGTCACCGTGGTCCCCACCCCGGGCTCGCTCTCCAGGGTCAGGCTGCCCCCCATCTTCTGGGTCAGCTGATGACAGATGGCGAGTCCGAGCCCGGTCCCGCCGAAGCGCCGGTTGATGTCTGACTCCACCTGCCTGAACGGGATGAAGAGGTTGTCCTGCTTCTCCCCCGCGATGCCGATCCCCGTGTCCCGCACCCTCAGGGTCAGCCTGTGATCCTGGTAGGCCACCTGGATGGCCACCCCTCCCGCCTCGGTGAACTTCACCGCATTGCTCAGCAGGTTGGAGACAACCTGCCCCACCCGCACCCCATCGATGCTGGCCTGATCCGGCACCTCCCGCCCCCATGCCAGCGTCACATTGAGCCCCTTGCCATAGGCATGGGCGGCATGCCCCCGGATGACGTCGCAGATCACCGAGGTCAGCCGGCAGCGATGGGGATGCAGCTGCAACTGCCCCGCCTCCATCTTGGAGAAGTCCAGGATATCGTTGACCAAGTAGAGCAGGTGGTTGGTGGAGGTCGAGATGTTGCGCAGCATGTAGCGCTGGTCGTCGTCGAGGGCGCTCATCTGCAGCAGCTCCAGCATGCCGTGCATGCCGGAGATGGGGGTACGCAGCTCATGGCTCATGGTGGCGAGGAAGCGGCTGCGCGCCTGGGTCGCCTCCTCCGCCACCCGCCTGGCCTGGCGCAGCTCCAGCTCCTGACGCTTCAACTTGGTGATGTCCTGCACCACCCCGTTCAGCACCACCCCTTCGAGCCCCTCCTGGTGCACGAAGTGCCCCCGGATCTGCAGATAGCCCGATTGTCCCTGGCGCTGGATCTCCACCTCGAGATCCAGCGGCTCCATGACCCTGGCATGGCGCTCCACTGTGGCCACGAACTCCTGATGGGCCTGCCCCGTCAACCCCAGGATGGCGGCCCCGGTCACCTTCTCCCCGACGGGATCCATGTCATAACCCACCATCTCCTTCAGCCCCTGCGAGGTGTAGAGGAAGCGCCCGTTGCCCGGTCCCAGCCAGTGGTATTGGTAGACCAGCCCCGGCATGCTGTCGGTGATCTGGGTGAGCCGGGTCTGCGCCTCCTGGGCCGCGAACCGCGCCTGCTCCAGCTCGGTCACATCGGTCAGCACGGTCAGGATCCCGAGCCGCTTGCCGTCCGGCCCCACGAACAGCCGCTTGGTGTAGATCATCTGGTGCAGGCTGCCGTCATCGCGCAGGAGCTCACCACGGCCATGAAACTCCTCCCCGCTCTCCCACACCCTGGCATCTTCCTCCACGACCCGGGCCCGGATCGCCTCCGGCAGCCGATCCTTGAGCAGCCGCTCATAGGAGCCCATCAGGTTTTCCCCGCCCAGGAACATCTGCCGGTATGCCCGGTTCGTCATCGCGACCTCGTAGTGCTCGTTGGTCAGCACCACCAGGTTTGGCAGGGCGTCGAGCATCATCTGGACGAACGCAAGCTGCTCCTCGAGCCGCCGCTCCACCTCCCGTCGCTGGCTGACCTGACGGCGCAGCGTCCGGTTCCACCCCAGGAACAACAGGAGGCTGAGCAGGAAGAGTCCACCACCGAGGGAAGACCAGAGCAGCACCTTCTGCGGATCCAGCCCCGTCTGTATGGTCAGGGAGAGCCACTTCTTCTCCAGGGCGGTCAGCTCCTCCGGGGGGATGGCGAGCAGCACCTTGGTCAGGATCTGCTGCAGCATGGGATCCTGCCGCTGGGTCGCCATGGCGACGGGCACCCGCAGATCGTTGCCGGAATACACCACCTGATAGCGATCGCTGAATCCCTTCTTCAACGACTGCTCCAGGGTGGTCATCCCCATCAGCACATAGTCGACCTGTTGCCGATCCAGCAGCGGCAGCAGCTCGGGATCGCTGGCCACCGGGACGGAGACGGCCCCCACCTCGGTCAGCAGCATTTTTTCCACCGAGCCCCCCACCATGCCCACGGGGTGCCCTTTCAAATCCTTGGGGCTGGTCAACTCTTCCATCCCCTTCCTGGCCACAACCACCCGGTTGAGGGAGGCATAATTGGGGGTGAAGCGGGCAAACTGCTGACGCTCAGCGGTCGGCGTCATGGCCGGGATGAGATCCAGCTTGCGGGCCTGGAACAGCGCCAGGCTCTGGGTCCAGCTTTCGGTCGGCACCAGGGTAAACTGGAGCCCGGCACGCTGACTCATCATCGCCAGCAGCTCGGCAATGAACCCCTTGAGACGCCCCCGCTCGTCGATCTCGCTCATGCCGGGCCAGTTGGGGGCGACCCCGTACCGGATCACCGGGTGCGCCTGCAACCACGCCTGCTCCTGCGGGCTGAAGACGATCTCCCTGTTTCCTTTGACCAGGGCGTAATCCAGGATGCCTCCCGCCTCCAGGATGCTGCGCCGCTCCAGTGCAGAGATGTCGTCGAGGGCCCGCTCCAGCAATCCCTGCAGGACGTCTCCCTCCGGCGCGACCGCCATGGCGAGGGAGGTATCCCTCATCCAGTCCACCGTGACCAGCGTCATGCCCGCCATGACCTGCAGACGGCTCAGCATGGGCAACTCGGCCAGATAGGCGTCCGCCTTTCCCTCCTTGAGCAGGAAGACCGCCTCGTCCCGGCTGTCGACCGTGACCAGATTCGAGATGCCGAGGCGCTGCAACTCGTCGCAGGCGCTGACGCCGAAGACACAGACCCAGCGCACGCCGTAGGCCTCCTCCAGGGAGAGGCTCTCCCGCCCTCCCGTCAGCAGGATGGCGCGAGGCAGCGCCATCAGCTCGGAGGTGAACCGCATCCGCAGTGTGCGGGTCGGGCTAGGCGCCACGCCGATCAGCATGTCGACCTCGCCGTCCATCAAGGCCTGCTGGAGCCCCGCATTGTTGGCATAGGCCCGGTAGCGCACCCCCAGCCCCAGCCTGCCTGCAATCTGGGAGGCGAACTCATTCAGGGGGCCGGTGAAGTTGCCACGGCCATCGGTATAGACATAAGGGGGCCAGGCCGTCGCCGGCATGCCGATCACCAGCTCGTGGTGGGTTGCGAGCCAGGCCTGCTCCGCCGGCGTGAAGGCGCTTGCGTCCAGCTGCGACGAATGGGCCGTCGCCACCAGGCTCCAGCAGGTCAACCAGCACAACAGGATGAGGCGACAGCAGCGGCAGAACATAATCAGCTCCCTTACAGACTGGAGGGGGATCATAGAGTGTTTGGCCCTGTGTGCGACACATAATTTGAGGCCATTCACGGCAGAAAAGAAAAATGGCAGGCCCAGGCCTGCCATCCGCGGGGTCGGGGGCCGGGCCCCTCCCCTCAGGTTATTCGATTCCCGAGCCGGAAACCGGTTTGAAACTCCCGCTCACGGATGTGGGCGACCTGCACGTTTTGCCCCTCCAGCCCGATGTCTTTGAGCAGGGCCGGGGAGAGATGCAGATAGCTGACGCGACGCTCCAGCCGGGTGATCCGTTTTTGAACCAGGGTCTCGACGTGGCGCAGCAGGGTGAGTTCGATAGACATGATATTCTCCAGTTGAACGTGCGGTTCCCCCGGAGAGAGGTGATCACCCTGCGGGACAACCGCGGGTGATGGAAAAGCAGGTGTTACCTGTTCCCTCCACGCGGCGAATAAAGAGCACGAGTCTTCGCGCTGCCAGAGCAGCGATCGAACGCAACGTTGAACATGGAATGTTGCATATTCGTCTCCTTACCGTGTGAAAGTTGAACAAGTTGCCACAGTGTAAAAAAACACCGAATTTTACGCAATCTCTCCCCCACCCATATGGGTGGGGGGCCGTCCGGGCGAGGCCCCCTCATATCCCGGACAGCAGCCGGAACTCCTCCAGCGCATAGGTATCCGTCATGCCGCTCACATAGTCGAGCAGCAGCCGCACCCGGTAGTACCACTCCTGCTCGGCCCCCTCGTGAAAGCGCGGATCCCGGCTCGCCACCGCCAGCCGGTACGCCTTGAGGTGGCGGGCGGAGAGCCTGTGATACAGGCGGCGGGCGAAGAAGAGCTCGCTCCCGCCGTCGCCGGCCAGCAGCCGCTCGAACTGGCTGGCGGGCAGGGCCAGCAGGCAGGCATAGGTGGAGAGCACGCCGCGCAGGGCGGCATAGCCCTCCAGCTCCAGCTCCTCCACCTCGGGGCGCATAAACACCTGCGCCTTCGCGACTTGTTTGAGCACATCCAGCACCCTGGCCGCCGGGGCCTGGCCGTGCAGCAGCGCCCTGGGGTAGGCACCGCTCAGGATCTCGTCGTGCTCGCTCACATAGGTGTGGGCAGCCAGCGCCACCAGATCCCGGGTCAGCCGATGGCGGAAATGGGGGAAGAAGCCGCGGCCAGAGGCGAGGGCCTCATCGAGCAGGGTGGTCATGTAGTCGCTCTCATCCGCTGCCCTCAGCGCCGCCAGCAGCTCGCCCTGGGTGAGGATGCGCCTGTCCAGCGCATCCTCCAGATCGGCGATGCAGTAGGAGATGTCGTCCGCCGCCTCCATGATGTAGACCAGCGGATGGCGGCATCCCGGCGCCAGCCCCAGACTCTCGCCCAGGGCCCGGTAGAGGGGCTGCTCGCTGAAGAAGATGCCGCGTTTGCTGGCCCAGCCGTGATGCTGGCCATAGCCCTGGGGGCTGTGCAGCCCGGGTTGGGGTTGCTGCGGGTATTTGCACAGGGCCGCCAGCTGGCCCAGGGTGAGGTTCAGCTCGTGCAGGCTGTGCACCAGCCGCAGGCTCTGGGCGTTGCCGTCAAACACCAGCAGATCCTGGCGAAGCGTTGCCCACTGGGCACTCGGCAACTGGTCGTGGGCTCGGGCAAAGAGACTGTCCAGCTCCTGCGCCAGCCACTGGCTCATCACCTGCTCCCCGAAGTGGCCAAACGGCGGGTTGCCGACGTCGTGCAGCAGGCAGGACATCTCCACCAGATTGATGAAGGCCCCCTCGCAAACCGACCCCGAGGGCAGGGCCGCCAGGATGCGCCGGCTGATCTGGCGGCCGGTCTCCTGCACCTCCAGGGAGTGGGTGAGGCGGCTGCGCACCGAGGCCTTCACGTCGAGGGGGAAGACCTGGGTCTTCTGCTGCAGCCGGCGCACCGGTGCCGCCTGCACGATGCGGGCGCGATCCTGCTCGGTCGCCTCCAGCAGGTCGTCATCGCCCCAGGGGTGGATCCGCTCCGGGGTAATCAAACGGCTATACATCTTGTGGCTCCTTGCCCGGTTTTTTTGCCCGCCTCACGACAGCAACCAGCGCCGCAGGCGGGCGATGTCGCCCGGGTATTCCCGGCGCAGCGTCTCAATCCAGTCTTCCACATTCTCCCACCAGGCCGGGTGATCCGGGCTCTGGATCAGCTGGGCCGTCTGCTGCAGCCGGCGCAGGCCGATGGAGCCCGCCGCCCCTTTTATCTTGTGCGCCTCCTCCACCACGCCGGCCTGATCCCGGGCAATCATGTTGGAGTCGAGCACCGCCATGTAGTCCGGCATCATCTTCTCGAACAGATCCACGCTGGAGATCAGCACCGGTTTGCCGACCGTGCTGGCGTAATCGGTGAGGAAGGGCAGGTCCAGCAGCGCATCCTGGTGGTGGGCATCGTCCTGCTCGTCCGCCTCGTCGTCGGCGAGATCCGCAAACAGGTGGCCTATCACCTCCCGCACCGCCCTGGAGCCGAGCGGCTTGTTGATCACGTCCTGCATGCCGTGATCCCGGTAGTACTGACGATCCCCGGTGGCGTTGGCGGTGAGTGCCACCATGGGGGGCAGGCTGTCGCCGTAGCGCGCCAGCAGCTGCTCCGCCACGTCGAATCCGGTCATGTCCGGCAGCTGGATGTCGAGCAGGATGAGGTCGAAGTCATCGGGATTGGCCATGGCCAGCGCCTGGGCGCCGTCCCGCGCCACCTTGACCTGATGGCCGAGCTTGTTCAGCAGGGCGCAGGCCACGGTCACGTTGAGCTCCACATCCTCCACCAGCAGGATGTCGAGGGAGGGCATCTCCGGCTCCGCGGCCGCTGCCTGGGGCTCGACGCACTCCACCTCCAGCTCGGCGGTGAAGCAGGCGCCTTCGCCCGGATCGCTGTCCACATAGAGCTGCCCCCCCATGGCCTGCACCAGCTGGCGGGAGACCGCGAGGCCGATGCCGGTGCCGGTGGCGTGCTTCTTGCCCTGCACCTGATAGTACATGGCGAAGATCTTCTCCTGCTGGGCGCGCGGGATGCCCACCCCGGTGTCCTCCACCTCGAAGTGCAGCGCCAGCTTGCCCGGCACCTCGGCGGCGTGGGCGAGGCAGCGTATGGTCACCCCCCCCTCGTCGGTGAACTTGACCGCGTTGCCCACCAGGTTCCACAGCACCTGGCGCAACCGGGTGCCGTCCGCCATCACGAATTGCGGCATGTCGCCATCCCGGTCGAAGTGCAGATAGAGCCCCTTCTGCTCCGCCTGGATGCGCGACAGCGTCTCCAGCTCATCGAGGAAGGCGGGCAGATCCAGGGGGGCCGGCGCGATTTCCAGCCGGCGCCGGTCGAGCTTGTCGAGATCGATGATGTCGTTGAAGATGTTGCCGAGCGTCACCGCGCTCAGGTGGATGGTCTTGAGCTGCTGTTGCTGTTTCGCATCCAGCGGCGTGTCCATCAGCATCCGGCTCAATCCCACTATGCCGTTGAGGGGGGTGCGCAGCTCGTGGCTGATGGTGGAGATGAAGGTGGTCTTGTCCCGGCTCGCCTTCTCCAGCTTGTCCTGGTACTGCTTGCGCTCTGTGATGTCGCGGCCAAAGCCGAGCAGGCCGAGGCGCTTGCCGAAGCGATCGAAGAAAGGCACCTTGCGCAGCTCGAAGTAGGCCTTGCGGCCGTCCGGGTACTCCAGCCACTGCTCATAGGTGAGCGGCTCGTTGCTGGCGAAGACCTGCTTGTCGGTCTCCACCACCTTGCTGGCGATGTCGTGCTTGTAGACGTCGAACGGGGTCAGCCCGATGAGCTCCGCCTCCACCTTGCCGGTCAGCTCCTCCATGGCCCGGTTGCAGCCGGAGAACTGCTCGTCCTCGTTGCGGTAGTAGACCAGATCCGGCGAGCAGTCGATGAAGGAGCGCAGCAGGGCGGTGCGCTCCCCCAGGTGCAGCTGGGCCTTCTCCCGCTGGAACACCTCGTTCTCCAGATCCTCTATGGCTTGCTGGCGCAGGGTCTCGGCCCGGTTGGTCTCGGCGATCTGGGCGTTGAGGCGGCTGATGTTCTCCTGCAGCTGGCTGTTGAGCTCGAGGTCCCGCTCGCGCATGTCCTGCAGCTTGCGCACCATGCGGGTCAGCCGCTGACGGGAGTCCTCCAGCTGATCCACCACGATGGAGAGGAAGTAGACGGCCCAGGGGGTTACCAGCAGACCGAAGAAGACCGAACGCACCAGGTCGACAACGTCCACCGTGCCGCGCAGAAACAGGGTCACCCCCATCTGGATGGAGACCGCCAGCACTATGATGGCGGTCGCCAGGAACATGCTGAAGCGCACCAGTCCCAGCTTGGTCATCAGGTCGACGTAATATTGCGCCCAGGATTTGATCTGCTTCATCTCGTTGCTTTCCCCTCTCGATTGCGCAAACAGAATACCAGTACGGCGCCCTGAACTCTTGCCCGCCGCATCTTAAATTATTGATTAACGTCACACTCCGGCTGGGGTAGCATGCCTGCCATGAGTCAGTCAGCTCCGGTTCAGCCAACCAGGCCGGACCCCGCTGCCACCCATGTCATCCGTTATGTCAGGAGCACTCCCGATGCGCAATCATGTTCTGTTGAGTCTTGGCCTGCTGGTCGCCAACGTCGCCCACGCCGATCTGGGGGAGATCCCCCGCCAATCCGGCTGGTCCGGTTTCCTGCTGGGCGGGGTCAATGTCGGCAGCCACAAGTCCAACTTCTACGCCGGCGATGACAGCGACAGCCGCATCCAGGATCTCGGCTCCCCTGACAGCGAGAGCGGCCTGAGCCCGCTCATCAACGCCGACATCCGCTACACCTTCGCCGACACCCGCACCCAGGTGTTCCTCGGCAACCTGATCCAGGACGCGGTGCGCTTCGACTTCACCCAGCAGCTCGGCCTGCGCCAGGAGATGGGCGACAAGGGCATAGTCGCCACTTCCCTGGTGTTCAACGTCATGCCGGTGGAGCTGTGGAGCGATCCCTTCGCCACCGGGGTGGATCGCAGCTCCACCGATCTCGAGTCGAAAGGAGTGCGATTCGCCTGGGACAGGATCTGGGGCAGCAACTTCTACGGCAGCCTCACCAGCCGGGAAGTGGAGCTCGACCAGGAACGCAGCGGCCAGCAATACGACCAGACCCACGGCACCCAGTATGCCCCCATGCTGGATCGCAACGGCAAGGTCCACGCCATGGAGCTCTCCTACCAGTTCCATTTCGCCGACAACCAGCTGCTGGAGCCCGCGCTCCTCTACCGGCAGGCCGACCTCGATGGCAGCGCCGAGAGTTTCAAGAACACCGGCCTGCAACTGACCTACGCCAGGCGCGCGTCCCAGTGGTCCATCGTGAGCAACCTCTATGCCGGCAAGCGCAAGTATGACGAGGCGAACCCCCTGTTCGGCCGGCATGCCGACGCCAGCGAGTTCGCCCTCAACGGCACCTTCTTCTGGCACAACCTGTTCGGGGTCAAGCCGCTCTCCGCCACCTTCACCCTGGCCTATTCCAGCGCCGACTCCGACATCGACTTCTACGACAGCCAGGCCAGCCGCTTCAGCACCGGCCTGCTCTACAACTTCTAACGCGGTCCCCCGCAAACAAGGAGGCCACCCCGGGGGTGGCCTCTTCATTCGTGGTGCCCGTCGCCATCAGATGCCGAGGGAGTCCAGCAGATCGTCGTGCTCGTTGCTCGCCGGGGCGATGGCCTGGGCCGGCTTGGCTGCCAGCTTGGCCTGGGCGATCAGCTCGTCCGGATCCACCTCCTCCTGCACGCCGCCATCATGAATCCGGATGAACTCCGTCTTGTCCATGGCCAGCTCCAGATAGAAGATGTTGTTGCTGGCGGTGAAGAAGGTGACCCTGCGGGTCTCGGGGTTGTCCAGGTTGGTATCGACGCTCAGCATCACCTGCTTGTTCAGGGCCAGCATCTTGGGCTGGTTCTGGGTGATGTGGGTCTGCAACTCGCGCCCCACCTTGGTGGTGAAGCTGCCGACGATCTGGTTCATCAGCTCGCCCATGACGTTGCTCACCTCGTCCGAGGTGTGGGAGATGGCGAGATCCTCCTTGGAGAGCCCCATGCTCAGCATGTAGCGCTCGTAGAGCTCCATGGCCGCGGCGGCGGAGAAGTTGATCACCACCAGCCCGGAGAAGCCGCCGTCAAACAGCACGAAGCAGCCGATGTCCGGCTTGAGGCAGGTCTTGCTGATCCGTTGCACCATGCCGGAGAAGCGCACCTGGGTCTGGGTCGCCGCACTCAATACGCTCGTCACCGAATTGCACAGGCTCAGCAGCACATCCTCTGTGGTCAATACGGCATCATCCTCGGATCTTGTCACTATCATGGAACCTTCCTGCTGATCGAAAAAAATAGACGGGTCTGTCTCAGCGCCCATGTCATCACGCACGGGCGCGAGACGCTAACAGATTGCGCTATCCCTGTGCGCAAAGCGCGAGCCACCTCTCACTTGACTGGATTATCAGTCAGCCAGGGCTGGAATCCATCCAGGGTGGCCAAGCGGGCACGCCAGTTATCAGCCGCCGCTTGCAATGCTTGCGCCTCATGGGGAATGGCGGGACAGGCTCCCCAGATGGGGCCGGGCCAGGCGGCATCGGAGCTGAAACGGGCCACGTGATGCAGATGCAGCTGGGGCACCAAGTTGCCGAGCGCCGCCACGTTGATCTTGTCCGGGCGCAGCACCTGCTCCATCAGGGTGGCGACGGCGCAGGACTCCTGCATCAGCTGTTGCTGCTGTTCGGGGAGCAGGTGGTGGATCTCCCGCAGGTTGGCGACCCTGGGCACCAGGATCAGCCAGGGATACTGGCTGTCTTTGGCAAGCAGGACGCGGCACAGGGGCAGATCCCCGAGAATTCGGGTATCCGCCTGCAGGCGGGGATGCAATTCGAACATGGGGGCCTCGCTGGTCAACTTGGGCACTCGGGAGATGAGAGTGCCCACGTTACTGCAACCAGGGACAAACTTAAAGACGGGGCACGGCCCAGCCGATGAAGCGCTTGCGAAGTTCGGGGTCCGCCTTCAGGAAGAGTTGCTGCAACTGCCCCTCCAGCTCGCTGGCGGGAAGGGCCTGAGCCGGCGTCGCCGCAGCCGTGGCCGCCACCGCACCGGCCGCCAGCACCGCCTGTCCGGCGCCGCGGTTGTATTCCGCCAGCCTGGCATGCCAGTCCATGCCGATCTGCATCCCCTGCACCACCAGCGGCTCCTGCCGCACCTCGAGGGGCTGCCCTCCCGCCAGCAGGCTCAGGGTGGGCGCCTTGGCATAACGCTCCATGCCTGCCTCATCGGTGGGTACGGCGGCCTGCAGGCGGACCGACTGCCCGCGGGCCTCATAGCGGATCACCTGGGGCTCGGAGCGAACCAGGCGATCGTTGTCGCTGCTGCTGCGGCTCGGGATCACCCCCTCATAACGCACCAGCAGTTGCTGCTCCCCGTCCGCCAGCAGGGCGTGCTGCTCGTCCTGCACCTTGCCGGCGCTCACCGCCAAGATCTGGAAATCCCGGGGCACCTCGACCCTGACCTCGGCCTGCACCGAGCCGGCACACAACAAGCCGGCACACAACGACATGACTCCGACCCAACCCTGATGACCCTTCATTCCCTGCCTCTCTTGCGTTCGCGATGATGGGGCAGGGTAGCAGCCCCAGATGACAGAAAAATAACGGGACTCTGGCTCACCGCAGCAGATAATGGGGCCGCTCGGCGAACCACTGGGCCAGCACCTGCTTGAACAGCCGGATCTTGCGCGGCACCCGCCGCTGCTGGGCGTGCAGCACGTGCAGCGGATGCAGCCCCGTTTGCCACTCGTCCAGCACGGCCACCAGCTCTCCCCTGGCCAGGCTGGCCTCCACCAGCATCAGCGGGCACTTGGCAAAGCCCATGCCAGCTCTGGCCAGCTGCAGCACTGTGCTGTAGTGATTGGCCCGCACCCTGCCCTGCACCAGGATGTGCGCCTCCTCCTCTCCCCTGCGAAAATGCCACTGCTCCCAGGCCGGGTTGTGGCCCTGCAGCAGGCAGGGGCGCCCCCCCAGCTCATAGGGGGTGGCGGGGCTCCCCTCCCGGGCCAGCAGGGTTGGGCTGGCCACCACCACGTCCTTCAATCGCCCGAGGGGCAGCGCCACCAGGTTGTCGGGGATCTGGCTCATGGCCCGCAGGGCGATGTCATGCTCCCCCTGGCTCATGTCGATCGTGGCGTTGGTGAAGTTGAGCTCCACCTGGACACCGGGACAGAGCTCGGCAAAGTGGGCGAGCAGCTCGCTCACCATGCGGTCTCCCGTGCTGACCGGGCAGGTGAACCTCAGCCGGCCGCTGTCCTCCTCGGTCAGGGCCTGGATGTCCTGCTCCGCCTGGAGGGCCAGGGCGAAGATCTCCCCCGCCTGCTGATAGAGGGTCTTGCCCGCCTCGGTCAGACTGAGGCGGCGGGTCGTGCGCTGCAGCAGCTGGGCGTTGAGGGACGATTCCAGGGCGCCGACGTGGCGGCTCAGCATCCCCTTGCTCACCCCCAGGGCATCGGCGGCGGCGGAGAAACTGCCCCGCAGCACCACCTCGTAGAAACTGGCCAGATGGGCGATGTTCATTCATTAGCTCCAAAACGGAAACAATGGGTTCATCATAAGCGCTTTTTCTCCTGTCGGAGACGACTAGAATCATCAATATCCCAAACAGGAGTGACCAAGATGAAAATCGTGATCGTGGGTGCCTCCGGCACCATAGGTTCCGCCGTCAGCGACCTGCTCGCCCAGGACCACCAGGTGATCCGGGTCGGCCATAGCCGGGGGGACGCCAGGGTCGACATGCGGCACAAGGCCTCCATCGAGGCGCTGTTCGCCCAGATCGGGCCCTTCGACGCCCTGGTGGTCGCCAGCGGCAGCGTCGCCTTCAACGCCCTGACCGAGATGAGCGACGAGCAGTGGCAGCTGGGGCTCCAGAGCAAGCTGATGGGCCAGATCAACCTGACCCGGGCCGCCATCCCCCACCTGAGCGATCGGGGCTCCATCACCCTCATCAGCGGCATCCTGAGCGAGGAGCCCATCAACTGGGGGGTGAGCGCCAGCACCATCAACGGCGCCATCGAGCACTTCGTGAAGGCGGCCGCCTGCGAGCTGCCCAGAGGACTTCGCATCAACGTGGTGAGCCCCACCGTGCTGGCTGAGTCCATGGACAAGTACGCCGACTTCTTCCCGGGCTTCGTGCCGGTACCCGCCGCCCGGGTGGCGCAGGCCTACAGGAAGTCGGTGCTGGGGGTGCAGACCGGCCAGGTATTCAGGGTCAACGGCTGATCCCGGCAGACAGAGCAATAAAAAGCGGGCCCCGTCATGGGGCCCGCGTCTTTGTCGGTCTGCGGTTTTCACCGCCGGCAAACGTTTGTTCCTGGGCGGCAAAAAAAGGCGGTCAGCCTCAGTCGATCAGACCGTACTGCTCGCGCAGCACCTCGATGATCTCCTGCTTCGGGTTGGCGCTGCGTACCAACGGTTGGCCGATGATCTTCTCGGCGATCCCCACATAGGTGTGGGAGATGTCCATCATCACCTCGGTGGGCAGCTTGTTGTCCCGGGCCAGGGCGAAACGCTCAGGCATGCGGTTCTTGTTGAGCAGGATGTCCGGATCCGGGAAGTGGTTCAGCAGCCACTGGCGGAAGCCCTCTTTGGACTTCTCGACGATCTCGCCACGGCGCAGGGCGGCACCGTCCCAGATGCGGGAGCTGTCGGGGGTGCCGACCTCATCCATGTAGATGAGCTTCTCGCGGCCGGCGGCGTCGGTCACGTAACCGAACTCGAACTTGGTGTCGACGAAGACCTGATCCAGCGCGGCCAGCGCCTCGCTGATGACGTTGAAGCCTTCCTTGAGCAGCGTCTCGTAGCGGTCGATGTCCGCCGCGGAGCGGAAGCCGAAGGCCTGATGGTGGCGCGCGATGTCGTCGCGGGAGACATTGACGTCATCCGCCTCCGGCACGCCGTCCAGCCCCTTGAGGATCCCCTTGGTGGACGGGGTGATGAGGATCTCAGGCAGCTTCTGATCCTTCTTCAGCCCTTCCGGCAAGGTGATGCCGCAGAACTCGCGCTCGCCGTCCTTGTAGGCACGCCACATGGAGCCAGTGATGTATTGACGGGCGATGGCCTCGATCATCACGGGACGGGCTTTTTGCACTATCCAGACGAAGGGGTGCGGGATGTCCAGGATGTGGCTGTCCGCCAGCCCCTTCTCCTTGAACAACTTGAACCAGTGGCTGGAGATGGCGTTGAGCGCCGCCCCCTTGCCGGGGACGCCGTTCAGGCCGTCCACCCCTTGCCAGATGCAGTCGAAGGCCGAGATGCGATCACTGATCACCATGAGGGCGAGCGGCGTGTCGGCCGGCACATCATAGCCTTTCTCTCTGATGAGCCGGGCACTGTCTGCCGGGGTCAACCAGTAGACGCTGCGCACTTTGCCGGAATGGACAGGTTTATCGGTACGGATCGGCAAATCGTCGTTCACCGCCAATACTTGATCTGCAAGACTCATGGCTAATAACACTTCCTGTTGTGGGACTAGTTGGACAGGCGCACAGGCCCCTGTCTGTGGGGATTCAGCTCGCCAGACACCCGTGCTGCCGGGCCGACAGGGGCAGCGGCGGGTCGGGCATAACAAAACAGGGGCACGAGGCCCCTGTTTCTATTCTGTTTTTGCAGCTTGGTCAGCCAGACCCTTGGCGAATGCCTCGGACAGGCTGATGTACATCTGGGAAATGACGCCGGATGAGACAGGCTTTTTGTCCTTGTCAAACAGGGTGATGGAGGTCTTGCCTCCCGCCATCTCGCCGAGCTGGAAGCGGTACTGCTCTTCCTCCAGCTTGAACGGCTCGGCCCCCTTGGCCTTCCAGAATTCGGCATCCGGCTCGTCGTACTCCACGTCGATCCAGCCCAGGGACTGCTGGGTGTCCTTGATGGTGAAGCCGTAGGCCGGCAGCACCTGGTTGAGGCGGCGCCAGACTTGGTCAAACGACCCCTCGGCAATCCAGGCGCTCAGCTCGTTGTTGTCCAGCCCCAGTTCCAGCCCCATGCCATCGCTGGACTTGTGCTGCTCGCGGGCCTTGAGCTGCTTGTCGTAATAGAGGGAGAACTGGTTCAGGGCACGGGTCGCGTAGCGCTGGGCATCGGCCGGCGTCAGCGCCGTGCTGGTCTCGCCGTCGATGGTCTCTTCGTGCTCCAGCACCCGGACCGACATCATGGTGGCGTGGCGCTGCACATCATTCTTCAAGACGAACTGGTAACGCTGACGGATCTTGAAGTCATCGTCTTCTTCCGCCCAGCCATCGAGCACTGCGGTGTTGTCAAACCAGCCGGTCTGCAATACCCCGGCCTGCTGATCCAGCTTCTCGGTGGTCACCTTGTGCTCGGCCAGGAAGTTCATCAGGAAGGCCCAGGTGTCGCGCTCCACGCTCTGGCTGGTGCTCAGGGCATAGAAGGCGATGGTCGGCTCCTCGGCGTTGGCCACCACCTGGCTGCCCGGGACCACGGTCAGCAGCTGGGCGGGCGGACGCACATCCACCTTGGCGCCGATGGCGCCCTCGCGGCTGCTCTCTGGCAGGGCCGGAATGTCGAAACCGTTGTTAAAGGCGGGGGTACTCAACCCGGCGGGCACAAGGAAGGCACGGCCTTCGAGGCGGCTCTCTTCATACTCGAAGCCACGGTTGGCCATCTTGCGATCCTGGGGTGAGCTGCAGGCTGCCAGCACGGCAACCGTCGCGACACTCAGCACCAGGCGCCCTGCATTTCCCTTTCCATTTGCTTTAAACACTCGCCATCAACTCCGCAGTCGTCAGTGCTCGCGCCATCGCCTGCTCTCCCTCTGGGGTGAGGTCGGTCAGGGGCAGGCGCAAGGTCGCCGTCGCCATCAGTCCCAGCCGGGCACAGGCCCACTTCACCGGGATGGGACTCGGTTCACAGAACAGAGTCTGATGCAACGGCATCAATCGATTGTTGATGTCATGCGCCCGTCCGGCATCTCCGGCCAGCGCAGCACGACACATGTCGGCCATCTGGGGCGCCGCAATATTGGTGGTGACCGAAATGACACCATCACCCCCTTGCAGCATGAAATCACATCCGCTGGCGTCATCGCCACTATAAAGCGCAAAATCCGGCCCGCACAGCTCGCGCAGCAGCGGGGTGCGGCCGAGATCGCCGGTTGCCTCTTTCAAACCGATAATGCCGGGCACCTTGGCCAGACGGGCCACCGTCTCCGGTTTGAGGTCACAGCAGGTGCGACCGGGCACATTATAGAGAATTTGAGGCAGACCACTAGCCTCGGCGATCGCACAATAGTGACGATAGAGGCCTTCCTGGGTGGGTTTGTTGTAATAGGGGGTGACCGAGAGACCCGCCACCACGCCGGTGCTGGCGAGACGCCGGGAGAGGGCGATGGCGTGCGCCGTGTTGTTGGAGCCGCACCCCGCGATGACCGGGATGCGCCCTGCGGCATATTCCACCGTTTTTTCGACGACGGCGATATGTTCCTGCTCGCTCAGGGTGACCGACTCCCCCGTGGTGCCCACCGCGACGATGGCGCTGGTGCCGGCATCCACATGATACTCGACCAGCTCAGCCAGACTGCTCCAATCGATGTCACCCGAGGCCAGCATGGGGGTAACGAGCGCAACAATACTACCGCGTAACATGGATAATTCTCCCGATTTTCAGGGGCGTAATGGTAAAGCTGCCCCTTTTGAAAAACAAGGGAGGCAAGGGACAAGCCGTGTTACCATCCGCCACAAAACGTATGGATGCACCAGGGTAGGACAGGGCCCGAAGCAGGGCGCCATGCCCGTCAGCGGCGCCCGCTGTCACCGCATTCGCAATAATGGACGAGAGACGATTTATGACTCACTACCTGGTCGTAACGGCCATCGGCACGGACAGGCCTGGCATCGTCAATGAGGTGACCCGTCACGTCAGTGGCTGCGGTTGCAACATTGTCGACAGCCGTCTTGGCATTTTCGGCAACGAATTCACCTTCATCATGCTGCTGTCCGGTGACTGGAACAGCCTGATGCAGCTTGAAATCAGCCTCCCCCTGCGCAGTCAGGAGTGGGATCTCATCACCATGATGAAGCGCACCGAGCGCCACCAGTCGCTGCAATATGACATCAGCGCCAGCGCAGAGGTGCTGATCCGGGATCAGCCCGGCATCGTAAGCCAGTGTACCCAGTTCTTCAGCGATCACGGCTGGGACATCCAGGCCATGCAGACCATGACCCTGGAACAACAGCCGTTCAACCTGCTCAAGGCAAACTTCCAGTTGAATCTTTCCAAGCAGGGAGAAGAGAGTGGCTCCAAGGCCGCCTTCGCCGGCTTCTGTCGCGAGCTGGGCGCAGAGTCCTTCGAATTCATCGTCAATCACAAGTACGCCTGATGGCGTTTGGAGACCCCATGTCACCACTAGAAGCTGGTACCCAGGCCCCCGATTTTTCCCTCTCCGACCAGGATGGCAACCAGGTGCGCCTCGCCGATTTGCGCGGCAAGAAGGTGCTCGTCTACTTCTACCCCAAGGCGATGACCCCGGGCTGCACCACCCAGGCCTGCGGCCTGCGCGATGTCAACGCCGAACTGGCGGCTCTGAACGTGGTGGTGCTCGGCATCAGCCCGGACAGCGCCAAGCGCCTGAAGAAGTTCGAGGAGCGCGACAGCCTCAACTTCCGCCTGCTGGCCGATGAGGATCACGCGGTGGCCGATGCGTTCGGCGTCTGGGGCCCGAAGAAGTTCATGGGCAAGGAGTATGACGGCATCCACCGCCTGAGCTTCCTTATCGACGAGGAGGGCAAGGTGGCCCATCGCTTCGACAAGTTCAAGACCAGCGATCACCATCAGGTGGTGCTCGACCTCGTCAAGGGGTAACGCCGTCACCTCGACGCTGCAGCAGGGCCCGCCATCGCGGGCCCTGCCCGTCTCGGCGCGGCATCGGGTGGCCATCCAGGACGGCTTGCCAGCATGTCTCCCCCTCCATTTTCTCGCCAACCTCCCCTGCCAGATCAAAAAATTCATCCTGGATATGGGTTAACGTGACCCCAGTTTCATTTTCCAGTGAGAAAGCCCATGAACATGAGCCACACCGAACGCCTGATCCTGAGCAACCAGTACGAGATCCTGGCCAAACTCAATCCGGAGAAGGCGGCGTTTTACCAGCGGGCCAGCACCATAGTCGAGCGCGGCTACTGCCTGCAGATCCTCGAGCTGGAGAAGAGCTTCGGCCACCTGGATCTCGCCACCTGCCAGGAGGTGATAGACACCCTGGAGATGCACCACGCGCTGGCCATCTCCTGGGGCAATCTGGATGCCGGCGCCCGGGCCGAGGTGAATGAAAGCCGTCTGGCCTTCAACGGCTACAGCCGCAGTCAGGAGCGGGAGCTGGCGGACTATGTCTGCTTCCTGCTGGAGGTGGACAAGCGTTTCCCCGAACTGCCCTGCCCTTGCGACGAGCTCTCCAGCGACATCGCCATGCGCGACAAGTACCAGCGCATGCTGGCGATCTGGCGCCAGTGCCCCCGTCAGTACAAGCTCTCCATCCAGGAGATCAGCAAGGTGCTGGCGGCCTGACCATGAAAAAGGCGCCCCGGGGCGCCTTTGTCGAATGAGCAACCAGGGTCACTCGTAGAGGAAGGATTTGTCCAGCTGCTTGAAGGCGGCGTTGAGGGTATCGGCCAGCTCCTCGTAACGGGGACGAGCCACCAGCTGACGCTGGCCACCCTGCTCGTTCATCTTGCCGTTGATCTCCCGGTACCAGTTTGCGAGGGAAGGGGGCAACCGGGTGTCGGCGCGCTGGCCGAGCCAGTAATAGCCCTGCAGCGGCAGGCTGAGCAGGAAGAGGACGGACGCCATGACGGAGGGCCAGTAATGCAGTTCGCCGAACTGGAACTGCACCATGACGCTGAGCACGGCCAGGGCCGGGATCACCTTGAGGGCGAACTCGGTCGCCCTGATCACCCGGTTTTCCGGGAACATGGAATTAAGCTCGGGACGGCGCGGCCAAAGAGTCATATAATGACGGCCTTGCTGTAATTTAGTTCCAAAAATGTTCATGCTCATGCTACCTCCGAGCTCTTTTCGAACGCATTAACGGCAAAACCTCGACAATATTTGAGAGGCAATAACAAAGGTTGAGGATGACTTTGTTATTTTTCAACAATCAGGTTATCCTTTGTACGCCCATTTTTACGCTGGCGCATCGCCGCCGGCCAGTCAGGGACGTCTGAGTTTCGGGTCTTGTATCACTATACAAGGGGCAAGCAACAGATTGCCAACCCTCATAAGGATAAGTTGATTGTTTTTGGACGCACCGCGTCCGGCGCATCCTCCAACCCAACCCAATCTGCGATAGGATTTATTCATGAGTAAGCTGGTTCTTGTTCTTAACTGTGGCAGCTCGTCCCTGAAGTTTGCTGTCATTGACGCAACCACCGGTGATGATCTGCTGTCTGGCCTGGCCGAATGCTTCAACCTCGACGATGCCCGCATCAAGTGGAAGCTGAACGGTGAGAAAGGCAACGCCGATCTGGGTGCCGGTGCCGCTCACCAGGAAGCGCTGGACTTCATCGTCCACAAGATCCTGCCGCTCAACCCTGAATTGTCCAAGAACCTGATCGCCATCGGTCACCGCGTGGTACACGGCGGCGAGCGCTTCACCTCTTCCGTGCGGATCTGCGACGACGTGATCGCCGGCATCGAAGCCGCCATTCCTTACGCACCGCTGCACAACCCGGCTCACCTGATCGGCATCCGTGCCGCCCTGAAGGTCTTCCCGGAGCTGGCCGAGAAGAACGTGGCCGTGTTCGACACCGCCTTCCACCAGACCATGCCGGAAGAAGCCTTCCTGTACGCCCTGCCGTACAAGCTCTACAAGGAGAACGGCATCCGTCGCTACGGCGCCCACGGCACCAGCCACTACTACATCAGCCTGGAGGCCGCCAAGCAGCTGAACAAGCCGGTTTCCGAGCTGAACATCATCAACTGCCACCTGGGCAACGGCGGCTCCGTTTGCGCCATCAAGAACGGCCAGTCCGTCGACACCTCCATGGGCCTGACCCCGCTGGAAGGCCTGGTGATGGGGACCCGTTCCGGTGACATCGATCCGGCCATCATCTTCTTCCTGCACGACAAGCTGGGCATGAGCGTCGCCGAGATCAACACCATGCTGACCAAGGAATCCGGCCTGCAGGGTCTGACCGAAGTCACCTCTGACTGCCGTTTCGTTGAAGACAACTACGACAGCAAGGAAGAAGCCAAGCGCGCCATGGACGTATACTGCTACCGTCTGGCCAAGTACATCGGCGCCTACGCCGCCGCCATGGACGGTCGTCTGGATGCCGTGGTCTTCACCGGCGGCATCGGCGAGAACTCCGCCCCGATCCGCGAGATCACCCTGGGCAAGCTGGGCCTGCTGGGCTTTGACGTCGACCACGACGCCAACCTGAAGGCTCGCTTCGGCAAGGGCGGCGAGATCACCAAGGCTGGTTCCACCAAGGCCCTGGTTATCCCGACCAACGAAGAGTGGGTCATCGCCCACGACGCGCTGGAACTGGTCGGCGCATAAATTAGCTGTAGAGCAAGGCCGCCCCAGGGCGGCCTTTTCCTGATCCCAAAAAATGAACAAGGGGTAATAAGTGGCACGCACTATTATGCTCATCCCGGTCGGCACTGGTGTCGGCGTAACTTCCGTGAGTCTTGGCGTCGTTCGCGCCATGGAACGTCACGGTGTCAATGTCAGCTTCTTCAAACCGGTCGCTCAGCCGCGTCCGGGTGAAACCGGTACCGAGCGCTCCACCGCCGTGATCCGCGCCGCCGCCAACATCAACCCGCCCGAGCCGTTCGCCCTCTCCTACGCCGAGAACATGATCACCTCCAGCAACACCGACATCCTGCTGGAAGAGATCGTGGCCCGCTTCGAAGAGCACGTGAAGAGCAGCGGTGCCGAAGTGGTGGTGATCGAGGGCCTGGTGCCGACCGACAAGCAACCCTTTGCCAACAAGCTGAACTACGACGTCGCCAAGGCGCTGGACGCCGACATGGTGTTCGTGACTCATCCGGGCAACGACTCCAGCCAGAAGCTCAAAGAGCGCATCGAGCTGGCCTGCTCCAACTTCGGTGGCGTCAGCAACCCGCGCATCGTGGGCTGCGTCATCAACAAGGTGGGCGCCCCGGTTGACGAGCACGGCGTGACCCGTCCCGACCTGACCGAGATGTTCGAAGCGCACCACCACGGCGCCGACACCGGCCACAACCTGGAAGTGCTGCAGGTGTTCGGCAAGAGCCCGCTGCGCATCCTGGGCTGCATCCCCTGGAACACCCAGCTGATCGCCCCGCGCGCCAAGGATCTCGCCAAGCACCTGGCCGCCAAGATCATCAACAAGGGCGAGCTGGAGAGCCGCCGCCTGCAGACCGTGACCTTCTGCGCCCGCTCCATCCACAACATGATCGAGCACTTCCGTCCGGGCAGCCTGCTGGTCACCTCCGGCGACCGTTCCGACGTCATCGTCTCCGCCTGCCTGTCCGCCATGAACGGCGTCAAGCTGGGAGCCCTGCTGCTGACCGGCAACTATCATCCGGAACCCCAGGTGATGGCCCTGTGCCAGCAGGCCATGGCCACCGGCCTGCCGATCATGATCACCGGCACCAACACCTGGCAGACCGCCGTCAGCCTGCAGAACTTCAACGTCGATATCCCGGAAGATGACCGCGAGCGTATCGAGCTGGTGCAGGACTACGTGGCTGGCCACATCGACAAGCACTGGATCGAGTCCCTGACTGCCAAGTCCACCCGCTCCCGTCGCCTGAGCCCGCCGGCCTTCCGTTACCAGCTGACCGAACTGGCCCGCCAGGCCAACAAGCGCGTCGTGCTGCCGGAAGGGGAAGAGCCGCGCACCATCAAGGCCGCCGCCATCTGTGCCGAGCGCGGCATCGCCCGTCCGGTGCTGCTGGGCAATCCGGACGAGATCCGCCGCGTCGCCGAACAGCAGGGCGTGGTGCTGACCGATCGTGTCGAGATCATCGATCCGGTGGCCGTGCGCGAGCGCTATGTGGCCCGCCTGGTCGAGCTGCGCAAGAACAAGGGCATGACCGAAGTGGTGGCCCGCGAGCAGCTGGAAGACAACGTGGTGCTGGGCACCATGATGCTGGAGCGCAACGAAGTCGACGGTCTGGTCTCCGGCGCGGTTCACACCACCGCCAACACCATCCGTCCGCCGATGCAGATCATCAAGACAGCACCGGGCTCGTCCCTGATCTCCTCCATCTTCTTCATGCTGCTGCCGGACCAGGTGCTGGTCTACGGTGACTGCGCCATCAACCCGGATCCCACTGCCGAGCAGCTGGCCGAGATCGCCATCCAGTCCGCCGACTCCGCCGCCGCCTTCGGCATCGAGCCGCGCGTGGCCATGATCTCCTACTCCACCGGCACCTCCGGCGCCGGCGCGGACGTGGAGAAGGTGCGTGAAGCGACCGAGCTGGCCAAGGCCAAGCGTCCCGACCTCATCATCGACGGTCCGCTGCAGTACGATGCGGCCATCATGGAGAACGTGGCCAAGTCCAAGGCCCCGAACTCCCCGGTTGCCGGCAAGGCCACCGTGTTCGTGTTCCCGGACCTGAACACCGGCAACACCACCTACAAGGCGGTACAGCGCTCCGCCGAGCTGGTCTCCATCGGCCCCATGCTGCAAGGCATGCGCAAGCCGGTCAACGACCTCTCCCGCGGTGCCCTGGTGGACGACATCGTCTACACCATCGCCCTGACCGGTATCCAGGCAGCCCAGGCCGAGTAATCGCCTTTTCTGCCTGTCCCGTGAAAAACCCGCCGAGAGGCGGGTTTTTTTATGTCTGGTGGAAGATCTGTTGATCGGCAAGATCAGGACAGGATCCCGCCGGGATCCAGGGGCGGATCCCCATAGCCCCTGCCGCAAGGCGCGGACGATAAGCAAACACTCACACCCTCGCCAGAGGATTGCGCAAATGCGATCCAGCCGGGATCAACTTGAAATACCTCTTTAAGATCAAGCTACTAACGCCAGAAACACCGCTAATCTACAGAGTTTTCCACAGCTTTTGTGGATAGTTTACCGATCATTTGAAAGAAAATGACAGATTCGCTCAGCCCCCTCTTGGGCATGACGCCGAGGCATGCCCCTCTCGGGCAACAGGGAGGACTCGCCAGGCCGAAGGATACGCCCGGGGCAGACATGACAAAGGGCTCCGAGGAGCCCTTTGGAATACTATCGGACCGGATTCCCGATCAGGGGCGCAGTGACTTGTCCGCCCGGGAGATGCCGCAGACGCCGGAGCGCACCACTTCGATGATCTCGTTGGTCTGGGCGGCGGTCTTGATGAAGGCGTCCAGCTTCTCGCTGGTTCCGACGAGCTGCACCGTGTAGAGCTCGGGGGTAACGTCCACGATCTGGCCGCGGAAGATGTCCGCCAGCCGTTTCAGCTCGTCACGGGCCCCGCCGGCGGCGCGGGCTTTCACCAGGGCGATCTCCCGCTCGATGTGCTCCCCTTCGCTCAAGTCGCACACCTTGAGCACGTCCACCAGCTTGTGCAACTGCTTCTGGATCTGCTCCAGCACCCGCTCGTCCCCCATGGTGACGATGGTCATGCGAGACAGGGTGGGATCCTCGGTGGGGGCCACCGTCAGGGTCTCGATGTTGTAGCCGCGCTGGGAGAAGAGGCCCACCACGCGGCTCAGGGCGCCGGATTCGTTCTCCAGCAGTACTGAAATGATGTGTCTCATCAGGTTCTCTCCGTCTTGCTCAGCCACATCTCGTCCATGGCACCAAACTTGATTTGCATCGGATAGACGTGCTCGTCCGGGTCAACCGAGATGTCCATGAACACCAGCCTGTCCTTCATGGCGAAGGCCTTCTCCATGGCGCTCTCCAGCTCGGCGGGATCGCTCACCGCCATGCCGACGTGACCATAGGCTTCCGCCAGCTTGACGAAGTCCGGCAGGGATTCCA
Organism: Aeromonas sp. FDAARGOS 1409; assembly: GCF_019048705.1. Taxonomy (NCBI): domain Bacteria; kingdom Pseudomonadati; phylum Pseudomonadota; class Gammaproteobacteria; order Aeromonadales; family Aeromonadaceae; genus Aeromonas; species Aeromonas sp. FDAARGOS 1409. The sequence continues at coordinate 537,593 of NZ_CP077395.1, forward strand.
TGTAGGAGTGGCTGTGACGGCCGCCGTAGAACATCTTCTGCCACTGCTTGACCATGCCCAGCGCACGGTTGTTGATGGAGATGATCTTGATGGGCACCCCGTACTGCATGCAGGTGGAGAGCTCCTGGATGTTCATCTGCACCGAGCCGTCGCCGGTGACGCAGCAGACCACCGCATCCGGATTGGCAAACTGGGCGCCCATGGCGGCCGGGATGCCGAAGCCCATGGTGCCGAGACCGCCGGAGTTGATCCACTGGCGCGGCTTGGCAAACGGGTAGTAGAGGGCGGCGAACATCTGGTGCTGGCCCACGTCGGAGGCGACGAAGGCCTCCCCCTTGGTCACCTTGTAGAGCGCCTCGATGACCTGCTGCGGCTTGATCAGGGTGGGATGGGTCTCGTAGGCCAGGCAGTGGCGGGAACGCCACTGTTCGATCTGGCTCCACCAGTCCGCCAGCACCTGCTTGTCGTTGTCGAAGCCGCACTCGCGGATCACTTCCAGCATCTGCTCCAGCACGGTATCCACCGAGCCGACGATGGGCACGTGGGCCTGCACCGTCTTGGAGATGGAGGTGGGATCGATGTCGATGTGCACCACGGTGGCATTGGGGCAGAACTTGGCCACGTTGTTGGTAACGCGGTCGTCGAAGCGGGCTCCCACGGCGAAGATGAGGTCTGCGTTGTGCATGCTCTTGTTCGCTTCGAAGGTGCCGTGCATGCCGAGCATGCCGATGAACTGCGGGTGGGTGCCGGGGAAGGCGCCAAGCCCCATCAGGGTGGTGGTCACCGGCAGGTTCAGCTGCTCCGCCAGCTTGGTCACCAGGTGATCCGCATTGGCGTTGATGGCGCCGCCGCCCACGTACATCACCGGACGGCTCGCCTCGGTCAGCAGCTTGGCGGCACGCTTGATCTGGCCCTTGTGTCCGGCCTTGGTCGGGTTGTAGGAGCGCAGGGAAACGGACTCGGGATACTGATAGGGGAACTTCTCTTTCGGATTCTGCACGTCTTTGGGCAGATCCACCACCACGGGCCCCGGGCGGCCACTGGCGGCGATATAGTAGGCCTTCTTGATGGCCTCGGGAATGTCGCTGGCTTTCTTGCACAGGAAGCTGTGCTTCACCACCGGGCGGGAGATCCCGATCATGTCGGTCTCCTGGAACGCATCCTCCCCGATCATGCTGGTCGGCACCTGGCCGGACAGGATCACCAGAGGAATGGAGTCCATGTAGGCGGTCGCGATGCCTGTGATGCAGTTGGTGGCGCCGGGACCCGAGGTCACCAGCACAGTGCCCACCTTGCCGGTGGAGCGGGCGTAACCGTCCGCCATGTGTACCGCGGCCTGCTCGTGCCGCACCAGGACGTGTTCCATCTTGCCGTTTTCGAAGAGAGCGTCATAGATGTCGAGCACTGAGCCACCAGGGTAGCCGAAGACGTGCTCAACTCCCTGATCTTCCAGCGCTCTAACCACCATCTGGGCGCCTGATAACATCTCCATGATAAAGCCCTCCAGGCTTTGCTCCGTTAAGCGAAAGCTATCGACAGTCCGCTGCTTCCCGGCAGCGCCGATCCGAGTCTTGTTGTTGTCTACAGGCAGATCTGGCGAGTTCGGAGCCGTCGATAGTAGAAAAGTAGGGGTTTTCCATCATTCACCCGAAAAGCGGGTGAAAAACCAACTTAACCCGCCCGTGAACGCTTGTCCACGGCTTTGTCTGGCGAGAACAGTCAGAAATTTCAAACAGCCATTAACATTCAGTGACTTGGTCAGACGACCTGCAACAAAGAGGGGTGTATGGGGAACAAACCAGAGGATCATGCTGCCAATCTGCGAAGAGACCAAAAGAAACGGCCCACCCCCTGGGGGGTGGGCCGTCAAAGACAGGTCAGTTTCACTGCTCGTCTTCGGGCTCCGCCAGCCAGATCTGCTGATCCGGGTCCGTCTCTTCGCAGACCGAGATGCTGACCCCCATGTCGATCAGCTCGTGCAGCGTCAGATTGTCCGCCAGGGTCATGGTGTCGCCGTTTTCATTGGTAAAGCGCATGTTGTCCGTCCTCTCCGTGATGGGATCAACTCAGTTTAGTCAAAGGCGCTGAGTTGGGATAACCAGGGTCGCGCCAGGGGGTTGCCCGCCAATTCGCTGAGCCGATCGCACACCTCCTCCGGGAAGAGGGTGCGAGCCCACAACCGGCGGGAGAGTGACTCGGTTTCTTCCATCGCCCCTGCGGCCAGCCAGTCCGCCAGCTCACCCGCCACATCGGGGTAGCACACCCTGCCGGGGGCTGGCGCATCCAGCCAGGCTCTCACCCCATTGGCATCCAGCGCCTCCATCAGCTGGGCCAGCCCCATCAGTTCCAGGGTCCTGCCGTTGGTCAACTGCTCGAACTGGCCGACCAGGGGTTTGACCAGCAGTTTCTTGCCCAGCGACAAGGCTTCGGACGCCAGCTCGAACCCCGCATTGCTGATGACGCCGCGGCAACCCGCCAGCGCCTGCTTGAACCCCTCCCTCGCCTGGGGTTCGAAGTAGATGTTGCGCCACTGGCTGGCACTGCGAATGGCCGGATGAAAGCAGATGAAGCGCTGCTGGCTGAAACGCGACAGCAGGGCCGCGATGGCCTCGGTCTGCTCGAACGGCAGATAGACCAGGATCTGCTGGTTGTCTGGGGTCGGCGCCAGAGGATCTATGATGGGCGGCAGCAGGGGCTGGCCGAAGTGAAACCAGTGCAGGCCAAGTGACCGGCTCACCGGCGCGAAATGACGCATCAGCTGGTGATTGAAGCGGCTCTCTCCCCAACGCGGAATGGGCCAGTCGAAACTGGCCTGATGGCTGATGGTGAGGCTGGGCTTGCCCCAACGCCGGGCGGCATGGGCCGTGATCGGCTCGAAGTCGCTGATGACGAGATCGTAGTCGCGGCAGTCGAGGGCGCGCAGATCCTGCCAGAAACGCAGGGGCGAGAGACCCTTGAGGGTGCGCCAGCCCGAGATTTTCCCCTGATGGCTGGTGAAGGTGATACCGGGAAAGGTGCGATAGTCCCCGAATTCCCCCATCTCGAAGTAGCCGTCGGCGGCACGGCCGCTGAACAGGTAGTCGACCTCGATCCCCCTGGCTTTCAGCGCCCTGGCCAGCGTACGGCTGCGACTGATGTGGCCGTTGCCGGTCCCCTGCACCCCGAACAGTATCCTCATCCCTGGCTCCAGCCGAGTGCCCAGAGGGCGCAACCGCCGCCGAGCAGGGCGCCGGCCACCAGATCGCTGAGATAATGCACCCCGAGCAGCAGGCGGGAGGCGCCCACCAGCGTCGCCCAGACGAACAGCCATGGAGCCCAGCCTGGGAAACCCGCGGCCAGCACGGTCGCCATCAGGAAGGCCGCCGCCGTGTGACCGGATGGCAGGCTGTAGCGATCGGAGGGAGTGATGAAGACAGGCAGGCCCGCCGGGCGCTGGCGCCTCAGGGCATTCTTGAGCAGCAGGTAGAGCGGCAGCTCGAGGGCAAAGGCCCACAGCGCCGTCTGCACCACGGCTCGCCCGCTCTCTCCCTGCCACCAGAGCAGGGCCGCCAGTACCCCATAGAGGGGACCGTCGCCGGTACGGGAGACGAACCGGCTGATACTGGCCTGCGGCCGGTTGTAGGGATGGAGCAGGCAGACACGGCACACCCGCAGGTCCCATTGCTGGATCTTGTTCATCACGCCCCCTTCCCTTGAGTCTTGGATGCAGACTAGGGGAGCGGCGTGACACTTCGTTGACGTTCAAATAACAGATCGATGAAAAAAGGGCCCTGCGGCCCTGTTTTCATCGATTTCCGGCACACCTCAGTTCAGGGAACCGCGCAGACCGTTCTCCATCAACTGGCAGTTGTGGGCCGCCAAGCGGCTCATGAAGCTCTCGTCCACGGTCAGACCGAACACCTGCTCGTAGAGATCCTTCATCACGAACGGCTGCCACATCATGCTGAGGAAGGAGATTTTCAGCATCTCGGGATCCAGGTTGTCCGCCAGCTGGCCGTTGGAACGCATGGTATCGAGCAGGGCATCGAACTGGGGAAGCTGGCGTTCCAGTAGACGGTTCAGCACAAAATCCCGCCCCGGGCTCTTCTCGGTCGACAATGCGCTGGAGATGGCGGAGGTCAGCTCGCTGTTCGGCGCCATCACCTGGTAGTAGGTGTTGAGCAGATCGGTCAGGCTGCGATTGCTGCTCTCGTCGTGCCAGGCCTGCTCCAGCGGCTCGGCCACATCCCCCAGCACCGCCTTGTAGAGGCCTTCCTTGCTGCCGAAGTAGTAGTGGATCATAGCCAGATTGGAACCGGCCAACTCGGCAATCTCGCGGGTCGTCACCTTGCTGTAGGGGGTGTTGAGAAAACGTTCGCGTGCGGCGGCAAGCAGCTTGTCACGAATGTCGGAACGTCCGACCGGACGGCCAGGTCTGCGTTTTTCCATGGAATACCTCAGATAATTCAGCAAGGGCTGATAAGTCGATCTGATTGTGCGGGTGATCGAGTACAGCAGGAATGACCAGATAATCAGGCATGAACCGAATATGGGACAAGAGAATTTGCACTCCTTTACAATCCGATTAAATAACCCAGTGAATTGAACCTGTCCGTTCAGGTTGACACAGCATAAAAATCTCGATATTGGTAGTAGCGTTATCGACTGGAAGGATTGAGTCATCATGCGTATTGCCGCCCCGCTACTACTGCTCTCCCTAATCGCGACTCCTCGCGCGGGATCCTTGTAGCCGGGCTAAGGCATAGCCGGAATTTACAGAAACCCGTGCACCCCGCACGGGTTTTTTTATGCCATGCAGGATGCACGCACCGAACTTAGGAAGAGGGAAGTCACATGTCAGATCGAGTCATCATATTCGATACCACCTTGCGTGATGGCGAGCAGGCGCTGTCGGCCAGCTTGACGGTCAAGGAGAAGCTGCAGATTGCCCAGGCGCTGGAACGGCTCGGAGTCGACATCATGGAAGTGGGTTTCCCCGTCTCCTCCCCCGGCGATTTTCAATCGGTGCAGACCATAGCCCGCCACATCAAGAACAGCCGGGTCTGCGCCCTGGCTCGCGCCCTGCAAAAAGACATCGACGCCGCCGGCGAGGCCTTGAAAGTGGCCGAGGCGTTTCGCATCCACACCTTTATCTCCACCTCATCGATTCATGTGGAGAGCAAGCTGAAGAAGAGCTTCGAAGACGTGCTGGAGATGGGGGTCGGCGCCATCAAGCACGCCCTGCGCTACACCGACGACGTGGAGTTCTCCTGCGAGGATGCGGGTCGTACACCGATTGACAACCTCTGCCGCATGGTGGAGGCCGCCATCAAGGCCGGCGCCCGCACCATCAACATTCCGGACACCGTGGGCTACACGGTGCCGACCGAATTTTCCGGCATCATCCACACCCTGTTCAACCGGGTGCCGAACATCGACAAGGCCATCATCTCGGTGCACTGCCACGACGATCTGGGCCTCTCGGTGGCGAACTCCATCGGCGCCGTGCAGATGGGGGCCCGCCAGATCGAGTGCACCATCAACGGCATCGGCGAGCGGGCGGGCAACTGCTCCCTGGAAGAGGTGGCGATGATCCTGAAAACCCGCGCCGACCTGCTCGGGGTGCACACCAACATCCGCCACCACGAGATCCACCGCACCAGCACCCTCGTCAGCCAGCTCTGCAACATGCCGGTGCAGCCCAACAAGGCGATCGTCGGGGCCAACGCCTTCTCCCACAGCTCCGGCATCCATCAGGATGGGGTGCTCAAGGCAAAGAACACCTACGAAATCATCACCCCCGAGAGCATCGGCCTCACCCAGAACAACCTCAACATGACCTCCCGCTCCGGTCGCCACGTGATCAAGCACCGGATGGAGTCCATGGGCTACGCCGAGAGCAGCTACGACCTCGACGATCTCTACGCCAAGTTCCTGGTGCTGGCGGACAAGAAGGGCCAGGTATTCGACTACGACCTCGAGGCCCTCGCCTTCTTCAGCCAGATCCACGAGGAGCCCGAGCACTTCAAGCTGGAGTACCTCGGTGTGCAGAGCGGCAGTTCGGTGCTCGCCACCGCCTCGGTGAAGCTGAAGGTAGGCCAGGATCTGGTGTGCGAGGCGGCCACCGGCAACGGCCCGGTGGATGCGGTCTACCAGTGCATCAATCGCATCACCGGCTACGAGATCCGCATCGACAAATACGAACTCAAGGGCAAGGGCGAGGGCAAGAACGCCCTCGGCCAGGTGGACATAGTCGCCGAGTACAAGGGGCGCAAGTTCCACGGCATGGGGCTGGCCACCGACATCATCGAATCCTCGGCCCAGGCCCTGGTCCACGTGATCAACAGCATCTGGCGCGCGGATCAGGTGGCCGAGCAGATGGAGCGCAACCACACCATCAGATCGGAAACCGTCTGAGCCCGCCGCCGGACGAGATGACAGCACAACATCGGGGGCAAGGGTCAGGGCGAAGGCCCGGACCTACCTCCCGGATAAAACGGAATAACACTATCAAGACGGAGAGAGTATGAGCAGTTATCGGATCGCGGTATTGCCGGGTGACGGCATTGGCCCGGAAGTGATGGCAGAGGCCATCAAGGTACTGGAAAAGGTGCAGACCAAATTCGGCTTCTCCCTCGACTATGACCGTCACGACGTGGGTGGCATCGCCATCGACAATCACGGCACCCCGCTGCCCCAGAGCACGATCAAAGGCTGCGAAGCGGCCGATGCGGTGCTGTTCGGATCGGTCGGTGGCCCCAAGTGGGAGCACCTGCCCCCCAACGATCAGCCGGAGCGCGGTGCCCTGCTGCCCCTGCGTGCCCACTTCAAACTGTTCTGCAACCTGCGTCCGGCCCGCATCTACACCGGTCTGGAGCAGTTCTCTCCCCTGCGTGCCGACATCTCGGATCGCGGCTTCGACATCGCCTGCGTGCGCGAGCTGACCGGCGGCATCTACTTCGGTCAGCCCAAGGGGCGCGAGGGTGAAGGGGCCACCGAGAAAGCCTTCGACACCGAGGTGTACCACCGCTTCGAGATCGAGCGCATCGCCAAGATAGCGTTCGAGTCGGCCCGGGTGCGCAAGGCCAGGGTCACCTCCATCGACAAGGCCAACGTGCTCGCCTCCTCCATCCTGTGGCGCGAGGTGGTAAACGAGGTCGCCAAATCCTACCCGGATGTGGCCCTGAACCACATGTACATCGACAACGCCACCATGCAGCTCATCAAGGATCCGTCCCAGTTCGACGTGCTGCTCTGCTCCAACCTGTTCGGTGACATCCTCTCCGACGAATGCGCCATGATCACCGGCTCCATGGGCCTGCTCCCCTCCGCCAGCCTGAACGAATCCGGCTTCGGCCTGTTCGAGCCGGCCGGCGGCTCCGCCCCGGACATCGCCGGCAAGGGGATCGCAAACCCCATCGCCCAGATCCTCTCCGCCGCCCTGATGCTGCGCTACAGCCTCGGCCAGGAAGCCGCCGCCCAGGCCATCGAGCAGGCCGTGGCCCAGACGCTGGCAGAAGGTTACTTCACCGCCGACCTGCACCAGGCGAGCGCCAAGCACCCGGTACAGAGCACCGCCGACATGGGCAGCCAGATCGCCGCACGCATCTGACGCCACCAGATAACAAGGAAGAGAGCAATGTCCAAGACCCTCTATCAGAAAGTGTTCGACGCCCACGTGGTGCGGGAAGTGGAAGGGGAAACCCCCCTCATCTACATCGACCGCCACCTGGTGCATGAAGTGACCAGCCCCCAGGCGTTCGACGGCCTGCGGGCCATGAACCGCCAGTTGCGTCGCCCGGATCTGACCTGGGCCACCATGGATCACAACGTCTCCACCACCACCAAGGACATCGCCGCCTCCGGCGAGATGGCCCGCATCCAGATGGAGACGCTCGCCGCCAACTGCAAGGAGTTCGGGGTCCGGCTCTATGACTTGAACCACAAATACCAGGGCATAGTCCACGTGATGGGTCCCGAGCTCGGCATCACCCTGCCCGGCACCACCATCGTCTGCGGCGACTCCCACACCGCCACCCACGGCGCCTTCGGCGCCCTGGCATTCGGTATCGGCACCTCCGAGGTGGAGCACGTGATGGCCACCCAGACCCTGAAGCAGGGCCGCGCCAAGACCATGCGCATCAGCGTCAACGGCAAGCTGAGCGAGGGGATCAGCGCCAAGGACGTGGTGCTCGCCATCATCGGCAAGGTCGGCCACGCCGGTGGTACCGGCTATGTGGTGGAATTCGCCGGTGAGGCCATCGAAGGGCTCACCATGGAAGGGCGCATGACGGTGTGCAACATGGCCATCGAGCTCGGCGCCAAGGCAGGGATGATTGCCCCCGACCAGACCACCATCGACTACATCCGCGGCAAGGAGTTCGCTCCCAAGGGCGAGGTGCTGGAGCAGGCCATCGCCTACTGGCAAACCCTCAAGAGCGATGCCGATGCTAAGTTCGACGCCGAAGTGGTGCTGGACGCCGCCGACATCGCCCCTCAGGTCACCTGGGGCACCAACCCGGGCCAGGTCATCGCCGTCAATGAGCCCATCCCGGCGCCGGAATCCTTCACCGACCCGGTAGAGCAGCAGTCCGCCCGCAAGGCCCTCGCCTACATGGACCTGCAACCGGGCCAGAAGCTCTCCGACGTCGCCATCGACAAGGTGTTCATCGGTTCGTGCACCAACAGTCGCATCGAGGATCTGCGCGCTGCCGCCGCCATCGCCCGTGGCCGCAAGGTCGCCGCCGGGGTACAGGCCCTGGTGGTGCCGGGCTCCGAGCAGGTAAAGGCCCAGGCCGAAGCCGAGGGGCTGGACAAGATCTTCATCGAGGCAGGCTTTGAGTGGCGTTTGCCCGGCTGCTCCATGTGTCTGGCCATGAACAACGACCGGCTGCAACCGGGGGAGCGCTGCGCCTCCACCAGCAACCGCAACTTCGAAGGGCGCCAGGGCCGCGCCGGCCGCACCCACCTGGTGAGCCCGGCCATGGCTGCCGCCGCCGCCGTCACCGGCCGTTTCGCCGACATTCGCGCGCTGTAAGAGGGGTTGAGGATGAAAGCATTCAAACAACACGGACGGCCCTTCGCCGTCACCGACATCATCTTCGCCGACATTCGTGCACTGTAAGAGGGAACGTACATGACAGGTTTCAAACAGCATAAAGGGATCGTCGTCCCCCTCGACAGCGCCAACGTCGACACCGACGCCATCATTCCCAAGCAGTTCCTGCAGAAGGTGAACCGCATCGGCTTTGGCAAGCACCTGTTCCACGACTGGCGCTTCCTGGACGATGCAGGGGAGCAGCCCAACCCCGAGTTCGTGCTGAACCAGCCACAATTCGCCGGTGCCAGCATCCTGCTGGCCCGCGAGAACTTCGGCTGCGGCTCGAGTCGCGAGCACGCCCCCTGGGCGCTGGCGGACTACGGCTTCAAGACCATGATTGCCCCAAGCTTTGCCGACATCTTCTACGGCAACGCCATCAACAACGGCATGGTGCCGGTTCGTCTGAAGGAGGAGGAGGTCGAGGCCCTGTTCCAGCTGGTCGCCGCCCAGCCGGGCATCGAGATCGAAGTGGATCTGGAGGCCAACCAGGTGCGGGCCGGTGCGCTCACGTTCGGCTTCGAAATCGACGAGTTCCGTCGTTACTGCCTGCTCAACGGGTTGGATGCCATCGGTCTGACCCTGCAGCACGAGACTGCCATCAGTGCCTTCGAGGCGAAGCAGCCGAGCTGGATCTGACGGGCTCAAGGCCGGCATAAGTGCCTTCGTGACAAGGTGAGACAACCGAACGGGATCTGACGCACCCGGTGCCATAAAACGAGTAGAATCCACAGGGAGCCCAGGCTCCCTGTTCTATTTTCCACCCCGCCACTGGGGTTCACCGCTCAGGAAGGCATGATGAAGAGACGCCCCCTCCCCCTGCTGCTCAGCCTGCTGCTTGCCCTGCCGGCCAGTGCAGGACAGACCCATTTTGGCAACAATGGGGGCCTGCTCAGCGTCGACTGGCAGGACAGGGAGGGCCAGGCGCAGCAGCTCGGTTACCGGCTGGAGCCGGGCAAGCTGCCACCCCTCATCGCCTATCGCCCGGCCCGCATGCAGGAGGAGGTGTTGCAGCGCCTGCTGCAACAGGCCGCCACCGAGTTTCCCGAGGTGCAGTTCTCCCTCGTCCGCCCCGGCATGACCCTGAGCCTCAAGAGCCGCAACGCCGACAAGGCGAGGGAAGCCTCCCAATGGGTCAAGCCGGAGCAGGCCAGGCTGGAGCAGGAGTGGCTCAAGCAACACTATTTCCAGCCGTTCACCACTCCCGACGGCACCCCCGCCATCAAGCAGGATCATGTGCGCATCGCCCTGGAGAGCCGGTCCGAGCTGGCGCCGCTCGCCGATCAGCTCAAGCAGCAGGGCACCACGGAGACCGAGGCGCGCCAGAAGACGGTGGTGTACATCCTCGACTTCATCCAGACCATTCCCTATCAGCTGCTCGACAGCCAGTCGGGGCGCTCGGGCAAGGGCTTTTTAAGCCCGCGCCAGGTGCTGGAGCAGAACCGGGGGGATTGCGACAGCAAGGTGACCCTGATGGCCGCCCTGCTTGCCCAGCTCTTCCCCGAACTGAAGCAGGCCATGGTGTTCGTGCCGGGTCATGCCCTGCTGGGGGTGGCCCTGCCGGCCGGGCCGGGGGATGCCACCCTGAGCCACGAGGGTGAAACCTATCTGCTGATGGAGCCGACCGGCCCGGCCCAGCTCCCCATGGGCCAGCTCGCCCCCGCCAGCCGGGTTCTGGTCGACAGCAGGCAGCTGAGCGTACAGCCGGTGCTGGCCAGCCAGTGAGGCATCTGCCCGCGGGCATTGACGTTAACAGGGGAAACCGGCCAGCACGGGGTTGGCCGATGACGGGGGCAGGATGAGGCAGGCGCCTCAGGCCAGGGATTGGAACTCCAGGGCCAGCAGGAGGCCATCCTCCTCCTCCAGCACCCGCACTATGCGGGCCTGGGCCTCGAAGGGCGGCAGCAGGTTGCTTCTGGTGGCCAGGCTCACCCGGATGGGCTGCTCCGGATCGAACCCGTGTTCATTCACCTCGACGCCCATGCCGTTGGCGCTGAGATCCCGGCAGATCCCCTCCAGCACCTGTTCATGCTGGAACAGGGTGACGGGGGCATTGATGACCATGCGCTGGAAGGCTCGTCTTTCCTTGGTGCTGGTAATCACTTGGGGCTTCCTCCTCGGTGGTGGCGCGCACGATGCGGCCCGTGAAACATAGTGCTGGCCTCCCCCCAGGAACGCCAATACAATGCGGAGCGTTGCTCAAACGGGGTGCGGTTTACCGCTGAGATTATACCCGTGAACCTGATCCAGATAATGCTGGCGGAGGAATTTGAGGCATGGCGCGCGTTTTTGCGCCCTCATCCGCTGGCCCTCACCACACGAGACGTGCCATCGATGAGCAGCCCGCTGCCCATGGCACCTCAGGACCCACAGGAGTGCCATTGATGAAGACCCTGCTGTTGCTCGCCACCGGCCTGCTCTCTGCCCAGGCGTTTGCCGCCGACACCCTCACCGTCTACACCTACGGCTCCTTCGCCGCCGAATGGGGACCGGGTCCCAAGATCAAGCCAGCGTTCGAGAAGGAGTGCGGCTGTGCCCTCAACCTGGTGGCGCTGGAAGACGGCGTCGCCATCCTCAACCGGCTGCGGCTGGAAGGGCAGCACAGCAAGGCTGACCTGGTGCTGGGGCTGGACGATGCCCTCATCAGCGAAGCCAAGCAGAGCGGCCTGTTCGCCCCCCACAAGACCGAACTCGCCACTCTCAAGGTGCCCGGTGGCTGGCAGGACGACACCTTCGTCCCCTATGACTACGGCTACTTCGCCTTCGTCTACGACGGCGGCAAGCTCAAGCAGCCTCCCAAGAGCCTGAAGGAGCTGGTGGAGCGCCCCGATCTCAAGGTGATCTACCAGGATCCCCGCACCTCCACCCCGGGTCAGGGGCTGATGCTGTGGATGAAGTCCGTCTATGGCGACCAGGCACCCGCCGCCTGGGCGCAGCTGGCCAAGAAGACAGTCACCGTCACCAAGGGGTGGTCCGAGGCCTACGGCATGTTCCTCGATGGCGAGGCGGACATGGTGCTCTCCTACACCACCTCCCCCGCCTATCACCTGATCGCCGAGAACAAGCCCCAGTACCGGGCTGCCGCGTTCGAGGAGGGGCACTACCGCCAGGTGGAGGTAGCCGCCAAGCTCAAGGGCACCAAGCAGGACAAGCTGGCGGACCAGTTCCTGCAGTTCATGGTCAGCCCCGCCTTCCAGAACGAGATCCCAGCCGGCAACTGGATGTATCCGGTGACAGACGTGGCGCTGCCCAAGGGTTTCGAGCAGATGATCACCGTCACCAGGCCGCTCGCCTTCACTGCCGATGAGGTGGCCGCCAACCGCAAGGGGTGGATCCGCGAATGGCTGCAAGCCGTCACCCAGTGAGACCTCACGCTCGCCCGCTCTGGTGGCTGCCCGGCAGTGCGGCCACCAGCCTGATCCTGCTGTTGTCCCTGGGGCCGCTCGTGGCCCTGTTGTGGCAGGCCGGCACCCTGTCGCCCCGCACCCTGATGGCCGATCCCTACCTGCGCCACGTGCTGGGCTTCAGCCTCTGGCAGGCCCTGCTCTCCACCCTGCTGAGCTTAGCTATCGCCATCCCGGTGGCGCGAGCCCTGGCGCGGCGCCGTTTTCGCGGCCGCCGCCTGCTGCTGAAATTGTTCGGCCTCTCCCTGGTGCTGCCCGTCATCATCGCCATCTTCGGCATGGTGGCGGTACACGGCCGCCAGGGGTGGCTGCCGCAACTGCTGCACGGCCTGGGCCTGGACCCCGGCAACTATCTGTACGGCCTGTTCGGCATACTGCTGGCCCACGTCTTCTTCAACATGCCGCTGGCCGCACGTCTCATCCTGCAGAGCATAGAGAGCATCCCCGAGTCCTCCTGGCGCCTCGCCAGCCAGCTCGGCATGCGTTCCTCCCATATCTTCCGCCTGCTGGAGTGGCCGCTCATCCGCGCCATACTGCCGGGGCTGGCCAGCCTCATCTTCATGCTCTGTTTCACCAGCTTCACCACAGTGCTGGCGCTCGGTGGCGGCCCCAAGTCCACCACCCTGGAGGTGGCCGTCTACCAGGCCCTGCGCTTCGACTTCGATCTCGCCACCGCCGGCGGACTCGCCCTGGTGCAACTGCTGCTGACCCTGGTCCTGCTCCTGCTGCAACACAAGCTGCAGACCACCCCGGCCAGCCGGATCGAGAGTCGCCGCCCCTGTCTGAGGCCGGATCGCCACCAGGCGGGCACCCTCTGGGTGGATCTGGCCGCGCTCGGCCTCGGCCTTGCCATCTTCCTGCCGCCGCTGCTGGCCATCGTCGTCGCCGGGTTCAATCCCGGCCTGCTGACGGCGCTGGGGTCACACCAGCTGTGGCAGGCTGGCGGCCAGTCGCTCATGCTCGCCCTCGCCGCCGGCTCCCTGGCGACCCTGCTCGGCGCCGGCCTGCTGCTCACCAGCCGTCACCTGAGGGTGCGGGATCGCAAGCGGCGGGCCGCCGCCCTGTGGGAGGCCAGCGGCTCCATGATCCTGATGATCCCGGCGGTGGTGCTCTCCACGGGCCTCTTTATCCTGTTTATGCCGTTCGCCGATGTCTTCGCCCTGGGGCCCTGGCTGGTGGTGCTGGTCAACGCCCTGATGGCGCTGCCCTATGTGCTGCGTACCCTCAGCGCCCCCATGCAGCTGGTGGTGCGCCAGTACGATCGGCTGGCGGACAGCCTGGGGGTGCGCGGCCTGCATCGCCTGCGTCTGGTGGAGTGGCCCCTGCTGCGCCGTCCGCTGGCGCTCGCCATGGCCCTCTCGATGATACTGTCCCTCGGGGATCTAGGCGCCATCGCCATGTTCGGCAGCCAGACCCTCACCACCCTGCCCTGGCTGCTCTACCAGCAGCTCGGCAGCTACCGGCTGACCGAGGCAGCCGCCACCGCCCTGCTGCTGCTCACCCTCTGCTTCTCCCTGTTCTGGCTGGTGGAGCGGGGGCTAGGAGGAAGAAATGTCGATCATTGATACCCAGTCCCGTGTTCCCATGTCTTACGTTCTGGCTGGTGGAACGAAAGACGGGAGGAAAGCATGCTGATCATTGACGAGCTGATCACCAGCTACCCGGATTGGCGGGTGGAACGAAAGACGGGAGGAAAGCATGCTGATCATTGACGAGCTGATCACCAGCTACCCGGATTGGCGGGTCAGCTTTACCGCCACCCTGCCCAGGGGAGAGATCACCGCCCTCATCGGTCCGAGCGGCGCGGGCAAGTCCACCCTGCTCGGGATGATAGCGGGCTTCGTCCCGGTGGAGTCCGGCACCCTCGCCTTCGACGGTCAGGATCTGCTGCCGCTCGGCCCCGCCGAGCGCCCGGTCACCACCCTGTTCCAGGATCACAACCTCTTCCTGCACCTGTCGGTGCTCGACAATATCGCCATCGGCCTGCACCCCGGCCTGCGGCTGAGTGCCGCCCAGCGGGCACAGGTGATCGATGCGGCCGGACGGGTCGGTCTTGGCGAGATGCTGAGCCGCCTGCCTGAGCAACTCTCCGGTGGCCAGCAACAGCGGGTCGGGCTCGCCCGCGCCCTGGTGCGGGGCAAGCCCCTGCTGCTGCTGGACGAGCCCTTCTCGGCGCTCGATCCCGCCCTGCGCCGGGAGATGCTGGCGGAAGTCGCCCGTCTCGCCTGCGAGCAGGGCATCACGGTGCTGATGGTGTCCCACAACCCTGAGGATGCCCAGCTAATTGCCGATCAGGTGCTGTTCGTGGACGAGGGGCGCATCGCCTTGCAGGGGACTCCAGACATACTGCAAAACAGCGATCACCCGGGGCTGCTGCGCTACCTGGGTCGCGCGCAGGGATAACGAGGCCAAGGGGATCAAAAAAGGGGAAGCCGGACGGCTTCCCCTTTCTCATGCAGAGATTACGTTAAATCAGAGATTTTCCTCGGCGAAGGAGGCGAGCCGGCTGCGCACCACCCCGTTCAGGAAGATGTTGGCACTGCCGTCGAAGTCCTTGAAACGCTCGACTATGTAGGTCAGCCCCGAGGTCACCGGGCTCAGGTAGTTGGAGTCGATCTGGGCCAGGTTGCCGGAGCAGACGATCTTGGTCCCCTCGCCGCAGCGGGTGATGATGGTCTTGATCTGGGAGGCGGTCAGGTTCTGGCACTCGTCCAGCAGCACGAAGGTGTTCTGGATGCTGCGCCCGCGCATGAAGTTGACCGATTTGAACTGGATATTGGCCTTCTCCATGATGTAACTCAGGGACCCGCTCATGTTCTCGTCCTGCTTGTGCAGCACTTCCAGGGTGTCGGTCACCGCCGCCAGCCAGGGCATCATCTTCTCCTCCTCGGTGCCGGGCAGGAAGCCGATACTCTCGGCGATCTCCGGGGTATTTCGGGTGACGATCACCTTCTCGTAGATCCCCTTCTCGATCACCAGCTCCAACGCGGCCGCCATGGCGAGCAGGGTCTTGCCGCAGCCGGCCGGGCCGGTCAGGATCACCAGGTCGATGTGCGGATCCAGCAGGGCATCCAGCGCCATGCCCTGATAGACGTTCTTGGGATGCACACCCCAGGCCTTGCGCGACATCAGCCGCTCGCGGCCGAGATCTTTCAGGCGGATCTTGTTGCCGTCGTGGCTCAGCACCCTGGCTGCAAAGAAGTTCTCCTCGTCCAGCAGGTACTGGTTGACGTGCACGCCCTCCAGCAGATTGGCGTCGATGACGTGGACCGTATCGCGACCATGGGTCTCGCTGTCGCACTCGCCGACCCGCTCCCAGAAGCTGCCGGGCACCACCTGGAAGCCCTTGGCCAGCAGACGGATGTCATCGATCAGCTGGTCGCTGCGATAGTCCTCCACATGGGCAAGTCCCGCCCCCTTGGCCTTGAGGCGCATGTTGATGTCTTTGGTGACCAGCACCACCTGGCGCTTCATCTCGTGTTTTTGCAGGTAGAGGGCGGCGTTGATGATGCGGTTGTCCGCCTCCTTGTCGGTGAACACCTCGGCATCCTGGGGCAGATGGTGATCGCTGAAGATGGAGATATGGCCGCTCGCCTCACCGGCCAGCGCCACCCCTTGCACTATTTGCTCGGGGGTCGCGTCACGGAATACGTCCTCCAGCGCGCGGATGGCGATGCGGGCATCGCGGCTGACGTCCTTGTGGCGATCCTTTATGTTGTCGAGCTCTTCCAGCACCGTCATGGGGATGAGCACGTCGTGCTCTTTGAAGGAGTAGATGGCGAGGGGTTCGTGAAGCAGAACGTTGGTATCCAGGATAAACAGCTTTCGGTCCGTGTTGTCCATAAGCATCCTCCTTGGCACTGAAGGTGCCACGTGTGTGAATCTCAGATGTCATTGAAACCACACGGCCGTGACAGTTTTATTACCCCCAACGCTACGCCCGAATTTACCAGCACGCAACAAATCGCTGCCGCCATAGGCGTCGTTCGAACATAAAAGCGGCAATGAAAAGGCCGGCATTGCGCCGGCCTTCTCTCGCTGTCAGCGGCTCAACCGCACTTGGAATCGCCGCAGTTGAGGCAGGTCATGCAGCCATCCTTCAGCACCAGCGCCTTGGTGTGGCACTTGTAGCAGAGCGCCGCACCGGGCGGGAAACCGCTGCCCGCCTGCTGTTCTTCTGCCTGTTGCTGTGCCTGCAGTTCCGCCTGCTTCTCGGCCAGAAACGCCTGCTGGTGCTCGTCCAGCCCGGGCACCTTGAGCATGCCGATCTCGGTGAGATGGGTCTCGATCACGTTGCCAATCTCGGCAATCAGCGACGGCACGTACTTACCCTTGTTCCAGTAGCCCCCCTTGGGATCGAACACGGACCTCAGCTCCTCCACCAGGAAGGTGACATCCCCTCCTTTGCGAAACACAGCCGAGATGATGCGGGTCAGCGCCACTATCCACTGGTAGTGTTCCAGGCTCTTGGAGTTGATGAAGATCTCGAACGGGCGGCGCGTCTCGTGCACCGTGCCCTCGTTGAGAATGATGTCGTTGATGGTGATAAACAGCGAGTGCTCGGAGACATGCTCCGGCGTCTTCAGCTTGTAGGTGGTGCCCATCAGCCGCTCAGGGCGCAGCACCGTCTCGTGCATATGCACCACGTCATCCTCGGGGGCCTGCGCTTCTTGCGGCTCATCCCTGGTTTTCACCTTGTAGGCGACGATTTTCCTGTCGATCTTCTTGACCATGATCTGTTCTCAGAATTTGCCGTAATAGCCTTCTTTCAAGGCGTCATAGAGGTTGGCGGCGGTGTGCAGCTCGCCATCGTATTCGATCTCTTCGTTCCCTTTCGCCGTGATGACGGAGCCATCCTCCAGGGTGAACTCGTACTGAGTGTTCTCCAGATCCTGCTCCTTCACCAGCACCCCCTGGAAGGCCTCGGGGTTGAAGCGGAAGGTGGTGCAGCCCTTGAGGCCCGAGTCCGAGGCATAGAGATAGATATCCTTGAACCGCTCGAACGGGAAATCGGTCGGCACGTTGGCGGTCTTGGAGATGGAGGAGTCAATCCAGCGCTGGGCGGCGGCCTGGATGTCCACGTGCCCGGTCGGGCTGATGTCGTCGGCGGTGATGAAGTAATCCGGCAACCGGCTCCCCTCATCCTCCCCATAGGGCATGGCCCCCGGGTTCACCAGCTCGCGATAGGCGAGCAGCTCGAAGGAGTAGACGTCCACGCTCTCCTTGCTCTTCTTGCCCGGCTTGATGACGTTGCGGCTGTAGTGGTGGGCGAAGCTCGGCTCTATGCCGTTGCTGGCGTTGTTGGCCAGCGACAGGGAAATGGTTCCGGTCGGCGCTATGCTGCTGTGGTGGGTGAAACGCCCGCCCACCTCGGCCAGCTCGGCCACCAGGGCGGGATCCACCTCGGCCACCTGCTGCATGTAGCGGCTGTAGCGGGCGTGCAGCACCTTGCCCTTCACCTTGTCGCCGAGCTTGATGCCGTCCGCCGCCATCTCGGGGCGCAGGCGCAGCATCTTGCCGGTCACCTCGAACTCCTGCTCCATGATGGGTGCCGGGCCCTTCTCCTTCGCCAGACGCAGAGACTCCTGCCAGCCGGTCATGGCCAGCTCCTGGGAGACCTGCTCGGTGAAGGCGATGGAGGCCGCGGAGCCGTATGTGAGCCGCAGCATGGTGAGGGTCGAGCCCAGGCCGAGGAAGCCCATGCCATGGCGGCGCTTGCTGAGGATCTCCTCGCGTTGCTGAGGCAAGGGCAGCTGGTTGATCTCCACCACGTTGTCGAGCATGCGGGTGAAGATGGCCACCACCTTGCGAAACGCGGGCCAGTCGAAGGCGGCCTGTTCGGTAAAGGGGTCACGCACGAAGGTAGTCAGATTGACCGAGCCGAGCAGGCAGGCGCCATAGGGCGGCAGGGGCTGTTCGCCGCAGGGGTTGGTGGCACGGATCTCCTCGCAGAACCAGTTGTTGTTCATCTGGTTCACCTTGTCGATCAGGATGAAGCCGGGCTCCGCATAGTCGTAGGTGGAGGTCATGATGACGTTCCAGAGCTTGCGCGCAGGCAGGGTCTTGTAGAGCTTGCAAGCCACCTGGCCCAGCTCGTTGATGACCACCCCCTCCTTGTTGGGCCAGTCCGCCCAGATCACCCTGGCGGGGTCATCCAGCGCTATGCCGTCCTGCTCCACCTCCTTGGCGGTGTAGGGGAAGATCAGTTGCCAGGGGGCATCTTCCTTCACCGCGTTCACGAACTCTTCGGTGATGAGCAGGGAGAGGTTGAACTGGCGCAGGCGACCATCCTCCCGCTTGGCCTGGATGAATTCGACGACATCGGGATGACGGATATCCATGGTGCCCATCTGGGCGCCACGACGACCACCGGCAGAGGAGACGGTGAAACACATCTTGTCGTAGATATCCATGAACGAGAGCGGCCCCGAGGTATAGGCCCCCGCTCCCGAGACGAAGGCTCCGCGCGGTCGCAGGGTCGAGAAGTCGTAACCGATGCCGCAACCCGCCTTCAGGGTCAGCCCCGCCTCGTGCACCTTGCCGAGGATATCGTCCATCGAATCTTCAATGGTGCCGGACACGGTGCAGTTGATGGTGGAGGTCGCCGGCTTGTGCTCGAAGGCGCCGGCGTTGGAGGTGATGCGGCCCGCCGGGATGGCGCCGTTGCGCAGGGCCCAGAGAAAGGGCTCATACCAGGCGTCAGGTTCACGCTCTTGCGCCGCCAAGGCACGGGCGACCCGCTGGTAGGTCTCGTCGATGGTACCGTCGATGGGCGTACCGTCCTTGCTCTTGAGGCGATACTTGCTGTCCCAGATCTCGAGGGACGTCTCCTGCAGGGGGATCTGGCGGGCGGCGGTGACACCCTCCAGCACAGGGATGGATTTGGCCATGTTCAATCAACCTCATATGAATGCAGCAGCATCTCGATGTCAAAAACACTACTAATAGTGAACATTTACACCACAAACACAATATATAGTAATTCTGTCGTGATAAGGGCGCAGATTCTATCCTAAAAAAATGCCCCGGCCAGCAGATTTCTGGGCCAGGGCATTCAACCGGTTCAATTTCCGAGAGATTTAACGCGAAGGGCTATCTCAGGGTTTCTTGACGTATACGCTCGGTGTCTCACCAGCCATATTCAGATAAAACTCGTAGACGCCATCCGCATCCGGTGAGAACTTCATGTCCTCATACTTGGAGCACGGGTTGACCGGTACAGGTTCCCCGCCGAGCACGGCAAC
Organism: Aeromonas sp. FDAARGOS 1409; assembly: GCF_019048705.1. NCBI lineage: Bacteria > Pseudomonadati > Pseudomonadota > Gammaproteobacteria > Aeromonadales > Aeromonadaceae > Aeromonas > Aeromonas sp. FDAARGOS 1409. The sequence goes on from NZ_CP077395.1 coordinate 557,317, forward strand.
GCCATCGCTCGGGCTCTTGTAACCAAAGTTGGTGCCGCAGCTCCAGCCGGAGTCGGCAAACTTGAACTTGTAAGGAGCCCACTCTTTCTTGAGTGTGCCCTTGGCCATGTAGAGCTTGTCGGCAACCTTGACCACCTTGCTCTCATCGGTCGCCATCCAGTCGTTCATCTCACCACGAAGGTAGATGGACTTGCCGCCGAAGTCGCTGTTGTCCGACGCTGCCTGCTCTGCACCACCATTGGATGCGCAACCGCCTAATACCAGGGTTCCCGCCGCCAGCATCATCGTTACTGTTCTTTTGAACATGTGTCCATTCCTCAAATTATTGTGATTCCTTGGCCCAATCGAATGTGGGCAGACGAATTAAAGCAGAGCGGGACCGGCAAGAAAGGTAGGGGTATCACATTCTGTGCTTTTTATATCCAGCACACGGCGCCGATGGATAAATATCGAACAGAAAACCAGGAAGGTTATTGAATCGCAGATGGTACGCAGCAAGAGTGATGGGGAGTGCGAAGGGCCAAGACCAGCCAATCTGGCTGATTCTGAAACAATAAAAAACCCCGCTCAAATGAGCGGGGTTTCTCGTGTTGGGTGCCTGGCAGTGTCCTACTCTCGCATGGCGAATGCCACACTACCATCGGCGCTACAGCGTTTCACTTCTGAGTTCGGCATGGGGTCAGGTGGTTCCACTGCGCTATTGCCGCCAGGCAAATTCTTCAATCCAGAAAGCTGACGTGAGTAGTGATGTTGCGCTTGGCTTGTCACTATCACTGAATTTGTTAGTAGTTCATGCACTTGCTACAAGGCCAGAAACACTTCTTGGGTGTTGTATGGTTAAGCCTCACGGGTAATTAGTATGGGTTAGCTCAACACGTCGCCGCGCTTACACACCCCACCTATCAACGTTGTGGTCTCCAACGGCCCTTTAGGACCCTCAAGGGGTCAGGGATGACTCATCTCAGGGCTCGCTTCCCGCTTAGATGCTTTCAGCGGTTATCGATTCCGAACTTAGCTACCGGGCAGTGCCACTGGCGTGACAACCCGAACACCAGAGGTTCGTTCACTCCGGTCCTCTCGTACTAGGAGCAACTCCCTTCAATCATCCAACGCCCACGGCAGATAGGGACCGAACTGTCTCACGACGTTCTGAACCCAGCTCGCGTACCACTTTAAATGGCGAACAGCCATACCCTTGGGACCGACTTCAGCCCCAGGATGTGATGAGCCGACATCGAGGTGCCAAACACCGCCGTCGATATGAACTCTTGGGCGGTATCAGCCTGTTATCCCCGGAGTACCTTTTATCCGTTGAGCGATGGCCCTTCCATTCAGAACCACCGGATCACTATGACCTACTTTCGTACCTGCTCGACCTGTCCGTCTCGCAGTTAAGCTGGCTTATGCCATTGCACTAACCTCCTGATGTCCGACCAGGATTAGCCAACCTTCGTGCTCCTCCGTTACTCTTTGGGAGGAGACCGCCCCAGTCAAACTACCCACCAGGCACTGTCCGCGAGCCCGATTCAGGGCCCTGCGTTAGAACATCAAACATACAAGGGTGGTATTTCAAGGACGGCTCCAGCGCAACTGGCGTCACGCCTTCAAAGCCTCCCACCTATCCTACACATGTAGGTTCAATGTTCAGTGCCAAGCTGTAGTAAAGGTTCACGGGGTCTTTCCGTCTAGCCGCGGGTACACCGCATCTTCACGGCGAATTCGATTTCACTGAGTCTCGGGTGGAGACAGCATGGCCATGGTTACACCATTCGTGCAGGTCGGAACTTACCCGACAAGGAATTTCGCTACCTTAGGACCGTTATAGTTACGGCCGCCGTTTACCGGGGCTTCGATCAAGAGCTTCGCTTGCGCTAACCCCATCAATTAACCTTCCGGCACCGGGCAGGTGTCACACCCTATACGTCCACTTTCGTGTTTGCAGAGTGCTGTGTTTTTGATAAACAGTCCCAGCCATCTGGTCACTGCGACTCCCGTCAGCTCCATCCGCAAGGGACTTCACCAACAAGAGCGAACCTTCTCCCGAAGTTACGGTTCTATTTTGCCTAGTTCCTTCACCCGAGTTCTCTCAAGCGCCTTGGTATTCTCTACCCGACCACCTGTGTCGGTTTGGGGTACGATGACTTGTAATCTGAAGCTTAGAGGCTTTTCCTGGAAGCAGGGCATCAATGGCTTCCGCACCGTGGTGCGTTCGTCTCGTGTCTCAGTGTTGTGTCTGCGGATTTGCCTACAAACACCACCTACGCACTTTCACCAGGACAACCGTCGCCTGGCCCACCTAGCCTTCTCCGTCCCCCCATCGCAATTACAAGTCGTGCAGGAATATTAACCTGCTTCCCATCGACTACGCCTTTCGGCCTCGCCTTAGGGGTCGACTCACCCTGCCCCGATTAACGTTGGACAGGAACCCTTGGTCTTCCGGCGAGGAGGCTTTTCACCCCCTTTATCGTTACTTACGTCAGCATTCGCACTTCTGATATCTCCAGCATGCCTCTCGACACACCTTCGCAGACTTACAGAACGCTCCCCTACCACTCACGCTTAGCGTGAATCCGCGGCTTCGGTGCCTGGTTTGAGCCCCGTTACATCTTCCGCGCAGGCCGACTCGACTAGTGAGCTATTACGCTTTCTTTAAATGATGGCTGCTTCTAAGCCAACATCCTAGC
>NZ_CP077395.1:565000-1100000 GCF_019048705.1 Aeromonas sp. FDAARGOS 1409
AGATCACCCCGAACAGGGTACCGAGTGCCAGGGTGGGGGCGAAGACGCCACCGGGAGCACCGGAGCAGAAACAGACGAGGGTGGCGATGAGGCGCACCGAGAAGATGAGAAACAGGGTGGCCATGGCGTAGTCATCCCCCATCAGCAGCGGAATGAGCTCGGTGCCACCGCCGGTCACCACAGGGGCGAACAGCGACAGCACGCCGAAGGTGCCCGCCACCAGCATGCCGATGGCGACGAAGCGGTGACGCTTGTTTTGATGCAGCGCCAGATAGCCGTCCTGGCAGGCCAGCACCAGCTTGTTGAACACGAAACCCAGCACGCCGAAACAGCCCCCCATGACGAGGAACAGCCAGAGCGCCTTCAGGGCCGGGGCATCGTAGTGGGGCAGGCTGATCACCGCACCTTGCCCCTTCATGTTCTGCAGCATCAGGGTCGCCATGACGGCGGAGATCCCCACCGCCTTGATGGCGAGGAAGGAGTAGCGAAACTGCGGTCGCATCTCCTCCATGACAAAGAGGATCCCCGCCAGCGGTGCATTGAAGGCCGCGGCCAGGCCCCCCGCCGCGCCGGCCGCCAGCAGGGCATGGCCGTGTTCCCTCGGCAGCCGGAAGATATCGGCCACCATCTTGCCGAGGTTGCCGCCGATCTGTACCGAGGGCCCCTCCCGTCCCAGCACCATGCCGGAGCTCAGGGTGCAGATACCGCCGAAGAACTTGACCGGCAGCACCCGCCACCAGCGCACCGGGCGCAGATCGTCCATGGCCCCCTCGATCTCGGGAATGCCCGACCCGCCCGCCTCCGGCGCGAAGGCATGGGTCAGGAAATAACCTATCATGCCCAGCAGGGCGCTGAAACCAAAGCCGATCAGGCCGAGTTGCCACCAGGGACGATCGGCCAGCAGCACGAGGCGCTGCTGGGCCAGCCAGTGCACGCCGGATTCAAACAATCCGCAGACCACGCCGGCCAGGAGCCCGACCAGGACGGCCAGCAGCAGTACGAGGAGCGGCATCTTGTCCTGCCGGATCAAGCGTTGCAGGACGGGAGGACGAGGCGGCGCACCCGCCTCGCCGTGGGGGATAGTTTGTTGCACCATCTGAAACCACATTGAGTCAGCAAGATTGGAAGACACCCCGGACTCGGCTCGGCTGCCCAGCACAGGGCCTTTCTGCTATAGTCGGCCCGTTTCTTTTATCACGGGAGCAGACCGGGAGCCCGGATGGCGAGAGCGCAAAGCATACTCCTCCCGCCCCGACCTTGCCGAGCCGCAATCGGCCGTCTGTGCCCGGGTAACGACCAAAATCCCATTAAGGATGATCCATGTCAAAATCAGATCAGCTGTTTGAACAGGCCCGCCAGACCATTCCGGGCGGCGTCAACTCACCGGTCCGCGCCTTCAATGGGGTCGGTGGTACCCCCCGCTTCATCGATCACGCCGACGGTGCCTATCTCTATGACGTGGACGGCCAGGCCTACGTGGACTACATCGGCTCCTGGGGCCCCATGCTGCTGGGTCACAACCACCCGGCCATCAAGGCCGCCGTCATCAAGGCGGTGGAAAAGGGGCTGAGCTACGGTGCCCCCACCGAGATCGAGGTGCTGATGGCCGAGAAGGTGCGCCAGATCGTGCCCTCCATGGAGCAGGTTCGGATGGTCAACTCCGGCACCGAGGCCACCATGAGCGCCATCCGCCTGGCACGCGGCTATACGGGCCGCGACAAGATCGTCAAGTTTGAAGGCTGCTATCACGGTCACGCCGACTCCCTGCTGGTCAAGGCCGGCTCCGGCGCCCTGACCCTGGGCCAGCCCAACAGCCCGGGCGTGCCGGCCGACTTCGCCAAGCACACTCTCACCTGTGTCTATAACGATCTGGACTCGGTGCGCGAGGCCTTCACCCAGTACGGCAGCGAGATCGCCTGCATCATCGTCGAGCCGGTGGCGGGCAACATGAACTGCATCCCGCCGGTCCCCGGCTTCCTGGAAGGGCTGCGCGCCATCTGCGACGAATTCGGCGCTCTGCTGATCCTGGACGAGGTGATGACCGGCTTCCGCGTCTCCCTGCGCGGCGCCCAGGGCCACTACAACATCGATCCGGACCTCACCACCCTCGGCAAGATCATCGGCGCCGGCATGCCGGTGGGCGCCTTCGGCGGCAAGAAGAAGGTGATGCAGCACATAGCCCCGACCGGTCCCGTCTATCAGGCGGGCACCCTGTCCGGCAACCCGGTGGCCATGGCCGCCGGCCTCGCCATGCTGGATCTGCTGCTGGAACCGGGTCTCTATGATCGGCTGAGCGCCAAGACGGCGCGGGTTGCAGAAGGGCTCAAGGCCGCCGCCGCCAAGCACGGCATTCCGCTCGCCATCACCTATGTGGGCGGCATGTTCGGGTTCTTCTTCACCGAAGAGCCCGAGATCACCCGCTATGAGCAGGTGACTCGCTGTGACATGGAACGCTTCAAGCGCTTCTACCATCTGATGCTGGAGGAGGGTGTCTATCTGGCGCCGAGCGCCTACGAGGCGGGTTTCCTGTCCCTGGCCCACGGCGATAAGGAGATCGAGCACACCCTGGCCGCCGCCGAGCGCAGCTTCGCCAAGCTGGCGGGCTGAGCGCCATCCGAATGACAAAGGGCCCGATGGGCCCTTTTTGTTGCCTCGCCTCCGGGCTGGCGCCCACGCTCCCTTCTGGTGCAAGGGGACTCCCCCGGGCCAGGATTTGCCGCCCTCTGGTGCAGCCAGCGCCACCCAGGTTGTCATAAAGCGGGCCCACTATTTGCACTGATCCGTGCAGGAGCCCACTTGATCGAGGTGTGTATGGCAGAGATGAGCCCCATCGATGTGCTGCGGCGCTATCAGGAGTACGAAACCGAGCTGACCCCCCTGCTGCTGGGGTTGCTCACCCTCCCCCAGGAGTCCCTCAAGGCCTACTCCTTCGTGCAGGAGGTGCGAAGCCTGACACCACATCAGACGAGCCCCTGCATCCAGGCGCCCATTCCGGCGGCCCAGGGGCAGCTGCGCGTGCTGGTGCAGGGCCACGGTCGCGAACTGGAGATCAACCTGCACCCGCTGATCGCCTGGCTGATGGGAGACAGGGAGCGGCGCCGCGCCATTCCCTGGTTCAGGGCCGTCTACGTCATCCTGAGCCTGGCGCTGTTTCTCATCGTCGGCACCCTGATCTGGCACGGCCTCGAGCAGCTCTACCTGCTGCTGTGCGGCACCCAGCAGAACCGGCTCGGCGCCTTCAGCGCCATCATCTTCCTGACCCTGGCGCTGGCGGTATTCGATCTGGGCAAGACCATATTGGAGGAGGAGGTGCTGCTGCATAAGGACATCTTCCGCCACAGCGCCATCCGCCGCACCATTACCCGCTTCATCGCCGCCATCCTGATCGCGGTCTCCATCGAGGGGCTGTTGCTGCTGTTCAAGGGCTCCCTCGGCCAGGTCGAGCTGCTCTGGCCTGCGGTGGGGGTGATGGGCTGCGCCGTGGGCTTGCTGCTGGCGCTGGGGCTCTATGTGTTTCTGGGGGCCAGGGCCGAGGCGGCGCTGGTCGCTTCAAGCCAGCGTCCCCCGACCGGGGGAGAGCAGGTGGGGACTCCGCTCGCCAGACGCAGGATCCGGCGAACGAGATAGCTGGTTTGGGTTGATGAGGTTAACCCGCATCTTCGGCCAGCCGGGGCTGGCTCTCGGGCTCTCCCCTGGCCGCCTTCCAGGAGGCGTACATGGTCCAGGAGGTATAGATGACGATGAAGGCCACCAGCCATTTGAGCATCGCCATGTCCATGGACTGAACCAGCATGGCCGCCAGCACCACCCCGATGGGACCGAAGAGCGCCACCGCCAGCACCGCCCGCGCATCGAAGGCCCCCTTGCGGATGAAGGTACCCGCCGAGAAGACGCTGAGCACGGCGGTGGAGCCCATCATGATGGGGAAGGCCGCCAGCGGGTTCATGCCGAGCAGATAGACGAGGGTCATGCAGGGGGCAAACAGGCCGATGCCGACGTTCATCAGCACCCCGAAGAGGAAGTTGCCTGCCAGGGCGATCCCGAGCTTGTAACCGCTCAGCCCCATGGCCTCGCCGCCCAGGGGAAACAACCCCAGCAGACCCGCGAAGATGAGGCCGGCCACCACCAGCAGGGAGACCGCCATCACCAGCCGTATGGTCTGGCGATCGAAGGAGGCGACGTGGCGCGCCCCCCAGGCGGCCCCTGCCGCCGCCGCGCCCATCATGCCGACCAGGGTGAGGGGATCCACCTTGACGGCACCGATGAAGATGAGGGACTGGGTGACCGTCGGCAGCACGCACTGACCGTTGAGGGTGCCGGGCAACAGCCGATCGTCGATCAGCTTGAACTGCTTGTAGCAGGCGGTCTTCACCGCGAAGCTGCCGACCCCCAGAGTATCGAGAAAGTTCGCGACGAAGCCGATGCCCGCCACCGGCCAGAAGGGGGTGGGTTCAAGGGAGCCCTGCTGGCGTTTGTGCCACCAGGCGTGGATCAGCATGAAGATAAAGACTAGGGCACAGCCGATAAACAAGAGACGCAGACAAGTGACGAGCATAGTGAGACCTCCAGCAACGGGCGGCGATTCTAAGGCAGTACACGGAAAAAATCCTGGCCAGGATCAAGCTCTCGCCTGATGCAAACGTTTGGTGTCATCCATTTCCGTTGGCAGAATCCGAATGGCGCTGACCATACTTGTCATCAGGGCCAAGGCCCGGGCTCATCGGGCGTAGTCCTGGTCATTTCGCGACGACCACAGCACCGATGGGAGATAAGCAAAAGAAGGCGGGCCACCCCGCCTTCTTTTTATTTCTCGGCCTCCGGGTGGGCTCAGGAGATCCAGCGGGGCAGCCGGGGAGCAATGCGGTCGATCAACCGATCCGACAGGGGGCTCAGCAGCAGGGGCGGCAGGCAGATCAGGGAGAGGCAGAGGGCGCCGACATAGACATCCGTCATCCAGTGAGCGCCGGCGAGGATGCGGGGGGCCGAGAACAGAGGCACCATCAGCAGGGCGATCATGGCGGCCCGGCGCGGCAGATAGCGCAGGGTGAAGCCGGCGAAGATCATCAGGAACAGGGCATGATCACCGGGGAAACTGTCGCCGGCGGAATCCTTGGTCGGGATGGTGCTGAGCTCGGTCAGCCGCAGCGCCCCTTCCACCATCAGGGTGGGGCTGGGGCGGCTGACCGGCAGCAGGTGACCGAGCTGATTGATCACCAGGGCCGCCAGCAGCATCACGCATCCCATGGCCACCAGACGGCGGCGATCCTGCTCCCCGGCACGGAAGAAACAGGTGGCGAGGATCCCCCCCATGCAGGCCAGCGCGGCCAGATCGAACAGGCGGTTGTTGGTGATGGCCACCAGATCGGCCCAGCGGGGGGAGTGGCCGAGCCAGCCATTGACCAGCTGGAAGAGGGCGAGATCCCAGTGATCCCAGGGGCCATGATCCGGCAGGGCAGCCCAGCTGAAGGCAATCAGGCCACCGATCAGATAGAGAGGAATGAACTTGCTCATGCCGACTTTTCCTTGGAAAAGCGCGCATTCTAGGTCAGTCAAAAGATGACGTGAATCACAGAAATGTAAGCATTCGTGTCAAAAACGCATTCCATTGAATCCGCCCCTGGACCGTTCTGCCCCCCCAGGCCGGCAGAACGGGCACCGCCGTCTTGGCTCTCCCACGGCTTGCGGCTAGTATGGCCACTCCGTTCACTCAGGATGATGATGATGCGCAGCTACCTTCGCATGATGCTGTTTGCCCTCGGCTTGCTGGCTGGCGTGCAGATCCCCGGGATCGTCGATCTCTACTACCAGCGGCTGGATGCGCGCCTGTAACAGGCCGACCTCAGTCTGGCACCCTTCCAGCGCACCGCGGATCAGCACTTCCAGGGCGATCTTCAGGCCCTGGTCGCCCACTACGGCGCCAGCCAGGATCCCGTCTTCACCCAGGATGCCGCCAGCCTGCAACAGCTGGTGAGCCAGCAGCGGCACCTGCAGCAGGAACTCGCCTTCCGGGACCAGGCCTGGTATCGGCAGCTCTCCCACCTGCTGCTGCGCGCCGATCCCCTGCTCTGGCAGGACACCCTGCACAACTACGGCTATGTGGTGCCGCTCAATCAGGCCGCCATCCTCTGCGGCGTGACGGTGGGCCTGATGGCCTCCCTGCTGGGGGATCTGCTGCTCAGCCTCCTGGCGCTGCCCTTTCGCCCGCGCCAGCCGCTCTCCCGGCGCAGCCTGCGCTGATCCCCCTGGTGCCGCCATGTCCGGCGGCGCCCCCGAACGCGGTCATTCGAAGGGTTCGAGATAGGCCCCGATGGCCTTCTTGAGCCAGGCCAGCACCTTGCCATGGTGGGCATTTTCCGCCAGATAGACCCCGTAGTCGCGCCACTGCAGGCTGAACTTGTGTTTCAGGGTCAGCAGCTCCCCCTGGCGCAGCTGGCTCTGGATCAGCGGTGACGGCAGCACGGCCCAGCCGAGGCCGTCGAGCACCGCATCCCGCATCAGCTCGAAGCTCGACAGCCCGATGTGATGGCCCCCGATGGGCAGCAGGCTCTTGACCGAGAATTCGTCCACATAGGAGAGGGTGACCTGGGTATGGCCGGTCAGGTCCTGCTGCAGCACCCGCTTCAGGCTGGCCAGCGGGTGGCTCGGGGCCACCACCATCAGGGTGCGGATTGGGTTGAGCACCTCGATGCTGAGGCCGCTGCGCTCCTGCTCCTCGGTGATGAGGCCGAAGGCGGCATCCACGAACCCCTCCTCCACCAGGGCGGGCAGCTCAGGCGGCGAGGCCAGCACCAGGGAGATGCTGGTGCCGGGAAACTGGTGGCGCAGCTGGCCCAGCATCTCCCGCCACACCGCCTCGGGGATGGCGTCATCCCGCGCCACCCGCAGCGCCACCTCGGCGCCGGAGGCATGGTGCTCGCACTTGAGCTTGAGGCTGTTGGCGGCCTGCAGCAGCCGTTTGCAGTCGTCCAGCACCTGCTCGCCGATCTCGGTCAGCCGGCTCTGGTTGGCCCCTCGTTCAAAAAGTTCGACGCCAAGCTCAATCTCAAGCGCCGCGATCGCCGTGCTGACCGCGCTGCGACTCTTGCCAAGGCGGCGGGCCGCATTGGCGATGGAGCCACTGCTGGCTGATTCCACAAAGAGTTGTATCTGGTAGAGCTTCATGATTTGGGTCGTGAGCTAGGTATCCGGCATTCACCTTATCTCGCCCGCTGCTGCCAAGGCAAACCGTCAGCGTCTGAGTTGTCGACGCTCAGCGATTCTGCCGCCTGAGCGGGCTGCGGCTATCATGGCCCCGTCGCAGCAACAAAAGGACATTTTATGTTATTCAATCCCATGCTCCTGGCCCGCCTCTTCCTGACGGGCGCCATCCTGACCGAGGTCGCCGGCACCTCCACCATGGCCATGATCCCGGAGAACCAGGCCGGCTGGCTCAACTACCTGCCCATGTGGGCACTCATCTCGCTCTCCTACCTGTTGTTGGCCAAAGCCGCCACAACAATCTCCATTGGCATTGCCTTCGCGCTCTGGGAGGGGCTGGGGATCGCGCTGATCACCGTCGTCTCCGTACTGTTCCTCGACTACCGCCTGAATGCTCAGGAGTTGATCGGACTGGCGCTGGCCATAGTGGGGATTGTTCTGGTGACGATGGGTGAGCGCCACGAGGAGCCGGTCGCCCCCACGCACAGCGCCCACGAGGCCAGGGAGGTCCCATGCACCCGCTGATGATAGTGCTGGGCGCCGCCTTGCTGGATATCGGCGCCAACATGGCGATCAACCGCTCGCTCGGCTTTCGCCACAAGGGCTGGGGCCTGCTCGGCATCCTGCTGGTACTGTGCGCCTTCACCCTGCTGTCGGAGGCGGTCAGCACGGGCCGGATCGATCTTGCCGTGGCCTATGCCACCTGGGGCGCCATCGGGATCCTGGGTACCGCCCTCGGCGGACTGCTGCTGTTCGGCGAGCGGCTCAAGCCCGTCGGCTGGGTCGGCATCCTGGTGATGGCCGTCGCCGTGGCCCTGCTCACCACCGCCTGACCCCCAGTTGACGCAAAGAAAGAAGCCGCCCGGTTTGCCTGGCGGCTTCTTCTGTTTGGGGGACTGAGGCCTGAGCGGCACATCCCTATGGCTGCGCTTCGTAGAGCTCCAGCGGCAGGCCGTCGGGGTCGGCGAAGAAGGTGAAGCGCCGGCCGGTCAGCTCGTCCACCCGCACCGGCTCCACCTCGACGCCGTGCCGCTGCAGATGGGCGATGACCCTGTCCAGCTCCCCCACCCGGAACGCCAGGTGGCGCAAACCGCACGCCTCCGGCCGGGAGGGGCGCGGCGGCGGCGCCGGAAAGCTGAACAGCTCCAGCTGGCTTCCGTCCGGCAGCGCCAGATCCAGCTTCCACGACTGGCGCTCGGCCCTCAGGGTCTCCGCAATGACGGGCAGCCCCAGCACCTGGTGATAGAAGTGGCGGGAGCGCTCATAGTCGCTGGCGATGATGGCCACGTGGTGGATGGCGTCAAACAGGGGAGTCGTCATGGGCACTCCTTGCAACACGGGCAGCCAGGGCTGCCCGTCGCAGTTAGTTGAAGAAACCGTTGAACCAGTTGTCCAGCGCGTTGACCGGGTTGGAGACCGGGCTGGCACAGCTCATGGGCTCGGCCAGACCGGCCAGCTTGGCCGGCACCTGCAGGCTGCCGGGGCAGTCGCTGGCCACCCGGGCCCCGCTCGCGCGGGAGAAGTTGGCCCAGCTCACCCCTTCCGGCATCTTCAGCCCCAGGCTGTTGACCCCGCGCTGGCTCATGTAGCCGCTGAACAGCTGGAGCGCCCCGCTGGCACCGGTCAGCCCGGCCGGGGTGTTGTCGTCGCGGCCGACCCAGACGCTCACCAGCTCGTTGTTATCCATCCCGGCGAACCAGGAGTCCCGCAGCTCGTTGGTGGTCCCCGTCTTGGCGGCCATGGTGGCGCCGGGGAACTTGGCGCCCAGCGCCCGGGCCGTGCCCTGGCTCACCGTCTTGGTCATGGCGAACAGGGTCAGCCAGCTCGCCTGGGGATCCGTCACCCGCTTCGCGGTCTCGTCATGCTGGTAGAGCTGGCTGCCATCGCCGTTCACCACGGCGCGGATCGCCGACAGGGGCTGGGTCAGCCCCTGGTTCGCGATGGGCAGGTACATCTGGTTCACCTCCATGGGGGAGAGGGCCACGGCCCCCAGCACCAGGGACGGATAAGGCTGGATCTCCTGCTCCACGCCGAGCTTGTGCAGGGTGTCCACCACCTTGTCCAGACCGACCTGCATCCCGAGGTTGACGGTCGGCACGTTGAGGGAGCTGGCGAGCGCCTCCATCAGCGGTACGCTCTGGCGGAACTTGCGATCGTAGTTCTGGGGCGTCCAGATCTGGCCGTCCTGGCCGCGGATGCGGATCGGCTGATCTTTCAGCGGTGTGCCCAGGGTCAGGCCGTTGGAGAGGCCGGTCAGGTAGACCGCCGGCTTCACCAGGGAGCCGATCTGGCGGCGGGCATCCAGCGCCCGGTTGAAGCCGGCGTAACGGGGATCCCGTCCCCCCACCATGGCCACCACCTCGCCCTTGTGCCAGTCGGAGACCACCATGGCCGCCTCCAGCTTCTTCTTGCCGCGCTGCTTCTCTATGGTGGCCAGCCCCGTCTGCACCGCCTGCTCGGCGGCGTGCTGGGCGATGGGATCCAGGCTGGTGAAGATCTTGAGTCCGGACTGCTTGAGCAGATCCGGGCCGAAGCGGCTCTGGATCTCCCGCTTGAGCAGCCCCATGAAGGCCGGGGTGCGGCCATAGCTCATCTGGCCGCGGGCGATGATGCCCAGCGGCTGCTTGCTGGCCAGCTCATACTCGGCCTGGGTCAGGCTGCCGTGGTCCATCAGGAGCTTGAGCACCAGATCCCGGCGCGCCTTGGCCCGGTCCGGGAAGCGCCAGGGATCGTAATAGGAGGGGCCCTTCACCATGCCCACCAGCAGGGCCACCTGATCGATGTCCAGCTCGTTGACCGGGATGCCGAAGTAGAAGTAGGAGGCCAACCCGAAGCCGTAAACCCCCTGGGAGAAGTTCTGCCCCAGATAGACCTCGTTGAGGTAGGCCTCCAGGATCTCGTCCTTGCTGTAGCGGTAGTCGATGAGCACCGCCATGTAGGCCTCCTGCAGCTTGCGCCACAGGCTGCGCTCACGGGTCAGGAAGAAGTTCTTGGCGAGCTGCTGGGTGAGGGTGCTGCCCCCCTGGACGGTGCGCCCCGCCAGCAGGTTGGCCGCCATGGCACGCATGATGGCCACGGGCGAGACGCCGCCGTGCTGGTAGAAGTCACGGTCTTCCGTGGTGAGCAGGGTGACCAGCAGGCTGTCAGGCACCTCGGAGAGCCGCACCAGCAGACGATCCTCCCGATCCTCGGTGTTGAGGCGATCCAGCAGCACAGGGTCCATCTGGGCGTAGCCGAGCTGACGCTGGTTCTCCAGGGACTGAATCCCCTCGAGCCGCGCCCCGTTGAAGGTGAGGCGCAGGCCGCGGGCGCCGTCGGCCCCGTCGTGGAACTCGAATGGACGGCGGATAAGCTCGATGCGGTTGCCGCTCACCGCGTACTCCCCCGGGGTGTGCGGCTGGCGCACCTGCTTGTAGCTCAGCATGTTGAGCTCGCGCAGCATCTGGGTCTGGGAGAGACGCTGGCTGGGATAGAGCTCCAGCGGGCGACTGTAGACCATCACGGGCAACTGCCACTTCTCGCCGTCGAAGCGCTCGCGCACCTTGGTATCCAGGTAGATGCCGAACACCACCATGAAGGCGCCCACCACCAGGGAGATCTTGAAACCAAGCCAGAACAGGGTGCGCCAGATGGTGCGTTTGGGCGCCGCCTTCTTGGGGGGGCTCTTGCGTCGTTGGGTTGCCATAAATCCTCTTGTTTTCCTACTCGTCATCTCGCATTCGCGAGCGGCCAGGTATGCCGGTTCCTGTGGTGGATCGGCCCTGTGCCTGGTCCATCCTGCTCTGGTCGCACCGGCCGGTCACTTTAGTGCCGGCTACTCCTGCAGCCCCATCTTCTTCTTGGTCACCCTGGTCGGCATGGCCTCCAGCGGATTGTCCGGCCAGTAGTGGCGGGGGTATCGACCCTTCATCTCTTTCTTTACCTGTTCGTAGGATCCCGCCCAGAAGGCGGTGAGATCCGCGGTGATCTGCAAGGGCCGCTGGGCCGGGGAGAGCAGCTCCACCACCAGGGGCACCCGGCCGTCGGCCACGCAGGGGGTGGTGCCCAGCCCGAACATCTCCTGGATCCGCACCGGGATCGCCGGCGCCTGCCCCGGCTGGTAACGGATCCGCACCCGGCTGCCGGTCGGCGCCGTGAAGTGACTAGGCAGTGCCTCGTCCAGCCGCCTGGGCAATGGCCAGGGCAGCGACTGGCGCAGGATGTCGCTCATGTCGAGTTTTTTCAACTGCTCCAGCCGGGTCATACCGCTCACCGCCGGCAGCAGCCACTGCTCGAGACCCGCGAGCAGGCTCTCCTCGTCCATCGCGGGCCAGCCCTCGTCCGGCAGCCACTCGGCGGCGCAGCGCAAGCGGGCCAGCAGCCCCTCGCTGGCGTCGTCCCAGGGCAGCACGTGCAGCCCCTTGCGCCGGATCCCCTGCAGCAGGCAGCGCCCTTTCTGTTCGTCCGACAGCTCGGTGAGCGGCCGCTGACTCAGCACCAGCTCGCCCAGCACCTGCTGGCGCTCCGCCCGCACCCGCTCCTCACGCTCGTCCCAGTCGAACCACTGGCGCTCGCTCACCATCTCCGGCAGCAGGCGCACCAGCTCGTCCAGCACCACAGGCTCGGCAATGAAGATGCGGCTGCCGCGCTCGTTCTGACCCATTTCGACGGCCACGAGGGCCCCCTGCCCCTGACAGGGATGCCCTTCTACCAGATCGCAGCTCACCCCGCCACTGAGCTGGTAGCGCTGGCCGCTGCGCAGCCTGCCGATGCGATCGGGCCAGGCGAGGGCGCACAGCAACCCCAGCCACTGGCCCCGGGCGGCCTCCTGGCGCACGCCGAGCCGCTCGAACCAGCGGGTGGCCCCCTGGCGCAGGGCCCCTTGCCGGCGGTGGAACAGCACGGAAAGGCGTTCGGATCCTCGCAGATCTTCTTCCAGCAGCGCCACCAGGAAAGCCGCATCGGCGACAATCCCTGTCAGACCCTCGGCCTCCAGCTCCCGGGCCCGCAGCAACATGCGGGCGAGGCGGGGATGGGTACCGAACGCCGCCATCACCCTCCCCTCGGGGGTCAACTGTTGCTCGCCGCCCGGCTTCATGGCACCCAGGGTCACCAGCAGCCGCTGGGCACTGGCCACGGCGGCGGCCGGGGGCGGGTCCAGCAGCGGCAGCTCCTCCACCCTGGCCCCCCACTGGGCGGCATCCAGCAGCAGACCGGTCAGCTCCTGGGTCAGGATGTCGGGGGGGCTCTGCTCGGCGAGGCGCTCCTGCACCTCGCCGCTCCAGAGCCGGTAGCAGACGCCGGGGCCAAGACGACCGGCCCGCCCTGCCCGCTGGGTGGCGGAGGACTTGGCGATGGGGCGGGTCTCCAGCCGGGTGACACCGCTCTTGAGATCGAAGGAGGCACGCCGCTCCAGCCCGCTGTCGACGACCACCGAGATCCCCTCGATGGTGAGAGAGGTCTCCGCCACATTGGTGGTGAGCACCAGCTTGCGACGGCCCGCCGGGGCCGGATCTATGGCCGCCTGCTGGGCCGCCATGTCGAGGCGGCCGTAGAGAGGGGCGAGGATCACCTCGTCCGGCAGCCGCCCTTCCAGCCACTGCGCCAGCCGCTCTATCTCCCCCTGGCCCGGGAGGAAGACCAGGACGCTGCCATCGTGGGCGGCCAGCGCCTCCAGCACCACGGCGCCGAGCTGGGGCTCCAGCCACTGCTGGCGGTTGGCGGGGCGATAGTGGTACTCGATGGGAAAGCCGCGTCCCTCGGAGCGCACCACGGGGGCATCCGGCAAAAGCCGCTCCAGCGCCATGCCATCCAGGGTGGCGGACATCACCAGGAGCTTGAGATCGTCGCGCAACCCCTGCTGGCTCTCGATGGCGAAGGCCAGGGCGGTGTCGGCGTGCAGGCTGCGCTCGTGGAACTCGTCGAAGATGACGAGCGAGACGCCGGCGAGCTCGGGATCCTGCTGCAGCATCCGGGTCAGCACCCCCTCGGTCACGATCTCGAGCCGGGTGGCGGCGCTGGTGCGGCTCTCGCCCCGCACCCGCAGGCCCACGCGCTCCCCCACCTTCTCACCGAGCTGGCGCGCCAGGAAGCTCGCGATGTTGCGTGCCGCGAGGCGCCTGGGCTCCAGCATGATGATGCGACCGGGCAGCCGCTGCCGGCGCACCAGCTCCAGGGGCAGCAGGGTCGACTTGCCCGCCCCCGGCGGCGCCTGCAGGATCACGCTGGCGTGGCGGTCGATGGCGGCAAACAGCTCGGGCAGCACCGAGACGATGGGGAGTAAAGACAAAGCGGCGCGGACCTTCTGTGATGACCTGGAAAAGGCGTCCATTCTGCCACAGCCACCCGGCCACCGTAAGCGGCAGTGCCCGCCCCCGGCTGGCGGGCCAGGCGACACGGCAAGACATCCGGGGAGCAGCTGCCATAGAATGGCCCCCTGCGATGAGTACCACGAGGACAGACACCGCGCATGCCCAAACTCTTCTTTGCCCTGCCCCTGCCCACCCTGGCCCCCGAGCTGGCGGCCTGGCGCGACCGGCGCCCCTGGCCCGGCCTGCCGGTGCCGGAAGCCAATCTGCACCTGACCCTGGCCTTCCTCGGGGAGGCCGACGAGGCGACCCAGGCCCGCCTGCTCGCGCTCGCCGGCCAGCAGCATTGCCCGCCCTTCAGCGTTCATCTGGATCAGACCGGCTGGTTTCAGCGTGCCAAGGCGGCCTGGGTGGGCCCCAGCGAATGGCCGAACGAGCTCACCGTCCTGGCCAGGGCCCTGCGCCGCCACGGCGAGAAGCTGGGGCTTGGCAACGGCGAGCAGGGCTATCGCCCCCATGTCACCCTGTCGCGCAAGGCGAACGAGGCCCCCGGCGAGCTGCCCGCCCCCGACTTTCAGCTCGAGGCGGACCGCTTCTGCCTCTACCGGTCCGTCAGCACCCCGGACGGCGTCCATTACGAGCCGCTGGCCTGCTGGCCCCTGCGCGCCCGCCCCAAACCCGCAGCACACCCTCGCCCCGACGCCAACGCCCAGGAGAACCGCCGATGATCTTCGCTCCCCCCCTGCAATCCGGGCAGCTGATCGCCCGCTACAAGCGCTTCCTGACCGACGTACAACTCGAGGGCGGCGAGGTGATCACCCTCCACTGCGCCAATACCGGTGCCATGACAGGCTGCGCCGAGCCCGGTACCCGGGTCTGGTATTCCACCTCTAACAATCCCAGGCGCAAGCTGGCCCACAGCTGGGAAATCGCCGAGAGCCCGGCGGGCCACTTCATCTGCGTCAACACCGCCCGGGCCAACCAGATTGCACGGGAGCTGATCGAGCAGGGCGCCATCGCGCCGCTGGCGGGCTATGCCAGGCTGCGCACCGAGGTGAAATATGGCGAGGAGAACAGCCGCATCGACCTGCTGCTGGAGGATGACGAGCGGCCGGATTGTTACATCGAGGTGAAGTCGGTGACCCTGCTCGACGAGCGGGAGCAGCCGGGCATGGGTTACTTCCCCGATGCCGTGACCGCCCGCGGCGCCAAGCACTTGCGTGAATTGATGGCCATGAAGGCGGCCGGCCACAGGGCCGTGCTGCTATTTATGGTGCTGCACTCCGGCATCGAGCGGATGCGGCCTGCGGCCCATATCGATCCGCTCTATAGTCAACTTATCGAGCAGGCGATGGCGGCAGGGGTTGAAATTTTATGCTATCGCCCCCATGTTGGGGTGCAGGGCATTGTGGCGCAAGATTTTATCCCGTTTGAATCTGGCCATATGCTACCCGAGGGCAAAGAATAAATGCGGAAGTGGGTAACATTATTGACAAGGCTTGTTTGCCTCCCGTTGACCCTTCTGCTATAGATGTCGCCCTCAATTTATGGATGGCACGGGTAGCGTGCTGAATTAGGAGACAGGGCATGCCAACAGGCGAAAACAGGAAATCTCTGGGCCCCCTGGCCATTGCGGGTGTAGAGCCTTACCAGATGCAAGCCGGTGAGGAGTACATGAATGACCAACAGAAGGTTCATTTTCGCAAGATCCTGGGAGCCTGGCGCAACCAACTGATGCAGGAAGTTGACCGCACCGTCGACCATATGAAGGATGAGGCTGCCAACTTCCCGGATCCCGTGGATCGCGCCGCGCAGGAAGAAGAGTTCGCGCTCGAACTGCGCACCCGCGATCGTGAACGCAAACTGATCAAGAAGATCGAAAAGACCCTGCTGCTGCTCGAGGAAGATGACTTCGGTTACTGCGAGCATTGCGGCATCGAGATCGGCATCCGCCGTCTGGAAGCCCGTCCGACAGCCGACCTCTGTGTCGACTGCAAGACGCTGGCCGAGATCAAGGAAAAGCAGATGGCTGGCTGATGCCGCCCATCGGGATGAACGAAGAAGGGAGCGTGTACGCTCCCTTTTTTATTGAGCTTTTGCCCGTGGCGTCCCAGAATGCAGCCTCAATGCATCGTCTACCCGAATTGCCATGGTCATGACTCCCCCTACCACCCGGCCCTATGTCGGCCGCTTCGCCCCCTCCCCGTCCGGGCCACTCCACTTCGGTTCCCTGGTCGCCGCCCTCGGCAGCTTCCTGCAGGCAAGGTCGCAGCAGGGCCGCTGGCTGGTGCGCATCGAAGACATAGACCCCCCGCGGGAGATGGCGGGCGCCGCAGATCTCATCCTGCAGACCCTGGAGGCCCATGGCCTCGCCTGGGATGGCGAGGTGATCTACCAGAGCCGGCGCCATGACCGCTACGACGAGATCATCGCCGCACTCCACCGGGCCGGGGATCTCTACTGGTGCCGTTGCACCCGGCGCGAGATCATGGCCAGCGGCGGCTTCTACAACGGCCACTGCCGCAACCTGGCTCTGGCGCCCGCAGGCTGCGCCGCCCGCCTGCGCCAGCATCACCCCGTCTATCGCTTCGAGGATGCGCTGCAGGGGGAGATTAGGGTGCCAGCGGCCCTGGCCGAGGAGGATTTCATCGTGCGCCGCCGGGACGGGCTCTACGCCTACAACCTGGCGGTGGTGGTGGACGACATGGACAGCGGCATCACCGAGATAGTGCGCGGCGCCGACCTGCTGGAGCCCACGGTGCGCCAGATCGCCCTCTACCAGACCCTGGGGGCCGAGATACCCGCCTGGGTGCATCTGCCCCTGGCGGTGCTGCCGGACGGCAACAAGCTCTCCAAGCAGAACCACGCGCCGGCGCTGAATCCGGATGAGGCGAGCGCATCCCTGTGGCAGGCCCTCGCCTTTCTCGGCCAGTGCCCGCCCCCCGAACTGCGGGAAGGCGCGGTCGACGAGATCGTCGCCTGGGGCATCGCCCACTGGCAGTTGGCCCGGGTGCCTGCCAGCGAGAAGATCCAGCTGGCTGATTACTGAATCGCGCAGGCAATTTTGGTTTGATTGAACGTAAATCGCCGCTGTTGGCCGTGATTTTGTCGGGATAATCCGAGTCAAACGAGATCAATTGCCAGCACGGTTTTTCATTTGGTTAGGCCTGAGCTATGATAGGCCGCTATTTTTTTGGCCTCCCGTCAATTTGAAGTCATAACGAGGTGTACCATTTTTTCCCAGATCGCAAACTTTTGCCGCAAGGTGCTCGGCAAGGAAGACGGCGAGCAGTCGGTGGAGTCCCCCATTCCGGCCCGTGTCGCCGGGCAACGCCGTACCTTGAGCCGTGACCAGCACCCGATTTCGCGCAAAGAGATCAGCGAGAATGCCCTCAAGGTGCTCTATCGCCTGAACAAGGGGGGCTATGAGGCCTACCTGGTCGGCGGCGGTGTCCGTGACCTGCTGCTCGGGAAGACGCCCAAGGATTTCGACATCGCCACCGATGCGACGCCGGAACAGATCAAGGCGCTGTTCAGCAACTGCCGCCTCATCGGCCGCCGTTTCCGCCTGGCTCACATCGTCTTTGGTCGTGACGTGATCGAAGTGGCCACCTTCCGGGGTCACCACCATCAGGTCAATACCAGCAAGCATGTGTCGGCCCAGTCCGATGAAGGCATGCTGCTGCGGGACAACGTCTACGGCACCATCGAAGAGGATGCCGAGCGTCGCGACTTTACCGTCAACGCCCTCTACTACAGCGCCAAGGATTTCACCCTGCACGACTTCGAGGGCGGGCTGGAAGATCTGGCCGCGCGCAGGCTGGAGCTCATCGGTGACCCCGAGACCCGTTACCGGGAAGATCCGGTGCGCATGCTGCGCGCCGTGCGCTTCGCCGCCAAGCTGGACATGACCATCAGCCCGCGCACCGCCGCCCCTATCAGGGAGCTGGCCCCGCTGCTGCAGGACATCCCGGCCGCCCGCCTGTTCGAGGAGACCCTCAAGCTGTTCCTGGCCGGCGACGGTCTCGCCACCTACAAGCTGCTGCGCGAATACGGGCTGTTCCAGCCGCTGTTCCCCCAGGTCGCCGCCCTGTTCACGCCCCACGGCAACTCGCCCTACGAGCAGTTCATCGAGCAGGCGCTGATGGACACCGACACCCGGGTGCGCGAAGAGAAGCGCGTCACTCCCGCCTTCCTCTACGCCACCCTGCTGTGGGGCGCCGTCGAGGCCCGCGGCCGGGTGCTGGAAAACGAGAGCGGCCTGCCCTGGTATGACGCCTTCATGCTGGCCATCAACGAGGTGCTGGACGCCCAGGTGCGGATCATCGCCGTGCCACGCCGCTTCACCACGGACGTGCGTGACATCTGGGCCCTGCAGCAGCGCCTGACCCGTCGCCAGGGCAAGCACCCCGAGCGCGCCATGGAGCACCCGAAATTCCGTGCGGCCTTCGATTTCCTGTTGCTGCGCAACCGGGTCGAGCGCGGCCTCGGCGAGCTGGCGAGCTGGTGGGAGCGCTATGTGGCCTCCAACCCGGACGTGCGCCCGCAACTGCAACGGGAGGCGACCCGCCGCCCGGCGAGCGGCGAGCGCGCCGACTCCCGCAGCGGTGATGGCGAGAAGCGCAGCGGCAATGGCCGCAACCGCCGTCGCCCCCGTCGCCGCAAGCCGAAGTCGGCAGAGTAAGGATCCGCCGATGATCGAGGTCTTCGTCGCCATCGGCTCCAACCTGGCCGACCCCCTCGGGCAGGCTCGCCGCGCCATCGCCGCGCTGGCGACCCTGCCGGAATCCGAGCTGCTGCAGACCTCCCACCTTTACGGCAGCCGCCCCATGGGCCCTGCGGATCAGCCGGACTACGTCAATGCCGTGGCGCGGCTCCACACCCGGCTCGGTCCTCTGGCGCTGCTGGATGAGCTGCAGCGCATCGAGCTGGCGCAAGGGCGGGTTCGCAAGGACGAGCGCTGGGGTCCCCGGACCCTGGATCTCGATCTGCTGCTCTATGGCGATCAGGTGATCAACACTGAGCGCCTCATCGTTCCCCATTACGGCATGAAGGAGCGGGAGTTTGTGCTGCTGCCCCTGGCCGAGATAGCCCCCTCCCTGGTGCTGCCCTGCGGCACCCCGCTCACCGAACTGGTTGCCCGCTGCCCGCGCAATGGACTCGAGATCCTGGCCGGCGCGGCAGGCGAGTAGAGAAGAGTAGGAACAACGTCATGAGCAAAATCACCACCACCGGCCTGTTGAAAATGAAACAGGACGGCCAGAAAATCACCGCCATCACCGCCTATGATGCCACCTTTGCCAAGCTGTTCGACGACGAGGGCGCCCTGGTGCTACTCATCGGTGACTCCCTCGGCATGGTATTGCAAGGGGGGGACGACACCCTGGCGGTCAGCATGGACGAGATGGTCTATCACACCCGCTGCGTGGCCCGCGGCACCAGCAAGGCCCTGGTCGTGGCTGACATGCCGTTCATGAGCTATGCCACCCCGGAGCAGACCTACCAGAACGCCGCCCGCCTGATGGCCGCCGGCGCCCGCATGGTGAAGATGGAAGGGGGCGACTGGCTGTGCGAGAGCATTCGCCACCTCACCCGCAACGGGGTGCCGGTCTGTGGCCACCTCGGGCTCACCCCGCAATCCGTCCACGTGTTTGGCGGCTTCAAGGTGCAGGGGCGCGACGAGTTCCACGCCCAGGAGATCTACCGCCAGGCCCTGGAGCTGCAGGCGGCCGGCATCCAGCTGCTGGTGCTCGAGTGCGTGCCCGTCTCCCTGGCCGAGCGCATCACCAAGGCGCTGCGCATTCCGGTGATCGGCATCGGTGCCGGCCCCGCCACCGACGGCCAGATCCTGGTCATGCACGATGCCTTCGGCATCACCTCAGGTTATGTGCCCAAGTTCACCAAGAACTTCCTGGCCGAGACCGGTGACATGCGTGCCGCCATCCGCCTCTATGTGCAACAGGTGAGTGACGGGACCTTCCCCGGCCCCGAGCACTGCTTCAACTGATGTGATGCCGTCATGAGAACGGGGGCCTGCGCCCCCGTTTCGCCCTCCCTCTCTGACGAAATGAACCTCTCTCTTATTGATTCATCTGAAGGTGAACTGCCGATGTTGGTTGTGAACAATCCCGCCGCTCTGCGCGAACAGATCGGCCACTGGCACCGCGAAGGACGTGCCATCGCATTCGTGCCCACCATGGGCAATCTCCACCAGGGCCATCTGACCCTGGTAGAAGAGGCGCGCCGCCATGGCGACAAGGTGGTGGTCAGCATCTTCGTGAACCCCTTGCAGTTCGACAAGGCCGAGGATCTCGCCAACTATCCGCGCACCCTGGAGCAAGATTGCGCCGCCCTGGAGTCTGCGGGAGTCGACCTGGTGTTCACCCCGACCCCGGAGATCATGTATCCCCAGGGGCTCGCCAGCCAGACCTTCGTCGAGGTGCCCGGCCTCTCCAGCCTGCTGGAAGGGGCGCTGCGCCCGGGACACTTCCGCGGCGTCAGCACCGTCGTCACCAAGCTGTTCAACCTGGTGCAGCCGGATGTGGCCTGCTTCGGCCAGAAGGATTACCAGCAGCTCGCCCTCATTCGCAAGATGGTGGCCGACATGGCCATGCCCATCGAGATCGTCGGCGTGCCCACGGTGCGGGCCGAAGACGGTCTGGCACTCTCCTCGCGCAACGGCTACCTGACCGCCGCCGAGCGGGCCATCGCCCCCGAGCTTGCGCGCACCATGAACTGGATCGCCGAGCAGATCGAGGCGGGTGACCGTCACCTCCCCTCCCTGGTGGCCCGGGCCAGCCAGCGTCTCGACAACGCCGGATTCCGGACCGATGCCATCGACATCGTCGATGCCGACACCCTGGAATCGGCCACCGCCGCCAGCCAGCGGCTGGTGATCCTGATGGCCGCGTATCTGGGCAAGGCCCGCCTGATCGACAATCGCGTCGTCGCCCTGTAAGGCCGAGACACGGAAAGGAGAGAAAGATGTCCAAGAAGGTCTATTGCATCGCCCAGTTCCAGCCCAAGCCGGGCCAGGAGCAGGCCCTGTTCCGGGTCCTGCAGGGGCTAGAACCCAACACCCTGCGCGAGGATGGCTGCCTGCAGTACATCGTCACCCGCCACATCCAGAGCCCCTTTGCCGAGGGAGAGAGCTTCCCCATCGTGTTCAACGAGATCTGGCGCGACATGGCGAGCTTCGAGGCCCACTGCCAGCGCAGCGAAATCAAGGCCTTCTTCGAGCGCTACTGCCTCGCCGACGACGGCCTGGCCGCCAAGTGGAACGTCTGCGTCTACAGCGACGAGCCGGCGGACTACGACGCGCCGGCCCTCTGAGGCGCAGCACCAGACAAATAGAAAAGGCGCCCGAGGGCGCCTTTTTGCTGGCCGGTTGCACCTCAGTGGCGCAGGCCCGTGCCGCGGGAGATGAGCCACCAGGCCAGCCCGTAGAGCACCAGGATGAAGCCGATGATGATGAGATAGGCGGTGCCGAGCGGCACGTCGGAGATACCGAGGAAGCCGTAGCGGAACGCGTTCACCATGTAGATGATGGGGTTCACCTGGGAGACCCCCTGCCAGAACGGCGGCAGCAGGGTGATGGAGTAGAAGACGCCGCCCAGATAGGTCAGGGGGGTCAGGATGAAGGTCGGGATGATGCTGATGTCATCGAACGACTTCGCGAACACGGCGTTGATGAGCCCCCCCAGGGAGAACAGGATGGAGGTGAGCAGCACGGTCACACAGACGCTGAACAGGTGGTGGATCTGCAGCGGCACGAAGAACAGCGACACCAGGGTGACGATGAGGCCGACGCAGAGGCCGCGCGCCACGCCACCGCCCACGTAACCCGCGATGATGATGTAGTTGGGCACAGGCGCCACCAGCAGCTCCTCCACGTTGCGCTGGAACTTGGCGCTGTAGAAGGAGGAGGCGACGTTGGAGTAGGAGTTGGTGATGACCGACATCATGATGAGACCGGGCACGATGAACTCCATGTAGCTGAAGCCTCCCATGTCGCCGATGCGCGACCCGATGAGGTTGCCGAAGATGACGAAGTAGAGGCTCATGGTGATGGCCGGCGGCACCAGGGTCTGGATCCAGATCCGGGTGAAGCGGCTCACCTCCTTGGCCAGTATGCTCTTGAAGGCGATGTAATAGGTCATGGGGTTCATGCTTTACGACCCTCCTCTACCAGATTGACGAACAGCTCTTCCAGCCGGTTCGCCTTGTTGCGCATGCTCAGCACCTTCACCCCCTGGGCGGAGAGCTGCTCGAACAGGCTGTTGAGGGACTGGCTCTTCTCCAGCTCCACCTCCAGGGTGTGCTCGTCCTGCATGCGGCCATTGAACTCGGGCAGGCTCGGCACCGCGGAGCCCGGCACCAGATCCAGCAGGAAGGTCTCCCGTCCCAGCTTGCCGAGCAGGCTCTTCATGCTGGTGTTCTCGATGAGGCGTCCCTTGTCGATGATGCCGATGTTGCGGCACAGCATCTCGGCCTCTTCCAGGTAGTGGGTGGTGAGGATGATGGTGACACCCTGCTCGTTGAGATCCTTGAGGAAGCTCCACATGGAGCGACGGATCTCGATGTCCACCCCGGCGGTCGGCTCGTCCAGGATCAGCAGCTTGGGCTCGTGCATCAGGGCGCGGGCGATCATCAGCCGGCGCTTCATGCCGCCGGAGAGGGTGCGGGCCGCCATGTCTCGCTTGTCCCAGAGATCGAGCTGGCGCAGGTACTTCTCGGCGCGCACCTTGGCCTCGGCCCTGGGCACGCCATAGAAGCCGGCCTGGTGAGTCACTATCTGGCTCACCTTCTCGAACATGCTGAAGTTGAACTCCTGGGGCACCAGGCCGAGCTGGGACTTGGCCAGCTCCAGATCGGTGTCGATGTCGTGACCGAACACCTTCACCTTGCCGGCACTCTTGTTCACCAGGGAGCTGATCACGCCGATGGTGGTGGACTTGCCGGCCCCGTTCGGCCCGAGCAGGGCGAAGAAATCCCCCTGCTTGACGGTGAGATCTATGCCCTTGAGGGCTTCGACGCCCCCCTGATAGGTCTTCTTCAGACCGCTGATTTCCAATGCGTTCATTGCAACCCCTGTGATGGATGAGCCCATCTCGAGACAGAAAAGGCGGCTCGAGCGCCGCCTGAAGAGAGTCGATGGCAGGCGGCCAGCCTTGCCAGTGGCGAGCCCTGCTTACTCTTGCGCAACGACCTTGCCGATGAACGGCAGATTACGGTACTTCTGGGCGTAGTCGATGCCGCAGCCCACCACGAACTCGTCGGGAATGGAGAAGCCAAGCCAGTCGACCGGCACCTGCACCTCGCGGCGGGACGGCTTGTCCAGCAGGGTGCAGATGGCCAGGGACTTGGGCTCGCGCAGGGAGAGGATCTCGCGCACCTTGTTGAGGGTGTAGCCGGTGTCGATGATGTCCTCGACGATCACCACGTCCTTGCCCTTGATGTCGTCATCCAGGTCTTTCAGGATGCGCACGTCCCGGGTGCTGTGCATGCCGGAGCCATAGCTGGAGGCGGTCATGAAGTCCAGGGTGATGGGCAACTGGCACTGGCGGCAGAGGTCCGCCAGGAAGACACAGGAGCCGCGCAAGAGGCCAATCATGACCACCTCATCGGACCCCTGGTAACGGGCGGTGATCTCCTCGCCCAGCTTGGCGATCCGGGCGGCGACCTCGGCCTCGGGGATCATCACCTCGACAATGTGTTTCATCACATACTCCAATAATGGCCAAAGGGTTATTGGCCGTTCATTAACATCAAAACCGAGGATTCTACCACCGCAACCGGAAGGCGTCAGGCATACGTGATGCTTTTATCGGCTTATTTTAATTGATAGAGTTAGCGAGCCTTCGGGCATTATCGGTGACAATACTATAAACACCATAATCAATAACTATTAGATGAAAAAACCATGGAACCACGCGCAGAAATAAGACGTCGAACCCGGCTGTCGCCGGAGGCTCGTCGTGATCAATTGATGGAGTGTGCCGTCGAGGTCTTCTCCCGCCGCGGTATCGGCCGGGCGGGGCATGCCGAGATTGCCGAGCAGGCCAAGGTCTCCGTCGCCACCGTCTTCAACTACTTCAATACCCGTGACGATCTGGTCGACGAGGTGCTGACAGAGATAGAAGCCTACGTGCAGCAGATCCTCGAGCAGGCATACAACGGTCAGGGATCCGCCAGGGAGTGCATCCACCGCCATGTGAAGCAGGCGGTCGATGCGGCCTATGACAAGCCGGATCATGCCAGCATCTGGCTGGAGTGGAGCTCCTCGGTGCGGGAAGAGGTGTGGCCCCGCTACACCCGTCTGCTGGACAAGATGATGGCGCTGATCACCCCCCGCTTGCAAGCCGCCATGGACAACGGCGAGATCAAGAGTGTGCTGTCGGCGCAGGATCTCGCCCGCTCCCTGACCGGGTTTGGCTACGTCATGATGCAGATGATCAATCAGCCTCAGCGCCCCTCCCGGGAAGAGGTGACCGATTTCCTGTTCAAGTACGTGACGGCCCCCATCCAGGCCGCCTAGGCTGCCTAACCCATAAAAAAGCGGCGCCGGACCCTGAGTCCGGCGCCGCTTTTGTTTGCCCGCCCGTCACACCCTCAGGGCTTGGCGTAGCCCCAGCGTTGGGTCAGCGCCTGCTCGATGCCGAGGTGGTCGAGGATCCGCGCCACCATGAAGTCCACCAGATCCTCGATGCTTTTCGGCTCGTGATAGAAGCCGGGGGCGGCGGGCATGATGGTCACCCCGAGGCGCGCCAGCTTCAGCATGTTCTCCAAGTGGATCGCCGAGAAGGGGCTCTCGCGGGGCACCAGGATGAGCTGGCCGCGCTCCTTGATCACCACGTCCGCCGCCCGCTCCAGCAGGTTGTCGGAGGCGCCGCTGGCGATCGCCGACACGGTGCCCATGGAGCAGGGACAGATCACCATCTGCCTGGGGGCCGCCGAGCCGGAGGCCACCGGCGAGAACCACTCCTCCTTGCCGCAGGCGACGATCTGCCCCTCTCTGGCGCCATACTGGCGGCAGAGGTAGGCGGAGAGCTCCTTGGGCGAGCCCGGCCACTCCTGCTGCTGCTCCGTCTTGAGCACCACCCGGGCGGCCGAGGAGGCGAGCAGATAGACCTTGTAGTCCGCCTGCACCAAACACTGGAGCAGACGCAGGGCATAGGGGGCACCGGAGGCGCCGGTCAGCGCCAGGGTTATCGCTTTGTTCATGATGAGGCGTGTCGATCCTTGAGGCGGGCGATCAGCTTGTCATGGATGCCGCCGAAGCCGCCGTTGCTCATGATCAGAATATGATCCCCCGCGCGGCTCTCGGCCACCAGGGCGCCGATCAACGCATCCAGATCGTCGAACACCCGGGCCGGGCGGCTCATATGGGCGGTCACCTCGCCGAGATCCCAACCGATGTTGGAAGGCTGGAAGAAGAGCACCTCGTCGGCGCCGCCGAAGCAACCCGCCAGCTCCTCCTTGTGGACCCCCAGCTTCATGGTGTTGGAGCGGGGCTCCAGCACCGCCAGGATGCGTGACCCGCCGACCTTGGCGCGCAGGCCGCCGAGGGTGGTCTCGATGGCGGTGGGGTGGTGGGCAAAGTCGTCATAGACGCTGATGCCGGCCACCTCGCCCTTGAGCTCCATGCGCCGCTTGGGGGACTTGAACTGGCAGAGCGCCGCAATGCCGTGCTCCACCATGACGCCGGCATGGCGGGCGGCGGCGATGGCCATCAGGCCGTTGTTGACGTTGTGCTCGCCGATGCACTCCCAGTGCACCTCCCCCTGCTTCTCGCCATCCAGCCACACCTCGAAGGCGGAGCCGTCGTCCGCCAGCTTGACCGCCTTCCACTGGGCGTCGTCCTGACCCACCAGCTCCACCTCGCTCCAGCAGCCCATCTTGCGCACGGCGGTGAGGTTGTCGTCGGCCTGGGGGAAGAGCACCCGGCCGTTGCTCGGCACGGTGCGCATCAGGTGGTGGAACTGGCGCTGGATGGCGGCGAGATCCGGGAAGATGTCCGCGTGATCGAACTCCAGGTTGTTCATCACCAGGGTGCGCGGGTGGTAGTGGACGAACTTGGAGCGTTTGTCGAAGAAGGCGCAGTCATACTCGTCCGCCTCGATGACGAAGAAGGGGGCGGCACCGAGACGGGCTGAGACCGGGAAGTTGCCGGGCACGCCGCCGATGAGGAAGCCGGGTTCCAGCCTAGCGTATTCCAGCACCCAGGCCAGCATGCTGGCGGTGGTGGTCTTGCCGTGGGTGCCCGCGACGGCCAGCACCCAGCGATCCTTCAGCACGTGCTCCAGCAGCCACTGGGGGCCGGAGATATAGGGCAGGTTGCGATCCAGTACATATTCCACGCAGGGGTTGCCGCGGCTCATGGCATTGCCGATCACCACCAGATCCGGCGCCGGATCGAGCTGGGAGGGATCGTAACCTTCGGTCAGTTCGATGCCCTGCTGCTCGAGCTGGGTGCTCATGGGGGGATAGACGTTGGCGTCGGAGCCGGTGACCCTGTAGCCGAGCTGTTTTGCCAACACCGCCAGACCACCCATGAAGGTGCCGCAGATCCCGAGAATGTGAATGTGCATACCACTGCCTTTTCCAGTAAAGGGAGTGCGCATTCTAGGATCTGTTGACCTGATGGCACAAGCCGCCACCAGGGCGAGCGGGAGACGGAGCGCCACAAAACGACAGAAATCGGGCGAGACCGGGGGCACACCTCCCTCCACCAGCCTGCCCGGCCCTCGAAATATGGTCATTTGACGGGACATCGCTATAATGTCGGCCTGCAAACTTGACTCCAACACTCAAAGGAAACGTCATGAGCCTGAACCTGGTACCGGCCGGCAAGAGCCTGCCTGACGACATCTACGTCATCATCGAAATCCCGCAGAATGCCGACCCGATCAAATACGAAGTCGACAAGGACAGCGGCGCCATCTTCGTTGACCGTTTCATGTCCACCCCGATGTTCTACCCGTGCAACTACGGTTACGTGAACGCCACCCTGTCCCTGGACGGGGATCCGGTCGACGTGCTGGTTCCGACTCCCTACCCGCTGCTGGCCGGCTCCGTCATTCGCTGCCGCCCGGTCGGCGTGCTGAAGATGACCGACGAATCTGGCGAAGACGCCAAGATCGTGGCCGTGCCGCACTCCAAGCTGACCAAGCAGTACGACCACATCCAGGATGTGAACGATCTGCCCGAGCTGCTGAAAGCCCAGATCCAGCACTTCTTCGAGCGCTACAAAGAGCTGGAAGCGGGCAAGTGGGTCAAGGTGGAAGGTTGGGGCGACAAGGCCGCAGCCGAAGCCGAGATCAAGACCTCTGCCGAGCGTTACGCTGCCAAGTAAGCGACCTCTCGCAAAAAAGGCGCCTTATGGCGCCTTTTTATTTGCCCCTGGCCGAGGACCCGGTGGATCCCCCTGGATATAGATGTCGCGCCCGTTCTGGCGATAGGGGCGATAGTAGTCGTCACCACAGCGGTACTCCCCGCCCGCGCCCCCCACCAGATCGCAGTTGACCGGCAACACCTCCAGCCACTTGATGGCCTGCTGGAAGCGCAACCACTCCTGCCATTCGTGCTCCCGCGCCAGCCGATCCCGCAGGGCGAAGGTGTCCGCGCTGGACATGCCCTGATTGACGATGACGGGCCCCGCCAGCGCCGATGACGCCCCCACGATCAACACAAGCCATGAAACAAGCTTCATGATCATTTTCCACATGACTTATTTCCCAAATTAAATTTAAAGCCAAATCAGCCTATTACCAATATCCCCACCACCCGACCAATCCAAATGCCGGTCACTCACCTAGTTGTTTATTATCGACCTCAGGCAGGAGGCACACCATGAAACCGGCACAAGGCGTGCTCTGGAGCCTGCTTTTCGGCGCCGTGGCCCAGGCCAACGAGATCAACCTGAGCTGGCAGTGGCAATCCGCCGACGGCCAGCGCAAGCACTTGCAACTGACCACGGATGAGCGCGTCCTCTCCGCCAGCCGCCACGAGATGACGCAGCTCGACACCGCCCTCAACTACCCGCTGGAGACGCTCTACTCCTACATCAGCCCGCGTCTCTACAACAGCATCAACCAGATCAACCAGCACAGCCCAGAGACGGCGACCAAGTTCCGCAACCTGGAGCAGGCCTTTACCCTGCACGACAGCAGCCTCGAATCCACCCAGTTCTGGCAGGCCTACCGGCAATACCAGGAGGATGCCTTCTATGAGATGCGGGTCCAGCCCTGCATCCACCCGGCCAACCATAAGCTGCCCTGCGTACGCCCCAACTACTCCCAGCTGTTCTATCAGTTCAAGGGGGACCTCAAGTCCCTGGCCCGGCAGTTCTCGGCCAAGGATCTCGCCACCAGCGTCACCCTGCTGCAGGAGTGGCTGAGCGGCATTCCCACCCCGCCCGAACAGATGGACCACTTCGCCCCGCCCTTGCAGGCCCTGCAGGACAACAAGGCCGACAGCGACGAGAAGGCGCTGCTGATGGCAAGCCTCCTGGCCGAGCTGGCCCCCCAGTACAGCCTCAGCATCATCTATCCCAACATCAGCATCGGCAGCGTCTCGCCAGCCTGGCTCGCCATCACGGCCGACAGCGGCCTCAAGGGCGATACCCTGCTGATCGGCAACCAGCGCCATGTGCTGCTCACGGGTTCTCCCCTGCTGGCCCAGCAGATGACCATGGCCCAGATCCCCCTGATCAGCGAGCCCCTCTATTAAGCCTCCCTTTAAAACCGTTGCAACCATTTGATTTTGATGGGAGGCATGCCATCCTTGCCGCCGTCTTTCGGGGGGAGGATGTCCTCTTCGGCAAGATCGCCGACGCCCCCCGGCATTATTTAACACTTTTTAAACAGATCCGATCAGTTTAGGATGTTCAGGGTCCCATTCCCTCGCACCCAAAATCGTTATAACATCACAAAGGAGTGTCATACGGATGAAACATCTCGTGCTTACTCTGGCGCTGCTGCCAACCCTGGTCATGGCCCACAACATCAAGGAGTCGGCCCAGGTGCCGCTGGTCAACATCGGCGACAAGGGTGAGCTGGTGCTCAAGGAGAAAGAGATCAGCTATCAACCCTGGCAGAGCAAGGTGTTGACCGGCAAGGTCTTCCTGATCCAGCACATCGCGGGTCGCTCCAGCGCCAAGGAGCTGAACGCCCCCATGATCGAGGCGATCAAGGCGGCCAAGCTGCCCCACGACAAGTACCAGACCGTCACCATCATCAACAGCAATGACGCCATCTGGGGCACGTCCGGCTTCGTGAAGAGCAGTGCAGAGGACAGCAAGAAAGAGTTCCCCTGGTCCGCCATGGTGCTGGATGCCAAGGGCATGGCCCGCAATGCCTGGGATCTTGCGCCGGAAAGTTCGGCCATCATACTGCTGGATAAAGAGGGTAAGGTGCTGTTTGCCAAAGATGGCCAGCTCGATGCCACCGAGATAACCAAGGTGATGGGGCTTATCCAGTCCCATCTCTGAGTCAGAGAGAAGGGCGCTGATGGCGCCCTTTCCACAAGGGTCTATGGGTCGTTCCACGTTCACAATCTGGGTCTTGCTGCTGGGCTGGTTGTGGCTGCAACCTGCGCTGGCGCAGCATCCGCTCGAAGCCGACCTGCCGGATCATAGCCATGCCTGCCCCGCTTGCGTGCTCCATCTGGATGGCAAGCTGGCCCTCACCGCCACCCCCTTTGTCCCGAGCGCCTCCCCCTTCATCGTTCTGGCCGTCGGCATCTCCCTGCCGGCCGTGCCCTCCAGGATCCTGGGCCATAGCCGCATCAGAGCCCCGCCATCACTGCATTGCTTCTTCATGTGAATCAATATCTTATCCATTACTTCAAAAGGATTGACGATGAAAGCAGTGACTCTGTTGCTGGCCGCGGCCGCCTTCGGCGCGCAGGCCAATCACGACGAACACGACCATCAGGGCCACGGTGCCCACGAGCACGGCCACGGCCACCTCAACCTGGTGCTCGACGGCAACCAGCTGATGATCGAGTTGCAGGCCCCCGCCGCCGATCTGGTGGGCTTCGAGCACGCCGCCAGGAGCGATGACGAAAAGGCGCAATACGCCAAGGCCGTGGCTCGGCTCAAACAACCCGATGCCCTGTTTCGCCTCGACCCGGCCGCTGGCTGCACCCTGACCCGGCAGGAGCTGCAGGCCGCCAAAAAGGATCACGACCATGACCATGACCATGACCATGACCATGACCATGACCATGACCATGACCATGACCATGACCATGACAAGGCTGCCGACAATTACGATGAACACCATCAGGAAGAGGCGGGCCATGCGGACCTGGGGGCCATGTACACCTACACCTGCGCGGATCCGGCCAAGCTGACCGGCCTGGAGGCGACCCTGTTCGGCGTCTATCCGAGCCTGGAGAAGCTGAGCGTGCAGGGCATACTGCCCAGCGGCCAGACCGCCGCCGAGCTGACCCCGTCCGCCAACAAGCTGAGCTGGTAACGCCATGAAAAAAGCCGTGGTTGAGATCCGCGATCTGGCCTTCGCCTGGCCGGGTCACGAGGTCGTCCTCGATTTGCCTGCCCTTCGCATCCACGAGGGTGAGCGCGTCTTCATCAAGGGCCCGTCTGGCTGTGGCAAGTCCACCCTGCTCGGGTTGCTGGCCGGGATCCAGACCGCCGACCACGGCACCCTGGAGGTGCTAGGCCAGCCCCTGGCCCGGCTTTCCGGCCGCGCCCGTGACCAGTTCCGTGCGGCCAATCTGGGGTACATCTTCCAGCAGTTCAATCTGCTGCCGTTTCTCTCGGTGCAGGACAACGTCACCGCCGCCCTCACCTTTTCACCCGCCAAGCTGGCCCGCCTGACAGGGAGCCCGGAGCAGGAGGCGCGCCGCCTGCTGGCAGAGCTGCAACTGCCGGACGAGGCACTGCATCGCCCCGTCCACGCCCTCAGCATCGGCCAGCAGCAGCGGGTCGCCGCCGCCCGCGCGCTCATCGGCTCGCCTCCCCTGGTGATCGCCGACGAGCCCACCTCGGCCCTCGACACCGACAACAGAGCCGCCTTCATCCGGCTGCTGTTCGAGGAGTGCGACAAGCAGGGGTCGACCCTGATCTTCGTGAGCCACGATCCCTATCTGGAGCCCCTCTTCCCCCGGGTGGAAAACCTGCAACAACTCAACCGGAGGGCCGCATGATGACAACGCATCCATCCGTCTTTCGCCTGGCCATGCCGCTGCGCCATGGCGGCCCGTCACCGCGGAGGCTCCCATGCTGACCCTCGCCCTCAAGAGCCTCTGGGCCCGTCGCCTCACCGCCGGGCTCACCCTGCTGGCGGTGGCCATCAGCGTCACTCTGCTGCTCGGGGTGGAGCGGGTGCGCAGCCAGGCGCGCGACAGCTTCGCCAACACCGTCTCCGGCACCGATCTCATCGTCGGCGCCCGCTCCGGCCAGGTGAACCTGCTGCTCTACTCGGTGTTTCGCATCGGCAACCCCACCAACAACGTGGGCTGGGATGCCTATCAGGCCATCAAGGCAAAACCGGGCGTGGCCTGGACCATCCCCCTCTCCCTCGGCGACTCCCACAAGGGATTCAGGGTGCTCGGCACCAACGGCGATTACTTCACCCACCTGAAGTACGGCCAGCAGCAGTCCCTGCAACTGCGCGAGGGGCGGGCGTTCGAGACGCCGTTCGAGGCGGTGCTCGGCGCCCAGGTGGCCGAAAAGCTCGGCTACAAGCTGGATCAACCCATCGTCATCGCCCACGGCGCCGGCAACACCTCGTTCAGCCAGCACGACAACCTGCCGTTCAAGGTAGTGGGGATCCTGGCTCCCACCGGCACCCCCATCGATCGCACCATCCATGTGCCGCTGGCGGGCATAGAGGCGATCCACCTGGGCTGGGACACCGGTCGTCACAGCAAGAACGTCACCGCCGAGCAGGCGCTGGCGCAGGATCTCACCCCCAAGACCATCACCGCCTTCATGGTGGGCCTGAGCAACCGCATTCTGGCGTTCCAGCTGCAGCGCAGCGTCAACACCTACCGGGGCGAGCCCCTGATGGCCATCCTGCCGGGGGCCGCCTTGCAGGAGCTGTGGAGCCTGATGAGCGTGGCGGAGACGGCCCTGTCTGTCATCGCCGGCTTCGTGGTGGTGGCGGGCCTCATCGGCATGCTGACCACATTGCTGGCGGGGCTCAACGAGCGGCGCCGCGAGCTCGCCATATTGAGATCCCTGGGCGCGGGGCCGACCCACCTCTTCCTGCTGCTGGCGCTGGAGGCCATGGCGCTGACCACCCTCGGCATCGCCCTCGGGGTGGCCGTGCTCTATCTCGGTCAGGGGCTTGCCACCCCCTGGCTGCTCGGCCACTATGGCCTGCAACTGAACCTGGGGCTGCCGAGCGCCCATGAGTGGCTGTTGCTGGGGCTGGTCTGGCTGGCGGGCATGATCATCGGCCTGCTCCCCGCCGCCCGAGCCTACCGCTACAGCCTGAGCGACGGCATGAGCATCCGGATATGACGATGACACGACGAACGAGGGCAGACCGCCGCCCGTGCCTACCGCTACAACCTGAGCGACGGCATGAGCATTCGGATTTGACGATGACACGGTGGACGAGGGCAGACCGCCGCCCGCGTCCACTATGCGCTACAGCCTGAGCGACGGCATGAGCATCCGCGTCTGACTCTGGACGCACCCGACAAAAGAAAGAAGGACAGAAAATGAAGTGGAACATAGTGGCGCTGCTGGCCAGCCTGCTGGTGCTGCCCGCCATGGCGGCCGATTACAAGACCATCGACTGGGACATCCTCATCCCCGAAGGGGAGAAGCTGCTGCCACCACCCCAGGTCAATCACGAGGATCCCATGTCGGTGCCGCAGCCGGTGGGGAGCGTCAACAAGAAGCTGGACAATCAGGAGGTGCGGATCCCCGGGTTCGTGGTCCCGCTGGAAGGGGATGCCAAGACCATCAAAGCCTTCCTGCTGGTGCCCTACTTCGGCGCCTGCATCCACGTGCCGCCGCCGCCCACCAACCAGGTGATCTACGTGAGCTACCCCAAGGGCGCGCCGGTGGATGACCTCTGGGACGCCATCTGGGTCAAGGGCAAGATGCGCACCGTCAGCTCAAGCCACGAGATGGCCACCGCCTCCTACTCCATGGAGGCGGTCGAGGTCAGCGTCTACGAAGAGTGAGCCCCTGATGGCCTCCCCCGGGAGGCCATTTCTTTATGCCGTGACGGCCCCGCCAAGGGGATTGTTCATGGGCCCGGTTGGAGTAACATTCACTACCAGACCCTGCCATCACGGAGCCAGCATGGCTGACCTGCCCCCCAAGAAAGAGAGTTCCATCCTGAGCAGCCAGGAGCAGACCCTGCGCCTGGCCCGCAGCCGCGGCATCGATGGCATGCTCACCCGCAACAGCGACAGCACCTTCGAGCAGCGGGCGACCTTCCGCCAGCTGGCGGAGCAGGCGGCCCGCCAGCGCAACCTGGAATCCATCATGGTGATGGCCTCCCGCCACTGCCAGGAGACGGCCGCCGGCGGCGAGATGGACAGCGACTGGCTCACCCGCTTCCTGCAACTGGCCGAAGAGATCAGCATGGTGCCCATGCAGCAGCTGTGGGGGCGGATCTTCGCCCTGGAGGTGGCGACCCCGGGCCGCTTCTCCATCCGGGCCCTCACCACCCTCAAGGAGATGACCCAGCGGGAAGCCCAGCTGTTCCAGCGGATCTGCGCCCTCTGCTGCCACTACGAAGGCAGCGACGAGCAGCGCCTGCTGCTCGGCATGCACAAGGGCGCCGGCCTGCTCAGCCGCGCCAGGGTCACCCGCATGGGGCTAGGCAAATACCGGATCCCCTACAGCGCCTTGCTCTTGCTGTTCGACCTCGGTCTGCTGCACCGCGGCGAGCTGGAGTCCGGCCCCCTGCCCGCCGACGGGGTAGAGCTGGCCTTCGGCAACCAGCGCTGGCGCCTGCGCCAGCGCCAGAGCCACCTCACCCTGCTCTATTACCGGCTCACCCCCATCGGCAACGAGCTCGCCCTGTTGCTGGAGGAGCCGCCGCTGGAGGAGTACCTGCAGGATCTGAAGACCCTGCTCTCCACCCACCTGCAGATTGAGACCCAGATCCAGGCCCCCGTCAGCGAACCGGATCTCCCCACCTGATCCCGGCGGGTGCCCCGGCCCCGCCTTGCCAAATTGCGAAACCCGTCACGCCCTTGCCAAAACGGCTCCCAAAAAGCGAATCGATTCAGCAGGCGAAGACGCCGGGCCGGGCCGTTTTCGTCTATCTCCGGATTTTGAGCAAATAAGATTCATTTTGAACGCAATTTAAGCGTTTCCTGGCACTCTGGTGCACGGCTTGCAATGGGACTACCAGTCCCAAATTGTCGGGACTCATCATCCCTCCACAGCCGGAAGCCGCCATGAGAGTCAATCAACCCGTTACCCAGCGTGAGCGCCTCTACCCGGAGCATCAGAATCTGATCTCCACCACGGATCTGGAGAGTCGCATCACCTATGCCAACGACGAGTTCTGCCAGATCGCCGGCTTCACCCTGGCGGAGCTGCAGGGATCGCCGCACAACCTGGTCCGCCACCCCGACATGCCGCCCCAGGCCTTCGCCGATATGTGGCGTCATCTCCGCGAAGGCAAGAGCTGGATGGGCCCGGTCAAGAACCGCTGCAAGAACGGGGATCACTACTGGGTCAACGCCTTCGTCACCCCCATCCAGGACGCGAGCGGCAAGGTGGTGGAGTACCAGTCCGTGCGCACGGCGCCTGTACAGATCTAATTATCACCTGACACCGGCCTCAAACCGGTGTCTTGTTTACGCTACTTTAGTGCGCACTTCCTTCGGTATCAATTTCAGACCCTTCTTGAACATGCTGTAAGGCGTCTGTCCCTCCATCATCCTGCCCTGATGTGGCCGCTGGGTGTTGTAGTGTTCCAGGTAGCTATCCAGGTCTGTCTGCATCTGTTCTACCGACTCATACCAGGTCGTCCTCCCCTTGATACGGAAGTGTTCATCCAGCAGGGTGCGATGTAGCCGCTCGATAAAGCCGTTGCTCTGTGGCCTGCGTACCTTGGTGGTCCGGTGCTCAATCCCCTCCAGTTGCAGGAACAGCTCGTAGGGGTGATGGTCAGGGCGGCCGCAGAACTCGCGCCCGTTGTCCGACAGGATGGTATAGACCCGCGCCTCGTGAGCCTCGAAGAACGGCAGGACCGTTTCGTTGAGCACATGGACCGAGGTCACCGGCAGCTTGCTGGTGTAGAGCCGTCCCCAGGCGTGGCGGCTGTAGCAGTCCAGTACGGTTTGCAGATACACCTTGCCCACCCCCTTGAGTGCGCCGACGAAGAAGGTGTCGACCGCCACCAGTTCCCCGGTGTAGTGAACCTCAATTTGGCGTTCGCGAAACTCGGGGCTGAAGCGCTCGAGCAGGCGAATCTGCTCGTCATTGAGCTCAATCGTCTGTTCCCTATGGGTTTTCTCGAGGCGCAACAAGCGGTCATGCTTGGAGAGCAAGTCGTGCCGTTGCCACACGCCACGCACACCGCCCGCACTGACGTTGATGCCTTGCAGAGCCAGTTCTTGCGCGACCCGCAGCGGGCCATGGGTTGGTCTGGTGAGAGAGTAATCGAGGATAGCCTGTTCAATCTCGGGAGCGACCCGGTTGGGATGCGCCCCTTTACAGCCGGGGAGTTTGTCGAGCAAGCCCTCAGCCCCATAGGTCTGGTAGTTACGGCGAATTTCGTAGAACTGCTGGCGGCTGTAGCCGATGAGCTTGCAGGCTTTGCTGACGTTATTGAGCTCTTTGGCGAGCTCTAGCAGGCTGAGTTTACGACGTGCTACTTTCTCGTTGGTGGTCATACGGTGACTCCGGATAACACGGTAGGGGTACCGTTTTGTTATCCGGTTTGAAGCCGTATGACCACTCCCTTTTGTGGGCAACTGTCAGGTGAATACCATCTCCATACACCCTTTGATATCAATTCTCGATAAGAGTCATCAACCTTAGCCAATTAACCCACGCTGTCTTAGAGCACTTAGCAACTCCTCCACCAGCACTTCCACTGGCTTGCCGGCGTTGAGCAGATGGATTTCCGGGTTTTCCGGGGCCTCATAGGCGGAGTCGATACCGGTAAAGTTGCGAATTTCCCCTGCTCGCGCCTTCTTGTAGAGCCCCTTGGGGTCGCGCTCTTCACAGACGGCGAGTGGCGCATCCACAAACACCTCGACAAACTCCCCTTCACCCACGAGATTGCGCACCAGATCCCGCTCGGCACGGAACGGCGAGATAAAGGCGGTGAGGACGATAAGGCCCGCATCCACCATGAGTTTTGCCACCTCGCCGACCCGGCGGATATTCTCCTGGCGGGCGGCGTCATCGAAGCCGAGATCGCCGCACAGGCCGTGGCGCACATTGTCCCCATCCAGCAGGTAGGTGTGCTTGCCCGAGGCGGCCAGCGCCTGCTCCAGGGCTCCCGCCAGGGTGGACTTGCCCGCCCCGGACAGCCCGGTGAACCAGATCACCAGGGGCTTTTGCCCTTTCAATTCGGCCCTGCTCCGCTTGTCGACGGCATGGTCGTGCCACACGATATTGCTCATTCACACTCCTTGCTTGGCGCTCGCGCCTTAAAACGGAAACAGCAGGGG
This sequence comes from Aeromonas sp. FDAARGOS 1409, assembly GCF_019048705.1. NCBI lineage: Bacteria > Pseudomonadati > Pseudomonadota > Gammaproteobacteria > Aeromonadales > Aeromonadaceae > Aeromonas > Aeromonas sp. FDAARGOS 1409. The sequence continues at coordinate 601,114 of NZ_CP077395.1, forward strand.
CACCATGACGATCACCCCTAGGCTATAGGCCAGGGAGACCGGCAGGGCCAGCCTGAGGTAGTCCGGCATCTTGTAGTTGCCCGCGGCATAGACCATCAGGTTGGTCTGGTAGCCGTAGGGCATGATGAAACTGGAGCTGGCCCCGAACAGCACCGCCAGAATGAACGGCATTGTGGCAACGTCCATGCTGAGCGCCAGCTGGTAACCCATGGGGAAGGCCAGGGCCGCGGCGGCATTGTTGCTCATCAGCTCGGTCAGGATCAGGGTGAAGAAATAGAGCCCGATAAACGCCACTATGGGGCTGGAACCGTTGAACTCCCCCATCAACCAGTCGGCGATCAGGCGCGCCAGGCCGCTCTTCTCCAGCTGATCGGCGATGGCGAGCGCCCCGCCCACCACCAGCCAGATGTCCAGGGGAAAGCGGCGACGGATCTCGTCCAGGGTCAGGATGCGGGTCAGCAGCAGCGCCACCAGCATCACCAGCAGCCCCTTGAACAGCGGCACCAGCTCCAGCACCGACAGGGTCAGCACCCCGAGAAAGCCCGCCACCACGGCGGCGCTGCGCTTGCCATCGAGCCGGGTGGAGGCCTCCAGCCCGCTCACCACCACGAACTCCCGGGGGAGGGACTTGTTGCCCGCAAACTTGGGGCCCGGCGCCAGCAGCAAGGTGTCGCCCGCGTGCAGCTCAATCTGGCCGAGGCCGCCGGTAAGCTGGGTCTCGCCCCGGCGCACCGCCAGCACCACCGCATCGAAGTGGGTGCGAAACTCCGCATCCTTGATGGTCTGCCCCACCAGGCGCGAGCTGTGGCTGACGATCACTTCGACCAGGTGCTGGCCGTTGAGCCTGTGCTGGCCGTAGAGATCCAGCCCCTTGAGCTCCTGCAGCACGCCGACGCTCTCCACGTCGCCGCAAAACAGCAGCATGTCCCCCTCGTGCAGCTCGTGCTCCGGCTGCACCGGACAGATCACCTGGTTGCCCCGGATGATCTCGGCAAGATAGAGGCTTTTGAGGCTGCGCAGGCCGTTCTCCTTGACGCTGCGCCCGGCCATGGGCGAGCCGGGGCCCACCTTGGCCTCGAGAAAGTAGCCGGATTCCCGGCTCATCTCGGTGTCCTGCTCCGGCAGGTGGCGGGCAAACAGCAGCACGGCCACCAGACCGGTCAACAATGTGCCGGCTCCTACCATGAAGAAGTCGAACATGCCGAGCGGCTCGGCCCCCATCTTGATGAGGAAGCTGTTGACGATGAGGTTGGTGGAGGTGCCGATCAGGGTCAGCACGCCGCCAAAGGTCGCCGCGAAGCACATGGGCAAGAGCAGCCGGGACGGCGCATGGTTGGGATTGCGCTTGACCGCCCCCAGCATGGAGGCCACCACGGCGGTGTTGTTGACGAAGGCCGACAGGAAGGCGGTGGAGAACCACACCTTCACCAGCACCTTGTTGAAGGAGCCGGTGCCCACCAGGTTGGCGACCCAGCTCATGACCCGGGTCTTCTCCACCGCGAGCGACACCAGCAGCAACAGCACCAGGGTCAGCAGGGCGCTGTTGGTGTAGCCCGCCACCACGGCGTTGATGTCCGCCAGGCCGCTCAGGTAGGTGATTAGCACGGCGCCCGAGAAGAGCAGCGCCGGCCGGAGTTTGCCCTGGATCAGCAGGACGACGAGGGCAGCCAGCAGACCCAGCACCAGGGATTGTTGCCAGGTCATGGGCTTACTCCTTGCTAGCGTCGTTGCTGATGGTCAGCGCCTGCCAGTGGGGGAAGTGCTTGCGCACCAGGGCGTTGAGCTCCACTTCGAACTCGCTGTAGTGCCCTTTTACCGCCTTGGCCGCCAGCCCTTCCACTATCATGCCCGCGCCCACGGTGACGTTGGTCAGCCGGTCGATGAGGATGAAGCTGCCGGTGTCGCGGATCTCCTTGTACGGATCGAACGCCACAGGGTCGGTCAGGCTGAATTCGCACAGGCCGATCTCGTTGAGCTTGAGCTCGGAGGCCGGCAACTCGTCCAGCTTGTTGATCTCGATGCGGTGGCGGATGGCCTCCACCTGGCCGCGGCTCTTCTTGGTGGCCAGCTTGACGTCATAGACGCGGCCCGGTTGCAGGGACTCCTCCCCCATCCAGACGATGTGAGCCAGCACGTTCTGGGTCACCTGGGGCTTTTTCGCCGCATCCACCAGCAGGTCGCCGCGGCTGATGTCGATCTCGTCCGCGAAGGTGACCGTGATGGCCTGACCCGGCAGGGCGTACTCCAGATCCCCGTCGAAGGTGACGATACGGGTCACCGTGCTCTCCTTGCCGGAGGGCAGCACCGCCAGCTTGTCGCCGACCCGCAGGATGCCGGAGGCGAGCGTCCCTGCGAAGCCGCGAAAATCGAGGTTCGGGCGGTTCACGTACTGCACCGGCAGGCGCACCGGGTGACGCTCCAGCTCGCGCTCCACTTCGGCGCTCTCCAGCAATGAGAGCAGGGTCTCGCCCTGATACCAGGCCAGCTTGTCGCTCGGGTTCACCACGTTGTCACCGTCCAGGGCCGAGACCGGCACGATATGGATGGTGTCGACGCTGAGCTTCCTGGCGAATTCGCGGTAATCGGCACTGATGCGCTCGAACACCTCCTGGCTGAACCCCACCAGGTCCATCTTGTTCACCGCCACCACAAACTGCTTTATCCCCAGCAAACTGGCGATAAAGCTGTGGCGACGGGTCTGATCCAGCACCCCCTTGCGGGCGTCGATCAATATGATGGCCAGATCGCAGGTGGAGGCGCCGGTGGCCATGTTGCGGGTGTACTGCTCGTGGCCCGGCGTATCCGAGATGATGAATTTGCGCTTGGCGGTGGAGAAGTAGCGGTAGGCCACGTCTATGGTGATGCCCTGCTCGCGCTCGGCCTGCAGGCCGTCCACCAGCAGCGCCAGATCCAGCTTCTCGCCCGTGGTGCCGAGCTTCTGGCTGTCGGACTCCAGCGCTTTCAACTGATCTTCATAGATCTGCTGGGAGTCGTGCAGCAGGCGGCCGATGAGGGTGCTCTTACCGTCGTCCACGCTGCCGCAGGTGAGAAAGCGCAGCAGGCTCTTGTGCTGCTGGGCGTGCAGGTAGGCTTCGATGCCCTGTTCGCTGATGGCGGTCTGAATGTGGTTGTTCATGATGCGATTCCTTAGAACATTTTTTTAGAAATAGCCCTGACGCTTCTTCTGCTCCATGGAGCCGGCCTGATCGTGGTCGATGAGCCGCCCCTGCCGCTCGCTGGAGGTGGTGATCAGCATCTCTTCGATGATCTCCGGCAGGGTGGTGGCGTTGGATTCGATGGCGCCGGTCAGCGGGTAGCAGCCGAGAGTACGGAAGCGCACCAGCTCCTGCTTCACCTCGTCCTCCGGACCTATGGGCATGCGATCGTCATCCACCATGATCTTGATGCCGCCGCGCTCCACCACGGGGCGCATGGCCGCGAAATAGAGCGGCACTATGTCGATGTTCTCGAGGTAGATATATTGCCAGATGTCGAGCTCGGTCCAGTTGGAGAGCGGGAACACCCGGATGCTCTCCCCCTTGTTGACCTGACCGTTGTAGACACGCCACAGCTCGGGTCTCTGGTTCTTCGGGTCCCAGCGGTGGGACTTGTCACGGAAGGAGTAGACCCGCTCCTTGGCCCGGGACTTCTCCTCGTCGCGGCGCGCGCCACCGAAGGCGGCGTCGAAACCGTACTTGTTGAGCGCCTGTTTGAGCCCCTCGGTCTTCATGATGTCGGTGTGCTTGCCGCTGCCGTGCACGAAGGGGTTGATGTTCATGGCGAGCCCGTCCGGGTTCTTGTGGACGATGAGATCCAGCCCGTACTTCTTGGCGGTCTCGTCCCGGAATTTGATCATCTCCTTGAACTTCCAGTTGGTGTCCACGTGCAGCAGGGGGAAGGGGATCTTGCCCGGATAGAAGGCCTTGCGGGCCAGGTGCAGCATGACGGAGGAGTCCTTGCCGATGGAGTACATCATCACCGGGTTTTCAAATTCGGCGGCCACCTCGCGGATGATGTGGATGCTCTCGGCCTCCAGCTGTTGCAGGTGTGTCAGTCTTTCACGGTCCATGTCTGGGTCCTCGGTTCATTGCTATCGCGCCGGCTCGGGCGCGGTCTTGGTTCAGTTCGGTGCCGCCTGGGCCGCACCGTCAAATCGATTCACGTCGTGCCGGCCCTCAGGCCAGGCTCACCAGCTTGAGCTCGTGGCCGCTTTCGGCCTCCCGCCCTTGCGCCGCCTCGCCAAACCAGGCGAGCCGCTTGCGCAGGGCCACCACCTCGCCGATGACGATGAGGGAAGGGCTCACCGCCTGCTCGGCCAGCTCGGCCAGGTCAGCGAGGGTGCCGGTCAGCACGCGCTGACGGGCGGTGGTGCCCCGCTCTATGATGGCGATGGGGGTGCTCTGGCCACGGCCATGGCTCACCAGCTGTTGCTGGATGTGCTCGGAGCGCATCAGCCCCATGTAGATGACCAGGGTCTGGTTGGTGGCGGCGAGTTGCTGCCAGTCGGGCTCCTTGCCCTCTTTCTGGCAGTGGCCCGTGATGAAGACGGCGCTCTGGGCGTGGTCGCGGTGGGTGAGCGGAATGCCCGCATAGGCGGTGGCGCCGGCGGCGGCCGTGATGCCGGGCACCACGGAGAAGGGGATGCCTTCGGCTGCCAGCACTTCCAGCTCCTCGCCGCCACGGCCGAACATGAAGGGATCCCCCCCCTTGAGGCGCACCACCCGGTTGCCCGCCTTGGCGTATTCCGCCAGCAGGCGGTTGGTCTCCTCCTGGGGCACGCTGTGGGCGCCGGCCTTCTTGCCGACCGACACCAGGGTGGCGTCGCGGCGCACCAGGTCCAGGATCTCGGGCGAGACCAACTGGTCATAGAGCACCACTTCGGCCTGCTGGATCTGTTGCAGCGCCTTGAGGGTCAGGAGGCCAGGATCGCCGGGGCCCGCCCCCACCAGCACCACTTCCCCCACCTCGGTCTGGGCCTTGTCCAGCCCTTCGTTCAGCCACTGCTCGGCCCCCTGCCAATCGGCTTTCTCAATCAGACCCGCCAGGGTGTTGGAGGCAAAGGCGCGCTCCCAGAAACGGCGGCGATCGGAGAGGGAGGCCAGCACCCGCTTGGCCCGGCTGCGCACCCGGCCGGAGAGCTCCGCCAGGCCGCCGAGATGGCGGGGCAGCAGGCTCTCGAGCCGCTCGCGCAGCAGGCGCACCAGCACGGGGGCCTTGCCGCCGCTGGAGACGGCCACCACGATGGGGCTGCGATCGATGATGGAGGGGAAGATAAAGCTGGAGCGCTCGGGGTCATCCACCAGGTTGACGAAGAGGCCGCGCTCGGTGGCGCTCTGGTAGACCAGGGCATTCACCTCGAGATCGTCGGTGGCGGCCACCACCAGGATCTGGCCGGCCAGATGGGCCGGGTCGAAGCGCGCCGACAGATGGGTGAAGCGACCGGCAAATTCATGGAAATCGGGGTCAATGGCGGGAGAGACCAGGGTCAGCCGGGCCCCTGCCGCCAGCAGCAGGCGCGCCTTGCGCAGGGCGACCTCGCCCCCGCCCACCAGCAGTACCGGGCGGCCTTCCAACCTGGCAAACATAGGTAAATAATCCATCAGGGCCCACTCCTCGGCATCGCGACATCTGGGGCGACTATAGGCAGGAGCGCTTATCCCTCAAAATAATAAAAAATGCTCTTTAATGCGTTTTGGTAATTAGTAAAACCGTATCGCGGCAAAGGAAAGCGAATCCCCTTGTGGTGGATGGCACCAGCCCCTAGGCTAATGAAAGTGTTTCATAAGGAGCTTAATAATGAATGAGTCATTGATTGTATTGGGGATCTTCATATTCCTGGTGCTCGCCACCCTGAGCGCCGGCATCAAGATAGTGCCCCAGGGCTACAACTGGACTGTGGAGCGCTTCGGCCGCTACACCCGCACCCTCTCCCCCGGCCTCAACCTGCTGATCCCCTACATCGACCGCATCGGCCACAAGATCATCATGATGGAGCAGGTGCTGGACATCCCGGCCCAGGAGGTGATCTCCCGGGACAACGCCAACGTCACCATAGACGCCATCAGCTTCGTGCAGGTGGTGGATGCCCGCAAGGCGGGCTACGAGGTCAACGATCTCACCAGCGCCATCCGCAACCTGACCATGACCAACATGCGGACCGTGCTGGGCGCCATGGAGCTGGACGAGATGCTCTCCCAGCGCGACACCATCAACGAGAAGCTGCTGCGCACCATGGATGCCGCCACCGCCCCCTGGGGCATCAAGGTGACGCGGATCGAGATCAAGGACGTGCGCCCTCCCCTGGCCCTGGTGGAAGCCATGAACGCCCAGATGAAGGCCGAGCGCCAGAAGCGGGCCGAGGTGCTGGAAGCCGAAGGGGTGCGCCAGTCCAAGATCCTGAAAGCGGAGGGGGAGAAGCAGTCCCAGATCCTCAAGGCCGAGGGTGAGCGCCAGGCCGCCTTCCTCGCCGCCGAGGCGCGGGAGCGGGCCGCCGAGGCGGAAGCCAAGGCGACCCATATGGTCTCGAAAGCTATAGCGGAGGGGGATCTGCAGGCCATCAACTACTTCGTGGCCCAGAAGTACACCGAGGCCCTGGCCCGCATCGGGGAAGGTCCCAACAGCAAGGTGGTGATGATGCCGCTGGAGGCGGGCAGCCTGATCGGTGCCGTGGCCGGCATGGCCGAGCTGTTCAAGGATGGCAAGGGCGGCAAGTCATGACAGCCCTGTTCGAGGGGCTGACCCACTGGCACTGGCTGGGGCTCGGCTTCGTGCTGCTCGCCATCGAGGTGCTGGGGTCGGTGGGCTTCCTGCTCTGGACCGGCATCGCCGCGCTGGAAGTGGGCCTGCTGCTGCTGGTCTGGCCCTTCGGCTGGCAGGCCCAGCTGCTGCTGTTCGCGGTGCAGTCCCTGCTCACCACCTGGGCCTGGTGGCGCTGGCAGCACCGCCGGGATCGCTCCGGGCAGGATGCCGCCGCCCCCATCAACGAGCGGATGCAGAGCTATCTGGGGCGGGAGCTGACCCTGCTGGACGACGTCAGCCAGGGGATGAGCCGGGTCCACCTGGACGACACCGTCTGGACGGTGCGCTGCAACCAGCCGCTCCCCGCAGGCACCAGGGTCAGGGTGACGGGCTACGACTCCCATATCCTGCTGGTGGAGCCGCTGCCCTGAGCGGGCTCCCCAATGGCCATAAAAAAACGGGCCCGACGCGAGTGCGCCGGGCCCGTTCTTCAATGAGGTGCGGGCTTAGTTGGCCTTGGCATCGCTCACTGCGGCTTCTGCCTTGGTGGCCACGTCAGCGGCAGCCTTCTCGACAGTTGCGGAAGCTTCGGAAGCAGCCTTCTCGACAGTTGCGGAAGCTTCGGAAGCAGCCTTCTCTACGGTAGAGGCAGCTTCGCTAACAGTTGCAGCAACCTCGGCGGCCGGAGTAGCAGCCGGAGCGGCAGCTTCTTCTTTCTGACCACAGGCGGTCAACATCAGACCCAGGATACCGGCTACCAGTACTTTGTTCATGTACATATCCTCAAATAAGAATGGAGAGACGGTCTGCACGACCATCACTACTGTGCGCCTTGCCCCCGTGAAGAGTCCATCAGGACGGGAGCCAAGAGACGCGCGAAATATAACGCCATACCGAGCCAATGAAAACGCGTATCACAATGATATTTTCTCGTTGGCTGGATGAAAAGAACTACTACAGCGCCTGATATTAATACAAAAAACCACTCTTTACGCGAAACATCGAAATAAAAAGCCGCATAAAAGATCTTTATCAGTCAAACGCTGCCATTTTGAACAAACGGCAGCGCCGACTCAGTCAGACAACTTCTGACAAGCCAGTCGCCGACCCTGGCTGTGGCTCTCCCTGGCAAGATCCAGCAGCGCCATCACCGCCAGCGCCTCGGGGGCGGGCACAGGGTTGGCCCCCTCCCCCTTGATGGCGGCGCAGACCGCGCGGTAGTAGGCGCCGTAATCCCCCGTCTCGCCGGCCACGGTCTGCTGCACAAGCTCGCCGTCCCGGATCTGGCTGAGCTGGCCGGGCACGGGATCCACGCCCCAGTCTGCCGCCGGTGGCCGCTTGCCCTGCTTGAGCTGCTCCTCCTGCACGTCCATGCCGAACTTGACGAAGGAGCCCTGGCTGCCATGGACGACGAAGCGGGGCATCACAGCCGACACCAGGCAGCTGCCGTGCAGGATCACCCGGCGCACCCCATACCCCAGCACCACGTGGAAGTAATCGTCGCTCAGGGCCCCCGGACGCTGCCGGGCGAGATCGGCCTGGATCCAGTCAGGTTGGCCGAACAGCTGCAGGGACTGATCCAGGATATGGGGGCCGAGATCGAACCAGAGGCCGGAGCCCGGGCCACCCGCCTCGCGCCAGCGCTGGCGCACCTCGGGGCGATAGCGATCGAAATGGGATTCGAACTGGGCGATCTGACCCAGCACCCCGTCTGCCAGCAGGCGGCGCACGGTGAGGAAGTCCCCGTCCCAGCGCCGGTTGTGGAAGATGCTGAGCAGCCGCTGCTGCTTCTCGGCCAGCTCGACCAGCGCCTTCGCCTCGGCCAGATCCAGGGCGAAGGGCTTGTCGATCACCACGTGCTTGCCCGCCAGCAGCGCCTCGCGGGCGATGGGGGCATGGGTGTCGTTCGGCGTGGCAATCACCACCAGATCCACCGACGGGTCGGCCAGCACCTGCTCCAGGGTGCCGACGAGACAACCGGGCAGCTCGGCCTGCACCCTGGCGGCATCCCGGCTCACCACCCAGCGCAGGGCAAGCCCCGGGGTCGTGGTGAGGAAGGGGGCGTGAAAGGTCTGCCCTGCGAAGCCGTAACCCACCAGGGCGGCGTTGATTGTGTGACTCATCCGGTTGTCTCCACGGTATCGAGGTCATGGGGAGCGGGAGAGGCGTCGCCCGCAAATGCAAATATAGAGAAGGGGGCTCAAGGCCCCCTGAGTGTGCCCATCAGAGCACAGGATTTATTGCAAACACAAGCGCCGGCCCTGGCGGGTCATCAGCATCAGCAGGGGGGGCAGCAGCAGCCACATGTGCAGGGCCAGCTGGCTCAGGGGATCCGGCAGCAGCCATCCGGTGATCCCCACTAGGGCGCCGGAGCCGCTCATCTGGAACAGGCCGAGCAGGGCCGCCGCCGTACCCGCACAGTGACCGAAAGGGGCCAGCGCCATGCCGGCGGCCGCGCCCAGTATCATGGCAAAGCCGATGCTGGAGAGGAACACCGGGCCCATCATGGCCAGCGGATGCGGGATGTGCATGGCCAGCGTCAGGGAGATGGCGGAGAACAGCAGCACCAGCAGGCCGATGCGCAGGGTCCGTCTTGGCCCTACCCGGGCGATGAAGCGCGGGGCCAGGAAGCAGGCCAGGATGTTGAGCGCCGCATTGGCGGTGAACCAGTGGCTGAACCCGTTCATGTCCAGACCCAGGGTCACCATCAGCTGCACCGGCGCCGCGGTGACATAGGCGAGGATCACCGCCATCGCCAGCATGCACAGCGCCGCGTTGAACAGGAAGCTCGGGGAGCGCAGCACCGGGCTGTAGCGGGACCAGCTGATGAGCGGGCCGCTGCTGCTGGTCTCCTCCGGGCGGGTCTCCGGCATCCGCCACAGCAGCCAGCTTCCGACGACCAGGGCGTACCCGGCCATAAACCAGAAGTTGGCCGACCAGCCCGCCCTGGCGGTGAGCCAGCCGCCGAGCAGGGGCGCCAGCGCCGGAATGAAGCAGATGGCGCCGTTGAGATAGGAGATCATCTGGCCGCTCTTCTTGGGGCCATAGCTGTCACGCACCACGGAGAAGGCGGCCACCGAGGTGGCGCAGGCACCGAAGCCTTGCAGCACCCGGGCCAGCATCAGCTCGCCCAGGCTGGCGGCAAAGCCGGCGCCCAGGGCGCTCAGGCCGTAGAGCAGCACGCCGCCCAGGGCGACGGGCTTGCGGCCGTAGCGATCCGCCAGCGGCCCCACCAGCAACTGCCCCAGCCCCATGCTGAACAGGAACCAGGTGATGGTGCCCTGCATCAGGGTCACCTCGGCCCCCAGCTGCTCGGCCATCTGCGGGATGGCGGGCAGATAGATGTCGATGGCCAGCGGGCTGAACAGCACCAGGAGTACAAGCAGAAGAATCAATGGCATCAGTCACCTCAAGCCCTAGGAATATCGATTGGGCCGCGAGTCTACTGACTCAGAGTAATGAATTGAAATGGTATTTAATCACTTCGGTTATTCCCCTATGGAAACATGTATTTTATCCACCCCTCTTGAGGCAGGCCGGCAGCCAGCCCACGGCATAGGTCCTCGGACAATTGCGCTTTTACTCAGCCCCGGCCCCGCATAGAATGCGCAGATTATTTTTGTGGAGGTGCGTGATGAACAAGCTTGTCCTGGCAACAGGGAACCAGAAAAAGGTGAAGGAATTGGCCGCCATGCTGGCCGATATGAAGATCCAGGTGATCCCGCAGAGCGAGTTTGCAGTCTCCGATGCCGACGAGACCGGCACCACCTTCGTCGAGAATGCCATCATCAAGGCCCGCCATGCCGCCCGCGTCACGGGCCTGCCCGCCGTCGCCGACGACTCCGGCCTGGAAGTGGATCTGCTGCACGGCCGCCCCGGCGTCTACTCCGCCCGCTTCGCCGGCGCCGGTGCCAGCGACAAGGAGAACATCGACAAGCTGCTGGCCGAACTGCAAGGGGCCCCCGACTACCTGAAAAGCGCCCGCTTCTGGTGCGTGCTGGTCTACATGCGCCACGCCGACGACCCCACCCCCATCATCTGCCAGGCGAGCTGGGAGGGGATGATCATCGACGAACCCCGCGGCCAGCACGGCTTCGGCTATGACCCCGTGTTCTTCGTCCCCGACCACGACTGCACCTCGGCCCAGATGCCGGCGGAGCTCAAGAACCAGCTCAGCCATCGCGGCCAGGCCCTGGCCAAGCTGAAGGCGGCCCTGGCGGCGGTCAACTAAGGCGCTGTCTCCCGCCGCGTTGTCATCTACAATGGGGGCCGTCGGCCCCCGTTTCGTTCGCGGCGCCCCGTCCGTTGTCACCGGCAACCAGGGCAACCCGACCCTTTTTGATTTTTTGAATACTGGAAACCCCATGCTGCAACTGCCGCCCCTCTCCCTCTATATCCACGTGCCCTGGTGCGTCCAGAAGTGCCCCTATTGCGACTTCAACTCCCACGCCCAGAAGGGGGAGCTGCCCCACCTCGAGTACGTGGCGGCCCTGCTGGAGGATCTGGAGCAGGATCTGAACTGGGCCCAAGGGCGTCCCCTCTCCTCCATCTTTATCGGCGGTGGTACCCCGAGTCTTCTGAGCGTGGAGGCCATGCAGGCGCTGCTGGACGGGGTGCGCGCGCGCATCGCACTCACTGCGGACTGCGAGATCACCATGGAGGCCAACCCCGGCACCGTGGAGGCGGACAAGTTCGCCGGTTTCCAGCGGGCCGGCATCAACCGCATCTCCATCGGGGTACAGAGCTTCCAGCAGGAAAAATTGACCCGGCTCGGGCGCATCCACGGCCCGGAAGAGGCGCGCAAGGCCGCCGCCCTGGCCCACGCCATCGCGCTGCCCACCTTCAACCTGGATCTGATGCACGGCCTGCCGGATCAGAGCCTGGACGATGCGCTGTACGACCTGCTGCAGGCCATCGACTGCGCGCCGCCGCACCTCTCATGGTATCAGCTCACCATAGAGCCGAACACGGCGTTCGCCTCCAAGCCGCCCACACTGCCGGAAGATGACACTCTGTGGGACATCTACGAGCAGGGCCACGCCATGCTCACCGCCCGGGGCTATCAGCAGTACGAGATCTCGGCCTATGCCAAAGAGGGGTATCAGTGTCGCCACAACCTCAACTACTGGCGCTTTGGCGACTATCTCGGCATCGGCTGCGGCGCCCACGGCAAGGTGACGGATCTCGCGAACCAGCAGATCCTGCGCACCGCCAAGGTGAAGCACCCCAAGGGGTATCTGGACGCCAGCCGCCCCTATCTGGACAGCCAATGGCAGGTAGCGGCGGACGATCTGCCGCTGGAGTACTTCATGAACCGGTTCCGGCTGTTCGAGCCGGCCCCCAAGGCGGAGTTCGAGGCCTATACCGGGCTGGCGCTGGAGCGGGTGGAGGCTGTGCTCGCCATCGCCCGGACCAAGGAGCTTATCGAGGATCTCGGCGACAGCTGGCAGCTCACCCCTTTGGGGCATCGCTACCTGAATGTGCTGCTTGAGCTCTTTATGGACGAGTAGTTTTGCCCCGAATGAAGGCGCCCTCGGGGTTCAACTCCCTGCATTGAGCTCATACACTCGGCATGGATTGGATAAGTGCCTGCGTTTCTATCGTGCAGATGCGAACGCCAAAGCTGGTGACATTCGAGAGCGTATTGTTGTGATGCTCCCGGATCTGTCTAGCCGTTGCATGGCTTTTATCATGGGTTGTGTGCGCATCTGATACCAGTTGGATGGGGAAACCCAACGCAGCGGCACGCCTTATCGTGGTATCAACGCAGAACTCGGAGGCATAGCCACAGACGATCAAATGGCTCAGGCCCCGCTCACACAGGGCCGACTCGAGTTCAGTCCGATGAAACGAGTCCGGGGTGGTCTTGCGTACCATCACATCCGTTGTGGCCGTCTCAAGGTTGCTATGCAGGCTCCATCCTTCACTGCCGAAGGCCATTGCACCCTCTGCCTGTTCGTGTTGGATGAAAAAGACAGGGTAACCACGAGCCCGCGCCCATGCGGTGATAGCGTTGATGCGCTCAACAACCGACTCAGATTCGAAGGGTTTCGGCTCCGGTTCAAACAGCGCCCGTTGTACATCAATAACCAGCACTCCTGTCATCTTCTCAACCTCGTCAGCTAAGGGCAGAAACCCGCTCAGCAGCAGACGCGTTGCATCCGCTGTTGGCCGGGCTCCCACCGCTTGCCATGCTTGGCCTTGCGCTGATAGCTGCCCTTGCCCTTCTTGCTCGGCTCGACCCTGGCCTGGAACAGGGGAGAGGTCACCAGTGCCTTGAGGTGGTTGTCCTGAATGATGCCGCGCTGATGTTCGCAGGCGGGTTCGGCGGTGACGGAAGTCACCTTCTTCTTGGCCATATTGGCTCCTTCAAGTTGTTGTCGTGTTTGCCGCGCCGGCCACAACACGACATCTCCGTGGCCAGGCGGCGAAAAAACGCGCCGATTGTGCGCCTCTTGCCTCCCCCGCGCAAGGGATCAGGCGGGGTGATAGACAACCCGTACCAACCCGCTCGGCAGCACAGTGCTCGACACCGGCACCAGCGCGCCGGGCAGCGGCCCTGCAAAGAGCGACACCCCGCCCCCCAGGGTGACCGGCACCCAGAACAGGGTCAGCTCGTCGACGACCCCGGCCTGCAACCCCTGGCGCACCAGATCGCCGCCGTCCAGGTAGAGGTGGCGGCTCCCCGCCTGCCAAAGATCCCTGAGCACCTGCGCCAGCGCCCCCTGCCCGAAGGAGACGTGCTCACGGGGAGCGGCGGGTCTGTGGGTCAGTACAACCACAGGTTTGTCGCCATAAAACCACTCGGGAAAGGCGCTCACTATGTCGTAGGTGTTGCGCCCCATCAGCAGGGTGTCCGCACTGGCCATCAGGGCGCTGTAGCCGGTCTCCTCCTGGGAATCGCGGTTGTAGGGCTCAAGCCAGGCCAGATCGCCGCCCTCCCCGGCGATAAAGCCGTCGAGGGAGAGGGCGAGAAAGGCGGATACCCGGGGCCGGCGCAGCTCAGTGCTCATGGTCGTGATGCTCGTGACGGGAGGGGGCACCGGACTCCAGGGTCTCCAGGATGGCGCAGTGCTCCGCCGAGCGCGGGCCACCGCAGCAGATGTCGGAGAGAGCCTTCAGGTTCTCGCGAAAACGGGTCAGCTCCAGGATCTTCTGCTCCACCTGCTCGAGCTTGGTGTCGGCTACCGCCTTCACCTCCTGGCAGGTGACCCTGGCCTTGTTGGTGTCGAGGGCGAGCAGCTCGCCAATGTCCGCCAGGGAGAAGCCCACCGACTTGGCACGGATGATGAACTCCAGCCGCCGTCTGTCCTGCTCCCCGTAGAGGCGATAGCCCGACTCGTTGCGGATCCCCGGCGAGATGAGGCCGTTCTTCTCGTAAAAGCGCAGGGTGTCCGCCTTCACCCCGCACGCCCTGGCCAGTTCCCCTATCCGATACATAACCCTCTCCCCGACATGGCATAGCGCCCAAAATGGTACTCAATATAAACCGGCCTCCACTATCACCCCTTTGCCCGGCGATTGCCAGCCAAAGGCAGGAAAGCGGCAGCCAACCCCAGCCTTCCCGGCGCTTTATCCTCAAAACACTGAAAAGACAAACGTTTCACAAAAAATCACCAGAAAACGTTTAACACCGCGCCACACAAGGCTTTGTCTCTTTAAAAAATCCACCACGGCTCACATTTTTTGTGTAGAATACGCGCCCACAAGAGAGCGTCGCGTCAAGCGGGCATTTCCTAAAACGCTTTTGCCAACGGCCAGCCCCGGCGAGAGTGGTTTGCGAAATCCCCCACTTCCATTTATTTGGGGACTCTCTGTGTTGAGCCTCGCCTCCCATGGAACGGTCCCCGTTATGCTGAGGACGATAGTGTGATGGAACAAGCTCGACCCATTCGCCGTGCACTGCTGAGTGTGTCTGACAAGACTGGCATCCTGGAATTTGCCAAGGCACTCGACGCGCGTGGTGTGGCCCTGCTCTCCACCGGTGGTACCGCCAAGCTGCTGGCCGACGCCGGCCTGCCGGTGACCGAGGTGTCCGACTACACCGGATTCCCCGAGATGATGGACGGCCGAGTCAAGACCCTGCATCCCAAGGTGCACGGCGGCATCCTCGGCCGCCGCGACCGGGATGACGCCATCATGGCCCAGCACGCTATCTCCCCCATCGACATGGTCGTCGTCAACCTCTATCCCTTCGCCGCCACCGTGGCCAAACCCGGCTGCACCCTGGAAGACGCCGTCGAGAACATCGACATCGGCGGCCCGACCATGGTGCGCTCCGCCGCCAAGAACCACAAGGATGTGACCATAGTCGTCAAGGCCTCCGACTACGACCGCGTCATCGCCGAGATGGACGCCAACGGCAACAGCCTGACCCTCTCCACTCGCTTCGATCTCGCCATCGCCGCCTTCGAGCACACCGCCGCCTACGACGGCATGATCGCGAACTACTTCGGCACCCTGGTGCCCTCCTACGGCGAGAACAAGGAAGGCGACGAAGAGTCCCGCTTCCCGCGCACCTTCAACGCCCAGTTCATCAAGAAGCAGGACATGCGCTACGGCGAAAACAGCCACCAGGCTGCCGCCTTCTACGCCGAAGAGCAGGCCGCACCGGGTTCGGTGGCAAGCGCCATCCAGCTGCAGGGCAAGGCCCTCTCCTACAACAACATCGCCGACACCGACGCGGCGCTGGAGTGCGTGAAGGAGTTCAGCGAGCCGGCCTGCGTCATCGTCAAGCATGCCAACCCCTGCGGCGTCGCCATCGGTGACGATCTGCTGGCTGCCTACGATCGCGCCTACAAGACCGACCCCACCTCGGCCTTTGGCGGCATCATCGCCTTCAACCGTGAACTGGACGGCGCCACCGCCGCGGCCATCGTTGCCCGCCAGTTCGTGGAAGTGATCATCGCCCCCAGCATCAGCCAGGCAGCCCGCGAGGCGGTCGCCGCCAAGCAGAACGTGCGCTTGCTGGAGTGCGGCCAATGGACTGCCCCGGCGCAAGGCTTTGACTTCAAGCGCGTCAACGGCGGCCTGCTGGTGCAGGAGCGCGATCTCGGCATGGTGACCCTGGGAGATCTGACCGTGGTCAGCCAGCGTCAGCCCACCGAGGCCGAGCTGCAGGATCTGCTGTTCTGCTGGAAGGTCGCCAAGTTCGTCAAGTCCAACGCCATCGTCTACGCCAAGAACGGCCAGACCATAGGCGTGGGCGCCGGCCAGATGAGCCGGGTCTACTCCGCCAAGATCGCCGGCATCAAGGCCGAAGATGAAGGGCTGACAGTCGCGGGCTCCGTCATGGCCTCCGACGCCTTCTTCCCGTTCCGCGACGGCATCGATGCCGCCGCTGCCGCGGGCATCTCCTGCGTCATCCAGCCCGGTGGCTCGATGCGCGACCAGGAGGTGATCGACGCCGCCAACGAACACGGCATGTGCATGGTGTTCACCAACATGCGTCATTTCCGTCACTGACAGCCCAGGGCCGCCGATGGCGGCCCTGCCTCTTTAGCACCGGATCCTTTCCGCTGGCGCACCGCCACCGCACCGCGCCAGTGACCTCAGACAGAAGCGAGCGAGACGATGAAAGTACTGATCATTGGCAACGGCGGCCGTGAACACGCCCTGGCCTGGAAGGCCAAACACTCCCCCCTGGTGACCCAGGTCTTCGTGGCACCGGGCAATGCGGGCACCCAGCTTGAGCCGGGCATCGAGAACGTCGCCATCCAGGCCACCGACATCGAGGGCCTGCTGGCCTTCGCCAAGGCGAACCAGATCGGCCTCACCATAGTCGGGCCGGAAGCGCCGCTGGTGAAAGGGGTGGTCGACGCCTTCCGCGCCGCCGATCAGACCATCTTCGGCCCGACCGCCGCCGCCGCCCAGCTGGAAGGCTCCAAGGCCTTCACCAAGGACTTCCTGGCCCGCCACGCCATCCCCACCGCCGACTACCAGAACTTCACCGAGGTGGAGCCGGCGCTGGCCTATCTGCGGGAGAAGGGGGCCCCCATCGTGATCAAGGCCGACGGTCTGGCCGCCGGCAAGGGGGTGATCGTCGCCATGACCCTCGACGAGGCGGAAGCGGCGGTGCGTGACATGCTCTCCGGCAATGCCTTCGGCGACGCCGGTGCCCGGGTGGTGATCGAGGAGTTCCTGGACGGGGAAGAGGCGAGCTTCATCGTCATGGTGGACGGCGAGCACGTGCTGCCCATGGCCACCAGCCAGGATCACAAGCGCGCCTTCGACGGCGACACCGGCCCCAACACCGGCGGCATGGGGGCTTACTCCCCGGCCCCCGTGGTGACCGACGAGGTGCACCAGCGCGTGATGGAGCGGGTGATCATGCCGACCGTGCGCGGCATGGCGGCCGAAGGCAACGTCTACACCGGCTTCCTCTACGCCGGTCTGATGATCGATGCCGAGGGCAACCCCAAGGTGATCGAGTTCAACTGCCGCTTCGGCGACCCCGAAACCCAGCCCATCATGCTGCGGATGCAATCCGATCTGGTGGATCTCTGCCTCGCCGCCTGCGCCGGCAAGCTGGATCAGAAGGAAGCCGTCTATGACCCCCGTGCCGCCATCGGCGTGGTGCTGGCGGCGGGTGGCTATCCCGGCGACTACAGCAGCAACCACCCCATCAGCGGTCTGCCGGTGGACGAAGTGGCAGGGGAGAAGGTGTTCCATGCAGGCACCCGCCTGGAAGGGCACACCAGCCTGACCCAGGGTGGCCGCGTGCTATGCGCCACCGCCCTCGGCCACACGGTGCAGGAAGCCCAGCAGCGGGCCTATGCCCTGGCTGGCCGCATCCACTGGGACGGCATCTTCTACCGCAAGGACATCGGCTGGCGTGCCATCGAGCGCGAACAGGCCAAGTAAGGCGCCTCCGTTCACCGTTTACAAGGGCCTTCGGGCCCTTTTCTCTGCCTCTCTTTCCCCCATTAGGGCCCCCTTTTCCCCTGTCGCCATCCGCGTTCTGGTTACATAACGCCAGCACAATGCACACATTTAGTCACAATTGGTCGCACTTTCCCCATACAATTACCCCGCTTTCGTGGCATCATGCTGCGTGACACCGCACTCAAATGAGTGCCATTAGAACCCGCAATGTCGTCGTCTCAAGAGGAAATCCCATGTTGAAAACTGTGCGTCCCCTGCTGCTGCCCCTGATGTTCGGCCTGATGACCCTGCCCGCCATGGCCGGTGATCTAGAACAGCCGATGAAGAAGATCGGCTTCAACTACAAGCAGGCCGTGAAGGCCGACGATGCGGCCACCATGGAGAAACACATCAAGGAGATGAAGGCGCAGCTGGATGTGGCCAAGGAGAGAAACATGCCGGCCGCCAAGAAGGAGAAGTTCCTCGAAGGCATGAACAAGGTACAGACCGAGCTGGATGCCAGCCTGGCGGCCCTGCAGGCCGGTGATCAGGAGAAGGCCCAGGCCCACCTGGCCAAGGTCAACGACCTGAAGAAGGAGTATCACAACTATGCCAAGCAGAAAGGCTGATCCCTTCCACTGGGATGGCCTGGTCCGCCTCACCCACTGGGGGGTGGCGGCCATCTGCATCGGCAACCTCTGGCTCAACGAGGCAGGGGAAGAGTGGCACGAGCGGCTGGGATACGCCGTCATGGTGCTGATAGGCCTGCGCCTGCTGTGGGGGCTCACCTTCGCACGCGGCCACGCCCGCCTGCGTGCCCTGATCCCGAGCCGGGACGATTTTCGCCAGCAGGCCGAGGCGATGCGTACGCGCGCCCCCGCGGCCCCCGGCCATCACGGCAGTGGCAAGCTGGCGGTCTGGGCCCTCTGGCTGCTGGTGCTGGCCACCGCCGGTAGCGGCTGGTTCCAGAACACCGAGACCGGCTTCGAGCTGGGGGCGGATGACTGGCACGAGTGGTGCACCTGGGCCCTGCAGGCCATGATCGCCCTGCACCTGTGCGCCATCGTCTACACCTCCTGGCGCCAGCGCAGCAACCTGGTGACCCGCATGCTGCCCCGGCGCCGGAGCCATACCCGGGTCCGGCAGCAGGAACCCAACGCCTGAATGCTTGCGGGGCCCTTCGGGGCCCCTGTGTTTCCCCTAATCGCTCGCGCCTCTCTCCCCTCCTATCCCGCCCGCACCTCCGATCGGAAGCTGGTTCCCCCATGGGTTCATGAAAGCATTTTCATTCACATTTCTTAATTAATTCAGCTTGTTCGATTTTCAACCACTCCGATTTCATGAATGCTACAGAGCCGAACGAGGTTGTTCGTTGTCCGTTCGACTCAACGACAGTGATACGTCAATAACAAGATCGAAGGGAAAATCGTCATGCACAGCACACTGTTTCGAACCGCCCTGCTGGCGGCAGCACTCGGCTCTTTCAGCCACACTGCCAGCGCCGAAGGGGTCATGGTTCACCTGTTCCAATGGAAGTTCAACGACATCGCCAACGAGTGCGAGACCGTGCTCGGGCCCAAGGGGTTCGGCGGCGTCCAGATAACTCCCCCCGCCGAACACAAGCAGGGCAGCCAGGTCTGGTGGACCGTCTATCAACCGGTCAGCTT
The DNA here is from genome assembly GCF_019048705.1 of Aeromonas sp. FDAARGOS 1409. NCBI lineage: Bacteria > Pseudomonadati > Pseudomonadota > Gammaproteobacteria > Aeromonadales > Aeromonadaceae > Aeromonas > Aeromonas sp. FDAARGOS 1409. Next base: position 620,382 of record NZ_CP077395.1, read on the forward strand.
CAGCAACTTCAACAGCTTCGGCGGTAGCGAGGCGGAGCTCAGAAGCATGATCGCCCGCTGCAACGCGGCCGGGGTCAAGGTCTACGCCGACGCCGTCTTCAACCAGCTGGCCTCGGGCACGGGCACCGCCACCGGCGGCGGCAGCTACAACTCGGGGCAATTCCAGTATCCCCAGTTCGGCTACAACGACTTCCACCACAGCGGCGACATCACCAACTACGGCGACAGCAACAACGTCTGGAACGGCGCCCTCTACGGCATGCCGGACCTCAATACAGGCTCCGCCTACGTGCAGGATCAGATCGCCACCTACATGAAGACCCTGCTCGGCTGGGGCGTGGCGGGCTTTCGCATCGATGCGGCCAAGCACATGGCCCCGGCCGACGTGAAGGCCATCCTCGACAAGGCGGGCAGCCCCAGAGCCTACCTCGAGGTGATCGGCGCAGGCGGGGAATCCGCCGACATCCAGCCCCCTCGCTACACCTACATAGACACCGTCACCGACTTCAAATACGGCACGGATCTCGCTGCCAACTTCAACGGCCAGATCAAGAACCTCAAGACCCTGGGCGAGAGCTGGGGCCTTCTCCCGTCGAACAAGGCATTCGTCTTCGTGGTCAACCACGACCGCGAGCGGGGCCATGGTGGCGGTGGCATGCTCACCTTCATGAACGGCGCCCGCTATGAGCTGGCCAACACCTTCATGATGGCCTGGCCCTATGGCTGGAAGCAGGTGATGTCGGGTTACCGCTTCGAAAACATGGGCACCTATGAAACCGACAAGGGGGCACCGGGCAGCACGCCCTGCTCCGACAGCCAGTGGAACTGCGAGCAGCGGCGCCCGACCATCATGAACATGGCCCTGTTCCACAACAGAACCGAGGGCCAGCCCGTCAGCCACTGGTGGGACAACGGCAACAACCAGATCGCCTTCGGCCGCGGTGACAAGGGCTTCGTCGCCATCAACAACGAGAGCGGCAGCCTGGTGGCCTCGGTGCAGACCGGCCTGCCGGCCGGCGAGTACTGCAACCTCCTGGGGGGCACTGATTACTGCAGCGGCGGCTATGTCACCGTCGATGGCAGCGGCAAGGCCAGCCTGAACGTGCCCGGCATGAAGGCAACAGCCATCCTCGCCGGTTGCACCAAAGCCAGCCCCTGCGGAGGTTCCGTCCTGCCGGGCAACAAGTTCAGCAGCATGAACCTGCGTGGCACTCACAACGCCTGGGGCAACACCCCCATGACCGTCGATGCCAACCGTGTCTGGTCCGCCACCCTCACCCTGACCGGCAACGGTGACGCCACCGGTGCCCAGCGCTTCAAGTTCGACGTCTTCGGCAACTGGACCGAAAACTACGGCGACAACGAGGGGGATGGCATCGCCGACAAGGGCAGCAGCAAGGATATCCTGGTCAGCGGGGCGGGCACCTACCGCATTACCCTGAGCGAGAGCGATTTGCGCTACACGGTCACCCCCCTCACCAGCAACCAGGCACCGGTGGCCGCCCTCTCCCCCAAGACCCTCAGCGTCAAGGCGGGTGAGAGCGTGGTGTTCGACGCCTCAGCTTCCAGCGACGATGGCGGCGTGGTGAGCTACAGCTGGTCCAGCGGGGGCACCGCCGCCACGGAGACAGTCCGGTTCGATACCCCGGGTACCCATACCGTGACGGTCACCGTGACCGATGCGGAAGGGTTGACCGCCAGTGCCAGCGCCACCGTGACCGTCACCGACGACAACGGCACCTATGCCAGCGTGCTGCCGACCCTGAACTTCCGCGGTACCCCCAATGCCTGGGGATCCCTTGCCATGACGCTGGTCGCCGACAACCAGTGGGAAGCCCTGGTCACCTTCGACGGGCAGACCAACCAGCGCTTCAAGTTCGACGTCAAGGGGGACTGGACCCAGAACTATGGCGACAGCAACAAGGACGGCGTGGCCGAACTGACTGGCAGCGACATCCTCACCCCGGTCATCGGCCAGTACCGGGTACGCTTCAACGATCAGACCCTGCAATACAGCCTGACCCCGGTGAGCGTCACCTATGCCAAGAATGTCGCCAGCCTCAACATTCGCGGCACCCACAACAACTGGGGCACCACCCCCATGTCCCTGGTCGGGGATCATTTCTGGCAGGCCAGCGTCACCTTCACCGGCAGCGGTGACGGCAACGGCGGCCAGCGCTTCAAGTTCGATGTCAAGGGGGACTGGACCCAGAACTACGGCGACACCAACAGGGACGGTGTCGCCGAGCTGGCCGGGGCAGACATCACCACGGCAGTGGTCGGTGCCTATGTGGTGCGCTTCAACGACCAGACCCTGGCCTACAGCCTGAGCGCCCAGTAAGGCTCAATACGCTCGGTCACTAGGCCCCAGAGTACAGAACCAGGCCTCCCGCCATATCGGCGGGAGGCCTTTTTCGTATGGTGGGTCCCGCGTGCCAAGACCATCGCGCTGGGGCTCTGGAAGACATCGCAGAGCGGGGGCGGCCCACCCTGGCCTGCGCCTCTCATACCAATGGGCACTATGACGAGGCGCTGATGAGCGCCAGAAACGACAAAGCCGCTCACGAAGAGCGGCCTTGTCTGAATGTGGTGGCCCCTGCCCGACTTGAACGGGCGACCAATCGATTATGAGTCGACTGCTCTAACCAACTGAGCTAAGGGGCCATGATGTTGGTTTTGCGGCGTGGATTATAGGGGATGCGGGATGACCCGTCCATAGTCAGATCAACCACTTGGCGAGATTTTATCCATCTTCAAACACATCCCTTGCTCACTGTCATCCATCGGCTGGTGCTGATAAAACAAAGCCCCGCATGGCGGGGCTTTCGAGAGGGGAAACGCATGCGGCTTTCGGACTACTCGTCCAGGAAGCTGCGCAGCACTTCCGAGCGGCTCGGGTGGCGCAGCTTGCGCAGCGCCTTGGCCTCGATCTGACGAATACGCTCACGGGTGACGTCGAACTGCTTGCCCACTTCCTCGAGGGTGTGGTCAGTGTTCATGTCGATACCGAAGCGCATCCGCAGTACCTTGGCCTCACGAGCAGTCAGGCCGGCCAGCACTTCGCGGGTGGCGTTGCGCAGGCTCTCGCTGGTCGCGGCATCAGCCGGCAGAGCCAGGGTGGTATCTTCGATGAAGTCGCCCAAGTGGGAGTCTTCATCATCACCGATGGGCGTCTCCATGGAGATGGGCTCCTTGGCGATCTTCAGTACCTTGCGGATCTTGTCTTCCGGCATGCCCATGCGCATGGCCAGCTCTTCCGGGTTCGGTTCGCGACCCATCTCCTGCAGCATCTGACGGGAGATACGGTTGAGCTTGTTGATGGTCTCGATCATGTGTACCGGGATACGGATGGTACGGGCCTGATCCGCGATGGAACGGGTAATGGCCTGACGGATCCACCAGGTCGCATAGGTCGAGAACTTGTAGCCACGACGGTATTCGAACTTGTCGACCGCCTTCATCAGACCGATGTTGCCCTCCTGGATCAGATCCAGGAACTGCAGACCGCGGTTGGTGTACTTCTTAGCGATGGAGATAACCAGGCGCAGGTTGGCCTCGACCATCTCTTTCTTGGCACGGCGGGCCTTGGCCTCACCGATGCTCATGCGGCGGTTGATGTCCTTGATCTGGGCGATGGACAGACCTGTCTCTTCCTCGATCTGCTGCAGCTTGCCGATGGAACGCAGGATCTCTTCGTCCATCTCGAGCAGACGGGGGGACCAGGCCTTGCCGGCCTGCTTCTGGTATTCGAACCAGGCAGTCTCGCACTCGTTGTTGGTGAAGGCAGCGACGAAGGTCTTCTTCGGCATCTTGGCCTGCTCGACGCAGAGCTTCATGATGATGCGTTCCTGCACGCGGACACGCTCCATCATCTCCCGCATGTTGTTGACCAGGCGATCGAACTGCTTGGGCATCAGGCGGAATTGACGGAATACATCGGCCAGCTGGGCGATGGCGTTCTGGGTATCGTCGTGGGCGCGGCCATTCTTCTGAATGGAGAGACGGGTGACTTCGTACTGGGCACGCAGTTCACCGAACTTCTCGCGAGCGACTTCCGGATCCGGACCGCCGTCGCCGTCGTCGTCGGAATTATCGCCGTCTTCGTCCTCGTCTTCGTCCTCGTCTTCGTCTTCGTCAGCGAGGTCGTCTTCACTGAGCTCGGAACCAATGTGGGTGGCGGTCGGCGCCATATCATCCACTTCGTTCGGGTCGATAAAGCCGGAGATGATGTCGGAGAGGCGCAGTTGTTCGGCTTCGTACTTGTCGTACTGTTCGAGCAGATAGGTGATGGCTTCCGGGTACTCGGCGACGGAGCTTTGTACCTGATTGATACCGTCTTCGATCCGCTTGGCGATGTCGATCTCGCCCTCGCGGGTCAGCAGTTCGACGGTACCCATTTCTCGCATGTACATGCGGACGGGATCGGTCGTGCGACCAATCTCGGATTCAACAGATGCCAGAGCCTGGGCCGCTGCTTCGGCAGCGTCCTCATCGGCGGTACCACCTTCAGCCATGATAAGGTCATCGGCATCCGGAGCGTTTTCAACCACTTGAATGCCCATATCGTTGATCATCTGGATGATGTCTTCGATCTGGTCGGAATCGACGATGTCTTGCGGGAGGTGATCGTTCACCTCGGCATAGGTCAGGTAGCCCTGTTCTTTACCTTTGGCAACGAGGAGTTTAAGCTGAGACTGCGGGGTTTGCTCCATAGAACTCATCCGGTTGGTGTTGCTAGGTTGCGCGTACAGTGCGCTGCTGCGCAAATAGCCAATTCTAATAGAAAACCGCCAGACATGCTATGTCTGGTTGCGGCGTCGGTCATGAGAAACCCCTGCCCGCAGTATTGTCGGGGCCAGGCGGTTATGAAATGTTTGCTTTTCATCCCGTCGATTCGGGCAACGATGTTCATATTGGGGTGACTCACTCAAATATCAAGCCCCATTCTCATTTCTTTTCTCAATCTGCACCTCTCTGATCAGCATCATCAGCTCCTGTGTTTCCTCAGAGCTTAGCCCCTCCTGCACCACCTTGGCCTGCAATTCCTCGATGCGTTGCTTCAGAAACAGGTTGATGAAACCGACGAAGGTATCCTGTAATTCTCCCAGAATATCGGGCTCCTGGTCGAGCTTTACCTCTTCAAACAGGTCGTGCATCGCCAGTTGGGCCAAGATTTCTCCTTCCTTGGTGCCACGCCAGTGCTCCAACAGGATACCCGTCGTTACCCCGGGCTGAGTCAAAATCTGCTGATGCAGCTGCAGCAGGAAGGTGATCCCCTGCAGGCGCAATCCGGCCAGTTCCGGCATGGCCGGCAACTCGGCAGTGATCGCCGGATACTGCACCATCAGGGCCAGCGCACGGCGCAGCGGTGTCAGCTTGGCAGCCTTGGGCTTGTTGCCCCCGGCCTTCGGCTGACTGCCTCTGGCAAACAGCTCGGCGATCCGCTGCTTGTTCTCCCCCCAGCGCATCATGCTGGAGAGACGAGTGATCAACCCCTCGCGGGTGAAGCCCTCCGGTACGCGGCGTATCAGTTCAGCAGCCTTGTTGGCCACCTCGAACTTGCCCGCCTCACCGGAGAGGGCTGCGTCACGCCCGAGGCGCTCAAACATGAAGTCGGCGAAGGGTTGAGCCTTGTCGAGCAGAGCCTCAAATCCCTCCTTGCCAATCTGGCGCACCAGGGAGTCGGGATCTTCGCCATCTGGCAGGAACACGAATTTGAGCTCGCGGCCATCCTGCAGATGGGAGAGGGCGTTGTCCAGCGCCCGCCAGGCCGCCTCACGACCGGCGTTGTCACCGTCGTAACAGCAAATCACCTCGGCCGTAGTACGAAACAGGGTGTGGATATGATCGCTGGTGGTCGCAGTCCCCAGCGCCGCCACCGCATAGTCGATGTCGTACTGGCCGAGCGCCACCACGTCCATATAGCCCTCCACCACCAGGATCCGGCGAGGATCCTTGTGCGCCTGTTTGACCTCATAGAGGCCGAACAGCTCCCGCCCCTTGTGGAAGATGGGGGTTTCCGGGGAGTTCAGGTACTTAGGGGTGCCGTCACCCAGCACCCGGCCGCCGAAGCCGATGACCCGGCCGCGTTTATCCCGGATCGGGAACATGATGCGATCGCGGAAGCGATCATAGCTGCCGGGGCCGCTGTCGCGGGGGATCAACATGCCACCCGAGATAAGCAGTTGCTCGTGATCCCGGCTGGCACCAAACCGCCGCCTCACCTGGTCCCAGTCGCCCGGGGCATACCCGATGTTGAAGCGTTTGACCACTTCCCCGGTCAGACCACGTCCCTTCAGATACTCCACCGCCTGCGGCGCACTCTTGAGATTGCTCTCATAGAAGCGGGCTATCTGGTTCATCAGCTCGAACAGATCCTTGCTGACCGCAGGCTGGCTATTGCCAGACCCGCCAGAGGTTTGCTCGCGGGGCACCTGCATGCCGTGCAGGCTGGCGAGCTCCTCGATGGCATCGGGAAATTCGAGCCCGTCGTACTCCATGACAAAGCCGATGGCATTGCCGTGGGCGCCACAACCGAAGCAGTGATAGAACTGCTTCTCCTGGCTGACGGTAAAGGAGGGGCTTTTTTCGTTATGAAAAGGGCAGCAAGCCTGGTAGTTCTTACCGGCTTTCTTCAACCGCACACGGGAATCGATAAGTTCGACTATGTCGGTGCGTACGAGCAGATCATCGATAAAGGATTGCGGGATCCTGCCTGCCATAACCGTCCTGTTTCATTGCATAGAAAATAAAAAAGCCGCGCATTCCCGGGGAAGCACGGCTTCTTTGACCAAACAAGAGAGTTGCCTGTTACGCCAAGCGGGTTTTCACCTGCGCACTGACGGCGCCGACATCGGCACGCCCCTGAATTTTCGGCTTCAAGACAGCCATGACCTTGCCCATGTCAGCCATGACGGCAGCACCACTTTCAGCGATGGCTTGCTCAATCAGTGCGGCAATCTCGGCTGCGGTCAGCTGCTGCGGCAGGAACTCCTGCAGCACAACGATCTCTGCGGACTCTTTGTCGGCGAGATCCTGGCGACCGGCTGCTTCGAACTGGCTGATGGAATCGCGACGCTGTTTGACCATCTTGGTCACGACAGCGAGGATCTCCTGATCATCGAGCTCGACACGGGTATCGACTTCACGCTGCTTGATCTCGGCCATCAACAAACGGATCGCTCCCAGGCGAGCCTTGTCTTTGGCAAGCATGGCGAGCTTTTGCTGATCCTTGAGTTGATCCTTCAGAGACACGGCATGATCCCTTGATTAGTACAGGCGGATACGACGTGCGTTCTCGCGGGACAGCTTCTTGGCGTGACGCTTGACGGCGGACGCCTTGGCACGCTTGCGAATGGTAGTCGGCTTCTCGTAGAACTCACGGCTACGAACTTCGGACAGGATACCGGCCTTTTCGCAAGAACGCTTGAAGCGACGCAGAGCAACGTCAAACGGCTCATTTTCACGGACTTTGATTACTGGCATGTGCCTTTCACCTCAGTGATAAATTGTTAGCTGACCTTCAATCGATCAGCATGTCTTAAAATGGTGCGAAATTATACTCTGGACAGGGAATGAAAGTAAACCCGCAGAGATCGCTCTGGTTTAAAAAACCCGCGAAGGTTACCATAGCCGTCTCATTTTAGCAGTGAAATTTTTTAGCAATGCGTGTATTGGGCATAGAGACATCCTGTGACGAAACCGGGATCGCGATCTTCGATGATCAAAAAGGGATCCTTTCCCACCAGTTATACAGCCAGGTCAAGCTGCATGCGGACTACGGCGGCGTCGTTCCCGAGCTGGCCAGCCGGGATCATGTCCGCAAGACGATCCCCTTGATCCAGGCCGCCCTGAAGGAAGCTGGGCTCGGCAAGGATGAGATCGACGGCATTGCCTACACCGCAGGTCCGGGTCTGGTTGGCGCCATCCTGGTGGGGGCTACCATAGGCCGCTCCCTGGCCATGGCCTGGGGCAAACCGGCAGTGGCGGTGCACCATATGGAAGGCCACCTGCTGGCCCCCATGCTGGAGGAGAAGGCCCCCGAGTTCCCCTTCGTCGCCCTACTGGTCTCCGGTGGTCACTCCATGCTGGTACGAGTCGACGGCATCGGCAGCTATCAGCTGCTGGGGGAATCCATCGACGATGCCGCCGGCGAGGCGTTCGACAAAACCGCCAAGCTGATGGGACTGGACTACCCGGGTGGCCCCCTGCTCTCCCGTCTGGCGGAGAAGGGCGTGAAGGGACGCTTCACCTTCCCGCGCCCCATGACCGACCGCCCCGGGCTCGACATGAGCTTCTCCGGCCTCAAGACCTTCGCCGCCAATACCATCGCCGCCAACGGTGACGACGAACAGACCCGTGCCGATATCGCCCGTGCATTTGAAGATGCGGTCGTCGATACGCTGGCCATCAAGTGCCGCCGCGCGCTGAAGGAGACCGCCCTCAACCGTCTGGTGGTGGCCGGCGGCGTCAGTGCCAACCGTCATCTGCGCGCCCAGCTTGCCGAGCTGATGGAGAGCCTCAAGGGAGAAGTGTTCTATCCACGCACCGAATATTGCACCGACAACGGCGCCATGATCGCCTATGCCGGCATGCAGCGCCTGAAGGCGGGCGTGTTCGAGCCGCTGGTCGTCAAGGCCGTGCCACGCTGGCCGCTGGACACCCTGGATCCGGTGTGATCCAAAGGATCTTTTCTAGAAGAAAGGGGCCCATGGCCCCTTTGTTGTCTCTGATGACGGTATTCGCACTGCCCAAGGCTAATTGGTTCTGAACAAGGCCTCGATGGAGAGCCCCTGCCCCAGCAGGATCTCCCGCAGGCGGCGCAGTCCTTCCACCTGGATCTGGCGCACCCGCTCCCGGGTCAACCCTATCTCGGCGCCCACGTCTTCCAGGGTCGCCGGCTCATAACCGAGCAGGCCGAAACGGCGGGCCAGCACCTCGCGCTGCTTGGGATTCAGCTCTTCCAGCCAGTGCACTATGCTGCTGCGCATGTCATCTTCCTGGGACTCCAGCTCAGGGCCCATGCCGCGCTCGTCGGAGAGCACGTCCAGCAGCGCCTTGTCGCGATCGCCACCGATGGGGGTATCCACCGAGGTGATCTTCTCGTTGAGCTTGAGCATGCGATTCACGTCGTCGACGGAGCGATCCAGTGCGAAGGCGATGTCCTCGGCGGTCGGTTCATGATCGAGACGATGGGAGAGCTCGCGGGCGGTGCGCAGATAGACGTTCAACTCCTTGACCACATGGATGGGCAGACGGATGGTGCGGGTCTGGTTCATGATGGCCCGCTCTATGGTCTGGCGGATCCACCAGGTGGCATAGGTGGAGAAGCGGAAGCCCCGTTCGGGGTCAAACTTTTCGACCGCCCGGATGAGGCCGAGGTTGCCCTCTTCGATGAGATCCAGCAGCACCAGGCCGCGGTTGTTGTAGCGCCGGGCAATCTTGACCACCAGGCGCAGGTTGGATTCGATCATGCGCTTGCGCGCCGCTTTGTCGCCGCGCAGGGCACGGCGAGCGTAGTAGACTTCCTCTTCGGCCGTGAGCAGGGGGGAGAAGCCGATCTCCCCCAGATAGAGCTGGGTGGCGTCCATCACCTTGTTCAGCTCGGGCGCCATCAGTTCATCAGAGATGGTATCTTCGGCCTCGGCCGCCACCTCCTGAACCTCTTCTTCCTCCTGAACCTCCAGCTCTTCGTCGAACTCTAACTCTGCATCCTGCATTACCAGTTGTTCTTGGCTCATGATATGTCTCCCTGACCTGCACCAGAGTAAGACCTAGCTCTCTGAGTTAACGCTTTGGCAAATAGCCCATCGGGTTGATCGACTTGCCTTTGTACCGGATTTCAAAGTGCAAGCGCACATCCGGCGCATCCGTGCTACCCATATTGGCGATAACTGCTCCGCCCTTGACGCTGTCTCCCTCTTTGACCCTCAGCTCGTCGTTGTGAGCGTAGGCGGAGAGGTAGTCATCGTTGTGCTTGAGAATAATCAGCTTGCCGTAACCCCTGAGTGCGCTGCCCGCGTAGACCACTTTGCCGCCACTTGCGGCGTAAATGGGTTGACCCTTTTGACCCGAGATGTCGATGCCCTTGTTGCCCTGTTCGGCAACGGAGAAGCCTTCGACGATCCGCCCTTTGGTCGGCCAATGCCAGGCGAGTGTTGACTTGGTGCTGATGTTTTTTTGTTCTGTCGCCTGAGCGTATGCTGTTGACGAGGCAGGAGCAATCGTTTTCTGAGCGATAAACGGGGTGGTCGTACCTGCCGGCGCCGTCGCCAGTGGTTTGGGGCCTGTGCTGGTCACGACCGGGGTCGCGGCAACAACCATCTGGCCGCTGGCCGACCCCGCAGTCCCCACGTTGAGCACCTGGCCCACGTGCAGGGCATAGGGCGCCTGGAGGTTGTTGCGCTGTGCCAGCGTCTGGTTGGAGAGACCGAACTGGCGACCGATGCTGCTCAGAGTATCGCCACGGCGCACCTCATAGGTGCCCGATCCCGTCACGCTGCCACGGCTGACCGGGCTGCCGACGCTCACCACCGAGCTGGACGCCGAGCCATCCAGCCTGAGCTGCTGACCGGGATAGATGTTGTAGGGAGGGCTGATGCCGTTGATGCTGATGAGCGAAGCCACGTCCATGCCCGAACGGAACGCAATGGAGTACAGGGTATCCCCTTTGACCACGGTATAGCCCCCGCTCTGGGCGGCAGGCTTGGCCCCCCCTTGGCGGACCGGTATGGTCGAGGCGATCTGATCATTGCCCAGGCTATGCACCGGGGCAGCAGTCTTGCTGGAGGAGCAGGCAAGCAGCAGCCATGACAACACGACGACACCGCTACCTTGCCAAACACGCGAACACATAGTGGATCCTTAACGACTAAACCAGAAATAGGCCGCAACGGCCAAACCAATACAGAGCCAACCGAGCACATCCACGTAGTGCATCAGCTTGCGCTCCATCTTCTCCCCACCCCAGCGCATCAGGCCTGCCACCAGGAAGAAGCGCATGCCGCGACCGATCAGGGAGGTGACGATGAAGGGCAATAGCGCCATATGGAGCAAGCCCGCCGTGACGGTAAACACCTTGTAGGGGATCGGCGTGAAACTGGCAATAAAAATCACCCAGATGCCCCACTGCTCGAACCACTGTTCGGCCAGGGCGATCTTGTCTTCATAACCGACCGAGGCCACCAGCGGCTGGACCACGGGCTCCCAGAGGGCATAGCCGAGCAGATAGCCGAACAGCGCGCCCAGCACCGAAAACAGGGTCGCCAGTGCGGCATAGTGCCAGGCCCGACGGGGCTTGGCCAAGGCCATGGGAGCCAGCATCACATCCACCGGAATGGGCCAGAATACGGACTCGATGAAGGCGGTGATGGCCAGATACCAGGGGGCATACTTGTGGCGTGCCCACTGCATCACCAGCACATAGAGGCGGGAAAACAACTTCACTCGACATCTCCGTCAATCAGGGGAACGAAACGCACCGGCTCCAGGATCCGGCTGGTCAGCTGGGAACCCGAACGCTCGATCAGCTGCAGGGTCTGCTGGCTATCCCCCACCGGCAACACCAGACGGCCCCCGTCGGCCAGCTGATCGGTCAGGGCCTTGGGCACCTCGCTCGCCGCCGCCGTCACCAGGATGGCGTCGAAGGGGCCCTTGTTCGGCCAGCCCAGCCAGCCGTTGCCGTGCTTGGCCGAGACATTGTGCAGATCGAGCTGGCGCAGCCGGCGTCTGGCCTGGAACTGCAGGGACTTGATCCGCTCGACGGTATACACATGCTCCACCAGATGGGCCAGCACCGCCGTCTGGTAGCCTGAGCCCGTCCCGATCTCCAGCACGTGGGCCGGATCGTTCTGGATCAGCAGTTCCGTCATGCGCGCCACAATGTAGGGCTGGGAGATGGTCTGGCCATGCCCGATGGGCAGAGCCGTATTGTCCCAGGCCTTGTGGGCCATGGCCTCGTCCACGAACAGCTGGCGCGGCACTTTCGCGATCGCCGCCAGCACGCGGAAATCTCGCACATCCTGGGCAATCAATTGGTTCAACAGGCGCTGTACTATCACAACGTCATCCCTGCAGATCCAGCCAGGCACCCAGACTCGCCAGGCTGCTGTAGGCAGTCATGTCGATGGTCAGGGGAGTGATGGAGACATAGCCCTGCTCGATGGCGGCGAAATCCGTCCCCTCGCCCGCATCCTGCTGGCTGCCGGGAGGGCCTATCCAGTAGATGGACTGGCCACGGGGATCCTCGGTGCAGATCACCGACTCGGCGCGATGGCGGTTGCCAAGACGCGTCACCCTGATCCCCTTGATCTGATCGAGGGGCAGGTCCGGTACATTGACGTTGAGGATCTGATCGGCGGGTAGCGGATGCACCATCATCCCCCTCACCAGCTGGGCCGCATAGTGGGCCGCCGTGGCGAAATGGGTCTTGCCCACCAGGGAGATGGCCAGCGACGGGAACCCCAGGTGACGTCCTTCGGTCGCGGCCGCCACCGTGCCGGAGTAGATGACGTCATCCCCCAGGTTGGCGCCGTGGTTGATGCCGGCCACCACCATGTCGGGTTCCGGGCGCACCAGCTCGTTGACCGCGAGGTGGACGCAGTCGGTCGGCGTCCCCTTCACCGCATGATACCCGGTCTCGGCGATGCGGGTGACCCGCAGCGGCACCTCCAGCGTCAGGGAGTGACTCGCGCCGCTGCGGTTGCGATCCGGCGCCACCACGATGACCTCGCCACAGGCAGTCAGTGCCTCGCTGAGGGCGCGAATGCCCTCGGCATGTACTCCATCGTCATTACTGACCAGAATTCGCATCGGTTGAGTTCCTGAAACCGTGATCGGCCTCGTCGGCCTGCATTAACTCGCGTACCACGCTGGTGGCAAAGGCGCCGGCCGGCAGGAAGAACGACAGGGTCAGCGCCCCGTCTGCCAACTGCCAGCTCATACCTTCCGGCTTGAGCAGCAGCGGGCGCCTGTCCTGATCCAGCCCGGCCTTCTCCAGCCCCTCGCACCAATCGGTATAGGGTGTCAGCACCCCTTGCTCGAACTCGGCGGCGACGCCCTGGCTGGCCAGTCGGCCACGACCCCACTGGGGCGCGGTGAGCTGCACGTCACCGGAGGCGAGGCGCGCTTCCAGCTCGGGGGTCACGCTCTCTTCGCTGAAGATGGAGTGGCTGCCCTTGAGCATCACGCAGTCACCGGCCAACAGCTGATGGGCCAGCCCCTGCTCGATGCGGGCGCTGACGATGGCGTTGAACAGCATGCTGCGCGCCGCGGAGAGATAGAGGGAGCGCTTGTTGCGATCCTTGATCCGCTTGCCGGCAAACATCGCCCTGGCCGCTTCCAGGTTGTTGCCCTCGCGCCCGAAACGCTGCTCGCCGTAATAGTTCGGCACGCCCAGTGTGGCGATGGCCTGCAGGCGGGATTCCAGGCCATCGGCCTGCTCCAGTCCGGTGAGACGCAGGGTGAAGTGGTTCCCTTTGAGGTAGCCGACCCGCAGCTTCTTGTTGTGGCGCTTCACCTGCAGGATCCGGATGCTGTCGCTCTCGATGACCGACAGATCCGGCTCTGCCTTGCCAGGCAGGTGGATGCCGAACCACTGCTCGGTCACCGCGTGGCGATCTTTCAGCCCGGCCCAGGTCACCGCGTTGCGCGCGACCCCGGCCGCATCCGCCAACAGGCCCGCCACCCAGGCGGTGTTCTCGCCGGTTTTACGCACCCGGACGAAGATATGCTCCCCCTCCCCGCAGGGCTCAAACCCGAGATCTTCATTGACCACGAAGTCGGCGGCCTCGGCCTTGAGGATGCCCCGGGCGGTGGGCGCCCCGTGCAGATAGCTAAGCTGTTCCAGCATCATTGTTTCACCAGCAGGACGACGGCTTCGGTGGCGATCCCTTCCTTGCGCCCCGTGAAGCCCAGTTGTTCGGTGGTGGTCGCCTTGACGTTCACCCGGTTCAATTCGCATTGCAGATCCGCGGCCAGCACGGCGCACATGGCGCCGATGTGGGGCGCCATCTTGGGAGCCTGGGCGATGATGGTCACGTCCAGGTTGCCGATGGCATAGCCCGCCTGCCGTACCCGGGCGAAGACGTCCCGCAGCAGGATGCGGCTGTCTATGCCCTTGAATTCGGCCGCGGTATCGGGGAAGTGGCGGCCGATGTCGCCGGCGCCGATGGCCCCCAGCAGGGCATCGCTCACCGCGTGCAGCACCACGTCACCGTCGGAGTGGGCCAGCAGCCCCTGTTCGTAGGGCACCGCCACCCCGCCCAGCATGCAGGGACCTTCACCGCCAAACTTGTGTACGTCAAAACCATGTCCGATCCGCATCATGCCTGCTGCTCCCCCATCATGCACAAACCTTCCCCATCGAATGGGTATGCCTCAAGACCATGTTCCAAGCGGATCATGCCTGCTCCTCTGTGGGTGAATCGGGTCGCGCCGGCTGGCGCGCACGCTGTTGCTGTAAATAGAGCTCGGCCAGGGAGAGATCTTCCGGCCGGGTCACCTTGATGTTGTCGGCCCTCCCCTCCACCATCCTGACGGCGAAACCGGCGCGCTCCATGGCGGAGGCCTCGTCGGTGATGGCCGCCCCCAGCGCCAGCCCCTCCTCCAGCGCCCGCCTGAGGGGGCCGGTGGGGAACATCTGGGGCGTCAGGGCGTGCCAGAGCTGTTCGCGATCGACGGTGGCGAGGATGTTGCCGGCGGCATCGGTGCGCTTCATGGTATCGCGCACCCGGCTGCCGAGGATGGCGCCGTCGCACGCCATGGCGGTGGCGATGAGCCGATCGAGATCGCCGTGGGTGAGGCAGGGACGGGCGGCGTCGTGCACCAGCACCCACTCCCCTTGCGCCACATGCAACCCGTTGAGCACCGACCAGGCGCGCTCGCTTCCCCCTTCCACCCGCCACACCCGCGGATCGGCGGCCACGGCCAGCGTCTCGAACCAGCAGTCATGGGGAGCCAGCGCCACTATCACCCGGGCTATGGCCGGATGGGAGAGCAGGCGCTCCAGGGTGTGTTCCAGGATGCACTTCCCCGCCAGCGACAGATACTGTTTCGGGCACTCGGCCCCCATTCGGCTGCCGATGCCCGCGGCCGGGACTATCGCGGTCAAGCCGCCATGGTGATCAGTCATCGTAGGGCACGCCGTCAGGCTCGGTGGCCTGATCTTTTTCTTTGGGAATGATGCGGTAGAAGGTTTCGCCCTGCTTGATATAGCCGAGATCGTTGCGCGACAGCTCCTCGATGGCCTCCAGGCCCGAGGTCAGATCGTCGATCTCCCGGTAAATCAGGTTGTTGCGGTCCTTGAGCACCAGGTTGTCCTGCTGCTGCCGCTCGATGGCATTGGAGAGATCCCGATAGTCGGAGAGGCCGTTCTTCCCGAGCCAGAAGTCATATTGCAGCCCTCCCAACAGGAGGAGCAGGATAAGAGTGAGTAGCCGCATGCACTGAGTCTCCTTCAAGCGGCCTAGTTTCCCATATTCGCAGGCAAGACAAAAGAAAGCCTGTATCGCGGATGGGGTGCCCGGAATAAAAAACATGGCGCCCACCCATGGGCGAGGCGAATACGAAAAAGCCCCGCCGGATGGCGGGGCTTTGGGAGGCTAGGAAGCAGGCGAAAATTAAGCCTGGTTCTTCACTTCTTTCAGACCGCGGAACGGAGCCTTGGCACCCAGGGCTTCTTCGATGCGGATCAGCTGGTTGTACTTGGCAACACGGTCAGAACGGCTCATGGAACCGGTCTTGATCTGGCCAGCAGCAGTACCCACGGCCAGGTCGGCGATGGTGGCGTCTTCGGTCTCACCGGAGCGGTGGGAGATGACGGCGGTGTAGCCAGCGTCCTTGGCCATCTTGATGGCAGCCAGAGTCTCGGTCAGGGAACCGATCTGGTTGAACTTGATCAGGATGGAGTTGGCGATGCCGTTGTCGATGCCGCGCTTCAGGATCTTGGTGTTGGTTACGAACAGGTCGTCACCCACGATCTGGATTTTCTTGCCCAGTTTCTGGGTCTGGTAGGCGAAGCCTTCCCAGTCAGATTCGTCCAGGCCGTCTTCGATGGAGACGATCGGGAACTTGGCAGTCAGCTCTTCCAGGAAGTCGGAGAAACCGTTGGAGGTGAAGACACGACCTTCGCCCTTCAGGTTGTACTCTTTCTTCTCGGCGTCGTAGAACTCGGAAGCGGCGCAGTCCATGGCCAGGGTCACGTCGGTGCCCAGCTTGTAACCGGCAGCGGCAACGGCTTCGGCGATCACTTCCAGCGCTTCGGCGTTGGATTTCAGGTTCGGAGCGAAACCACCTTCGTCACCGACGGCGGTGTTGTAGCCCTTGGACTTCAGCACCTTGGCCAGGTTGTGGAACACTTCTGCGCCCATGCGGACGGCTTCTTTCAGGGTCTTGGCGCCAACCGGCTGGATCATGAACTCCTGGATGTCGACGTTGTTGTCGGCGTGCTCACCACCGTTGATGATGTTCATCATGGGCAGCGGCATGGAGTAGACACCCGGGGTGCCGTTCAGCTCGGCAATGTGGGCGTACAGCGGCATGCCCTTGGCAGCGGCAGCAGCTTTGGCGTTGGCCAGGGAAACAGCCAGGATGGCATTGGCGCCGAACTTGGATTTGTTCTCGGTACCGTCGAGGTCGATCATGATCTGGTCGACAGTGGCCTGGTCCTTGGCATCTTTACCCAGCAGAGCCTGGGCGATCGGGCCGTTGACGGCTTCGATGGCTTTCAGCACGCCTTTACCCAGGAAACGGCTCTTGTCGCCGTCACGCAGTTCCAGCGCTTCGCGGGAACCGGTGGACGCGCCAGACGGAGCTGCTGCCATACCAACAAAACCACCTTCCAGGTGAACTTCGGCCTCAACGGTCGGGTTACCACGGGAGTCGATGATTTCACGACCGATCACTTTAACGATCTTGGACATGTGTATTTCCTCAGGTTTCGTAAAAAAACAACAAAAATATGCCAAAAAAAGCGGCTGTGGCACAGGGCCCCAACCGCATTTATTTTCAATTACTTCAAATTACGCTTCTGATATTCGCCCGCCGCCTTCACAAAACCGGCGAACAGGGCGTGGCCATCACGGGGAGTCGAGGTGAACTCCGGGTGGAACTGCGCGGCCACGAACCAGGGGTGATCCGGGATCTCGATGATTTCCACCAGCTTCTTGTCGGCGGAGAGACCGGTCACCTTCAGGCCTGCCGCTTCAATCTGCGGCAGCAACTTGTTGTTCACTTCATAACGGTGACGGTGGCGCTCGTAAATGGTCGGGCTGCCGTACATCTGGCGCACCTTGGAGTCTTCCACCAGGTGGCAGAGCTGGGAACCCAGACGCATGGTACCGCCCAGATCGGACTTCTCGGTCCGGGTCTCGACGTTGCCTTCGTCATCCACCCACTCGGTGATAAGGCCGACGACCGGATAGGCGCAATCTTTCTTGAATTCGGAGGAGTGAGCCCCTTCCATGCCCGCCACGTTGCGGGCGTATTCGATCAGGGCGACCTGCATGCCCAGGCAGATACCGAGGTACGGGATCTTGTTCTCGCGGGCATATTTGGCGGCCAGGATCTTGCCTTCCACGCCGCGCTCGCCGAAGCCGCCCGGTACCAGGATCGCATCCAGACCTTCCAGCAGCTCGGCGCCACGGGTCTCGATGTCCTGGGAATCGATGTATTTGATGTTGACGGAGAGACGGGTCTTCAGGCCACCGTGCTTGAGCGCCTCGTTGACGGACTTGTAGGCGTCCGGCAGGGAGACGTACTTGCCCACCATGCCGATGGTCACTTCGGCAGTCGGGTTGGCCTCTTCATAGATGACCTGTTCCCACTCGGCCAGATCCGCTTCCTTGCACTCGATGCCGAAGCGCTCGGTGATGTAGCCGTCCAGACCCTGGGACTTCAGCAGCGCCGGGATCTTGTAGATGGAGTCGACGTCTTTCATGGAGATGACGGCGCGCTCGGGCACGTTGCAGAACAGGGCGATCTTGGCGCGCTCGTTGGCCGGAATGGCGCGGTCGGAGCGGCAGATCAGCACATCCGGCTGAATGCCGATGGAGAGCAGCTCCTTCACGGAGTGCTGGGTCGGCTTGGTCTTCACCTCGCCGGCAGCGGCCAGGTAAGGAACCAGGGTCAGGTGCATGAACATGGCGTTGTTGCGACCCACGATGGCCGCCAGCTGACGAATGGCTTCGAGGAACGGCAGGGACTCGATGTCGCCCACTGTGCCGCCCACCTCGACGATGGCGACCTGGTGGCCTTCGGCACCGGCAATCACCCGCTCCTTGATGGCGTTGGTGATGTGCGGGATGACCTGGATGGTGGCGCCCAGATAGTCGCCACGACGCTCCTTGCGCAGCACGTCGGCATAGATGCGGCCGGTGGTGAAGTTGTTGCGGCGGGTCATCTTGGTGCGGATGAAACGCTCGTAGTGGCCCAAATCCAGATCGGTCTCGGCCCCGTCCTCGGTCACGAACACTTCACCGTGCTGGGTCGGGCTCATGGTGCCCGGATCCACGTTGATATAGGGGTCCAGTTTCATGATGGTCACATCCAGACCACGGGCTTCCAGAATGGCTGCCAGAGAAGCTGCGGCAATGCCTTTGCCGAGGGATGAAACAACGCCACCAGTCACAAAAATATATTTGGTCGTCATGCTGAACCTGAAAGAAGTTTAGGGAATTTTAAGGGGTGCTTCGGGGATGAAGCAGGACGGGGAAACAGTATACCAAAACCCCCACTCCCAAACAATGAACAAAAATCTATCAGGCTCCCCGCCCCCCCGTCTTGCGCCAAATCAACTTTGCTCGGATTCTTTGGTTCCGTCCCGGATGACGGCCTGTTTCCTCAGGCGCCATCCACCATGTTCACGGTTCAACTCCGCTCGGTTTCCTTGGCCTTGGACCAGGCGGCGTCCAGCTTCTCCAGGGAGCAATCCGTCATTTTCAGCCCTTCCGCGGCAATAAACTGCTCAACCTGACGAAAACGACGCTCGAACTTGGCGTTGGCGGCCCGCAGCACCTGCTCGGGATCCTTGCCCAGATGGCGCACCAGGTTGACGGTGGCAAACAGCAGGTCGCCGAGCTCGTCGCTCACCCGCGCCTCGTCCACGTCCGCCATCAGCGCCTCTTCCATCACCTCGTCGATCTCCTCGTGGATCTTGTCCACCACGGGGCCCAGGGTCTTCCAGTCGAAGCCGACGGTGGCGCAGCGCTTCTGGATCTTGGCGGCCCGGGTCAGGGCCGGCAGCGAGAGGGGAATGTCATCCAGCACGCTCGCTTTGTCGAGGGCGGCGCGCTCTTTGGCCTTTTCCGCCTCCCAGTTCGCCTTCACCGCCTGCTCGTCGCCAAGGTCGGCGTCGGAGAAGACGTGAGGATGACGGCGAATGAGCTTCTCGCTCACGGTGTCGACGATGTCGGCGAAATCGAACAGCCCCTGCTCCTTGCCGAGCTGGGCGTAGAAGACCACCTGGAACAGCAGATCCCCGAGCTCGCCCTGTAACCCCTGCCAGTCCTGGGTCTCGATGGCGTCGGCCACCTCATAGGCCTCCTCCAGAGTGTGGGGCACTATGGTCTGGAAGCTCTGCTTGAGATCCCAGGGGCAACCCCCGTCCGGGTCGCGCAGGCGGGCCATGATGTCGAGCAGTTGGTGCAGGTCGTAGCGTTGGGACATGGGCAACTCACTTTCGATTCGGTAAATGGGGTTCATCAATGTCAGGTCCCGCAACTGCTCCACATGATGTGGAGCAGTTGCGGGAGGAGATGGGGCACGTGATATCCGTCTTCAATGCGCTACAAAGAGGGCGAAGATGCAGACCGACCACTGGGGCCGGTCGATTGGGCATTACAGCCGCTTGGCGCTGATCACGTCGTTGAGCTGGCTGAGCTTGGCCAGGGCCCGGTTGAAGGCGTTGATGTTGTAGATCTCCAGCTCCATGTCGATCTCGGCGGTCTGCTCGCGCACGTTGGAGCGCGAGCGCACCCCCATCACGTTGATCTTCTCGTTGGCGAGCACGGTCGTGATGTCGCGCAGCAGGCCGGATCTGTCGTTGGAGAGGATGCGGATGGTGAGGCCGTAGCCGCCGGAGTAGTTTTCCCCCCAGACCGCATCGATCAGCCGCTCCGGGTTGCGACGCGACAGCTCCTTGAGCTGCTCGCAATCCTCCCGGTGGATGGAGACACCCCGGCCCATGGTGATGAAGCCCTGGATGGCGTCCCCCGGAATGGGCTGGCAGCAGCGGGCTATATGAGTCATCAGATTGCCGACCCCCTCTACCACGATGTGGTCCTTGGGCTTGGGACGGAACGGCACGTTGGCCTTCTGCTCCAGCTTCTCCAGCAGCCGGCGATCCTCTTCCTCGGCGGTCGGCTTGTTGTAGCGGGTGTCCAGGTAGTTGAGCAGCTGGTTGATGCGGATGTCGCCGCTGCCGATGCCGGCCAGCAGGTCCTCCAGCTCCTCGGCGTGGAAGCGTTCCAGCACCACCTTGTCCACCTTGGAGAGGGTCAGGTTGTGCCTGTCCAGCTCCTTCTCCAGCAACTCCTTGCCGGCGGCGATGTTCTTGTCCCGATCCAGCTTCCTGAACCAGGTGGCCACCTTGGCTCGCGCCCGGCTGGAGCGCAGGAAGCCGGCGTTCGGGTTCATCCAGTCGCGGCTCGGGTTCGGCTCCTTCTGGGTGATCACCTCCACCTGATCGCCGGTCTGCAGCGTATAGGTGAAGGGCACGATGCGACCGTCTATCTTGGTGCCGATGCAGCGGTGGCCGATCATGCTGTGCACGTGATAGGCGAAGTCGAGCGGGGTGGCGCCCGCCGGCAGGTCAATCACGTCCCCCTTGGGGGTGAACACATAGACCCTGTCCTCGAACACCTGACTGCGCAGATCGTCCAGCAATGATCCGCTCTCGGAGAGATCCTCCTGCCAGGCGAGGAGCTTGCGCAGCCACTCGATCTTGTCTTCGAAGGTGTTGGTCTTGGTAGCCGCCTGGGCCCCTTCCTTGTAGCGCCAGTGGGCGGCGACGCCGAGCTCCGCATCCTGATGCATCTGCTCGGTGCGGATCTGGATCTCCACCGTCTTGCCCTCCTCCCCCACCACCACGGTGTGGATGGACTGGTAGCCGTTGGGCTTGGGGTTGGCGACATAGTCGTCAAATTCGCGGGGGATATGGTGGAAGTGGGTGTGGACTATGCCGAGCGCCGCGTAGCAATCCTGCAGCCGCTTGGTGATCACCCGCACCGCGCGCACGTCGAACAGCTCGTTGAACTCGAGGTGCTTCTTCTGCATCTTGCGCCAGATGCTGTAGATGTGTTTCGGCCGGCCGTAGACCTCGGCCTCCACCCCCGCCTCCTTCAGGGCATCCCGCAGGGTTTGCACGAAGTCGCGGATGTAGCGCTCCCGATCGAGACGTTTCTCGTCGAGTTGCTTGGCGATCTGCTTGTAGGTGTCCGGATGCAGGTAGCGGAAGGCGAGATCCTCCAGCTCCCACTTGAGCTGGCCGATGCCGAGGCGGTTCGCGAGCGGCGCATAGATGTTGGTGATCTCCTGGGCCATCAGCACCCGGGTCTCTTCATCGGCCTTCTTCGCCTCCCGCAGGCAGGCGATGCGCTCCGCCAGCTTGATCACCACGGCGCGCACATCCTCCACCATGGCGAGCAGCATGCGGCGCACGTTGTCGACCTGTTCCGGGGAGGTTTCGCTGCGGTGCAGGGTCTGCAGGGAGCGGATTGCCTCCATCTCCAGCACCCCTTCCACCAGCTTGGCGATCTTGGCACCGAAGTCCTCGTTCACCTTTTCCTGGCTGATGAGGCCCGCTTCGACGAAGGGGTAGAGAATGGCGGCCTTGAGGGTGGCAAGATCCATGCTGAGCATCAGCAGTATGCCCACCATCTCGACGCCGCGCACCAGCAAGCGGTTGGTGAGCGCCTCGTCACCCAGCGTCAGACAATACTGGTAAACGGTTCGCAGCTGATTCTTGTCACTTTCACTTAAGGAGAGGGAACTGACCCACTCCTCCAGGGTGAAATTGTCTTTCAAATGAATATCGCGCACCGCAACCATGGTATCAATCCTTAAAAGTGTGGGGCCGAAAGCCGATGCCTTCCCTACCCCTCATCAGCTGATGACTGCCTCAAATGGGGATGCATGGGTGAGTTTTCAAGGCATGCCGCCGTGCAAGGCAGCAGGGCTCTCCCCCACATCCGGTCCATTTTTGAAGATCTAGATTACCCTAATCACTCCCGCTCAAACAGCGCCGCGGCCATCGGAAAACCAATGCCACCGCTTCTCCCTCCTGCCCCGGGGCACGGCACAAACGTCCGTTCCCCCCAGTTCAAACAGCACCATGGACTCCAGATGGCCGCTGCTTGGGAATATCCATTTACTTCCGTTCGAACAGTGCCACAGACTCCAGATGGTCGCTGCTTGGGAACATCCATTTACTTCCGTTCGAACAGTGCCACAGACCCCAGATGGCCGCTGTTTGGGAACATCCATTTACTTCCGCTCGAACAGTGCCACAGACTCCAGATGGCCGCTGCTTGGGAACATCCATTTACTTCCGCTCGAACAGTGCCATGGATTCCAGATGCCCCGTGTGGGGGAACATGTCCAGCATCCCCAGCCGGGTCAACCGATAGCCCCCCTGCACCAGCACCCGGCTGTCCCGGGCCAGGGTGACGGGGTTGCAGGAGACATAGACCACCCGTTTCGGTGCAAGTGCCACCACGTGGCTCATCACCTCCAGGGCGCCGGGCCTCGCCGGATCCAGCAGGACCAGGTCAAATCCCTCCCGCGCCCAGGACATGCCGACGATGTCGCCACTCAAGTCCGCCTTGTAGAAGCGGGCATTGGTGATGCCGTTGCGGCGGGCGTTCTCCTCGGCGCGGGCCACCATGGCCAGCTCCCCCTCGACCCCCACCACTTCCCGGGCCTGACGGGCCAGCGGCAGGGTGAAGTTGCCGATGCCGCAGAAGAGATCCAGCACCTTGTCGTCCCGGGTCGCCCCGAGCCAGGCCAGCGCCTGCTCGACCATGCGCTGGTTGATGGGGCCATTGACCTGGATGAAGTCACCGGGGGCAAATGCAAGAGACAGGCCATCCAGTGTGTAATCGAGTGCAAATTGCTGGCGCAGAGGTTCGATGCGATCGTCCGCCGCCTGCAGATAGAGGTCGATCCCTTGCGCTTGCGCGAATTCGATCAGCAGGGCGCGATCCGCCTCGTTGGGACGGCCCGTGTGGCGCAGCAGCATCATGATGCCCTGCTCGGCCTGGATGAGCTCGGCGTGACCCAGCTCGCGCTGGCTCTTGAGACGGTTGAGGCAGTCCCGCAGCGGCGCGATGAGGGCCGAGAGCGGCGCGGCCAGCACCGGGCAGCCGGCAATCTCCACCAGATCGTTCGATTGACGACGGCGGAAACCCACCCGGGTGCAGCGGCCGTTCTTGTCAAACTTGATGGCCAGCCGGCAGACCCGGCGGTAGGCGCGAGACTCCCCCGTCAGCACGGGATCCAGTGCCGGGGCCTGGATGTTGCCGAGGCGCTCGAACAGGCTGACCAGACCGGCCTCCTTGACCGCCTGCTGATCCGCCTCACCAAGGTGCTGGGCGCTGCAACCTCCACACTCGCGATAGTGGTCGCAGAAGGGGGCGATGCGATTGGCTGCCGGGGTCAGCACCTGCTGCAGGGCACCGTGGGCATAGTGCTTCTTGTCGTCGATGATGCGGGCCTGGATCCGCTCGCCGGGCAGCGCCCCCTCGACGAAGATCGCCTTGCCCTGATGACGGCCGACACCGACACAGTGGTGATCCAGACTGTCTATCGTAAATTCAATACGTTGGGGCTGGGTGGATTTCTTTTGGGGCTTGAAAAACTGGGCCATAAAACTTGGTGCCTATAGGTGGCTATGTCATGATTGTGGAATCTGCGGCAGACCATTGTCCCACAAGAATAATCGTATGACCAAATACGGCCTGAGTGCCCGAGCCGCGGCATCCGCCCCATCGCCCATTCTGACCAAAAGTGGCCCATTGATATGACCGGATACGGCCTGAGACCCCGTACAGCGACATCGACTGTATTGCCTGCCCGACCCCTCCGCCGGCACGCCCCCGGGGCGATGACCTTGTTCCCCCTTGCCGCCGGTTTGCCAGCATGACCAAGTATGGCCTCAGAGCCCGTGTGCTGGCCTTTACCATCTTGCCGACCCTGATCATCGGCGGCCTGATCGCCGGTTACTTTACCTTCCATCGCTACCATCAGCTGGAAAACAACCTGATCGATCAGGGCATCAACATCATAGAGCCGCTGGCCATCGCCAGCGAATACGGGATGACCCAGCACAGCCGCGAGTCCCTCAAGCGGTTGATCGGGCTCACCCATCGCAAGAATTCACCCTTCATCAAGTCCATCGCCGTCTTCACCCAGGACAACCAGCTCTTCGTCACCTCCAATTACCACCGGGACTTCAGCCAGTTGCGCCTGCCGGACGGCAGCGTCATCCCGGCCCTGACCAGCGTCTCCTTCAATGGCGATGACATCATCTTGCGCACCCCCATCCAGGCCGAGACCAGCCTGGACGGCTTCCCGCTGCCAAGCGATCTGGAGCCGCCCGTCATCGGCTACATCTCCATGCAGCTCGCCACGGACAGGGCCATCGTCCTGCAGTATCGCGACGCCTTCTTCGCCGTGGTCATCGTGCTCATCGGTCTGGCCATCAGTACCCTGTTCGGCTTTCGTCTGGTCAAGAGCGTGACCCAGCCCATCACCGACATGGTGCAGGCGGTGCACCGAATCCGGGAGGGGCGGCTCGACACCCGGGTCAGCGGCCAACTCACCGGCGAGCTGGACATGCTGAAAAACGGCATCAACGCCATGGCGAAGGCGCTCTCTGAATACCACGAGGAGATGCAGCAGAACATCGATCAGGCCACCTCGGATCTGCGCGAGACGCTGGAACAGATCGAGATCCAGAACGTCGAGCTCGACATGGCGAAGAAGCGCGCCCAGGAGGCGGCCAGGGTCAAGTCCGAGTTCCTCGCCAACATGTCCCACGAGCTGCGCACCCCCCTCAACGGCGTCATCGGCTTCACCCGCCAGCTGCTCAAGACCAGCCTGACCCCGAGCCAGACCGACTACATGCAGACCATAGAGAAGTCGGCGCGCAACCTGCTCGGCATCATCAACGACATCCTCGACTTCTCCAAGCTGGAGGCGGGCAAGCTGCAACTGGAGCATATCCCCTTCAGCCTGCGGGACACCCTCAACGAGACCATGCACCTGCTGGGCCCCAGCGCCCACGACAAGCAGCTCGAGCTCTCCCTGCAGGTGGATGCCGCCGTGCCGGACTACCTCACCGGCGACCCCATGCGCCTGCAGCAGGTGCTCACCAACCTCACCGGCAACGCCATCAAGTTCACCGAGCGCGGCAACGTGGACGTGCGTGTCGAGCAGACCGGCGAATCGAGCGGCAACAAGGTGCGCCTGCGGGTGCTCATTCGCGATACCGGCATCGGCATCTCGGAAGAGCAGCAGCGCCAGCTGTTCCAGGCCTTCAACCAGGCCGACTCGTCGATCTCGCGCCGTTATGGGGGCACCGGCCTCGGGCTCGTCATCACCCAGAAGCTGGTGCAGCAGATGGGGGGCCAGATCCGGTTCGAATCCGAGCTTGGCAAGGGTTCCGTCTTCTCCTTCAACCTGGAGCTGGATGTCTCCCCCCTGCCTCAGACCGAGCGGCTGCCGCTGGATCGCATCCTCGGCAAGCGGGTCTGGCTGCTGGAGCCGGATCCCTTCACCCACGCCTCCCTGCTCGCCCTGCTGGCCGAGTGGCAGCTGGACGTGCACTCCCTGACGGTGGACGAGGAGTGGCCCCAGATGAGCAGCCAGGACATGGTGCTCATCGGCAGCAGCACCCTGCACAGCCCGCAGCAGGTGATTGCCCGCCTCGACGGCCTGGACGGCCAGCAGAACACCATAGTGATGCTCAGCAGCCACGAGCCGTCGCTCTATGACGCCATGCTGGCCCATGGTGCCGTCCACTGCCTCTCCAAGCCCATCAACCATCGCAAGCTGCTGCACGCCCTGCTCTCCCCCGAGGCGGCCAGGAGCACACCTCTGCCCGCGCCGTCGCAGCGCACCGGGCAGGAGATCAAGGTGCAGGCCGTCAAGGTGCTGGCGGTGGATGACAACGCCGCCAACCTCAAGCTCATCGCCGCCATGCTCAAGGAGATGGTGACCGAGGTGGTGGTGTGCAAGAACGGCAAGGAGGCGGTCAACCTGGCCCAGAGCCAGCCGTTCGACATCATCTTCATGGATATCCAGATGCCCGTCATGGACGGCATCAGCGCCACCCAGGCGATCCGCCATCACTCCCTCAACACCGAGACCCCCATAGTCGCGGTGACCGCCCACGCCATCCCGGGCGAGCGGGAGCGGTTGATCCGCCAGGGGATGGATGACTACCTGGCCAAGCCCATCGACGAGGGGATGCTGGCGCAGCTCATCACCGACTTCGCCCACCGGCGCCACCAGAATCACGGGGATCGACAGATAGACTGGGACCTCGCCGTGCGCCAGGCCGCCGGCAAGCAGGCGCTGGCCAAGGAGATGCTGACCATGCTGCTGGCCAGTTTCGACGAAGTGGAGCCCCTGCTTGAGGCAGCCCTGGAAGGGACGGCCGACGACGCCGAGGTGCTGGCCCAGCTCCACCGCCTCAACGGCGGCTGCGCCTACTCCGGAGTCCCCGGCCTGCAACGCCTGCTCTCCCAGCTCGAGCAGCAGCTGCGGGACGGGGTGGCCGTGAGCGATCTCGAACCCGAGTTGCTGGAGCTGCAGGATGCCCTGGAGCAGGTGAGGCGGGAGGCCCCCCCTTACCTGGCCCTGGCCGACTGAGGCGCTTTTTCTGACTGCGACGCCGGCAGGTGGTAACATCGCGCCGTTTCCACAGGAGTCAACATGACCAACAACGATATTCTGCGCCGCCTGCGCTATGCCCTCAGCATCAGCAACGACCAGATGGTCGAGATCTTCGCCAAGGGCAATCTGGCCATCACCCACGCCCAGCTCCATGGCTGGCTGATGAAGGAGGCGGAAGAGGGCGAGGCACAGGAAGCGGGCTTCGCCACCTGCCCGGACTCGGCCCTGAGCCAGTTTCTCGACGGCTTCATCGCCCTGCGCCGCGGCGTGCGGGAGGATGCGCCGCCCCAGGTGATCCCGAACCGGATCAACAACAACCTGATCCTGCGCAAGCTGCGCATCGGCCTCAACTACAAGGAAGAGGACATGCTGGGCACCCTCAAGCTCGCGAACTTCAACCTCTCTAAGTCCGAGCTGAGCTCCCTGTTCCGCGCCAGGGATCACAAGCACTATCAGGATTGCGGGGATCAGATCCTGCGCAACTTCCTCATCGGCCTGACCGCCAAGTACAGGTCCGAGCCGTGATCACCGCCCCTGGCAAGGCGCGAGGCTGAGCCATGAGCCGGCGCGGCAGGCCGTTGCCCCCCCGTCAACCGGCGGGCGGCGGGGCGTGCCGGCCCCCTGCCAGCCTGCGCTGGCTCTGGTCGCTCCCCCTCATCCTGCTGCTCGGCGCCTGCCAGCCCGCCCCCTACCGCCTCGATACCCGGCATGCCAGCGCCAGCCAGAATGGCCGCATCGCCTTCCTGATCCTGCACTACACGGATGAGGACGACACCCGCTCCCTGCGCCTCCTGACCGAACCCGAGCACAAGGTGAGCGCCCACTATCTGGTGCCGCGCGATACCGATCAGAGTCCGCTGCCCGTCTACCAGCTGGTGCCCGACAGCCAGCGCGCCTGGCATGCCGGTCGCAGCCGCTGGCATCAGTATGCGGGGCTCAACGCCAGCTCCCTGGGCATAGAGATAGTGAATCTCGGGTATGACGAGACAGAAGCGGCCCTGCCCGCCCACCTGAGACGCTGGCAGCCCTATACCCCGGCCCAGATCGCCGCCGTCGGCGCCCTGGCCCGTGAACTGGTCCGGCGTTACGACATACCGCCGACCCAGGTGCTGGCCCACAGCGACGTCGCCCCCGAGCGCAAGCAGGATCCCGGCCCCCACTTCCCCTGGCGCACGCTGGCCCTGGAGTACGGGGTCGGCGCCTGGCCCGACGAGGCCAGGGTGGCCGAGCTGCGCCAGACGCCACTCCCCGCCTGGGATGCCCTGCAATGGCAGCAGCAGCTGGCCCGATACGGCTATGGCATAGCGCCGAGCGGCGAGTGGGACGAGCAGAGCCGCGCCGCGATGCGCGCCTTCCAGCTCCATTTCCGCCCGGCCCTGATAACCGGAGAGTCGGATGCCGAGTGCCAGGCCATCCTGATGGCGTTGCTGGAGCGCTACTTCCCCGAGCAATAGGCAAGGGCCTGCGGTCTTCGCAGATATGGGGATGCTGGGTGCCAACCCCTCTCCTGAGCGACCTGGCAGGGCCGGACTGCCCCCTGCACACCAAAGACGACGAGGGACGCCACGGCGTCCCTCGTTGGTTGTCATCGGCAACAGGGCTGAAGTCAGATCCCCTGACGGGCTTCCTGCATCAGCAGGCGCATGTCGCTGACCGCCTTGGCCAGGCCGTCGAAGGCGGCGCGACCTATGATGGCGTGGCCGATGTTGAGCTCATAGAGCTCGGGGATGGCGGCGATGGCCTTGACGTTGTGGTAGTGCAGGCCGTGGCCGGCATTGACCTTGAGCCCCTTGCCGGCGGCATAGGAGGCCCCGGCGGCGATGCGCTTGAACTCGGCGTTGCGCTCGGCATCCGTGGTGGCATCGGCGTAGCGGCCGGTGTGGATCTCGATGAAGGGGGCGCCGCTCTCGGCAGCCGCGTCGATCTGGATGGGGTCGGCATCGATGAAGAGCGACACCTGGGCACCGACGGCAGCGAGGCGGGTCACCGCATCGGTCACCTTGTCCAACTGGCCGGCCACGTCCAGGCCCCCCTCGGTGGTCACCTCGGTACGCTTCTCCGGCACCAGGCAGACGAAGTGGGGCTTGATGCGGCAGGCGATGCCTATCATCTCCTCGGTCACCGCCATCTCCAGGTTCATCCTGGTCTGGATGGTCTGGCGCAGGATCTCCACGTCCCGGTCTGTGATATGGCGGCGATCTTCCCGCAGGTGCACAGTGATGCCATCGGCCCCGGCCT
The DNA here is from genome assembly GCF_019048705.1 of Aeromonas sp. FDAARGOS 1409. Lineage (NCBI taxonomy): Bacteria > Pseudomonadati > Pseudomonadota > Gammaproteobacteria > Aeromonadales > Aeromonadaceae > Aeromonas > Aeromonas sp. FDAARGOS 1409. The sequence goes on from NZ_CP077395.1 coordinate 649,512, forward strand.
GCTCGGCCACGAAGGCGGCCTGCACCGGATCCGGGTACTGGGTGCCGCGGGCATTGCGCAGGGTGGCGATATGGTCGATGTTCACGCCCAGGTAGATCTCGCTCATTGCTTAACTCCTTGAAAATACTTCTGTTAACTGTGCGGCTGCCGCCCTCGCGCCAGCCTCGATATCCGTATGTCAGCCTTGCGTGGCTCTGCGTTTTAAAAACAGCTCCCGGCTCTTCAACTGCCGCTTTCCCAGGTAGGGCTGCAGTGCCAGCCGGCTGAATCGCTTGGCCGCCTGCAACAGGGGGGGCGTGTCGAAACGCCCCTCGGCGAAGGCCAGCAGGTGGGCGCCGAGGAACAGGGTACGGGGATCCGGCGCCCGCTCGCAAGCGACAAAGCCGAGCTCCCGCTCGAAGCCGTAGAGCAGGGTGGGGTCGATGGGCGACTCGTCGTCGGCGGCATATTCAAAGTCCACCGCATAACCCAGCGCCTGAAGCAGCAGAAACTCGAAGCGGCGCAGGGGCAGCTCCGGGGTCTCGCCATCCGCCAGGGCCATGATGGCGCGGGCATAGGCGTCGAACACCTCGGGGAAGGGGGTATGAGCTTCCAGCAGGTAGTAGACCAGCTCGTTGAGATAGAGGCCGTAGAAGAGGCGATCGCCGCCGAGACGCAGGGAGTGATCCGGGCACTCCACCTGGGTGAGGTTCTTGAGATCCCCTTTGCCGCGCCAGGCGATGGTGAGCAGGGTGAAGGGCTGCAACAGCCCCTTCAGAGAGGAGCGTGGCCCACGGGAACCGCGAGCCACCAGGGTAAAGCGACCGCTATCCTGGGTGAAGACCTCGACCAGCTGGCTGGTCTCCCGATAGGGCCGACTGTGGATGACGAAAGCCGGGGTCAGCAATCAGTCGTCGCCATACCCGAGGCTGCGCAGGGCCCGCTCGTCGTCGGCCCAGCCGGACTTGACCTTGACCCACAGCTCGAGATGCACCTTGTTCTGGAACAGCCGTTCCATGTCGATGCGCGCCTCTGTGCCGATGGTCTTGATCTTCTCGCCCTTGTTGCCGATGACCATCTTCTTCTGGCCTTCGCGCTCCACCAGGATGAGCCCGTGGATGTGGTAGAGACCGGTCTCCTCCACCTTGAAGCGCTCGATCTCCACCGTCACCGAATAGGGCAGCTCCTCACCGGTGAAGCGCATCAGCTTCTCGCGGATGATCTCGGAGGCCATGAAGCGGGAGGAGCGGTCGGTCACGTAGTCTTCCGGGAAGAAGTGCACGTTCTCCGGCAGCAGATCCTTGGCCCACTCGCGGATCTTCTCCACGTTGGTGCCCTTCTCGGCGCTGATGGGCAGGATGTGGGAGAAGGCCATCTGCTGGCCCAGCCACTCGAGGTGCGGCAGCAGATCCTCCTTCTCCTTGACGTTGTCGATCTTGTTGACCGCCAGCACCACGGGGCACTTGAGGTGGCGCAACTTGCCGAGCACCATCTCGTCGTCCTTGGTCCAGTGGGTGCCGTCCACCACGAACACCACCATGGCCACGTCCCCCAGGGAACTGGTGGCGGCGCGGTTCATCAGGCGGTTGATGGCCCGCTTCTCCTCGATGTGCAGACCCGGGGTGTCCACGTAGATGGTCTGGTAGTTATCCTCGGTGTCGATCCCCAGGATCCGGTGACGGGTGGTCTGGGGCTTCTTCGAGGTGATGCTGACCTTCTGACCGAGCAGCTTGTTCAGCAGGGTGGACTTGCCCACGTTGGGGCGGCCGACGATGGCGACAAAGCCGCAGTAGGTGCTATCTGTATCCGTCATGACAATCTTTCCAATGCTTGCTGCGCGGCGGCCTGTTCGGCCTTGCGGCGGCTGGTGCCGACCCCGACCAGGGGACCATCCAGACCATCCACTTCGCACTGGACGGTGAACTCCTGGTTGTGGGCCTCACCCTTGACGTTGGTCACCGTGTAGGTCGGCAGGGATTTGCGGCTGCCCTGCAGGATCTCCTGCAACCGGGTCTTGGGATCCTTCTGCTCGATGCCGGGCTTGATCTCCTCCAGGCGGCTGGCGTACCAGCCGAGCAGGAGGCTGCGCACCCGTTCCAGATCCGTATCCAGATAGATGGCGCCGATCACCGCCTCGACCGTGTCGGCCAGGATCGACTCGCGGCGAAAACCGCCGCTCTTGAGCTCGCCCGGCCCCAGGATCAGGTGATCCCCGAGGTCGAACTCCCGGCCCAGTTCGGCCAGCGTCTTCTCGCGCACCAGGGTGGCGCGCATCCGGCTGAGATCCCCCTCCGCCGCCTGCGGGAAGCGGTGGAAGAGATCGTCGGCAATCACCAGGCTCAGGATGGAGTCTCCCAGGAATTCCAGGCGCTCGTTGTGGCGGGAGCCGGCGCTGCGATGGGTCAGTGCCCGGGTCAGCAGCTCAGGTTCCTGAAAGACATGCCCGAGACGGGACTGCAGTCTGTTCATCTTGATATTCATTTACTTGATTCCGCCAATGCGGTTGAAGCGCACACCGGTCGGCACCCAGCTCGGCAAGCTGGAGCCTTCCTCGCGCTCGAATTCGAAACTGATCCAGATGGCGACGGCCTTGCCCACCAGGTTCTGCTCGGGCACGAAGCCCCAGAAACGGCTGTCGGTGCTGTTGTCGCGGTTGTCGCCCATCACGAAGTAGTGGCCTTCCGGCACCACCCACTCATCCGGGTAGGTACCGGGCTGGCGATAGTAGCGATCCACCAGGTCCGGCATCAGCGGGTTGCGAAGGGTCTCGTGAGAAACCTCGCCCAGCTGCTCGGTGTAGCGATCCAGCGGGATCCCCATCTGGCTAAATTCGCCACGCTGCTCGAACTTGACGTCCAGCTTCTCGAAGCCCGGGCAGGTTTTCCCTTCCTGTTCGTCGCACTTGGGCCGGATCATCAGCTCCTTGTTACGGTAGATGACCCTGTCCCCCGGCATGCCGACCACCCGCTTGATGTAGTCCACCCGGGTATCCAGCGGATACTTGAAGACCACCACGTCGCCGCGCTTGGGCTCGCCGGTCTCGAGGAACTTGGTGTTGGTCACCGGGTCCTTGAGACCGTAGGCGAACTTCTCCACCAGGATGAAGTCTCCCACCAGCAGGGTGGGCATCATGGAGCCGGACGGGATCTGGAACGGCTCGAAGATGAAGGAGCGCAGGATCAGCACCAGGGCGATGACAGGGAAGACCCCGCCGGTCTGTTCGATCCAGACCGGCATGGGGGCCACCTTGGCCAGGGTCTTCTCGTCCACGCCCGGGCCGGCGCTGGCACGGGCGGCCGCGATCTTGGCCGCCCGCTGCTTGGCCCAGACCAGCTTGTCGACGGTCCAGATGATGCCGGTCAGTACGGTGACGACGACGAGGATCAGGGAAAAGGTGCTTGCCATCGATTAGTCCTTTCCGACATGGAGGATCGCGAGGAAGGCTTCCTGCGGCACGTCGACACGGCCGAGGGACTTCATCCGCTTCTTGCCTTCTTTCTGCTTGTTCAGCAGCTTCTTCTTACGGCTCACGTCGCCACCGTAGCACTTGGCGGTCACGTCCTTGCGCAGGGCCTTGACCGTGCTGCGGGCGATGATCTGGTTGCCGATGGCGGCCTGGATGGCGATGTCGAACATCTGGCGCGGGATCAGCTCGCGCATCTTCTCCACCACCTGGCGACCGCGGTACTGGGCGTTCTCCTTGTGGGTGATGATGGCCAGGGCGTCGACCCGCTCGCCGTTGATCATGATGTCGAGACGCACCATGTCGGAGGTCTCGAAGCGCTTGAAGCCGTAGTCCAGGGAGGCGTAGCCGCGGCTGGTGGACTTCAGGCGGTCGAAGAAGTCGAGCACCACTTCCGCCATGGGGATCTCGTAGGTCAGCGCCACCTGGTTGCCGTGGTAGACCATGTTGGTCTGCACGCCGCGCTTCTCGATGCACAGGGTGATGACGTTGCCCATGTACTCCTGCGGCAGCAGGATGTGACACTCGGCGATGGGCTCGCGCATCTCCTTGATGCTGTTGATGGCGGGCATCTGGGCCGGGCTGTCGATGTGGATGGTGGTGCCGTCGGTCTGCTCTATCTCGTAGACCACGGTCGGCGCCGTGGTGATCAGATCCAGATCGTACTCACGCTCCAGACGCTCCTGGATGATCTCCATGTGCAGCATGCCGAGGAAGCCGCAGCGGAAGCCGAAGCCCAGGGCGGTGGAACTCTCCGGCTCGTAGAACAGGGAGGCGTCGTTGAGGGAGAGCTTCTCCAGCGCATCGCGGAACGCTTCATAGTCATCGCTGGAGATGGGGAACAGGCCCGCGTAGACTTGTGGCTTGACCTTCTTGAAACCCGCCAGCGGCTTGTCGGCGCCGTGCTTGGCCAGGGTCAGGGTATCGCCCACCGGGGCGCCGTGTATGTCCTTGATGCCGCAGACGACCCAACCCACCTCGCCACAGCCCAGGCCGTCGGTATCCACCTGCTTGGGCGTGAAGATGCCGATGCGATCCACACCCCAGGTCTGGCCGGTGCTCATCACCTTGATCTTGTCGTTCTTCTTGAGGGAACCGTTCTTGATCCGCACGAGCGACACGACCCCCAGGTAGGAGTCGAACCAGGAGTCGATGATCAGCGCCTGCAGCGGCGCATCGGGGTCCCCCTCCGGGGCCGGGATGCGGGCGACGATCTCTTCGAGCACCAGGTCCACCCCCAGGCCCGTCTTGGCGGAGCAGCGCACCGCGTCGATCGCGTCGATGCCGACGATATCCTCGATCTCCTCGGCCACCCGCTCGGGCTCGGCGGCCGGCAGGTCGATCTTGTTCAGCACCGGCACCACTTCCAGATCCATTTCCATGGCGGTGTAGCAGTTGGCCAGAGTCTGTGCCTCAACCCCCTGACCGGCATCCACCACCAGCAGAGCCCCTTCACAGGCAGCCAGGGAGCGAGAAACCTCGTAGGAGAAATCCACGTGGCCCGGGGTGTCGATAAAGTTCAGCTGATAGGTGTTACCGTCTTGTGCCTGGTAGTTCAGGGTCACACTCTGTGCCTTGATGGTAATGCCGCGCTCGCGCTCCAGATCCATGGAGTCCAGCACCTGGGCCTGCATCTCGCGGTCGGACAGGCCGCCGCAAGTCTGGATCAGACGGTCCGACAGGGTCGACTTACCGTGGTCGATGTGCGCAATAATCGAAAAGTTACGAATGTGTTTCATCGAGCAAGAATCACTCAAAATTAAGTTAGGGTCGGATATGAGGGCAGGATTTTACTGGATAACCCGGTCGACGGCCAATCTTTAGTCGGCGGGCACCAGAAATAGCGCCTTGTCTGGCGGGCTTCCGGCACCAAGGTGGCGGCGCCAGCGCCAGCAGAGGATCCCGCCCCTCAGGAGAGATGGCGGGTCTTGAGCACCACGCCGAGCATGCGGGGGCCATATTCCCCCTGCTCGAGCCGGTCGGAAAAGTAACGAACCAGTAAAAATCCGACTGTGCCGCCCAGCAGGCAGCTGAGGATGGTGACCCCTTCCCCCGCCGACAAGAGGGGTGCCAGCCAGAGCTGGCCGATCAGGGCGCCGAGCAGCAAACAAAAGAGTGGCAGCACATAGACCAGGGCTGCCCCGCGCAGGATGCTGGCCTGGGGGATGCCGAGACGGATCTGCTGGCCCACAGCCACTTCGCCGGTGAGGGCGACCCGCAATCGCTGCGCCTTCATGGGAAAAGCCTTGGCGACGGTCCCGGTGCCGCAGCTGGACTGCTGATGGCAACCGCTGCAGGCGGAGCGACGCTCGCACTCCACCCAGGCATAGGGCCCCTCGATGGCGACCACGGTCGCCAGCTCTTCGCTCATGTTACTCACCAGGTGACTCCAGACGGGTGGCAATGGGTTTATCCGATCTCAGCACGCCAGCCCGGGTTCGGCAAGTGTCGCACTCACGCCTCACTGCACCGCCTCGTTGCGGGTCAGGGGCTGCACCGACTCGGCGATGCGTTTGGCGGTCTCGGCAGGCACCTCGCCGACCACTGTGATCTCCACGCCGACCTCGTTGACATAGCTCACCAGCGAGGTGGCGCCCTGACGGATCAGTTGCTGGCGCACAGCCTGCTTGGGGTCGACCCGGGCGACGTAGACGGAGAGATCCACCAGACCGTCCGAGAGCATCATGTAATCCACCGGCAGGCTGGTACTGACTAGCTGGTGCCTGTCCTGGGAGAGCACCTTGAACCCATCCGGCAGCCAGGTCAGGTGCCAGTTGAGGGTCTGCTGGGGCGTGGGATAGGCATCTTCCAGCGCCAGCGCCTCGGGCAGCTGGCTCTTGGCCAGGGTCACCAGCCAGGGTGCCGGGGCAGACTGCTTGTCCAGATCCACTCCCAGCACCTGCTCCACCAGGTTACCTTCCCGATCCACCATGTCCACCCTAAGCAGCAGATGGCTCTGTTCGTCGATCCAGAGCACGAAGCCGTACTTGTCTGCCTCCTTGGGCACCAGCCTGACGACCTGGGCCACCAGACCCGCCACCCGGCTGCGTCCGGCCAGCACGGGGTCATAGCTCTCCAGCACCCGGGGCAGCGGCATCTTCACCAGGCTCGACCAGACCCCGGGGAAGCGCGCCCCCTTGAGGGTGTAGGGCTCGTGGGTGTTCTCGAAGAAGGTGTACTCGTTCTGGCGCTGCAGGTACTCCACCGCCTTGCCATCGAGATAGCTGAGGTGGGCCACCTCCTTGCCATCGATCACGCCGTGGCTGAAACGGATGGGCTCGAGCCGACCCTGTCTGGCCTTGACCATGGACAATTCGAAGTTCTGTTGCGAAACGGCACTCTGCATCTGCTGCAACAAGGCCTCGGCCGACAGATCGTCGGCCGAGGCCTTGGCACAAGTCAACAGGAGAGAGGCCAGCAGAATGAGGCTGGACTGGCGCACGATCTGATCCCTAAAAATGCGTTATTCCTGAATCTGCTTGTCTTGCAGCAGACGTTGTTGCAATTGATGGTCGCGCAGGAAGGCATTGATCCGCTCGCGCTGTTCCTGCATCTGCTGCTCGCTCAAGCCTTGCTGACGCACGCCGGCCCGGCTGCCGTCCTGGGGGTAGTGCACGCTCACCGGGGCCGCGCTACCGCCGACCGGAATGGTGTTGAGCACCGGGTTGCTGGGGACACCATCCTGGCCCTGATACTGCTGCACCCCGAAGATGACGGCGGCAGCCACGGAGGCGGCAATGGCATACTGTCCCATTTGCTGACCGAACCGGCGAACCAGGGGCACCACCTTGCCAGCCGTCTTCACCGCGGGTGCGGCGGACTGGGCCGGCTTGGGTGCCAATATGGCCGGTTCGTCTTCCAGCGCCAGCATGATGCTGTCGCTGAGATCCAGTTGCAGATTGACCGGCAGGTCTCCCCGCATGGCATCACCGATCAGATGGTAACGCGCCCAGGTATCTTGCAGAGCGGGATCCGTTCCCAGCTCTTTCAGAACCTCTATCTCGCTGAGGTCACCATCCATCAGGGCTGAAAGTTGCTCTTTATTTGCCATAAGTTTGCCTGTCTTTCCCCAGTTAATGCTCGATCAGAGGTTGCAACCTTTTATCGATTGCTTCCCTCGCCCGGAAGATGCGGGATCTCACCGTACCCACAGGGCAATCCATGATCTCCGCAATCTCCTCGTAGCTCAGCCCTTCCATTTCGCGAAGGGTGATCGCCGTTCTCAAATCTTCGGGCAGGGCTTCTATGGCGGTAAACACGGTGCGCTTGATCTCGTCGGTCAGCGCCAGGTTTTCCGGGGTGGCCACCTCTTGCAGGGCTTCACCACCACCATAGTATTCAGCCTCATCCGCTTCGACATCACTGCTGGGCGGTCTGCGCCCCTGTGACGTCAGGTAATTTTTGGCCGTGTTGACGGCGATCCGGTACAACCAGGTGTAAAACGCGCTCTCGCCACGGAATGTCGGCAGTGCACGATAAGCCTTGATGAAGGCCTCTTGCGCCACATCCGGTACATCGCCCGGATTGTTGACATACCTGGCCACCAGGTTGACCACCTTGTGCTGGTATTTGCGTACCAACAGGTTGAATGCATTCTTATCGCCACGCTGGACCCGTTCAACCAGCTGTTCGTCCAGTAGATTCTGGTCGCTCATCAGAGCCGTAAAACCCCCATCAGGTTATCGTTCTTCTTTTCCGGCCCCTTCTAAGCGCACAAGTTCAGACAGGAGGAATCAGAGAAAGTTCGCTTGCATTGAAAAAAATGTGATGCGGGCTGCACCACAGCCCCCCCTTGGGCTACCATGGGGCCAGTTCTTAATCCAGGCCAATGATACTTATGAAAGCAAGTGTTGAATACCTTTGCGACGTACTGATCATTGGCAGCGGTGCCGCCGGTCTGTCCCTCGCGTTGCGATTGGCAGACCAGGCCAAAGTCCTGGTTCTGAGCAAGGGGCCCATCAGTGAGGGGGCCACTCTCTATGCGCAAGGAGGCATCGCTGCCGTGTTCGACGAGACCGACAGCATCGAATCCCACGTGAGCGACACGCTCAACGCCGGGGCCGGGTTGTGCGACCCGGCGGTGGTGGAGTTCACCGCCCGCAATGCCCGCGACTCCATCCAGTGGCTGATCCAGCAGGGGGTCCCCTTCGATCAGGAGGAGGATGCCGAGGGGGAGTCCCACTACCACCTGACCCGGGAAGGGGGCCACAGCCATCGCCGCATCTTCCACGCGGCCGATGCCACCGGCAAGGCGGTGCAGCTCACCCTGATCGATCAGGTGCGCGCCCATCCCAACATCCAGCTGATGGAGCGCTTCAACGCGGTCGACCTCATCACCACCCGCAAGCTGGGGCTGCCGGGCAACAAGGTGCTGGGCGCCTATGTCTGGAACCGCAACGTCGAGCAGGTCGAGGTGATCCGCGCCCGCTTCGTGGCGCTGGCCACCGGCGGCGCCTCCAAGGTGTACCAGTACACCTCCAACCCGGACGTGAGCTCGGGCGACGGCATCGCCATGGCATGGCGCGCCGGCTGCCGGGTGGCGAACCTGGAGTTCAACCAGTTCCACCCCACCAGCCTGTTCCACCCGGATGACCCCAACTTCCTGCTGACCGAGGCCCTGCGCGGCGAGGGCGCCTATCTGCGCCGCCCCGACGGCAGCCGCTTTATGCCGGACTTCGACGAGCGGGCCGAGCTGGCACCGCGGGACATCGTCGCCCGCGCCATCGACCACGAGATGAAGCGCCTGGGCGCCGACTGCATGTATCTGGACATCAGCCACAAGCCGGCGGACTTCATCATCAAGCACTTCCCGACCATCTTTGATCGCTGCCGCGCGGTCGGCATCGACATCACCAGGGAGGCCATGCCCATAGTCCCGGCGGCGCACTACACCTGTGGCGGCGTGATGATCGACAACAACGGCCAGACCGACATCCCCGGCCTCTACGCCATCGGCGAGGTGACCTACACCGGGCTGCACGGCGCCAATCGCATGGCCTCCAACTCCCTGCTCGAATGCGTGGTCTATGCCCACCAGGCGGGGGCCGACATCCTGGCCAAGCTGCCCACCAGCGTGGCCCCCCCCAGCCTGCCAGCCTGGGACGAGAGCCAGGTGGACGACTCCGACGAGCAGGTGGTGATCCAGCACAACTGGCACGAGCTGCGGCTGATGATGTGGGACTACGTGGGCATAGTGCGTACCAACAAGCGCCTGGCCCGGGCCAAGCGTCGCATCGACCTGCTCAAGCAGGAGGTGCAGGAGTACTACGCGAACTTCCGCGTCTCCAACAACCTGCTGGAGCTGCGCAACCTGTTGCAGGTGGCCGAGCTGATCGTCAACTGCGCCCTGCAGCGCAAGGAGTCCCGGGGTCTGCACTACAACCTGGACTATCCGGACATGCAGCCCAATCCCAAGCCGACTGTGCTGACACCGGAGCGGGACTGACCTCCAGGCTTTTCCTCCATGACCCCGCTTCGGCGGGGTCATTCATTGGTGCCAGTGCAGGAGCTCAACGAGGTGCGGCGAGGTGGATGGCGCGGGCCAGGGTACGGTAGTGCTCGGGCGCCAGCGCATCGGAGCAGAGCCAGAGGTGACGGACCGGCCCCCGCTCAGGCGACAGCCTCAACCAGAGCACCCCTGGCAGGATGCGGCTGCCGGGATCCACCCGATGGCGCGCCCCTTGCCACGTCAGCCACTCCCCATCCCAGACGAGGGGCTCGCCCGCCACAACCCGGCGTACCGCGAGCCAGAGGCCCAGCCCCCAGCAGGGAAGAAACAGCCCCCACTGCCAGCCCTGGATCAGGCGGGCCGTGGGCCAGAGCAGCAACAGAAACAAGGTGCACAGCAGCAGACGCTGCCGGCGGGAGGCGCTGACGGGCATCACCACCCGCATCGGGGGAACCGGGCTGGCCATGGGTCAGGCCGCGGGTCGGGAACCAGGCTCAGCGCAGGCGATCGTGGCGGGCCTGGTTGCGCTCGAGGATGAGGGGGATCATGGCGGCAAAGGCGGCATCGTCCGGCACGCCGTGCCCCATGCACCAGCGGAACAGCTCGGGATCCTCGCACTCCAGCAGGCGGATGAAGGTCTGCTGCTCGGCCTCGCCGAGGCCGTCGAACTCGTGTTCAAAGAAGGGCATAAAGATCACATCCAGCTCGAGCATGCCGCGGCGGCAGGCCCACTTCAGGCGGGACTTCTCACTTGGGGTCAACATGGAACTCTCCTTACAAAGACCCGGGAATGGTAGCAGCTGGATTTTCCGGCTGACAAACATTCCTTACGTCTTTACCATGCAGGTCACATACTTTCTGTCTCTGGAATCCCATCGTGAGCCTGCCGACCCCTCTTCTTCCTGCCGAGCCGACCCTGTTCTCCCTGACCGATCTGGCCGTCACCCGCTTCACGGGCCCGGATCGCGCCAAGTATCTGCAGGGCCAGGTCACCTGTGACGTCAACGCCCTGCTGCCAGGCCAGAGCAGCCTCGGCGGCCACTGCGATCCCAAGGGCAAGCTGTGGAGCGATTTTCGCCTGCTCTGCCTGGAAGAGAGCCTGCTGATGCTGACCAAACCCTCGGTGCTGGCACGCCAGTTGCCGGAACTCAAGAAGTTTGCGGTGTTCGCCAAGGTCGAGATCGGCGAGTTCCAGGGCGAAGTGGTCGGGCTGGCCGGCCAGGGCTCGGATGCCTGGATCTCGGCGCACCACGGCCTTCGGGAAACCGGCCTGGTCGACGGCGGCATGGCGATGCGGGTGGAGACGGACCGCTGGCTGCTGGCGAGCGAATCGCCCCTGGCCCTGAACCTGCCGGTCGGCGACGAAGCGCTCTGGTGGGGGCTGGAGATCAAGGCCGGTCTCCCCCATCTGGAGGCGGTCCATCAGGGGGAGTACATTCCCCAGATGCTGAACCTGCAGGCCCTGGAGGGCATCAGCTTCACCAAGGGCTGCTACATGGGGCAGGAGACGGTGGCTCGCGCCAAGTATCGCGGCGCCAACAACCGCGCCCTCTTCGTGCTGACGGGCAGCGCCGGCGGCCCGGTTGCCAGCGGCGATGCCCTGGAGATCCAGCTCGGTGACAACTGGCGCCGCAGCGGTCTGGTGCTCAACGCCTGGCAGCAGCAGGGTCAGGTGTGGCTCACCGCCGTGCTGCCGAAAGACACCGAGGCCGACGCCCGCTTCCGCCTCAAACAGGAGGAAGGTTCCAGCCTGACACTGCAGCCCCTCCCCTACCCGCTTGCCGACTGACGTCTAGCGAGGCACCCGCGCCAGCAGGGCCTCTTTCAGCCAGCGCCCCGCCTGCCCGAGCGGGCGGGCGCGATACCATTGCAGCTCCAGCTCCAGCTCGGCCTGGGCGGTAAAGTCCGGCTTGAGCACCACCAGCTCCCCCCGCGCCAGCGGCCGATGCAGCAAAAACTCGGGCACCGCCGCCCACCCCAGCCCCAGCTTGACCAGCTCCAGCACGCCGAGATCCCCCTCGACCCACCACACTTGCGCCGAGAGGCGGAAGCGATGGCGCTCCGTCCCCTCACGCCGTCCCGTCACCATCAACTGGCGGGCCCCCTGCAGGTCGCTCTCATGCAGCGGTGTCTTGCGGGCCAGGGGGTGATCCGGGGAGACAACCAGCGGCATGGTGACGGCCCCGAGGGAACGGGAGACCAGATCCCGTTCGGGGTGCGCCTTCTGGTAGCTGATGCCGAGCTGGGCCCGGCCGCTCTTGAGCAGCTCGGTCACGTCCTCCATCAGCGGGAACAACAGCTCCAGCTCCACCCTGGGGTAGCGGCTGGCAAACTCCTCCAGCAGGGAGCCGAGCCAGGGCAGGTGGGAGTCATCGTCGATGGCCAGGGTGAGGCGCGACTCGATGCCGCTGGCCAGTTCACCGGCGATGGCCTGCAGCCGCTCGCTCTGGGCCAACAGGACGCCGGCCTCCTGGCTGATGCGGGCCCCCGCCTCCGTCAGCACCGGATAGCGGCCGCTGCGATCGAACAGCTCGAGGCCGAGATCGATCTCCAGGTTGGCGATGGCGCTGCTCACCACCGACTGGGCCTTGCCGAGCCGCCGCGCCGCCGCCGAGAAGGAGCCCGTCTCGGCGGCGGCCAGCAGGGTTCTGAATTGTTCCAGTGAGGGTGTCATGGTCTGCTCCAGTACTCGGTGGTGGCGCCATATCCATCTATTTTAGCGATAGATACCAACGCGTATCTATCGCCAATTCGCGATAAGTTGGCCACCGTTCCCATTAAGAAAGAGAGACTGATCATGCGTACGACCCGTGACCGCCTGCGCCACGCCATCGGCTTCGAATTGATTGGCCTGCTGATCGCCGCCCCGCTGGCGAGCTGGGTGACCGGCGTCGGCCTGGACCACATGGGCCCGCTGGCCCTGTTCTTCTCGGTGGTCGCCACCGTCTGGAACTATGTCTACAACATCGGGGTGGACAAGCTGCTGCTGCACTGTCAGGGCCATACCCACAAGGCGTTGTGGCAGCGGGTGCTGCATACCCTGGGGTTCGAGGGGGGTCTGCTGGTCGTCGCCCTGCCGGTCATGTCCTGGTGGCTCGACATCGGCCTGCTGGAGGCGCTGGTGCTGGATCTGGGCTTCGTGCTCTTCTACCTGGTCTATGCCTTCGTCTACAACTGGAGCTATGACAAGGTATTCCCCATCCCCATGGTGCGCCAGCCAGGTGTGCTGGGGTGAAGGGCGAAAAGAGGTGTGAATAACCACGAGGCACCATCATGCGAAAGGCATGATGGTGCTGGAGGCAGGGCGGCGTGCCGGGATCAGGCCTGCGCCCTGGCCTCTTGCGGGGATTCCTCGTCCTGCTTCGCCTCCTGGTTCAGCATGGCCTCGAGGTCGCTCTGGTACTGGCTCAGCATGCGCTGGGCCGCCACCATGTCCCCCTTGTGCAGGCGCTCGAACAGATGATGCTGCACCACGCCGTTGAGATACTCCACCGTGATGGGTTGCTCCAACGCAGACAACAACTCCTCTTTCTCCAGCTCCGCATTGATTTCATCGACACTGGTACGCAGCAGACCGGCCAGTTGCACCAGCATGCGGCGCTCGCCTTCACGCAACAGGCTCAACATGCGGTTTCTCTGCTGCTCATTCTGTTGGGTCATACATTTCCTTACGTAGAGTGGGAACAAGCCCGCTCATTCTGCCCTGTCCCTCAGGGAGCGTCCATCTCAGGGCCCCCACTTATTTTCATGTCGCCCCCGCAAGGCAGGCAAGATGCTATTTGGCCCGTCGCTAGGTTATAGTAACCCCTGATTTGCGGACGCCGAACCGCTCCGATCGGACGAGATATTTCACCATGACCGACGCCATCCTGGTGCTCTGCACCTGCCCCGACGAGGCCAGTGCCGACCGCCTCTGCGAGCGGCTGCTCGACCAGCGCCTCGCCGCCTGCATCAGCCAACTGCCCGGGCTCACCTCCGTCTACCGCTGGCAGGGGAAGATTGAGCGAGCGCGGGAGATCCAGCTCATCATCAAGAGCCGGGCCGAGCTGTTCGAACCCCTTCGCCAGTGCATCCTGGCCCATCACCCCTACGAGGTGCCGGAGATCCTGGCGCTGCCTGCGAGCCAGGGTCATCAACCCTATCTCGACTGGTTGAGGGAGGAGACCTCATGACCCCTTTTCGCCTGTTGACGCCTCTGCTATTCCTGCTGGGACTGCTGTGCACCCCGCCGGCATCCGCCCAGGTCGGCAGCCAGGATCTGCTGAGCAGCCTCGGCATCGAGACCGGTGCCCAGCCCAGATTCCTCAAGGTGGACGAGGCCTTCGTCCTCGAGAGCGAGCAGCAGGGCGACCGGCTCACGCTCACCCTGCGCATCGCCGACGACTACTACCTCTATCGCCACAGCATCCGCGTCAAGGGAGAGAACCTCGCCTTCGACGAACCCGTCCTGCCCCCGGGCACCGAGCACGAGGACGACTTCTTCGGCAAGAGCCGGGTCTTCTACCAGACGCTGACCATCCCCGTCACCCTGACCGAGGCGGGTCAGGGGGCCAGCCTCACCCTGAGCTATCAGGGCTGCACCGAGGGCCTCTGCTACCCACCGACCGACAAGCGGATCGCCGTGCAGCCTCTGGCCGCCTCCGCAGATGCGGGACCTGCTGCCAGCGTCCAGGGCGCCGATGCCCCGGGCAGCCAGCAGGACAGGCTGGCGGCCGCCCTCGGCAGCCAGGGCTTCTGGCTCAGCGTCGCCGCCTTCTTCGCCCTGGGGCTGGGGCTCGCCTTCACCCCCTGCGTCTTCCCCATGTATCCCATCCTGACCGGGATCATCGCGGGCGCGGGCCAGCGCCTCTCCACCCGCCGCGCCTTCCTGCTCTCCCTTGCCTATGTACAGGGGATGGCGATCACCTACACCCTGCTCGGACTGGTGGTGGCCTCGGCGGGCCTGCAATTCCAAGCGGCCCTGCAGCACCCCTATGTGCTGATCGGCCTCTCCGTCATGTTCGTGCTGCTGGCCCTCTCCATGTTCGGCCTCTACACCCTGCAACTGCCGAGCAGCCTGCAAACCCGGCTGTCCGGCCTCTCCAACCGCCAGCAGGGGGGATCCGTGGCCGGGGTCGCCATCATGGGCATGATCTCGGGGCTGGTCTGCTCCCCCTGCACCACGGCGCCGCTCTCGGGGGCCCTCATCTACGTGGCCCAGAGTGGCGACCTCTGGCTCGGCGGGGCGGCCCTCTATGCGCTGTCGCTGGGCATGGGGCTGCCCCTGCTGCTGCTCGGCACCTCGGGGGGCAGGCTGCTGCCCAAGGCCGGCGCCTGGATGGACGTGATCAAGCAACTCTTCGGCTTTGCGCTGCTGGCGGTCCCCGTCCTGCTGCTCTCCAGGCTCTGGAGCGATCAGATCACCACCCTCGCCTGGCTCGCCTGGGGGCTGGCGCTGTGCGCCTACCTCCACCACCACAACCAGCACCGCGTTCACTCGGTCGGCAGGAGCCTGGCCGGCTTCGCCCTGCTGCTGGCCATGATGAGTCTGGTGGTGGTGGGCAAGGATCTGCTGCTGCCTGCCCCCGGCGTCCAGGCCAGCGCCGAGACCCAGGCGCCGCAGTTCATCCGCATCAAGACCCGGGGCGATCTCGAGGCCCGGCTCGCCGACGCCCGCGGCAAGCCGGTGCTGCTCGACCTCTACGCCGACTGGTGCGTGGCCTGCAAGGAGTTCGAGCACAAGACCTTCAGCGACCCCGAAGTGCGGGCCCGCTTCAAGGAGATGGTGCTGCTGCAGGCGGACGTCACCGCCAACGACGACGCCGACGTCGAGCTGCTCAACGGCCTCAACGTGCTGGGGCTGCCGACCCTGATCTTCTTCGACAGCGAGGGCAAGGAGCTCACGGGGCAGAGGATCACCGGCTTTATGGGGCCCGCCGAGTTCCTGGGCCAGCTGGACGGGTTGCGCTGAAGCGGGCTGGCCCGCACAACGGTGCGGGTCAGACCCCTTGATCGCTGATTTTCATGACCATCCCTTGTATATGACCGGCGCCATGGCAGAATTTGCCCTTTCCCGTCTCGCATCGTCCGGAGTTTTGATGAAAAAGTGGTTCATCCCATTGCTGGCCTGCTGGCTATACGGCTGCTACGGGGGGCCCGGTGAAGAGGTCATCCAGAACCAGGTGGCCGCCAGGCTGCAGGCCGACGCCGATGCCAGCCTGTTCGACATCAGCGACTTCGCCGTGCTCGGCAAGGAGGAGCGGATGGAGGGGGTCTATCTCGTCAGGGTGAGCTACCGGCTCCACTTCAAGCAGGGACTGGATCAGTTGCAGGTGCTGCACGATGAGGATCTGGTCTATGACAGGGTCGGCCCCTTCCAGCAGGAGATGGGGCTGATGGAGCTGGAGCGCAAATATGGCGACTTCGAGGCAGGCCAGGTGCTGGCGCAGGAGACCCAGGTCTGGATGATGAAGACGGAGCAGGGCTGGCGCCTCGCCGAGCCCGACCCCGCGCAGCAGGGGTAAGGCCTACAGCAGATCCTTCAGCCGGTACCATAGCATCCCGAGCGCCAGCAGCGGGGAGCGCAGCGCCGGCCCGCCGGGGAAAGTCATGTGGGGTACCCGGCTGAACAGATCGAAGCCCCTGCTCTCGCCCCGTATCGCCTCCGCCACCAGCTTGCCCGCCATGTGGGTGGCGTTGAGCCCGTGGCCCGAATAGGCCTGGGCATAGAAGACGTTGGGGTGATCGGTCAGGCGGCCGATCTGCGGCAGCCGGTTGGCCCCTATCCCTATCATGCCTCCCCACTGGAACTCGATGGCGGTGTCCGCGAGCTCCGGGAAGACCCGCAGCAGCTTGGGCAGCATGAAGGCCTTGATATCGCGGGGGTCACGGCCCGAGTAGTTGCAGGCCCCGCCAAACAGCAGGCGACCGTCGGCCGACAGCCGGTAATAGTCCAGCGCCACGTTCTGATCGCACACCGCCATGTTCTGCGGCAACAGCCGCTGGCGCAGCCGCTTCTCCAGTACCTGGGTGGCGAGGATGTAGGAGCCCGCCGGCAGCACCTTGCCCCCAAGCACGGGCTGGAGGTCGCCTAGATAGGCGTTGCAGCCGATCACCAAGTAGTCGGCGCTGACCCGACCGTGGGCCGTGGTGACCCGCACCCGATCGCCGTGGTCTATATGGGTGACCCTGGACTGCTCGAACAGGGCCACCCCCAGGCTCTGGGCGGCCCGCGCCTCGCCGAGGGCCAGGTTGAGGGGGTGCAGGTGGCCTGATCCCATGTCGATCATGCCGCCGATGTAGCGATCCGACCCCACCACTGTGTGGATCTCCTCCCTGGGGACCATCTTCAGCTCGTGCCGGTAGCCCAGGCTCGCCAGATGTTCGGCATCTTCCTCGAATCCCTTCAGGTGGCGCGCCTTGGTGGCGAGGTCGCAGTATCCCCAGGTGAGATCGCAGTCGATGTTGAAGCGCTCGACCCGCTCGCGCACCAGTTGCACCGCCTCCAGCCCCATCAGATCCAGCTCGCGTACCCCGTCTTCGCCGATCCAGCGGGCGAACTGGCTGGTGTCGTGGCCGATGCCGCGAATGAGCTGGCCGCCGTTGCGCCCCGAGGCGCCCCAGCCGATGCGATTGGCCTCCAGCAGCACCACCTTGTAGCCCGCCTCGGCCAGGTTGATGGCGGTGTTGAGGCCGGTGAAGCCGCCACCTATGATGCAGACGTCCGCATCCAGCTCACCGCTGAGCTCGGGCCACTGCCGATGGTCGTTGCGGGTGGCCGCGTAATAGGAGGCCACGTGTTCCTGATGTCCCTGTCTTCCTGTCTGCATGCTCAGCATCCTGCCTGGTTGCATTCGTTTACTAAATTAAACGGGTGTCATCGATAATACCCAGCCCCTGGCTGGCAATCCAGCCTGCCGGGATCACAGAAACGCAAAAGGTGTCCCGAAGGACACCCTGTTGCGAGCGGACCACCGTCGCGATCCGCACTCATGCAAAAGGCGCCCCGCGGGGCGCCTTTTCATGCAATCACGGGACTGTAACGAATTACAGAACGTTGATGGCGTTCAGGTCGGAGAAGGCTTTCTCCAGACGAGCGATCATGGAAGTCTGACCTTCACGCAGCCATACGCGCGGGTCGTAGTACTTCTTGTTCGGCTTGTCGGCGCCTTCCGGATTGCCCAGCTGGCCTTGCAGGTAGGCTTCGTTCTTCTTGTAGAAGTTCAGCAGACCTTCCCAGGTCGCCCACTGGGTGTCGGTGTCGATGTTCATCTTCACCACGCCGTAGGAGATGGATTCGCGGATCTCTTCCAGGGTGGAACCTGAGCCACCGTGGAACACGAAGTCCAGGGACTTGGCCGGGATGCCGAACTTCTCGGAGACGTACTTCTGGGAGGCGTCCAGGATGGACGGGGTCAGCTTGACGTTACCCGGCTTGTAGACACCGTGCACGTTGCCGAAGGAGGCAGCGATGGTGAAGCGCGGGCTGATCTTGGACAGACGCTCGTAGGCGTAGGCCACGTCTTCCGGCTGGGTGTACAGGGCGGACTGGTCCATGTGGCTGTTGTCCACACCGTCTTCCTCGCCACCGGTGCAGCCCAGTTCCAGCTCCAGAGTCATGTTCATCTTGGCCATGCGGGTCAGGTACTCGCAGCAGATGTCGATGTTCTCTTCCAGAGACTCTTCGGACAGGTCCAGCATGTGGGAGGAGAACAGCGGCTTGCCGGTCTCGGCGAAGTGCTTCTCACCGGCTTCCAGCAGGCCGTCGATCCACGGCAGCAGCTTCTTGGCGGCGTGGTCGGTGTGCAGGATCACGGGAACACCGTAGGCTTCGGCCACGGCGTGCACGTGCTTGGCACCGGAGATGGCACCGATGATGGCGGCTTTCTGGCCTTCCAGCTTCAGACCCTTGCCGGCGGTGAACACGGCACCACCGTTGGAGAACTGCACGATGACCGGGGCTTTCACCTTGGCGGCAGCTTCCAGCACGGCGTTGACGGAGTCGGTACCGACGCAGTTGACGGCCGGCAGAGCGAAGCCGTTTTCCTTGGCGATGGCGAACACTTTCTGAACGTCATCACCAGTGATCACGCCGGGTTTTACGAAGTCGAAAATTTTCTTAGACATGTTTAATCGTCCTGTCTCGTATGCCGTTAATAAAAAGTGGGGGGTTCATCATGAACCGGCACAGCGGCCACATGATAAACGAAACGGGAGGCTTTTGCCCCCCGTCCCGGGTCAATTAGGCTTTGGCGCGCTCTTCCAGAATCGCGACGGCCGGCAGTACCTTGCCTTCCACGAACTCCAGGAAGGCGCCGCCGCCGGTGGAGATGTAGGAGACCTTGTCGGCGATGCCGAACTTGTCGATGGCGGCCAGGGTGTCACCACCGCCAGCGATGGAGAAGGCCGGGGATTCGGCGATGGCGCGCGCGATCACCTCGGTACCCTTGGCGAACTGGTCGAACTCGAACACACCGACCGGGCCGTTCCACAGGATGGTCTTGGCGTTCATGATGATGTCGGCCAGGGCCTTGGCGGAATCCGGGCCGATGTCGAAGATCATGTCGCCGTCGGTCACGTCGGACACGGATTTGATGGTGGCCGGAGTGGACTCGGAGAACTCGGCACCCACGACCACGTCGGTGGTCACCGGGATGTTGGTCTCGGCAGCCAGCTTCTTGGCGGTGTCGATCAGGTCGTGCTCGCACAGGGACTTGCCGACGTTGTGACCGGCAGCGGCGATGAAGGTGTTGGCGATGCCGCCACCGACGACCAGCTGGTCAGCGATCTTGGAGAGGGACTCCAGCACGGTCAGCTTGGTGGAGACCTTGGAGCCGCCGACGATGGCAACCATGGGGCGCTCGGGTTTCAGCATGGCCTTGCCCAGGGCTTCCAGCTCACCGGCCAGCAGGGGACCAGCACAGGCGACCGGCGCGAACTGGGCCACACCGTAGGTGGAACCTTCGGCGCGGTGAGCGGTACCGAACGCATCCATGACGAAGACGTCACACAGGGCGGCGTATTTTTTGGCCAGCTCTTCGGTGTTCTTCTTCTCGCCCTTGTTGAAGCGGCAGTTTTCCAGCACGACCAGCTCACCGGCGGCGACGTCTACGCCATCCAGGTAATCCTTGGCCAGGCGAACCGGGCAGGACAGAGCGTCTTTCAGATAGTTGACGACCGGAGCCAGGGAGAATTCTTCGTTGTATTCACCCTCGGTCGGACGACCCAGGTGGGAGGTGATCATCAGCTTGGCGCCCTTTTCCAGAGCCAGCTTGATGGTCGGCAGGGTAGCGACGATACGTGCATCGGAAGTGACCTTGCCGTCTTTTACCGGCACGTTCAGGTCAGCACGGATCAGAACGCGTTTGCCCGCCAGATCCAGGTCGGTCATCTTGATAACAGACATATTCAGTCCTCTATATATTTTCAGGTAATGTTAAAAAAACAGTAACCTTGCACCCGTGCAGGCTCTCAGCCTGCGGCCATCATGGCCCGGGTGGTATCCAGCATCCGATTCGCGAAGCCCCATTCGTTATCGCACCACATCAGCATCTTGACGAGGTTGGCATCGCTGACCCGGGTCTGGGTACCATCGATGATGCAGGAGTGTGCATCATGATTAAAGTCTACGGAGACCAGGGGTTCTTCCGTGTAGTCCAGAATACCGTGTAATGTACCTCTGGATGCCCGTTGCAGGGCTTGATTTACGTCACTAACTGTCACTTTTTTACGAACAGTAATGCTCAGATCCATGGCGGTTACATTGATGGTCGGCACCCGTACCGCGATCGCCTCGAACTTGCCGGCGAAGTGCGGCAGGATCCGCTCCAGCCCCTTGGCCAGCTTGGTATCCACCGGGATGATGGACTGGCTGGCAGCCCGGGTTCGACGCAAGTCGCCGTGGTAGGCATCGATGACTTGCTGATCGTGCATGGCTGAATGAATTGTCGTAATAGTACCACAATTTATCTCGAATTCTCGATGCAATGTTTCTATCACCGGTACCACGCAGTTGGTGGTGCAGGAGGCGTTGGAGACGATCCGCTCCCTGCCCGTCAGCACCTGGTGGTTGACCCCGTAGACTATGGTGGCATCCACGTCCGCATCCGCCGGATGGGAGAAGAGCACCTTGCCCGCCCCCGCTCCCAGATGCAGCTCGGCATCGGCGCGGGAGCCGAACACCCCGGTGCAGTCCAGCACCACGTCCACCCCCAGCGCCCGCCAGGGCAACCGCGACGGATCCCGCTCCGCAAACAGGGAGATGAGATCCTCCCCCACCAGCATGCTGTTGCCCGCGAGCTGTACCGGGTAGCGGAAGCGACCGTGACTGGTGTCGAAGCGGGTCAGGTGCACCATGGCCTCGGGGGCGGCCAGCTCGTTGATGGCCACTATCTTGACTTGCTTGTCGCGGCCGCTCTCGTAGAGGGCCCGCAGCACATTGCGGCCGATGCGGCCGTACCCGTTGATGGCGATCTTGATCATGAAAACTCTGTGTCCTTACCTGCGACAAAGGGACGAACGAAGAGGCGGCTCACGAGAGCAGCGCCTCCCGGAAGACGCCGCGGGCCAGCAGCGCGGCGCCGAACACCCCGGCACTGTCCCCCAGGGACGGCGCTATGATGGGCGTGGCGAAACGGGGGTTGAAGAGGAAGGGCAGTATGGTCTCCCGTCCGGCCCGATAGAGGCTCTGCACGTTGCCCACCCCGCCGCCGATGACGATGACGTCCGGATCCAGGATGTTGACCACGTTGGCGAGCGCCTGGCCGAACAACAAGTGCAGACGGTCGATGGTGAGCCTGGCGACATGGTCATGGGCGGTGGCCGCCGCGATTTGAGCCAGGGGCAGGTGACGTTTGGCCTTGGCTTCGTACCAGGCTTCCAGGGCCGGGCCGCTGATGAAGGTCTCGACACAGCCGCGCTTGCCGCAGTAGCACTCGGGGCCGTCCGGTGAGAGCACGTTGTGGCCCCACTCCCCGGCGATGCCGTGGTGACCGTTGAGGATCTGGCCGTTGATGACGATGCCGGAGCCCACCCCGGTGCCCATGATGATGCCGAACACCACGCGGGCCGAGGGATGGTGCTGGCGCACCGCGCCGAGATGGGTCTCCGCCAGGGCGAAGCAGTTCGCGTCGTTGGCGATCAGCACGGGCACGCCGAGTCGGCGCTCCAGATCCTCCTTGAACGGCTTGCCGTTGAGCTCGGTGGTGTTGCAGTTTTTCATCAACCCGGTCTGGGGATCCCGTGCCCCTGGCGTGCCCATGCCGATGACGGCGGGCCGCTGGCCGAGCCGCTCGGCGCACTCGTCCACCAGTTTCGCGATCTGGCCGATCATGTGCTGATAACCGCCATGACGTTCCGTGGGGATGCGGTGACGCAGCAACACCTCGTCACCCTCGAGCACCACGCACTCGCACTTGGTCCCGCCAAGGTCGATGCCCCAATCCCACGCACTCTTGCCCATCCTGCCTCCTGCCATGTTCTGCGACGCCGCCACTCATCGACGGCATGCGCGCTCGCCCATCCCGTCCGTGACCCTGCTCAGTGGTGGTGCAGTGTAACCCGAGCGGCGGCCAGGATGCAGCCCCCACGGGCACAGGCAGCAAAACGGGGCCCCCAGGCCCCGTTCTCATCGCACTCTTTGCCGCTCTCAGCGGCCGTGGTAGCGGGCCGACAGCTCGTGCACCGCGTTCACGAAGACCCCGGCATGCTCGGGATCCACGTCCTGATGGATGCCGTGACCCAGGTTGAAGACGTGGCCGTTGCCCTGGCCGAACCCGGCCAGGATGGAGGCGACCTCCTCGCGGATGCGATCCGGCGTGGCGTAGAGCATGGAGGGATCCATGTTGCCCTGCAGCGCCACCTTGTCGCCGACCCGGCGTTTGGCGTCCGCGATGTCGGTGGTCCAGTCCAGCCCCAGGGCGTCGCAGCCGGTGGCGGCGATCTGCTCCAGCCACTGGCCACCGTTCTTGGTGAACAGGGTGACCGGCACGCGGCGACCGTCGTGCTCGCGGATCAGGCCATCGACGATCTTGTGCATGTACTGCAGGGAGAAATCGCGGTAATCCCGCGGGGTGAGCACGCCGCCCCAGGTGTCGAACACCATGACGGACTGGGCACCCGCCCTGATCTGCGCGTTGAGGTAAGCAATCACGCTGTCCGCCAGCTTGTCGAGCAAGAGGTGCAGGGTCATGGGCTCGGCGTACATCATCTGCTTGATCTTGGTGAACGCCTTGGAGCTGCCTCCCTCCACCATGTAGGTGGCGAGCGTCCAGGGACTGCCGGAGAAGCCGATGAGGGGCACCTTGCCCTTGAGCTCGCGGCGGATGGTGCGCACCGCGTTCATCACGTAGCCGAGCTCGTCTTCCGGATCCGGCACCGGCAGCGCCTGCACGTCCGCCATGGAGGTGATCGGACGCTCGAAGCGCGGGCCTTCCCCGTGCTCGAAGTAGAGACCCAGCCCCATGGCGTCGGGCACGGTCAGGATGTCGGAGAAGAGGATGGCGGCATCGAGCGGATAGCGGCGCAGCGGCTGCAGGGTGACCTCGCAGGCCAGCTCGGCGTTGCGGCACAGGGACATGAAGTCCCCCGCGACGGCGCGGGTCGCCTTGTATTCCGGCAGGTAGCGGCCGGCCTGACGCATCATCCATACCGGGGTCATGTCCACATCCTGGCGCAGCAGGGCGCGCAGGTATCGATCGTTCTTCAGCTCTTTCATCCCAGTTCCTGAGTCATCTCACGCATAAAATGGCGGACATGATACCACTTTGTGCAAGGCTGAGGGCGGCCCAAAGGTGCCGTAGGGCCGTCCGAGTGCAAAGATGTGAAGGGGCGCAAACAAGGGCCCGCTTTTCAACACCGTCAACGGGTCTCGCTCAGCGTCAGCTCGATAAGCCGCCGCGCTATGGTGCCCTGGGGGGGCAAGCGCGGCAGCCGGTCGGCTTCGAAGAAACCGGCGGCCACCAGCTCGTCATCCTGCACCTTGATCTCGCCGCTCTCGTAGTCGGCGGTGAAGCCCATCATCAGGCTGTGGGGGAAGGGCCAGGGCTGGCTCGCCACGTAGCGCACGTTGCGCACCCGGATGCCGCTCTCCTCGAACACCTCCCGCGCCACGCACTGCTCGAGGTTCTCCCCCGCCTCCACGAAGCCGGCCAGCACGGTATACATGGGATCCTCGGCCTGATAGTGACGACGGTGGGCCGCCAGCAGGATCGCGGGCCCCTTGCGCACCGCCACTATGATGCAGGGGGAGATGCGCGGATAGACGACGTGGCCGTGCCTGCACCCCTGCGCCCACTCCCCCGACTTCGGGGTCATGGGGGCGCCGCACTCGCCGCAGAAGCGATGGGTGCGGCGGAAAGTGGCGAGCTGCCAGGCGCGGCCGGCGAGGCGAAAGCCCTCCTCGTCTCCCGCCACCATCAGCTGGCGCAGGGGAGTGGTCGCGTCCGTGTCGGTGCCGGGCCCCAGATCCAGCAGCAGGCAGGGCAGGCCGTCCCACTCGTCGAAACGCTCAAAGGCGGCGTGTTGCAGCCGGGCGGGCAGGCAGGTCTGAGGGCCCTGTGGAATGCGCCCCTGTTCATCCAGCAGGACGAGGTGATCGCCCCCCAGCACGAACCAGAGGGCCTGTTCGGTCGATGGCATAAGGTGAACGCTCTTGTTGAGAAGCCGTGCCGCGCACGGACAAGTGAGCCCATCTTACGGCCGGGGGCGCCTGATGGCGACCCCCGAGCGGGTCGGGCTGCCCATGAAAAAAGGCCGCCATGGGCGACCTTTATCGTTGTAACCGCAAGGCGATCAGTTCATCCAGCGCTCGCTGCTCTTGCGACGGCGCGGCAGCATGGGCAGCAGGATGCCGAGCAGGATGCCGCCCCCCACCATGGCACCACCGCGGATGAACCAGTCCATCTGCATGTCGTGCTCCCGGTTGTCATAGCTCTGGGTCAGGGCGTCGTTCTGTTCCTTGAGGCTGCTCATCTCGGCGCTCTGGCTGTCGAGGCGGGCCTTGAGGTTGGCGATCTCCTGGCTCTGCTCGGCGATCTTGCCATCCTTCTCGGCGAAGCGGCGCTCGTTGTCGCCATTGAGGTTCAGCAACCTGGCCTTGGCCTCTTCCAGCTCTTTCTGGATCTGGGGCAGGCGCTCACGCAGGCTGACCTCCCCCTGCAACTCGCTGTTCTTGATCCAGCCTTCCCGGCCACGACCGTCCACCACCTGGGTGAAACCGGCCTCCTGGTTCACCGCCTTGACCTCCAGCGGCTCACCGGCCTTGACGCTGCCGAGGATCCGGTACTGGGTACCCGGACCATTGTGGATATAGGTAAAGATGTTGTCTGAAACATAGCGGGTATCGGCCAGTGCCTGTTGGGCACACAGGCAGATGAGGATCCCGAGAAGGGCGCGCATGGTCGGTCGATTCTCTTCGTTGGATTAGGTTGCAGGCCGAATGTTAAGCCGCCTGCGGGTCAAAGGACAAGCAAAGAAAAGCGCTCTCCCCCAGACTGAGAGCCGTCTCGCAGGGTCCTCCCGTCGTCACGCGACCATTCCAGACGTCGCAGGCTACTTCTGTTGCAGTGCCTTCACCTCGGCGCGCAGGGCCTTCAGCTCCTGCAGCAGTTGCTCTTGCTGGGCATTGTAGTGGTGGCGCCACTTGTCGGTCTCACTGTCCTCCTTCTTGGGCTGCAGAAAGAGGCTAGCCATGAAACCGCTGAGGGCACTGAACAGGCCGACGCCGAAGATTATCATCAGGCTGGCCACGAAGCGCCCTTCCTCGGTTTGCGGCACGATATCCCCGTATCCTATGGTGGAAAGCGTCACCAGGGTCCACCAGAAAGCGTCATAGGTGTTGTGGATCTGGCTGCCGGGTTGACCTCCCTCGACCCAGTAGATCAGTGCCGTTCCTACTCCGATTTGCAGGAAGAAAAGCAGCAGTATGCCGGCCAGCCGGGTCTCATTTCGTTCCCTTCGCACGATAGCGAGTAGATTGGGACTGCTGCGCAACAGCTGAATGACCCTGTAGAGCTGGATCAGCCGTGCCCAGCGCAGTTGCTCCACCATGGGCAGGCTGCCAGGCAGATAGAACCAGTTGGTCTTGAAGAAGGTTCGCTTGTCGCTGGCACGGAACCAGCCATAGGCGAAGTGGGCGAGGAAGATGTAGCAGATCAGGCTGTCCAGATCATAAAAGAGGGAAAGCGTCTCGGGAGTGAAGTGTTCACTCCACAGCCAGCGGAGTCCAACCAGTACCACGGAGATGATGGAGAGCAGTGCCATCAGCAGATCCATGGCCCGCAGATGAGTTAAGTGATGTCGCATACATTTTCCAACTTTAAGCACGGTTCGAATTAATAAAAAGGAAGATAATGCCGATAGCCATGACGGCAAAGGAAAAATGGACGTTGAAAGGAGAGAGATTATGCAGTTGAACCCGCTGGAACGGCACATGAGCAATATCCGGCTGGTACCCAAAGTGGTGCTGCTCATGGTGTTCAGCACCCTGCTGTTGCTGGCCAAGCTCTGGTTCGATGCCAGCAATCTGGAGGCCACCCTGCTCAGCGAGGGCATCGACGCCACCATGGCCAACGCCATCGCCGATCGCCTGCTCTGGACCGGCGTGATGGAAACGGCGCTCATGGGGGTCATCTTCGTGGTGCTGCTGCTGACCGGCTCCCGCCTCATGGTCAAGCAGGTGCACTATCTGGTGGGCCTGCTGGAGCGCTTCGCCCGCAAGGATCTCAGCCACAGCGTGCTGCTCAACTCCCGCGACGAGTTCGGCGACATCGCCAAGGCGGTCGCCCACTCCCAGGAGAACCTCAAGGAGGTGTTCGATACCCAGCGTGTCGCCTGCAAGGAGCTCAACGACATCGCCTCCCAGGTGACCCTTTGCATGGAAGAGGCCAACGAGGCGATCAACGAGGAGTTCACCCAGATAGAACAGCTCGCCAGCGCCATGAGCCAGATGGTGGGCGCCATCCGCGAGGTGGCCAGCCATGCGGAACAGGCCTCCCACGCCACCTTCGAGGCCAGCGCCCTGGCCGAGGAGGGCAGCCGCTGCGTCGCCGCCACCGTCAACACCATCGACACCCTCTCCGGCAACATCCAGCGCTCCTCCACCGTGGTCAACGAGGTGGAGCACGGGGTCGATCGCATCGGCTCCGTGGTGGACACCATCCGCAGCATCTCGGAGCAGACCAATCTGCTGGCCCTCAATGCCGCCATCGAGGCCGCCCGCGCCGGCGAGGCGGGCCGCGGCTTCGCCGTGGTGGCCTCCGAGGTGCGCGAACTCGCGAACCGGGCCCAGGCCGCCACCGTCGAGATCCAGAAGATGATCGAGCAGTTGCAGGGCAACGCCCGCCAGGCCGTCGGCCTGATGGCCGAGAGCGTGCAGCAGGCGGACAAGGGGGTGGAGCAGGTGACCCAGGCCGGCGATCAGCTCGCCACCATAGTCCAGCGGGTACAGGGGGTGGCCGACATGAACCGCCAGATCGCCGCCGCCTCCGAGCAGCAGAGTTCGGTCGCCGAGGAGATGAATGCCAACCTGGAGCAGGTCAAGCAGGTGGTGGAAGGCTCAGTGGTGGTGCTGCGCGAACTCAAGGATGCCTCCGAACTGGTGGAACGCCACAGCCAGACCCTGGACGATCACATTCAGGCCTTCAAGCTGGCCTGACGACACCAGGGCGTTGCTATCAGAGGGCCCCGCAAGGGGCCTTCTGCATTCATGCCATGACAAAGACCCTGGACGATCATATCCAGGCCTTCACGCTGGCCTGACTTTCACGCCGCAATCCAGTTAGACTGGAAGGCCCCGCAAGGGGCCTCTCTTTTTTCACCACGGCAAGGAGCCAGGATGCAGACCGAAGCACATCAGCTGGAGATCAGCGACGACAAGGGACGACTCGACGTTCCGCTCATCCACCGTTTTCTCTCCGAGGAGGCCTACTGGAGCCTCGGCATCCCCCTCTCCACCGTGCAGCGGGCCATCAACCATTCGCTGTGCTTCGGGGGCTATCTCGGCGGCCGGCAGGTGGCCTTCGCCCGGGTCATCACGGACAAGGCCACCTTCGGCTATCTCTCCGACGTCTTCGTGCTGCCTGAGCACCGCGGCCGGGGCCACAGCAAGGCGCTGATGGCGGCCATCCTGGCCCATCCCGAGCTGCAGGGGCTGCGCCGCCTCTCCCTCGCCACCTCAGATGCCCACGGCCTCTATGCCGGCTTCGGCTTCGCGCCGCCGCGCACTCCGGGCAGCCTGATGGAAAAATACGACCCCGAGATCTATCGGCGCCCCTGAACCCGGCGGGCAACCGATAGCCGTCGCCGGATCACCTGTCGGACACCCGCGCTGTGACGCGGGTGTCCGACAGTGCTAGATTGGCAACCGGATTTTGATTCACTCTGCAGACCCGTCAACCACAAGGATGGCAACCGTGGCCCAGCACTCTCCCTCTTTCTCCGCCCTTTCCCCCTTGCTGCAGGAGCAGGCCCGGCGCCACTGGCAGCGGCTGCTCGACCTGGCACCCGACCATGGCGCCCTGCCGGAGCCCACCCGCCAGACCCTGCTGACCCTGTTCGGCCTCTCCGATTTCGTCGCCGACTCCCTTATCAAGCAGCCCGAGTTGCTGGGACCGCTGCTCGCCTCCGACGATCTGGATCAGGCCGAACGCTGGCCCGCCTACGAGGGCGATCTCGCGGCCCTGCTCGTCGGGGTCACGGATGAAGAGGCGCTCAAGCGCATCCTGCGCCAGTTCAGGCGCAGCCGCATGCTGGTGATCGCCTGGCGCGAGCTGCTGGGTCATGCGGCGGTGGAAGAGAGCTTCATCCATCTGACCAAGCTGGCCGATGCCCTCATCTGCGGTGCCCGCGACTGGCTCTACGCCAGACAGTGCGACGAACTCGGCACCCCGGTGGATGGCAACGGCGATCCCCAGCCCCTGCTGATCCTCGGCATGGGCAAGCTCGGCGGCGGCGAGCTGAACTTCTCATCGGACATCGACCTCATCTTCACCTTCCCGGAGAACGGCTACACCGTCGGCGGGCGGCGCGAGCTCGCGAACCAGCAGTTCTTCATCAAGCTCGGCCAGCGTCTCATCAACGCCCTGCACCAGCCCACCCAGGATGGTCAGGTGTTCCGGGTCGACATGCGACTGCGCCCCTTCGGCGACGCGGGGCCGCTCGCCATCTCCTTCGCCGCCATGGAGGACTACTACCAGCACCACGGCCGCAACTGGGAGCGCTACGCCATGGTCAAGGCGCGGGTGCTGGGCCCCCAGTGCGAGCACGCCCAGGCCCTCACCGAGCTGCTGCGCCCCTTCGTGTTTCGCCGCTACATCGACTTCGGCGTCATCGACGGCCTGCGCCAGATGAAGGCGATGATCGCCGCCGAGGTGCGCCGCAAGGGGCTGGAGGGCAACATCAAGCTCGGCGCCGGGGGCATTCGCGAGGTGGAGTTCATCGCCCAGGCGCTGCAGCTCATTCGCGGCGGCCGCGAGCCCGCCCTGCGGGTGCGCCACCTGCCCGAGGCGATCGCGGCCATCGCCCGGTGCGGTGCCCTGGAGGGGGACCAGTGCGAGCGCCTGCTCGTGGCCTACCGCTTTCTGCGCCGGGTCGAGAATATCCTGCAGGAGATAGGCGATCAGCAGACCCAGACCCTGCCCACCGAGGAGCGGGATCGTCAGCGGCTGATCGCGTCCCTCGGCTTCGATGACTGGGCCGCCTTCATGGCCCACCTGGACGAGGAGATGGCCGCCGTCCACCGGGAGTTTGTCGCCGTGGTGGGGGAGGAAAAAGAGGCCCCCGCCCATCTGGAGCAGCTCTGGCTCGATCTCTGGCGCACCGAGCTCGACGCCGCCGAACTGGCGCAACTGCTGACCGCGCAGGGGGTGGCCGAGCCCGTTCCGCTCTGCGGTGCCCTGCTGCGCTTCAAGGAGGAGTACAAGCGCCGTCAGGTGGGCCCCCAGGGGCGGATCGCCCTGGACTGGCTGATGCCGGAACTGCTGCGCCTGGTGGTGGCGAGCCGCGAGCCCGCCCGTCTGTTCGAGCGGGTCTGCACCCTGCTGACCCGCATCTTCACCCGCAGCGCCTACCTGCAACTGCTGGCGGAAAACCCCGCCGCCCTGCGCCAGCTGGTGCTATTGTGTGACGAGAGCAACCTGGTGAGTGAGCAGCTCGCCCGCTACCCCATCTTGCTGGACGAGCTGCTGGATCCCCAGCACCTCTACCACCCCACCCCGCTGGATCAGTACAAGCCCCAGTTGCGCCAGTTCCTGCTGCGCATCCCCGAGGAGGATGTGGAGCAGCAGATGGAGGCGCTGCGCCAGTTCAAGCAGGTGCAGCTCTTGCGCATCGTCGCCGCCGACATCGCCGGCGCCCTGCCGCTGATGAAGGTGAGCGACCACCTCACCTGGCTGGCGGAGGCGATCACCGAGGAGGTGGTCAACCAGGCCTGGGCCCAGATGAGCGAGCGCTACGGCGTTCCCCCCGAGGTGGCAACGAGCGGCCAGCGCGGTTTCGCCGTGGTGGCCTACGGCAAGCTGGGGGGCATCGAGCTCGGCTATGGCTCGGATCTGGACCTCGTCTTCCTGCACGGCGGCGACCCCAACGGCCAGACCGACGGGCGCAAGCCCATCGACAGCCGCCAGTTCTACCTGCGCCTGGCCCAGCGGATCCTGCACCTGTTCAGCACCCGCACCCCGTCAGGGATCCTCTACGAGATCGACATGCGGCTGCGCCCCTCCGGCGACTCGGGGCTCCTGGTCTCGTCCCTGTCGGCCTACGAGCAGTACCAGCAAAACGAGGCCTGGACCTGGGAGCATCAGGCCCTGGTGCGGGCCCGCCCCATCTATGGCGATGATGCCGTGGTCGCCGACTTTGCCCGCATCCGCCGCGACGTACTGGCCAAGGAGCGCGACCTGCCGACCCTGGCCCGCGAGGTGCGGGAGATGCGCCAGAAGATGCGGGATCACCTGCTGAAAGCGGGCGAGGGAGAGTTCGACCTCAAGCAGTCCCCGGGCGGCATGGTGGACATCGAGTTCATCGCCCAGTACCTGGTGCTGGCCCACGCCTGCGGCGAGCCGGAGGCGCTGACCCGCTGGTCCGATAACGTGCGCATCTTCGACGAGTGCGTGATGGCGGGGGTATTGACCCTGGAGCAGGCAGAGGGGCTGAAACACGCCTACCTGGAGATACGCAACCTCGGCCATCGCCTCAACCTCTCGGAGATCTCCCGCAAGGTGGGGGACGACCAGCTGCCGCAAGAGCGGGGCCATGTACTGGCGGTCTGGCAGCAGCTGCTGGGGGAATAAGCAGAAGAAGGGGCGCCATGGCGCCCCTTCTCGTTGACGGGATCATGGTTGACGCTGGTTCAGCGCCCGCCAGCCACATCCATAAAGCTGCCGGTGACGTAGGAGGCCTCGTCCGACAGCAGCCAGGCGATGGCGGCCGCCACCTCACGGGGTTCGCCACCCCGTTGCAGCGGAATGGCCCCCTTGATCCTGTCCACCCGACCGGGCTCGCCGCCGTCCGCGTGCATCTCGGTGTAGATAAAGCCCGGACGCACCCCGTTGACCCGGATCCCCTGGGGCGCCACCTCCAGCGACAGCCCCCTGGTCAGCACGTCGACGGCCCCCTTGGCGGCGGCGTAGTCCACGTACTCCCCGGGGGAGCCCAGGCGCGCGGCGGCGGAAGAGACGTTGACGATGGCGCCCCCCGCCGTCATGCGGCGCACCGCCTCGCGGCAGCAGAGAAAGCAGCCGGTGACATTGGTGGTCAGGGTCTGGTTGATGCGCTCGGCGCTCATCTCCAGCACCCGCATCTGCGGCTGCAGCCTGCCGGCATTGTTCACCAGGTGGGTGACGGGGCCGAGCCGCGCGTCCATCTCCTCGAACAGGCGCACCACCTCGGCCTCCACGCCGACATCCGCCTGCACCGCGATGCACTCGACCAGATACCCCGCCCGGATCTCGGCCACCAGCGCCTCGGCCGCCGCCCTCTCCTGGCGATAGTTGAGGCACAGATGATACCCCTGCGCCGCCAGATGGCGGGCCGTCGCCGCCCCTATGCCCCGGCTGCCGCCGGTGATCAGCACCCGTTTGTTCATGAACCCTCCTGGTTCCCGGTGTCGATGACTGCCCCGGATAGTACCTCATCTTGCTGACCCAGCCTCGCCCCATGACGCCATGTTTCACAACAAAGAGCCCGCACGGGGCGGGCTCTTGTGGCAAGGCACGGAAGACGGGCTATTTGAACAGCCCCTTGAGCAGCTGATCCGCCGCCCCCTTGATCCCCTCGTCGTCGGCCTTGTCTCCCAGCAGTTTTTTCAGGCCTCGCTCGGCCTCCTTGCGGGCCTTCTCCTCCAGCACCTTGTTGTTGCTGAGCAGCGCCTTCACGTCGAGCCGGTAGCTCGGCGCCTGCCAGTGGCCACCGATGCGCACCGGTATGGTGATGTCCTTGAGCTCGTCCACGCTCTTGCCCCCCTGCCCCTTGCTGCTCTCCACCACGGAGGTGAGGAACAGGAAGTCCAGGGTCTCCGGCACCAGGGCGGTCTGACCCTGCCCCTTCACCCTCAGGGCGGGGGCGAAGAGCTGGATGTCGTCGCTCCTGGCAACCCCGTTGGCAATCTGGAAGCTGGCTGTGAGGGCACTGAAGTCGGTCTTGCGCACCTCCTTCACCTGATCCGCCCCCTTGCCGGTCAGGGTGGCCCGCGCCTCGCGGATCATCTCCGCCAGGTTGATGCCGTGCAGGGCGCCGTCCCTCAGCCTGAGGCTGGCCTTGCCCTGCATCCGGCTGCGCAGGGCCTGCTCGGACAGTCCTGAGCCCTGCACCTCGACCTCCAGATCCCCCTTGCCTTCCAGCAGATCGGTCTGGGCCAGGGTCTGCAGCAGCGGCCGCACCTCGACCCCCTGCACCCGCTTGTGGACCTGATAGCGAGCCGGCTGCTGGCGGGCATCGAGCACGCCGATCGCCGTCACCTGACCACCGGCCACCCCGGCGCCGAACTGCTTGAGGCTGAGCTGACCACCGGCCAGGGCGAGCTGCAGATCGACGGCGCTGAGATCCAGCCCCTTGAGCCGCAGGCTGCCCAGTTGCAGCCGGCCGGTCAGATCCACCGCCTTGAGGGCGGCAAGGTCGGGTTCAGTCGTGGAGAGCACCCTGTTGGCGGGCGCCGCAGCCTGCCCCTTTGCTCCGGCCGGAGCAGCCGCTCCCGAGGTGGCCGCAGCGGGCGCCGCCCTGGCCGGCTGACCCAGCCAACTGTCCAGGTCGAGCTTGTCCCCCTTGAGGTCGAACTCCACTCTGGGAACGGCCCCCAGACGAACGGCGCCGCTGCCGCTCAGCAGGGCGTCATCGGCCCCCATCACCAGGTTGCTGAGGGTGACGCTCTGCTTGTCCAGCTCGGCGCGGGCAAAGCCGGCGAGCTTGAGCTGCATCTGCGGGCGCGGCAGGGCATCGCCGCTCAGCCTGGCGGCCAGCACGGTATCCGACAGCTCCAGCAGTTGCCGGTGCTCGTCGAGGCGCGCCTTGAGGGTCCCCTCCAGGGTGCCAGCCAGGGTCGGCTTGTCCGCCGCCCCCTGGGCGCCCTGCAGAGTGAGGGTGAGACTGCTCCACTCCCCCAGCGCCAGCCGATCCGCCTTGAGGGAGAAGGCATCAAGCCGCTGCGCCGGCTGGCTCAGGCTGCCGCTGAGGTTGAGATCCTTGAGCTCGCTCTTCATGGCCTCCCGGGCTGGTTTGAGCTGGGCCTGACCCTTGAGATCAAAGGCCAGATCCCCCTGGGCCCCCTTGGCGGCCAGGGTCACGGGCACCCACTCCCCCGGGGTCAACTGCCCCAGATCGAGATCCAGCCGGTCGAGCCGGGAGACGGTACCGCTGCGATCGTCCCGCACCAGGGCGCTGGCATCCACCAGCGCGATGCCTTGCAGGCTGATCTGCCAGGGCTGCTCGTCGCTGGCGGGCGGGGTCGTCGTTGCGGCAGGCTCGGAGGTCGCCGCCTCCCCCTTGGGCTCGGCGGAGGCCTGGAGCAGATCCCTCAGGTTGGAGCTGCCGTCAGCCTTGGTCTGGATAAAGAGATGGGCACCGCTCAGGGTCACCTTGCCTATCTCCAGCCGATGGGAGAGCAGCGGCAGCAGGCCCACCGAGGCCTCCCCCTGCTCGAAGCGCACCAAGTCGGGTTCGGCGAAACCGGCGGGGTTGCGCAGCGCCACCTTCTCGAGGGAGAGGCCGAGGCTCGGCCAGAAACGCCAGCCGATCTCCCCCTCCATCACCAGCTCGCGGCCCGTGCTCTTGCGCACCTGTTCCGCCAGCTGGGGCTTGAACTGATTGGGATCGATGAGGGACACCAGGGCGGCGATGGCCACCACCGCCGCCATCGCCAGTCCCAGCAGGATGTAGATGATCTTCTTCACGACGGACTCCTTGAATGCGGCTCTTGTGGCTGACTATACCACCGGGGGGATAACAGATGGGGCCCGTCTGTCAAAACAGGTTGCTGGCGAGACAGGGATGGTCGCAGGCCGGCGTTCAAACGCGCGGCAATAAAAAGGGCCCCGCAGGGCCCTGATGTCACAAGATGGCAGATCGCTCCCGGTTGCCAGCGTCACCCCGTTCAAGGCTGGTGCGGCAGTTGCCGGTAGCCCATCTCGTACAGGGTGAAGGCATAGATGTCCGCGCTCTGCTCGATCAGTTTTGCCACCGGCGTGCCCGCACCGTGCCCCGCATTGGTCTCGATGCGGATGAGCTGGGGATGGGGGCCGGCATCGTCGGCCTGCAGGGTGGCGGCGAACTTGAAGGAGTGGGCCGGCACCACCCGATCGTCGTGATCCGCCGTGGTCACCAGGGTCGAGGGGTAGCTGACCCCGGGCCGGACGTTGTGCAGGGGCGAGTAGCCCTTCAGGTAGTCGAACATCGCCTCGCTGTCGGCGCTGGTGCCATAGTCATAGGCCCAGCCCGCCCCGGCGGTGAAGCTGTGGTAGCGCAGCATGTCGAGCACCCCCACCGCCGGCAGGGCGACCCGCATCAGATCCGGCCGCTGGGTCATCACGGCCCCCACCAGCAGACCGCCGTTGGAGCCACCGCGGATCGCCAGCCGATCGGTACGGGTGTAGCCCTCGGTCTTGAGGTACTCGGCCGCCGCGATGAAGTCGTCGAACACGTTCTGCTTGTTCATCCTGGTGCCCGCCAGGTGCCAGGCCTGGCCGTACTCGCCGCCCCCGCGCAGGTTGGCCACCGCATAGACGCCCCCCAGATCGAGCCAGTTGGCCACCGACACGCTGAAGCTCGGAGTCAGGCTCACGTCGAAGCCGC
The DNA here is from genome assembly GCF_019048705.1 of Aeromonas sp. FDAARGOS 1409. Lineage (NCBI taxonomy): Bacteria > Pseudomonadati > Pseudomonadota > Gammaproteobacteria > Aeromonadales > Aeromonadaceae > Aeromonas > Aeromonas sp. FDAARGOS 1409. Next base: position 684,656 of record NZ_CP077395.1, read on the forward strand.
CATAGCCGTAGAGGATGGTCGGGTTGCTGCCATCGCGTTTCAGCCCCTTGCGGTAGCTGATGATGAGCGGCACCCGGGTGCCGTCCTTGCTCTGGTAGAAGCGCTGCTCACAGACGTAATCCTCAGGCTTGAACGGCGCCGCCGAGGCGCGATAGAGGCTGATGGCGCCGCTCTTGGGCTCGAACCGGTAGAGAGTGGGCGGCTGGGCATAGTTCTCGAAACCGAAGTAGAGGGCGGGATCATCGTGCTTGCCGTTGAAGCCGCTGACGCTGCCAAGGCCGGGCAGCGCCACCTCGCGCACCCGCTTGCCCTCGTAGTCGAACTGCTCGACCCGGGCGGTGGCATCCATCATGTACTCGGCGAACAGATAGCCGCTGCCGCTGTGCACCGTCAGCACCTGCTGACGCTCGGGGATGAGATCCCGCCAGCGGGCCGGCCCCGGGTTGGCGGCATCCACCGTCACCAGCCGGCGGTTGGGAGCGTCCCGGTTGGTCAGCAGGTAAAGGGTGCCGCCCTTGTTGTCCACCAGGCTCACGTCCGCGCCCAGATCTCCCTGCACCGTCAGCAGCGGCGCGTTCTCCTGGCTCAGATCCTTCACATAGAGGCGGTTGCCCGAGGTGGAGTTCGCCGCCGAGATGAGCAGGAAGCGGTCATCCTCGGTGACGGTCGCCCCCACGTAGCGGTGGTGCTGGGCCGGGATGGCGCCAAACACCAGCCGGTCATCCTCCTGCGCCGTGCCGAGCCGGTGGAAATAGACCTTGTGCTGATCCGTCCTGGCCGACAGCTCGCTGCCATCGGGCTTGTCGTAGCTCGAGTAGAAGAAGCCCTCGTTGCCGAGCCAGCTGATGCCGCTGAACTTCACGTCCTTGAGGGGCGCCTCCAGCGGCTGTTTGCTCTCCACGTCCATCAGGTGGATCTCGCGCCAGTCACTGCCCGCCAGCGACAAGGAGTAGGCCAGGATGCGGCCGTCCCGGGAGAAGCTCAGCTGATCCAGCGCCGTGGTGCCGTCGGGGCTGAGGGTATTGGGATCGAGGAACACCTCGGCCGGCTTGCCCTCCTGCTGGCGCCACAGCACGTTCTGGTTCTGCAGGCCGTCGTTCTTGAAGAAGTAGTGGTAGCGCCCCTCGCGAAACGGCGCCCCCTCCTTGGCGTAGTTCCAAGACGAGGCCAATTGCTCCTTGATGGCGGCCCGATACGGGATCTGCGCCAGATACCCCTGAGTCACCCGGTTCTGGGCCTCGACCCAGGCCTCGGTCTCGGGGCTGCGGTCATCCTCCAGCCAGCGATAGGGGTCGGCCACGGCCTGGCCGAAGTAGTGATCCACCTGATCCCCCTGGCGGGTGACGGGGTAGTGAAGGCGCGCTTTCCCTGACATGGCATCCTCTCTGGTTGGCTGGCCGCTGCACGCACAGAGCAGTGACAGGGCCAGCAGGCTGACAAAGGCTCGCATCGAGGCGGCTCCCTGCGGTTTGAGTGAAACGGGCAGGGTAACAAAGAGCGCCGGATGGCCCAACCCCCCGACCGGCGGCAGAGGGTGGCCCGCCGACACAGGGGAGCCATATGAACTTTTTCGCTTTAGTTTGCCGCTTTATTTTGTTTGTTATCCGCCCCCTGGGTCACAGGATGGAATAAGACACCAGCCAACGTGAGCCATTCAGGATAAAGCATGCCGTACAGCTACCTATCACATCTGCGTTGCAGCAAGACCGGCGAGATGGTGGATGCCGATCAGCCCCAACAGCTGAGCCCGGTCGGTGCCCCCTTGCTGGCCAGCTACGACCTCGAGGCCCTGAAGCAGGCCTGGCACCCGGCCGCCCTGCTGGGTCGTCCCGCCAGCCTGTGGCGCTACCACGAGCTGCTGCCGGTGCGCGACCCCGCCCAGGTGGTCACCCTGGGGGAAGGCTTCACCCCCCTGTTGCCGCTGCCGCGCCTCGGCAAGCAGATCGGCATTCCGGATCTCTGGATGAAGGATGAGAGCATCATCCCCACCGGCTCCTTCAAGGCCCGGGGCGCCGCGGTCGGCGTCTCCCGCGCCCGGGAACTCGGCGTCACCCACTTCGCCATGCCCACCAACGGCAACGCCGGGGCGGCATGGGCGCTGTACGGCGCCCGCGCCGGGCTGCGCAGCACCATAGTCATGCCCCAGGCAGCCCCCGCCATCACCAGGCTGGAGACCTCGCTGGCCGGCTCCCGCCTCTATCTGGTGGACGGCCTCATCAGCGACGCCGGCCGCCAGGTGGCCGAGGCGGTGGCCGAGCAGGGACTGTTCGATGCCTCCACCCTCAAGGAGCCCTATCGCATCGAGGGCAAGAAGACCATGGGGCTGGAGATCGCCGAGCAGCTCGGCTGGACCCTGCCAGACGTCATCCTCTACCCCACCGGCGGCGGGGTCGGGCTCATCGGCATCTACAAGGCGCTGCGGGAGTTGCAGGAGCTGGGCTGGGTCAAGGGGCCGCTGCCGCGACTGGTGGCGGTGCAGGCGAGCGGCTGCGCCCCCATCGTCCAGGCCTGGCAGCAGGGGGAGCGCGAATCTCGCTTCTGGCCCGACTCCCAGACCCTGGCCTTTGGCATCAACGTGCCCAAGGCGCTGGGGGACTTTCTGGTGCTGGACGCCCTCTATCGCACCGAGGGGTGCGCCGTCGCGGTGGACGATAGCGCCATCCAGCGCGAGATCCGCCAGCTCGCCGCGCGCGAAGGCAGCTTCGTCTGCCCGGAAGGGGCGGCCGCCTTCGCCGCCGCCCGCCAGTTGCGGGAGAGCGGCTGGATCCAGGGGGGCGAGCGGGTGGTGGTGCTCAACACAGGCGCCGGCATCAAGTACCCGGACGCCATCACAGTGCTGCCCCAACGGCTGCGCCGCGACGGGAGGATCCCGGCATGAGCTTCGACTGGTCCTTTGTCCTCACTACCCTGCCGGCCTTCGGCCAATCGGTCTGGGTCACCCTGCAGCTCGGCGCCATCGTGATCCTCACCTCCCTCGCCGTGGCCCTGCTCAATGTGGCGCTGCTCGGCCTGCGCCGGCCCTGGCTGAACCGGGTGATCCGCGCCTATGTGGAGCTGGCCCGCAACACGCCGCTCTTGATCCAGCTGTTCTTCCTCTACTTCGGGCTGCCGGCGCTCGGCATCTCGCTCTCCGGATTTGCCACGGCGGTGATCGCCATGACCTTCCTCGGCGGTGGCTACCTGACCGAGGCGCTGCGGGCCGGGGTGCAGGCGGTGCCCCCCAGCCAGCTGGAGGCAGGTCAGGCCATCGGCCTCTCCCGCTGGCAATTGCTGCGCCACGTGCAGCTGCCCCAGGCCTGGCTCGCCAGCCTGCCGGCGCTGTTTGCCAATTTCATCTTTCTCTTGAAAGAGACCACGGTGGCCTCGGCGGTGGCGGTGCCCGAGCTGCTCTACACCACCAGGAACTACATCGCCCTCTACTACAAGACCTACGAGATGCTGGCGGTGCTGACCTTGATGTGCGTGCTGATCTTCCTGCCGCTGTCCCTTGCCCTGCGCGTCGTTGAAAGGAGGCTGCAACATGGTCAGTTCGGTCACTGAATCGCTGATGCAGGCATCGATCGTCCTGCTGCCACCATCCGACACCGATGCAGAGAAAAGGAGGGATCGATATGGTCAGTCCGGTCACTGAGCAGCTGACCCAGGCGCTGCCGCTGCTGGCGGTGGGCGCGGGCCAGACCCTCGCCATCTCGCTGCTCGCCATCCTGTTCGCCACCCTGGGCGGGGTCGGTTACGGCGTGCTGGCCCAGCAGGGGGGAAGGCTGACTCGGGGAGTGTTGCGAGTCTATCTGGAGCTGTTTCGGGTAGTGCCCGTGCTGGTCTGGCTCTACCTCTTCTTCTTCGGGCTGCCGATCTTCTTCGGCCTGGATATCCCGGCCTTCTGGTGCGCCGTGCTGGTGCTGGCCCTGTGGGGCGCCAGCGAGGTGGGCGAAGTGGTGCGCGGCGGCCTCAAGTCGCTCGCCCGCGGTCAGCAGGAGGCCGGTCTGGCCCTCGGGCTCTCCCGCTGGCAGCTCTATCGCCACGTGTTGCTGCCCCAGGCGCTACAACGGCTGACGCCGCCCACCATCAACATCCATACCCGCATCATCAAGACCAGCTCGCTGGCGGTGCTGATCGGGGTGGTGGAGGTGATCAAGGTGGGCCAGCAGATCATCGAGCGCACCTATGGCTCGCTGCTCATCTACGGTCTGCTGTTCCTGTTCTTTTTTCTGGTCTGCTATCCGCTCTCGCTCGTCTCGCGCCGGCTGGAGCAACAATGGGGTAATGCGGTATGACACCTCTGCTTGAGCTCAATGCTGTCAGCAAACAATTCGGCCAAAACCGGGTACTGGACGGGGTCAGCCTCACGGTGAACGCCGGGGAAGTGATCGTCATCCTGGGGCCGAGCGGCTGCGGCAAGAGCACCTTGCTGCGCACCCTCAACGGGCTCGAACCCATTCAGGGGGGCGAGATTCGCTTCGATGGGAAGCCGCTGGATGCCAGCACCGACTGGCAGCGGCTGCGCCAGCGGATCGGCATGGTGTTCCAGAGCTATCACCTCTTCCCCAACCTGACGGTGCTGGAGAACGTGCTGCTCGGCCCTGTGCAGGTGCAGAAGCGGGAGCGGGCCGAGGCCCTGCTGCAGGCGGAACAGCTGCTGACCCGGGTTGGCCTGTGGGAGCGGCGCCATGACTATCCGCGCCAGCTCTCCGGCGGCCAGCAGCAGCGGATCGCCATAGTGCGGGCCCTGTGCATGAACCCCCAGGTGATGCTGTTTGACGAGGTGACCGCTGCGCTGGACCCCGAGATGGTGCAGGAGGTGCTGGAGGTCATCCGGGATCTCGCCGGCAGCGGCATGACCCTGCTCATCGTCACCCACGAGCTGGCGTTCGCCCGGGCGGTGGCGGATCGCATCGTCTTCATGGACGGCGGCCACATCCTGGAGCAGGCAGCCCCCCATCAATTTTTCGAGAACCCGCGCAGCCAGCGCGCACGCCAGTTCCTCGCCAAGTTTTCTTATACAACTGTCATCAAACGAAAGGAGTCAGCATGAAAAAAATCACCTCGGTTCTGTTTAGCGCCCTGATCGGCCTCGGCCTCGCCAGCGGCAGCGCCCAGGCGGCGGACGGTTCCCTTGCCAAGATCAAGGAACGCGACAAGCTCATCGTCGGCGTCTTCACCGACAAGCCCCCCTTCGGCTATGTGGACGAGAAGGGCAACTACGTGGGTTTCGACACCGATCTCGGTCGCCGCTTCGCCAAGGACCTGCTGGGGGACGAGAACAAGGTCGAGTTCGTGGCGGTGGAGCCCGCCAGCCGCATTCCCTTCCTGCAGAGCGACAAGGTGGATCTGATCCTCGCCAACATGACGGTGACCCCGGAGCGGCGCCAGGTGGTGGACTTCACCAACCCGAACCTGCGAGTGGCGGTACAGGTGCTGGTGCCACAAGGGAGCCCGGCCAAGAAGCTCGACGATCTGGCCAGCAAGACCCTGATCGTGACCACCGGCACCACGGCGGACATCTGGCTGACCCGCAACCACCCGGACTGGCAAGTGCTCAAGTTCGAGAAGAATTCCGAATCCCTGCAGGCGCTGGCCCAGGGCCGTGGCGACGCCTACGCCCAGGACAACCTGGTGCTCTTCAGCTGGGCCAAGGAGAACCCGGGCTATCGGGTGCTGCCCGAGAAGCTGGGCTCGGAAGACCCCATCGCGCCGGCGGTGAAGAAGGGCAATATCGAGCTGCGTGACTGGGTCAACGACCGCCTCGCCAAGCTGGGGGAAGAGAAGTACCTGCTGAAACTCTACGACCAGTATGTGCGCGACAAACTGAGCGCCGATACCGATCCCAACGACGTGATAGTGGAAGGAGGCAAGTGGCAGGGCTGAGCCTGCCGAGGGAAGTGCTGAGTGTGAAGTGTGTGATCTTTGGTTCCGTTGGTCCGCAAACCGCAAGGTTTGACCTTTCAGGCGTCCCCTCCGGGTGGCGCCTTTTTTTGTTTGCCAGACGGGTCGCCGGCTCTGTGAGCCAGCTCCCCCTGCCCGGGGGCTGTCTGTGCCATCCTCACAGACACGGCAACGAGAGGAGAGCAGCATGTGGATAGAGGCGGAGCCCGTCTACGGCGCCCTGGTGTCCCTGGCCATCGGGCTCATCATCGGACTGGAGCGGGGCTGGCAGGTACGCCAGCTGGGTGACAACCAGCGCATCGCCGGGATGCGGACCTATGGCCTCATCGGCCTGCTCGGCGGGGTCTGCGCCCTGCTGCTGCCGACCCTGGGGCCCTGGCTGGCCCTGCTCGGCCTGCTGACGGTGGTGGCAGGCTGCGGCCTCTCGGTCTGGCTGGCCCTGCGCTGGCAAGGGGAGTTCGGTCTCACCAGCTCGGTGGCCATGGTGCTCACCTATTTGCTGGGGCTGATGTCGGTGCTGCAGAGCCCGAGCGAGGCGGTGGCCTGCGCCGTGCTGGCGGCGCTGCTGATGGGGCTCAAGGGCAAGATCCAGCAGGGCATGCTGTTTTTGAGCGAGACGGAATTCCACGCGACCCTGCGTTTCCTGCTCATCTCCCTGGTGCTGCTGCCCGTGCTGCCCGATGCGGAGATGGGCCCCCTCGACGCCTTCAACCCCTTCAAGATCTGGCTGATGGTGGTGATCATCGCGGGGATCTCGTTCTGTGGTCACTTCGCGGTGCGCCTGCTCGGCACCCGTGCCGGTCTGGTGCTCACCAGCATGCTGGCGGGGCTCGCCTCCTCCACCGCCCTCACCCTGCAATTTGCCCGCCTCAACAGGGAGCAGGGAGGTCTGGAGCGACTGCTGGCCACCGGCATCCTGCTGGCGGGGGCCACCATGTGGCTGCGGCTGCTGGTGCTGGTGCTGCTCATTCACGGCGAGCTGGCGATGCGCCTGGCCGCCCCCCTGCTGCTGCTGGCGGCCATCGTCTACGGCTTCGCCTTCTGGTTCTGGCGCCAGCGGGAGGAGATGACCGACAACCCGGTGCAGCCCAGGACCAGCAACCCGCTGGATCTTGCCACCGCCATCAAGTTCGGCCTGCTGCTGGCCCTCATCGGCTTCATGGCCACCCTGCTGCAGAGCAAGGTGGGTGACTCCGGGGTCTATCTGCTGGCGCTGGTCTCCGGCATCACGGATGTGGACGCCATCACCCTCTCCCTCTCCCAGCTCTCCCACAAGGAGCTGGCCCTGGAGGTGGCCGCCCGGGGCATACTGCTCGCCGGCCTGGTCAACTCCCTGGTGAAGGGACTGCTGGCGCTGGTGATCGGCGGCCGCCGCCTGGGGCTCAGGGTCATGCTGCCCTACCTGCTCTCCGTCCTGCTGATCCTGCCCCTGGTCTGGCCGGCAGGATGACGGGGATCACCTCCCCGGGGTGACAGACTGACTCCCCTCCCCCTTGTCACGTATACTGCCCCCTCTTGCAGCACGAGGAGATGACCATGGCGAGCGATTGGGACGGGATTCTGGCGGGCGGCCCCCTCACCCAGACCGAGGAGATAGCGAACGACAGGATCCGCGGTCAGGCGCTGCTGGCACGGCTCAACGCCTCCCCGGCAGGGGATCAACCCCTGCGCCAGCAGATCTGCGGCGAGCTGTTCGGCCACTGCCCCGACTCCTGCTGGATCAGCACCCCCTTCACCTGCGAATTCGGTCGCAACATCCACATCGGCGAGAAGACCTTCTTCAACTTCAACGTCACCATACTCGACGTGGGCGAGGTGCACATCGGCAGCCACGTGCTGCTGGCCCCCAACGTGCAGATCTACACCGCCACCCACAGCATGGATTTCCAGGAGCGGCGCAACTGGACCGCCTACAACAAGCCGGTACGCATCGGCGATGACTGCTGGATTGGCGGCGGCGCCATCATCTGCCCCGGCGTCACCATAGGGCCGCGCACCATCATAGGGGCCGGCGCCGTGGTGACCAGGGACATCCCTGCCGATTCGGTCGCCGTCGGCAATCCGGCTCGCGTGATCCGCACCTTAAGCCCGGGCGAGCCCCGGGATCCGGCGCTGCTGTCATGATGGTGCTGGCCCTGCTGCCCCTGGGCTGGGCCGGCTGGCTCGGGGTGCGGAACGCGAACTGGTGGCCGCTGGCCCTGATCCTGCTGATGAGCCTGCTGACCCTGGTCGCCTACGCCTGGGACAAGCGCCAGGCGGTGCGCGGCGGCTGGCGCGTGCCCGAGGCCCGCCTCCATCTGCTGGAGCTGTGCGGGGGCTGGCCCGGTGCCCTGGTGGCCCGCCAGTGGCTGCGCCACAAGACCCAGAAGGGGAGTTATCGCCTGCGGTTCTGGGCCATCGTCTGGGGGCAATTATTGCTGCTCGGGATCTGGCTCGTCTGGCCGCTCTGGCAGGGGTTCTGAACCACCAAGGCGGGCATTGCCGCCCATGGGCGGGTATGAGACAACGGAAGACCGGGAGATGGTCTCTCCCGTTCAGGCATAGGCAAGGAGTCACTCATGACCATGTGGACAGGCATAGTCCTGATCGTCTTTATCAGCGTATTCTTCGGCTATCTCGGCAAGCGTGCCCGCTACCAGATGGGGGACGCCCGCATTACCGACCGTCTCGGCAAGCAGGACATGATCATCAAGGAGCTGCAGGAGCGGGTCGCCAACCTCGAGGCCATCATGCTGGAGGAGGAGAAGCGTCGGCCCTTCCGGGAACTGTGAGGCCAGCCCCGACAAAGACGGCAACCAATGTTGCCGTCTTTCGTTTCCGGTGCCGGGATCAGCCCGACGCCGGCGGGGGCGGACTCTGCATCGCCTCCCCCAGCGCCTCCTGCCCGCGCTGCAACAGGGCAGCGATGGCCCCCTGCCGATCCGCCGCCTCCTTGTTCTGGCTCAGCTTGAACTTGCCCACCAGGCGGTCGATCTCGATTTCGATGCCCACCACGGCCGCCACCATGGCCTCCAGATAGTCGCGCGGCGCGTCCGCCATCTTCCAGGGCCTGGGCTCGGCGGCCTCCTGGGTGCGGGTCAGATTTGCCAGCAGGCGGCGCACGAAGCGGGCATCGCCCCGTACCCGGATCCGGCCATGGGCGTGCACCACGGCATAGTTCCAGGTCGGCACCTGCTGGTGATGCGCCTGCTTGCCCGGATACCAGTTGGGGGAGATATAGCCCTCGGCGGCCCGGAAGATCACCAGCACCTCGTCGCCCTCCTTGACCTCCTGCCAGAGCGGGTTGTTGCGGGCCACATGGGCCCGCAGAACCCCTTGTCCCCCCTCCCCGGCATCCAGCTCGAACGGCAGATGGTTGGCGTCGAGCCCCAGCTCACCATGGGTGACCAGGGCCCCCAGAGGGTGGGCCCGGATCAGCTGATGCAGCGCAGCGGGCTCGGTAACGGCGAAGTGAGATGGCTGGTACATAAGGGCTCCTTGGGCGAGGCATTGGCTTCCATGCAAAAGCCCATTCTTGCGCAATCGGGATCGGCAGGCGATGGCACAGACATAAAAAGAGGGCCTTATCCCTCTTGGTATCATCCTGTTTGATGATTAGCCGCGCTTGACCAACCGCGGTTCGGCGGCAACCAGGGTACCTTAGATCTGCTCGCGGATGACGCTCCCTAACAGTTAAGAACATAAAAACCATATTAATCAGCATGTTAATGTGGTTTCATCGTTGACGAAAATCGGACTAGGTTGATAGATTTCCATTTGATATCCTTTGCTTATTGAGAGCAGGCAATTTCATTCTCTCTTCCATTCTTTGATATCTATATTCTCTCGGTCCCGCCCTTGGCCAGGCTAAGAATCCCCGTTACCCCGTCAAGTCGTCCAGATATAGGAGCTTGCTATGTTTCTTGCAGATAAAACAGCCAAAAAACGATCACGTGTACACTATTTCCTGGGTCAAAGACTCGCATCTGGCCAGGGTATAGAACAAAGCTATCGTCTGGCATATTATCACTACCATAAAGCTGCCACCGCAGGGTATCTTGGCACTCAATGCGAATTAGGATTGCTATCTTTTTCTGGCCTCGGTGTCACACAAAACACGGCCAAGGCAGTAACTTGGTACAAAAAATCCGCCATGCAAGGGGATGGCGAAGCACAATTATCCTTAGGTAAAATGTACCTCTCTGGCAGTGGTGTGCCTCAGGACGACGAGCTGGCATATTACTGGCTAAGCAAGGCCGCAGCACAAGGAGAAAGAGAAGCACTATTGCAATTATGGAAAATAACTGAAAAGGACATACCCCCTCTAGAATTTGATCTAGACAGTATGGTTGCATATTACGAGCTGGATGACCTGAATGATCCCGACGTTCAATTTTGGCTGGGGATTCTAGCATCTTGTTTTATATACAGTCAGAGCGTTCTCTTACAGCCAGCAACTTGGTTTAGTAAAGCAGCCAAACAAGGGCACCGATCTGCACAATATCGACTTGCTATTCATTATGCCCTTGGTCTTGGTGTTTCACAAAGCGCCTCCAAGGCTGATTTTTGGTATCATCAAGCTGCAACTCATAACAGTAGTCCGACATGGCAGCAGCTTTAATATATATATGCTCGTTCACAATCATAACAATAATCGACATCCAAAAAAATCTAGCCCACCAACAGCAGAAGAGTACAGCGATTACTCTCAACTCGCTCACTCAACAGCCTTTGTCAAAAACACTTCCGAGTATAAGTTTTTTGTGGGTAAAATCACAATTTCATACTAAAAATAAAATACAAGTAACCAAGATATATATTGATTCTGCTTAAAATTATAAACTCCCCCCAGCAAGAGGACTTTTTATGACTAAAGTAATCAGTAATCCGACAGTCATCATTAAACGAGGGACGCCCACTCCTGCTATTGAGATCGATCTCGACAGGATTGCAGGACTGTATGCCAATGGGGGATGGAATCAACTTGTTCAGTCATTCACTGCAAAATGGATAAAACAGCATCGTGTTACTGGTCCTGCTACCATATGGAAATTTGACACCTTTAGTATCTCATTTGGTCACCCGGGCTACTCTGTTTTTATCGCGCAGTTTGGTCTTCCTGATTCATATCTTGAGGCATTACTGGATTACCTCACTGAAGAATTGGGGACCAGCGTTCGCTTGTCTGATTTTGTGCAACCCAGTTTACGGGAGGGGTGGGAACCAAGAATACATATTCAGAACAATGAAGCATGGCGACAGGAAGACGAAATAGAATGGTCTAAAATTAACATATAAGTACATTGTTATATTAGACTTGGCACCTCACCTAAACATGACTACCTCAACTTAATTTATTGCGAGAGCTTAATAGTGGAAAATAATCTTTTCATTGAAGATCATGTGGTACCCCAATTATTTACATCAGCTATTGAGGCATACGAGTTTGAGCATAGGGCACACAAAAATGGAAAATCTTATACTGAATTAGAAACCTTTGGCCTCTTGTGGGGATATTCTATTCCGAAAAAAGGTGACGTGCCCGCAAAAATAATTTCAACCATGTCGACGATTGAAACATCGGCAACAAGGCATAACGAATGGGTTAAGCCTGACATTGAGTCGATTATTGCCAAAAAACAATTCTTTGAAAAATACTGGCCCAGTATTGAATTGGTCGGTACTTTTCACTCCCACCCTTACTCTAGCTTAACCGAGGTTAATGATTGCAAAGGCTGGCGAGCTTCAGGAAATGAAAAAAATAGTCGCGATGGGGATGTACATTTTTGGCCATGGTTCCATGAAAATGTATCACCTAATCAACCCATGCTAGCGCATATTATTGTGACTATTACAGGGCTGCAAAGAAAAGGGTGGGCATATCCAGCCAGATTGGAAGGGGGGGAAAGTAGAAAAGGCTATGTTCTCTCGGCGGATGACCGAAAACTATGGATCAGATCATACTCCAGCGAAATGAAACTGGATGAGAATGACGAGAGAACTTTCGTTTTTTCTGATAATTTGAATCTTGAAATCCCTTCTCTTCAAAATAGATTCTGGTAAGAAAAAAGACGATAACACTGGACAGGTACACCATATAGCCGTGTATTCATTCAGTATTCGAAATGCAATGCAATCTATGAAGTTAGAAAACGGCAACCCTTGGTTGCCGTTTTGCTTTCTATCTATCGCGAAGAGACACGCTGAGGCATTAACCTGTCCGCTTGGCCAGCCAGGCCTCGGCGGCGGTCAGGGCTGCCGCTATCTGCTCGCGAGCGACGCCCCCCTTGGCGACCCGCTTGGCCAGGGTCGCCTCCAGCTCCAGGTTCGGGTAGACATCCTCCCCCACCACGGGGCTGAAGCGCTGGAACTCGCCGATGGTCAGCTCCTCCAGCGGCTTCTTCACCTGGATCGCGTAGACCACGGTTTCACCGACGATGTGGTGCGCCTCGCGAAACGGGATGCCCTTGGCCACCAGATAGTCCGCCAGCTCGGTGGCGTTGGCGTAGCCGCCCTGGGCCGCCGCCATGGTGCGCTCGCCGTTGACCTTCAGATCGATCAGCACCAGGGCCGCCATGTCGAGGCAGTCGTGCCAGGTGTCGAGGGCGTCGAACAGCCCCTCTTTGTCTTCCTGCATGTCCTTGTTGTAGGCCAGCGGCAGCGCCTTGAGGCTCATCAGCATGCCCATCTGGGCGCCCACCACCCGGCCGGTCTTGCCACGGATCAGTTCGAGGGCGTCCGGGTTCTTCTTCTGGGGCATCAGCGACGAGCCGGAGGTGACGGCGTCGGACAGCTCCACGAAACCCGCCTCGCCGGTGTTGTAGAAGATGAGGTCCTCGGCAAACCGCGACAGGTGCGCCATGGACAGCGACGCCACGTGCATCAGCTCCACCACGTGATCCCGGTCTGAGACCGAATCCAGGCTGTTGCGGGTGGCGCCGCTGAAGCCCATGTCGAGCGCCAGCGCTTCGCGGTCGATGGCGTAGGCGGTGCCCGCCAGGGCGCCGCAGCCGAGGGGGCTGGTGTCGAGGCGCTTGAGGGCATCCTGCAGACGGGAGTGATCCCGCTCCAGCATCTCCACATAGGCCAGGGCCCAGTGGGCGTAGGTGACCGGCTGGGCCCGCTGCAGGTGGGTGTAGCCCGGCAGCACCGCGGCCTGGTTGGCACGGGCGGAGGCGACCAGCCCCTGTTGCAGGGCGGTGATGGAGCCGAGCAGCAGCTCGCCCTGGGCCTTGCACCAGAGTTTGAGGTCGGTGGCGACCTGATCGTTGCGCGAGCGGCCGGTGTGCAGCTTCTTGCCCAGGGTGCCGACGGCATCGATCAGCTTGCCCTCGACCCAGGAGTGGATGTCTTCGGCATCCGAGCTCAGGATCTGCTCGGGATCCTGCTGCACCGAGGCGAGCAGCACCTCCATCGCCTGCTGCAGTTTTCCTTGCTCATCGGCGGTCAGCACGCCGACCTTGACCAGGGCGCGAGCCCAGGCCATGGAGCCCTGGATATCCTGCTCCGCCAAGCGGTAATCGAACCGCAGGGAATCGTTGAACTGCTTGAACCGGCTATCGGCTCCCTGACTGAAGCGTCCACCCCAAAGTGCCATACTGCTCTCCTTGAATGCGTTGCCGGCGGCGTCTTGCGCCGTCGAGCTTGAAATCTTGCCTGGTTTTCCTGCGAGCCTGTTATCTCACAGAAGCGGCCAGGGCGCAGCCGCTCTTGTCACACCCGATGATGATGGCAAAGGGCCTCTCTGACTGTAAAAGAGGGGGCCATGCCCCCTCGAATCAACGGGTCACAGCGACGACTCAACCGTGGGTATGGTCGCCACCGATGGCTTGATGCTGCTCCTTCATGGCGCGGATCCGGCTGGCCAGGGTGTAGAGACGGATAAAGCCTTCAGCGTGGCTCTGGTCGTACACCTCGTCGGCGCCGAAGGTGGCGAAGTCTTCGGAGTAGAGGCTGTTCGGCGACTTCTTCTGCACCGCGGTGACCTGACCCTTGTACATCTTCAGGATCACCTCGCCGTCCAGGTCCTCGGCGATGGCGTTGGCGGAGGCGACGATGGCCTTGCACAGCGGGGTAAACCAGCGACCGTCATACACCAGGTGGGAGAACTCGGCACCCAGCTTCTCCCGCCAGGCGCGGGTCGGTCTGTCCAGTACCAGCTCTTCCACGGCGCGCAGTGCGGCAACCATGACGGTGCCGCCCGGGGTCTCGTAGCAGCCGCGGGACTTCATGCCCACCATGCGGTTCTCGGTGATGTCGACCCGGCCCACGCCGTGCTTGCCGGCACGCTCGTTCAGGGTGGTCAGGATCTGGTGCGGGGTCAGGGGCTGGTCATCCACGGCGACCACTTCACCCTTGGCCACGGTCAGCTTGACGTACTCCGGCTCGTTCGGTGCCTGCTCGGCGGAGACGGTCCACTGCCACACGGCTTCGGACGGCTCGTTCCAAGTGCTCTCCAGCTCGCCCCCCTCGGTGGAGATGTGCCAGGCGTTGGCGTCACGGCTGTAGATCTTCTTCAGGGTCGCCTTGCAAGGGATGTTGCGGGCTTCCAGATAGGCCAGCAGATCTTCCCGGGAACGCATGTCCCACAACCGCCAGGGGGCGATCACTTTCAGCTGGGGTGCCAGGGCCGCCACCGCGCCTTCGAACCGCACCTGATCGTTGCCCTTGCCGGTGCAACCGTGGGAGATGGCATCGGCCCCTTCCGCCAGGGCGGCCTCGACCATGGCCTTGGCGATCACCGGACGGGCCATGGAGGTCCCCAGCAGGTAGGTGCCCTCATAGACGGCGCCGGTCTTCAGGGTCGGGTAGACGTACTCCTTGACGAACTCTTCCCGCAGATCCTTGACGATGCACTTGACCGCGCCGGAGGCGATGGCCTTCTGCTCGATCCCGTCCAGATCGTCACGCTCCTGGCCCACGTCGGCGACGAAGGCGATGATCTCGGCGTCATAGTGCTCCTTCAGCCAGGGAATGATGGCCGAGGTATCCAGTCCGCCCGAGTAAGCCAGTACGATCTTGTTGATTCCGCTCATTTACTTCTCTCCATGATGATTCGATAAAAAGTGTGATTCCGGGTCGGTTGCCGGATTACTTCTGGCCCTGTCCGAACAGGGTCAGCAGCACGGCGTTCTGGATATGCATCCGGTTTTCTGCCTCATCCATGATGAGGGAGGCTGGGCCGTCCATGACCTCCGAGGTGATCTCCAGCTCCCGATGCGCCGGCTGGCAGTGCAGCACGTGCTGGATGCCGGTGCGATCGAGCAGGGCCTGGTTGATCTGATAAGGCATGAAGATATCTTTTACCTGCTCCATTGGTGTGTTGTCACCCATGGAAACCCAGGTGTCGGTATAAACCACGTCAAAGCCTTCGATGGCGCCCACGTCATCGCTGATGTTGATGTGCGCGCCGGACTGGGCCGCCAGCGCCTGGGCCTGCAGGAAGATCTGGGTGTCCGGGCCATGGCCTTTCGGGCAGACCAGAGTCACGTCGGTGCCAAGCCGAGCCCCCAAGAGCAGCAGGGAGTGGCTCACGTTGTTGCCATCACCGAGATAGGCCAGCTTCACCTTGGACAGATCGGCGTAGTGCTCGGCAATGGTCATGAAGTCCGCCAGCCCCTGGCAGGGGTGGTAGAGATTGCACAGGCTGTTCACCACAGGCACCGAGCCGAACTCGGCCAGCTCGACCAGGGTCTGGTGATCGAACACCCGGGCGACGATGGCGTCGCACCAGCGGGACAGGTTGGCGGCGAAATCCTTCACCGACTCCCGCTTGCCCAGGGCGCCGTTCTGCTGGTCCAGGTAGACGCTGTGGCCGCCGAGCCGATTGATCCCGATGTCGAAGGTGACCCGGGTGCGCAGGGAGGGTTTCTCGAACAGGGTGACCACGCTCTTGCCGGCCAGGGCCTGGCTGTATTTCTTCGGATCCGCCTTGACCGCCTTGCCGAGCGCGATCAGCGCCTCGATCTGGGCCTTGCTTAAATCGCTGTCTTTCAGAAGATGTTGCATCGGATTGTCCTTTTCCCGGTGAAAATCAGATCGTGACCTGGGTGCCGACCGCACCGCCCGCCAGCAGCTTGAGCAGCTGATCCGGGTAGCGCCAACTGGCGACACAGACCGGCTTGCCCAGGGTCTCGGCGGCGTGCAGGGCGGCCTTCACCTTGACCGCCATGCCATCGCTGATCACGCCCTTCTCCATCAGATCCAGCGCGGTTTGCTTGTCGAGCTGGGGCACCAGCTTGCCCTTGCCGTCCAGGATGCCGCTCACATCGGAGAGCATCACCAGATCGGCGCCGAGGGCCTCGGCAATCGCCGTGGCCGCCTGATCCGCGTTGACGTTCATCAGCTGACCTTCGGCGGTGATGCCGATGGAGCTCACCACAGGCAGCAGGCCCTGGCCCAGGATGGCGGCCACCAGCGCCGGGTTGCCCGGTTTGCAGTCACCGACCGCACCGAGATCCGGATCGAGCTGGGTCACCTGGCACAGACCGCCGTCGGCGAGGCAGAGCCCCACCGCCGGAATGCCGGTGGAGATGGCCTTGGCCATCATCATCTTGTTCGCGGTCCCGGCCAGGGCCCCAGCAATCACGGGGATCTGCTCGAACGGGGTCACCCGCAGGCCGTTCTTCTTGGTGGAGGTCATCCCCAGGCCCTTGAGCAGGTCATCCACCAGGCAGCCACCACCGTGCACCAGCACCAGGGGTCTGTGCTGATCGTCCAGGAAGCTTTTGAGGGTGGCGAACAGGGCGGTCAGGGCCTCGTCGTTCTCGATCAGGGCACCACCCAACTTGATTACCAGCGTCTGCTTGTCCATCTTCTCGATCCTTCCTTAAAGCGTTAAATCAGGCCGGTGGCCGGTTCAAAACCAAACTTGATATTTATGCACTGCATCGCCTGGGAGGCTGCGCCCTTGAGCAGGTTGTCGATGGCGGAGACCACCACCAGCATGTTGCCCTGCTGCTGCCAGGCGAGGTCGCAGTAAGGGGTGTTTGCCACGCCACGGATGGAGGGCATCTGGCCGGTGAGGCGTACCAGGGGTTTGCCTTCATAGGCCTTGAGATAGGCCTGGTCTACCTGGGTCTGAG
Organism: Aeromonas sp. FDAARGOS 1409; assembly: GCF_019048705.1. Taxonomy (NCBI): domain Bacteria; kingdom Pseudomonadati; phylum Pseudomonadota; class Gammaproteobacteria; order Aeromonadales; family Aeromonadaceae; genus Aeromonas; species Aeromonas sp. FDAARGOS 1409. The sequence goes on from NZ_CP077395.1 coordinate 701,602, forward strand.
TCACGCCGTCCGCCAGTTGCACATAGATGGTGGCCAGGATGCCGCGCACATAGTTGCCGAGGTGGGGCTGGAACAGCACCCCCTTGCCGAGGTGATGGCTGATCTCCGGCTGGTGTCTGTGATTGAAGGTGCCGTAGGGGCTCAGGCTCACCTCGCAGAAGCTGGTGTTGATGGCCGCCTTGCGACCGGCCCCGGAGACACCGGAGACGGCGTTGATGATGGGCTGCCACTCTTTGGCAATCAGCCCGGCCTGTTGCAGCGGCTTGAGGGCGCACAGGGAGGCGGTCGGGTAGCATCCCGGCACGGCAATCAGCTGGGCGGCCTTGACGGCATCGGCATTCCACTCGGCCAGACCGTAGGCGGCCTGATCCAGCCACTGCTCATTCTCGTGGGTGAAGCCGTAGAAGGAGGCGTAGAACTGCTGATCGTTGACCCGGAAGGCACCGGAGAGATCGAACACCGGCAACCCCTTGGCCAGGAACTTGGGCGCGAGTTCCGCACTCACCTCGTGGGCGGTGGCCAGCACCACCAGATCGGCCTGGGTCAGGATCCGGGTCATGCCGTCTTCGTCCAGGGGCAGCAGCGGCTGATCCAGCTCGCCAACCCACTGGGGATGCAGGGAAGAGAAGCGCTTGTGGGCGTCCTGGCTGCCCGCCGACACATAGAGGCCGAACAGCTTGAGCTGTGGATGGTTCTGGACCAGTGCGGCCAGTTCGGCCCCCGCGTAGCCACTGGCACCGACGATAACGGTATTGAGCATGTTTGAGTATTCCAAGTCTGGGTTCGAAATTCGCAGCCTGCTGCTGCGGTGCAAGGGGTCGGCTATCGCCCCTTTGATGCAACGAGTGCGGAGGGGCAATTCAGGCGGATATGCGTCGTCGGTTACAGATCAGGTGACAGAACATTAACTTTCCCTTACAACTAGAGGCCATGTCGCTGAGCACTCGAACAGAATATTCATGCACTCACTTTGCATTTGTATTTTCTAACAGAAAGAACCCGGGGACGCAAGGAGGAGCTGATGGCCAATCTGGATTTTTTTTCACTTTATAAGAATATTATTGCGATTCCCTCTATCAGCAGCACGGATCCCCGCTGGGATCAGAGCAATGAGGCGGTGATCCGGCTGCTGGCCGACTGGTTCGGCCAGCTGGGCTTTCACTGCGAGGTGACGGCGCTGCCGGATCTGCCGGGCAAGTTCAACCTGGTGGCGACCCATGGCCAGGGCGAGGGGGGACTGCTGCTGGCGGGCCACACGGATACGGTGCCGTTCGACGAGGGGGGCTGGAGCAAGGATCCCTTCAAGGTGACCGAGGAGGGCAACCGCCTGTATGGGCTCGGCACCATCGACATGAAGGGCTTCTTCGCCTTTATCGTGGAGGCGCTGAAGGAGATCGATCTCACCACCCTCAACAAGCCGTTGCGCATTCTTGCCACCGCCGATGAAGAGACCACCATGGCCGGGGCCCGCGCCATCGCCGCGGCCGCCGAACTCAAGCCCGACTATGCGGTGATCGGCGAACCCACCGGGCTGGTGCCCGTGGTGGCCCACAAGGGCCACATGTCGGAAGCCATTCGTATCACGGGGCGAAGCGGCCACAGTTCGGATCCCGCCAACGGCGTCAACGCCATGGAGATCATGCACAAGGCCATGGGTCAGGTGCTCAAACTGCAGCAGGATCTGAAGGAGAAGTACGCGGATCACCGCTTCGCCGTGCCCCAGCCGACCCTGAACCTGGGCTACATCCATGGGGGCGACAGCCCGAACCGCATCTGCGGCTGCTGCGAGCTGCACATCGACATGAGGCCCACCCCGCAGGTGGGGCCGGACGAGCTGATGGGCATGCTCAAAGAGGCGCTCTCCCCCATCGAGATCCACCAGCCGGGCTGCCTGCACCTGCAGCACCTGCACGAGCCCATCCCGGCCTACGCCTGCAAGGATGACTCGGATCTGGTGCGCGAGGCCGAGCGGGCGAGCGGCCGGGCCGCCGAGTCCGTGAACTATTGCACCGAGGCCCCCTTTATCCAGCAGCTCGGTTGCGAGACCATAGTGATGGGCCCCGGCCACATCGCCCAGGCCCACCAGCCCGACGAATACCTGGATCTGTCGTTCGTCAAACCGACCACGGCGGTGCTGCAGCACCTGATCCGGCGCTTCTGCATCCAGCCGGGAGAATGTAAGTAAGTTACATGACATGCCGGGACGGGACAGGTGAGGGAAATACATCTTCTGAATCGGCTTGTTATTTGACCTTGCGCAGACAATCTGGGTAGATTGTCCCCCTAAGATGACGGAGCATATGTTGTAATCGCACAACAATAAGTGAGGTCGCCTCCCATCCCGGAAGGTCAGGAGGCACCAACAAAATAAGGATGTGGAATGAACGAAAAGTACGCCGCACTACGGGCCAACGTAGGCATGCTGGGCCAGTTGCTGGGCAAGTCCATCAAGGATCATCAGGGGCAGGCCTTCCTCGACAAGATCGAGACCATTCGTCAACTGGCCAAGTCCTCCCGCAAGGGGAACGAGGCGGACAGAGAGCGCCTGCTCGAGACCCTGCGCACCCTCTCCGATGACGAGCTGTTGCCCGTGGCCCGTGCCTTCAGCCAGTTCCTCAACCTTGCCAACGTGGCGGAGCAGTTCCACACCATCTCCCGCCGCTGCGAAGAGCAGGTCTGCACCCCGGATCCGCTGGAGCAGATGTTCGACAAGCTGAAAGCCTCCAACCTGTCCCAGGAGGCCATCATCCAGGCCGTGCGCGAGCTGGACATCGATCTGGTGCTGACCGCCCACCCCACCGAGGTGACCCGTCGCACCCTGATCCACAAGCACGTGCAGCTCAACGACTGCCTGGAGGCGCTGGAACTCTCCGATCTGCTGCCCCGCGAGCGGGACAAGATCCTCAATCGCATCGAGCAGCTGGTCAACCAGGCCTGGCACACCAACGAGATCCGCGAACAGCGCCCGACCCCGGTGGACGAGGCCAAATGGGGCTTCGCCGTGGTGGAGAACAGCCTGTGGCCGGCCATTCCCGAATTCATGCGCAATCTGGATGAGCGCCTGCAACACCACCTGGGTGTGCGGCTGCCGCTGGATGCCGCGCCGGTCAAGTTCACCTCCTGGATGGGCGGCGACCGCGACGGCAACCCCTTCGTCACCGCCAAGGTGACCGCCGAGGTGCTGGAGCTGGGCCGCTGGATGGCGGTGAGCCTGTTCTACAAGGACATCAAGGAGCTCACCTCCGAGCTCTCCATGGCCGACTGCACCGAGGCCGTGCGTGCCCGGGTCGGCGACAACCCCGAACCCTATCGCGCCCTGGTGCGCGAGCTGCGCGAGCAGCTGCGCGAGACCCAGGAGTTCCTGACCGCCAAGGTACAGGGCCAGGCGAGCGAGAGCCGGGATCTGGTCAAGAGCACCGCCCAGCTGCGCGAGCCCCTGGAGCTCTGCTACCACTCCCTGCACGCCTGCGGCATGGGCAACATCGCCGACGGCATGCTGCTGGACGTGCTGCGCAAGCTGGCCTGCTTCGGCATCCACCTGGTCAAGTTGGACATCCGCCAGGATGGCGAGCGCCACGGCCAGGTCTTCTCCGAGCTGACCCGTTACCTCGGCATGGGCGACTACGCCGAGTGGAGCGAGGAGGACAAGCAGGCCTTCCTGCTGCGCGAGCTGAACTCCCGCCGCCCCCTCATCCCGACCGACTGGGAGCCGAGCGACGAGACCCGCGAGACCATAGACACCTGCCGGGTGATCGCCGGTCACGACCCGGATGCGTTCGGCATCTACATCATCTCCATGGCCGGCGCGCCGTCCGACGTGCTGGCGGTGCAGCTGTTGCTGAAGGAAGCCGGCTGCAAGTTCCGCATGCCGGTGGCCCCGCTGTTCGAGACCCAGGAAGACCTGATGGCGGGCACCGCCGTGATGGAGCGCCTGTTGTCGGTAGACTGGTATCGCGGTTACATCCAGGGCCGCCAGTACGTGATGATCGGCTACTCCGACTCCGCCAAGGACGCGGGCATGATGGCCGCCGGCTGGGCCCAGTATGCCGCCATGGAATCCCTGGTGGCCCTGGCCGAGGCCAACAACATCCGCCTCACCCTGTTCCATGGCCGTGGCGGCACCGTGGGTCGCGGCGGCGCCCCCGCCCATCAGGCGATCCTCTCCCAACCGCCGGGATCCCTGCGCGGCGGCCTGCGGGTCACCGAGCAAGGGGAGATGATCCGCTTCAAGTTCGGCCTGCCCAAGGTAGCCTTCCAGAGCCTCAACCTCTACACCAGCGCCGTGCTGGAGGGCAACCTGCTGCCACCGCCGAGGCCCAAGGAGAGCTGGCGCGCCGTGATGGAGCAGCTGGCCACCGTCTCCTGCGATCATTACCGCAGCATAGTGCGCGGTCACCCGGACTTCGTGCCCTACTTCCGCGCCGCCACCCCGGAGATGGAGCTCGGCAAGCTGCCGCTCGGTTCGCGCCCTGCCAAGCGCAAGCCCAACGGCGGCGTCGAGAGCCTGCGCGCCATCCCCTGGATCTTCGCCTGGACCCAGAACCGGCTGATGTTGCCGGCCTGGCTCGGCGCCCACAAGGGCTTGCAGCAGGCCATCGACGACGGCCAGAAGGCCGTGCTGGACGAGATGAGCCGCCAGTGGCCCTTCTTCCGCACCCGCCTCGAGATGCTGGAGATGGTGTTCCTCAAGGCCGATCTCTGGCTGGCGGAGTACTACGACACCCGCCTGGTGCCGGAGAATCTGTGGGCACTGGGCAGACAGCTGCGCCAGGAGCTTGCCGACTCCATCCAGGTGGTGCTGAAACTGCGCCCGCAGGGCGACCTGCTGGACGATCAGCCCTGGATCAAGGAGTCCATCAAGCTGCGCAACCCCTACACGGACCCGCTCAACGTGCTGCAGGTCGAGCTGCTTGGCCGCTCGCGCAACCATCCGGAGACCCTGCACCCCGAGCTGGATCAGGCGCTGATGGTCACCATCGCCGGCATCGCCGCTGGCATGCGCAACACGGGTTGATCAACCCCTCAAGCGAAAGGGCGCCATATTGGCGCCCTTCTTGTTTCCAGTGCCCAGGCCTCCTAGGCAACCCGGTTGCGTCCCCAGCGCTTGGCCTCGTAGAGGCGCTGATCCACGCACTGCAGCCAGTCATCCATGCGGCGATAGCTCATCTGATAGGGGGTCAGGCCCACGCTGATGGTGACGGTGATCGCCTGGCGCTGATAGGCGAAGCTGTGCTGCTCGACCAGTTGCCGGATGCGTTCCATGATGGCATGGGCCTCCTCCAGGGTCGTCCCCCGCAGCAGCATGATGAACTCCTCCCCGCCGAAGCGGGCCACCAGATCCTTGCTGCGCACCGCCTGCATCAGCAGGCTGGCGAGCGCCTCGAGCACGGCATCACCGGCAAGGTGGCCATGCTCGTCGTTGATCTGCTTGAAAAAATCGATGTCGATCAGGGCCAGGCAGCAGGCCTCTCCCTCGGCAGGATGCTGCTGGATGTGGTCCAGCAGCACCTTGGCCTGATGGAAGAAGCTGCTGCGGTTGGGCAGCTTGGTGAGAAAGTCGTGCTCGGCGTTGAAGCGCAGCACCCGCTCCATCCGGCTGCGTTCGTCCTCCAGATTGCGGGCGTGGATCAGGGTGCCCAGCGCCGTGGTGAGCGGTTCGAGCAGGGTGACCTGGGTCTCGTCGAAGCCGCCGGGGCGGTTGGCCAGGGCGATCATCCCGATGGCCTCTCCCTTGTGGCGGATGGGAATGCCGAGGAAGCTGTCCAGATGGGGGTGGCCCCGGGGGGAGACGCCGCGGCTCGCCGGATGGCTCGGCAGATCGTTGCAGCACACCAGGGTATTGTGGGTCACCACATGGCCGAACAGGTTGTCCAGCTTGCTGAAGGTGAGGCCGCCCCGGTTCTGGCGTTGCTGCTCGTACCAGGCGTGGGTCGCCTCGTCCCAGGAGACATTGGAGATCGAGGGGATGTAGAGGCTGGGCCGCCCCTCCTCGTACTGCATGATGCCGATGAAGCCATAGGAACTCTGGCTGACGCTCAGCAGCCGCTCGAAGATGGTGTCGCAGGCCGACCCCAGATTGCGGTCCAGCAGAAAACTCTGGTGGGCGGCCACGACGATGTCGAACAGCTGGCTCTGCTGTTCGACCCGTTGCTTGGCCAGCACCTCGGCCGTGATGTCGTGGGCCAGCTTGACCACCCCGAGCAGGGTCCCCGCCTCGTCGGTGACGGGCATGTAGGTGGCGTGGATCCAGAGAGTGTCGCCATTTTGCATGACGCGGCGAAACGCCCCCGAGTGGATCTCGCCCTTCAGCACCCCCTGCCAGAAGCGTCCGTGCTCGGCGTGCAGTTCCGGTGGCAACAGCAGCAGATGGGACTGGCCCACCAACGCCTCCGGGGCATAGCCGAACATGCGGCAGAACAGCGGATTGACCGACACCATGCGGCCATCCAGATCGAACTCGACCATGCCGTAGGCCCGGTCGAGAGCGGTCAGCCGGGCCAGGGCCTCATAACGATCGAACGCGTCGATATCGCGAGAGCGGATTGCTGGGGTATTCATGGCTACGATTCCTTTCGATCGCCGTCGCATCGCGGTGGAATGCGGGAACAAGAGCTCAGATCATAGGATCCGGCATCCGGTTACGCTAACAGCGGCCCCCATGGGGGGAAAGGCTGACACTTGCCACATCTGGCTCCCGGGCGCAGACTGTCTGGCCTTGCCACGGTTCGAGGAGACCCCATGACACCCGCCATCAACCTGCTGAAGAAGCTGAAGATCCCCCACAAGCTCTACCCCTACGAGTGCGAGGCCCACGACGATTTCGGCAAGCATGCCGCGACCCAGCTCGGCCTGCCCGAGGCGCGCGTGTTCAAGACCCTGCTCGCCCATCACGACAAGCAGGCGGTGGTCGCCATAGTCCCGTCATCGGGCATGTGCAGCCTCAAGCAGCTCGCCAAGGCCACAGGTCTCAAGAAGGTGGAGATGATGAAGCCGGCGGAGGCCGAGAAGCTGACCGGCTACAAGGTGGGCGGCATCAGCCCGCTGGCCCAGAAGAAACTGCTGCCCACTGTGCTGGACGACTCCGCCATGGCGTTTGACGAGATCCTGGTGAGCGGTGGCAAGCGCGGCCTCTCCGTCGGGGTGGCGCCCGAGGACATGGTGCGCCTGCTGAAGTGGATAGCGGCTCCCATCGGGGACCATCACGATTGAGCCGCGGCGTGCACGAGAGAGGCCCCGTCATCCGGGGCCTCTCTCGCGTCATGGGTCTGCCACGCTTATCAGTCTGCCGGGCCGGCCACATCCCCCCTGGCGCGGCAGGCGGCGGTCAGCTCGGAGAGCCGCAGCCGTTGGCGTCCGGTCTCGTCGAAGTTGGCATCGTCCAGCCAGCGCGCGAAGCAGCGCTGCAGGGCGGGCCACTCGCCGTCGATGACGGAGAACCAGGCCGTATCCCGGCTGTGTCCCTTGTCCACCCGCGCCTGGCGGAAGGTTCCCTCATAGCTGAAACCGAGGCGCAGCGCCGCCTGGCGCGAAGGCCAGTTGAGCGCGTTGCACTTCCACTCGTAGCGCCGGTATCCCAGGGCAAAGGCATTGGCCATCATCAGCGTCATGGCCGCCGTCGCCAGCCGCGACTGCTGCAGGGCCGGCGAGAAGTGCAGCCAGCCCACCTCCATGCTGCCCGCGGCGGGGTCGATGCGCAGGTAGCTGGCAAGCCCCAGCGCCCGATCGTTCCCCGCATCCTTGATCGCATAGAACTGGGGATCGGCCTTGGCGGCGACCCCTCGCAGCCAGGCCCCCATGGCCGCATCGTCCGCGAAGGGACCGCTGGTGAGATAGGTCCACATGGCCCCGCTGTCTGTACTGAATGCCTGCCACAGATCGGCCAGGTGGCGCTCGGGATCGAGCGGTTCCAGGCGGCAGCCCCAGCCGCTCAGCACCCGATGAGGGGGGAACTCGGCGCCGCGCCACTCGGGGAGCGCCTGTCCCAGGGGCTGACCAAATCGGTTGATGACGGGGGCATCCCCCTTCGGGCAGGCATCAGCAGGCACAGGCGATCCCCCCCTCCAGCAAGACGCCAGGTTCGCTGCCGGTGGCGACGGCGAAACCGTCCTGGCGCCACCAGTGCAGGCCGCCGATCAGCTCCTTGACCTCGAATCCGAGGGACGCCAGCTTGTAGGCCCCCTGGGTCGAGCCGTTGCAGCCGATGCCGTCGCAGTAGCAGACATAGACTCTGTCCCGCGCCAGCCCCTCGGTGGTGGCCGGGCTCATGGTACGGTGGGGGAAGGAGAGGGCTCCGGGAATGTGCCCCGCGGCATAGTGCTCGGGGGAGCGGGTGTCGATGACCACTATGCGGCCCCCTTCACCCGCCTCCCCGGCCAGCAGGTCGGCGGCCAGATCCGCCGGGTCGGTGCGAAACTTCAACTGGGCCTCGAAGAAGGCGCTGGCCTCCACGGGGCTCGCCACCCCGGTACGCAATACATGACTCATCCTGAATCTCCTTGTGATTAGAGCGCTATTTCTGTGGTGACGACTGTGTTGACCGAGTTGGCGATGAAGCACTCCTCGTGGGCCTGATGATGCAGTTGCGCCAGCTCGTCATAGGTGGGCTTGTGCTCGCCACCGAAGACCACTTTGGGACGCAGGGTGACCCGAGTCATGGCGAGGCGGCCCTGCCCGTTCTCTGCCATGAGCCCGACCGCCTCGTCCCGGTAGCTCTCCGCCAGATACCCCGCCCTCGCCGCCAGCCAGAGGAAGGTGAGCATGTGGCAACTGGAGAGGGCCGCGACGAAGGCTTCCTCCGGGTCCACGTGCTCGGCCACCGACCAGGGCAGAGGCACCACCTGGGGGGAAGAGGAGGCCGGCACCCTGACCCCGCCGTCAAATGCCCACTCGTGGGCCCGGCTGTAACGCTGATCGACGAAGGGCTCGCCAGCCCCCCGCTGCCAACTGATGGTGGCGCTGTATTCCGACATGCAGACTCCTTCTGTTGCCAATAGTGCCGCCAATGGGCGTCACTGCTTGTCCACCAATGTAGCGACAAAATGGCCTTGCCACGCCGACCAATTTCGCCAATATAGGCAGACCAATTTCATTCCGATGGAGCCCCTCATGACAGTGCTGCCCACGCTCTTCGCCAGCCAGGCACAGGGCGATCTGCCGCTCCACGAACAGCGGGTGCGCTCCCTGCGGGAAGCGATGTCCGGATGGAGGGGGCTCCTGCCCCAGCACGGAGGGGGCCAGCCATGACAGTTCTGCCGACTCTCTTTGCCAATCAACCGCACGGCGAATTGCCGCTCCACGAACAGCTGGTGCGCACTCTTAGGGAAGCGATTCTGGCGGGCCACCTGCCCCTGCACGGCCGGCTGCCCGCGAGCCGCACCCTGGCCCGGGATCTCGGTGTCTCCCGCAGCACGGTGGAGCTGGCCTATGGCCGGCTGGAGGCGGAAGGCTATCTGGTGCGCAAGGTGGGGGCCGGCAGCTTCGTCGCCCTGGCGGCGGTGCGCCCCGCGCCGCGACCGGCCCAGTCTGCGGCGGGCCTCTCCCGCCGTGGGCAGGAGATGGCCGACGGGGGGGCCTGCCACGACGTGCCCGAAGTGGGCCGCTCCTTTGCCTCCAGCCAGCCGGATCCCCGCCTCTTCCCCCAGGCGCTCTGGGGCCGACTGATGCAGCAGCAGTGGCGCGAGCGCGCCTGTGACTGGATGAATTACGGGGATCCGCAAGGGTTGCCCGCCCTTCGCACCGCCATCAGCAGCTACCTGGTGCAGTCCCGCGGCGTGGTGTGCGAGCCGGATCAGATCCTGATCCTCACCAGCTCCCAGCAGGGCATACTGCTGGCGACCCAGCTGCTCATCGACGCCGGCGACACCGTCTGGGTGGAGGACCCCGGCTATCCGGGGGCCCGCACCGCCATGGAGAGCGCCGGGGCCCGCATCCATCCGGTGCCGGTGGACGGGGAGGGTCTGCAACCGGCGGGGGCTCACCCCAGGCCCAGACTCATCTACTGCACCCCGGCCCACCAGTACCCCCTCGGCGTGCCCATGAGCCTGAGCCGCCGCATGGCGCTGCTGCGGGAGGCCGAGCGCCACGGCGCCTGGATCCTGGAAGACGACTACGACGGGGAGTACCAGTACGATCAGCGACCGCTTCCCGCCCTGCAGGGGCTGGACGGCCAGGGGCGGGTGCTCTATGTGGGCACCTTCAGCAAGGTGCTGTTCGGCTCGCTGCGCCTCGCCTATCTGGTGCTGCCGCGCCCCTTGATGGAGGCCTTCAGCCGGGCCCGGGCCGCGGTCGATGGCCACAGCAACCAGTTCCAGCAGGCGGTCACGGCGGATTTCATCCGGGGCGGGCACTTCGCCACCCACCTGCGCCAGAGCCGCCTCGTCTACCAGAGCCGGCGGGACCTGCTGCTGGCGGAGCTGGCCGAGCACTGTCCCGCCCTCACCCCCATCCACAGCGGTGCCGGCCTGCAGTGCGCCGTGCAGTTGCCCCCCGGCGGCGAGGCGCGCTGGACAGAGATCGCCAACGCCAGGGGGCTGGGGCTGCGCCCCCTGCATCAGTTTCACCTCGCCGCCCCCGAGAGGGAAGGCTGGCTGCTCGGCTTCGCCAGCCTCGACAACCAGACCCTGCGCCAACTATGTCGCCATCTGGGTCAGCTCATGCGCTCCGTCTGACCTGACTCCCAACAGGTCAGAGGTGCCAGGGCCTGATAGCGCTGGGTCCACGGGAGAGGCCGCACTATACTGGACGCAACGACGCTGCAGAACCCGGCCCAGATGCACCGACTCCTCTTCCTCCTCCTCGCGCTCACCCTCCCATCCTCCCCGATGGCGGCCACCCGATACACGCTGATCGGCCCGGAAAGCAGTGAGGATGCCCGCATGGACTACTACCGTGCGGCGATGCAGCTGGCGCTGGAGAAGACCCGCCCCGAATACGGTGACTACGAACTGCTCGACTCAGTCAGGATGAACAAGGCGAGGATGCGGCTCGAGGTGCAGAAACCGGGCAGGAGCGCACTCTTCATCGTCGACAGCTGGCCCCAGGAGCGGCCGCATCCCGAGGTCAGCCTGCTCCCCTTCCCCATCGATCTCGGCATTCTCAGCTACCGGGTCTGCTTCGCCGGCCCGGAGAGCGCGCGGGCGCTGGCCGGCGTCCGCTCCCTGAGCCAGTTGCAGGGATTCAGCCAGGGGGTGGGCAAGGGGTGGCGTGATGCGGACATCCTGCGTCACAACGGCTTCAGGGTGCATGAGGTGGACAACTACGAGTCGCTGTTTCGCCTGGTGGCCCGCGGCCGGGTCGACCTCTTCTGCCGCGGCGCCAACGAGATACTGACGGAGTGGGAGCGTCACCACCCCGCCCTGCCCGAGCTGGCCGTCGACCGCCATCTGACCCTCTTCTACCCGCTGATCCACGCCTTCTACAGCCATGCGACCTACGCCAAGGAGCGAGAGCGCCTGTGGCTCGGCCTGCAACTGGCCTGGGAGGACGGTTCCCTCAAGCGGCTCTGGCGCCAGCACTTCCAGCCCTCTCTGGCCTTCACCCGGCTGGCGTCACGGCAGATGTTCAGGCTGACCAACCCCCTGCTGCCCGGCACCGGGGTCGACTACAAGGTCTACCTCTATGATCCGGCCCGGGACGACTTTGGCATCGGCCATCATGACGCCCCCGCTCGGGGCGTCCGGCAGGACTAACCCCCGCCCTCTTCGCGGCACAGGGCCAGCCAGGCCTCGGCGGTGCGGGAGAGGTAGCGATCGCTCGGCCAGATCACCCCGAGCCGCCAGCTCAGCTCCGGTACCAGGGGTCTTTGCACCAGGCCATCCGGCGTCAACCGCCGGCAGATGGGCTCGGGCAGGAAGGCGACCCCCATGCCGCTGCGCACCATGGCGGTGAGAAAGTCCCACTGGCTGCTGCGGGCCGCCACCTGGGGCACGAATCCCGCCTGCTCGCAGGCCTGCTCCAGCCGCTCGCTCAGGGTGAAGGCCCGGGTGTAGAGCAGGAAGGGCTCGTCCCGCAGCGCCTCCAGCCGGATCTCCCGGCACGCGCGCCAGCGGGGCAGGTCCGGCAGCACCACCTGAATGGGGTAGCTGTCCAGATCCAGGGCGCAGAGAGCCCCCTCTTCCCTGGTCGGCAGCATGGTGATGGCGAGATCCAGCTCCCCCTCCAGCACCGCCTGCTCGATGCGCCGGCCGCCATACTCGACGATGGAGAGCTCCACGTTTGGATAGCGGCTGCGATAGGCGCGGATGAGATCCGCATAGACGTGACCCACCATGGGGGGAATGCCGAGGGCGAGGCGCCCGTGCTGCAGGCTCTGCAGATCCGCCAGCTCCGCCTCCAGCTGCTGCATCTCGGCCAGTATGGTCTGGGCCCGGTTGAACAACACCTGGCCGCTGTCGGTCAGGGTGAAGCGGCGACCCATCCGGCTCAGCAGGGGCTGGCCCAGCTCCTCCTCCATGTTGCGGATCATCTTGCTGATGGTGGGCTGGGTGACGAACAGCTTCTCGGAGGCGCGGGTGAAGCTCTGCTCCCGCACCAGTTCGACGAAGTAACGCAGGGCTCGGATATCCATGGCGCTCTCTTGACGGGGATGGCTGGAACAATCATGCCTCTTTGGCATGAGTTTGATAATTTAAATTCATTTTTTGCAGGTTTGGGCCCTCTCTATACTGTGACCAGGTTCACAGAAAGACGCTCGCCATGAAAACCCTCTGCCTTCGCTGGTTGCAAACCCCCTTCCAAATCGCCCTGCTGGCGGCCATCTGGTTGCTGGCCGACATCGCGGTGCGCACCTTGCACCTGCCGCTGCCCGCCAACCTCACCGGCATGTTGCTGCTGCTGGTCTGCATCCTGCTCAGGGTGGTCAAGGCCCGGTGGTTCAGTGCCGGGGCCCGCTGGCTGCTGGCGGAGATGCTGCTGTTCTTCGTGCCCGCCGTGGTGGCCGTGGTCAACTATCAGGAGCTGCTGTTGCAGGAGGGGTGGCGCATCATGGTGGTGCTGGTCGTCAGCACGGTGCTGGTGCTCGGCACCACGGCCCTGGTGGTGGACAGGGTCTATCGCCTCGAACTGAGGCTGGCCCGCCGGAGTCGCCGCCATGTCTGATACCCTGCTCGGTCTGCTCTGCTTCGCCCTGACCCTGCTGTTCTACTACGCCAGCAAGTGGCTCTATGGCAGGAAGCGCATCCTGCCCCTGATGCCCCTGCTGCTGGCCCCGACCCTGCTGGTGGCCGTGGTGCTGCTGTTCCACATCCCCTACCGGGACTACATGGCCGAGTCCCGCTGGCTGCTCTGGCTGCTGGGCCCGGCCACCGTCGCCTTCGCGGTACCCGTCTACGAGAACCGCCGGCTGATGCGCCGCCACTGGCTCTCCCTCTCGGTGGGGGTGGTGGCGTCCGTGGTCATGGCGGTGGGCAGCACAGTGCTGCTGGCCCGCTGGCTCAACCTCTCCGAGCTGTTGCAGCGCAGCATGGCAATGCGCTCCATCACCACCCCCTTCGCGGTGGAGGCGACCCGTGCCGTGGGGGGCAACGCCGATCTCACCGCCCTGTTCGTGGTGCTGACCGGGGTGATCGGCATGGCGGTGGGGGAGAGCGTGCTCACCGTGCTCGCCATCCGCAGCCGCCTCGGCAAGGGGGCGGGCTTCGGCGCCTCGGCCCACGGCGCCGGGACAGCCAGGGCCTATCAGATGGGCAACGAGGAGGGGGTGGTCTCCAGCATGGTGATGATGATCGCCGGCATGGCCACCGTGCTGCTCGCCCCCCTGCTGGGGCGGCTGTTCTGGTAACCCCGCCACCCGATAGCAGAAGAGGCGCCCAGGGGCGCCTCTTCTCATTGCGTCGTGTCATGCAGCCTCAGAGGCTGGCGCAGATCTGCCAGAGATCGTACTGAATGGCTGCCGCCGTCACCTCGCGACCCGCCCCCGGCCCCTGGATGACCAGGGGGTTGGTGCGATAGCTGTCGCTCTCGATGGCGAACACGTTGTCGCAGGGCAAGAGGTTCGCGAACGGGTGGTGGGGCTCCAGCGCCTCCAGCCCGACGCGGGCCTTGCCGTCGTGCTCGAAGCGGGCGACGTAGCGCAGCACCTTGCCGACCCGGCGCGCCCCCTCGAAGGCGGTCAGGATGGGATCATCCAGCTCCTTGAGCCTGTCCATGAACTGATCCGCACTCACCTTCCGCAGGGCCACCGGCACCAGGTTCTCCAGCTCGATGTCGGCGGAGTCGAGCTCGAAGCCCGCCTCCCGCGCTAGGATGAGCAGCTTGCGGCGCACATCCTGGCCGGAGAGGTCCTCCCGGGGATCCGGCTCGGTCAGGCCGTGCTGCCAGGCCTCGTCCACCAGCTCGGAGAAAGAACGGGTGCCGTCATACTGCTGGAACAGCCAGGAGAGGGTACCGGAGAAGATGCCGGAGACCCCCTGGATGCGATCGCCGCTCTGACGCAACATCTGGATGCTGGACTGGATGGGCAGGCCGGCCCCCACGGTGGCGTTGTAGCGCCACTGCACCTGGTGGTCGCGGCAAGTCTGCTTGATGCGCTGGTAGAACTCGCTGTCGGCGGCGCCGGCAAACTTGTTGGCGGCGATGATGTGGATGCCGAGCTGGGCAAAGTCCGGGTAGTAGCGGCTCACCGTCTCGCTGGCGGTGAGATCCAGCGCAATCAGGGCGTCGAAGCCGTGCTGCTCCAGCTGGGACAAGAGCTCCGGCCAGATCAGCGGTTTGGGGGCGAAATTGTCCTGCACCTTGAGCGGGTCCAGCCCCTCTTCGTCCAGCAACCCACCTTCCGAGCTGAACACCCCGTAGAGGGTGAGCGCCAGATTGAGCTCGTGCTCGAGGCGCGCCTTCTCGCGGGCGTAGAGCCCCAGCCAGTGACCGCCGATGTTGCCCTTGCCGAACACCACCAGTCCGACCCGGGTGGGACGGCTGAACAGGGCGCTATGCAGGGCGATGAGCAGCGGCTCCAGCACGATCTGGCGCAGCACGGCCACCAGGCTCAGGCCGTCCTTGGCCACCTGGACGAACTCCAGGGGCTGATCCGCCAGCAACTGGTAGAAGCGGTGGCACTGTTCGGCGTTGTCGGTGACGCCGGCTCCCACCAGGGCCACCAGGCTGTATCCCTCCTTCTGGATGAGGCCGGTGAAGTTGCCCTGCAACTGGAAGTCCCGTAACACCTCGAAGGCTCCTTCCGCCACCTCCAGGGTGTAGGCGAGGCGCAACACCCGGCGATCCGGCTGGCGCTGCAGGGTGAGCGGATGGAGGCGGTGGCGGGCCAGATGGGCCTCGATGGCCGCCACCGTCTGCTCATAATGGGTCTGCGGCAGCACCTTGAGCTCGATGAGGGCGATCTGATCCACCGAGGAGACGATGCGGGCACCGCCGGAGCGCGGAGCCCGGCGCAGGATGTGGGTGCAGCCCTCATCCGGGTTGTAGCTGCAGCGCAGGGTGAGGCGCTGGCGGCTGTCGGCCACCGGCTGCAGGGTGCGGGAATGGAGCACCGAGGAGCCGAGCCGCGCCAGCTCGTTCGCCTCGGCCAGACTCAGGCGCTCCAGCAGGCGAGCCTCCTTCACCCGGCGCGGGTCGGCGCTGTAGACCCCGGCCACGTCGCTCCAGATGGTGGTGGACTCGCCGTCCGCCAGCGCCGCCAGCAGGCTGGCGCTGTAGTCGGAGCCGTTGCGCCCGAGCAGCAGGGAGCGCCCCTCCATGTCGGCGGCGATAAAGCCGGTCACGACTATGCGGCCGGGATGCTCCGCCAGCCGCGCCTTGAGCAGCTCGCTGGAGAGGGCGGTATCCACCTTGACCAGAGCGCCGTCCTCGGCGCGCAGGAAGCTGCGGGCATCGAGCCAGGCGGCCGGCTCCCCCCGGCTGGTGAGCAGGGCGGCCAAGAGGCGCGCCGACCACACCTCGCCAAAGGCGAGCAGGCCGTTGCGCTCGAAGCGGTCGAACTGCCCCTCCAGGGTCTTGGCGATGAGCTGCATGTCGTCCGCCAGCTGCTGGCTGAGAGAGAGCAGCAGCTCCCCCTCCAGCAGACCGTCGATCAGGCTCTGCTGGTAGGCGTGCAGGGCCGTGATGGCTTCCCCTGCGGCCTCGTCCCCCGCCTCGGCCAGCTCCACCAGCTGGATCAGCCGGTTGGTGGTCTTGCCCGCGGCGGAGACCACCACCAGCTCGTTGCCCCCCACCTGTTGCTCGACGATGCTGGCGACCCGGCGATAACAGACCGGATCCGCCAGGCTGCTGCCGCCGAACTTGTGTACATGGCGCCGCTTGAAGACTGCCTCTGTTGACACCACACACTCTCCTTGTTGTTGTTCCATTACTTCACCTGCTCTGCCTGTTGTGCCAACTGCGCCTGTTCAAACCCCTGGGCCAGATCGGCCACCAGATCCTCACCGTGTTCGATCCCCACCGACAGGCGCAGCAACTGGGCACTGATACCCGCCGCCTGCTGGGCCGCAGGGGTCATGGCCCTGTGGGTCATGCTGGCCGGATGGGCCACCAGACTCTCCACCCCGCCGAGGGACTCCGCCACCGAGAAGAGGCGCAGCCCCGCGAGGAAGGCGCGCAGCCCCGTCTCGTTGCAATCGAGCTCAAAACTTAGCATGGCGCCAAAGCCGGACTGTTGACGGCGCGCAATGTCGTGGCCCGGATGGCTCGGCAGGCTGGGGTGATAGATCCGCTTGACCAGCGGCTGCTGCTGCAAGAAGGCGAGGATGCGATCCGTGTTCTCCTGATGGGTGCGCAGGCGCGGAGCCAGGGTGCGCAGACCCCGCAGGGTGAGGTAGGAGTCAAAGGCACCGGAGGTGAGCCCCAGGCAGTTGGCCCACCACACCAGGGAGTCGGCCAGCGCGGGCTCCTTCGCGATCGCCACGCCCCCCACCACGTCGGAGTGGCCGTTGATGTACTTGGTGGTGGAGTGGACCACCACGTCGGCGCCGAGGGCCAGGGGCTGTTGCAGCAAGGGGGAGAGGAAGGTGTTGTCCACCACCACCTGGGCGCCCGCCGCGTGGGAGGCCTCGGCGATGGCGGCGATGTCCACCACCCGCAGCAGCGGGTTGGAGGGGGTCTCCACCCACACCAGTGCGGGTTTCTGGGCCAGCGCGGCGGCCAGCGCCACCTCGTCTCCCTGATCCACGAACTGCACCTGGTAGTGGCCCTTGGCCGCCAGATACTCGAACAGGCGCCAGGTGCCGCCGTAGCAGTCGTGGGGGGCGATCAGCAGATCCCCCGCCTTGAGCAGAGCCGTGGTCACCAGGTGAACGGCCCCCATGCCGGTGCCGGTCACCACGGCGCCGGCCCCCCCTTCCAGGGCCGCCAGGGCGTCCGCCAGATTGGTGCGGGTCGGGTTGCCGGAGCGGGCATAGTCGTATTGACGGGGCTCGCCAAAGTCGGCAAAGGTGTAGTTGCTGGAGAGGTAGATGGGGGGCACCACGGCACCGTGCTGCGTGTCTGTCTCAATCCCGGTGCGTACCGCCAGGGTGGCCTTGTGGGTCATGTCACTCTCCTTGATGGGTTGCCGGAGCCGGTCCGCCTCGTGGGTCGTCCAGCCCCGCTCTCATTTTCGCTGGCCGGACTGCCGGCCCATGGTGCACCACACTACGCCACCTTAAAAAAGCCGTCAACACTTCTAGACGTCTAAATGGCTTTGCTGTTGGATTGCCATTGAATTCCTTAAGGGTTAAAATCCGCGCTCACGGCCAAACGACTACAGGTGGAACATGGGTACAGAGTGGAACGGCGACTACGTCAGCCCCTATGCAGAGCACGGCAAGAAGAGCGAACAGGTCAAGAAGATAACCGTCTCAATCCCGCTCAAGGTGCTGAAGGTGTTGACCGATGAGCGCACCCGTCGCCAGGTGAACAACCTGCGTCATGCGACCAACAGCGAGCTGCTCTGCGAAGCCTTCCTGCACGCCTTCACCGGCCAGCCGCTGCCCTGCGACGACGACCTGCGCAAGGATCACCCGGACAGCGTCCCCGCCGAGGCCCGCGCCATCATGGAAGCACTGGGCAAGGAAATCGAAGACTTCGACGCCGAGTGATCCGGCTGCCCATGGCAAACGATGCTTTCCCTTCGATGACGCGGCCCGGTGCCGCGTCATGCTTATCTGCCGCCTCCCCTTTCAGCCTGCGCCGCTACCAGAGCGACATGCAGAGCCACAGCCACGACCATGCCCAGCTGGTGATCCCCCTGGACGGCCCCCTCGAGATCGAGGTGCAGGGCCAGGGGCGCCGCCTCGCCCCGGGTTTTGCCTGCATCATCGCCCCCGGCCTTCGCCACGACTACGCCGCCGACCCGGTGCACGCGTTTCTGGTGCAGGAGAGCCACTGGCTGCCGGAGGCCCTGGGGGATCACCCCTTCGTCGAGCTGGATGAGGCCCAGCGCCACTACCTCGCCTTCCTGCACCGCATGGTGGCCGAGGGGCGCCACGTGACCGGCATGGATCAGGTGTGGCTGGGGCTGCTGACCGAGGGACGCGGCATGGGCCCCGCCGTCGCCCCCCGCATAGCCCCTCGTATCGCCAAGGTGCAGCGCCATATGGAAGCGCACCTCGCAGACCCCCTCACCAACGAGCGGCTCGCCGCCATCGCCTGCCTCGGCCAGAGCCAGTTCAAGCACGCCTTTCGCCAGCAGGTGGGCATGAGCGTCTCCCACTACCTCAGGACGCGGCGCATGGCGCTGGCCCGCACCCTGCTGACCCAGACCGCCCTGCCCATAGGCGAGGTGGCCAGCCGCTGCGGCTACCAGAACCAGGGAGCCTTCGGCGAGCGCTTCCTGGCCGAGACCGGACTGACCCCTTCCCTCTGGCGCCAGCAAAACGGCCGCCTGCCGTAACCGGTCGGCTCTTTGCCGAAGACAATCCCCAGGCATTCGAGGCATGCTGAGGCTCATGCAAGGTATGGGCAACGAGGAGCCAAGATGCAGACCATAAGCTGGCAGGATTTCGAGATGGTGGAGCTCAGGGTGGGCACCCTGGTGCGGGTCGAACCCTTCCCAGAGGCGCGCCGCCCCGCCTACAAGGTGTGGGCGGATTTCGGCCCCGAGCTTGGGGTGCGCAAGAGCAGCGCCCAGATCACCGACCTCTATCGGCCACAGGATCTGGTGGGGCGCCAGATCGTCGCCGTGGTGAACTTTCCCCCCAAGCAGATAGGCCCCATCCAGTCGGAGTTTCTGCTGACCGGCTTCTACCGGACGGACGGCGCCGTGGTGATCGCCATCCCCGAACAGGCGGTGGAGAACGGCGCCAAGCTGGGGTGAGACAACGGCAAGGCAACCAGAGAGCAGAGGCAAGAGAGGCGACCCCGGGGTCGCCTCTCTTCCTTGATGCTGACTGGCACGCTTATTTCAGCAGGCTGAACAGCAGGGCAGAGACCGCCAGGGCGCCGGTCAGCAGGATGAAGCCGTTGACCCAGCCGTGACGGAAGCGGGCCAGCGCCTCCACCTTGTAGATGGCCACCACCGGCATGATGAAGAGGATCATGGCGATGACGGGGCCGGAGAGGGTCTCCATCAGCCCCAGAATACCCGGGTTGATGACGGCGGCACCCCAGATGGCGAAGAGCATCAGGGCGATGCCGAGCTTGTCCGCCCTGGCCAGCGACAGGCCGGTGGGCTTGGCGATCAGGCTTTTCAGGCTCTCGCGGGCGCCGAGGAAGTGGCCGAGGAAGGAGGAGCTGATGGCGATGAAGGCGATGAGCGGCCCCAGGGTCACGATCACCGGGTTGTCGGTGATGTTGGCGAGATAGGAGAGTACCGAGACGTTCTGGGCCTTGGCCTCGGCCAGCTGGGCCGGGGAGAGGCTCAGCACGCAGGAGAAGACGAAGAACAGCACGAAGCCCACCAGCATGACGGTGGTGTTGCGCAGGATCAGGCCGCTCTTGGCCTCCGCCTGCTCGCCGTATTCCCGGCGCTGCACGTTGGCAAAGCCCGAGATGGCGGCGGCATGGCTGAAGGCGAAGACGGTGACCGGCAGCGCCAGCCAGACGGTGTTGAAGAAGCCCGTTCCTTCAAAGGCGGTCATTTCCGGCCACTGCCACTGGGGAATGAGGTAGCAGGAGAGGGCCAGCAGGATCGCCGCCAGTGGGTAGACCATGACGGCGAAGGCCCGCAGCATCGCCTTCTCGCCGGCCAGCATCACGGCGATCATGGCGAACACCAGCACGCCGGAGAGCATCACCCGATCCGGGGAGGCCATACCGAGCTGATTGACCATGAAGCTCTCCACCGTGTTGGTCAGCCCGACGCCGTAGATGAGCAGGATCGGGAAGATGGAGAGGAAATAGAGCGCCGAGATGAGGCGCCCGGCCATCTTGCCGAAGTGCTCCTCGGCCACCTCGGTGAAGTCGGCCTGGGGGCGCGACGACGAGAGCACGAAACGCGCCAGCCCGCGGTGGGCCAGGAAGGTCATGGGGCCAGCCAGCACGGCGACGATGACGAGGGGCCAGATCCCCCCCAGACCCAGGTTGATGGGCAGGAACAGGATGCCGGCGCCGACGGCGGTGCCGAACAGGCTGATGACCCAGTGGGTATCGTGGCGACGCCAGCCGGTGCTGGCCATGGTGGAGGGGGAACCGGACAGCTCCCGCGAGACCTCTGCAGATAAACTCATCGATAAATCACTTTTATATAGTATTAAAACCTAAAAACATTGTGCTCCTTTAGCATTTAATTCTCAAAAATGGAGGCAGGCAGATCTCACTGGCAAAGCCCTGTTCCACCAGTGAGATTGGGAGGGAATTTCAACCCGGATTATTCAGTTAATACCGGTATTAACTCAATACTTAGAATATAAGACCAAAATAAAAACCAGTGTCGATTTTTTATTTCGATTAATGGGCTACCTCCAGAATTAACTGAAATTTATGCCAGTGCAGCCAGATTGGATGTGATGATCCACTGCCATTATCGCCATCACTAGCGAATCTCCCTGAAATCCCCATGACCACCCAGTGGATCACACCAATGCAGTCAGGCGACCCTGTGGTCGCCTGATTGCATTCCCAACGAGATTGTCGACCCGTCAGTGGGCCAGAATGCGTCCCCAGTCGAGATCCGGGTCCCCCATCACGATGAAGTCCGGGTTCTCCAGCGACTCCGTCTCGTTGTAGCTCAGCGGTTGCAGCGCCAAGCTGAGGATGCGGCCCCCCGCCGCCTCCACGATGCACTGGGCGGCGGCGGTGTCCCACTCCCCGGTGGGGCCGAGGCGCACGTAACAATCCGCCACGCCTTCCGCCACCAGGCAGGACTTGAGGGAGCTGGAGCCAAGCGGGATCAGCTCGTAGTGGATGGTCGGATTGAGACGGCGGGTCAGGGTCTCCAGTTTCTGGCGGCGGCTGATAGCCACCACCAGGGAGTCGGGCTGATCGTGTTCATGGTGCATGGCGCTGATGGGGCGCACCTCGCCATTCGCCTCCTTGAAGGCGCCGTGGCCGCGCACCGCCCAGTAGAGCAGATCCGACTCGGGGGCATAGATGACCCCGAGCACGGGCACATTGTCCCGTACCAGGGCGATCAGGGTGGCGAAGTCACCGCTGCCGGCGATGAACTCGCCGGTGCCGTCGAGGGGATCCACCAGCCAGTACTGGCGCCAGTTCGCACGCTGGCTGAAGGGGATGTCTGCCGCCTCTTCTGTCAGCACGGGCACATGGGGAGTGAGCGCCGACAACGCCTGCTTGAGGTAGGCGTCGGCGGCAAGATCGGCACTGGTGACCGGGGTCGCATCCTCCTTCAACTGGCGCTCGAACTGGCCGCCACGGTAGATCTCGTGAAGGATCCGCCCCGCTTCGCGGGCGATCGCCTTGACCTCAGGTATCCAGGCCAACAACTCCTGCATGGTGCTTCCCTCTGTCTCTGATTGCCTAACCGCCCTGAACGGGCTAATCCTGCTGCTCCGCCAGCCAACGTTGGGCCAGCAGCAGGGCACTGATGCTGCGCGACTCGCTGAAGTCGGGGCGCGCCAGCAACTCGTCGATCCGGTTGAGGGGCCAGGGGATCACCTCCAGGGGCTCGGGCTCGTCGCCGACCCGCTGCTCGGGGTAGAGATCCCGCGCCAGCAGGATGTCCATCCGGCTGGAAAAATACCCCGGCGCCAGCGACACCTGCTTGAGCAGGGTCAGGCTGCTCGCCCCGAAGCCCGCCTCCTCCATCAGCTCCCGGTTGCCTGCCTCGATGGCGCTCTCCCCCGGATCGATCAGCCCCTTGGGAAAGCCCAGCTCGTAGGAGTGGGTGCCCGCCGCGTACTCGCGCACCAGCAGCAGGGTGTGGGCATCGAACAGGGGCACCACCATGACGGCGCCTCTGTTGCCGCCGCGCATCCGTTCGTAGACCCGCTCCTCGCCGTTGGAGAATTTCAGGTGGAGGGACTCCACCTTGAACAAGCGGCTCTCGGCCACGATCTCGGCCTTGAGGATCTCGGGCTTGCTCTTGTCGTGCGCCATGGTCTCGGCACTGAGGTGCACGGGGTTGCGCTTGTGGGGATCGCTCATCGGGGCTGACTGCTCGTTAAAAATCGTGCTTCAAGAGTAAACGACTCCCCAGGTGAACACCACGGGGCAAGGGCGGGAAAGATGCCCGAAAAATCCGTTATAATGCCCCCCATTTTTCCCCTCCCCCCACAGACATCGCGAGGCCCCATGTCGACTCCCCTGCCCTGGCACCAGATAGATACCGTTTTGCTCGATATGGATGGCACCCTGATCGACCTGCATTTTGACACCCACCTCTGGCAGACCCTGGTACCGGAACGCTACGCCGAGCGGCTCGGCCTGCCGCTGGCCGAGGCCAGGGCGCAGATCGAGGCGCACTATCAGGCCGTCAGCGGCACCCTCGACTGGTACTGCGTGGATTACTGGACCCGGACCCTGGGGCTCGACATCCGCGCCCTCAAGCAGGAGATCCTGGCGAAGATCCAGTGGCGGCCCCACGTCATTCCCTTCCTGGCCGCACTGCGGGCGGCGGGCAAGCGGCTGGTGCTCTTCACCAATGCCCATCCCGCCAGCCTGTCGGTCAAGGATGCGCACCTCGGCCTCGCCGAGCACCTCGATTTCATGGTGAGCACCCATGAGCTAGGGTGGTCGAAGGAGAGCCAGCACTGCTGGCAGGCACTGGCCGAACGGCTGGCGTTCGACCCGGCCCGCACCCTCTTCGTGGATGACAGCGAGCGGATCCTGCGCGCCGCCGCCGACTACGGCATCGGCTACCAGCTCGCCATCCAGAATCCGGACAGCCAGCAGCCCGAGCAGCGCATCACCGCCTTCCCCGCGATCCGCGACTACGCCGAGTTATTGCCGCTGGCCGTGTGAGGCCAACAGGGGAACCAAAGCTCACCGCCTTCCCCGTTATGCTCCGCAACTACGCCGGATGGCTGCCGCCGACCCAGCGGGCAGCGGGCAAACAAAAGGGCTGCCAGGGCAGCCCTTGTCGATCCCGGGTCGACTCAGCCCCGCCACGCCACCAGCCGATACTGCTTCTTGCCCCGGCGCAGCAGCAGGTAGCGGCCGAACAGCCGCTCCTCCACCCCCAACCGCTCATCCTGGCAGATCTCGCCGTTGACGCTGACGGCCCCCGCCGCCAGCAGCTCCCGGGCGATGCGCCTGGAATTCGCCAGACCGCTCTCCACCAGCAGGGTCACCAGATCCCTCTCCCCCGCGATGTGACTGCAAGGCAGGCCATCCTGCGCCAGCTGGGCGAGATCGCTTTCCCCAAGGCGTGCTACCTCGCCCCTGAACAGCAATTCGCGGATGCGCCGCACCGCCGCCAGCGCCCCCTTGCCGTGTACCAGCTCGGTCAACTCGTCCGCCAGCACCTGCTGGGCCAGCTTGCGCCCCTGCCGCTTGGCATCCTCCGCCTCCAGCGCGGCGATCTCGGCCAGCGGCATAAAGCTGTAGTAGCGCAGGAAGCGGTAGACATCCTCGTCCGCGGTGCCGAGCCAGAACTGGTAGAAGGCGTAAGGGGAGGTGAGCGCCGGGTCGAGCCAGATTGCGCCCCCCTCGGTCTTGCCGAACTTGGTGCCGTCCGCCTTGGTGATGAGGGGCAGCGTCATGCCATAGACCTGCGCCTGATGGAGCCGGCGAGTGAGATCCATGCCGCTGGTGATGTTGCCCCACTGGTCGTTGCCGCCGATCTGCAGGGTGCAGCCGAGGCGCTGGTTGAGCACGGCGAAGTCCTGGGATTGCAGCAGGGCGTAGGAGAACTCGGTGAACGAGATGCCCTGATCCGGGCGGGCGAGGCGCTGGCGCACCGATTCCCGGGCCAGCATGGCGTTGACCGAGAAGTGCTTGCCGATGTCCCGCAGAAAGTCGAGGGCGGACATCTGCCCCATCCAGTCGGCGTTGTTCACCAGCCGCGGCGCCGCCAGCCCTTCGCTGGCCGGCAGCAGCGCCTTTATCTGGGCCGACAGGCTGGCCACCCAGCCCTGCACTCTGTCGGCGCTGTTGAGGTTGCGCTCGGTCGCCTTGAAGCTGGGATCGCCGATAAGGCCGGTGGCGCCCCCCACCAGCGCCACCGGGGTGTGACCCGCCAGCTGAAAGCGGCGCAGCATCAGGAGCGGCACCAGATGGCCGATGTGCAGGCTGCCGGCGGTGGGATCGAACCCGCAGTAGACGGTGCGCGGGGTGGCGAGGTGATCGCGCAGCGCCGCCGGGTCGGAATTCTGGGCCACCAGGCCGCGCCGGGTGAGCTCGTCGAGCAGATAGGGATTGATCATGGAAGACTCCAACAGCAGGGGGAAAAGCCCACATATTCGCCGCTCTGGCCTGCACCGAATATGTCCCCTGGGGGACAGTTTTGTCACTCCCGTGCTAGCATCCGGTCATAGTGGGTAGCCAGCCCAACCACCCGGAGCCCATCGCCATGCCCCCGTCTCCTGCCACGGATACCCTGAGCCTGACCGCCGCCGTCGATGCCCTGCACGGCAGCGGCTTCCCGGCGGCCCTGGTGCACCTCATCCAGCAGCAGGTGGCATTCGACTGCGCCCTGCTGCTCGGGGTGGGGCTGCGCCCCGTCTACCTCTACGACAACCTGCACCACCAGCGGGCCCTGCTGTTCGACCGCTACCTCACCCGCCACTTCAGCCAGGATCCCTTTATGCAGGCGCTGGAGCAGGGGCTGGGTGCCGGGGTCTGGACCCTGGCACAAGTGTCGCGGGGGCGGCTGGACCCCGAGTATCGCCACCACTTCTACCAGGCCACCGGCTGGCAGGAGGAGGTGGGGCTGATCCTGCCGGTGCGCGCCGGCTTGACCCTGATGCTGTTTCTGGGGCGGCTCGACAAGCGCAGCTCCCTCGGCCGGGACGAGCTGGCCCGGCTGGAGGCGTTGTTTCCGCTGGTGCACTCCCTGTGCCGCCAGCATTGGCGAGAGGAGACGCCGCGGCTGGCGCTGAGCCCGTCCCTACCGGGTGGCGTCGACCTCAAGGAGACGGTGGCGCAGGCCATCGCCAGTCTGGGGAGCGAGAGCCTCACCCGGCGGGAGCACCAGGTGGCGGGCCTGCTGCTGCAGGGGCTGGACACCGATGCCATTGCCGCCGAGCTCGGCATTGGCAGCGGCACGGTGAAGAATCACCGCAAGCACCTCTACGCCAAGCTGCACCTGCGCTCCCGGGCCGAACTGTTCCACTTCTTTCTCAACCACCTGATCACGGTGCCGAGCGGCACGGCCCCATAACGACACCACCCCGCCAGGGCGGGGTGGTGTTCATAGTGCCAAAACAACCGTCACAGCCGTCAGATGCGACCCTGATAGCGCAGCGGGAAACGCCCCTGACCATCGGGCTGGCCGAGGAAGGGGAGTCCCTGCTTCATCTGGTCCGGCAGCTCTGGCCCGGGTTTGAGGGTGCCCTGGAACAGGTACTGGCGATTGGCCTGCAGCTCCAGCTTGCCCAGCACCTGCACCGCCTCCGAGCCCTGCTTGATCTCGGCCACCAGCCGGGAGTCGAGGCAGGTCAGCTTGATCTCGGGATCCCCCAGCGCCAGCTTGCCCGCCGGAGTGTCCGCCTGCGCCTCATACCAGTGGAGGTCGCCGTAGAGGTTGTCGCACCAGGGATTACCCTGGGCAAACTGATCGATCTTGAGCTGCAGCTGGCCCCCCGCCGTCAGGGGGAAGGGCGGCCTCATCGGCACCCGCCCCAACACCCAGGAGGCCGGCGCGTTCAGGGTGATGTCGCGGCCGAAGGCGGTGCCGCTCCAGCCGACCACCCCCTGACCATTGAGGCCGCCACGCTCGCCAAAGCGGACCGAGACCTCGGGCGCCAGGCGCAGCAGGGACCAGCCGTTCAGCTCCCAGCGCACCTGGGTCAGCGACTCGCTGGCGTATTGCAGACGGGCGACCTGACCGCTCCAGAGGGTGCCGCTCACCCCCTCCAGCCGCACCAGGTTAGGGGGGAGTGGCAGGTGGCGCACCACCAGGGATGCGGGCAACTGGGCCAGCAGGAAACCGAGATAGGCCAGCAGGAAAAGGCTGGCGATCACTATTTTTCGCTTCATTGGGAACGACTCAACTGCAAACGTCTGACCTTGACCAGCCCGGGCGCCAGCCCCTCGCGGGCCACCTCGATGATCTGCACCTGGACGCCGTACTGATCGGAGAGGGTCGCGAGCCAGATCAGCAGATCGTCGAACGGCACAGTGTCTATCCACACCTGCAGCTCCTGCCCCTGGGGCTGCAGCCGGGCAATCTTGATCTTCTGGTTGAAGGCGGTGCGGTTCACCACCCCGTCCAGAGTGCCGCTGGTATCGATCTGGCGGCCCTGGCCACCCTGCATCGCCAGCACCTCCTGTCCTTTCTCCTTGAGCCAGGCCAGGGTCTGCTGCTGGTTCACCACCTGCCGCTCTCGCTCGGCGATGCGGCTGGCCACGGGCTGCCAAATGGCCCAATAGAAGAGGCCGATGAGCAGCACGCTGCCCCCCACCGCCACCAGCCGCTGCTCGCGGGCGCTGATGCCGCGCCACCAGCCTTGCAGTTTGTCCATCATGACGATCTCCCCTTGAGCACCAGCGCCCCTTCGACCTTGCCTTCCTGGCTTCGCACCTCACCCTGCTGCACCTCGAAGCGCTTGCCCGCCAGCTCGCGGAAACGCTCGATCTCGGTGAAACCGGGGGCCGTCACCTGCAGCCTCAGCTCGCCCCGGGCCGCGTCGAACCTCAACACCTCGGGCTTGAGGCCGGGCACCTCGGCAAACACCGGGGCCAGCTCGGTCAAGAGCAACAGGGCGCCGTCCTGGGGAGCCTGCCCCAGGGACTTGAGGTGCTGGGTCATCTGGCTGCGCACGTTGACGATGCGGCTCTCCCCCGGGAAGATCCGGGTGTAGACCTGCCGGATCTCCGCCTTGAGGGCCTTGTCCTGCTCCGCCAGCTGATAGAGGTGCACGCCGCGCTGGGCCAGGGCCACCAGCAGCAGCCCCCCCGCCAGCAGGGCCACCTTGCGCCACTGCAACCAGTAGCGGGCGTATTCGGTCTGGGGACGATAGGCCCCCTGCAGCAGGTTGGCCTGACAGGCGAGCGCCCCTTTCGCCAGCAGCAGCATGGGCAGTTCGGGATCGGCCGCCTGCCAGTTGCCGGCCGCCATGGCGGGGATGGGGGTATGGCTGTGGAGGGTGACGGGCTCGGGTTGGGCCGCCAGCAGCATGGCCAGCAGGGACTCCTCCGCCACTATGCCCTGACGGGGCCCCTGGCGAACCAGCCACTCCTCACCCAGTTGCAGGGCGGACCAGCCATCGTCGGCCAGCGGCAGCGCCAACACGTCCGGCAGCAGCTGCAGGGTCTTGAGCCCCGCCTGCTGCAACCAGTCGAGCCAGGTCTGCATCTTCGCCCTGTCTACCGCCATCAGATCCACGTCCTGACCCTGATGGCCCAGCACCACCAGGTGCAGCTCGTCCACGTCGGAGGCGATCTGCTCCTCCAGCAGATAGGGCAGGGCCGCCGCACTCTGGCGGCTGTATTTGCCCGGCAGGCTGACCCGCCGGAAGATAAGATCGCTGCCGGGCACCAGGGTCACCACGGGGCGACCGCCGGCACGCTCCTGCAGCTCGCCGAGGGCATGGGCCGAGGCCAGGGTGCCGGAGGCGATGATCTCCTGCTCCTGCGACGACCACACCAGCCAGTGCACCGGCTGCTGTGCATGGGTCCCCAGACGGATGACCAGACTCTCGCTCACAAATCATTCTCCTGCCATGCCCGCCGGCATAAGGTCGCCGGGCGGGGTCGCAGCCTTGGGCTGCAATCTGGATAAGGGGCGGGACGGACGGGTCTGTCCCGTCCTCTCCCTGTCATTCGGCGCCACCGCTCAGGCGGCGCAGCATCACCAGCTTGTTGTCCTTGCCACGCTGGAAGACGGTCTCGAGCCTGGCCCGGGTCTCCCCCACCTCCGCCAGCAGATGGGCCTCGAAGAAGCTGCTCTTGATGTCCAGGGCCCCGTCGAGCCCGGTGATGGCACCCGGCTGGACCTGGAACTGCTCCGTCATCTCCTGCTTGTTCTTCCACCCCTTCCTGGGCCTGTTGGTCAGCACCTGTCTGGCATCGTCGAGGGATATCCTGCCCTGGTAGAGCCCCACCAGCAGGGCCGCCTGCTCCGGCTTGATGGTGTTGATGTTCACCACCAGCTTGTCGTTGGGCAGGGCGCACACATAGGGGGCGAGCCTCGCGTAGAGCGCACCGCTCACCCCGCGCACGGCCCGCAATTCGTCCGTGCCCAGCATCCGCTGGTTCGCCACCAGATAGGGGGGATTGAGCCCCTCGTAGTAGGCATCCTCGGCCCCGTTGCTGGAGACCAGCTGGGTATCCTTGTCGGTCCAGTCCCGGATGGCGTCCGTCAACTGCACCGCCTCGTACTCGTCCACCTCGAGCTGGGCCAGCAGGGCGCGGAACGCCTTGAACTGGTAGGGCTGGGACTCGAGATCGTCGCCGTTCTCCCCCTCCCTGAGGGGCACGCTCAGGCTGTTGAGGTTGAAGCAGGATTGCAGATCCCGCACCCGGCCGGACAGGGTGCCATCCTCCACCGGGAAGACCCCGTCTTCCCGCGCCCAGTGCTGTCCCAGGCTCACCCGGTCCGGATCATCCTTGTAGTCCTGGTTCAGCGCCTTGATCACCAGCGCCTCCGCCGACATGGCATACCACCAGGCCTGCTTGCCCAGGGTGAGGTTGGCGGTACGCCGCAATTCCAGCTGCAACCTGCCGCTCATGTTGCTGGCGACGATCACCATCACCGAGAGGATGAGCAGCACCACCAGCAGAGCCATGCCCCCCTGCCTGGCGGGGCTTGTCATTGGTCTAACCGCCATTCTCGGCCCTCTGGCCACCGGCCCCTATCAGGAACTGGCGACGTATGATGCCGTAATCCTCCAGCTCCAGCTCCACCGCCAGCCCGTAGGGCAGCAGGTCGCGCTGGGTCCACTCCTCCTTCCACTGCCCCCTGTCGTAGAAGTAGAGCCGCAGCGCCGTCACCCCGGTCAGCACGGGCTGGATGCGCGGCTCGGTGCCGATGGCCGGATCCGGATAGAGGTAGCTCAGCCGCTCCAGGGTCTGCCCCTTGAGCCGCCAGCCCACCCGTTGCAGTCCGGAACGCGGCAGCATGCCATCCGGATTGAGCCAGCCACCACGAGTGAAGGCCATGCCCCAGTCGTCGCTCTGCTGGCCGAAGCGCGACGCCGCCAGCAGTACCTTGTTGTTCTCGCCGTCGATGCGACCGCTGCGCGGCACCATCTGGGTGACGTCCCGCTCCAGCAGGCTGAAGGCGAGTTGCAATTCGGAGAGGCGGGCCTCCTTGCGCTTGGCCACCTCGTCGCTGGTCAGCACCCCTTGCAGCACCTGATAGGCCCCCAGGCTCAGAGTGGCGAAGATGGCGATGGCCACCAGCATCTCCAGCAGGGTAAAGCCACTGTGGCACGATGGGCGGGTGTTGCTCTGGCTCATCGGCTGACACCGGCTCCGGATCATGGAGACACGTTGATGAATGTTCATCGGCTGAGATAGGTCCGGATCATGGCCACCGGGCTCTCTGCCTTGGGCGCGGTGCGCACCTCCATGTCCAGCGCCCTGAAGTTGCTGTCCGCCGTGGCGACACCGCGATAGCGCCAGTACCAGGTCTGTCCGGCCATCTCCTCGTCCCCTTCCACCCAGCTGTCTCCCGGCCACTTGCCCTCGAGCCTCTGCTGCACCAGCTGATTCTCCACCACCCAGGTCGCCAGGGTCTTCTGCTCCAGATAATTGAGGCCGGAGAGGTGCTCGCTGGCGGTCTTCATCACCGCCAGCCCGGCGATGGCGAACACCGCCAGGGCCACCATGACCTCCAGCAGCGTCATGCCGCGCCCCCTGCCGGGGCCACCCGCCAGAGAGGTGCGGCAAACCCGAACGCCGCCTGTGTGCCTGGTGCCCCTCACTCTTCTTCCTCTTCATCCTGCAACAGGGAGAGGCGACCGAACTCGTCCCCCCTGACGGTGCGCAGGTACTCCAGGTCCTCGTCCTGCTGGCTCAGGGTCAGCACGAAGGGGGTGAGCTCCCCCCCCGGGAAGACGAAGATCTGGGGCGTGCGCTCCTCTTCGGCACGGCCCTGTTCCTGGCGCTCGTCCGACTCGGTACGCCAGTTGAAGCCTTCCAGCTCCACCGCCAGGGTCATCCCCTCCGGCAGCTGCACCGGCCCCAGCAGCTTGTCCCCAGTCAGCGCCTGCCACTTGCGATCCTTGGCCGCGCGGGACATGAACTGCCAGCCGTTCTCCTCGACCCTCAGCCCCAGCAGCCGGCCATCCATCACCGAATACTCCTGCGCCTGCTGCAGGGTCGCCATGAAGCGGCGCGCCTGCTTGTCCAGTTCCCGATCCCCCCTGGCGCCCCCCATGCTGAGGGTGACGGCAGTGGCCACCAGCCCCATCAGCATGGCCACCAGCAGAACTTCCAGCAGGGTAAAACCGGCATGGCGACTATGCTTCATGGCGCCAGCCCCAACTGCATGGCGGTAGCCTCGAGCCGTCCCATCAACATGGCGACCAGCAACACCTCCAGCAGGGTGAAGCCGGACTGGCGACGGGCAGAGGAGGCCACCTTCATTCAGGCAGCTCCGGGGTGACGGGGTGAGCGCGACGCGGCGGGATCACTTATTGGAAATCCTTCAGGTTCCAGTTGCCGATGTCGTCATCGGTCCCGGCTTCCCCGTCCATCCCCATGCTGAAGATGTCGATCTTGCCGAACTGGCCCGGGCTCAGCAGCTGGTACTGGTTGCCCCAGGGGTCCTGCGGCAGGCGCTTGATGTAGCCCCCGTCCCGGTAGCTGCGCGGCTCGGGAGATGCGGTCGGCTTGTTGACCAGGGCATCCAGACCCTGCTCCGTGGTCGGGTAGCGGTTGTTGTCCAGCTTGTACATGTCCAGGGCGTTTTCCAGCGCCACTATGTCGGAGACGGCTTTCTGCTGATCCGCCTTCTCCTTGTTGCCCATCAGGTTGGGGACCACCAGGCTGGCCAGGATCCCGAGGATCACGATGACCACCATGACTTCCAGCAGGGTAAAACCGCGATGACGACTGTGCATTACTACTTACTCCCTAACGAATGAGATGGCGCGGGCCATCAGAAAGTGATCCATGGGTTCGACGGCCAGCCGGCCCTCGAACGCCTAAGCCTCATAAATTCACCATGTTGTTGAGCTCCAGGATCGGCTGCAGTATCGACATCACGATAAAGAGCACCACCCCGGCCATGGAGACCACCAGCATGGGTTCGAACACCCCGAGTGCTATGTTCACCTGGGTCTCGAACTCCCTGTCCTGGTTGTCCGCCGCCCGCTCCAGCATGCTGTCGAGCTCGCCGCTCTGCTCGCCTGAGGCGATCATGTGCAGCATCATGGGCGGAAAAATTCTGGTTTCATCCAGCGCCTTGCGCAGGCTGGTCCCCTCCCGCACCCGCTCGGTGGCCTCACCGATACGCATGCGGGCGTAGTCGTTGGAGAGCACCTCCCCCGAGATCTTCATCCCTTCCAGCAGGGGCACGGCACTGGCGTTGAGGATGCTCAGGGTGCGGGCGAAGCGGGCTGTGTTGAGCCCCCGGCTGACCCGGCCTATCACCGGCAGGCGCAGGATGACCTGATGCCAGTGACGGCGACGCTTGTCGTCGGTCAGCCACCAGCGCCAGACCAGAGCAGCGAGGCCGAGCAGCAGCAGGAACCAGAGGCCGTAGTGCTGCAGCAGCTCGCTGGTGCCGATGAGGAAGCGGGTGGTGCCCGGCAGTTGCTGGCCCATGTGCTCGAACTGGGCCACCACCTTGGGTACCACGGCGGTGAGCAGTATGGAGATGACGCCGATCGCCACCAGGGTGAGGACTATGGGATAGATCATCGCCTGCAGCAGCTTGGTGCGCATGTGCTGGCGCTGCTCCGTGTAGTCGGCGAGCCGGTTCAGCACCTTCTCCAGGTGACCGGACTTCTCGCCGGCCGCCACCATGGAGCGGAACAGCTGGTCGAACACGTGAGGGAAGGCCCCGAGCGAATCGGCAAGGGAATAGCCCTCCACCACCTTGCTGCGCACCGTGGCCACCAGGCTGCGCAGGTGGGCCTTCTCGCACTGCTCGGCGACGGCCTTGAGCGCCTCCTCTATGGTGAGCCCGGCCCCCACCAGGGTCGCCAGCTGGCGGGTGATGAGGGCCAGCTCGGCGGTGCTGGCGCCGCGGCGCAACAGCACGAAGCGGTTCGCCTCGCGCTTCGCCTTTTCTGTGGTCTCGTTCACCTCGAGAGGCGTCAAGCCCTGTTCGCGCAGCAGCTGGCGCACCTGGCGGGCGGAGTCCCCCTCCATCACCCCGGATTTCTGCCTGCCCCTGGGGTCGAGGGCCTTGTATTCGAACGCCGCCATCTCAGTCTTCCCGGGTCACGCGCAGCACCTCTTCGAGGCTGGTCTGGCCCTGCAGGACCTTGTCGATGCCGTCGCGGCGGATGCTGGGGGTATGGGCCCGGATCAGCCGCTCGATGGCGAGCTCGCCGCTGGCACCGTGAATCGCCTCGCGCACCGCTTCGTCCACCACCACCAGCTCGTGGATGCCGGTCCGGCCGCGATAGCCGGTGTGGTTGCACTGCTCGCAGCCCACCGGGCGCCAGATCTGCTGATCCGGTGGAAGATCCAGCCCCATGGCGAGGCGCTCCTGCTCGGTGATCGGGTGCGCGGTGCGGCAATCCAGGCAGAGGGTGCGCACCAGCCGCTGGGCCAATACCGCCAGCAGGGACGAGGAGAGCAGGAAGGGCTCTATCCCCATGTCCCTCATCCGGGTGATGGCGCCGATGGCGGTGTTGGTGTGCAGGGTCGACATCACCAGGTGACCGGTCAGCGACGCCTGCACCGCGATCTGGGCGGTCTCGAGGTCGCGGATCTCCCCCACCATCACCACGTCCGGATCCTGACGCAGGATGGCGCGCAGGCCGCGGGCGAAGGTCATGTCCACCTTGCTGTTGACCTGGGTCTGGCCCACCCCTTCGAGGTCATACTCGATGGGGTCTTCCACCGTGAGGATGTTGCGATCACGGGAGTTGATCTCGGACAGGGCCGCATAGAGGGTGGTGGACTTGCCCGAACCGGTCGGCCCCGTCACCAGTATGATGCCGTGGGGCTTGCGAATGAGATCGCTGATGATGTTGCGGTTGGCGAGCGTCATGCCGAGCTGCTTGAGCTCGAGGCGCACGTTGTTCTTGTCCAGCAGTCGCAGCACCACCCGCTCGCCGTAGCTGGAGGGCATGGTGGAGACCCGCACGTCCACGGCGCGGCCGCCGATGCGCAAGGAGATGCGGCCATCCTGGGGCACCCGCTTCTCGGCGATGTCCATCCGCGACATCACCTTGATGCGCGATACCAGCAAGGAGGCGAGCTTGCGATGGGGCCGCAGTATCTCCCGCAACACGCCGTCGATGCGAAAGCGAATGACCAGGGCCCGCTCGAAGGTCTCGATGTGGATGTCGGACGCCTCCTCCTTGATCGCCTCGCTCAGCATGGCGTTGATGAGGCGGATGATGGGGGCGTCGTCATCGGCGTCCAGCAGATCTTCGCTCTGGGGCAGCTCCTCGGCCAGGGCGAAGAAGTCCATCTCGTTGCCGAGATCCTCCATCAGCTGGCGCGCCTCGGAGGAGTCGCGCTGGTAGTGGGCCATCAGGAGCGTCTCGAACTCGTCGCTGCCAAGCTGTTCCACCTGGAAGGCGCAACCCGCCACCCGCCGCACCTCCAGCAGGGTCTGCGGGGTCACGCCCTGGCGACAGAGCAGCACTGGGGTCCCCTGGCGCTCGGTCAGGATGACCCCGAAGTTGCGGGCGAAGGCGAACGGCAGTTCCGGCAAGGAGGCCGGCAGCTCGCTGCCATCGAGCTGATAGGCGGCCATCAGGGCTTGCTCTGCACGAAGGGTTGGCTCTGGGGCTGCTGCACCATGGGTCTCACCACAGTGGTCGACTGCTGCTGCGCCTTCATCAATTCGATCTGCTTCTGCACCTCGGGGGAGAGCATCACGTCCTGGCCGTAGGCGGGCAACACCTGGCGGGTCGGCGAGGTGGCATAGCCCTCCTGGGCGGCCAGGTTCAGCTGCTCGGCGCGGAACAGGGTGTACTTGTTGCTGGAGACCCCGGTGTAGACGTTGGCGTCACGCAAGATGGTCGGCCGGATGAAGACCATGAGGTTGCGCTTGGCCGTGGTATTGGAGGTGGAGCGGAACAGGTAGCCCAGCACGGGGATGTCGCCGAGCAGCGGCACCTTGGAGACCTGCTCCTTGGTCTGTTCGTCCATCAGGCCGCCCAGCACCACTGTCTCGCCGCTCTTGACCAGCACGGCGTTCTTCACGGTGCGGGTATCGAAGGTGGGGCCCAGGTTGGCGGTCCCGGTCGCCTGGGTCTGGGCCACGCTGGAGACCTCCTGCTCGATGTTGAGCAGTACCGAGTCCCCCTCGTTGATCTGGGGCGTCACCACCAGCTTGGTGCCCACCGTCTTGCGCTCTATGGTGTTGAACACCTGATCGCTGGTGGTGGAGCTCTGGGAGCCGCTCTGCACCGGCACTTCCTGGCCGACGTTGAAGGAGGCTTCCTTGTTGTCCATGGTGACGATACTCGGGGTCGAGAGGATGTCGTTCTTGGTGTTGGTGGAGAGCGCCGTCACCAGGGCGGCCCAATCCCCCTTGTAGAAGCCCGCCGCCATGCCGCTGAAATCACTGAGCAGGTTTTCGAGCCCGTCGGTGTTGCCGTTGTCGTCGTAATCCTTGCCCGCGATGATGGCGGGGCCGATGGGCAGGCCGGTATTGGTGAACTGGGTGCCGCCGCCGTTGGCGTTGGCCCATTGCACCCCGAGGTTGAGGCCGTCACCGTCCTGGATCTCGACGATGATGGCCTCCACCAGCACCTGGGCACGGCGGATGTCGAGCTTGGCGATCACCTGCTCCAGCTCGGCCATGACGTCCGGCTGGGCGGTGATGACCAGGGCGTTGGTGGTCTCGTCCGCGGAGATGGCGAGCTGGCCGCCCCCAATGCTGGCGCCGCCGGCGGCCGTGGCCGCCGCCCCCCCCTTCTTGTCCGCCGCGATGCTGGAGCTGACGCCCTTGAGCACGTCCACCAGATCCTTGGCCTTGCCATATTTCAGATAGAAGACCCGGGTGTTGCCCTGGCTCTGCAGATCCCGGTCGAGCTGACGCACCATCTGGATGATGCGGGCCCGAGCCTTGGGCTCGCCGCTGATCACCACGGAGTTGGTGCGCTCGTCGGCCACCACCTTGGGGGAGAGCAGCAGGGAGGCGTTGGCCCCCTGATTGCTGCCGTCCTTGTTCAGATTGGTCACCAGCCGCACCATCTCGCCGGCGGAGGCGTACTTGAGCTTGATGACGTCCATGTCCTGGTCACCGGCCTTGTCCACCCGGCGCACCACCTCCACCAGGCGATTCACCACGGCCGCCCGGCCGGTGATGAGCAGCACGTTGGAGGGTTCGTAATGGACCACGTTGCCGCCGCCGGCGTTGTCGTTGAGCTGGCGCAGCAGGGGGGCCAGCTCGCGCACCGACACGTTGCGCACCGGCACCACCCGGGTCACCATCTCGTCGCCCACACCGGGATTGCTGTCATCCACCACGGGAATGGCCGAGGTCTTGGCATCCTTGGAGCGCACCACCTTGAGGACCCCGTTGTTCATGGGCACCACGGCGAAGCCGTAGACGTCGAGCACGCTCAGGAAGAACTGGTAGTACTGATCCTCGTTGAGCAGATCGTAACTGCGCACATTGATCTTGCCGCGCACCGAGGGCTCGATGATGATGGTCTTGTTCAGGTTCTTGCCGACCGTGTTGATGAACTCTTCGATGTCGGCGTTCTTGAAGCTGGCGGAATATTCGGTGGCCCAGGCAGAACCGGCCATCATCAAGGCTGCCGCCACAGTGGCGAGACGCCAGTGCTTCCCTTTATTTGTCATTCTTGGTGCTACTCCGATTCATTATTCTGACAAGCCGACATACACGTCGTAGAGCTGTCCTTGCCGCTCGACGGTGACGGTCATTTCCGTGGCACCCGCCACCTGCTGCATCGCCTGCATGGCCTGTGCGTTGTCACGGAGATCCAGGCCATTGATGCTGACCGCCAGATCGTTGGCGACCAGACCGAGCTGATTGAACACTTCCGGATTGCGGCCTGGATTGAGACGATAGCCGACCATGCGGCCATCCACCCGGACCGGGGAAATATTGAGGTAATCGGTGATCTTGCCTGGATTGCTCAGCAACTCGCTGCGCACCGAGGAGAGCTTGTCGTCCTGGGTGCCCTGCCTGGGCAGCGGCTTGCCATACTCTTCCCCGTCCAGCATCAGGGTCTCGTCGCGCCCCTCCCGGGC
This sequence comes from Aeromonas sp. FDAARGOS 1409, assembly GCF_019048705.1. Taxonomy (NCBI): domain Bacteria; kingdom Pseudomonadati; phylum Pseudomonadota; class Gammaproteobacteria; order Aeromonadales; family Aeromonadaceae; genus Aeromonas; species Aeromonas sp. FDAARGOS 1409. The sequence continues at coordinate 738,385 of NZ_CP077395.1, forward strand.
GATGATGACCCGGTCGGCGAACACCTGGCGGATCTTGGCCTGGGTGCCGTCGATGTAGTCACCTATGCCATAGGAGTTCTGCAATCCGTTGTGGGCGATGATGGCGATGGACTTGGCCGGATCGGAGCTCGCCAGCACCCCGTTGAGCTGGGCGTTGAGCTGGGTCTTGGGGGCATCGGCTGCGACGGCATCTGCCACCTTGCCGCCCTTGGGCTGCTGCGCCTTGCCAAACAACGAGAGGCGGCTGACATTGGCGATATCCAGGCGATTGCCGCCACTGCCCTGGGCCGAGGTGACCGATGGCTGCCAGGGGACGCTGCGGGATGGCTGGGCCAGTTCGAACAGGCGCCAGGTGAGCACGGCGCACTGCTGCGCCAGCAACAAGAGCAGCAGCCAGAACAGGGGCTGGCTGAAACGGGAGAGTGGTACGGCCTTGCAGCGAGCCAGAAGGGGGCTCAGCAAGTCATCCCTGAACGGTAGCGTCATCTTTATCAAAATTGTCTGGCATCCAAGTCGGTTGGCTATTGTGTACGGCAATGGACCCAGAGACAACCGACCGGATGGGATGAGGGGGTGAAAATCCAGATCCCGTCACACCGCCGTTCTCCCTGTTTCTATCCCCCCCCTTGCCTCTGGTATAATCAGGCGCCCTTTTCAGCCACACGGAGCCGATTCATGCCAAATCTAGCAGAAAACAGCACTCAGGTACGGCTCGACAAGTGGCTGTGGGCCGCCCGCTTCTACAAGACCCGCAGTCTGGCACGGGATCAGATCGACGGCGGCAAGGTCCACTACAACGGCCAGCGCAGCAAACCGGGCAAGACCGTCGAGGTCGGCGCCCTCGTCCGTTTCTGGCAGGGCCAGGACGAACGGGAGGTACGGGTGCTGCAGGTGAGCGAGCAGCGCAAGTCCGCCCCCCTGGCGCAGCAGCTCTATGAAGAGACCGCCGAGAGCCTGAAGAAACGGGCCGAGAACAGCGAGGCCAGGCGCTTCAACAGCCAGTTTGCCCCGAGCCCGGAACGCCGCCCCGACAAGCAGGAGCGGCGCCAGCTGATCAAGGTCAAGCAATCCTAATCTGCCTGTGTGGCCCCTTTATGACGACAGGTGGGGGAATTAGTTCCTAACCACCTGTTTAACAATGTATTTATTTTCCCCAAGAACATCCTAGGACAACATGATGAGTAACCAAGATCTCCTGTATCGCTATCTGTTCGAAGAGTACGAAGTGCGGGGGGAGCTGGTCCAGCTGGATCGTACCTATCGTCACATCATCGATGCCCAGAACTACCCGGTACAGGTACAGCAACTGCTGGGCGAGCTGCTGGTCGCCACCAGCCTGCTGACCGCCACCCTCAAATTCGAGGGCTCCATCACGGTGCAGTTGCAGGGGGACGGCCCGGTGCGTCTGGCGGTGATCAATGGCGATCACAACCAGCAGTTGCGTGGCGTGGCCCGCTACGAAGGGGAACTGCCGACGGACGGCAAGCTGCAGAGCCTGATCGGCCAGGGTCAACTGGTGATCACCATCACCCCGGAACAGGGTGAGCGCTATCAGGGCATCATCGCCCTGGAGGCCGATACCCTGGCGGCCTGCCTGGAGCAGTACTTCGCCCAGTCCGAACAGCTCGCCACCAAGCTCTGGATCAGAACCGGCCACCATCAGGGCGAGCCCCGCGCCGCCGGCATCCTGCTGCAGGAGCTGCCCGCCCAGAGCGAGGATCACAGCGCCGACTTCGAACATCTGGAGCAGCTCACCAGCACCATCAAGGACGAGGAGCTGTTCGGTCTGGAAGCGGAAGAGATCCTCTACCGCCTCTACCACCAGGACAAGGTGCGGGTGTTCGATCCCCAGGCCATCGAGTTCCGCTGCACCTGCTCCCGCGCCCGCTGTGAAGGAGCCCTGCTGCAGATAGAGAAGGAGGAGGCGGTGGCCATGGTGCAGGAGCTCGGCAAGATCGACATGCACTGCGACTACTGCGGCGCCCACTACGAATTTGATGGGATAGACATCGAAACCCTGTTCAGCAGGGCTCCCGGTAATGATGCAAACCAGTTACACTAAATAAAGGCGGGCAAAACCCGCCTTTAACTTAAATAACAAAAAAATACCCTATTTTATAAAGTTTGATGGCGATCGCTAAAAACTACCACCTAGGTGGTAGCATGGACGTCAGATAGAACCCTACACACCTCTGAACCCAGGAGAACATAATGACTATCGTGGTAGAACCCACCCTGGCCCAACAACTGAAGCTGGACCAATACGGTATCAAAAACAGCCAGGAAATCGTTCGCAACCCCTCCTATGAGCAGCTTTTCGCAGAAGAGACTCGCCCTGATCTGGAAGGATTCGAACGTGGCGTCGTCACCGAGCTCGGCGCGGTCAACGTCAACACCGGCATCTTCACCGGTCGCTCCCCGAAAGATAAATATATCGTCAAGGACGGCACCACCCAGGATACCGTGTGGTGGTCTGACCAGGGCAAGAACGATAACAAGGCGATCACCCCGGAAGTGTGGTCACATCTGAAATCCCTGGTGACCAAGCAGCTCTCCGGCAAGCGCCTGTTCGTGGTGGACGGCTTCTGCGGCGCCAACCCGGATACCCGCCTGGCCGTGCGCATCATCACCGAGGTGGCCTGGCAGGCGCACTTCGTGAAGAACATGTTCATCCGCCCGAGCGAAGCCGAGCTGAAAACGTTCGAACCTGACTTCGTGGTGATGAACGGTGCCAAGTGCACCAACCCGAACTGGAAGGAGCAGGGTCTCAACTCCGAGAACTTCGTCGCCTTCAACATGACCGAGAAGATGCAGCTCATCGGTGGCACCTGGTACGGTGGCGAGATGAAGAAGGGCATGTTCTCCATGATGAACTACTTCCTGCCCCTGCGCGGCATTGCCTCCATGCACTGCTCCGCCAACGTGGGCAAGGACGGCGACGTCGCCATCTTCTTCGGCCTCTCCGGCACCGGCAAGACCACCCTCTCCACCGATCCCAAGCGTCAGCTGATCGGCGATGACGAGCACGGCTGGGACGACCACGGCGTGTTCAACTTCGAAGGGGGCTGCTACGCCAAGACCATCAAGCTCTCCGAAGAGGCGGAACCGGACATCTACCACGCCATCCGTCGCGATGCGCTGTTGGAGAACGTGACCGTGGCGGCCGATGGCACCATCGACTTCGACGATGGTTCCCGCACCGAGAACACCCGGGTCTCCTACCCCATCTACCACATCGACAACATCGTCAAACCGGTCTCCAAGGCGGGTCACGCCACCAAGGTGATCTTCCTGACTGCCGACGCCTTCGGTGTGCTGCCCCCGGTCGCCAAGCTGACCAAGGAGCAGACCAAGTACCACTTCCTGTCCGGCTTCACCGCCAAGCTGGCCGGCACCGAGCGCGGCATCACAGAGCCGACCCCGACCTTCTCCTCCTGCTTCGGCGCGGCCTTCCTCAGCCTGCACCCGACCAAGTACGGCCAGGAGCTGGTGAAACGGATGGAAGCGGCAGGGGCAGAGGCCTATCTGGTGAACACCGGCTGGAACGGCACCGGCAAGCGGATCTCCATCAAGGACACTCGCGCCATCATCGACGCCATCCTGGATGGTTCCATCGAGCAGGCGCCGACCAAGGTGCTGCCGATCTTCAATCTGGAAGTGCCGACCGAGCTGCACGACGTGAACCCGGGCATCCTCGACCCGCGCGACACCTATGCCGATCCTACCCAGTGGGACGCAAAAGCCGTGGACTTGGCCCAGCGCTTTATCAAGAACTTCGAGCGCTTCACCGACAATGAAGAGGGCAAACGCCTGGTAGCGGCGGGCCCGCAGCTGTAAAACGGGCGGATCGCCAGCCCCCATCCCGTACCGGTCAGCCCTGCTGACCGGTATTTTTTTGGACGATGCGCGACGTATGACTCCCGCCAAGCCTTGCCTTGTGGCCCCTTGCGCGTTAGATTCAGCCAAACTTTATACAATATACAATTTTGTAACGATTCCCCTGTGACCCGATCATGACCCCACCCTACAAGACCCGCACCCAGATGGTGATGGAGAACCTGCGCGGCCGGATATTGCGTGGGGAATTTCCCGCTGGCGCCCCCCTGCGTCAGGACGCCCTCGCCAAGGAGCTGGCGGTGAGCCGGATCCCGGTGCGGGAAGCCCTGATGCAGCTGGAGGCCCAGGGGCTGGTGAAGTTCGAGGCCCATCGCGGTGCCGTGGTCACCATGCTGGACGCCTCGGCCATCGAGGAGCTCTTTTATTTGCGGGCGCTGCTGGAAGCCGATACCCTGTTCCACGCCGTCGACAAGATGACGGAAGCCACCTTCGCCGAGGCGGAGGCCATCCTCGCCCAGTTCGATCTGGCGCTGGAGTCCGGCACCCAGATCGAGCACTGGGCCGAGTTGAATCACCGCTTTCACGCCACCCTCTATCAGGCTGCCAATCGCCCCCAGGCACTGGAGCTGATCGCCCAGATCAATCTGAGCTGCGACCGCTATGTGCGCTTCGAACTGCTGTTCGCCCAGGGCGGTGTGGACAAGGCCGAGCGTGAGCACGCCCGGCTGCTGGAGCTGTGCCGCACCCGCCGCAAGCACGAGGCAGTGGTGCTGCTAAAGCAACACATCGAGGCGGCAGGCCAGTCGATCAGACAGATCCTGGCAGGCAGCCACCATCCATGAACACTCACATCACCACAATCTGGCAATAACGACATGAATCATTTCGAGATTATTGAAACCCGCGTCGCCCAGGTCAGGGCCACACTGGCCACGTTGGAACTGGACGCCTTCATCGTTCCCCACGACGACGAGCACCTGGGGGAGTACATTCCCGCCCATGCCGAGCGGCTGGACTGGATCACGGGTTTCAACGGCTCCGCCGGTCTCGCCATCATCATGGCGCAGCGGGCGGCCCTGTTCATCGACGGTCGTTATACGGTGCAGGCACGCATGCAGGCGCCGGCCGAGCTGTTCGAATTTCTCCATCTGGTGGAAGATCCCCACGTGCAGTGGCTGGCGGAGCAGCTGCCTGCCGGCGCCCGGGTCGGTTTCGACCCCCGCCTGCACAGCCTGGCCTGGTACCAGAACGCCAGGGCCGTGTTGGCGGATCGCGGCATCGCGCTGGTGCGGGTGGACGAGAACCCCATCGATCTGCACTGGGTCGATCGCCCGACCCCGGCCAAGAGCCCGGTCATCCTCTACAGCGAAGCGCTGGCGGGCCAGTCCAGCCAGGCCAAGCGCGAGATGCTGGCCAGCGATCTGCGCAAGCGCGGACTGGATGCGGTGCTGCTGACCCAGGCCGAGCCCATCAACTGGCTGCTCAACCTGCGCGGCCGTGACGTGGAGCGGCTGCCGGTCGTGCTGGGTTTTGCGGTGCTCTACGCCAACACCAGCATGGATTTCTTCGTCGACACCGACAAGATCGACTGCTTCGCCTTCAGCCAGCACGTGGGCCAGGATGTCTCCGTCTACCCCATCGACAAGCTGGGTGACGTGCTGCAACGCATCGGCGAGGATCAGCAGAAGGTGCTGGCCGACCCCAACACCGCCAACGCCTGGACCCAGCTCGTCATGGAAGAGGCGGGCGCCATCCTGGTGGCCGGTCAGGACCCGACCATGCTGCCCAAGGCGTGCAAGAACGAAGTGGAGCTGGCCGGCATGCGCGCCGCCCACCTGCGCGACGGCGTCGCCGTCACCCGTTTCCTCGCCTGGCTGGACCGGCTGGTCGCCAGCGGCTCCTTCGAGGGGGTGGATGAAGGCACTCTGGCCGACCGGCTGGAAGCCTTCCGCCACGAGCAGGAGCACTACGTCGAGCCGAGCTTCGACACCATCTCGGCGCTCGGCCCCAACGCCGCCATGTGCCACTACCGCCACACCAACGGCGTGCCGCGCGCCTTCGGCCAGGACAGCATCTATCTGGTGGACTCCGGCGCCCAGTATCTGGATGGCACCACCGACATCACCCGTACCGTGAAGGTGGGTGAAGTGAGCGATGAGCACAAGGCCATGTTCACCCGGGTGCTGCAGGGTCACATCGCGCTGGATCAGGCCCGCTTCCCCCGCGGCACCGCCGGCATCCAGCTCGACGTGCTGGCCCGCATGCCCCTGTGGCAGGCCGGCTACAACTATGACCACGGCACCGGCCACGGGGTCGGTCACTTCCTGAGCGTGCACGAAGGCCCCCAGCGCATCGCCCCCAAGGGCAGCCTGGTGGCGCTGCAACCGGGCATGGTGCTCTCCAACGAGCCGGGTTACTACCGGGAAAACGGGTTCGGCATCCGCTGCGAGAACCTAGTGGTGGTGACAGAGCAGGAGGCGCGGGGCGAGCTGCCGATGCTCGGCTTCGAGCGGCTGACCTATGTACCGTTCGATACCCGCCTCATCGATCGCAGCCTGCTGAGCCCGGCGGAATTCCGCTGGATCAACGAATACCATGCCGAGGTCTATCGTCGTCTTAGCCCGCTGCTGGACGGCGAGGATCTCGCCTGGCTGGAGCAGGCGACCAGCCTCCTCTGATGACACAGGGCCTGCGGGCCCTGTTTTTTTGCCCGCCGTCGGCCGGGGCAACCCCTTGCATCAAGCCGGTCACCCTTCTACCCTGTGCCTTTTTTGTGCTGCCGCCCGGCGGCAGAGACCTTATGCCAGGAGCCCGGATGCAGCCTCCCCCCGTTTTGCGCATTGCCACCCACGCCGACATGCACGCCATAGGACGGCTCGACGCCGACATCTTCGGTGAGGATGTCTATCCCCCCTTCTTCTTCCGTCAGGCCATGGATTTGTGGCCCGACCTGCTGGTCGTGGCGGAGCGGGAAGGCAGGCTGCTGGGCTATGCCCTGGGGGGACTCGGTCAGGATCGGTCGCAGGGCTGGCTGCTCTCCCTGGCGGTGCGCCCCGAGGCGCGCGGCTTCGGTCTGGCAGAACGCATGATGCGGCGGGTAGAGCAGGGGCTGGCGACTCTGCTGGTCGCCCGGATCAGGCTGACCGTGGATCCGGCCAATCCGGCCCAGCGCCTCTACCTGCGGCTCGGTTATTCCTTGCTGGCCGAGGAGGCGGGCTACTTCGGCCCGGGCGAGGATCGCCTGCTGCTGGGGAAGACCCTGGGCTGACCCGTTCGGGGTATGGTGCACCATACCCCCTCATAAATGGTTACATTTTGCAGGTTTGACGAGCAATCTGGTTGGCGTAAAGTGGAATCCATCACCCGATTAAACCTATGCCTGCCCAGGAGGCCCATCATGTTGAAACGCATTGCTCTCGTCACCCTGCTGGCCGCCACCACAGCCCTCACGGGCTGCGCCAACAGCGACGTCTACTCCGGCGATGTCTACACCAAGGATCGCGCCAAGCAGGTACAGACCGTCAGCTACGGCACCATAGTCTCCACCCGCCCGGTCAAGATCCAGGCCGATGAGAACTCGGTGATCGGCACCATAGGCGGCGCCGTGGTCGGCGGCCTGCTCGGCAGCACCATAGGCGGTGGCCGCGGCAGCGACATCGCCGCCGCCGGCGGTGCCATCGCCGGTGCCGCCGCCGGCAAGGCGGCCGGTGACAAGCTCAACCAGGTCGATGGCGTCGAGCTCGAGATCAAGAAAGAGAACGGCGAGTCCATCGTGGTGGTGCAAAAAGCCAGCCCCACCTTCGTACCCGGCGCCCGGGTTCGCATGACCCAGGGCAATGGCAGCATCAACGTGGCCGTGGTGAACTGATCGCCTCCATCGGACGCCATAAAAAAGGTGAGCCCAGGCTCACCTTTTTTGTCCGTCTTGTCTGCCGCTGCCGGCTCAGGCATCCTGATGCAGCCAGGCCGCGATGGCCAGTTGCAGACCCACCATACCGGCATCATGAAGCAGGGCGCGAAGTGACCCCGCCTCCCCCGCCGCCACCAGCAGGCGCTGCTGTACCAGGAGCCCGGGCAACCAGGACGGAGCCGGAGTCAGGGCGCCGGCGGCCTCGGCCACCAGGGCCACCCCTTCCAACAGGGCGTGCAGCGCCCGTTGCCGCTCGTCATCATCGCCACTCTCAAGCCAGAGCTGCTCATGGTGCTGCCAGTGTTGCAGGCCAAGGCCGATGCGCTCCTGCTGCGTCCGGCCCCCGACATCTGGCAAGGGCTGCACGGTCAGCGGCTTGCCGAGCCCCGCCAGCCGGTAGCCGCGCTGCGCCTTGGACTGGGCCCCCAACCTGAGCCCGCCCAGCGTCGCCAGCCTCGCCGCCAGGGCGAACAGGGCGCCGCCCTCGCCGGACTTGATCTCCAGCTCCAGCTCGTCGATCCCGGTGCGTCCCAGAGCGCCGACAATCTCCCCCCGATCCCAGGCCAGCTCGATCTCGGCACGCTCTCCGGCGCTCTCGAATGCGATCAGCCAGTGGCGGCGCAGAAAGTCGGTGCTGAACTGGGCCACCAGCCGGGACTGGATCTCGTCGCGCACGGCCAGGCTCGGCCAGATCTCTTCGGGGAAGGTCGCCAGGGTCGGCAGCTCACCCTCGATCGGGGCATTGTACTCGGGCCTGGCGTGCAGCCCCCCCACCGCCTGACCCCGGCATTTGATGGTCTGCTCGGAGAAATGGTCGCTGCGGCGGATGCGCAACCCCATGTCGAGGCGACGCAGATCCAGAGCGGGAGTGTCGAAATAGACATTGCCGAGCCTTGCCTGATCGGAGGAGATAATTTCAAGCGAATTCAGAAAGTTGGAGAGAGAATCTTGAATATTGCTGGTGATGAAAAACTTTATCTCGATCTCAGTTTGCATAGTCATTCCGGGCGGGCAGGCAACTTTGGGGGGCATGATCCGGATCGCGGGGATATAATGCCAGCGATAGATTCAGGATTAATTCACGGTTTTATTGATGGCACAGTTCGGTTACCATGCGCCCCTCATAAAATCGTATCGAGTGTTTTTTCACCGACACAGGTTTGGCCATGCCAGTAAATACTATTTTGGGTCTTTTTGCCAAGTCCCCCATCAAGCCGCTGCAGAAGCATATCGTCAAGGTTCACGTGTGCTGCGAACAGCTCATTCCCTTCTTTGATGCCGTTGCCGAAGAGCGCTGGGAAGATGCCGAGAAAATCCGGCAACAGATCGCCCAGCTGGAAAAAGAAGCGGACATTCTCAAGCGCGAAATTCGCCTGAAACTCCCCCGCGGTCTGTTCCTGCCGGTCGCCCGTACCGATCTGCTAGAGCTGTTGACCCAGCAGGACAAGATTGCCAACCGTGCCAAGGATATTTCCGGCCGCATGCTTGGCCGCAAGATGGAATTCCCCACCGAGATGCGTGCCGATTTCATGGCCTATCTCAAACGTTGTATCGATGCGACCGCCCAGGCCGAGAAAGCCATCAAAGAACTCGATGAGCTGCTCGAAACCGGCTTTAAAGGACGTGAAGTTGAAATGGTTGCCGAGATGATCCACCAGCTGGATCTCATCGAGGACGATACTGACACCATGCAGATCGGGCTGCGCCAACAGCTGCAAGCCGTTGAGCACAAGTACAATCCGATCGACGTTATGTTCCTCTACAAGATCCTCGAATGGGTAGGTGACCTGGCAGATCAGGCCGAGCGCGTTGGCGCCCGCCTGGAATTGATGCTGGCTCGTTCGTAATCGACTGACTGGGTAAACACTGAATGGACATTATCGCGAATTACGGCACCACCCTGGTGCTCGTGGCGGCCTTGTTCGGCTTTTTGATGGCCTGGGGCATTGGTGCGAACGACGTCGCCAACGCCATGGGCACATCGGTCGGCACCAAATCCCTGACCATACGCCAGGCGATCATCATCGCCATGATCTTCGAGTTCGCCGGCGCCTACCTGGCCGGTGGTGAAGTGACCGCCACCATCCGCAACGGCATCATCGACACCAGCGCCTTCGCCGATACCCCGGATCTGCTGGTGCTCGGCATGATAGCCTCCCTGCTGGCGGCGGGCGCCTGGCTGATCCTGGCCTCCTACTTCGGCTGGCCCGTCTCCACCACCCACTCCATCATCGGCGCCATCGTCGGCTTCGGGGTGGTGAGCATAGGTCCGGAAGCGGTGCAGTGGAGCAAGTTTGGCGGCATCGTCGGCTCCTGGGTGGTCACCCCGGCCATCTCCGGCATCATCGCCTACTTCATGTTCATCAGCGTGCAGAAGCTCATTTTCAACACCGACAATCCGCTCGCCAACGCCAAGCGCTATGTTCCCTTCTACATGTTCCTGACCGCGCTGGTGATCTGCCTGGTGACCATCAAGAAGGGTCTGACCCACGTCGGCCTGCACCTGAGCGATGGCGAGGGGATCCTGCTCTCCGTCGCCATCTCGGTGGCCCTCTCCATCGGCGGCTGGTTCTACATTCGCGGCCAGAAATACAACCCGCAGGATGACAACAAGATGCACTTCGCCAACGTGGAGAAGGTATTCGGCATCCTGATGGTGATCACCGCCTGCGCCATGGCCTTCGCCCACGGCTCCAACGACGTGGCCAACGCCATAGGTCCGCTCTCCGCCGTGGTCTCCACCGTGGAAAGCGCCGGCCAGATCAGCGGCAGCAGCCACATCGCCTGGTGGATCCTGCCCCTTGGCGGCATAGGCATCGTCATCGGTCTGGCCACCATGGGCGAGAAGGTGATGGCGACCGTCGGCACCGGCATCACCCACCTGACCCCGAGCCGCGGCTTCGCCGCCCAGCTGGCCACCGCAGCCACCGTAGTGATCGCCTCGGGGACCGGCCTGCCCATCTCCACCACCCAGACCCTGGTGGGTGCCGTGATGGGGGTAGGCCTGGCCCGCGGCATCGCCGCCCTGAACCTGGGTGTGCTGCGCAATATCGTGATCTCCTGGGTGATCACCCTGCCCGCCGGCGCCATCCTGGCCATCGCCATCTTCTATGTGCTGCAGGCCTGCTTCTCCTAATCGCCTCCCGGCGACAGCAAAAAGCCCGAGTCAGTGACTCGGGCTTTTTTACGCTTCTCTTTTGCCTCAAACGGTCGATGACGCTGCGCCAACCGCCCCGACACAGACACTTATTCTTCGATGAAGGTCCACTCGTCGCGCACCCGGCTGATGGCGTCGAGCCGTCGCTTGCCGAGCTGCTCGCGGATCGCCTCCCCCTTGAAGCCCGCCGCCACTATCTCCTTCACCGGCACCGCCGTGGCCGCCTCCAGCGCCTGGGCCACGTAGTCCGGCTGGCTGTAGACCTTCTCCTCGAAACCGGTGCGACCGTGGAAGTCGGCGCGGCAGGCATCCAGCAACTGGGCGAAACGCTCCGGTCTGCGCCAGGCATCGGCCTTGTCGAACACCTTCAGCAGGGTCGCCGGCTTGAGCTCGAAGGCGATGTGGATGTGGGTGTGCAGATCGCTCACCAGCAGGGCCAGATCACGGCACTCGTTCGGTACCCGGAAGCGCTCGCAGAAGTCGCGAATGAGCGGCAGCCCCTTCTGTCCGTGGCCGTGGTGGCTCGGCCAGAACGCCGGCGGGGTCAGTCCCTTGCCGAAGTCGTGGCACAGGGCGGCGAAACGCACGGTCAGCTCGGGGGAGAGGCGGCACGCCTGTGCCAGCACCATCATGGTGTGGATGCCGGTGTCGATCTCCGGATGCCACCTGGCGGGGGCCGGCACCCCGAACAGGGCCTCCAGCTCGGGGAAGAGCGCCTTGAGGGCTCCACATTCACGCAGCACCTCGAAGAAGACCTGGGGGGTCGGCCCCAGCAGCACCTTCTCCAGCTCCTTCCAGACCCGCTCCGGGGTCAGGTGGGCGAGCTCGCCGGCGTCGGTCATCTCCCTCATCAGCCCCAGCGTCTCCGGGGCCACCACGAAGCCCTGGCCGTGGAAGCGGGCCGCGAAGCGCGCCACCCGCAGGATGCGCAGGGGATCCTCGGCAAAGGCCGGGGAGACGTGGCGCAGCAAGCGACGCTCAAGGTCCTCGAGGCCGCCATAGGGATCGTGCAGTTGCCCACCCTCGTCTTCGGCGATGGCGTTGATGGTGAGATCCCGGCGCAGCAAGTCCTGCTCGAGCGTCACCTCGGGATCCGCGTGACAGACGAAGCCGGTATAGCCCCGCCCCTGCTTGCGCTCGGTACGCGCCAGGGCGTACTCCTGATGGGTGCTGGGGTGGAGAAACACCGGGAAGTCGCGGCCAACCTGGGTGAACCCCAGCGCCAGCATCTGCTGCACGGTAGCACCGACCACCAGGTGATCCCTGTCTCCCTGCGGCAATCCCAACAGGCGATCCCGGACCGCCCCCCCGACCAGATAAATCTGCACGCGCACTCTCCTTCGATAAACCTGCCCCGATGATACCGCTTTTGGCCGCCAGAGACGATGACGCCCCCTCCACCAATCCGGGGTGGGCCCTCAGGTTATGGTCCATGATCATCATCATCCGGGCACAATGGCCCTCGCCGTTCGAGCCAGCCCCTCTTATGGAGCCCGGGTCTTTGACTTCCCTCTGGGGAGGCTTTAACCTGCCGCCATAACAATGGAATGGATCCTTATGTACACACAGTTCTTCGGTCTGTCGGAGCCCCCGTTCTCCATCTCGCCCAACCCCAAATACCTCTACATGAGCGAACGCCACGGAGAGGCCCTCGCCCATCTCAACTACGGGTTGCAGGACGGGGGGGGCTTCGTGCTGCTCACCGGAGAAGTGGGCACGGGCAAGACCACTGTCTCCCGCTGCCTGCTGCAGCAGTTGCCCGCCGACACCGAGATCGCCTACATCCTCAACCCCTCCCTGACCGAGCGGGATCTGCTGGCGGCCATCTGCGACGAATACCAGCTCGTTTACGAGCAGGAAGCCAGTCTCAAGCAGCTGTTCGATCTCATTCGCGACCATCTGCTGGTCAACCTGGCGGCGGGCAAGCGCAGCGTGGTACTGGTGGATGAAGCCCAGCATCTGCTGCCCGGCGTGCTGGAGCAGTTACGACTGCTCACCAACCTGGAGACCGACGAGAAGAAGCTGCTGCAGGTGGTGCTCATCGGCCAGCCCGAGCTGCAGCAGATGCTGCGCCAGCCGCTGCTGCGCCAGCTGGCCCAGCGCATCACGGCCCGCTATCACCTGCTGCCGCTCTCCTGCCAGGACGTGGACGCCTACGTGCGCTTCCGGCTGCAGGTGGCCGGCTGCGTCCAGCCCATCTTCACCCCCAGGGCCATCCAGACCCTGCATCGCCTCTCCGGCGGCATTCCGCGCCTCATCAACCTCATCTGCGACCGTGCCCTGATCGCCGCCTTCGCCCGCGGCAGCCACAAGATAGTGCACGGCGACATCAGCCAGTCCGCCTTCGAGGTGAGCGGCATTCGCGACGAGGGGAGCTGGCAGTCCAGCCTCACCGTGACCCTGGCGGGCGCCCTGCTGGTCGCCGCCGGCTGGTGGGGCTGGCAGTTCTTCGGTGTCTTCCCCGCCCGCCCCCTGGTCAAGGTGGAGGTGCCGGTCAAGGTGGATGACACGCCGGAGCAGCTGGAGCAGCTGACCCGCGCCATCAATCAGGCGATCTCACCCGACGTGGCCATGCAGAACCTCTACAGGGTCTGGGGCTACCAGACCGAGCTGGAGGAGGCGACCTGCGACAATGCCCCCCGCGCCGGCCTGCGCTGCCAGGAAGGGGACGCCTCCCTGGCCCAGCTGCAGGCCCTGCAATACCCGGCCCTCATCAGCCTGACCGACGAGACGGGCGGCCTCTATTACGCCACCCTGGTGGGTCTGGGGGCGGACAAGGCCTCCCTGCTCATCGGCAACCAGAGCTGGCAGGTGGACAGACAGTGGCTCTCCGACGCCTGGGGGGGCAGCTACACCCTGCTCTGGCGCATGCCCAGGGGCAATCTGACCCTGATCGGCAGCAATGCCGCGCCGGCCCAGATCCAGTGGCTGGACAACGCCCTGAGCCGAGCCCTGCAACAGCCGGATCGCAAGGTGAGCCGCTTCGACGCCACCCTCAAGAACAAGTTGCAGCAGTTCCAGCGCGAGCAGGGGCTGACCCCGGACGGCATCGCCGGCAGCAATACCCTGCTGCGCCTGAACGTGATGGCCGGGGAGCCCATGCCCAGGCTGGAGGATGAATCCCTGCGCGCCAATACCCCGGTCGACCTCGACAGCGTGGCGGACGACGACATGGAACCCATGGTGGAGGAGGCCTCCTGATGTCTACCCTGCTCAAGGCCCTGCGCCGGGCCGATCAAACCCAGTTCACCCCCCACATGCCGCTCATGGGCCTGCCCATGGGCCAGGAAGAGGAGCCCGGACGCCGCTGGATCTGGTGGCTGCTGGCCCCCCTTGCCCTGGTGATGGGGGCGGGTGCCAACTATGGCTGGCACCTCTATCACCTCAAACCCATAGAGCAGCAGGTCGAGATCAAGGAGGTGGTGACGCCGCCCTTCGTGCGGGTCGAACCCAGGCCCATGATCACCCGCCCGTTGCCCCCGCCGCTGCCGGAGCCCGTGGTCGCCCCCAGGCCCGCCGCGGCGACGCCGGCGACCGCCACCGCCAGCCAGGGCGAGAGCCTGGCCGAACGCCTGATGGCCGCCCTCAACAACACCCCGCTGGTGGAAGAGACGGCACCGCAGGCCCAGGTCCCGACCAGTGCCATCCCCCTCAGCGCCCTGCCCTCAGCCTTGCAGCAGCAGGTACCGCAGATGACCTACGGCGCCCACAACTACTCCTCCGACCCGGCCAAGCGGGCCGTGGTACTCAACGGACGGGAGTGGCGAGAGGGGAACGAGATAGCCCCGGGCGTACTGCTGGCGGCCATCGCCCAGGATTACATCGTCCTGCAGGTCGGCGGCCAGTACGCCAGTCTCAAGGCGCTGCAGGACTGGCGCGGTTAGTCCGGCCGAACCGGCCGATCACCCGCCACTGTCCATTCAGAGGGAGCCCGAGAGCTCCCCTTTTTCATCCATGACATGAGCACAATGTGAGTAATTCGAACGACACCACCTTCGCCGGCCGCATTCTGGACTGGTACCAGATCCACGGCCGCAAGACCCTGCCCTGGCAGCAGGACAAGACCCCCTACCGGGTCTGGATCTCCGAGATCATGCTGCAACAGACCCAGGTCGCCACGGTTATCCCGTATTATCAGCGCTTTATGGCCCGCTTCCCCGATGTGCTGGCACTGGCGGATGCCCCCATCGACGAGGTGCTGCACCACTGGACCGGGCTTGGCTACTACGCCCGCGCCCGCAACCTGCACAAGGCGGCCGTGCAGATCCGCGATCGGCACGGCGGCCTGTTCCCGGAGCGGCTGGAGGAGGTGATGGCGCTGCCCGGCATCGGTCGCTCCACCGCCGGGGCCGTGCTCTCCCTCTCCCTGGGCCAGCCCCACGCCATCCTGGACGGCAACGTGAAGCGGGTACTCACCCGCTGGCTGGCGCTGGCGGGCTGGCCCGGTCAGAAACAGGTGGAGAACGATCTGTGGGAGCTGGCGACCCGCCTCACCCCCAGGGTCGGGGTGGCCCAGTACAACCAGGCCATGATGGACATGGGAGCCACCGTCTGCACCCGCAGCAAGCCCGCCTGCGAACGCTGCCCGGTGCGGGACGATTGCCAGGGGCTGTCGCAGGGCAACCCCACCGCCTATCCCCACAGCAAGCCGAAGAAGAGCATCCCGGCCCGCAGCGGCATCATGCTGATCATCCGCCAGGGGGATCAGCTGCTGCTGGAGAAGCGCCCCCCCCAGGGGATCTGGGGCGGGCTCTACTGCTTCCCCCAGGTGGAATCCCTCGCCGAGGTGGCTGGGCGCCTGCAAGGCTTGGGGCTGGATGGCACCGACTATCGGGAGCTCGCTGGATTTCGCCACACTTTCAGTCACTTCCACCTCGATATCCGCCCTTTGCTGATCGAAATGGCTGCGCCGCCGCCCCCCATGCTCATGGAAGCGGATTCCCGACTCTGGTATAACTTACGCCATCCTGCCGAGGTGGGATTGGCGGCGGCCACGGCCCGCCTGCTCGCCTACCCGGACTTACACCCCGACTTGCAACCACAGAGGTCAACATGAGCCGTACCGTATTCTGCCTGCGCCTGAAAAAAGAGGCGCCGGGTCTCGATTTCCAACTCTACCCCGGTGAACTCGGCAAGCGGATCTTCGACAACATCAGCAAGGAAGCCTGGACCGAGTGGCAGAAGAAGCAGGTGATGCTGATCAACGAGAAGAAGCTGAACATGATGAACCTCGAGCACCGCCAGTTGCTGGAAAAAGAGATGGTCAGCTATCTGTTTGACGCGGGTGAAGTCCAGATCGACGGCTATACCCCGCCCAGCCAGTAAGCCGAGAGTGTGCCAAACGGTGGCACCTCTCCTGGCTCGAGCCAATCAGTGACGGGCGGCCCCACCGCCCGGTTTGAGGATCTTATGGGTCGATTTTTTGGGCTGCTGTGCGCCCTGCTGTTTCTCTCTGCCTGCTCATCCTCTCCCCAGAACGGCGGGAGCGACGATGATGATCTGGTCAACGGCAAGGACGTGCGCGGCTTTGAACACATGATCAGTGCGCTCTCCCACAACGTGAACGAGATATGGGGGCGGGAGGCGCTGTTCGCCGGCAAGTTCGACTACGTCAAGTACACGGATCAGTACAAGAGCCGGGCCCACATCGACTTCTCGGGTGGTCGCATCATGGTGGAGACGGTCTCCGGCCTAGACCCCCGTGCCCACCTGCGCCGTGCCATCATAGAGACCCTGCTGACCCCGGACGATCCGGCGGAAGTGGATCTCTATTCGGACAGGGAGATCATGCCCGGGGGCGAGCCCTTCCTCTATGGCCAGGTGCTGGACAACCAGGGGCAGCCGATCCGCTCCAGCTGGCGCGCGGAGCGCTATGCCGACTACCTGCTCGACACGGCGATGAAGAAGCGCACCCTGGGGATCCGCAACATCTTCTTCATCGACATCCCCATGGTGGCGAACCACGAGGACAGGCGGGGCTACAAGTACGCCAGCATCATCCGTGACGCCTCCCGCAAGTATGGGGTCGCCGAGAGCCTGATCTATGCGGTGATCAAGACGGAGAGCAGCTTCAACCCCTATGCGGTCAGCCATGCGAACGCCTATGGCCTGATGCAGGTGATACCGGCCACCGCCGGGCGGGATGTCTATGTGCGGGTCAAGGGGAAGAACGGACAGCCGACCCGGGAAGATCTGTTCAACCCGGCCTACAACATCGACGTGGGGACCGCCTATCTGCACCTGCTGCAGACCGTCTATCTGGCGGACATCCAGGATCCCCAGTCCCGCCGCTATGCGGTGATCTCCGCCTACAACGGCGGTGCCGGCGGGGTGCTCAACACCTTCTCCAGCAACCGCAAGGCCGCTCCGGACATGATCAACCGGCTCTCCCCCGAGGCAGTCTATCAGGTGCTGACCGAGCAGCATCCCAAGGCGGAGGCGCGCCGCTACCTCTACAAGGTCAACCAGGCCGAGAAGGGGTTCAAGCGAACCGTCGCCAGTCGGGCCGGCTGACGACGTCCAAAGAAAGAGGGGCGCTGATAGCGCCCCTCTTTCTGCTGACTGTTTGTCCCTCACTTGGCGATAAAGCCGCCCTTGCTCTGGAGAGCCGCCCCCACCTTCTCCAGGTGCTCCACCTCGACCTCGGTCTTGTTCCAGCTGTGGTCCACCTCGCCGCGCACGCGGATCAGATCGTCCGGACCCACTTCGGTGCCGCGCCACACATCCCCGTCCACTTCTACTTCCACTTCGCCGCTGTCATCGCGGAACATGTAGTTTTCACCGCCAAGATGCTTGACCAGCTTGCCTTCCAGGGTCACCCACTGGTCATCGGCCACGTCTTTCAACTGGGCGACCGAAACCTTGTTCTGCTCCTTGGGACCTGTGTAGGCCGCCATGGCGAAGGAAGAGACTGACATCAGTGCCACCAGGGCGATTGCCTTTGCTTTGTTCATTTCATGCTCCTGTCATTGGGGTATGCAGGCATCTTGCCCGGCTGTGCGTGAAACAAACGTGAAGCCTCCCCATCCAGGGGGGGCGATGTGACCGCAATCGCTTTAATGGCCCGAAGCGGCTGCAAACATGTATTCGAATGGATAGCTTCCTGCCTGGCCAAGCGGGTTCCCAGCCCGCGGCCATCGAGGAACAGCCCGCAGGCCTCGCCTGCCTTCAACCCATGAGAATACCCAGATGAACAAATGGCTTCTGTGTTTATTGGGGCTAGTCGCGCTGACGGCCCAGGCCACCGAGACACGTCCCCCCTTCTCCCGCATCGTGATGTTCGGCGACAGCCTCTCCGATACCGGCAAGATGTACGGCAAGATGCGGGGTTACCTCCCCTCCAGCCCGCCCTATTATCGGGGCCGCTTCTCCAACGGCCCCGTCTGGCTGGAGCAGCTGACCCAGCAGTTTCCCGGGCTGACCATCGCCAACGAAGCGGAGGGGGGAGCCACCGCCGTGGCCTACAACAAGATCTCCTGGAATCCCAAGTACCAGGTGATCAACAACCTGGACTACGAGATCACCCAGTTCCTGGAGAAGGACAGCTTCAAGCCGGACGATCTGGTGATCCTCTGGGTCGGCGCCAACGACTACCTGGCCTATGGCTGGAACACCGAGCAGGATGCCAGGCGAGTGCGCGACGCCATCAGTGACGCGGCCAACCGCATGGTGCTGGGTGACGCCAAGCAGATACTGCTGTTCAACCTGCCGGATCTCGGCCAGAACCCCTCGGCCCGCAGCCAGAAGGTGGTGGAGGCGGCCAGCCATGTCTCGGCCTACCACAACCAGCTGTTGCTGAACCTGGCTCGCCAGTTGGCGCCCACCGGCATGGTGAAGCTGTTCGAGATCGACAAGCAGTTCGCCGAGATGCTGCGCGAGCCGCAGAACTTCGGCCTGAGCGACACCGAGAACGCCTGCTATGGCGGCGGCTACGTGTGGAAACCATTCTCTTCCCGCAGCGCCACCACCGACAGCCGACTGGCCCCCTTCAGCGCGCAGGAGCGCCTCGCCATCGCCGGCAACCCCCTGCTGGCCCAGTCCGTTGCCTCCCCCATGGCGCGCCGCAGTGCGGGTGAGCTGAACTGCGAGGGCAAGATGTTCTGGGACCAGGTCCACCCCACCACAGTGGTGCACGCCGCCCTGAGCGAGCGGGCCGCCGCCTTCATCGAGCAGGAGTACGAGTTCATCCCCCGGTGATGCTCCTCTTATGCAGCAGGCCGACGTCCGTCGGCCTGTTTTGATCCCTTCATCGAGTGTTTAATGAACACCCCATATGACACCCGTCACAATTCGGATTCATACTACCCCCTCTCTCCCCGGACTCCCCTATGATGGGCATAGTTATCACAATATGTTTTATATCAGTTGCTTGTAGATAAAAGAAAACGAGCTACGTTTAAACATGTTGTGGCTGAACGCTGGCCCAACCCATGAGGCGAGGCGACACGGATCCGTCCTCCCCACCAACAAGATTGCAGAGGCATCTATGAACAAAACACTGATTACCTTGCTGGTTTCAGGCCTGCTTGCGGCCAATGCCCAGGCTGCCGGACAAGACAACACCTGGTATGGCGGTGCCAAGCTGGGTTGGTCCAACTTCTACGGTGTCGATGAGAGCAACACCATCGCCACCACCGACAAAGACGACGACGAAGTCGGTGCCGGCGCCTTCGCCGGTTACCAGATCAACCAGAACCTGGGGATCGAGCTCGGTTACGACTACCTGGGCAAGCTCAAGTACAGCGGTACCCGCAATGCCGCAGCCTTCAATGACTCTGTCGAGGCCCAACTGGCCCAACTGACCCTGAAGCTCGGCTTCCCGGTGGCGGACAACCTGGATCTCTACGGTCGCCTCGGTGGCGGTTACGGCTGGACCAGCAGCGATGAGCTGGACAACGACAGCCGCGCTGTCTTCGTCGGTGCGCTGGGCGCAGAATACGCCCTGAATCTGGACTGGGCAGCCCGCCTCGAATACCAGTACAGCACCCCGTACGGCAGCCGGGAAGATACCGGTCTGCGCATGGACAACGGCCTGCTCTCCCTGGCCGCCGTCTATCGCTTCGGCCAGGTCGCCCCAGTCGTGCCGGCCCCCGCCCCGGCTCCGGCCCCCGAGCCCGTGGTGGTCGACAAGCAGTTCACCCTGAGTTCGGACGTGCTGTTTGACTTCAACAAGGCCACCCTCAAGCCGGAAGCCGGCCAGGCACTGGATACCCTCTACAGCCAGATCGAGGAAGCCAGACCCAAGGATGGCTCGGCCACCGTCATCGGCTATACCGACCGCATCGGTTCCGATGCCTACAACCAGAAGCTCTCCGAGCAGCGCGCCCAGACCGTTGCCGATTACCTGATTGGCAAGGGGCTGCCTGCCGGCAAGGTCAATGTGGAGGGGCAGGGCAAGAACTCCCCCGTCACGGGCGACAGCTGCACCAGCAAGTCCAAGCGTGAGCTGATCGTCTGCCTGGCCCCGGATCGCCGGGTGGAGGTCAAGGTACAAGGGGTCTCCGAGGTGCAGCAGTAACCTCGTCGGCTCTACAGCCCATGACAAGACGGGAGGCCAAGGCCTCCCGTTTTTCATGCCAACTTCTCAGCTGGTCTTGCGCACTTCCGCCGCTATCTGATCGAGCAGTTGCTGCCAGCCCTGTCCCAGCGCGTCGACCAGGGCCCCATAGCCATCGGCCGGCAGGACGTGCTCCTGCTGGAAGGGCACGTCCCGCAGCACGATCCCCTCCTCCGTCAGCAGGCGCCAGCGGCCGCTCAGCAGGGCCCGGCCATCGTGCCGTCCCTGGAAGTGCTCGACCGAGATGGTCAGCACAGGCCCCTTGCGGGCCCCGTCCTGACGCACCACCCAGCCCGGCAAGCGGCTGGAAAGGCCGTTGAGGGTCAGCTGGTTCAACTGGGCATCGAGGGAGCCCGCCCAGCGATGGTACTCGGCGAAGTGCAGCTCATTGCCTTCCAGCTGGTAGACCAGGCTCATCCGGTCGAGCTGGCCGGAGAGGGCCACGGGCCGCAGCACCAACTGGTGCTGCGGCTGCGCCATGACGCCGGCCGGCTGCGGGCTGTCGGCATCGAGGGAATAGTAATGCAGCGTCGGGGCGGCGCTGCACCCCGCCAGCAGGCCCAGCAAGGCCAGGGCCATCATCCGTTTTTTCATTGTGTTCCTCGCTTGGGCTCAGGATCCCTGGGGCGGGATCTGTCGAAGATCAGCGAACTCGGCTGCTCGTTCAACGAATGCACCAGGGGTTGCAACTCGCTCATCAGCTGGTTGAGGGACTGCACAGACTGACGCAGCTCCTGATTGGTCTGGGAGCCGGCATCATAGGTCTGCAGCGTCTCCTGCAACTGCTTGAGGCTCTGGTTGAGGGACGTTGGCAGTTGCTGGGTCGATGGCTGGCCGGTGAACTGCTCCAGATTCGCGCTCACAGCCCTGATGTGCTTGAGTGTCTTGTCCAGGGTCGCCAGGGTGCTGTTGACTTGTGTGAGGGTGGTCGCCATATCCATGTCGACAAACTTGTCGAGGATCTGATTCACCTTGCGCTCGATCTGATCCAGCCCCGCCTGCACGGTCGGGAAGACCTGGTAGCCCGCCAGCTTAATGGGGTGGTAGGCGGGGGCATCCGGATAGAAGTTCAGATCCACCACCTTGCCCCCGGTCAGCAGGCTGGAGGTCTTGAGGCTGGCCCTCAGCCCCTCCTTGAACTGCTTGCCAAAGAGAGTTCTCCATTGCTCTTTTTCCGCATTGGCGTAGCGATGAGAAATTCGCTGCACCTCGATGCGCGCCAGCACCGGGATCTGCCGGCTCTGGAACATCTGCGCGGCTTTGTCATCAATGGGGTAGGGCGCCGAGATGACGGTACCGACCCGGATGCCGCGATATTCCACCGCCGCCCCTGGGTGCAAGCCACCCACGCTGTCCTCGAACAGGAAGACGTATTCGATGAACTGATCCAGGCTACCGGCCAGCACGCTCGCCTCGTCCTTGAACAGCACAAACTCCTCGTTCTGCTTGACCGGTTCACCCGGCAGCCAGCCGGGGGGCAGCCCCATGGTGATGCCGCCGTTGATCAGGCTCTCGAGCGAATCCATCTTGACCTTCATCCCCTCGCTGCTCATGGAGACCTCGAAGCCCGGAGTCAGCCAGAAGCGGGAGTTGCTGCTCACCAGGATGTCGTAGGGGGCGTTGATGAAGAGCTTGTACTCCATCTCGCTCTTCTCGGGCAGGAAGTTGGCCTCCTCCACCTGGCCTATGGTGAACCCCTGGTAGCTGATGGGAGACCCCACCCCCAGCGCATTCGCGTCGCGACTGGACAGGGAGAGGCGCAGCCCCTTTGCATCCAGGGAAGCCAGGGGCGGTCTGTCCAGCATGGCGTATTCGCTGCGGGCCCGGCCTTTCTTGCCGGGAGATAGCTCGATATAGGCCCCGGAGAGCAAAGTGCCCAGGCCCGAGACGCCCTCACGCCCGACCCTGGGCTTGACCACCCAGAACTGGCTGTCCTTCTTCAGCATGCCGGCGGCGGCATTGGTCAACCGCGCCTTGAGCACCGCGTGGCTGTAGTCTTCGCTGAGCTCCACCGTCTCGATGCGACCCACCTCCACCTCCCGGGAGCGGATCACCGTCTTGCCCGCGACTATGCCCTCGGCGGTGGCCACGGTCAGGGTGAAGCTGGGGCCCTGGGAATACCAGTGCTGGAACAGCATCCAGGCTCCGATGAACAGCGCCAGCAGCGGCACCATCCAGATAGCGGCGGCCGAGCTCATGAAATCAGAGCCCGGTTTCCACCTCGTCTTACGCTCACTCACGTTCGCGTTCTCCTTGTTGTAAATCCCAGATCAGGCGGGAATCGAAACTCATGGCGGCCACCATGGTGATCAGCACGACCCCGGCAAAAGCGACGGCCGCGGGGCCAGGATAGATGGTCATCAGATTGTCCAGCCGGATGAGGCCGGCCAGTATGGCCACCACGAAGACGTCGATCATCGACCAGCGCCCCACAAATTCGGTCATGCGATAGAGCTTGAGCTTGCGCAGCGGCGAGGCCCCCTGGCCGCGCTGCACCACGTAGCAGAGCCACAGCAGCGCCAGTATCTTCACCAGGGGGACCACCACGCTGGCAAAGAAGATGACGGCGGCGATGGGGTAGGAGCCCATGGCCCACAGCAGCACCACGCCCCCCATGATGGTCGAGGGGCTGTCATCCCCCAGGAACACGGTGTCCATGATGGGATAGAGGTTGGCGGGAACATAGAGGATCACCGAGGTGATGAGCAGTGCCCAGGTGCGATTCAGGCCGCCCGGCTTGCGGCTGTGCAGATGATCGCCGCAGCGTGCGCAACTGTGGGCATCCCCCTCGTTCAGGGCACCGCAGATGTGGCAGCCCACCAGCCCGCAGGACAGGGCGCTGGCCTCGGGATCCACCTCTCTGGCGGCGGTCGGCCCGAACAGCCGCTGCCACAGCCACATCCGATCCAGGGAGGAGATCATCTTGATGAGCAGCAGGGTGTAGCCGACGAAGGCCCAGAACGACAGCCCCATCTTGATGTCGGCCATGCCCATCAGCTTGACCAGGGAGATGAGCACCCCGATGAGGAAGACATCCACCATCAGCCAGGGCTTGATCCGGCACAGCAGGCGGCCGAGGGAGCGCAGGGCATTGCTGTGCAGATCCTTGTCGAGGCGCCACAGCACCAGCATGATGGAGCCGATATAGACCAGCGGCAGGCCGATCAGGGTCAGACTCAGCACGGCCCCCAGAAACAGGTAGCCCTGATCCACCAGGGTGGTGATGCACTGCAGGAAGGTCATCTCCTGCCCCACCCCGTGGGAAGAAAACGACATGAAGGTGAAGACGTTGGAGAACGCAAACATGATCAGGGCGGCGAAACCATAGGCGATGGGCTTGCGCTCCTGCTCCGGCAGGTGCCGGCTCAGGACATGGCCGCAGCGGGGACAGTCGCTCGCCTCCCCCACCGCAAGCGGTGTCGCGGGCACCAGCAGATCACACTCTTCGCATGCCGTCGCGTCATGGGTATAGATGGTTGGATGTTGGTGTGAAACCGGATGCAAGATAAGACCCCAGCATGAGGCCCGCCACGGGGCCAGAGCCGCCAATTATTACAGCAGCGGCCCGTGCCCACCAGCCCTGTCGTTGCACCATCCGGGCAGGGGGTGAGAATGACTTTGACAAGGCAGTGGCCATTTAGCACAATCAAACGCCACTTTTTTTCCGCGGGACAATAATTTATGACAACTGAATCCCCCAGCTACTCCACCATTGAGCAGGCCTTCTCCCTCGGGAACGGGCAAGATTCTGCCCTCAACTGGCTGCGCAAGAACCGCAGTCAGGTCGCCATCTTCCTGGTGAGCGGCATCAAACTGGAGGGGACCATCAGCGGCTTCGACCAGTACAGCGTGCTGCTGACCGACGCCCACGGCAACCAGCAGCTGGTTTACAAGGCCAAGATCTCCACCATCGCCATGCACTCGGGTCGTCCCGCCGTCAGCATCCAGCGCGCCCGCAAGCCGCGCGTCTCCATGGCTCCGCGTCCCCACGGCGCACCTGGCCGTTACGACGACAATCAGGGTGGCAGCAGCGAGCAGTAAGGCTCGCCCTTCCCTCACCCCGAGGGTGTTGCTGCGTCAGCCGGTGACACCTGCCGATCCCCACTCTCATGTTTTGCCTGTCCCGTATGAGAGTGGGTCTTCTCTTTGGCTTAGACGCTCCCGACCGATACGCCCGGCTCAGTAAGTCAACCCGACCGGTTTTCCCTCTCTGACCATGCAGACCTGCATGCCCGCGGCCCGACCGGCCTGTGCCCCTATGCCCGTATCCTCGAACACCAGGCACTGGCCAGGCTCCACCCCCAAACGGTGCGCCACCAGCAGGAAGGTATCCGGATGAGGTTTGTGCAGCTCGACGTCATCGGCGGTGACCACTACGGGGAAGTAGCGATCCAGCCCGGTATTGCGCAGCACCGCCTCGGCATTGACGCGGGGGGAACCGGTCCCTATCCCCATGGGGATCAGGCCGTGATAGCGTTCCACCAGATCCAGCATGGCCGGGAAGGGGGTCGCCTTGTGCAGGTTGGCGACGTAGTGCTCCGTCTTGCAGCGGGTCACCACCAGGGGATCCAGCGCGATCTGCTGCACCTCGGCCACCAGCAGGGCTATCTTGCGGCTGGGCATGCCCCCCAGTTCATAAAACCAGTCGGCATCGAACCGAAAACCA
This sequence comes from Aeromonas sp. FDAARGOS 1409, assembly GCF_019048705.1. Lineage (NCBI taxonomy): Bacteria > Pseudomonadati > Pseudomonadota > Gammaproteobacteria > Aeromonadales > Aeromonadaceae > Aeromonas > Aeromonas sp. FDAARGOS 1409. Next base: position 763,511 of record NZ_CP077395.1, read on the forward strand.
AACTCGCGGGCGGTGTGCTCCCAGGCGGCCAGGTGCAACGGCATGGAGTCCACCAGGGTGCCGTCGAGGTCGAAAACCAGGCCTTGAAATCCGGATAGGGTCATGGTGCAGGGTCTGTCTCTGTGAAAATGGGCCCCCATTCTAGCCAGAGCTGGGACGCATCGCCATGTGCCGGATGGCGAGAAACGCTTGCCTCCACATTAATCCCGATCGGCTGCGTCGGAGACAGAAGCCTCAGCGGTAAGCCAGGGTGCAGGCCCGCCCTTGGGACTTGGCGTGATAAAGCGCCTGATCCGCCTGCTCGGTCAGGGTTTGCCACCCCTTGTCCGCCGAAGGGACGAGGTAGCTGAAGCCGATGCTGACCGTGAGCCGCTGTGCCACCCGGGAGGCCGGATGGGGGATCTGCAACGCTTCCAGCCCCTGGTGGATCTGCTCCGCCAGCCGCTCCGCCTCCCCGGGTTGCGGGGCACACAGCAGGATCACGAACTCCTCCCCGCCATAGCGGGCCACCAGGTTGGTGCGCCGCCGCTCCGTCTCCTGCAGCAGGGCCGCAACCCGTTGCAGGCACTGATCCCCCTTGCCGTGGCCGAAGTGATCGTTGTAGGACTTGAACTCGTCCACGTCGATCATCAGCACCGCCAAGACCCCCTGATGGCGGCGCGCCCGCTCCCACTCCCGCTCCATGGTGATGTCCCACTGGCGGCGGTTGGCGATCCCGGTCAGGGGATCCTCCAGCGACAGCAGGGAGAGGCGGCGATTGGCCTCTTCCAGCGCCCGATTGGTGTCGGCCAGCTGCCGGGTCCGCTCCTGCACCCGCTGCTCCAGCTCGCGGTTGAAGCGCTCGAGCGCCGACTGGGTGCGCTGGCGGATCAACAGTTGGGAGAGCATGGCCGCATACTGCTTGAAGATCTCGCTCTGATACGCCTTGAGCGGGCGGCGCCAGAGCAGGTTGTCGGCGGCGATCCAGCCCATGGGTGTGCTCCCGTCCCACAGGGAGACCATGGCATTCCAGCCGCGCCCCACCTCCTGCTTCTCGTAGTAGAGCGGCGTGTCCTCCAGCACCAGCACATAGTCCTTGCGCCGCAGCGCCTCCTGCACCATGGGGTGATCCGGTATGGGGCTGATGAAGTGGCGCTCGTCGATGAGCTCCCCCGCCTCGTTGGTGCCCCAGGTGCCGTGCATGGTCTTGACGTCGCCATCCGTCAGGAAGATGGCGACGCGGTCGAATTGCAGGTCCTGGCGGGCCAGCGCCACGGCGTCGTGCAGCAGGCGATCCTCGCTGTCGCAGCGGGCGAGCTTGACGCCCACCTGGTGCAACGCCTGCAACATGCTGAGGAAGGAGTCCTGCAGGGCCTGGCTGCGCACGAGATCGGCCTGGGTATGGAGCCGCTGATCCCGCTCCAGATCCACCTGGCCCGCGAGTCGCCGGCTCTCCAGCTCGGCGGCGAGGTAGTGCATCAGCAGCTGGATGCTCTGTTGCTGGCGCCTGGGCAGGCGATCGAGGCGACGCCGGGTCTCCAGATAGACCACGGCCTCCAGCCCCTTGTGACGCTTGAGGGGGAAGCAGGCACGCAGGCGTGGTATCTCCGGCTCGACGCTCTCCCAGATGGCATGGGTAGGCGCGATCGGTTCCACCAGCAACTGACCGAGTTCGAGGGAACGTGCGATGAAGAGCATGGGCAGCTCGAGGGAGCCAAGGAGGTCGGCGTTCAGGCAGAGCAGCCCTTGCTCGGGACGATAGTGATAGAGCTGGGGCGTCGGTGCCCGCAACCACAGATAGATCTGTTCGGCCTCGGTCTTTTCTCTGACCGCAGACAGCGTCACTTCACAGAGGTGTTCAAAACTGGTGAAGTGCTCGGGATCCCATTCTTCCATGCCGACTCATCCTTGATTGTATCCAAGCGAGTATATCGACAAAGCCCGGTCATTCATTGACCGGGCGATCAAAAGCGAGATCCAGAGCCCAGTTTTTACAACAGATCCAATGCCTGCATGGCGGCGCGGATCCGCTCGCGGGTAGCTTCCGACAACGGCATCACCGGCAGACGGCACTCTTCGCTGCAGAACCCGAGCAGGGAGACTGCGTACTTGGCGCCCGCCGGGCTCGGCTCGGCGAACATGGCCTGGTGCAGCGGGATCAGCCTGTCCTGCAGCTCCCGGGCGGCCTGCCACTCGCCGGCCAGGGTCAGGTTCTGCACCTCGGCCACCAGCTTGGGGGCCACGTTGGCGGTCACCGAGATGCAGCCTTGGCCGCCACCTATGTTGTAGGCCACGGCGGTGGCATCTTCGCCGGAGAGCCAGGCGAACGGCTTCTTGATGAGCTGGCGCTCAACCCAGGGGCGGGCCAGATCGCCGGTGGCGTCCTTCACCCCGGCGATGCGCGGCAGTTCGGCCAGGCGCGCCAGGGTCGCCGGCTGCACGTCGACGATGGCCCGCGGCGGGATGTTGTAGACGATGATGGGCTTGGTGGTGGCATCATGCACCGCCTTGAAGTGGTGGTAGAGCCCCTCCTGATTCGGGCGGTTGTAGTAACCCGCCACGTGCAGGGTGGCATCCGCCCCGGCCTGCTCGGCGTAGCGGGTGTACTCGATGGCCTCGACCGGGTTGTTGGACCCGGCCCCTGCGATGACGGGAATGCGCCCTGCCACCAGCTTGACCACCAGCTCCACCACCCGGCAGTGCTCGTCGTGGGTCAGGGTCGGGCTCTCCCCCGTGGTGCCGACCGGCACTATGCCATGGGTCCCCTGCGCTATGTGCCACTCCACCAAGCGAGTCAGTGCGGCCTCGTCCAGCTGGCCCTGTCGGAATGGGGTGATCAGGGCGACTATCGAACCTTGAAACATGGGATTTCCTTCTCCTACACAGATGAAATGGTCAATAAAAAGCCCCGGTACGGGGGTCGCTACCGGGGCTTGAATCGTCTCAGGGATGAGAGGTTACGCGCGCACGCCAGCAGGCCCGAATGTCAGGCTGTGTTTGTGCTTTCGTTTCGATACGCATGACCGCATTGCATCATCCCCGGGTAAATAAGGCGTCTGGGCATATTTCGGGAACACGGCATAAATGTCAAGGCGAAAGCGGCCATGTATAATGGCCGCCCAAAAATGCGTGGAGAGACCCAATGAGCCGCCCTGCCGGAGCCATCAGCCAGAAAAACAGTGCCGTCAGCCAGATGCTGGAACGTAACCAAGCCCTCTTTGTCGGCAAGCGGCTCCTGGTGTGCGGCGCCCTGGAGGACGATTACCCCCGCCAACTGGCCGAACTGGCCCACTCGCTCACTGTCTTTACCACAGATTACTGCTATTACCGCAGCCAGCAGGTCGCGCTGGGGGATGCCATTCTGTTCGACCACCAGCTCGGCGGCGCCCCCCGCTTCGATGCCCTGCTGCTGCTGATGCCCAAGGCCAAGGCCGAGGCGCAATATCTGCTGGCCATGATGACGCCGCTGCTCGAAAGCGGAGCCGACCTGTTCCTCGCCGGCGAGAACCGCGGCGGCATCAACGGTGCCGACAAGCTGCTGGCCCCCTATGGCGAGCCGCCGATCAAGCGGGACTCGGCGCGCCGCTGCTCCCTCTATCACGGTGAACTGAGCAAGCCGGTGGCCCCCTTCGAGCTGGACGCCTGGTTCAGCCGCTACGAGTGCCGGGCCGGCGACACCGGGCTGACCGTCATGGCTCTACCCGGGGTCTTCAGCGCCGACGGCCTGGATCTCGGCAGCCAGATGCTGCTGGCGAGCCTGCCCCCCATGCAGGGCAAACTGCTGGACTTCGGTTGCGGCGCCGGGGTCATCGGCTCCGTGCTGGCCAAGCGCAATCCGGCCCTGGCCGTGACCATGGTGGACATCAATGCCCTGGCGCTGGAATCGAGTCGCCGCACCCTGGCGGTCAACGGCCTGAACGGCCGGGTCCATGCCTCCGACGTTTACTCCGATATTGCCGAAACATTCCAACATATCGTCTCCAATCCCCCCTTCCACGCCGGGCTCAAGACCTTCTACGCCGCCACCGAAACCTTCCTGGCAAAGGCCCCCGCATTCCTGACCCGCGATGGCGACCTGACCATAGTTGCCAACGCCTTCCTGCGATACCAGCCTATACTGGATGCGCACTTCAAACAGACCGAGGTGATCGCGGGTGATGCCAAATTCAAGGTGTATCTGAGCAAAGCCTAAATAAGTGCAACGGTTGTAATAAAACAAGTAGAGAGTGCCAGACGGGATCTGCTAAGGTACCAAGAAAACGTTTACCACCCCTTTTGGGGTGTTTTTTTCGCAACAGCATGAAAACCTTTTCAAGGCATGAATTCAGGGAGAGAAATACGATGGCAGGCATACTCACCATGATACTGGCCGGCGGTGAAGGAACCCGTCTCCAGCCACTGACCACCACCCGCAGCAAACCCTCGGTCCCGTTCGGCGGCAGCTATCGCCTGATCGACTTCGTCCTCAACAACTTCGTCAACGCCGACTTCCTGCGTATCTACGTGCTCACCCAGTTCAAATCCCAGTCCCTCTATCTGCACATGAAGAAGGGCTGGAACATCGTCGGCATCACCGACCGCTTCATCGACCCCATCCCGGCCCAGATGCGAATGGGCAAGCGCTGGTATGACGGCACCGCCGACGCCATCTACCAGAACCTGCGCTTCATCGAGATCTCCGACCCCGAGCACGTCTGCATCTTCGGCTCCGACCACATCTATAAGATGGATGTGAGCCAGATGGTGAGCTTCCACAAGCAGAAGGCGGCCGCCCTGACGGTCGCGGCCCTGCGTATGCCCATCGAGGAGGCAAGCGCCTTCGGGGTGATCGAGGTGGATCAGGAGGGACGCATGATCGGCTTTGAAGAGAAGCCCAGGCACCCGAAGCACATTCCCGGCGATCCCACCCAGGCTCTGGTCTCCATGGGCAACTACATCTTCGAGACCGAGGCGCTCTATCGCGAGCTCAAGCGGGATGCCGCCGAGGAGAACTCCAGCCACGACTTCGGCAAGGACATCATTCCCAGCCTGTTCCCCCGTGCCCCCGTCTATGTCTACGACTACAGCACCAACGTGATCCCGGGGGAGAAACCCAACGTCTACTGGCGCGACGTGGGAACGCTGGACGCCTATTGGCAGGCGCACATGGACCTGGTGGCCGACGATGCCCCCTTCTCCCTCTACAACCGCAAGTGGCCGCTGCACACCCACTACCCGCCCCTGCCCCCCGCCACCTTCATCGATACCGACGACTGCAAGGTCAAGATTGCCAACTCCCTGATCTCCGGCGGCTGCTTCATCCAGGGCAGCCAGATCCAGCGCTCCATCCTGGGATTCCGCTGCAACATTGGCCCCTGCAGCCACATCAGCGAGTCCGTGCTGCTCGGTGACGTGAAAATCGGCGAGGGCTGCTCCATCCGCCGCGCCATCATCGACAAAAACGTTGAAATTGCACCCGGCACCGTGATCGGTGAGAATCTGGACCATGACAGAGAGCGGTTTACCGTGTCCGAAGGCGGTATCGTCGTGGTACCTAAGGGAGCAAGAGTTGGCTATTAACCCACTGAAAATCCTGTTTGTAGCCTCGGAGGTTGAGGGGCTGGTGAAGACCGGGGGCCTGGCGGATGTCGCCAAGGCCCTGCCGCAGCATCTTGCCCGGGCGGGCCACGATGTGCGCATCATCCTGCCCTTCTACAAGACCCTCAAGCGCCGGGACGAGGCCAAACTCCTCGCCTCGCGCTGGCTGCCCACGCCGCAGGATCGGAGCGATATCGGTTATCGCATCCATCAGTTGGAACTGGACGGGATCTGCGTCTACCTGCTCGATTGCCCCCAGTATTTCGAACGCCCTCAGCTCTACGCCGAAAACAATCAGGCCTATCCCGACAACGGCGAGCGCTTCGCCTTCCTAGCGGCGGCGGCCCTGCACGCCTGCGAGCAGCTGGGCTTTGCCCCCGACATTGCCCACTGCAACGACTGGCACACCGGCCTGCTGCCGCTGCTGCTCAAGACCCGGCACGCCCATAACCCCTTCTTCCAGCGCACCCGCAGCGTGATCAGCATCCACAACGCCGCCTTCCAAGGGGTGTTCGATCGCCAGCAGTTCTGGGCTGTGCCCGAGATCGCCGACTACGAACGGCGCATCAACTACGACTACGGCCACGTCAACCTGCTCAAGTGCGGCGTGCTCTATGCAGACAAGATCAATGCGGTCAGCCCCAACTATGCCAGCGAGCTGCTGACCCACCTGGGGGCCCACGGCATGGCGAGCGTGTTCCAGCAGCGCGCGGCCGACCTGAGGGGCATCCTCAATGGCTGCGACTACCAGGACTGGGATCCCGCCTTCGATCCCCTGCTGCCCGCCACCTATGACGCCGACAACCTGGCCGGCAAACATGTCTGCAAACAGGCCCTGCAGCAGGAGACGGGGCTGCCCGTCTGCAGCCTGCCCATCTATGGCATGGTGTGTCGTCTGACGGAGCAGAAGGGCGTACACCTGCTGATCCCGGCCCTGGACAAGTTCCTGCAGCATAGGGTCCAGGTGGTGATAGTGGGATCCGGCGACCCCTCCCTCGCCGCCCAGTTGCAAAGCATCGCCCAGCAGCATCCCGAGAAATTTGTCTTTATCAACGCCTATGACGACCGCCTGGCCCACCTGGTGGAGGCTGGCGCCGACTTCTTCTTGATGCCTTCCCTGTTCGAACCCTGCGGCCTCAACCAGATGTACAGCCTGGCCTATGGCACCCTGCCGCTGGTGCGGGCGGTCGGTGGCCTGAAGGATACCGTGGTGGACTGGGATGCCGACCCCGAGCATGCGACCGGCTTCTGCTTCAACGATCCCACCGCCAGCACCCTGCTCGATGCGATGCGCCGCAGCCTGCTCCACTACCTGCAAGAACCAGAGCGTTTCGCCCGAATCCAGCACAACGCCATGAACACCCGCTTCGACTGGGCCGGCTCTGTCCCCCTGTACGAGCAGATGTATCGCGATGCCCTGGCCGGGACCTGACTCCGATTGCTGAAGTTTTGTGCCCTTGATGCGGCTTTACCGGTCAACAGCGAAAAAAGTCCCCTTTGGCTGTTGACGCCCCCCCAAAACTCTATAGAATCCCCCACCGCAGTGATGCGAAGGTGGCGGAATTGGTAGACGCGCTAGCTTCAGGTGTTAGTGTCCCACGGATGTGAGGGTTCGAGTCCCTCTCTTCGCACCATACTGCGCCATGCTCTTATCGGACAGCATGTAAAACCAGACTGATAACCCGAATGTGCGAAGGTGGCGGAATTGGTAGACGCGCTAGCTTCAGGTGTTAGTGCCCCCCGGGTGTGAGGGTTCGAGTCCCTCTCTTCGCACCATGCTTTTGTCAGACAGCATGTAAATCCAGACTGATGACCCGATGTGCGAAGGTGGCGGAATTGGTAGACGCGCTAGCTTCAGGTGTTAGTGCCCCCCGGGTGTGAGGGTTCGAGTCCCTCTCTTCGCACCATGCTTTTGTCAGACAGCATGTAAATCCAGACTGATAACCCGATGTGCGAAGGTGGCGGAATTGGTAGACGCGCTAGCTTCAGGTGTTAGTGCCCCCCGGGTGTGAGGGTTCGAGTCCCTCTCTTCGCACCATGCTTCTGGCATGTAAAACACAGAGAATGCGCTCCAACCGCATTTAAAAACCAGCTGGAGAAAATCAGTGTGCGAAGGTGGCGGAATTGGTAGACGCGCTAGCTTCAGGTGTTAGTGTCCCACGGATGTGAGGGTTCGAGTCCCTCTCTTCGCACCATTCCTTCTGCAAAAGGCCCGTCACGACAGTGATGGGCCTTTTGTTTTTGTCCCTGCCATGGCTATGCTGTTGAAGACGTCATGCCACCACAGGGGCTTTCCCATGATCCTGGATACCGACATTCACAACTTCTATGAGCATCTGGTGCTCAAGGAGATAGAAAAACAGGGGCTTAGCCAGACACTGACCCCCCACCAACTGGCCGATCTCTGCTGCCTGACCCTGAACCAGCTCCCTTCCCACTACATCCGCCACGACGTCGACATGATCTACTTCACCACGGATGCAGAACGCACCGAGATGGAGCAGAAGGTCATCGCCTCCCTGCGACTGGCCCATGACAAGATCCAGGCCGTACCCGCCCGCTGACCGCTTTCCTATGGCCAGCTCTGCTGCCAGAGCAGGGTGACGACCCCCGTCATGCCCGCGACCGGCAGCAGGATCAGCGCCGGCCTCAGCCTGGGCTCCAGCATGATCCAGGCCGCCAGCAAGAAACCCAGGCTCCACAGGCCGTACGCCTTGTCCTGACCCCAGACCAGGACCACCAGAAAAGCGGCCAAGAGTAGAGCACGTACTATCCAGTTCATTGGCAATGGCCCGAAAAGACATTAATGATAACCATTATCATCTTTGGTGTTGCCATCTGCAATCGAACTTGCCTATGGGTTTCCGGCTTTCAAACGGCATCGACTGAACAGTGAAAAATGCCGATTGGATCAACTATTTTGTGGGATTTTAAAATTTTAAAGCGGTTTTGCCGAATGAGTGGGGATTTTACACCTCATCTTTATGGTAGATTGCGCCCTCTTTTGGTGAGCCCCTCGGGATACGCGTATCCGCAGGACGAGAGGGACTGACCTTGGCGAGCAAGAATTTAGGGAGCGTCTATGCAAAACCAACAAAACCACATCCGATTGCCGGGCATGTCACAGGTGTTTGCCTGCCTGGCCATCTTCCTGGCCCTGGCCTTCTCCTTCACCAGCGTGCTCGACCTGCCAATCCAGCTGGCACTGTTCATCGCCTGGTTCGTCATCATGGGGCTCGGCATCCGGCTCGGCCATGATTACAAGTCCCTGGAGCAGGCGGCCGTCGACGGCGTCGCCAAGGGGATGGGGGCCATCCTGATACTGGTCTCCGTCGGGGCACTGGTGGGCACCTGGATTGCCGGCGGCATAGTCCCCAGCATCATCTACTTCGGCCTCAAGGTGATACATCCATCCATCTTCCTGCTGGCGACCCTGATCATCTGCTCCCTCACCTCCCTGGCCACCGGCACCTCCTGGGGCTCTGCCGCTACCGCCGGTATCGCCATGATGGGGATAGGCCACAGTCTGGGGGTCCCGGCACCTCTGGTGGCGGGGGCAGTGCTCTCCGGCGTCTACTTCGGTGACAAGCTTTCCCCCCTCTCCGACTCCGTGGTGCTGGCATCCACCATGTCCAACGTCGACGTGGTGGAACACATCAAGGGGATGCTGCCCATCAGCCTGTTCTCCTACGTCATCACCGCCGCCCTGTTCACCGTGGTCGGCATGCAGTACTCCGGCAACGTCAGCCTGGAGCAGGTCAACCTGGTGATGGAGGCGCTCGACAAGCAGTTCAACATCACCCCGCTGGCCATAGTGCCGGTGATCCTGGTGCTGGGCCTCTTGGCCAACCGCAAGCCCGCCTTCCCGGTGATCAGCTTCGGCGCCCTGCTGGGCCTCGTATGGGCCATCGCCTTCCAGGGCATGGATCCGGTCAAGGCGATGCACGCCGCCTACAGCCCCTTCCCCATCGTCTCCGGGGTCGACTTCATCGACAACATCCTGGGTCGCGGCGGCATGGAATCCATGCTGGGCTCGGTGGCCGTCATCATCTTCGGTCTGGGGTTTGGCGGCCTGCTGGAGAAGGTCGGCATTCTCTCCGTCATCGCCAGCGCCTTCGAGAAGCGCATCAACAGCGCCGGCAGCCTGACCAGCCACACCATAGGCACCGCCTTCTTGGCCAACGTGTTCGGCTCCGCCATGTATGTGTCGCTGATCCTGACCCCCAAGATCATGGCTAAGAACTACGACCGGCTGGGGCTGGCGCGCAAGAACCTCTCCCGCAACGCCGAGTTTGGCGGCACCCTCACCTGCGGCATGGTGCCCTGGAGCGACAACGGCATCTTCATGGCCGGGGTGCTGGGGGTGGCCACCCTCGACTACCTGCCCTACATGTGGCTCAGCTTCACCTGCATCATAGTGACCATCACCCTCGCCTATCTGGGCAAGGCGGTGAACCGGGTGCCGGTGATCGAGGCGGCCAACTCCCGCTAACCGCCGGAAAAACCATGACAAAAGGCGCCAGCACGGCGCCTTTTGTCTGGGCGCGATTCGAGGTTAAGCTGGCAGTCACCTTGATCGCACGCGGCAGGACGCCCAGATGAACTTCACCTTTCGCCAGATCCGCTATTTCGTGGCCGTGGCCGACAGCTTCTCGGTCAGCCGCGCCGCCGCCGAGCTGCACATATCCCAGTCGGCGGTCACCAGCGCCATCCGCGAGCTGGAGACCGAGCTCGGCGCCGCCCTGTTCGAGCGCAATCCGCGCGGCGTCAGCCTCACCACCCAGGGTCACCAGTTTCTGCTGCACGCCCGTCGCATCCTCGGCGCCATGACCGAAGCCGGCCAGTCCCTCAAGGCGGTGGCCCAGCAGGATCAGGGGCGGCTCACCATAGGCGTGACCACGCTAGTGGCCGGCTACTACCTGTCGGAGGCACTCGGCCGCTTTCGCCGCGCCTTCCCGGCGGTGCAGATCGAGGTGAAGGAGGACGAGCAGCCCTATCTCGAGCACCAGATCGTCAACGGCGAGGTGGACGTGGGGATCCTGATGACCAACCGCACCATCCGCCAGGAGGCGTTCGATACCGAACTGCTGACCCGCTCGCCGCTGCGGGTCTGGCTCGCCGCCAACCACCCGCTCTGCGCCGAGTCGACCCTCTCCCTCAAGGCGCTCGGCGAAGAGCCCATGATCTCGCTGACCGCCGACCAGCTGGATCAGATCATCGGCGGCGGCCTGCGCCGCTACGGCATCGCGCCACGCATCGTGCTGCGTACCGCCTCGGTGGAAGCGGTCCGCAGCCTGGTGGCTAGCCAGCTCGGGCTCGCCCTGCTGCCGGATTTTGCCTACCGCCCCTGGTCCCTGGAGCAGGAACGGGTCGAGGCCCGCGCCATCAAGGAGCCCATCCCCGCCATCGACATCGGCCTGGTGTGGCGGCGCGGCTCGCGGCTGGACTGGACCGCCCGCGAGTTCATCGACATCGCCAGGGATCAAAGCCGGCTGCGGGCCCGCCAGCACCTTCCCCGCTGAGTGGAGCCTCCTGCTCCGTCACGGGGTCTCTTGCAGAAATTCAGATTCATCTGCACTCGATATCAATTTTTAAGATACCTCTGGCGTTAAAAATTGAAATTCTCATTGCTCATTGCTTCTCCTACGCTCATAGCTGGTTAACAGGATGTTAATTGTCAGCGTGGCATCACAACCGTGCCCGCCCCAGCAAGGAGAGCAAGATGAAACTGACCCCCCTCACCCTGGCCCTGATCCCCGCCCTGCTGGCAGGCCAGACCCAGGCCGCCCCCACCTCCCTCGGCAAGGGTGAAGGCCAGCTCAACATAGTGGCCTGGGCCGGCTATGTGGAGCGCGGCGAGACCGACAAGAACTACGACTGGGTGACCGGCTTCGAGAAGGCGACCGGCTGCAAGGTCAACGTCAAGACGGCCGCCACCTCGGACGAGATGGTGGCGCTGATGAACGAGGGGGGCTTCGATCTGGTGACCGCCTCCGGCGACGCCAGCCTGCGCCTCATCGCCGGCGGCAAGGTGCAGGCGCTGAACCTGGCGCTCATCCCGAGCTACAACAAGATAGACCCCCGCTTGCAGAAGGCCCCTTGGCACACGGTGGACGGCAAGCATTACGGCGTGCCCTACCAGTGGGGCGGCAACATATTGATGTACAACACCAAGGTGTTCCCCAAGGCGCCCGACTCCTGGAGCGTGGTGTTCGAGGAGCAGACCCTGCCGGACGGCAAGTCCAACAAGGGGCGGGTGCAGGCGTTCGACGGCCCCATCCACATCGCCGATGCCGCCCTCTATCTGATGACCCACCAGCCGGCCCTCGGCATCAAGGATCCCTACGAGCTGAACGAGGATCAATACAAGGCCTCCCTCGACCTGTTGCGCAAGCAGCGCCAGCTGGTAGGTCGCTACTGGCACGATGCCTTCGTCCAGATCGACGACTTCAAGAACGAGGGGGTCGTGGCCTCCGGCTCCTGGCCCTTCCAGGCCAATACCCTGATCGCCGACAAGCAGCCCATCGCTACCACAGTGCCCAAGGAAGGCGTCACCGGCTGGGCCGACACCAGCATGGTGCACAGCGAGGCCAAGAACCTGACCTGTGCCTATAAGTGGCTGGAGCACTCCCTCAACAACAAGCTGCAGGGGGATCTCGCCTCCTGGTTCGGCTCCGTGCCCGTGGTGCCAGCCGCCTGCGAGGGCAACGCCCTGCTGGGGAAAGAGGGGTGCAAGACCAACGGCATCGACAACTTCGACAAGGTGCACTTCTGGCGCACCCCTGTCTCCCAGTGCAAGAGCCAGGGAACCTGCGTCCCCTACTATCGCTGGGTCTCGGACTATATCGCCATCCTGGGTGGCCGCTGATCCAGGCAATGCTGTAACCACTGGGCCGGACAGGAGTCCGGCCCGCTTCCCATAGACAAGGACGTATCATGACAGCCGTACAATTTGACCGGGTCAGCCGCCACTATGGCGAGGTGGCCGCGGTTGACGACATCTCCTTCCAGATCCCGGCCGGCGAGTTCTTCACCCTGCTGGGGCCGAGCGGTTCCGGCAAGACCACCTGCCTGCGGATGATCGCGGGCTTCGAATACCCGAGCGAGGGGGAGATCCGACTGTTCGGCGAGCCCTGTTCCACCGTGCCCCCCTACGATCGCAACCTCAATACCGTGTTTCAGGACTATGCCCTGTTTCCCAATATGGATGTGCGCGACAACATCGGCTACGGCCTGATGCTCAAGGGCGTCGCCAAGGCGGAGCGCTACCGCAAGGTGGACGAGATGCTGGAACTGGTGCGCCTGCCCGGCGTCGGCAACCGCAAGCCGGGCCAGCTCTCCGGCGGCCAGCGCCAACGCATCGCCATCGCCCGGGCACTGATCAACCAGCCGCGCATCCTGCTGCTGGACGAACCGCTCGGGGCGCTCGACCTCAAGCTGCGCGAGCAGATGCAGCTCGAACTGAAAGCCTTGCAGCGCCAGCTCGGCATCACCTTCATCTTCGTCACCCACGACCAGCAGGAGGCGCTCTCCATGAGCGACCGCATCTGCATCTTCAATCAGGGCAAGATTGAGCAGATCGCCGCGCCGGATACCATCTACGACGCCCCCGCCACCCCCTTCGTCGCCCGCTTCGTCGGCACCGTCAACCTGTTCGAGGGGGAGCAGGCCCGCAGGCTGTGCGGCGATGCTCGCCAGATGATGGTGCGCCCGGAGCGGATCCGGCTCGCCGAGGCCGGTACACCGGGCTGGTCAGGGGAGGTGCGCGAAGTGGAGTATCTCGGCCCCTTCGTGCGCTACCGGGTCGATCTCGGCGAGCAGCTCGAGCTTATCGTCAACCACCCCAACGAGGGCCAGGCCCGCCTGCCCCGTGGCGCCCGGGTCAGCCTCAGCTGGCCGGAGCAGGCGATCCATCGCCTGCACACCGCCCCTCAGGGAGCTCAACCATGAGCGCCCCCCACAGTGCGAGCCTTGCCATGAGCCAACCCACTGCCACCCTCTCCTATCGGCCGCTGCGACGCCTCTCCAACCTGCTCTACGGGCGGCCAGGTCTGCTGCTGGCCATCCTGCTGGGGCCGCCACTGCTGTGGCTCGGCATCATCTATGTCGGCTCCCTGCTGATGCTGCTCTCCAACGCCTTCTTCGGGCTGGACGAGTTCAGCGGCCAGATCCGCCACGAGCTGGGCCTGCAGAACTTCATCGCCCTGCTGCGGGCGGAGAACCTGGACGTGATCCTGCGCACGGTCGGCATGTCGCTGCTGGTGACCCTGGCCTGTGCCCTGCTCGGCTTTCCGGTGGCCTACTACATGGCGCGCTACACCAGCGGCAAGACCCGGGCCCTGTTCTACGTCGGCATCATGCTGCCGCTCTGGTCCAGCTATCTGGTGCGGGTCTACGCCTGGAAGCTGATCCTGGCCAAGGAGGGGGTCATCAGCTGGCTGGCAGACACCCTGGGGCTGGATTGGCTGCTGGATGCCATCCTCTCGCTGCCGGTGATCGGCGGGCCGTCGCTGTCGTTCTCCCGCATCGGCACCTTCATCGTGTTCGTCTACGTCTGGCTGCCCTTCATGATCCTGCCCATCCAGGCGGCGGTGGAGCGGATACCGCGCTCTTTGCTGGAGGCGAGCGGCGATCTCGGCGCCACCCCGGCCCAGACCTTTCGCACCCTGATCCTGCCGCTGGCCCTGCCCGGCGTGGTGGCGGGATCCATCTTCACCTTCTCCCTGACCCTGGGGGACTACATCATCCCAGGCATCATAGGCAACTCCACCATGTACATAGGTCAGGTGGTCTACATGCAGCAGGGCACGGCGGGCAACCTGCCCTTCGCCGCAGCCTTCTCGCTGGTGCCGATCCTTATCATCGCTATCTATCTGGCGATAGCAAAGCGTCTGGGAGCTTTCGATGCGCTCTAATCCCTCTACCAATCAGCCCTCCGGCCTGCTCAAGTACGCAGCCATCGGCGGCCTCTTGTTCCTGCACTTTCCGATCCTGTTCATCTTCCTCTACGCCTTCACCAGCGAGAGCAAGAGCTATCAGTTCCCGCCCCCCGGGCTCACCCTCAAGTGGTTCGAGGTGACCCTCAACCGCCCCGACGTGTGGCGCGCCATCCAGCTGTCGCTGGAGGTAGCTGGGCTGGCGACGCTGGCCGCCATGGTGCTCGGCACCCTGGCGGCGGGGGCCATCGCCCGCAGCCGCTTCTTCGGCCAGGAGGTGGTGTCGCTCCTGCTGGTGCTGCCCATCGCCCTGCCCGGCATCGTCACCGGCATCGCACTGCGCTCCGCCTACGGGGTGATGGAGATCCCCTTCAGCTTCTGGACCATCGTCATCGGTCACGCCACCTTCTGCGTGGTGGTGGTCTACAACAATGCCCTGGCGCGCTTTCGCCGCACCAACCAGAGCCTCATCGAGGCGTCGATGGATCTCGGGGCCGACGGCTTCCAGACCCTGCGCTACGTCATCCTGCCCAACCTCGCCACCGCGCTGCTGGCGGGGGGCATGCTGGCGTTCGCCCTCAGCTTTGACGAGGTGATCGTCACCACCTTCACCGCCGGCCAGCAGACCACGCTGCCGATCTGGATGTATCAGGAGCTGATCCGGCCACGGGACAGGCCGGTCACCAACGTGGTGGCGCTCATCATAGTGGCCTTCACCACCATTCCCATTCTGCTTGCCTACTACCTCACCCGCGACGGCCAGGACGTCGCCGGCAGTGGCAAATAACGACTCAACGCGTGCGCAAGGATGCAACCATGAAACTCTCAACCCAACTCTTGATCGACGGCCAGTTCGTCACCGGTGACGGCCAGGCCGAGCCCATTCTCAACCCGGCCACCGGCGAGCTTCTCGCCTCGGTGCCAGAAGCCTCGTTCGAGCAGGTGAACCGGGCGGTGAACGGCGCCCAGCGCGCCTTCGCCCAGTGGAGCCGCACCACCCCGGCCCAGCGCAGTACCCTGCTGCTGCGCCTGGCCGATGCTATCGAGCGCCACGCCGAGGAGTTCGCGGCCCTCGAATCCCTCAATTGCGGCAAACCCTATCTGGCGGTGCTCAATGACGAGCTGCCGGCGGTGGTAGACTGCTTCCGCTTCTTCGCCGGGGCCGCCCGCTGCCTGCAGGGGCCGCTGGCGGGGGAGTATATCGAGGGGCACACCAGCATGATCCGCCGCGACCCCATCGGCGTGGTGGGCAGTATCGCCCCCTGGAACTATCCGTTGATGATGGCGGCCTGGAAGATGGCCCCGGTGCTCGCCGCCGGCAATACGGTGGTGCTCAAGCCCTCCGAGCAGACCCCGCTTACCGCCCTGCGCCTGGCGGAGCTCGCCAGCGAGCTCTTCCCGCGCGGCGTCATCAACATCGTCTGCGGCCGGGGCGAGAGCGTGGGGGCACCGCTGGTGGAGCACCCGCTGGTGCGCATGGTGTCGCTGACCGGTGACATCGCCACCGGCCAGAAGATCCTGCAGAGCGCCGCCCGCACCATGAAGCGCACCCACCTTGAGCTGGGGGGCAAGGCGCCGGTCATCATCTTCGACGATGCGGATCTGGAGGCCGTGGTGGCGGGCATTCGCACCTTCGGCTTCTACAACGCCGGCCAGGATTGCACTGCCGCCTGCCGCATCTATGCCCAGGGCAAGATCTACGACAAGTTCGTCGCCGCCATGACCGAGGCGGTCGCCTCCATCAAGGTGGGGGGCCAGCGCGAGGAGGGGGTGGAGATGGGGCCGCTCATCTCGGACCGGCAGCGCAACCGGGTGGCCAGCTTCGTGGAGCGGGCCCAGAGCAGCGGCCACGTGGAGGTGACGACAGGCGGCAAGATCCGCGCCGGCAACGGCTTCTTCTTCGAGCCGACCCTGATCGCCCATGCCCGTCAGGAGGATGAGATCGTGCGCCGGGAGGTGTTCGGCCCCGTGGTGTCGGTGACCCGCTTCAGCGACGCCGAGCAGGTGTTGCAGTGGGCCAACGACTCGGACTACGGCCTCGCCAGTTCGGTCTGGACACGGGATCTCGGCCTTGCCAGCAAGGTGGCCAGCCACCTGCAGTACGGCTGCACCTGGATCAACACCCACTTCATGCTCACCTCCGAGATGCCCCACGGCGGCATGAAGATGTCCGGCTACGGCAAGGATCTCTCCCTCTACGCGCTGGAGGATTACACTGTGCCGCGCCATATCATGGTCAAGCTCTAGGCTCTACTCCGCCCCCCTGAAAACAAGATGGCCCCTTAGGGGCCATCTTGTTTTGCATCACAGCAGTAGCGGTCTGAGCATCCCAGCGGTGCACCGACGCAGCGTCATCATTCACCCAACCTTGGCCCGCATCGACGTCATGACAGCCGCCACAACCAGTGGTGATCCAGAATAAGCAGACCAAACAGCAGCATCAGGTGATAAATGGAGAAACGGAAGGTGCGCATCGCCTGACCGGGCCGCTCCCCATACTTCAGCAGCCAGCCATGCCAGCAGAATCCAAAGTTCAACCCAAGGCTGCCGACCAGGTAGACAAGCCCCGCCATACCGATCAGATAGGGCAGCAGACAGACGAGCGTCAGGATCAGCAGATAGAGCAGGATGGCGGTCTTGGTGAAATCGGTGCCGTGGGTGACGGGCAGCATGGGAATGTCGGCACTGGCATATTCATCGCGCCGGTGGATGGCCAAAGACCAGAAATGGGGCGGCGTCCAGGTAAAGATGATCATCACCAGCAGCCAGGGCTCGGCCGAAAGCTGCCCCGTGATGCTGGTCCAGCCCAAGAGCGGTGGCATGGCTCCCGCCAGCCCGCCGATGACGATATTCTGCGGCGTGGCCCGCTTCAGCAGCAGGGTATAGACGACCGCATAGCCGAACAGGCTGGCCAGGGTCAGCCAGGCGGTCAGGGGATTCACCCCCCAATGGAGCAAGACAAACCCCAGCAAGGCCAGCAAGATCGCAAAGGTCATCGCCTGCCTCGGCGCTATCCGCCCCGTGGCGACCGGTCGCCAGCGCGTTCTTTGCATCCGGGCATCGATGCCGTGGTCAAGGGTGTGGTTCATGGCCGCCGCCCCGGCGGCCAGCAGCCCGATCCCCGCCAGCCCCAGCACCATCTCGTCAAGGGAGGCTTGGGACGGCTCGGCCAGCAGCATCCCGACCCAGGCGGTCAGCAACAGCAAGGCCACCACCTTGGGTTTGGTCAGCTGGTAATAATCCCGCAGCAGCCGGGGATCGATGAAGCGTGCCAAGGAGTGGCTGTTCATGTCTGACTCCTGATCGCCTCGGGCGACAGCAAGGGGGAAAGCCGGGGGATAGAGAGCCGCCCACGGGCCAGCACGCAGCACACCAGCAGGTGCGCCGCCACCAGGTTGTGTGCGAGGGCGTTGACCAGCGGCAGGGCCAGGTGGACATTCGCCAGCCCTAAGGCAATCTGCACTAGCAGCAGGACCAGCAAGAGCGCCCCCAGAAAGCGCAGCGGTGCTCCCTGGCGGATCAGGACGAGGGCAAAGCCCCCCACCAGCAAGGCCGTGGCCAGGGCTCCCAGACGATGGGCGATATGGATGGTCTGGCGCGCCTCCTTGCCCAGCACCCCGAACTCATAGCTGGCATGACCCAGCGGCAGGTGGAAGGCCTCCTCCCATTTCAGCTGTTCCTGCCAGCCCTCTTGGCAGAGAGGGAGTTCGACGCAGGCCATGGCGGCGTAGTTCGCCGACGTCCAGCCCCCCAGCGCTATCTGCAGCAGCAGCACGCCGCAGGCCGCATTGCCGAGCCAGGGCAAGCCCTGACCACGGCAGACGGGCGCATTCGCGGGGGAGCGCGCAAGCTCGGCCCGATAGAGCCAGAGCAGGGTCAGGATGGCGAACCCACCCAGCAGATGGGTGGTCACCACCAGGGGATGCAGCGCCAGCGTCACCGTCCACATGCCCAGCGCCGCCTGCCCAACCACCAGCACCAGCAAGGCCCCCGAGAGGCGACGCAGACGACCGCCAGCGCGCCAGCTCAGCACGAACAGCAGCGCAATCACAGAGCCCAGCACGCCGGCGAAGTAGCGGTGCACCATTTCGCTGCGCGCCTTGTGGGGCTCCAGCGGCGTATCCGGGTAGAGCTGGGCCGCCCGCGCTATGTGGCCAGATTGAGGGACGGCCAGGGAGCCGTAACAACCGGGCCAGTCGGGGCAGGCCAGCCCGGCATCCGTCAGCCGGGTATAGGCCCCGAGCAGGACCACCAGCACCGCCAACGCGATGGCGATCGAGGACAATCTCTTCTGCATTTTCATACACCACCTCGCTGACGCCGACCCGATCGTGCCGCAGCCTGGGCCATGTGATCCCACACCAGCCTCGTCGTCATTGCACGCCTCGCTGATACTTGAGCAGTTGCTGCAGATCCGACAGCACCGCCTTGCCAAACAACGGCCACTGCGCCGTGCTGGCCGGCACTCGGTAGCGCAGGATGGCCAGTCCCTGAGCGTCCACCAACAACATGTCACCAGCCCGGACCTCGTCGCTTGCCCCGCGCTGAGAGGGCAATTGCACCAGCGCCAGCTTGTCCAGATTGCGCCCCAGGGCGCTCTGGATCCGTGCCATCAACTCGGGTACCTGCCGGCACAGCCCCTCGCAGGGTCTGGCCACCAGATAGACCAGTCGCCACTGACTCTGGCTGGACGGGAGCGGGGGCAACAGATAGATCTCCTGGTGCATCCAGACCCCTTTGCTGCGGGTACCTGGCTCATACCAGCCCTGCCTCAGCGTCAGAGCCGCCAGCAAGACCGGTAGCAGGATCACTGCGGCAAAAAGGAGCGGTACCCTCCATCTGCGCCATGGAGTCATGGGGAAAACCTCCTCGCCAGCACCAGCCCCCCCACCAGCACCACCAGCGCCAGCCCAAGCCATTGCACCGCATAGGCCCTGTGCTTTTCTGGGGGCATGACGATCTGCTGATAGTGATAGAGGAAGGGGGTGCGTTTCTGATAGAACACGGCGTCTGCGAGGGGGGAACCCATGGCCTGTCCCAGGGCATCCACCCGGATGGCCTGCACCCGGTTCGGGTAGGGGCCGGTCTCGATATTCTGGCCAAGCAGGATGCCACCGGGGGCCGTGCGCAGTACGCCTTCAAGTGTCAGGTCAGCCGGGATGACGGGATTGGGCAGTTGTTCCCGACTCAGAGGGGCGGGTACCCAGCCCAGATTGACCAGCAGCAGGGAAGAGACCCCCTCCGCTCGCACCGGGATGAGCACGTCATAGCCTATCTCGCCCCCTACGGCCTGGTTGTCCAGCAACCAGACATGGGGGGATATCCACTCGACCTCCCCTCTCAGGGGCATGCCGTCCAGCGCTCCGGGATTTTGCCAGTCGAGCTGGGCCAACGTCCTTGGCCCGGCCTGCTGCATCTGCGCCATCCGCGCCAGCCAGTCCACCTTCTCCGCACCGCGCTGCCACTGCCAGAGCGCCAGCTTGCACAAACCGGCCGCCACCACCAGAGTGAACAACAGCACGAGCCAGCGTCTGTGATGCCAGGGTCGTTGCTTGTTCCATGTTGCCAAGTCGCTCATATCAAGAAGGATCCCGACATGTTGCTCAAGATAGTGCTGGTACTCATGCTGCTGCTCATCATAGGTCAGCTGTTTCACGCCCTCTGGCTGATGATGAGCGCAGGCCATACGCAGAAGATGTCGGCCCCCCTGGGACGCCGCGTCTTCTTCTCCCTGCTAGTAATCGTCATCCTGCTGCTCTCCCTTGCAATGGGCTGGCTGGAGCCCAACCCCCGCCCCTATTAAACACGCCTTCAGAGCAGGTAGACGAAGACGAACAGACAGAGCCAGACCACGTCGACGAAGTGCCAGTACCAGGCCGCGGCCTGAAAGGCGAAATGACGCTGTGGGGTGAAATGGTCCCTCAGCATGATGCGCAGCCAGATGATGGTCAGGAAGAGGGTGCCCAGCATAACGTGCAGACCGTGGAAGCCGGTCAGGATGAAGAAGGTATTGCCATAGATGCCCGAGTCGAACCGCAGCCCCAGATCCCGGTACGCATGCAGGTATTCATAGCCCTGCAGCCACAGGAATGTCAGCCCGAGCACCACTGTCACCAGCAGCATCCCCTTGAGTCGGTTGCGCTTCCCGGACTCCAGTCCGGTATGTGCAAACAGCAGGGTGACGGAGGATCCGAGCAGGATCACAGTGTTGATCAGGGGAATGCCATGCCAGGGCATCGCCTGGGTCGTGGTGCCCCCCGGGGTCTTGAGCAGGGGCCAGTGGGCGGTGAAATCCGGCCACAGCAACTGGGCCGTCATCGCCTTGTTGCCCGCGCCGTCGAGCCAGGGCATGGCGAGCTGGCGGGCATAAAACAGCACGCCGAAGAAGGCCAGAAAGAACATCACCTCGGAGAAGATGAACCAGACCATGCCCTGTCTGAAGGATCTGTCCATCTGGGCGCTGTAGAGCCCAGTCATGGACTCCTGGATGATGTGGCGAAACCAGCCGAACAGCATGAATGCCAACAGGGCAACACCGGCCATCATCAGATACCGACCGATACCTGTCTGTTCGCTCGCCAGCTCGTTGACCAGATGCCCTGCCCCCAGCGCCAGGAGAAACAAGGCCATGGCGCCTATGATGGGCCAGCGACTCTGGTCCGGGACGTAATATGTCTGATTCACCTTGGCCATGATTATTTCCTCTGTGCCAGTGCCGGAACGGGTGCGGCCTGGGTGATGTCATAGAGCGAGTAGGAGAGCGTGATGGTGTTGATGTCGTCAGGCAGCGCCGGGTCGATATAGAACTTGAGCGGCATCAGCTTGCTCTGCCCCGGTTGCAGCTCCTGGCGGTTGAAGCAGAAACACTCCACCTTCTTCAGGTAGGCAGCGGCAGGACCGGGTGAGACGGACGGCACCGCCTGACCCACCATGGTACGCTCAGTGGGGTTGAATACCCGGTAATTGACCAGCTTCACTTCCCCCGGTCGCACCGACAGCCGCACCGTTTCACCGCTGAACTCCCAGGGCATCCTGGCATCCGCATGGGCAAGAAACTCGACCTGTATGCTCCGCGTGCTGTCGGGCACCGCCCGCTCCGTCGTGGCTGGCCGGTCGTCGGTCTTGCCATTGAGACCGGTGATCCGGCAGAAGACGTCATAGAGGGGGACCAGCGCAAAGGCGAAACCAAACATGGCGAGCACGACCAGAGCCAGTTTTCTGAGCAGGGGGCCGTGATTGATCTGGGCCATATGGCCTCCTTACCGATCTTCCGGCCCTATGTCGGGCGGAGTCTTGAAGCTGTGATAGGGGGGCGGTGATGGCAGGGTCCACTCCAGCCCCTCAGCCCCCTCCCATACCCGATCGCTCGCCTGTTTCCCCCCCCTGATGCACTTGATCACCCCCCAGACGAACAGCAGTTGTGACAGCCCGAAGGCAAAACCACCGAGGCTGATCAGCATGTTGAAGTCCGCAAATTGCAGGGCGTAATCCGGTATGCGGCGTGGCATGCCCGCCAAGCCGACAAAATGCATGGGGAAAAACAGCACATTGACCGAGACGAGCGAGCACCAGAAATGCCATTGCCCGAGCCGCTCGTCATACATGTGCCCAGTCCATTTCGGCAGCCAGTAGTAAGCGGCAGCCAGGATCGAGAAGACGGCACCGGTGACCAGCACGTAGTGGAAATGCGCCACCACGAAATAGGTGTCGTGATACTGGAAATCCGCCGGCGTCATGGCCAGCATCAACCCCGAGAAACCGCCTATGGTGAACAGGGTGATGAAGGCGATGGCGAACAGCATGGGGGTCTCGAACGTCAGGGAACCGCGCCACATGGTGGCAACCCAGTTGAACACCTTCACCCCGGTCGGCACTGCAATGAGCATGGTGGTGTACATGAAGAACAGCTCGGCCACGACCGGCAATCCCGTTGTGAACATGTGGTGCGCCCAGACCATGAAGGAGAGCAGGGCGATGCTGCTGGTGGCATAGACCATGGAGCGATAGCCAAACAGCTTCTTGCGGGAGAAGGTCGGTATGATGCTGGAGACGATGCCGAAGGCCGGCAATATCATGATGTAGACTTCCGGGTGACCGAAGAACCAGAAGATATGCTGGAACATCACGGGATCCCCGCCTCCGGCCGCGTCAAAGAAGCTGGTGCCGAAGTACTTGTCCGTCAGCACCATGGTCACCGCCGCCGCCAGCACCGGCATGACGGCGATGAGCAGAAAAGCCGTGATGAGCCAGGTCCAGACAAACAGCGGCATCTGCATCCAGCCCATGCCGGGCGCCCGCAGATTGAAGATGGTCACGATGACGTTGATCGCCCCCATGATGGAGGAGATCCCCATGATGTGGATGGCGAAGACGAACAGGGCCGTGCTGTTGCCACTGTATTGGGTGGACAGGGGGGCATAGAAGGTCCAGCCCGAGCTGGGTCCACCTCCCTCCATGAACAGACTCGACAGCAGGATCAGAAACGCAAACGGCAGGATCCAGAAACTCCAGTTGTTCATCCGGGGCAACGCCATGTCAGGCGCCCCGATCATGATGGGGATCAGCCAGTTGGCGAGGCCCGTGAAGGCGGGCATGACGGCACCAAAGACCATGATGAGGCCGTGCACCGTGGTCATCTGATTGAAGAACAGGGGCTCGACCAGTTGCAGACCGGGGTGAAACAGTTCGGCCCGGATCACCATGGCCATGGCGCCGCCGGTAAAGAACATGGTCAGGGCGAAGAGCAGATAGAGGGTGCCGATGTCTTTGTGGTTGGTGGTGTAGAGCCAGCGCCTCAGGCCCGATGCCGGTTGGTGGGCATGCTCGCTGTGCAGGGTATCCGTGATTCCATCGCTCATGCCGGCGCCTCACTTGTCCTTGATGGGTTCGACTGGGTTCAGAAGGGACTGCACCTCGGCAGCCTGGATGAGATCACCGGTCTTGTTGTCCCAGGCATTGCGTTCATAGGTGATGACGGCGGCAAGCTCCTGTGCCGTCAGTTGCTTGCCGAAGGGTTGCATCGCCGTGCCGCTCTTGCCGTGCAGGACGATGTCCAGATGCTGGGCCCGATTCTCCGCCAGCGTGGTCACCTTGCTGCCCTTGAGCGCTGGGAAGATGCCGGGCAGTCCGGTTCCGGCGGGTTGGTGGCAGGCAGCACAATGCCCCAGATAGATCTTCTCCCCCATCTCCATGGCCTGCGGCAGCGTCATGGTCTCTGCTGCCTGCGCCTGTTGCTCCGCCTGGGCGGCCGCCTGATCTGCCGCCGTCTTGGCGATCCACTCGTCGAACTCCCCGGCAGGTTTGGCCAGCACGACGATGGGCATGAAACCGTGGTCTTTGCCGCACAGCTCGGCACACTGCCCCCGATAGGTCCCGGCCTTGTCGATCCGGGTCCAGGATTCGTTGATGAACCCGGGGTTGGCGTCTTTCTTCACGGCAAAGGCGGGCACCCACCAGGAGTGGATGACGTCGTCCGAGGTCATCAGGAACCGGATCTTCTTGCCGACCGGCAACACCAGCGGTTTATCCACTTCCAGCAGATAGGTGTCGCTCTTGGGCGCTTCCCCAGAGATCTGCTGCTTGCTGGTCGCCAGCAGGGAGTAAAACGCCACAGGATGCTCGAGATATTTGTAATGCCACTTCCATTGCGACCCCGTGATGAGTACGGTCAGATCGGCCTTGGAGGTGTCTTCCATCTTCAGCAGCGTCGAGGTCGCCGGGGCCGCCATCGCGACCAGGATCAGCACGGGGATGGCCGTCCACAGCAGCTCGATGCGGGTACTTTCATGGAATTGGGCGGCCTTGGCACCGCGGGACTTTCGATGGTGCACTATGGACCAGAGCATGACCCCGAAGACGAGCAGGCCGATGACGCAGCAGATATAGAAGATCGTCATGTGCAGGTCATAGACCTGCTGACTGATGGCGGTCGCCCCGCGCGTCATGTTGAAGGTGAGATCGCTGGCGAAGGCGCTGCTGCTGGCAAACCACATCAGCCATGCGCCATGGTTAACTGCATTTTTTCCCACACTGCACTCCCTGTGCACGTTAGAAAAGATGGACGGCATTGACTACCAATAAAGCTAACCACATGAAAAACAATGCATTTATTAAAATGCTATTTACATTCAAGTATTAGTCCATATTCGGAAAAAACCAAAATGCTGGCAGTCGGGGTGGCGCTCGTCAGAGCCGTCGATTGCCAGATAGCCCCGAACGAGGAGCGATTGACGATCGCTCACTTCCTCCGACACTGACTTGGAGAGGCTGTTCAGCAAGCCAGAATGAACAAGGAGCCACCAGGGCTCCTCGTTCGTGTCACGGCTATTCGCCTCGTCTTGTATCGCCCAGGCGGTCAGCCAGCGATCTCCTTTGGCTCCAGCAGCCGGGCCAGCAGACTGCGCAAGGCCTTGATCAGGGCAGGCTTGCCGGCCATCCCCTGTTTCGTCGCCAGAGCGTCCCAGGGGGCATACTGCCAGATGGTGGCGATCAGCAGCCGGCGCTCGTCGGGGCTCAGTGCATCCAGCACCCTCAGCCGGCTGGCCAGCCAGCGTTGCAGCGTGGCCTGGCACAGCTCGAATGGCTTGTGATGGTGGGCAAAGCAGTCGAGCTCCTGCTGCTCGAACTCCCCCAGCCCAGCGGCCTGTCCCCCCTGCGCCCCTCTCAGGCATAGCCAGACCAGCTCAGGATCCAGCTGCTTTAACTCTCCCGCAAGCAGGGTCGGCAACTGGCTCACGAAACGCTGGCGCCATTGTGCCAGCTCGGCGTCGCAGCCGGTGTGCAGCGGCTTCAGCAGCAAGGCCGCATGACTGCCGCTGGCCGCATCCCGCTGCAGACCGATACGCAGCACCAGCATCCCCCCCTTGAGCCAGAAGGGCAGCAGGTCGGCGCTGGCGGAGAAGGCGGATCCCAGATAGTCGACGCCCTCTGCGCGATAGTGTGTCTCCAGCCTCTCCAGCAACAGGGAACCCAATCCCAGGCGATGCAGGCTGGGATGAATGGCGATGCGCATCACCCTGGCGTAAGTGCGATCCCCCGCCGTGGTGAAGCCGGCGTGGGCCAGCAGCGACTGGGGCAGCAGATGACCGCGGGGACGCCGCCGCCCCGCCCAGATATCGCGGGCCAGTGCAGGGGAAATATTGCCCTCCCGCACCACCAGCGCCACGCCGAGCAATGCCTCTTCCTGCTCCAGCAGGTGGATGTCGAGATCCGGCCCTTCCAGCAAATGCCTGAGGTCGTTGGGGCTGGTCTGGTAGTGGGCCAGCACCAGCAGACCGAATACCCGGTTGAGCAGGGCCTCATCGTCAGCCAGCTCGGCCTGCGCCACCCGACGCCAGCCGGGTGCCTTCGGCAACGACGGCGCCACTGTGTCGGCATCGAGGCCGAGCAGGCGGAAGATCAGGGGCTCCAGGGGGTCATGCCGGCTCCAGCGAATGGGCTCGACCAGGCGCAGTTCCTGCCAATCCGGGGTTTCCCGATCCAGCACCCGCTTGAAACGCAGATGAAAACCACGCCCGGTCCCCTCGTAGCCGTGCTCCGTGGTGGCGAAGACGATGCGGCTGTGGTGCGCCAGCATGGCCTCCAGCAGCGGCGTCGGTATGGCGGCAGCCTCATCGACCAGCAGCAGATCCGCCTCTACCTCCCCCTGCGCCACCCGATCCGGCGAGACATACTTCAGCCCCGCCAGCCTCTCTGGCGTACCCGCCAGCACCGCCTCTGCATGGGCAAAAAGCTTCGCCACGGTCGCCTGGGAGGGGGCCGTCACCGCTATCGTCAGGGCGGGATCCCGGCTCAGCAAGTCGGCACTGGCCAGACCCAGCAAAGCGCTCTTGCCACGACCGCGATCCGCACTCAGCACCAGGGGTCGTCGGCGATGGCCGTGCAGCACCTTGTGGATGGCGGGCAGCCCCCGGGCCTGATCCACACTCAGTGGCCGGCTCGCATCGAGGGGATGCCAGGGCTCGCCACTGGACGCAGGATCCAGAGAGAGCGCCGGGTCTCCCGCCAGCAGTCGCACCAGGCGGGAGATGAACCCCTGACCGGCCCGTCCGGCATCCTCCGGCTGGGCAACCAGCCTCTGACGATCCGGATCCGGGTAGGCCGGCCACGCCTCCCGGGGCGGAGTCAGCAGCAGCAAGAGGCCTCCCGCCCGCAGCGTACCCGCCAAGGCACCGAACGCATCGGGATGAAAACCGCTGAAGGCGTTGAAGACCAGGGTGTCGCACTCCTGGCCCAGCCGCTGCAACGCCTTGGCGGCAGGCAGCGGAGCATGGTGATCCGGCCCATTGCCCAGCCAGAACACAGCCCCCCCCAGCAAGGGTTCGGTACGGGCGATGCAATCTACCTCCCGGCCTTCCAGCCAGATCAGGCGCCGCTCACCGGCACGGGCAAGAGATTGGCGCAGGGTGGCCAGCTCGGCTGGATTCATGGCGCGGGGTTGGGTTCCGGTTTCACCCGGGGTTCAAACATGCGCTCCCCCATCTGGTCGATGAAGGTATGGGCCTTCTGCACCATGAAACGCTCTGCATCGGCCGGGTTGGCAAAGAGATCGGAACGGATGAAGCGATGGGTCTGCAACACCCCGTCCAGCTCCTTGGTGATGCGACCGGCCAGCCGGAACTGCCCCCCTTCCGGCATGGGCTCGGGATAGATGAGATAACCGGCGTATTCGGTAGGCGTGACCTCGGCGTGCTGTGCAGCTTGTCCCTTGAACAGGGCATTGAGTAGTTTCTTAAGCATGTGCGCCTCCTCTCTGGTGATGGCATTCTCCCCAAGGGGAGAATCAGTGGCAAGCACGGGATCTTATTACCATTTGTTCTTTGCACTACGAACCATTCTCATTTAGATTTCCCTCATTCCAGCATAGAGGTCCATATTATGTACGTGTGTTTGTGCCGCGGCATCACAGATACCCAGATCCGCAAGGCGGTGCAGGCAGGCAAGACCGAGTTTCGACAGTTGAAACAGTCGCTGGAAGTCGGGGCCCAATGCGGCAAGTGCGTGCGCATGACCATGGAGATCATCGCCACCGAGCTGGACAAGATGGAGTCAGAGCAGGCGCCGCTCTATTACGAAGTGGCCTGATACGGCGTTTATCGGCCCATCACCTCTTTTAAAGCGAATGCTCCCCGTCTCGGGAGTGTCGATTCGCCGTCCTTTTTTGGTCATGTTTCTGGACTAAGCTCTAGTGATCGTTGCCCTAGGCTCGAACACGAGGAGTAATGTCGATGAAAGGAGATCCCAAAATCATTGCCCACCTCAACAAGGTGCTGGCCAATGAACTGGTTGCCATCAACCAATACTTCCTGCATGCCCGCATCTATGATGACTGGGGCCTCAAGGGGCTCGGGCACAAGGAGTATCACGAGTCCATCGATGAGATGAAGCATGCCGACGAGCTGGTCAAGCGAGTGCTGTTTCTGGAAGGACTGCCCAACCTGCAGGATCTGGGCAAGCTGCGCATCGGTGAGACGGTCGAAGAGATGCTGCGTTGCGATCTCTCTCTGGAGATGGATGCCATCCCCGATCTGAAGCTGGCCATCACCTATGCCGAGTCCGTGCAGGACTACGTCAGCCGCGATCTGTTCCAGGACATCCTGGAGGATGAGGAAGAACATGTGGACTGGCTGGAAACCCAGCTCGATCTCATCGAACGCATCGGCCTGGAAAACTATCAGCAATCCCAGCTGCACTCGGAATCATCCTGAATAGTTATGGCATGAAATCCCCGCTTTCCAACCCGCTCCGGCGGGTTTTTTCATCTTTGTTCGCATAGCTTTTCACCACCATTATCCATATGAAATATAACGTTATTTTTGTTAAGTGAGTCGCAAAAGGCGGCGGTCTGAAGGTGCACTATTGGAACCCCTTTGTGGGACTCAAAATAACAAGGCATTAAAGGACTAAACCATGTACTTCTCACTCGACAAGGTGGCGCTGGGTTGCGCCATCGCCCTCTCCCTCACCGCCTGCAACGACAACAGCTCCAAGGCGCCGGCGGATCCCGTCGCCACCAAGGCAGCCCTGATGCAAACCATGGACGATGCCCTGCGCGAGAGCCAGGCGCTGGATCCCTACGGCTTTGCCATCGATGCCGCGAGCATCGCCAAACGCAAGGCGCTCGATGAAGCCCTGCTCAAGCGGCTGGCTGCTCTGGATCCCGCCGTCCTGAGCGAACGGGATCGGCTGTTCTACGACATGATCCGCTGGGATCTGCAGATCAACCTGGAGGGTTATGGGCTGCCCCAATCCCAGATCCCCATCCATCACTTCCGCAACCGGGTGGTGGACCTGGCCGACGAGGTCGGGGCCGCCCCTGCCAGCGGCAGGGCGGCGCGCACCGTCGATGGGCGTTTCGACTACTTCACCGAGAGCTCGGCCGAGCGGGTGGCACCGGGGGATGCCAGCTGGCGCCGGGATCTCGACCGCACGGCCGCGGCCCCGGTGCAGACCAGGGCGCGAGTGGCGACGGCGCCGCTGGCCTGGTATCAGGAACACCTCATCTGGCTCAAGGCTTATGACGCCTATCTGGCCGAGGTGAAGCACCAGTTCGAGCAGGGCAGCGCCCGCGGCAACACCTTGCCGGATGAGCTGGTGGACCGGCTGCTGGCCCAGCTCAACGGCAAGCTGGATGGCGAGGCGATCGCCGGCTCCTACCTCGGCTGGCAGCAACTGCCCGGTGAGGCCGACGAGACGCTGCGTACCGACTACAAGGCCGTGCTGGACAGCATCAACGCCCGCTATCTGGCGCTGCGGGACTACCTGGATTATCAGCATGGCGGCGCCTACGCGGTGCGCCTGGGCAACGGCGAGTGCGACGACGGCTTCTGCGGCATGACGGATGGCCGCGACTGGTATCGCTGGCTGCTGAAGAAGCACACCACCACCGAGATGACGCCGGAGGCGGTACACGAGCTGGGGCTGACCGAGGTGAGCCGGATCTTCGGCGCCATGGTCAAGGTGTGCCACACCGTCGGCAAGTGCGACAGCGATGACGTGGCCCAGAGCAAGCAGAGCGGCCAGATCTACGCCTTCTTCCGCTACCTCAACGAACCGGGCTTCTTCTACCAGAACCCGCTGGCGGCCTGGTCCGCCGGCCTGAATCCGGACAACGCGGCCGGAGCGACCTTGAGCGAGCCCCAGCAGCAGGCGCTGGCGGAGCATGAGCGGGCGCTGCGGGAGTACAACGCCTTCAAGAGCAAGGCGGCGCAGGTGCTGCCCGACTTCTTCGATGCCGAGCACACCATTCCCAAGCTGGATTACGAGGTGGTGCCGGTCGCCTACGAGGATGCGCCTTACGGCGGCGTCGCCTGGTATCAGGATGGCAACCCCCAGACCGGCCGCAAGGGGCAGTTCTTCCTCAACACCTATTACCCCTATGGCCTGCAGAGCTGGAACATCAGCACCCTGCTGGCCCACGAGGGGGCCCCCGGCCACCACTTCCAGATCACCATAGCCCAGGAGCTGGCGGCCAAGGATCCCGACTTCCCGCAGTACGTGGCGAACGCCTCCTACACCGCCTATGCGGAGGGTTGGGCGCTCTACACCGAATACCTGGCGGATCACGACATGGGGCTCTATCAGGGGCGTGGCCTCTATGATCCGGCGGTGGGGGATGTGAAGGTCGAGGGCTCGCCTGCCTTCAACAACCAGTTGCAGTACTTCGGCCGCCTCAACGAGGAGATGCTGAGGGCCATGCGACTGGTGGTGGACACCGGCATCCACTGGTATGGCTGGAGTCACGACAGGGCCGTCGGCTACATGCAGGAGAACTCGGCGCTGGGGGCCGGCGACATCAGCTCCGAGGTGCCGCGCTACATGGCCTATACCGGCCAGGCCACCTCCTACAAGGCGGGTCAGCTGGCCCTGATCCGGATGCGGGAGTCCGCCGAACAGGCGCTGGGCGGAGGCTTTGACCTCAAGGCCTTCCACCACCAGGTGCTGGAATACGGCATGCTGCCCATCTCGGTGCTGGAGCAGAAGAACCGGCAGTGGATAGAAGCGTCGAAGTGATCACAGTTACGGCGCCCGGCAAGGCAGCGGGCGCCGCTTTCGAGTAGGATACGCCCCTACTCCTGTCACTTTGCTACGGATGATCCCCATGGAACTGATTGCACGTGAGATGGCGCCCCACAAACGGGTCGCCCTGGTGGCTCACGACAACATGAAAGCCCCCCTGCTGAACTGGGTACTGCGCCGCAAGGAGGAGCTCAAGCTCCACCATCTCTATGCGACCGGCACCACGGGCACCCTGCTCGGCAAGCAGGCACAGCTGCCCATCACCTGTCTGTTCTCCGGCCCCATGGGCGGCGACCAGCAGCTCGGCGCCCTGATCGCCGAGGGCAAGATCGACGTGATGATCTTCTTCTGGGATCCTCTCAATCCCGCCGCCCACGATCCTGACGTCAAGGCGCTGCTGCGTCTGGCGGCGGTGTGGAACATCCCAGTCGCCACCAACGAGGCGACCGCGGACTTCATCATGGACAGCCCGCACATGCAGCAGGCCTTCAGCGTGCAGGTGCCCGACTACGCCGGGTATCTCAAGGCCAGAACCGAGTAGCAGGCCCCAGACAGCAAAGAGCCGGACATGGTCCGGCTCTTTTTATGGGTGAGGGGCGATCAGCGCTGGAGGCTCTTCTGGGCGAACTTGGGCCTGGCGTTCATGATCTGCTCCACCTGCTCGTCGCTCATCTTGCCCCGCGACAGCCCCAGCACCTTGTAGGTCAGCAGGGGGCGGGCCGGCAGCGCTATCATCAGGGCGCGGATCTGGTTCTCGTCCTCCTTCTCCCGCACCGGCTTGCCATAGGCATAGGTGAGCACACCGGCATCCATCAGGTTTTTGACGGCAGGCTCGGTGATCGGCAGGTTTATGACGCTCTTGCGCTGCAGCACGAACTCGCGCAGCACCGCCTTCTCGTTGAAGTCGAGGAAGCCGATCATCTGGGCCAGCTGATCCTGCTGACGGCGGGACTGCCACTCGTCGCAGGCCCACTCCCAGGCGATCAGGAAGCCCTGGCTGCAGAAGTAGGAGATGGCGATCAGCATGCCGACCCCGAGCCAGGCGGCGTGGGCCGTGGCCCACTGGCTGACGGCCCCCTTCATCAGACCGGCCGGGAACAGCAGTATGATGCTGCAGCAGAGCAGCAGCCAGACCATGAGCCAGTTGAGGCGGTTCAGCTGATAGAAATGTTGGATCCACCGTTTCATCGTTCACCCTTCCCAAGTCAATGTGGACAGTAGCCAACTCATAGCAATCGCTGTGCCAGCACCAAGATCCCGGGAGAAAGATCAGGATCCTGGCGGGCAGGCGTTACATCCCCTTACAACTTGGCGGGCGTGATCCCAGGGTTTTGCCTTGTGGGGCGGCGGTCGACTTGGTAAAAATCCCGCACTGTCATAGGGGAGTAGCAACCCGCCCGTGATCCGGGCAGGGCTCATGTCAACATTCTTGGATCCGCAGATCCATGGCATGGGCGGCGATGGCATCCATCGCCCTGCAAGACCTTTGGCCTCGATATGCACGCCAGCCGGGCGAGCCATGTCGGGTCCATCGGTTGTCCTGCTCGCCCGGCGGTTACTCATCATGCTGATCACTCTGCTGTTGTTTCTGCTCTCCGCCGTCACCATCTACCTGGCCTGCGAATACTTCGTCAACGGCATCGAATGGACCGGCCACCACTTCAGATTTTCCCAGAGCGCCACCGGTTCCCTGCTGGCGGCCCTCGGCACGGCCCTGCCGGAATGCATCGTCACCCTGACCGCCTTGCTGATGGGGGATGCCCCCGCCCAGCAGCAGATCGGGATGGGCGCGGCCCTCGGCGGCCCCCTGGTGCTGGCCACCCTGGGTTATGGCGCCGTCGGCCTGCTTCTGCTGTTGTGCATGAGCCCAGAGCACAGGACCATCGCAGGCGAGGTTCAACGGGAAACGGCCAGGGACCAGGCCTGGTTCATCGGCATCTTTCTGCTGGCGACGCTGCTCGGCACGGCCGCCTTCACCGGCAAGTCCTGGCTGGCCCCCCTGTTCGTGCTGGCCTACCTCGCCTATGCGAGACGCGAGCTGACGCGGGCCGACAGCCACGAGGCCCAGCTGCCCGAGCCCCTCAGGCTGGATCCGGCCGCCGAGATCCCGGCGCTCGGCAAGGTGCTGGTGCAGACTCTAGTGGCGCTGGTGGTGGTGGCGCTGGCGGCCCAGCTGTTCGTCCATCAACTGGAGGACATGGGCGAGCTGCTCGGTCTTTCACCTGTGCTGGCGGCCCTGTTGCTGAGCCCGGTGGCGACCGAGATGCCCGAGCTGATGAACGTGCTGATCTGGGTGCGACAGGGCAAGCACCGGCTGGCGCTGGCCAATATCTCGGGGGCCATGATGATCCAGGGCACCATTCCCAAGGCGTTCTGCCTGTTGTTCACCCCCTGGCTGCTGGACGGCACCATGATGGTCTCCTCGCTGGTGACGCTGCTGGCAGTCGTGCTGTTGTGGTGGGGGTTCAGTCGGGAGCGGATGACGGCGGGCAGGCTCGCCTGGGTGGGGCTGATCTATCTTGGCTTCTGCGGCTGGCTGATAGCGAGCTGAGGCAGCAGCCACACCACATGCAAAAGGGCGGGACCTTGTCCCGCCCTTTTTGTTGTCATCATCCCATGCCGGCCGATGCCGGCAAGGAGGTCAGAACTGCTGGAACCAGCGCTGGATCTGGGCCGGATCCTTGCTCTGGGTGAGCGAGAGCATCAACAGGATGCGCGCCTTCTGCGGGTTCAGGGTGCCGGCGGCCACGAAGCCGTATTTGGCGTCGTCGATCTCCGCATCCAGGGTGGTGGAACCGGTCGGCACGCGGGCGGAGCGCACGACGCGGATACCGTCCTTGCTCGCCTTGGCCAGGGTATCGAACAGGGTGTGGTAGAGGTTGCCGTTGCCCACCCCGGCGCTGACGATGCCGTCAAACTTGGCGTCCACCATGGCCTTGGCCGGCAGATCGCTGGCGTTGGCATAGCTGTAGACGATGCCGACCTGGGGCAGCTTGTCGAACTTGCTCACGTCGAACGGAGTCTTGCTGGTGTGCTGGCGGGCCGGGCTGCGCTGGTAGTCTATCTTGCCGTTGTGGATGTAGCCGAGCGGGCCGAAGTTCGGGGCGGCGAAGGTCTGCACGCCGGTGGTGTTGGTCTTGGTGACGTCGCGGGCGTCCAGCACGGTGTCATTCATGGCGACCATGACGCCCCGACCCTTGGAGGCGGGATCGGAGGCGGTCACCACGGCGTTGTAGAGGTTCATGGGGCCGTCGGCGCTCATGGCGGTGGAGGGGCGCATGGCACCGACCAGCACCACCGGCTTGTCGCTCTTGACGGTCAGGTTCAGGAAGTAGGCGGTCTCCTCCATGGTGTCGGTGCCGTGGGTGATGACGATGCCGTCCACGTCATCCTTGGCCAGCAGCTCGTTGACCCGCTTGGCGAGCTTGAGCCACACCTCGTCATTCATGTCCTGGGAGCCGATCTTGACCACCTGCTCTCCCTGCACCTCGGCCACGTTCTTCATCTCGGGCACGGCGGCGATCAGGGTCTCGATGGCCACCTTGCCGGCCTCGTAGTTGGACTGGGTAGCGGACTGGCCAGCCCCGGCGATGGTGCCGCCGGTCGCCAGTATGTGCACGCTCGGCAGCGCCATGGCCATGGGGGAAAGGGTCAGGCCGAGTACGGCCGCGATCAGGGTCTTGCGGATAGGAAGGGTCATGCTGCAATCCTTTTTGATGAGGGTGTTGCAGCATTTTTATCCTTTTTAAACGGAATTTAAGTGATCACTCTCACCAATAAAAAGAGGTAATCAGAATATCAGTCTGATTTTTACCACTTAGGTGATAAGTCACTCCGCGGTGAACCCCCTGGCTTCGATCAGGGCGATCAGCTCTTCCCTGCTCAGCTCGCTCTCGACGACGGCCTGGCGGCTGGCGAAATCGACGCTGGCTTCGCTGACGGCTGGCTGGGCCAGCAGGGCTTTTTGCAGGCTGGCGGCACAGCCACCACAGGACATGCCGGAAACGGTCAGTTGAATGATCATGGAATACCTCCTCTGTTGATGTGCAATCAGCCTAAAGCTGCCGCCCGCGGCAAGGTCAAGCCCCTGTGCTGTGCAAAGATCCCGGCGTGGTCATGATGACGACGATGCAGACGCTCAACATGTTCCCCTCAGCCCATCAACCCCAGGTAGTTCATCAGGGCGGCCCCCAGGCTGGTGGTGACGAGCGAACCCAGGGTGGTGGTGGCGATGATGTTCGCCGCCAGGGCACTGTCCCCCCCCATGGCGCGGGTCATCACATAGCTGGCGGCGGCGGTGGGGGTGGAGCTGATGAGAAACAGGATGCCGAGGGCCTGGGGGCTGAAGCCCAGCCCCCAGGCCCCCGTCACCAGCAGCACCGGAATGCAGCACAGCCGGTTGACCGTGGCCCAGCCGGTCAGCAGGGCGCCGCCACGCAGGGCCTTGAGGTTGAGGCTGGCCCCGGTGCAGAGCAGGGCCAGCGGCAGGGTCATGTTGGCGAAGTAGTTGCCCGTGGAGATCACCAGCTGTGGCAGCTCGATGCCGAGCAGGCCGAAGGGCAGGGCCGCCAGGATGGCGATGATCAGGGGATTCTTGCCGATCCCCCTGAGGATGGGCCCTATCCCCTTGCCGCCCCCCAGGCTGCGGGTCAGGGTGATCACCGCGAGCACGTTGTAGAGCACGGTGACCGCCCCCACAAGCAGGGCCGCGGCCCCTATCCCCTCGGGGCCGTAGGCGTTCTGCACATAGGCCAGCCCCATGATCCCCATGTTGCCGCGAAAGCTGCCCTGCACGAAGATGCCGCGCAGCCTTTGCTCGCTGATGAAACGGGCCGCCAGCAGCTCCAGCACCAGGAAACCGGCCAGGGTGCCGAGCAGGCCGTAAAGGATGAGCCAGGGGCTCGGCATGGTGGAAAAATCGGTGCGCACCATGCTGAGAAACAAGAGGGCTGGCAGGGTGACCTGGAACACCAGGCGGGAGGCGGACTCGACGAAGCTGTCGGGCAGCAGCCCCAGCCGCTTGAGCCAGATGCCGAGTACCAGTACCAGGCAGATGGGGCCCGTGATGGAGAGGGAGAAGTGCAGACTTGCCAACAGATCCATGATGCGCGTCCTGTGCAATGGCGGAAGATCCGCCTCGGCAAAAGGGCATTCTAACGCCATGGGCTTGTATTCACAGGACTTAATCACAACAATGTCTGCATCCCGGTTGTCCCCCTCCCCTGTCACGGATCCCACATGGAAAAGAAACTGACCATCCTCGATATCGCCAGCCTCAGCGGGGTCGGCAAGTCGACCGTCTCCCGGGTGCTCAATCAGGATCCCAGGGTCAATGCCCAGACCAGGGCCAGGGTCGAGGCGGTGATCGCCCAGCACGGCTTCGTGCCGAGCAAGTCGGCCCGGGCCATGCGCAGCCAGAGCCAGCAGGTGGTCGGCATAGTGGTGTCGCGCCTGGATTCCAGCTCGGAGAACCAGGCGGTGCGCGGCATGCTGGAGACCCTCTACGCCCGCGGCTACGACGCCGTGCTGATGGAGAGCAAGTTCTCCCCCGCCAAGGTGAGCGAACACCTGGCCGTGCTGGAGCGGCGTGGGGTGGACGGCATCATACTGTTCGCCTTCAACGATCTGGACTATGCCGCCATGGCGCCGCTGAAGGAGAAGCTGGTGCTGATGGCGCGCGAGCGCCCCGGTTTCTCGTCGGTCTGCTTCGACGACGACGGTGCGGTGCGATCCGTGCTCACACACCTCAGGGGGCGCGGCCTGAAAGAGGTGGCCTATCTCGGGGTCGAGCGCAGCGACCTCACCACCGGGTTGCGCCGGCATCAGGCCTATCTGGATTACTGCCGGGAACAGGGGCTCACGCCCCGCAGCGCCCTCGGGGATCTCGGCCTGCAGAGCGGCTACCGGCTGGCAGCCGAGCTGCTCACCCCCAGTACCCAGGCCATGGTCTGTGCCAGCGATACCCTGGCCATCGGCGCCGCCAAGTACCTGCAGGAGCAGGGGCGCACCGACATCCTGGTGAGCGGCCTCGGCAGCAACCCCATGCTCACCTTCCTGTTTGCCAACGCCCTCAGCCTGGACTTCGGCTACAAGGACGCCGGCATCCTGGCCGCCAGGCAGTTGCTCGCCCAGATTGAAGAGGGGCAAGCCCCCAGGGCCACCATAGCCCCCTGTCAGCCCCTGTAGTCTATCTTTCCTCTCATTCCCGGCGTTTTGCACTTTTTGTGACCAGCGCCACGAATTGGGAACGTTCCCATTGCCGCTGACGGCCACTGGCTTCATGCTGATTGGGAACGATACCAAGAAGCGGGCGGTCATTGGCCAGCCGGTAAAGAAGCGACCATCATTCATGGAGTCACAGAGGGAAGGCTCATGTCAAAAGTCAACACACAACATCTGGCGCAGTTGATCGAGCGGATCGGCGGCAAGGAGAATATCACCACCGTCAGCCACTGCCTGACCCGGCTCAGGTTCGTGCTGGCCGATCCGGCCAAGGCCGACCCCAAGGCCATCGAGACCATACCGTCGGTGAAGGGCAGCTTCACCCAGGGCGGCCAGTTCCAGGTGGTGATCGGCAACGAGGTGGATCAGTGGTACAAGGCGCTGACCCAGGAGATCGGCGTCAGCGGCGCCAGCAAGGATGCCGCCAAGCAGGCCGCCCGTCACAACATGAACCCGCTGGAGCGCGGCATCTCCCACCTGGCGGAGATCTTCGTGCCCCTGCTGCCCGCCATCATCACCGGCGGTCTGATCCTGGGTTTTCGCAACGTCATCGGCGACATCAAGATGTTCGACGACGGGACTCATACCCTGGTGGAGATCAGCCAGTTCTGGGCCCAGGTGCACGCCTTCCTCTGGCTGCTGGGTGAGGCCATCTTCCACTTCCTGCCGGTGGGCGTCTGCTGGTCTGCGGTGAAGAAGATGGGCGGCTCCGAGATCCTCGGCATCGTACTGGGGGTGACGCTCGTCTCGCCGCAGCTGATGAACGCCTACGGCATCGGCCAGCAGACCCCAGAAGTGTGGGACTTCGGCCTCTTCGTCATCCAGAAGGTGGGCTATCAGGCCCAGGTGATCCCGGCCCTGCTGGCGGGGGTCTTCCTCGCCTGGGTGGAGACCAACCTCAAGCGCATCATCCCGGCCTATCTCTACCTGGTGATCGTGCCCTTCGTCTCCCTGCTGCTGGCGGTGATCGTGGCCCACGCCTTCATCGGCCCGTTCGGCCGCTGGATCGGTGACGGCGTCGGCTTCGCCGCCAAGGCCGCCATGACAGGGTCGTTTGCCCCCATCGGCGCGGCCCTGTTCGGCTTCCTCTATGCGCCGCTGGTCATCACCGGCATCCACCACACCACCAACGCGGTGGACTTGCAGCTGATGCAGAGCATGGGAGGCACCCCCATCTGGCCGCTGATCGCGCTCTCCAACATCGCCCAGGCCTCTGCGGTCGTCGGCATCATACTGATCAGCCGCAAGGAGAACGAGCGGGAGATCTCGGTCCCGGCCGCCATCTCTGCCTACCTCGGGGTGACCGAGCCGGCCATGTACGGCATCAACCTCAAGTACAAGTTCCCCATGCTGTGCGCCATGGTGGGTTCCAGCCTCGCGGCCCTCATCTGCGGCTTCGCCGGGGTGATGGCCAACGGCATCGGGGTGGGCGGCCTGCCGGGCATCCTCTCCATCCAGCCACAATACTGGGGCATCTATGCCGTCGCCATGCTGGTGGCCATAGTGGTACCGGCCCTGCTGACCCTGCTGGTCTACAAGCGCCAGCAGGCGGCCGGCAAGCTGGATCTGGCCACGGCCTGATCCACACCACATCGGCGGAGCCCCGGCTCCGCCCTTTTTCTTTGCCCTGTTCCAACCAACCCGGTTTCAACCAATGAGCGAACCAACCATGACACAGACCCCCTGGTGGCAGAGCGCCGTGATTTACCAGATCTACCCCAAGAGTTTTCAGGACAGTGGCGCGCGCGGCACTGGCGATCTCAAGGGGATCATGGCCCGCCTCGATTACCTCAAGACCCTGGGAGTAGATGCCCTCTGGCTGACCCCGGTCTACGTCTCCCCCCAGGTCGACAACGGCTACGACATCGCCGACTACCTCAACATAGATCCCGCCTACGGCACCATGGCCGACTTCGAGGCCCTGCTGGCGGCGGCCCATGAGCGCGACATCCGCATCGTGATGGATATCGTCGTCAACCACACCTCCACCGAACACGCCTGGTTCAAGTCGGCGCTGGGGGACAAGCACAGCCCCTACCGCGACTACTACATCTGGCGCGATCCGGTGGACGGCGGCGTGCCGAACAACTGGCAATCCAAGTTTGGCGGCAGCGCCTGGGAGCTGGACAGCGCCACCGGCCAGTACTATCTGCACCTGTTTGCCCGCGAGCAGGCGGACTTGAACTGGGAGAACCCGGCAGTGCGTGCCGAGGTGAAGAAGGTCATCCACTTCTGGGCGAAGAAGGGGGTCGACGGTTTTCGTCTAGACGTCATCAACCTCATCTCCAAGGATCAGTCCTTCCCGAACGATGACAGCGGCGACGGCCGTCGCTTCTACACCGACGGGCCGCGCATCCACGAATTCCTGCAGGACATCAGCCGCGACGTGTTCGCCCCGGTGGGCGCCATGACGGTGGGGGAGATGTCCTCCACCAGCCTGGAGCACTGCCAGCGCTACGGCGCGCTGGACGGCTCCGAGCTCTCCATGGTGTTCAACTTCCACCATCTCAAGGTGGATTACCCCAATGGCGACAAGTGGACCAGGGCGCCGTTCGATTTCCTCAAGCTCAAGCGCATTTTCAACCACTGGCAGAGCGGCATGCATGGCAAGGGCTGGTCGGCGCTGTTCTGGTGCAACCACGATCAGCCGCGCATCGTCTCCCGCTTCGGCGACGAGGGGCAGCACAGAGTGGTGGCCGCCAAGATGCTGGCCAGCACCTTGCACGGTCTGCAGGGCACGCCCTACATCTATCAGGGGGAGGAGATCGGCATGACCAACCCCGGCTATCAGCACATCGACGACTATCAGGATGTGGAGAGCCGCAACATCTTCGCCATCAAGCGATCGGAAGGGATGAGCGAGGCCGAGATCCTCGCCATTCTGGCGGCCAAGTCCCGGGACAACTCCCGCACGCCCATGCAGTGGAGCGCGGCCCCCAATGCGGGCTTCACGACCGGCACTCCCTGGCTCAAGCCCGCCGCCAACTACCCCGGGATCAATGCCGAGGCGGCGCTCGCCGACCAGTACTCGGTGTTCTGGCACTACCGGGATCTCATCGCCCTTCGCAAGGCGCACCCCGTCTTCACCCAGGGGGATTATCAGGAGCTGCTGACGGGGCACGCCCGGATCTGGGCCTATGCCCGACGCTCCGACGGCCAGACCCTGGTGGTGGTGAACAACTTCTACGGTGAGCCGGTGGCCTTCGACCTGCCTGCCGAGCTGGCCAATGGCGAGGGGCGCCTGCTGCTTGGCAACTACCAAGACAGCCCGGCCCGCCCGCAATCCTGCGAGCTGCGCCCTTACGAATCCCTGATCTGGCTGGTGGAGTAGGCGATGAGCGAGCTGATGACGAAGGCGGCGGTGCGCGGCCCCGAGTGGCGGAAGATGGTGGCGGGAGAGCCCTATGATGCGGGGGACCCCGAACTCAGGGCGGCGCGGGAACAGTGCCGCGCCCTGCTGGGAGAACTGAACCGGGAGCGAACCGATGCCCCGGGCTGGGATGAGCGCCTCACCCGCCTGCTGGGCGGCCGCGCAGAGCGCTGTTTCATCACGCCCCCCTTCTACTGCGACTATGGCGCCAACATCTTTGTCGGCCAGAATTTCTACGCCAATTTCAACTGCACCATCCTGGATGTGTGCGAGGTGCACATCGGTGACAACGTGCTGCTGGCCCCCGGGGTGCAGATCTACACCGCCACCCACCCGGTGGCGGTGGCACCACGCATCCAGGGGGTGGAGTTCGGCAAGCCGGTGCGCATCGGCAACAACGTCTGGCTTGGGGGCAGCGTCGTCATCTGCCCGGGCGTCACCATAGGGGACAACAGCGTCATCGGGGCGGGGTCAGTTGTCACCAAAGACATTCCGGCAGGCGTGGTGGCGGTCGGCAACCCCTGCCAGGTGCTGCGCCCCATGACGGCAGAAGAGCTGGTGGCCGGCTAACCCGGCCGACAGGGAGGGGCAGGCATCGCACCTGCCCTTTTTTTGCCCCCTTACCTGCACGCCCCCTGTTCGGGATGGCGTTGCACTCTCCCTGCAGGGCCCAGGCCTGGGCCACTCCGGCCTACGCTGGCAGCAGGGCGCCACAGCGCTTGTGCTGCCCCATGACCACCAGGGTCTTGAAGCTGCGCACCTGATCCCTGGCGTGCAGCACCCGCCGGGTGAACTGCTCGTAGCTCGCCATGTCCCGGGCGGCCACCTGCAACACGAAGTCCTGCTCACCGGTGACGTACCAGAGATCCATCACCTCAGGCTCCCCCTTCAGGCAGGCGATCATCTCATCGACGATGCGGCCGTGATCCCGCTCCAGGGTCACCAGCACCAGCATGGTGATCGGCCAGCCCATGGTGGCCGGTGCCACCAGCGCAGCTTCCCGCTCGATGAGACCCGACTCCCGCAAGGCGCGGGCGCGGCGGTAGCAGGCAGGGGCGGAGAGACCGACCCTGTGGGCCAGCTCCGGCGTGGGCAGACGGGCATCCTGTTGCAGTTCGGCGAGGATGAGCAGGTCGAATTTGTCGGTCATGGGGCTCATTAGATAAAAATTATCGCGCAAGGCCAGTATTAGACCGAAATTACGGCGAGCTCCAGATATATTTTCTTGCTCCTACCCTACTCAGGTTTGAACAAGAT
This sequence comes from Aeromonas sp. FDAARGOS 1409, assembly GCF_019048705.1. Lineage (NCBI taxonomy): Bacteria > Pseudomonadati > Pseudomonadota > Gammaproteobacteria > Aeromonadales > Aeromonadaceae > Aeromonas > Aeromonas sp. FDAARGOS 1409. Next base: position 804,869 of record NZ_CP077395.1, read on the forward strand.
GCAGCCAACCAGCCCCGCCCTCTCCTCCCTGCTGGCCGTCATCCTCGCTATGCTGTCGATCACCCTCGGCGCCTCGCTGGCCAAGACGCTGTTTCCCCTGCTGGGAGCCGCCGGCACTACCTTGTTCCGGCTGGGGTGCGCTGCCCTGCTCCTCTCCCTGGTGTTCAGAGTCTGGCAAGCCCCCCTCGACCGGCGCACCCTGCTGGGTGCCCTCCCCTACGGGCTCTCGCTGGGGGCCATGAACCTGCTCTTCTATCTCGCCATCGAGCGCATCCCCCTCGGGGTGGCCCTGGCCATCGAGTTCATCGGCCCGCTGACGGTGGCCCTGCTCGGCTCACGCCACCGGGAAGACTTCCTCTGGCTGGCGCTGGCCATCGTCGGCCTGCTGCTGCTCTTGCCGCTGCGGGCGGCCGAGCAGGCCATCGACCCCCTGGGGGTCGCGCTGGCCCTGGGGGCCGGCGTGTTCTGGGGGCTCTATATGCTGACCGGCAAGCGGGCCGGGGCCCTGCTGGGGGCACAGGCACCGGCACTCGGCATGTGGTTTGGTGCCTTGCTGGTGCTCCCCTTCGGTCTGGGCGGTGCGAGCGAGGCCTCCTTCACCCTGCCCGTGGTGCTGACCATCGCCGGGGTGGGGCTGCTCTCCAGCGCCATCCCCTACTCCCTCGAGATGTTTGCCCTGCGCCGACTGCCGCTCAAGAGCTACGGCATTCTCACCAGCGGCGAACCCGCCATGGGCGCTCTGATGGGGCTGATGCTGCTGGGAGAGCGGCTGCCCCTCTCCCAGTGGCTCGGGATCGCCGCCATCATCGCCGCTTCCATGGGTACCACCTGGCATGGGGGACGGCGGCGCGCCGATCCAGCCTGACCCGCAAAAAAACAGGGCGCCGTGGCAAGCGGCCAAGGCGGTGACGGGACGCCCGCGGGATCAGGATCTCGGCACATGCGCACATTCGGCGCACAAAAAAAGGTTCATATTTTTTGAATGTGTAGACCAGTTTATCTCGCTAACAATGATGGATGAGGCTGTTTAATATTCACCCATCGCTTGGACAGGAGCGCCAAGCCGCGACATGACTGGTCATTCATGACAATGACACCCCAAAACAAGGTGCCTGATGTCAGTGAAAGAACGACACACTATTTGAATGACCTCTTGCAAGGATGCATTGATACGGGCCTGTCCGGCCCTGCCAATGACATAAAAACCAAGAGAGTGAATGAACATGAAAAACGTGATCAAGATGCTGGCCGTCGCAGGCCTGATGAGTGCCGGTGTTGCCCAGGCTGCCGTCCCCGCCGATTTCAGCGCCACCCCGGGTGTGCTGTTCGTGAACTGGCATGCCAGTGCGGCCATGGCCGGCAAGAGCAACCCCATGCTGGAGGTGCGTGACGAGTCCGGCGACCTGATGGCCTCCGTCCACGCCAACCTGACGGGCTCCCAGCAGGTACAGATTCCGAGCCGAGCCCAGGGCAACCTGACCGTCAGCCTCGGGGAGCAGAGCAGCGATTACCGCCTCCCGTTCGGCATCGGCAGCGGCAACCCGCGCTGATAACCACAGGGCGATCGGTTGCGCCCAGCCAGACACGACAAGGGCGCCATCAAGGCGCCCTTGTCGTCGTTGCAGACTGACTGGAACACTACTGGGTAAACACGGGGCCAAAGCCGGATCCCCACAGAATGGCCGTGGCGGCCAGCACGCACACCAGCAGCACCAGACCGACCGTCACCACGGAGCTGGCATAGATGAACCCCTGCTCCTTGGGGATGTGCATCAGGATGGGCACCCCCACATAGAGCAGGTAGACGGAATAGGTGAGCCCGATGAGGCCGATAAGCATGACGAACCAGAGATGCGGGAAGAAGGCGGAGAAGCCGACCATGAACAGCGGCGTGGAGGTGTAGGCCGCCAGCTCCAGCGAGGTCGTGTAGCTGGGATCCGAGCCGAAGGTATGACCCATCCAGTGCACCAGATAGGAGAGCGCGAGGACGCCGATGATGAGGGTCACGTACATGGCGATGGAGAGCATGAGCGCACTGTCGGCTGTCAGGGTGATGGGCTCACCGACGCCTATGCTCCAGCCGATGTGCACGGCGGAGTAGTAGGCGCAGATGGGAGGGATAAGGGCCACGATCAGGATATGGGTCAGACTGTTTCTGAAACTGTCGTGCCGCTCGTCTATGTTATGCCATTCGGTGTGAGGGTGGGCATACAATCCCCATAAGTGATTCAATATCATAGCGTTATTCCTTCTCTGCTTCGATGGTGGGTCGATCGATACCTTGCCGGCTCCTCTGTTTGTTTCTTGTCGTGCCATCGACCGCCGCGGCGATCGATGACTTTAAATAAAGTCGCTCCACACCCAGAACGTCAAGCAAGCATCCTCCCACAACAGAAGAGCCCGGCACTCTGGCCAAGCCCCTGAATAGCCCCAGCTCAGCTGGGCCACAAGCCACAAATATGCAAAAGGGGATGCCATGGCATCCCCTCTCCGTGTTCTCCGACAGGGTCAGATTACTGCTGCACTTCCTGTACACCGGAAACGCGGATTTCGACTCGACGGTCCGGAGAAAGACAGGCAATCAACTCGCTCTTGCCCTTGACGCCGTCACACTGGGTGCCGGTCACCGGGTCGGCTTCGCCGCGGCCTTCGATGGCAATCTTGCTGGTGGCCAGCCCCTTGCTGACCAGGAAGTCGGCAACGGTCCGGGCACGAGTTTCGGACAACTTCTGGTTATAAGCATCGGAACCGATGCGGTCGGTATAGCCAATCACGACGGCGCTGCCATCCTTCGGCTGGAACTCGACGAGTTGCTGGTACAGACCGTTCAGAGCATCAACCCCTTCCGGCTTCAGGTCAGCCTTGCCAAAGGCAAACAGCACGTCTGAGTTCAGGGAGAAGTTTCTCTCGACGGTAACGGGAGCCGGGGCCTCCTCAACGACCGGAGCGGCAACCGGGGCTACGTAGGAAGTGCGGAACGGGTGGTAGACTGCTTCCAGAGTCGCGACGCTCTGATCGTTCTCGTACTGGACTCCGGCATCGCTGGTCAGATCGGCCACATCCCACATATAACGGTAACGCGCTTGCAGATCCCAGCCATCGCTCAGCTTGTAGGTCAGGCCGACACCCGCCATCGGGGAAACCTTGCTGTCGCTCACACCCAGGCCATGGGTATGACCCCAGTAGGCACCCGCTTCACCGAACAGGGTGAAATCCTCGCCCAGAGGCAGACGGGCAATACCAGACAGAGTGCCGCCTTGGGTCTCATAGGTATTGTTATTGATTCCACCATTGGTACTGCCACGACCGGCATACTGGTAACCCAGTTCGGCACCGAAAGTTTCGTTGAAGTTGTAACCCATGAAGAGATTGCCGGCAAAGGCGTCTTCGGTAGCACTTTCTACTCCTTCAACATTGTTTAGACCATTGAAGTGGGCCGCCCCCACACCGGCGCCGAAATAAATGTCATCAGTGGCTTGAGCGGTCGTGGTGGCCAATGCCAGTGCAATCCAAATAGGTTTCAGTCTTAAGTTCATCGTTATAGCCTCGTCGATGCTAATAGTGGGCAAGCGCAGCCCTTGTTATGCTTGAGGCCATTGTACGGGTTAAATCATGTACAGGAGCTTAAGGAGAAAGATCATTTACTGACTGTTTTTATTCTACTTTTTTACTCAATCTCCGTTGCCGTTCCAATGATGTGCATCGCTACCATGGCAGCCTGGATGTAACATCTAACGAATAAAAAAAGACCCCTGTCTTACGACAGGGGTCTCTCAGATTGGCTCCTCCGACTGGACTCGAACCAGTGACATACGGATTAACAGTCCGCCGTTCTACCGACTGAACTACGGAGGAACAATGTGGTGCCCAGAGACGGAATCGAACCGCCGACACGGGGATTTTCAATCCCCTGCTCTACCGACTGAGCTATCTGGGCAAATGGTGCCGGCTACCGGAATCGAACTGGTGACCTACTGATTACAAGTCAGTTGCTCTACCTACTGAGCTAAGCCGGCACACTTCAAACCATTGTGCATGAACAAATTTTTATTTCATGGCACCAAAATGTGGTGCCCAGAGACGGAATCGAACCGCCGACACGGGGATTTTCAATCCCCTGCTCTACCGACTGAGCTATCTGGGCGTGGGCGCTATTAAACGGATTTTAAGGCAGGTGGTCAACGGGAAATTTTACTTTTCGTCTCGTTCGTCTCTTTTTTGCTCAGCATCACCCATTTTCACCACTTCTGCGGGGGAATCCCCTCCCCGGCGGCGCCAGAGGCGGGATTCCTCCCCCTTGAGCAGCCGGGTGATGTTCTCGTGATGGCGGATCAGAATGAGGCAGGAGAGCAGGGAGACCGGCAGGGTGTATTCGGGTTTGAGCAGATAGGTGAAGAGCGGCGTCAGCAGCACGGTGACGATGGAGGCCAGCGACGAATAGCCGCTCACCAGCAGCACCAGCAACCAGGTGGCGATGACGGCACCCCCCATGGCAAAGCCGATGGGCAGCATGGTACCGAGCGCGGTGGCGACCCCCTTGCCGCCCCGGAAGTGGAAGAAGAGGGGGTACATGTGGCCCAGGCAGGCGGCGACGCCGATGAAGCCGAGATAGATGGGTTTGATCTCCAGATACCAGGCGAGATAGACGGGGGCCATCCCCTTGAGCATGTCGAGCAGCAGGACGATCAGCGCGGCCATCCGGCCGCCGAGGCGCAGCACATTGGTCGCCCCCGGGTTGTGGGAGCCATGGTCGCGGGGATCCGGCAGACCGGTGAAGCGGGATACCAGCACGGCACTGGACAGTGAACCACCCAGGTAGGCCAGAATAATCATCAAAATCGTCAGGGCCGTCATCTTGGTCGTTTTTACCACGATATGAATGGGGTATGATGCGGGCCACATTCTCTGGTCTGGATTTGCCCGAAAGCGCGTCGCCCAAACCGGCCGCCAGCGGCAATCTGCTTGCCAGGCCTGCATCCCTGCGCTGTTTTCACAGCCCATCAAGAGTAAAGAAGAAGTACTGTCATGGACAAGGTGTTTATTCGCGGACTCGAGGTTTTGACCACCATAGGGGTCTATGAGTGGGAGAAGGGCATTCGCCAGAAGCTCTGTTTCGATCTCGAGATGGGGTTTGACAACCGCCCCGCCGCCGCAACCGACGATATCGCGCTGGCGCTGGATTACGCCACCCTCTCACGCAAGATCTGTGATCACGCCGCCAACACCATAGTCGAGCTGGTCGAGACCATGGCCGAGCAGGTCGCCGCCCTGGTGCTGGCCGACGAGCGGGTGCAGTGGGTCAGAGTCACCCTGACCAAGCCCGGCGCCGTGCCCAATGCGGCCGGGGTCGGCGTCGAGATCCTGCGCCATCGCACCCCGGCCGCGAGCGCCCAGTGAGCGCCCTCTGCCGGGAGGAGACGCCCATGATCCGCATCTATATCAGCCTGGGCTCCAACATCGAGCGGGAGCGCCATATTCGCGCCGGACTCGACGCCCTGCAGGCCCAGTTCGGCGAGCTGGCGGTGTCACGGGTGTTCGAGAGCGAGGCGGTCGGCTTCAATGGCCGTCCCTTCTACAACCTGGTGGTGGGAGCCGATACGGATCTGCCGCTGGCGACCCTGTGCCAGCGCCTGCGCGCCATGGAGTTCGCCCACGGCCGTGAGCCGGATGCCAAGAAGTTCGCGCCGCGCACCCTGGACCTGGATCTGCTGCTCTATGGGGATCTCGTCTGCGAGGCCCCGGTGGCCCTGCCTCGCGGCGAGATCCTCACCAACGCCTTCGTGCTCTGGCCGCTGGCGGAGCTGGCACCAAGCCTGCGCCACCCCGTCGATGGCCGTCCCCTGGGCGAGCTGTGGGAGCGCTACGACAAGGCCTCCCAGCGCCTCAGCCCCATCCCCTTCCACTGGGACGCGCGCGAGTTACAGCACCACTGATCGACGAGGGCACCCCAGGGTGCCCTCGTCGCTTATCCCCCATAAGAAAGCCTCATTGGGCCGGCCCATCTCTGGCTGGCAGGATAGGCCCGACACAGGAGACCTCCATGCCACTCGACACCATCCACGACTTCAACTGCCAGTTGCTGGCCGAGCTGCCCCACCAGCGCTTCGAACACGAACCCATCCTGGATTACGCCACCGACGAGCGGGTCAAGGCCCGTCTCGGCTGGCAGGCCGAATTCAGCAAGACCCTGTTTCTCAAGTTCAAGGACGGCCGCTTCGCCCTGCTGCTGACTCACAGGGATGGGCGGCTCGACAGCAAGGCGGTCAAGGCCGCCTTGGGCGCCAAGCCCTCCATCTGCAGCGCCGAGGAGATGCAGGCCGAGATCGGCTGCCTGCCGGGCGCCGTCGGCCCCTTCCTGCCCAGGGCCGACGTGCCCTTGCTGGTGGACCCGCAGCTGCTGGCCCATCACGCCTTCACCTGGACCCCGGGCCACCCCGAGCTCACCTTCCTGCTGGAAACCGCTCACCTGGCCCGGCTGCTGGCACGACTGCCCGGCCCGGTCAGCTACCTGCCGGCGCCCCAGCCCTGAGGCTCCGGTGCGGGGCTCAGATCCTCATCCCCTGCGCTCCTGCCTGGCCAGCTGGGCAAAGATCAGGGCAGCCAGCATGGACATCAGCCCGATGCACAGATAGGTGAGGTGGAAGCCATCGAGCCAGCGCCCGCTCTCCTGGACCGCCTGCCCGGCGGAGAAGAGCCCCAGCAGGCTGGCGGCGATGGCCACCCCCAGGCTCATGGAGAGCTGCATCACCACCGACAGCAGGCCGTTGCCGCTGCTGGCATGCTCGGCGCTCAGATCTTGCAGCGTGAGCGTGTTCATGGCGGAGAACTGCAGGGAGTTGATGGCGCCAAACACCGCCAGCCACACCAGCAGCACGCCGTGGGGCACCTGGTTGTCGATGAAGTAGAAGCTCGCGATCATGGCCCCGAGCGCCAGGGTGTTGCCGATCAGGATGCGGCGATAGCCGATGCGCGGGATCAGCTTGTTTACCAGCGTCTTGGTCAGCATGGCGCCGATCACGGTCGGGATCATGGTCATCCCCGCCTTGCTCGGCGAGAAGCCGAGCCCCAGTTGCAGGAAGAGCGGGGTCAGGAAGGGCATGGCACCGCTGCCGAGGCGGGCGAACAGGTTGCCCCAGATGCCGATGGCGAAGGTGGAGGTCTTGAATAGCGCCAGGCTGAAGAGCGGCTGCTCCACGGTGGCGGCATAGAGCCAGTAGCTCGCCATGGCGGCCAGCCCGAACAGCAGGGCGAACAGGGCCCAACCGGTGGAGAGGCTGTGTTCCCCCAGCCCCTGCAAACCGACGGATACCAGCACCATGCCGGCGCTGAACAGCGCGAACCCCTGCCAGTCGAACCTGGCGGTGTGCTGGCGCAGTTCGGGCATGAAGTGCCAGCTCGCCACAAAACCTATCACCCCCACCGGCAGATTGATGAGGAAGACCCAGTGCCAGCTCGCCACCTCCACCAGCCAGCCCCCCAGGGCCGGGCCGATGAGGGGCCCGAGCAGGCCGGGGATGGTGACGAAGGACATGACCCTCAGCAGCTCGTGCTTGCTGTAGACCCGCAGCACCGCCAGGCGCCCTATGGGCATCAGCAGGGCGCCCCCCACCCCTTGCAGCACCCGGGCAACGACCAGCACGGGCAGGGTGTTCGCGACCGCACAGGCCAAGGAGCCCAGGGTAAACAGCAGGATGGCGGCCAGATAGACGCGGCGGGTGCCGAATCTGTCCGCCAGCCAGCCGGAAGCCGGGATGAGCAGCGCCACCGTCAGCATGTAGGCGATGACCACGGACTGCATCTGCAGCGGGCTCTCCCCCAGGGCCTCGGCCATGCTGGGCAGGGCGGTGTTGAGAATGGTGCCATCCAGCGTCTGCATGAAGAAGCCGACCGCCGTCAGCCAGGGCAGCCAGGTACGTTGGGCTGGGGTCACCATGTGAGTGCTGTCAGGCATGAGCTGCCACCTCCTCGTCAGGTAAGAAAAGACCCGCACGGATGCGGGTCATATCAGCATATCAGGCATCCGGCTGGCCGAGCATGGCCCTGAGCTGCGCTTCCAGGCTGGGCTCGGGGGCCCTCAGGGCGTCGAGGAACAGACGCTCTATCCCTTCCCTGTCCTGGCTCTTCACGATGAACACCAGGCGGGACTGGGCCTTGCCTTCGGGCCACTCCCCCAGGGTCTGCAGCGGATAGAGCTGGCCGTGCACGCCGTGGATCACCACGGGTTGGCTCTCCCCCTCCAGCTGCAGTATGCCCTTGAGCCGCAGCAGGGCGTCGCCGTACTGCGCCTGCACCGCATCGATGGCGGCCAGCAGACGGGCGGGTCTGAGGGGCTCGCCGATGCGCAGGGAGAAACTTTCGATATTGCCGTGCTCGAAGTGAGTCGGCGCGGCCGTGCCCACCCTGGCGGCAAAGGGCGTCATCTTCGGCTGCATGGGAGAAGCCAGCCCCTGCTTCGGGGATTCGGTGCGCAACCAGGCCAGCAGCTGGCGCACGTCGCGCCCCGCCGCCTCGTTGTAGGCGCCGAGCTTCTCAAGCACGGCGGGGGAGAGCACGCCGTTGCTGACCCGCTGGATGGGGGCCGCCGGATTGAGGGCCGCCAGTTGGGCTTCCACCCGAGCCAGCGTCTCTTCGTCCACCAGATCGCCCTTGCTCACCACCAGCAGATCCGCCAGGGCCACCTGTTTCACCGCCTCATATTGAGCCGCAAGCTGCTGCTCGATATGGCCGGCATCCACCACGGTGACGGTGCCGTCGAAGCGGTAGCGCTGGGCGATAAAGCCCTCCTCCCTCAGCGTAAAGAGCACGGGAGCGGGATCCGCCAGGCCTGTGGTCTCTATGATAAGTCGCTTGAAGGGTTTTATCTTGCGCTGAATGGCCTTCATAAACAGCCCCTGCAGCGCCTCCACCAGGGAGCCCTGCACCGAGCAGCAGATGCAGCCGGAATCGAGCAGCACCACCTGCTCGTCCACCTGCTGCACCAGGTGGTGGTCCAGCCCCACGGAGCCGAACTCGTTGATGAGCACGGCGCACTCGCCGAGCTCCGGCTGCTTCACCCAGTGGTTGAGCAAGGTGGTCTTGCCGCTGCCGAGAAAACCGGTCAGCAGGGTCACGGGGATACGGGTGTCTTGCGGGTCAGTCATGTCAAATCCTTAGAGCCTGTCGTCATGGGGCTTGAAGAGGCTATCTCCTTCCCCTCCTCCCCCTGCTCCCAGCCGGGGGGAAGGGAGCAAAAAATGCCTGCCCTCTCGAAGGGGCCGGCCTCACCGGTCGGCAAACAGCTCGCCAAGCCAGCGGTTCTCGAAGCGGCCATGGGGGTCAAGCTCGCGCTTCAGGGCCAGGAAGTCGTGCCAGCGCGGCAACAGGGCCGGGAAGTCGTAGAGGTCCATCGCCAGATGCTTGCCAAAGTGCGGGGTGCCACCCAGGGGCACCAGCAGCTGTTGCAGCTCGCGCATCTGCTCCATGGAGCCCCCGACAAAGGTGCCGTCCGCCGCCAGATAGACCAGGAACCCAATCCAGCACACCGACTTGCCATAGGCGGCGCTGAGCCAGGCCTCGGAGGGACCGGTGCAGCGCAAAATAAAGGGATAGTGCAGCACGCCGGGGTTGGCCTGCTGCCACGCTTGCAGGCGCTCGAGCGCTTCCCCCATGCGTTCGAGGGGCACGGCCACCTCGCAGTTGATCTGGGGCGCCGGAATCCCCTTGCAGAGGATCTGGTAGACGTTGCCCACCAGATCGGAGGCATCCTTGAAGCGGCGCACCGTCTCGAAGTGTTCGCCGGCCCGCGCCTCGTCCTTGGTGTCTCTGGCCATCTTCTGCAGGGTCGCGTCTATGGTGGCATTGAGCGCCAGGTTCATGCGCTCGTCCATGTCTCCCTCCAGCACCAGCGGCTCGCTGCCGCCGGCACGATAGCGGGCCACCTCCTCGTCGCTCGCCGGATCCACCAGCCAGATGTGGCTCTCGCCGGTCCAGGCGAACCACCAGCTCTTCACGAAGGCGTGCTCCCGGTTGAGGCGCTCGTTGTGTGCCAGCAGGAAGGGGTCGTCGGTGGTGAACTTGGTGCAGCGCATGATGCGGTTCGGCACTGTGTTGAGGGTCACATCCAGCAGCACCCCGAGCATCCCCATGCCCATCACGAAGGCGCCGAAGCGGGGGTCCGTGCGATCCACGCCTATGATGTCGCCACTCGCCAGCATCACCGTCATGGCCTCTACCGCGTCGCACAGGGCGGACTGGTGCAGCCCCTGGCCATGGGTGCCGGTGCTGAGCGCCCCCCCTAGCGTTTGAATGCCGATCACCCCGGGAGACGCCGGCAGCATGCGATCCATGGCGATGAGGTCGGCATAGACGGTATCGAGGGGCGTGCCCGCCTGATAGGTCACGGTATCGGCGGTCTTGGCCAGCTGGCCGCGCAGGTGGTGCAAGTCCACCAGCAGCGCCTGGCTGCCCTCGGCATAGACGCTGTGGATGGGTTCGAAGGAGAGGCCGGAGCCGATGAGCCGCAGCTTGCGCTCGGGGTATTCGCGCAGCAGCTGCTGCAGCTCGTCGCGGGTCGTCGGGCGCCACACCTGATCCAGGGCGCCGAGGGGGTTGGTCCTGGACCAGTTGAACAGCACCTCCCGATTGCCAATCGCCTTGATGCTGTGAAATGCCTGGAACCTGACCGTCATACCGCGCCTCATCTGACTTCAAAATGAGCGGCAATTCTACCGAAAAGTGACACCCAAGGCATGAAAAACAAGCCCCTGCAATTCTCGGGTGGATTGCGGGGCCTGCAGGTTGCGCCCTCAGCGGGAGGGTTGGGTCAGCGCCAGCAGCATGCCGAATCCCACCAGCAGAGCGCCAAACACCCTATCGATCCAGTGACGCACCGCCAGGAGACCGGCCCGCACCGATGCGTTGGAGAAGAAGATCGCCACCGCGCTAAACCAGAGGGCATGGGCCAGCACGATGAAGGCGCCGTAACCGAGCTGGACCGCCAGCGGCGTCTGCGGCTGCACCACCTGCATGAAGAGGCTGACGATGAAGATGGTGGTCTTGGGGTTGAGCACATTGGTCAGGAAACCGGTGCGCAGCGCCCCCAGGCTCGAGAGGGCGGGCTGGTCGGCCATCACCTCATCGACCGCCGGTCGGGCCCGCAGCATCCTGATGCCGAGGAAGACGAGGTAGGCCGCCCCCGCCAGCTTGATGAGGTTGAACAGCCAGAGGGACTGCTGGATCAGCACCCCCACCCCCAGCAGGGTGTAGCTCACGTGCACGCAGACCCCGGCCGCTATGCCAAGCGCCGTCAGCACCCCGCTGCGGCGCGAGAGCAGCAGGCCGTTGCGCGACACCATGGCGAAGTCGGGTCCAGGGCTGATGACGGCAAGGAGGGTAATGGCGACGACGGCGAGCAGTTCGGTCATGAAAATAGTCCTGACAAGAAGTGATATCGGCTATTTTATTTGGCAATAACACCAATAACGAACGATGATTTCTGACATGAATGGTGAAAATAACTCACAGAACCCCCTCTCGCTCCCCTCCCTCACCGCCCTGCGCTGTTTCGAGGTGGCGGCCCGCACCGAGCACTTCGGCCGCGCCGCCGACGAGCTGCACCTGACCCACGGGGCCATCAGCCGGGCGGTGCGCCTGCTGGAGGAGGATCTGGGGGTCATGCTGTTCGAGCGGCGCCAGCGCCGGGTCTTCCTGACCGAGGCGGGCGAGCGGCTCTATGAGTCGGTCAGGGAGGGGCTTGGCCAGATCCGCCGGACGGCCCAGGCGCTGCGCCAGCAGGGCCGCCCCCAGTCACTGGTGCTCTCCTGCGAGCCCACCCTGCTGATGCGCTGGCTGATCCCGCGCTGGCCCGACTTTCAGGCGCTGCACCCGGAGCTGGACGTGCACCTGATGGCGGGGGGTGGCGCCCTCAGCTTCGACAGCGGCATCGATCTCGCCATCCGGCGCAACGACTTCCACTGGCCGGCCGAGCTCCACAACCAGTTGCTGTTCGAGGAGCGAACCGGGCCTGTCTGCCAGCCGGCCAGGGTGGCGCAGTTCTTCGAGCGACGGGAGGAGGGCTGGGCCCTGAGTGCGGCGGCGCCCCGCCTGCACACCCGAACCCGTCCCGGCGCCTGGCAGGAGTGGCGGCAGCATGCCGGCCTGCAAGCCGGTGACGAGGGATCGGGACAGACCTTCGAGCACTTCTACTTCAGCCTGCAGGCGGCGGTGGCCGGCCTTGGCGTCGCCATCGGCCCCTACCGCCAGGTGTGCGACGACCTCGAGGCCGGCCTGCTGGTGGCGCCGCTCGGCTTCATCCCGGACGGCACCGGCTATCACCTGCTTGCCCCCACGAGACCCGAGCCAGGTAGTGCCCACGAGACCCTGGTGAACTGGCTTCACGGCCTGGTGCGCTGAGCCCCATCAGGCCTGGGCGGCGCGCTCGACGAGGGGCCTGCACCTCTCCCCTGCCGCCAGCTCCCGGCAGAACTGGCGCAGCGGCATAGGGCGGGCGAACAGATAGCCCTGCAGATACTGGACCCCCTTGCCCCTGAGGTAGGCGGCCTGCTGCTCCGTCTCCACCCCTTCGGCCACCAGGGAGAGCCCCAGCCGGCGGCCGAGGTCGATGACGTTGTCGACGATGTGCTCGGAGAGGGACTCGGTGCCGATGCGGCCGATGAAGGAGCGATCGATCTTGAGATAGTCCACGTGGAACTGTTGCAGGTAGTGAAGGCTGGAGTGGCCGGTGCCGAAGTCATCGATGGCGAGCCTCACCCCCATCTCGTCGAGCTGGCGGAACAGGGAGAGGGTCTGCGGGTTGGTCACCAGCAGCTCCCGCTCGGTGAGTTCCAGCACCAGCACCACCCGCCCCGGCACGAAGTGGGCGAGGAAGGCACGGCACTCCGCCAGCAGGGAGAGATCGCGACAGTGCGTGGCGCTGATGTTGAAACTGATGTGAAAAGCCTCTGGCAACTGTCCCTGTACCGGCTGGAGCTTCTGGGCCACCGTCTTCATCAGGTTGACCGTCATGGGTACGATCAGGCCCGACTCTTCCGCCTGGGGGATGAAGAGATCGGGGCGGATCAGCCCCTCGGTGGCATGCTGCCAGCGCATCAGCACCTCGGCCCCCACCGTGTTGCCGCCCTCGCTGGCAATGAGCGGCTGCAGATAGGGGACAAACTCCCTGGCCCGCAGTCCCCGCCTCAGCTCATCCGTGAGGGCCCCGGGCCGCCCGAGCACCCACCACACCAGCAGCGCCAGCAGCAGCGAACTGCCCCCCAGCCAGATCAGGGGCAGATGGCGCGCCTCCCACAGGGCGCGCCAGTAGAACGGCATGGCGTACCCGGCGTGGATGGTGAAGGGGTAGCGCTGGGAGGTGAGGGTCAGCGCGAACTTGCTGTTCAACTGCGGTGGGGCGCTCTGGAAGTGGCCTGACTCATCGAGCCAGGCGGACCCGACCTGCAAGAACAGCTCGCTGGGATCGCTGCTCAGGGTGAGCATGAAGCTGAGCTGGCTGCTGTCGATGGCGCTGAGCACCGCATCGCGCCCCCGCTCGTGGCGCACCACCAACAGGGGGTGATTCTTGCGCACCCGATTGCCGCTCATCAGCAGCAGCTTGTGATCCGTGTAGATGGCACCATCATCCACCTCCCGGGCCGGCCCGAACAGCGAGGTACAGTGGATCACCCCGTCACGCACCAGGTTGACCGAGCGCAGGAAGGGTTCGAGCGCCACCCGCTTGCGCAGCAGCAGCAGGTTGTCGGCACAGGGGCGGTCGATCAGCGGCAACATGTCGAGATTGGCCTGCTCGGCCTGATCCAGCATGCGCTCCAGCAGGGCTTTGGCCTTGTCGGCGGAGGCGCTGGCGTCGCGTTTCAACTCCTGCTCGTAGCTGTCTCGCACCAGCCATCCACCCGCCAGCAGCGGCAGGGTCAATACCAGCAGGGCGCAGCCAAGACGCCACTTCGTACGGGCCAGATCAATCCGGAACAGAAACATAGAGAACCACGCCACAATTCGCAGGCCTGCCTCGCAAGCACTGCAGTGAAAACATACCCGCCGGGAGGGAGACATCATGACCAGACAACGAGAGTGAAGCGAGCGGGCAAGGCGGATCGACAAGGCCGTCACTGGGCATGGGGCCCCATTATCGCGCAGCCCCCTGAAATGGAAAATGCCGCGTCAAGACGCGGCATTGTTATTTTCAGTGGTCAGACCGGCAGGCCTTATACCGCCTGTTGCAGGATCACCGCATCGGCCTTCCTGGTGTAGGAGGCGATCTCGTTGAAGTTGAGGTAGCGATAGGTGTCGGCCGCAGTGGCGTCCAGGGTCTTGGCGTACTGCAGGTACTCGGCCACGGTCGGGATCTTGCCGATGATGGCGGCAACCGCAGCCAGCTCGGCAGAGGCCAGGTAGACGTTGGCACCCTTGCCCAGACGGTTCGGGAAGTTGCGGGTGGAGGTGGAGACCACGGAGGCCCCTTCCGCTACCCGCGCCTGGTTGCCCATGCAGAGGGAACAGCCGGGTATTTCGATGCGGGCACCGACCCGACCGAAGATGCCGTAATAGCCCTCTTCGGTCAGCTGATCCTTGTCCATCTTGGTGGGCGGGGCTATCCACATGCGGGTCGGCAGCTCGCCCTGATACTTCTCGAGCAGTTTGCCGGCGGCGCGGAAGTGGCCGATGTTGGTCATGCAGGAACCGATGAACACCTCGTCGATCTGATCGCCGGCCACATCGCTCAGCAGACGGGCGTCGTCCGGATCGTTCGGCGCGCACAGGATCGGCTCCTTGATGGTGGCCAGATCGATCTCGATGATCTCGGCGTACTCGGCATCCTTGTCCGCCTCCATCAGCACCGGGTTCGCCAGCCACTCTTCCATCCCCTTGATGCGGCGGGTGATGGTGCGCACGTCGCCGTAGCCTTCGGAGAGCATCCACTTCAGCATGACGATGTTGGACTTCAGATACTCGATGATCGGCTCTTTATCCAGCTTGATGGTGCAACCGGCGGCGGAACGCTCGGCGCTGGCGTCTGCCAGTTCGAACGCCTGCTCCACCTTCAGGGTCGGCAGACCCTCGATCTCGAGGATGCGGCCGGAGAAGATGTTCTTCTTGCCCGCCTTCTCGACGGTCAGCAGCCCTTTCTGGATGGCGGCGTAGGGGATGGCATGGACCAGGTCACGCAAGGTGATGCCCGGCTGCAGCTCGCCCTTGAAGCGCACCAGCACGGATTCCGGCATGTCCAGCGGCATGACGCCGGTAGCGGCAGCGAAGGCCACCAGACCGGAGCCCGCCGGGAAGGAGATGCCGATGGGGAAACGGGTGTGGGAGTCACCACCTGTCCCCACGGTATCCGGCAGCAGCATGCGGTTCAGCCAGGAGTGGATGACGCCGTCGCCCGGACGCAAGCTTACGCCGCCGCGGTTCATGATGAAGTCCGGCAGGGTGTGGTGGGTCTGTACGTCGATGGGCTTGGGATAGGCCGCGGTGTGGCAGAAGGACTGCATGGTCAGATCGGCGGAGAAGCCGAGGCAGGCGAGATCCTTCAGCTCGTCGCGGGTCATGGGGCCCGTGGTGTCCTGGGAGCCGACCGTGGTCATCCGAGGTTCGCAGTAGGTGCCCGGGCGCACGCCCTTCACGCCGCACGCCTTGCCCACCATCTTCTGGGCCAGGGTGAAGCCCTTGCCGGTGTCGGCGACGGGCTGCGGACGACGGAACACGGTGGAGAACGGCAGACCCAGCGACTCGCGGGCCTTGTCGGTCAGGCCGCGGCCGATGATCAGCGGAATGCGGCCACCGGCGCGCACCTCGTCGATCAGCACCTCGGTTTTCAGTTCGAACTGCGCCAGCACTTCGCCCGTGCCGTGGCGGGTGATCTTGCCTTCATAGGGGAAGATGTCGATCACGTCGCCCATCGCAAGTGCAGAGACGTCCACCTCGATGGGCAGGGCGCCGGCATCTTCCATGGTGTTGAAGAAGATGGGGGCAATCTTGCCGCCGAGGCAGACGCCGCCGGCGCGCTTGTTCGGTACGAACGGAATGTCGTCGCCCATGAACCAGAGCACGGAGTTGGTGGCGGATTTACGGGAAGAGCCGGTACCGACCACATCGCCCACGTAGGCCAGCGGGAAGCCCTTCTCTTTCAGCGCGTCTATGGTCTTGATGGGGCCGATGACGCCGTCCTTGTCCGGTGTGATGCCGGGACGAGCGTTCTTCAGCATCGCCAGGGCGTGCAGCGGAATATCGGGACGGGACCAGGCGTCCGGGGCCGGCGACAGATCGTCGGTGTTGGTTTCGCCGGGCACCTTGAATACGGTGACGGTGATCTTCTCGGCCAGGGCCGGGCGGGAGAGGAACCACTCGGCATCGGCCCAGGATTGCAGCACCCGCTTGGCATGGGCGTTGCCCGCCTTGGCCTTCTCTTCCACGTCGTGGAAGGAGTCGAACATCAGCAGGGTGTGGGAGAGGCCCTTGGCGGCAAGAGGAGCCAGGGTCGCATCGTCCAGCAGGTCGATGAGCGGCTGGATGTTGTAGCCACCCTGCATGGTGCCGAGCAGTTCGACGGCCTCGGCGGCAGTCAGGATGGGGGAGTGGGCCTCGCCCTTGGCGACGGCGGTGAGGAAGCCGGCTTTGACATAGGCCGCTTCATCGACACCCGGGGGAATGCGGGAGGACAACAGTTCTTTCAGAAAGTCCTGTTCGCCGGCGGGCGGATTCTTGATCAGCTCAACCAGGGCGGCGACCTGCTCTGCGTCCAGAGGTTTGGCAACCACGCCTTCGGCGGCACGTTCTGCGACGTGTTTACGGTATGTTTCAAGCACGACTAATTCCTCTTTGGTCTTTTTTTGGGGGTTCGCCCAAGCTCGCGGCGATCGTCCTTGCGGGACACCCGTAGGGTGCCCCCCACTATATAAGTTTTAACGACTAATTAAAATCCAAACCCTGTACAGTTATTCAACAAACCAGCATAACAATATAAAAACATTGATCTTTTTAAAAATGACAAGACTCTCACCAATGACGAATTAACAAAAAGGCATCATTTCATCCTTATTGGAACGTAGTGCCCAATTGCAGATAGAACATGTCATGCCCCCCCTCCGCCACGCCATAGCCGAGGAAGATGGGGCCGAGGAAGCTCTCCACCCCCACGTAGACGGACCCCGAGGTATAGGAAGACTCCAGGCTGATGTCCCTCCCCTTGTCCCAGACGCCCCCCTGCTCCAGGGAGCCCCCGAGGAACAGGGGCGCCTTGATGGCCCCGAAGTCGTTGTCCGCCACCCGGTAGATGTAGCGCAGGCCGCTGAACAGGCTGTAACGGCCGCTCAACTGGTAGTGCTGGAAGCCGGACATGCGGAACAGGCCACCGAGATCCTGCACGAACAGCGGCACCGTCTCCTCAGAAGTCGAGCCGCCCCCCTCCAGCATCAGGTTGAGACTGTGCCTGTCCCAGGACCAGGGCTTGATCATCACCAGCCGGTAGTTCATCCCCTCGGTCTGCTCGGACGGCCCGTCTGACGGGTCCAGCTCGATGTGGGAATACCCCCCCTTGATGTCCCAGTAGACGCCCTGATAGGGGAAGTAGCGGCTGTCGAGGGTGTCGTGCTCGAAGCGCATATAGGGCCCCCAGGCGGAGGCATCGGCATCCGCATTGGCGAGGTTCTGGATCTCGACATTGCCGACCTTGCCCTCCAACCCCAGGGAGAGTCGGCTCCAGGGCTGGCGGTTCCAGCCAACGGCGAGATCCACGCTGGTGAAGCTGTACTCCGAGTCCAGGTAGCTCACCCCGGACGACGCCGCATCCTCCTCCGGGAAGAAGACACGGCGCTGAGTCTTGTCATAGGCCAGGCTCGCCTCGCCGTAGTAGGTCTGAGACGGCTCCAGCGGCGTGTAGAAGTCGGTCTTGAGATGCTTGGCCGTGCCGAGCGACGCCTCGGTCAGCCACTCGGCCCCCCACTCGTTGACGTTGGTGAGGGTGTAGGACATGCCGACGTTGTAGTTGGAGCTGCTCTCGAAGTCGTCGGAGAAGCCGAGCTGGAAGTTCAGGTAACCAGGCCCCCAGTTCTTCTCGCTGGCATCCACCACCAGCACGTTCTCGCCGCCCCGCTCCTCCACCTCGTAGGTGATGCGATCGAACGACTCCAGGGCGTAGAGGCGGCGGATCCCCGCCTCCAGGCTCTCATAGGTCTGCACCTTGTCCGGCCGCACATTGAGCATGGCACGCACGGTGTCGTCCGAGAGGCGCGACTTGTTGATGATCTCCACCTTGTCGATGTAGTAGGCCGGCTGGCCGCTGCGCTCGGCACGGCGGCTCAGCTTCTGGTTGCGATACTCGGCGTAGGCATCGGGAGAGAGGGAGAGGGCGTCAAGCTGGATGGCCGCACGGCTGGCTACCGCCTCCCCCTGCTTGATCCCCTCCGGCATCAGGGCGAAGTCGGCGATGCCCATGTTGCCGAATTCCGGCGTCAGCAGTATGTCGTTGGGACCGAGCAGCGCCTTCTGCTTCTCGGTCCCCACCTGGGTCATGTAGGTGGTGAGCTGGTCGATCATGGCCAGCCCCGACTTCAAGGATTCCCGGGTGCGCAGCTTGGCGCCGATGTCCACCGCGATCACCACGTCGGCCCCCATGGCCTTGGCCACGTCCACCGGCATGTTGTTGACGGTGCCGCCGTCGGCCAGGATGCGCCCCTCCCAGTCCACCGGCTTGAGGGCACCCGGGATGGACATGGAGGCCTGCATCGCCTTGGCGAGGCTGCCGTGATCCAGCACGAAGGGGGTGACCGTCTCCATGTCGGTCGCCACGGCGCGATAGGGGATGGGCAGATCGTCGAAACTCTTCTGCGCCGGCAGGTTGGAGGTGGCGTGGCGCAGCAGGCTGGCCATGGACTGCCCCTGGAAGAAGCCGTCAGGCAGCTGGGTCTGATCGCCGTTGACCCCGATGTCGGTGCGCAGCTGGTACTTCTCGCTCTGCTGCTTCTTGCGCAGGGAGAGCTCGTCCCGGCCTACCTTGTCCTGATACCCCTTGTTCCAGTCGATGGCGAGCGTGGTGCGCTCCACCTCCTCGGCACTGAGCCCCATGGCGTACATGCCCGCCACGTAGGAGCCCATGCTGGTCCCGACGATGATGTCCACCGGGATGCGCTTCTCCTCCAGCACCTTGAGCACCCCGATGTGGGCAGAGCCCTTGGCACCGCCGCCGCTCAACACCAGGGCAATTCTGGGCCGCTCCCCCTTGACCGCGCCCTGAGCCTGGGGCACAGGTAGGGGATCGTTCGCCTCGGCCGCCGCCATGAAGGGCAGGGTCGCCAGCAGGAGCATAATCAGGTGGGTCCATCCCCGATGAAAGATGCGCATATGAGTGTCCATTGATCCGGTAAGAGTCGAGGCCGGTCTGCCGACCAGGTGCTGCCTACTATAAGTGGAAGCACTTTAACCGCAACCCGGGGTGCTGGCGAGATGCCCCGGGGCGGTGACGGCCAATGCGGGGATAAAACGGCGCCAATCCAGTCCTGGCCTGATGTGAGCGCAAACGTTAATCGGCAATAAACGCCCCACCCGCTCAAGAAAGCGCCCGTTCGGCCGCTAATATGGGTTCAAATTCCAGGTCCACACCCGAGTCACGCCCATGTTCGCAAACCTGACACTCAAACAGAAAATTCTGGCCACCGTCATCCTGGCCGTGGCGCTCTCCTGCCTGCTGGTGGGTTATTTCAGCCAGCGCTCGGCCCAGCAGTTGATCGAGACCCGCATGTTCGAGCAGGAGCTGCCGAACCTGACCCAGCGCATCGGCAAGGAGATCGAGAAGGATCTCACCTCGGTCGCCGGCGCCGCCAGACAGCTGGCCAACGATCGCTTCGTGCTGGACTGGGTCGCCCGTGGCATGCCCAAGGAGCAGGAGTCCATCCTCATCGATCAGCTCAAGGACATGACGGCCCAGTACGGCCTGGTCACCGCCTCCTTCGCCGATCGGCAGAGTGCCGCCTACTACAACCAGGACGGCTTCCTGCGCATCCTGAACCACGACCAGGACGGCTGGTTCTACGACTACACCAAGAGCCGCCAGGAGCTGATGCTCAGCATCTTTCGCGAGACCAACGGCGAGGTGAAGCTGTTCGTCAACTTCCAGCAGCTCGACGGCCGCGGCCTCGCCGGCCTCGCCAAGTCCCTCGACAGCATGGTCAGCATGCTGGCCGACTTCCGCATCGGCGACAGCGGCTTCGTCTTCATGACGGATGGCAGCGGCCGGGTGAAGCTGCACCCCGACGCCGCCCGCATCGATCGGGACAACCTGACCCAGCTGGCCAGCGGCAGCAGCACCAACCTGCTCAACAAGCAGCCGTTCGCCGCCACCCGTGCCGAGATCGACGGCCAGCCGGTGATCCTGGCCACCAGCTATATCCCCCTGCTCGACTGGTATCTGGTGGCCCAGGTGCCTGAGGCCGAGATCTATGCGGAACTGGATCGGGCTCGGCTGCACATCCTGCTGGTCAGCCTGGCCATCGCCGTCGGCATGGGGCTGCTCGGCGTGCTGCTGGCCGGTTCGGTCAGCCGCCCGCTCAACGAGCTGGCCCGCCTGTTCCGGGAACTCGGCAGCGGTGACGGCGATCTGACCCAGCGCCTCAGGGTCGATGGCCGTGACGAGCTGGCCCAGGTGGCCACCGGCTTCAACAACTTCGTCACCAAGATCCACGGCTCCATCGAGCAGGTGGCGAACAACTCCCGCCAGCTCGCCGCCACCGCCAACGAGGTGGCCGCCAAGGCCCAGCTCACCCAGCACAACTGCACCGCCCAGCGGGATCGCACCGTCCAGGTCGCCACCGCCATCCACGAGATGGGGGCCACAGTGAGCGAGATCGCCGGCAATGCGTCGCTCGCCGCCGACGTTGCCAAACAGGCCAACGAGCAGGCCGATGCGGGGGCCCAGGTGGTGGCCCAGGCCCGCCACGGCATCGTCGGCCTCTCCGGCGAGATCGAGCAGGTCGCCGGGGTCATCGAGTCCCTGGCCAGCCAGACCGACTCCATCGGCAGCATCCTCGACACCATCCGCAGCATCTCCGAGCAGACCAACCTGCTGGCCCTCAACGCCGCCATCGAGGCCGCCCGCGCCGGCGAGCAGGGCCGCGGCTTCGCCGTGGTGGCCGACGAGGTGCGCAACCTCGCCAGCCGCTCCGCCGCCTCCACCGCCGAGATCCAGGTGATGATCAACAGCCTCCAGGAGCAGAGCGCCCGCGCGGTCAGCGCCATGGCACAGGGCCGCAACCAGAGCCAGCTGGTGGTGGCCCAGGCCGACGAGGCCAACGGTGCCCTCGACCAGATCACCGGCCACATCACCCAGATCAGCGACATGAACATCCAGGTCGCCACCGCCACCGAGGAGCAGTCCAGCGTGGTGGGCGAGATCAACCGCAATGTGGAGGACATCAACCAGCTCACCATGGAGACGGCCGACATCGCCCACCAGCTCACCGAGTCCAGCCGCAGCCTGCAGCAGCTCTCCGGCGAGCTCGACAAGCTGGTCGGCAACTTCCGGCTATGAGCCACCCCTTCCACCTGCAAACAGGGCGTGCCGTGACGCGCCCTGATTGCACTACGGCAGGCCGTGACGCAGGTCCGCCCGCCCCCTCAAGCTTCCTCATGCCAAGCTGCGCCATAATAGAGGGAAATAACGGGAGGTATCATGAGTAAACTGGTTGTGATCACATTGCTGGCGGGCTTGCTCAGCGCCTGCAGCAGCGGCCCGACGCGGGTGCACAGCGCCGATGTGAGCGTGGGGGATGCCAGGATCCGGGTCAGCGACGGGGATCGAGGGGGTTACGGTACCTTCTGCCCGCCGGGGCAGGCCAAGAAGGGGCGCTGCTAGCGCCCTTTTTTACACCCTGCTGGAACTCGTCAGGCCGCAGAAACGACGCCCTCGTCTCGGACGGCAACTCAGGTGCACGGTTCCACGACCGCGCCAGCACAGGCTGCTTCCCGTGCTGGCAACCCCTCTGCATGCTCCCCCCACCGACGGCCGCCCCATTCGGCCCGTCATGCCAGCGGCAAGTCATGACGCAGCACCCTCAATGCCTCCCTGTGTTCTTGGCAAAGGGCAGCATAATCAGGGAAACCCTAGGAGGTTGTTATGGACAAGCGGATTCTGATGGTACTGCTTGGCATCTTGCTCAGCGGTTGCGCCAGCGGCCCGGTACGGGTACACGGCGCAGACTTCAGCGTGGATGACGCCCATATCCGGGTCACTGACGGCTACCATCGTCATTACTATCGCCATTACGATGATCATTATTACCGTGATGGGTATTACCGCCGTGACTACTATGACCACCACCATGGCGGCTATCGCACCTTCTGCCCGCCCGGGCAGGCCAAGAAGGGGCGCTGCTAACGCCCTCTCTTGTGGTCGTACATCTGCCGGTCGGCCTGCATCAAGAGGAGTTCCAGCTCGGGGGGCATGGCCGGATCATAATGCGCGACCCCGGTGGAACAGGCCAGCCGATAGGGTTTTCCCGCCTCCAGGTTGAATCGCGCCAACGCCTCGTCGAAACGGGCAAGTACCCGTGGCACCAGCCCGGGTCCTATGCCCGGCAGCAACACAACGAACTCATCGCCCCCCAGGCGGGCGAAGATGTCGGCATTGCGAAACACCTTGCACAGCAAGCGCGCCATCTGGCGCAGGGCATCGTCCCCCACCTCGTGGCCAAGGCTGTCGTTGATCTCCTTGAAGCGGTTGAGATCGAGGAACAGCAGGCTCGCCTCCCGTCCCTGCCGATGGGAGAGTTGCAGGCACTTCTGTCCCAGCATGACGAAGCCGCGGCGATTGGTGATGCCGGTCAGCTCGTCCAGGATCGCCAACTGGATGGCGGCCAGCTCGTGCTCCACCATGCCCGCCAGATCCGTCAACAGGGACTGCTGACGTTCATCCAGATGGCGCGGCTTGTGGTCGATGAGGCAGAGGGTACCCACCTTGTAACCCCCGGCGATATGCAGGGGGCAGCCGGCATAGAAACGGATATGGGGAGCCCCCAGCACCAGCGGATTGTCGGCGAAGCGCGGATCCCGGGTCGCATCCTCCACCACGAAGATCCCCTCGCCGAGGATGGCGTGACCGCAGAAGGAGATGTCCCGCGGGGTCTCTTGCGCATCCAGACCGCAGCGTGACTTGAACCACTGCCGCTCCTCATCCACCAGGGAGATGAGGGAGATGGGCACCTCGAACATGTTGCGCGCCATCCGGGTAATGCGGTCGAAGCGCTCCTCCGCCGTGGTATCCAGGATGGCGAGGCGGCGAAGGCCATCGAGGCGCTGCTGTTCGTATTCGGAAATAGGGGGTGCTTGCATGGCAGGAAGGGCGGTGAACAGGATTGTTCCCAGCATAGCAAACAGCCTCGAACAAATCTCTTTCATCGTCAAAAAACAAAAAAAGCCGCTCCTGGGAGCGGCTTTTCATGGGCGGGAAGAAGGGACTTATTTCTTCTTCTTGGCCTTGGCGTTCGGCAGGTCGGTGATGGAGCCTTCGAACACTTCGGCAGCCAGGCCCACGGACTCGTGCAGAGTCGGGTGAGCGTGGATGGTCAGCGCGATGTCTTCGGCGTCTGCACCCATCTCGATGGCCAGACCGATTTCACCCAGCAGCTCACCGCCGTTGGTACCCACGATGGCACCACCGATGACGCGGCCGCTCTCCTTGTCGAAGATCAGCTTGGTCATGCCGTCGGCACAGTCGGAGGCGATGGCGCGACCGGAAGCTGCCCAGGGGAAGGTGGCGACTTCGAAGTTCAGGCCCTGTTGCTTGGCTTCCTTCTCGGTCAGACCCACCCAGGCCATCTCCGGCTCGGTGTAGGCGATGGACGGGATCACTTTCGGGTCGAAGTAGTGCTTCTTGCCGGCGATGACTTCGGCCGCCACGTGACCTTCGTGCACACCCTTGTGGGCCAGCATGGGCTGACCGACGATGTCGCCGATGGCGTGGATGTGGGCCACGTTGGTACGCAGTTGCTTGTCCACCTCGATGAAACCGCGCTCGTTGACGGCAACGCCCGCCTTCTCGGCATCCAGCATCTTGCCGTTCGGCACACGGCCAACGGCAACCAGCACGTTGTCGTAGCGAACCGGCTCGGCCGGGGCGTGCTTGCCTTCGTAGGAGACGTACAGGCCGTCTTCACGGGCCTCAACGGCGGTGACCTTGGTCTCCAGCATGATGTTGAATTTCTTGGCAACGCGCTTGGTGTAGATCTTGACGATGTCTTTGTCGGCAGCCGGTACCAGCTGGTCGGCAAATTCCACCACGTCGATCTCGGAACCCAGGGAGGAGTACACTGTCCCCATCTCCAGACCGATGATGCCGCCACCGATGACCAGCAGCTTGCCAGGTACGGTCGTCAGTTCCAGCGCATCGGTAGAGTCCCATACGCGGGGGTCGTCATGGGGGATGAACGGCAGCTTCACCGGACGGGAACCGGCGGCGATGATGGCGTTGTCGAAGGTGACTGTGGTCTTGCCGTCGGCGCCTTCCACTTCCAGCGTGTTCGGGCCGGTGAACTTGCCGAAGCCGTTCACGACCTGGACTTTACGCATCTTGGCCATGCCGGCCAGACCGCCGGTCAGCTGGTTGATGACCTTCTCTTTCCACAGACGCACCTTGTCGATGTCGGTCTGCGGGGCACCGAAGACGATGCCGTGCTCGGCCAGCGCCTTGGCTTCTTCAATGACTTTGGCGACGTGCAGCAGCGCCTTGGACGGGATGCAACCCACGTTCAGGCAGACGCCACCCAGGGTGGAGTAACGCTCGACGATAATGGTATCCAGACCCAAGTCAGCCGCACGGAAGGCAGCGGAATAACCGGCAGGGCCAGCACCCAGTACTACGACCTGGGTTTTGATTTCTTTACTCATCATGACCTCTTTGTCGTTCTTATATCCCCGGACAGCACAGTCTTATGCCAAGCAAGGCGGCTGCAGCCGTGAAAAAAACGGGGCAAGTTTACAATCCTGTTAACGAAATGAGAAGCAAAAAGGGCGGGCTCTGGGCCCGCCCTCTCACTTACAGGACCAGTCGACGAATGTCGGACAACACACCACTCAGGGTGGTGATGAAGCGGGCACCGTCGGCGCCATCGATGACGCGGTGGTCGTAGCTCAGAGCCAGCGGCAGCATCAGACGCGGCACGAACTCTTTACCGTTCCACTTCGGCTTCATCTCGGACTTGGAGACGCCCAGGATGGCCACTTCCGGCGCGTTGACGATCGGGGTAAAGCTGGTACCGCCGATGCCACCCAGGCTGGAGATGGTGAAGCAACCGCCCTGCATGTCGGCAGCGGTCAGCTTGCCGGCACGGGCCTTCTTGGAGATCTCGGCCAGATCGCGGGACAGCTCGTGGATGCCCTTCTTGTTGACGTCGCGAACCACCGGAACCACCAGACCGTTGGGGGTATCCACCGCCACACCGATGTGGATGTACTTCTTCATGATCAGCTTGCTGCCGTCTTCGGACAGGGCGCTGCAGAAGCGCGGATGGGCTTCCAGGGCCTTGGCGGCCGCCTTCAGGATGAACACCAGCGGGGTGATCTTCACGTCCAGCTTCTGCTTCTCGGCCAGGATGTTCTGCTCTTTGCGGAACGCTTCCAGATCCGTGGTATCGGCTTCGTCGAACTGGGTGACGTGGGGGATCATGGCCCAGTTGCGGTGCAGGGCAGGACCGGAGATCTTCTGGATACGGGTCAGTTCCAGCTCTTCGACAGGGCCGAACTTGCTGAAATCAACCTTGGGCCAGGCCACGACGCTCATGCCGTTGCCAGTGCCGGTGCCAGCAGCCGGAGCGGACTCGGCGCGCTTGACCGCATCCTTCACGTAGGCCTGCACGTCTTCTTTGACGATGCGACCCTTGCGACCGGAGGCTTTCACCTTGGCCAGGTTGACACCGAACTCGCGCGCCAGACGGCGTACAGCCGGGGAGGCGTGGACATAGGCGTCGTTGGCGACGAAATCGGAGGCGGCAGCAGCCTGGGCAACCGGCGCAGGAGCGGCGGCAGCCGGAGCGGCAGCAACAGGCGCTGCGGCAGGAGCCGGAGCAGCCACGGCAGCCGGAGCGGCACCCGCAACTTCGAATACCATGATCAGGGAACCGGTGGAGACCTTGTCACCCGCCTTCACCTTGATCTCCTTGACCACGCCGGCGAACGGCGCAGGCACTTCCATGGAGGCCTTGTCGCCTTCCACGGTGATCAGGGACTGGTCGGCTTCAACCTTGTCACCCACGGCGACCATGATCTCGGTCACTTCCACTTCGTCACCGCCGATGTCCGGCACCTTGACGTCTTTGGCACCGGCGGCAACCGGAGCAGCGGCAGCCACAGGGGCGGCAGCAGGAGCCGGCGCGGCAACGGCGGCCGGGGCAGCGCCCGCCACTTCGAAGACCATCACCAGGGAGCCGGTAGAAACCTTGGCGCCGGCGGCAACCTTGATCTCGACCACGCGACCGGCGAACGGTGCCGGCACTTCCATGGAGGCTTTGTCACCTTCCACGGCGATGATGGACTGGTCGGCTTCAACCATGTCGCCCACGGCCACCATGATTTCAGTCACTTCGACTTCGTCACCACCGATGTCCGGCACGTTGACGTCCTGGCGAGCGGCGGCGGCAGGAGCGGCGGCCGGCGCGGCAGCGGCAGGAGCGGCGGCCGGCGCGGCAGCGGCAGGAGCGGCGGCCGGCGCGGCAGCAACCGGGGCAGCAGCCTGGGCCGGAGCCGGTGCGACAGCACCCTCGGCTTCGAAGACCATGATCTGGGAACCGGTGGCAACCTTGTCGCCCACCTTGATCAGGATCTCTTTGACGATACCGGCGGCGGGGGCCGGGACTTCCATGGAGGCCTTGTCACCTTCCACGGCGATCAGGGACTGGTCCAGCTCGACCTTGTCACCCACGGCCACCATGATCTCGGTGACTTCAACTTCATCGGCACCGATATCCGGCACCATAATCTGTTTGGACATTGCGCTTTATCCTCTTGCGTGCATCCACGTGGCAGCCTGAGCATCGCCACGCGCATCCCGCGTTATCCGTTTAAACCCAGGCAAGGTCGCGCCGGATACCCGGCGCGACACTCAATCCTCTTACGCGTACAGCGGGTTGACCTTGTCGGCATCGATGCCGTACTTGGCGATGGCGTCGGCCACCACCTGCTTGTCTACCTCGCCGCGCTTGGCCAGTTCGGTCAGGGCAGCAACCACCACGTAGAACTCGTTCACTTCGAAGTGACGACGCAGGTTGGCACGGCTGTCGGAACGGCCGTAACCGTCTGTACCCAGCACACGGTAGTTCTCGGTCGGCACGAAGGCACGCACCTGATCGGCGAAGGACTTCATGTAGTCGGTCGCGGCGATGGTGGCTTCGGTACCCAGTACCTGAGCGATGTAGGGAACGCGAGCCTCTGCAGTCGGGTGCAGCATGTTCCAGCGATCCGCGTCCTGACCGTCGCGAGCCAGTTCGTTGAAGGAGGTGACGCTGAACACGTCGGAACCCACGCCGTACTCGCTGGCCAGGATCTGGGCGGCAGTGCGCACGTGACCCAGGATGGAACCACAACCCAGCAGCTGTACCTTGGCCTTGGTGCCGGCCACGGTTTCCAGCTTGTAGATACCCTTGCGGATGCCTTCCTCGGCGCCTTCCGGCATGGCCGGCATGGCGTAGTTCTCGTTCAGGGTGGTGATGTAGTAGAACACGTTCTCCGGGTTCTCACCGTACATGCGGCGCAGGCCGTCCTGTACGATCACCGCCACTTCGTAGGCGTAGGAGGGGTCGTAGGAGATGCAGTTCGGGATGGTGTTGGCCAGGATGTGGCTGTGACCATCTTCGTGCTGCAAGCCCTCTCCGTTAAGAGTGGTACGACCGGAGGTCGCGCCCAGCAGGAAGCCACGGGCTTGCTGGTCACCGGCTGCCCACGCCATGTCGCCGATCCGCTGGAAGCCGAACATGGAGTAGTAGATGTAGAACGGGATCATCGGGCAATCGTTGGTGCTGTAAGAGGTGGCAGCAGCCAGCCAGGAGGACATGGCGCCCAGCTCGTTGATACCGTCTTGCAGAACCTGACCCTGCTTGTCTTCCTTGTAGTAGGAGACGATGTCGCGGTCTTGCGGGGTGTACTGCTGGCCGTGCGGGCTGTAGATACCGATCTGGCGGAACAGGCCTTCCATACCGAAGGTGCGGGCTTCGTCAGCCAGGATCGGCACGATGCGCTTGCCGATGGACTTGTCTTTCAGCATCACGTTCAGGGAACGCACGAACGCCATGGTGGTGGAAATTTCGCGCGCCTGTTCGCCCAGCAGCGGACCGAAGGCATCCAGCGCCGGGATTTCCAGCTTGGTGGTGCTCTCGCGCAGACGGGTCGGTACATAGCCCTTCAGCGCGGCACGGCGGGCGTGCAGGTACTTGTGCTCTTCGGTACCCTCTTCGATCTTCAGGTACGGCAGGTTTTCCAGCTGCTCGTCGGTGACCGGCAGGTTGAAACGATCGCGCAGGTGACGCACCGAGCCCAGATCCATCTTCTTGACCTGGTGAGCGATGTTCTTGCCTTCGGCCGCTTCGCCCATGCCATAGCCCTTGATGGTCTTGGCCAGGATCACGGTCGGCTTGCCCTTGGTCTGTGCAGCCTTGGAGAAGGCGGCGAACAGTTTGCGGGGGTCGTGACCACCGCGGTTCAGGGCGAAGATCTCCTCGTCGGTCATGTCTTTGACCAGCGCGGCGGTTTCCGGGTAACGGTTGAAGAAGTGCTCGCGCACGTAGGCACCGTCGCGGGACTTCATGGTCTGGTAGTCGCCGTCCACGGTCTCGTTCATCAGCTGGATCAGCTTGCCGGAAGTGTCTTTCTTCAGCAGCTCATCCCACTTGCGACCCCAGATGACCTTGGTGACATCCCAGCCGGCGCCGGAGAACAGGCCTTCCAGCTCGTTGATGACCTTGCCGTTGCCGACAACCGGGCCGTCCAGACGCTGCAGGTTGCAGTTGACCACGAATACCAGGTTGTCGAGCTTCTCGCGTACGGCAACGGTCAGGGCACCCTTGGCTTCCGGCTCGTCCATCTCGCCGTCACCCAGGAAGGCGTAAACGGTCTGCTCGGAGCAATCCTTGATGCCACGGTCGGTCAGGTACTTCAGGAAGCGGGCCTGATAGATGGCGGCGATGGGGCCCAGACCCATGGAGACGGTCGGGAACTGCCAGAATTCCGGCATCAGTTTCGGGTGCGGGTAGGAAGGAATACCCTTGCCATCCACTTCCTGACGGAAGTTGTCCAGCTGCTCTTCGGTCAGGCGACCTTCGGCGAAGGCGCGGGCGTAGATGCCCGGGGAGATGTGACCCTGGAAGTAGACCAGATCGCCACCGTCCTTCTCGTTGCGGGCACGGAAGAAGTGGTTGTAGCAGACTTCGTAGATGGTCGCGGAAGAAGCGAAGGAAGACATGTGACCACCCAGGTCCAGGTCTTTCTTGGAAGCGCGCAGCACTATCATCATGGCGTTCCAGCGGATGATGGCGCGAATGCGGCGTTCCATCTCCAGGTCGCCCGGGTAAGCCGGCTCGTCGCTGGCAGGGATGGTGTTGATGTAGTCGCGGTTTGCCTTGGCAGCCACGTCCACACCGCTTGCGCGGGCTTTCTCGGCCAACTGTTCAAGGATGAACTGAGCGCGTTGCGGACCCTCTTCACGCAGCAGGGATTCCAGAGAGGCAAGCCACTCCAGCGTTTCTATCGGGTCCACATCGTTCTTCAGGATATCAGACATGGCTGGTTCCTATGTTGTTGTGATTGCACGGCATTGCACGGCGAAGGGCGCAAGCATTCGACAATTAAGAAAGCCTTGTGGGATTAGTTTTCCTGCTGACGGATCCGACGCATGGATCGCTGGATCCGGCTGTCTTCCCTCTGCATATCCAACAAGGTGTCCTCGATAAAGGCCAGGTGCTCATGACAAGCAGCCCTGGCCCGCTCCGGAGCCCCCGACAGGATAGCCTCGATCAGGCTCGCACGATGGCGACGGATCTTGGCGACCACTCCCGGACGGCGATTCAAAATTTCATTGTTTCGTAAAATGTTCTGCTCGAGCATGGGGCCCATGGCCCGCAGCAGATGCAGCAGCACCACGTTGTGGGAGGCCTCGGCCACGGCCAGATAGAACTGGGTCACGGCGGCCGACTCGACCACCAGCGACCCTTGCTGACCGGCTTCCTCGATGGCGGCCTGCGCCAGGCGGATCCGCTCGAAATCAGCCTCTGTGCCCCGCAGCGCCGCGTAGTAGGCACAGATGCCTTCCAGCGCATGACGAAACTCCAGCAGGTCGTACTGGGCTTCCGGGTGAGTGCTGAGCAGTTCGAACAGGGGATCGGCGATCCCCTTGCTCAAGGCATTCTGCACATAGGTGCCGCCGCCCTGACGACGATACAAGAGTCCTCTCGCTTCCAGGCGCTGGATGGCTTCGCGCAGGGAGGGGCGCGACACCTGAAACTGGATGGCGAGTTCCCGCTCGGGCGGCAACTTCTGGCCCGGCTGCAGGCTGCCTTCCAGAATCATGCTTTCCAGCTCGGCGACGATGGCGTCGGCCAGCTTGGGCTGAGTAATCTTGATATAGGGCATGAGGCTACTTTGTTAAATTGGTATTACCAATTTTATGGTTGGGGCGAAAATTAGCAGAGGGCTTGGAAAAAGTCCACCCAAAATATGATCTGAATCAAGAAGCTGACTTGCCACTTTGGGGGTAAAAACGCGGAATCATGATGTAGCTCATAGAAAATGGTCTGACCAATATTTGTGAGCTCGCTCACCGGCAACATTTACTCAACAGCATGAAAAATGGCCCGCCCCATAGGGCAAGCCATTGATTCTAAAAACACTAACTAATTTTGCACTTTTCACTAAAAGTGGAGTTTTTCTCGATATCGAAGCCATTCGAAACTGTTGCCAGGATCCGTCTTGCGGCCCGGCGCGATGTCGCAGTGCCCGACGATCCGCTCCGCCGTGATGGCGGGATAACGGCGAGCGATCGCCCGGCTGAGGTCCGACAGCACCTCGTATTGCACGTCGCAGTAGGGAAGCTCGTCGGTCCCTTCCAGTTCGATGCCGATGGAGTAGTCGTTGCACGCCTCCCGCCCCGCCCAGCTCGACACCCCCGCATGCCAGGCTCTGGCACCGAATGGCACGTATTGCACCAGCTCGCCGTCCCGGCGGATCAGGCAGTGGGCCGACACCCTCAGCTGATGGATACCGGCAAAATAGGGGTGCACCTCGGGATCGAGCCGGCCGAGAAACAGATCGTCGATGAAGGGGCCGCCGAACTCCCCCGGGGGCAGGCTGATGCCGTGTATCACCAGCAGGGAGACATCGTCCGGGCTGGTACGCTCGTTGTGATGGGGCGACGGCACCTTGCGGGCCTGCTCGCACCAGCCTTCACTATCGATGGAAAACGGGGTTCTGGGTTGTGTCATCGTCTGCTCGACTCACAATGGGAAGGGGGTGATAAACAGGAAACAAGTCCCTGAATCCACGGGTAAAGCTGTGTTAGGCTTGGCCATTCACTCGCGCGATGTGGGACATACTATGCACCCGATGGCACGCCGTCTCTGGCTGCTGGCCTGGCTCTCGCTGCTGGGTCTGCTGACCCTCTACTTTCATGGTCGCGAACAACCGTCGGTGACCGCCAGCGGCGATCTGCTGCTCAAGGCGGATGCCAGCGGTCATTATCGTCTGGAGGGTGCCATCAACGACCAGCCGGTGCAACTGCTGCTGGACACGGGGGCGACCAGGGTGACCATACCGAGCCAGGTGGCCTCCCGGCTCGGCCTCGTCGCCACCGGCCGCAGCCGGGTCAACACGGCGGCCGGGGAGATCCTGGTCGATACCGGCCGTATCGAAAGTCTGGCGATGGGTCCGCTGACCCTGTACGATTTGTCCGTCTTTATCAATCCGGCTGCCGACGGGGAGGAGATCCTGGTGGGCATGAATGCCCTGGGCAGGCTGGAATTGCGCCAGAAAGACAGGCAGTTGCTTCTCAGACCCTTGCAGGAATAAGGCATGTTACAACAGGACATCCGCCGCGCCGTGCGCGCCGCACTTCTCGAAGACTTGGGCGATGCCCTCACCGCACTGGACCAACCGGATGCCAGCGCCGATATCACCGCCCAGCTGATCCCGGCGGATCGCATCTCGACTGCGCGAGTCATCACCCGCGAGGTGGGCGTCTTCTGCGGCCAGCCCTGGGTAGACGAGGTATTTGCCCAGCTCGGCGGCGACGTCAGGGTGGAGTGGAAGGTGCAGGATGGCGAGCGCCTCTCCCCCAATCAGGAGCTGTTCCGCCTGCACGGCCCCGCCCGTGTGCTGCTCACCGGCGAACGCAATGCCCTCAACTTCGTGCAGACTCTCTCCGGCGTCGCCACCCTGACCGCCCGTTATGTGGCCGAGCTGGAGGGAACGGACTGCCGATTGCTCGACACCCGCAAGACCCTGCCCGGTCTTCGCACCGCCCAGAAATATGCGGTCACCTGTGGCGGCGGCAAGAACCACCGCATCGGTCTCTACGACGCCTATCTCATCAAGGAGAATCATATCCTCGCCTGCGGCGGTATAGCGCCGGCGATAGCACAGGCACGCCACCTCAATCCGGGCAAGCCGGTGGAAGTGGAGGTCGAATCCCTGGCCGAGCTGGAGCAAGCGCTGGCAGCCCGTGCAGACATCGTGATGCTGGACAACTTCGACATCCCCATGATGAAGGAGGCCGTCCACCTGAACCAGGGGCGCGCCAAGCTGGAGGTCTCTGGCAACGTGACGCTCGACACCCTTGCCAGCTATGCCGCGACCGGCGTCGACTTTATCTCGGTGGGGGCGCTGACCAAACACGTGCGGGCACTGGATCTCTCGATGCGCTTTATGGAAGACGTGGCCGAGGGCTGAGCGAGCCATACCCGCCGTTTGGCCCAAAAATATTACAGGGCTCGAAACTTGCAAAAGGCGCCATCGGCGCCTTTTCTTTATGCAGGATCCCGCGACATAAGGAGTGTGAAGATGGGCCCTCCCCAACCTTGAGCAGTGCCAAGAGAAACCATTTAATCTTTGATTTTTCTACAACTTTCACTAAATGACACAAAAGTGGTTAACAAGGGCTCCGCCTCTGTTGCCAACCCGAAGCGCTCGGATAAGATACCAACGTGGATAGCATTCCACCTGTGCTTATCAGGAACCATGGAAAAAAGGATATTTGACATGAAAAGACAGTCAGGGTTTACGCTAATCGAATTGATGATCGTCGTTGCGATCGTCGCCATCCTCGCCGCCATCGCCTTGCCGGCGTATCAGACCTATACACTTCGAGCGAAGTTTTCAGAGGTAATAGCCGCTGCAGGGCCAGCAAAAACAGCTATCGAAGTGTGCCTGCAAAGTACAGATACTGATGGAGCCAGTATTAATTTCGGCACAACTGAAGCTAAATGTATTGATGCTGGAAACAGTGCCCTTGCATCAGGTATTACAGGTTCTGACATAAAGAGAATTGATACAAACGCCGCTAACACACTAGTTGCTGCTTCTGGTGCGACAGGTGTGACAATAACCGTCACGAGCGGTACTGACTTCGATAATGTTTCACCTGCTAATCCAACCTTCGTTATGTCTGGCACAGCTGAACCGTCCAAACAGATCAACTGGACACGAGATAGTGGTACATGCACGGCAGCAAGCCTCTGCTAATTTATGACCTCTAGCCTTAATAGCGGCCTGGCCACCAGCCTGGCCGCTTCCTCCCTCCTCAGTGAGCCGGACTCACAGCGCTATCTGAGCCAGGCCAGGGCGCAGCGCAAGCCCTTTGTCACCTTCCTGATTGAAAACGACATCCTCGACAGCAAGGCCCTCGCCGACTTTTGCGAGCTTGAGTATGGGGTACCTCTGCTGGATCTGGCCGCCTTCGACCTGGCCGAGATCCCGCAGAAATACCTCAATCAAAAGCTGATTGAAAAACATCACGTCCTGCCCATCTATACCCAGGGCCACACCCTCTATATCGCCATGTCGGATCCGACCAATGTGTCGGCCCTGGAGGATTTCGGCTTCAGCTTCGGTCTGCACACGGAAGCCTTGCTGGTCGAGGAGAGCAAGCTGACCGCCGCCATCGGCAAATTGATGGAAAGCGAGCAGGATACCCTCGGCATGGATCACATCGACGAGGCCGAGATCTCCGAGCTCGAGGTGTCCGACGAGAACTCTCGTCTCGATGAGAGCGTCAATACGGCCGACGATGACGCCCCCATCGTCAAGTACATCCACAAGATCATGATGGACGCCATCAAGCGCGGCGCATCGGACCTGCATTTCGAACCTTACGAGACCAAGTACCGGATCCGCTTCCGGATCGACGGCATACTGCACGAGATCGCCACCCCGCCGGTGAACCTGGCAAACCGTTTCGCGGCGCGCTTAAAAGTCATGGCGCGGCTCGACATCGCCGAGCGGCGTCTGCCCCAGGATGGCCGGATCAAGCTCAAGATTTCGCGCAACAGATCCATGGATATGCGGGTCAACACCCTGCCCACCATGTGGGGTGAGAAGATCGTCATCCGGCTACTAGATTCATCTGCAGCCAGGCTCAATATCGATCAACTCGGCTTTGACGACCGCCAGAAGGGGCAATACCTGCATGCCCTCTCCAAACCCCAGGGGATGATACTGGTCACCGGCCCCACGGGGTCGGGCAAGACGGTGTCACTCTATACCGGTCTCAACATCCTCAATACCAACGAGGTCAACATCTCTACCGCCGAGGATCCGGTGGAGATCAACCTGCCCGGCGTGAACCAGGTGCAGATCAACCCCAAGGCGGGGCTCACCTTCGCCAGCGCCCTGCGCTCCTTCCTGCGCCAGGATCCCGACATCGTCATGGTGGGGGAGATCCGGGATCTGGAAACCGCCGAGATCGCCATCAAGGCCGCCCAGACCGGCCACCTGGTGCTCTCCACCCTGCACACCAATTCGGCGGCCGAGACGCTCACCCGGATGATGAACATGGGTGTCCCCGCCTTCAACATCGCCTCCTCGGTCACCCTCATCATGGCCCAGCGCCTCGCCCGCAAGCTGTGCGATCACTGCAAGGCGCCCGAGGTGGTGCCGGAAGCCGAGCTGCTGGAGCTGGGCTTTACCCAGCAGCAACTGGCCGCCGGCTTGCGACTGTTCAAGCCCGTGGGGTGCAAGGAGTGCTCGGGAGGCTACCGAGGACGGGTCGGGATCTATGAGATCATGCTGATGTCCGACAACATCGCCAAGCTCATCATGCAAGGAGCCAACTCGCTGCAAATCGCGGCCATCGCCCAGAAGGAAGGGATGCGCACCCTGCGCACCTCCGGCCTTGAAAAAGCCCGCCTGGGAGTCACCAGCCTGGCCGAAATAAACAGGATCACTACCAACTGAGTACGCTGTGTTCGAGTCATCTCACCGGGTGAAGCCGCTGCCATAACCCCGATGATGTTCTTCAAGCCAAGATGAGCCGGATGGGCAGCAGCACCCGGCCACCGTCGCCCAATTGCAGGATGCAGTGATGGCTACATTAGCTCAAAAACAGAACGCACCAAAAAAGGTCTTCTCCTTCCGCTGGCACGGGTTCAATCGCAAGGGACAGAAGGTGTCCGGCGAGTTGCAGGCCGACAGCATCAATACCGTCAAGGCGGAACTGCGCAAGCAGGGCGTCAATGTCACCAAGGTCAGCAAGCAGGGACAGGGGCTGTTCTCCAAGGGCGGCGCCCGGATCAAGCCGATGGACATCGCCGTCATCTCCCGCCAGATCACCACCATGCTCTCCGCCGGCGTACCCCTGGTACAGAGCCTGCAGATCATCGCACGCGGCCATGAAAAGGCGGCGGTGCGCGAACTGATCGGCCAGATCGCCGCCGACGTGGAGACAGGTACCCCGCTGTCCGAGGCGTTGCACCGTCACCCCCGTTACTTCGACGATCTCTATTGCGACCTGGTCGAGGCCGGAGAGCAGTCCGGCGCACTGGAAACCATCTACGACCGGATTGCCACCTATCGCGAGAAGAACGAGGCCCTCAAATCCAAGATCAAGAAGGCCATGTTCTATCCGGCCATGGTCATCCTGGTGGCCATCGTCGTCACCTCCATCCTGCTGCTGTTCGTCATCCCCCAGTTCGAGGAGATCTTCCGGAGCTTCGGGGCCGAGCTGCCCGCCTTCACCCGGTTCGTCATCGGCATCTCCCGCTTCATGCAGTCGTGGTGGTATGTCATCTTTGGCGGCCTCGCCCTCGCCATCTTCCTCTACGTGCGCGCCTGGCGAAAGTCCCAGAAGGTCAGGGACAGCACAGACAGGTTCATCCTCACCATTCCCGTGGTGGGCAACATACTGCACAAGGCCGCCATGGCCCGCTTCGCCCGCACCCTCTCCACCACCTTCTCCGCCGGTATCCCCCTGGTGGATGCGCTGGTCTCGGCGGCCGGGGCGTCGGGCAACTATGTCTATCGCACCGCCATCATGGCCATCCGCAACGAGGTGGTGGCCGGCATGCAGATCAACGTCGCCATGCGCACCGTGGATCTCTTCCCCGACATGGTGACCCAGATGGTGATGATCGGCGAGGAGTCCGGCGCCATCGATGACATGCTTTCCAAGGTCGCGGCCATCTTCGAACAGGAGGTGGACGACATGGTCGACGGCCTCACCAGCCTGCTGGAACCCATCATCATGGTGGTGCTCGGGGTGCTGGTCGGCGGCATGGTCGTGGCCATGTACCTCCCCATCTTCAAGCTCGGCTCTGTGATACACTGAGCCCCTTCGGCAAGAGGGCCAGCCAGTTCGGCCTGGCCCCTTCTCTCTCAACGCAAGCGGTTGACTTATGGCGCCCCTGATCGAACTGGCCCAGGCCCTGCCCTGGTTTTATCTCTCCCTGGTGTTTCTCTTCTCCCTGATGGTGGGCAGCTTCCTCAACGTGGTGATCCATCGCCTGCCCATCATGATGGAGCGGGACTGGCACGCCGAATACACCGACTATTTCGGTGACCATACGTCCCCCATCCCGGCCACTGGACGCTACAACCTGATGGTGCCCCGCTCCCGCTGCCCCCATTGCGACCACCCCATAGGTGCGCTGGAGAACATCCCCCTGCTGAGCTGGCTCTGGCTCAGGGGGCGCTGTCGCAACTGCCGAGCCCCCATCTCCGCCCGCTATCCCCTGGTCGAATTGCTCACTGCCCTGCTGTCGGTCGCCGTGGCCGCCACCCTCACTCCCGGCTGGGGAACCTTGGCGGCCCTCGTGCTGACCTGGGTACTGGTGGCGCTCACCTTCATCGATCTGGACAAGATGCTGCTGCCGGACCAGCTCACCCTGCCACTGCTGTGGGGCGGTCTGCTGTTCAACCTGTTGGGAGGCTTCGTCCCCCTGGCGGATGCGGTGATCGGCGCCATGGCAGGCTATCTGGTGCTCTGGGCCCTCTACTGGGCCTTCAAGCTGCTCACCGGCAAGGAGGGCATGGGTTATGGCGATTTCAAGCTGCTGGCAGCCCTCGGCGCCTGGCTCGGCTGGCAGGTGCTGCCCATAGTGCTGCTGCTCTCCTCCCTGGTCGGCGCCGCCATAGGTATCGGCCTCATCCTGCTTCGCAACCACCATCAGGGCAAGCCCATCCCCTTCGGCCCCTATCTCGCCATCGCGGGCTGGATAGCGCTGCTGTGGGGGGATAGCATCACCCGCTGGTATCTCCATGTCGTGCTCTAGCAAGAGGATCTCTGACCCATGTATGTAGTCGCCATCACAGGGGGCATCGGCAGCGGCAAGACCACCATCGCCAACCGCTTTGCCGAGCTGGGCATCGAGGTGGTGGATGCCGACATCATCGCCCGCGAGGTCGTGGAGCCCGGCACCCCGGCCCTGGCCGCCATTGCCGACCATTTTGGCCAGGATGTCATCTCGTCCGATGGCCGGCTCGATCGCCGCAGACTGCGCGAGCATATCTTCAGCGACCCGGCGGCCAAGGCCTGGCTCAACGCCCTGCTCCACCCCCTCATCCGCAGCGAAATGCTGCGCCAGTGCGCGACCGCCGAGTCTCCCTACTGCCTGCTGGTGGTGCCCCTGCTGGTGGAGAACCGGCTCACCTCCCTCGCCGATCGGGTGCTGGTCATCGACGTGGACGAGGAGACCCAGATAGAGCGAACCTGTCGTCGGGATGGCGTGAGCCGGGCGCAGGCAGAGGCGATACTGGCGTCCCAGGCGCGCCGCGGGGAACGCCTGGCGATGGCCGATGACGTGCTGGACAACCAGAGTGTCACAAGTGAGACCATCCGAGAGCGAATTTTGGCCCTGCACCAGACATATCTGGCATTTGCCTCTCAACAAGCCCGCCAACAGTGAGTACACTAGGCCGGTTTATGGCTGGCCAGGATTAGGCATGATTTACGATTTCCCCCTCAATGAAAAAAGCCGGACCTATCTTCGTCTGGAGTCCCTGTTTTCCCAGATCCGCGACAATCTGGAGAGTGACCAGTCCTGGGCACACATCGCCTTCTTCAAGGGGTTGTTCGATTTGCAGGAGCTGCTGGAGCGCGGCGACCTGCGCGCCGATCTCATCAAGGACCTGGAGCGCCTCGGCCAGCGGCTGAGCCACTGGGCCAGCCTGCCTGACGTCGACCTCGAGCAGATCCAGCGGATGCAGCAGGAAAGCACCCAGCTCTCCCGCAGTCTGCTCAACTCCCCCCGTCCCGGTGCCCGCCTGAAGGAAGATCGCCTGCTCGGCTCCATCCGCCAGCGTTTCTCCATTCCGGGGGGGCTGTGCGCCTTCGACGTACCCCAGCTGCATCACTGGCTGGCCACGCCAGCCGTCGCCCGCCACCAGCAGATGCAGCAATGGCTCAGCGACATCACCCTGCTGATGAACGCCATCTCCCTGCTGCTGCGCCTGTGGCGCGAGTCGGGCAACTTCAGCGATCAGGTGGCCACCAACGGCTTCTTCCAGGACACCGCCGAAGGGGCCGAGCTTATCCGTATTCGCTTGCCCAATGGACAAGCCTGCTACCCCACCCTGAGCGGCCACAAGAACCGCTTCGCCCTGCGCTTCCTGCCGACGACGGAACAGCAGATTGGCGACGTCCCCTTCCAGCTCGCCTGCTGCTAAGGAGAGAACGACATGGTCACCAAGGTAAAATGCCCCACCTGTCAGAGTGAGGTTGAATGGACTCCCGAGAGCCCGTTTCGCCCCTTCTGCAGCAAGCGCTGCCAGCTGATCGACCTCGGTGAATGGGCCGACGAAGAGAAGCGCATTCCCGGCGAGATCAACCCGGATCTGCTGCCCGACCCGGAACAGGGCGATCCCTGGCAATAAACACAACACGATCAAGAAAGGGCCTGACCGGCCCTTTTTCAATGGTTGTGCTCTGCCCTCAGGCCAGCGAGGCTTGCAGCCGCGCCACTATGGGGCCGTTGGCATCCGGGAAGTGGTACTCGTGGAGCGAGGCCAGCGGCACCCAGCGGCACTCCTGCCCCTCCTTGCCGAAGGGCTCGCCATGGAAACGGGTTACCTTCCAGATATCCAGCAACACCTGCTTGTCGGGGTAGTCGTGGTGCAGCTCCATGAAGGGAGCGCAGTCCTGCACCCGGATCCCGATCTCTTCCCACAGCTCTCTGTCCAGCGCGGTGAGCAGGTCTTCCCCCGACTCCACCTTGCCCCCCGGAAACTCCCAGCGATCCCCCTGATGGCGATCGGCGGAGCGTTTGGCGATGAAGATATCGCCCCGTTCGTTCTCGATGACACCGACCGCCACCCAGATCCGTTTCTTCTGTTCCATCATTGTCCTCAACGTAAACACGACAAACGGGCGATCCAGGGGGCCAGCCGAGCGGCCTGCTTTTCCCC
This sequence comes from Aeromonas sp. FDAARGOS 1409, assembly GCF_019048705.1. Classification (NCBI taxonomy): domain Bacteria; kingdom Pseudomonadati; phylum Pseudomonadota; class Gammaproteobacteria; order Aeromonadales; family Aeromonadaceae; genus Aeromonas; species Aeromonas sp. FDAARGOS 1409. Next base: position 844,715 of record NZ_CP077395.1, read on the forward strand.
CTGGGCCCTGAAGAGATCCTGCCCCACATGTTCATTGCCCGCCGGGGCCGGCTGCGGCCAGGGGACGACGCCTGCCGGAGCAAAGCAGCGATCATGTATCAGCGCACTCTGGCGCAGATAGCGCCACAGGCAGTCACGCAGGAACCACTGATCGATATTCGGCGTCTCCATGGTCCTGGATTGATAACCCTCCAGCAGCGGCTGCAAGGGTGGAAGCACGCCGGCCACACCGCCCCACATGCCTGCCAGCACCAGATCGGTGTGGCTCCACCAGTCACGCATGATATGGAACCAGTGCCCCGATGCAAGCCAGTCATCGACCGCCAGCCGCTCCCGCAGATTCAGCACGGAGTCCGCATCGCGCACAAGAAAGCGTCCCACTCCGGGATCATTGGCGACCTGGAAGCGCCAGCACAGGCGCTGACGCAGGGACTGACCGTCGGGTTGCATCCTGACCTCGGCGCCATGCTCCCGCAGGCAGGTCAGCAACTCTCCCGGCACACTGGCATCCACGTAGAAGCGCACCCGCCAGCCGGGATAGAGGTAGGCTGCGGCCAGCACATTGTCGAGCGCTCCCCGCAAGTAACGGGCCTGCTTGCCCCAGAGGGAGAAGGCGATGACGGGCTGCCTCTCCCCCTGCCCGGCCAGCCAGGCTGCCGGCCCCTCTGCCGGCAGCGCCCACCCCTCGACGGGCTGCGAGACGGCCTCATCCTTGAGGGTCAGGGCCCGGGCCCCCGCCACCGAGGCTTCGGCATAGCGCCCAAGCTTGGCGAGGGAAGTGCAGAGTCCGTCATAGGTCAGATAATCGGCCGGCTCACGGCGGACCAGCTCGGTCAGATGAACCACGGCCCGCTCATGCTGACCCGAGCGGGAGAGACAGACGCAGAGATTGCGCAGCACCTCGTCGTCCTCGGGCGAGCCCTGGTGCGCCAGCATCAGTACCTGAGCGGCCGAGGCGGGATCCCCTGACAAAAAGAGGTAATAGGCCAACTGCAGCTGCAGGGGAACAGGCTTGATCCTTGCCTCGTTCAGCCTCATCAGCACCTGCTGGACAGCCTGCTGGCGATCCCCCCTCGACCAATGGCTATGTGCCTCGTCATCCCACCCCGCCGGCAGCTTGCTCATCGGTGATCTCCTCCTGTCCCGGAAACAAATACACCGCCCGGAGGCGGTGTATTCATCATGGCAGGGTGTCAGGTCAACTGACCGTGACAGTGCTTGTATTTCTTGCCGGAGCCGCAGGGGCAGGGATCGTTGCGGCCCACCTTCTGCTCGTCCCGCACGAAAGTGACGTGACCCGGTTCGGGCTGGGCCTCGTCGTCGGCCAGCTGGTTCTCGGCGGCGGCGTGGGTATAGGTGCGGGGAGCCGCTTGTGCCTGCTGGCGCTGCTGCTCTTCCATCGCCTCCACGTCGCGCTCCTGCACCTGGACACGGCTCAGGATGCTGACCACGTCGCGCTTGAGGGTCTCCAGCATCTGGGTGAACAGATCGAAGGACTCGCGCTTGTACTCCTGCTTGGGGTTCTTCTGGGCGTAGCCGCGCAGATGTATGCCCTGACGCAGGTGATCCATGGCCGCCAGATGCTCCTTCCACAAGCCATCCAGGGTCTGCAGCATCACCGCCTTCTCGAAGTTGCGCAGCACCTCCTTGCCGACCAGCTCCTCCTTGTGGGCATAGAGCTTGGTGGCCTCTTCCAGGATGCGCTCGCGCAGCTTCTCCTCATACAGCTTGTCGTCTTCCGCCAGCCACTGCTGCAGCGGCAGATCCAGCGCGAAGTCGGACTTCAGGCGCGCCTCCAGACCCGGCACGTCCCACATTTCCTCCAGGGACTGGGGCGGGATGTATTCGTCGATGACGCTGCCATAGACGTCGTCACGGATGACGTGGATGGTCTCGGAGATGTCGCTGGTGTCCAGCAGCTCGTTGCGCTGCTCGTAGACCACCTTGCGCTGATCGTTGGCCACATCGTCGAACTCCAGCAGGTTCTTGCGGATGTCGAAGTTGCGACCCTCCACCTTGCGCTGGGCGTTTTCGATGGCCTTGGTCACCCAGGGGTGTTCGATGGCCTCGCCCTCTTCCATGCCCAGCTTCTTCATCATGCCGGTCACGCGATCGGAGGCGAAGATCCGCATCAGGGTGTCTTCCATGGAGAGATAGAAGCGGGAGGAGCCCGGGTCACCCTGGCGACCGGAACGGCCGCGCAACTGGTTGTCGATACGACGGGATTCGTGGCGTTCGGTACCTATGATGTGCAGGCCACCAGCGGCCAGCACGGCATCGTGACGCACCTGCCAGGCGGCTTTCAGCTCGGCGATCTGCTCACTGGTCGGGTTCTCCAGCTGGGCTATCTCCGCCTGCCAGTTGCCGCCGAGCACGATGTCGGTACCCCGGCCCGCCATGTTGGTGGCGATGGTCACGGCACCGGTCTGGCCCGCCTGGGCGACGATCTCCGCTTCCATGGCGTGGAACTTGGCGTTCAGCACCTTGTGCGGGATCTTTTCCTTGGTCAGGATGCCGGAGAGCAGCTCGGAGTTCTCGATGGAGACGGTACCGACCAGCACCGGCTGGCCGCGCTGCACGCAGTCGCGGATGTCCTGCACGATGGCGGCGTATTTCTCCTGGGCGGTCAGGTAGACCAGATCCCCCATGTCCTTTCGCACCATGGGCTTGTTGGTCGGGATGACCACGGTGTCCAGGCCGTAGATCTGCTGGAACTCGAACGCCTCGGTGTCGGCAGTACCCGTCATGCCCGCCAGCTTGTCGTACAGGCGGAAGTAGTTCTGGAAGGTGATGGAGGCCAGGGTCTGGTTCTCGTTCTGGATCTTGACCCCTTCCTTCGCCTCGACCGCCTGGTGCAGGCCGTCGGACCAGCGGCGACCCGGCATGGTACGGCCGGTGTGCTCGTCGACGATGACGATCTCGTCCTTCTGGACGATGTAGTCGACGTTGCGCTCGAACAGGGTGTGGGCACGCAGGCCGGCGTTGACGTGGTGCAGCAGGCTGATGTTGGTGGCGGAGAACAGGGAGTCCTCCTCCGCCAGCAGCCCCTCTTTCTTGAGCAGCTCCTCCACGAAGATCTGGCCGTTCTCGGTCAGCAGCGCCTGGCGGTTCTTCTCGTCCACCGTGTAGTGGCCGTCGCCGGTGTACTCTTCGGAGTCTTCCTTGTCCTGCTTGACCAGCAGGGGGATCAGCTTGTTGATCTGGGTGTACATGGCGGAGCTGTCCTCCGCCGGGCCCGAGATGATGAGCGGGGTACGGGCTTCATCGATGAGCACCGAGTCCACCTCATCCACCAGCGCATAGTTGAGCGGACGCTGCACGCGCTGTTCCGGCGAGAACGCCATGTTGTCGCGCAGGTAGTCGAAGCCGAACTCGTTGTTGGTACCGTAGGTGATGTCGGCGGCGTAGGCGTCGCGCTTCTGGGAGGCATCCATGCCGGGCACGTTGCAGTCGACGGTCAGGCCGAGGAAGGCGAACAGCGGGCGGTTCGCCTCGGCATCGCGCTTCGCCAGATAGTCGTTCACCGTCACCACGTGGACGCCGCGGCCGGTCAGGGCGTTCAGGTAGGCCGGCAGGGTCGCGGTGAGGGTCTTACCTTCACCCGTCTTCATCTCGGCGATACGGTTGGAGTTCAGCACCATGCCGCCGATCAGCTGGACATCGAAGTGGCGCATGCCGAACACCCGGCGGGAGGCTTCACGCACGGTGGCGAAGGCCTCCGGCAGCAACTGCTCCAGGGTCTCACCCTGCTCCAGGCGCTGGCGATACTCGGCGGTCTTGGCCTGCAGCTCGCTGTCGGACAGTGCCTCGAACTGAGGCTCCATCGCATTGATCTGTTTTACAATTTTGCGCAAAGCCTTGAGCGTTCTGTCGTTCCGGCTGCCGATAATCTTGGTGAGCAGTGTGCTAATCATGGGTACCAACTGTTTTGGTTATATAAGCGTTCCGTCACTGGAACCTGAAGAAAAAACCTAACCCCGTCTGGCATTCAGAAAGCGCGCGGGGTTGACCTGACGACCATCTTTCAACACTTCGTAATGCAAATGAACTCCGGTCGCACGACCGGTTCGTCCCATCAGGGCGATCTTCTGGCCTTCGTCGACCAGGGTGCCCACATCCACCAGCAACTTGGAATTGTGGGCATAGCGGGTGACCAGACCATTGCCATGGTCTATCTCCACCATGTTGCCGAACTCAGGGTGACGCCCCGCCCAGCTGATGATCCCCTTGCCGGTCGCCAGTATGGGGGTGCCGGGCTTGCCGCGGAAATCCACCCCTTTGTGCATCTTGGCGCGACCGTTGAACGGATCGACCCGGCCACCGAAGCCGGAGGAGATCCAGACCCGCTCCTGTTTCACCGGTGAACCCGAGATGAAACCGGCATCGGTGATATGGTGATTCATGATGAAGGATTCAAGTACCGACAGCTGCTCTTCGCGGCTGCTGAGCTGACGGTTGAGGTGTTCCATGGAGTCTTGCAGCTCGCCCAGGCTGACTTCCAAGTCCGCATCGTAGGAGGGACCGCCCATGGGGGGCAGCTCCTTGAAGTTGAACTCCTCGGGATCGAGGTCCGCCTTCTCGGTCAGGCGTTCGCCGAGGGCGTTGAGACGACCGAGCTGCCCCTGCATGGTGCCCACCTGGGCCGCCAGCATGGCGAGCTGTTCGCGGGCTTCATCGGCCCCTTGCGTGGATTTTTGCTGCTGCGCCAGGGTCAGCGCCACTTCCAGCGCCTCCATCTTCTGGTGCCAGCTCTGCCAGAGCCAGCCACTCCCCAAGGCCAATGCAGTGAAGAGGATACCGCCGACCCAGGCCAGACGTTGTTTGGGTAAGTGCAACTTTCGGCGCTGCTTACCGTGGAGGATCAGGGTAATGCTCATAGGAATCTGTCTTCTCGGTCAGGTGAGGCCAAGGGCCTGCACGGGCAATAAAACCGGGAGATAATCGGTATTAAAGGATGGAATAAACAAATGACAGGACGTCGGTGCGGAGAGATGACCGACGTCCTGTTGCACAGCTATCAGGCCAGAACCAGACCGTTGTCGTAGTAAGCGATGGGCGCTTTGTCGCCCTCACCCTCGAAGGTCACCAGTTCCCAGGCCTCCTGCTGGGCCAGCAAGGCACGCAGCAGCTTGTTGTTCAGGGCATGGCCCGTCTTGTAGGCACGGAATTCACCGATGATGCTGCGGTTGCACATGTACAGGTCACCGATGGCATCCAGCATCTTGTGCTTGACGAACTCGTCCTCGTAACGCAGGCCATCTTCGTTCAGCACCCGGTAGTCATCCAGCACCACGGCGTTTTCCAGGCTGCCGCCCAGTGCCAGGTTCTGGGAACGCAGGTACTCGATATCACGCATGAAGCCGAAGGTACGGGCACGGCTGATCTCTTTCACGAAGGAGCTGCCGGAGAAGTCCAGCACGCAACGCTGGTTGCGGCCTTCAAACACCGGATGCTGGAAATCGATCTCGAGATCCATCTTGAAGCCGTTGCGATAGGGGTGGAATTCCGCCCACTTGTCGCCATCTTCAACCCGGATGCTCTGCTTGATCCGCACGAACTGCTTGGGTGCGTTCTGTTCACGAATACCCACTTCCTGCAGCAGATAGATGAACGGATGCGCACTGCCGTCCATTACCGGGATCTCGGGAGCATCAACCTCGACATAGAGGTTGTCGATCCCCATCCCGGCCAGAGCGGCAGACAGATGTTCGATGGTCGACACACGAACACCGGCTTCGTTCACCAGAGCGGTACAAAGCACGGTATCACGCACCTGATCGGCGTTGGCTGGCAGCTCTACCACAGGATTCAGATCGGTACGCAAGTAAACGATCCCTGTGTTAACAGGCGCCGGACGGAACGTCATAGTGACTTTCCGGCCCGAATGCAGGCCCACACCGGTGGCCTGGACACTCGTTTTCAAGGTTCTTTGTCTAATCATGGGCGTATCCGCTTTAACAGCTCAAATTCCTGACCAGATGGTCGTTGCCGGGCCATCTTAGCACAATCCTTAAGCAACAAACAAACCAGAGCCATCAGAGGCTTAGTCTGCCTGTTTGCGCAGGAACGCAGGAATATCGAGATAATCCGGTTCGCGACGAGCTTGCGGCTCGGCGTTCACCACCTTGGCCGGCGCCTCTTCCATCACGCGAGACTGCAGAGCTTCGCTGATCAGGGGCTGACGAGCCGGACGTTCCTGGACCATGTTGTTCTTGACCAGGGTAATGTCGGGCTTGCGCTCGGCACCGATACCGGTGGCCACCACGGTCACGCGCAGTTCGTCGTGCATCTCCGGATCGATGACGGTACCCACCACCACGGTGGCGTTCTCGGACGCGAAGGCCTTGACCGCGTTACCCACGGTCTCGAACTCTTCGATGGTCATGTCCATGCCGGCGGTGATGTTGACCAGGATGCCGCGGGCACCGGCCAGATCCACGTCTTCCAGCAGCGGGCTGGAGATGGCCTTCTCGGCCGCTTCTTCGGCACGGTCGTCACCGGAGGCGGAGCCGGTACCCATCATGGCGGTCCCCATCTCGCGCATCACGGTACGCACGTCCGCGAAGTCGACGTTGATCAGGCCCGGACGGGTGATCAGCTCGGCAATGCCCTGTACCGCACCCAGCAGCACGTCGTTGGCCGCCTTGAAGGCGTCCAGCAGGGAGATGCCACGGCCCAGCACCTTCAGCAACTTGTCGTTGGGGATGGTGATCAGGGAGTCGACGTTCTTGGACAGCTCCTCGATACCGTGGGCGGCGAAGCCCATCCGCTTCTTCCCTTCGAAGGAGAACGGCTTGGTCACGACGGCAACGGTCAGGATACCCATCTCGCGGGCCACTTCGGCCACGATCGGCGCGGCGCCCGTACCCGTACCACCGCCCATGCCGGCGGCGATGAACACCATGTCGGAACCGGTCAGCAGCTCGCGCAACGCTTCCCTGTCTTCCATGGCGGCGTCACGGCCCACTTCCGGGTTGGCCCCGGCACCCAGACCCTTGGTGATGCCACCACCGATCTGCAGAGTCGTGTTGGCACTGGAGTTGCGCAGCGCCTGGGCGTCGGTGTTGACGGTAATGAACTCAACACCCTCGATGTTTTGACGAACCATGTGCTCGACTGCGTTGCCGCCGCCGCCACCCACACCTATCACCTTGATGACGGCTTCGTCAGTGTGGCTATCCATAAATTCAAACATGTTGTCTCTCCGCTTTATTTGCCTGACTCAGCAAAATCTTTAGAACTCGCCACGCAACCAGTTGCTGACCCGTTTGACCAGCCCACCTACGCTTGCCTTGGCGGCATATTCCTTGCTACTGCCGGTGGATTGATTGGTACGGCCGTACTGCAGCAACCCGACCGCAGTCGAGTACACCGGTGCCTGTACGTAATCGCTCAATCCCCGGATATTCATGGGTTCGCCCACCCGGACCTGGCTCTGGAAGATCTGCTCTGCGCACTCCACTATGCCTTCGATCTGGGCCGCGCCACCGGTCAAGACCACACCGGCGGCCAGCTGATGCTTGACCCCCTGTGCCTTCAATTCGCTCTGCACCCGCACCAGCTCGTCATTCACCATGGAGAGCAACTCGGTGTAACGGGGTTCAATCACTTCCGCCAGTGTCTGCCGCTGCAGGCTGCGCGCCGGACGACCGCCGACACTGGGCACTTCGATATTGTCTTCCTTGCTGACCAGGCGGCCGAGGGCGCAGCCGTAGCGCACCTTGATCGCTTCGGCGTCCAGCGGCGGCGTGCCAAAGGCGTAGGCGATGTCGCTGGTCACCGTGCTGCCGGCGTAGGGGATCACCTTGGTGTGACGCAGGGCGCCGCCGGTAAAGAGCGACATGTCCATGGTACCGCCACCTATGTCCACCACGCAGACACCCAGCTCCTTCTCGTCCTCGGTCAGCACCGCATAGCTGGACGCCAGCGCCGAGAAGATCAGCTGATCCACCCGCAGACCCACCTTCTCCACGCACTTCTCGATGTTGCGAGCCATGTCGTTGTGGCAGGTGATCAGGTGCACCTTGGCCGCCATCCGCACGCCGGACAGGCCGACCGGGTTCTTGATCCCTTCCTGATAGTCGATGGCGAACTCCTGGGGCAGCACATGCAGCACCCGCAGCTCGTCCGACAGTCGCACCGACTTGGCGGTGTGGATGACGTTGTCCACGTCCTCCTGGGTCACCTCTTCATCGGAGATGGGCACCATGCCGGTCTCGTTGCGGCAATCGATGTGCTTGCCGGACAAGCCCAGATAGACGGAGCTTATCTGGCAGTCGGCCATCATCTCGGCCTCTTCCACCGCGCGGCGCAGGGACTTGACCACGGAGTCGAGGTCATTGACCCCGCCCTTCTCCATCCCGCGAGAAGCGTGGCTGCCCATGCCGATGACATTGAGTTCGCCATCGGGCAATACTTCGCCAACCAGTACCGCCACCTTGGTCGTGCCGATATCCAGTCCGACAATCAAATTTCTATCTGCGGTGTTGGTCATTCACTTTCTCTTCGCTTTTCTTCCAGCCAACTGCCATCCCGGTGTCGTATCGAAGATCCACGTAAGCAACCCGCTCACGGGGCTCGATGACCGGAAAGGCATCGATAAACCGCTGCAGACGAAGCGCGATATCAGAGCGCCCCACAAACAGCTGAATGTTGCCATCCAGGGTCAGTTCCCAGGCATGGCGGGGGGTCAGATTCACCCCCAGCAACTTGTATCCCTTGGCCGCCAGCAGCGTCTCGTACTGATGGCTGGCTTCCAGCACCTTGGCGGCCTGATCATCGGGCCCGGACAACTGCATCAGGGGTTTCTTCACCCTGTCCGGAGCACTGAACACCTCACCCTTGGTGTTGACGAAGCGGTTGCCGTTCCAGCGGGCCGCCACGTCCTGTTCGGTGAGATAGACCTTGATCTTGTTCGGCCACTTCTTGCGTACCGAGACCTGGGCCACCCAGGGCAGGGCGTTCAACCGCGCCTGCAATTCGTTCACGTCCAGCTCGAAGAAGTTGCGAAGCTCGGCACCATCCAGCACGGCGGCACGCAACTCATCGGCCTTCAAATATTCGTGTTGCCCCTGCAGCAACAGCTCGCTCATGGGCAACCGACTGGCATCCGTCAGCCAGTCTTTAACATCCAGCGCAGTCTGGTAGAGCCCCCACATGACCAGGATGAAAAATGCCACCCCGGCGATGAAGCCCCCCTTGGTGCGCCCTTGTGCCCTTGCCTCCACCCGATCGATCCCCGTTTAACGCGCCTTGCCGGCCACTTGCAGACCGGTTCGCCATTATATAGGCCCCGGCTTGGCGGTCAAAATACTCATTGGGCCCTCAGGCACCGGATTTCATGCTATCCACGCTCAATTTCATCTCGCCGAGACGGCGGGCCAGCGCCCCGACGTTACCCGCCCCCTGGGTCAGCACCAGATCCCCCTCGCCGATGAGGTCGGCCAGCACGGCCGGCACGTCGTCAGGCGTTGCGACAAAGATGGGCTCCAGGGTGCCGCGGGAGCGGATGGTGCGGCACAGGGCGCGGCCATCGGCCCCTGGGATCGGCTCCTCGCCGGCGGCATAGACCTCCAGCATCACCAGCACGTCCACCTTGGAGAGCACGTCGGCGAAATCTTCGTAGAGATCCCGGGTCCGGCTGTAGCGGTGGGGCTGGAACACCATCACCAGCCGCTTGTCGGGCCAGCCGGCGCGGGCGGCGTTGATGGTCACCTTCACCTCGCTCGGGTGGTGGCCGTAGTCGTCCACCAGCATGGCCTTGCCACGGCCGGTCTCGAACTCGCCGTATTGCTGGAAGCGACGTCCCACCCCTTCGAACTTGGCGAGCGCCCGGATGATGGCCTCGTCACCTATGCCGTCTTCGGTCGCCACCGCGATGGCGGCGGCGGCATTGAGCGCGTTGTGGATGCCCGGCAGATTCAGGGTCACCTCCAACTCGCCAGCATCCTTGCGACGGACCCTGAATCGGCTGCGGTTGCTGGTCTGCACGAAGTCCAGCACCTGCACATCGGCGTCATCAGACAGGCCATAGGTGATGGTCGGGCGGGCGATCTCCGGCAGCATGCCGCGGATCACGGGGTCATCCACACAGACCACGGCCAGGCCGTAGAACGGCAGGTTGTGCAGGAAGTCGATGAAGGTGGCCTTCAACCTGGAGAAGTCGCCGCCATAGGTGTCCATGTGATCCGCTTCGATGTTGGTCACGATGGAGACCATGGGCTGCAGATGCAGGAAGGAGGCGTCGCTCTCGTCCGCTTCCGCAATCAGATAACGGCTGCTGCCCAGGCGGGCATTGGTGCCGGCGCTGTTGAGCAGGCCGCCGATGACGAAGGTGGGATCCCTGTCCGCCTCGGCGTAGATGCTCGCCACCAGGCTGGTGGTGGTGGTCTTGCCGTGGGTGCCGGCGATTGCGATGCCGTGGCGGAAGCGCATCAGCTCCGCCAGCATCTCGGCGCGGCGCACCACGGGGATACGCAGCTCGCGGGCGGCCAGCAGCTCGGGGTTGTCCTGCTTGATGGCGGTGGAGACCACCACCACGCTGGCACCGTCCACATGCTCGGCACTGTGCCCCACGAAGATGTGGGCGCCGAGGGACGCCAGGCGCTCGGTCACCCCGTTGCGGGCCAGATCAGAACCGGTGACCTGGTACCCTTCGTTGGCAAGCACCTCGGCAATACCGCCCATACCGGCGCCACCTATGCCGATAAAGTGGATGCGACGCACGCGGCGCATTTCGGGGATAACGGTACGCAGTTTTGCCAGTTCAACCTTGGTCATAGTTCTTTCTCAATTCGCGGCCACAAGCCATTTTCATTCGGCGACACATGTATTCGGAGACAGGGGCGCGGCCTTGGCCAGCGCCATCCTGTCCATCAATCTCGTTCGGCTCACCCGGTGGCGAGCCGCTTGCACTCATCGGCCACCCGTTCGGCGGCATCGATGATGGCGACCCGGCGCGCAGCCTGGGCCATGTTCAGCAGGGTTTCCCTGCGCCCGGCGAGCCAGGAGAGACGGGCGGCCAGGGCGGCCGGCGTCAGCTCGGACTGGGGCAGAAACTCGGCCGCACCGCCGTCGACCAGGGTCAGGGCGTTGCGGGTCTGGTGATCGTCCACCGCATGGGGCAGCGGCACGAAGATGGCGGCCACCCCGGCGGCGGCCACTTCGGAGACCGTCAGGGCCCCGGCACGGCACACCACCAGGTCCGCCCAGGCATAGGCATCCGCCATGTCCCTGATAAATTCACTCACCTCGGCCTCGACCCCCAGCCCGGTATAGGAGGCAGCCACGGCCTCCCCGTTGCCCTTGCCGCACTGGTGGCGCACCGCGATGGGCACACCGGCGGCGGCGACCGCGGGCGGCACCTGCTCATTGAGGACCCGGGCCCCCAGGCTGCCACCGACGATGAGCAGGCGCAGAGGTTCGGCTGCGCTGCGCAGCACGGGGTCCGGCAGGGCCACCACCTCGGGGCGCACCGGGTTGCCCACCACGGCGGTGCGGGCGTTGGGGGCGAAGGCGCCGGGGAAGGCCATCAGCACCCGCTTGGCGAGGCGGGCCAGCAGCTTGTTGGTCATGCCGGCCGCCGCGTTCTGCTCGTGCAGCAAGAGCGGGATGCCGGCAAGCCAGGCGGCCACGCCACCCGGGCCCGAGGCAAAGCCCCCCATGCCCAGCACCACGTCGGGCTGGATGGTCTTGAGCACCTGACGGGCCTGCAGCACGGATTTGACGATGCGGTAGGGGGCCGCGAGCAGCCGCTTGATGCCGTTGCCACGCACCCCCTGGATGTCGATGAAGGAGATGGGATAGCCATGGGCAGGCACCAGCTCCGCCTCCATACGGTCGGCGGTGCCGAGCCAGTGGATGGTCCAACCCTGGGCCTTGAGGCGATCGGCAACGGCCAGGCCGGGGAACACATGGCCCCCGGTACCACCCGCCATCACCAGTAACGTCTTGCTCACGAAACCTCCCTCACGCGCGCCTGGGCACTGGCCTGGCGCAACTCGAAATCGATACGAATCAACATGCTCACCGCCACCATCATGATGATGAGGCTGGAGCCGCCATAGCTGACCAGCGGCAGGGTCAGCCCCTTGGTGGGCATCATGCCGCTGGCGGCGCCGACGTTGACGAAGGTCTGGAAACTGAACCAGATGCCGACGCCGATGGCCAGATAGCCTTCATAGAGCCGCTCGGCCACCAGCGCCTGATGGCCCAGCTTGAGCGCCTTGACCGCCAGCGCGAAGATGAGGAAGAGCGCGCCAAGCACGCCCACATAACCCAGCTCCTCGCCGAGGATGGCGAACACGAAGTCGGTATGGGCCTCCGGCAGGTACTCCATCTTCTGGATGGAGTTGCCGAGCCCCTCGCCAAACCAGCTGCCGCGGCCAAAGGCCATCAGGGACTGGGTCAGCTGATAGCCGCTGCCGAAGGGGTCGGCCCAGGGGTCGAGGAAGGAGGTCACCCGCCGCATCCGGTATGGCTCGGCGATGATCAGGGTCACCACGGCGCTCACCCCCACCAGGATCAGGCCGATGAACTGCACCAGCCGGGCGCCGGCCAGGAACAGCATGCCGAGCGAGGTGACGAACATCACCACCACGGACCCGAGATCCGGCTGGGCCAGCAGCAGTATGGCCACCACGAACAGCACCGCCATGGGCTTCATGAAGCCGATGAAGCGCTCGCGCACCTCGCTCTGGCGGCGCACCAGGTAGCCCGCCAGGTAGACGAACAGGGCCAGCTTGCCGAACTCGGCCGGCTGCAGGTTGAAGGGACCAAGCGGCAGCCAGCGCACCGAGCCGTTGACGCTGCGCCCCACCAGCAACACCATCACCAGCAGCACGATGGCGAGCAGCAGCATGGGGCCGTTGTACTGCTGCCAGCGGGCCATGGGCACCTGCAGCACGAACCAGGAGATGCCGAGCGCCATCACCAGGAACATGCCGTGGCGCTTCACGAACATGAAGGGATCATCCCCCAGGGCTATCCCTTCGGGGATGGAGGCGGACGCCACTATCACCAGCCCCACCGACATCAGCGCCAGCGCCAGCACCACCAGTTGCCGATCGTAGAGACCGGCGGGGCGCGCCGGTAGCAACCAGCGCTGCAGGAAGCCTGCGACTGCGCGAAGGGCGTTCATAACTTCTGTACCAGCTCGGTGAAGCGATCGCCACGCGCTTCGAAGGACTTGAACTGATCCAGGCTGGCGCAGGCCGGCGCCAGCAGCACCCAGTCACCGGGTCTGGCATCGGCCGCCGCCTTGGCGACGGCGGCGTCGAGATCCGCCACCCGCTCGGTCTGCTCGCCCAGGGCCAGCAGCACCTCGGCATCCTGGCCGAAGCAGTACATGTGATCGATCTGGTTGCCGAGCAGGGCCTGCACCGGGCCGAAGTCCTGGCCCTTGCCCTGGCCGCCGGCCAGCAGCAGCAGACGCCCCCTGACGGACTCGCGCACCCCGGCCACGGCGGCCAGGGTGGCCCCCACGTTGGTGGCCTTGGAGTCGTTGATCCAGCGCACCCCGTTCACCTCCCGCACGAAGCGGGCGCGATGGGGCAGGCCCTCGAAACGGCGCAGCACGGCGAGCTGGGGCTCGCGGGGAATACCGACCGCGTCGCACAGGGCCATGGCCGCCAGGGCGTTGGCCTGGTTGTGGGCACCGACGATCTTCATCTCGTCCACCGCCAGCAGCGGCTCGCCGTGCAGGGTCAGCCAGTGGCGGCCCGCCAGCTCACAGCGGCCATAGCCGTTGCAGTCCAGCCCGAAGCTCTGCCATACCTGGCCCACATCGGGCAGGGTCTGGGGATCGTCGCGATTCACCAGGATGTGCTGGGAGTGCTGATGGATCTCCATCTTGGCGGCGCGGTAGTCGGCCATGCCCTCATAGCGATCCATGTGATCTTCGGAGAGGTTCAATACCACGGAGGCGGCGGCTCGCAGGCTGTGGGTGGTCTCCAGCTGGAAGCTGGAGAGCTCCAGCACGCAGAGATCCATGGGCTGCTTGAGCAATTCCAGGGCCGGGGTGCCGATGTTGCCACCGACCCCGACCTTGAGGCCGGCCTCGGCGATCATCTCCCCCACCAGGGTCGTCACCGTGCTCTTGCCGTTGGAGCCGGTGATGGCGATGACGGGCACCTGGGTCTCGCGCACGAACAGCTCGATGTCGCCGACTATCCTGATGCCGCGCTCTGCCGCGGCCTTGAGCTCCGGGGTCGAGAGGGCGATGCCCGGGCTCGCCACTATCATGTGCGCCTGCTTGAGCCGTTCTCCGTCCAGCCCGTGGACGAGCTCCACCTCAGGGGGCAGCTGCTCCTTGCCGGGGGGGTTGGCACGGGTGTCCATCACCAGGGGCGTGACGCCGCGGCCGAGGAAGTAGTCGACGCAGGAGAGTCCGGTTTTGCCGAGTCCGATGATGATGACCATGGCTTACCTCACCTTCAGGGTGGCGAGACCAAGCAGCACCAGCATGAGGGTGATGATCCAGAAGCGCACGATGACGCGCGGCTCCGGCCAGCCCTTCTTCTCATAGTGGTGATGAATGGGCGCCATGCGGAAGATCCGCACGCCGCGCAGCTTGTAGGAGCCCACCTGCAGGATCACAGAGACGGTCTCCATCACGAAGACGCCCCCCATGATCACCAGCAGGAACTCCTGGCGCACCAGCACGGCGATGGTGCCGAGCGCCCCGCCCAGGGCCAGGGAACCCACGTCCCCCATGAAGACCTGGGCCGGATAGGTGTTGAACCAGAGGAAACCCAGACCCGCCCCGACGATGGCGGTACAGACGATCACCAGCTCGGAGGTGTAGGGCACGTAGGGGATGTGCAGGTAGTTCGCGAAGTTGACGTTGCCGGTCGCCCAGGCGATCAGGGCGAAGCCCCCAGCCACCATCACGGTCGGCATGATGGCCAGACCATCCAGGCCATCGGTCAGGTTGACCGCGTTGGAGGTGCCGACGATGACGAAGTAGGTCAGCAGGATGAACATCAGGCCGAGCTGGGGCATCACGTCCTTGAGGAAGGGCACCACCAGCTGGGTCTGTCCGTCGTGGGTGGCGGTGGCGTAAAGGAACACGGCCACCCCCAGCGCAACGGCGGATTGCCAGAAGTACTTCCAGCGGGCGATCAGGCCGTCGGTGTTCTTGCGCACCACCTTGAGGTAGTCATCGGCGAAGCCGATGGCACCGTAGGCCCCCAGCACGAACAGCACCAGCCAGACATAGGGATTGTCGAGGCGGCACCAGAGCAGCACCGAGATGAAGATGGCGGCGATGATCATCAGGCCGCCCATGGTCGGGGTGCCCTTCTTGCTGAGGTGGGACTCGGGACCGTCGTTGCGGATCACCTGGCCGAACTTCAGGATCTGCAAACGGCGGATGAGGCGCGGCCCCATCCAGAGCGCCACCACCAGGCCGGTGATGATCGACAGGATGGCGCGAAACGTCAGGTAGGAGAAGACGTTGAAGAAGGTGAAGTGCGGGGTGAGCAGTTCCGCCAGCCAGACTAGCATGTGGCTGACTCCTGATGGCCCTTGACCATCTCGACGATATCTTCCATGCGGGAGCCGCGGGCGCCCTTGACCAGAATCGAAATTTCCTGATGTGTCTTTATCATTTGCGCAAGCACTTCAAACAACGACGCCTTGTTATCGAAATGTCGGCCAGCCGCGGCATCTGCGGTGTGGCGACTCTGTTCCCCTACGGTCAGCACGGCGTCAAGGCCCTGCTCGCGGGCGTGGCGACCGACCCGGGCATGCTGCGCGGCGGACTCCTCACCCAACTCCTTCATGTCACCGAACACCAGCACCTTGTAGCCGCCCATGGCGGTCAGGGCGTCGATGCCCGCCAGCACGGACTCCACGCTGGCGTTGTAGGTGTCGTCCACCAGGGTGAGACCACCCCAGCGCTGCACGCAGAAGCGGCCCTTGACCGGCGCCATCTGCTCCAGACCGGCTTTGACCGAGGCCAGAGAAGCACCGAGCGCCAGGGTCCCGGCGGCGGCGGCCAGAGCGTTCGCCACGTTGTGGCGGCCCGGGATGGCCAGGGTCAGGCTCACTTCGCCCTGCGGCGTCACCATGACGAACTCGGCACAACCCTGCTGGTTGATCACCACGTTTCTGGCGTGGAACGGCTGGCTCTGATCCTCGAGGGAGAAGGCGCAGCGGATGCCCTTCTCACGCCACTTGGGCCAAAATTCGTTGTCGGCATTGACGATGGCGCTGCCGCCCTCGCGCAGGCCTTCGAAGATTTCGCTCTTGGCATGGAAGACCCCCTCCAGGGAGCCGAAGCCCTCCAGATGGGCCGCCGCCACGTTGTTGATGATGGCGGCATCGGGCTTGGCCAGCGACGTGGTCCAGGCGATCTCCCCCGGGTGGTTGGCCCCCAGCTCCATCACCGCAAACTGGTGCTGCGGCTCGAGGCGCAGCAGGGTGAGCGGCACCCCCACCTCGTTGTTGAAGTTGCCGGCGGTGGCCAGCACCTCCCCCTCGCAGCGCAGGATGGCAGTCGCCATCTCCTTCACCGTGGTCTTGCCGCAGCTGCCGGTGATGGCCAGCACTTTCGGGTTGATGCGCTCGCGCACCAGCCGGCCCAGACGCCCCAGCCCCTTGAGGCTGTCGGCCACCACCAGTTGCGGTATGGCCAGGGGCAGCTCGCGTTCCACCAGCAGGGCACTGGCGCCGGCGGCCACCGCCTGATCGCAGAAATCGTGGGCGTCGAAACGCTCGCCGCGCAGGGCGACAAACAGCGCCCCTTCGCCCAGGGTACGGGTGTCGGTGCTGACCGCCGTGATCTCGTGGTCGCTCCCGATCAGACGGGCATCGAGCACCTGCGCCAGGTCGGCAAGCCTGAGGGTCATCATCTGAATGACTCCATTAATGTGTGCAAGGCGGCCGCGACGGTTTCCCGGTCGCTGTAGTGCCGCTTGTCGGTTCCAATGATCTGATAATCCTCGTGGCCTTTGCCGGCCACCAGGATGATGTCCTCTTTGCTCGCCTGACTCAGCGCCAGCCGGATCGCCTTGACCCTGTCGTGCTCGATCTGCACGGCGCCGGGATCGCGAAGCCCCGCCACCATGTCGGCCATGATCCGGGCCGGCTCCTCGGTACGGGGGTTGTCGTCGGTCAGGATCACGCAGTCCGCATGCAGCTCCGCCATGGCGGCCATCATGGGCCGCTTGCCGCGATCCCGATCGCCGCCGCAGCCCACCAGGCACCAGAGGCGACCGTGGCAGTGCACCCGCAGGGCCTGCAGCGCCTTCTCCAGCGCGTCCGGGGTATGGGCGTAATCGACCACGGCGAGCGGCGCATCGCCACCGCCGAAGCACTCCATGCGACCGGTCACCGGCTGCAGCTGAGGCGCGGTGGCCAGCAGGGCGTCGAAATCGTAACCGAGCACCAGCATGGCCCCCATGGCGCCCAGCACGTTGCTGACGTTGAAGCGGCCGAGCAAGGGGGCGGATAATACACCATTCCCCCAACTGGAGTTAATGCGCGTGTCAAAACCTTGTTGATGGAAATGGGGATCCTGCGCCGTCAGCTGTCGTCCGGCATGGTTTTCAATCGGGCCATGGACGCCGAAGGCCACCGCACCGGGATAGGCCGCCAGCCACTGCCGCCCCAGGCGGTCGTCCACATTGATGACGGCGCAGGGTTCGTCCACCAGCTTCAGCAGCTCCTCCTTGGCGGCAGCATAGGCCTCCATGGAACCGTGATAGTCCAGGTGATCCCGGCTCAGGTTGGTGAAGACAGCCGCGGCAAATGGCAGGGCGGCGACGCGGTGCTGCACCAGACCGTGGCTGGAGACTTCCATGGCCACCAGATCGGCCCCCTGTTGCTGCAAGGCGGCCAGATTGGCCTGCACCTGCACGGCGCTGCCGGTGGTGTTCTCTGCTTCCACCAGCTCGCCGAACAGGCCGTTGCCTATGGTGCCCATCACCCCGGCCTTGCCTCCCAGCAGGGTGCGCCAGTTCGCCACCAGCAGGGCCGTGGTGCTCTTGCCGTTGGTCCCCGTGATACCCACCAGTTGCAGTTTCTGCCCCGGATGATCGTAGAAGTGGCCGGCCAGCTCGGAGAGGCGGGCGGGCAGATCCTGCATGCCGATGCAGGGGATCTGGGCCGCAGGAGGGACGAATTCCCCATCCTCCTCAAACAGCACGGCGGTCGCTCCCTGAGCCACCGCCTGTTCGATGAAACGCCTGCCATCCACCTGATGGCCTCCGATCGCCACGAAGAGAGAGCCGGGACCGACCCGCCGGCTGTCGAGCTGGAGGTCGGTGAGGGGAAGCGCCGGGGCAGTGATGCCGAAGCGGCTCATCAGTTGATCAAGTGAGATGGACGGCATGGGCAGCCTCCGAAAATGCGGGAATGCGGGCGCACACGGGCACCATGGAAAATGCCCCGACAGCGGCGGGGCCGATGGAAAAAGCCGGATGCCCGTCAAGTACGCGGTGCGCCATTGGTGGCCTCCGTGCGGGCAAGCTTGGCGGGTACCTCGGGCGGGATCGCGTCGGGACGGATGTTGAAGAGCTGCAGCACGCCCCCCATGGCCTCGGCAAAGGGCGGCGTCGCCACGGCGCCGCCGTAGTAGGCATCCCCCTTGGGCTCGTTGATCACCACCACCATGACGAAGCGGGGATTGCTGGCCGGGGCGAAGCCGGCAAACCAGGCCATGTAATCCTTGCCATAGCCCCCCGCCACGGCGACCTTGGCGGTACCACTCTTGCCGCCGACCCGGTAGCCCGGGATCTGGGCCTTGGGAATGGCGTTGCTGACCACGTACTCCAGCGCCTGCAACATGGCGGCCGCATTGTTGTGGTCGATGACCTGCTCGCCCTTGGGCGGCTTGGTCACCTTGATGATGGAGAGCGGCACCCGCTTGCCCTTGTTGGCCAGGGTGGCGTAGGCGGAGGCGAGCTGCAGCGGGGTCACCCGCAGGCCGTAGCCGAACGACAGGGTGGCCCGCTCGATGTCGGACCAGCGGCGACGCTGGGGCAGCATGCCGCTGCTCTCCCCCATCAGGCCGCTGCCGGTGTCCATCCCGAAGCCCACCATGCTGAGGGTGTTGATCATCTCCTGGGCCGGCATCCGCAGCGCGATGCGCGACATGCCGATGTTGGAGGAGTAGCGCAGGATGTCGTACAGGTTGGTCGCCTTGTGGATGCTCACATCACGGATTTGCTTGGCCCCGATAAAGAGCGGCCCACCCGGGATGAAGTCCTTCCAGCTGGTGACGCCGGCCTGCAAGGCACTGAGCAAAATCAAGGGTTTGACCGTGGAACCCGGCTCGTAGGTGTCGGTGACCACCCGGTTGCGCACCCGGAAACTCTGGTACTGGCCGCGGTTGTTCGGGTTGTAGGAGGGGGTGTTGACCATGGCGAGCACCTCGCCGGTCTTCACGTCCAGCATCACCATGGAGCCGGAGGTCGCCTTGTTCTCGTCGGTGGCCCGCTTGAGGGCGCGATAGGCCAGCGCCTGCACCCGCTGATCGATGCTCAGCTGCAGATCGTTGGCGTGCTTGCCCTCCTTGACCAGACCGAGCCGCTCGATGACGCGGCCCTGGCGGTCCTTGCGCACCCGCATCTCCCCCGGGGTCGCGGTCAGCCACTCGTTGTAGCTGCGCTCGATCCCCTCGATGCCGCTGCCGTCGATGTTGGTCACCCCCACCAGGTGGGCGCTGATCTCGCCGGTCGGATAGAAGCGGCGCGCCTCGGGGCGCAGATAGATGCCCCCCAGTTTCAAGCCCTTGATGTATTCCGCCACCGCCGGCGTCACCTGCCGCTGCAGATAGACGAAGCGCTTGCTCGGGTTGGCGATGCGGTGCTTGAGGGTGTTGATGTCGAGCTTGAGCACGGCGGAGAGCGCCAGCCAGGCGCGCTCGTTGTGGATGGCGCCGGACTCGTGCACCGTCTTGGGATCGGCCCAGACGGCCTCGACCGGCACGGAGACCGCCAGCTGCTCGCCGTTGCGATCCGTGATCATGCCGCGCACCGCCTGGGTGGAGGTGGTGCGCAGGGAGCGCATGTCCCCCTCCTGGCGCAGCCTGTCCGGATCGATCACCTGGATCCAGGCCAGTCGCAGGATCAGCCCCGCAAATGCGATGCCGATGAAGAAAACCAGGGTGCGAAAGCGCCAGGGGTAGAGTGACGGTGCTTTCGCCTTGGCTTTGTCCTTTGCAGGAGCCTTGGTGGCGGCCTTGCGTGTCATGGTTGTGTAATTACCTTCTCGGTGGTCACCAGCGGGCGAGCCATCTGCAACTTGTCCATGGCCAGGCTCGCCACCCGGGAGTGCTCAGCCAGGGTGCCCTGCTCCAGCAAGAGGTGGCGCCACTCGATGTTGAGCCTGTCCTCTTCCGCCATCAGATCGTTCTGCTTGGCCGTCAGCCCCCGGGTCATGTTGGTCACCAGGATCACCGCGAAGGCGGTAACCAGCACGGCGATGGTCAGCACGACCTGCAACTTGTGGCGCCAGAGATCCGCAACGATCTCCCTGGCGAGGTGAACGCGCACTTCGCTCATGGCTTACTCCGCCAGCCGCTCTGCGACCCGCAGTACCGAGCTGCGGGATCGGGTGTTTTCATTGACTTCATGCTCGGAAGGCTTGAGCGCCTTGCCGACCGACTTCAGCTTGCGACCGCCGGCCAGCTGGGCCTCGGTCAGCGGGATGCCGTGGGGCACCTCGGGTCCTTTCTCGTGCTTGCGGATGAAGTGCTTCACCAGCCGATCTTCCAGGGAGTGGAAGCTGATGATGGAGAGACGGCCGTGAGGAGCCAAGACTTCCAGCGCGCCGTTCAACGCGGTTTCGATCTCGTCCAGCTCGCTGTTGATGTAGATGCGGATGGCCTGGAAGCTGCGGGTAGCAGCGTGCTTGCCCTTCTCCTTGCTCGGGTTGACCCGGGCGATCATCTCTGCCAGCTGGCGGGTGCGCACATAGGGCTCGGTGACCCTGTCGTGCACGATGGCGCGGGCAATCTTCTTGGCGAAGCGCTCCTCGCCGAAGGTCTTCAGCACCCAGGCGATGTCGTCCACATCGGCGCGGGCCAGCCACTCGGCGGCGCTCTGGCCAGTGGTCGGGTCCATCCGCATGTCGAGGGGGCCGTCCTTCATGAAGCTGAAGCCGCGTTCGGCATCGTCCAGCTGGGGGGAGGAGACCCCGAGATCCAGCAGGAAGCCGTCCACCTTGCCCAGCAGACCGCGCTCGGTCAGATAGCGGGTGATGCCGGAGAAGGGGCCGTGCACGATCTCGAAGCGGGGATCCTGGATCTTGGCCGCCTCGGCAATGGCCTGGGGATCCCGGTCGATGGCGATCAACCGGCCGTTGGGGCCGAGCTGCTGGAGAATGAGACGAGAGTGACCACCCCGGCCAAAGGTACCGTCGACGTAGACACCGTCCGGCTTGATGGCCAGCCCTTCGACGGCTTCGTGCAACAGCACTGTGATGTGTTCAGCGGCTTGGGTCATTTATAAAGAAAAATCCTGTAGTCGTGGTGAACTTGCCCAGTCGTCCTCGGGCAGGCCCAGGATGTCGTCATTGATCTGTTGTTGCCAGCGGGCTTCATCCCACAGCTCGAACTTGTTGAGCTGGCCCACCAGCATGATTTTCTTGTCCAGCCCCGCGTGGTTGCGCAGCGGCTGGCTCAGCAGCAGGCGGCCGTTGCCGTCCAGCTCGCATTCGGTCGCATGGCCGAGCAGCAGGCGTTGCAGGCGGCGCTCGGCCGGATTGGTACTGGACAGGGTCTTGAGCTTGCGCTCTATCTCTTCCCATTCGTTCAGGGGATACAGCAGCAGACAGGGATGGGCGATGTCGATGGTGCAGACCAGCTGGCCGTCGCACTCGTCGCGCAGCCAGTCTCGAAATTTGGTCGGAATCGCCAACCGGCCCTTGCTGTCCAGGCTGATGGCGTGAGCGCCACGCAACAAATTGCAGTCCCTGAAAATGAGTTAAGGGGGCAAATCGCCCGATAAAAACCACTTTGATCCACTTTTCTCCACCATGAAGTTTAAGGACGAGCAGGAGGCTTTTCAAGCAAGGATCTCGGGCAGGGGAAACATATTGACGCAGCGTGGGGAGACGACCGATTAAATGAATTGATTTTTCACAAGTTATTTACTGCCAAATTAAATACATGCCCTCAGGCTGGGCTCAAAATTAATCTGTTTCAGGGGGAAATGATGAAACGAAACAGCACGACGGCACACAGGATAATGCTCACCCCCACCACGGGATAGATGATGTAACCGTCTCCCGCCCGCCGGGCACGCAGCACCACCAGCTGGCAGAGCAGCAGGTTATAGAGGATCAGAAGAAAAGTCAGCAGAAGGTTGGCACCAAATGTCAGCTCATCGGCATACACGACATAGAGCCACATCAAACCAAAATTAACGAGGATCAGATAAAGCAGAAATTTCTGAATCGCCCTGCCCGCCTTTGGGGTCTTTTTTACTCGTGTTATCATGCTTATCACGTCCTGGATACCACATGAACAGTCGACAGATATTGTCAAAAACTGTTGAGATACATCGTGTTTTTATCATTTTCCCGCCAGGCTATGCCCTCTCTTGCCAAATTATCGTCTCGCCTTCTCGCCGGGCTGTGCCTGCTAAGCAGTCCCGTTTGCTACTCCTACGATCATTATCATTGGCAGGCGGGTTTTCCTACCCCTCTCGCCGGCCCCGGCGCCGATCTGGTCACCGAGCAGACCCGCTTCCTGTTGCAGCAGCGCAGCCACCTGCAGCAACGCCTCATCGAGTCCCAGCCCATGATCCGCTGGGTCACGGAGCAGGTTCAGGCGCGAAAACTCCCACCCATGCTGGCACTGCTGCCCCTGATCGAGAGCAGCTACCGGCTGGACGTGATCTCTTCGGCGGGCGCCGCCGGTCCCTGGCAACTGATGCCAGACACCGCGGCCCGCTTCTCCGTCCCCATGACGACCGCCTTCGATGGCCGCTATTCCCTGCCATTGGCGACGGAGGCTGCCCTCGCCTATCTCGGCTGGCTGCATCGATTCTTCGGGCAGGACTGGCTACTGGCCTTGGCGGCCTATAACGCGGGAGAGGGACGGGTGCTGAAGGCGGTGCTCAGCGGTGGGACACGCAATCTGTGGGCACTGCAGTTGCCCACGGAAACGCGGCTCTATGTGGCGCGTTTCATCGCCCTCTCCCAGTTGCTGGACAGGGCGGCGCAGCACGACTTCGTGCTGCCATCCTGGCAGGAGGGAGAGAGCATTCGGGTGTGGCGGCAGCCGGGCGCCTGCTCCCTGCTGGACTGGGCCATGGCCAAAGGGGTGTCGATGAACGACGCCAGCCGCTGGAATCCCGCCTGGCGCCTGCCAGAGGCGCAAGGTGTCAGCGACTGCCCCATCGTCTATGGCGGTGGCAAGGCGCCTGCCCGCAGCACACCGGATAAACGGCCACTGCTGGCACGAGCCGTGTCGCTGGAGAGCCTGCACGACCCCTTGCTGCTGCGACCGGCAAGGGGGCTCGACATGGGGCGGGGGGGGATCACGCTGGAGCGGATGCCGGATCCTCTGGGACTGGGACAGACCCGGCCTCTGCTGGCGCCATGAAGCTATGGCGCCAGTGACTGAGCACGGGGGCGAGATCGATGGACGCCGGATCGGCCCAGCGCGCGCCGTAGAAGCTGAGGTATTGGCCTATGGCCCTGCGGTGGGTGATATGGCAGGCCAGCACGATTCGCGGTGACAGGGACAGGCTGACGGTATCGGGCAGGGCGAAGCGGGCGGGGGCCAGGAAGCCGACCCCGCCGGGCCCTATGTCCTTGATCACCGCCCGGCCGATCTGCTTGTCGAACAGCAGGCCGGACACCATGAGCCGGGCCGCGATGCCGCAGCTCTGGGACTCCAGCGGCGTGGTGCCGTCGTGCAGATACCAGCGAGGGACCTTGCGCCTGGGATCGTTGAACGGGGTGACGGGGGGCAGATCGGTATCAGGGGTTTCCATGGGCAGTGGCATCCTTGGCTTGCCGGGTGGCGGCTTGGGTTTGGGCGCTGAACAGCTGCTCCAGGCTCTTCTCCGCCTGGGTCGTCATCACCAGCAGCTCGATGCGGCGATTCTGGCTGCCCCGGGGATCGGCGGTGTTGTCCAGCATGGTGTCCGACATGGCGACCACCTGACCCACCCGCTCGGGGGGCATGCCGCCGGCAAGCAGGACGCGCCTCGCCATCATGGCGCGATCGGAGGAGAGCTCCCAGTTGCTGTAGTTGTCCCCGGCGAAGGGGGTGCTGTCGGTGTGACCGGAGATCATGACCCGGTTCTCCACCCGCTGGAAGATGGGGGCCAGCGCCATCAGCAGATGGCGGAAATAGGGGCTGATGCGGGCACTGCCGCGGCTGTACATCTCCCGCTCGTCGTCGTCGCGGATCAGGATGCGCAGCCCCTGGGGCACCAGTTGCAACTCCAGGTTGTTTCTGGCCTGCATCTGATCCGCCATGGAGCCGATGAAGCCGGCCAGCTGCGCCATCTGCTTCTCCCCCTCAATCTTGCCCACCAGCAGGCTCTCGTAGCCGCCCTTGGCACCGTCGGTGAAGATGCTGCGGTCGCGCTCCATGTGTCTGGGCATGCGCTGCCCCTCCTCCACGAACTGGGGGCTCAGCTCCTCCAGTACCGAGGGGTTGCCACCGAGATCCACCGGATAGGGGCTGTTGCGGATGTCGAACGGGTTCGCCTCGCTGTCCATGATGCTGTAGTCGCGCAGGCGGCTGGCCACCATCTCGCGCTCCTCCTGGCTGGAAACGGCCAGGATCCAGAGCACCATGAAGAAAGCCATCATCGCCAGGGTGAAGTCGGCGAAGGCCACCTTCCATGCGCCGCCGCCCTTGGGACCACTGCTGCGCCGCTGCTGGCGCTTGATGATGATCTGTTCGTGGTTGCGCATCACATGGCCCTGTTGGTCACCCAGTCTTCCAGTTCGAGGAAGCTGGGTTTCACGTCAGGCTCCAGCATCTTGCGGCCCGAGTCGACGGAGAGCAGGGGCGTCTTGCCCCGCAGCTGGGCGATCAGGATCGACTTGATGCACATCAGCATGCCGATGCGGCGCTTGACCATCTCTTCCATGGCGTTGCTGATGGGCTCCAGCAGGCAGTAACAGAGGAAGATGCCGATGAAGGTGCCCACCAGGGCGGCCGCCACGTGCACGCCGATGTTGCTGAGGGGACCGTCGAGCTGCTGCATGGTGATGATGATCCCCATCACGGCCGCGAGGATCCCGAACCCGGGGCAGGCTTCCCCCGTCTTGTGCAGCGCGTGGGCGGGCTTGAGCATGTCCTCCTCGATGGCCATGATCTCCTGCTCCAGTATGGTGTCGAGCTCGTGGGGGGTGATCTTGCCCATGCCCAGCAGGCGCAGGTTGTCGATGATAAAGCCGAGCAGTTGCGGATCTTCCGACACCTGGGGATACATCAGGAAGACGGAGCTCTGCTGCGGGTTCTCCACGTGTTCGTCCAGCGCCTTCATCCCCTTGTTGCGGGTCTCTTCCAGCAGTTGGTGCATCAGGGTCAGCAGTTCGCGATAGATCTCCTTCTCGTCCTTGTTGGACTTGAAGCAAAGCTTCATCTGGCGCCACATCTCATGCATCACCTCCTTGGAGTTTCCGAGGAACATGGAGCCGACCGCAGCACCTATGATGATGATGAGCTCGGCGGGCTGCCACAGGGCGATGGGACGCCCCCCGGCCATCATGAAGCCGCCGATCACACAAACGAAAATGACACCAAGACCGATCTGTTTTTGCATGGATGCTCCCGCAGAATTCACGAAGACTCCCCCCGCGGGGAGAGCCATTACTATATGGAGTCGACCAAACGCTGCTTGAGCTGAAGGACGCACTGCTTGTGGAGCTGGCATACCCGCGACTCGGTCAGGCCGAGCACCAGCGCAATCTCCTTCATGTTCAGCTCCTGCTGGTAGTAGAGGGAGAGCAGCAGTTGCTCGCGCTTGTCCAGGGTACCGAGCACCTTGCTGAGGGTCATGGCCATGTCCTGGTCGTCTGATTCCGACGCCGGCGCCCTGCCGCCGTTCTCCAGCCACTCCTCCAGGCTCTGCAGGGCCTCGGCCTGGCTGGCATAGGCCAGCTGGCGCACCTCCTCGACGGAGCAATCCAGTGCCTGCGCCAGCTCCTGCTCGGTCGGGTTGCGCCCCAGCCGGTTGAACAGCTCCCGCTGCACCTGGTTGTGGCCGTGCACCTGCTGGCGCAACTGGCGGGGACGCCAGTCGAGGCGCCGCAACTCATCCAGCATGGCGCCCCGCACCCGCTTGAACGCATAGCTTTCGAACTGGGCATCGGGCTCGCTGCCATACCGGCGCCAGGCCTCCAGCAGGCCCATCATGCCGACCTGCTCCATGTCCTCCTGATCGAAGCAGGCGCTCACCTGGCTGCGCAGGTGAGTGGCCGCCCGCTTCACCAGAGGCAGGTAGCGGCTCAGGATCGCCTGTTCACCGGTACGGGGGGCGGAGGCGGTCAGTTCACAGGGGATGTCCCAGCCGGCGTCCATCATGTCCGCTACTGCACCAGCACCTTGGTGACCAGCACTTCGTCCAGATAGGGCTTGTAGCCATACCCTTCCAGCGTCCCCACCAGCTTGCCGAGCAGTGAGGTCTGCAGGTCCGAGATGTTCTGCAGCTCCTGCTTCACCGCCTCATGGGAACGATGGCTGAAATATTGCACCATGGCATTGCGGATCAGGGGGGTCAGCTCGTTGAGCGTCTCCAGTTGCTGGGGGTTGTGGGTCACCAGTGCTAGTTCCAGCACCAGATAGTGGGGCTCCCTGTCCCCTTCCAGGCTGATGACGAAGCGTTCCATCGGCTTGAACAGCGGTGTCTTGCTCAGCTCGGGCTTGGCCTCCGCCAGCCCCAGCCAGACGGCTACCGTATCTCGCTTGAGATAGGCGCCATAGGCCAGCGCCACCAGCAGGCACAGTGCCATTACCATCACCATCATCCACTTCATGACACGCCGCATAATTTGAAGTCACTCTCGCTATTGCCAGATTGTAAAATGTCACACCAGGGTATTGAGCCAGTCCTGACCAGCGCCGCTCGATGCATCCCGTTCTTCCTGCCACTGCCGCCGGCCAGCCAGGATCTTCTCCTGCTGCCAGCGTTCTCCCCGCTCCTGCTCTCCCCCCTGCCCGACGTTCACCTCGACGCCGCCGGCATGGTGGGGGGTCAGGCTCATGCGCAGCCGTTCCATCGACTGGATCATGGCCTCGCGCACCGCCGGGTTGGTCACGTTGAGCTGCACGCTGAGCCGATCCCCCTCGACCCTGACCGTCAATTCGAGGCGCCCCAGCTCGGGGGGATCGAGCCGGATGTGAGCCTGCTTGATGTTCTGGTTCACCTGCAACTCGACCCTGTCCTTCAGCACCTCGACCAGTTGCTGGCCCCACTGGGCCGGACCGTCCGTCAGGCGAGCCGGCGCCCACTGGTACTCCGTGGGCCTGGCCGCAGACAGCGCGGTCGGCAGCCCCACTGCCGCCTTGAGATCTGCCACGGCAAGCTCCCGCTCCGGCGCCGCCTCCCCGGGAAGGGGCGGCAGACCGACCGTGGTCGGGAGCGGCGACCGCTCCCCCTGCACGCCTGGCTGGGCCAGCCTCAGGGCGAGCTCTCCCGCCTGCAGGGGGGAGTGCGCCTTACTGTCCGGCGCCGTCATCACCGGCATCCGTTCGCTCTCCAGGCGCACGAGGCGGGTGAGCGCTCGCAGCGCGGGCGAGGGGTGCTCCGCTCGCGCCCCTTGCTCCGCAGGGGGAAGTTCGGGCTCCACCGGCGGGCGGACAAGGGAGAGCCGCACGCTCTCCTCTGGTCTGACAAAGGGTGGGGGCATATGGGTGAAGGCGGACAGCTGCTCGGCAACGTCGGACGCCATCTCGACATTCGTCTCGATACTCGCCTCCTCACCGCCCTCCTCGTCGGGGGCGGTGACAGGGACGGCGGGCACCGGGGGGAGCGAGGCCAGGGCCTCCTGCGGGAGATCGAGCGGCTGGTACCCCTCTCCCTGCCCATCGGGCTGGCGCGAGAGACGGGTGAAGCCGCTTGAAGCGGAGGGCGGCAGGGCCTCGGTGCCGATAAAGGGGATCATGCCCATGTCTGCGCCTCGTCATAGGCCTGCAGCCCTTCCCGCTTGAGGGAGAGGGCATCCCACTCCTGCTTGCGCAGGGCGGTTTCCTGCTGGCAGAGCGCGAAGGCCTCCTGATGCCAGTGGCGCACCTGATCCCGGGCCGGCATCAGGGCCTGCCACAGGGCAGGTTGCTGGCGCAGACTCTCGACCAGCTGGGCCAGACGGTGATCCGCCAGGCGCACCGCATCCCACTGCCCGGCACGGGCCTGCTGTAAAATCAGACGCCCCAGCCCCAACAGCTGGCGCTGGCGCGTCTCGCGTTCCGTGCTGGGTGGCACGGCCCCGGTCATGGACATGATGATGGCCCCAAAATAAGACGACCCTGCCAGCAAGCAAGGAGCAGGCCAGATATATAGATGCGGTTTTTCAATACGTTAGTCGCTTTCCCTGGCAAACGAGGAAGGAGGACTTCCGCATCAGCGGGGATGGCGGGCCATCGCTTCCCAGCCCTCTTTCAACTCCAGCAGGATGCGGCGCACTTCGGCAAAGCCCGCGACGTCGTTGGCCACGCTGATCTCGAACAGGCGCTGACCACAGTAGTTATACAGGCGGTGCAGGTTGCCGGCGAGCTCCCCGCCCTTGTCCATGTCGAGGGCGCTGTCGAGCCCCCCCAGGATCTGCAGGCACTTGTTGATGGACTGCCCCTTGCGCTCATACTGCCTGGCCAGGATGTGGCCCTCGGCCCGCGCGATCTCGTCGAGCAGACCGTCCATCAGCATCAGCACCAGCTGATGCGGGTCGGCGCTCGCCGCCTTGGCCTGGGTGGCGGCGAACTGGTAGGCGTCATAGCCTTCTTGGGGTTCAAACATGAAAGACTCGCTTATTCAGGGTGTGATGGGCACGCCGTCTCACAGGGCGCCCATGGTCTGCAACATCTGGTTCATGGTGGTGAACTGGTTGAGGTAGCGCTTATACGCGGAATCCATGCGCCGATCCAGCGCCTCCATCCGTTCGTTGACCCGCTTCTCGTTCGCCTCCAGACCGGTCTTGCGCCCCTTGAGTGCGCCGTCCCGCTTGGTATAGGGGTCGAGCGCATTGCTCATCCGCTTGAGCAGGCCATCGTCTCCCATCAGTGCCTTGCCGAGCAGCTCGGGATCCTTCTCCAGCGCCTTGTTGAAGTCGGTCTCGTTGAAGGAGAGCTTGCCCGCCTTGTCGGTCTTGATCCCGAGGCTCCCCAGGGTCAGGTCATCGGGCAGATCCCGCACGCTGCGGGCGATCAGGCTCTTGAGGCTGCGCACCCCGCTGTCGGAGGAGAGGGCCCCCGGCGCCTTGGGATCGCTGGAGGTCATCTTGGCCAGCTCATCCACCAGCTCGTTGTAGCTGTCGACGAACTTCTTGAGTGAGCCGGTGACGGCCTCCTTGTCCTGATCCACCGTCACCAGCAGCGGCGCATCCCCCGCCTTCTGCGCCTTGGTCAACTGGAAGGTCAGGCCGTCCACCACGTTCTCTATCTTGTTGCTGGACGAGGTGATGGTGAGCGGGTTGTCGCCCCCCATTTGCAGCTTGGCGTCCTGCGCCTGGGTGATGTCCGTCTTGCCGGCCACGGCCACCCCGAGGGCATTGGCCGCATCGCCGCTGTAATTGAGGGTGATGGCGTTCTCCACCCCGCTCTCCTTGCTGGTCAGCACCATGCTGACCTTGCCGTCGGTACGCACTAGGGTCGCCTTCACCCCGGGGTTGTCCTTGGCATTGTTGATCTGGGAGACCAGATCCTTGGCGGTGGCACCAGCCGGCAGGGTCGCCAGATCGATGTCGAGGGTCTTGCCCTTGACGGTCAGGGAGAGCACGCCGTCTGCGGGCAGCGGCGCCGTGTCGCTGTCGAGCTGAAGGCCGACCTGATGGGACTGGGCGAGCTGCTCCACGAAGAAGTTGTACTGGCCCGAGCTGGCCTTGCCATTGCTCGTCACCGTCATGATCCCGTCTTGGGACATGGTCGCCTTCTGCGCCTGCAGGCTGCTCGCCTTGTTCAGATCCTTGAGCAGGGTCTGGAAGCTCGACAGCTTGGTGGTGAGGGTGCTGATGGCGCTCTGCTGTGCCTTGACGCTGTCCAGCTGCTTCTTCAGCAGCTTGTCCATGTTCTGGCGCTCGACGGCTACCAGCTGCATCGCCATGCTGGCCGGATCTACTTGCATCTCTCTCCCCTTGTTCGGTGGCCTGCCTGTTGGAAAGGACCGGTTCTCTCCTTTCCAACCGGCAGGCGGTTGTCAGACAGGGGCCGCCCCGACGGGGCGGCCCGGCAACGCATTAACGCAGCAGGGAGGTCACCATGCCGGTCATCTGGTTGGAGTTGGACAGCACGGACATGCCAGCCTGCATCAGCATCTGGTTCTTGGTCATGTTGGTGCTCTCCTGGGCGAAGTCGGCATCCATGATGCGACCGTTCGCCATGTCGGTGTTCTCTTTCATGTTGGAGAGGTTGTTGACGGTGTGCTCCAGACGGTTGATGTTGGCACCGAACTGGGAGCGGGCGGTACCGATCAAGTCCAGAGCGTCTTCCATCTTGGTGATCTGCGCATTGAAGTCGGTGGAGGCCAGGGCGGAGGCCGCCACGTCGGCGGTGGCCAGATCCGTGGTCGCCGTGGTGATGGCGGCATTCACGGCCTGGACGTTGGTGTCGGCCTTGACGTCCAGCTTCTCGGCGGCGGTGCCACCGATCTGGAAGGTCACGGTGCCGGCGCCGAACTTGCCCGCATCGCTGATCAGCGTTTCACCACCAAATTTGGTGTTGTCGCTGATGTTCTTCAGCTCGGCGGTCAGCTCCTTCATCTCGGTACCGATG
Source organism: Aeromonas sp. FDAARGOS 1409 (assembly GCF_019048705.1). Classification (NCBI taxonomy): domain Bacteria; kingdom Pseudomonadati; phylum Pseudomonadota; class Gammaproteobacteria; order Aeromonadales; family Aeromonadaceae; genus Aeromonas; species Aeromonas sp. FDAARGOS 1409. The sequence goes on from NZ_CP077395.1 coordinate 875,613, forward strand.
GCCAGGCGATCTTCCGCGCTCGAGGTACCGTTGGCGCCCTGGGTGGCCAGGTCCTTCATGCGCTGAACGATATTGGTCATCTCGTCCATGGCCCCTTCGGCGGTCTGCATCATGGAGACGGCGTCCTGGGCGTTGCGCATGCCGACCTTCTGACCATTGGACTGGGCTTGCAGACGGGTGGCCATCTGCAGGCCGGCCGCGTCATCGGCGGCGGAGTTGATGCGAAGGCCGGTGCCCAGACGCTGCATGGCGGTGCCCAGCATCTTGTTGGTGTTGTTGAGCTGGTTCTGAGTGGTCAGAGAGGCGAAATTGGTGTGGATGGACAAACCCATGGTTTTACTCCTCGAAAAAGGCTGCTACCGCAGCGGATAACCGTACTAAGAGGAGAAGCGACCGGGCAGAGGCAGGACTTGAATGGCGAACGAAAATTGTGATGAAAAAAGCGGGGAAGGGAGAACAGGGAAGCCGTGAGGGGAAGAGGGCACCCATCGCCAGGATGGGTGCCGCCAGGATCAACGCAGCAGGGAAGTTACCATGCCGGTCATCTGGTTGGAGTTGGACAGCACGGACATGCCAGCCTGCATCAGCATCTGGTTCTTGGTCATGTTGGTGCTCTCCTGGGCGAAGTCGGCATCCATGATGCGGCCGTTCGCCATGTCGGTGTTCTCCTTCATGTTGGAGAGGTTGTTGACGGTGTGCTCCAGACGGTTGATGTTGGCACCGAAGGCGGAGCGAACGGTACCAATGTCCTTCAGGAAGGTATCCATCTCGGTGATGGCGGCGTTAGCAGTAGCCTGGGTCGCGATGCCGCCCCCCTTCACTGCGGTGCCGTCCAGGCCGGAGCCTGCGGTGGTACCAGTCACCTTCTTCAAGGCGGTACTCACATCCACACTCAGCACTTCGCTGGCAGAACCACCGATCTGGAACTTGACGGCAGCGGTTTCGAAGTTGCCGGACCCCTTCTTCAACAGGGCGGTGCCACCGAAGGTGGTGTTGTCGGTGATGTTGGTCAGCTCCTTGGCCAGTTCCTTGAACTCGGCGTCCAGGGCGGTGTAGTCCTCGGTGCTGGTGGTACCGTTGGCCGCCTGGGTGGAGAGATCCTTCATGCGCTGAACGATGTTGGTCATCTCGTCCATGGCCCCTTCGGCGGTCTGCATCATGGAGATGGCATCCTGGGAGTTGCGCATGCCGACCTTCTGGCCGTTGGACTGGGCCTGCAGGCGGGTGGCCATCTGCAGACCGGCGGCGTCGTCGGCGGCGGAGTTGATGCGCAGGCCGGTGCCCAGACGCTGCATGGCGGTGCCCAGCATCTTGTTGGTGGAGTTCAGCTGGTTCTGGGTGGTCAGAGAGGCGAAGTTGGTATGGATGGACAAGCCCATGATGTATTCCTCGAGTTAAACGCTGCACTGCAGCCTGTTAGGTTGACACCACATATAGACGACCCCTTTGCCGCAAAAATGTAGCCACGCCACCGTATATTTTTCTCTCCCCGCGCTCCCGGACGCCGGGGTTGATTGCCACAATCTTCCGGCATGCTTATTGCTTTTAAAATGCCACCTCTCACTACCGGATGGCGACATGGCTGCCTCGCTCTACACACCGCATTTCGTTCAACATTTCCAGTGCATCGGCGATCGCTGCGAGGACAACTGCTGTCACAGCTGGACCATCACCATCGACAAGCAGACCTTCCGCAACTACGAGCGACACCCCGATCCCACGGTCAAGTCCCTGAGCAAGCTGCACATCATCAAGGTGAAGCAGAGCAACGAACGCTGGGGGGAAATCAAACTCGACGAGCAGGGTGCCTGCCCCTTCCTCGATGAGAAGCGACTGTGCCAGATCCACAGCAAGGCGGGTCCGGATGCCCTGAGCCAGACCTGCAAGACCTACCCCAGGGCCCAGACCCGGATCGGCAACCAGCTCAAGAAGTCCCTGATGCTCTCCTGCCCCCAGGTATGCCGGCAACTGCTGCTGGACCCCATGGCGATGCAGACAGAGGTGACCGAGCTGGCACACTCCCTGCCCTTCGCCCCGCCCCCCGCCGCCATGGCCACCCTGCACAGCCTGAGCATTCACGTGCTGGCCGCCACCGACCTCCCGGTCGAGCTGCGGCTGTGGCTGATCGGCATGCTGATCCACCGGGATCCTGGGCAGCTGTCCCACGAGGCCTTCCTCGACCAGGTGGCCGTGCTGGCCGAGCGGGGGGAACTCCACACCATGTTCGAACAGTTGCCCGCCCTGCCCCGGCTGCAATGGTGGGGACTGAGGACCATGACCCACCAGTTGCTGGCCTACTCCCAGGGACGGCGGGGACGCCAGACCATGCAAGCCTGCCTCGACAAGATCAATGTGGTACTGGAGGGGGTCTACGATGAGGGCAAGATCGCAGGGTTGCAGCAGGTCTGGCACGACAGGGTCGCCCCCTTCCTGGCCGAGCGCCCCCATATCATGGACAACTACCTGCTCTACTACGTCTATCACCACAACTTCCCGCTGGTGCAGGGGGACAGGTTCCAGGCCTATCAGTTGCTGGTGATCGACTACTTCCTGCTGCGCAACTACCTCTGCCTGCTGGCCATGGACAGGGCGCTGGAAGAGCAGGACGTGGTCAACCTCTTCTACAGCTATCACACCATACGCCAGCACAATGCGCACTTTCTCAAAACCATAGAGCAAGGGCTCAGCGACTCCGGCTTCGCGTCGGATATCTCCCTGTACGCCCTGCTCAAGCCCTGAAAACAGGAAACCGCCAGCTGGCTGCATGGCGGTTTCCTGTTGTGAAGGGGGCGTCCAGACCCTAGGTCAGCAGCGCCGCCACGTTCTGGCGCGACACATTGGCCTGGGCCAGCAGGCCGGACATGGTCCCCATGAAGCCCCCCTCCTTGAGCTGCAGGCTGAGCTTGCCCTGCAACTGGGTCAGCTCCTCTTCCTGCAGGTGCTGGCTGCGCGCCTTCACCCGATCGAGCTGCTTGACCATCTTCTGGCGGAACTGCTTCAGCTCGCGCACCGACTGCTCTATCTCCCCGAGCAGCCGCTTCAGGCGCTGCTGCTCCTGCTTGAGCTCCCCCTTGTCGAGTCCTTCGCCTAGCTGGGTCAGCTGCCCGGCCCTTTGCTTGAACTGCACCGGCACCGGGTTGCCCGCCGGGATGCGAATGCCCTCCCCGCTCAGCAGCACGGGCTCGTCCAGCTTGCGCCTGTGCTGATCCGGCACGCTCAGCTCCAGCTTGCCCAGCTCGTTCAGGCGAGCCTGGATGTGCTCCTTGCGCAGGGCGCGATCCAGCCGGGAGGCGGCCTCCGACTCGCTGGCATCGGCAGGCAGCAGCACCTCGACGGCGCTGCTGGTCTGGGGGAAGGAGAAGACGATCCGCTCGGCGCTCGACCTGGGGCTCAGCAGATCGAGCCGTTCCGCGCCGTAGTGCACCCGGCTGTCCGCGGCCGACGCCAGCAGGCGGGGCCTGAGTTCGCTCGTCAGCGGCGCCTGGGGCTGGGTCAGCTTCTCTTCCAGCAGCTTGAGGCGGGAGACCAGATCTCCGCTCGCGGCCTTCTGCTGGCCGAGCTGCTGCTCGAGGCGCTTCAGCTCGCCCCAGACCTGACTCAGGGCCTGCTCGCTCCCCTGGGCATGGGCGATGCGCTGCTGCGCCGTGCCGATCAAAGCCCAGCGATCGAGCCGGATGACGTTGGGCTGACGTTCGTTGCGGGGAGTCTGCGGGGAGCCGGTCTGGGCAGTCGAACGCCCTTGCAGCCTGGGCTGGGCCGGTGTCTCGGCCACGCCGCCCGGGCGGGTTTGTTGAATCTGCATCCTGGCTCCTTAGACCGACTCAGGGCATGTAGTTGAACAGGCTCAGGCCATTGACCTTGGCGAAGGCCTGCTGCTGCACCTGCAGGGCCATCAGCACGTGGGCCTGCTGGGTCACGGCCCCGGCATAGTCGAGGGACTCTATCTGATTGCTCACTTCCTTGCTATAGGTGCCTTTCTCGGCATGCCCCTCGTCCACCTGATCCAGCAGGTTGATGCGCGCCCCTATGGTGCTGACCATCTGGCTGATGTCATCCTGCAGCGTCTTGCCGCGATCCAGCATGGCTCTGGCCTGATCCGCCGCATCCGGTGCACCGGCATCGAAGGCCGCCACCATGTCGTCCAGCTGCTTGAAGAAGTCCCCGTTCTGGATGAAGAGGGTGTCGGCGGTCTGGTTGAGGGAGACAGTCACCCCGCGGGCGATCTCCACCTCGCGCACTAGGGCGTCCCCCTGATAGACATAGTCGCCACCCGGCCCCTGGACTAGGGGGGTCTTGTCCACCTGGCTGCCGCTGAACAGGCTGGAGCCGTTCTCGTTGCGGGCGTTGGCCAGATCCAGCAAGCCATCCTTGATGATGGCTGCCTCGCTGGCCACGGCACGACGATCGTCCTCGGAGAGGGAACCGGTGGCGGCCGTCTGGGTCAGCTCCCGCAGGCGACCCAGCATGTTGGTCATGGTCTCGAGCTGCAGCTCCCCCTGGGAGAGCTGGCTCTTGGCGTTGGCGATGTTCTTCTGGTACTGCGCCATCGCCACCTGCTCCTTCTTCAGGCCGAGCAGCTGCACGCTGCCGACCGGATCGTCCGAGGGCTGGAGGATCCGCTTGTTGGACGCTATCTGGCGATCCAGACGGGCGTATTCGCCGAACCCCTGCTGCAGATTGTCGAGCATGCTGAGCTGGATTTGATTGGTGCTGATTCTCATGCCGCCCTCATCAGAACATGTTCAGGATGGAGTTGAAGAGTTGGATTTGACTGGTGCTGATCCTCATATCGCCCTCGTTAGAACATGTTCAGGCTGGAGTTGAAGAGTTGGATTTGACTGGTGCTGATTCTCATGCCGTCCTCATCAGAACATGTTCAGGATGGAGTTGAAGAGTTGATCCGAGGTACTGATCACCTTGGCATTGGCCTGGTAGGCCTTGGTGTAGGCCATGATCTTGACCCCTTCCTCGTCGGTGTTGACCCCGCTGACGCTGCTGAGCTTGGTGGCGAGCTGCTTCTCCATGTTGGCGTCCGCCTCCATGGTCGCCTTGGCCTGGCCGCTCTGCACCGCCATCTTGCCGAGCAGGGCGCTGTAGGCGTCGTACTGGCTGTCCTTGATGGTCAGCAGCTCCTGCAGGTTGCGGTTGTCACCGCCGCCGCCACCCGCCTTGGCGAAGGCGAGGTGATCGCCGGTGAAGCCGTCGGCCACCTTGAGGGTGCCGGACGGATTGAGGGGATCGTAACTGAACAGGGGTTTGCCCGGATCGCCGTTCAGATCGATCCCAGCCCCCTGCTTGGCATTGAAGTCGTCCGCCAGCTTCTTCGCGATCTGGTTCAGTTCGTCGCGCAGGGGACGCAGCACTGTGGTGCGATACTCCAGCACCCCGGCCAGGGTGCCTCCCTGCAGTTTGGGGACCTCGAAGGATTGCGGCCCGAAGCTCAGGCTCAGGGTGTCGCCGGCCAGGGAGAGGGTGCTGCTGCTGCCCGCCAGCACCAGGGGCTGGCCCTGGGGCAGACTCAGGGAGAAGGAGCCGTCGCTCTGGCGGTTGACCCTCACCTCCATGAAGGTCGAGAGCTCACGCACTATCTGCTCGCGGCTGTCTTCCAGCGCCGAGGTGTTGACTCCCTTGGAGGCCTGTTCGCCGATCTGGGTGTTGAGTTCGGCCACCTGCTTGAGATAGCTGTTGACCTGGGTGATGGTGCTGCCGAGCTGATCGTCGATCTGCTTCTCCTGGGTCAGCAGGCTCTCGTTCAGCTGGCCGAACCGGTTGGCCAGCGCCCCGGCCGAGCTGACGATCTGGCTGCGCTGGGCCGGCGTCTCCGGGCTGTCGAGGGCGGCACTCAGGGAGGCGAAGAAGCTGTCCAGCCCCTTGGCGATGTTCATGGACTCGCTACCGAGCAGCTGCTCCGTGGTGTTGATGTACTGGTGAAACGCATAGGAGGCGCCGGTCGATGAGCGGCTGCGCCAGTGCTGGGACACCAGGTAGTCATCGGTGATCCTGCGAACCCCGGTCACCTCGACCCCCATGCCGTTGTCCAGCCGGCCGAAGCCCGACAGGCTGCCCATCATGGCCTCCTGGCGGCTGTAACCGACGGTGTTGACGTTGGCGATATTCTGGGCGGTGACGTTGAGCGCGATCTGCGCCGCGTTGAGTCCGCTAAAACCGATATTGAGCAGCGACATCAGTCAACTTTCCTCATTTTTGCCGAATTCAGAGGCTGACTGAAGGCAGCCAGGGTCTGGGGTTCTGAAGCGACCACGGGCTCGGCATTCTTTAATGTGGGGGCCAGTTGATTGACCATCTGCTCCTTGAGTCCCATGCCACCGCGCTTGACCAGGCTCATCGCGAGCTGGCTGTCGTACATGTCGCGGTAGAGGGACTCCCCCTTGATGATCCTCTCCTCGTCATCCTGCAGGGCGTCGGAGGCCGAGCGCATGTGCTTGAGCACCGTCTGCAGGAAGCTCACCTCGAACTGGCCGGCCGCCGCCTCCAGGGCTGCACGCTGATCCGGGTTGCTCTTTATCTGCTGCAACTCGTTGAGATCCTGATAGAAACCAGGCTCGGATGTAATTCTGGTCATAACAATCCTTAGATGACCACCAGCTCGCCTTCGAGGGCGCCCGCCTCGTCGAGGGCTTGCAGAATGGCCATGACATCGTCCGGGGTCGCCCCCAGGGAATTCACCGCCTTGACGATCACCTCCAGGGAGGTGCCATCCGGCCAGACAAACATGTTGTTGCGTTCCCGGTCAACCTGAACCTGGGAGTTGGGCGTCGTGGTGGTCCGGCCGTTGGAGAAGGCATTGGGCTGGCTCACCGTCTGGCTCTCGCCGATCGTCACCGTCAGGCTGCCGTGGCTGACCGCCGCCTTGTGCACCTTGACTCCCTGCCCCATGACGACGGTGCCGGTGCGGCTGTTGAAGACGACACGCGGCCGCTCCTTGCCCATGTCGATCTCGATATCCTGCAGCAGGGCCATGAAGGAGATGCGCTGACTCTCATCGCGCGGGGCCGCGATCTGGATGCGACCGGCGCTGACCGCCTTGGCCACGGGACCGAGCTGGCGGTTGATCTCCCGCTCCACGTTGCGAGCCGTCTTGAAATTCGGTTGATGGAGGTTGAGGGTGACTTCCGGCTTGTCCGAGAAGTTGCTGGCCGCCTCCCGCTCTATGATGGCCCCGTTCGGTATGATGCCGGCGGTCGGCACGTTGATGGTGACGGAGGAGCCGGACTGCCCCTCGGCCTTGACCCCGGCCACCACCAGGTTGCCCTGGGCGACCGCATAGACCTCGCCGTCGATGCCGCGCATGGGAGTCAGCAGCAGGGAGCCGCCCCGCAGGCTCTTGGCATCGCCGATGGAGGTGACGGTCACGTCCACCAGCTGCCCCTTGCCCGCCAGGGCAGGCAGGGTCGCCTGCACCGAAACGGCGGCCACGTTCTTGAGCTTGGGGTCGATGTCATCGGGCAACTGCACGCCGAACTGCTTGAGCATGTTGGTCATGGACTGGCCGGTGAACTTGACCTGGCTGCGATCCCCGGTGCCGGAGAGGCCGACCACCAGACCGTAACCCACCAGCTGGTTGGTGCGCATCCCCTGCACATCGGCGATGTCCAGCAGGGCCCGCTTGGCGGGTGCGGCGGCGGCAATGCCCGGCAGCAGGCAGCAGAGCAAGGCGATACACCATCTGTTCATTGGAGTCCTCACAGGGGGGCGAAGGCGGAGCTGAAGAAACGCGCCAGCCAACCCATCTGGTTGCTGTCGGCGAGGGCGCCTCGTCCCGCATAGGTGATGCGGGCGTCGGCGATGCGCTGGGAGGAGATACGGTTGCTCTGGTCGATGTCCTCGACCCGCACCATGCCCCCCAGACGGATGTACTCATCCCCCTGGTTGAGGCGGATCCACTTCTCCCCCCGGATCCCCAGCACCCCGTTCGGCATCACCTCGGCCACGGTGACAGTAATTGCCCCCGCCAATGTGTTCTGCTGGCTGGAAGTGGCGCCGCCGTCGAAGTCCCGGTCTGCGCTGACCGAGGCGCCCCAGTCGGGCCGCGACACGCCGCCGATGGAGGGGGCCGGCACATTGATGCTGCTGGCCTTGTTCATACTGGTGTTGGCCTTCTTGCTGGACTGGGTGCGCTCCTCCAGCATCACGGTCAGGATGTCGCCCACCCGGTAGGCGCGGCGGTCCTGGAACAGGGTCATCATGTAATCGTTACGATAGAGGCTGCCATCCTCCCCCACCCCAGCCTTCGTCATCTCGGAGCGGGAGGGGGCCCACTTCTCGTCGCCGGGTTCCGGGGCCTGCAACTCATAGGTGGAGCAGCCCCCCAGCAGCAGGCAGAGCACGGCACAACGCCACAGCGCGCTCATCATCACAGGGCCTGGGTCACGAACTTGAGCATCTGATCGGCGGAGGAGACCACCTTGGCGTTCATCTCGTAGGCGCGCTGGGTGGTGATCATGTCCACCATCTCCTCCACCACGTTCACGTTGGAGCTCTCCAGGGTGAACTGCTTGATGGCCCCCATGGCCTCTTCACCCGGCACCCCCTCGATGGCCTCGCCGGAGGCACCGGTCGCCCGGTAGAGGTTGCCCCCCAGGGCTTCCAGGCCGGCCGGGTTGGAGAAGTTGGTCAGGGTGATGCGCCCCAGCTCCACGTTCTCCTGCTGTCCCGGCAGGGTGGCGCTCACGGTGCCGTCAGTGCCGATGGCGATCTTGGTGGCATTGTCCGGGATCTGGATCTGCGGCAGCATAGGCAGGCCGTCGGCATTGACCAGCAGCCCTTCCGCGTTGCGGTGCCACTGGCCGTTGCGGGTGTAGGCGGTCTCGCCATCCGGACGCTCGACGCTGAAGAAGCCCGCGCCCACCACCGCCATGTCCAGATCCTGGTTGGTGTTCTGGAACTGGCCCGGGGTGAACACTTTCTGGGTGCCGACCACCCGCACCCCGTTCCCCATCTGGATGCCGATGGGAGACAGGTTCTGCTGATCCTGCTGGGCCCCCGGCTGGCGCTGGACCTGATAGAACAGATCCTCGAACGCCACCCGATCGCGCTTGAAGCCGACCGTGTTGACGTTGGCCAGGTTGTTGGAAATGCTGGCCATCTTGGCATCCTGTGCCGACAGACCCGTCTTGCTCACCCAAAGCGCTGCATGCATCTTCGTCTCTCCACACTTCATGGGAGGGCGCCTGGCGCCCTCATCAAGCTAGTGCAGGGTCGGCCACACCGACCCTGCGTCATTCTGTCAGCCCTGGCCGGAAATCAGCCTGGCCCCCTGTCTCGCCTGCTCGTCCGCCGTCTTCATCAGCTTCACCTGCAGCTCGAAGTTGCGGGTCAGGGACATGCTGCCGATCAGCTCGTCCACCGCGTTCACGTTGGCCCCCTCGAGGAAGCCGGACGCCAGCACCACCTGCTCGCTGATCTCCGCATCGCCGCCCTGGCGCTGACGGAACAGGCCATCCGCCCCCTTGACCAGCTCGGCCGGATCCGGGTTGACCAGCTTGAGCCGGCCCACGTCCAGCCGGGCGCCGCCCCCCGGCGGGGTGATGCTGAGGGAGCCGTCCTTGCCAAAACTCAGATCCCGATAGGCCGGCAGCACCATCTCGCCGCCATCCCCGAGCACGGGGCGACCGTTGAGGGTCAGCAGTCCCTCACCGTCCACCTCCAGGTTGCCGGCTCGGGTGTAGGCCTCCTTGCCGTCCGCGGTCTGCACGGTGAGAAACCCCTCGCCGCGGATCGCCACGTCCAGCTTGCGGCCGGTCTGCATCAGGGCGCCCGCCCGAAAATCGGTGCCCGCCTGCTCCTCCCTGGCCATGACCCGGCTCTGGTAGCCGTCACCGGCCAGGGCGTAGGCGGAGGCCCGCTCGAAATCGGCCCGAAAGCCTGCGGTATTGACGTTGGCCAGGTTGTTGGCCCGGATCTGCTGGGCCATCAGGGTGTGTTGCGCCCCCGACATGGCGGTATAGATAAGCTTTTCCACGCATCACACCTTAGAAGGAGTTGAAGAGCACCTGGGTCATCTTGTCGGCCGAGCTGATGGTCTTGGCGTTGGCCTGGTAGTTGCGCTGGGAGGTCATCAGGCTGACCAGCTCCCCCGTCAGATCCACGTTGGAGGCCTCGTAGGCCCCCGCCGTCAGGCCGCCCAGGGTGCCGGTCCCCGGCGCCCCCAACACGGGCTGACCCGAGCTGAACGACTGCAGCCAGGTGGTGTTGTTGGCCTGCTGCAGGCCGTTGGGGTTGGTGAAGTTCGCCATCACCACCTGGCCCTGGAGCAGGCTCTGGCCGTTGGTGAAGGTGGCATAGACACCGCCGTCCGCATCCACCCGGACCCCGGTCAGATCCCCGGCGGTATAGCCGTTGGACTGGTTGCGGGTCGCGTTGAAGTCGGAGGCATACTGGCTGACCTTGGCCAGGTCGGCGGTGAGGGCAATGGGCTCGGCACCCGCGGGGGCCAGGTTCAGCACCGGGGCCGTGGTCGGGGACTTCAGGGTGCCGTTGGTGTTGAACGCCATGGTCACCGGGGTGCCGGTCTGGGTGCCGTTGAAGGCGTAGTTGACCTGCCAGGTGTTCTCGCCCGTCTTCACGAAGTACTGGGTCAGGGTGTGCTCGACCCCGAGGGAGTCGTACACCTTGCTGGACTGGGAGTAGCTGAAGCTGTCGGATTTCGCAGGGTCGAACGGGTGTACCGCCTGATCGATGATGCTGGCGTCCGCCTTGAGGTTCGCCACGAACTCCAGGGTGTCGGAGGGCTTGGCGGGCAGGTTGCCGGTCTTGACCTGGATGTCCCCCACCACGCCGGACTGCAGCTCCCCCGCCTCGTTGGTGGTGTAGCCCTGCAGACGGGTGCCGCTGGCGGTGGTCAGGTAGTTGCTGGCGTCCCGCTGGAACATGCCGGCCCGGGTGTAGGAGGTCTGGCCGTTGCCGTCCTTGAGGACGAAGAAGCCGTTGCCGGAGATCGCCAGATCCAGCCCGCGCCCGGTCCGGGTCACGTCGCCGTTGCGATCGAAGTTCTGGGAGACGTTGTTCATCTCCACGCCGCCGGCCTGGCCGCCGCCGTAGATGGCGGCAAACTCGGCACGGCTGGACTTGAAGCCGGCGGTGCTGGCGTTGGCCACGTTGTTGCTGATGACGCTCAATTCCTGGTTGACGGCGCGCAGGCCGCTCAGTCCGATACTAAAAGACACAGTGTCGCTCCTTTCTGATTACGCCGACTTGCCAAACTGGACGGCGCTGAACAGGGGAACATCCCCGACGCCCGCCACTTGCAACATGATTTCGCCCGTGCCGGGCAGGCTGACACGCTCCACCCGGCTGGCCACATAGTTCTTGGTGGTGGTGGCCACCCCGGCGAGGGAGGCCTTCACCTCGAAGCTGTACTCGCCGACCGGCAGGGCCGGCAGCTCGTAATCCAGCGCCCCCGCCTTGCTCTCACCCCAGCTCTTGGTCGCGACCAGGGTGCCGTGCTTGTCATAGACCTTCAGCTCGACCGCATCGGCCGCGCCGGCCAGTTCCACCTGACCGCGGATCGCCCCCTCTTTCTGCTGATCCAGGGTCTGGCTCGGCACCATCACCTCCTTGTCGATGAGGTCGGTGCTCTGCAGCACCTGCTGGGTATCCATCATGTTGATGGACTTCTGCTGCAGCACCTTGAGCCCCTCGACCCCCTCCACCATGCTGAACTGCGCCAGCTGGGTGACGTACTGGGCGCCATCCAGCGGGTTGGTGGGATCCTGGTTCTGGATCTGGGCCACCATCATCTGCAGGAATTCGTTGCGCAACTGGACACCCTGACCATCGGTGGCGCCGTTGGCAGCGATCTCCGGGGTGGCCGAGTACTGGCTGGTGCTGCGGGCGGTATCCAGACCGCTGACTTGTGGCAGGCTCATTTATGCCCCCTGGCCGAGGCGCAGCAGCCCCTGCTGCATGCTGTTGATGCGGTTGATCACCTCCACCGAGGTCTCGAAGCCCCGGGAGGCGCTCATCATGTCCGCCATCTCCTCCACCGCGTTGACGTTGGAGTAGTAGACAAAGCCGTCGCCGTCGGCCAGGGGATTGGTCGGCTCGAGGCGCTTCTCGACCTGGCGGTCGGACTGGACGATGCCGGCGATCTGCACCTGGGCGGCTCCCAGCCCCTCGGCCTCCTGGACCCGCTGGTACAGGGTGGAGAAGACGGGCTTGATGGCGCGAAACGCGGCCTCCTCGCTGCCGGCGGCGCTGTCGACGTTGGCCAGGTTGGAGGCCACGGTGTCGAGGCGGACGGTCTGCGCCCGCATGGCGCTGCCGGCGATGTCATAGATTCGGTTGAACGACATGATTAACGGCCCTCGATCGCCTTGGCGATCCCGGTGATTTTCATATTCAGGAAGGTGAGGCTGGTCTGGAAGTCGGTGGCATTGCTGGCAAACTTGCTCTGCTCCACGCTGAGCTCGGCGGTGTTGCCATCCATGGAGACCTGGTAGGGGATGCGGTAGAGGGGATGCTGCATGTCGTTGTCCATGGCGTCCTGGCGAATGGTGCCGCCAGACTCCCCGGCGGCCACCTGTCCGGCGACACGGCCGAGGATCGCCTTGTAATCCACATCCCGCGCCAGATAGCCTGGGGTATCCACATTGGCCAGATTCCCTGCCAGAATACGGGCCCTGTCCGCCCGCACATCCAGGGCATAGGGATGGACGCCAAGCGCGCTGTCAAATGAGATACTCATGCTTCATCCTTCTTGTGAACCAGTCAGACCGGTGCATCCTTTATCAAGACTCATGCCAATCATGAAAACCCGTGATTTCCGCTGGTCAGGCCATCTCCCATGGCGGGCGGGGCGGACAAAGGGGGAAGCAATGTTTCCCATATGGAAGCGGGCAGGCCTGCTCACCCTGCTGATCCTGGCGCTGCCCCTGCGGGCCGAGCCGGTCTCCCTGGCGCAGCGGCTGAGCGATGGCCTGACGGCGGATGCGACGGCTGCCCTCGACGACTACCTGCACCGGCAGGGCTGGCCGCAGACCCAAGCCGACTATCAGGTCTGGCTCTCCCCCGCCGTGGCCCACCTGCCCGACTGCCGGCAGGCGGTGCGCTATCAGGCCGGGGGGCAGTATCGCCAGCCCTGGGGAAGGCGCCCCTATCTGGTGGAGTGCACCGAGCCGGCCTGGCAGCTTCGGGCTCGGGTGGAGGTGACCCTGATGCTGCCGGTCTGGGTGACGGCGAGGGAGATCCAGAAGGGGCAGACCATAGGGCCGGGGGATCTGGTCGAGAAGTCTCTCGAGGTCAGCCGGCTGCAGCGGGGCTTCGTCCCCAGCAACGACGACCTGGTGGGCAGCAAGAGCACGCGCCATCTCAGGATGGGGCAGCTGATCGGCGAGCTCGACCTGCAGCAGGCCTGGGCCGTTCGCGCGGGGGAAGGGGTGCTGATCCGGGCGGGGCAGCCGGGCTTTTCCGCCACCACCCGTGGCCAGGCGCTGGCGAACGGCGCCATCGGAGAAGGGATCCGGGTCAGAAACCTCGGCTCGGGCAAGGAGATCCAGGCCTGGGTGATCGACAAGGGGGAGGTCGAAACCCGTTTTTAGCCCACAAAAGGCGAGTTTGATTCAAGTTCGGCCGCCTTCGGGTCGCCTGTCAGAGAGAGACCACCAGGAATTCACGTTATGAAAATCACACGCACCGACCCTATCTACGTTCAACCCCAGTCGCAGCGCAAGGCCGATGCCGCGCCCGCAGCCCAGCCACGGGCCAGCCAGGGGGACGCCAGGATCAGCGCCACGGCCCAGACCATCAATCAGGCGAGGGCCGAGCTGGCCTCCACCTCCGACGTGGACATGGAGAAAGTGAACCAGATCCGCCAGGCCATCAGCGAGGGCCGGCTCGAGCTCGACATGGATGCCCTGGGCCAGGCCATCCTGGACATGCACCGCCGATGACCATGACCCCCAGGCTGAGGGTCCAGCAGTTGATCGTCGGCATCCAGCAGGATTGTGGCCGCTACGCCGAGCTGCAGCAGCTGCTGCTCAACCAGTACCGCCTGCTGGCCAGCCACGACGTGGACGGGCTGACGGCGCACAACCAGCAGCAGACCCGGGTGATGAGCGAGATCCAGCAGCAGGTCCAGCTGCGCTGCCAGCACCTGAGGGCCCTGGGCCTCAAGCCCGACGAGCAGGGCATGGCGACCCTCATCGGCAAGCTGCCCGCTCCGCTGCAACAAAGGGTCGGCGAGCAATGGCAGACGCTCGAGCTGTTGCTGCGGCAGTGCCAGCGCCAGAACGAACAGAATGGCCGCCTGCTGGCGGGGCAGATCGAGACCATCCATACCCTGCTGGGCCAGGAATCCGCCTATGGCAGGCAGGAACACTTCCCCGACTGAACCCTCACTTCCCCTGCAGGGCGCGATGGCGCAGCGCGGCGAGCTCGTCCAGCTGACGCTGCTCCCCTGACTCCTGGCGCTGGCGTGCCGCCAGGGCCCGTTTGTCCAGCAGCAACTCCAGCCCCTTGACCCGGCCAAACTGCCTGATCAGCTGCCCCTCGTGGTGCGCCAGATCCTGGCTGGCCAGGGCACACTGCTGCTGCTGGTGCGCCAGCAGGTGGCGAAGCTGCCCCTGCATCTGCTGCTTGTTCTGCCACAGCAGGGGGTGGAAGCTGGCGGCGCCCGGGTGCATCGTCTCGATGACCTCCTGCAATTTCAGGGCCCTGCGCTCCTCCCGCTGCGCCACTTCCCGCAGGCGCTGGCGCTCCTTGCCCATGGCGTCCAGCGCATCTTGTTGCAGGCCGAGGTAGGATTTCAGCATGCCGCGTCCTTAGGCCCTGCCAAGCACTTGTTTCAACCCGGCCATCACCTGGGTGATGGGGGTCTCCTCGTGCAGGCCCTGCTGCAGGAAGCTGGCGATGGCGGGATAGCGCTGAACCGCCTCATCCATCTGGGGATCGGCCCCCGGCTGGTAGCCCCCCAGCGGCAGCAGCTCGCGCACCTGCTGATAGCGGCCCCACAGCTGGCGCAGGTTCACCGCCAGGGCCTGCCATTCTGGCGGCACCACCTGGGGCATCACCCGGCTCACCGAGGCGCCGATGTCGATGGCCGGGTAGTGTCCCTCCTCCGCCAGGCGGCGCGTCAGCACTATGTGACCGTCGAGGATGGCCCTGGCGGAATCCACCACTGGGTCCTGCTGATCATCCCCTTCCGCCAGCACTGTGTAGAAGGCGCTCAGGCTGCCGTCCGGATGGGTGCCGTTGCCCGCCCGCTCCACCAGCTGGGTCAGCATGCTGAACACCGAGGGCGGATAGCCCCGGGTCGCGGGAGGCTCGCCGATCGCCAGGGCTATCTCCCGCTGGGCCTGGGCGTAACGGGTCAGGGAGTCCATCAGCAGCAGCACGTCCTGCCCCTGCTCACGGAAATATTCGGCGAGGCGGTGGCACAGCTGGGCGGCCCGCAGCCGCATCAGGGGGGACTGGTCTGCCGGGGCCGCGATGACCACGGCGCGGGCCAGCCCCTCGCTCCCCAGGCTGTGCTCGATGAACTCCCGCACCTCCCGACCCCGCTCGCCGATGAGCCCCACCACCACGATGCGGGCGCTGGTGTTGCGGGTCATCATGCCGAGCAGCATGCTCTTGCCCACCCCGGAACCCGCAAACAGCCCCAGGCGCTGGCCCTTGCCCACGGTCAGCAGGCCGTTGATGGCACGGATGCCCACGTCGAGCGGTTCGCGCACCGGGGTGCGCAGCAGGGGGTTGGGAGGGGAGGAAAACAGCGGCACCCGCACCCCTTCCTCTTTCAGGGGGCGGCCATCCAGGGGCT
Organism: Aeromonas sp. FDAARGOS 1409; assembly: GCF_019048705.1. Classification (NCBI taxonomy): domain Bacteria; kingdom Pseudomonadati; phylum Pseudomonadota; class Gammaproteobacteria; order Aeromonadales; family Aeromonadaceae; genus Aeromonas; species Aeromonas sp. FDAARGOS 1409. The sequence goes on from NZ_CP077395.1 coordinate 891,388, forward strand.
GCAGCAGGCCGTCGAGCACCCGGCCAAGCAGGTGCTCGCCGACCCGGATGGTCTCCTCCCCGTCGACGGGCAGGACCCGGGCACCGGCATAGAGGCCGCTCATGGGCTGGAGCGGCATCAGGTAGGAGATATCCCGGTTGAAGCCGACCACCTCGGCCAGCAGGGCGGTCCCGGTGGCCGTCTCCACCTCGCAGCGCTGCCCCATGATGAGCTGGCACCCCACCACTTCCAGGGTCAGCCCGGTGACGCGCACCAGCCTGCCGTAACGGCGAAACCCCGGGACCTCCTCCAGGCTGTCGAGGGCCGAGGTCAGCGCCTGCTGCAGCGCCTCATGCATCCTGCGGCAGCTCCAGGGTCTGGTTGAGCTGCTCGATACAGCGGCCGAGCCGCTCCCCCGTGTTGATCTCGATCACAGCTGCGCGGGTCTCGATCCGCGCGTCGCCGACCGCCAGCGCCGGGTCCACCTGCAGCGGCCACTTCTCGCAGCGGGTCACCCCCTGCTCGATCAGCCGCTGTCTGTCCCCCTCGTTGAGGTAGATCACCAGCTCCTCCGGCTCGCTCGGCAGGCTGGCCATGGCCTGCTCCACCTGATGGAGCACCTGCTGGGGATTGAGGGTGAATTCGGCCTGGATCACCCGCCTGGCCACCTGGGCGACCAGCTGGGCCACCAGGGCCTTCTGCTCCAGCATCCGGGCCCGGGTCAGGGACTCCCACTGCTGCTGCAACCTGGCGAAGGGGATCATGGCCTGATCGAAGGCGGCGCGCCCCTCGGTCAGCCCCTGGGCCAGGCCGCGCACCTGTCCCTGCTGCAGCCCCTTGGCTTCCCCCTCGATGAGGCCGCTGGCCAGCCCCTGCTGGTAGCCGGACTGGTACCCTTCGGCCTGCCCCTGCTCCAGCCCCTGCTGATAGCCGTATTCGAACTCTTCCTGCTGGCTCCTGGCCTCTTCCCCGCTCTGTCCCAGCGCCGGGAAACGGTAGAGACGGGTGGCCCCGGCCGCCAGTTTGCGAACATGCTGACTCATGCCTGTCTCCTGTTAGCTGACGGTGGGCTCTTCGAACAGCTGGAACTCGATCTCGCCCTGCTCCACCAGTTCCCGCACCAGCTTCATCACCTCTTCCCGGGCCTGCTCCACCTTGCGCAGGGAGACGCTGCCCTGATCCTGGATCTGGGCCTCCAGCGCCTGCGCCATTCGCTTCGGCATGGCCCCCAGCACCACCTTGCGGAAACCGGCCTCGGTGTTCTTCAGGGCCAGCGCCAGCAGATCCGCCGGCAGCTCCTGCACCAGGCGCTGCAGGGTGTCGTCGCTCTGGCGACGCAGGGCCATGAAGTCGAACATGTTCTTCTCGATCTCGAGGGCCATCTCGCCATCGTGCTCCCGCAGCAGGGTGAGCATCTGCTCCTTGTTGCCCTGATAGCGGTTGAGGATGTCGGCCACCTGGCGCACCCCGTTGACCTTGGCGCCGGACTGGTCGGCCACATAGGCGAGGCAGCGATCCAGGGTCAGCCGCAGCTCCCCCAGCACGTGCTCGCTGACCGAGCTGAGGCTGGCAACCCGCACCAGCAGATCGTCGTGGACCGAGCCCGGCAGGGCATCGAGCACGGCCGAGGCGGTCTGGGGCGGCAGGAAGGCGAGCAGCACCGCCTGCATCTGGGGGTGTTCGTTGCGGAAGAAGCGGGCCAGCACATCCGCCGGCACCCATTGCAGGCGCTGGATGTCCTGGCTCATCGCATCCCCGTAGAGGCTGTCGAGCAGGCTGCGGGAGAGGCGCTGGCCGAGGGCCAGATCCAGGGTCTGCTCCAGGTATTCCCGGGAGGCGCTGCCGATGCCGCTCTGCTCGCGATACTGGGTGAAGAACTGCTGCAGGGTCCACTTGGCTTCGATCGAGCTCACGCCGGAGAGGCCGGCCATCTTGGAGATGAGGCGCTGCACCTCGTCCCGCGACAGCTTCTGCATCACCTTGGCGGCCGCCTCGGTGCCCATGCTCAGCAGCAGGATGGCGGCCTTCTCGAGGTTGTCGATGTCGATGTCGACCGCGTTCTGATTCAGATTACCGTTGCTCATTGCCGCTCACCCATTGTCTGACCACTTCCGCCACCCGGGCGGTGTCCTTGTCCACCAGCAGTTGCAGGTGCTTGAGCTGGACCTCCAGCTCGGAGCCCGGCTCCGGCAGCGCCTCCAGATCCAGGGAGGAGAACTGGGGCTCCAGCCTGTATTCAGCCTGTTGCAGGCCCTTGCCGGAGGCCGGCACCTCGTGATCCTCATCGCCCTCCCGCCGCATGGCGAGACCGATGCTGGGTTCCTGCTCCTCGTCCGGCTCCTGTCCGGCCTCGGCATCAGGATATTGCTGGGTGCGCACCAGGTGCTTGACCAGGGGACGAATGCCGAAGAACACCAGGGTCAGCCCCAGCAGGCCGCCCACCAGATAGCGCAGGGAATCCTGCCAGTAGGGGGTCTCCAGCCAGCTCGACTCCGGCGGTGTCACCGGCTCGGCACCGGTGAAATCGAACACCTGCAGGCTGATCTGGTCGCCACGGGCGCTGTCGAAGCCCACCGAGCGTTCCACCATCTGGCGGATCTGTTCCAGTTGCTCGGCACTCCAGCCCCCTTTGGGGCCGATCTGCTGATTGAGCAGGATGGAGACGTTCATCCGCTCCAGCCGCCCCTGCTGGTAGCGGGTATGCACTATGGTGCGGCTGTTTTCATACTGCTTGCTGACCTCCTGCCGCTCGGTGCGGGTGTCGTTCTTGGCAGGCTCCTGTGCCTTGTTCTCCTCGGTGGCGGCCTGATCGGTCTGGGGCGCCGTTTCCGGGGGGCGGTTGGAGAGGGCCCCCGGGATGCCGAGGGCCAGGGCATCTATGGTCTTGTCGGACTTGTTGGATTCCTTGGTCACCACACCATTGGGATCCAGCTGCTGCTGGGTCTCCTCCACCGCATTGAAGTTGACGTCTGCGGCGATCTGCACCCGGAAGTTGCCGGTGCCCAGCATGGGATAGAGCATGTCATTGGCGCGTTGGCGGATGTACTGCTCCAGCTTGCGCACGTATTCCATCTGCTGGACGCTCTGCTTGCCGAACCCGGCCTTGTCCCCCAGCTCGGCGCTCAGCAGCTGGCCCGCCTGATCCACCACGGTCACGGCGCCGGGCTTCATGCCGGAGATGCTGCCCGCCACCAGGTTGGCGATCGCCTCCACCTGGCCCGGCTCCATGGATTGCCCGGGTTGCAGATCCAGCATCACGGAGGCGCTGGGCTTCTCCTCGTCACGGCCGACGAACAGGGTCCGCTTCGGGATGGCCAGATGCACCCGGGCACTACGCACCGCGTCGAGGGAGATGATGGTTCTGGCCAGCTCTCCCTCCAGGGCATGGCGGTAGCGCGCTCCTTCCATGAACTCGCTGGTGCCGAGGCCGGTGACATTGTCCAGCCCCTCCAGGCCCGCCGGCATGGCCGCCCGGACCCCCCGCGCCGCCAGCGCCATACGCACGTGGGCCAGCTGGCTCTCCGGCACCAGGATCTGGCCCGAGCTCTTCTCCAGCCGAAAAGGCACCTGCTCCTTCTCCAGCATCTCCATGATGTTGGCGGTGTCGTAGAGCTCCTGCTTGCCGTAGAGGGGCACATAGTTCTTGCTGGAGGTCCAGAGGATCACCACTATGGTGGCGGCGACCACGGCGGCCAGCAGGGCGATGGTGAGGATGGACTTGTTGTCCCGCGACAGGGTGCGCCAGTTGCGCATCCCTTCCTGTACCCGGGCGATCAGGGAGCCGGACGCCCCCGGCGAGGATGATACCAGTTCAGTCATGACCTACCCTCAGAGCGGCATGCGCATGATGTCATCGAAGCCGGTCATCAGTTTGTTGCGCACCTGCATCAGGGCGGAAAAACTGAGGCCTGCCTTCTGGCTGGCCACCATGGCCCCCACCAGATCGTCGCTCTGACCGGCGTCGACGGCGGTCATCAGCCTGGAGGCGATATTCTGCTGCTCGTTAACGCGGCCGACGACGTCGCGCATGGCGTCGCTGAACGAGACGGCAGACGCCTCGTTCGGCTCGATGGAAGGGGTTTGGCTGGCGACTCGCTGCATTTCCTGCATCTGCTGCAGGAGCGTCACCTGTGATGACATCATCTCAATCTTCACTCGGTTATCCCTTAGTTTTGTATCTGCTGCTCGACATCGATGCCCTGCTCGCGCATGGCAGCCAGCTTGTATCTAAGTGCCCGGGTCGTCATCCCGAGGGCCTCGGCCGTGCGTGTCCGGTGACCACGGAAACGGCGCAACGTCTCAAGGACGAATTGAAATTCGGCATACCGCTTGGTCTCGTTGAGCCCCTCCGGGGCCGCGAGCGTCTGCGGCTGCGGGGGATCGGCTTCGGCGGCGTAATGGGGCAGCATCAGATCGACGGCCTGAATATGCAATCCGCGAGCCATAATTAGCGCGCGCTGGATGACGTTATCCAGCTCCCGCACATTGCCCGGCCAGTCGTAGGAGAGCAGCTGCCTGCGCGCACTCTCGCCGAGGCGGTATCCCTGCTGGGGGGCGTGACGCTCGATGAAGTACTCCGCCAGGGGCAGGATGTCGTCCTGCCGCTCCCGCAGGGCGGGCCAGCTCATGGGCAGCACGTCGAGCCGGTAGAAGAGATCCTCGCGAAACGCCCCCCGCAGCACCAGCTCCCTCAGATCCCGGTTGCTGGCGGCGATGATCCGCACATCCAGCGGGATCACCTGGTGGCTGCCCAGCCGCTCGACCTCTTTCTCCTGCAGCACCCGCAGCAGCTTGGCCTGCAGCGCCAGCGGCAGCTCGGAGATCTCGTCGAGCAGCAGGGTGCCGCCCTGGGCCAATTCGAACTTGCCCTGCTGGCTGGCCGTCGCCCCGGTGAAGGCCCCCTTGCTGTGGCCAAAGAGAATGGATTCGAGCATGGCCTCGGGGATGGCCGCACAATTGATGGCCACGAAGGGTTTGGCCGCCCGGCTGGACATCTCGTGGATGTAGCGGGCCAGCCGCTCCTTGCCCGTCCCCGACTCGCCGCCGATGAGGATGGTGGCCGAGGTCTTGGCCGCCCGCCTGGCGAGCTGCAGCACCTGCAGGCTCTGGGGGGAGGTGGCGATCAGGTTGGGGATGGCCTGGCGCAGGCGCAGGGCCCCCCTGACCACATCGAGGATCTGTCGCTGGCTGAAGGGCTTGATGATGTAGTCGATGGCGCCGGCCCGCATGGCCTCGGCCGCCAGATAGGCCTGGTGCTCGTTGACCAGGATGACGCAGTCGGTTCCCGCCAGCGTCTGCACCATGGCAGGCCCGGCCTCGGTCATGACCGCCATGTCGAGCAGGATGAGATCGACGCAATGGTTCGAAATAAATTGTTTGGCCTGCATCACAGAATCCAGACAGGAAATTCGATAGCCGGCATTCAACAATATTTGCCCAATATGGTTTCCATTTGATGACCGTGGGGACACAAATAATAAATTCGCATGGGTTTCAATATCGACCGATATTGAATTTTCCTTGATAGAAATATCAGAAACCATATTATCTCGAACCTGTGATTGCACATGAATCAATCAACAGAACTGACACCTGAAAATTAAGACATACAAAGACAGAGCGGCGCTTCTTAATTGAGCACCTGCCCTATATCTGCATAAAAACAAGGCGAGAATCATGGCCTTGGCAACCCCGCTATCATTAGCATCAATGCTGTTAGACCGGAGGCTTTGCGTCCTGACTTTTCAGTACAGTTTGCCTTTATCATGCGACGACCCGTATTTGGATGGCATGGCTTTGTGATCCTTCAAGCCATGAGACACATCTGACACTTTTTATATTTTATGTTCACTGTCAGTCTGTGTCGCGTCAAAAGCCGTCACATCATAACGGCTTTATATGACAATTCAAGCAGGTATACGGAATAGTATCTTCCTACCGGCAAGAAATAAGGCAATTCAACTTCAGCCCAGGGTCCCAATCACCTCGACCCGCAATTCTTCCGGAATCTCGTTATAAGAGAGCACTTTGAGCCCTTTCGAGAAGGAGCGGGCATAACGGGCGATCAGAGGCCTGAGCTGGGGCATGACCACCAGCACCGGGGCATGGCCCTGCTGCTGCAACTGCTCCTTCACCAGCGGCATGTTCTGCTGCAACTGCGCCAGCAGCTGGGGATCCACCGGGAAGCTGTCCAACTGGATCTTGCCCTGCTGCTGTGACTGGCTCATGGCCGTCAGCAGGGTCTGCTCCAACCGGTCATCCAGGGTGAAGGCCTCCAGCACGTCGCGGGACCCTATCGCCTGTCTGACGATCTGGCGCTTCAGTGCGCAGCGCACATCGGACGCCAGCAGGACGGGATCCTTGGTCAGCTCGCTCGCATCCAGCAAGGTGGTGGCTATGGTGCGGATGTCGGTGAGGCTGATCTGCTCCTTGAGCAGCTGGCGGAAGACCCGCAGTTGCTGCATCTGGGTCAGGGCCAGGTTGAGCTCCTCCGCCAGCCGGGGAGACTGGGTGGCGAGATGCTGGCCCAGCTTGCCCACCTCGTCATGGCCGAACAACCCGTCGAGCTGCTCCCTGAGCAGCTTGCTGGCATGGGTGGCGATGACGGTGGCGGAATCCACCACCGAGTAGCCCAGGTTGAGGGCCTTGGCCTTGTTGTCGGGGGAGATCCAGACCGCGTTCATGCCGTAGGCGGGATCCTGGGTCAGCTCGCCGTCCAGGGCACCATAGGTCTCCCCGCTGCTGATGGCCATCAGCCGCTGGCAATCCACATTGCCCGAGGCCAGGGCGATGCCGGAGAGCTTGATGCGGTACTGATCCGGCTGCAGTTGCAGGTTGTCGCGCACCCGGATCTCGGGCAGCAGGAAGCCATACTGTTCGGAGAGCGTCTTGCGTATGCCGCGCACCCGGGCGAGCAACTCGGCCCCCTTGTCCGCCTCCGCCAGCGGCACCAGCCGGTAACCCAGCTCGATGGCGACGCTGTCCACCGGGGGCAGATCCTGCCAGTCCAGCCCCTGGGGCTCCGGCTGCACCATCTGCCGCGTCAGCGCCTCGGCCGCATCCAGCGCCGGATCCGCCACCCGGCGCTTGCTGACGCTCCAGCCGGTCCAGGCCAGCACGGCGGCAAAGCTGAGGAAGGCCAGCATGGGCATGCCGGGCACCAGGCCCAGGATCAGCATGATGGTCGCCGCCGTATAGATGACCCTGGGCGAGGCCAGGATCTGCTGGCCGACCTGATCCGACATCTCCCCCTCGTCACTCACGCGGGTGACTATGATGGCCGCCGCGGTGGACATCAGCAGGGAGGGGATCTGGGCGACCAGGCCGTCACCTATGGTGAGCAGGGCATAGATACGGAACGCATCGGAGACCGGCAGGGAGTGCTGGAAGATGCCGATGGCCAGCCCCCCCACCAGGTTGATGATGAGCACCAGCAGGCCGGCGATGGCATCACCACGGACGAACTTGGAGGCCCCGTCCATGGCGCCGTAGAAGTCCGCTTCCCGGGCGATCTCTTCCCGCCTTGCCCGGGCCTGGTGCTGATCCAGGGTGCCCGCGTTGAGGTCGGCGTCGATGGCCATCTGCTTGCCCGGCATGGCGTCCAGGGTGAAGCGGGCGGAGACTTCGGAGATCCGCTCTCCCCCCTTGGTGATCACCACGAAGTTGATGATCATCAGGATCACGAAGACCACCAGACCCACCACGTAGTTGCCGCCGATCACCACCTCGCCGAAGGCCTGGATGACCTTGCCGGCAGCCTCATGCCCCTCGTGACCGTGCAGCAGCACCACCCGGGTGGAGGCGACGTTGAGGGACAACCGCATCAGGGTGGCGACCAGCAGCACGGTCGGGAACACGGAGAAGTCGAGCGGTCGGCGCGCCGAGACCGAGACCAGCAGCACCAGCACCGCCAGCACTATGTTGAAGGTGAACAGGGCATCCAGCAGCCAGCCGGGCAGAGGCAGTATCATCATCGCCAGGATGGCCAGCAGCATCATGGGGATAGCTGTATAGGATTGGGTCAATACACGCCAGTTCACAACTTACCTCTCAGGTTGACGTAACTCGGGCGGCACGTGCAAGGGAGCAAGGGGGTTGGGTTTCCTGCCCTTGCCAGCCTCATAGGCCCGTAGCTGCAATACATGGTTCAATACAAAGGCGACCGCGGTGTAGAGACCCGCCGGCACTTCCTGATCCACCCGGGTGGAGTAATAGATGGCCCGGGTCAGCTCGGGCAGGCTCATCACCATCTTGTCGTGCTGCCTGGCCACCTCGCGGATCCGCTCCGCCATGCCGTCCACCCCCTTGGCGATCACATAGGGGGCGTTGGCCCGCTCGGGATCGTACTTGATGGCCACCGCGTAATGGGTCGGGTTCACTATGATGACGTCGGCCTGCGGCACCCGCTGCTCGATGCGGGCCCGCGCCAGCATGCCCTGCACCTGCCGGATCCTGGCCTTGATCTCCGGGCGGCCCTCGGTGTTCTTGTGCTCGTCCTTGACCTCCTGCTTGGTCATCTTCAACTGCTTGTTCAGAGACCAGCGCTGATAGGGCACATCCAGCACGGCGATCAGCATCTGCACACTGCCTAGCAAGATAAATGCCTGGGAGAGGATGCGTAGCGCCTGCTCCATGGCCGCCTGGGGCGGCATGCGGTTCATCATCATCAGGGTGGGCCACTGGTGCTGGAGCATCAGGGCCAGGGTGCCGCCGATCAACAGCACCTTGAGCAGAGACTTCAGCAACTCCATCAGGCTGTGGGTCGAGAACATCCGCTTGAGCCCCTTGAGCGGGTTGAGCTTCTCCCCGCTTGGCATCAGCTTCTTCCAGACCAGCACCATGCCGCCGGGGACGGCGCCGAGCAGGACCAGCAGCAGGGCGAGCAGGCCGAACAGCGGCAGCAGCACCCACAACATGCCGACCAAGGCATCGGCGGTCCACTGGATCATCATCTGGGGATCCCGCGCCCCCTGCCAGTTGAAGCGCTGGGGCTGCTTCATCAGCTCGGCGAAGAAGAGGCCGAAACTTGGCACCATCCACTGCATGGCCAGGCCGCCGATGAGCAGCAGGCCGGCGGAGCTCAGCTCCCTGGAACGCGCTATCTGGCCCTCTTCCCTCGCCTTGCGCCGTTTCTGGGAAGAGGCCTCTTCGGTTTTGTCCTGGGCGCTGTGCTGGCTCATGGGGGCGTCAGCGCCCTGAGCTGGGCCAGCACGTGGCCGACCAGATCCAGATAGCGGGCCGGTACCCCGCTGATGGAGATGGCCATGGTGAGCAGCCCCAGCAGCAGGGTCATGGGGAAGCCCAGGGAGAAGATGTTCAGGGAGGGGGCCGTGCGGTTCAGCACCCCGAAGGTGAGGTTGACCATCAGCATGGCGACCACGGCGGGCAGGGTCAGGATGAGGGCCGCCCCTATGCTCCAGCCAAAGAGCCCGATGACCCCTTTCAGGTCAAGGGCATAGAGCGAGGTACCCGGTGGCCAGGCGCGCAGGCTCTGCACCAGCACGTCCAGGGTCACCAGATGACCGTTGAGGCCGAGGAACAGCAGGGAGCAGAAGATCAGCATGATCTGGCTGACGATGGGGGCCGTGTCCCCGTTGGAGGGGTCGTTCATCACCGCCATCGCCAACCCCATCTGCATGGAGAGGATCTGGCCCGCCATGGTCATCACCATGAACAGCATCTGGATGCAGAGCCCGAACAGCAGGCCGAACAGCAACTGCTCCAGGGTCAGCACCATCATGCCGACGCTGAGGGGATCCAGCACTGGCATCCCCTTCAACATGGGGGCGATCAGCAGGCTGATGATGAAGGCCAGAAAAATGCGCACCTGTGCCGGCACCCGGCCGTCACCGAAGACAGGCATCACCCAGAAGGCGGCCGCGATGCGAATGAAGGGCCACCACCACTGTCCCAGCCAGGCGGTCAGCTCGGCCGCACTGAACGACAGCAGGGAGTTCATCCGATGAGCCCGGGGATCTTCTGGAACAGGTCGGCGAACAGGGTGGTGATCTGCGACAGCAGCCAGTTGCCCGTGAAGATGAGCGTCAGCAGGGTCACGATGAAGCGGGGCAGGAAGCTCAGGGTCTGCTCCTGGATCTGGGTCGCCGCCTGGAAGATGCTGACCACCAGCCCGACGATGAGGCCGGGCACGATCAGCACGGACACCATGATGACCACCAGATTCACGGCGCCCCCCACCAGGGCCACACTCTGCTCGGGCGTCACGTCAGCCTCCGCCACCGAAACTGGCGGCCAGGGTCCCGACCGTCATGGACCAGCCGTCCACCAGCACGAACACCATCAGCTTGAACGGCAACGAGATGATGAGGGGCGAGAGCATCATCATCCCCATGGCCATCAGCACGCTGGCGACCACCAAATCGATGACCAGGAAGGGGATGAACAGCATGAAGCCTATCTGGAAGGCGGTGTTCAGCTCGCTCAGCACGAAGGCCGGCAGCAAGACACCGAACGGGACCTCGGCCTTGCTGAGGGTGGTCGGCTCCCCTGAGATGCGCAGCATCTGCTCCAGATCCGGCTCCCGGGTCTGGGCCAGCATGAACTGGCGCAGCGGTTTCTCGGCCCGGGTCAACCCCTCCGTCAGGGTGATCTCGTTCTGGTCGTAAGGCACGAAGGCGTGCTGGTACATCTCGGTCCAGACCGGCCTCATGATCACCAGGGTCAGGATCAGGCTGATGCCGATCAGCACCCGGTTGGGGGGGCTCTGCTGCAACCCCAGGGCCTGGCGCAGTATGGCCAGCACTATGATGATGCGGGTGAAGCTGGTCATCATCAGCAGCAGGGTCGGCAACAGACCCAGCAGGGTCATGAAGAAGAGGATCTGCAGCTTGATGCTGTAATCCTCGCCCCCGGTCTCGCTTGGGGAGACCGAGAACAACGTCATGTCCGCGCCCCAGCTCGGCAACGCGAACAGCAGCAGGGCTACCGGCAGATACCGCATCAGTCGTTCATGCCGCCCAGCAGCTTGGTGTCGACCACGTCCACCAGACGCAGGCCGTACTTGCCATTCACCACCACCACTTCACCCCTGGCCAGCAGACGGCCATTGACCCGCACATCCAGCGGCTCGCCGGCCAGCTTGTCCAGCTCGATGACGGCCCCCTCTTCCACCTTCATCAGTTCGCCCAGGGCCACCTCGGTGCTGGCCACTTCCAGGGTCACCTTGACCGGGATATGGTGAAAGAAGGAGAGATCCCGCTGCTTGGTGCTGCTGGTGGGCGCCATGTAGTCGGCCGCACTCGGCATGCTGATGTCGTCCCCAAACAGCTGATCCAGGCCATCCAGATCCAGCGGGTCATTCATGTTGTGCTCGTTCACGATTCGACTACTCCTCTACCACCGTTGCGACCTGATACACCAGGCTGCCTTTATGCTCGGCAATGCGTCCATTGAAACAGGGGCGGTGGCCGATCAGGGCCGGCACCACCTCGGGTAAATCCAGCGAGAGCACGTCTCCCACCTTGAGGCACTCCAGATCGGCCAGGGTCATGGACATCTGGCCCATGACCACCCGCAGCCGCACCGGCACCTGGACCAGGGCCTGCTCCAGCTGTGCCTGCTGCACGGTCTGACCGCCGATGCTGAGGGCCTCCTCGGGGGGAGCCAGCCAGAACTGCCAGTCATGCTGACTGCCCCCTGCCAGCATGCCGGCCTGCGCCACCCAGAGCCGGCTCGCCGGCACCGCATCCCGGGTAGTCAGGGTGAGCTGCCAGGCGAGGTCTCCCTGGCCCTGGCAGGCGGACCAGATCTCCACCTGATACTGGCAGAGCCGCAGCAGCAACCGCTGCTCGGTGTCGGTCAATCCCCTGCCATGGATGACCGGGTTTCCCTCGTGTTGCAGAGAGCCCCCGAAAAACAGCACGGCGAGCCGATAGATGACGGCGGGAGCAATGGAGAAGTAGGCAACGCGCTGGGCATCCAGCGGGGTGCGGGCCTCGACCCAGATCAGCGGCTCGTCCCCTTCCTGCGGGAGCGCGGAGGAAAAATCCCGGTAAGCCAGGTCGCAGTCCGCCGCATTGAACAACTGGGCCATGCAGCCCGATACCTGCTGGGAAAAAGAGCCTAGCTGGGCGTTGAGCTGCTTGAGGCGCGCCTGATTGGCGCGTTCAACCCCCAGCAAGTCATATTGAGGAAGGGCTCTGCCACGCTCGGCACAGAGCAACCGGGAAGGTGTGAGCATTACGCCGCTTGATGACATTACAAATCCACCTTTGCCATTTTCATCTCGTCCTGCTGCCATATGGCGACTCTCATCAGGCCGGCCGCGCGATCGATACCAATAGTCCAGCCGATACAGAGCGACCGAAACGGGCGAGAACTTTATTACAAAACCCCAAAAGGCGCCACGCGGGGGCATGGCAAGCCGGAAAATAAAAATCCCGGCACCAGGGGTGCCGGGATTTTTAGGTAATCGCTTACCTGAAGTAGGTCGGAGTCGGCCTGTAAGCCGGGTTCTGTACCGGGTTGCCCCGGGTAGCAATCATTCCTCTAGGCCAGCAATCGCTCGCTGGCTCAAGCAACCTACCCGCCCCCAACGCGGGCCGCGCCAATAGGGGCCTATTTGGTCTTGCTTCGGGTGGAGTTTACCGTGCCACGAACTGTTGCCAGTCGCGCGGTGCGCTCTTACCGCACCCTTTCACCCTTACCTGATCCCTTGCGGGCCATCGGCGGTCTGCTCTCTGTTGCACTGGTCGTAGGCTCGCGCCCCCCAGGCGTTACCTGGCACCCTGCCCTGTGAAGCCCGGACTTTCCTCCCCTCCGCCCGTCTGTCCCGAGGGACACAACGACGAAGCAGCGATTGCCCAGCCAACTCCGAGGCGCGGATTATAGCCTCGTGAAGCGGACGGGGTAAACCGGCAATTCCCGATTACGGCAATTAATGATGCTCGAGACCGTACTTGTAGAGGGCATTCTTCTTCACCCCGTGGATCTCGGCGGTGAGGGCCGCCGCCTTCTTGAGCGGCAGCTCGGCCACCAGCAGCCCCAGGGTGCGGATCGCCTCCGCCGGCAGCTCCTCTTCTTCCTTTCTGGCCCCCGCCACCACCAGCACGATCTCGCCGCGGCAGCGGTTCTCGTCTTCCCCGAGCCAGGCCAGCATCTCGGAGGCGGGCAGCCCGTGAATGGACTCGAAGGTCTTGGTCAGCTCGCGGCACACCACCACCTGGCGCTCCCCCAGGATACGGGCTATGGCCTCCACCGTCTCCTGCACCCGGCGCGGGGATTCGTAGAACACCAGGGAGCGGGTGTCCTCGATCACCGCCTGCAGGCGATCGTCGCGCCCCTTGGCCTTGGCGGGCAGAAAACCCTCGAAGGCGAAGCGGTCGGTGGGCAGGCCGGCCGCCGAGAGCGCCGTGATGGCGGCGCAGGGGCCGGGCAGCGGCACCACCTTGACCCCGGCCTCGCGACAACGGGTGACCAGATGATAACCGGGGTCGCTGATGAGGGGCGTGCCCGCATCGGAGACCAGGGCCACGCTCTTGCCCTCCTTGATCCGGCCGATCAGCACGTCCGCCTTCTGCTGCTCGTTGTGATCGTGCAGGGCGAAGGTCGGCACCGAGATCTGGTAGTGGCCGAGCAGGATGCCGGTATGCCGGGTATCCTCGGCGGCCACCAGATCGACGCGGCGCAGAGTGTCCAATGCTCGCTGGGTGATATCCGCCAGATTGCCGATGGGGGTGGGGACTATATACAGGGTTGGGATGTCACTCATGGGATCTCCGAGCGTCCCGACAATTGTGTCGCCATATTGGCCCGTTTACACTATGGAGAATTTCAACACTGGTCGGGGAATGAACTTGAACCGGGTTACAAAGCAGCTAAGTGTATCACGACTCTTCGGCATCCTACTCGCGGCAGTCCTGCTTGCCGCCTGTGCGTCGGAGCCCAATCAACCTTCCGGACAGCCCGGCATGCCGTCGGCCTTCTCGGATCTGACCAAGAATGCCCAGTGGTATCTGGAGCAGGTGGATCCCGCCAAGCCGGCGGAAGCCTTCGTCTGGCAGGTGATGGCTGCGCGCAGCTACCTGGCCCTCGGCCAGGCCAAGCCGGCTGCCGCCCTGTACCAGCAGTTGCAGAAGCAGGCCCAGAGCCCGGAGCAGCAGGCGCAACTGCAGCTGCTGCAGGCGCACCTGCTGCTCGCCCAGGGCAACGCCAACCAGGCGCTGATCCTGCTGGAGGGCAAACCCGAGGTGGCGCTGGATGCCGATACCCAGAAGGACTGGTACCGCCAGCGCGTGGTGCTGCAACTGGACATCAACAACAAGTTCGGTGCCGCCAAGTCGCTGATCCTGCTGGAGCCCTACCTGGCCAAGAATGAACTGGCCACCAACCATCAGCAGATCTGGTCCCTGCTCAAGAGCATGACTCCCTCCACCCTGCAGGCTCTGGAAGAGGCGCCTGCCCCCGACGTCACCACCGGCTGGCTGCGACTGGCCGCCCTGGTGAACGAATTCGGCGCCCAGCCGAGCCAGCTTGCCCGCCAGCTCGCCGGCTGGAAGCAAGCCTTCCCGAACCATCCGGCCCAGAGCGACATGCCGGCCGGCCTGGGTGATCTCGCCACCACGGATGCAGGCCCCCTGCAGCAGGTCGCCGTCTTCCTGCCCCTCTCCGGCAATCTGGAAGCCCAGGGCGCCGCCATCCGCAACGGCATGCTGATGTCCTACAAGGAGAATCAGGGGCAGTTCACCCTGAACTTCTACGACACCCAGGGCAAGGCGATGGGGGATCTCTACAAGCAGGCGATCCAGGAAGGGGCCAACATGATCATAGGCCCGCTGCTCAAGGATCAGGTCGAGGATCTGCTCAAGTCCAACCCGACCGTGCCCGTGCTGGCGCTGAACGAGCTGGACAAGCCCATCGTCAACGACAACACCTTCTATTTCTCCCTCTCCGCCGCCGCCGATGCGAGCCAGGCCGCGCAGTATCTCTATGGGCAGGGCTATCGCAAGCCGCTGTTGATCGCCGCACAAGGCCGGATCGGCTACAGCAGTATCAAGGCGTTCGAGCAGGCCTGGGCCGGCGTCAGCCAGGAGAAACCCGTGGTTGCCACCTTCGGCGCGCGCAACGAGGTGCAGGGCATGGTCAAGAACGCCCTGAGCGGCCGTTCCACCGCCCGTGCCGGGGAGATAGTCCAGCTGTCCGATGCGACGCCGCGCAGCATAGACGCCGTCTACGTGGTGGCCAACAGCCTGGAAACCCGGATGATCAAGCCCTATGTGGACATCTCGGTCAATCCCATGGGCAGCCTGCCCATCTACAGCAGCGCGCGCGGCTATGACAGCGGCGCGACCGAGGTCGCCTCCGAGCTCAACGGCATGCACATCTCCGAGATGCCGCTGTTGCTGGGCGGCTATGAGAAGCAACGTGAACAGATTGCCCTGCTCTGGCCGCAAACCCAGGGGGACCTGCTGCGCCTGTTCGCCCTCGGCTACGATGCCGTCGGCCTGGCTGGCAACCTGCAGCAGATGCGCAAGCTGAACGCCATGCAGCAACCTGGCATGAGCGGTCAGCTGAGCGTGGATCCTCAGGGCAACATAGTGCGCATGCTGGACTGGGCCACCTACCAGAATGGCCAGCTGGTCAGCGACAGCGCGGTGCCCCAGCTGGAGGACGCGACCCATGAAGAGGCTACTGGCACAACTGCACCAGCAGTGGTTGAACCTGTTGCCATCGGCGGCGACGAACAAGGGACAGCACTTTGAGCAAGTAGCGGAACGCTGGTTGCAGGCCCGTGGCCTGCAACCCGTGACCCGCAACTACCGCTGCCGCGGTGGTGAAATCGACCTCGTCATGCGCCAGGGGGAGACCCTGGTGTTCGTCGAGGTCAGATATCGCGCTCAAGCCAGCCATGGCGGAGCCGCCAGCTCGGTCACCCGGCGCAAGCAGCACAAGATCGTGCTGGCCGCACGCCACTATTTCAAGCAACATGCCATCAACGAGGCCGGCCAGGCCTGTCGATTCGATGTGATCGCGTTCGAGGGTGACCAGCCGGACTGGATCCAGAACGCGTTTTAAGAGGACTCCATGACAGACCCCATCAAAGAGAATTACACCGAGAGCATCCAGACCAAGATCGCCGCCGCAGAGGCGCTGCCGGACGCCATTCACACGGCGGCACAGATGCTGACCATCTGCCTGCTCAACGGCCACAAGGTGATGGCGTGCGGCAATGGCCCCTCCTCCGCGCTGGCACAGCTGTTCATCTCCGAGCTGGTCAACTGCTATGAGACGCCCCGCCCCTCTCTGCCCGGACTGGCCCTGACCCCCGACATGGCCACCATCAGCGCCATCGCCACCGATCACGGTTTCGAAGAGGTGTATGCCAAGCAGATCCGGGCCCTGGGTCAGCCCGGCGACATCCTGGTGGTCATCACCACCACGGGCAACAGCCGCAGCCTGATCAAGGCCGCCGAGGCCGCCCTCTCCCGCGACATGACCATCATAGTGCTGGGTGGCGGAGACGGGGGAGAGATCGCCGGTCTGCTCGGACCCAATGACGTGGAGATCCGCGTGCCGTCCGCCCGCCGCCCTCGCATTCTGGAAGTGAATCTGTTGACCCTGCACTGCCTGTGTGATCTCATCGACCAGACTCTTTTCCCGCAACAGGAAGACTGAAACCATGAAGAAGCCCATTCTCGCATTTGTCCTTCTGACCGGCGCCCTGCTGCTGCAAGGCTGCGCAGCCGTGGTGGTCGGCGGTGCAGCCGGTACCGCCAAGGCGACCGGGGATCGTCGCACCCTGGGCGCCCAGTGGGACGATCAGACCATTGAGCTGAAGGCGGCCAATCTGCTGGCCGACAACAAGCCCCTGAGCGCGGCCAGCAAGATCAGCGTCTACAGCAACAATGGCCGCGTTCTGCTGGTCGGCCAGACACCCTCTGACGCTTACAAGCAGGAGGCGGGCAAGATAGTGGCCCGCATCGAAGGAGTACGCCACGTCTATAACGAGCTGCGTCTCGGCAAGCCGGTCAGCATAGGGGTGCGCAGCAACGACACCTGGATCACCTCCAAGGTGCGGGCCGACATGCTGGGGACCAAGAACTTCGACAGCACCAAGGTCAAGGTCGTCACAGAGAACAGCGAGGTGTTCCTGATCGGTCTGGTGACCCGTCAGGAGGGGGAACAGGCCGTGGAGATCGCACGCCACGTCAGCGGGGTCAAGCAGGTGATCAAGGCCTTCGAGTTCGCCCAGAACTGATCCGGCAGAGGCATATAAAATCTCTGGTCACTCTGAACACCGTACGGCCAGATTGATGATGACACTGACAAGGCAGGGTGCTCGAATCTACCCCGACTTCGCTGGGCAGCCCTGCCCCATCCATGATGTGAGTCGCGCCTGAGGGAGCCTTAAAGCCGCACAGCCTCGGAGACTGCCTATGTTTCAGGGTCTCCCTCAGACCGTTGGGCCAGTGGTCGTCATCCCGTTCTGGACACACACAAGCAAGCGGGTTGCTTCATCTTGGCGGGACAAGCAGACACTTCTTTACTCTCCGTTCAAGCTGTCTATGGATGCGACCTTTACCTGCAGCACCGCTCACCCGTGCCAGCTTGTCCGCCAACGCCAGGCCGCCACATTCGCGTACCATCTGCTATCAACGGCGGCTCACACTTTGCCATGTCGGCACGCACTGCATCATCCCCCTCACACATTGCACCAGTATCCTTCGCAACGACTTGTTCCCTCGTTACCAGACACCAATAGATGACGCTTGCCTGCTGGGGTGGCCACCACCCGATCCGCGGCCGGGTTGTCCTCCCGCCGCCGCTCCAGTAGCATTCTTGCTCAATCCCCTTGTTCATAAGGAATGCTGATGAAGGCGTTGGACTACAAGCTGCTGCTGGCGCTGGATGCGGTGATGGAAGAGCAGAACTTCGAGCGGGCCGCCCAGCGCCTGCACCTCACCCAGTCCGCCATCTCCCAGCGCATCAAGCAGCTGGAGCAGCAGTTTGCCGAGCCGCTGCTCATCCGCAGCCAGCCGCTGCAGGCCACCGCGCTCGGCCAGAAGCTGCTGGCCCACTACCGCCAGGTGCGCCAGCTGGAGCTGGAGCTGGCAGGCGAGCTCTCCCCCGCCGAGCCCCAGGCGCCGATCCGGGTCAGCATCGCCGTCAACGCCGACAGCCTGGCCACCTGGTTCCTGCCCGCCCTGGCGCCGCTGCTGGAGCAGCACCCCATAGAGCTGAACCTGCTGGTGGACGACGAGAGCCGCACCCTGGACCGGGTGCGCGAGGGGCAGGCGTTCGGCGCCGTCAGCCTGCAACCCCAGCCCCTGGCTGGCTGCTGCGTCGACGAGCTCGGCGAGATGCGTTATCTGCTCACCGCCAGCCCCGCCTTCATCGCCCGCCACTTTCCCCGCGGCCTGACCCCGGAGGCGCTCGCCAAGGCGCCGGCGGTGGCCTTCGATCAACGGGACGACATGCATGTGAGCTTCATGGCCCGTCACTTTGCCCTCGCCCCCGGCGGCTACCCCTGCCACACGGTGCGATCCTCCGAGGCCTTCGTCGCCATGGCCGAGCAGGGGCTGGCCTGTTGCCTCATCCCGGAGCTGCAGATCCGCCGCCAGCTGGCCGAGGGCAGCCTGCTCGATCTCAGCCCGGAGCACCACCTGATAGAGCGACTCTACTGGCACCGCTGGGTGCTGGAACGGGGGCTGCACAAGCAGATCTCCCTACGCCTGATCCAGCAGGGGCGCCGGGCACTGCAACCGCGCTGAGGGGGCCATTCACCTTGGCTTTGGAGGGGTAAAAACGTATAGTGCTGGGCGATTAACCATCAGGTCTCCACTCAGGTTCCCCATTTATGTTCCAAGACAATCCGCTGCTGGCCCAGCTCAAGCAACAAATCCGCGAAAACATCCCCAAGAAAGAGGGTGTGATCCGCGCCTCCGATCGGGGCTTCGGCTTCCTGGAGGTCGATGAGAAGACCAGCTATTTCGTGCCGCCTCCCTACATGAAGAAGGTGATGCACGGCGACCGGGTGAGCGCCCTGATCCGTACCGAAAAAGAGAAGGAAGTGGCCGAGCCCGATGCCCTGCTGGAGCAGGCGGTGACCCGCTTCGTCGGCCGCGTGAAGATGTTCCGCGACCGCCTCAACGTGGTGCCGGACCACCCCCTCATCAAGGACGCCATCAAGGCCCGCGCCAAGAAGGGTCTGGACGAGAAGTCCTTCAAGGAAGGGGACTGGGTGGTCGCCACCCTCAAGCGCCACGCCCTGGTGGATGGCAACTTCTCCGCCGAGATCACCCAGCTCATCGCCACCCAGGAAGATCACAACGTGCCCTGGTGGGTAGTGCTGGCGCGCCACAACCTGGCCCAGATTGAACCGGCCGACCTGCCGGAGTGGAAGGTGATCGAAGAGGAAGAGCTGCCTCGCCGCGATCTGACCCAGGTCCCCTTCTTCACCATCGACGGCGCCAAGACCAAGGACATGGACGATGCCCTGGCCATCACCAAGCTGGAGAACGGCTGGGAGCTGCTGGTGGCCATCGCCGACCCGACTGCTTACGTGGCCGAAGGCAGCGAGCTGGACAAGGAGGCCGCCCAGCGCGCCTTCACCGTCTACATGCCGGGGCGCAACGTGCCCATGATCCCGCGCACCCTCTCCGACGAGCTCTGCTCCCTGAAGGAGGGCGAGGAGCGCAACACCCTGTGCGCCCGTCTGCTCATCGCCGAGGACGGCCTGCTGCTGGAGGAGACCGAGTTCTTCGCCGCCCGCATCGTCTCCCACGCCCGTCTCAGCTATGACGACGTCTCCGACTGGGCCGAACACGGCAAGGAGCTGGCCATCGACGCAGGTGTGCTGGCCCAGCTGCCCCTGATGAAGGCGATGACGGAGGCGCGCATCAAGTGGCGCACCGAGCACGCCCTGGTGTTCCCGGACAGACCCGACTACGACTTCGAGCTGGGTCAGGACGGCGAGGTGCTGGCGATCCACGTGGAGCCGCGCCGCATCGCGAACCGCATGGTGGAAGAGTCGATGATCGCCGCCAACATCTGCGCCGGCCGCGTGCTCGGCAAGCAGGTGGGCTACGGCATCTTCAACGTCCACACCGGCTTCGACGAGGAGTCCCTGGACGGCGCCATCGAGCTGCTGAAGACCGCAGAGGCGCCGTTCGAGAAGGAAGAGATCGCCAGCCTCTCCGGCTTCTGCGCCCTGCGCCGCTGGATCGACGGCCTGGACACCCGCTGGCTGGATGGCAAGATCCGCCGCTTCCAGAGCTATGCGCTGATGTCTGCCGAGCCCGGTGCCCACTACGGCCTGGGGCTGGACGCCTACGCCACCTGGACCTCCCCCATTCGCAAATACGGCGACATGGTCAACCATCGCCTGCTCAAGGCCGTCATCGCCGGCAAGACCCCGGGTGAACGCCCAAGCCTGGAGCTGACCGAGCACCTGACCGCCTGCCGCCGCCTGCACCGCATGGTGGAGCGCGACATCGGCGACTGGCTCTATGTCCGCTACCTCAAGGCCGATGCGGGCACCGACAAGGTGTTCAACGCCGAGATCATCGACGTGATGCGCGCCGGCCTCAAGCTGCGCCTGCAGGAGAACGGCGCCGTGGTCTTCATGCCCGCCCGCCATATCCTGGACAACAAGGACAGGCTGGAGTGCAACTGGGACAACGGCCGCGTCTATCTGGACAAGACCGAGGTGGTCTACGAGCTCGGCCAGATCATCGAGGTGAAGCTGACCGAGGCAGTGGAAGAGACCCGCTCCCTCATCGCCAAGCCGGCGGTGGATCTGGTGCCGGGCCCGGCGCCGGTGGCACCGGCCAGCGAAGCAGAGGCGGCGCCGACCGCCGAGGCACCCAAGGCGGAATAAACCCGCAGCCAGCCTTGTCCCGAAAAAGCCCGCTTCCCGCGGGCTTTTTCATGGGCGCGCCGCAGAGGCGGACCGCACCGGGATGGAAGGCGCAGCCGAACGCCCATTTTGCCATGCCGCCAGGAAGGGAATGGCAGCCACGGGAAGCGTCGGGAAGCGTCGGGAAGCGCAGAGGAAGGAAACAGGAGGAGTCATGCCGGAGGCGATCCCCCGGCGGCGAAAACTGAAAGTGGGTTACAGAATCACTGATTCATCGATAAATAATGGGTGATGGAGCCTGATCAATCGTTGCAGCTTGTCAATTGGATGACACAAGCCATGCTTCAATCGAGTACAAATTATCATTATGTGACGAGAATCACGTTGACACATGGTTTGCGCAAACAACAAAACGGGATTCAAATCACAAAAAATCGGAGAGAAAAGGCGAGGAGATCGAAATGTAACCGAAATACGGCGAATGATTGTGATCGACGTCACTGTGTATGGAGGGGGGAGGTCGGGGTATTTGAGACGCGGGTCACAATACCCCCCGTTTTCAGCCTAATTTGATTACAAGCTGGTAGATTGAAGTTGCTTAGACGACAGGGATGGGGTTCTGCAAAACCGACCATCCCCACTACCACCCTTAATCACACAGGCTTAAAACGGGGTCCCGACATGTTATCACCGGATACCAAAGTCAAGATACAGAATTTTGGACGCTTCCTGTCCAATATGGTCATGCCCAACATAGGCGCCTTCATCGCCTGGGGCTTCATCACCGCCCTCTTCATCCCCACCGGCTGGCTGCCGAACGAGACGCTGGCCAAGCTGGTCGGCCCCATGATCACCTACCTGCTGCCCCTGCTCATCGGCTATACCGGCGGCAAGCTGATCGGGGGTGACCGGGGTGCCGTGGTCGGTGCCATCACCACCATGGGCGTCATCGTGGGGACCGACATCCCCATGTTCATGGGCGCCATGATGGTCGGCCCGCTCGGTGGCTGGGCCATCAAGCGCTTCGACAAGGCGATGGAGGGTCGCGTCAAGAGCGGCTTCGAGATGCTGGTGAACAACTTCTCCGCCGGCATCATCGGTATGTTGCTCGCCATCCTCGCCTTCTTCGTGATCGGTCCCTTCGTCAAGGTGCTCTCCGGTGCCCTGGCCGGCGGCGTCGACTTCCTGGTCGCCCACGGCCTGCTGCCGCTCACCTCCATCTTCGTCGAGCCGGCCAAGATCCTGTTCCTGAACAACGCCATCAACCACGGCATCTTCTCGCCGCTGGGCATCCAGCAGGCCACCGAACAGGGCCGCTCCATCTTCTTCCTGATTGAAGCCAACCCGGGCCCGGGCCTCGGCGTGCTGCTGGCCTACATGGTGTTCGGTCGCGGTGCCGCCAAGCAGTCCGCTGCCGGAGCCTCCATCATCCACTTCTTCGGCGGCATCCACGAGATCTACTTCCCCTACGTGCTGATGAACCCGCGCCTCATCCTGGCGGTGATCGCCGGCGGCATGACCGGGGTCTTCACCCTGACCCTGTTCAACGCAGGCCTGGTCTCCCCCGCCTCGCCGGGCTCCATCTTCGCCGTGTTGCTGATGACGCCGAAAGCCTCCCTGATCGGGGTGCTGCTCTCCATCATCGCCGCCGCCACCGTCTCCTTCCTGGTCGCCGCCGTGTTCGTCCGTGCCCAGCAGCCGGAAGCCGACGAGGCCGATGCCCTGGGTGAAGCCACCCGCAAGATGAAGGCCATGAAGGGTGCCAAGCCCGAGACCACCGCGGCCAAGAAGCCGGGTGCCGAGCTCACTGCGGTGCGCAACATCGTCGTTGCCTGCGATGCGGGCATGGGTTCCAGCGCCATGGGTGCCGGCATGCTGCGCAAGCGGGTGCAGGCCGCCGGCCTCGACATCAGCGTCACCAACCGTGCCATCAACAACCTGGACGATCAGGTGGATCTGGTCATCACCCACAAGGATCTGACCGACCGTGCCCGTCGCCACGCGCCGCACGCCCGTCACATCTCCCTCTCCAACTTCCTCGACAATGCCCTCTATCAGGAGTTGGTGCAGAACCTCACCCTGGCCAACGCGGCCAACGACGACGTGGCCAACCCGCAGCTGCTGGTGGCGGCCAACGACGACAGCTACGAGCCGCAAGCCAGCGAGGTCTTCACCCTGAGCCTGCAGGACGTGCATCTGGGCCTCAAGGCCGACAACAAGGAGGCCGCCATCCTGGCCGCCGGCAGGTTGCTGGCCGAGCGCGGCTACGTGGCACCGGACTATGTCGACGCCATGCTGGAGCGGGAGAAGCTGGTCTCCACCTACCTCGGCGAGTCCATCGCCGTGCCCCACGGCACCATAGCCGCCAAGGAGCACGTCAAGCGCACCGGCATCGTCATCTGCCAGTACCCGGCCGGGGTCGCCTTCGGCGAGTCCGCCGACGAGGTGGCGCGCCTGGTCATCGGCATCGCCGCCCGCAACGATGAACACATTCAGGTCATAACCCGCCTGACCAATGCACTGGACGAACCCGGTCTCGTCGACCGCCTGGCCAGTACCCAGGATCCTCAGGAGTTCCTGGACTTGCTGGGCGCCGAACAGGCTGCCTGATCATCCGTCATCGTCTTTGGTTATAGAGGTTAATATCATGAAAACATTGCATTTTGGTGCCGGCAACATAGGTCGTGGCTTCATCGGCAAACTGCTGGCGGACGCCAGCCACCAGGTCACCTTCGCCGACGTCAACGAGACCCTGATCGATCAGCTCAACCACCGCCAGGAGTACAAGGTGCACGTGGTGGGCACGGATCAGAAGCTGGACGTGGTGCGCAACGTGGCGGCGGTCAGTTCCGCCGGCCACGAGGTGATCGCCCGCATCATCACCGCCGATCTGGTGACCACCGCGGTCGGCCCCAACATCCTGGACAAGATTGCCAGCACCCTGGCCAAGGGGCTGCAGGCCCGCTTCGATGCCGGCAACCTGACCCCGCTCAACGTCATCGCCTGCGAGAACATGGTGCGCGGCACCAGCCACCTCAAGCAGGAGGTACTCAAGTATCTGCCGGTCGCGTATCATGCCACCCTCGAAAACTGTGTCGGCTTCGTCGACTCGGCGGTGGATCGCATAGTCCCGCCGGCGGCGGCGAACGACGATCCCCTGGAAGTGACGGTGGAGAGTTTCAGCGAGTGGATCGTCGACCAGACCCAGTTCAAGGGGGAGCTGCCCCAGGTGGCGGGCATGGAGCCCACCGACAACCTGATGGCCTTCGTCGAGCGCAAGCTGTTCACCCTCAATACCGGCCACATCGTCACCGCCTACCTCGGCAAGCTCAGGGGCTATGGCACCATCCGCGAGGCGATCGAGGATCCGCTGATCCGCAGCAAGGTGCGCCGCGCCATGGAGGAGAGCGGAGCCGTGCTGGTGAAGCGCTACGGTTTCGACCCGCGCCTGCACGCCGCCTACATCGAGAAGATCCTGGCCCGCTTCGCCAACCCCTATCTGGTGGACGAGATCGACCGGGTCGGCCGCCAGCCACTGCGCAAGCTGTCGGCGGGGGACAGGCTGGTGAAGCCGCTGCTCGGCACCCTGGAGTACGGCCTGCCGAGCGATCACCTGCAGGAGGGCATCGCGGCGGCGCTGCACTACCACAATGCCGACGATCCCCAGGCAGTGGAGCTCCAGTCCCTGCTCGCGGAGCTGGGCCCGGCCCGGGCCCTGGCCAGGGTGACCGGCCTGGATGAAAACAGCGATGTCGTGCGCACCATAGTCGCCCGCTACAACAACTTGAAGTGACCCTATGGGGTGCCTTCACCGCCGCCGGTCAGCGCAGACCGGCCAGTGAGGCACCCCATACGATAACACCGGGGAAGAGCCTGACTCTCCCCCTGTCAGCCGGACCCTAGAGACCTATGACCACACACCAGGAAGATGATGTACTGGAGCGACTGAACGAGCAGGACGGCCCCCGCGGCTTCTTTCTCGAGGTCGTGACCATCCTGGAAGAGGCGGTCGACTCCCTGATGCGGCGAGCCTTTCGCCAGGAGGAGTATGCCGTCAAATACGCCATCGAGCCCCTGCTCAACCAGAGCGGCCCCCTCGGCCAGCTGGAAGTGCGCCTCAAGCTCATCTTCGCCCTCGGCCTCATCTCCCTCGAGCGCTATCAGGATCTCGAGGCCTACCTGAAGATCCGCGATTTTCTGGTGCGCGATCCCAAGGATTACCGCTTCAGCGACAAGCCGATCCGGGATCTGCTGGCTCGCCTCCATGGCATCAATCAGGGCAGCATGATGCCGCAGGATCCGCCGGCCAACGAGGAGGACTGGCCCCTCTACCAGATGCAGCTCAACCGGCTCGATCAGATGGTGCGCTCGGCCCTGGTGCTGGCGGTGACCGACTGTGTCACCGAGCTCCACAAAGAGAGTCCCATCTGATCGGGACCGTCCGCTGAGGGCCCACCCACAGGGTGTCAATTTGCCCTCCCTCCCCGCTACACTAGGTCCAACCCCATCATCTGTCCGAGGTTGGCATGATTGCACTCTCCCTCGCCGGGATCGCCTTGATCTCCCTGCTGGCCCAGTGGCTCGCCTGGTCGCTGCGCGTCCCCGCCATCCTGTTCCTGCTGCTGAGCGGCCTGCTGCTCGGTCCGATCACGGGCGCGCTCGACCCGGATCTGTTGCTGGGGGAGCTGCTGTTTCCCCTGGTCTCCCTCTCGGTCGCCATCATCCTGTTCGAAGGGGCGCTGACCCTGCACCTGACCGAACTCAAGGGGATCGGCAAGGTGGTGCGCAACCTCTGTTCGGTGGGCATGCTGGCCAGCTTCGCCGTCATCGGTGTCGCCAGCTACTTCCTGCTCGGGCTGGACTGGCGGGTCGCCATGGTGCTCGGCGCCGTGCTGGTGGTCACCGGCCCCACCGTGGTCGCCCCCATGCTCAACGTGATCCGGCCGGTGCGGGAGGTGGACAAGATCCTGCGCTGGGAGGGGATCGTCATCGACCCCATCGGCGCCCTGTTCGCGGTGCTGGTGTTCGAGGCGGTGCGCCTCGGCAGCCAGAGCGACGTGCTCGGCCACACCCTGCTGGCGCTGGCCAAGACGGTGGGGGTGGGGTCGCTCATCGGGGCGGCCGCCGGCTGGCTCACTACCCTGCTGATCCGCAAGGACTGGTTGCCGGTCAGCCTGCACAAGTTCGGTGTGCTGGCGCTGGTGCTGGTCACCTTCACCCTGTCTGACTGGCTCAGCCACGAGTCCGGCCTGCTGGCGGTGACCGTGTTCGGCATCTGGCTCGCCAATCAGGAGGGGCTGGATCTGGAGGAGGTGCTCGCCTTCAAGGAGGACCTTGCCGTCATCCTCATCTCCTCCCTCTTCATCCTGCTGGCGGCCCGCCTCGATCTGGCCCAGCTCTGGCAGCTCGGCCCCATGGTGCTGGCGCTGCTGTGCGTGGTGCAGTTCGTCGCCCGCCCGCTCTGCATCCTGGTCTCGACCTGGGGGTCGGACCTGCCCTGGCGGGCGCGGGCCCTGCTCGGCTGGATAGCGCCCCGCGGCATAGTGGCGGCGGCGGTCAGCGCCTCCTTCGCCATCAGCCTGCACCAGGCCGGCATCGCGGATGCCGACAAGCTGGTGCCCCTGGTGTTTGCCGTCATCATCTTCACCGTGGTGTTGCAGAGCCTGACGGCCACCCCCCTGGCCCGGCTGCTCGGCATGCGCCAGAGCGCGCCCAACATCTGGCTGCTGATCGGCGCCAACTCGGTGGCCCGCGCCATAGGCCGGGCGCTGGCGGATCAGGGCATCCCCGTCCATCTCTCGGATCCGGCCTGGGAGCACTGCAAGCTGGCCCGCATGAGCGGTCTGCCCTGCTATTTCGGCAACCCGCAGTCGGAGCACGCCGAGCTGCACCTGCCCCTCACCAGCATCAATACGGTGCTCGCCCTCTCCCCCAACCGCCACAACAACGCCCTCGGCGTGCTGCATTTTGCCCACCTGTACGGGGAGGAGAAGGTCCACTCCCTGCGCTCCAGCGAGCAGCATGGCAAGGCGAACCGGGAGAGCGCCACCTTCCGCGCCCGCCAGCACCTGTTCGGCCCCGACGTCAATTTCGCCCGCCTGAGCGGCCTGCTGAGCCGGGGCGGCCAGATCAGGGCCACCAGGCTGAGCGACGCCTTTGACTGGGGCCAGTACCAGGACGCCAATCCGGGCGCCATCCCCCTGTTCGTGCTGGATGCCAGGGGCAGGCCCAGGGTCGTCACCGGTCCCGTCGCCCCCCTGGCAGGGGAGCTGCTGATCGCCCTGCAACCGCCCAGGGAGGCGGGATGAAGGGGGCGCATCCTTGGCTGCGAGCTAGACTTGAGGGTGGCGCCATGAGTCACAGGAGGATGTCATGACAGTCAGCGAATTGCGTGCGCTTCACCAGCAGCACAGGTTCAGGGAGGCGGAGATCATGCACGACATCATCGCGCCCGGCTGGATCGTGGAGTTTCGGGGGCAGGACGGCCATCTCTACGTGATGACGGATACCCTGGGGTGTCCCATGAGCTTCTCCTCCACCGAGGAGGCTCGCGACCACATCCATCTGGTGGCCGATTGCCCCATCCAGGTCGAACACCTCTACCGCTTCTTCGAGCGTTGAGCCCCCGACCAGCAGAAGGCTCCCGCGGGAGCCTTCTTCATTCCGGTTGCAGGGGTTCAACCTCCTTGCCCTCCAGCCGCCTGACCGGCTTTTGCAGGATCAGGTTGGCCGGGTAGGTGACCAGATCGCCGTTGTCATCCCGCACCCGCACATAGAAGAGGCCGATCTCGGTGATGACGCCGGTGACGGAATCGTCCTTGTCCAGGATGCGGATCCGGTCGCCGATCTTGTAGGGGAAGGCGAAGAAGATGGTGATGCTGGCGGTGATGTTGGAGAGGATCGACCACTGGGCCACCATGGCGACGCCGAGCACCGCGAAGAAGGAGGAGGCGAGCACCACCAGCCGGGAGAAGTCGAGCCCCCAGACCCCCGCCAGGATCAGCAGGGTGGCGCAGCCGAGCAGGAAATGGAACACGTGCTCCACATAGATCACCCGGTTCTCGCTCACCTGCCGGCTCTGGCCAAGGGCCATCAGGCTCTTGTGGATGAGGCCGCGGATCAGGGTGTGACCCAGCAGCAACAGCAGGGTCCAGCCAAAAGATTCCCATGTCGTCATGTTCACTCCTTACCACCAGCGCCTGTGCTTGAGCCAGACCGCGAGTCCGGTCGCCAGCGCCAGCAGGGAACCACAGAAGACCCAGAAGGCGGTCGGGCTCTCGGCCCCCGGCATGCCCCCCAGGTTGATGCCGAACAGGCCGGTCAGGAAGCTGGCGGGCAGGAACAGCAGCGCCATCACCGACATCTGGTAGGCGCGGCGGTTGGTCGCCTCCGCCATCAGGTTGTTGATCTCGTCCGCCAGCACGGCGGTGCGCGCCACGCCGGCATCCAGATCGTCAAGCCAGCGCCGCAGGCGATCGGCGATGTCGAGCAGGCGCCGCCTGTCGTCCTCGTCCAGCCAGCTGATCTTCTCGTTAGCCAGGCGCGCGACCAGATCCCGCTGGGGGGAGAGGTAGCGGCGGATCATGATGAGCTGCTTGCGGATCCGTGCCAGCCGGCCATTGGGGGGCAGATCGCGCATCAGCACCATCTCCTCCAGATCCAGGATCTGATCGTGCAGCTCCTCGACGAACTCCCCGGCCCTGTCGGTCAGGGCATCGCAGATCTCCACCAGCCAGTCGGCGGGGGAGTCGGCGCCTCCCCCCAGCGTCAACTGCTCGAACACGTCCTTCTCGGAGAGCAGCGGACGGCGGCGACTGCTGATGATGAGATCCGGCGTGATGTAGATGCGCAGCGCCACCATCTCTTCGGGTCTGTGATCCTTGTTGTGGTTGATGCCCCGCAGGATCAGCAGCACCGTCTCCCCCATCCGCACCAGCTTGGGCCTGTTGCTCTGGCCGAGCAGGGCTTCGCGCGCCGCCTCCCCCAGCAAGGGGGTCTGCAGCAGCCAGCGCGCGGCCTCCGGGTTGCCGTAATCCAGATGCAGCCAGCCGGGCTGGGCTGCCGGAATCTCGCTGCCCGCCGCCAGCGGCTGCATGCCTCCCTTGCCATCCAGGGTCAGGCCATAAATCACGTCACTGGGCACCCGATCCATCCACACGTCCTTCTCGCTCATGGTCATCGGCCCAGCTTACACCAAAGCCGGGCCCGACTCAGCCCCGGGGCAGCCGCCCCGCACCGGCCGTGCTAAGATGCCGCCTCGCCTCAGACACAGGAAACCATGCCATGCCCATCTGGGTTGATGCCGATGCCTGCCCGCTCCCAATCAAGGAGATCCTCTACCGCGCCGCCCACCGCGCCCAGGTCGTCACCACCCTAGTGGCGAATCAGGGGTTGCGGGTACCCCCCTCCCCCTTCATCAAGACCCAGCAGGTGGAGAAGGGGTTCGATGTGGCGGATCATGTCATCGCCCAGCAGGTCAAACCCGGCGATCTGGTGATCACCGGCGACATCCCCCTCGCCTCCTGGGTGATCGATGCCGGGGGCGAGGCGCTCAACCCCCGCGGCGAGATCTACACCCGCGAAACCATCAAGGCGCGCCTCGGCATGCGCAACTTCATGGAAGAACTGCGCTCAGCCGGGGTGCAGACCGGCGGCCCCGCCCCCCTCAACGCCGCCGACAAGCAGCGCTTCGCCAATGCGCTGGACAAGTGGCTGGTCAGGGGCAAGCTCTGACCCCTGCCCCACGCCGTCTGACAGGGCCAGGCCCTGCCCCTTGTGGACGGCCTGAGACCGCCAGACGCCCAAAAAACAACCCCCTGCCGAGGCAGGGGGTTGTCAGCGCGAGCGCGGAGGGATGAGTTAGAGCATCACACCGGCGATGACGGCGGAGAGCAGGCTCACCAGGGTGGAGCCGTAGACCAGCTTCAGGCCGAAGCGGGAGACCATGTTGCCCTTCTCTTCGTTCAGCGCCTTCACTGCACCGGCGATGATGCCGATGGAGCTGAAGTTGGCGAACGACACCATGAAGATGGAGAGCATGCCGACGGTACGCGGGGAGAGCTCGGCGGCGATCTTGCCGAGATCCATCATGGCCACGAACTCGTTGGTCACCAGCTTGGTCGCCATGATGGAGCCGGCCTGCAGCGCCTCACCGCTCGGGATGCCCAGGATCCAGGCGATGGGGTAGAAGATGTAGCCCATGACGTGCTGGAAGTTGACCCCAAATGCCGCCTCGAACAGGAAGTTGATGAGGGCGATCAGGGCGATGAAGCCCACCAGCATGGCACCGACGATGACCGCCACGGTGAAACCGGCCATGATGTATTCGCCCAGCATCTCGAAGAAGTTCTCCTGCTTCGGGGTGTGGTGCTCGTCACCCTCGGCCAGCGCCTTGGCGTCGGTCACGGTATTGTCCGGCTCGTAGGGGTTGATCAGCGACAGCACGATGAAGGTGCTGAACATGTTGAGCACCAGGGCCGCCACCACGTAGCGCGGCTCGATCATCTGCATGTAGGCGCCGACGATGGACATGGAGACGGTGGACATGGCGGTCGCCGCCAGGGTGTACATCTGCTTCTCGTTCAGGTGCGGCAGCACGTTTTTCAGCGCGATGAAGTTCTCGGACTGGCCGACGATCATGGAGCTGATGGCGTTGAAGGACTCCAGCTTGCCCATGCCGTTGATCTTGGCCAGCACGGTGCCGATGCCGCGAATGACGATGGGCAGCAGGCGGATGTACTGCAGGATGCCGATCAGCACGGAGATGAAGACGATGGGCATCAGCACCATCAGGAAGAAGGAGAAGGCCCCCTCGTTCATCAGGCCGCCGAACACGAAGTCGGTCCCCTGCTTGGCAAACTCCATCAGCTTGGTGAAACCGGCGGCGAACCCGCCGATGACGGCCAGACCCACTTCGGAGTTCAGCATGAACCAGGCGAGCGCCAGCTCCACCACTAGCAGTTGACCGATGTAGCGCGGCTTGATCTGTTTCCAGTTGCGGCGGTTTGCCAGCAACGCCAGAGCCAGGACCATCACGAGTCCGAGCACAAAGTGAACGTATTCCATACCTGTAGCACCTGAGTGAATTGTAATTTTTGACCGGCGCCATCATAGACATTTGCACATTTAAAAATCTGATAGCCATCACAATCCGCGGTAAAAATATGCATGCAGGATAATACAAACGTTTTTAAATTAATTAAACAATTTCGCCGAAATCCAACTGTAGCTCAATGAACAATTAAATTGTTACAAAACAATAACTTAATAATAAGCCACTCCACTTTAAAGGCCTATTTTCACAGCAGCATTACATCCCTTTAAAATTCACACAGTGGCGTCGCAGCCAACCTGTCAAATTTACGGCCGGTTTATTTAATCAAGGCGAAATGACAAACGTTTATCTTATTTGCAATGAATGATGACGGCGCCATCAACCTATTTCCACGACCGTGGGATTGTGATTCGCATGATCCCCGCCCGGCTGGCAGCCCAGACTCCCCTGCCGGGGCGGGAAGGCAGGTACCCGCACTGTCGCTCAAATTTGCGCCACATCCGGCGGGGGATTCTGGTACAATGTGCGCCCCTGCGCCCGGCGCAGCCCGTTTTCTCCGATATAGAGTCCTTTTGTGAACAACAGCGAATTTAGCAGCCTCACCCTCTCCCCCGCCCTGCAAGAGAACCTCGTCAGCCTGGGCTATCTGCAGATGACCCCGATCCAGGCCCAGAGCCTGCCCCTAGTACTCGACGGCAAAGATTTGATCGCCAAGGCGAAAACCGGCAGCGGCAAGACAGCCGCCTTCGGCCTGGGTCTGCTGGCCAAGCTGGACGTCAACCGGCTCGAGGTACAGGCCCTGGTGCTCTGCCCGACCCGCGAACTGGCGGATCAGGTGGCCACCGAGATACGCCGCCTCGCCCGCACCCTGCCCAACGTCAAGCTGGTGACCCTGTGCGGCGGCACCCCGACCGCCCCGCAATCGGCCACCCTGGGCTTCGGTGCCCACATCGCCGTCGGCACCCCGGGCCGGATCCTCAAGCACCTGGAGCAGGGCACCCTGGATCTGGATGGCCTCCAGACCCTGGTGCTGGACGAGGCGGATCGCATGCTGGACATGGGCTTTGGCGAGGACATCAACCGGGTCATAGGCTATGCCCCGCACGAGCGTCAGACTCTGCTCTTCTCCGCCACCTATCCGGAGGGGATCGCCCGGATGAGCCGCGGCGTGCAGCGCAACCCGGTCGAGGTGAGCGTGGAGTCGCTCCATGAAGAGAGCGCCATCGCGCAGACGCTGTACGAAGTGCCGGCCGGCCAACGCCTGGACGCGCTCACCTGGCTGCTGAGCCACTATCAGCCGGGCTCCTGCGTGGTGTTCTGCAACACCAAGCGCGCCTGCAACGAGGTGGCCGACCATCTGGCCGCCAAGGGCTTCTCGGCGCTGGCGCTGAACGGCGATCTGGAGCAGCGCGAGCGGGATCAGGTGCTGGTGCGCTTCGCCAACGGCAGCGCCACCATACTGGTGGCCACCGACGTGGCCGCCCGCGGGCTCGACATCAAGGAGCTGGGCGCCGTCATCAACTACGAGCTGACCTACGACCCGGAAGTGCATGTGCACCGCATCGGCCGCACCGGTCGCGCCGGTCAGCAGGGCCTGGCCCTGAGCCTCTACCAGCCCAACGAGGCCCAGCGCGTCAACTTTATCGAGGAGTACCAGAAAGCGCCGATGCCGCTTGGCGATCTCGACGGGATAGGCCGCGAGATCAAGCCGATCGCGCCGCAGATGGTGACCCTCTCCATCGACGCGGGCCGCAAGAGCAAGGTGCGCGCCGGCGACATCCTGGGCGCCCTGACCGGCGAAGGCGGCATTGCCGGGGCCGACGTCGGCAAGATCCAGATCGCCGAGCAGTACTCCTACGTCGCGGTCAGACAGGGCGCGGCCAAGGCGGCGCTCAAGCGACTGCAGGAAGGCAAGATCAAGGGGCGCAGCTACCGTGCCCGCAAACTGGGCTAAGGTTCAGACCACAGGCGCCGCACCGGCGCCTGTTTCCTATTCTTCCGTGCCCATGACGGCGAGGCAGGTGCCATGACCCGGACAACTCCCGAAGTAAGCTGCCAGAACTGCGAGGCGTGCTGCTGCCGTCTCGAGGTGATGCTGTTTACCGATACCGGCGTGCCGGACCGCTATGTCGAAGAGCGGGAAGGCGAGGTGCCCGTGATGCACCGGCTGGAAGATGGCTGGTGCGCGGCGCTCGACCGGAACACCATGATGTGCCGCATCTACGAGGTACGCCCGCTGATCTGCCGCGAATTCGAGATGGGTGAGCCCGACTGTCTCGACGAACGGGACAAGTGGTTTATCACGTTGAGTTAATCCGCTGAAGGGCGCTCGTTCGCCACTCCCCGCGATGATGTGCAGCATCCATGAGGTATGCCCGCTGATCTGCTGCGAATTCGAGATGGGTGAGCCCGACTGTCTCGACGAACGGGACAAGTGGTTTATCACGTTGAGTTAATCCGCTGAAGGGCGCTCGACCGCCACTCCCTTGATGTCGTTCAGACAACCTCGGCCAGCTGCTGTTCCAGCCAGAGCAGCGCCTCATCAGTCTGCTCGAAGTAGCGGATCCCCTGAAACGGCAACTCGTGAAAGACCCGATCCGCCAGATAGCGCTTGAACCCGCCCGTCACCACCACCGCCAGAAAGGCACAGCCGTGGGTGGCACACCAGCCAAACTGGCGGCGAAAGCGCGCCAGCACCTCGGGCCCGGCCGCCTCGAACTCGGTCGCCACCTCGACTATGCCCCAGGGCGCGGCATGCAGGCTGGCGATCTGCTGGCTGAACTGCGCCTCATAGGCCATGGCCCCCGCCAGATTGAAGGGGCCGCTCGGACGGCAGATCAGCACCTGCCCCCGTCGCTGCATCTCGAAATGGCCGTGTGGTTTCAACGTCACGCCAGTCTCCTTCCTTGGATCCTTCCCGACTTCACCCAAAGGGTGGCATGTTGCAACAAGGTAAGGATTTATCTGCAGAAAGTCCATTTTGGCGGCGGCAGTCCCGCGCTCTCGACCATGCCCCCCGGCCGCAAGACCCCATGTGTTTCGCCTTTCTGCCCCCCCGCGACGCCCGTGCCATGTTCTGTTGCAGTTAACAAAACGTTGCTGCTATCATCCGCGCCGACAAACCTTCCACCAACTGCAATGTTTGCCCTTGCCGCAAGGATCCGAGATGAAAACCCGAGATACGAACCACTACCAGAGGATCTGGCGCTGGCACTTCTATGCCGGGCTCTTCGTCGCCCCCTTTCTGATCCTGCTCTCGCTGACCGGGATCGTCTATCTGTTCAAGCCCCAGCTCGACAATCTGATGTACCCCGAGCTGATGAAGGTGGCCCCCAGCACTCAGACCCTGAGCGCAGACCAGCTGCTGGCCAAGGCGATGATGGCCATTCCGGACGCCAGCCTGAGCAAGTACCTGCCCCCCGCGGCCCCGGACCAGAGCGCCCAGTTTATCGTCCGCCAGCAGGGTCATGAGTTGACCCTGTTCATGGATCCCGCCAGCGGCGCCCTGCTCGGCACCCAGGATAACCAGTGGAACCTGCAGGCGGTGGCGCGGGCCCTGCACGCCGATCTGCTGATCGGCACCACGGGGGATCGCCTGATAGAGCTGGCCGCCGGCTGGGGAATAGTGTTGCTCGTCAGCGGCCTCTATCTCTGGTGGCCGCGCAAGGGTCCCGGGGTGGGCGGCATCCTCTGGCCCAGGGCGAACCAGAAGGGACGCCTCTGGTGGCGCGATCTGCACGCCGTGGTCGGCTTCTGGGGGGCGGGCTTCCTGTTGCTGCTGCTCTTGAGCGGCATGACCTGGACCGGCTTCTGGGGGGATCAGTTCGCCAACCTCTGGAACCGCTTCCCCGCGGCCATGTGGAACGAGGTGCCCAAATCCGCCCCCCTGACCCGCAGCCTCAACCATGCCCATGAGCAGACCGTGCCCTGGGGGGCAGAGACCCTGCCCATGCCGAGCTCCCAACCCAAGCCCGAGAGCCACGACCACGGCGCCATGAACCATGGCGGCGGCCACCAGGGCATAGTGATGGCCAGCCACCGCATCCCGCTGCAGCAGGTGGTGGAGATCGCCAGGGAGCGCCGGGTCACCCCGGGCTACAGCATCACACCGCCGACCGGCGAGCACGGCGTCTACACCATCGCTGTCTTTGCCGACGATCCCCGCAACGACGCCACCCTGCACATCGACCAGTACAGCGGCAAGGTGCTGGCGGACGTGCGCTGGCAGGATTACGGCCCGGTCGCCAAGACGGTGGAGACCGGCGTCATGCTGCACATGGGCAAGATGTATGGCTGGCCTCACCAGCTCGTCATGCTCCTCATCTGCCTGATGATCCTGGCAAGCTCGGCAAGCGGGCTCTGGATCTGGTGGCGCCGCCGCCCGACAGGCCGACTCGCCGCGCCCCCCCTGCCCGCCAGGCTGCCCCCCATGCGCGGTGCCATCGCCGTGCTGGTGCTGCTCGGAGCCGCCTTCCCCCTGGTCGGTGCCTCCATGGTGGTCATCTGGCTGCTGGACACCCTGCTCTTCTCCCGCCGCTCGAGGGAACTGGCGCAGGCCGAGTGAGGCCAGACGCCGGGACTGACGAAGGAAGGGCTTCTTGTCAGAAGCCCTTCCTGTCTCATCGCACCGTCATTCCATGCTCTCAACCAGCCTGATTATCTTCCTCGCCTTCTCGAAGTGGTCTAGTCGATGGGTCTGGATCCACCAGGTCGCGGCCTCCATCAGCAGATCGGGATCATCATTCCTGTTGGCGAAAAACGCATAGAAGGAGACGCCAACCTCCTCCCCCTTCTGCGCGATTTTCTTCTGGCAAACCTGGATCATCTTCTCTCTCAGCGATGCGCGCATCGGCGGCTCTCCCTCACTCCTGTGTCTGCAGAAAGTCTGCCCGCAGCACCTCGACGGGCAGGTAGCGGCCGATGATCACCAGACGCGACCGGGGCGTCTCATCCCCCCAAGGGGAGCCGTAATCGAAGCCCGCCACCCTGTGCACCCCCTGCACGATCAGGCGGCGCGGCTCCCCGGCGATGGCCAGCACTCCCTTGTAGCGCAACATGTCGTTGCCATGCTGCTCGATGCAGGACTCCATGAAGGCCCCTATCTTCTTCAAGTCCAGCTCGCCCCCCTCGAACAGCTGGGCCGAGATGGCGTCGTGCCAGGAGCGGGGACGGGCCGAGAGGGGACCAAATGCCTCCAGGCCCAGGTCACCACCGCGCACTATCCTGATGCCCTGGCTCAGGCTCAGCTCGTCGCTCAGGGTGAAGGCATCGAGATCCAGCCAGAGCGCGGCCGGGCACTCCCCCCGCACTATGTCGAGGATCTGGGCCCTGGCATTGATCTTGTGGATCCGGGCGATGGCGGCTGCCCGCGTCGCCTCGTCCACCCTGTCGGTCTTGGTGAGCAGGATACGGTCGGCGAAGCCGAGCTGGGCCGCCGCCACCGGATGCTCATCCAGCTGACGGCCGATATGTTCACAGTCGGCCAGGGTGATGACGGCATCCAGGCGCAGGGCATCCCGCAGCGCCTCTTCAACGAAGAAGGTCTGAATGATGGGGGCGGGATCGGCGAGCCCCGTGGTCTCGACGATCAGTCGCTCGAACTGCAACTCCCCCGTCGCCCGCCGGGCCAGCAGATCCCTCAGGGCAGCGCCGAACTCCCCGCGCACGCTGCAGCAGACGCAGCCGTTGCTGAGCTCCACCACGCTGACCCCGGCGCCTCCCTCCAGCAGGGAGCCGTCGATATTGGCGGCGCCAAACTCGTTCTCGAGAATGGCCACCGAGGCGTCGCCATGGTGGCGCAGGAAGTGGTTGAGCAGGGTGGTCTTGCCGGCACCGAGAAAACCGGTCAGCAAGGTGACCGCTACAGCTTGCGTCATGATGGGAGTCCTATAGTAAGGGAATGAATTGCAGTGCCCGCTATCGCTCGCTGGCACCGAGAAAACCTCTCAGTAAAGGGTGACAGCTACAGCCTGTGTCATGTTGGAAATCCTGTGAGATGGGGATCGTATCTCTCGCCGAAACCGAGAAAACCGTTCAATAAAGAGTGACCGCTACAGCCTGTGTCATGTTGGAGTCCTGTGATGTGAAACCTAGCAGCAACGCCCGCCATTCTTGCCGCCATAGCGGGCATCCTGGCGTTCGCGAAAGAACTCGTCGTGGCTCATGGGGGTCTGCTCAGGATGGGTCAGCCGCATGTGCTGCACATAGTTGTCGTAATCGGGCACGCCCACCATGAGTCTGGCGGTCTGTCCCAGATACTTGCCCGCCTTGGCCAGGGTATCGAACATGCTTGCTCCTTGTTCGCCGTCGATGAGGGGCCGGCACCCCGGGGTGCCGGCCTGCTGACTTACTTCAGGCTGGGGGCCAGATCGCCGTCGTCATCAGCGTCGGGCTGAGCCGCCTTGCCCGCCGGCATCGGCTGATAAGGGGTTTCGTTCGCGGTCGGCTGCGGATTTTGCAGCGCCTTGAGGGCCGTCTTCAGGGAGAAGAAGGCGAGCACCACCACCACCGCCATGAAGAAGATGGTCAGCCCCGCATCCAGCCGGTTGTTGAACACCAGCTGGGCCAGCTGGGACTCGGTGTACTGGGCCGGTATGGTGCCGCTGTCGATCATGGCCTGGAACTTGTTCGCGATGGCCAGGAAGCCGAGCTTGGGATTGTCGCTGAAGGTCTTCTCCCAGCCCGCCGACAGGGTGCAGATCAGCAGCCAGCTGGTGGGCAGCAGGGCCACCCAGGCGTAGGCCTGACGCTTCATCTTGAACAGCACCACGGCGCACAGCATCAGCGCCATGCCAGCCAGCATCTGGTTCGCGATGCCAAACAGCGGCCACAGGGTGTTGATGCCGCCGAGCGGGTCCACCACCCCCTGATGCAGGAAGTAACCCCAGGCCAGCACGCACAGGGCGGTGGCGAGCAGGTTGGCCGGCAGGGAATCGGTGCGTTTCAGGGACGGGGAGATGACCCCCATCAGATCCTGCAGCATGAAGCGGGCCGCCCGGGTACCGGCGTCCACCGCCGTGAGGATGAAGAGCGCCTCGAACAGGATGGCGAAGTGATACCAGAAGGCGACGTTCATCAGGCCGCCGAGGGCGCCGTGCAGTATGTAGGCCATGCCGACCGCCAGGGTCGGGGCGCCGCCGGCACGGGAGATGATGCTCTGCTCGCCCACCTCGCCGGCGATGCGGGTCAGGGTCTCCGGGGTGATCTGGAAGCCCCAGCCGCTCACCACGGCGGCGGCGGAGGCCACCACGTCGGCGGTACCCGCCGGCGCCAGCACCGCCAGAGGGCTGTTCATGGCGAAGTAGACGCCCGGATCGATGACGCAGGCGGAGACCAGGGCCATGATGGCGACGAAGGACTCCATCAGCATGCCGCCGTAGCCGATGAAGCAGGCCTGGTTCTCGTTGGCCAGCATCTTGGGAGTGGTGCCGGAGGAGATGAGCGCGTGGAAGCCGGAGACGGCGCCACAGGCGATGGTGATGAACAGGAAGGGGAAGAGATCCCCGGCCCAGACCGGACCCGTGCCGTCCACGAACTGGGTCAGTGCCGGCATCTGCAGGGTCGGCTGGGTCACCAGAATGCCGATGGCCAGGCCGACTATGGTGCCGATCTTGAGGAAGGTGGAGAGGTAGTCCCGCGGCGCCAGCAGCAGCCAGACCGGCAGTACGGAGGCGACGAAGCCATAGCCCACCAGCATCCAGGTCAGCTGCACCCCGTCGAAGTCGAAGTAGGGCGCCCAGGTCTCGCTCTCGGCCACCCAGCCGCCGGAGACGATGGCGAAGACGAGGCACACCAGGCCGATGATGGAGACCTCGCCGATGCGGCCCGGCCTCAGGTAGCGGGTGTAGATCCCCATGAAGATGGCGAGCGGTATGGTGAAGGCGACCGTGTAGGTGCCCCAGGGGCTGTGGGTGAGCGCCTTGACCACTATCATCGCCAGCACCGCCAGGATGATCACCATGATCATGAAGGTGGCCACCAGGGCGATGACCCCGGCGACGGGGCCCATCTCCGACTTGATCAGCTCGCCGAGGGAGCGACCGTCGCGGCGGGTGGAGACGAACAGCACCATGAAGTCCTGCACCGCCCCCGCCAGCACCACCCCCGCCAGCAGCCAGAGCATGCCGGGCAGATAGC
Organism: Aeromonas sp. FDAARGOS 1409; assembly: GCF_019048705.1. Taxonomy (NCBI): domain Bacteria; kingdom Pseudomonadati; phylum Pseudomonadota; class Gammaproteobacteria; order Aeromonadales; family Aeromonadaceae; genus Aeromonas; species Aeromonas sp. FDAARGOS 1409. The sequence goes on from NZ_CP077395.1 coordinate 930,372, forward strand.
CCATCTGGGCCGCCAGCACGGGGCCCACCAGGGGGCCGGCACCGGCGATGGCGGCGAAGTGGTGGCCGAACAACACCTTCTTGTCGGTCGGCACATAGTCCAGGCCGTCGTTGTGGCGCACCGCCGGGGTCATGCGGCTGCCGTCCACCGCCAGCACCCGGCTGGCGATGTAGAGGCCGTAGTAGCGATAGGCGATCAGATAGACGCACACCGCCGCCACCACTATCCAGAGCGCGTTGATCTGTTCACCCCGGTTGAGGGCGATGTAACCGAGGGAGCCTGCGCCCAGCAGCGCCAGCAGCCCCCATCCCAGGTGTTTCCCTAACTTGTCCATAAGTGTGTCCCTGCCGTCGATTTTTACATGTGCAACCAAGTACGGTTACATCTCTATAGCAATCAGGCAGGCGCCACAATCGGAGCCCGTCACAACTCGGAAGCCTGCCCCGGGAATTTCTCAATATTGCCGGACGGATCACGGCCCTGTGGGGAGAGGCGACATGGATGGGATTGAATTGGCAGGAAAAACTGGCGATGGCCCCACAAAAAAGGCCCCTTGCGGGGCCCTTCAGGCAGCCCTCAGGAGAGGGCGAGGCCGATGGAGAGCAGCAGGCTGTAGAGGAAGGCGCTGATGGCGGTCTTCTTGAGGGCGCCGGTCAACACCTCCCCATCGAAGCTCTGGCGCAGGGTGTGGGCGGCATCGGCGAGGGGCTTCATGGCGGGCAGGAAGATCCAGGGCCAGAGGCTCGCAGGCTGAGTCAGCAGAAAGGCGACGGTGGCCAGCAGCGCCGCCCCCAGCAGCCCCCAGTGATAGGCGATGGCGCGGTTGCGGCCGAGCCGCACCGCCAGGGTGATCTTGCCGCTGGCGGCGTCCGTCTCGATGTCGCGCACGTTGTTGATGTTGAGCACGGCGGTCGCCAACAGGCCGCAGGCAGTGGCGGGCAGCAGCAGATCCCACTGCAGGGTGTGGGTGAACAGGTAGTAGGAGCCGAGCACCCCCAGCAGGCCGAAGAACAGGAACACCGAGATATCCCCGAAGCCGCGATAACCGTATGGAGTCTTGCCCACCGTGTAGGTGATGGCCGCGACGATGGCGGCGCCTCCCAGCAGGATGAAGGTCAGGATCTGCTGCCACGCCTCCCCGAAGGCGCAGGCCAGCAGGGCGAGCCCGCTCACCACGGCCGCCAGGGCGGTCAGCCCCATGGCCAGGCACATCTGGTGCCTGGTGATGAGGCCGGAAACTACGGCGCGCTGGGGTCCGATCCGCTCCCCGTTGTCGGCGCCGGAGACCGCATCCCCGTAGTCGTTGGCCAGGTTGGAGAGGATCTGCAGCAGGATGGCGGTCAGCAGGGAGAGGCCCATGATGGTGCCGTCGAAGGCCCCCCGGCTGGCTGCCAGCCCCGAGCCCAGCAGGATGGAGGAACACGCCAGGGGCAGAGTTCGCAAACGCGCCGCCAGCAACCAAACAGAGAAGGTATTTGTCATATTGTGATGGCCAAACGATCGGATATTGATCGTGTTAAGGGTTATCGAACCGGATTTCGGTATACTTGGCTCCGCGGGGGCTGGACTCCCTCGGGCAATTTACATGGAAGAATGGGCAGATAATATATAGGAAATCGTCGCCCTTTGGCATCAACCTGCGCCATCCTCCCCCAGAGTGATTGCGACAATCCGGCTCAGACAAGACATCCATGTTGGCTCAGACCCATCTCAAGCAACAACTGGACGCCCTGCGTCACAGCACTGTCAGCGGTTTCATGCGCTTGCGCGTGGCGGCCAGCGTCGAGGCGTTCCCGGGCTGGCTGGCGGCGCAGGCGATCTACCCCCGGATCTATTGGCGCGCCAGAGGGGCCAGCCGCCCCGAATACGTGGCGCTCGGCGCCATCCACGAGCTGACCCGGCCGGAGGATATACAGCGGGTCTGCGATCTCGCCGGGGCGGGCAGTGAAGACAGCCCCCGCTACTACGGCGGCCTGGCGTTCGACCCCACCCAGCCAGGCTGGGACGGCTTCGGCCCCTGCCGCTTCGTGCTGCCGCGCATCGAGCTGGTGCGCCGGGGGGAGTGCACCAGCCTCTGCCTCAACCTCTGGCTGCCCGCCCGGGAGCAGGAGCGCGAATTCGAAGCCGAGCTGCAGGCCGCCGAGGCGGCGCTCGATGCCCTGCAACCCGAGGCGCCCCTGCCCGCGCTGACCAAACAGCCCTGGCAGCGCCGGGATCTGCCGGGCCCGGCCCAGTGGCAAACCCTGGTAGAGCAGGTGACGGCCCCCGACTTCCAGGCCCACACCCCCAAGGTGGTGCTGTCGCGGGAGAGCCTGCTCGCCGGCGAGGAGAGCGGCTCCCCCCTCTGTCCCTGGTCCCTGCTGACCCAGTGGGCCCGCCATGCCCAGGAGTGTTTCCACTTCGGCTTCCAGTTTTCCCCCGAGCAGAGCTTCATCGCCTGCTCCCCCGAGCGTCTCTATCGCCGGGAGCGGGGCCACCTCTTCACCGAGGCGCTGGCGGGCACCATACGCCGCTCCGGCGACGAGGCGACCGACGCGGCCCTGGCCGCCGAGTTGCTGGCCGACAGCAAGAACCGGCTGGAGAACCGGCTGGTCCACGCGGATATCCTGAGCCGCCTGGCCCCGCTCACCACCCGGACCAGCCTGACCGAGCCGCGCATCCTCAAACTGCGGCTGCTGCAGCACCTCAAGTGCGACATCGAGGCCGAACTCCAGCCCGGCGTGTGCGACTGGCAACTGCTGGCCGCCCTGCACCCCACCCCCGCCGTGGGCGGGGCCCCCCGCGAGGCGGCGCTCGCCTTCATTCGCGAACACGAGCCCCATGAGCGCGGCTGGTATGCCGGCGCCTGCGGCATGCTGAGCCGGGAGACCTCGGAGTTCTCCGTCGCCATTCGCAGCGCCCGCATCACGGCCCGGGGCATCAGCCTGTTTGCCGGCGCCGGCATAGTGGCGGGGTCGCAGCCGGCCGCCGAGTGGGCCGAGCTCGACAACAAGATCGCCAACGTGCTCTCCCTGCTGGGATAGCGTTTCTTCATCGTTTCCTCACTGCGAGAGCCTTATGCCCGCCAGCCAATTGCCTGAGCACCGCGCGTTTGCCAGCCAGCATGCCACCTTCAACCACGTCTGGTCTTCCCTCCTGCTGGAGGAGCTCTATCGGCTCGGCGTGCGGGACATCGCCCTGGCCTCGGGTTCGCGCTCGGCACCGCTCACCATGGCCGCCGCCGCCCACCCGGGCTTTCGCCGTCACCTGCACTTCGACGAGCGCGGCCTCGGCTTCATGGCGCTCGGGCTCGCCAAGGGCAGCGGCCGGCCGGTGGCGGTGATCATTACCTCGGGCACGGCGGTGGCGAACCTCTGGCCCGCGGTGGCCGAGGCCCAGCTCACCGGCGTGCCGCTCATCATCCTCTCCGCCGATCGCCCCCCCGAGCTCATCGACAACGGCGCCAACCAGGCCATCGACCAGCAGGGGATCTTCGGACGCTATCCCGTCCATCAGCAGAACCTGCCGAGCCCCACCCCCAGCATCCCGGCCGCCTTCGTGCTGAGCTCGGTGGATCAGGCCCTGGCCCGCCAGGCGCACACCCCTGGGCCGGTGCACTTCAACTGCATGTACCCCGAACCCCTCTATCCCGGCGAGGCGTACCTGGACTTTGCCGACTACCTGGCTCCCCTCGGCGACTGGCTCCACTCGGGCAAACCCTGGAGCCCCTGGCAGCTGGCCGAGGCCCCCTGCCCCCGCCAGCCGGACTGGGAGGAGCTCCAGGGCAAGCGCGGCGTCATCGTCGCGGGGCGCATCCAGGATCCCGCGCAAGGCAGGGCGGTGGCCGAGCTGGCCGAGCGGCTCGGCTGGCCGCTGCTGGCGGACCTGCAGAGCCAGATCCGCTTCGACGGCCGCAACCTGGTGCACGCGGATCTCGCCCTGCAAAACGGCGACTTCGTGGCCGAGCTGGCCCGCGCCGAAGTGCTGCTGCAATTCGGCGCCCGCCTCATCTCCAAACGCCTCGGCCAGTTCATCAAACAGCACCCCTGGCAGGATTACTGGCTGGTGGACCCGCAGCCGGCCCGGCTCGATCCCGACTATCGGCTGCGCCGCCGCCTGGTGTGCACGCCCTCGGCCTTTGCCGCCGCCCACCCTCTGGGCCGGGAGTCACATCCCTGGCACCAGCTGGGCGCGCACCAGCAGGGGATCAGCCAGCAGATCCGTGCCGCCTGCGATCGCTTCTCCGAGCTCGGGATCTGCCACCGTCTGAACCGGCTCATCCAGGGCCAGCTGTTCGTCGGCAACAGCATGCCGGCCCGGCTGATGGACATGCTGGGCGAGGCGGGCACGGGCCCCAACCGGGTGATGACCAACCGCGGCGCCTCCGGCATCGACGGCCTGATCGCCACGGCCTTCGGTTTCTCCCAGTGCAGCGACGAGCCCACCACCCTGCTGCTCGGGGATCTCAGCGCATTGCACGATCTCAACAGCCTGGCCCTGCTCGGCAAGGCGAGCCGCCCTCTGGTGGTGATCCTGCTCAACAACGACGGCGGCAGCATCTTCCGCATGCTGCCGGTGCCGACCCAGGACGCCCTGCTGGAGACTTACTACTGCCTGCCCCACGGCCTGCACTTCGAGCACGCCGCCGCCATGTTCGGCCTCGCCTACCGGGCGCCGACCACCCTCGACGAATTTGAACGAGACTACGCCGCGGCGCTGCAAAGCGGGACAACCCTGATTGAAATCAAGGTACCGAGCAGTGAAGTCGCCGAGGATCTCAAGGCGCTGGGAGCCGCCATCCGTGGTCTCTGATCCCGTACCTCTGGTGCTGCTGCACGGCCTGCTGGGGGACGCCGAGGACTGGCGGCCCGTCATCCAGGCCCTGGCCGGCATCGAGTGCCACGCCCTGGATCTGCCGGGCCACGGTCGCAACCAGGCTGTGCGGGTGAGTGGCTTCGACGAGGCCCATCGCTGGCTCTGCGACGAGCTGGCCACGCGGGATATCACCCACTACCGGCTGGTGGGTTATTCGCTGGGGGGGCGGCTCGCGCTTCATCACGCCAGCCTGTCACCGACGGGGCTGCAGGCCCTGCTGCTGGAGAACTGCCATCCGGGCCTGCCGGAAGCCGAGCGGGCGGCCCGCCTCGTGCACGACGAGCTGTGGGCCAGCCGTTTCGAGCACGAGCCCCTGCCCCGGGTGCTGGCGGACTGGTATCGCCAGCCGGTGTTCGCCGACCTGGACGAGGAGGCCCGCGCCCGCCAGGCCGCCCGCCGCCTCGGCAATCAGGGCCCCGCGGTCGCCGCCATGTTGCGCGCCACCTCCCTCGGCAGGCAGCCGGATCTCGCCCCCTGGCTCGGGGAGACCCGGCTGCCGGTGCACTGGGTCTCCGGCAACCGGGATCACAAATTCCATGCCCTCGCTTGCCAGTTGGTAAAGCAAGGCTGCAATATCAAACACTTGGCTCTGGATGGCGGGCACAACCTGCACGCCGGCCAGCCCGATACCTTTGCCCGGCTCCTGCGGGAGTGGGTCAACCAACCAGAAGAGAAGATCCATGATTGAAGCAATGACGGAAGCCGAGCTCTATGCCCCTGTCGAGTGGCGCGACTGCTCAGCCGGTTACGAAGACATCCTCTATCACAAGTCCCGGGATGGCATTGCCAAGATCACCATCAACCGCCCCCAGGTGCGCAACGCCTTCCGCCCACGCACCGTGAAAGAGATGCTGCAGGCCCTGGCCGATGCCCGCTACGACGATCGGGTAGGCACCATCATCCTCACCGGCTTCGGCGAGCAGGCGTTCTGTGCCGGCGGCGACCAGAAGATCCGGGGCGACTACGGTGGATACCGCGATGACGAGGGCACCCACCACCTCAACGTGCTGGACTTCCAGCGCGACATCCGCACCTGCCCCAAACCCGTGGTGGCCATGGTGGCCGGCTACGCGGTCGGTGGCGGCCACGTGCTGCACATGATGTGCGACCTGACCATTGCCGCCGACAACGCCCAGTTCGGCCAGACCGGCCCCAAGGTCGGCTCCTTCGACGGCGGCTGGGGTGCCTCCTACATGGCGCGCATCGTCGGCCAGAAGAAGGCCAGGGAGATCTGGTTCCTGTGCCGTCTGTACGACGCCAAGCAGGCGCTCGACATGGGGCTGGTCAACACCGTCGTGCCCCTGGCGGAGCTGGAGCGTGAAACCGTGCGCTGGTGCCGCGAGATGCTGCAGCACAGCCCCATGGCGCTGCGCTGCCTGAAGGCCGCCCTGAACGCCGACTGCGACGGCCAGGCCGGCTTGCAGGAGCTGGCGGGCAATGCCACCATGCTGTTCTACATGACCGAAGAGGGTCAGGAAGGGCGCAACGCGTTCAACGAGAAACGCCGTCCCGACTTCTCCAAATACAAGCGGAATCCCTGATGACACTCGCCCTCTACCGCTACCAACTGCCCTTTACCCAGCCCCTGACCTTTCACGGCCAGGTGCAGGTGGCGCGTGAGGGCCTGCTGGTGCGCATCCATGACGGCTGGGGGGAGATAGCCCCCCTGCCCGGCTTCTCCAGAGAGACCCTGGCCGAGGCCCAGACCGACACCCTCGACTGCCTGGCGCAGCTGGCCAGGGGCCAGGCCATGACGCCCCGGCTGCCTTCGGTGCAGTTCGGGCTCGACTGTGCCCGCCGGGCCTGGCCGGCCCAGACGGCCCCCCTGCCCGAGCCCTATCCGCTCATCCAGGGCTCTCCCCAGGAGCTGCTCAAGAACTGGAAGCAGTGGCTGCACGAGACCCCGCCCAAGGCCAAGCTGAAGGTGGCCCGCTACCCCATGCGGGACGAGCTGGCGCTGATCCGGTTGCTGCTCGACCGGCGACCCAACCTCAAGCTGGTGCTGGATGCGAACCAGGGCTGGACCCGCGAGGAGGCCTGGGCCTTCTGCGGCCACCTGGATCCGAACCGCATCGAGTACCTGGAAGACCTGTGCGCCGACTTCGAGGACATCGCCTTCGTCGCCAGCCGCACCGGCATGCCGGTGGCGCTGGACGAGCTGCTGGCCCAGGGCAAGACCTGGGAGCCCATCCCCCAGCTGCGCGCCCTGGTGCTCAAGCCCACCCTGCTCGGGTCCCTGGCCCACTGCGAGGCCCTGGTGACACGGGCCCGGGAGCTGAGGCTCAAGGTGATCGTCTCCTCCTGCTTCGAGTCCGGGGTCGGTCTCGGCCAGCTCGCCCGCCTCGCGGGGGAGTGGGCGCCGGATCAGGCCCCCGGCCTCGACACCCGCCGCTGGCTGGCCAGGGATCTGCTGGACAAGCAGGGCCAACCCGACCCCAGCCGGATGGAGCCCCTGTTCCACCGTGACTGACCGGAAGAGGCTGTCGCCTGAGCCTCACCCCGTCGAACCCTGCCCGGTACGCCACTGGGCCAGGGTGGCACCCAGGCGGATCGCCATCCAGGGAGCCATCCCCCTCGACTATCAAGAACTCGATCGACGGCTCAACGGCCTGAGCGAGCAGCTGGCCCGGGCCGGATTGCAGCCGGGCGATCGCCTCGCCGCCGTGGTGCGCGGCGCCCTGGAGGATGTGCTGCTGGCCTGGGCCTGCGTGCGCAGCGGCCTGATCTTCTGCCCCCTCAACCCCGCCTTTCCTCTGGCGAAACAGGCCGGGCTGGCACGCCAGCTCCGGGTGCAGGCCTGCTGGTCGGCGGGGGAGATCCCGACGGGCGACTGGCAAGCGCTCAGCCTCGACTTCGCCCATGAGCCGGCGACGGACGAAGGCGACTGCACGCTGGATCCTGCCCGACTCAGCAACATGATCCTCACCTCGGGCTCCAGCGGCACGCCCAAGGCGGTGGTACACCGGCTGGCGAACCATCTGGCCTCCGCCCGGGGCTCCGCCACCCTGATCCCCCTGAACGAGACCTGCGGCTGGCTGCTCTCCCTGCCGCTGTTTCACGTCGGCGGCTACGCCATCCTGTTCCGGGTCTTCCTGGCGGGGGCCGCCCTGGTGCTGGACGATCGCAGCCAGCCGCTCAAGGCGCGGCTGGAGCGCCAGCCCATCACCCACCTCTCCCTGGTGCCGACCCAGCTCTGGCGGCTGCTGGCGGCGGGGTTCGAGCCATCGCGCACCCGGGTGCGCGAACTGCTGCTCGGCGGCGCCGCCATCCCGACCCCCCTGGTGAGCCGGCTGACCGCCATGGGGCTGGTGCCCAAGGTGAGCTATGGCCTCTCGGAGATGGGCAGCCAGGTCTGTACCGGCCAGCCCTGCGCCGCCGGCGTGGTGGGCCGTCCGCTGCCGGGGCGGGAGATCTGCATCCGCCAGGGGGAGATCTGCGTGCGCGGCGACACCCTGTTTGCGGGCTATTTCCAGGAGGGCGAGCTGGTGCGACCGCTGGACGAGGCGGGCTGGTTCCACACCCGGGACAAGGGACGCCTCACCGCCGAGGGCGAGCTGGTGGTGGAGGGGCGGCTCGACAACCTCTTCATCTCGGGGGGCGAGAACATCCAGCCCGAGGCCATAGAGCAGCGGCTGGTGGACCACCCCGCCGTGGCCCAGGCCCTGGTGGTGCCGGTGCCGAGCGAGGAGTGGGGGCAGAGGCCCGCCGCCTTTATCGACTGGCACGGCGAACCTGTTCCTCCTGCCGAGCTCGCCGCCTGGATCAGGCTGTCGTTACCCGGCTTTATGGTGCCGGATCGCTGGCTGCCCTGGCCGGATCTCGGCGGCAACCTCAAACCCTCCCGCACCCTGCTCGCCCGGCGCCTGCGGCAAGACGACTGACGCCGCCCCCCATATGGGGCTGAGCCCTTGCTATCAACACAGCCCCTTTTGGGGCTGTTTTTGTGCTGTTTGCTCCCGAACGCAGGATTCTGCCTCGCCATCTGGCACATTGATATTCTTTTGGAGCCCAATACCCTGTCTGGTCCCCACGCCCATCCATCCACCAAAAGGGATCACGATGAACCACCTCTCTACCCGGCTGCTGCTCCTGGCAGCCCCCTGCCTGCTCGCCACCTCGGCGCAGGCCAACTACTCCTCCGACTGGCAACAGTACCAACTCAAGGGGGAATCCAGCCGCCAGCTGGGGGACCGTCTCACCGAAGTGACCTACGAGCTGAGCGCCCGCAGCAGCGATGCCCCCTATCAGCAGCTGAGGGTGTATCGCCGCTTCGACTGGCGCGATGCCAACCTGGCCGCACTGGCAGAGCGGCAGTGCGGCGAGCCGCAGCTCAGGATCGAGCAGGGCTGGCAGATCCGCTATCTCAGCTGTGAGGAGGTGGTGCCGGCCGGCAAAGCCGTCCCGGCCAGCAGCTACGACTATGGCTACGGCATGAGGCAGGGCCGCTGGGAGCCGCTGGCAGGCACCCCGACCGCGCCGCGTCAGGATCGCCTGCCGCTGGCGGAGCGGGTCATCCTGGGTCACGGCGAGCAGGAGCTGGATCGCTGCGAGCTCAACGCCGAAGGTCGCTGCGCCGAGCTGGCATGGCAGTACCAGCCGCAAAACTGGCAGCAATTGAAGGCGCTGGAAGAGACCCCCAACGAGCGGGATGGCCGCCTCGAGCAGATCTTCTTCCGCCTGCAGCCGGTTGCGGGCAGCCAGGCCGCCCGTCAGGTGAGCGAGCTGCACGTCTGGCGCCAGTACACCTGGTTGCTGGACGAGATCAAGGCCCAGCAGGAGTGCGATGAACCCCAGACCCGTCAGGAAGGGGACAAGATCATCAGCTACCGGGTGTGCCGTCAGACCCTGCCAGCCGGCAGCGAGGTGCAGGTGGTCTTGAAGGACACCGGCTATCAATACCCGGTGGGGGGCAGCGAATGGCAGACCCTGCCGGAGACGACCGAGTGGCAGGAGAGCCGGGTGCTCAACCGCCCCATGGTGCTGGCCAGCAAGGAAGAGCAGCTCGACTGTCGCCGTGCCGACGGCCGCGCCTGCTCCGAGCCGGAGCTGCCGGGCACCGAGCTGCTGGACGCCGAAGCGGCCAGGATAGTGCAGGATGCCAGTGGCCAGCCCGCGCCGGTCTGGCAGGAGAACTATGGTCACGATGACACCAAGCTGCTGGCCGCGTCCCGCGGCATCCAGAGCCTGCTGGCGGCCAATCAGCCGGCCCATCCGGCCATGAAGCTGCTGCTGGAATACGTGCGTGCCCACAACTACCACAACTACGGCAAGCACAAGGAAGACGGCCCGGCTGCCGCCGAGGCGCTGGCCGAGGCATTGACGGCCCTGGGCGCCCATCCGCTGCTCTTCCCGGAGCAGGCCAGCGACGAGGTTGGTGCCGTCATGGGTGCCTGGAGCATCGCCCTGCACGGCCAGTTCAAGAGCCCGGCAGTGCAGAGCCGCTTTGGCACCCTGCTCGGCGAGTTCAACCAGATGCTGGCCTACAGCACCCGCCATACCAGCGAGATCAACGGCCGGCATCCCTGGGCGACCGGTCTGTTCGATCTGCTCAACTTCCTCGACTTCGCCAGCGACTACAGCGACCCCTTCGCCAACGACTTCCGCCAGCAGGATGGCGAGCTGCGCAAGCAGCTGCACGCCCTCGGCATGAGCGAGCTCGCGTTGTGGAAGGGACGGGATGGCGCCGATTTGTTCCTGCTCAACAACGTGCTGGATGCCTACACCCGCCTCTACCGGGTCGCCCGCTATACCCGCCCGGACGAGCTCGACGGCTATCGCAAACTGCTGGATGACTCCGTCATCGCACTCGTTCGCCACCACGACCTGATCCCCGGCGGTCAGCAGAGCCAGGATCTGCTGGAAGACATGTCGCTGGCCCTCTCCACCTACTACCTGACCTACACGGACCGCACCGGCGAAGCCTGCATCAGCGGTGACTTTGCCGGGCTCTGCACCCCTGTCCGGGTGGAGGACGTGCTGCCGTTCGAGCACACCTGCTCGCCGACCCTGCGCCTGCGCGCCCAGGATCTGACCCTGGATCAGGCCGAGGGGATCTGCCGTGAACTGGGCGCCGAAGAGCAGCGGTTCCACCAGCAGATGGAAACCGGCTGGCAGCCGGTGGCGGACGATCACAACGAGGCGCTGGAGCTGGTGGTCTTCGACTCCTCCGCCGACTGGAAACGCTACGGCAGTGCCCTGTTCGGCGGCGTCTCCACCGACAACGGCGGCATCTACCTCGAAGGGGATCCGGCTCGCCCCGGCAACCAGGCCCGCTTCTTCGCCTACGAGGCGGAGTGGAAGCGCCCCGCCTTCCAGGTGTGGAACCTGCGCCACGAGTACGTGCACTACCTGGACGGCCGCTTCAACCAGTACGGCAGCTTCGGCCACTACCCCCTCAACCGCACCACCTGGTGGTCGGAAGGGCTGGCGGAGTTCATCGCCCACGGCCAGTGCTTCGCCCGCGGTCTGGACAACGTCGCCGGCCGTCCTGCCAGCGATCGTCCGGCCCTGGCCGACATCCTGCACCTGGATTACGACAAGGGCGGCGAGATGGTCTACTCCTGGTCCTACACGGTGCACCGCTTCCTCAGCGAGACCGGTCGCGGCGCCAGCTGGCTGGCCATGGCCCGGGCCCTGCGAGGCCCGGATCAGCAGCAGGCGATGAGCGCCTTCGAAGCCGAGCTGGATGCGCTGATCGCAAGCGACAGCGAGGCCTACCAGCAGTGGCTCGGCCGCGAACTGCTGCCCTGGTGGGAGGCCAACAAGGACTCTGACGAGTGCAAGGCCAACGACTCTGCCCACTGAGGACGAGACGGGGATGACAAGGGGCGGCCATGACCGCCCCTGCTTATGAATGATGTTAATCGGCTCAGGATCAAGCAGTTAGCCGACCTCTCCCTGCGACAACCTCTGCCCGTGTGACACCCTGGGCGGTCATCAAGCCTGACGCGCGGCGGCAACTTGTAATAGAATGACCCCCTGTCTTCTCTTACTTCAGACCCGAACCGCACCGCGCATGAAGAAGTTTGCCAAGATCCTGCTCGCCTGCCTCTGCCTGTTGCTGGCCTCCGTCGCCGCCCTGCTTGGCTACAGCGAGTGGACCGTCTCGGACGCCCGTCACTACACCTATGACGACGTCAACGCGGTGCCCTACAACCGGGTCGCCCTGGTGCTCGGCACCTCCAAATACCTGATCGGGGGCAGCCCGAACCACTACTTCAAATACCGGATCAAGGCCGCCGCCGAGCTCTACAACAACGGCAAGGTGGACTACATCCTGGTCTCAGGCGACAACGCCACCGTGCAGTACAACGAGCCGCGCCAGATGCGGCGGGCGCTGATCCAGGCCGGCATCCCGGCCAGCGCCATCTACAGCGACTACGCCGGCTTTCGCACCCTGGACTCCATCGTGCGGGCCAAGGAGGTGTTCGGCCAGGCCCGCTTCACCGTGGTCTCCCAGGCCTTTCACAACGAGCGCGCCATCTTCATCGCCCGCCACTTCGGCATAGAGGCCATCGGCTTCAACGCCCTGGATCCCAGCGCCTATCAGGGCATCCGTACCCGGGTGCGCGAAGTGTTCGCCCGCCTGATGGGGCTGCTCGACCTCTACGTGCTGGACAAGGGGCCCAAGTTCCTCGGCGAGCCCATCGTCATCGGCGCCCCCGCCCCCTGCCAGGTCTTGAGCACCATAGGAACGGGCCAGCCCTGCCTGCCCATTGTCGCCCCCAAGACGCCGGCCCAGCCGCCGACAGCCGGCACCGCACCAACGGCCAGCACGGCAACCTCGACCGTCAGCGGGGCGGCAGCAACCAGCAGCGCCGCGGCCACCAGCGCAGCCTTGCCGAGCGAGACCACGCCCGTGGACGCCCCGGCTGCCGCCAGTGCGGCGACGCCAACCAGCAGCGCCCCGGCCACCCGGGCGCAAGCACACTGACCCTCAATAGCAGAGACCCGCCAACTGGCGGGTCTCTTTCATCTGGCAATCGGGCTGGTCATGCCAACGCGTCCTGGTAGCGGCGCGCCACCTCGGGCCAGTCGATCACGTTGTAAAACGCGGCTATGTAGTCGGAACGCTTGTTCTGGTACTTGAGGTAGTAGGCGTGCTCCCACACATCCAGCCCCAGGATGGGCACCAGCCCCTCCATCAGGGGGCTGTCCTGGTTGGCGCTGCTCACCACCCGGAGCTTGCCGCTCTGGTCCACCACCAGCCAGGCCCAGCCGCTGCCAAAACGGCTCAGGGCCGCCTGGGTAAAGGCCTGCCTGAAGGCCTCCAGCCCCCCCAGATCCCGATCGATCGCCGCGGCCAGCTCCCCGCCCGGCTCACCGCCGCCCCGGGGGCTCATCACCTGCCAGAACAGGCTGTGGTTCGCATGGCCACCGCCGTGATTGCGCACCGCCCCCTGCACCTTGCCAGGCAGGCTGTCGAAGCGGGCGAGCAGCTCCTCCACCGGCAGGGGCGCCAGCTCGGGGAGATCGGCCAGAGCCGCATTGAGGTTGGTGATATACGTCTGGTGGTGACGGCCGTGATGGATCTCCATGGTCAGCGCATCGATGTGGGGTTCCAGTGCGTCGTAGGCATAGGCAAGGGCAGGCAGGGTATGGCTCATGGTCACCTCTGTTTATCGTGATTAATGCAGTTGCGGGGCTCTCTCGGCCTGGCACAGGCACTGACCGAGACAGCGCAGGATGCCGTCGTGGTGGCCGTGCCTGCGCACGAAGGCGAGCAGCTCGGTGCGGGTGCTGTGGGCGTGGCGAAGAGCCGCCTCCCGCAGGGCAGCGGAACTGGTGGGGGACTGGCTGGTGGCGAGCAGGCAATCGTGCACGTGGCACAGCAGGTCGGCCGCCCTGTCCGGCAGCGTCATGGCCACCAGCAGATCCGCCAGATTGTGATGGGCCACCACCAGGGCTGCTACCGCTTCGTCGGCATCGTGCCAGTCGGCAAACTGCTGGCGAGCCAGCCACAGGGCCTGCTGGTAACAGTCGAGCGCCCTGGCATATTCGCCGGCATCGAAGTGGCGATTGCCGCTCAGGGTCTGCGCCTTCCAGTGCGCCATGCTGCTGTCCACCTCTGTGGTGCCTATCCACCCCTTCACCCAGGTTCCCGTCATGACTCGATCACTAAAATGATAATAATTATTATTTAAATTATCTGATGGACGGACACAAGCAATAGTTGGTGCGGCCTCTTTTTGCCCATATGGGTAGGGTTTTTCTGCAATCCCCGGTTTAGTGATCCCATCCACAGATGCATTTGAGTTCGACCACCATGCTAATGTCACCGGCATGAGGCCGGTCGCTGCCGGATGGGCAGCCGACTTTCACAAGGATGGTGAAGATGAAGAGATGGTTGTTGGTGCTCTTGTGCGCCCTGCCCATGCTAGGCCAGAGCGCGGGTTATACCCAGACTCGCTACCCCATAGTGCTGGTGCACGGGCTGTTCGGCTTCGACAAGCTGCTCGGAGTCGATTACTTCTACGGCATCCCCCAGGCCCTGACCCGGGATGGCGCCAGGGTCTACGTGGCCCAAGTCTCGGCGACCCAGAGCTCGGAGCTGCGCGGCGAGCAGCTGCTCAGGCAGGTGCAGCAGGTGATCGCCATCACGGGGGCGGAGAAGGTAAACCTCATCGGCCACTCCCACGGTGGCCCCACCATTCGCTACGTGGCCTCGGTCGCCCCCGAGCTGGTCGCCTCCGCCACCAGCGTGGGCGGGGTCAACCAGGGCTCTGAGATCGCCGACCTGGTGCGTGCCAAGGTGGCGCCGGGCTCGGCGGCAGAAACGCTGGCGGTGGCCGCAGCCTCGGCACTCTCCGGGGTCATCTCCCTGCTCTCCGGAGGCGCCGACCTCCCCCAGGATCCCCTCGCCTCCCTCGATGCCCTCACCAGCGCCGGCGCCCAGCGCTTCAACCAGCGCTATCCGGAGGGGCTCCCCAGCCAGCATTGTGGCGAAGGGCCCATGCTGGCCGCCAACGGTGTCTACTACTTCTCCTGGAGCGGGCGCGGCAACATGACCAATATCCTGGATCCGGTGGATCCGGCGCTGGCGCTGACCGGCACCTTCTTCGGCGAACCCAATGACGGCCTGGTCGGGGTCTGCAGCAGTCACCTCGGCAAGGTGATCGGCACCGATTACCGGATGAACCATCTGGACGAGGTGAACCAGTCGTTCGGCATCCACCACCTGTTCGATACCGACCCGGTGACCCTGTATCGCCAGCACGCCAACCGCCTGCAGAGGCTGGGGCTATGAGACGGCTCCTGCTGGTCAGCCTCTCCCTGGCCGCGGCCCTGCTGGGCACACTCCTGCTCTGGCCCGAACCTGCCCCTGATCTGGCGGCGGCCCCCGAGCAGGGGAGCCTGCGCCACCAGCTGACCCAGCGGCTGGCGCAGGGGGAGACGGGGGACGCAGACCCCATGCTCGCCCGCTACCGGCAGTTTCTGAGGGCGGAGGGTGGGCTGACGGTGCCGACGGATCCTGGCCTTGCCAGCCTGCAGCAGCTGTTCGACGAGCGCGAGCGACTGCGCCGACAGCACTTCTCCCCAGCCGAGCAGGAGCCACTGTTTGCCGAAGACAGGCTGATGGAGCAGTGGACCCTGAGGCGCAAGGCGCTGGCGGAGGCTGGCGATGCCGACAAGCCGCTGCTGGCCAGCGAACTAGAGCTCTGGCTGGCGGAGCAGCCCCAATGGTTTCGGGAGGCGGAGGCCAACGGCCGCCTGCTCGGGGATCTGCGGCGCCTGGAGCTGGTCGCGCCGGCCGAGCGCGACGCCGTGCTGCGGGAGCGGCTGGGGCCGGAGGCGGCGGATCGGCTGCACCAGCTGGCGCAGAGCCAGCAGGGGTTCGAGCGGCAACTGGCCGGCTACCTGGCGGAGCTGGCGCCGCTGCCTGCCGAGGCGCGGGCCGACCGGCAACCGGAGATACTGGCGCGCTGGTTCGAGCCAGCGCAGTGGCGGCGGGCGGAAGCCCTCGCCCGGCTCAGGCTGGGCGAATCGTCACCGCAATAAATAAAAAGGGGGCCCAGATCTGGGCCCCCTTGCTTCATGCTGCAACCGTACTTACAGCGGCTTGTTGGCGCCCGGCAGCGGCTGCCAGGTGAGGCGGGTCACCCGGGCGCCCTGCACCTCGCAGGTGAGGCAGAGATCCTGCCACCCCTTCTCCCGGCGCAGGGAGACCTCCCCCTCGATACCCTCGGCACTCGTCTTGAGCCTGGTCTGCTCGAAGGTCACCTTGTCTCCCCCGGCGAGCGCCATCAGCTTGCCGTTGCAGAGCCAGTGGGCGAGCTCGGCCCCCTTCAGCTTGACGCCCTTGGCGGCCTGCTCCTCGGCAGGGCTAGGCGCAAACAGCCTGCCCAGCTCGGCCGCCCGCCTGGTAAGCCAGGCCTCCCGCTGCTGCATGCTCATCTTGCTGACGAACTCCGCCGGCTGGCCCTTGTCGTCGAGCCACTGGGTCAGGGTGCCCTTGTCATCGAAGGCGAACTGGGCGGCGGGCTCCTTGACCCCGAACAGCTTGCCCCCCTTGAAGTAGTAGCGGCTCTCCCCCTCCTGCTTGCCCTGCTCGTTCAGAATGGGAACGGCGATGATGACGGGCTTGCCGTCGACCCAGGCCTTGATGTCGACGCCGTCGTGGCTGAACAGCCGGGTGTCGAGGGCGCCCTCGGCCCCCTTCTCCATCAGGGTGAACTGTTCGGCCAGGGTGGCGGCCAGGGAAGGCAGGGAGCAGAGTCCCAGCGTGAGAGCGATCAGGGTGTTGCGCATAGTTGTCCTGTGATGGGCCAGAAGGCCGGATTAACTCTCTACCAACCAGGCCCGCAGCCCCTCCCGGTGAGCCTCGCTCAGGGGGATGGACTGGCGGGTCCGGTAGTCAAAATGGATCAGGGTCGTCTCGGCGGTCACCGCCAGCTCGCCGCCCTGCCAGGCCTCCTGCCAGAGTGTGAAGGAGCTGGTGCCGATGCGGCGTACCCCGGTTTTGATCGACACCTGCTGGCCATAGAACAGCTCCCGTTTGAACTGCACCGTATAGCCCGCGATGATCAGATGCCAGTCGTGCACGTCCAGCTCGGGGGAGAAGAGGCGAAACAGCGGGTCGCGGGCCGATTCAAACCAGACCGCCGGCACCGTGTTGTTGATGTGGCCGAGGGCGTCCGTCTCTTGAAAACGGGGTTGGATCTGCATTTCCAGCATGGATGTCGACTCCTTGTCGTGGGACCGCGCACAGGCTAGCGCGCCCATCCTCAGGACTCAAGCATCCCGCGCTTCGGCTGAGAGCCCTCTCCGGTTTCCGGCGCCGCCATGCCCTGCTCGGGCCTTAGCCAGGCGCTGCGAAAATCGAACCAACCCAGGGCCGTCATCCGCACGCCGTGCACGCCGACCCGGCTCTCCAACTCCAGCCAGTGGTGGAACAGGGGCACGAACCAGCCCTGGCGTTGCACTTCGGCCAGCAGGGCGCGCGGGCCGGGCTCGACGCCGCTGGCACGCCACTGCGTCAATCCCTGCCACAGGGCCTGTCGTCCCCCCCACACCCGGCGCAGCAAGGGGGTGCCCTGGAGCCAGGCGTAGGGGGCGAAGGCGTGCTCGTGCTCCAGGTTGAGGGTGCCAAGCCAGAGATCCACGTCCTCGTCCACCCCACTCACCCAGCGGCCGTAATCCAGGGTGCGCACCTCGAGCGCGATACCCTGTTCTGCCAGCAGGCCGGCCATGGCGCCGGCGCACTCCTCAAACTCCAGGTGCTGGTTGAAGCAGGCCAGCACCAGCCGCTCCGGCAAACGGGTCGGCGTGGGCTCGGGGGCGGGCTGGGTCTCGCGCCAGTGGGGCAGCAGGCCCAGCGCGCTGGTCCAGCCCCGCTGCAGCTCGGGGGCGACCCGCGCCATCAGGGCGATGGGGTTGAACAGCCGGCTCAGCCACTGGCGCAGGGCAGGATCCTGCAGCAGGGGGGATCTGTCGTCCTGAAGCAGGAAGTAGCAGCCCGATTCGAGCTCGGACTCACCGCGCATGGTGCCGAGTTCCGGGCTGTCGCTACCGAGCCTCAGGTGGCTCTCCAGCCGATCCGCCAGCTCCGGCAGCATCCAGATGTCGATCTCGTCGAGCAGGGCCCGCAGGCCGAAGTAGTCGTCGAATGCCTCAAGGCACAGGTGCAGGGGATCGTTGGTGGTCACCCGATAGGGGCCTGTCCCCACCGGCTGCAGGGCAAAGCCCGGCTCCCCCTTGAGCTCGCGGGGCAGGATGGCGGCCACCGGCTCTGCCAGCAGGTGCGGCAGCAGGGGATCCGGGCTGTCAAGGTGCAGATCCAGGGTGCGCGGCCAGGGGCTCTCCAGCCGGGCGAGATGGGCAAACAAGGGGCGATCCCGCAAGGCCAGCAGGCTCTCCATCACGTCCTCCACCGCCAGCACGCGTCCGTGGTGGAAGCGCACCGCCGGCCTCAGGTAGAAGCGCCAGTGACAGGGGCCCAGGCACTCCCAGTGGTGGGCCAGATCCCCCTCGATTTCCCCATTTTCCTCATTTCGTCGGGTCAGGCCGTTGAAGATCTGGCGGCTCAGGTGCACCTCGGAGCGGCGCAGGGGGTCGGTGGGCAGCAGGCGCGGCAGCGGCCGGTAGTAAGGCACCCGCAGGATCTGGCGCCCCTCCCGGGTGGCCTGACCGAGCTGCTCGATGAGCAGCGGGGTGAGCAGGTCCAGCCGATCTTCCGCCAGCCGCACCGCCTGGGCGAGTTGGCCCTGGCTCAGCAGCTCCCGCAGCCGGCGGCGGGTCAGGCTCTCCTGGTTGTCCAGCAGGGTGAGGCGGGAGCGCCGCCCCCGTCCTGCCTCGGCCGACCAGTCGAGCCAGCCCTGCTCCTGCATGCGGCGCAGCAGCAGGCGGGCGTTGCGCGGGGTGCAGCAGAGCAGCTCCGCCACCTCGGCAAGGCTTGTCTCCCGTTCGTCGCCGCCAAGCTGCTGGGCGAGCCGTTGAAACTGCTGATAGAGGCGGCTGCTGGGCATAAAAGAGGAAATCCTTGTGAGAAAAGTCATCAGTTTTTACTTCCTCATTTTAGCTCAATACTGCTGGCGAACGTGAACACCACAGCACAGGAGCACCATCATGAGCCAAGCCGTCACCCCCAAGCCGAACCGGATCCAGCAGACCCTGCGCCGCTACTTCCTGCGGATCCTGCCCCGTCCCCTGACCCTGATCGAGGACCCCATGAGCCAGCTCAACCGCCTGATGCAGTGGGACATGCACCAGATAGACGACAGGAAGTATCGCCGCCGCCTCTGACCCCGCCCCGGACAGGCCCCATGGCCACCGCACCGTGCCGGCATTGCTTTACCGGATTGGGTGGTTTACATCGGCGCCGAGCCTGCTAGATTGGACGTCTATCCATCCATAATGGCGACATCCAACAAGGAGTGTGTGATGAAAGATGCGACCCTGGCCCTGCACCACGGCTTTGCCAACGACCCCACCACCAGGGCGGTGGCCGTGCCCATCTACCAGACGGTGGCCTACGAGTTCGAGAGCGCCCAGCACGGGGCGGATCTGTTCAATCTGGCGGTGCCGGGCAACATCTACACCCGCATCATGAACCCCACCAACGACGTGCTGGAACAGCGGATGGCCGCCCTGGAGGGGGGGATCGCCGGCCTGGTGGTCTCGGCGGGTTCCGCCGCCATCACCTACGCCATCCAGGCGCTGACCGCCGCCGGCGACAACATCGTCTCCACGCCCCAGCTCTACGGCGGCACCTACACCCTGTTTGCCCACATGCTGCCGAGCTTCGGGGTCGAGGTGCGCTTCGCCAGGGATGACAGCGCCGAGGCCATCGCCGCCCTCATCGACGACAGGACCAAGGCGGTCTATTGCGAGAGCATCGGCAACCCGGCGGGCAACATCGTCGACATCGCCGCCCTGGCCAAGGCCGCCCATGCCCGCGGCGTGCCGCTGATTGTCGACAACACGGTCGCCACTCCGGTCTTGTGCAAACCCATCGAACACGGCGCCGATATCGTGGTGCACAGCCTGACCAAATATGTCGGCGGCCACGGCAACTCCCTCGGCGGTGTCATCGTCGACTCGGGCAAGTTCCCATGGGCGGACCACGCCGCGCGCTTCCCCCAGCTCACCCAGCCCGAGCCCTCCTACCACGGGGTGGTCTATACGGAGGCCTTTGGGCCGGCGGCCTTCATCGGCCGGGTGCGCACAGTGCCGCTGCGCAATACCGGTGCGGCGCTCGCCCCCATGAACGCCTTCCTGCTGCTGCAGGGGTTGGAGACGCTCAGCCTGCGCATGGAGCGCCACGTGGACAACGCCCTGCGGGTCGCCCATCACCTCAAACATCACCCCAAGGTGGCCTGGGTCAGCTACGCCGGCCTGCCGGGCCACCCCCACTACCCGCTGGCGGAGAAGTACATGGCCGGCCGCCCCTCGGCTATCCTCTCCTTCGGTCTGAAGGAGGGCTACGAGGCGGGGGTGCGCTTCTACGATGCCCTGAAAATCTTCAAGCGGCTGGTCAACATCGGGGATGCCAAGTCCCTGGCCTGCCACCCCGCCTCCACCACCCATCGCCAGCTGAGCGAAGAGGAGCAGGCCAAGGCAGGGGTCAAGCCGGAAATGATCCGGCTGTCGGTGGGGATCGAGGCCATCGAGGACATACTGGCGGACCTGGATCAGGCGCTGGAGGCCTGAGCCAGCAGCAGAGCGGGGGCAGCCCCGCTCTTTTCTTCTGTGAGCCGGTGAACCAGTTTCAGTACCGGCGCGTATCATGCCCTTCCGTCACCCCGTCGAGGTTTTCATGATAGTCCTGCACCACCTGAACAAATCCCGCTCCCAGCGCATCATCTGGCTGCTCGAAGAGTTGGGCCTGCCCTACCGGATCCAGGCCTACCAGCGCGATGCCGCCACCTTCATGGCGCCCCCCGAGCTCAAGGCCATCCACCCCCTCGGCAAGTCACCTGTCATCGAGTTTGACGGCCGGGTGCTGGCGGAATCCGGTGCCATCACCGAATACCTGATCGCCCGCCACGCCCCCGAGCGGCTGGCGCCGGCCCCCGACAGCCCGGAGTATCCCGAATATCTGCAGTGGCTCCACTTCGCCGAGAGCTCCGGCATACTGCCGCTGCTGCTCGACATCTTCGTGCGAAAGGATGGCAGCCCGATGCGCTTCCTGCCGGGCTACGCCAGGGCCGAGTGCGCCAAGGTGCTGGGCTACCTCGATGAGGTGTTGGCGAGCCGCCGCTACCTGGTGGCCGATCGCCTCACCGGCGCCGACATCCTGAACTCCTTCCTGGTGGACCTGCTGGCCCAGAACGGCCAGCTGGCGCACTTCCCCCACCTGCAGGCCTACTGGCAGCGGCTCAACACCCACCCGGCCCGCCAGAAGGCGGCGGCGCTGGAGCGCGAGCTGGACCAGAGCGCCGAATAAGCGGCTGTGCGACAGGCAACACCATGCAAAACGCCCCGATGATCGGGGCGTTTTTTCGTTGATCAGCCAGTGATCAGAGGGTGTGGAAGAGGATCCACGCCACTATGGTTGCCAGGCGCTGGCCCCCTGACTTAAAGCGCGTGGGAAAGGATCCTGGCTACCTTGTCGGGGTCGATGTCCTGCTGCTCCCCAAGCGCCGTCAGGCCGAAGCGCTTGAGGTTGGAGCAGATCCCCGGGATGCAGCGCGCATCCAGGCCGTAGTCGGCGAGCCGGGTGCCCACCCCCATCTGCCGGAAGAACTGCTCGGTGCGGATAATCGCCTCCTCGATGCGCAGCGCCCTGTCCTCGCGGCCGGAGTGCCATACCCGCTCGGCGAACTGAGCCAGCTTCTCCTGCTTCTGGGATGCCTGCTCGCGCAGCAACGAGGGCAGCACCACCGCCAGACTCTGGGCATGATCCAGCCCGTGCAGGGCGGTGAGCTGGTGACCGATGGCGTGGGTGGACCAGTCCTGCGGCACGCCGCGCCCGATGAGGCCGTTGAGCGCCAGGCTGGCCGCCCACATCAGGTTGGCGCGCACCTGGTAGTTGGCGGGCTCCGCCAGCGCCCGCGGGCCGTTGTCCACCAGCACCTGCAACAGCCCTTCCGCCAGTCGGTCCTGCACCTCGCCCCCCACCGGGAAGGTGAGGTACTGCTCGATGATGTGAACGAAGGCATCCACCACCCCGTTGCCCACCTGGCGCGGCGGCAGGCTGTAGGTGGTAGTGGGATCCAGCACCGCAAACACCGGCTGCACCAGCGGGTTCATGAAGGAGAGCTTGGCCTCCCCACGGCTCACCACCGCGGCCGGGTTGCTCTCCGAACCGGTAGCCGGCAGGGTCAGCACGCAGCCGAGCGGCAACGCCGCCTCGACGGGGGCCTTGTGCAGCAGGATCTCCCAGGGGTCCGCCCCTTCGAAGCAGGCCGCGGCGGCCACGAACTTGCTGCCATCCACCACGGAACCACCGCCGACCGCCAGCAGGAAGTCGATGTGCTCGCGCTTGACCAGGGCCACCGCCTCCATCAGCTGATCGTACTGGGGGTTGGCGCCGATGCCGGGAAACTCCTGCCACTCCCGCCCCGCCAGCGCCTGGGTCAGCTGCTCATAGACCCCGTTCCGCTTGATGCTGCCGCCGCCGTAGAGCACCAGCAGGCGGCTGCCGGCCGGGATCAGTTCGGGCAGCCTGGCGATCTGGCCCTCGCCGAAACAGACGCGGGTGGGGTTGGCATATTGGAAGTTGTACACGGCAGAGCCCTCGGTTGAATGCATGCAGGGGGATTGTGCGCCCGCCGTGCCACCAGGTCAAAACGAGAGCGCGCCGTCAAAACGGCGATGACCTGCATCCGGCATGATGGTACTCAGGTGCGACTTTGCTATGTTGGTAGCGGGGAGCGGCGTGTCGCCCTTCCCGCCGTCATGACCCCTCTCGGGGTCCCGTTCCCAGCCACAGGGTCTCAATCATGAAACTGAAGCACGCATGGATTGCCGGAGCGCTCGCCCTCTGCACTCATCCCCTGATACAGGCCGCCCAGGTGACCACCAATGTGGCGGTCACCCCGGGCCAGGCCAGCCTGGCAGAAGAGCTGACCGCCGAAGCCACGGTGACCGCCATCGACCTGGCCAGCCGCAAGGTCAGCCTCAAGAACGCCGAAGGCAAGGCGTTCGATCTGGTCGCCGGGGAAGAGGTGGCCAACCTCCAGAACCTCAAGGTGGGGGACGTAGTGGCCTTGCGATACCTGCAACTGCTGGATCTGACGCTGCTCAAGGGCACCGCCGGGGTGAGAAAGCGGGTGGTGGAAGTGGAAGGGGGCAAGGCCGCTCCGGGAGAACAACCGGCGGCGGGCGCCGGCATGCAGGTGACCATCTATGCGGACGTCATCGACGTCGACAAGGCGCAGCAGACCATCAGGGTCAAGGGGGTGGACAAGACCCTCAGCATCCAGGTGAAGGATCCGGCCCAGTTCGCCCTGATCGCCAAGGGGGATCAGATCAAGGCGGTGCAGACCACGGCCATCGCCATCGGGATAGCGCCGAAACAGCCCTGATCCCCCCTGGGCAGGGAGGGCCGCGACCCTCCCTGCTTTATCCGGCCCGGCGCCCCCAGGAGCTCGACGCCTTGTCCCCTGGCGCCAGCCTTGCCAATCCCGTCACGCCTGAACGGGCGACGACTTGCCGGTGAGGCGATCCATGGCCGCCTTGAGCATGGCATCGCGCTGCTCGGTGAGCCCTTGGGTCTGACTCTCCCGTTCCTCGTCCGAGAGCGTCTTGTCGTCGGCCAGGCGCTTGATCTGGCTCTCGAGATCGTCAAATTTCTTGCGATCGAAGCCCAGGGCCTTGTCCACCATCTGCTGCACCCGCGCATCCTTGACGCCGCCGGTCAGGGCCGCACTCTTGCCATTCCTGGCCAGATGCTCATAGGTGAGGGCCTGCTGCGCCTTGCCGGTCAGCGCCTGGCTGGAGAGACTGACCTGCTGAGACCAGCCGCTCTGCTTGTCGTCGCTGTCGCCAAGGGTGGCCAGGGCACGGCTCTGGGACGCACTCTGGGCGAGCTGCTGACCATAGGGTTTGATATCCATGAAGACTCCACGCTGACTGCCGGTCGCACCGGACTTTGGGGCCCCTCGCCCCGCCATGGCCAGGGTGCAGCAAATTGCGGGCCAACTTGAGTAGCGCGCGCCAGACAACCCAGGGCGACGGCACCCGGCAGCGGCGCCATAAAAAGAGGCGCCGAAGGGCGCCTCTCTTGGGTTGGTGAATCACCAGACCGGCCTCAGCGGCGGCTGATATGCAGCGGGCCGAAGGTCTGGGCCACCGGCATGATCTCGATGCTGTTGATGTTGACGTGGGCGGGCTGCTCGCTGATCCAGAGCACGGTATTGGCGATATCCTCCGGCTGGATGGCATGCACCCCCTGGTAGACGGTGGCTGCCTTGGCATCGTCCCCGTGGAAGCGCACGTTGGAGAACTCGGTGCCGCCGCACAGGCCGGGCTCCACGTTGGTGACACGCACCGCCGTGCCCGCCAGATCGGCGCGCAGGTTGAGGCTGAACTGCTTCACGAAGGCCTTGGTCGCGCCGTAGACGTTGCCACCCGGATAGGGGTAGGTGCCGGCGATGGAGCCGATGTTGATGACGTGGCCGCGGTTGCGCGCCACCATGCCCGGCAGCAGCAAGCGGGTGATCAGGGTGAGGCCGCTGACGTTGGTGGCGATCATCTGCTCCCAGTCCTCGAGATCTGCCTTGTGGGCGGGCTCCAGCCCCAGGGCCAGACCGGCGTTGTTGACCAGCAGATCCACCTCCTGCCAGGCGGCCGGCAGCCCGGCGATGGCGGCATGGGTAGTGGCCTTGTCCTGCACGTCGAACACCAGGGGCAGGAACTGCTCGCCCAGCTCCTCGGCCAGGGCGGCCAGCCGTTCGGCGCGGCGACCCGTGCCGATCACCCGATGGCCGGCACTCACCAGCAGACGGCTGATGGCCTCACCAAAGCCGGACGAGGCGCCCGTTACCATTGCAATCATGTGAACCTCCATTGTTATTTGTCTTCTTGAAAAATCAGCACCTTATCTGTCTCGCTTCGCCAGCTTGCGCCATGCAAAGGCCGCCAGATGCAGCAGGAAGAGACCCGAGCCCCCGAGCGCAAACAGCAGGCCGGTCAGGGCGTTGACCGAGGTGTTGGCGCCGCACCACCACCAGACCAGCCAGCCGACGACCCCGGTGAGAAGGGTCTGGACGGCGCAGACCGGGCAGCGCCCCAGCCTGGCCCTGATGGCCGTGGCCAGGCAATCCTCGCAGCTCATGATGGGTCCTGCCCCTCGTCATCCAGCACCAGCACCAGGCGGTGGGCATGCTGGCCGGGCCCGTAGTAGTCCGGCAGCCGTAGCCTTGGGCGAAACCCCAGCCCCTGATAGAGGGTTCTGGCCTCGAGGTTGGCGTCGGCGACTTCGAGCCGGATGGTCCCCCACCCCGCCTCGCGGCCTTCCCGGATCACCTGCTCCAGCAGGCGGCGTGCCCAGCCCTGGCGGCGCACCGTCCAGCGGATGGCGAGGGTCTGGATGATGAGGCGATCCCAGCCTTTGTGCTCCAGCACGCTCAAATAGCCCATCACCTGCGCCTTCTCGTCTTGCAGCAGCAGGGTGCGCCCCTTGGCCTGATTGAGCAGATAGTGCCAGCGGCTGCGGCCGAAGGCGACCTCGGGGGGAAAGCAGTAGCGTTCCAGCTTCACGATGGCGCCCAGATCGTCGGTTCGGGCGACGCGCACGGTCAACACGGGGAGTCCTTGTTCGGTTATTTATCCTCAGCACCAGAAATGCGACTTGTATCACAAGTTACCAAGGCAGAATATTAGGCACTGTAACCTCTTGTTTCCCCTCGCGCCATTGTCGTGCTTGTCGGTGCATCGAAGCCCACTGGGGATACTGCCGTTTCTGGCAGCCCTTTCTGTGGAGCCGAAAATATGAGTACCTATGTCATCGTCGAGGAGCCGGGCGACTGGCCCTGCCATGCCGACTATCTGCTGACCGCCCGCACCTACCTGCAGCACGGCCTGCCCACCACAGGCGGCCGCCCCCGCATCATCAACCTCTGCCGCTCGCTGGAACACCTGAGCGCCGGCTACTACTGCTCCCTGCTGGCCCAGGCCCGCGGCCACCACTGCCTGCCGGGATTGCAGGCCATCAGCCGGCTGCAACCCCAGCAGCCCCCCGCCAAGCTCTGGCGCAAGCTGCAGGGCTGGCTGGCCCAGCAGAGCGAGGACAGGATCCGGGTGCGCGCCATCTTCGGCCAGTGCGAGCAGAGCGAGCTGGCGGGGCTGGCCCGCTACTACTACGGCCTGAGCCAGCTGCCGCTGCAGGAGCTGACCCTCAAACGCGGCCGCCACGGCTGGTCGGTGCGCCAGCAGGAGAGCCTGTCACCGCTGGCGCTGAGCCCGAGCGAGAAGGCGCTGATGGTGCAGCACGCCCAGGCCCTGGCCGGTGCGGAGGACGAGGGGCAGGCAGCGCCGCGCTACCAGCTCGCCATCCTGGTGGATCAGGGGGATGGTCGCGCCAGCAGCGATGCCCTGGCGCTCGAGCGTTTCATCGAGGCGGCCGCCGCCCAGGGGATCCGGGCCGAGATCCTGGCCCCCTCGGCCATCGAGCGGCTGCCGGAGTTCGACACCCTCTGGCTGCGCGCCGAGACCGCGGTGGGCCACTACACCTTCGAATTTGCCCGCCGTGCCGAGCAGCTCAAGATGCCGGTGATCGACAGCTCCCGCGCCATCCTGGCCTGCAGCAACAAGCTCTACCTCTACGAGCTGATGGTGCGCAGCGGCGTCCCCATGCCCCCCACCATGGTGGTGACCCGGCGCGGCCGCCAGCACGTGGACGAGCTGGTGCAGCGCCTCGGCCTGCCACTGATGGTGAAGATCCCCGACGGCGCCCAGGGGCGGGATCTCGCCATGGCCAGCGACGAGCAGCAGCTCGCCCGTCTGCTGGACGAGGGGCTGGCCCGCTCCGCCCTGCTGCTGGTGCAGAGCCGCATCCCCGCCGAGTTCGACTGGCGCATCGGCTTCCTCGACGGCTCGCCACTGTTCGCCTGCCGCCGCTACCGGCCCGAGCCCGGCAACCGCATCCGCCGCCGCAAGCACCCCCTCGACATGAGCCGGATCGAGGCGCTGCCCCTTAGCGAGGTGCCGGAGCGGGTGCTGCAGACCGCCCGCCGCGCCGTCCACCAGCTCGGCAACGGCCTGTTCGGGGTGGATCTGCGCCAGCAGGGCCAGGGCTGCGTGCTGCTGGAGATCATCGACAACCCCTGGATCCGGGGCGACATCGAAGACAGGGAGGCAAAGGACCTCTACGAGCGCCTCGCCCGGGCCTTCCGCCTGCGGCTGGAGAACCGGGGGCAGGGCGCCTCCTGACCCGCCAGAAACAGGAAGGGCCCCGTAACGGGGCCCTCTTCATTGCCGGGACAGGCGTCATTGCAGCAACAGGAAGCGACCGGTCAGGGGCGGCAAGTCCACCGTCAGGCTGCTGCTCCCCAGGGTCAGGCGCTCGCCGCTCTGCAGATCCACCAGGGCGCTGCCACTGCGCAGCTTGGCCAGGGGCAGGCTGTAGCTCTGGGGCGTGCTGGAGACGTTGAGCAGGTAGACGATCTGCTCGCTCGCCGTCTGCTTGAGATCGCCGTAGACGCTGCCGTCCGCCACCAGCTTGACCCGCTCCCCCTGATAGAGGGCGGGATGCTTGGCGCGCAGGGCCAGCAGCTCGCTCAGCCACTGCTTGAGCTCGGCCTGCTCGCCGCTCGGGACGAAGCCGGTGACACCGGGCACCTTGCCGTCGCTGCGGGCCACGTGATCGTCGCAC
Source organism: Aeromonas sp. FDAARGOS 1409 (assembly GCF_019048705.1). Classification (NCBI taxonomy): domain Bacteria; kingdom Pseudomonadati; phylum Pseudomonadota; class Gammaproteobacteria; order Aeromonadales; family Aeromonadaceae; genus Aeromonas; species Aeromonas sp. FDAARGOS 1409. The sequence goes on from NZ_CP077395.1 coordinate 957,982, forward strand.
AATCCCTGGGCCGCACAGTCACCGCTCACCTGGGCAGCAAAGCCCGGCACCTCGTCGCCAAACTCCTCGCCGTAGTAGAGGGTAATGGGGCCGGAGCGGGCCGCCAGGAAGCTGAAGGCCGCCTTGTGGCGCTGCCAGTAGTCCGCCCCATTGAAGTTGCCACGCTCCAGCAGATCGCCGAAGCGCACCAGATCGTGGTTGCCCAGCATCAGGTTCGGCATGGCGTGATTGGGGTAGTTCTCCACCTTGTTCCAGCTGGCATCGAGCACGCTGGCCCCCTGCCCGCCCTTGCCGGACTCCTCCACCGCCAGCGCCTGCACCAGGCCGTAGCGCAGCGGGAAGTCGAACGCCGAGGAGAGCGCCGGGTTGTCGCTCGAGCCATAGGCCTCGTTGCGGATGTCGTCGGCCCCCTTCCACACCTCCCCCACCATGTAACCGAGTGTGCCCCACTGCAGGCCGGCGGCCTTGCGTGCCGCGCTGGCCTGCTCCACCTCGGTGCGAATGGCGCGCCAGTCGTCGAGGCCGAGCTGATAGGCCTGATCGAGGCGCCAGCCGTCGATGCCGTACTGCTCGATCCAGTAGCGGGCCACCTCCTTGAAGTAGGCCAGGCTCTCGGGCTGGCTGTAGTCCACCAGCTGGCCCGGGTAGCCGGCGCCACCGCTCTTGAGGGCGGGCAGGCGACCCTCCGGCGAGGGCTTGCTCACCCCTACCTTGTTGACGTGGCCGAACACCCCGTCGAGGAAGACATGGAGCCCGCGCTGGTGGGCCGCGTCCACCAGGGTCTTGAGCTGGGCGTTGCTGCCGAAGTTGGGATCCACGTTGAAGAAGTCGCAGGCGAAGTAGCCGGTCGCGTCCAGCCGGTCGTCCCCGGCCTGGCCGGCGCAGGAGTCGAACACCGGGGTGAGCCAGATGGCGTTGACGTTGAGGCTCTTGATGTGGTCCAGGCTGTCGATGATCCCCTGCAGATCGCCGTTGTGCCGGGAGGGGCCGTAGCCGACGCCGTAGTTGGCGCTGCCGTCGCCATCGACGAAGGACTCCACCATCACCTGGTAGGTGCGCAGGTTGCAGGCCGGCTGATCATCCCCGTAACAGGCGCGGGCTGCAGCCGGGGGGTCAGGATTGACCACCGGTGGCTCGGTCTCGGTGCTGGAGCCACCGCCCCCGCTGCCGCAAGCCGTCAGTAACAGGGCGGCCCCGATCAGGCCGCCACGACGTAACGTTCCTTGTTTCATTGTTATCTTCCCGCTGTGGTGGTGTCGGCGCAAAAGGCGCCGCCTTTGAGGCCATGATAACGGCCGGAGCAGAGCGGGTCTGTGACTGAAAACGTTACCTGCCTCAACGAGTTAGCAGGCCACGCTCAATGCGCATTGCGATCGTGGAAGGCGTCGCGCTCGTCGATGGGCAGGATCAGGTGATAGACCTCCTGGGCCGAGAGGGTGCAACCTGCGGGCCACTCCAGCTGGTGGCGGCGATTGATGAAGACCCGGGCGAAGCGTCGCTCGGTGTCGATGGCGGCAAACAGCGGCTGGTGGCGCCAGGGGGTCAGATCCAGTACGCCCGTGACGCCGTCGGAGAGCACCACGAACAGGCACCATCCCCGCAGATATTCCACATCGATAAAGACCGGCATCCCTTCGGCTCCGATTGAGAAATTCGGCGCCATTATAGGCAAGCAACCCTCCCCGCTTTGCCGGGAGGATCACAGTTTTTTCAGCCGTTTATCTCGTAGTGGCCCGGGCTGGCCCCGGATCCGCCCGTTCCGGCTGCCGCCGGAGGCAGGTCAGGCCACCTCGCGCACCTTCACCCCTCGCCATGGACGAAGGAGACTCAGGCATGGGGGAAGCAGGGCAGGGAGCGGCTGAACCTGTGCTCGAACACCAGGGAGGTCTCGAGGTGCACCACCTCTTCGCGGGAGGTGAAGTGGTCGAACACGAAGTTGCGCAGGTGCTCGGTGTCGGAGACGCACAGGTGCACCAGGAAGTCATCCTTGCCGCCCATGTGGAACAGGCTGATCACCTCGGGCAGCGCCAGGATGGCGTCGCGAAACGCATCGATGATCTGGCGGCTGTGGCGCGCCAGCTGCAACGAGACCATGGCCTGGATATGGCCGCCCAGGGCCTGGTAGTCCACCTCGCAGTGCGCCCCCTTGAGCACCCCGTCCTGCTGCAGCTTGCGCACCCGCTCCAGGCAGGTGGACGGCGCCACCCCGACCAGGGCCGCCAAGTCCTTGTTGGTCATGCCCGCATCGCGAAACAGATGGGCCAGGATGTCCAAGTCCAGTTGATCCAGGTTTCTCATCTCTACTCCTTCCATCGCTCGATTTTTTTAGACTCTGCCCGTAAACCGGGACGAACACAACGCGGATTGACATCGCCCCCGGCGCCCCTATGCTGTGCCGCACCCCAGCGGGAGGCCAAGCCATCCCGCCTATCCCAGCCACCACGAGGACCCCCATGCTCAGTGCCCACCCCTTCTGGAGCCTGGAGGTGTTGCGCCTCGACGGCCAGCTGTTGCTCACCCCCTGCCCCGGCAGCCAGCAGGTCCCCATGGAACAGGCTCTGGCCCAGTTGCAGCTGGCCGGTGCCGGCGGAGTGCTCACCCTGATGACGCAGGCCGAGCTGGCCGACCTCGGCATGGGAACACTCGGCTCACGGGTGGAGGCCAGAGGCATGGGCTGGTTCCACCTGCCCGTCGCGGACGACCAGGCCCCTGACGACGCCTTCGAACGGGCCTGGCCCAGGGTGTTGCCCGAGCTGCTCGCCCTGCTGCGGGAGGGGCGCCACCTGGCCATTCACTGTCACGGGGGGAGCGGTCGCACCGGGCTGGCGGCGGCCCTGCTGCTGATGAGCCAGGGCCAGCCCCAGCAGGAGGCCATGGCCTGCATCCGGGCCAGGCGGCCCCGCGCCTTCACCCTGGCCAGCCACCGCCACTGGCTCGACACCCGGGGACGGCGGCTGGCCGGGGCCGACTGAGGCGTTACTGCCCCTTGGGCTGCTGGTAGGTGAACACCTTGCCGATGTCTTCCACCCTGTAGCTGGTCAACTGATAGACGTAGTAGTTGAGCCAGTTGGAAAACAGCAGGTGACCGTGGCTGCGCCAGGTGGCGCGCGGGGTCTGGTCCGGGTCGTTGTCCGGGTAGTAGTTGACCGGCACCACAGGGGAGAGGCCGGCCGCCAGATCCCGCCGGTACTCGCCGTCCAGGGTCAGGGCATCGTATTCCGGGTGACCGGTGACGAACACCTGGCGGCAATCCTTGGTCGCCGCCAGATAGACCCCCGCCTCCTCGGACTCGGCGAAGATCTGCAGATCGGTGTGGGCACGGATGAGATCCCCGTCGAACGCCGCGTAGCGGGAGTGGGGGGCGACGAACTCGTCGTCGAAGCCGCGCAGCAGCGGCTCGTGCTCGTCGAGACGGTGGTGACGATAGACCCCGGAGAGCTTCTCGCCGTGGGTCTGCTTCTCCATGCCATAGAGCGCCTTGAGCGCCGCCTGCACCGCCCAGCACAGGAACAGGGTGGAGGTCACGTGCTGATGGGACCACTCGATGATCTCGACGATGCGGGGCCAGTAAATCACCTCCTCGAACTCCACCAGCCCGAGCGGCGCCCCCGTGATGATCATGCCGTCGTAGTTGTTGCCGCGCACCTGTTCGAAGTCGTGATAGAAGTTCTCCAGGTGCGCCTGGGGCGTGTTTTTCGACTCCCGATCGTCGATGCGCAGCAGATCCACGTCCACCTGCAACGGCGAGTTGGAGAGCATTCGCATCAGCTGGATCTCGGTCTCGATCTTCTTGGGCATCAGGTTGAGGATGAGCACCCGCAGCGGGCGGATGTTCTGGGTGACGGCCCGGGATTCCGTCATCACGAAGATGTTCTCCTGCCCCAGCACTTCGGCGGCGGGCAACTGGTCCGGGATCTTGATCGGCATGCTGACTCCCTGTACTGCATCGGTAAATATGTCTGGACATCTAGAAGCCTATAATAAAGCGCTCATCCTGTCATCAGATACCTTTTGTATTCACCCCGGCCTTTGACTAGCATACGGCTCAGTGTGTCTCTCGTGCCCAACCCCATGACAGGAATCAAGATCTCGGTCGACCGGCTGCAAGTCGGCAATTACGTCTCCCTGCCGCTGGGGTGGCGTGAACACCCCTTCCTGTTCTCCAGCTTCAAGCTCAAGAGCGAGGAGGAGATAGAGCTGATCCGTCGGCTCGGCCTCAAGCTGGTCACCATCATCCCCGACAAGAGCGACACGCCCCCCAAGCCCCTCGGCCAGGACACCTCCCACGAGGAGGACGGCGAGGCGCTCGTCGCCCGCCAGCAGGTGATGGAGCAGGAGAAGACCCGGCGCATCGAGCAGTTGCAGCGCTATCGCCGCGACCTGCAGCAGTGCGAGAAACAGTTCCGCCAGTCCCTGGCCCAGGTGCGCAACCTGATGGGCAAGATCCAGTCCCGTCCCCTCAACGCCATCAACGAGGCCCAGGAGCTGATCAACGCCATGACGGAGCAGCTGCTGTCGGTGGACGAGATGGTGCTGCACCTGGTGTCGGACAGCGCGGACGGCAACAGCCTCCAGTTCCACTCCCTCAACGTCAGCGTGCTCAGCATGCTGCTGGCCAGGGAGTGCAAGTTGCCGGCCGAGGCGATCCGCCAGGTCGGCATGGGGGCCCTGTTCCACGACATCGGCAAGCTCAAGCTGCCGAGCCAGCTGCTGCGCAAGACGGAGCCGCTCACCAAGCCTGAGCTGAACCTGATGGCCCAGCACCCGCGCTACGGGCTGGAGCTGCTGAGCCTGGCCAAGGATTTTCCGGATCCCGCCAAGCTCATCGTGCAGCACCACCACGAATACCTGGATGGTAGCGGGCCCCAGGGGCTCAGGGGCACCCAGCTCGATCCCCTCACCCAGATCGTCTCCCTCATCAACGAGTACGACAACCTCTGCCACCTGCAGGCCAAGGTGCCCTATTCGGCCCTCGGCAGCCTCTACAAGCAGCGCAAGGCCCAGTTCAACGCCGATCACCTCGGCATGCTGATCCGCCTGATGGGGGTCTACCCCCCGGGCAGCGTGGTGCAGCTCTCCAACGGCCAGGTGGGCCTGGTGATGTCGGTCAACGCCTCCCGCCTGCTCTACCCCGCGGTACTGGTGTATGATCCCCGCATCCCGCGCCAGGAGGCAGCCATCATCGACCTCGACGAGGCCGGGCTGACCATCGCCAAGGTGATCCACCCCAAACGCCTGCCCCCCGCGGTGTTCGAGTACCTCAACCCGCGCACCCGGATCAGCTACTACTTCGAACACGGCAAGCCCTGATCGGGCGCCGCCCACCCAAGGAGTCCCCATGCGCATCGAGATCATCAGCACAGGCGACGAGATAGTGACCGGCCTGGTGGTGGACACCAACGCCGCCTGGCTCAGCGCCCTGCTGCTGGAGCAGGGCTGGCAGGTGCGCCGCCGCGCCACCGTGGGGGACAACCTCGCCGACCTGAAGGCCGTGCTGCGCGAGAGCAGCGAACGCGCCGAGGTGGTGCTGGTGTGCGGCGGCCTCGGCCCCACCGCCGACGACCTCACCGCCCAGGCGGCAGCCGAGGCGTTCGACCAACCCCTGACCCTGTTCCCCGACTGGCTCGCCACCATGGCCGAGCGCTACGCCAGCCGCGGCCGCACCATGGCCGCCAGCAACGCCAAGCAGGCCTGGCTGCCACAGGGTTGCGAGATCCTCGACAACCCGGTGGGCACCGCCTGCGGCTTTGTGGTCAGCCACCCGGCCAGCCAGGGCCAGAGCCGACTCTTCTTCACCCCGGGCGTGCCGTTCGAGTTCAAGCAGATGGTGCGCGAGCAGATCATGCCGCGTCTCAAGGCGCTGGCGGGGGAAGCGACGGATACCGAGCTGCGCCGCTTCTACACCTTCGGCATCTCGGAATCCGCCCTCTCGGACCGGCTGGATGCGGCCCCCTGGCCCTCCGGCATAGAGCTGGGCTACCGCTCGTCCATGCCGCTCATCGAGCTGAAGCTCATCGGCCACGGGGCCAGCGCCGCCGACATGGATGCCGCCGAGGCGCGCCTGCTGGGGGAGATTGCGCCCTGGCTGGTGGGACGGGGCAACGAGGAGCCGGCCAGCCAGATCCTGGCCCTGCTGGGCGCGCGGCCGCTGCACCTGCGAGAAGGGGAGAGCCGGGGCGCCCTGCTGGCCATGTGCCATTTCCACCCCGGGCTGGAGGCGCACTTCAGCCACAGCCTCCCCGCCGACCTGATGCAGCTGGCGGTGCCCGCCGCGCCCCTGAGCCTCACCATAGGCCGTGCCGGGCCGGACGGCGTGCCCCTGCTGCTGTGCGCCGACGGGCGGCAGTTTGGCCAGACCCTCAAGGTCAGCCACCCGGATCCCGAGAGCGGGCGCCGGATCCTCGCCTTCGCCGCCCTCGACATGCTGCGCCGCCACCTGCAGGGGCTGCCGGTGCTCGCCGACTACCTCACCCTGACGAGAACGGCCAGGCGCCAAGGCTGAACCTTCGCACTAGAAGGCGGCAAACCCCAGATCCCCGTGGACCCAGTACCCGGCGAGCGCCAGGGTCAGCAGGCAGAAGGCCCTCTCGTAACCCCCGCCGCTCCTGAGGGGCAGGCCGGGCAGGCGAAAACGCCGACGCCAGGGCCAGAGCAGGGGAATCCCCATGGGGGTGAGCCAGTCCCCCAGCAGATGGCTGAGATAGCCCACGATGAGGGCATCCTTCACCGCCCCTGACAGCAGCCAGGTGGCCTCCACCTGTGCCAGCCCCCAGACCCCCATCCCCACCGCCAGCAGGCTGTGGGTGAAACCGCGATGGCCGAACAGGCGGGAGAGGGGCCCCGAGAGCCAGGGCAGCTGTCGCCCGAGCAGGGAGTGGGGATGGTCCAGATCCGGCAGCAGGGCGCTGGCCAGGGCCATGGGGACCAGGTGCCAGAGGCTGGCATCGGCCAGGGCCGGGGTGAGCTCGGCCTTGTGGGCAAGCAGGACGCAGGTGACGGAAAACAGCAGGTGGCCTTGGGCGGTCATGGGGCTCGTTCGGTTGGACAAAAAAAGGGGCTGGTCGGTGGCGACCAGGGCCATCTCCCTGGGGCGGCGGCAGATTAAAATCTCTCTCTTCCTGCCTGGCAAGGTGAATCGTATTGCCACTCTCAACTTGATGGACACTCTGGACAGCGAAAGCATAAAAATTCAGCATGTTGCGCTAAAAACCCGCAATGCGGCACATGGCATGTGCCGACTCCGCCCCTCTCCCGTCAGCCGATATTTCCTCAACCCGGTTCACCCATTTGCATTCAGATCGTTGACCCGGAAGGAAAAATACCCGAATACTGCGACCTGGGCCGCCCCGGCGGCATCGGTTTTCGGCAAGGACCTGCCCCGTTCGGGCAAGCCGGACAGGCGCAACGAGGGAGGCACCCGGTGTTAAGCAAAGCGTGGTTTCAGCTGTCGGCCGACATGAACTATGTCTGCCTGCGCATCGCCCCTGGCCTCACCGAGCCCGTCCGGGAGGACGATGTCCTGGCCCTGCTGCGCCTCTCCAATTGCCGGCGCTATCAACCCCTCGACGAGGGGATCCGCGAGGCCGTCACCCTGCTCAACACCCTGACGTCAACGCCGGATGCCCCAGCCCACCCGCCCGTGCCCGTGGCCCGGCGCCAGGACGCCAGGCTGCTGATCCAGGTGGACAAGGACCAGATGAGCGCCAGGGCGCAGATCACCGCCGACTGGGGCGGCCAGCCCCTCACCCTGGCGCAGTTGCGGGAAGCCCTGGCGGCCAGCCCGGTCAAACAGGGGGTGAGCGAGCGGCTGCTCGCCGCCGCCGTCCTGGCCGCCGGCGAGGCGGCCCCCGGCGCCCTGCTCAGCCCCGTGATCGCCCTGGGCAAGGCGGCGAAGCACGGCCTGGATACCCGCCTGGAGAGACTGGTGGCGACCGCGGCCGAGCGGATCCTGACTCCCCAGGAGCTGGACCACGGCAAGGTGGACATGCGCGACCTCGGAACCCTGCTCACCGTCAAGGCGGGGGCTGCGCTGATGCGCCGCCACCCCGCCACCCAGGGCGTGGACGGCTTCACCGTGACGGGCCAGGTGCTGCCGGCCAGGTCCGGCAAGGAGAGCGCCATGACGGCGGGGGAAGGCACCTGCCTCTCCCCCGAGGATCCGGATCTGCTGCTGGCGACCCGCCCCGGCCTGCCGTGCCAGGAGCGGGCCGGCATGCGGGTGGACGAGGTGCTGAGCGTCAAGCAGGTCGACATCCGCCATGGTCACGTCGAATTCGAGGGCTCCCTGCTGGTCACCGGGGACGTCATGCCCGGCATGCGCGTCAAGACCAGCGGGGACGTGGTGATCGGCGGCTTCGTCGAGGGGGGCTATATCGAGTCAGGCGGCACCATCACGGTGCGCAACGGCATCATAGGCCGCAAGCAGGGGGAGGACGAGTACCTCTGCCACCTCAACGCCGGGGGCGAGATCCACGCCGGCTATGCCCAGTACGCCAGGCTGGAGGCCGACGGCGACATCCAGATCCTGAGCCAGCTCAGCCACTGCTACTGCCGCAGCGGCCAGGATCTGAAGGTGGGGGACAGCGCCATGCGCAAGGGTCACCTCATCGGCGGCGTCAACATCGCCAACCGGCTCATCATGGCCCCCGTGCTCGGGGCCTCGGCGGCGAACCGGACCAGGCTGCAGATCCTCGGCGGCTACTTCAGCCAGAAGGAGCAGGAGCTGGCCCTGCGCCAGCGCAAGCAGGCCTGCCGGGAGCAGATAGACAAGCTGCAGGACCTCATCCTGCGGCTGCTGCAACTGCCCGGCGACAAGCGCAATCCCGAGACGCTGCAGAAGATCAAGGCGCTGCGCACCCGCCAGCTCGACGAGAGCAGATCCCTGGACGAGCAGTTGGTCGAGGCGCAGCAAGCGCTGCAGGCGCTCATGGCCAACATGGACATCATCGCCACCCAGCGCCTCTTCCCCGGCGTCGAGGTGGAGATGGCCCATCACCACAACAGGGTCGACATCGAGCACGGCCCCATCCACTTCGCCATCCGGGAGGATCAGCTGCAACTGACCCCCTATCAGGGCCAGCGCTAAGGCGCCAGTCAGAGACAGCACCGCCCATGCAACCGTTCAACTCGTGATCCCGGCGGCAATTTTCGCTACACTCGGCCTCCCCATGGCCCCACAGGGCGGGCCGGCCAGACTCAGGTAGTGAGAAGATGTACAAGCTGATCGCATTGGATATGGATGGCACCCTGCTGACCCCAGAGGGCCGGATCTCCCCCCGCACCCAGGCCGCCATCACGGCGGCTCGCGCCAGGGGCGTGACCGTGGTCCTGACCTCGGGTCGTCCGCTGGAAGGCATGACGGCCTATCTGGCCGAGCTCGGTCTCACCGGCCAGGATGACTACGTCATCTGCTACAACGGTGCCCTGGTGCAGCAGGTGGCGGAGCAGCGCATCATCCGCAGCCAGTTGCTGACCGGCAGCGACGCCAGCGCCATCGCCCACCTGGCCAGCGAGCTGGGGGTGAACGTTCACGGCTTCTCCGTGAGCCAGGGTCTCATCAGCCCCAGGGTCAGCCCCTACACCGAGCACGAGTCCCGGCTGATCAAGATGCCGATCAACCTGGTGGACTTCGCTACCCTGCCAGCCGACGAGCAGATCATGAAGGTGATGATGATAGACCCCGAGCCCCTGCTCTCCCGCGCCATCGCCCGGCTGCCCGCCGAGCTCTACGAGCGCTATACGGTGGTGCGCAGCTCCCCCTACTTCCTCGAGTTCATGAACAAGCGCAGCAACAAGGGCACCGGCGTGGCCGCCCTGGCGGAGCACCTGGGCCTGACCGCCGCCCAGGTGATCGCGGTGGGGGATGCGGGCAACGACCGCCACATGATCGAATATGCCGGGCTCGGCGTGGCCATGGGCAACGCCACCGACGAGATCAAGGCGCTGGCCCGGCACACCACCAGCCGCAACGACGAGGACGGCGTGGCCAGGGTGATAGAAGAGTTCATCCTGACAGCCTGAGTCGACGAGGGGCCCTGCGGGGCCCTTCTGCTATCCGGCCATCCGGGCCGAATGTTTAATATATCCACCATGAAATACCCTGGATCCCCGTCCGCCTCTCTACAACCCCCTGAAAATGGGACTCAACTTGGCTGAGCCACGCCATCGGTTAACATAGTTGCATCATTTCGTTTGACATATTGAACGGCCTTGGCAGACTGGAGTCAGGATCCAGGCTGTCGTTGCCCAGGCTGACCGACGATTCTGGCACCACGGCACGACCCTGATCCCATGACCATGCCTTGAGGCATGCCTTTGCGAGCACCCCACGGCAAGGGCCTTCCCAAGGCGCAGGATGAGACCGACAAGGATAGTCAAGGTGACCTATGCCCAACCCCAGTTCCCATTCCAAACCCGTCGTGCTGATGACCATGGGAGCCCAGGCCCGTAGCGGCCACGCCTACCAGGTAATGACCCACAAATACATCACCCCCCTGGTGGAGATCAGCGGCTGCGTGCCCCTGCTGGTGCCCACCTGCTGCGGCACCGAGGATCTGGAGCAGTATCTGGATCTCGCCGACGGCGTCTATCTGAGCGGTGCCGGCTCCAACATAGATCCCACCCTCTACGGCCAGGACAACCTCACCCCGGAGAAACCCCAGGACAGGGACAGGGATCTGTTCGACATTCCCCTGGTGCGCGCCGCCATCGACAGGGGGCTGCCACTGCTCGGCATCTGCCGCGGCATGCAGGAGATCAACGTGGCCCTCGGCGGGGACATACATCAGAAGGTCTATTGCGAACCCGGCTATGCGGATCACAGGGAGGATGCGGACGATCCCGTGGATGAGCAGTATGGCCACAGCCACAGGGTGAGCCTGGTGCCCGGCACCTGGTTTGCGGAACTGATGGGGGAGCCGCAGATCCCGGTCAACTCCCTGCACGGCCAGGGGATCCGGCGGCTGGGGGCCGGGCTGGCGCCACTGGCCCACGCCGAGGACGGCCTGATCGAGGCGATCCACGCGCCGGCGCTGCCCCAGTTCACCCTGGCGGTGCAGTGGCACCCGGAGTGGAAGGCGACGGAGAACCCCCACTCCGTCAAGTTGTTCAAGGCGTTCGGTGACGCCTGCCGCCAATACCGGCAGCGGGCGGGCTAGTCGCCGAACCCCTTGCCCTTGAGCTTGGGCAGGGCACCGCGGGCAGGACGCAGGGTACGGCAGACATCCAGCCCCTTGAGACCTCGCTGGATATGGTCAGGCGCCTGCCCGAGCACGGCGCCGTTGCCGCGATAGAGGCGGGCCTCCTCCAGCTCGAACAGCTCGCCGCCGATGAGCAGCTGTTCCCGCCCCTCCACCACCTTGCCCCGCTTCAGGGGCAGGGTCATGTCCACCAGGATCTCGCCGGTGGCACACCCCTCGCGCCAGTGCGCCTCATCCGAGAAAGGAGAGATGGATATCTCCCGCCAGGAGCCGTCCCTGAACTCCACCCGGTAGCTGTCGCGCAGCAGATCGCACCCCGCCAGCACCATGGGGATGGCCAGCCAGATGACGCCCTTCATTCCACTCACCTCTGCACTCCCTTGTCAGTTCGCGCCAAGGACAAGCAAACCGCCGTCCCCGCGCATCTTTTTCCCTGTCTCCGCCTGTTCATCCCAACGCCCCCGGTCACAGCAGCAAGTCGGCCAGCTCGGAGAGCGCCCCCGGTCACAGCAGCAAGTCGGCCAGCTCGGAGAGCGCCCCCAGCTCCACGTCCGGCAACAGCGACAGCGACTGCCAGGGCTGGCCGCGGTCGTTGAGCCAGGCGGCACGAAAGCCGTGCAACCCGGCCCCCAGCACGTCGGTCTCGGGGTGATCCCCCACGTGCAGGATCCGGCCTGGGGCGAGGCCGAGGGCCTCTTGCACCTGCACGAACATGTCCGGTGCCGGCTTCATCCTGGCGCCCGCCCCGGCCTTGCAGACCAGGGTGAAGTAGCCAGCCAGACCCGCCAGCGCCAGATCCAGGTTGCCGTTGGTGATCACCGCCAGGGGATAACGCTCGGCAAGTCTGGCCAGCAGGTGATGGGTCCCCTCGCTCACCTCTATCTTCGAGCGCTCGGCGAGGAAGGCCGCGAACACCCGCGCCGCCTCCTGCTCCGCCAGCGCGGGGGCCATGCCCCCCTGCACCAGGGCCTCGCGAATGCCCTGCCGGCGCGCCAGGCTGACGTCCTGGCGCAGCTCGGGCCGGGCCAGCAGCAGCTGGCGCTTGAGCTCCAGCCAGCGCGGCTTGTCCAGCATGGCAGTGGCCAGGTATTCGCTGCGCAGGTGGCTCAACATCCACTGCTCGGCCCGTGCGATGGCGGGGCCGTTGTCATAGAGGGTATCGTCCAGATCGAACGAGATGGCGGCCACCGGCTGCCAGCGACGGTAAAACTGCATGGCTGTTCCTCTTTACTCCTCATCCTCGGCGTTGCGAGATCCGGCTTGGCCCTGGCAACGTGGACATTGTCATCCCCGCAGATAACCCACCACATCACTCATCCTCCGGCGTTGCGGGATCCCGCCTGGCTCTCGGGTGGGCATTGTCATACACCTTGGCCAGGTGCTGGAAGTCGAGGTGAGTGTAGATCTGGGTGGTGGAGAGATCCGCGTGACCCAGCAGCTCCTGCACCGCCCGCAGATCGCCGGAGGACTCCAGCATGTGGGTGGCGAAGCTGTGGCGCAGCTTGTGGGGATGGACGTGGGCATTGAGGGCCTGCTTGTTGCCCCAGCCGTCGAGCCGCTCCTGCACCGAGCGGGCGGAGAGCCGCTGCCGGCGTTTGGAGACGAACAGCGCCTCTGCCTCGTCGCCGGCCAGCAGGGGGCGCACCTTCAGCCACTTCTGCAGCCACTCCACCGCCATCCGCCCCATGGGCAGCACCCGCTCCCGCGCTCCCTTGCCGGTGACCCTGAGCTGGCGCTCGTCCAGCTTCACGTCCGCGAGGTTCAGCCCCACCAGCTCGGCGAGGCGCAGGCCGGAGGAGTACATCAGCTCCATGATGGCGCGATCCCGCACCGCCAGCGGATCCTGCTCGTCGGTGATGTTGAGCAGCTGGTACATCTCGTCCACGTCCAGGTTCTTGGGCAGCGGCCGCCCCAGCTTGGGGGTGGCGATACCCCGGGCGGGGTTGGCGGTGATCCGCCCCTGGCGCACCTGCCAGTCACAGAAGCTGCGCAGGGCGGAGAGCTTGGTGGCGAGCGAACGGGGGGCCAGCCCCCCCTTGTGCATCCGGGTCACCAGGCTGCGCACCTGGCTTCCCTCCAGGTGCGCCCAGTCGGTCAGGCCGAGACGCACCAGCTCGGCGGTCATGGCCTCCAGGTGCGCCTGGTAGTTGCTGCGGGTGTGTGGGCTGAGCTGACGCTCGACCCTCAGGTATTCGATAAAGGCCGCCAGTTCGTCGGCCAGTGCCGCCGGCAGGGGCTCGGCGGCTGACGGCACCTGGGTGGATCGGGTCGGCACCTTAGCCACGGGCCAGCTCGGGCAGGCGCAGTTGCAGCAGGCGACCCAGCTGGCCCAGCAGCAGGGTGTCGTTGTGGGGGGTGAAGTGGCTGGGATCCGAGCTCGCGAAGGCCAGCACGCCGAGCTCGCCGAGCCGCATCAGGGCCACCGAGTTGACCAGGACGTCGTTGCCGAACAGCGCCTGCTTCTCGCCCTGATTGAGACGGCCGAAGTAGTAGTCAGTGCCCGGCAGGCGCTGGCCCAGCAGTTGATCGAGCTGCCGGCCCTCTGCCAGGAAACGCTGCTCGGGACCGCTCAGCTGGAAATGCTTCGGGCTGAGCCAGAGCCGCAGGCCGGTGAGCCGCAGCCGCTGGACGAAGGCCTTGCCCATCACGGCGCTCAGCTCGAACAGGGTCTGGCAGCCATAGATCTCCCCGTAGAGATCGGCGTAGACCCGGAAGATCCGCTCGTTCTCGCTGGCGACCCCCATCAGCTCGGTGATCTCATGCTCCAGCTGCTCGATGCGCTCGCGCTGCCTGTCCAGCTGGCGCTCCACCAGGGAGACGGTGCCCTTCTGCGCATGGGGGATGCGGATCCGGTCCAGCATGGCCCCGTGGCGCTGGAAAAACTCGGGGTAACGGGCCAGGTACTCCAGCACTGTGGCTTCATCCACCAGTGATTCCTGCCGTTTGAGTTCGCTCATAACTTGGTTGATCCATCCGAAAAAGGGGCCAAGGGCCCCGATATGATCCGTTGTTGGAGCCGGGTTGCCCCGGCTCGCTCGCTATAACTCTATCTGGCCGTCGAACACGTGCTCGGCCGGTCCCGTCATGTAGACGGGCTGTCCCGGTCCCTTCCAGGCGATGGTCAGCTTGCCCCCCGGCAGGGTGACGGTAACCCGCTCCTTGAGCTTGCCCTGGCTGATGCCGACCACCACGGCCGCGCAGGCCCCGGTGCCGCAGGCGAGCGTCTCCCCCACCCCGCGCTCGAACACCCGCAGCTTGATCTCGCTGGCGCTGACCATCTCCATGAAGCCGACGTTGACCCGCTCGGGGAAGCGTTCGTGGCGCTCCATGATGGGCCCCAGGGTCTCCACCGGGGCGTCCGCCACCGAGGGCACCTCGATGACGCAGTGGGGATTGCCCATGGAGACGGCGCCGCACATCACAGTGTGCTCCTGGGCCCGCAGCAGGTAGGTCTTCTCCGCCTTCTGGGCCCGGAACGGGATCTTGCCCGGCTCGAACTGGGGTACCCCCATGTTCACCGTGACCTGGTTCTCCCCCTCCAGCTGCAATGTGATGCGGCCACGGGCCGTGCTGACCGCGATGCGATCCCGGTTGACCAGCCCCTTGAGGCGCACGAAGCGGGCGAAGCAGCGGGCCCCGTTCCCGCACTGCTCCACCTCGCTGCCGTCCGCATTGAAGATGCGGTAGTGGAAGTCGAGCTCGGGATCATAGGGCGGCTCCACCAGCAGCAGCTGGTCGAAGCCGATGCCGAAGTGGCGATCCGCCAGCTTCTTGATGATGTCGCTGCTGAAGAACACCTTCTGGGTGACGCCGTCCACCACCATGAAGTCGTTCCCCAGGCCGTGCATTTTGGAAAACTCAATCAACATCGCGCGTTCCTGTCTCACCGTTAATCACGCTCTCACATGGAGGAACGCAGAAAATCCATATAGCTCAAGGCAGCAGGTGTTCGCCGCGCCAGAGATCGGCCAACTGCTCGCGCTCCCGGATGAGGTGGGCCTGGTCGCCGTCCACCAGCACCTCGGCCGCACGGGGACGGGTGTTGTAGTTGGAGGACATGGTGAAGCCGTAGGCCCCGGCGGAACGCACCGCCAGCAGGGAGCCCTCGGCGATCGCCAGGGTGCGCTCCTTGCCGAGGAAGTCGCCGGTCTCGCACACCGGGCCCACCACGTCGTACAGCGCCTTCTCGTGAGCCGCGCGGCTGTCCACCTCGATGATGTTCATCCAGGCGCCGTAGAGGGAGGGGCGCAGCAGATCGTTCATGCCGGCGTCGATCAGGGCGAAGTTGCGGGTCTCGCCGGGTTTGAGGAATTCCACCCGGGTCAGCAGCACGCCGGCGTTGGCGACGATGGCGCGACCCGGCTCGAACAGCAGGGTCAGATCCCGGCCCGCCAGCTTCTGCTTGAGCGCCTGCGCATACTCGGTGGGGTGCGGCGGCTGTTCGGCGCCATAGTTGACCCCCAGGCCCCCGCCCACGTCCAGGTGATGGATGTGGATGCCTTCCGCCGCGAGCTCGTCGATGAGCCTCAGCAGCTTGTCCGCCGCCTCCATAAAAGGATTGAGCTCGGTGAGCTGGGAGCCGATATGGCAATCCACCCCCTTGATCTCGATGTGGGCCATGGCCGCCGCCTTGCGGTAGATGGCGGGCGCCTGCTCGATGGGGATGCCGAACTTGTTCTGCTTGAGACCGGTGGAGATATAGGGATGGGTGCCGGCGTCGATATCGGGGTTGACCCGCACCGAGACCCGCGCCTTCTTGCCCATGCTGCCAGCGACCCGGTTCAGACGCTCCAGCTCGGCTTCCGACTCCAGGTTGAAGCAGAGGATCTCTTTTTCCAGCGCGAGGCGCATCTCGGCCTCGCTCTTGGCGACGCCGGAGAAGACCACCTTGGCCGGATCACCGCCCGCCGCCAGCACCCGTGACAGCTCGCCGCCGGAGACGATGTCGAACCCCGAACCGAGGCGCGCCAGCAGGTTGAGCAGGGCAAGGTTGGAGTTGGCCTTGACCGCGTAGCAGATCAGGTGGGGGATATCGCCCGCCGCCTGGTCGAAGGCGTGCCAGTGGCGTTCCAGGGTGGCGCGGGAATAGACATAGAGCGGTGTGCCGTACTGCTCGGCAAGCCGTTGCAGGGGAAGCTGTTCGGCCTGAAGCTGACCGTCTGCGTCGTAGTTAAAGTGATCCAAGGGGGCGGTTCCTTCCTAGATTATTGCGGCGCGGCCTCTGAGGCCGGTTTGGCGGTCGCAGGCGAGGCGGCTTGCGGTGTACTCTCTGTCTTGGGCTGTGCCGGTGCCTGCTCGGCAGGCGTGCTCTGTTCGGCCGGCGGCATGTAGAGCGGCCCCGTCAGGCCACAGGCGGCCAACCCGAGCGACAGCGACGCGGCAAACAGGCACTTGGTGAACTGGGTAATCATAATGGTTCGCTGCGAAAAAATTTTTGGCCCTCTATAATCGCACTCACATTGTTAAAAGCAACAGGATAAACCGATGAAGGATCACGAGTATCACGCCCTGACCGACGCCTTTTTCCAGTATGTGGAAGACGTCATCGACGAGGGGTATCCGGATATCGACTGCGAACGGGCCGGTGGCGTGCTGACCCTGAGTTTCGAGAACAAGACCAAGGTCATCATCAACAAACAGGAACCCCTGCACCAGATCTGGGTCGCCACCCGGGAGAACGGCTTCCACTTCGAGCTGCGCGGCGACAGCTGGATCGACAACCGCTTCGGCGACGAGCTCAAGACTCTGCTGACCCGGGCCTGTACCAGCCAGGCCGGTGAGCCCGTGGTCTTCCCATGATCGACCTGCACCCCCAGGGTGCCCGCCATGCGGTAGTGTGGCTGCACGGGCTGGGTGACTCAGGCGCCGGCCTCGCCCCCCTGGTGGAGGCGCTGGCCCTGCCCGCCGACCTGCCCATCCGCCACCTGCTGCCAGACGCGCCCGAGCGGCCCATCACCATCAACATGGGCTACCGGATGCGCGGCTGGTACGACATCAAGAGTTTCGAGGATCCGGCGGATCGCGCCGTGGCCTCCCATGTGCGCGAATCCGCCGATCGGATCGCGGCCCTGCTGGATCGGCTGGTGGCCGAGGGCTTCGCCCCCGAGCGCATCGTGCTGGCCGGCTTCTCCCAGGGGGGTGTCATCGCCGCCGAGACCGCCCTGCGCCATCCGGCGCCCCTGGCAGGCCTGCTCTGCATGTCCACCTACCTGGCGGCCCCCGATACCCTGCTGGGGGAGATGAGCGAGGCCGCCCGCGACCTGCCCATCTGCTACATGCACGGCATCTACGACGACGTGGTGAGCCTCTCCATGGGCTGGGACGCCAAGAACCGGCTGGAGGCGGCGGGACTCAGCCCCGAGTGGCACGAGTACCCCATGCGCCACGAGATCTGCCGCCCGCAGCTCGACGACATCCGTCGCTGGCTGCTGGCCCGCCTAAGCGCCTGACAGTCCCCCCAAATACGACAACGGCCTGCATCATGCAGGCCGTTTGCTTTTATCCCTTATGGCGATGCGTGGCTCCTCACCCCGCATCCATCACCCCACTTCCCGGGCCGCCCCCGGATTGTCCCGCTGCGGGCTCTGGCTGCGGTAGGGGATCACCTCCAGCTTGTCGCCCACCTGCACGATCTCGTAATACTGGGGCAGGTTGAAGTTGCTGAACTGACCCGCATTGCTGAACCGCTCGTGACCCGAGGTGTAGAAGCGGTTCACCCCTTGCACCAGCTCGTCCTTGTTGCCGGCGAAGTGCTGGTAGATCTCCACCCGGTTCGCCTCGTCCAGGATATAGATGTTGGTGCCCGCATCCCGGGTATCGAAGAAGAACTGCACCAGCCCTTCGCTGGCGTAGGCGTCGACGATGCCGGGCAGGTGCTGGCTGTGGGTCTTGTCGAGGCGCAGCGGCAGGTGATCCAGCTTGTTGTGGGAGATGTGGCGGTAGAAGTCGATGGCGTTCTCCAGCTTCTTGACCGAGACCCCGCGCCGCTCGAAGAAGATGCCGTACTTCTCCTTGCCAAGCGCCAGGGTCTTGACCAGCTGCTGCTTGTCCCGGGCCAGTCGCAGCTCGATGCACTCGGCCACCAGCTGCTGGAAGCGGGTGCGCACCAGGGAGCGGAAGTGCTGGCTGTAGCAGAACACCTCTATCATCTCGGGGGCGGCGGCATCCTGGTGCATCTTGCCGAGTATGGTGGTGAGGGCGTCCACCACGGCCTCCTCCCCCTGGAAATGCAGGGTGCGGATCTCGCTCCAGGAGTTGCGATAGACCAGATCCACCGATCCCACCAGACACTCCTGGTTGCGACCGAACGAGAAGACGTCCGCGGCGTTGGCGTCGAACTCGATCACCTGCCCCACCCAGTGGCTGGACGGATCCGTCTCCAGGTTCAGGAAGATGGAGAGCTGGCGGATCTCGCACGGCCGACTCAGGGCCAGATTGGTGGCGCGCGGGTACTTGACCGGGAAGGTCCCGGACAGATCGCGGCAGAACTGGTGCAGGTTGTCGATGTGCAGATCCGAGCCCTGGTTGAACAGGTGCACGCGGGACTGGGGGGTCAGCAGGCCGTTGAAATAGGCCCAGGCCACCAGCTTGCTGATGTAGCCGTTATATTCGAGCGGCGCCCGGCCTATGATGTCGGCGGGCTCGAGGGAATGCTTGTAGAGATACCAGCCGGCACGGTTCAGGCGGCCATGGGGCACCTGCACCAGGCTGAGGTCCGGCTCGCCGAGATCCGGCGCTATCTTGAGATTGATGCGCTGCACCTTGCCCGGCAGGCTCTCGAACGCGGCATAGAGCTTGCGCGACAAAATGCCGATGTCTTCCGGGTTGATGGACTCGCTGATGTTGTTGCGCCGGGCGAACTGGATGAGGTTGCGGTAGCTCTGCATCAGGGCCTCCAGCAACTCGGCGTAGGCCACCTTGACGTCCTCGACCTTCCACTCCTGGCGGTGATCCAGGTGGTGCAGCCGCTCCGGGCTCCAGCCCCAGTAGGCCACCAGCTGGGCCATCTGCTCCCGGCGCCAGTCCGGGGAGTGATCCTCCTTGGGATGGCTCAGGCCGTCGCACACCTTGAGGTAGAAGCAGCGGCGCACCAGATCGAGGCGCTGCATGTCGCCGATGGACTTGAGGTAGTTCGTCACCTTGTCCAGCATCAGGCAGTAGTTGTCGAGGCGGTAGTGCATCCCCTCGTTGTGCTGGAACCAGTCGCGGCTGGTCACCGACAGCAGCCGGGTGTTGGGGTACTCGTGGGAGTAAGCCTCCATCAGCACCGACTTGAGCACCGCCTTGTAGGGGGAGTCGATGCCCTTGTAGAGCTGCCAGAGGGCGGATCCGAAGTACTCCTCGGCCGGAATGCGGTTGAAGCCGCCGAGATCGAGCCAGTCATCCTGGCTCAGCTTGCCGTGGGCAAACAGGCCCTTCACATAGTCGTCGTAGTGATCGTCATACTCGCCGGGCACCAGATACCAGAGCAGCCGCTTGCCGGCGATGTGCATGGCGCTGCGATAGAACTCGTCGAGCAGCAGCAGGTGCTGGGCGCTGCCGCAGCTCTCCCCCTGCATCTGGGCATCGTTGCGCTGGCGGAACTTGTCCTCGGGGATCAGGAAGAAGTTGAGATCGACCCCCCGCTGCTCCGCCCAGAGGGAGAGGTGCTGGCACTTCTGCTCCAGCAGGGCGAGGCGATCCTGGGACAGGCCTGCCACGTGGCAGACCCAGATGTCGAGATCCGAGTGGCAGCACTGGCCGATGGAGGAGGTGCTCCCCATGGAGTAGAGGCCCTGGATCGACTTGTCGTGGGTGCTGAGCCCCCCCTGGCAGTTGGCGTTCTGGCAGAGATCCTGGATGAAGGCCTGCTGGGCGTCGTTGGCGACGAAACTCCAGATGCCATGAGGCACGTCCCCTGCCACATAACCGGGCAGCAGGGGATGGTTGAAGTGCAGCATGACGGGCAGCAGGTGGAAAACCTGCTGCCCGTAGCGACTCATGAGATCCAGCGCCCGTTGCGTCTTGAGACGATTGAGTTCGTCGTAGCGCGCCACCAGCGTGTCGAGTTTTACCAGCAATGCCCTACCTATCGGGGATAGAAATGACGCACCAAAACGGGGAGACGTCAAAAAAGTGTGATCATGTTAACAATGCAAACAGCGGTGGTAAACAAGCCCGCACACAATCACCGGATTATTTCTGGGCGGTCTCGCAAAGGTATCATCGGAAAGCAATAAAACACTTTAATTTCAATATATTAAAATCAATTCCAGGCGGAATGAAAATTAATTTCGGCCACCGTTTTTGAGCTTGGCCCCGCTTTTGCGGGCTGCGCCATGAAAGCCCCTGCAAAGGGTGGTAAGATCGTTTTCCTCTCTAAAGATGAAACAACTGATTGATATGGCAGCCCGAACCCTGAGAATCGCCACTCGCAAGAGCCCACTGGCCCTGTGGCAGGCCAACTTTGTGAAAGATCGGCTGGAGGCGCTCCATCCCGATCTGCAGGTCGAACTGGTGCCCATGAGCACCCAGGGTGACAAGATCCTGGATACCCCGCTCGCCAAGGTCGGTGGCAAGGGGCTGTTCGTCAAGGAGCTGGAGACTGCCATGCTGGAGGGGCGGGCCGACATCGCGGTCCACTCCATGAAAGACGTACCAGTGGAGTTTCCCGAGGGGCTTGGCCTGCACACCATCTGCGAGCGGGAAGACCCGCGCGATGCCTTCGTCTCCAACCGTTTCAGCCAGATAGACGAGCTGCCCCAGGGGGCCGTGGTCGGCACCTCCAGCCTGCGCCGCCAGTGCCAGCTGCGGGCCGCCCGCCCGGACCTGGTGATCCGCGACCTGCGCGGCAACGTCAACACCCGCCTCGCCAAGCTGGACGCCGGTGACTACGACGCCATCATACTCGCCGCCGCCGGCCTGAAACGGCTGGAGATGGCCCATCGCATCACCGCCTTCATCGAGCCGGAGCAGAGCCTGCCCGCCAACGGTCAGGGCGCGGTCGGCATCGAATGCCGCCTGGACGACCACGAGCTGCACGCCCTGCTGGCGCCGCTGGAGCACGCCGAGACCCGCATCCGGGTGCTGACCGAGCGGGCCATGAACCGCGCCCTGCAGGGGGGCTGCCAGGTCCCCATCGGAGCCTATGCCCTGGTGCAGGGGGAGGAAGTCTGGCTGCGCGGCCTGGTGGGCAGCCCGGACGGCACCCGGGTCATCCGCGACGAGATCCGCGGGCCCCTGGCCGAGGGCGAGGCCCTGGGGGAGCGGCTGGCCCGGCGCCTGCTGGCCGACGGGGCCGATGCCATCCTGGCCGAGGTCTACCGGGTATGAGCGCGGACCGGTTGGCCATCCGGTCCCTGGCGATGGGGAAGATCTGATGGTCCCCCTGGTGGTGCGCCCGGCCGCCCAGGCCGCCGAGCTGGCGACACTGCTGCGCCAGCAGGGCCACGCACCGCTCTGCTGCCCGCTGCTGGAAACCGTGGCGGGCAGCGACCTCCCCCGCCTGGCTGACATGCTGCAAAATGCCGACCTCGTTATCGCCGTCAGCGTGCATGCAGTTCATTTTGCTCATCATTTTCTGTTGCAAACTGGTCAGACCTGGCCACATATTGAGTACTTTGCGGTCGGCCAGGCCAGCGCGGACGCCTTCGCCGAGGCGGGCATCCAGGCGCGGTGCCCGGACGATCCCCGCAGCGAAGGCCTGCTGACCCTGCCCGACCTGCAACAGGTGAACGGCAAGCGGGTACTGATCCTGCGCGGCAACGACGGGCGGGATCTCATCGCCCGGACGCTGGCCTCACGCGGCGCACTGGTGCACTATTGTGCCACCTACGAGCGCCACTACCCCGATCTTGACGGGGACGCATTGACCCGCCGCTGGCAGGCGGCCGGCCTCGACAGCCTGCTCATCACCAGCGGTGAACTGCTGCAGCGGTTGCTGGCCCTGGTGCCCGGCCCGCAGCACCCCTGGCTCCATGACCGCCTGCTGGTGGTGCCCAGTCCCCGGGTGGCCGAGATGGCCGAGGGAGCTGGTTTTACCCGTATCGTGATTGCCCAAGGTGCATCCAACCAGGCTCTGGTGGCCGCCCTGGAACTGAGGAAGATGGAATGACTGAACAGCAAGAAGTCCAGCCGAGTGCCGCGGCCCCCGTGGCCGACAACAACAAGCCAGGCCAGAAGGCCCCTGCCGGCAAGAAGGGCGGCTCCGGCGCCGTGCTCGGCGGCATCGCCATCCTGCTGGCCCTCGGCCTGACCGGCGGCCTCTACCTGCACGGCCACAAGAATGCCGTCACCCAGCAGGGGGAGATAGGCGCCCTCAAGCAGCAGCTGGCCGAGGTCATGGGCAAGCTGGAGCAGAGCAGCAGCAAGGATGCCGAACAGATCGGCGCCCTCGGCAAGAGCCAGCAGCAGTTGCAGGAGGCCCTGGGCGCCCTGCAGACCAAGGTGCTGGATCTCGACGACAAGAGGCCCAACGACTGGATGCTGGCCGAATCCGAATACCTGGTCCGCATGGCGGGCCGCAAGCTGTGGCTCGAGCATGACCTTATCTCCGCCATCACCTTGCTCGGCAATGCCGACGAGCGCATCAAGGCGCTCAACGATCCCAGCCTTATGCCCATTCGCAAGGCGCTGGCGGAAGACATCGCCCAGCTCAAGGGGATGCCGCGGGTCGATCGCGAGGGGCTGACCCTGAAGCTGGCCGCCCTCTCGGACCAGATCGAGCTGCTACCCCTCTCCACCGTCAGCATGCCCGAAGCCAAGAGCGAGCCCGACCAGACCGTCAGCACCAACCCGGACGAATGGCAGAGCAATCTCAAGAAGAACTGGGTCAAGTTCACCGAGAACTTCATCACCATCCGCCGCCGCGACGGCGCCGTGGAGGCCCTGCTCTCCCCGCAGCAGGAGATCTTCCTGCGGGAGAACCTCAAGACCAAGCTGCTGCAGGCCCAGCTCGCCGTCTATCGGGAGCAGCAGGCGCTCTACACCGACAGCCTGGAGAAGGCCCAGCGCTGGCTGACCCAATACTTCGACACCGACAACAGCGCCACCCACTACATGCAGACCGAGCTCGACAAGCTCAAAGGGGAGCAGATCCAGTTCGACTATCCGGATCAGTTCAAGACCCAGGCCATGCTGGAGCAGGTGCTGACCGAGCGCCTGCAACGCATCCTGGCCGGCAACTGAGGAGGAGACCATGATTCGTCTGATCGTCATCGTCGCCGTCATGGTGGCGGGCCTCGTCTTCGGTCCCGAAGCCTCAGGCAACAAGGGCTATGTGCTCATCTCGCTCGGCAACTACACGGTGGAGTCCTCGGTCACCAGCGCGGTGATCCTGGCGGTACTGTTCTACGGCGCCCTGCTCATCGTCGAGTGGCTGCTCGGCCGGGTGTTCGGCCTGCGCCGCAAGACGCAAGGCTGGTTCGGTTCCCGCCGACGCCGCAAGGCGAACCTGCAAACCGTCAACGCCACCCTGGCCATGGCCGAGGGGCACTACAACCAGGCCGAGAAGCTGCTCATCAAGGGCGCCGACAACAGCGACACCCCGCTGCTCAACTACCTGAGCGCCGCCCGGGTGGCCCAGGCCCGTGGGGATGACGTACGCCGGGATCACTACCTGCAAAAGGCACAGGAGGAGAACCCCAAGGCGGAGCTGGCACTGACCCTGATCCAGACCCAGCTGCAGATCGAGCAGGGGCAGTACGACAGCGCCCTCGGTCGCCTCGAATCCATCTATGCCCTGCATCCACGTCACCCCATGGTGCTGGATCAGCTGCGTCAGGTGTACCTTGCCCGTGAGGACTGGACGGCCCTGACCGATCTCGCCCCGGCCCTGCGCAAGGTGGGCAAACTGACGGCCCAGCAGGAGGAGGCCCTGCTGCACCAGGCCTGGACCGGCCGGCTGGAGGCCGCCAGCGGTGCGCTGGAGACCCTGCGCCCGGTCTGGCAGGGGATGCCCCGCAAGCTGCGCCAGGAGCCCGTGCTGCTGGCCAGCTACGGGGATCACCTGCGCCGGCTGGGCGCCGATGCCGAGGCCGCCGATCTCTGGCTGGAGGCCCTGCGCAAGGATCCCTCCCCCGAGCTGTTCGCCCGCCTGCCCAGGCTCAAGCTGGACGACTACCAGCCCATGCTGGCCCTGCTCAGAAAGATCCAGGATCAGCCGGGCGCCGAAGCGGCGCTGGCACGGGTCTGCCTGCTGGCCGGTCAGCTGGACGAAGCCCAGCGCCTGCTGGAGCAGGAGGTGGCGAAGGCACCGGATGCCGCCCTCTACCACGCCCTCGGCCAGGTGATGGACAAGCGCAGGCTCACCAACAAGGCCAACGAGTATTACCGTCAGGCCCTGCAACTGGCGGACATCTGACCTTGCCGGTCACGGGAGACAAAAAAGAGGCCGCAATTGCGGCCTCTTTTATTGGTATTGTTCCGAATGGCGGCTCTCTTCTCCCCTTGCAGGAGAAGGGGCGGAGATGAAGGGGTACAAGCAGACACTCTTTCCCCGAGGGAGAGGGTCAAGGGCTCAGGCGGTCAGCCGCTCCAGCTCGCCGATCAGCCAGATGGCTTCCTGACGATGGGAGCCGCACACATCCGCCATGGGCTGAAAGCCGCCGCACACCGCCGGGCGCTCGGGCTGGCCGAAGATCTTGCACCCCAGGTGCACATCGAGCTGCACGCAGGGCACGCCGGCCGGTTTGCCGTCCGGCATGCCGGGAATGGCACTGCTGATGCTGGGGGCGATGCAGCAGGCACCGCATCCCTGACGACATTCCATGTGATTTTTCCTCTGTATGGCACCGCAGTGTAGCAAGGAGTCCGGTTTCTCCTAAGCCTTATCCCTGCCCAGGCACCCTGGCGCCCTGCAGAGCGCAAAAAGCCCGGAAGTGCCGGGCTTTTTGCTGCGGGAGTCAGCGCATCACAGGATGATATCGCGTACCACGCTGTCTTTGCGATCCAGGAAGTGGATCGACTTGATACGACGGATGGTGCGCGATTTGCCGCGGATCAGCAGGGTCTCGGTGGTGGCCATGACGCCGTCGCTGGTGATCCCTTCCAGCAGATCACCCTTGGTGATGCCGGTGGCCGAGAAGATGACGTTGTCATTCTTGGCCAGATCTTCGAGCTTGAGCACCTTGCTCACGTCGATGCCCAGCGCCTCGCAGCGGGCGATCTCCTGTTCACCCAGGGCGCGCACCTCGGGGCTGTCACCCTTGACCTGGTGGCGGGGGATCAGGCGAGCCTGCATGTCGCCGTCCAGGGCACGGATCACCGCGGCGGAGATCACCCCTTCCGGTGCCCCACCGATGCCGTAGAGCATGTCCACTTCGCTGTCCGGCAGACAGGTGAGGATGGAGGCGGCCACGTCGCCGTCGGGAATGGCGAACACCCGCACTCCCAGCCCCTGCATCTCCTTGATCGCCTTGTCATGACGCGGCTTGGCCAGGGTGATGACGGTCAGACGGGAGAGGGGCTTGCCGAGCGCCTTGGCCACGGCCTTGAGGTTCAGCTCCAGGGCCTGATCGAGATCGATGGCGCCTCTCGCCTTGGGGCCCACGATCAGCTTTTCCATGTACATGTCGGGGGCCTTGAGGAAGGAGCCCTTGTCGCCCACCGCCAGCACGGCCAGGGCATTGGCCTGCCCCATGGCGGTCATGCGGGTTCCCTCGATGGGGTCGACCGCGATGTCCACGGCGTCGCCCTGACCCGTGCCCACCTTCTCGCCGATGTAGAGCATGGGGGCTTCGTCGATCTCCCCTTCGCCGATCACAATCTCGCCATCGATCTGGATCTGATTGAGGATGTGGCGCATGGCCGCCACGGCCGCGCCATCGGCGATATTCTTGTCACCACGTCCGAGCCACTTGTAGCCGGCCAGTGCAGCCGCTTCCGTCACTCGGGAAAATTCGATTGCCAGTTCACGTCTCATCGCATATCCAACCTTAGGAGCTCGAAAACGGGCGGCATTCTATCACAAGGGCAAACCTTTGCGCATAAAAGTGGCGGCCAGCCATATAAATCGCGGAATTTCATCCAATTGACACCAAACTGCCACGGCTTGTTCACCGCACCGTCACCCCGCCGTCATCAGCCGCTTCTAGCATGGCCCCGTCTTTTAAAACAGCAGCTTGCAACACAAGGGATCATGATGAAAAAGCTCACAGTAGTGACATTGGCTCTCACCGCCGCCTTCCAGGCCCAAGCCGTCGAAGTCTACAAGAACGAAAGCACCCTGCTCGACCTCTACGGTCGCATCTACGCCGGCCAGTTCTTCGGCGAGAAGAAGGAGCTGGATGCCAATGGCGACATCAAGAACGAGTACAGCGACAAGCAGGGTGCCAACCAGTTTGTCCGCCTGGGTGCCAAGGCAGAGAGCGAGATCAACCCGGGTCTCAAGGCGCTGGCCCAGTACGAGCTGCAGATGTACATCAACGACAGCGAGAAGACCGTCAGCGAAAACTCCGACAACATGCGCACCCGTCTGGCCTTCGCCGGGGTGGGTGCCGAATGGGGCAACGTCACCTTCGGTCGCCAGAAGGGGGCCCCGGGTTTCCTGGCGGACTGGACCGATGTCTCCCTCTCCGACGGCTACGGCAACGAGGCGCTGGGCGCCAAGACCGACACCTTCGCTACCAACCGTGCCGGCTCGGTGCTGAAGTACTCCGGCCTGTTCAACGGCTTCCAGATCGACACCAGCTACAAGTTCGACGGCGGTGACACCGAAGAGACCACCAGCAAGGACAGCGATGCCGCCTACGGCGCCGCCCTGGCCTATACCTTCCCGTTCAACCTGGCCCTGGGTACCGCCTACAACGTGGGGATCCGCGACAAGAGCGGTGAAGAGGATGCCAAGCTGTGGCTGCTCTCCGCCAAGTACGACAACAAGGCCGTCTACGCCGCCCTGAGCTATGCCGACGGCAGCGACTTCCTGGCCACCGGCAAGGATCACACCGGCTGGGAAGGGGCGCTGGGTTACAACTTCGAGAACGGCTTCGGCCTGATGGCCCTGTGGAACAAGCAGAAGGTGGAGCAGAGCGGCAAGTCCGACTACGACTCCATCGACTACTACACCCTGGGTGCCCAGTACAAGTTCAACAAGAACCTGCGCGTCATCGGCGAGTACCGCATCAACAACCTCGACAGCAATGACAGCGGCAAGCTGAACACCAAGGATGACTTCCAGCTGGCGGCCCGCTACGACTTCTAAGTCGGCAACCACCTGACGACACGGCGCGCAGAGCACTCTGCGCGCCGTTTTTCATTTGGCGAGATCGCATTGTCACTGCGGCTCAGAGCTTCTTCTGCCAGAACAGGGCCCGGCCCACCTCGGGAATGAGCTCATAGCCCGCAAAACCGCTCGCCTTGTAGGCGGCCTGGGCCACCTTGTTCCCCTCCAGCACCTCCAGGGTCAGCTTGCAGCAACCGAGCTCCCGGGCGAGCCGCTCCGCCTCCGCCAGCAGCCGCTTGCCGATGCCGCGGCCGCGCTGGGCAGGGTGCACCGCCAGATCGTGGATATTGAGCAGGGGCCGGCAGGCGAAGGTCGAAAAACCCTCGAAGCAGGTGGCAACGCCAGCGGGCTCCCCATCGACCCAGGCCAGCAGCACATGGGCACCGGGTCGCGCGGCCAGGGCGTCGGCCAGATTTGCCTTCACCTCGTCCGCCAGCGCATTGCCGCCCCCCATCTCGTCCCTGGCGTATTCGTCCAGCATCGCGATCAGCGCCTCGCCGTGGCGAGGGTTGTGCAGATCCGCCCTGATGATCTCAACCATGTTTCTCTCCCTGTGTGTGCCGGATGGTGCGCCAAGGCGCGAGGCTACCATGGTAGCGTCCCCTCCGAACCGAACCAAGGCTCCCCCGGCCTCTTCCCCGAGGTTCCAGCCCCCTCAGTGCCTGCCCGCCAATGATCTCTTTTTCTTGCATCTTCTCCTTGCAAGGCAAATGAAAATCAATATCATTAGCGACCTCTCGCGATGAGAGAAATCAATAATTACAAATAAATCAACAAGTTCAGGCCGATTGGTCGACAAAGAGTCACTCCCAGATGAACCATTCCAACCCCCCGCGCGCCCTGCTGGGCGCCGCCTTGCTGGCGGTTTGCGCCAGCCCCCGCGCCGAAGACGAAACCCTGACCGTGGTCGGCAAACGCAGCCAGCACCAGGAGGTCGCTACCGCCACCCGCACCGCCACCCCGGCCAAGCTGGTGCCCCAGAGCATCGAGAGCGTCAAGGCGAGCGAGCTGACCGCCTTCGGCCAGCCCACCCTGAGTGAAGCCCTGACCGGCATCCCCGGCGTCAACGCCAGCGGTGACACCCGTTTCGACGGCGTCACCATCCGCGGTTTCAGCGCCAGCAACGACTTCTACCTCGACGGCCTGCGGGACGACATGCAATACACCCGCGACCTTGGCAACATCGAGCGGGTCGAAGTGCTCAAGGGCCCCGCCGCCGTGCTCTACGGCCGTGGCAGCACGGGCGGCATCGTCAACCGGGTCAGCAAGGTTCCCCAGAAAGGGCAGGCCTCCAGCGTCAGCGCCCGGGTCGGCAGCTTCGACAGCCGACGCTTCGCCGCAGATCTCAACGGCGAGGCAGGAGAGCGTGTACAGGTGCGCCTGAACCTGGCCCAGGAGGACAAGGAGAGCTTTCGCGACGACGTGACCAGCAAGCGCACCCTGCTGGCCCCCTCCGTCAACTGGGAGATCACCGACACCCTGAACTGGCTGGTGCAGTACGAGCGCAACGAGCACGATCGCACCCCGGATCGCGGCATTCCCGGCGTCGATGGTCGCCCGGCCGACGTGCCCATCGAGAGCGTCTACAGCGACACCCGTCGCGACTTCATCGACGATGCGGCCCAATCCACCCGCTCCCGCTTCACCTGGGACCTCCACGATCAGTGGCAGCTGCGCCAGCAGCTCGGCTACACCACCCTCGACAGCCAGTTCGACAACACCTACGTCACCAGCGTCAAGGGTGACAAGGTGACCCGCGCCCGCTGGCAGCAGGATCTCAAGGCCAGCAGCCTCACCAGCAACACCGAGGCGGAAGGCCAGCTGCAGACCGGCCCCATCGCCCATCGCCTGCTGGTGGGCCTGGAGCAGGGCTGGCAGGAGCGCACCCCCAAGCTCTACCAGAACGCCAGCCCGATCCCACCGGGCGATCTCTACGATCCGGGCTCCCTGCCCACCTATGACGGCGCCATGAAGCTCTCCAGCGACGCCCATCACAGGGTGCGCGGCTATGGCCTCTACGTGCAGGATCAGCTCAGCCTGGGCGACTGGCACCTGCTGGCGGGTCTGCGCCGGGATGACTTCACCGTCACCAGCCGCCGCAACGACCTCGACAAGGAGGAGACCCTCTCGGTCACCAGCCTGAGCCCGCGCCTGGGCCTGGTGTGGAACCCCATCGAGGAGCACGCCTTCTACACCTCCTACAGCAAGACCTTCACCCCGGTGGGTGGGGAGCTTATCGGCATCACCCCGGGGGACAAGAACAACCAGCTGGATCCCCAGCACACCCGGCTCTATGAAGGGGGCGTGAAGAGCGACTGGCTGAACGGCCGCCTCGCCACCACCCTCTCCCTCTACCGGCTGGAGATGTACAACAAGCGCAGCAAGGATCCGCTGGATCCCACCCGGGTGATCCTCACCGGTCTGCAGCGCACCGACGGCATCGAGCTGAGCGCCCGTGCCCAGCTGACCGACGAGATCTATCTGCGCGGCGGCATCGCCATCCAGGATGCCGAGCAGGTCAAGGCAGACGCGGACCTGCAAGGCAAGCGGCCGATGAACGTCTCCCGCCAGAACGGCCAGCTGTTCGCCGGCTACCAGAGTGGCAAGCAGGGCTGGTTCGGCGAGACCGGGGTGACGGCGGTGGGGGATCGCTTCGCCGACAACGCCAACACCACCACCTTGCCCGGTTACGCCCGCTTCGACGCCCGTGCCGGCTACCGCTGGCCCCAGTGGGAAGCCCAGCTGAGCGTGGAGAACCTGACCGATCACGACTACTTCGTCAGTGCCACCAGCGCGGCCCAGATCATGCCGGGCACGCCCCGTCAGCTGCACCTGACCGCCGCCTACCGTTTCTGACTCTCCCCTCCCCTGGCCAGCCTTTCGCTGGCCAGGCTCTCTGTGACACACGAGCAATGACACCCAGAAGACTCCCCCTGCACAACAACAAGTGGGTGCGCCGCATCCACGCCTGGGCCGGCTTTGCCACCCTCACCCTGATGCTGCTCTACGGCCTCACCGGCCTCTGGCTGCAACACAGGGCCGTGCTGCCCCTGCCGGGCCCCCACACCGGGAAATCCAGCGAGGAGATAGTGCTGAGCACGCCGCTGGCCAGCCCGGATGAACTGAAGGCCCTGCTGCAACAACGCTATGCGGAGGTATTCGAGGAGGGGCGACCCCAGATCACTCCGCCCCAGACCCTGCCCACGCCATCCGGCCCCCTCACCCTGCCGGCCCGCTGGGAGCTGCGCGGCGTCACTCTCAGCCAGAGCGTGGCCGCCAGCTATGTGGAAGGCACCCTGCTGGTGCGCACCGAGCTGCAGCAGGCCAACTTCGCCGCCAGCCTCAACCGGCTGCACCGCGGCATGGGCACCGGCCTGCCCTGGCAACTGGTGGGAGATCTGGCGGCGCTGGCCATGCTGCTGCTGGCCCTCACCAGCCTGCTGATGTGGAACAAGCTGCACGGCCCCGCCGGTCGCGGCATCGCCCTGTTGCTGCTGGGCGCCCTGGTCACCGTGCTGGTGGCCCTGCTCTGAGCCGCAGCCCGCGACCGGCATCCACGGAGTAACACCCCGTCGGCCGAGGTAACAAAGGGTAACCGGTCACGAGCGGGGTCACAGTTGGCGGCCTGGCGGCTGGATGGGGGTCGCCTGCGGCTGATAGGGTGCGCCCAGATCCCGAACACCGCGAGGAATCATGCGCATCTCCAGCATCGAATGCGGGCGAGTGGTGGCCATCCTGGCCGTGATGACCATTCATCTCTCCCCCTTCAGCAACCCCTTCGATCCCGCCCTGTGGGACGGCACGCCCTACCCCCTGCTCGGGGCCGTCATCAATCAGCTCTGCCGCTTCGCGGTGCCGCTCTTCTTCCTGTGCGCCGGCTACTTCTTGCAACCCGTCCTCGCCGCGGGTCACCCACTGACGGTCGCACTGCGCTACTGCCGCCCCCTGCTGGGGCTCTGGCTGGCCTGGAGCCTGCTCTATCTGCTGGTGCCCTTCAATCCGGTCGCGGCGGTGAGCGAGGGCTACCTGTCCGCCATGGCGGGCCAGTGGCAGATGCAGCTGGGGGATCCGCTCAACGTCTGGTGGGTGGGCGGCATGATCCACCTCTGGTTCCTGCCCGCCCTGATGGTGGCTGTGCTGATCCTGGGGCTCTGCCAGCAGGCCCGCCTGCCGAGACTGGCCCTGCTGCTGGGCGCCCTGCTCTACGGACTGGCCCTGATCGGCGGCTCCTATGGCCCGCTGCTGGGGGGCGAATGGGCCCTGCTGACCCGCAACGGCCCCTTCTTCTCCCTGCTCTTCGTGGCCCTGGGTGCCGAGCTGCGCCTGCGCACCTGGCAGCCGGACGCCAGGCGCTGCGCCCTGATGATGGTGGCGGGGATGGGGCTTTACGCCCTGGAGGCCGCAGGCCTGCTGCGCGTTGCCGCCGTCCCCCTCGCTCGTCACGACTTCCTGCTGGGCTCCCTGCCCTGGGCGCTGGGGCTGTTCGGCCTGCTGCTGGCCAACCCGGCGTGGGGCAAGGACAGCTGGCTGGAGCGCCAGGCGCCCAAGGTGCTCGGCCTCTACTGTCTGCACATGATGCTGGTGGTGTGGCTGATGATCTTCGGCCCCCAGGGCAAGCTGGTGTGGTGGGAACTCCTCAAGGTGCCCGCGCTGCTGGCTCTCACCCTGCTCGGCTACCGGCTGCTGGCGACCACCGCCCTCAGCCGCCGGTTGCTGCGGGCTCGCTAGAAACAGGACCCTGACCGGCCAGCAGGTCGGCGTGGTTCAGCGCAAAATCGTGCATCTGCTGGAGCAGGGGGAGCAGGGCGACGCCAAGCGGGCTCAGGCTGTACTCCACCCTGGGCGGCACGTCCGGGTAGAGGGTGCGGATGATGACACCGTCGCTCTCCAGCTCCTTGAGCTGGGCGGTGAGCACCTTCTGGCTCACCTCGGGCAGGCAGCGGCGCAGATCGCCGAAGCGCAGGGTCTTTTCGCGCAGATGAAACAGAATGGCCGGCTTCCATTTGCCGGTCAGCAGGCGCAATACCTGATAGGCGGGACAGGGCAGTGAGGGCACGGTATGGCTCGTGAGTGGTTACTTTGCGGTAACTATGCCACGAAAATGTGCCTTCTTGCAGCCAAGATGCCGGCTTCCTATGATGCGGATTCCGTCAATCAACACCCACGAGAGGTTTATCATGCCCAGCCTGCTGCAGATCCATTTCAACTTCCCCGCCGAGATGATGGGACCAGCCCTCACTGCTGCGGCCATGCCGCTGGCCGACTCCATCACCCGGGAGCCCGGCTTCATCTCCAAGATCTGGACCGAAAACCCGCGCACCGGCGAGGCGGGCGGCATCTATCTGTTCGAGGATGAGGGAAGCGCCCTCGCCTACGCCACCATGCACGAGCAGCGGGTGCTCGCCATGGGCGCCAGCGCGGTGCAGTACAAGGTGTTCGACGTCAACGAGCCCCTGAGTCGCCTCACCAAGGGCATCGTCTAGCCCGAGCGGGGCTCAGAACCTCAGGGTCAAGCCGATATTGGCCTGCCACTGGGTGATCAGCTCTCCCCGCACCCGGAAGGCGCAGACCTCGGGGTTGCAGAGAAACGCGCTGTCGTCGTTGACCAGGGAGCCGTAGCCGCGCACCTCGGCCCGCAGCGCCAGGTGTTCGGCCAGGCGCGGCTGCACCCCGAGCGCCAGGGACATGGAGGGAGCCGTCTCGCTGTCGTAGGCATCGAAGCGGGTCACCCCTATCCCCGCGCCTAGATAGGGCGCCATCAGGTTGTCGGAGAGAAACAGGGCCCCGGCGAAGTGCAGGGTATCCACCGTCAGCCTGTCGGGCAGCTCGGGGGACACCCGGGTCGACTGGTGGCTGTAGAGCAGCTCTATCATGCCCGGATCGTCCACCTCCCTGCTGATGAAGAGGCCCCAGCTGCCCGAGCTCTCCCCCTGCAGGCTGTCGAGGTCGCCGCCATGGGGCGTGGGCTCGGGTTCGTCCATGGCCTCGAAGTCGATGGACGAGCTGTATCCCGCAAAGGGCGTCAGCTGCCAGCCAGGCACGGGGGGCTCGGCAGCCCAGCCCGCTAGGGGCAGCAACAACCCCGACACCATCCTCTTCGCTCCCCTCATGGTCCTCTCCCTTTGACAAAAATATGCGAAAAGCATATCAGAGCCTGCGACGCTCGCCCTTGATGGGGCCTGTATCACCCCGTTGGGTCCCCGGCCCCGAGATCCATTTCTTGCGCCGGTTCACATTATTCATCTGGGATTAACCTCTGCTGCGTAAGCTGGCGGCGCCACAGAGGTGGCGTCAACAGGATGAGGATCCCAGGAATGGTTGCCGCGCAACTCAACGACCCCCAAAGCACACTTGCCGATACCCTGAGGGCCACCGCCCACGCCATCGAGGAGAGCCACATCAGCCTGCGCCAGATGCTGGCCCTGGTAGGCGAACAGGGCATGCTGCTGTTTTGCGTGCTGCTCACCGTCCCCTTCCTGCTGCCGGTCTCCATCCCCGGCGTCAGCACCCCGTTCGGGCTGCTGATCCTCTTCATCGGCATCGGCATCACCCTCAACCGGGTGCCCTGGCTGCCCGCCGTCCTGATGGAGCGCCGCTTCGCCGCCGAGCACATCAAACCGGCCCTGCACAAGGGGGCGGATCTGCTGGCCCGCATCGACCGCCTCATCCGGCCGCGCCTGCTGATCCTGACCGGCAGCTACGCCATCAACCGCTGCAACGGCCTGCTGATCATGCTGGCGGCCCTGCTGCTGATGCTGCCCCTTGGCGCCATTCCCTTCACCAACGCCATGCCCGCCTGGGCCATCCTGCTGCTGGCCATCGGCATGCTGCAGCGGGACGGTCTTTTCGTCGCCCTCGGCTACGCCCTGGTGAGTGCCACCCTGGTCTGGTTCAGCGCGCTGGCCATCGGCCTGCTGATGGCGGGCCAGAATATCTCGACGCTGTTTGGCTGAAACGGCGCCCAGACGCAGACAAATGAAAGAGGGCGACACTATGTCGCCCTCTTTCGTTGCAAGCCTGGGTGCCTTTCAGGGATCCCCTGCGTGGGCCACCCGGTTGCGCCCGCCCCGCTTGGCCCGATAGAGCCACTCGTCCGCCCGGGCCAGCACGGTGCCGAGATCCTCTCCCGGCCGGATCAGGGTGGTGCCCAGGCTCACAGTCACGGGGGCGGGATCCGGCGCCAGGGCCGCCACCGCGGCGCGGATCCGCTCAGCCACCTTCAGCAGTATCCCCTCGTCTATCTGCGGTAACAGGATCAGGAACTCCTCGCCGCCGCTGCGCACGAAGAGATCCTCCCCCCGCAGCTGGGCGGCCACGCAGTCGCAGACGCGGCACAGCACCCTGTCCCCGGTCTGGTGGCCGAAGCGATCGTTGATCTGCTTGAAGTGGTCGAGATCCAGCATGATGAGGCCGGTGAGCTGCTGCCCCTGCACCCTGTGGTGATAGTGTTCGAAGAAGAAGTGGCGGTTGTAGAGGCCGGTGAGCTGATCCGTCTCCCCGAGCCGCTTGAGCCGCTGTTGCAGCTCGTGCTGGCGGGTGATGCTGCGGGTCACCCAGGCCACCGCCCGCTTGCCGTCGTAGAGGGAGGGCAGCGGCGCTATCTTGCCCTCGAAGCGCTGCATCCCCTGGGGGCCCGCCTCGGCATCGATGCCGTCCACCTCGGCGGGGGAGAGGTCATACTCCACCACCTGCACCTGGCCGCTGGCGAGGGCCTGGGCCACCTGCGCCATCACCCACAGGGCCTTGTCCTCGGGCAGCACGTCCAGCAGTCGCCTGCCGATGAGCGGGTTGCCGTTCTGGTAGGACTGCTGCTCCACCCCGCCGATGTATTCGATGTAATAACCGTCTTCGCTGAGGATGAAGACGGGATCCGGCAGCTGGGCCATCACTTCATAGAGTTGTGCCACTGTGAGGGCCATCCGTGCTCCTTGTTATCTGAGGGGAGGCTCCCCCTGTTATACAGGACTCACGGAGTATCGCACAGAAGGGAAGATCCGCCGCCGGGCCATGATCGATCAGTTGGTACTGCGCATCGACGGCGCATGGGAAAGGCGGAGGAGGCCGCCTGCAACATCGGCAAGCCGGCCCCGGTCGCAGGACAGGCCGGGGGATATCACGGGCGAGGCCGGCTCCCGCCCGAGCGGGATCCGGCGAGAGGTATCAGCGGGCGGCGGAGCGGCTGGCGTTCCAGAGCAGCTCGCCGCTCTTGAGATCCATCAGGCTCATGGCGAGCCGGTAGCGGCTCCCCTCGGAGACGAGATCCCCGTAGAGCATGTAGCCCGCCCCGGTCTGGCGACCCAGGCGCACCAGGGAGGCGGGGTTCATGCCCCCCTGCTGGTATTCGAGCTGACCCGTGATGGCCGCCACCTGGCCCGGGTCGGCGAAGCGAAAGCCGCTGTTGGCCTGAATGCGCTGGATCATGGCCACCGCCATGGGCTGGGTACTGAAAGGCTCACCTGTACCGTTCTGGGGTGCCATCAGCAGCAGCACCGGGCTGCTGCCCGCGATCGACTGCACCTCGGCAGACTTCAGGAAGGCGTCCGCCATGGAGACCGCCAGCCCCGTCGGCGCCACCGGCTTGAGCGCCGGCACCGGCTCGGCCTTGTCAGGCTCGGCCACGGGTTTCTCTGGTTTGGTCACCGGCTTGTCCGGCTCTCCGACCGGTGCAGGCGTCCCCCCATAGGGATTGACCGCACAACCGCCCAGCAACAGGGCACCCACCATCAACAAGGAACGCAGCTTCATCTTTTCTCTCCGCCAGAAGTCCGCAAGGCGCACTTCGTCCATCATCCAGTTTGACGGAGCCCGGCTCCGCCTCCCCTCCATGCTAGAGACAAACCCGCCCCGGGTCGATGCGCACATGGTCAGGGGGCGACAGAGACTGGCGAAGCGGAGGGCACAAAAGGGTGGCAAGGCTCCACCCGATTCCGTTAGGGTAGCCTGAGCCCAGACCCCAGAGGAGCCCCCCATGCACGGACCCGATCCCGCCAATCCCCACCCCATGAACGGCTTCCCCCAGGTGTGCTTTATCAAGAACACCATCAAGGGGCCCAATATCGAGGTGGGTGACTACACCTATTACGACGACCCGGAGGATTCGGCGGGCTTCGAGCGCAACGTCCTCTACCACTTCCCCTTCATCGGCGACAAGCTCATCATCGGCAAGTTCTGCGCCATCGCCCGCGGGGTCAAGTTCATCATGAATGGCGCCAACCACCAGACCTCCGGCTTCTCCACCTACCCCTTCTTCATCTTCGGCAATGGTTGGGAGAGCTCCGCCCCCGCCCCGGGCAGCCTCCCCTACAAGGGCGATACCGTGATCGGCAACGACGTCTGGATTGGCTATGACGCCCTGATCATGCCGGGGGTAAAAGTCGGCAACGGCGCCATCATCGCCGCCCGATCCGTGGTCACCGGTGACGTACCCGCCTATGCCGTGGTCGGCGGCAACCCCGCCAAGGTGATCCGCTACCGCTTCGACGATGACACCATCGCCCGTCTCAACGCCATCGCCTGGTGGGACTGGCCGGTAGAGCAGATCAGCCGCAACCTGCCGCTTATCAGCGGCGGCGAGATAGCCGCGCTGGAAGCGGCAACCCGTTAGAGACAACCACCATCAAGCAGGAAGCACTATGCAATTAACCCCACCCCAACCGCCTCGGGACGATGAGATCGAAGCGCTGCGCATTGGTCTCTCGGGCTACAACAAGGGTCACGCCGGCACCCATCTGCGCGAGCGGATCGCCAGCTTTATCAAGGATGAAGAGGGCAAGGTACACGGCGGCATCATCGCCGACATCAAGTGGGGCTGGCTGCACGTCGACTGGCTCTGGATCGACGAAAGCATCCGCCGCGATGGCTGGGGCGGCCGCCTGCTCGGCGCCATGGAGCAGTACGCCCAAAGCAAGGGCATCACCAACTACCATCTGGAAACCACCAGTTTTCAGGCCCTCCCCTTCTACCAGAAGCAGGGTTACGAGGTCTTTGGCCAGCTGCCCGATATGCCGCCGGGGCATGTGAGTTACTTTCTCAAAAAGCAGGAGCGCTGATGGCCTTCCCGCCCCTTGCCAATGCCCAGATCGTGATCCATCCCTTCGAGCCGGGCGATGCCGGCGAGTTTGTCCGAGCAGCACACGAAGCTATTGAGGTGACGCAGTCATTGACCTGTACCGTAATACCGTAGGGTGCAATGAACGAAGTGAATTGCACCTCTATCCTCACGAAAGCGGTGCAATGTGCTCCGCTTATTGCACCCTACGTTAACCACGTTAATGCCGATTATTTATCGTCGTGTGGCATTTCATATTCTGGTATGGAGCTATCTCCCCATGATAATGGATACCTGCCCTGCTGCACCCAACGATGGAAGGTGGAATATGGCCAATCTTTCGGGGCAGTTACCAGCCCATGTTTGACGGGATTGATATGGATGTAATCGAGATGATGATTGAAATCTTCCTGATCGCGGATCAGATGCTCCCAATAACGTCGCTGCCAAATACCCCGCTCGCCACGCTGCCAACGAGACTCTGAGCGAGCCTCTGAATTGGGTATTGCTCGTGAAAACTTGCTTTTGATTTGACGCCAGCGCAACGGAAAATTGGTATCCCCTTCCGGCAACTCCAACAGTGCATGTAGATGCTCGGGCAAGACAACCCAGCCGTGGATCCGGAATGGATGATTCTCTTGCACCTCCCTGACAACTGACCTCAGCAGATCGATCCGCTCGACCAGTAGATGGTTGTTCTGACGCTCACCCAGCACGACCGTAAAAAACCAGGTTCCTCCCGGTTGCCATGCCCGTTTGTAATTCGCCATGTATTGCCGACCTCACAATCAACCATGCTGTTAAATGTGGTTCAAACGAAGCAAAACGTAGGGTGCAATGAACAACGTGAATTGCACCTCTTGCCACAAAAGCGGTGCAATGCGCTCCGCTTATTGCACCCTACGACGCCCCCCTGAGGTTATGGTGGGCACGGTTTTGGTTCCCCCCTCCAATCAGCCAAGGGGAAGGGGCAAGGTCAGGAGCGCCATCAGGGATGATGGCGCAGACGCCGCCGGCACAGGGGCCAGATCGGGAGAGGGAGAGCGCAGCTCGACCCGATTTGGCGCGAGAACAGGGATGTTCGAAGCGGGCTTTGGCCGAAGCCATGGATGGCGAAGGCCAAAGGCCCGTCGGCGCGTGCCGTCGGACAAGCGGGTGAGGTGAAGGAACCCGACGAAGTCGGGCGAATAAGCGGGGGTGGCCGCTCGATTGGTGACTTTTCTTTGGCCACGCAAAGAAAAGTTACTCGCTCAAGCCCGAAGGGCGGGCGAAAACCCTTCGAGGCCAGCGGCCTCGCGTCCTGCACGGCAAGGCCGTGCCACCACACAACGGCTCCTGCCGCCAACACCATGCCTCGGAACGGACGATTACGCCTGACGGCTAATCGACCCTACGATGGCAATGAAATGCCGCATCAAGACCCCTCCCCAGCCCTCCCCTTCGCAGGGGAGGGGGCCAAAGAGTCGCCACCAGCAAGGTGTGTGGCCGAACAGCGCCCAATCATTATGCCGGGCGCCACCCGGTAAAGCGGGGCCTGGCCGCCCCTATCGGCCCAGGAAGGGTTCCCAGTCCTTAAACACCGGCTGCAACCCCGCCTGCCGCACGGCGGCGGCCACCTCTCCTACCGGCCTGTCGTCGTGAATGGCGAACTGCTCCAGCTCCTCTGCATCCCCTTCGGCATAGCCCCCCGGCTGGGTGCGCGACTCGGCCGACATCTGGGTGATGCCGAGGCGCACCGCGCCGTTGCGAAAGGTGGCGGACTCGCGAGTGGAGAGGGACAAGTCCAGGGTCGGCGAGAAGAGGCGCCAGGCGCAGATAAGCTGCGCCAGCTGGCGATCCGACATGACCACGGCAGGCTCCAGCCCACCGGTGCAGGGGCGCAGGCGCGGGAAGGAGAGCGAGTAGCGGCTCTGCCAGTGGTGGCGCTCAAGCCAGCTCAGATGCTCGGCGACAAAGTAACTGTCGGCGCGCCAGTCCGAGGAGAGACCGATGAGCGCCCCCAGCCCTATCTTGTCGATACCGGCGCGGCCCAGCCGATCCGGCGTGGCGAGGCGCCATGCGATGTCCCGCTTGTTGCCGCGCAGGTGGTGGCGGGCGTAGGTGGGGGCGTGGTAGGTCTCCTGATAGACCATGACCGAATCGAGGCCGAGGGTCTTGAGCTCGGCGTATTCTGCTTGCGAGAGGGGCTGCACCTCCATCCCCACCGTGCTGAAGTGGCGGCGGATGATGGGCATCACCTCGCGAAAATAGGCGAGCCCCACCTTGTGCTCGTGCTCGCCGGTCACCAGCAGCACGCTGTCGAAGCCACGCGCCTTGATGGCGAGGCACTCGCGCTCTATCTCCTCTGCATTCAATGTCTTGCGCTTGAGGCGGTTGCTCATGGAGAAGCCACAGTAGGTGCAGTCGTTGGCGCACAGATTCGACAGATAGAGCGGCACATAGAAGCCGATGGTGTTGCCAAAACGCTGGCGGGTCAGCCGCTCGGCCTCGGCCGCCATCTGCGGCAACCAGGCCTCGGCGGCCGGCGAGATCAGTGCCATAAAATCGGCCAGGGTGCGGCGGGGTGCGCTCAGGGCTCGCGCTACATCGGTGGCGGTCTTGGCGCGGATCTGCATGCCGATATCGTCCCACTCCAGTTCGCGCCATCTATCGAGAAAACTCTCCGACTTTCTCTCAACCCCCTCCCGGCCTCCCCCTTCACAAGGGGGAGGTGTTAATCCGCCCCCCCGGTCTCCTACTTCACAAGAGGGCGGAGTCAACACTCCCTCCCCTGGCAAGGGGAGGGTCGGGGTGGGGTCATTGGCATGCTGACTCATAACGCCCCCAGAAAGTCGGTGAGCGGGCTGGAGGCCTGCGCCTGCAGGGCGCGGGCGCCGAGACCCGCCTCATAGGCGCTGCGACCAGCAGTGCAGGCGAGCGCAAAGGCGCGGCCCATGGCGACCGGGTCACCGCTGACGGCGATGGCAGTGTTGACCAGCACGGCGTCGGCGCCGAGCTCGAAGGCCGCCGCCGCGTGGCTTGGCGCACCGATCCCCGCATCCACCACCACGGGCACATTGGCCTGCTCGACGATGATGGAGAGAAACTCCCGGGTCACCAGACCCTGGTTCGAGCCGATGGGGGCGCCGAGCGGCATCACGGCGGCGCAGCCCACCTCTTCCAGCCGTTTGCAGAGCACAGGGTCGGCGCCGCAGTAGGGCAGCACCACAAAGCCCTCTTTCACCAGTTGCTCGGCGGCTTTCAGCGTCTCGATGGGATCGGGCAGCAGATAGCGCGGATCGGGGTGGATCTCGAGCTTCAGCCAGTACGTTCCCAGCGCCTCACGGGCCAGGTGGGCGGCAAACACCGCCTCGGCGGCGGTCTTGGCGCCCGAGGTGTTGGGCAGCAGCTTGACCCCGAGTTTCAAAAGCGGGCTCAGGATATCGTCGTGGGCCTTGCCGGGTTCGAGGCGCTTGATGGCCATGGTGACGAGCTGGGAACCGCTCGCCTCGATGGCGGCGGCCATCAGATCCGGGCGGGCAAACTTGCCGGTGCCGGTGAAGAGGCGCGAGGAGAAGGTGTGATCGGCAATCTTGAGCATATCAGCCTCCGGCCACTGCGATAAGAAGAGATGAGGCCCCGCCGCAAGGCAGGGCGCTCGAAGATGGGACTGCGAGCATCATGGGTCAGCCTCCCGCAATGGCGGTGAAGATGTGAAGTTCGTCCCCGTCATTGAGACGGGTCTCGGCCCAGCGGCCACGGGGCAGCACGGCGCCGTTAAGGGCCACCGCTACCCCCTGGGGATTGATACCCTGGGCGGCCAGCAGGTCGGCCACGCTCTGCCCAGCCGCCAGCGGCTGGGCTTTATCGTTGAGTCGAATGGTCAAGGTCATGGGGTGATTTCCTTATCGTGTGTCGGGCATCGGCGCTGCCCGCAAACCGGGCAATCGGGATCGGGGGCCAAGGTGAGGGTCTGCCACTGATGGGTTAGCGCATCGAAGCGGCGCAATGTGCCAGCGACCGGGCTCGGCATCCCGAGCAGCAGTTTCAGTGCCTCCAGCGCCTGCAAAGAGCCCATCACCCCCACCAGCGGGCCGGTGACACCGCTGGTCTCGCAGCTCTGACTCACCTTGGTATCCAGCGGATAGAGGCAGGCGTAGCAGGCGTGATCGCTGCTGGTGCGCACCATCAGCTGCCCCTGCCAGCCCACTGCGGCGGCACAGACCCAGGGCTTGCCCTGGGCCACGCAGGCGGCGTTGATGGCGTGGCGGGTGGCGAGGTTGTCGCAGCAGTCGATCACCAGATCCACCTCGGTCACAAACTCCGGCAGGCTGGCGGCATCGAGTCGCTGATTGATGGCAATCAGCTCCACCAGCGGGTTGTGGGCGGACAAGCGCTCGCGGGCCAGCTCCGCCTTGGAGTGGTTGACCGCCTCGCTATCGAACAGGATCTGGCGCGGCAGATTGCTGGAGTCCACCGTATCGCCATCGGCCAGCCACAAAGTGCCCACCCCGGCCCCCGCCAGATAGAGGGCGAGCGGCGAGCCGAGCCCGCCCAAGCCCACGATCAGCACGGACTTATCTTTCAGCCGCGCCTGACCGGCTTCCCCCACTTCCGCCAGCATCAGCTGGCGGCCGTATCGCAGATACTCTTTGTCACTAAGAGAAGCGGCATCAGAGCGCATGTTCTGCCTCCCGTATCACGCTGGCCGAGCACGGCTCATCCCCCGCCCCCACGGCAGCGAGCAGCCGCTCGGTCGCGCCCAGCCAGTCATCGCTCGCCGTGATGGCCGAGACCAGCGCAATGCTGCCGACCCCGCTCCCCTTGACCGCCGCCACCCGCTCCTCGCTGATGCCACCGATGGCCACCGTGGGCCACTGCGCCATCAGGGTGCGGTAGCGGTGCAGCCGCGCCAGCCCCTGGGGGCGCGAAGGCATCGCCTTGGTGTTGGTCGGGAAGATATGGCCCAGCGCGATATAGGAGGGGGCAAGCTCGCGGGCCCGCATCAGCTCGAAGTAGCCGTGGGTGGAAATGCCAAGACGCAGCCCCGCCGCCTGAATGGCGGCGAGATCGGCGGTCTCCATATCCTCCTGCCCCAGATGCACGCCCCAGGCGCCCGCCTCGATGGCTTGCTGCCAGTAGTCGTTGATAAAGAGCCGCGCCCCATGGCGGCGACCGAGCGCGACCGCATCACGAATGGCCGGCGCCACCTGGGCGGCGGGCAGGTCCTTGATACGCAGCTGGATGGTTTTGACCCCGGCACCCAGCAGGCGCTTGAGCCACTTGACCGAGTCCACTACCGGATAGAGGCCGAGGTTGTGTTCGGTCGGCGCAAAGGGGCCCTGCGGCAGGCGGGCGCTGCTTTGCCCATAAAGTCCGAAGCGACGCTCCAGGGTTGAGCCCGCCAGCACGGCACGGGGGAAGTGGGCAAGATCTGAAGGCCAGCCGAGATGGGCGATGGGGCCGGGGCCCGCCCCCACCCCCTGCGCCGCCGCCAAGCCCTGTTGCAGGTAGGCCCGCGCCAGGGTGATGGCGTCCTCCACCGGGTAATCCTGCGCCACCACGGCGGCGATGGCGCTGGCGTAGCAGCAGCCGGTGCCGTGGCCGTGGCGGGTATCGAGGCGCGGCGCGGCCAGCCAGAATTCGCGGGTCTCGTCCTGGTAGTAGTCGAGGCAGTGATCCCCGCTCCAGCCGAGGTGGCCGCCCTTCACCAGCACGGCGCGGGCGCCGAGTTCCCGCAGCCGCACCGCCCCCGCCCGCACCAGCGCCGGGCTGGTCGCCGGAATGCCGGTCAGGGCTTCCAGTTCCGGACCGTTGGGGGTGATCAAGGAGAGGCGCGGCAGCAGGTGCTCGCGCACCGCCGCCAGCATGCCGGGCTCGGCCATGGGGGTGCCGGTGCTGGCGATGGCCACCGGGTCGTAGACCACGAAGGGAGCCTCGATGGTGCCCAGCCGGCGGGCCAGCACCTCCACGTGCAGCCGGGTCGGCAGCAGGCCTACCTTGATGGCGGTGGGTGGCAGATCCAGCCCCAGGGCGTCGATCTGGGCGGTGAAGGTCTGCATCAGCACGGGGTCGACCATCTTCACCGCCACCGAGTTCTGGGCCGTGATGGCGGAGATGACGGAGCAGCCGTGCACGCCCAGATCGTGCATCGTGTGCAGGTCGGCCTGAATGCCGGCCCCGCCGCCGGAGTCGGACCCGGCGATGGTCCAGACCACGGGGCGAGGGGCCGCCGTCACGGCGGACAGGTCGGCGGGGCTGACAGCCCCGCGCTCGCTGCTCACGCCTCCTCCCCTGCGGCCTGCTTCAGGGTCGCAGCCTGATGGTAGATCTCGCCGCCGGTCTCCTTGAAAGTTTCAGCCATGCGGGCCATGCCGCTCTCAACGTCGGCCTGCTTGAAGGTCTCCGGCTCCTTGTGGGCGATGCCGCTCTCCACCTCAGCCACCACCCGCTCCTGCTGACCGTCCATGCCGACCATCTTGATCTCCACGGCTTCCAGTTTCGCCGCGTAGTCGCGCACGTCCTGGGTGATCTTCATGGAGCAGAACTTGGGCCCGCACATGGAGCAGAAGTGGGCCACCTTGCCGGACTCCTGGGGCAGGGTCTCGTCGTGGTAGGCGCGGGCGGTGTCGGGATCCAGGGCCAGGTTGAACTGATCCTCCCAGCGAAACTCGAAGCGCGCCTTGGACATGGCGTTGTCGCGGATCTGGGCGCCCGGGTGGCCTTTGGCCAGATCCGCGGCGTGGGCGGCGATCTTGTAGGTGATGAGCCCCTGCTTCACGTCTTCCTTGTTGGGCAGGCCCAGGTGTTCCTTGGGAGTCACGTAGCAGAGCATGGCGCAGCCGTACCAGCCGATGAGCGCGGCACCGATGCCGGAGGTGAAGTGATCGTACCCCGGGGCAATGTCGGTGGTGAGCGGGCCCAGGGTATAGAAGGGCGCCTCGTGGCAGTGCTCCAGCTGCTCGGTCATGTTGCGCTCGATCATGTGCATGGGCACGTGGCCGGGGCCCTCGATCATCACCTGCACGTCGTATTCCCAGGCGATCCTGGTGAGCTCGCCCAGGGTGCGCAGCTCGGCGAACTGGGCCTCGTCGTTGGCGTCGTAGACGGAGCCCGGACGCAGACCGTCACCCAGCGACAGACTGACGTCGTAGGCGGCGCAGATCTCGCAGATCTCGCGGAAGTGCTCGTAGAGGAAGTTCTCCTTGTGATGGGAAAGGCACCACTTGGCCATGATGCTGCCACCACGGGAGACGATGCCGGTGAGGCGCTTGGCAGTCATGGGCACGAAGCGCAGCAAGACGCCGGCGTGGATGGTGAAGTAGTCCACCCCCTGCTCGGCCTGCTCCAGCAGGGTGTCACGGAACAGCTCCCAGGTGAGGTCTTCGGCGATGCCGTTGGTCTTCTCCAGCGCCTGATAGATGGGCACGGTGCCGATGGGCACCGGGCTGTTGCGCAGGATCCACTCGCGGGTCTCGTGGATGTAGCGGCCGGTGGAGAGATCCATCACGGTGTCGGCGCCC
Source organism: Aeromonas sp. FDAARGOS 1409 (assembly GCF_019048705.1). NCBI lineage: Bacteria > Pseudomonadati > Pseudomonadota > Gammaproteobacteria > Aeromonadales > Aeromonadaceae > Aeromonas > Aeromonas sp. FDAARGOS 1409. The sequence goes on from NZ_CP077395.1 coordinate 1,002,928, forward strand.
CAGCGGGTGGACCAGACCAGCTTCTCCACTTCCTCTTCGATGCTGGAAGTGACCGCCGAGTTGCCGATGTTGGCGTTGATCTTCACCAGGAAATTGCGGCCGATGATCATGGGCTCCGCTTCCGGGTGGTTGATGTTGCTGGGGATGATGGCGCGACCGGCGGCCACCTCATCGCGCACGAACTCGGGGGTGATGTTCTGGGGCAGTCTGGCGCCAAAACCCTGGCCCGGATGCTGAGTGCGCAGGAGCTCGGAGCGCACCCGCTCGCGGCCCATGTTCTCGCGGATGGCGATAAATTCCATCTCGGGGGTGACGATGCCTTGGCGGGCATAGTGCAGTTGGGTGACCCGGCGGCCCGGCTTGGCGCGGCGCGGTTTGGGCAGGTGTTCGAAGCGTAGGTGGTCGAGCCCCTCGTCCGCCAGACGCTCCTGAGTGAAGGTGGAGCTGAGACCCGGCAGTTCGTCGGTATCATCCCGCTCCAGCACCCAGGCTTCGCACAGGCGCGGCAGGCCGCGGCGCACGTCGATGGCGACCCCCTCCTCCCCGTAACGGCCAGAAGTGTCGTAGACCGGCACCGGCTCGTTGGGCTCGAACTGGGGAGCTTCCTTGGTGCCGCCGACGAAGGTGTCGGCCAGCTGGATTTCACGCAGTGGCACCCGGATGTCGGGGCGAGAACCCTGGATAAAGATGCGGCGGGAGTTGGGGTGAGCCATCCCCTTGAGGCTGTCGATAAAGGCCTGAGCGCTGGAGCGCTGCTCGCGGCGGCTGGATTTGGCGGTATCAGAGACATTGGTAGACATAGCAAAACTCACATTAACTGGTTGAAGTTATGGGTGTTTGCTTGTCTGGAGTTCGAGGAGAAGATGAACTTGCGGCGGGGTGTGCTCGGGGGAGTGAGCCGGGCATGGATCTTCCCTGCCCTGCCGTCCCGGTGTTTCCCTAGTCTGGAAACCCGGCGCCCTATGGACAACCGGACGGGACAGCCTCCCCCTCTGTGCGCCTGTGCCAGCCAGAGGCGGTCTGCGTCTGGCTGGCGGGAAGGTGCTCCTTCCCCGGCGCGGTAACCCGCAAGTTACCCTTGTTTCCCTTCGCAGGTCTTAACCTGATCAGGTTCCACGGATCCCGAATTAACGGTCTCAGCTTAGCGTCGTTCGACGGTCAGCACTCCGACAAGATGGCGCCAGTATAGGGGGGGAATTTTAAAGTACAAGGTTTTAACAAGTCAGACCTGTGGGCGCGGCTGACTCAGGGTTCGTTCGGATCATCTTCCGGATTGGGGATCAGGATCTCGGTGAGGCGGCCCTCCTCATCCCGGCTCAGCACCAGGCGGCGTCCCGGTTGCAGATCGGCGGCAGAGCCGTTGATCCAGCGAGTGTCGGCATCAAACACCAGCACGCCGAGATCCTGTAGCAGCAATGCCTGTCCCGAGTGGGCGAGCAGTCGATCCTCCGCTCGCCGCCAGTTGGCCCCGAGCGCCGGATCCGGCGCCCCGTCGAGCACCCGGATCTGCTCGGCCACGCCGTAACGGCTCTGGATCGCGAGGCGCATGCCGGGCACGAGCCCGTCGGGCAGGGTCACACCGTGCAGCTCGGCACTGCCGAGCTCCAGCTCGGCCCCCTGGAATTGCAGGCGCACCCCGTCGTTGTGCTCCAGCTCCACCAGCCAGAGCTCGGCGTCGTCGGCGAGGGTGCAGAAGGGCAACAGCAGCAGGCAGAGTGCGGTTCTGGTCATGGCTGGCGGTCCAGGGTCAGGGGATGAGGTTTAACTATGGGCCTGGACGGGCCATTTTTCCGGTCTCCCGCGACCGGCTCAGTCATCCTCCCGGCACTGGCTCAGGCGCATGCCGTCAAACCTGCACTCCAGCTCCAGCCAGCGCCCCTCGAACGGATCCAGACTCCCATCCGAGGTGACATAGCCCCAGATGCGGCCCCCCTCCACCGGCCCCTCCAGCTCCATCTCGTCCTCCTCTTCCAGCGGCTCCACCTCGCGAACGAGCCGCCGCGCCCCCTGCGCCGTCTCCTGCACCACCCCTTCCAGATCGACCCAGGTCCCGCCGAGATCGTCCTCATCCAGCCCGTCCTTGAAGCGGGTGCGCTCGTCGATCACGAAGGGAATGCCGTTGACCATCAACTGGCCAAGCTGCCAGCTGGTGCGGCCCGTGAGCTTGAACTCGGCCGCCTGCGCCAGACCAAAAGGCAATAGAATCAATAACCAGAAGGCGCGGAGAGACTTCTTCATCGGGGATCCTCGGGGTTACACTGGCACACAGGATGACGCATCCGGTGTGAAATGGCCGTGAAATGCCGGCCAGAACCAGGAGATCAAAGCATGAAAATACTGGTGGTGGAAGACAGTCCCCAGGTGGCGGAGACCATCATGGACTATCTGGAGCTGGCCGGGCACAGGGTGGATTGCGCCTATCACGGTCAGGCCGCCCTGCAACTGCTCGCCGAGCAGCGCTTCGACGTCATCATCATGGATGTCATGATGCCGCGCCTGGACGGCCTGCGCACCGTGGAGCGGCTGCGCTCGGACGGCATCTCGACCCCGGTGATCTTTCTCACCGCCCGCGACAGCCTGGAGGACAAGCTGGCAGGCTTCAAGGCGGGAGGGGACGACTACCTGGTCAAGCCCTTCGCCATGGAGGAGCTGGAGGTGCGGCTGCAGGCCCTGGGCCTGCGCGGCCCCCGAGGTGACATGGGCGCCCTCAGCTTCGGCGACCTGACGGTGGACACCGCCGCCGGTCGCGCCACCCGCGCCGGGGTGGAGCTCAAACTCGGCAAGATCCCGTTCCAGATCCTCAGCCTGCTGGTGAGGCGCGCCCCCCAGCTGGTGACGCGTCAGGAGGTGCTCGACACCGTCTGGGGGGACGAGGAGCCCGACTCCGACGCCCTGCGCAGTCACATCTATGCCCTGCGCAACGCCCTCGACAAGCCTTTCCCCGCCCCCATGCTGGAGACCCTGCACGGCCAGGGCTACCGGCTGGTGAAACCATGAGAGCCCCGCCACCGCCAGACCAGCAGGCCCCGGGCCTGCCGAGCCTGCGCCGACGGCTGGTGCTGGCGCTGGGGGGGGCCGGCCTGCTGCTGCTGATGATCCTGAGCCTGCTGATGGTGGTGGCCGAGGACAAGATGGAGGAGCTGAGCCTGCGCCACTGGCTGGAGGCCGAGGCGACCCGCTACGGCGACGACTGGCTGCGCCTGGGACCTGGGGCCCCCGCCCCCAGCCCGCGCCAGTTCTCCAGCTACTGGACCGAGGCGGGCCGCCTGCCGGCCTGGCTCAAGACCTACCGGAGCCCCGGCTTCTTCGAACACCAGCTGGGCGAGGAGGACAAGCACTTCCTGGTACGCGCCCACCCCTCGGGTCAGGGGCTGCTCTATCTGGTGTTCAACGACGACGCCGACGACTATCTGGACCCCTACGAAGACAAGCTGCATCTGGTCACCCGGTTGATCGGCCTGGCCCTGCTGCTGGGGAGCCTCGCCTTCGGCATCTGGCTGGTGCGCCACATCACCCGCCCCCTGGACAGGCTGCGCCAGCGCGTCGCCCACCTCACACCGGATCAGGGGGACTTCGTGCCGGATGCCCCCTGGCAGGAACTGCGTGACATCGAGCTGGCGCTGCTGGCGGGCAAGCACGAGGTGGCCGCCGTGTTCGCCCGCGAACAGGAGTTCAGCCGCTTCGCGAGCCACGAGCTGCGCACCCCCAACATGGTGATCCAGGGCTCCGCCGCCCTCCTAGGCAAGGTGGCGGACCTGCCCGCCCCGGCGGCCCGCGCCACCGCTCGCATCCGCGCCGCCGCCGACGAGATGGCCCTGCTCACCGAGACCTTCCTGCTGCTGGGGCGCAAGGAGGCCGTGGAGCGTACGCCCCAGCAGGTGGCCCCTCTCATTCGCCAGGAGCTGACCCGCCTCGCCCCCCTGCTGCAACGGGAGGCGCTGGACATTCGCCTGCAACTGGACGAGGAGAGCGAGGTAGAGGCCCCCCTCTCCCTGCTCGCCATTGCGCTCGGCAACCTCTTGAAAAACGCTCTGAGCTACGCCGAGGGCCATATCGAGATCGCACTGCACGAACGGGTGCTCACCATCAGCAACCCCACGACAGCCGCACCGGATCAGATCCTGGGCTACGGCTGCGGCCTCACCATCATCCAGCGCATCTGCGAGAAGCTGGGCTGGCAGATAGAGACCCGGCTGGAGGACGGCGTTTTCAGCGCCCGGCTGGCGATGATCGCCGGCGACCCCGGGGCGGCATAGCCCCTCCTCCCCGCCCCTTCTCCCGCAAGGGGAGACAACAACACTCCCCGGCAGGCCCGCTGCCCACCAGCCGGATAACGACAAGGCGCCCGAGGGCGCCCTGTTTTATCTGTCTGACACTCGTTTGGGACTCATTCCGCCGGCTTGTGCTTGCGACTCGCCTTGAGCTCCAGATACTCGATGATCTTGCCCGCTACGTCCTTGCCGGAGGCGGTCTCCACCCCCTGCAGGCCGGGGGAGGAGTTCACCTCCAGCACCAGGGGGCCGCGGGCGCTGCGCAGTATGTCCACCCCGGCCACGTCCAGCCCCATGATCTTGGCGGCCTGCACCGCGGTCGCCCGCTCCTCCGGGGTGATCTTGATGGCCGAGGCCTCGCCGCCCCGGTGCAGGTTGGAGCGAAACTCCCCCGGCTGGGCCTGACGACGCATGGCGGCCACCACCTTGCCGTTGACCACCAGGCAGCGGATGTCGGCGCCGTTCGCCTCGCGGATATACTCCTGCACCAGGATGTTGTTGTTGGTCTGGATGAAGGCCTCGATCACGCTCTCGGCGGCCTTCTGGGTCTCGCACAGCACCACCCCTATCCCCTGGGTCCCCTCCAGCAGCTTCACCACCAGGGGCGCCCCGCCCACCATGGTGATGAGGTCGGGCACGTCGTGGGTACTGTGGGCATAGCCGGTGATGGGCAGGCCTATGCCGTGACGGGAGAGCAGCTGCATGGCGCGCAGCTTGTCCCGGGAGCGGGAGATGGCCACCGAACTGTTGAGGGCCATGGTGTTCATCATCTCGAACTGGCGCAGCACGGCGGTGCCGTAGAAGGTGATGCTGGCCCCGATGCGCGGGATCACGGCGTCATAGCTCTCCAGTTCCCGTCCTTCGTAGTGGATAGAGGGATTGTGGGAGGCGATGTTCATGTAGCAGCGCAGGGTGTCGAGCACCTCGACCTGGTGCCCACGGGCCCGGGCCACTTCGACCAGGCGGCGGGTGGAGTAGTTGTTGGGCTCGCGGGATAAGATGGCAATATTCATGGCGATTCCGCTAGAAGGCTGTGCCTGGGCAGGATGGGGCGGGAGAGTATAAAGTGCCACAGCGCCAAGACAACGCCAATTGTTTATCCTGACAACAAGGCAAACCACGCAGAACTCCGCTATGCCATCCCGTTGTCATCCAGATGTCACACGGCGGCACCAGACTGGTCTGTCCCCCAGCACAGGATGCCGCCGTTGTTCGTCAAAGATCAATCTGGATTGACCCGGTTGCCACGCCTCAGTGCAGGTTCGGCCCCAGCCAGCGCTCGGCTTCTGCCAGGGTCATGCCCTTGCGCTGGGCATAGTCTTCCACCTGGTCCGGCTGGATCTGGGCCACGGCGAAGTATTTGCTCTCGGGGTGGGAGAAGTACCAGCCCGACACCGCCGCCCCCGGCCACATGGCGTAGGACTCGGTGAGCTGCATGCCGATGGCCTGCTCCACGTCCAGCAGCTCCCAGATGCTCCCCTTCTCGGTGTGCTCGGGGCAGGCCGGGTAACCCGGCGCCGGACGGATGCCCCGATAGTTCTCGCGGATCAGCTCCTCGTTGGAGAGCGCCTCGTCCGGGGCATAGCCCCAGTGCACTTTGCGCACCTGCTCGTGCAGGTATTCGGCAAAGGCCTCGGCCAGGCGGTCGCACACAGCCTGGATCAGGATGGCGTTGTAGTCGTCGTGGTCCGCCTTGTAGGCCTTGGCGATGGCCTCCTCGCCGATGCCACCGGTCACCGCGAAGGCGCCAATCCAGTCGGGCTTGCCGCTCTCCTTCGGGGCCACATAGTCTGCCAGACAGTAGTTGGGGAAGCCCTGCTTCTCGCTCTGCTGGCGCAGGTGGTGCAGCACCTTGCGCACCTGGGTGCGGGTCTCGTCGGTGTAGACCTCGATGCTGTCCCCCACGGCATTGGCCGGGAACAGGCCGATGATGCCGGCGCAGCGCACGCTCCGATCCTTCTCCAGCCGATCCAGCATGGCGTTGGCGTCGGCGTAGAGGCGCGTCGCCTCCTCCCCCACGACTTCATCCTCCAGAATGCGGGGGAACTTGCCCGCCAGCTCCCAGCTGAGGAAGAACGGCGTCCAGTCGATGTAGGGGCGCAGCACCGAGATGGGCACGTTCTCGAAGGTCTGCACGCCGGGCTCCCGGGGCGCCGGGGGCTCATAACCCACCCAGTCCAGCTGGTGGCGGTTGGCACGGGCATGGGCCAGGGAGACCGGCTTGGAGCGCGGCTGCTTGCGGGCATGCTGATCCCGGGCAATCTCGTACTCCTTGTCGATGCGGGCGACGAAGGCGGGCTTGAGCTCGGGGCTCAGCAGGCTCTGGGCCACCCCCACGGCGCGGGAGGCGTTGGAGACATAGACCACGGGCTCGGAGTAGTTCAGCTCTATCTTCACCGCGGTGTGGGCCTTGGAGGTGGTGGCACCGCCGATGAGCAGGGGCAGCTTGAAACCCTGACGCTCCATCTCCTTCGCCACGTGCACCATCTCGTCCAGCGACGGGGTGATAAGGCCCGACAGGCCTATGATGTCGGCCCCCACTTCCCGCGCCGTCTTGAGGATGGTCTCGCAGGAGACCATGACCCCGAGATCCACGATCTCGAAGTTGTTGCACTGCAGCACCACCCCGACGATGTTCTTGCCGATGTCGTGCACGTCGCCCTTGACGGTGGCCAGCACGATTTTGCCGTTGCTGGAGCCGCCGGACTTCTCCGCCTCTATGTAGGGCTGCAGGTAGGCCACCGCCCGCTTCATCACCCGGGCCGACTTCACCACCTGGGGCAGGAACATCTTGCCGGCGCCGAACAGATCGCCCACCACGTTCATGCCGTCCATCAGCGGCCCCTCGATGACGTGCAGCGGCTTCTCGGCCTGGGCGCGCGCCTCCTCGGTATCCTCCTCGATGAAGTCGGTGATCCCCTTGACCAGGGCGTGTTCGAGCCGCTTGCCCACCGGCCAGCCGCGCCACTCCTGATCCCGCGGATCCTCGGCCTGGGCCCCCGCGCCGCGATACTTCTCGGCGATGGCCAGCAGCGCCTCGGTGGCGTCGGGATTGAGGTTCAGCACCACAGCCTCGACCTTCTCCTTCAGCTCGGCAGGGATGTCCTCGTAGATGGCGAGCTGGCCCGCGTTGACTATCCCCATGTCCATGCCGTTCCTGATGGCGTGGTAGAGGAAGACGGCGTGGATGGCCTCGCGCACCGGCTCGTTGCCACGGAAGGAGAAGGAGACGTTGGAGACGCCGCCGGAGATCATGGCGTGGGGCAGGTTGCGTTTTATGTCGCCGACCGCCTCGATAAAGTCCACCGCGTAGTTGTTGTGCTCGTCGATGCCGGTCGCCACCGCGAAGATGTTGGGGTCGAAGATGATGTCTTCCGGCGGGAAGCCGACGCGGTCCACCAGGATCCGGTAGGCGCGCTGGCAGATCTCGAACTTGCGGGCCCGGGTATCGGCCTGGCCCACCTCGTCGAACGCCATCACGATGACGGCGGCGCCGTAGCGGCGCAGCAGTTTCGCCTGCTCGATGAACTTCTCCTCCCCCTCCTTCATGGAGATGGAGTTGACCACGGGCTTGCCCTGCACGCACTTGAGGCCCGCCTCCAGCACCTCCCACTTGGAGGAGTCGATCATCACAGGCACCCGGGCGATGTCCGGTTCCCCGGCGATGAGGTTCAGGAAGCGCACCATGGCCGCCTCGGCGTCCAGCATCCCCTCGTCCATGTTGATGTCGATGATCTGGGCGCCGTTCTCCACCTGCTGCTTGGCCACGTCCAGCGCCTCGTCGTAGAGCCCTTCTTTTATCAAGCGCTTGAACTTGGCCGAGCCGGTGACGTTGGTCCGTTCCCCCACGTTCACGAACATGGATTCGGAGGTGATGATGAGGGGTTCCAGGCCCGACAGGCGACAGGCCACCGGCAGATCCGGCAGGGCGCGGGGCTTGATGCCGGCGACGGCGTCCGCCATGGCGCGGATGTGGGTCGGGGTGGTACCGCAGCAGCCCCCCACCAGGTTGAGGAAGCCGCTCTGGGCCCACTCGCGGATATGCTCCGCCATCTCGACCGCGTCGAGATCGTACTCGCCGAAGGCATTGGGCAGGCCGGCGTTGGGGTGGGCGCTGACATGGGTCTCGCTGATGCGGGAGAGCTCCTCCACGTACTGGCGCAGCTCGTCCGGGCCGAGCGCACAGTTGAGGCCGAAGGAGATGGGCTTCACGTGGCGAAGGGAATGGTAGAAGGCTTCCGTGGTCTGGCCCGAGAGGGTGCGACCGGAGGCGTCCGTGATGGTGCCGGAGATCATCACCGGCAGGCTGTAGCCCAGCTCCTCGAACACCAGGTCCACCGCGAAGGCGGCCGCCTTGGCGTTGAGGGTATCGAAGATGGTCTCGATCAGGATGAGGTCGGCCCCCCCCTCAATGAGGGCATGGGTCGATTCGGTGTAGGCGGCCACCAGCTCGTCATAGGTGACGTTGCGCTTGCCCGGATCGTTCACGTCCGGCGAGATGGAGGCTGTGCGGTTGGTGGGGCCCAGCACCCCTGCAACAAAGCGCGGTTTCGCCGGATCCTTGGCCGTCCACTCGTCCGCCACGGCGCGGGCCAGGCGGGCTGCCTCCCGGTTGATCTCGGCCGAGAGCGCTTCCATCTCGTAGTCGGCCATGGCGATGCGGGTGGCGTTGAAGGTGTTGGTCTCGAGGATGTCGGCGCCGGCGGCGCAGTACTGGTCGTGGATCTCGCGAATGACGGCGGGACGGCTCAGCACCAACAGGTCGTTGTTGCCCTTGATGTCGGTATGCCAGTTCGCAAACCGCTCGCCTCTATAGTCCGACTCGCCGAGCTTGTAGCCCTGGATCATGGTGCCCATGGCCCCGTCGATGATCAGGATCCGCTCCCTGAGACAGGCTTCCAGCCTGGTTGTGACATCCGCTTTCTTGTTCGACTCTCTGCTCGACACCGCTCGTACCCCTTACATCCATGCAACTGCGTGATGCCCATCCTAGCAGCAATCAAATTAAATGGAAATCTAGCCGTCTATCTGTCCGTATCGGCGATTAAATATAACCATAAATAGGTAATGAGCGGGCACTAGCCCGGGAGTACCCTATGCCCGTCCTCAATAGGGATACGTGCTTGCTGTTTACTAAAGAGAAAAAATAACTATGAGCGTCTACTACACACTCTGCTTCCTGGCAGCCCTGGCGATCTTCATCGCCTTTGCCAACCAGTATGTTGTGAAGATCCAGACCACCATCGCCATCACCGCGGGATCCATGCTGATCTCCGCCCTGATGGTGCTGTTTGGTAAGTTGGGATGGTTCAACCTGGAACCTCTGGCCGTCGAGACCATGGAGAGCATCGACTTCCAGAACTTCCTGCTGAAGGGGATCCTGGGCTTCCTGCTGTTCGCCGGTGGCCTCGGCATCAACCTCAAGGCGTTGCGCAGCCAGAAGTGGGAGATCACCATTCTCTCCATAGTGGCGACCCTGCTCTCCACCTTCATCATCGGCTACGGCTTCTGGTTCATCGCCAGGCTGCTGGGCTGGGAGCTGCCGCTGGTCTACTGCATGCTGTTCGGTGCCCTGATCTCCCCCACCGACCCCATCGCCGTGCTGGCCATCGTCAAGAAGATGAAGGCGCCACCCCAGATCGCCATCCAGATCGAGGGGGAATCCCTGTTCAACGACGGGGTCGGCCTGGTGATCTTCGCCACCGTGTTTGCCGTGGCCTTTGGCGGTGTCGAGCCCACCTTCACCAGCGTGGCCGGCCTGTTCCTGCACGAGGCCCTCGGCGGCATCCTGTTCGGTGCCGTGCTGGGCCTCATCGCCCACGTGATGATCAGCGCCACCGACGACGGCTCCCTGGAGCTGCTGCTGACCCTCTGCATCCCCACCGCGGGCTTCGCCTTCGCCAACATGATCGGCGTCTCCGGCGCCCTGGCCATGGTGGTGACCGGCATCATGATCGGCAACTGGACCCGCCACAGCGGCTTCTCCGAGCAGAGCAGCCACCACCTGGATCACTTCTGGGAGTTGATGGACCAGTTCCTCAACGCCCTGCTGTTCCTGCTGATCGGCCTGGCCCTGGTGCTGCTGGATCTCGCCTGGCAAGACTGGATCCTGCTGGTCATCGCGGTGCCGCTCTGCCTGGCCGCCCGCTTCGTCAGCGTCTCCCTGCCCTACGTGGCCTTCCGCCGCTATCGCAGCTACAACACCTTCTCGGTGCGCATCCTGACCTGGGGCGGCCTGCGCGGCGGCCTGGCCATGGCCATGGCCCTGGCGCTGCCCTCCGGCGTCATGGTGCTGCCGGAGCACGGCGTCGACCTGCGGGAAGTGATCCTGGTGATGACCTACTCGGTGGTGATGTTCTCCATCGTGGTACAGGGCATGACCATCACCCCCATGATCACCGCCGCCAAGAGGGCCTGCGGCGACGCCTGAGTCGCCCGCATCCCCTGACAGACAAGGCACAAAGGGCTCCCTCTGGAGCCCTTCTTTCGTCACCACGACAGTGAAAAATGAGGGAATGCCGGATGGCAGCACAATGAGTGTTTGCTTTTTATGCATTTTGAAGAGAGAATGCGCGCCGGCTAGTCAATCAGCCCTGATTATGTTCGCAATGCTTCACCTCACGATGAATCCTGCCAGTACCTACATAAGCTCCCTCTGATTTACTCGCCTTGAGAACCGTTCAGGCTGTCTGCCTGCGTTGCCCGGCTCTCACGGTGCAGACCCGATCTGCCCATCCATTGGTCTATGCATGTCGCATAGGTCTTGGCGCCTTCCTTGAAAGTGCAGACGCCCCTTATCCGGGCTGGGTATTCCTGCGCGCCCGTCAGCCAGAACGCTGACCGCGCCCATCGACCTGACATTTGCCAACACAAGGAGCAAACACTTAATTTATATAGAGAAATACCATGATGAAACACGTACAAATCCGCAAACCCCTGCGTCGCAGCAAGCCCATCAACCTGCCCGTGCAAGAACACGACGATGATGCGTTTCTGATCCAGTTCAGCACCCGCTTCAGCGGCGGCTTCGCCATCTCCTGCGATGGCATCGCCGGCGAGTTTTCCATCGAAGAGCTCAACTGACCCTGCCTGACGGCAGTGTCCGATGCAGACAGGCCGCAGCTCACGGCGGCCTCCCTTGCCCAGACCTAGACCCGGCAGGGCGCCTTATCCGGCGCCTCCAGCAGCAGGCACTCCTCCTCGCTCTCCCCCAGCCTGACCCGCTTGCCCTGACTCAGCCCCAGCTTGGCCAGTAGCCGGACCGAGCGCTCGTTGCCCGGGGTGACGATGGCCACCACCCGCTCGATGCCGAGCCGCTCGCGACCATCCTTCAGCGCCGCCCGCGCCGCCTCCAGGGCATAGCCCTGTCCGCGCCAGGCCGGCAGGAAGGCGTAGCCGATGTCCTCGCACGGCAGGGTGTCGCGCTTGATGAGACCGCAGATGCCGAGCCTGGCCCCGTCGCTGCGCCTGGCCACCAGATAGAGGCCGTGACCGTGGCGGGCATAGCTGACCGCCGGCCCCTGCTGGATGTAGTTCTCGGCATCGTCCCGGGTACGCACCCCGCGATCGCCGATCCAGCGGTGGAAGTCGCCGTCGTTGAGCAGTTCGAGAATGAAGGGGGCATCGGCAGTGGTCAGTTCGCGCAGTTCCAGGCGCTCGGAGAGGATCATGACAGGGGCTCTGTTGACAAAAACGGGTCACCCAGACTGCCCCCGTCGCCCGATCTTGGCAAGATCCGGGCAGACATTTCTGCCCCGACGGCAGGCGTCCCGGCTATACTGCCCACCCCATGACAACCCCATGCAACAGACAGGACACCACCATGACGGACACCACCGAATTTTTTGATGAAGCGACGCTGCTGGAGATGGTGGAAAACCAGCTCGCCGACGGCCATCCCCTGCAGGTGAAAGCCACCCTGATGCGGCTGGTGATGAAGGGCACCCCGAGGGAAGAGGCGCTGCAATACATCGCCTGCGCCCTGGGCGCCGAACTCATGGCCATGGAGGCCGATCAGGGCCCCTTCAACCTCGCCCGCTACGGCGAGTTTCTCGACAGCCTGCCCGAGATGCCCTGGGCCGAATAAGGCCCCAGGTTAGGCAAGGCGCGGGACCCGCCATTATCATTACTGCCACCAAAGATGACGGGAGTATGGGGATATGCGCTGGCAAGATCGCCGTGAGAGCAACAACGTGGAAGACAGGCGCCAGCAGGGCGGGGGCGGCGGCCTGCCCATCGGCGGCAAGGGGCGCCTCGTCCTGCTGGTCGTGGTCATGGTCGCGGGTTACTACGGCGTTGACCTGAGCCCCCTGCTCGACGAACCGGCCCCGCAGAGCCAGCCCCAGCGTCAGAACCCGTCCCAGGCCGCCAGCGACCCCCTCGCCCGCTTCACCTCGGTGATGCTCGCCTCCACGGAGGATGCCTGGGGCGAGATCTTCCAGCAAAGCGGCAACCACTATCAGGCCCCCAAGCTGGTGCTCTATCGCGGGGCGACCCGCACCGGGTGCGGCCAGGGCCAGTCGGTGATGGGGCCCTTCTACTGCCCGGCGGACGGCTCCGTCTACATCGATCTCTCCTTCTATCAGGACATGCGCGACAAGCTGGGGGCCGACGGTGACTTCGCCCAGGGCTATGTGGTCGCCCACGAGGTGGGTCACCATGTGCAGCACCTGCTCGGCATCTCCACCAGGGTGCGCCAGCAACAGCAGGGGCTGAGCCAGGTGGCCCAGAACCGGTTGTCGGTCAGGCTCGAACTGCAGGCGGACTGCTTCGCCGGGGTCTGGGGCCACTACATGGAAAGAGAGCAGGTGCTGGAGCGCGGCGATCTGGAAGAGGCGCTCAACGCCGCCCAGGCCATCGGCGACGACAGGTTGCAGCAGCAGGGTCAGGGCCGGGTAGTGCCCGACAGCTTCACCCACGGCACCTCGGCCCAGCGCCTCGCCTGGTTCAAACGCGGCTTTGACAGCGGCAGACCCGCCAGCTGCGACACCTTCACCGCCCGCTGACACGCGGCAACGACAGGGCCGGATCCCCGAGGATCCGGCCCTTTCTCTGGGCGCTGGCGGCCCGCCTCAGGCGATCTCGTCCGCCAGCAGATCGGTGAAGACGAAGCCGTCCCTCAGCACAGTCTCCCCCACCCGGATGGCCAGGGGCCGCTGGAACATGGGGCCGTCCCAGGCCAGGGTGTGGAACTCGCCGTTTTCGCCGCAGGGGTCGACCCCGGCGGGCAGGGCCGCCAGCAGGGCCTCATCGAACTCGTGTCCCCCCAGGCTCATGTCCAGCGTCTTGGGATCGAGGGTGCAGACCCTGGCCCTGAGCCCGGCGGCCATCATCTGCTGCGCCAGCTCGGTCGTGTCGCTGCCCCAGAGCGGGAACAGCGGCGTGATGCCGGTTCCCGCGAGCTGGCGCTCCCGGTAGGCGCGCACGTCCTCGAGGAAGAGATCGCCAAACGCCATATGGCGGATCCCCCGGGCCATCACCTCCCCGATGAAGCCGGTCATGGTGCGGCCGTACTCCTCGTTGCTGCAGGGCCAGGGCAGGTCGATGGTCATCAGCGGCAATCCCACGCACTGGGCCTGCCGCGCCAGCAAACTCTTGCGCACCCCGTGCATGGCGACCCGCTCGAATGCCTGATTGAGGGTGGTGAACAGGCCCACCACCTCGATGGCCGGATCCTGCCGCAATCTGTGCAGCGCCCAGGCGCTGTCCTTGCCGCTGCTCCAGGAGAGCAGCACTTTGGTCTTGGTCATGGTTTCTCCCACTGTGTCGTCCCGGGCCAATGGCCGCTCTCCGGTCTCGTTGCACCAGGATGCTGCAAGACAGTGTTGCGAATTGTGCGATTTACATCGCGGGACACAAAAGCATACCCTCGTGATCGAGCGTATCCCCGCAGAGCCTGGGGGAGAATAACTAAAAAAACGATGGGAAACATAAGGATATGAGTACAGTCAGCACATCGAACGACCACGGTCGCCCCCTCAACCGACAGGATTACAAGACCCTGAGCCTGGCCGCGCTGGGCGGCGCCCTCGAATTCTACGACTTCATCATCTTCGTCTTCTTCGCCGTGGTCATCGGCGAGCTCTTCTTCCCGGCGGACATTCCCGAGTGGCTGCGCCAGTTCCAGACCTTCGGCATCTTTGCCGCCGGCTACCTGGCCCGCCCGCTCGGCGGCATCATCATGGCCCACTTCGGCGATCTCATCGGCCGCAAGCGGATGTTCACCCTCAGCATCATACTGATGGCCCTGCCGACCCTGCTGATCGGCCTGCTGCCCACCTATGCCGTGCTCGGCATCGCCGCCCCCCTGCTGTTGCTGCTGCTGCGGATCCTGCAGGGAGCCGCCATCGGCGGTGAAGTGCCTGGGGCCTGGGTCTTCGTGGCCGAGCACGTCCCCGCCCGCCGGGTCGGCGTCGCCTGCGGCACCCTCACGGCGGGCCTGACCGCCGGCATCCTGCTCGGCTCCCTGGTGGCCACCGCCATCAACCGCGGCATGAGCCCGGACGACGTGAGCGACTGGGGCTGGCGCCTGGCCTTCGTGCTCGGCGGCGTGTTCGGCATCGTCGCCATGTACCTGCGCCGCTGGCTGCACGAGACCCCGGTCTTTGCCGAGATGCAGGCCAACAAGTCGCTGGCAGAGGAGCTGCCGCTCAAGACGGTGCTGCGCGAGCACAAGGGCAGCGTCATCGTCTCCATGCTGCTGACCTGGCTGCTCTCCGCCGGGATCGTTGTGGTGATCCTGATGACCCCGACCTATCTGCAGAAGGTCCACGGCATCAGCCCCGCCGATGCCCTGACCGCCAACTCCCTGGCCATAGTCGCGCTCACCCTGGGCTGCATCTTCTACGGCCGCCTGATCGACGCCCTCGGCAGCGGCCCCACCTTCGTGCTGGGCTCCCTGCTGCTGGCGGGATCGACCTACGCCTTCTACCACGGCCTGGCGGCCGGCATGGCGCAGCTGGTGCCGCTCTACATGCTGGCCGGCTTCGCGGTGGGGATAGTCGGCGCCGTGCCCTACGTCATGGTCAACGCCTTCCCGGCGGTGGTGCGCTTCTCCGGCCTGTCCTTCTCCTACAACGTGGCCTACGCCATCTTCGGCGGCCTGACGCCCATGCTGGTCACCCTCTGGATGAAGAGCGACGTGCTGGCCCCGTCCCACTATGTGGTCAGCCTGGCCGGCCTCGGCTTCGTACTGGGCCTCTGGCTCTGGCTGCGCCAGCGCGGTCAGCGTCAGGTCACGCCACAAACCGCCTGATCACCATGGGGCCCCGCACTGTCGGGGCTCCTTCATTCCGGCTATATTCAGCCGGGCTCCCATAGAGTAGCCCCCCCTTGAGGCCAGACCCCCGTCTGGCCCTGTTGTTTGCCAACCACCCCGAGGTACACGATGTTCTTCCAGGTCGTCTTCATCGCCTTGCTGGCCCTGCTGCCCATGGTCAACCCCCCCACCACGGCCACCCTGCTGCTGGGTCTGAGCAAGGGGATGTCCCGCGAGCACATACGCCGCCAGATCAACATGGCCGCCATCTATCTGTTCGCCACCCTCTGCGTCAGCTTCTTCATCGGATCCTCCATCCTGGATCTGTTCGGGATCTCCATCCCGGGGCTGCGCCTGGCCGGTGGCCTCATCATCGCCTTCATCGGCTTTCGCATGCTGTTCCCTGCGCCGAGCCAGGCCGCCGGCGTCGATACCAACCAGAGCATCGCCTTCGTGCCGCTCACCATGCCCAGCATGTGCGGGCCCGGTACCATGGCCCTGGTGATCAGCGGTGCGGCCCAGATAGCCGAGCTGCCGGCGGAGGCCGACCGCTTCGTCATCTATGCCGCCATGGTGACCGCCTTCGCCCTGATGAGCCTCATCAGTTGGGGCGTGCTCAAGCTCGCGGATCCGGTGTGCAAGATCCTCGGCGCCACCGGGATCGACGCCATTACCCGGATCATGGGTTTCCTGCTGGTGTGCATGGGCATGCAGTTCTGCATCAACGGCGTCAAGGAGGTGGCCCAGGATCCCGTGTTCCACGGCGCCCCGGCACCGCAGACGTCCCCCGCCTCGCCCCAGGCCGGCGCCGGCACCCTGGATCATCTCTCCCTGCCGCGCCAGCCCTGACTGAAAACGCTGTCATCCGTCTCGAGAATCGCCCTGGATCTTGCGCCCGATCATGTTGCCCACCCACAGGTGAGGTAGTCTGATTTTTGTACAGGCAGGGTTCAGAGGGTCGCCGTTAGCCTGACTGACGCAGACCCCGTCACTTGAGGAGATATGCAAATGGAAAAGATGCTGACCGAGATTGGAAGCTACAGCCTGTTTCATGAATATCTGAACGTGGTCGGGGCCGCCAGCCCCGCCCTGACCCGGATCAAGACGAGGTGGGAGTTCAAGCAGAAGGATCGTCTGGTTGCCCAGATAAGGGTGGATGCCCAGGGCCACGCCCGGTTCTTCATCGACGCCCGCGCCATCTCGGTCAACTGATCCGAGCCCCCTTCACCAGCCCCGGCCCTGTCCGGGGCTTTTTGTTGCCTTTTCTCCGGCCAATAAAAAACCCCGGCACCGGGCCGGGGTTCGAGAGGGCGAGTGAGCCTTACTGGGTGCCACCCACGGTCAGTTGATCCAGCTTGAGGGTCGGCTGGCCGACGCCGACCGGCACGCTCTGCCCCTCCTTGCCGCAGACCCCCACCCCGCGATCCAGGGCGAGGTCGTGGCCCACCATGGAGACCTGGCTCATGGCCTCTGGGCCGTTGCCGATCAGGGTCGCGCCCTTGATGGGGGCGGTGATCCTGCCGTCTTCGATGAGGTAGGCCTCGGAGGCGGAGAAGACGAACTTGCCGGAGGTGATGTCCACCTGGCCGCCGCCGAAGTTGGGGGCATAGATCCCCTTCTTCACCGAGGCGATGATCTCCGCCGGATCATACTGGCCTGCCAGCATGTAGGTGTTGGTCATGCGCGGCATCGGCAGGGCGGCGTAGGATTCGCGGCGGCCGTTGCCGGTGAGCGGCACCCCCATCAGGCGGGCGTTCTGCTTGTCCTGCAGATAGCCCTTGAGGATGCCGTTCTCGATCAGGACGTTGTAGCCGCCCGGCGTCCCCTCGTCATCGATGGAGACGGAGCCGCGTCGACCCGGCAGGGTGCCGTCGTCGACTATGGTGCAGTGTCTGGAGGCGACCTGCTCGCCGATGCGGCCGGCGAAGGCGGAGGAGCCCTTGCGGTTGAAGTCCCCCTCCAGACCGTGGCCCACCGCCTCGTGCAGCAGCACGCCGGGCCAGCCGGCGCCGAGCACCACCGGCATGGTGCCGGCCGGGGCGTCGATGGCTTCCAGGTTCACCAGGGCCTGGCGCACCGCCTCGCGTACATAGCCAAACGCCCGACTCTCGAGGCCATCCAGTTCGAGGAAATAATCGTAGCCGAAGCGGCCACCGCCGCCGGCGCTGCCGCGCTCCCGGCGATCCCCCTTCTCGGCAATGACGGTCACCGACAGGCGCACCAGGGGGCGCACGTCGGCGGCCAGGGTGCCGTCGGTGGCAGCCACCAGGATCTCCTCGTAGACACCGCTGATGGAGGCCATCACCTGATTGATGGCGGGATCCAGACTTCTGGCGAACCTGTCCATCTGCTCCAGCAGGGCGATCTTCTGCTGCTTGTCGAGGGTCTGCAGGGGGTCCATGGCCGGATAGAGCAGGTTCGCTTCGGTTCTGGCCCAGGCCTTCACCTTGCCCTGCGCACCGGCGGCGGCGATGCCGCGGGCGGCGGTCACCGACTGCTGCAGCGCCAGCAGGCTCAGCTCGTCCGAGTAGGCGAAGCCGGTCTTCTCGCCGCTGACGGCGCGTACCCCCACCCCCTGATCGATGTTGTAGCTGCCGTCCTTGACGATGCCGTCCTCCAGCATCCAGGACTCGTGCCAGCTGCGCTGGAAATAGAGGTCGCCGAACTCCACCTCATGGCTCATCAGGCTGCCGAGCAGCTGCTGCAGGCGCCCTTCGTCGAGGTCGTTCGGGGCCAACAATGCGGCACTAACCTGGCTCAATAGACTCAAATCTTTCTCTCCACTCTCATGCGAGATGTCGTAACGGTTAAATCCACGGCCGCAGGTTCACAGCAGGCGGGCATGATCCAGCACCGGCATGGTGCGCTTCAACTCCTCGACAAGGCCGGCATCCATCTGCGCCAGCACTGTGCCCTGTCCGGTCTCCCGACACGCCAGCACCCGGCCCCAGGGGTCGATCACCATGCTGTGGCCCCAGGTCTGACGTCCCGTCTCGTGGGTGCCCCCCTGGTTGGCGGCCACCACATAGCACTGGTTCTCGATGGCGCGGGCCCGCAGCAGCGGCTCCCAGTGTGCCTCGCCGGTCACGGCGGTGAAGGCGGCAGGCACCAGCAGCACCCGGGCGCCGGCCCGGGCCAGCTGGCGGTACAGCTCGGGAAAGCGCAGATCATAACAGATCGACAGGCCGAGGGGACCAAGGGGGGAGTCTACCAGCACAGGTACCTCGCCAGGGCTGAAGGTCTCGGACTCCCGGTAGCGGCCGTGATTGTCCGCCACGTCCACGTCGAACAGGTGGATCTTGTGGTAGTGACCCCTGAGCTCACCGCTGGGGTCGAACACCAGGGAGCTGGTGTGGATATGGTCCGACCCCGGGATCCGGGTCGGCATGGCCCCGGCCACCAGCCAGATCCCGTGCTCCCTGGCCCAGGCGGCCAGCTGCTGCTGGATGGGGCCTTCCCCTATCGTCTCGGCACCGTCCAGATAACCCTGGCGCTCGCCGAACAGGGCGAAGTTCTCCGGCAGCAGGGCCAGCAGGGGACGCCGTGCCGGCAGGGCCGCCAGCTCGGCGTCAATCCGTGCCCGGTTGTCCTGCCAGTGACGGCCTGACACCAGTTGTATTGCGGCTAACCACATGACTCGCTCCTTGTCGTTGTTTGGCCCCCCTGGATGCGGATCGCATCCCGGGTATCAGGCAGCACTATGCCCCCTCGCCGCCCGGCGCGGAAGATGGCCGGCTCAACGCTGGGCCGGCCCGCCGTGCTTGGGGGTGAGCAGGAAGGGGGTCACCTCCTCGGCGGGCAGGCTGGGCGCCACCGCGTCCACCGCCTCCTTCTGCTGCTGGTTGAGCTTGATGCGGGCGCGGTTGCGCCCCGCCTCGATCAGCCTGGGATCGTCCAGCGGGCCCGAGACCCTGAAGTCGATGCGGGTCACCACGTCCACCACGGGCTCCAGCAGCTTGGAGAGCGCCAGCACGTAGAGTCCGGTGATCGGGGTCAGGGAGAAGGCCGCCACCACAGGCAGGGTCCCCCCCAGGTTCGGCGAGAAGCTCAGATCGTAGTCGAGTTGCCAGCGCACCAGATCGGCGATCCCCTCCCCGCGCAGGTTGCCCGCCGCCCCCTTCATGTAGAAGTCCTTGTTCTCCACCACCCCCTGGCTGACCTTGGCGGAGGCGGACATGGACTCGAAGTAGAAGCCCTTGTCGAAGACGTCGCGAAAATCGAGGCGCAACTTGCGCAGCAGGGAGTCGAGGCTGAGCAGGGAGAGCAGCCGCGCCCCCTTGTCGTTCACCTCCCGCAGGGTCCCCCCTTCCAGCTGGTAGTCGGCGCTGCCGGCCAGAGTCGGCAGGCTCAGCCGGTAGGGGGTATCGCGCCAGTTCAGATCCAGCGCCAGCTTGCCCGGCGCATCGCCGATGGGGGAGGTAAAACCGAGCCGCTTGAGCAGCAGCTCGCTGTTCGGGGTGTCGAGGTGGAGCCGGGCCCGGGTCTGCATCTGGCCGGCGCGCGACAGCCACTCGGCGCCGCCGCGCAGGGTGCTGCCGGCCAGGCGCATCTCCAGCCCCTTGAGATCGAGCCGGTTGGCACCGGGGACCAGCTCCCCCTTCACCTCGCCCAGGGGCAGCTCGCCGAAGCGGCAGTCCACGCAGCTGAAGCGCAGCCAGGGGATGGCGTCCATGATAGCCTTGTCCTGGCGCGCATCGGGATCCGGGCTCAGGTCCGACCCCTTGCCGGACCAGTGGATGCGGGCAAACCTGGCGTCGATGGGCTGGCGGTCGGTCAGCGGCAGGCGCACCACCCCCATCACGTCCGGGCTGTCGATCATCACCTCGGTGGCTTGCTGTACCGGCCCCACGGTGAAGTGCACCGCCTTGAGGGTGGCGGTGCCGATGTCGGCCCGGGCCAGCTGGCCGTCCACCCACCACTCCTGGGGCAGGAAGGCGGGGCCCACCACCGCATTGCCGGTCGTCTCCTGCCCCTTGCCGGGCAGCCAGCGCGTGAGCCTGCCCAGCCAGCCCGCCACGTCCGCCTGCTGCTGGTTGATGGCGAGCAGCATGGGCCTGTCCTGGAGCACGCGCGCGCCGGGCTGGCCGACGTTGACCCTCACCCGGCTCATGTAGGGAGCCCCCTCGCCGTAGACCAGGCGGCCCTGCATGTCCACGTCCGCCCCCAGCACGGCCCGGAGGTCGGCGCTGCCGTCCCGGCCCCGCGCCGTCACCTTGAGGGGGAGGCGAGCCCCGGCGGCCTTGGCCAGCGGGGCCGGCAGATCCAGCCCCATCCCCTGCAGGCTGGAGTCCAGCGCCAGCTGGAAGCTGAAAGGCTTGTCCTCCGGCAGGGTCAGCCCCAGGCTGCCCGCCCAGTTGCTGTTCCCCTGGAGCAGCTCCAGGGCCGGGATGTCCCGGCGCTGGCGGCGGCTGTCCCAGCTGCCCCTGAACTTGAGGTCGGCCTGATAGCCGCGGGGCAGCAGCCTGCCCTCATAGTCCAGGGTCAGCGGCTGGTTCCAGAGGCTGGCCTTGAGGTTGTGAATGCGCGTGTGTTCATTGTCATATTCGAGCCTGCCCGCCACCTTCTCCAGGGGCAGATCCAGGGCGGCGATCCTGACCCTGTTGTCGTGGAAGCTGGCGTCCCCGCTGGCCTTGACCTCCCCCTTGCCGTCCAGCGGTATGTCCAGCTTGACCGTGCCCTTCATGGGGCCGCGGATCTCCACCTCCTGCAGCGCCTTCCCCACCGAGCCGCCGAGGGGCGAGTCCTGCAGGTAGTCGCTGACGGCCTGCCCCTCCCCCTCGACTCTGGCATCCACATAGAGGTGGGCGCCGGGGGAGAGATCCGGGATCCAGGCGTGGACCGAGTCGGAGCTGGCCTTGCCGAGCCGGGTCGAGCGGCTGCGCATGTCCAGCCCCGCGTTCTGGAACAGGAGATCGATCTGCAGGTCGGTCAGCGGCTGCCAGCCGGGGAAGAACTCGTAGGTGGCCTGTTCCAGCGGCACCGCCACCTGGAAGATCCCCTTGCCATTGTCATAGGGGAAGTCCCGGAACTCCCCGTACCATAGCAGATCCGCCCCCTTGGCCCTGCCCCCCTTGATGGCCCCGCTCAGGTAGTCCACCAGGCCATCGCTCATCACGGCAAGGGGGTAGTAACGATCCGCATGGGCCGCATTCTTGACGTCGATGCGGCCGGTCAGGGCGAGGAAGGGGTGATCGAACAGCTCCAGGCGAAAACGGCTGGCGAGGCGCAGGTCGGGGTTCTCCAGGGCGATGTCCTGGCCGTAGAGCACCCACCCCTCTGGAGTCTGCCACCAGTCGAGCCTGGCGCTCAGGCTGTCGACAGGGATGGGCTCCTTGAAGTGGCGCGCCGGATCCACCTTGCCCTTGCCCAGGCTCAGGCGGGCGCTGCCCCCGGCCGGGGTCAGCCAGAAATCGCCGTCCAGTTTCTGCAGGCCGGGCACGTCGTGCCAGGCCCGGGTCTCGAAGCCCCTGAGCTGCCCGCTCAGGGAGAGTCCCTGCCAGTCCCCGTCGGCCTGCAGCAGCAGATCCTGCAGCTGGCCCCTGGGCCGGGTGCGCTTGAGGGTCTCGGTCAGCTCGGGATAGAGGCCAGAGACCAGTTGGCTCAGGTTGGCCACCTGGTCGAGATCGATGGCGGGCACATAGCCCTGGATGCGATCCCCCATCCGTTCGAGCTGCAGACGGCTCTGCAACCAGGTGGCACCGTCGAGCTTGAAGGTGACGTCGTGGCTGGCGAGCTGCCACTCCTCGCCGTCGCGGCGCAGCTGGATCTTGCCGCCCCGCAGATCGAGGCGGTGCGGCTCTCCCTTGACCTCGTCCTGCCAGATCAGGTGGTTGTTGCCAAAGGCCAGCAGGGAGTTGCCGAGCCGGCCCCCCTCGAACTCGCTCCAGAGCTGGAAGTCGAGCTGGCCGGTGACCCTGGGTTCACCGGCGTGGATCCTGGCCAGCATGGGGCTGATGTCCAGCTCGCTGGCCCCGAGATAGAGCTGCCCCTTGAGCCTGTCGAGGCGCACTTGCGGGGCATCCACGTCGATGATGAGGTCCAGGGTGCTCTCGCCCACCCCGTTGATGAGGTAGGCCTTGCCGACCCCCTGGTGGCGCTTGCCGCGATTCTGCCAGCGCAGCTGGGCGATGTTGAGGGCACGCACCTCCCCGAGCGCCGTGGTGAGGCTCAGGCGGCTGTCGTGAATGTCGAAGGTGGAGAGCTGGGTCAGCAGGAAGCGCAGTAGGGCCTCCTGCTGGTTCGGACCCTTGCCGCTGGCGGGGTCCGCGGGCTTCGTCAGATCCAGCGCGATGTCGCCGTCGCTGAGCAGCAGCTGGCCGAACACCGGCTTCCAGTCGTTGAGGGAACGCCAGAAGTCGAGGTGGGCCCAGACCTTGCCGAGCCGCAGGGAGAAGCGGCCCGAGTCCGGGGCGATGACGAGTCCTTCGAGTTCGAGGGCGGGGCCGCGCTGGGTCCAGTCCAGCCCGACGTGCTCGACGCTCACCTCCAGCTGGCTCTCCCCGAGCAGGGTCGCGATCACGGCCTGTCGGTGCTGGTTGAGCAGGGGGCCGCCGAGGCGCACCACGCTGACCAGGACGGCCAGCAGCACGAAGAGGACTCCGAGGGCCAACCAGCCCCGACTCAGCCAGCGATAGACCAATTACATCATCACCACGTCGAACTGCTCCTGACCGCAGAGGGGCTCGCTCACCACCCTGACCTGCTTGCCGATGAAGACCTCCAGCTCCGCCAGGCTGTGGGACTCCTCGCCCCTCAGGTAGTCCGCCACCGAGGGCGCCGCGTAGACGGTGAACTGATCCGCGTCGTAGGCGCGGTTGACCCTGATGATCTCCCGCAGGATCTCGAAGCAGACCGATTCCACCGTCTTGACCCGGCCGCGCCCCTTGCACTCGGGGCACTCGGCGCAGAGCACGTGCTCCAGGCTCTCGCGGGTGCGCTTGCGGGTCATCTCCACCAGGCCGAGCTGGGAAAAACCGTTCACGTTGGTCTTGGCCCTGTCCTTGGCCAGCGCCAGCTCCAGGCTGTGCAGCACCCGGCGGCGGTGATCCTCGGACTGCATGTCGATGAAGTCGATGATGATGATGCCGCCGAGGTTGCGCAGCCGCAGGTGGCGGGCGATGGCGGCGGTCGCCTCGACGTTGGTGTTGAAGATGGTCTCTTCCAGGTTGCGGTGGCCGACGAAGGCGCCGGTGTTGATGTCCACCGTGGTCATGGCTTCGGTCTGATCGATGATGAGGTAGCCGCCGGATTTCAGCTCCACCTTGCGCTCCAGGGCGCGCTGGATCTCGTTCTCGACGTCGTAGAGATCGAAGATGGGCGACTCGCCGGAGTAGTACTCCAGCTTGTTGGCGAGCTCGGGCACGTACTCCTCGGTGAAGCGCTTGAGCTGATCGAAGCTCTGGCGGGAGTCGACCCGGATCTTGTCGAGCTCGGCCCCGACGAAGTCGCGCACCACCCGGAACGCCAGGCTGGGATCCTCGTAGAGGATCTTGCAGGGGGGGTACTTCTGCTTGCGTTCCAGGATCTTGCGCCACAGGCGCTTCAAGAAGGCGGCGTCCTGCTCCAGCTCCTGCTCCCCCACCCCCTCGGCGGCGGTGCGGATGATGTAGCCACCGAGCTCGTCCACATAGCCGGCCACGGTGCGCTTGAGGCGTTCCCGCTCCGCCTCGGACTCGATGCGCTGGGACACCCCCACATGCGCACTCCCCGGCATGAAGACCAGGTAGCGGGAAGGCAGGGTGATGTCGGTGGTGAGGCGGGCCCCCTTGGTGCCCAGCGGATCTTTCACCACCTGCACCATGATGTCCTGCCCCTGGCGCACCAGCTCGGCGATGTTGCCGGCCTGGAACTGCTCCTTCTCCTTGATCGCCACGCACTCGGTGTGGGGGACTATGTCGGAGGCGTGCAGGAAGGCGGCCTTGTCCATGCCGATGTCGACGAAGGCGGCCTGCATGCCGGGCAGCACCCGGCTGATCTTGCCCTTGTAGATGTTGCCCACTATGCCGCGCTTGGCCTGGCGCTCCACGTGCACTTCCTGCAGCAGGCCGTTCTCGACCAGGGCGACCCGGGTCTCGGAGGGGGTGACGTTCACCAGCAGTTCTACCGACATAAGTTACCTTGCCTTTCTAGTTTTGAATTCTGGCACGACGAACAACGGGTAACTCAGCAGCGCACCGCTGACGGGAGGATTACCGGGTCTGCTCGACGTGCTGCTTGATCAACAGATCCGTCTCCAGCAGGGGCAGGCCGACCACGGCGCTGTAGCTCCCCTCGATGCGGCTGACGAACTTGCCGGCAATACCCTGGATGGCGTAGGCGCCGGCCTTGTCGCACGGCTCGCCGGTGCGCCAGTAGGCCTCGATCTCGGACTCGTCCAGCTTGCGAAACGCCACGTTGGTGGTGACCAGCCGCACGTCGCAGCGATCCGGGGTGGCCAGGGCCACCGCCGTCATCACCTGGTGCACCCGTCCGGAGAGCGCCTCCAGCATGTCCTTGGCGTCAAGCAGGTCGGAGGGCTTCTCCAGCACCCGCTCCCCCAGCACCACTATGGTGTCCGCCCCCAGCACGGGCAGCGCCGTGGGCGCCGCGGCCACGCCGGCCATGGCCTTGTCGCGGGCGAGCCGGCAGACGTAGTCCTGGGGCTTCTCCCCCTCGCCGCGCTGCTCGGGCACATCCAGCCTGAGCACCTCGAAGCGGTAGCCCAGCTGGGTCAGGAGTTCGTGCCGGCGGGGCGAGCCCGAGGCGAGATAGAGTTGCAGTTCGTTGTGCTTGTTCATATTCACTCAATGGGGCGAGGCGTGGTCACAATCCGTTGTTTTTGCTCACATTCACTTGATATTGAAGCGACGCCGCACCTTGCGCAAGACCATAAAAATCCAGGGCCATATTAACATCGTCGTCAACGTCGACCAAAAATAGGCGAAATTGAGGCTGGCCCGGCTGAACAGGTGCTCGGCCCAGAACACGGTGATCTTCCCCACCAGGGAGAGCAGGCCGATGATCAGCGCCTGCTGCCAGAGGGAGAAGTTGCGGATCTTCTGGAACTGGAAGGCCGCCAGATAGGTGGTGATGGCCATGGCCATGGCCCGCACCCCAAGGGTGCTGCCGAGCAGCACGTCCAGCAGCAGGCCCGCCACCCAGGCGGTGCCGACGTTGGTGCGGTGCGGCAGCGCCAGCGCCCAGTAGATGAGCACCATGGCGAGCCAGTCCGGCCGGAAGGGCTCGAACTGGAACGGAAGCGGCAGTATGGAGAGACAGAGGGCCAGCAGGATCGAACACCAGATCCAGATCCTGCCGCTGGCGGGTTGCAGCATCAGCGCGTCGCCCCCGCCGCCGAGGTGGCCGTGGCCGCCGAGGCGCTCGCCGCGTGCTCCTCATCCTTGTCGTGCACTTCCGGTTTCTTGTCGGTCCACAGCAGCAGCAGGTAGCGCAGTCTATCCAGCGCCACCAGGGGCTTGGCCTCGATCTGGGCGAAGGGCTTGCCCTCCACGTAGTCGGAGCGGGTCACGGTCGCCACCGGATAGCCTTCCGGGAAGCGACCTCCCAGGCCCGAGGTGACCAGCAGATCGCCGACCTGGACGTCGGTGTTGCGCGGCAGGTTGCGCAGCTCCAGCTTGTCCAGTTCGCCGCTGCCGGAGGCGATGGCGCGCAGATCGTTGCGCAGCACCCGCACCGGGATGCCGTGGCTGGAGTCGGTGATGAGCAGGACGCGGCTGGTGGTGGATCCCACGTGCAGCACCTGGCCGACCACCCCCTGATCGTTGATCACCGGCTGGCCGTTGTAGACGCCGTCCAGCGCCCCCTTGTTGATCAGCACCTGATGGCTGAAGGGGTCGGAATCCACCGACAGCAGCTCGGCCACCATCTTGCGGGACTCCTTGTGCACCGGCGACCCCAGCAGCTCCCGCAGGCGCTGGTTTTCGTGCTCCAGCTGATCCATCTTGAGCAGCCGGGAGCGCAGGGTGAACAGTTGCTGCTCCTGCTGCTTGGTCTGCTCGATGAGGTCGGCACGGGTCTGCACCTGGGTCGACATGGTGTCGAGCAGGGTGCCGGGGGCGTTGGCGATGTACTGCAGCGGGCTCACCAGGGAGCTCAGATAGACGCGGGCGTGCGCAAACACACCGAAGCGGGAATCCGCGACGATGGCAGCGACGGAGATGATGACGGCGAGAAACAACCGTAACTGAAGCGAAGGGCCTCTACCGAAGATGGGTTTCATGAGTCGTCAAAAAAGAGCCGGCGCTCGGCCGGCTTTGGGTCTTATTCGTAGTGGAACAGATCGCCACCGTGCATATCGATCAGCTCCAGCGCCTTGCCACCGCCACGGGCGACACAGGTGAGGGGATCTTCAGCCACGACGACCGGGATGCCGGTCTCTTCCATCAGCAGACGGTCGATGTCCTTGAGCAGGGCGCCACCACCGGTCAGCACCATGCCGCGTTCGGAGATGTCGGACGCCAGCTCGGGCGGGGACTGTTCCAGGGCCACCATGACGGCGGAGACGATGCCGGACAGCGGCTCTTGCAGCGCTTCCAGGATCTCGTTGGAGTTCAGGGTGAAGCTGCGCGGCACCCCTTCGGCCAGGTTGCGACCGCGGACTTCGATCTCGCGCACCTCTTCGCCCGGGTAGGCGGAGCCGATCTCGTGCTTGATGCGCTCGGCGGTGGCTTCCCCGATCAGGCTGCCGTAGTTGCGACGCACGTAGCTGATGATGGCTTCATCGAACTTGTCGCCACCGATGCGCACGGACTGGGAGTAGACCACGCCGTTCAGGGAGATGATGGCCACTTCTGTGGTACCGCCACCGATGTCCACCACCATGGAACCGGTCGCTTCGGAGACCGGCAGGCCGGCACCGATGGCGGCAGCCATGGGTTCGTCGATGAGGTACACCTCGCGGGCGCCGGCGCCCAGAGCGGATTCCTTGATGGCACGGCGCTCGACCTGAGTGGAGCCGCACGGCACGCACACCAGCACGCGCGGGCTGGGGCGGAAATAGTTGTTGTCGTGAACCTGTTTGATGAAGTGCTGCAGCATCTTCTCGGTCACGTAGAAGTCCGCGATCACGCCGTCCTTCATCGGACGAATGGCGGAGATGTTACCAGGGGTACGACCCAGCATCTGCTTGGCGGCATGACCGACGGCAGCGACCGATTTGGCGTTCCCGCGCTCTTGGCGAATGGCGACAACTGAGGGTTCGTTAAGGACGATCCCTTGATCTTTTACGTAGATCAGGGTGTTGGCAGTTCCCAAATCGATCGACAGATCGTTGGAAAAGACGCCTCTGAGCTTTTTGAACATGGCTACGGGAAATCCTAAGAATTTGGAGGTGCAGAAAACCGGCTAACTTTACCAATGCCCACCCCAATGGGCAAGCGCTCAAACTGTCGCCAGTCAATCAGGCGCGACAAAAATGCGAGTCATCACTCACCCGCTCAGGCCGACAAACACTAAGAAACAAGGAGATAAGACGCGGCTGTACACCAAAGCGTCTCTCTCCCCGCCGCCGCACGGATGTCAGGGCATCACTTCACGGCGATAAATAATGCGGTCATTGCCCCTATCCCGGCCAAAGATGGCCTCTCCCAGCAGGTGATCCGCCGTGGCCGGGTCCGCCAGCCAGAGCGGAGCCAGGGGTTGCAATGGCAGCTTGTCCAGCTGTATCCGGTAGGGAATGCGCACGCTCTGGTTCGGCGCGGCGAAGTGGAACCGGGTCTCCCCGCCCTCGACACTGGCCTGGCTGCCGCCGGGAGCGACCTGACCCAGGCCGAGGCGGATCCGGGTGCCATCCTTGAGGCTCAGGTCCCCGGTCGCGGCGTCATAGTGCTGCTCGGGATCGGTGAAGAGAATGCCGTCCCCCGCCAGGGACAGCCGGGTGCAGAGATCCTGCAGGTTGACGCGCCACCGGCCCCCTTCGAAATACTGCACCTGGAGCGGCAGCGCCAGCGGGGCGCTGGCCGCCCCCTGACGAGTGCTGGCGAGCAGCCGGCCGTAGTAGGCGATCATGGTGTCGCTCGTTCCCTGCGGGATCTGCAGCTGCTTCGCGGTGCAGCTCACCCCGGCCTGGCAGTCACCCGTCACGGCCGGATTCATGTCCCGATCCGCGAGGAAGCTGGTCTCGGGAGCTTCACCGTCCGCCACCCTGAGGCCGAGCCGCAGAGCCCGCAGGGGCTCCTCTGGTGCTGTCAGGCCCGGGGTCAGCTCGCGCAATCGCATAAAGCGGCTCTGGCCGGTGAAGTCCGCCACGCCAGCGGACCAGCTGGTCACCAGGGGATCCAGCCGGTTGGAGCGATCCACCCCGTCCTGGTCGTTGGCGGCCACCAGGGAGAGCGTGCCCCTGGCAAAGGCCCCACGGTAGTTCTTCGTAACCCCCCCCTCCTTGTTGCGCGCCTGTACCGTCGTCTGCACCCCAAACGGCTGGCTCATGTAGCTGAAGCCGCCGCAGGCCGGGGTGACGGTGCCGTTCACCAAGTTGAAGTCCCAGGGCACGAAGCGCCCCAACGGCACGCTGGTCGCGGCGGGGATGGTGTAGTTGAAATAGCCTGCTGCCGGGGGGGTCGCCGTCATCCGGAAGACCCCGACCTCGTTGACCGACTGGCTGAGAGTGTTGAGGTTGTTGTTGCCTTTCGCGTTTGAGTGGTCATAACTGGCCGTACCGACCACCGCCTCTTCCCCTGGTTTGGGGGCCACCAGCTCGCTGCCCAGCGCAATATTGGCCAGCGCGAAGTTGGGGGTCGCCAGATTGCCGCTGCACAGGTCCTCGTCATCGTCCGCTTGCCAGGCCACGGCCGCGATATTCAGCTGGAACGCCTCACCGGTCTTCTTGAACACCGGACAACTGGCATCCCCTGCCGCGCAGGCCCCCTGAGTTGGCGTGATGCAGAGCCCGACCGGGCGGCTCACGAACAGATCCGAGCCCGTCATCACCAGGCCTGCCGTGTCGCCGCTGCCATCGTGGCGGGCATTGAGCCGCATCTGGCCCGCATCCGGGTAGTTCACGGTAAGAGTGGTCTCACCATTGGCATCGAAGCTCAGATTGCTGGTCACCGCCGTCGCTTGTGAGGTGGCGATGGCGCTGCCGTTGACCGTTACCTTGCTGCCGAAGGGGTTGCTCGCCGGGCTGACATAGTCGCTCCAGAAGCTGACCGGCTTGCTCACGCTGGCAAAACCGGGCACGCACCTCTGGGTGTCATTGTCCTTCTTGACCGCCTTCAGTTGCACCTGGTGCGGCTTGTTCGCCAGGGTATCCGGCACGTCGAACATAAAACCGCTGTCGGCAAAGCTGAGGGTACAGGCGGCGGTGCTCAGGGCGCCGCTGCCCGCCCGGCAGAGGGTCGGGTGCAGGAATGCCGGCGTCGAGCTGGCCACGCCCATGGTCACGGTGCCCGC
This sequence comes from Aeromonas sp. FDAARGOS 1409, assembly GCF_019048705.1. Classification (NCBI taxonomy): domain Bacteria; kingdom Pseudomonadati; phylum Pseudomonadota; class Gammaproteobacteria; order Aeromonadales; family Aeromonadaceae; genus Aeromonas; species Aeromonas sp. FDAARGOS 1409. The sequence continues at coordinate 1,032,844 of NZ_CP077395.1, forward strand.
CGTATTATTGCGCAGCCGGGCCGTGGTCGAGCCGCCGCTGAAGGTCAGCTGGTTGCCCCCCACCCAGCCATTGCTGGCGGTGTCGGGGGTGAGGCTCAGGGACGCGCTGACCTGCTCGGTGACGAGCCGGGAACAGCTCGCATCGGCACAGGCCTTGATGACCACAGTCTCGGGGTTGCAGGTGAGCGCCTGGCCGGAGTGGCTGAGCTCGAAGTGATCGATCTGGGACCCGCCCGTGCTCCCCCCGCAGGTGTTACCACCGAGGTCCACCTTGTCGACGGCATCCTGATCGAACTCGTAGTCACCGTTTCCGCTGATATCGACATTGCCTCCCGTCGCCAGCGCCCCTTCGAGCGTGGCGTTGCCGGCCATGCGGACATTGCCCGCCACATAGACGACGGCATTGATCTGGTTCTGGCCGGCGATGGAGAGATCCCCCTTCACGTAGATGAAGAGATGCTCGGGCGGATTCTGGAGGTTGAGCCTGGCGTTGTTCAGATCCAGGTTGTTGAAATAGAGCCTCGCCGTCACGCCGGTGGCGATGATCTCGGCCTGGTTGCTGATGGTGCCGTCGTCGAAGTCGTAATCCCCGGGTCCGAAGCTGTTGCCGCTGTGGCCGGTGCAGCTGGTGCCACTCCCCTGCTTGCTGCACACCAGATCCCCAAGGGGGGGCACCAGCACACCGGGGGGCGGTGTCATGCTGGCCCCCTCCGTCGGGGGATCGGTAAAGATATCCTTGCAGGTGGAGATGGGGCATAGGCCGGGCCAGTCCCCGCCGAAAGGCTCATGGGTGACCTTGCTGTTGCCCGTCATGGTGACGTTGACCGCCGACACGGCACCGGTCAGCTGGGCCTGGTCGCCCATGGTCAGGTTGCCCGCCTTCATATAGAGGATGGCGTTGAGCCTGGCATTGCCGCTCATGGTGACCTTGCCGAAGTGGTAGATCATCAGGCTGTTGGCCTTGCCGATGGCGTTGACCTCCATCTGATCGCTCAGGGCCAGATCGCTCTTGATGTAGAGCTGGGCGGCGGTGCCGGCATCGAAGATCAGATCATCGTTGTGGCCAAGTTCCAGCCGGTCGATCCAGTGGCTGCCGCCACGGAAATAGAGGCTGATCTCGGACGTGCTCTGGTGTCTGAACGTCTTGAGGTAGCGGGCCTGCAGATAGCCGTTGATGGCGGCATTGCCGATCATCTCCAGCGTCTGATGGAGCTGGACGCTCAGATCGTTGCGACTGCCCACGGTGGTGATCCTGCCCTGATCCTCCATCCTTAGCCCATAGACGCTGAGCGTGCTCTGGCCCTGGAAGGCCATGATGCTGTTGCCTTTTAGCTCGAGATTCCTGATGAACCAGTTCCCCGCCGCCATGGTGACCGGCACGCCGCCACCCGACACGTTCATGGCGACGTTTTCGATATAGCGGGGCTGGAAGTGGGCCGTCCCGGTGTTGCCATTGCCCGAGACCTCCAGGCGGTTGTAGACGGTGACCCTGGCGTCGGAGAGCCTGCCGTTGCCCGTGACCGTCAGCTCGTTCGCATGCAGGGAACCCGCCCCATGGAGGCCGCTGTTGTAGTCATTCCTGATCGTCAGCTTCCTGGCATACAGGGTCGCGCCGTTGAGGTTGAGCACGGCCCCCTCGGAGAGGGACAGGGTGTCGAAGCGATAGGTTTGCCCCGATGTCAGGGTTACCACGCAACTGTTGCCGCCCCACGACGCATTTCTGTAATCCCCGGCTGCGGGAGAAATGGCGCCATTGCAGGCCAGATCGTTCTGGCCGCCATAGGCAGGAAAGCCTCCCGGATTGGCCGGAAATGCATTGGGGTCCTCGATGAAGGCCACGCCGCCGAGGGGGCTGGCCAGGGCACCGCTGACGTTGCAGTTGGAGATCCAGGTACCCCCGTCCCAGTAGCCGCCGCTGTTGCAGTTGGCGTTTGGCTGGATGTTCTTGCCGAGGAAGGGGTAACGGGTTCCCACGGTCGAGCTGATGATCTTGCTCTCGTTGGTCATGCTCAGCACACCGGGCGCAGCGTGGCTCTGCACCGGGAAGAGGAAGGCGGCGGTGCATTGATCGGCCCCCTGTGCCGGGACCGAGCCCAGCAGCATGGCGAACAGCATGGGGGCCCAGAGAGGCGGGCGGGACGTCATGGGTACTGGCTCCTTGCAAGAGGTCTCACGGCGTGGTGCCATCGAAGGCTTCCGCCACCAGGGTACGGCTCACGGCAAAGTCCGGGCTGGGACCGCTCTGACGCGGATCGCCACAGCGCCCTTCGCTGCGGAATCTGTAGCCGGTCTGGGTCCCGCCGGCCGCGCTCACGGCGATCCGCTGGCAGCTCACCTCGGCTTCGCAGTCCACCAGCCCGGGTACCGCAAACGGGGTCCGGGTCAGGGCGTCGCACTGCCGGGCCTGCCAGTGGTCGTTGGGATAGAGCCGGTACAGCGCGATCTCCAGCCCGCTCTGGGCCGCCATCAGGGCCCGCACTCCGCGCACCTCCACCCCGTGCTTCTCGCCGCTGTCCACCAGGAAGCGCCCCATGGCCGCGGCCAGCAGGGCCATGATGACGATGACGAAGAGGGCGATCATGATGGCGCTGCCACGCTGGGTGCCGGGGGGAAGGGGGCGGGCGTCAGGGGACATTGAGCGTCTCCAGCTTGTGGTTGAAGAGGACGCGCTCGCCGCGCTGCTCGAACTCCAGCCTCAGCCCCACCTCGCTCTGGCTGAAGGCGGCGGGCTCCCGGTAGAAGTAGTGAGCCGCCGGGCGGACATGCTCGGCCATCAAAACCGGCGTGCTGGCGGCGATATCGGTTCCGATGGCGGCGCTGGCCCGCATCAGCCGGCTTCCCGCCACGCAGTAGCGCACCTGCCGGCTGGCAAAATAGATGCGCTGCCCCGGGGAGCCCTTGGCGAAGGTGCCCTGCACCGTCAGCGGCAGCGCCCCCGAGACCGGGCTCCCCACGGTATCGACTTTGGCCACGCACCTGCCGTGCAGGCAGCCCTGATCCAGGGTCAGCAGGGGATCGGCGAGGGGATAGACGATGGCAAGGTCTTGATCCTGCCTGGGAAGCACGGTCGGCGTCACTATGGCGAGATCGCTGCCGAGGCCGGTGCCCAGGTAGCGGCTGGCGGTGACGATGGGCCAGAAGCGCAGGCAGACCCCCTGCTCCATGGCGCTGCCACCCTCGTCCTCGATGCGCACCGAGCCCGGCACGGCGTCCCGCACCTCGCGATTGAGCCGCTCCAGGGCGAAGCGGGCATCGCTCATCAGCTGTTCGCGGCGGCTGGCGTCCCCGTAGATCTGGGTGCCGATGCCGATGAACTGGCTGGAGAAGGTGGCCATGACCCCGAGCAGCAGGATCACCATCACCAGTTCGACCAGGGTGAAGCCCTGCATACGCCTGGGTTGGGCGCAGGTTCGATGAGCGAAGCCTGATCGGACGCGGTAACGGGTTGTGGTAACCAATGCGCAATCGGATGCGGCATAACGGGAATGCGGCTTGTCCATCAATAGTTCCCCCGATAGAGGGCAAAATCCACCTCGCTCCCATCCGGCAGCCGCACGGCCAACTCGATGCGCTTGCCGATGGACTCGGCACCATGGCCCATGCTGCCAAAGAGCGCGTCCGGCACGACCGCGATCTTCACCCGATAGTGGCGATACTCCTCCTCGCTGACACCGGCCGCGGTCTGGGTAAAGCGGTTGGCCGCCACCCAGCTGCCCCCGGTGTCGAAATCGTCCACGTCGTTGAATTCATAGGGACGGGCCTCGCCGCCGTCCGGGCCATAGTCGGCACTCGCCGTGCAGGGGGCATGGGCTATGGGAGGCGTGCCGGCGGTCTCGCCGCAGCGAAAACGGCCGCCGTTGTGATCGGAATGCTCATCGAAGGACTTCTCCAGCACCTCGTTCAGGATGCGCTGGGCCAGCTGAGCCGCCCGCACCTGCTGTACCGGATCCACCGCCTGGGGCGCCTGGTTGATGAGGAGTCCCAGAATACCGGTCAGCGCCACGGCCAGCAGCACCATGCCGACCACGAACTCGACCAGGGTGAAACCGCGATTGGCCTTCTTAAGGGATCGCATGGACATAGCCTTCTGACTCGATGCGCAGACGGGCGCTCTCCCGGCCATCGCTCACCACCAGTTCGCACCCGGCCGCACAGCCCGCCGCCAGGGGCCGGCCACTGTGCCTGTCGAAATAGAAGGCCCCCGGGGGGGAGAGCTGCAGGTTGCCGGACGCCTGCACCAGACGCCCACGGGTCTGCTCATCCGCACTCCAGCCGGAGATGGGGGCGGGGGCGCAGCTCGCCCTGGTCAGATGGCCAAAGCGCCCCGCCTCCAATACCAGCTGGGTGCAGCGCGCCTCCCCTTCCTGCATGTTCATGGTCTGCACCAGCCGCAGCCGGGCCACCAGCTCGTCGCGCAGCGTATGGGTTTCAAAGCCGCCTTTGCCCAGCCACTTGGGCACGGCAAAGGCGGCCAGAATCCCGAGCAACAGGATCACGATCACCAGTTCAATCAGGGTGAAACCCTTGGTTGTCGTCATTCACGCTCTCATCGGGAATATCAGGGATAAAGAAAAAGCGAGGCCGAAGCCTCGCCAGAGCAAAACGATTAGCAACCGCTGAGCGTTGTTACGGCAGCAGAGGTATCACTCGCTTCTTTGTAGTTCACGGTGCATTTGGAGCTACTGGTAGAGAAGACATAGTTACCCGGAGCACTGGAAACCTTGCCGCTCCAGGAGCCATCGATTGTCACCGCATTCTTGATCCCTGCATCAGATGCTTTCGGATAGCCATAAGCTGTTTCAATGGCCGTACCATCAGAACCGGTAACAGAAGCACTACTCACTCGTTCTTCACCTTCCAACGCAGACTTGCTATAGACCAGCTGAGCAGAGCTGCTTACGGCAGCCTGCACACCCTGAGCAGCAGATTTCTTGGCATCATCCTGCAGATTCAGGAACTTGGGCGCGGCGGTGACCGCCAGAATGCCCAGGATGATGATCACGATCACCAGTTCGATCAGGGTAAAACCCGATTGCTTCTTCATTGCGTTTTCCTCGGTTTATCAATTGATATGGGTGGTCACCTGGCCTGAGGCCGGGCGATAACTGAAACTCATGTAGGCGTCCGTGCTCCCTTGCGGGTCCTGATAGCGCCCATCACTGCCCTTGCTGAGGCTGTTGACCAGATAGTAACGGCAGACCGAATCCAGCCCGTTGTTGCTCACCGTGGCATAGAACTTCAGGTCATTGCCGCTACCGCGCACCTCGTCAAAGCTGGCAGTCGCCTTGGGAGGGTTCTGCAGCAGTCCCTCCCAGATATTGAGACAGCGGGCCGCCGTCAGGCTGGCCGGATCCACATTGGCGCTGCCACTCGCCGCCGTGTCCATGGGATACCCCGGAGAGAGCTCGCCATTGCTGACCTGGCTGTCGGTTGGCGTCGTCAGGTAAAAACGGGAGCCGTCATAGAGCACCGTATTGAGCCCGTCCTGCTTGGCCCGTCCTTCGGCCTCCCACTGGGCCCGCACCAGGGAGACCCCGGTGGCGAAACCGCCGGACACCCCCTCCACGCTCGCCTTCTTCGCCTCGTCGGTCACGTCGAGGAAGCGGGGCAAGGCGGTGACGGCCAGGATCCCCAGGATCACGATGACGATCACCAGCTCGATCAGGGAAAAACCGGCCATCCGGCCAGGACTCACTCTCTTTGCTGCCATGCTGCCTCCGTAATGGTCCGCATTATTTCATGTGAACAGAAAAAAATCATGCCGCTGAAGCACTTGAGCGTGCCGGCTCAAGGCTTGCCCACCCGGCCATCGCGAAAACGGTAGCTCAGCCACTGGCCTTCCCAGCCGAACTCGCACCCGCCCCCATCCCGGCTGGCGAGGGCCTGCCAGGCTGGCAGGGCCCGATCCTCTGGGCCGATCAGGGCCAGCCACAACCGGCGGCAGTTCTCGGACGGCGAGCCCAGCGGCAGCACCGCCAGGGGCCAGCCCCGATCGTCGAACTGCCAGGCCAGCCCCTCGGCATGGAGCACAACGGGGCGCCGCTCATCGAGCCAGCGCCCGTGCAGCCGCTGGACCCGCTCGGCGAATTGCTCCCCGAGCAGGCTCAGGCTGACCGCCAGCGCCTCTTCCCGGTGGCTGCGATAGCTCGTGGCCAGGGTGGCAAGGATGACCAGCAGCAGGACGAGGACGACCATCCGCCTGTATCCTCCCAGCCAACGCTGATCCTGCTCCGACTGTCTGCTCATGCCTTCCCGCCCCTTGTCTACCACGCACCGCTCGCATCATGTCCCCCACCAGGAGGAGTGAAGATGCCGGACCACATCATTGACCGCGCACCGCTCGCATCATGCCCCTCACCGGGAGGAGTGAAGATGCCGGACCACATCATTGACCGCGCACGCCCCTTATCATGACCCCCACCAAGAGGAGTGAAGATGCCGGACCACATCATTGACCGCGCACGGCACGCATCATGTCCCCACCAGGAGGAGTGAAGATGCCGAACCACATCATTGACCGCGCACGGCACGCATCATGTCCCCACCAGGAGGAGTGAAGATGCCGAACCACATCATTGACCGCGCACGGCACGCATCATGTCCCACATGGGCGTAAAGATGCCGAGCGCCAGGATCAGCACCATGACCGCCACTATGCCGATCAGGATGGGTTCGATGCGGGCGGTGAGGCTCTTGAGATCGTAATCCACCTCCCGCTCGTAATATTCGGCCGCCTCGTGCAGCAACTCGTCCACCTGGCCCGTCTCTTCCCCCACCGCGATCATCTGCATCACCAGGGGGGTGAACAGGCCGCTGGCCCCGGCGGTGCGCAGCAGGCTCTCACCCCGCTCGATGCCGCCCCGCATGTCGCGGATCCGCCCCGCCATATACGCATTGTCCACCGCATCGGCCACCAGGGTCAGCGCCGTGTTCAGCGGCACCCCCGCCTTGAGCATCATGGAGAAGCTGCGGGCGAAGCGGGCCAGCAGGGAGCGCTCTATGATGGAGCCGACGATGGGCAGTCTGAGCTGCCATCTGTGCCAGGCCAGCTTGCCCCTGGTCGTGGCAACCCAGCGGCGCCAGCCGACGACAGCCCCCACCAGGATGGCCAGCAGCAGCCACCAGTAGTGGACGAAGAAGTGGGAGGTGGCGAGCAGGATCCGGGTCGCGAGCGGCAGCTCCACCCCGAACTTGGCGAACATGTTGGCAAAGACCGGGATCACCATGATGTTGAGGATCACCATGGCGACGGCGATGGCGATCATCACGAAGCTGGGGTAGCGCATGGCGGTCTTGATCCGCTTGCGGGTCTCCAGCTCCAGATCGAAGTAGTTGGCGAGCTGCAGGAAGGCCTCCTCCAGCTGGCCGGTATTCTCCCCCACGTGGATGATGGCCACGAACAGGCTGCTGAACACCCTGGGGTGGGCCTGCATGGAGCTCGACAGCGGCCGGCCATTGCCGAGATCCTCTCCCAGGGCGTGGAGCGCCCGCTTGAGGGGCTTGCTGTGGGCGCTCTCCTCCAGCCCGGCGATGGCGCGCAGTATGGGAATGCCTGCCCGGGTCAGGGCATACATCTGGCGGCTGAACACCACCAGCTCCTCCAGCTTGACGCTCCCCTCCAGCAGCAGGGACCAGTCGATGGCGGCAGACCTGGCCTGGCCGGCCTTCAACTCGGTGGGCATGACCCCGCGGCGCATCAGCTGCTCGGCGGCGGCCAGCTCGCTGGCCGCCTCCACCACGCCGCTGACGGCCTGCCCCTGGCTGTCGCGCCCCTTGTAGGCAAAGCGGCTCATGGGCGACCTCGATCGCCCGGGGGGCTCTGTGATGCACTGCTATGGGTGTGAGTCATGACTTACCCCAGATCCTCCGCCAGCCTGAGCACCTCGTCCACCGAGGTGATCCCCTCCCGGGCATAGTCGAGCGCCGTGAGGGCCAGGGGCCTGTAGTGCTCGTGCTCCCGCGCCGCCCGGGCGAAGCCCTCGGCGTCATTGCGCCGCAGGGCGTCCATCATGGGCTGATCCAGCTCCAGCAGCTCGTAGACCCCGATCCGGCCCGAGTAGCCGGTGAAATTGCAGCTCTGGCAGCCGCGCCCCTTGCGATAGCTGTGCTGGCCGGGCGCCTCCCCAGACAATACGGAGAGCCAGGTGGCCTGCCCCTCGTCCGGCGCCGTCTCGCAGGCGCAGTGTTCGCACACTCGCCGCACCAGGCGCTGGGCCACCACGGCCCGCAGGGCGCTCGCCACCAGGTAGCCCGGGGCCCCCATGTCGATGAGGCGCAGGGCGCTGGTGACGGCGTCGTTGGTGTGCAATGTGGTCAGCACCAGGTGGCCGGTGATGGCGCCGCGCAGGCCGATCTCCACCGTCTCGCTGTCCCGCATCTCCCCCACCAGCAGGATGTCCGGATCCTGGCGCAGGGTGGAGCGCAGCACCTGGGAGAAGGTGAGGCCTATCTTGGGGTTGACCTGCACCTGGTTGATGCGGGGCAATCGGTATTCTACTGGGTCCTCCACCGTGATGATCTTGTGGCTCGCCTGGTTGAGTTCGGAGAGCGCGCCATAGAGGGTGGTGGTCTTGCCGCTGCCGGTGGGGCCCGTCACCAGGATCATGCCGTGGGGACGCCGCAACTGGCGGCGAAAGCGCGTCAGTATGGCCGGCGGCATGCCGGTCTCGATCAGGGACAGTATTCCGGAGGACTGATCCAGCAGGCGCATCACCACGGACTCGCCATATTGCACCGGCATGGTGGACATCCGCACGTCGACGTCGCGGCCGCGCACCTTCATGTTGAAGCGGCCATCCTGGGGCAGCCGCTTCTCCGAGATGTCGAGGCCGGCCACCAGCTTCAGGCGCAGCACCAGCGCCTGGGCGATGCGCACCTCGCTCAGGATGTTCTCGTGCAGCACCCCGTCGATCCGCTGGCGGATCCGCAGCACCTTCTCGTCCGGCTCGATATGGATATCCGACGCCCCCACCTGCACCGCATCCTCGAACAGGGAGCGCAGCAGCTTGGCCACCGTCGCCTCCCCCTCGTCGGTCCCGGCGTTCAGGCCGCCGGTGCCGAGCTCGAAGACGGTCTCCTGGTGCTCCTCGTGCAGCTGCACCGCGAAGCTCTCGATCTCCCGGGTGCGGCGGTAGAGGCGATCGAAATACTCCAGCAACTGGCCTTCCCGCGCCACCGCCAGCACCAGCTCCCGCGGGCTCAGCAGGGCGGCGATGGCATCGAGGGCGCTCAAGTCGGCGGGATCCGACATCACCACAGTCACCTTGTCGTCGGTGAGGTTGACGGCCAGCGCCCGGTAGCGGCGCGCCTGCACCTCGGGCAGCAGGGTCACGGCCGCGGCGTCTATGGTGAGGTTGTTGAGATCGAAGAAGGGCACGTCCAGCTGACGGGCGAGGAAGGTCAGCAGCTGCACCTCGCTGATGAAGCCGAGATCGATCAGGGTGGTGCCCAGCTTGCGGCCGGTGTGGCGCTGCTGCTGCAGGGCGAGCTGCAGCTGATCATCCGAGATGATCTGCTCCTGAACCAGCAGGTCGCCGAGGCGCATCTTCAGTCTGGGTTGTGCCATTTACGCTCCGATGTCGGTTGCTTCACACCCGCGGCCCATCCGGTCAGCGTTCGCCGACGCGGCCGGGCCATGGCGGGTTCTTAGGGGTTGAGCTGGGCGATCCGCTGTTCCAGCCACTGGGTCGAGGCCTCGCCCAGGTTGCCGTGCAGCTGGGCGTTGCGATAGGCGTCCAGCGCCCGCTGACGGTGGCCCTGACCATCCTCGGCCACGCCGAGTCCGAGCCACCAGCGCCCCTGATCCGGCTGCTGGCGCAACAGCCTGACATACAGCTCGGACGCCCGGGCGGGCTGCCCCAGCTCCTGGGCGAGTCCGGCCCAGGTGGCGTAGTAGTCCAGGTTGCCGGCCAGCTCGGGCTGGTAGCCGGTGAGCCAGTCCAGCGCCTTCTGCCGCTCTCCGCTACCGATGGCCACCCGGGCCAGCAGCAGGCGCAGATCGGCCTGGGCGGGATCCAGCCTCAGCCCCTCTTCCAGCACCTGGCTCGCCTCGGCCAGCCGCCCCGCCCCGTAGAGCAGGCCCGCCAGCTGTTCGCGCGCCCCCTGGTTGTGCGGGTCGTGGGCCAGCACTTCGTAATAGCTGTCCTGCGCCTCCTGCATCTGCCCCTTGGCCATGGCGGTGGTCGCCTTGCGTTCGGCCAGGGCGGCCAGTTCGGACGCGGAGAGTTCCACCGTCTCTATCTTCAGGATCCCGGGCTTGCGCGGGGCCGCAGGCGCCTCTTCGGCGTCCTGCTCCGCGGCCAGCTCGGCATAGAGATCCGGCTGCAACTCCTCGTCGCTCGGGATCGCCTCGTCCGCCAGCCCCTCGTCCACCTGGTTCTCATCTGCCTGGGTCTCGTCGGCCTGGGCCCCGGACGCCGGTTGGGCCTCGTCGGCGGGCACCGGCGTCTGAGCCGGGCTCGATACCCTCGCGGGGGACGCCGCCAGCACGCTCGCCGCCCCCTCCGAGGAGGCGGTGGGCACTGCCGTGCTCGCCATCGCAGGGAGGGCGGACGAGACGATCGGAGTGACAGCGGCAGACGCCGATGCCTGGACCGGAGATTCGACGACCCGCGCCGTTGGCTGGGCGGCCCGCTGGCTCTGCTGCCAGTAGATCCAGGTGCGCCAGCCGAGGATCGCCAGGGCCAGGGTGCACAGCAGGGTCAGCACCAGCATCCACCAGCCCTGCTGGCGCACCGGCGCCACGTAGACGGCGGCGTCCTCGGATCCCGGCTGGCGCCGCTCCAGATCCTTGAGCATCTGATTGATCACGCTCATGACCAGACTCCATAGGCCAGGGCGGCCCCCAGCAACAGCAGCAGGGGCCACCAGAAGGTGAGACGACCGCCGCCGGCGTCCTCGGTATCGCGGATGGCGAGCCGCACCAGGGCGCTGTCGATCCGCCGCAGCCCGCGGCCATAGGCCAGCATCAGGCACTTCTGGGCCAGTATGTTGATGAGGCGAGGAATGCCGCGGGATGCGCGCCACAGCCTGCGCAGGGCCCGCCCCTCGAACAGGGCGGCCCCGCGGTAGCCGGAGACCTGCAGCCGGTATTCCAGATAGGCCCGGGTCTCGTCGAGCCGCAGCGGCCGCAGGCGGTAGGAGAAGCCGATGCGCTGGCGCAGCTGGCGCAGGCGGGGTTGCCCCAGCCGCGCATCCAGCTCGGGCTGGCCGAACAGCACGATTTGCAGCAGCTTGCAGGACTCCGTCTCCAGGTTGCCGAACAGCCGGATCGCCTCCAGAGTCTCGTCGGGCAGGGCCTGCGCCTCGTCGATGAGCACCACCACCCGGCTCCCCTGCTGGTGCAGGGCGATGAGGTGGCGGTGGATGCGATCCGTGAGATCCAGCTCGCCCTCTCCCTGTAGCGTCAGCCCCAGCTCCAGGGCCAGGGCCGTGCGCAGCTCCCCCGGGGTGAGATGGGGATTGGGCAGCCAGGCCAGGCGCACCGGACGCGCCTCCGAGCCCAGCTCGCTCAGCAGCTTGCGGCACAGCAGGGTCTTGCCGGTGCCCACCTCGCCGGTCACCTTGATGAAGCCCTCCCCCTGTGCCAGCGCCCAGTTGAGCACCTGCATCGCCTCCTCGTGGGGGGGCAGGCCGTAATAGAAGCCGGTGTTCGGGGTCAGGCCGAAGGGGGGCTCCCGCAGGCCGAAATGGCTCAGATACATCTCCCCTCCCCGGCCCCGTCAGCGCCAATATTGGGGGCTGCGGCGGCAAGAGGCCGGCGAGATGGCGCTGACGCTATGGGGGTGCGCATCATGGTTTAGCCCTTGGGCGGGTACCATTTGTCGAGCAGCTCGGAGGAGCGTTGCAGCTCCTGCTGCCAGGTATCCTTTTCCACCACGGTCGGCTTGAGCATGATCACCAGCTCCACCTTGCGGTTGCTCTCGCGGCGGTTGGTAAAGGCATCGCCGACCCAGGGAATGTCCCCGAGCAGGGGCACCTTGCTGACGATCTCCTGCTTGTCGGTCTTCATCAGGCCGCCGATGACGACGATGTCGCCGTTGTTGGCCTGCACCACGGTATCCGACTCGCGGATGGAGCTCTTGGCGAGCGGCAGCACCAGGGGATCGGCGGTACCGACGTTGATGGTCTTGCTCTGCTCCTCGGTGTCGATGACGGAGGGGTGGATGTGCAGCAGCACCCGGCCGGCCTCGTCGATCTGCGGGGTCACGTCCAGGGCGATGCCCGAGAAGAAGGGGGTCAGCTCCACGTTGGGGGTGACGATGGGGGCCGAGTTGCCCGAGGTGGTGGTGGTGGTCGAGGCATTGGTCACGAAGTACTCGTCCGTGCCCACCTTGATCACCGCCTTCTGGTTGTTGGTGGCGGTGACGCGCGGGCTCGACAGGGTGTTCACGTCCCCCTGGGTCTTGAGCAGGCTGACCGCCACGTTGAAGTTGCCATCGGAAATGGTGAAGCCAGCACCGCCCCCCAGCGCCCGGAAGATCTGGTTGGGGGTATTGGCGATGGGGCTGTCGAGCAGGGAGCCGCCCCCCGTGATGCCCTTGCCGCCATCCCAGCTCGCGGAGAGACCGCTCCAGTCCACCCCCTGCTCGTAGCCCTCGTTGAGGGAGACCTCCAGGATCCGCGCCTCCAGCACCACCTGGCGCTTGAGATGCTCACCGGACTGATCCAGGAACTCGCGCACCGCCTTCAGCTCCTTCGGATAGGCCCGCACCGTGACCAGACCCGCCTGGGGACTGGTGATGACGGCTCTCCCCTCGCCGTTGCCGATCAGGGTCTGCAGGGAGTCCCGCAGATCGGTCCAGTAGTCGTTGTTGCTGTCCGTCTCGATCCGGGTGCCGTTGCCGTTGGCATTGCTGTCACCGTTGGAGGAGGAGTCGAAGTTGTTGTTGCCGCCGTTGTTCAGGCCGTTGTCGACGTTGTTGTTATTGCCGTTGTTATTGTTGTCGTTTGCGGTCACCCCGCCGGTACTCACCGAGGTACGGGAGAGGCCGCGGCGAGCCATCATCAGGTAGTTGACCGGTATGGTCTCGGTGCGCAGACCGGCCGGATAGACGTGGAAGACATTGCCCTTTCGCTGCACGTCGAAGCCGTACATGTCGCCGACCGTCGCCAGCGCCTCCTGCAGGGTCACGTCTTTCAATTCCACCGAGATGGCACCCGCCACCCCGGGATGGACGGCGACGCTGTAACGGGAGCCCTTGAACAGGGAGCCAAAAAACTCCACCGCATCGACGTCATGGGCCGCGATGCGCATCCGTTTCTCGGGGACGGGCAGGGGCTGCTGGGGACGATTGAGCTGCAGCAGTTCGCTCTGCACCGAGGGGGGCAGGGTGGTCAGGGGGGCGGTCGGGGTCTGCTCGCTCATGGCCTGCTTGAGCGCATCCTTCGCCTGCACCGGCTCGGGATGGCGATAGGTAGTGCAACCCGCCATCGCCAGCGCGAGGGGAAGCAGACAAAAAGGGGGTTTTTTCATGTTATTCGTGCACCTGACTCGCAATGAAACTCGACAAACCTGGCCCGTGACATCCTTCACGGTACCGACTCACATCCGGATCTTGCTGCCAAACAGGGTCAGTGTCTGGCGCTTGCCCGCCTTCTCCAGCACCACGGAATCGACGCCGATGGCCACCAGCCGGAAGCCGTTGACCTGCTGGCCCACCCGATAGCTCTGGCCGTTGATCACCGCCAGGGCCGGGCCGTTGCCCAGGATCACGCTCTGCAGGCGGGGCAGGCCGGCCCCCTTGCTCGCACTCGCCGCCGGCGCCGTGCCGGCCAGGGGAGCCGTGGGATCCTGCAGCACCTCCGCCTGGGCCGGGGGGACCAGCAGACAGCCCCACAGGGCCAGCCAGCGCCAGGACGGGAGGGCGCGGGATCCCGTCCCGCCGATATGCCGCTTAACCACGGATAAACTCCTTGCTGGTGCTGAGGGTGTAGATCTCCATCGCCACCGCCGCCTTGGGGTGTTCGACCACCCTGTAGTCGAAGCCCTTCCAGTAGAAGTGACGGGGCAGGGCCTCCAGCGCCTTCAGGTACTGGTAGACATCGAAATAGCCCCCCTCCAGCTGGAGCCGGATCCCGTGCCTGAACAGGTTGACGCGCTGCTCGCCGGCCATCAGCGGCTCGGGTTTGAGGGAGGTCAGCGCCAGCATATGCAGGCTGGCGGAGCGAGACAACAGGGCCTCCAGCACCGCCGGCATCTCCCGGGCCGGGATAAGATCCACCGTCTGGGCCAGCAACTGCCCATCCAGCTGGTCGAGGGACGCCTGCACGCCGGCCAGCTGCTCGCGCACCCGGGCGTTGGGATCCCGCCCCAGCCGGGCCTGCTTGCCCTGGTTCTCCAGGGTCAGGATCTCCAGATCCCGCTGCGCCGCCATCAGAGCCTGGCGATCCTGGTTCAGGCGGGTATTGGCGGCCTCCAGCCAGCCATAGACGCCGAGGGCGCCCAGCAGGATGACCCCCGTCAGCAGGATCAGGATCCGCTCCCGCAGGCTGAGGGCGGCGATCCGGGTCGCCCACCCCTGCCACTGTGCCTTCATCTCCATCAGGGGGCCTCCCGCGCTATGCCACTGAGCTGGAAGGCCAGCCGGCCCTCCTTGTCCCGACTCAGGGTGAGCTCGCCAAACTGCGCCCCCGCCAGGGTCGGGGTCTGCTTGAAGCGATTCACCCAGGCGGGCACGTCCTGGCTGCGTTCGGCCACCCCGGAGAGATTGATCCGCCCGTCGCTTATCTCGATCCGCTGCAGGGAGAGGCGGGCATCCCGCAGGCGGGCGAGATCCGCCATCACGCCCGCATAGCCCCGGGATTTTTGCAGGGAGAGGCTGCCAAGCTGCTGCATCAGCGCCTGCTTGGCGCCCAGCTCCTCCCGCTTGTCGGCCAGTTGCTGCTGCAACCCGGCATCCGCCTGATGACGGGCCAGCTCGGCATTCAGCCGCCTGGCCTCGCCGCGCTGCACGTCGAGCTGTGCCCGCACGCCAGCCAATTCACGGTCCAGGCCCTGCTGTTGCCAGCCATAGAAGAGGGTGGCCGCCAGCAACAGCAGCAGCACGCCGCCCCAGACCAGGCTCATCTGGGGGAGGCTGGCCCACAGGCGCCTGGGTCTGAACTCGGCGCCATAGAGGTTGATATGGTGTTTCATCATTCGCTCCTGCCCAGGGCGGCGCCATAGGCACTGAGGTACTCCACCCCGGCCAGCACCGCCTTGTTGGCCATGGCCGACACCGGGAAGCCGAAGGCCTGCTCCAGGTGGCGGACCAGCAGCCCCATGGCGGAGGAGGCGATGGCGAGCTGCAACTGGCCCGGCTCCGGCAGCTTGAGATGGCCGGCCAGATAGTCGATGGAGCGCTGAAGCTCCAGCGCCAGCGCGTCGAGCAGCTCGTCTTCGGGCTCACGGGGGCCGGTGAGGGCGGCAAAGCCGCGCAGCTGGCGTGAGAAGCAGAGGCCGCCCCGATGGAAGACCAGCAGTTGCAACTCCTGTCCCCTGGGTTGCCAGAGCAGCATGCGGACCGCCTGATCCTCCTCGTAGAGGGCCGTCATGGCCAGCTCGTCGCTGACGATGGCGGCCAGGGTGGCCACGCCGTTGACCGCATCCGCCACCTGCTGTATCCGGCTCTTCGGCACGCAGATCACGTTGATCCTCGGGCGGCCCGCAGGGGGGGTCGGCAGATCCACGTAATCCATGGCGAGCTGCAACACGGGGTCGGTGACGAAGTCCTTGACGGCCCAGGGCAGGGCCCCCGCCATCTCGGCATCGGGCACGGCGG
The DNA here is from genome assembly GCF_019048705.1 of Aeromonas sp. FDAARGOS 1409. NCBI lineage: Bacteria > Pseudomonadati > Pseudomonadota > Gammaproteobacteria > Aeromonadales > Aeromonadaceae > Aeromonas > Aeromonas sp. FDAARGOS 1409. The sequence goes on from NZ_CP077395.1 coordinate 1,048,605, forward strand.
GCTTGTCGATCTGGATCTGCTGATAAAGGCTGGCGGCCAGGGCCACCCGCACCTTAGACTTGGCCAACCCATGCAGGGAAAACAGCTCTGCCAGGGCCCTGGACCACTCGTGAGGCCCATTGACGGCGCGGCTGGTGAACACGGGCGCGGGCCCCGTGCTGGCCAGCAGGATGCGATCGCTGGCCAGCAGGAGTCCGACCTGATGGCTGGGGGACGAACGTCTGAAAAATGACTTCATCTGGCTCTGCACCTGACGGCATGAAACGGATTAAACCTTAACATAAACAGGCGATTAGCCTCCAATTTTATGACAGACAATGCTCCAAAGGCCGGGCCGACGCCCCCCGCAGACGACCCGCTGGCCCCCCTCAGTCTCCCCTCCCCCCTGCACAGGATCCACCACCCGCTGCTGGATGCCAGGGACGTCAGGCTCTGGTGCAAGCGGGACGACCTGATCCACCCGACCCTCTCCGGCAACAAGTGGCGCAAGCTCAAATACCACCTGGAACGGGCCAGGTCACAGGGCAAGACGCACATACTGTCGTTCGGCGGTGCCTACTCCAATCACATCCACGCCCTGGCGGCGGCTGGGTTCAGATTGGGGCTGCGCACCACGGGCATCATACGCGGTGAAGCCGCCACCGTCAGCAACGCGACCCTGAGTGCGGCCAGAGGCTGGGGCATGGATCTCGTTTTCGTGGACCGCCAGATCTACCGGCGACGCCAGGATCCCGACTGGCTGGCCAGGTTCGAGGATGAAGACACCCTGATAGTGCCGGAGGGGGGCAGCAGCCCGCTCGCTATCCCCGGGGTGGCCGAGCTGGTGACCGAACTGCCCTTCTCGCCGGATCTCTGGGTGCTGCCCTGCGCCAGCGGCGGTACCCTGGCGGGGCTCATCGCGGGCAAACGGGAGCGGGAGCGGATCCTGGCCATCGCCGTGCTCAAGGGGGGAGGCTTCCTCCATGACGAGGTATGCCGGCTTCATCCGGCGGCGGCCACCACCCAGGGATGGCACATCGCCCTGGATCACCACGATGGCGGCTACGCCAGGTTCAGCCAGGCGCTCTGGCAATGGGTGCAGGACTTCAGCGCCCAGACCGGGCTGCCGCTCGAGCCCATCTACAGCGGCAAGGCGATGTGGGGGCTGTTTCGGGAGCTGGACGCCGGCCGCATTCCCCGCGGCAGCGAGGTGGTCTTCATCCACACCGGCGGCATGCAGGGGCTGGCGGGCTTGCGGGAGCAGGGCCGTCTCTAGGACCGCCCGCCACGGCCGGTCGCGCCAAAGGGCGCTTCATCGTCCTGCCGGCGCCACTGTCAGGTGGGCATGGTGAACGGTTCGGGCTCGGCGAACCAGGGGCCCTGCCCCGCGTGCACCCCGAGGTGGCGCAGCATCTTCCACTCGTCGCCGCTCTCCACCCCCACCGCTATCACCCGGGTCTGGGTGTTGGCACAGCCGCCCACCAGGCTGCGCACCGCCATCTGGTTGACCTGGCGCAGGTGGATCTCCCGCACCAGGCTGGGGTGCAGCTTGAGGAAGTGGATCTCGAACTCCTTGATGTACTGGGTGCTCACTACATCCTGACCCGCGTGATCGATGGCCAGCTGGCAGCCCAGCATGCGCAGCGCCCGCAGCGGCCGCTTGAGGGCCTCGTAGTGGCGGGTCACCTGGGATTCCGACAGCTGCAGGATCAGCCCCTCGTTGGTGCTGCGCGGCAGCTGGAACAGATCGAAGAAGAGCTCGCGCTGGAACTCCCGGTTGAGCAGGTTCTGGGCGCTGAGGGAGAGACTGACGGGGCAGCTCGACGCCGGCCGCTGCCGCAGCAGGCGCAGGGTGCTGGCGACCACCAGCCGGTCCAGCGGCAGCAGCAGCCCGGCCTTCTCCGCCATGGGCATGAAGACCCCCGCCTGCAGCTCCCTGCCCTGTTCGTCGTGGATGCGGATCAGCAGCTCCTGCTGCAGCACCACCTGATCCCGCTCCTGCTGCACCGGCTGCAGATAGAAGGAGATCCCCCGCTCCTCGATGCGACGGCTGATCAGGGTGCGCCAGCGCACCGTCCCCTTGCTGCTCGCCTCGTCGTTGAGGGACTTCTCGAACAGGAACCATCCGCTGTGGCCCTGCAGGCGCGCGCTCTTGAGCGCCAGCTCGGCCTCCTCCTGCACCTTGAGCAGGGAGTCCTCGGCCTGGTAGCAGACGGCCCCCAGGTAGACGGCCGTCTCCACATTGACCGCCTCGGGCCAGTGCAGGCGCTGCAGGCTCTTGAGCAGCTGGCTGGCCCCGTCCACCATCTCGCTCTCGGACATGTTGGGCAGCAGCACGGCAAACACCTGACCCGCATAGCGGGCCTGCAGGGCGCCGCTGTGCTTGCGCACGAAGGCACCGATGGAGGCGCTCGCCTCCATCAGCAGCTCCTGGCTCGGGCGACTGCTCAACTCGGGATCCAGCTCCTCCAGCCCGGCCAGCTCGATCAGCAGCACCCCGCCGCTGATCACGCTCGCCTCCATGATGGCGCTCTCCAGCCGGTTGTCGAAGAAGAGGCGGTTGCCGATGCCCGTCGTCTTGTCGACGAAGGCATTGCTGCGGATGAAGTTGTCGAACCGGCTGCGCTCCTTGCGGGCGTCCGCCAGCTCGGCCAGCAGATAGTCGAGGGCCTGGCTGGCCGGGGCCGGCCACTCCTCTGCCGGATCATGGGCCAGCTTGGTGAGCTTGCCATCCAGGATCAGCTGGGCCCGTTCCGCCAGCAGTTCGGCACCGCGCAGCTGCTGGCGCAGCCAGCGAATGGAGTACCAGAGCCCGAACACCACGATGAAGACGCCGAGGGAGATGCCAAACATGGCCCGCATGGAGTACTCGAACTCCTTGAACGGCCTGTCCAGCTTGAAGTCGGCCCGCATGCCGGCCTGATTGGGGATCGCCTTGCTGTAGGGGATCAGCAGGCTCTCGTCGGTCTGCTGCTGCACGTCGCGAAACCAGTAGACCCGCTGCTTGTCCTGGCGGATCTCCAGTTCGACCACGTGGGAGGCCCGCAGCAGGGAGGGCAGCCAGCGGGCAAGGGCCTGCTGGTCATCGGTCACCCCCAGCTGCTTGTCGATGATCTCCACCAGGGAATCGACCCGGTTCTGCTGCAGCTCCATGCCCATCTGGCGGAAACTGAAGACCCCGCCCAGCATCACCATGGCCATGGCCGCGATCACGCACAGGGTAATAAAGGAGACGAGTTGAGTGGTCAGTTTCATGTGCCTTTCCGTAGCCGACAGCATCCATAGGGCCTCATGGTATCAGCCTTGGCCAAAGCCCGCCTATGGATGAAGATCCCGCTTCTGCAAATAAGCGGACGGGGGCGTCAGACTCTGGCCGGCAGGCCGTCGGAACGGAAAACTGGAGGAGGGGCAACACCCGGGGGAGACGGACAGAAAAATGGTCCCGCACGGGGACCAAAAGAAACACTCATATCAAAACTAACACTCTGTGCTACTGACAAAAATAGATACAGGAGTATTGAACACACGGTGAGTCAAACCGCACCGCTACTCTAGCCATTTCAGATAAGCTGGACAATTGTCATTTATGACAGGTCAGCGATTGAATCTTCATCAATCAATTTGTCATATTGGTTGTTTATCAAGGGATTACCATTTTTGTTCCAAGTGTGACCGACCCGACTCAAATCGATGCAGCTAATGCTATGATGTTGCAATCCATTTGCATCCCATGCGTCCACCGGACAGGTATCTCTTGCGACGAACATCCCCTCTCTGGATCAGTCTGCTGTTGCTCTGCCTGCCACCGCTGCTGGCCTTGCCCCTCGGGCACCTGCTGGAGCGCCCCCTCGCCCGCCAGTTGCTGACACAGAAAGGCCGGGAGATAGAAGAGGCGCTGCTCGAACGCCACCGCGAACTGGATCAGGGCATTCGCCTCCAGCTGGCTCGCTTTCGTTTCGATTGCGGCCCCCAGGACATGGCGCTGCTGCGCGGTCCCCATTTTTACAGCAAGCATCTTCGAATACAGGGGCTCATTCTCGCCTCCGGCAGCGGCTGCTCCAGCCTGGGACAGACGTTGCCCTTCCACTCCGCCGACATGCCCCCCTACCCCGCTGGCGATCAGTTCGGGATCATCGCCACCCAGGCCAGCTTCCACACCGAGCAGGAGCTGGTTGCCTACTACAGGGCCGGCGGCAATATCGCCTACTGGGTGCTGAGCAACAGCTGGAGCCATGACCTGCTGAAAACCCCTTGTGCCGACTGTTTCTATCTCGAGTTCAGCCAGCTGGAACCCGGCGAGGTGAATCCCATCTTTCCTCGCGGGGACAGCACCATCAAGCAGGAAGCCACCAGCCAGAGCCTGAGCTTCCTGGATCCCGGCAAGCAGATCAGGCAGACCCTGTGGGCGGGCAAGGCGCTGCAGCGCCATGCAAGCATGCGGGCTCGCCACTACGGCCTCTGGTATGGCGGTGCCCTGGGGGGTCTGCTAGTGGCCATCTACTGGGGGCTGCGCAACTACCGGCGCTCCCTCAAGGGGTTGCTGCAGGCCGGGCTGGCACGGCGGGAGTTCATCCCCTTCTACCAGCCCGTGGTGGACAGCCGCACCCGGGAGGTGGTCGGCTTCGAGGCCCTGCTGCGCTGGCAGCGGGGGCGGAACATGGTGCCGCCAGGCACCTTCATCGCCTATGCGGAAGAGCAGGACCTGATCCTGCCCATGACGGATCAACTGCTGGAGCAGGTCATCGCCGATCTCCCCAGTCTGGCGCCGACCCAGTGGGTCAGTGTCAACCTGGTGGCCGCCCACATAGAGCAGCCCCATCTGAGCGGCCAGTTGCAGCGCCATGGCTGGCCCTCTCCGGACAGGCTCACCTTCGAGCTCACGGAGCGCAAGCCCATCACCGACATCCAGGCGGCCATGGGGGAGATCGCCACCCTGCAGGAGAAGGGGTATCACTTCAAGCTGGACGATTTCGGCACCGGCTACGGCGGCTTCGCCTACCTGCAGCGCCTCGGCATCCGCCAGATCAAGATCGACAAGATGTTCGTCGACACCATAGGCACGGACGATCCCAAGCGCAACCTGCTGGAAGCCATCATAGCCTTCGGCCTCAAGTCGGACATGGAGATGATCGCCGAAGGGGTCGAGACCCAGGCCCAGGTCGACTATCTGATCCAGCATGGCGTCCATCTGATCCAGGGCTATGTCTACGCCAGGCCCATGCCCCTCGGCAAGCTGAAGATCTGGCTGCTGGACTGGCGGCAGCACAACCCGGGCGCAGCCTAACCGGTATAGGATCCGGTCTGACTGGCCGGATCCTATACCTCTTGCCACAAAAATGATTTTCCCTCGAGTGGACAACACCCTATATCATCAACGGGTTCGTCACCCCGGTGACGCCATCAAGTTGCTCCATACCCCGTCGGCCACCGCCGCCCCGAGATGAGAACCACTGCCTATGAAGTCCTTTATCCGCCAAGAGATTGCCCTGCCCGCCGGCCTGCTGACCCTGATCTTCTTCAAGACCCTCGGCAGCGACCTGTTGACGGAGGCAACCCCCCTTGCGGTCTACCTGCCGGTGTCGCTGGCCCTGCTCGCCGTCGTCACCTGGGCCATCTTCTCCGTGGTGCGTCATTCCGATGCCCTGGCCATCAAGCTGGGCGAACCCTTTGGCACCCTGATCCTGACCCTGTCGGTCATCTCCCTGGAAGTGGTGATGATCTCCTCCGTCATGCTGACCGGCGAGCCCAACCCCACCATGGCCCGCGACACCATGTTCGCCGTGGTGATGCTGGTCACCAACGGCCTGGTGGGCTTCACCCTGCTGTTCGGCGGCTGGCGCTATCACACCCAGAACTTCAACCTGGACGGGGTGAAATCCTATCTGGTGGCCATCATTCCCCTGGCCCTGCTCTGCCTGGTGCTGCCGAACTTCACCCAGGGCGGCTCCCTGGGGGGGCTGTCCAAGGCCATGTCCTGGATGCTGATCATCGTCTCGATCCTGCTCTACGGCGTCTTCCTGCTGATCCAGACCCGCAGCCACAGCCACTTCTTCGTCGACGGCGATCACGAGGATCACGAGGATCATCACGGCCCGCTGCAGAGCAACGTCTACCACACCCTGCTGCTGATCGCCTACCTGGTGGTGGTGATCCTGCTGGCCAAGACGCTCGCCATCCCCATCAACCACGGGGTGCACGTCATGGAGGCCCCGGCGGCCCTAGGGGGCTTTATCGTCGCCTGTATAGTGCTCGCACCTGAGGCGGTCGGCGCCATCAAGGCGGCCTTCAACAACCAGCTGCAGCGGGCCATGAACCTCTACTTCGGCTCCGTGCTGGCGACCATCGCCCTCACCGTCCCCTCCGTGCTCTTCATCGGCGCCCTGGTGGGACAGGAGGTGCGCCTGGGCCTCTCTGCCGCCGACATGGTGCTGCTCATCACCACGCTCATGGTCTGTAAAGTGACCTTCAGCAGCGGCCGCACTCACGCCCTGCACGGCGCCACCCATCTTGTGCTGTTTGTCGTCTATCTGTTCCTGATGTTTGAACACGGATAAAGCCCAGAAATGAAAAGACCGCCCCATGGGCGGTCTTTTTTATGGTCTGCTCAGACTCGGGTTCAGAGGCTGGGCAAGGTCCCGGCCGGGATCAGGTCGTTGTAGCTGGCACGGCCCAGCAGGGCGGCGGCCGCCTCGATGTCCGGCGCGAAGTACCTGTCCTTGTCGTAGAAGCTGACCTCTTCCCGCAGCCGGCCCTTGGCCAGCTCGATAAGCTCGGTGCTGCGCAGGGGAGCTCGGAAGTCGAGCCCCTGGGCCGCCGCCAGCAGCTCCACCGCCAGGATGCCGCGGGTGTTCTCGGCCATGTCTGCCAGACGACGACCGGCGAAGGTGGCCATGGAGACGTGATCCTCCTGGTTCGCGGAGGTGGGCAGGCTGTCCACCGAGGCCGGATGGGCGAGCGTCTTGTTCTCGGAGGCGAGCGCCGCCGAGGTGACCTGGGCGATCATGAAGCCGGAGTTGACGCCGCCGTTGTTGACCAGGAAGGCCGGCAGACCGGACATGCGCGAGTCGATCAGCAGCGCCATGCGCCGCTCGGAGAGCGAGCCTATTTCGGCGATGGCCAGCGCCAGGTTGTCGGCGGCGAAGGCCACGGGTTCGGCGTGGAAGTTGCCGCCGGAGAGGATGTCTTCATCCTCGGCAAACACCAGGGGGTTGTCGGAGACCGCATTGGCCTCGCACACCAGCACCTCGGCCGCCTGGCGGATCTGGGTCAGACAGGCGCCCATCACCTGCGGCTGGCAGCGCAGGGAGTAGGGATCCTGCACCTTCTCGCAGTTGTGGTGGGACATGCCGATCTCGCTGCCATCCACCAGCAGGTGGCGGTAGCAGGCGGCCGCATCGATCTGGCCACGCTGACCACGCACCGCGTGGATGCGGGCGTCGAAGGGTCGGCGGCTGCCAAGCGCCGCCTCCACGCTCATGGCACCTATGGTGATGGCGCCGGCGTAGAGATCCTCGGCGTGGAACAGCCCTTCCAGCGCAAACGCCGTGCTCGCCTGGGTGCCGTTGAGCAGGGCCAGCCCCTCTTTCGGCGCCAGGGCGATGGGCGCCAGGCCTGCAATCTTGAGGGCAGTGGCGGCGTCGATCAGCTCGCCCTTGTGACGGGCCTTGCCTTCACCTATCAGCAGGCAGCTCATATGGGCCAGGGGCGCCAGATCGCCGGAGGCACCGACGGACCCCTTCTTCGGCACCACAGGATAGACTTCGGCATTGATGAGCCGCATCAGGGCCTCCAGCACTGTCAGCCGGATGCCGGAGAAGCCGCGGGCCAGCGAGTTGAGCTTGAGCACCATCATCAGCCGTACGGTGGCGTCATCCATGTACTCGCCAATCCCTGCCGCGTGGGAGAGCACGATGGAGCGCTGCAGCTCGTCCAGCTGCTCCACCGGGATCCGGGTGTTGGCCAGCAGGCCAAAGCCGGTGTTGATGCCGTACACCACGCGGTTCTGTTCGATCACCTTGGAGACCACGGCAGCGGAGGCGTGGATCCCCGCCAGGGCGGACGAGTCCAGGCTGACGTGTACCGGCTCGCGGCTGACGCGGCGCAGGGTGGCGAGGGTCAGCTCGCCCGGCAACAGATTGAGTTCAAACATCTTATTTCGCTCCCTTGCCAGCTGTGTCCAGCATCGGCAGATCCAGTTTCGCATCAACGGCACAGTTGATGGCAATTTCATAACCGGCATCGGCGTGACGCATCACCCCGGTGCCCGGGTCGTTGCGCAGCACGCGACCGACCCGTTTGGCGGCATCGTCGGTGCCGTCACAGACGATCACCACGCCGGAGTGCTGTGAGAAGCCCATGCCGACCCCGCCACCGTGGTGCAGGGAGACCCAGGTCGCGCCGCCGGCGGTGTTGAGCAGGGCGTTGAGCAGCGGCCAGTCGGAGACGGCATCCGAGCCATCCATCATGGATTCGGTTTCGCGGTTCGGGCTCGCCACCGAGCCGGAGTCCAGGTGGTCGCGACCGATGACGACCGGGGCTTTCAGCTCGCCGTTCTTCACCATCTCGTTGAAGGCCAGGCCGAGGCGCACCCGATCCTTGACCCCGACCCAGCAGATCCGCGCCGGCAGGCCCTGGAAGGCGATGCGCTCGCGGGCCATGTCGAGCCAGTTGTGCAGGTGGGGATCGTCCGGGATCAGCTCTTTCACCTTCTGGTCGGTCTTGTAGATGTCTTCCGGATCGCCGGAGAGCGCCACCCAGCGGAACGGGCCGATCCCCTCGCAGAATAGCGGGCGGATGTAGGCCGGCACGAAGCCGGGGAAGTCGAAGGCGTTTTTCACCCCCTCTTCCAGCGCCATCTGGCGGATGTTGTTGCCGTAGTCCAGGGTGGCGGCGCCGCGGGCCTGCAGGGTCAGCATGGCTTCGACCTGGCGGGCCATGGAGCGGCGAGCCGCCACGTTGACCTCTTGCGGCGCGCTCTTTTGCAGCTCGCGCCACTGGGCCAGGCTCCAGCCCTGGGGCAGGTAGCCGTGCACCGGGTCATGGGCGGAAGTCTGGTCGGTCACCACGTCCGGCGTGATGCCGCGGGCCACCAGCTCGGCGAAGACGTCGGCGGCGTTGCCGAGCAGGCCGACGGAGACGGCGGTGCCGCTCTGCCTGGCCTCTTCGACCATGGCCAGCGCCTCATCCAGGCTGTGGGCCTTCTTGTCGACGTAGCGGGTCTTGAGACGGAAGTCGATGCGGGTCTCGTCGCACTCCACCGCGATCATGGAGAAGCCGGCCATGGTGGCGGCCAGCGGCTGGGCACCGCCCATGCCACCCAGGCCCCCGGTCAGGATCCAGCGGCCCGCAGGCTTGCCGTCGAAATGCTGGTTCGCCACCGCGAAGAAGGTCTCGTAGGTGCCCTGCACTATCCCCTGGGTACCTATGTAGATCCAGGAGCCGGCGGTCATCTGGCCGTACATCATCAAGCCCTTCTTGTCGAGCTCATTGAAGTGTTCCCAGTTGGCCCAGTGCGGCACCAGGTTGGAGTTGGCGATCAGCACCCGGGGGGCGTCCTTGTGGGTCTGGAATACGCCGACCGGCTTGCCGGATTGCACCAGCAGGGTCTGGTCGTCCTCGAGCCGGGTCAGCACCTCGACGATCTTGTCGTAGCAGGCCCAGTTGCGGGCGGCGCGGCCGATGCCGCCATAGACCACCAGGGACTGGGGATGCTCGGCCACTTCCGGATCCAGGTTGTTCATCAGCATCCGCAGGGGCGCCTCGGTGAGCCAGCTCTTGGCAGTCAGCTCGGTACCGTGGGGAGCACGGATGATCCGGCTCGGATCGTGGCGGGGATCCTGGTGTTGCACAGACATAGACACTCCTTGTTTATCAATGCAGCCGCCATGCGGGGGCACAGTGCCCCCTGGCGAGTCGGCCGACTACTTGGTTAGTTGATGGACCAGCCGGGCGGCCACGCGGGCGCTGCGGTTGTCCAGATCCAGACTCGGGTTGTACTCGGCCAGATCGGCGAGCCTGAGCTTGCCGCTGGCCCGGATATGGGCGATCAAGGGTTCGATGACCGCCAGCTCCACGCCGCGGGCGGCGGGGGCGCTCACCCCTGGCATCACGGCGGCGGGCAGCACGTCCAGATCTATGGTCAGATAGAGGTGGTCGCAACGGGCGATAAAGGCATCCAGCCCGCTGAGCAAGGCTGGCAGCTCGGTCTGGGTCATGGCCTCGTCCAGCACGTGCCAGACCCCCAGCGCTTCGGCGCGGGCAAAGAGCGCTGCGGTGTTGGCGGTCTCGGCCACCCCGAGGCAGGCATAGGTAAAGGACGTGCCCTGGGCGGCGCACTGCTCGGCAATCTGGAAGAAGGGGGTACCCGAGCTCGCCTGCTCCTGCTTCATGCGCAGGTCGAAGTGGGCGTCGAAGTTGATGATGCCCACCCGGCCACGACCAGCCAGATGACGGTTGAGGCCGCTCCAGCTGCCGAACGCCACCTCGTGGCCGCCTCCCAGTACCAGGGGGAAGTGTCCCTGATCCAGCGCACTCGCGACCCGCTCGGCCAGCCGGTCGTGGGCGGCATCGAGATCCCCGTCGTCGCAGTGCACGTCACCGCCGTCATGGACGGGTCGGCCCAGGTGCCAGGCGGTGTTGGCCAGCAGTTTGCGGATGGCCTGGGGTGCACCGGCGGCGCCCACCCGGCCCTTGTTTCGGCGAACCCCCTCGTCACAGGCGAAGCCGAGCAGCACCACACCGGGCTCGCTGTCGGCTTGCCAGGACTTCGCCTCTTGCCAAGGCAGAACCTTGTCGTGCCAGCGCAGGGCCAGATCACCATCTTCCGGATCCTGGCGCCCCTGCCAGACCGACATGTCGACCGGGTTGAACTTATCCATGGTGCGTCTCCTCACCGTTGAATACCCGGCTGACCAGCTGATCGACGCCGACCAGGTAGCTGATTTCGGAGGGGTGCGCGCAGCTCCAGATAAGGAAATCCGCCTGCATGCCCACTCTCAACTGCCCCAGATGTTCCTGCTCGCCGAGCGCTTTGGCGGCATGGCGGGTCACCCCGGTCATGGCCTCCACCGGGGTCAGGCCGAACAGGGTGCAGGCCATGTTCATGGCCATGCGCAGGGAGACGATGGGGGCCGTACCCGGGTTGATGTCGGAGGAGACCGCCATGGGCACCCCGGCGCGGCGCAGGGCCTCGACAGGTGGCAGCCTGGTCTCCTTCAGGAAATAGAAGGCGGTGGGCAGCAGGGTGGCGACCACGCCGCGGTGGGCCAGCGCCTGTATTCCCTCCTGATCCAGATACTCCAGGTGATCCACCGAGAGGGCGCCGAAATTGGCGGCGAGCGTGCTGCCCCCCAGATTGGAGAGCTGATCCATGTGCCCCTTCACCGCGAGGTTGTACTGATCCGCCGCCAGATAGACCTGCTCGGTCTGGGCGAGGGAAAAGCCGATGTGTTCGCAGAAGACGTCCACCGCATCCGCCAGACCCGCCTCGGCGGCGGCCGGGATGATCTCCTGGCAGATGGTCTCGACCCAGGAATCGGGATCGTCCCGGTACTCCGGCGGCACCGCATGGGCCGCCAGCAGGGTGGTCTTGACCCGGATCGGCAGCGCCTCCCCCAGCCGGCGGGCGACTCGCAGCATCTTGAGCTCGTCCGCCAGGGTGAGGCCATAGCCGGACTTGATCTCCACCGTGGTGACCCCTTCCCGGATCAGGGACCTGATCCTCGGCAGCGCCAGCTCATAGAGCTGATCCTCGCTGGCCGCGCGGGTGGCGCGCACGGTGGAGAGGATGCCGCCCCCCCTGCGGGCGATCTCCGCATAGGGCACCCCTTTCTGGCGCAGCTCGAACTCCTCGGCCCGGCTGCCGGCGAAGACGAGGTGGGTGTGGCAATCGATGAGGCCTGGGGTCACCAGCCTGCCCTTCATGTCGCGCCAGTGGGCGGGATGGGGCCCCTTGAGATCCTGCATGGGGACCAGGGCGTGGATCCTGCCGTCGTGAACGCCGAGGGCGTGAGGCTCCAGCAGGCCGTAGTCCGCCAGATCGGGGCGCAGGGTGGCGGGCGTCACGTTGAGCCAGACCCGCTCGCAGTTCAACAGTTCCTTGTTCATACCGACCTCTAAATGTATATACAATATTTTATAGCCGATCTCTGGAGAGAAAGAAAGGATCCAGTTCACATCTTGATAACAGCGGCTTTATTAGAGTTTAGGCACAAAAAAGCCCACCAGAAGGTGGGCTTTCAAATACCTAGTATGTATATACAATCAGGCCAATCGGGTCTTGGAGCTCAACTTGTAGCGGGAGCCCGGCGAGAGCAGGCGGGCATAGGAGACCAGGTAGCCGTCCGACCAGGTGCGCCGGTGCAGCAGCAGGCAGGGGGTATCGACCCGCACCTGCAGCAACCCGGCCTCGCCGGCACTCGGCAGCACCGCCTCCACCACGTGCTCCATCTCGGAGAGGGGGCAGACCTCCATCAGATAGCTGTTTGGCGTCTGCCTCGTGAAATCCTGCTCGCCGTATTCCGGCAGGCGCTCGGCATCGACGAAGCGCTCCTCCAGCTGCAGCGGCTCCCCGTCGGCCTGGTGGACGATGAGGCTGTGAAAGGTGGGTGCCCCCACCCGCAAGCCGAGGCGCACCGCCACCTTCTCGTCGGCGGCCTGGCGTTGCAGGCGGATCACCCGGGCACTGTACTGGCTGCCCCGCTCGGCGATCTCGTCGGCTATGTTGCGAATCGCCAGGAGCGGCGACTCGGTACGCCTGTCCGCAACGAAGCTGCCGGCGCCGGCGCTGCGCACCAGCCAGCCCTCGGCCACCAGCTCACGCAGCGCCTTGTTCACCGTCATCCGGCTCACGGCGAACTGCGCGCACAGGGCGGCCTCGGTCGGGATCCTGTCCCCCGCCTGGTAGTGGCGTTCGCGGATCCCGTCCAGGATGTGCTGCTTGATCTGAAGGTAGAGGGCGGGGGCCACCAGGCGGCGCCTCAGCGACGGCGGTGGGGCGGACGCATGTCCGGCCAGGCGCGATAGACGTCCGGGATCTGGTCCGGGCCGCTGATGCAGAGATCGAGATCGTGCAGCAGACCGTCCTTGATGCCGTAGATCCAGCCGTGCACCGCCAGCTCCTGACCCTTGCGCCAGGCATTCTGGATGATGGTGGTGTGGCAGACGTTCGCCACCTGCTCGGCCACGTTCAGCTCGCACAGGTAATCGAAGCGCTCGTGCTCATCCTCGATGGCCTCGAGCTCTTCGCCGTACTTGAAGTAGACGTCCTTGATGTTGCGCAGCCAGTTGTCGATGAGGCCCAGCTCCTGGTTCTGCATCGCCGCCTTGACGCCGCCGCAGCCATAGTGGCCGCAGACGATGATGTGTTTCACCTTGAGCACCTCCACCGCATATTGCAGCACGGAGAGGCAGTTGAAATCGGTGTGTACCACCAGGTTGGCGACGTTGCGGTGGACGAAGACATCCCCCGGCAGCAGTCCCATCAGCTGGTTGGCGGGTACCCGGCTGTCGGAGCAGCCGATCCAGAGGTACTCCGGGGCCTGCTGGGCGGACAGGGTAGCGAAGAAATTGGGATCCTCGGCCTTGATCCGCTCCGCCCACTCGCGGTTATTGGTAAACAGGTCGTTCAACAGTTTCACTTCTGCTCTCCCTAACTGTGGCAGTGGCGGCAACATAACATACACAAGGGTAACCAAGGCAAGGCCGACCAGATCCCCGTGAAACAAAAACAGGGCCATCAGGCCCTGTCTCGTGTTGGAGGCCCTCAGGCATCCATGGCGTCTTTCAGCTTCTTGAGGGCGTTTTTCTCAAGCTGACGCACGCGCTCGGCGGAAACGCCATAGTTGTCGGCCAGCTCCTGCAAGGTGGTCTTGCTCTCCTCATCCAGCCAGCGGGCACGGATGATGTGCTGGCTGCGCTCATCCAGGGTGGCGAGCGCCGCGCTCAGACGACGGGTGGCGTGGTTGTCCCAGTTGTCGTTCTCTATGGTGGCGGCCAGATCGGAAGACTTGTCTTCCAGGTAGTGCACCGGGGCGAAGCCGCCCTCGTCCTCGTCGTCACCCACCAGATCGAAGGCCTGGTCGTAGTTGCTCATGCGCGCTTCCATCTCGGTGACGTCGGCGGCGGAGACCCCGAGGTCGGCGGCCACGGCCTGTACCTCTTCGTGGTTCAGCCAGCCCAGGCGCTTCTTGGACTTGCGCAGGTTGAAGAACAGCTTGCGCTGGGCCTTGGTGGTCGCCACCTTGACCATGCGCCAGTTGCGCAACACATATTCATGGATCTCGGCCTTGATCCAGTGCACGGCGAAGGAGACCAGACGCACGCCCACGCTGGGGTCGAAGCGCTTGACGGCTTTCATCAGGCCGATGTTGCCTTCCTGCACCAGATCGGCCTGAGGCAGGCCATAGCCGGAGTAGCTCTTGGCCACGTGAACGACAAAGCGCAGGTGCGACATGACCAGCTGACGGGCAGCCTCGAGATCGCCATCCTGCTGCAAACGCATCGCCAGTTCGCGCTCTTCCTCTGCACTCAGCACAGGGATCGAGTTGACTGCCTGGATATAGCCTTCCAGACTACCTTGCGGAATCAGAGCCATAGTGCGCTGCAATGAAGTTCCCATGTTCTACCTCTTACTTTTCAATCGAATCAGTCTAACACCCTGAGAAGGCGTGTCTACCGACCAGGTATCATTCTGCGGGCTGAATCAAACATAACCCCAGCATGAACCCGGCCTATCTTAGGCTGACGGCATGAATCATAAATGAACGGTCAAAAAAAAGGGGTCACAGTGAAGGACCCCTGAAAAGTAGCATGCTAAGTCCATTGTTGCGGAGCTCGCAACCTTCACATGCTTGCCAAGTCAGACGAGCAAGGCATAGGGGCCATACCCGTATTCATTCTGTTGCAGTAAATAGACCGTTGATAAATCAAAAGGTTCAGAGGATCCACATAATGATCCTCTGCACGGATACCATTCAGATTACTCTGAGAAAGTGGCCCGTGCCAGAAACGGGCCACTCTTTTACTTGATCCAGTTCGCAAAATCCAGTGGTTTGCGTTGCTGGTAAATCAATCAGGAAGGTTCGATGTCGCGAATGTGGCGATGGACCGAAAACCAGGAGGCGATCAGCCCCAGCAAGGCCCCCAGCAGTATGAGGTTGAAGCCGTCGAACGCCCCCATCCCCACCAGCCGGAAGTTGCTGTTGTAGAGCCCCGCCAGCTCCTTCACCACCCCCTCGCTCCAGATCACCATCACCTCGGTCAGCCACCAGGCCAGCATGCCGCCGATGACACCGAACCAGATGCCGGTATAGAGGAAGGGACGATGGATGAAGGCATCGGTCGCCCCCACCAGCTTGAGCACTTCGATCTCGGAGCGCTGGTTGAGGATATTGAGGCGAAGGGTGTTGCCGACGATCAGCAGCACCGCGGAGAGCAGCAGCACGGCAATGCCGGTGATGGTATGACGCAGCAGGTTCATGATCCCCTGCAGCCGGGTCAGCCACTGCAGATCCAGCTTGCCCTGCTCGATGCCGGGTTCGTTCTCCAGCTTGGCGAGCAGCTCCGCGGCCCCTTCCGGATTCTGCCAGCGCGGATCCGGGATCACGCTCAGCACCGGCGGCAGCGGGTTGCTGTCGAGATAATCCAGGGCATCGCCGAAACCGGAGATCTCGCGGAACTCCCTGAGCGCCTCGTCCCGGTTCATGTAGGTAACGGACTCCACCTCGGGGTAGAGCAGGATCCGCTGCTGCATGTCGAGGATGCTCTGCTCCGGCAGATCCTTGCGCAGATAGAGGGAGATCTGGGAACTGGTCTGCCAGCTCCCCTCCACCACCTCGGCGTTTTTCAGCAGCACGTGGAAACAGGAAGGCAGCGCCAGGCTCACGCCGAGCACCGCCAGGGTCATCAGGGAGGCGAGCGGATTGCGCCACAGCTCCCCCAGGCTGGCAAAGGCCTGACGCACGTGATCCACGCCATACATCATCAGACGGCGCAACGGCGGCTGTTTATGACGAACGATAGCCATCAGCACTCTCCCCCGTGTCGAATATCCGCGACCTGATCCATCCACATGACCATCATCAGACGACGCAACGGCGGCTGTTTATGACGAACGATAGCCATCAGCACTCTCCCCCGTGTCGAATATCCGCGACCTGCTCCATCCACATGACCATCATCAGACGGCACAGCGGCAGCTGTTTATGACGAACAATAGCCATCAGAGTTCCTCCCCGGACGAATACATGCGCCCCGCCTTGAGGGTCAGGGTGCGATAGCGCATGCGGGCGATCAGCCCCAGATCATGGGTGGCAATCAGCACCGAGACCCCGAAGCGGTTGAACTCCTCGAACAGGCGCATGATGTCCATGGAGAGCTGGGGATCCAGGTTGCCGGTCGGCTCGTCCGCCAGCAGCAGGGGAGGCTTGTTGACGATGGCACGGGCGATGCCGACCCGCTGCTGCTCACCGCCGGAGAGCATGCGCGGCTGGTAGCGCTCCTTGCCGAGCAGGCCCACCTTGTCCAGCGCCGCCGCCACCCGCTTGTTGATGTCGGCGTGGCTGTAGCCATCGATCACCAGGGGCAGGGCCACGTTGTCGAACACGGTGCGGTCCATCAGCAGCCGGTGATCCTGGAAGATCATGCCGATCTGGCGGCGCACATAGGGGATCTGGCTGCGCTGGATATGGCTGACGTCATCGCCGTGGAAGAAGACGCGGCCATCGGTCGGTCGCTCCATCACGCTGATGAGTTTCAGGAGGGTGCTCTTGCCCGCCCCCGAATGGCCGGTCAGGAAGGCCATCTCCCCCTTGCGCAGGTGGAAACTGACCTTCTGCAGCGCCTGATGGCCACCGCTGTATACCTTGCTGACCTTGTCAAAACGAATCATAACGGTTCCCTGACAGTGACAAACCCCGACCGGGATCGAGGTGGATCATACCCTGAGAGTGACAAGCCCCGACCGGAGTCGGGGCTGGGACACTGCTCATCGCGGCTGAGCTGGCGCAGCGCGGCCAGGCTCATTCATCGCGACTGAACAACGCCTCGATAAAGTCGTTGGCGACGAAGGGGCGCAGATCGTCGATCCCCTCGCCCACCCCGATGTAGCGGATCGGGATCTGGAACTTGTCCGCCACCGCGAAGATGACGCCGCCCTTGGCGGTGCCGTCCAGCTTGGTGAGGGTGATGCCGGTCAGGCCCACCGCCTCGCTGAACAGCTTGGCCTGGCTCAGGGCGTTCTGGCCAGTGCCCGCGTCCAGGGTCAGCATGATCTCGTGGGGCGCCGTATCGTCCAGCTTCTTCATCACCCGCACCACCTTCTTGAGCTCCTCCATCAGGTTGCTCTTGTTCTGCAGGCGGCCGGCGGTATCGGCGATCAGCACGTCGGCGCCACGGGAGCGGGCGGCCTCGATGGCGTCATAGATGACGGAGGCGGAGTCGGCCCCCGTGTGCTGGGCGATCACCGGAATGTTGTTGCGCTGGCCCCACACCTGCAGCTGCTCGACGGCGGCGGCTCGGAAGGTATCGCCGGCGGCCAGCATCACGCTCTTGCCCTCGGCCTGGAACTGCTTGGCCAGCTTGCCGATGGTGGTGGTCTTGCCGACGCCGTTCACACCCACCATCAGGATCACATAGGGCTTCTTGCTGGTGTCGATCACCAGGGGCTGCTCGACCTTGGCCAGCATCTCGCCCATGTCCTGCTTGAGCAGGCCGTAGAGCGCCTCGGCATCCTTGAGCTGCTTGCGATCCGCGTGCTGCACCAGGCCTTCGATGATGCGGCTGGTGGTGTCCACGCCGAGATCGGCGGTCAGCAGCTGGGTCTCCAGTTCCTCGAACAGATCGTCGTCTATCTTCTTGCCGCGGAACAGACCGAAGAAACCGGAGCCGATATTCTCCCTGGTGCGCACCAGGCTGCGTTTGAGGCGAGCGAAGAAGCCCTCCCGCTGCGGTTTGTCCTGGGTGTCGTCGTCCACCTTGGCGGCCAGCGGCAGAGCCGCCAGCGCGGCGGCCTGTGCCTCCATCTCGGCCACCAGGCGCAGATCTTCCGCTCTCTGGGCCTCTTTGGCGATACGGGCCTCCTCGGCAGCCTGGGCTTCGGCGGCAATGAGGGCCTCTTCCGCGGCGCGAGCTTCGGCGGCAAGACGGGCTTCTTCCGCGACCTGAGCTTCGGCGGCGATACGCGCCTCTTCGGCAGCCTGAGCCTCGGCGGCAAGACGAGCGTCTTCCGCGGCCTGAACTTCGGCGGCGATACGAGCTTCTTCGGCAGCCTGAGCCTCGGCGGCAAGGCGGGCCTCTTCCGCGGCCTGAACTTCGGCGGCGATACGCGCTTCTTCGGCGGCCTGAGCCTCGGCGGCAAGGCGCGCTT
This sequence comes from Aeromonas sp. FDAARGOS 1409, assembly GCF_019048705.1. NCBI lineage: Bacteria > Pseudomonadati > Pseudomonadota > Gammaproteobacteria > Aeromonadales > Aeromonadaceae > Aeromonas > Aeromonas sp. FDAARGOS 1409. The sequence continues at coordinate 1,066,948 of NZ_CP077395.1, forward strand.
CTTCCCCAGCCTGGGGATCGGCAGCGATCAGGGCCTCATTGACGATGACGGGCTCGAGTTCGCCCTCCGGCTCTTCCGCCACCAGGGGGCCTTCCTCTGGACCCGTCAGGGCTGCCTCGTGCGGCACAGCAGGAGCCTCGGTCAGGGGAGCATCAACTACGGAAGCGGGGGCAACGGTGACCTCGGACTCGGCGACAGCCGGGGTGGCGTCGGGCGCCTGCGATGGGACGGCCTCAGCCTCTTCTTTCTTGCGGCCGAAACCCAGCCAGGAAAACAAACCTTTTGCCATCTAAAAATACTCACATCAAAGGCTGACTGCTAAGATAGCCGTCCCTCGGCGGGTCGGCATAAAAATGAACCGCCTTATACTATCACTTTATTTTCTGACGACGAAACGCGATGCCCAGAGTGAAATCCAGCCGTAACGGCCCGAGCAAGAGCCCGGCCCCCCAGGGGCGCGCGGGCGTGGTACGAATCATCAGCGGCCAGTGGAAGGGGCGCAAACTGCCGGTCAGGGATGTGGAAGGACTCAGACCCACCACGGATCGCGTCAAGGAGACCATCTTCAACTGGCTGGCACCCCATGTGCGCGGCGCCCGCTGCCTCGATCTCTTTGCCGGCAGCGGCGGGCTGGGGTTGGAGGCCTTGTCGCGTTACGCCGACCAGGTGACCCTGATCGAGATGGACAGGGGCGCCGCCGACCAGCTCAGAAAGAACCTGACCGTGCTCGGCAGCACTCAGGGCCAGGTGATCCAGGCCGATGCGGTGAGCTGGCTGCAAGGCCAGGCCACCCCCTTCGATCTGGTGTTCCTGGATCCGCCGTTTCGCCGCGAACTGCTGCCTCAGGTGTGCGAGCTGCTGGAACAGCGCGGCTGGCTCGCGCCGGACGCCCTCATCTATCTTGAGCGGGAAAAGGAGATGGCCGATCTGGCCCTGCCCGCCAGCTGGCAATTACTCAAGGACAAGCAGGCGGGTCAGGTCTGCTACCAGCTCTATCTTCGGGACACCAGAAATGACGCTGCAGTTTAAAGGGGGGGATGGGCGCTGTGCCCCTCCCCGTCAATGTGGGCAATTGCTCAAGGACAAGCAAGTCGATCAGATCAGGTCTGCTACCAGCTCTATCTGCGGGACACCAGGAATGACGCTGCAGTTTAAAGGGGGGGATGGGCGCTGTGCCCCTCCCCGTCAATGTGGGCAACGACTCAAGGAAAGGCAGGCCGGCCAGGTCTGCCATCAACTCTATGTACGGGAGGTAGGCGATGAAGCGGGCGTTTAATCTGTTGGCAATGGGGGTGCTGCTGTTCTTCTGGTTCGGCGTGGTGCTCGCCCTGCTGGGCACCCTGCCGGGCAAACTGAACGGCTTTCTGCCGGTGTGCGGCGTCATAGTGATACTGATGCACTGGGTGCAGGCGAGCATGATCAAGGCCGCCTGCAAGCCCTATTTCGCGGTCACCCGCCTCGAATTCACCCAGGTGCTGATCTTCGGGGTGTTCGGCATGATGGAGATCCGCGCCAAGCTGCAGGCCATCATAGACGCCAGGCAGAAGGGAGAGACCCCGCCCCGGGCCGACTGAGGTCGACCCGCCCTGCCAGACCGGAAGGAGTGACTCGTCACTCCTTCTGCGTTTTTCCGAGGCTGATGCCCAGCTTGATGGAGAGCGCGGCCAGCAGCAACAGCATGGCGATGAGGGAGAAGAAGTTGCTGCCAAGCTCGGGGTACTGCACCTTGAGCAGGGCCGAGTGCCCGAACACGCCGATGAAGAAGCAGATCAGCATGCAGCTGGGGGTGTTGCCCACCATGGGCTCGTGACGATAGTGCTGGTAGAGCTGGTTGGCCGCCAGCAGCAGGGCGATCAGGGGGAAGAAGGAGAAGGGGACGACCGACTCCAGCAGGGTCGACAGGAAGGCATCCCCGCAGATACCCATCAGCAGGGCCAGCACCAGGGGCTTCTTCGGGATCGGGTTCGGTTCATGCATGAGGCTGTCCATCCTTGCGTTAAGAGAGAGATTCGCGGCGCTTGCGGTTCTGCACCTCGGCGCCCATGGCGATCATCCGCAGCTGGCTGATGGTGCGCTCCGACAGCGCCTTGCACTCTTCGGGGGTCATGTCGAGGGCATCGGCACCGGCACTGAAGACGATGGTCACCATGGCCTCGGCCTGGATGTAGGCCTCTTCCCGCGGCGCCTGCGTGGTGGCCTCCAGATAGTCGGTGAGCTCGGCGATGAAGTGCTGGATCTCCCGGGCCACCGCCTGACGGAAGGCGGCCGAGGTGCCGGAGCGCTCGCGCAGCAGCAGGCGGAAGATGTTCGGGTTGTTCTCGACGAATTCCATGAAGGTCTGCACCGAGGTGCTGATGACGCTGCCTCCTCCGGCGATGCGCTGGCGCGCCTGGCGCATCAGCTGGCGCAGGGTCAGCCCTCCCTCGTCCACCAGGGTCAGCCCCAGCTCTTCCATGTCGCGAAAATGGCGGTAGAAGGAGGTCGGGGCTATGCCCGCCTCCCTGGCCACTTCCCGCAGGCTGAGGTTGGAGAAGCTGCGGTTGGCACAGAGTTGACTGAACGCCGCGTCGATCAGCGTACGCCGGGTCTTTTCTTTTTGTTGCGCGCGAATACCCACGAAAACAGTCACCTTGAGATTAGCGAGGCCAGATGATAACCCGAAGGGCGGGACGGGATCAGGTTTGTCTCCGACTTTTTTACCATTGACCCGCATTCCGGCTCAATGGAGAATAGTGAACAGCTGTTCGCTGAAAGGAACCGAGTGAGATGGAACGCCCCCCGATCATCATGACCAACACCCTGCTGTTTGCCCTCTCCGGGCTGACCGCGCTGATCGCCGTGCCCTGGTACGGCATGACCCATGGCTATGACCTCTGGCAGTGGGGCAGCTTCCTGCTGCTGTTCTGCTACTGCGGCATCTCCATCACCGCCGGCTACCACAGGCTCTGGTCCCACAAGGCCTACAAGGCGCACCCGCTGCTGCAGTGGATCTTCGCCATCGGCGGCGCCCTCGCCCTGCAGAACTCGGCGCTGCACTGGTCGTCGGATCACCGTCGCCACCACCGCCATGTGGATGACAACCAGAAGGATCCCTACAGCGCGGGCCGCGGCTTCTGGTTCTCCCACATCGGCTGGATGCTGCGGGAATACCAGCGCGACACCTACCACGACTACAGCAACGTGCGGGATCTGCAGAACAACCCCGTGGTCGCCTTCCAGCACAGGCACTATCTGGCGCTGACCCTATGCACCAACATCGGCATTCCGTTGCTGCTGGGACTCGTGCACGGGGACCTGCTCGGCATGCTGCTGCTCGCCGGGGTGCTGCGCATGGTGATGACCCATCACACCACCTTCTTCATCAACTCCCTGGCCCACATCTGGGGCAGCCAGCCGTTCACCGATCGCAACAGCGCGCGGGACAACGGCATCCTGGCCTTCTTCACCTTCGGCGAGGGGTACCACAACTTCCACCACCTGTTCGAGAACGACTACCGCAACGGCATCCGCTGGTGGCAGTTCGACCCCACCAAGTGGCTGATCCAGAGCGCCGCCTGGTGCGGGCTGGCCAAAGACCTGAGATCCTGCCCGGAGGAGCGCATCGAGCAGGCCCGGCTGGAGATGCAGCTCAAGCGGGCCCAGGCCAGGCTGCACAAGCAGGATGACAGGGAGCTGTGGCAGGCGCTGCTGCAGGAGGAGTACGACAAGCTGAGCCAGCAGATCCAGCACTACTACGCCAGCCGCAAGCAACTGCTGGAGCAGCGCGGGCGCAAGGCCCTGGCGCGCTACGACAGGCTCAGGCTGCAGCTGGAATATCGCTCGCTGCGGGACGGCTTCCTCGTTGCCAAGCGCAACTGGAGCCGACTCCTGGCCGGCATCGCATGAGACGCTCAAGATCCAGGAGCAAGAAGACCGCCAGCTGGCGGTCTTCTTGCTTTGGCACCCAGGGCGGGAGACAAAAAAATGGGGCGACACTCGCATGTCACCCCCTCGCAAATAGCATGTTCCATATTGGGATCCGGCAATGAAGGGGCGCCGTTGCGCCTCACGGGTTTCCGCTCCCGATCCGCGATGCCTGCCGGAGCAATCCGACCGGCCCAGTTCCCCTGTTGCCTTCGCCCACACGGCAGACCCGCCGCCGTGTTTGTCCTTGCAACCGGAATACTACCCAGTTGAATAAAATAAAAAACCGCTTTATGCGGCTCCCCATGCAGGCAAGGTGCCAGAAAAATCACCAACATCAGGATATAAATCGATTAAAAACAATACGATAAAATCCCCATCCGGTTTTGGATGGCAAACGTTATCCTCGAAGGCGCACAAGGCTTTGCGAGATCTCGCACAAGCCCTGCGCCCCTCACAGCCAGCGGTGCAAAGGTAACCAATCGCTCAATTGCGCCAGCAGGCGCCGCCAGGGTGAGGGCGGTCCCCCCACAGGGTGAACGGCTCGCTGCAGCCATGCCTCGATCAGGTGCTGCAACTCGTCGCACAGCGCCGGGCAGCGAAGGTGCAGCATCAGCTCGGTGTTGAGCATCAGGGAGCGGGGATCCAGATTGAAGCTGCCGAGCAGCGCCTCTTCCTCTCCCATCAGGATCAGCTTGGCATGCAGACTGGTCTCCTCACCCACCAGCTCGAACAGCTCGATCCCCTGGCGTTCGAGCCAGGGGCGGTGACGTCGGTAGGCGCCATAGACCAGGGGGACGTCCGTGCTGGCCAGGGAGTTGGTCAGGATAGCGATGCCGACCCCCGCCCTGCGCTGCTCCCGGAGGCGGCGACGCAGGCCCCGGGTCAGGATCAGGTAAGGGCTCACCAACCTCAGGGCCCCCAGGTTGGCCGCCAGCTTGCGTCCCAGCCGGGGGGCCGTGGTCGGCCGGGAGACCAGCCCCTTGCCGGGCCGGTCGAACCAGCACTCCCCCAGGCCCGGATGCCAGCGCAGGGGCACGGGCTCGTCGTCGAACAGGCTGGCGGGCAGATCGTAGACGGCGGCCATGGCGGGCTCGGTCAGGGTCAGCAGGAAGTCGTTCAGGACGGCGATTTCGGCGGGCAGCAGGGGGCGTCGCAGCAGGCGCCGCACGGGGTGGCTCCAGCGGCTCTGCCAGAACAGCTCGAACCCCTGCTCGGCCTGCTGGCAGAGCGAGCCGCGGCAAAGCAGATCCAGATCGATGAAATGGGGGGCCGCCCCCAGCCCGAAGTAGCGATCGCCGATGTTGCGCCCCCCGATCACCGCCTGGCCCCCGTCCACCAGCAGCAGCTTGTTGTGCATCCGGTGGTTGATGCGGCGAAAGCTGAGCAACCCCTCCAGCAGCAGGGTCAGGGGGCGCCAGCCCCTCAGCCAGAAGGGGTTGAACAGGCGCACCTCTATGCCGGGCTCTGCCGCCACCGCCTCCAGGAAGCGGTTGTCACCGCCATAGAGATCGTCGATGAGCAGCCGGACCCGCACCCCGCGCCTGGCAGCCCGGATCAGCTCGGCCAGCAGCAGCTTGCCGCTGCCGTCCTCCTCCCAGCTGTAGTACTGGGCCAGGATCCGGTGGCGGGCGGCGCGGATCAGCTGGCAGCGGGCCTTGAGGGCAGCGCCGGGATCGTCGAGCAGGGCAAAGTCGGCGGGGATCAAGGGTCATCTCCTTGTCATCTGGTCATGGCATAACCCAGACAACCGCCCCGATGCCGGCGTGTCAAGGAGCCCATGATGGAACTGCATGACCACCCCTCCCTCAGCCAGGGACCACAGGCCAGCCAGCCGGATCCCACCCCCGCCAGGCTGCTGATGCCCTGGTACCAGCAGCACAGGGATCTGGGCTGGGAGTCCCTCCCGCGTCTTCATGAGGATCGCCTCCCCGGCCGGCACTGACCGCTCAGGGCTGCGCCGCCTCTATGGCCTCGGACTTGCCCTCCAGCTGGGGCAGGCTGAAACGGTAGGCCACGTAGTATTTGTAGATGGTGCCGACGTAGTTGATGGGCCCCTGGCCAACCTCGTTGGCCACCAGCTGCTCCACGTTGCCGAACCAGACGTTGGGATCCAGCCCCCGCTCCCTGGCCTTGGCCTGCAGCGCCTGCACCCGGTTCGGGCCCGCATTGTAGGCCGCCAGGGCAAACAGGTGGCGGTTGAGCCTGTCCATCCCGGGATCGTTGAAGTAGGTGTCGAGGATCAGCCGCATGTAGCGGCAGGCCGCCTCCACATTGCCCTCCAGGCTGGTGAGCCGGGTACCGCGGATCCCCACCTCGCCCCCCGTGCTCGGTAGCAGTTGCATGATGCCGACCGCCCCCTTGTGGGATCTGACGTTGGGATCGAGGCCGGACTCCTTGTAGCCGAGCGCCGCCAGCATCAGCCAGTCCAGCTGGTATTTGTCGGCCTGGGCCTCCAGCACCTTGCGGATGGTCGACAACCGCCCCAGGGGATCCGGCGCCAGGATATTGCTCATCCGGTCGCTCTGGGCCAGCAGGCGGCGCAATGTCATGTCGCTGTAGAGGGTGCGCTTGCTCGACTCCGAGATATAGGCGTTCACCGCCTTGAGCAGCTCGGGGCTGTTGTTGCGCAGGGCCCAGGCGCTGCGCCCCTTGTCCCGCAGCGGGATCAGCCTGTGGGCCTTGAGGCCCCCTATCATGTCGAGCCAGATCCGGCCCTTGAAGCTGTCGGTGACCGTCAGCGGTATGATGCCGGCCGCCACCATCTCCAGCAGATCCCCGTCCTGCAGGTATTCGGGCACCGTCTCTATGTAGACGGGAGGCAGCCCCAGCTCGCGAAACAGCCAGTTCAGCTGGTGCAGGCTCTCATGGTAGCTGGAGCTGGCGCGGACCCAGATCCGCCGACCGGAGAGCTGGGTGATGCGGTTGAAGGCGGGCAGCTCCCGCTGGCTCACCACCCACTCCTCGATGGGGGAGATGAGCGGCTGGGAGAAGGTGACCTGCTCGCGTCGGGTCGGCGTCACCGTCAGATTGGCGGCCACCAGATCCCCGCGCCCCTCGGTGAGATAGTCCAGCAGCCGGTCCTGGCGCACCGGGATGTAGATGATCTTGAGCTTGAGCTTCTCCCCAGGGAGGTAGGTCTGGTTCAGCCAGCGCTCGAAGCCCTGCAGCTGGTTCACCAGGATGCCGTACTGGGCCCCCTTGTCGAAGAAGAAGAACCCCCGCTCATAGACCACCAGGGCCCTGAGCTCCTTCTTCTGCAGGATGTGTTCGAGATCCCCCGCCTGAGGTAGGAGCTTGGGTTTGACGTCCACGGCGCGGGAGGGGGCGTCACCAGACCGGGAATGGAGATCCGCCGCCAGCAGAGGGAGCGCGCAGAGGGCCAGCAGGCCCCAGATCCATCGCCTCATCATGATATAGCCACCTCGCTGTGGGTCGGCGCACCCTGTCGGGTCCCCAGCAGAAGGAACCGTCCTGGCGCCTGCGGTTCATGGCAAGAGCCATCGGGCGTCGCGGGACCAGCTGCCGATCGGCGCATGCCGGACGGGAACCGGATCGTCCGTGGAATAACTCACTATACAACGCAAAGGGAGGGAGAAGGCGAGGGGCAAAGCAAGACGGCAGGCAGACCTGCCGTCTCATCAAGGGCTCAGATAGAGCGGGCACGCATCTCGAAGATCAGCTTCTCGGCGGTGCAGGTGAATTGCAGGCGGGCCTTCAGGATCACGCCGTCGGGGCCCTGGCTCAGCTCGCTGCTGCTCCTGGCCTCGGCGGTGACCTGTTGGGCCAGCGCCTCGTAGGCCGCCAGCTTGTCGCGGGCAGCGGCTTCGGTCGCCGCCTCGATCACCAGCTCCATCACGTCGTCACCCTCGCCTATGATGGTGCCGATCTCGGCGAAACAGCCGCAGCTGTCGCAGGTCTCGTTCAATTCCACTTTCTCGTCAACAGACATACTTCACTCCTACTTGTTCGGATGTTCGTCGTCGCGCAAGGCGTTGCGAAAATCCCTGATGGCGGTGCCCAGATCCTCACCGGCGCCGGCCAGGCGTTTGCTGCCAAACACCACGACGACGACCACGAGCAAGATCAGCAGATGCCAGATATGAATGCCACCCAGTCCCATGGGGATACTCCTGACTGATAGATACCCTGAGGTTGTATCAAAAGAAAGCGTATCGATTGTTGGGCGAAATCAAGCCAGGTGCAAGTTTACGAATCAATCATAAAAAAATACGGCGACCAGGGGCCGCCGTATGAGTCGGTGCTACTTGTCCCCTCAACCGCTACATCCTGTACCAGCCGCCACCAGGGCGAGAGACCCGTCGAGCATAGGATCGCCAAGATATGAAAACAAATGGTATAAATTCATCTAAGAATTGAAGAGGATTCATATCATGTTGCTGGAACAGCTTGGCCGCATAGACCTTAATTTGTTGATTATCCTGCAAGTCTTGCTGGAGGAGCGCAACGGCAGCCGGGCCGCTCGCCGCCTGCACCTGAGCCAGTCCGCCGTCAGCAAGGCCCTGGGCCGGCTGCGGGAGACCTTCGACGACCCCCTGTTCGTCCGCTCCGCCTACGGGATGGATCCCACCCCTCGCGCCCTGGATCTGCAGCAACAATTGCAGCCCATACTGCTGTCGCTGGACAACCTGATCCAGCCGCCGGACTTCGATCCCGCCAGCACGGAGCGGGAGTTCGTCATCGCCAGCATGGACAGCGCCTTCACCCTGTTCGCGCCGCTCTACCTGAGCGAGCTCAAGCGCCAAGCGCCGGGGATCCGGCTGCGTTACGAGGAGTGGACCGAACACAGCCTGACCGAGATGAGCCAGGGCCAGGTGGATATCGCCTTCACGGTGCGGGAGAACTGCATCAACTCGGATTTTCGCCTCGACACCCTGCCCAACGCCATCTGCCAGCGGCTGCTCGCCATCGACGATCTCACCTGCCTGGTACAGCGGGATCACCCGGCCCTGCGCGACCCCGAGTGGGATCTCGCCCGCTACCTGGCCTATCCCCACGTGCAGACCTACTGCGAGGGGCGGGATCGCTGGATGCTGGATCACAAGCTGGCGGAGCAGGATCTCTATCGCCGGATCGAGGCGACCGTCCCCTCCTTCGAGGCGGCGCTGCGCATGGGCATGCACTCGGACATGATAGTGACCCTCTCCCGTCTCTATGCCCGCCACGCCACCCAGGTCTACCCCCTGGTGCCGCTGCCGCTGCCCATCGCCCTGGACAGCATCTCCCACCTGCTCATCTGGCATCAGCGTCACGAGGAGGATCCCGGACACCGCTGGCTGCGGGAGACCCTGCTCGCCCTCATCATGGGCAAACTGGAGACGTCAGCCGACGGCGCTGCCGCTGCTGCCTGACGCGCAAAAAAACGGGGCTCCTGGAGCCCCGTTTCACCTTGAGTTCAGCATGCCGCCCCGTCAGTTCTGACCCGTCACCGCCAGATAGTGGTGCACGCCGTCCAGCAGCATCTGCACCGAGATCATCACCAGCAGCATGCCCATCAGCCGCTCCACCGCGGTGAGTCCTCGCTCACCCAGCAGCTTGTTGAACAGCTCGTAGAACATCAGGATCACGGCGCTGGCACCCCAGGCCATCAGCAGCGCCAGAGACCAGTCCACCATGCGGGTCGGCTCCTGGTTCGCCAGCAGCAGCAGGGAGGCCAGGATGGAGGGGCCCGCGATCATGGGGATGGCCATGGGTACCAGGAAGGGCTCCTCCCCCGCCGCCAGCCCGGTCACGCCGCCGGGGGTCGGGAAGATCATCTTGATGGCGATGAGGAACAGTATGATGCCGCCGGCGATGCTGACCGCCTCCTGGCGCAGGTTGAGGAAGCTCAGGATCTGCTGACCGGCGAACAGGAAGCCCATCATGATACCCAAGGAGAATAGCAGCTCGCGGATCATCACCTTGTGCCGCCGTTTGGGATCGACGTGGCGCAGGATCGAGAGGAAGACCGGCAGGTTCCCCAGGGGATCCATGATCAGAAACAGCATGACGGCAGCGGAAAAAGTGTCCATACAACGCCCAGGCAACGCCTTCAACAGAAGAGGGAAAAGAGGGCGAATATAACAAAGGTGGCGGGATTCGGCGAGCACCCGGCAGCGCTCGCCGTCGGGAATCAACCGTGGTTGCAGATCTTGTCGGCGCGGGTCTGGAAGCCCTCGTCGGATTCGATGAACTTGCCGCGCCTGGCCAGGAAGTCGATCAGGGCTTCGGCATCCATCTCGCTGGCGCTGCAGGTGTGGAAACGGGCATCCGCCCCGAAGCGATCATCGATGGCCTGCTTGAGGCTGGCCCGGGTAAACTGGCCGCCCTGCGCCAGCATCATCTCCATCACGTCGTGACCGTGTACCGATTGAGTCATTGCAAACCTCTTAATCATCATGTCAGATGCCCATTAAAGCCAAAAGCCCGGCGCCCGATCTTGATGCAAGCCAACAAAACACCTTTTTTCGTGTCCCCGGGGTGGCCCTGTGCGCCGCTTTGTCGATAATGTGGCAACCTGACGGGGGGACGGCTACACTAGCGCCCCTTTTTGCCATCGCAGACAGAAAATAAGGACATTGGCGTCATGCTGTTCCATGGATTGGTCTTCAAGCCCTGGCGGATCTGGACCCGCCGCCCGCTCTGGTTGAAGACCCTGCTCGGCATGCTGATCGGGATAGGGATCGGGCTCGGCTTCAACGAGCTGGCGCTCCTGCTCAAGCCCATCGGCCTCCTGTTCGTGAACACCATACAGATGCTGATGGTGCCCCTCATCTTCTGCTCTGTCATTGCCGGTCTCACCTCGCTGCTCAAGGGCAAGACCCTGGATCGGATCGCCGGCAAGGCCATCACCCTCTATCTCTGCTCCACCGCCATCGCCATCTGCATCGGCCTGATGATGGGCTGGCTGCTGGAGCCGGGCATGGGTGCCAACATGGATCCCTATGAACGGGGCGCCCTGGCGGAGCAGCCGACCCTGGCCAGCGTGCTGAGCCACCTGGTGCCGCGCAACCCGATGCAGGCCATGGTGGACGGCAAGATACTGCAGGTGATCGTATTCGCCGTGGCCCTCGCCCTGGCCCTCAACGCCACCGGGCGGCGCGGTCGCCCCGCCATCCTGTTCTTCACCTCCCTGGCGGAGGGGATGTTCAAGCTGACCCAGATGGTGATGGCCCTGGCCCCCTATGGCGTCTGCGCCCTGATGGCCTGGATGACCGGCAAATACGGGGTCAGCCTGCTGCTGCCGCTGCTCAAGGTGATCGGCGCCGTCTACCTCGGCTGCCTGCTGCACCTGCTCGGCGTCTACAGCAGCCTGCTGCTCCTGCTGGCCCGCCTCAACCCGCTGCACTACTTCAAGAGCATCCTCGACGCCCAGGCGGTGGCCTTCACCAGCAGCTCAAGCAGCAGCACCCTGCCCATCAGCCTGGCCTGCGCCGAGCGCAGGCTCGGGGTCTCCCCCGCCATCACCGCCAAGGTGCTGCCCATCGGCGCCACCATCAACATGGACGGCACCGCTCTCTATCAGGGGGTGACCGCCCTGTTCGTGGCCCAGGCGTTCGGGGTGGATCTGCACCTGGTGGACTACCTGACCATCATCAGCATCGCCACCCTGGCCAGCATAGGCACGGCGGGCACACCCGGCACCGGGCTGATGCTGCTGACCCTGACCCTGACCGCGGTGGGACTGCCGCTGGAAGGGGTGGCCCTCATTGCGGGCATCGACCGGATCCTCGACATGGCGCGCACCACGGTCAACGTCTCCGGCGACATCCTGGTCTCCGTGCTCATCGCCCGCAGCGAGAAGGAGCTGGATCTCGCCACCTATCACGACGCCCACGCGGGAGATGACATCGACTTCACCCTGCGTTGAAATGCGGCCGCGATCAGTGCTCGTGGGGATCGTGATGGCAGCGCCAGCAGATGTCGAAATTGGCGCCGTTCTCCTCCCCGCACTGGCCGCATAGCCAGCCGTTCCCCTGACGCTGCTGGTAGCGCTCGATGATCCGGCCCGCCCGCAGTCGATCCTGCTCGCACACCATCAGGGTGACCTGCAGCAGATCCACCGGCAGTTCCCCCAGCGCACCACTGAGCCCCTCCCCGCTGAGCCGCACCCTGACGCCCTCGACCTCCAGGGCCCCTTTCAGGGCGTGCGCCTCCAATGAGTGAGAGGCGCGATACAAGTTAATCCACTGATCCATACGTTGTCCTCGAAACCGCTTGTCAGTGCCGCCAGCGCCACCCTCATTCCAGGGCGTGCGCCTCCAGGGAGTGGGAAGCCCGATACAAGTCAATCCACGGATCCCTTCATGCCCTCCTCGCAATGCCCGTCTCGCACCGCTCCCGCCCGGGCCGGGCCGTCCAGGAGCGGCTGGCTCCATGGCATGTGATCCACTGTGCCCGCCCCCGGCGCCGCTCACAACAGCTTGTCGATGCCATACTCGGGGCCGTTGGCCACCAGAAAATCGATGAATGCCCTCAACTTGCGCGGCATCAGCCGCCGCTCCGGAAACAGCAGGTAGATGGGCACCCTGGGTTGCTGCCAATCCGGCAGCAGCGACACCAGGGCACCGCTCGCCAGCTCATCATGGCACAGCATGGCGGGCAGGGAGGCGAGCCCCAGCCCCGCCTTCGCCGCCTCGCGGGCGCAGGTGATGTTGTTGACCTGGAAGCGGGAGGGCGGATCCACCAGCACCTCGCGATCGTCCCGCTCGAAACACCAGTGGGACGCCAGGAAGCCGCTGCTCACCGCCACCCGCTCATGGTGTACCAGATCTTCGGGGTGGGCGATCGCCGGGCTGCGGGCCAGGTACGCCGGGCTGGCGCACAGCAGCCGCTCCGTGCTCCACAGGCGCCGTGCCGCCAGATTGGAGTCGCTCATGTCACCGACCCGCACTATGGCGTCCAGCCCCTCGCTGATGGGATCCACGATGCGGTTGGTCAGCTCCAGCTCCACCTGCAGCCCCGGATAGGCTTGCAGGAAGTTCGCCACCAGCCTGCCCACCACCAGCTGCCCCGTCTCGATGGGGACCGCCAGCTTGAGGGTGCCGGTCACCTCCTGCTGGCTGGCGCTCAGCATCAGCTCTGCCTGGGCCAGCTCCTCCACTGCCTTGCTGCAACGCAGGTAGTACTGCTCCCCCGCCTCGGTCAGGGTGAGCTGGCGAGTGGAGCGGTAGAGCAGCCGCACGCCGAGACGCTGCTCCAGCTCGGCGATGCGCCGGCTCACCGTGGCCTTGGTCATACCCAGCTCCTGGGCGGCGGCGGTGAAGGAGCCCTTGTCGACGATGCGCACGAGAATGAGGGCTGCGTTCAAGTCCATTGTCTCACCAGTGAAACTGTATATCTCATGAATGGATACTAATCGAAACAGTCTCGCGATGTTAGCCTGCCCGCCACAGTTCAGGAAACCCAATATCATGAGTCAACACAAGAAGATCCCCCTGCTGGCCGCCCTGCTGCTGGTACTGCTGGGCATGCTGTTCGCCGCCTACTGGTATCTGCACGGCCGTTACTTCGAGAGCACCGACAACGCCTACCTGCAGAGCGAGGTGACCGGCATCGGCTCCAAGCTCTCCGGCTACATCGGCGAGGTGCTGGTGACCGACAACCAGGCGGTGAAGGCGGGCCAGCTCATCGCCCGGCTCGACGACCGGGAGTACAGGACCCGGGTCGCGGAGGCCGAGGCCGACCTGCGCCTCAACCAGGCGACGGCGGAGAACCTGGCCGCCACCCGCACCCAGCAGCTGAGCCTCATTCGCCAGGCCGAGGCCAGGGTCAGCTCCGCCAATGCCGAACAGGTGCGGGCCCAGCAGCAGGTGCGCCGCGTCAGCCAGCTCAATGAGCGCCACTACAGCTCCCAGGACAACCTGGACGAGGTGCGGGCCGGCTTGCAGGTCAGTCAGGCCCAGGAGCAGGAGGCCAGGGCCGCCCTGCAGGCCGCCCGCGAGCGGCTGCTGGTGCTGGACGCCGAGGCCAAGCAGAACCAGGCCAGGCTGGCATTGAGCGCCGCCCAGCTCGAACAGGCCAGGCTGGAGCTCGGCTACACAGAGCTGCGGGCCCCCGCCGACGGCATCATCGGCAAGCGCAGCCTGCGGGAGGGGCTCTATGTCCAGTCCGGCATGCAGGTGGCCAGCCTGGTGCCCCTGAGCCAGGTCTGGGTCGAGGCGAATTTCAAGGAGACCCAGTTGCAGCATATGCAGCCGGGGCAGAAGGTGGAGGTGATCCTGGATGCCTACCCGGATCAGCCGGTCGAGGGGATCATCGACAGCCTGGCTCCCGCCACCGGTGCCAAGTTCGCCCTGCTGCCGCCGGAGAACGCCACCGGCAACTTCACCAAGATAGTGCAGCGGGTCCCGGTCAAGATCCGCATCCCGGAGCCGGGCCCCCTGGCGGGCAGGCTGCTGCCGGGCCTCTCCACCGAGGTGATAGTGGATACCCGCACCCCTGATCCCGTGGTGGCCGCCCACTGATGGAACCCATTCCACGCCGCAACTGGATCGCGGTCATGGGGGGCCTCATCGGCGCCTTCATGGCCATCCTCGACATCCAGATCACCAACGCCTCCCTGAAGGACATTCAGGGGGCCCTCTCGGCCACCCTGAGCGAGAGCTCCTGGATCTCCACCTCCTATCTGGTGGCGGAGATGATCGCCATCCCGCTGAGCGGCTGGCTGAGCCGGGGGCTGAGCGTGCGGCGCTACCTGCTGTGGACCACGGGGGCCTTCATCGTCGCCTCCGTGCTCTGCTCGTTCAGCTGGAACCTCACCAGCATGATCGTCTTTAGGGCGCTGCAGGGCTTCACCGGCGGGGCCCTGATCCCCATGGCCTTCTCCCTCATCGTCAGCCTGCTGCCGCTGCACAAGCGGGCCACCGGCATGGCGCTGTTCGGCCTGTGCGCCACCTTCGCCCCCGCCATAGGCCCGACCCTGGGCGGCTGGCTGACCGAGCAGATGTCCTGGCACTACATCTTCTACCTGAACGTGCCGCCGGGCCTGCTGGTGATGGCCATGCTGGCCCACGGCCTGGACAGGAAGCCGGTGGACTGGGAGGTGATCAAGCGGGTGGATCTGGTCGGCATCCTCACCATGGCGGTGGGGCTGGGCCTGCTGGAGGTGGTGCTGGAAGAGGGCAACAGAGAGGACTGGTTCGGCTCCAGCTTCATCGTGCGGCTCACCGTCATCTCCGTGGTGGCGCTGGTGTTCTTCGTCATCAGCCAGCTGCTGCGCCGCCACCCCCTGGTCAACCTGCGGCTGCTGCACAACCCGCGCTTCGCCCTGGCCTGCTTCGCCTACCTGGTGCTCGGCATGGCGTTGATGGGATCCATCTATGTGCTGCCGCTCTACATGACCCAGATCCACAACTACAACGCCCTGGAAATCGGTGAAGTGCTGATGTGGATGGGGTTGCCCCAGTTGCTGGTGCTCCCCCTGGTGCCCAGGCTGGTGACCCGCATCGATCCGCGCTATCTGGTGAGCTTCGGCTTTCTGGTCTTCGCCATCAGCTGCTTCATGAACGTGAACATGAATGCCGACTACGCCGGGCCCCAGCTGATCCAGTCCCTCATCGTGCGCGCCCTGGGCCAACCCTTCATCATGGTGCCCCTCTCCCTGGTGGCGACCGCCAGCCTGACGCCGGACGAGGTCCCCTCCTCCTCCACCCTGCTCAACGTGCTGCGCAACCTGGGGGGCGCCTTCGGCATCGCCATCATCGCCACCCTGATCGACAACGACACCCGGACTCATGTCAGCCAGATCGGCAGCACCCTGGCCGCCAGCAGCATCGAGGGACAGAGCTACCTGCTGCAACTAGCCCAGAACCTGATGGCCCAGGGCTCGGATCCGGCGCTGGCGCAGCAGCAAGCCAGGGCCATGCTGTCCAATACCATCAACCGGGAGGCCGCCATCATGGCCTACAACCAGGTGTTCTACGTGATGGGCATCTTCCTGTTCATCGCCAGCGCCCTGATGCTGCTGCTCAGGCAGCCGGCCCCCAGGACGGCGGATGCAGAACCGCTGGAGGCGTGAAAAACGGTGAGAATGGAACAGCAAAACGGGCCTAAGGGCCCGTTTTTTGTCTGTGCCTCCCTCTGCGAGGAGACAACTCCGACACCCTCAGCCTGCCAGCGAAGCGGCGATCAGGAACTGGGCGGCGAAGTAGCTGCTCATGATCCAGGCAGTGGCATGGGGGAAGGGGCGACGGAAACGGTCGAGGGCCAGCATGCTGTCGGAGAAGAGGAACATCAGGGCCCCCACCAAGGCGGCGGCGCTGCCGGCGGTGAGGGAGGCGTGCCAGGCACCGGCGGCCACCCAGGCCATGGCGATGATCACCAGCATGTAGCAGAAGACGGGGATCCGCATCTCGCCGAGCTTGCTCCACAGCAGGCCGAACACCATGCCGGCCAGCCCCAGCAGCAGCAGACCGTCCACCAGCTTGAGCACCAGGGGGCCCTGGGCGAAGCCGACGATGTAGCAGAGGTGCGCGACAAGAAATGCCGCCAGCCCCTGGATGAAACGATCCCTTGGCAGCATCAGCAGCACGTCCCCGGCCAGCGACAGGCAGAGGCCCAGCAGGATCCAGGCATGAGAGCCGTTGTGGTCGTCGCTCTGGTAGCCGAATGCCAGGGCGATGATGAACAGCATGGTCAGCGGCTTGCTGATGTAGAACTGACGAGGGTCTGAGCCGTAGGCCGCGCGGATGTGCCACCAGCCCGATGCGATGATCAAGAAACTCAATAACATGCCCTGCTCCTCACCGGCTGCTCGCACTCGGACGGCAACCTCTTTAGTGCACGCAAGAGTAGCAAATTCCCCCGGGCAGTGGCAGGGGGCGAAGCAGATGGCACCCTACGCCTAAAGTCTAATTGCCCCCTCCGCACGGCTCGGGCATAAGAGACAGCTCCGGAGGATCACCATGGAAGACGCAATGACCAACTACCTGCCCGCCATCGACATCATGATGTGCCACCTTGGCATCAGTTTTGAGCAAGCCTGCGAGCAGCTGGGCCTGAGCCCGCAGGAACAGCAGACCCTGGATCTGCTGCAAAAGCAGAAGCAGGTTCAATCAAACTAGCCCTCCCGGTATGCCCGTGGTCTGCTGCAGAGGCGGCGGCCGGCATCACCTCCCCCCAGCATTGAAAACGGCGCCCGAAGGCGCCGTTTTTTATTGGGTGATGATCAGGGTCGAGCGACCCGGCGGCGTTGCAGCCAGACCACTGCCCCGAACAGCAGGAAGCCCGGCAGCCACATCAGCTCCTTGGGCCAGCGCTCGGTGGGCGCCTTGACGCTCAGGATCTGCTGATCCATCTCCAGCCCCAGATCGGCCGCCTGGCTGCCGAAGGTGACGGTGTCGATCAGGATCTTGCCGTCCTGTTCGTAGGTCTGGATCCCCAGCGTGGCCATGCGATCCTCACCGCTCGCGCCATCCGGCACCGGCAGCAGCACGGTGAAGCGGCGCAGCTTGCCCACCGCGTCCTCCCCTTCCATGCGCAGGCGCAGGGTGCTCTCTGCCTCCACCTGCCCCATGGTCTGGACCAGCTCCGCCGGTGCCGTGTCACGATAGGGGTCGTGCAGCAGATCCATCCAGAAGCCGGGGC
Source organism: Aeromonas sp. FDAARGOS 1409 (assembly GCF_019048705.1). Lineage (NCBI taxonomy): Bacteria > Pseudomonadati > Pseudomonadota > Gammaproteobacteria > Aeromonadales > Aeromonadaceae > Aeromonas > Aeromonas sp. FDAARGOS 1409. Next base: position 1,084,438 of record NZ_CP077395.1, read on the forward strand.
GGAACAGGGTGAAGGCCACCAGCAGCAACAGCACGCTCTCGTACCAGCGGCTCTTCACCAGGAACCAGCCCTGGGTCGCGGCGGCGAAGATCAGCATGGCGATGGTCGCCACGATGAAGATCATCACGCCGTGGGCGAAGTCCACGTTGATGAGCAGCAGATCGGTGTTGAAGATGAACAGGAACGGCAGCGCCGCGGTGCGCAGGCTGTAGTAGAACGCCGTGATCCCGGTCTTGATGGGATCCCCCTTGGAGACGGCGGCCGCGGCGAACGAGGCCAGCCCCACCGGCGGGGTCACGTCCGCCATGATGCCGAAGTAGAACACGAACAGGTGCACCGCGATGAGCGGCACGATGAGGCCGTTCTGCTGCCCCAGGGTGACGATCACCGGCGCCAGCAGGCTCGACACCACTATGTAGTTGGCGGTGGTGGGCAACCCCATGCCGAGGATCAGGCTCAGCAGTGCGGTCAATATCAGCATGAGCAGCAGGTTGCCCATGGAGAGGAACTCCACCAGATCCGCCAGCACCAGGCCGACCCCGGTCTGGGAGACGGCCCCGACGATGATGCCGGCGGTGGCGGTGGCGATGCCGATGCCGATCATGTTGCGGGCACCGGCGATCAGCCCCTCGCGCAGGTCCACCACACCATCGGTGAAGCTGCCGTAGTCATGCTTGCCGTCCGTGCGCAGCCAGTTCAGCAGCGGGCGCTGGGTCAGCAGTATGATGATCAGCATCACCGAGCCCCAGAAGGCCGACAGGCCCGGGGAGAGGCGCTCCACCATCAGACACCACACCAGCACCACCACGGGCAGCAGGAAGTGCAGGCCGGAGAGCAGCACGGCGCGGGTCTCCGGCAGCTCGTCCAGGGGCTTGTCCGGGTCTTCCGACGGCAGCGGCTCGTTGCTCGCGGCTATCTTCAGCAGTCCCAGGTAGGCGACGGCCAGCAGCAGGCTGATCCCCGGCAGGGCATGGTCGCCCAGCGCCGGCTTGAGCCAGCCCAGGCCGTAGTAGACCGCCATGGAGAGGCCGCTGATGAGGGCGGCACCGAAGGCGAAGCCGGTCAGGCGGCGCAGCCAGGGGCGCGGCTGGCGGTTGCCGATGGGCTCCATGCCGAGCTTGAGCGCCTCCAGATGGACGATGTAGAGCAGCGCGATGTAAGAGATGGCCGCCGGCAGGAAGGCGTGCTTGATGATCTCCACGTAGGGAATGCCCACGTACTCCACCATCAGAAAGGCCGCGGCGCCCATGACGGGTGGCATGATCTGGCCATTGACCGAGGAGGCCACTTCCACTGCACCGGCCTTCTCCTTGGAGAAGCCGACCCGTTTCATCATGGGGATGGTGAAGGTGCCCGTGGTGACCACGTTGGCAATGGACGAGCCGGAGATGACCCCGGTCAGGGCCGAGGCCACCACGGCCGCCTTGGCCGGGCCGCCGCGCAGGTGACCCAGCAGGCTGAAGGCGAGCTGGATGAAGTAGTGACCGGCACCCGCACGCTCGAGCAGGGCACCGAACAGCACGAACAGGAAGACGAAGCTGGTGGAGACCCCGAGGGCGATGCCGAACACCCCTTCGGTGGTGATCCACTGGTGATTCGCCAGGGCGTGCAGGCTCACCCCGCGGTGGGCCAGCAGGGAGGGCATCCAGGGGCCGGCCAGGCTGTAGGCCAGGAAGACGATGGCGATGACCGCCAGGGCCGGGCCCAGGGCTCGGCGGGCGGCTTCCAGCAGGAGCGGGATGCCGATGCAGGCGACCGCGAAGTCCATGGAGGTCAGGTTGCCGGGGCGCTGGGCCAGCTGGTCATACATGACGAACAGGTAGCTGGCGACGGCGGCGCCGACGAGGCCGAGGGCGATGTCGGCGAGGGGCACCCGATCCCGCGGCGAGGTGCGCAGAGCCGGGAACACCAGATAGGCGAGCAGGATGGCGAAGGCCAGGTGGATCGAGCGGGTTTCAGTGTCGTTGAGCACGCCGACGCCGAGGGAGAACGGCAGTGGCGAGGCGATCCAGAGCTGGAACAGGGACCAGACCAGCGCGAGGCCCGCGATGATCCAGCTCATTGCGCCGACCGGCAGGCGGGCGCCCACGTCCTGGGCGATCAGCTCCTCGGCCGAGAGCGCCTCTTGTTGTTGTGTTTGCTGCATAGTGTGACTCTGTTGGTGCTGCAATAAACGGGACTCGCTCCCCCTAAGGAGGAGCGAGTCCGGGGCACATCCGAAGCCGCAGCCGGATTACATCCAGCCACGTTCCTTGTAGTAGCGGACCGCGCCTTCATGCAGCGGGGCGGAGAGACCCACCTTGATCATGTCGGCCTCCTTCAGGTCGGCGAAGGCCGGGTGCAGGCGCTTGAAGCGATCCAGGTTGTCGAACACGGACTTGACCAGCTGGTAGACCACTTCCGGATCGGCCTTGGCGCTGGTGGAGAGCACCGCCTTGCCGCCGATGGACGGGGTCGGGTTCGGGCTGCCCTTGTAGAGGCCACCGGGGATCTCGGCCTTGCTGTAGTAGCTCTTCTCGGCCAGCAGCTTGTCGATCTCGGGGCCGGTCACCGGCACCAACACGGTGTCTGTGGTGGTGGAGGCTTCCTGGATGGCGCCGTTCGGGTGGCCGACGAAGTAGCTCATGGCGTCGATGTTGTTGTCACCCAGGGCGGAGGCCTGCTCGGCGGGCTTGAGCTCGGAGACCAGGCTGAAGGCGGACTTGTCCCAGCCCTTGACGGCCATGATCTCTTCGAAGGTGTCCCGCTGGCCGGAGCCCGGGTTGCCGATGTTGACGCGCTTGCCCTTGAGATCGTCGAAGCCGGCGACCTTGGCGTCCTTGCGGGCCAGGATGGTGAACACTTCGCTCTGCAGGGAGAAGACGGCGCGGATGTCGTCCATGGCCCCTTCGGCCTTGAACGGCTCTACGCCCTTCATCGCCTTGTACTGGTGGTCGGACTGCATGATGCCGAAGTTGAACTCACCGGAGCGGATGCCGTTGACGTTGGCCACGCCACCGCCACTGGCCGGTGCGTTGCACTTGATCTGGTGATCGGCGGCGCCGCGGTTGAGGAAGCGGCAGATGGACTGGCCCGCCACATAGTAGACGCCGGTCTGACCGCCGGTGCCTATGGTCACGAAGCGCTCCTGCGCCTGTACCGGACCACCAAAAGAGACACCGACCAGGGCAGCCGACAGGGCGCACGCCAAGGATAATCCTTTCATGTTCTTCATCCTTTTCATTGATTTATCCCACCCGATTCCCGGGTGAATATGAGACGGACCCGCATCAAGACCGGATCTGCCTGTACAGCCTCGTACGAGGAAATGGTCGAGCGGCGAGCGCCCTGCCATCAGCCACCATCATCCTGCGGTGAGATAATCGGCGTCATGCCGATCGGAGGTGATCTGACCACGGCTGGCCAGTTCAAAAGAGTTAACGCCCCCGATTAAGCACATGGCGCCAACATAAATCAAACAAAACAGCAAAATGGTGGATTTAAATAGCGAGAATTTTGAAGCGGATCATCAATTTCTCTGCCGCAGATTAATTAGATGCGCCATCGAATGGAAGCAATAAAAACGTGGGCAGATTCTTTCGTAACCCTTGACTGGCAAGGGTTCCCATTCTGGTGTGTTCTATCGAAATGACGGCCATATCCAGCATAAACACCATCTCGATGACGTCGCCGCCACCTGGATGCAGAAACCCCGATCGACCGCCTTCGCCGGCGGCCCGATCGGGGCTTCGTTACAAATCGTTTTCATCCGACCCTGGCGGTCACGCCTTGCTGCCGGCCAGCTCCAGGATGAAGGCGAACTCCAGGGCGATGTCCTCATAGGCCTTGAAGCGCCCCGACTTGCCGCCGTGACCGGCGTCCATGTCGGTGCTGAGCAGCAGCAGGTTGTCGTCCGTCTTCAGCTCCCGCAGCTTGGCGACCCACTTGGCCGGCTCCCAGTACTGCACCTGGGAGTCGTGCAGCCCTGTGGTGACCAGCAGATTGGGGTAGGCCTGGGCCTTGACCTGATCGTAGGGGCTGTAGGCCAGCATGTAGTCGTAGTAGCGCTTCTGGTTCGGGTTGCCCCACTCGTCGTACTCGCCCGTGGTGAGGGGAATGGACTCGTCCAGCATGGTGGTGACCACGTCGACGAAGGGCACCTGGGCCACCACGCCGCGGTAGAGCTGGGGCGCCTGGTTGATGACGGCCCCCATCAGCAGGCCACCGGCGCTGCCCCCCATGGCGTAGACCTGATCTCTGGCGCCATAGCCCCGGGCCACAAGCGCCTCGGTCACGTCGATGAAGTCGTGGAAGCTGTTCTGCTTCTTCAGCAGCTTGCCGTCTTCATACCAGGTGCGGCCCAGCTCCTCGCCACCCCGCACATGGGCGATGGCGTAGACGAAGCCGCGATCCAGCAGGCTCAGGCGCGAGCTGCTGAAGTCCGGATCCATGCTGGCGCCGTAGGAGCCGTAGCCATAGACCAGCAGCGGATTCTGGCCGACCTGCTTGAACTTGTCCTTGCGATAGACCAGGGAGACAGGCACCTTGACGCCGTCGCGGGCGGCGATCCAGAGCCGCTCGCTGGCATACTGGTCCGCCTTGAACCCCGCCACCGGCTGCTGCTTGAGCAGGGTGCGCTTGCCGCTGTCCATGTCGAGCTCATAGGTGGAGGACGGCGTGGTCATGGAGGAGTAGCCATAGCGCAGGGCGCTCGTCTCCGGCTCAGGGTTGTAGGCGAGCCAGGTGACGTAGGCGGGGTCGTCGAAGGCGATCTCCTTCTGCTCGCCGCTCTGCCAGTTGACCTGACGCAGCCGGGTCAGCCCCTGGCTGCGCTCCTCCAGCACCAGCCAGTCCCTGAACAGGGCGTAGCTCTCCAGCAGCACGTCGGGATTGGGGGCGATCACCGCCTTCCAGCGCTCCACCGGGCTCTCCCTGGTCTCGTACAGGCCGAAGTTCTTGCCGTCCTTGTTGGAACGCACGTAGAAGCGGCCGCGGTAGTGATCCAGGCTGTATTCGTGGTCCACCTGGCGCGGCAGGAACAGGCGCGGCGTCTGACCCGGCACATTGGCGTCGATGAGGCGCGCCTCGCTGGTGGTGGTGCTGGAGAGGGCGATGACGATGAAGTCTTCCGAGGTGGTGGCGTAGAGGCTGACGTAGAAGCTGTCGTCCTTCTCCTCGTAGACCAGCTGATCCTTGGCCGGATCCGTGCCGAGGGTGTGGCGATAGACCTGATAGGGCAGCAGGGTCTGGGGGTGCTTGCGCACATAGAACACCGTCTTGCTGTCGTTGGCCCACACCAGGTTGCCCGAGGTGTTCTCGAGGACGTCGGCGGCCCATTTTCCGCTCTCCAGATCCAGGAACTGGATCTTGTATTGACGGCGGGAGAGGAAGTCCTCCGCCACCGCCAGCCAGCGGTTGTTGCGGCTCACCTCCAGGGCTCCCAGAGAATAGAAGTCGTGCCCCTCGGCCCGCTGGTTGCCGTCCAGCAGCAGGCTGGACGCCTCGTCCCCCTCCACCTTGCTGCGGGAGTAGATGGCGTACTCCTTGCCCGGCTCGTAGCGGGTCTGGTAACGGTAGCCGTTCTTCACATAGGGAACGGACTCGTCCTGCTGGGGAATGCGGGCCACCATCTCCTGGTAGAGCTGATCACGCAGCGGCTTGGCCGGCTTGAGCATGGCCTCGGTGTAGGCGTTTTCGGCCTTGAGATAGTCCAGCACCTCGGGTTTCTGCCGCTCGTCATCGCGCAACCAGTAGTAGTTGTCGACCCGCGTGTCCCCGTGCTTCTTGAGTGGATGGGGATGCTTGGCCGCCACCGGGGGAACAATGGCGGACGGGAGGGAGGTATCGCTTGTAGGCATGGTGGACTCTTCATTGGCATGGGAAGAGGGGGCGACCAGCAGGCAAGCCAGCAGCAACCCTCGGGAAAAGGTGAACATGTCGCATCCTCTGCGCAGTAACAGGGCTGGCGGCCCGGGGGAACGCCAGACATCGACGGCACACGCCGCCACCCGTACCGCCGATGCGGTGACCAGGCTGGCGAAAGGGTGCACTGTCCCTGAGAAAATAAATTGGCGATCAATCTGCCCCTTGTCGCCCGGGGTTGCAAGCGATCCCCTGACTTTCCCCCCAAATCGACGAAAAAGGGCCGCCATCTCGCGATGGCGGCCCCCTTCCTGACCGCGAGCGGCACGGGCTCGCTCAGGTGTGCCTCACATGATGGAAGCGTGCCTGCTCACGGCCAGCCTTCATCAGCCGGGATAGCTCGACCAGACCTTGGTCGCGCCCTCCTTGTCTATGCTCAGCACCTCATAGGGCTGACCCGGAATGTCCATGCCCGGCGCACTCTGGGGCATGCCCGGAATGGTCAGGCCGCGGATCGCCGGCTTCTCCTTGAGCAGCTTCTGCACGTCGGCGGCGGGTACATGCCCCTCCACCACATAGCCGTTCACCACCCCGGTGTGGCAGGACGCCAGCTGCGGAGTGATACCGTGCTGCTGCTTGACCGGTTCAAGCTCTTCGGTTTCCACGACCTTGACTGCGAAGCCGTTCTCTTCCATGTGCTTGATCCAGGTCTTGCAGCAGCCGCAGTACTTGGACTTGTAGACGGTCATCTGCTCGGCTGCCAGAGCAGAAAAACTGAGGGTACCGGCCACCACGGCCAGCAACAGGGACTTGTACATAACTCACCTCGGATAAGAAGAAATGCCCAAAAAACGGGGGAACTCGACTCAACCTTGGTGGCGGGGAGGACGCTCCAGTCGCTCGGACGGCGCGTCTGGCATGAACAGGGAGGGGGAGAGGAAGTCCGGGGAGTCCGGCTCAAGCCGGGCCACCGTCAGGCTGTCGGCGGTGAGCGCCGTCATGGCGAGCGCCGAGGTGAAGCTGCCACAGGGCATGGCCTTCTCCAGGATGCGTTCGCTCTGGCTGCAATGGGGCGTCAGGGTACAGAGATCGGTGGCCGCCCGGCTGCCAAACGACATCAGCACCATCAGCAGACTCCACAGGGGGAGCCAGCGGCGGGCGCGAGCGAGTTGGCGACGGGTCAGGACCATGACAGGACTCATTGACGAAATGATGGCCCATGGTAACCCCTGGCCCTGGGGGAGGGTCAAGCCCGCCAGCTGAGGGAGATCAAAAGCGCGCGAGATAACGGCCATCGACCGCCAGACGCGGCCACAGCCGGGGACTCGCCATGCCCCGTGAGGGTGTCATTCACACCCGATGCTGGCAGGCCAGGGTGCTTCTTGATAACGTCGCTGCTCAATGCACCTTTTTTGCCGGTACTAGACCTCTTCAGGAACCCCATGAAACGCATTCTGGTTATCTTCTCGCACCCGGCGCTGCAGAGTTCCCGGGCCAACAAGCAACTGTTGCAGGCCTTGTCCGGCCTGGACGGCATCACGCTGCACGACCTCTACCACCACTACCCCGACATGTTCATCGACGTGAAGCGGGAGCAGGGCCTGCTGTCGGAGCACGACATCATCGTCTTCCAGCACCCCTTCTACTGGTACTCCTGCCCGGCCATCATGAAGGAGTGGATGGACCTGGTGCTGGAGTACGGCTACGCCTACGGCCCGGAAGCCCACGCCCTCAGCGGCAAGCAGTGGCTCTCTGCCATCACCACGGGGGGGGCTCCCGAATCCTATTGCAGCGCCGGCTACAACCAACGTCCCCTGCTGGACTTTCTGCTGCCGTTCCAGCAGACCGCACAGCTGTGCGGCATGACCTGGTTGCCACCCTTCGTGCTGCACTCCTTTCACAAGATCCGTGACCCGGAGGCGCTGCGCCGCTGCGGCCAGGACTATCGCCAGTTGCTCTGTGCCCTGAGGGACGAACAGCTGACGCCGGCCAAGCTCGCCGGCAGCGCCTATCTGCGGGATCTGCTGGAGGGACTGTCATGATACGAAGCGAGACGAGACAACGAGGGCGGAGGAGTCACTGATGGGACACGGATTGCTGTTTGACGCCCTGATCTATCTTTCTGCCGCGGTGATCGCGGTGCCGCTGGCCAAGCGCTGGGGGCTGGGATCGGTGCTCGGTTACCTGCTGGCGGGCATCATCATCGGCCCCTTCCTGCTCGGCCTGGTGGGGGAGCAGAAGGATGTGATGCACTTCGCCGAGTTCGGGGTGGTGCTGATGCTGTTTCTGGTAGGCCTGGAGCTTCGTCCTGCCCTGCTCTGGCAGTTGAAGGGCCCCATCCTCGGCACCGGCGGCCTGCAGGTGCTGCTCACCAGCGCCGCCCTGACCGGAGTCGCCTCCCTCATCGGCCTGCCCTGGCAGCAGGGGCTGGCCATCGGCCTCATTCTGGCGCTCTCCTCCACCGCCATCGTGCTGCAGAGCCTGCAGGAGCGCAGGCTGATGCAGAGCGAGAGCGGCCGATCCGGCTTTGCGGTGCTGCTGTTCCAGGACATCGCCGTCATCCCCATCCTGGCCATACTGCCGCTGCTCGCCATCGCGCCCGTGGCCAGCGGCGGCGGCCCCGAACTGGCGGGCTGGCAACATGGTCTGCTGGTGGTGGCCGCCATCGCCGGCATAGTGCTGGGGGGTCACTACCTGATGCGGCCCGTGTTCCGCGCCATCGCAGAGGCCCACATGCGGGAGATCTTCGTCGCCGCCGCCCTGCTGCTGGTGATCGCCATCGCCGTGCTGATGGAGTCGGTGGGCCTCTCCCCTGCCCTCGGCTCCTTCCTCGCCGGCGTGGTGCTGGCCGACAGCGAATACCGCCACGAGCTGGAGGCGGACATAGAGCCGTTCAAGGGGCTGCTGCTCGGCCTCTTCTTCATGTCGGTGGGGGCCGGCATCGACTTCAGCCTGTTTGCCGCCCATCCCCTGCTCATCCCGACCCTGGTGATTGGCCTGATGGTATTGAAATGGGGTGTGCTGATGGGGCTCGGCCTCATCATCCGTATCTCCCCCAGCCAGCGCTGGACCTTTGCCCTGGCCCTGGCCCAGGGGGGGGAATTCGCCTTCGTGCTGTTCTCGTTCGCCGCCCAGAACAAGGTGCTGCCGGGGGAGACCATCTCCCTGCTGACCCTGGTGGTGGCGCTCTCCATGGCGCTGACACCGCTCTTGCTGATCCTGAACGACAGGGTGATCCAGCCCTGGTTCGACTATCGAAATCGGGAGGACCAGCCGGAGCACGAGCAGCCGGAACTGGTGGAGCACCCTGTCATCATTGCCGGCTTCGGCCGCTTCGGTCAGATAGTGGGGCGCCTGCTGCACGGCCATGGCATCGGCACCACCATACTCGAGCAGGACGCCAGCCAGATCGAGATGCTGCGCAAGTACGGCTATCAGGTATTCTACGGCGATGCCAGCCGGCTCGACCTGCTGCACGCCGCCGGCGCCCACAAGGCCAAGCTGCTGGTGCTCTCCATCAACGATCCGGCCACCTCTCTCGCGGTGATCGAGATGGTGAAGAAACACTTCCCGCATCTCAGGATCCTGGCCCGTGCCCAGGACAGGCCCCACGCCCACGAGATCCTGCGCCACGGGATCGACAGCGTGTACCGGGAAACCCTGGGGTCGGCGGTGGATCTCGGAGTCGAGGCCCTGACGCAGCTGGGATTCCGGGCCAACCAGGCCTGGCGGGCCGGGCAGATGTTCAAGCAGTATGACAACCGGCTGCTGCGGGAACAGGTCAACTACCTGGACGACGAACACACCTATATCAACAAGAGCCTGCAATACCGCGAAATCCTCTCCGACCTGCTGCAAGACGATCAGGAAGGGCAGGAGCGTACCCACGCCCACAACTGGAACAGCGGTCTGCCCGACAACGACAAGGAAGCAATATGATTGCCTATTACCCCATGCTCAAACACCTGCACATGACCCTGGCCCTGGTCAGCCTGCTGCTGTTCGTCTACCGCTGGAGCCTGGCGCTCGGCGGCAGCGAGCGGTTGCAGCAGAAGTGGCTGAAGATCCTGCCCCATATCAACGACACCTTCCTGTTGCTGTTCGGGATCCTGTTGGCGGTGAGCCTGCAGATGAACCCAGGTCAGCAGCCCTGGCTGATGGGCAAGCTGATCGCCCTGGTGGTCTACATAGGTCTCGGCGTCATGGCGCTCAAGCGGCCGGCCCGCGGCCAGAAACTCGTGGCCGGCATCGCCGCAATCGCGGTATTCGGCTACATGATAGGTGCGGCCATCACCAAGTCTGCCTGGTCCTGGCTGGCCTGATGACCCCTGGCGGTGAGGGCTGGTGCCTCACCGCATTTCCCCCTCTCGATACGCTCCGGACCCCATTCCCCCCTCTGCCATCAGGATGGCGACAATCCTGCCGAGGCTTAATCTCAGCAAAAAAAAGCCCCAAACAGACCTTCAAATCTCATTTTTTACTTTATTTATCATCACCTTACGAAATTTTGTATGAAAATGGCGACAGTTGTCGCAGCAAAACTTGCGACATAGACTGTCGCAGGCCATGGCTAGGATACACTCAACGCTAAACCAGTGAAGGCATGCACCATGAGTAAGAAGCTGTTACGACAACTGACCTTGGCGCGTTGCATCCCGCACCGCCCTTACAAGCTGACCGCCAGCCAGCTCCAGGTAAAACTGGAAGAGGAAGGCATTCACGTCAGTCTCCGTACCGTGCAACGGGACCTGGAAGAGATGTCCGGCATGGGGCTGTTCGACCTCACCTCTGATGAACGCAGCAAACCCCATGGCTGGTGCTTCGAGCGCCATGGCCTCAACGATTTTGCCAACATCATGCCGCTCTCTCTGGCAGTGGCCCTGAAGACCTGGAGCGATCAGGCGAGCCAACTGCTGCCGGCGAGCGTGCTGACCGAATTGAACCCGCTGGTCGACAAGGCCGGCCAGGTGATCCGCGACAGCCAGAGCGAACTGGCCGAGCGCTGGCTGGAGAGCGTGCATCAGTCGCCGCGTCCGTTTGCCGGCAACCCGGAAATCCGCCGCAGCACCCTGATCCGCGACGCCCTCTGGCGCGGTCGCAAGTTCAGCGCCGAGATCCAGCGCGTCATCAAGGAGCGCACCGTGTGGCTCTGCTACGACCGCATCAACCCGCTCGGGATCCTGAACCAGTCCGACGGCCCCATCCTGCTCTGCACCCTGTCCGAGCTGGATCCCAAGGTCTATGGCATTCCGTTCGATCACATCAAGAACGTGGAGCTGACCAACTTCAGCGCGACCCAGCCGAAGGATTTCAACATCCAGAAGCTGATCCGCGACCAGGGTTATCAGGACGTCAGCGGCCCGATCCGCTTCGTCGGCCGTATCGATGCCAACTGCCCTACCCTGATCGACGGGCAGATCCCTGGGCACAATCCGCGCATGACCCGCTACGACAAGCGCAGCGTGGTGGTGGAGACCGAAGTGCAGGATACGCCCGAGTTCCGCTCCTGGCTGAACAACATGAGCGGCGATCTGGAAGTGCTGGCTCCCGAGTCACTGCGCAAGGCATACCCGGCGCCGGGCACCCGGGTCAGCTGAGAAACACTCAGAACACATGATGAAAAGCCGAGCCTGGTCTCGGCTTTTGCTTGTTTTTCAGACATAACTATTCAATTAATTTTTAACTCTTGCACCTCTGATTGAACCTTCTGTACCATCGTTTTCCTGCCGATTTTTGGTTGTGAGAGATCTGCCATTCCCCCTGTAAGACCCCTCAGTGTTGAACCGTACGCAAAGCCATCCCGGGCGGGATATACTTTCCAAAGAAACCAACTAAGTTATTGATATAAATAAATAATAAGCTTGGGTATGGACGAGTGATTCACACCGCGGCCTGCGCCTGTCGCCTTGCCCGCCTTGTACATGTACACGATTGCCTTACTATGGGTCTCACAAGGACGAGCCGGTTCGGCAGGATGCAGGAACGGCGAATAAACAGGGAATAATCCACAGGACGTGGATCAGGAACACCTCGGGATGAGGCCGATGACTTGGATAGTCATCACAGGGAGCGACAGGACAACTGCAGGATGCGGTCTCAGGACACCTCAGGAAGAGGCTGAGTGGCAAGGACAGTCACTCGCAAGGACGAAAGGACGCCGCAAGATGCGGTCAGGAACAGCTTCAGGATGAAGCGAGATAGCCAGGGTGGTTATCTGTCAGGAAGACGCAAGGAACACCACGGGATGTGGTAACGGACACCTCCAGGATGGAGAGGGTGAAGCAATCAGGATCGATTGCCAGGCTAGGAAGGCCACAGGACACCCCAACGGATTGGGAAGGGGAAATTCCAAAGGAAAGGATAGAGTCAAGGATTGCAGGGAGCATGGCAGTTCATGGACTGGACGAAATGACTTGAGGGGACGGCAGACGCCGTCCCCTTTTCTTTTGCCTGCCCTTTTATGCCTACGTCAGGCATACCCATCTTCATTGGAGATCACAGGTTCCAATGCGCAGGACACAGCCTCCCGGGCCAGCACCTTCAACACACCAGCAAAAGTTCACAACCCCATCCCGACAACTTGGCAAGACCGATCTCTTGCTGGTTGAATCGCCCCTACTTTCCTAGACACCTCAAGAGCCTCAAACTGAGGTCAATCAGGAGGTGTTATGAGCAAGCAGCAACGTTACACAGAAGAATTCAAACTGGCAGCCGTCAAGCAGGTGACTGAGCGCAATTACCCAGTAGCAGAGGTCGCTGAACGACTTGGTATTTCCAGCCACAGTCTTTATGTCTGGATCAAACGCTACAGCCAACCCGAAGCGCAGCAACAGGATGACTCCAGCCAGCAAGCCGAAATTCGGCGCCTCAAGGCTGAACTGCGTCGCGTCACCGATGAGCGAGATATCTTAAAAAAGGCCGCCGCGTACTTTGCCAAGCTGTCAGGGTAAGGTACGCCTTCATCCGGGAGCACGCGTCCGCACATCCCATCCGCAGACTGTGTCGGATGATGAATGTCCACCCGAGCGGTTATTACGCCTGGCAGCACCAGCCTTTATCTGCCCGAGCCCTGGAAGACCAACGCCTTCTTGGCCAGATCAAGCAATGTTGGCTAGAAAGCGGGGGCATCTATGGTTATCGCAAGATCCGGGATGACCTGCGAGAGATGGGCGAGACCTGTGGGAAACACCGGGTGGCGCGATTAATGCGTCATGAAGGTTTACGTTCACAAACCGGTTATCGCCGCCGTCCCGGTCATTATGGTGGCCGGCCAACGGTGGTTGCACCGAACCATCTTGAACGCCAGTTCGATGTGACTGAGCCAAATAAGGTCTGGGTAACAGACATCACTTATATCCGAACCCATGAAGGTTGGCTCTATCTGGCCGCGGTATTGGATTTGTTCTCACGACAAGTCATTGGTTGGTCAATGGGGCCACGTATCGACCGAGAGCTGGCTATCAGCGCGTTACTGATGGCGGTGTGGCGACGGCGACCGGAGCAGGAAGTGCTGGTTCATTCCGACCAAGGGAGCCAGTTTAGCAGCTATGACTGGCAGGATTTTTTGCGGGATCATCGGCTTAAGGCCAGCATGAGCAGACGTGGCAATTGTCATGATAACGCGGTGGCGGAGAGTTTCTTCCAGCTCCTAAAACGCGAGCGGATCCGACGTAAAACCTATGCGGATCGCGAGGAAGCCCGGCAGGATGTGTTCGATTACATTGAAATGTTTTACAACCCCAAGCGCCGGCACAGTTTCAACAATGGGCTATCGCCAGTAGAGTGTGAAAAGCAATATTTCGAGCGGCTCGAAAGTGTCTAGAGAAGCCGGGGCGATTCAGTTCGCAACCCTGCCTGCAATCCCTTGATTCCCGATTCCCATGTACAAATGCCGGATAGCAAAAAGGCCTTCCCGTCAGGGAAGGCCTTTCAATTAGTGGCGGAGCGGACGGGACTCGAACCCGCGACCCCCGGCGTGACAGGCCGGTATTCTAACCGACTGAACTACCGCTCCGCATTCGGTTAGCTTTCGCTAAATCATGTGCCGCTTCTATGAGGTGTCATCCTCGCAGCCAGTGATGTTATTTTGCACATCGCTGTTTAATTGGGTGCCTGGCAGTGTCCTACTCTCGCATGGCGAATGCCACACTACCATCGGCGCTACAGCGTTTCACTTCTGAGTTCGGCATGGGGTCAGGTGGTTCCACTGCGCTATTGCCGCCAGGCAAAATCTTCAATCTAAGAAAGCTGATTTTGTTGTTCGTTCTCGGTATCTGCTACAAGCCTTCGAACACTTCTTGGGTGTTGTATGGTTAAGCCTCACGGGTAATTAGTATGGGTTAGCTCAACACGTCGCCGCGCTTACACACCCCACCTATCAACGTTGTGGTCTCCAACGGCCCTTTAGGACCCTCAAGGGGTCAGGGATGACTCATCTCAGGGCTCGCTTCCCGCTTAGATGCTTTCAGCGGTTATCGATTCCGAACTTAGCTACCGGGCAGTGCCACTGGCGTGACAACCCGAACACCAGAGGTTCGTTCACTCCGGTCCTCTCGTACTAGGAGCAACTCCCTTCAATCATCCAACGCCCACGGCAGATAGGGACCGAACTGTCTCACGACGTTCTGAACCCAGCTCGCGTACCACTTTAAATGGCGAACAGCCATACCCTTGGGACCGACTTCAGCCCCAGGATGTGATGAGCCGACATCGAGGTGCCAAACACCGCCGTCGATATGAACTCTTGGGCGGTATCAGCCTGTTATCCCCGGAGTACCTTTTATCCGTTGAGCGATGGCCCTTCCATTCAGAACCACCGGATCACTATGACCTACTTTCGTACCTGCTCGACCTGTCCGTCTCGCAGTTAAGCTGGCTTATGCCATTGCACTAACCTCCTGATGTCCGACCAGGATTAGCCAACCTTCGTGCTCCTCCGTTACTCTTTGGGAGGAGACCGCCCCAGTCAAACTACCCACCAGGCACTGTCCGCGAGCCCGATTCAGGGCCCTGCGTTAGAACATCAAACATACAAGGGTGGTATTTCAAGGACGGCTCCAGCGCAACTGGCGTCACGCCTTCAAAGCCTCCCACCTATCCTACACATGTAGGTTCAATGTTCAGTGCCAAGCTGTAGTAAAGGTTCACGGGGTCTTTCCGTCTAGCCGCGGGTACACCGCATCTTCACGGCGAATTCGATTTCACTGAGTCTCGGGTGGAGACAGCATGGCCATGGTTACACCATTCGTGCAGGTCGGAACTTACCCGACAAGGAATTTCGCTACCTTAGGACCGTTATAGTTACGGCCGCCGTTTACCGGGGCTTCGATCAAGAGCTTCGCTTGCGCTAACCCCATCAATTAACCTTCCGGCACCGGGCAGGTGTCACACCCTATACGTCCACTTTCGTGTTTGCAGAGTGCTGTGTTTTTGATAAACAGTCCCAGCCATCTGGTCACTGCGACTCCCGTCAGCTCCATCCGCAAGGGACTTCACCAACAAGAGCGAACCTTCTCCCGAAGTTACGGTTCTATTTTGCCTAGTTCCTTCACCCGAGTTCTCTCAAGCGCCTTGGTATTCTCTACCCGACCACCTGTGTCGGTTTGGGGTACGATGACTTGTAATCTGAAGCTTAGAGGCTTTTCCTGGAAGCAGGGCATCAATGGCTTCCGCACCGTGGTGCGTTCGTCTCGTGTCTCAGTGTTGTGTCTCCGGATTTGCCT
>NZ_CP077395.1:1105000-1225000 GCF_019048705.1 Aeromonas sp. FDAARGOS 1409
GAACGAACTGTCAGCTCCAAATCATCGACAGGACGCAGCAGAATCGGATCAAACTCGGGTTTCTCTTCTTTCTTCTCGGGCACGCTGACATCGCGCAGATCCACGAAGGCTTCCAGCTGTTCGGCCAAGATAGTGGCAGAACGGCGGATGGCCTCTTCCGGATCCAGAGTACCATTGGTCTCCATGTCGATAACCAGCTTGTCCAAGTCGGTGCGCTGTTCCACACGTGCCGCCTCAACATTGTAGGCGATGCGAACGATGGGACTGAACGCGGAGTCCAGCAGCAGGCGGCCGATAGGACGCTCTTCATCATCGTTGTGAACACGAGCAGAAGCAGGCACATAACCACGACCGCGCTGAACTTTCAGACGCATGCTGATCTCAGCATTGGCCCCTGTCAGGTGGCAGATTACGTGCTCCGGGTTTACGATCTCGACTTCATCACCGTGAGTGATATCACCAGCGGTAACGGGGCCTGTTCCAGACTTGGTCAGGGACAGAGTTACCTCGTCCTTGCCTTCCAGCTTCACAGCGATACCTTTCAGGTTGAGCAGGATTTCAAGAATGTCTTCCTGCACACCTTCTTTGCTGCTGTACTCGTGCAGTACTCCGTCGATCTCGACTTCAGTAACTGCACAACCGGGCATAGATGACAGCAAAATACGACGCAAGGCGTTGCCCAGCGTGTGACCAAAGCCACGCTCAAGCGGCTCGAGAGTCACTTTCGCGTGAGTCGGGCTAACTTGCTCGATGTCAACTAGCCGCGGTTTAAGAAAATCTGTTACAGAACCCAGCATTGTGTCCTCTCTTTAGAAGCTAGCTTTACTTGGAGTAAAGCTCGACGATCAGCTGTTCGTTAATGTCGGCAGACAGGTCGGAACGCTCCGGCAGGCGCTTGAAGGCACCTTCCATCTTAGCAGCGTCAACCTCTACCCAAGTCGGCTTCTCGCGCTGACCAGCAACTTCCAGGGAAGCTTTGATACGCGCTTGCTTCTTAGCCTTCTCGCGAACGCAGATCACGTCCTCAGGGGATACCTGGAAAGAAGGAACATTCACAACGCGGCCGTTTACCATGATGGCTTTGTGGCTCACCAGCTGACGAGATTCAGCACGAGTGGCGCCGAAGCCCATGCGGTAGACGACGTTGTCCAGACGACCTTCCAGCAGCTGCAACAGGTTTTCACCGGTGTTACCCTTTTGACGGGCAGCGTCGCGGTAGTAGTTGCGGAACTGTTTTTCCAGCACGCCGTAGATACGACGTACTTTTTGTTTCTCGCGCAGTTGTACACCGTAGTCGGACAGACGCGCTTTACGCGCACCGTGCTGACCAGGAACGGTGTCAATCTTGCACTTAGAATCAATCGCACGAACACCAGACTTCAGGAAGAGGTCGGTGCCCTCACGACGGCTAAGCTTAAGCTTAGGACCGATATATCTTGCCATCTTCTTTCTCCAACAATCCTAGACCAAGTAGCTACCAGCGTTACACGCGGCGCTTCTTGGGAGGACGACAACCGTTGTGCGGGATCGGAGTCACATCAGTAATATTAGTGATGCGGAAACCAGCCGCGTTCAGAGCGCGGATGGAAGACTCACGACCGGGACCCGGACCTTTGACCATGACTTCCAGGTTCTTCACGCCGTATTCTTTGGCGATCTCACCAGCACGCTCAGCTGCTACCTGGGCAGCAAACGGAGTGGACTTACGGGAACCACGGAAACCTGAACCACCGGAGGTAGCCCATGACAGAGCATTGCCCTGACGGTCAGTAATGGTCACGATTGTGTTGTTGAAAGATGCATGAACGTGCGCAATACCGTCGCTCACTTGCTTTTTAACGCGCTTGCGAGCACGAGTCGGAGTTTTAGCCATTTTCTACCTTCCCGTTACTTCTTGATAGCCTTGCGCGGACCCTTACGGGTACGAGCGTTGGTCTTGGTACGTTGACCACGAACAGGCAGGCTACGACGGTGACGCAAACCACGGTAGCAACCCAGATCCATCAATCGCTTGATGTTCATGGAAATCTGACGACGCAGGTCACCTTCAACGGTGAATTTACCTACTTGTTCACGCAGACTCTCGATCTGAGTTTCGTCCAGGTCTTTAATTTTCACATTCTCAGCGATACCGGCTGCGGCACAGATGGCCTTGGAGCGGGTACGACCGACGCCATAAATAGCAGTCAGTGCAATGACTGCATGCTTATGGTCAGGAATGTTAATGCCAGCGATACGGGCCACTATTCACTCCTACATATAGTAGATTACGACCACCACAAAGCCCGTGAGCGGATACGTGGCGGTCAACCAATACACAACAAAAGTTGGCTGGCTATATTAGCCAGCACAACTATTTGTTGCAAGTACTAACCGTAAAAAATTAGCCTTGGCGCTGTTTATGCTTTGGCTCGCTGCAAATCACACGCACCACACCGTGACGCTTGATGATTTTGCAGTTACGGCAGATTGCCTTAACGGAAGCACGAACTTTCATTGCTTAACTCCGTAACTACGCCGACCTTTAGCGGCCGTAGCCCTTCAGGTTGGCCTTCCTCAGGACGTCGCCATATTGATGAGACATCATATGGGTTTGTACCTGAGCCATGAAGTCCATGATAACTACCACGATAATCAGCAGCGAGGTGCCACCGAAGTAGAACTGTACGTTCCAGGCAGTCATCAGGAACTGGGGTACCAGACAGATAAAGGTTATATAGAGCGCACCTGCCAATGTCAGGCGAGTCATAACCTTATCGATGTAACGTGCTGTCTGCTCGCCCGGGCGGATCCCCGGGATAAAGGCTCCACTCTTCTTCAGGTTATCTGCTGTCTCGCGGGGGTTGAACACCAGCGCGGTATAGAAGAAACAGAAGAAGATAATGGCTGCTGCATAAAGCATCTCATACAAGGGCTGACCCGGCTGCAGGACCATAGAGACCTGTTGCAGGATATCAGCGATCTTGCCCTCGCCCTGACCAAACCAAGAGGTGATGGTCCCAGGGAAGAGGATGATGCTGGATGCGAAAATCGCAGGAATCACACCGGCCATATTCACTTTCAACGGCAGGTGTGTGCTTTGCGCGGCGAATACCTGGCGGCCTTGTTGACGCTTGGCATAGTTCACGACGATACGACGCTGACCACGCTCCACGAACACCACAAAGTAAGTCACTGCGAAAACAATCAAGCCCAGCAACAACAACAGCAGGATGTGCAATTCCCCTTGACGTGCCTGTTCGGCCGTAGCGCCAATGGCATGAGGCAGACCGGCAACGATACCTGTGAAGATAATCAACGAGATACCATTACCAATCCCACGCTCGGTAATCTGCTCACCCAACCACATCAAGAACATGGTACCGGTGACCAGACTCACAACGGCTGTGAAATAGAAGCCCAAACCCGGATGAGTCACGAGTCCTTGCATCATATTCGGCAAGCCGGTTGCAATACCAATGGCCTGGAACGTTCCCAAAACCAGCGTGCCCCAACGGGTATATTGGCTAATCTTGCGACGGCCGGATTCACCCTCTTTCTTGAGTTCAGCAAGAGCGGGATGGACCACAGTCAGCAGCTGGATAATGATCGAGGCCGAAATGTACGGCATGATCCCCAGCGCAAGAATAGAAGCACGCGAGAGTGCACCACCACTGAACATGTTGAACATCTCAATGATGGTGCCCTTCTGTTGTTGGAACAACTCGGCCAGTACGGCGGCGTCAATACCAGGGATCGGCACATAAGAGCCTGCACGGAACACGATAATTGCCCCGAGAACGAAGAGCAGACGGCTCTTCAATTCACTCAGACCACCTTGTGCTTTAACATCCAATCCTGGTTTCTTAGCCATTGTACTGATTATTCCTCGATTTTACCGCCAGCGGCCTCGATGGCTGCACGTGCACCTTTGGTGACGGACAGACCACGAACGGTCACAGCACGGTCAATGTTGCCAGACAGAACAACTTTAGCGAACACGATGTTTTTGGTAATCACACCGGCTTGCTTCAGAGTGCTCACGTCGACCACATCACCTTCTACCAGGGCGATTTCATTCAGGCGCACTTCGGCAGAAACCAAAGATTTGCGAGAGAAGAAACCGAACTTCGGCAGACGGATTTTCAAAGGCATCTGGCCACCCTCGAAACCGTTGCGGACTTTACCGCCACCGGAACGAGAAGTTTGACCTTTCACACCACGACCACCAGTCTTGCCCAGACCAGAACCGATACCACGGCCCGGACGGTGCTTAACACGCTTGGAACCAGCGGCCGGAGACAGAGTATTCAGACGCATGCTTAGCCCTCCACCTTAACCATGTAATAAACCTGGTTGATCATACCGCGTACGCAGGGAGTATCTTCCAGCTCAACGGTGTGACCAATGCGACGCAGACCCAGACCACGCAGAGTCGCCTTGTGCTTTGGCAGACGGCCGATAGAGCTGCGAGTTTGAGTTACTTTTACAGTGTTAGCCATGTCGCATTACCCCAGAATTTCTTCAACGCGCAGACCACGCTTGGCAGCGATCTGTTCCGGTGATTGACCGTGAACCAGAGCGTCGACAGTTGCGCGAACAACGTTGATCGGGTTGGTGGAACCGTAGGTCTTGGCCAGCACGTTGTGGATACCGGCAACTTCCAGCACGGCACGCATAGCGCCGCCTGCGATGATACCTGTACCTTGGGAGGCCGGCTTCATGAACACGGTGGAACCAGAGTGAACACCACGCACCGGGTGGTGCAGAGTGCCGTTGTTCAGTTCAACCTTGCTCAGGTTACGCTTAGCCTGTTCCATCGCCTTTTGAATGGCGGCCGGAACTTCACGAGCCTTACCGTAACCGTAACCTACACGGCCGTTACCATCACCCACCACGGTCAACGCGGTGAAGGACATGATACGACCACCTTTAACAGTTTTCGAAACACGGTTTACTGCAATGAGCTTTTCTTGCAGTTCGCCGGCTTGAGATTCGACTTTAGCCATCTTCGACTCCTAGCTTAGAACTGAAGACCAGCGTCACGAGCAGCGGCAGCCAGAGCGGCTACACGACCGTGATACTTGAAACCGGAACGATCGAAAGATACGTTCTGAACGCCTTTGGCAATGGCACGCTCAGCGATTGCTTTACCTACAGCGGTAGCAGCATCTGCGTTACCGGTGTATTTCAGAGCTTCACTGATGGCCTTCTCTACTGTGGAAGCAGAGGCCAGAACTTCGGAACCGTTGGCTGCAATAACCTGCGCATAGATATGACGCGGGGTACGGTGAACAACCAGACGGGTAGCTCCCAGTTCCTGCATCTTTTTCCGAGCACGAGTAGCACGACGGAGACGAGCTGCTTTCTTGTCCATAGTGTTACCTTACTTCTTCTTAGCTTCTTTAGTACGCACTTGCTCGTTGGCATAGCGTACACCCTTGCCCTTGTAGGGCTCCGGAGCGCGGTAAGCACGGATATCGGCGGCGACTTGGCCAACCAGCTGCTTGTCCACACCACGCAGAACGATTTCGGTGGCGGACGGACATTCAGCGGTGACACCAGCCGGCAGCGCATGCTCTACCGGGTGAGAGAAGCCCAGTGCCAGCGCAACAGCATTGCCCTTGATGGAGGCTTTGTAACCTACACCAACCAGCTGCAGCTTGCGCTCGAAGCCTTGGGTAACACCGACTACCATGTTGTTGACCAATGCACGGGCAGTACCGGCCTGAGCGTCAGCACCAGCGATGCCGTCGCGCGGGGCGAACTTCAGTACATTGTCTTCTTTGGTCACTTCTACACCGGCGTGGATGGAACGAACCAGGGAACCTTTACCACCTTTGATGGACAGTTCCTGACCGTTCAGAGTCACCTCTACGCCAGCAGGAATAGTGACGGGTGCCTTAGCAACGCGAGACATTTCCGACCTCCTATTAAGCGACGTAGCAGATGATCTCACCACCCATGCTTGCCTTGCGGGCAGCACGGTCGGTCATCACACCTTTAGACGTGGACACGATAGCAACACCGAGACCGCCCATGACTTTCGGCAGATCAGTAGTGCGCTTGTAAATACGCAGGCCGGGACGGCTCACGCGTTGGATCAGTTCTACAACCGGCTTGCCCTGGAAATACTTCAGTTCGATTTCCAGTTCCGGCTTCACGTCACCAGCTACGTTGTAGCCAGCGATGTAACCTTCTTCTTTCAGCACTTTGGCGATAGCCACTTTCAGCTTGGAAGAAGGCATGGAAACCGCAACTTTGCTCGCCGCCTGACCGTTACGGATGCGGGTCAGCATATCCGCGATCGGATCTTGCATGCTCATAGTCTAACTCCCGAGATTCTTACCAAGAGGCCTTTTTGAGGCCCGGAATTTCGCCCTTCATGGCATGCTCACGCACCTTGATGCGGGACAGGCCAAACTTGCGCAGGAAACCGTGCGGACGACCAGTAATATTGCAACGGTTACGCTGGCGGGACGGACTGGAATCACGGGGCAGCTGTTGCAGTTGCAAGACAGCGTCCCAACGCGCTTCTTCAGAAGCGTTCATATCAACGATGATAGCTTTCAGCTCGGTACGCTTGGTAGCGTATTTGGCTGCCAGCTTCGCACGCTTAGCTTCGCGCGCTTTCATGGATGTTTTAGCCATAACCCTAACCTTACTTGCGGAATGGGAAGTTAAAGGCAGCCAGCAGAGCACGGCCTTCTTCGTCGGTATTCGCGGAAGTGGTGATGGTGATATCCAGACCACGGACGCGATCGACCTTGTCATAGTCGATTTCCGGGAAGATGATTTGCTCACGCACGCCCATGGAGTAGTTACCACGGCCATCGAACGCCTTGGCGTTCAGACCACGGAAGTCACGGATACGCGGTACGGAGATGCAAATCAGCCGTTCCAGGAACTCCCACATACGCTCGCCACGCAGGGTTACTTTACAACCTATCGGGTAGCCTTCACGAATCTTGAAGCCCGCAACAGATTTGCGTGCTTTGGTGATCAGCGGTTTCTGACCGGAAATGGCAGCCATGTCGGCAGCGGCATTTTCCAGCAACTTCTTGTCAGAGATCGCTTCACCAACACCCATGTTCAGGGTGATTTTCTCGATCCGAGGGACTTGCATGATAGTCTTGTAACCGAACTGCTTGGTCAGTTCATTTACTACATCGGATTTGTAGTAATCATGCAGTTTCGCCATCGTTAAACTCCAATTACTTCACAAGTTCGCCGGTGGATTTGAAGAAACGGACTTTCTTGCCGTCTTCAATCCGGAAACCAACGCGGTCAGCCTTGCCAGTGGCAGAGTTGAACAGCGCTACGTTAGATACATCGATGGGGGCTTCTTTGGTGACGATACCGCCAGCCTGACCCAGTGCGGGTACCGGCTTCTGGTGTTTCTTCACCTGGTTGATGCCTTCCACGATTACCTTACCTTTGGCAATCAGAACTTGAGTGACTTTGCCACGCTTGCCCTTGTCTTTGCCGGTAAGAACAATTACTTCGTCTTCGCGACGGATTTTAGCTGCCATCGTTCGACTCCTTACAGTACTTCGGGTGCCAGGGACACAATCTTCATGAACTTCTCGTTACGGAGTTCACGGGTCACCGGGCCAAAAATACGAGTACCGATTGGCTGTTGGTTGTTGTTAAGCAACACAGCCGCATTGTTGTCGAAACGGATGACAGAGCCGTCCGGACGACGAACGCCTTTACGGGTGCGTACGACCACCGCGTTATACACATCACCTTTCTTCACTTTACCGCGAGGAATGGCTTCCTTGATGGAAACCTTGATGATGTCGCCGATGCCGGCGTAACGGCGGTGCGAACCACCCAGAACCTTAATACACATTACACTGCGAGCGCCGGAGTTGTCGGCAACACCCAGCATACTTTGCATCTGGATCATCTTAGTGCTCCGCTTTGTTTACTTCTTATCCCTGATGGGATCTGGCTGCCTTCAAAAGGCGCGAAACTATAACACAGCTGTTTTTGAAAAGGTAGCCTAAAAAACAAACGGCCCCGATGGGGGGCCGTTTGGGCTAGAAAGTACCGAATTAGGCCTTTTCTACGACAGCAACCAGGGTCCAGGACTTGGTCTTGGACAGCGGGCGGCACTCGCGGATTTCCACGAGGTCGCCAGCCTTGCACTCGTTGTTCTCGTCATGCACGTGCAGCTTGGTAGTGCGCTTGATGATCTTACCGTAGATCGGGTGCTTTACCTTGCGCTCGATGGCGACGGTGATGGACTTGTCCATCTTGTCGCTGATTACACGACCTTGCAGAGTACGGATCTTGTCAGTCATTACGCACCTGCCTTCTCAGTCAGTACAGTCTTGATACGTGCGACGTCACGACGCACTTGTTTCAGAGTGTGAGTCTGAGCCAGTTGGCCGGTGGAAGCTTGCATGCGCATGTTGAATTGCTCACGCAGCAGACCCAGCAGCTCCTGGTTCAGTTCTTCGACGCTCTTTTGACGCAGATCTTGGGCTTTCATCACATCACCGTCTTAATTACGAAAGTGGTCTGAACGGACAGCTTAGCTGCGGCCAGGGCAAACGCTTCACGCGCCAGAGCCTCAGGTACACCATCCATCTCGTACAGAACCTTGCCAGGCTGGATCGGGCAAACCCAGTATTCCACGTTACCCTTACCTTTACCCATACGAACTTCGAGGGGCTTTTCGGTGATGGGCTTGTCCGGGAACACACGGATCCAGATCTTGCCTTGACGCTTAACGTGACGGGTCATGGCACGACGGGCTGCTTCGATTTGACGAGCAGTCAGCTGACCACGAGATGTCGCCTTCAGGCCAAAGGTACCGAAGGATACTTCGTTACCGGCATTGGCCAGACCGCGGTTACGACCCTTGTGGGTCTTGCGGAATTTAGTACGCTTAGGTTGCAACATTTACCGAATCTCCTTACTTAGCAGCGCGGCGCTTGTTGTCACGCTTGGGCTTTGCAGGAGCTTGCTCTTGAGCAGCGGCAGCATTGACTGCAGCCAGACCACCCAGAACTTCGCCCTTGAAGATCCAAACTTTGACGCCGATCACACCGTAAGTGGTGTGGGCTTCAGAAGTTGCATAGTCGATGTCGGCACGCAGGGTGTGCAGGGGCACACGACCTTCACGGTACCATTCGGTACGCGCGATTTCAGCGCCGCCCAGACGACCGGATACTTCTACCTTGATGCCCTTGGCACCCAGACGCATGGCGTTCTGTACGGCGCGCTTCATGGCGCGACGGAACATTACGCGACGTTCCAGCTGAGAAGTGATGCTGTCGGCAACCAGTTTGCCATCCAGCTCCGGCTTGCGGACTTCGGAAATGTTGATCTGAGCAGGCACGCCAGCAATAGCGGCTACGGCTTTGCGCAGTTTCTCAACGTCTTCGCCTTTCTTGCCGATCACGACACCCGGACGAGCGGTGTGAATGGTCACACGGATGCTCTTGGCCGGACGCTCGATGGTGATCTTGGACAAGGAAGCGTTTTTCAGCTCCTTGGTCAGGAACTGGCGTACTTGGAAATCGCTGTACAGGTTGTCAGCGAAGTCTTTGGTGTTCGCGAACCAGGTAGAATTCCAAGGCTTGGTAATACCCAGGCGAATGCCATTAGGATGTACTTTCTGACCCATTGCTTATCTCCCAGCCTTAGCGTCGGATACCACTACAGTGATGTGAGCGGTACGCTTGAGGATACGATCCGCGCGACCTTTGGCACGCGGGCGGATGCGCTTCATGGAGGGACCTTCGTCTACCATGATGGTGGCAACACGCAGGGTGTCGATATCGGCACCTTCGTTGTGCTCAGCGTTGGCAATGGCAGATTCCAGCACTTTCTTCACCAGAACAGCAGCCTTTTTCGGGCTGAAGGTCAGGATGTTCAGAGCCTTGTCTACGGACAGACCACGTACTTGATCGGCTACCAGACGAGCTTTCTGGGCAGAAGTACGGGCATAACGGTGTTTAGCGATAGCTTCCATCATTTATCCCTTAGCGCTTCTTAGCCTTCTTATCAGCAGCATGGCCGCGATAAGTACGAGTCGGTGCGAATTCACCCAGTTTGTGACCGATCATTTCTTCGGTAACGAAAACCGGAACGTGCTGACGACCATTATGGACAGCGATGGTCAAACCGATCATGTTCGGGATGATCATTGAACGACGGGACCAGGTCTTAACCGGCTTTTTATCCCCGCTTTCCACCGCTTTCTCTACCTTCTTCAGCAAGTGCAGGTCGATAAATGGACCCTTCTTGAGAGAACGTGGCATGGTGATTCCTCTATGTTAACAATTACTTGTTACGACGACGTACGATGTACTTGTCGGTACGCTTGTTCTTACGGGTCTTGAAGCCCTTAGCCTTCTGGCCCCATGGGGACACAGGCTGCATGCCCTTGTTACGACCCTCACCACCACCGTGCGGGTGATCAACCGGGTTCATCGCCATACCGCGAACGGTCGGACGAATACCACGCCAGCGGTTTGCACCGGCTTTACCCAGTTGACGCAGCATGTGCTCGGAGTTACCCACTTCACCGATGGTAGCGCGGCACTCGGCCAGAACTTTACGTACTTCGCCGGAACGCAGACGCAGAGTTACATAGTTACCTTCACGAGCCAGGATCTGGATGAAAGTACCAGCGGAACGAGCCAGCTGGGCACCTTTACCAGGCTTCATCTCGACGGCGTGAACGGTAGAACCGACCGGAATGTTGCGCATCGGCAGGGTGTTACCCACCTTGATGGCAGCATCAGCACCAGAGGCGATTGCATCACCAGCTTTCAGGCCTTTCGGAGCCAGGATGTAACGACGCTCACCGTCTGCATACAGCACCAGGGCGATGTTTGCGGTACGGTTAGGATCGTATTCCAGACGCTCAACTTTGGCCGGAATGCCGTCTTTGTCGCGCTTGAAGTCGATCAGACGGTAGTGTTGCTTGTGACCACCGCCGATGTGGCGAGTGGTGATACGACCGTTGTTGTTACGACCACCGGTCTTGTCTTTCTTGTCCAGCAGGGCTGCGAAGGGCTTACCCTTGTACAGCTCTTGGTTGACGATCTTGACGACGTGGCGGCGGCCCGGAGAAGTAGGCTTGCACTTAACGATTGCCATTTTTCAGAACTCCTCTTACTCGGCTGCGCCCATGAAGTCGATGTCCTGACCAGCTTTCAGGGTCACATAAGCCTTTTTCCAATCGGAACGACGGCCTACGCGTGCACCTGCGCGCTTGGTCTTACCCTTCATGTTCAGGGTACGGACGGTCTCAACTTCGACCTCGAACAGTTTCGCAACTGCAGCTTTGACTTCCGCCTTGGTGGCATCAACAGCAACTTTGAACACGATAGTGTTCTGCTTTTCTGCGACCATGGTGCTCTTTTCAGAGATGTGCGGAGCCTTCAGAACTTTCAGCAGACGCTCTTCACGGATCATGCCAGCATCTCCTCGATTTGCTTAACTGCGTCAGCAGTCATCAGAACCTTGTCGAAAGCGATCAGGCTGACCGGGTCGATACCGGCAACGTCACGCACGTCGACCTTGTACAGGTTACGAGCAGCCAGGAACAGGTTCTCATCGACTTCAGCAGTCACGATCAGAACGTCAGTCAGTTCCATTTCTTTCAGCTTGGCGATCAGTTCTTTGGTCTTCGGCGCTTCGATGCCGAACTTCTCAACAACGATCAGGCGCTCTTGACGTACCAGCTCGGACAGGATGCTACGGATAGCGCCGCGGTACATCTTCTTGTTTACTTTCTGGCTGTGATCTTGCGGCTTAGCAGCAAAGGTCACACCACCGGAACGCCAGATGGGCGAACGGATGGAGCCAGCACGGGCACGACCAGTACCCTTCTGACGCCACGGCTTTTTGCCGCCACCAGACACTTCAGAGCGAGTCAGCTGCGCACGAGTACCCTGACGGGCACCAGCGGCATATGCAACGACAACCTGGTGAACCAGAGCTTCGTTGAATTCGCGCCCGAAGGTAGTCTCGGAAACTTCAAGAGCGCTCTTGGCGTCTTTCATTACCAATTCCATTACTATCTCCTCAGACGTTACGCTTTGACGGCAGGTTTGACGATCACGTTGCCGTTGGTTGCACCCGGTACTGCGCCTTTGATGAGCAGCAGGTTGCGTTCAGCGTCAACACGAACCAGTTCCAGGTTCTGAGTCGTTACACGCTCAGCACCCATGTGACCAGCCATCTTCTTGCCCTTGAATACACGGCCCGGGGTCTGGTTTTGACCGATGGAGCCAGGTACACGGTGGGACAGGGAGTTACCGTGGGTCATATCCTGGGTGCGGAAGTTCCAGCGTTTAACAGTACCGGCAAAACCTTTACCCTTGGATGTGCCGGTAACGTCTACCAGCTTAACGTCAGCGAGAAGATCTACTTTCAGCTCGCTACCAACAGTGAAGGTTTCACCGTTGTTCAGGCGGAATTCCCACAGACCGCGACCGGCTTCTACACCAGCTTTGGCGAAGTGGCCAGCTTCCGGCTTGGTCACACGGCTGGCTTTCTTGGAGCCAGTGGTAACCTGAATAGCGTTGTAGCCGTCGGTTTCTACAGATTTGACCTGAGTTACACGGTTAGCTTCAACTTCGATAACAGTCACCGGGATAGAAACGCCATCTTCAGTGAAGATGCGAGTCATACCCACTTTGCGACCTACAAGACCGATTGTCATTGTTATCAACCTCTTTCCGTAATTAACCCAGGCTGATCTGGACGTCTACACCAGCTGCCAGATCCAGACGCATCAGAGCGTCAACGGTCTTGTCAGTCGGTTCAACGATGTCTACCAGACGCTTGTGAGTGCGGATCTCGTACTGATCACGCGCGTCCTTGTTGACGTGCGGGGAGATCAGAACGGTGAAACGCTCTTTGCGAGTCGGCAGCGGGATAGGACCGCGAACCTGCGCGCCGGTGCGCTTTGCAGTTTCAACGATTTCCGCAGTGGATTGATCGATCAGGCGATGATCAAAAGCCTTCAGGCGGATACGGATTCTTTGGTTCTGCATTGACAGAGCTCCAATAGATAAAAGAACATAAACCAACACCGCCCGACCGAGATTACTCCCGCCAGAGGTGCGATTTTTCACGTTTCCTCCCATATCGGGAGGACTGTATGGCTGGCGACACGTAAACGGGAAGCTCAGCAAGCAGACATATCGTCTGGCTGCCTCATGGGCAAGCGGAGGGGATTATACGGATTTTTTCAATTCACGCAAGAGAAGGCGGACAGATTGTGCGCAATTTTGTGTGGCGGATGGATCTCGTGGCGCATCCTCGCTCCCCCCTCGAAAACCGGTAACGACAATGTTGCAAACGGGCTGATAGACTGCGTCCTCGCCTCTGTCTGCGGAGTCATCCCTATGCTCAAGAATCAGAAAAAAGCCTACCAGTACGGGCTCTGCGCCGTCGCCCTCTGGTCGACGGTCGCCAGCGCCTTCAAGATCTCCCTTGCCTACTTCGAGCCGGTTCAACTGCTGCTGGTCGCGGCCTGTACCTCCACCCTGACGCTGGGGGTGATCGTAGCCTACCAGGGCAAACTGCCGCTACTGCTCGGCTACATCAAGGGCCGCCCCCTCTACTATCTGGCGCTGGGGGCCTTGAATCCCTTCCTTTATTACCTGCTGCTGTTCAAGGCCTATGACCTACTGCCGGCCCAGCAGGCCCAGACCCTCAACTACACCTGGGCCATCACCCTCAGCCTGCTGGCCGTCCCCTTCCTCGGTCAGACGCTGCGCCGCCGCGACGGGGTCGCCATCGTGCTCGGTTACTTCGGGGCCCTGGTGATCGCCACCAGGGGGGATGTGTTCGGCCTGCAGTTCGACAGCCCGATCGGGGTGACGCTGGCCCTGGTCTCGACCCTCATCTGGGCCGGCTACTGGATCCTCAACACCCGCAATCAGGGGGATCCCGTCGTCAGCCTGCTGCTCGGCTTCCTCATCAGCCTGCCCTTCATCGTCGCCGCGACCTGGCTGCTCTCCGACTTCGCCATGACCGCCTGGCAGGGATGGGCCGGCGCCATCTATGTGGGGCTGTTCGAGATGGGTTTCGGTTTCGTGCTCTGGCTGATGGCGCTGCGCCATGCCACCAACACGGCGCCCATCAGCAACCTTATCTTCATCTCGCCGTTTGCCTCCCTGGTGCTGCTCAACCTGTTGATCGGCGAAACCATCCACCCGGCCACCCCCATCGGGCTGGTGCTGATCGTCGCAGCCCTGCTGATCCAGCAGCTGAAATATGGCAGGCGCTACCGCAAGACAAGCGAGCCGCAAGCCTGACATACAAAGGGCGTATCCATGGATACGCCCCTCGCTCAGTCCATCCACTCCAGCGGCTGGTTCTTGGGTAGCCGGATCTCCACCAGCAGGCCCCCCAGCTCGGATCGTCCCAGCCTGATGGTGCCGTGATGCTGGGAGACTATCTTGGCGACAATGGCCAGCCCCAGGCCGCTGCCGCCGCCGGTGCGGGCCACATTGCCCTGGGTAAAGGGCTTGAGCACCCGGGAATAGTCCTCTTCTGCTATCCCCGGGCCGTTGTCAGAGAGTCGCAGCCGTACCCAGTGACCGTCATCCCTGAGCTCGGCCTGCAGCCGGGTCGCACCATAGCGCAGCGCATTGCCCGACAGGTTATTGAGGATGCGGCGCATGCTGATGGGGTGACAGACGACCCGCACCGCCGCCTCAGGTAACAGCACCTCCACCTCCAACCCCTGATCGGTCTGCATCAGGAGCGCATCATGGATCAGCCGGGTCAGGTCGACGGAATGGGCATCCAGCCCCTCGTTTGGCCGGATGTAGTCGATGAACTGATCGATAATGCCGTTCGACTCGTCGATGTCCGCATTGATGCTCTCCTTGAGATACTCATCCTCGGAAGACATCATCTCGGTGGCCAGGCGGATGCGGGTCAGGGGCGTGCGCAGATCGTGGGACACCCCCGCCATCATCAGATTGCGCTCCTCGATCAGCCCCTTGATGGAGCTGGACATGTGATTGAAGGTGCGGGTCAGGCGGCGCACCTCACGGGAGCCCTGCTCGTCCAGCGCATCGGGGAAGTGGCCTCGGGCCACCGCCACGGCCCCCGCCTCGAGATCCTCCAGCGGTCGCACCAGCTGGCGGGCGAAGCGCCAGGCCGCGAACAGGGTCACCACCAGCAGCACGCTCATGTAGAGGATGAGCGGCTCTATGTCGTCATCCTCGATCTCGGTGAGCGGAATACGCACCCACATCTGGCTGGCCTGGGGCGGCTGGATCCAGATGATGTAGTGATCCTGGATCTCCACCCTGACCCGGGTCTCCCCCTTCAGCTCGCGGCTGATGCTCTCCTCCAGATAGGGATAGGGTTTGGAGTCGTTCAGCCCGTGCTGCTCCGCCTCGCTCTGGGTGTAGATGTCGCTGCCGGTCGCCACATAGACCAGCGCCTCGGCATCTTCGCTCAGGGCAAGCTGACTGTTGTCCACCGGGAAGATGAGCTTGACCTGGTTGGCCAGCAGGTGACTGATCTGCTTGACGGTGGGGGCCAGCAGGTAGTTGTAGAAGGTGGCGTAGGAGACAAACTGATAGACCACCAGCACGGCGGCCAGAAACCAGAGCATGCGGGAAAACATGCTGCCCACTTTCTTCATGCGTTCTCACCGTCCGGCACGAAGACATAGCCCAGACCCCAGACGGTCTGCAGGTAACGGGGCTGGGCCGGGTCCTGCTCCAGCAGGCGGCGAAGGCGGGAAACCTGCACGTCTATGCTGCGCTCGGTGGCGGTGTACTCGCGACCCCTCGCCAGATTCATCAGCTTGTCGCGGGAGAGCGGCTCGCGGGGATGGCTCACCAGCACCTTGAGCACCGCAAATTCGCCGCTGGTCAGCGAGACCGGCTCGCCGTCCCGGCTCAGTTCCCGGGTCGCCAGGTTGAGCTGATAGGCACCGAAGGTCACCATCTTCTCGGCGGCGGAGGGGGCACCGGGCAGCTCGACGGTGTGGCGGCGCAAGACGGCACGGATCCGGGCCAGCAGCTCCCGCGGGTTGAACGGCTTGGGCAGGTAGTCATCGGCCCCCATCTCCAGCCCGACGATGCGATCCACCTCATCCCCCTTGGCGGTGAGCATGAGCACAGGGATCTGGTTGCCCGCCTCGCGCAGGCGGCGGCAGATGGAGAGGCCGTCTTCCCCGGGCAGCATCAGGTCCAGCACCATCAGGCTGAAGTTTTCACGGGTCAGCAGGCGGTCGGCCTGTTCGCCATTGGCGACGCCCCGAACCACGAACCCCTGTTCGGTCAGGTAGCGCTCCAGCAGGGAACGTAATTTCAGGTCGTCGTCGACCACCAGGACCTTGTATTGCTGACTCATTGCCGCCTCTCCTCTCTGTCTCCGCTCATACTAGGGCGCGTCCCTGCAACCACAAAGCATAAATATGTTACCGGTTATTACCCTGTATCCGGGCTGGACGGGCTCTCTACGCTCCTGCCAGCCCTGCTCCGGCCACGCTTTTTGCTCGACAGGGCGGCGGCAATGGCTAAGATCCCGTGCAAACAGATGCAATGCGCCAGGGAGTGATAACCCCATGAAAACCAAACTCATTACCCGTGAAGGCTACAACCGGCTCAGGCAGGAGCACGACATGCTCTGGCGGGAGGAGAGGCCAGACGTCACCAAGAAGGTGGCCTGGGCGGCCAGCCTCGGCGATCGCAGCGAGAATGCCGACTACCAGTACAACAAGAAGCGCCTGCGGGAGATCGACCGCCGGGTTCGCTACCTGCGCAAGTGCCTGGAAGAGCTGACCATAGTCGACTACTCCCCCTCCCAGGAGGGCAGGGTGTTCTTCGGCGCCTGGGTCGAGGTCGAGAACGACGAAGGCGAGGCCAAGCGCTTTCGCATCGTCGGCTACGACGAGATCTTCGGTCGCAAGGACTACATCTCCATCGACTCCCCCATGGCCCGCGCCCTGCTCAAGAAGGAGGTGGGCGACGAGGCCATGGTGCGTACGCCAGTCGGTGACGCCTGCTGGTACGTCAATGAGATCAGCTATCCCAAATGAGCCGGCTTCACGCCACCACCAGAGCCGTTGACGGGCTCCCTTAGGTCGGTATGGGCCGGCTGCGCCTGTCATCCGGGGGGCTCACTGCCCTCTCTGCCGGGGTGGCATCCCGCTGCCCGACCCCATATAGTGCTCACACCCGGCGCCTTGCAGCGCCAACCGGCCCGCGCGGCAGCGGCCTGGCTGGTACCTTGAGTATCGCCAGGACAGACCCCATGCCCGGCAACATTGCCCCGCGCTGGCCAGTTAGACAGGACCCGACCACCAGAGACCCTCGATGCAAAGCCACGTAATAGAACATCAGATCGCCGGTGAGCTGAATGCCCGCCCGGAACAGGTGCAGGCCGCCGTTCGCCTGCTGGACGAAGGCGCCACCGTTCCCTTCATCGCCCGTTACCGCAAAGAGGTGACCGGCGGTCTGGACGACAGCCAGCTGCGCACCCTGGAAAGCCGCCTCGGCTACCTGCGCGAACTGGCGGATCGCCGTCAGGTGATCCTGCGCTCCATTGAGGAGCAGGGCAAACTCACCCCCGAGCTGGCCCGCGAGCTGAACGAGGCCGACAGCAAGACCCGGCTCGAAGATCTCTATCTCCCCTACAAACCCAAGCGCCGTACCAAGGGGCAGATGGCCATCGAGGCGGGGCTGGAACCGCTGGCCGACCTGCTGCTGGGGGACCCCATGAAAGATCCCGAGCAGGAGGCGGCCCGCTTCCTCAATGCCGAGCAGGGGATCACCGACGGCAAGGCCGCCCTCGACGGCGCCCGCTACATCCTGATGGAGCGCTTCGCCGAGCAGGCGGATCTGCTGGAGAAGCTGCGAGACTACCTGTGGCAGAACGCCACCCTGCGTGCCCGCGTGGTGGCCGGCAAGGAGCAGGAAGGGGCCAAGTTCAAGGATTACTTCGAACACGACGAACCCCTGCACAAGGCCCCCTCCCACCGGGTGCTGGCCATGCTGCGCGGCCGCAACGAGGGGATCCTCAACCTGGCGCTGGTTGCCGGCGACGATGAGGGTGCCAGCCCCTGCGAAGGGATCATCGCCCATCACCTCAGGCTCAACCTGCAACACCGCCCGGCCGACAAGTGGCTGCAGGGGGTGGTGAGCTGGACCTGGAAGATCAAGCTGTCGCTCCAGATGGAGACCGAGCTCATCGGTCGCATCCGCGAGTCGGCAGAAGAGGAGGCGATCAAGGTATTCGCCATGAACCTCAAGGATCTGCTGATGGCGGCGCCGGCCGGCATGCGCTGCACCATGGGGCTGGATCCCGGCATCCGCACCGGGATCAAGGTGGCGGTGGTGGATGCCACCGGCAAGCTGGTCGATACCGCGACCATCTATCCGTTCGAACCCAAGCGCCAGGTGGATCAGAGCCTCAAGACCCTGAGCGAGCTGTGCCAGAAGCACAGGGTCGAACTCATCAGCATCGGCAACGGCACCGCCTCGCGGGAGACCGACCGCCTGGTGAGCGATCTGTTCGAGCGCTACCCGGCCGCCAAGGCCCAGAAAATCGTGGTGAGCGAAGCGGGGGCCTCGGTCTACTCCGCCTCCGAGCTCGCCTCCCAGGAGTTCCCGGATCTCGACGTTTCCCTGCGCGGCGCCGTCTCCATCGCCCGTCGCCTGCAGGATCCCCTGGCCGAGCTGGTCAAGATAGACCCCAGGAGCATAGGTGTCGGCCAGTACCAGCACGACGTCGGCCAGAGCCAGCTGGCCCGACGGCTCGATGCGGTGGTCGAGGATTGCGTGAACGCGGTGGGTGTGGATGTGAACACCGCCTCGGTCGCCCTGCTGAACCGGGTGTCAGGCCTCTCCCAGACCCTGGCCCAGAACATCGTCGCCTACCGGGACGAGAACGGCGCCTTCAAGAGCCGCCAGCAGTTGCTGAAAGTGAGCCGGCTCGGACCCAAGGCGTTCGAGCAGTGTGCCGGCTTCCTGCGCATTCGCGGCGGCAGCAACCCGCTGGACAGCTCGGCGGTGCACCCGGAGTCCTACCCCGTGGTGGAGCGGATCCTGGCCAAACTGGAGCAGACCGTCGACAGCCTGCTCGGCAACAGCAGCCTGCTGCGCACCCTCAAGCCTTCCGACTACACCGATGAGCAGTTCGGCGTGCCCACCGTCACCGACATCATCGGCGAGCTGGACAAGCCAGGCCGCGACCCACGCCCCGAGTTCAAGACCGCCACCTTCAAGGAAGGGGTGGAGAAAATCAGCGACCTGGTGCCCGAGATGGTGCTGGAGGGGGTAGTTACCAACGTCACCAACTTCGGCGCCTTCATCGACATCGGCGTTCATCAGGATGGCCTGGTGCACATCTCCTCCCTGACCGACCGCTTCGTCAAGGATCCCCGCGAGGTGGTCAAGGCGGGCGACATCGTCCGGGTGAAGGTGCTGGAGGTGGATGCCCCGCGCAAGCGCATCAGCCTGACCATGCGTCTGGACGAGAAGGCCGGCCAGCCGGCGCGCAAACCGGCCGAGCAGCGTCACACCGGCAACGCCAGACCGAAACAGGCGCCCCGTCAGAGCGCTACGACCGACGGTGCCATGGGCAACGCCTTCGCCGCCGCCCTCTCCAAACTGAAGAAATAAGCTCCCAGAATGCAAAAAGCCCCGAAAGGGGCTTTTTCATGCCAGCACGGGGCGGGATCAGACGTCCTGACTCAGGCTATGCGGGGAGGCCGGTCTCACCGCTTGCTGATAGTGCCTGGCAATCACCTGGTTTCGATTGTCCATGTAGGCACCGAGCGACCCCATGGCTTCCTGCCTGAGCACCATAAGCTCCTGGCGGGCCCTGGCCTCCTTGGCGAAAGCGGCGCGGGCGACGCTCAGGTCTTGTGACGACGGCTCATCCGGCGCCAGCGCAGCGGCACGCACCTGCTGCATCTTGGCGATGGTCGCTGCCGGATCCCCGGGGATAGTGCCGATGTCGATGGCGACCTCTCCCCCGGTGGCATAGCGCTTGCCATCCGGCCCACGGGAAAACTGGTAGCTGGGGCTGCCCGCATGCTCACCGCCGACCGCTTGGTGCGCCTGCTCGTGCTTGCGCACCTCGAGATCCCGTTCGACCAGCGCAGCCACCTGACGCTGCTGCTTCTGCTGCTCCTGCTGTTCGCCATCCTGGCGTTGTCGACGTTCCCCCTCCTCCCCCGTTGCCTCGACAAAACGGTGCGCCACCGTCGCGGGACCGGCCTGGCCACTCTCTTTCGTCGACGGGGATGGGGTAGCGGGATTGGCCTGAGCGGCTCGGGTTCTCTCTTTCTGGGAGCCGACGCCAGACTCGGCACCGAAGGCCTCGCTCTGGCGGCTGGGGGGCACCAGCTCCGCGCGGCGGTTGTCAGTCTGTGCCGATTCCGTCTGCGGCTGCAGCTGGTTGGGAATGAGCGACGGCAGGCTGACGTTGATATTCATCTCACACCCGGATACCGATCATGCTGCCCGTCCATACCGCCTGCGATTGCAGTTGACTGGCCACAAGGGGTGGCAGCCCAACTTGGATGCTCATGTCACACCCGGATATCGATCAGGGTGCCCAGCATGTCGCTGGCGGTCTGGATCACCTTGGCGGAGGCGCCGGCTTGCTGCTCGGCCACCTTGAGGTTGACCAGCTCCTCGGGCAGCGCCACCCGCTCACCGGCGGGGGTATTGAGACGGGCAATCTGGCTGGAAGCCTGGACGGCCAACTGCTCCGCCCGCTGGAATCCCTGCACGCCCGTGGTCATGGCCGAATCGATGCGCATCTTGTTGCTCCTCTGGCTGTTGGCTGATTATTCACCAGCCAACGAGATTATTGAAGCCTGGCGCTCGCTTTTCAGCCGATAAACTGCCGCACCATGTCGATAAACTGAGCAGGGTGGGAGATGAAGGGCGCGTGGGACGCCTTGTCCAGTACCCGGCACCGGCTTCCGGGATAGCGCTCGTCCAGCAGCGGAATGGCCGCCTTGGGCACCAGGGTATCCAGCCTGCCGTAGAGGCGCAGCCAGGGCAGATCCAGGCCGACCAGTTGATCCCGCAGATCGACCTCGGCCAACAGGCCGAGACCCGCCTCCAGGGCGGCA
Organism: Aeromonas sp. FDAARGOS 1409; assembly: GCF_019048705.1. Lineage (NCBI taxonomy): Bacteria > Pseudomonadati > Pseudomonadota > Gammaproteobacteria > Aeromonadales > Aeromonadaceae > Aeromonas > Aeromonas sp. FDAARGOS 1409. The sequence goes on from NZ_CP077395.1 coordinate 1,126,074, forward strand.
AGCCGGGGGGCTGGCCGCTCCGCCAGCCAGTGGCGCAGCTGGCGAATGTCGTTCCTGGCATGTTCGCTGCCCATGGCCTGGATCGCGAGGAAGCGTTCTATGGTCTGCATGAAGTCCCCCGCCAGCATCTGGTTGAACCCCGCCAGCACCTTGGGAGCTATGCCCGGCCATTCATCCCGGGCCAGGAAGCAGGGGGAGCTGGCTACCGTGATGAGGGAGTGGAGGCGCTCAGGCATGGTCAGCGCCAACTGGCTCGCCACCAGACCACCGAGGGACCAGCCGAGCAGATGGCATTTTTCAGGCAATATGGCCGCCACCTGCTCTGCCAGCCAGGGCAGGGTGTAGTCTATCCCTTCTTGCAGGGAGCTGTTGCCAAAGCCGGGCAGGTCCACCAGATGCAGCCGATAGTGGGCAGCCAGTTCTTGGGCGATACCGTGCCAGACGGCCCCGTTCATGCCCCAGCCATGCAACAACACCAGGTCCGGGCCCTGGCCAAACCGCTCAACCGATACGCTCATCTAGACTCAAGATCCCTGTTTATCTGCTTGGAGCCTGCATGTTAAAGCGGCTGCTCGCCAAAGCAAGTCCGATCCTCGGCACCCGGGCCGACTGGCTGGGTCTGTGCCTGCTCTGCCGCCAACCCTGTGACGAGGCGCCTCTGCTGTGCTCCTGGTGCCGGCAGGCCCTGCACCAGGATGGCTGGCAGTGCCGGCTGTGTGCGGCACCGTTACCGGAGCAATATGCAGAGAGCGGCCTGGTGTGCGGACGTTGCCAGCGCCGTCCGCCCCCCTGGCAGCGGCTGCAGGTGATCGGCGACTACCGGGCACCCTACTCCCTGCTCGTCCCCCGGCTGAAATATTCCGGTCAGATCCTGCTCGCACCGCTGCTCGCCCGCGTGCTGGCCGACCACCTTAATCTCGATGACCCGCCACAGGCCATCATTCCGGTCCCCCTGCATTGGTGGCGCCAGTGGTGGCGTGGCTTCAACCAGGCAGAGGAGATAGGCCGGGCCCTGAGCGAGCTCATCGGCATTCCCTGTGACAGCCGCTTGTTGCGCCGGGTCAGGGCAACCCCGCAGCAGACCCGGCTCAGTGCCGGCCAGCGGCGGCGCAACCTGCGCGGCGCCTTCGAGATGGCGCCTCACCACTACCGGCATGTGGCACTGCTCGACGATGTGGTGACCACGGGAGCGACCGCAGGTCAGCTCACCCGGTTGCTCCACGAGAGCGGCGTCACCAGGGTGGAGGTGTGGGCCATCTGCCGTACCCTCAGACACCCCGCATAGCCTGGCGCGGAACCGGCCGACGAGACTGGAGGCGGCATGATTCCGATACGCCCAAGCTCACAAGCTCGCCATCGGCACGCTACCCAAGCCCCGCCAAGCGAGTTATCATGAATACCCTAGTCGTACACTCAGGTTTATGAGGATAGTGATGATCAGCATTTCCGACACCGCCCAGGCCCACTTCCGCAAGTTGCTGGAGAAGCAGCCTGATGGCACCAACATCCGGGTGTTTGTGGTCAATCCGGGAACCCAGAATGCCGAGTGCGGCGTATCCTATTGCCCACCCGACGCGGTCGATCCGGAAGATCAGCACCTGCCCTTCAGCGGCTTCGACTGCCTGGTCGATCCCTTGAGCGCCCCCTTCCTGGTGGATGCCACCATCGACTTCGTCACCGATCAGATGGGCTCCCAGCTCACCCTGAAAGCCCCGAACGCCAAGATGCGCAAAGTGGCCGATGACGCCCCCCTGATCGATCGCATTGAATACGTGCTGATGTCCGAGGTGAACCCCATGCTGGCCGGTCACGGCGGCAAGGTCACCCTGGTCGAGCTAACCGACGACAAGCTGGCCATCCTGCAGTTCGGCGGCGGTTGCAACGGCTGCTCCATGGTCGACTACACCCTGAAAGAGGGGATCGAGAAGCAGCTGCTGGAGAAATTCCCGGGCGAGCTCAACGGCGTGAAAGATGCCACCGAGCACCAGCGCGGCGACCACTCCTACTACTGATTTGCTCCCTTGCAGCAAAGAAAAGGCCCCGCCAGCTGGCGGGGCCTTTTGCATGCTGCAGCAGGCAGATCACTCGTCCTTCTTGTCTCGCGACAGCAGGGCGATGGCCGCCTCTTTCGGATTCTTGCCTTCGTACAGCACCTTGAAGATCTGTTCGCAGATGGGCATCTCGACGCCACAGCGGGCCGCCAGCAGATGCACTTCTTTGGTGTTGCGATAACCTTCCACCACCTGGCCTATCTCGGCCATGGCGGTGTCAACCGACTTGCCCGCTCCCAGCGCCAGGCCGAAACGGCGGTTGCGCGACTGGTTGTCGGTGCAGGTCAGCACCAGATCCCCGAGCCCCGCCATCCCCATGAAGGTCTTGGCATCGGCCCCGAGGGCGGCGCCCAGACGCTGCATCTCAACCAGCCCCCGGGTGATGAGCGCGGTTCTGGCGTTGGCGCCAAAGCCGAGCCCGTCGGAGAGACCGGCACCGATGGCGATGACGTTCTTGACCGCCCCGCCCAGCTGCAGACCGATGAAGTCCGGATTGGTATAGACCCGGAACGAGCGGCCGCAGTGCAGCAGGTGGGAGAGATCGTCGGCAAAGTCGTCGTGGGTGGAGGCCACCGAGATGGCAGTCGGCAGACCGGCAGCCAGCTCGCGGGCGAAGGTGGGGCCAGAGATGACCGCCAGCGGAATGGCATCCCCCAGCACCTCCCGCGCCACCTCTTGCAGCAGACGACCGCTATCCGGCTCCAGCCCCTTGGTCGCCCAGGCGATCCGGGTATCCGGGCGCAGGAAGGGCTTGACCCGGGCCAGCACCTCGCCGAACACATGGCTCGGCACCACCAGCAGCAGCACAGGGGCGGCTTGCACCGCCGCCTGCAGATCCGCCGTCAGTTGCAGATCGGCCGGGAAGGGAACATCCGGCAGGAAAGCCTTGTTGCAGCGATCCTGTTCCAGCTCGGCGACATGGGCGGGGTCATGACCCCACAGCAGGGTCGGATGACCGTTGCGCGCCAGAGAAATGGCAAGGGCGGAGCCATAAGACCCCGCCCCCAGGACCGAGATTGCGATCTGGTCGGCCATTATCAGGCTTCCGCAGTCGCCTGCTGGGCCTGTACCTGCGCCATGTGCTGGGCGAACAGGGCGTCGAAGTTGACCGGTGCCAGGTTCAGCTGCGGGAAGGAACCCTTGCTCACCAGGTTGGACACCGCTTCGCGGGCATAGGGGAACAGAATGTTCGGGCAGAAGGCCGCCAGGCAGTGGGCCAGTTGCGGCTCAGGCAGGTTGCCGATGGTGAAGATGCCGGCTTGCTGCACTTCGCACAGGAAGGCGGTCTCGGTTTCCAGCTTGCAGGTGACGGTCAGGGTCAGCACCACTTCATAGACGCTGTCGGCCAGGACATTGGTCTTGGTGTCCATGTCCAGCTTGACGTCCGGCTGCCACTCTTTCTGGAAGATGTGCGGGGTATTCGGGGCTTCGAAGGAGACATCCTTGGTGTAGACACGCTGGATGTGGAATTCCGGTTGCACTTCCTGGTTGTTGATTTCGTCAGCCATTTCGTTTGATTCCTTTTTAAGATAATGAGTGGGCGCAGGCCCTTAAATCAGCGTTTTTTGGTCACCGGCAGATTGTCTGCACGCCATTGGGCCATGCCACCGCTGAGCACATACACCTGCTTGAAACCGGCCTTGCTCAGTTGGCGACCCGCGCCACCAGCGGTCATCCCCGACTCGCACACCACTATGATGGGGGCATCCTTGTGCTTTTCAACCGGACCCAGATTATTCGCCTGGATCTGGGTCAGCGGCAGGTGATGGGCTCCGGCCAGATGGCCCTTGGCAAACTCATCCTGACTGCGGATGTCCACGACGGTGGCATTTTCACGGTTGATAAGCAGGGTAGCGGCGTGGTTGTTGACCGCCTTCACCGGAGAAAAACGAGCACGCACAGTGGTATACACCAGAGTGCCTGCCAGGCCCAGCCAGGCTGCGGTCAGCAGCGGGTTGCGGGCCGCGAAATCCAAATACTCTTGCATCTTCTACTATCCAGGGACCAAGACAAGGGCCCGAGTATACATGGGGCCCTGCATAAGATCAGCCATCTTGGCGGCAAAGCGAGAGCAAGCTCCCATCAGGGATTGCCCCCGATTCTTCCTCCTCCAACCGGGCTGGACGAGAGGCTGCGCCATGTCGAAAAGAGGAGGGCCACAGAGGAAAACCCACCGCGGCAGACAAGCCGGCAACATGCCGAAAACAGCGGGATAACAGTTAAAAAGCGAGGCAGGAGAGGGACTTGGCTATCAGGTGACTATTTCGGCAGATGTAGTAATATTACGCTAGTTTCACTTCCCGCAATTCATTCCTATCCGAGAGGACATAGCCTTATGTCAACAGCTAAGAAACCGCTGGTTCTGGTCATCATGGACGGTTGGGGCTACAGCACCAAGCAAGAGTACAACGCCGTCGCTGCCGCCAAGACCCCCAATCTGGATCGCCTGGCCCGTGACTACACCAGCACCCTGATCTCCGGCTCCGGCCTGGACGTGGGTCTGCCGGACGGCCAGATGGGCAACTCCGAAGTGGGCCACACCAACATCGGTGCCGGTCGTGTCGTCTATCAAGAGCTGACCCGCATCTCCAAGGACATCCAGGAAGGCGTCTTCTTCCAGAATGTCGAGATCGGCAAGGCTGTCGACGCTGCCGTGAGCAAGGGCAAGGCCGTCCACATCATGGGTCTGATGTCCCCGGGTGGCGTACACAGCCACGAAGAACACATCATGGGCATGATCGAGATGGCCGCCAAGCGTGGCGCCGAGAAGATCTATTTCCACGCCTTCCTGGATGGCCGCGACGTGCCGCCGCGTTCCGCCCAGTCCTCCATCGAGCTGTTCGACGCCCTGTTTGCCAAACTGGGCAAGGGCCGTTTCGCCTCCATGATCGGCCGCTACTACGCCATGGACCGCGACAACCGCTGGGATCGCGTACAGCAGGCCTATGATCTGATGACGTTGGGCAAGGGCGAATTCACCGCCGACAACGCCACCGACGCACTGGCCGCCGCCTATGCCCGCGACGAGAACGACGAGTTCGTCAAGGCCACCCGCATCGGCGACGCTGCACCGATGGAAGATGGCGACGCACTGATCTTCATGAACTTCCGTGCCGACCGCGCCCGCGAGATCACCCGCGCCTTCGTCGACACCGACTTCACCGGCTTCGCCCGCACCGCCACCCCGGCCCTGAATTTCGTGATGCTGACCGAGTACGCGGCCGACATCAAGACCGCCTGTGCCTACCCGCCCACCGCCCTGGTCAACACCCTGGGTGAATGGCTGGCCAAGCAGGGCAAGACCCAGCTGCGCATCTCCGAGACCGAGAAGTACGCCCACGTCACCTTCTTCTTCAACGGTGGCGAAGAGGCCTGCTTCAGCGGCGAAGATCGCGAAATCGTGGCGAGCCCGAAAGTGGCCACCTATGACCTGCAGCCGGAGATGAGCTCCGAAGAGCTGACCGACAAGCTGGTAGCGGCCATCAAGAGCGGCAAGTACGACGTCATCATCTGCAACTACCCGAACGGCGACATGGTCGGCCACACCGGGGTGTTCGATGCCGCGGTCAAGGCCTGTGAAGCGGTCGACCACTGCATCGGTCGCGTCACCGACGCCCTGGCGGAAGTGGGTGGCGAGTGCCTGATCACCGCCGACCACGGCAACGCTGAGAAGATGATGGACGAAGAGACCGGTCAGGCCCACACCGCCCACACCAATCTGCCCGTTCCCCTCATCTACTTCGGTCGTAAGGCCGAGGTGGTGGAAGGCGGCAAACTGTCCGATCTGGCCCCCACCATGCTGACCCTGATGGGTGTGCCGGTACCGCCGGAAATGACTGGCAAGCCCCTGATGATTCTGAAATAATCCTGCCCCATGCGGGGATGCGATGTTATTTCACAGAAAACCAGTCGCGTCGGCCTGTTGGCCGGCGCGCTGTTTTTTTGCCTGATCGGCGGCACGGCCCAGGCTGCGAACCAGCAGCTCGGGGCCATGCAGTCCCAGATCAAGGAACAGCAGCAGACCCTCAAGCTCAGCAAGCAGGAGCTGGCCAAGCTCAACACCCAGCTCAAGGCTGACGAGCAGGCCATCTCGGCCGCCGCCGCCAAGCTCGACCAGACCAGGCTGCAACTCAAGCAGAACCAGCAGAAGCTGGCCTCCCTGCAGCAGGACAAGCTGGCGCTGGAGCAACAGGCAAAACACCAGAAACAGTTGCTGGCCAAGCAGGCGGAAAGCGCCTTCCAGGCGGGCAACCACGATTACCTCAAGCTGCTGCTCAATCAGCAGGATCCGGCCAAGCTGAGCCGCGCCCTCGATTATTTCGACTATCTCAACAAGGCCCGCATCGAGGCCATCGAGGCCCTGCGCGCCACCCGCGACAAGCTGGCCAAAAACCAGCTGGCCACCAAAGAGACCGAGACCCGGCTGCAGACCCTGCTCGGCGAACAGCAGCAACATCACCAGAGCCTGCTGGCCAGCCAGCAGAGCCGCGCCAAGGTGCGCAACCAGTTGCAGCAATCGGTGCAAAACGACGAGCTGAAACTGACCAGGCTGGTCAAGGCGGAAAAGGCGCTGAAGGCGCGGCTGGAGGAGCTGCGTCGCCAGCGGGAAGAGCAGGAGCGACGCGAGCGCGCCGAGCGGGAGCGCCTCGCCAAGATCAAGGCCGAGCAGGAGCGCCAGCGCCGGCTGGAGGCGCAGCGCCTGGCCGCCGAACAGAAACGCATCGCGGAGCAGCAGCGGATCGCGGCCCAGCAGCGGCAGGTCGGCGAGCAGCAACGGCTCGCCGCCGAACAGCGCAGGGTCAGCGAGCAGCAGGAGCAGGTGGCGAAGCAGCAAACGGCCGCCCGCAACAGCGCCAAGGCGAGCAGCAACGGCTATGGCGGCCTCAGCACGGGTGGCAACCTGCGCTGGCCGGTGCAGGGCCCCATCCTCATCTCCTACGGCTCGCCGCGTACCGCCGAGCTGAAGTGGAAGGGCACCCTGATAGGCGCCAGCGAAGGGACCCAGGTCAAGGCCGTGGCACCGGGCCAGGTGGTCTATGCGGACTGGCTGGACGGCTTCGGCATGCTGCTGGTCATCGACCACGGCCGCGGCTACATGAGCCTCTACGGTCACAACCAGTCGCTGCTGCGCCAGGTGGGCCAGAACGTGGAACAGGGAGAGCCCGTGGCCCTGGTCGGCGACAGCGGCGGGCAGGAGCGCTCCGGCCTCTACTTCGAGATCCGCTATCAGGGCGAAGCCATCAACCCCACCAAGTGGCTGGCCAGACGCTGACACCCCGGCTCCTCACAACGAAAAGCCTGCCTTGCGCAGGCTTTTTCATGGTGAAGGGCGCAGCCGCCACGAACTGCACCCGTTGATGAAAAATTACCTCTTTTTCCATCCCCTCAGGGAAAGACCACCAGGCCTATCTGCTCCAGCAGCCCCTGCTGCTGATCTTCATTGATCTGCACCCCGGCGAGGTTGACCCGGCGCAGATCCAGGCCGGACAGATCGCACTGGCGCAGGTCGCAGCCCTGCAGGTTGAAGCTGGTCCAGTCGATTTGCCCGAACTCGGAGCCGCTGAGATCCGAGCCCGCCAGGGAGGCGCCCAGCAGGTTGGCCCCCTGCCAGCGGTTGCCGGCAAGCTCGCACCGCTCCAGCAGGCAACTTTCGAAGTTCGCATAGCTGAAGTTGTTGCCGGTGAGGTGGGCCTCGCAGAAGTAGCTCTTGGCGGTGATCCGGTTGGCGAAGCTGGCGTGGGCGAAGTTGATCCCCATGGCCTGGCAGTCGCGCATCTCCAGCCCCAGACACTGGCTGCGGCCGAAGTCCGCCAGGGTGAGATCGCAGCGCAGGAAGCTCGCCTCCCGCAGATCGCAGCCCTGAAACAGGCAACCCAGCTCCCGCTCCCTGTCATAGAAGCTGCAGTCGACGAAGCGGCTCTCCCCGAGATCGAGCCAGGAGAAGTGGCAGCCGATGAAGCGGCACTCCGAGAACTGCTCCCCCTCCACCTCCCGCTGCTCGAAGTGGACCCCCTCGAAACACCTGCCCTTGGTCATCCCCTGCCCCCTGTTGATGGCGTCATATGCTGACTTTGTTGCGCAAAAACGGTAATGTTACCTGTAACATTTTTTGCCGGATCCCCAGATGAACGACACCCGCAAGCGCCGCCCCACCCTGCAGGACATCGCCGACCTGACCGGAGTCACCAAGATGACCGTCAGCCGCTACCTGCGCGATCCCCAGGCCGTGGCCGAAGGGACCCGCGAGCGCATCTCCGCGGCGGTAGAGGAGCTCGGCTACATCCCGAACCGGGCGCCGGACATGCTCTCCAACGCCACCAGCAAGGCGATCGGCATCCTGATCCCCTCCCTCTCCAACCAGGTCTTCTCGGCGGTGATCCACGGCATAGAGGCGGTGACCCGGCCCGCCGGCTACCAGACCCTGCTCGCCCACTACGGTTACAGCCCGGAGCGGGAAGAGGAGCAGGTCGCGTCTCTGCTCTCCTACAACGTGGACGGGCTCATCCTCTCGGACACCCAGCACACCGAGCGCACCCGCAAGATGATCGCCACCGCCGGCATTCCGGTGGTGGAGACCATGGATCTGCCGCTCTCTCCCATCGACATGGTGGTAGGCATGGATCACCGGGCCGCCGCCCGGGCCATGGTAACAGAGATGCTGCGCCGGGGACGGCGCAAGGTGATCTACCTCGGCGCCCGGCTCGACGTGCGCACCCAGTTGCGGATGGAAGGCTACTACCAGGCGATGGCCGATTTCGGCCTGACCGGCCAGCACCTGCTGACGGAGCAATCCTCCAGCTTCACCCTGGGGGGGGAGCTGCTGGCCCAGGCCATGGCGCGCTTCCCCGATCTCGACGGCCTGTTCTGCACCAACGACGACCTGGCGGTGGGCGCCCTGCTGCAATGCCAGGCCAGGTGGATCCCGGTGCCCCAGCAGGTGGCCATCGCCGGCAGCAACGCCCTCGACATCGGCCACGCCATGACCCCCAAGCTCGCCAGCATAGTCACTCCCCGCGAGGCCATCGGCCGCGAAGCCGCCATCATGCTGCTGGCCCGCCTCGGCGGCCAGCCGCTGGCGACCAGGTGCAAGGACATGGGCTTCTCCCTCTATGAGGGGGAGAGCCTCGGCTGATCTCCGGCCATCATGGCGCGTTCGACCGCCATGATGGCGCCTTTACCCCTCTCCCCTGTCCGCCCCCTGACCTATGCTGGCCCCTCAATCCACCATGTCAGGAGTACCCCATGCACCACACCAAACGACTGAAAGCCTGCCTGCGGCGCGTCATCTGCGCTCCCACCTTCCCCCTGGCCGAACTCGACGCCTGGTTCACCCCCGACTACTGCCAGGAGGTGAACGGCGAGCGGCTCGACTACCCGGCGTTTCGCCAGCACATCGCCGCGCTGCGCCGCCATCTGGCCGGGGCGAACATCGAGTTTGTCGCCACGCTGGCGCTGGGTGAGCGGGTCCACTCGACCCATCTGGTCAGGGCCACCCGCCACGATGGCGACACCCTGGTCTGCAAGGTGAGCGGCCTCTTCACCTTTCGCGGCGATCGGCTCTGCCACACCGACGAGGTGACCTGTCTGCTGGCAGGCAGCAAGGAGGATGCGGATATCGGCTCGCGGCGCTGACTGCCGGCAACCCGCAGATACCGCCTGGCGGACAGGACGCAGACGACGCGCCCTCAGGCCGCTGATTCGCGCCGGGCAAGGCGCTGGAGGGCGCGGGACAAGGCGCCGGGATCCTCGTAGCCGAGCCGATCGGCGATCTGGGCCAGCGTGAGCCCCCGGTGCTGCAACTGGCGCGCCCGCCCCAGCACCACCTGCTCCCGCCACTGGCGAAAACTGCACCCCAGCTGCTGGAGGAAGAGCCGGTTGAGGGTGCGCACCGAGGCGCCGCAGTCAGCCGCCAGCGCCCCCAGCGTCAGATGGATGGCAGGCGCCTGGCACACCCTGTCCAGCACCCGCAGCAGGCGCGGGTCCAGCTCCCCGGCGAGGGGAATACGCTCCGCGAGCGGATCGGCGCGCTCCAGCTCCTGGCCAAGCACCGTCAGATAGGCCCCCTTCACCTCTTCCTCGGCCAGCTCGGGCAGGCGGGCGAAGAGACCCGCCAGCAGCGGGCTGGCCTGCAAGGGGCCGAAGGTCGTGCGGGCGGAAGTCGGCACATAGAGGAGGGAGAGCCGGGATCGGCGCAGCACGCGAAACTCGTGCTCCCAGCCCGCCGGAATGAAGCAGATCTGGCCCGCCACCAGCAGCTCGCCCTCCCCGTGCCCCGTGATGATGCCGCCCCCGTCGTGCAGGTAGCAGTATTGGGCCCGGGGGTGGCAGTGCAGCGCGGTGAAGTGCCCTTGCGGGTAGGATGGATGCAGGCAGGACATGAAGGCTCCAGGGTGGAGGGACGGCCCCCGACCTTAAGCCAGGGCAAGGCCGGAAGCAAACGGCCCACCCCCTCCCGGGGCGTAAAAACAGCAGGCCACCCGAGGGTGGCCTGTCCGATTTATCTATACGGCTTTCGCTTAGCGCTTGACCAATTCAACCGCTTCCCGGGAGAGGCGGGTCACCTCCTCCCAGTTGCCGCTCTTGACGGCTTCTGCCGGCAGCATCCAGGAGCCGCCGACGGTGGCCACACATTTCAGCGCCAGGTAGTCGGCCACGTTTTTCGGGCCGATGCCGCCGGTGGGGCAGAATTTCACCTGGGGCAGCGGCGCCGCGATGGCGGAGAGCGCCTTGGTGCCGCCGTTCGCCTCGGCCGGGAAGAATTTGAGGTGGTCGTAGCCCGCTTCCAGCGCCTGCATCACCTCGGACGGGGTGGCCACACCCGGGATCAGCGGCGCAGTGCTCCTGGCCGCGTGGGCCAGCAGGGCCGGGGTCATGCCTGGGGAGATGACGAAGCGGGCACCGGCGGCCACGGCGGCATCAAACTGCGCGCAGTTGAGCACGGTACCGGCACCGACCATGGCGTCCGGCATCGCCTTGGCGATGAGGGCGATGGCGTCCAGCGCCACCGGCGTGCGCAGGGTGATCTCGAACACCGAGATGCCGCCGTCCAAGAGGGCCTTGGCCATGGGCAGGGCCTGCTCCAGCTCATTGATGACCATCACGGGTACCAGGGGGGAGGCGGCAAACACCTCGGCCGGGGTCACTTTCCAGTTCTGCATAGCTCTTCCTTAGTCAAAGATGGTGGCGCCGCACTCGGCGCTCGATACCGCGCGACGCATCACGCTGAACAGTTCACGGCCCCACCCCTCTTGTTCCAGGGTGAGGTCGATCTCGGCCTGGGTACGGCCACTCAAATCGGTCAGGCAGTCGAGGCTGCCGGTCACCGCGTCCACCCGCAGCAGATCGCCATCGGCAAGCAGGCCGATGGCCCCGCCGTGCAGCGCTTCCGGGGTGACGTGGATGGCGGCCGGGATCTTGCCGGAGGCGCCGGAGAGGCGACCGTCGGTGACCAGGGCCACCTTGTGACCCGCCTTCTGCAGGTTGCCGAGCACCGGCATCAGCTTGTGCAGCTCCGGCATGCCGTTGGCGGCCGGGCCGTTGTGGCGCACCACGATGACGGCGTCCTGGTTCAGCTCACCGGCCTTGTAGGCCGCCTCCACCGCGTGCTGGGAGGAGAAGACCCGCGCCGGCGCCTCGATGACGCGATACTCGGGAGCCACGGCGGAGACCTTGACCACGGCGCGGCCCAGGTTACCGGCCAGCAGCTTGGTGCCGCCGGTGGCCTGAAATACGCTACCGGAGGGGGACAATACACTCGCATCGCCGCTCTCACCCACCGGCTGCCATACCAGCTTGCCATCCACCAGTGCCGGGCGGCTGAGGTAATCCTGCATCTCGCCGAAGACCGGGGTGGCGTCCAGGTGGATCAGCCCCTCTTGGGCCAGCCGGCGCATCAGGCCGGGCACGCCCCCCGCCTGTTCGAAGGCGTTGACGTCAGCCGGGCCGTTCGGGTACATGCGCACCAGGAGCGGCACCACGTCGGAGAGATCGCTCAGGTCGTCCCAGGTCAGCTCCAGCCCGGCGGCGCGGGCCAGCGCCACCATGTGGATGCTGTGGTTGGTGCTGCCACCGGAGGCGAGCAGGGCCACCAGGCCGTTGACCAGGGCGCGCTCGTCGATCACCGCACTCAGGGGGCGATAGGCCGGGGAGCCCGGGATCATGGCGCTGATGCGGCGGGCCGCTTCCTCGGTGAGGGCGCGGCGCAGCTCGCTGTGCGGATGCACGAAGGCGGAGCCCGGCAGCATCAGGCCCATGGCCTCGAACACCAGCTGGTTGGTGTTGGCGGTGCCGTAGAAGGTGCAGGTGCCCGCCGCATGGTAGGCGCCACACTCCATCTTGAGCAGGGCGTCGCGGCCCACTTCACCGGCGGCGTACTGCTGGCGCACCTTCACCTTCTCGTCGTTGCTGATGCCGCTCGCCATCGGGCCGGCAGGCACGAAGGCGGTGGGCAGGTGGGCGTGGGAGAGCGCCCCCATGATCTGGCCCGGGGCAATCTTGTCGCAGATGCCGAGCAGCAGGGTGGCGTCGAAGGTGTTGTGGGAGAGGGAGACCGCGGTGGCCTGGGCGATGAGATCCCGGGAGAAGAGGGACATGTCCATCCCCGGCTGGCCCTGGGTCACACCGTCGCACATGGCGGGCACGCCGCCGGCGACCTGGGCGCTGTGGCCGAGCTCGGCCAGCGCGCCCTTGATGATGTCCGGGTAGCCCTGGTAGGGCTGATGGGCGCTCAGCATGTCGTTGTAGGCGCTGACGATGCCGACGTTGGCGCGGGTCATGTCGAGGATGCGCCCCTTCTCGTCACAGCTCGAGGCCGCCACGGCGTGGGCCAGGTTGCCGCAGGAGAGGGAGGCGCGGGTCTTGCCCTGCTCGGCCTGGCGCTGGATGCGGGCCAGGAAGCGGGCACGGCGGGCGGTGCTGCGCTCGCGGATGCGGTCGGTCACCAGGGTGATCACGGGATGGGTCATAGCTATCTCTCCAACTCTATATACGGGCGCGTTCGGCAGTGACCGGGCGCGCGACATGGCTCATTGCGCCTGCGCCAGCGCGGTGACGGCACGGTCGACCACCTGTTCGAAGGTCCCGTCGATATCGATGCGAAACACGCCGGGCTCGCCATCCGGTCGCTCCAGGGTATCAAACTGGCTTTGTACCATGGCTTCGCGCATGAAGTGGCCCTGCCGTGCCCGCATCCGCTCGAGAATGAGGGACTGGCTGCCATCCAGAAACAGGAAGTGTACCGAGTCGTTGCCCTCGCGGATCTGGTCGCGGTACTGCTTCTTGAGGGCCGAGCAGACGATGACGCCGAGCTCGTTCTTGCGCTCCAGGCTGTAGGCCGCATCGCGGATCCGCTCCAGCCAGGGGGCCCTGTCTTCGTCGTTGAGCGGGTTGCCCGCCGCCATCTTCTGGATGTTCGCGCGAGGGTGCAGATCATCGCCGTCGATGAACTTGGCCCCCAGGGCATTGGCCACCTTGAGGCCGATGCTGGACTTGCCGCTGCCACACACACCCATCACGATAATGCACTTGCCCGCCATTATTTGACCTCTCTCTCACTTTTCAAAAAACGTTCGCCTGATGGGTTCTAAGCTACCACGTTACCGGTAACATGTTACCGGTAACGTTTCGCAATGTGAAGTGCAGCACAGAAATGTGCAGAACAACAACTAGAACCATTTGAGGACAACTTTATGGACGGAGCAATGAACACACCCGATGTCGCCTACCTGCTCTCGGTAGCGGGCGGAGCCATTGTCATGCTGCTGGTGCTGATCATGCGATTCAAGGTACATGCCTTCGTGGCATTGACCCTGGTCAGCATGCTGACGGCCCTGGCCACCGGGGTCACCTATGACCAGGTGATCCCCACCATGCTGACCGGCTTCGGCGGCACCCTGGCCTCGGTCGCGCTGCTGGTCGGCCTCGGCGCCATGATTGGCCGGATCCTGGAGATGACGGGGGGCGCCAAGGTACTGGCCGATACCCTGATCAACCGCTTCGGCTCCCACCGCGCCCCCTTCGCGCTCGGCATCGCCTCCCTGCTGTTCGGCTTCCCGATCTTCTTCGACGCCGGCCTCATCGTCATGCTGCCCATCATCTTCAGCGTGGCGAAGCAGTTCGGTGGCTCCGTCCTCAAATATGCCCTGCCCTCCGCCGGCGCCTTCGCGGTGATGCACGCCTTCCTGCCGCCCCACCCGGGCCCGGTGGCCGCCAGCGAACTGCTGGGCGCCAACATAGGCCTGCTCACCGTCGTGGGCCTGCTGGTCGCGCTGCCCACCTGGTACCTGGGCGCCTACCTGTTCGGCCTCTGGTCCGGCAAGAAGTTTGAACTGCCCCTGCCCCCGAGCTTCACCGCCAGCGCCGAGCAGATCTCCGACAAGGCGCCGAGCTTCGGCCAGGTGCTCTCCATCCTGCTGCTGCCGCTGGTGCTCATCTTCATGGATACCGGCCTCAACACCCTGGGCGTCATGGGCGTCATCGACAAGGGGGCCGACTGGGTGAACGTGCTGCGCATGGTCGGCAAGACCCCGGTGGCCCTGCTCATCACCGTGCTCTACGCCCTCTGGCTGTTCCGCCAGACCCAGGGCAAGGTGCAGCTCGAGAAGTTCTGCAACGACGCCCTGGCCCCGGTCTGCGCCGTCATCCTGGTGACCGGTGCCGGCGGCATGTTCGGCGGCGTGCTGCGGGCGAGCGGCATCGGCGCCGCCCTGGCTGACGTGCTCTCCGACACCGGCATGCCGGTGATCCTGGCGGCCTTCCTGGTGTCCGCCGCGCTGCGGGTCGCCCAGGGTTCCGCCACCGTGGCCCTGACCACCACCGCCGCCCTGATGGCGCCGACCGTGGCCGCCACCACAGGCCTGAGCGAGCTGGATCTGACCTTCATCGTCATCGCCATCGCCGGGGGCGCGACCGTGCTCTCCCACTTCAACGACTCCGGCTTCTGGCTGGTCAGCCGCTTCCTGAACATGGACGAGAAGACCACCCTCAAGACCTGGACCGTGATGGAGACGCTGCTCGGCACCATCGCCTTCCTCATCGTGGCCACGGCCAGCGCCATCCTGTAACGGGAACACATCGGGGCCGCATCCGTCGGCCCCGATGTGACTCTGCACCGACTTTTTACGGATTCTTGCTTGGGCCCATCGCCACAGATTGCTAGAATTGCCTATTCTTCGCCCCGAGTGGAACGCTTCATCCCGTGATTTCAGGCTTCTCTATGCATTCATCGGCACATTATCGACAGTTGCTGACCCGCTTACCCCAGATCGCGGTCGCCGCGGATCAGTTTCAGGTGCTCAGCAGCGCCAAGGACTTCAAGAGCCGGATCCTGTCGCTCATCGCCCATGCGACCCAGCGCATCTACCTGATCGCGCTCTATCTGCAGGATGACGAGGCGGGACGGGAGATCCTCTCCGCCCTCTATGCCGCCAAGCAGCGCAACCCCGCCCTCGACATCAAGGTGTTCGTCGACTTCCACCGCGCCCAGCGCGGCCTGATCGGCAAGGGCAAGCAGGGGGGCAACCACCTGATGTACCAGGCCATGGCCGCCCGCCACGAACACCAGATCGAGATCTACGGCGTGCCGGTCAAGGGCCGCGAACTGCTCGGGGTACTGCACCTCAAGGGCTTCATCTTCGACGACACCCTGCTCTACTCCGGCGCCAGCCTCAACGACATCTACCTGCACCAGCAGGAGCGCTACCGCTTCGATCGCTATCACCAGATCCACAGCCCGGCGCTGACTCGCAGCATGGTCAACTACGTGGATGACGTCTTCCTCGGCAGCGAGGCCGTCCAGCGGCTGGATCGCACCGGCATCCCCGGCGCCAAGCAGCTCAAGGGGCAGATCCGCCGCTTCAAGCAGCGCCTGCGCACCAGCCAGTACCGCTTCGAGAGCATCCCTGCCAACGCCCGGGAGGTCGCCGTGACCCCCATGGTGGGCCTGGGCAAGCGAGGCAACCAGCTCAACCGGATGATCCGCAATCTGGTGCGGGCCACCGAGCGGGAGATCTTCATCTGCACCCCCTACTTCAACCCCCCCAAGGAGTTGAACAAGGACGTGGAAGGGCTGCTCAGACGCGGCTGCAAGGTGACCATAGTGGTGGGCGACAAGACCGCCAACGACTTCTTCATCCCGCCGGAGGAGAAGTTCTCCACCATAGGCGGCCTGCCCTATCTCTACGAGACCAACCTGCGCAAGTTTGCCGAACGCAACCAGCACCACATCGACAACGGCCGGCTCAACCTCATGCTCTGGTGTTGCGACAAGAACTCCTATCACCTCAAGGGGATCTTCGTGGACGAGGAGTGGGCCCTGCTCACCGGCAACAACCTCAACCCCCGTGCCTGGGCGCTGGATCTGGAGAACGGCCTGCTGGTGCACGACCAGCACCACCACCTGCGCGAGCGCTTCCAGCAGGAACGCGACTGCATCCTGGCCCATACCCGCCGCATCAGCCACTTCGACCAGATAGAGCAGATCAAGGACTACCCGGATCAGGTGCGCAAGCTGCTGGCCCGGATCCACAGGGTCAAGGCGCACCTCCTGCTCAAGCGGATCATCTGATTTCCAATAACCCATTGTTGTTGTACAAGAGGGATATATGTCATTAATCATCTCAACCCAAGATGTTGATACATGGAAAAAACGGATTCAAAAAGATGGGCTTAAAGGCTCAACATACTTTTGTCAGCAAGGTGGAAAAGTTTGGGTTTCAGCATCTGCGGATCATAAGCAGATATGCCAGCAAGTTCTTGGCGCAGATTCAGGCACAAGTTCTCTGCCAAGCTACCTTCGCTGGGATGATGTCAGTGCTGTGAATTTAGTAGAGTTGCTGTACCAAATTGAAAAGGCGTAGTTCTTTTAAAAAGTCACATTTACACACACCTCATCTGATTTTTCTCCAGCGCCAACAAAGGCCTCCCGTTTTCGGCAGGCCTTTGTTGTATCCGCTATTTTCCCCGCTTTGGCGACCCAGCCCGCAGCGACTCGGCTTGCATCAGGGCCGCAACAGCCCCTATCATCTGGACATATTTACAGTGTTTCCGGGCATCTAATTGATGAAATTGGATAAAATCTCCCTCGACAGCCTCAAGGGTGTCGGCAGCAAGATGCAGGAGAAGCTCGAGCGACTCGGGCTGGCCACGGTGCAGGATCTGCTGTTCCACCTCCCCCTGCGCTACGAGGACCGCACCCAGGTGTGGCCCATCGGCGATCTGCCGCCCGGCCTGCACGGCGCGGTCGAGGGCGAGATCCAGGACACCCAGCTGGTGATGGGGCGCCGCCGCATGCTGGTCTGCCGCATCGGCGACGGCACCGGCAGCCTGACCCTGCGCTTCTTCAATTTCACCGCCGCCCAGAAGAACAGCCTGGCCCCCGGCCGGTTGATCCGCTGCTTCGGCGAGGCCCGTCCCGGCAAGTACGGACTGGAGATGGCCCACCCCGAGTACAAGCTGCTCGGCGAGGAGCAGGCCGGCCAGACCGAAGAGGCCCTCACCCCCGTCTACCCGACCACGGAGGGGCTGCGCCAGCTCACCCTGCGCAGCCTCACGGATCAAGCCCTGGCCCAGCTCGATCTCCATGGCGTCGAAGAGCTGCTGCCCGCCGGCCTCTATCCCCAGCAGATCGATCTCGCCGCCGCCCTGAAACTGCTGCACCGCCCGCCCCCCTCGGTGGCGCTGGCCCTGCTGGAGAGCGGCCAGCACCCGGCCCAGCAGCGGCTGGTGCTGGAGGAGCTGCTGGCCCACAACCTCTCGGTCCTCAAGGTGCGCGCTCAGGCACAGACCCAGCTGGCCCGCGCCCTCAAGCCGGCCCCCGCCCTGGTGGAGCAGCTGCTCGGCGCCCTGCCGTTCAGCCCCACCGGTGCCCAGAGCCGGGTGGTGGCCGAAATCAGCCGGGATCTGCAGCAGAGCCACCCCATGATGCGGCTGGTGCAGGGGGATGTGGGCTCCGGCAAGACCCTGGTGGCGGCATTGGCGGCGCTGCAGGCCATCGGCAACGGCTGCCAGGTGGGGTTGATGGCGCCGACCGAGCTGCTGGCCGAGCAGCACGCCATCAACTTCGCCAGGTGGCTGGAGCCGCTCGGCATCCAGGTCGGCTGGCTGGCAGGCAAGCAGAAGGGCAAGGCGCGGGAGGAGGCACTGGCCGCCATCGCCGATGGCAGCGTCAAGATGGTGGTGGGCACCCATGCCATCTTCCAGGAGCAGGTGGTGTTCCAGCGCCTGGCCCTGGTCATCATCGACGAGCAGCACAGGTTCGGGGTGCACCAGCGCCTCGCCCTGCGGGAAAAGGGGGAGCGTGAAGGCGTCCACCCCCACCAGCTCATCATGACCGCCACCCCCATCCCCCGCACCCTGGCGATGACCGCCTATGCGGACCTCGACACCTCGGTCATCGACGAGCTGCCGCCGGGGCGCACCCCCATCACCACGGTCGCCCTGCCGGACAGTCGCCGGGGAGACGTGATCGAACGGGTCAGGCTTGCCTGCGAGGAGGGCAAGCAGGCCTACTGGGTCTGTACCCTGATCGAGGAGTCCGAGGTGCTGGAGTGCCAGGCCGCCGAGGACACCGCCGCCGAGCTGCAAACCCTGCTGCCCGGTCTGCACATCGGCCTGGTGCACGGCCGGATGCGGCCGGTCGAGAAACAGCGGGTGATGGAGGAGTTCAAGGCGGGCATACTGCAACTGCTGGTCGCCACCACCGTCATCGAGGTGGGGGTGGATGTGCCCAATGCCAGCCTGATGATCATCGAGAACCCGGAGCGGCTGGGGCTGGCCCAGCTGCATCAGCTGCGCGGCCGGGTCGGGCGGGGGTCCGTGGCCTCCCACTGCGTGCTGCTCTACCACGCGCCGCTCTCCAAGACGGCCCAGAGCCGGCTCGGGGTGCTGCGGGAGACCAACGACGGCTTCCTGATCGCCCAGCGGGATCTGGAGCTGCGCGGCCCGGGGGAATTGCTCGGTACCCGCCAGACCGGCCTCGCCGACCTCAAGATCGCCGACCTAGTGCGCGACCAGCCGCTCATCCCTCAGGTGCAGAAGATGGCACGCTTCCTGATGGACAAGCACCCGGCGCATGTCGAGCCCTTGATCCGCCGCTGGCTGGGCCTGCGAGACCACTACTCCAATGCCTGACCTGCGGGATCACGCTGCCAACGCCTGATCACTCAACCAATACAGGAGGAAAGCGCTTATGAATTCCTGGCTGCGCGGCCTGCTCTACACCCTCGCCTTCCTGCTGCTCTTCGTCTGGGTCGGTCTCGGCCTGTTCGACGCCGAACGCGCCAAGGGGCCCATCGCCGACTGGCTCAGCCGGCAGACCGGCGTGCCTGTCAGCATAGGCCGGCTGGTGTTCAATCCCCTGCACCCCTACACCCTGCTGGCGGAGCAGGTGCGCTACGGGGATGCGGTGCAGCTGGAGAAGATCTATCTGGAGGTAGAGAGCATCGACTGGCTGAACCGGGACGTGCGCATCGCCCACCTGGACCTCATCCGTCCCGCCATCAAGCTGCCACTCCCGAACCAGTTGCCGACGCTGCCGGTACACTCCCTCACCATCGCCGACAGCACCATAGACAACCTGAACCTGCAGAGCGAGGCCCTGACCCTGCGCGGCCTGAGCGCCACCCTGAGCGATTGGGAGCTGATCGATCCGAGACGCCAGCCCCAGGTCAACCTGACCCTGGGCATCAACCAGCTGGAGACGTCCAGGTTCACCCTGGCCCGTCTCAGCCTCAAGGGGCGACTGGAGGGGCAGGTGCTGAGCACGGACAGGCTGAGCGCCAACCTGTTCGACGGCCTGCTCGAAACCGGCATGGTGCTGAACTGGCCAGAGCGCAGCCTGCAACTGCACGATCTCAAGGCAAGCGCCATGCGAGTCGAGCTCGGTGACATCCCGCCGGGTGAGTTCCCCCTGAACCGCATCACCCTGGACAGGGGCCAGCTTGCCCAGGTCAGCATCAATGCCATCGAGCAGGAGCTCTCCCTCAACAACTTCAACGGCCAGCTCACCGCCTTCGACTGGCAGGCGGGCAGTCGCACGAGCGGCTATCTCGCCGGCACCCTGGGGGATCTGGGGCGAGGCCTGTTTCAGCTGGAAGCCATCGAGGGCAAGCTCGCCTTCTCGCCCCGACAGCTCGATGCCGAGCTGAGGGGCAAGGCCTATGAGGGGGAGTTCAGCCTGGATCTCGCCCTCGATCCCCAGCAGCAGAAGCTGACGCTCAAGGAGCTGACGCTGAGCGGCATGGACATCAGCCTGCCGGACGGTTGGTGGCAGGATTGGCAGGGCTGGCGGCCGCAGCAGATCGACGTGCGCAAGCTGGCCTTCGACAGGCTCAAGGTGCTCTCCTTCGACGATGCCCTGCCCCTCTCCCTGACCGGCTGGCAGTTCTATCTGAACGACCTCGCCCTGCGGGGCAATCAGCCGGCTCCCCTGCTGGGGCGAGCCAGGGTCGAGAGCAAGTGGTTCGAGCTGGTGTGGGGCGGCCTCAGCGCCCGCAACGGCGAGCTGGATGGCGAGCTGACCCCCGGCGCCTGGCAGCTCAACAAGCTGACCAGCAGCCTGCCGAACGAGGGTTCCCTCAGCCTCAGTGGCCAGTGGAGCAAGGCGCCCGGCCAGGAGAGCCGCCTGCAACTGCAGGGCAAGCAGCTGGATCTGGAGCTGTGGGGCAAGCTGCTGCACGCCCCTGTGTCGCTCGCGGGCAAGGTGGATCTGGCGGCACAGCTGCAGGCCGACCTCAACGGGCAACCCGGCGAGGAGGTGGCCAACTGGCGCCGGACTCTCCAGGGCAGCCTGAGCCTGGAGAGCAGGGATCCCTTCTGGGACAGGGTCGGCATCGACCCCCTGCTGGATGCCTGG
This sequence comes from Aeromonas sp. FDAARGOS 1409, assembly GCF_019048705.1. Classification (NCBI taxonomy): domain Bacteria; kingdom Pseudomonadati; phylum Pseudomonadota; class Gammaproteobacteria; order Aeromonadales; family Aeromonadaceae; genus Aeromonas; species Aeromonas sp. FDAARGOS 1409. Next base: position 1,146,975 of record NZ_CP077395.1, read on the forward strand.
TTCAAGGAGCAGGCCCCCCCCGCCCTGACGCCGCAGGCGCTGTGGCAGGCGATGCAGCGGGGAGACACCCCCTTCTATCACATCAGGCTGGACGCCAGGGCGAAGCAGGGCAAGGTGCGGATCGAGCGGGGCGGCGCCTCCACCATCACCCACCTGCTGGCGCTGCAGGGGGGCGTCGATCTCGCCGCCGACCAGTGGCAGCTGGACCTCGGGGTCCTGAACAAGCGGCGCTGCGCCGAGCTGCTGGCCCGCTGGCGCGGCCCCCTCGCGGATCCCGGCCTGGAGTGGCAGTTCCCTACCGGGCAGGAGGCCTGCGGCTGGGAGGCTGGCGTGCGCTACCCGGCACAGGGGCGCAGCGGCCCGCTCTGGCGACCGCAGGCGCCGGCCCCCACCACTGCATCCCAATAACGAACAAGGCCTCGCGATGAGGCCTTGTGGTAGAGCGCGCGCGGGATCAGCGCCCGCCGCGCTTGATGGGCAGCACCACGTACTGCCCGACGAATTCCACCGCCAGCTTGCGACCGCTGAACAGCTGGACCCGCAGGCTGAACTTGGCGGACTCCCCGCTCCTCAGCGGTTCGAGCACGGCAGGCATCCCCTCCCGGGCCACCCTGGCCTCAGGCTCCTCGCTCACGGGTCTGTAGTATTTGATGTTACCCTCGGCCAACACGGTATCGCCCCCCAGGCCGGCTTCCTTGAGCTGCAACCAGATGAGGCCCCAGCCCGCCAGCACGCACTGGCTGTAGATGCTGCCGGCGAACATGGTGTCGTGGACGTTGAGGTTGGCCGCCAGGTTCGCCTTGAGGTGGAAGGTCTGGCCGTCGTAGTGGGTGATGTGCACCCCCATCTTCTCGCTGATGGGAATGCCCCGCGACCAGCGGGTGGTGAGGTCCTGGCACCACTCCGGGCGATACTGGATGGTCTGCAGCGGGCTCAGGGACTTGATCATCTGGCGGTGGGGAATGCGGCCGAAGGAGACAGGGCCTTCCCCCACTTCGAGAAATCCGCACTTGCGATAGAACTCCACCGCCTCCTGGCGGGCGTTCATCACCAGCCGCTTCACCTTCTCGTCGCGGGCCAGCTGCTCTAGATCCTCCACCATGCGGGCTCCCAGCCCCTGACCGCGGTACTCGGGGCGCAGCGCCATGAAGCGGATCTGGGCCTCGTCGCCACCGACGAAGAGCCGGCCCACGGCGATGGGGGTGCCATCCTCGGTGAGCATCAGCCGGTGAATGGCAACGCTGTCGTATTCGTCACGCTCGGAGCCCACGGGCAGGTTGAAGGGCTTGCGCAGCAGTTCCCAGCGCAACTGGTAATAGGCATCCAGCTCGGCTGCTGTTTGAGGAGTGACTACCCGGTACATAAAGCGATCCTTGAGTGTGCGCCGACGGACAGATTGAAGGGCTTGCGCACCAATGCCTCCCAGCGCAACTGACAATAGGCATCCAGCTCGGCTGCTGTTTGAGGAGTGACTACCCGGTACATAAGGCGATCCTTGAGTGTGCGCCGACGGACAGATTGAAGGGCTTGCGCACCAATGCCTCCCCGCGCAACTGATAATAGGCATCCAGCTCCGCTGGCGTTTGGGGGGTGACCACCCGGTACATAGCGACATCCTTGAGTTACACTGGTCGAAAGCCATCTTGCCGTGCAAATTCATGGACTTCAATCTACAAGCGTACCAAGCCGATCACTTGTTGCACCTCAGTGTCAAACCCGCACGTCGCCTCTGTGTCCTGGAAAATGCCCGCCATCGCTGGCTGGAACTGGACGGCGTGGTGCAATCCGCCATGAGCCTCAGCCAGCCATCGCACCTCTGCCTGCCCCATCAGAGGAGCATCGCCGAACGCCTGCCGGAGCGGGCAGGCCGGATCCTGGAGCTGGGGCTGGGCGGGGGGGATCTCACCCGCCATCTGGCGGCACGCTGGCCCGAGGCTCGCCATGACTGCGTGGATCTGGACGACGAGATCCTCACCCTGTTCCAGCAGTTTTTCCTGCCCCCGACGGGAGGCACGCCACGGCTGCACCATGCCGATGCACTGCACTTCCTGCTGGAAAGCCGGGAGCAGTACGATCTGGTGCTGCTGGACCTGTTCAGCCAGGACGGCAACCCCCTGCTGCTGTTCCAGACCCCGCTCTATCGGGCGCTGGCCCAGCGCCTGTGCGGCACCCTCATCGTCAACCTGCTGCCGCGCACCCGACTGGAGCAGGACCAGGCGCTGAAACTGGCGCGGGAGTGGATAGGCCCCACCACGGCCCACGGGGTGCCCGGCTATCGCAACGTCATCCTGCACGCCACCCGCCAGCAGGCGTAACGCCGGTCTGCGAGCCGTCAGTATTGGCCCTAGACCTGCAGCCAGAAGGTCACGGGCCCGTCGTTGAGCAGCCTCACCTTCATGTCGGCGGCGAAGCGGCCGGTCTCGGTCGGTACGCCCCCTTCCCTGGCCCGGGCCACGAAGTAGTCGTAGAGCCGCTCGGCCTCGCTCGGGTGCGCCCCGCCGGAGAAGCTGGGCCTCATCCCCTTCTGGGTGTCCGCCGCCAGGGTGAACTGGGAGACCACCAGCAGGCTGCCCCCAACCTGCCCCAGGTTGAGGTTCATCTTGCCCTGCTCGTCGGAAAAGATGCGATAACCGCTCACCTTGTGCAGCAGCTTGTCGGCCTTGGCCTCGTCATCCCCCTGCTCCACCCCGAGCAGCACCAGCAGACCCTGGCCTATGGCCCCGGTCACCTCTCCTTCTACCGTCACGCTGGCCTCGCTGACCCGCTGAATCAGTGCAATCACCCGCAACTCCTTTGTCTTGTCAGAAACGCACGACCGCCCGAAGGCGGTCGTAGATGTTAGCAATAAGCGATGGGATCAGCCCAGCTCCTCTGCGCCCGGCTTCTCGTATTCACCGAGGCAGGCGGTGGTCTCGGCCCCCAGCAACACCACCAGCCAGCTCAGATAGACCCAGACGAACAGGATGGGGATGGTTGCCAGGGCACCATAGATGGCCTGGTAGGAGGGGAAGTTGGTGATATAGATGGCGAAGCCACGTTTGGCCAACTCGAACAGGGAGGCCGCAACCAGGGCGCCGATGAAGGCGTGGGTCAGCCGCACCCGGCAGTTCGGCACCACGGTATAGATCAGCAGGAAGGTGAGCACGGAGAAGAGGAACGGCAGGCTGCGCAGCAGCAGGTAACCGATGCCGAACAGGCTGTCCGCGGCGAACAACTTGAGGGAGAGGATATAGGAGGAGATGGCGAGGCTGGCACCGATGAGCACGGGGCCCAGGGTCAGGATCATCCAGTACATGGCGAACGCCTGGGCCAGGGGCCGGCTCCGGGTCGATCGCCAGATGTAGTTGAGGTTCTTGTCGATGGCCGAGATGAGCATGAGCGCCACCACGATCAGGGCGCCGATGCCGACCGCCGTGGTGTTGGTGGCGTTGGCCACGAAGCCGTCGATGTACTCCTTGAGCATCTCCCCGGCGGTGGGCACGAAGTTGTGGTAGACGAACTGCTCCATCCCCTGCTTCAGGCTCTGGAACACCGGAAAGGCCGACATCATGCCGAACACCACGGCGATCATGGGCACCAGGGAGAGCAGGGTGACATAGGCCAGGTAGCCCGCGGTGACCGTCAGCCTGTCCTGCTGGAAGCGGCCCCAGACGAACTGGGCGAAGTGGGCACCATCGTGGCGCAAGAAGGAGAGGAAGTGGGCCAGGCGGCCACGGATCTGCTGCTGCATCTTGATTCTCGTAAGCGTCGTCATGCAGACATTGTGTCAGATAGGGTGGCCATTTGACCACCCGAGCACCGGCCGGGGAAGTCCAGCCCGGGCGTGGGGCAGCCCTGTTCCCGCCTTTTGGCCATAAAAAAAGAGGCCCGCAGGCCTCCTTCTATCGCTGATGCAGCGGATCAAGCACGACCGGCGCGCTTGCGATCCAGCTCGGTCAGCAGCTTCTTGCGGATACGGATGCTCTTCGGCGTCACTTCCACCAGCTCGTCGTTATCGATGAACTCCAGGGCCTGCTCCAGAGACATGCGGATCGGCGGAGTCAGCACCTGGGCTTCGTCGGTGCCGGAGGCACGCATGTTGGTCAGCTGTTTGCCCTTCAGGCAGTTCACGGTCAGATCGTTGGAGCGGGAGTGGATACCGATCACCTGGCCTTCGTACACCTCGGTTGCGTGACCGATGAACAGACGACCGCGGTCTTGCAGACCGAACAGGGCATAGGTCAGGGCCTTGCCGGTGGCGTTGGAGATCAGCACGCCGTTCTGGCGCTCACCGATGCTGCCACCCTTGTGCGGACCGTAGTGGTCGAAGGTGTGGTACAGCAGGCCGGTACCCGAGGTCAAGGTCATGAACTCGGTCTGGAAGCCGATCAGGCCACGGCTCGGGATCATGAAGTCCAGACGGACACGACCCTTGCCATCCGGGGTCATGTTGGTCATCTCGCCCTTACGCAGACCCAGTTGCTCCATGACGGAACCCTGGTGCGCTTCTTCCACGTCGACAGTGACGGTTTCGAACGGTTCTTGCAGTTCGCCATTCACGGTGCGCAGGATCACTTCCGGACGGGATACCGCCAGCTCGTAACCTTCGCGACGCATGTTTTCGATCAGGATGGAGAGGTGCAGCTCACCACGGCCGGAGACGCGGAACTTGTCCGGATCATCGGTCTCTTCCACGCGCAGGGCCACGTTGTGGACCAGCTCCTGGTTCAGACGCTCCAGAATGTTGCGGGAGGTGACGAACTTGCCCTCTTTGCCGGCGAACGGAGAGGTGTTGACCTGGAAGGTCATGTTCACGGTCGGCTCGTCAACGGAGAGCGGCGGCAGCGCCTCGACGGCACCGTTGTCGCAGATGGTGTCCGAGATCTTCAGCTCGCCCAGGCCGGTGATGGCGATGATGTCGCCCGCTTGCGCGTCGGCCACTTCGGTACGGGACAGGCCCAGGTAACCCAGCACCTGACCGACCTTGCCGTTGCGGGTCTTGCCGTCGGCACCGACCACGGTGACCTGCTGGTTGGTCTTGACGCGACCGCGGGTGATGCGACCGATGCCGATGACGCCAACATAGGAGTTGTAGTCCAGCTGGGAGATCTGCATCTGGAAACCGCCGTCGGTGTCAGCAGCAGGGGCTTCCACGTTGTCGACGATGGCCTGGAACAGGGGTTCCATGTTGTCGGACTCGACGTCTTGATCCAGGGTGGCCCAACCGTTCAGTGCAGAGGCGTAAACAACCTTGAAGTCCAGTTGCTCATCGGTGGCACCCAGGTTGTCGAACAGATCGAAGACCTGATCCATTACCCAGTCAGGACGCGCACCCGGACGGTCGATCTTGTTGATGACCACAATGGGCTTCAGACCCTGGGCGAACGCCTTCTGGGTCACGAAGCGGGTCTGCGGCATCGGGCCGTCGACGGCGTCGACAAGCAGCAGCACGGAATCGACCATGGAGAGCACGCGCTCTACTTCACCACCGAAGTCGGCGTGACCCGGGGTATCCACGATGTTGATGCGGTAGTCGTTCCAGCGGATCGCGGTGTTCTTGGCGAGAATGGTGATGCCACGTTCCCGTTCCAGATCATTGGAGTCCATGATCCGTTCCTGACCTTCGCTGGTGCGATCCAGGGTGCCGGATTGCTGCAGCAGCTTATCAACCAGCGTCGTCTTGCCGTGGTCAACGTGCGCAATAATCGCAATATTGCGTAAATTATCTAACATTCTCGCCTCAAATCACCGGGTAAAATTGGGCGCTAATTGTACTCTCGCCTTTGTGATCTGCCTAGCAGAATTGCAACACATTCGCGCACGACAGGGGATCGGGATCATGGACCCCGGGTCAAAAGCCTGCTTAGATGGCCTGGATACGCTGGCGCACCATCCTGGTGCACCAAAACGATCCAAGGTTGCACCACTTTAATGCAGCAACCGGCTTGAGAACGGGTGTCCCGACAGCCTGAAACGGTGCAAGTGCCCTGAAATCAAGCTGTCACAAACTTGGCACGATACTGGCTTATGTGAATACGACGACGCATTCACCCAAAGAGTTTTAACACCGGAGGTTACTTAGCATGTCAGCCCAGAACGTTTTGGCCCTGATCCAGGAACACGAAGTCAAGTTTGTTGATCTGCGTTTTACCGACACCAAGGGTAAAGAGCAGCATGTATCCATCCCTGCCCACCAGGTCGACGAAGACTTCTTCGAAGACGGCAAGATGTTCGATGGCTCCTCCATCGGCGGCTGGAAGGGCATCAACGAGTCTGACATGGTGCTGATGCCGGATGCGGCCTCCGCCAAGCTGGATCCCTTCACCGAAGAGACCACCCTGAACATCGTCTGTGACGTGCTCGAGCCTGCCACCATGCAGGGTTATGATCGCGACCCGCGCTCCATCGCCAAGCGCGCCGAAGATTTCCTGAAGTCCAGCGGCATCGCCGACACCGTGCTGTTCGGGCCGGAGCCGGAATTCTTCATGTTCGACAACATCACCTTCTCCAACACCATGGGCCACAGCTTCGTGAAGATCGAATCCGAAGAAGCTGCCTGGAACTCGGGTACCGAATACGAGCACGGCAACAAGGGTCACCGTCCCTTCGTCAAGGGCGGCTACTTCCCGGTTGCACCGGTTGACTCCTCCCAGGACATCCGTGCCGCCATGTGTCTGGTGCTGGAAGAGATGGGCCAGGTCGTCGAGGCTCACCACCACGAAGTGGCGACCGCCGGTCAGAACGAGATCGCGACCCGCTTCAACACCCTCACCCTGAAGGCTGACGAAGTCCAGGTTCTGAAGTACGTGATCCACAACGTGGCCCACGCCTACAACAAGACCGTCACCTTCATGCCGAAACCCATGTTCGGTGACAACGGCTCCGGCATGCACTGCCACCAGTCCCTGGCCAAAGACGGCGTCAACCTGTTCGCAGGCGACCTGTACGGCGGTCTGTCCGAGATGGCACTGCACTACATCGGCGGCATCATCAAGCACGCCAAGGCCATCAACGCCTTCGCCAACCCGACCACCAACTCCTACAAGCGTCTGGTGCCGGGCTATGAAGCCCCGGTCATGCTGGCCTACTCCGCCCGCAACCGCTCCGCGTCCATCCGCATTCCGGTTGTGCCGAGCCCGAAAGCCCGCCGCATCGAAGTACGCTTCCCGGATCCGGCTGCCAACCCCTACCTGGCCTTCGCAGCTCAGCTGATGGCCGGCCTGGACGGCATCATCAACAAGATCCATCCGGGCGATGCCATGGACAAGAACCTGTACGACCTGCCGCCGGAAGAGGCTGCCGAAGTACCGACCGTTGCTGGTTCCCTGGACGAGGCGCTGGCCGCCCTGGACGCAGACCGCGAGTTCCTGACCCGTGGTGGCGTGTTCAGCGACGACTTCATCAACTCCTACCTGGAGCTGAAGCAACACGACGTAGACCGCGTCCGCATGACTCCGCACCCGCTGGAGTTCGAGCTGTACTACTCCGTCTAATCCGCATCCTAGTGACAAACCCGCCATTTGGCGGGTTTTTTCATTCAGGAGGCGGAAAACCATCGGGATGCTCGCAGTCCCCCGGCGGGGCCATCCCCACCTGACAACACGGCTGTCATCAGACAACCGACTGTCGGCCCGATGGTTTTTTCTCTGATAGGATTAAGGTGAACCCCGTCAAGGAGAGATGGATGAACACTGCACCCTGGATGCTGAGCCTCTTGCTGATGGCCGCCTGCACCGCTCAGGCGGCCAGAGTCTACTCCTGGGTCGACCCCCAGGGGGTGACCCACTACACCGATGCCCCTCCTCCTGGCAAGAACGCGAAGGAAGTGGACATGCGGGTCTCGCCCCTCATCGGCACTTCCCCCCACTCGGTCCAGGTCGAGGATTTCAACAGCCTGACCGGCGTCGACGCCAGGAAGGCCCTGGAAGCCGCCCCCCTGGAGATCGAGCTGCTCTCCCCCGAACCGGGCAGCACCCTGAGGGACAACACCGGCAACATCGTCTTCCAGGGTCAGGTCTCTCCCCAACCCCCGGCGCAATACGACGTGCGCCTGCTGCTGAACGGCAAGGCGGTCCCCATAGTCCACAACAGCCTGGCCATCCGGGTGGAAAACCTCGATCGCGGTGCCTACGAGGCGCGCCTCGAGCTGCTCGCCAAAGACGGTACGATCCTTGCTAAATCTAAACCAGCCACCTTTTACCTGCACAGAGCGACCGTGAATCAGGCTCCCAAGGCCACCCCCAAGGCCGATTAGGGTGATGTGACGCACCGATGCGGGTAAACTTGATGCACTATATTGGTGCATATCAGGTGTGCAGCACCGTTTTAGGGAGAAACCTGTGCCAACCCGCATGGATCACGCCAAGACACTCTTGGACAACCTGCTGACCGCCGTCATCCTGATGGATGAGCGGCTCTGCATTCAATTCGTCAACCCGGCGGCAGAACAGCTGCTTTCCCTCAGTGAGCGGCGACTCATCGGGATCGAGCTGCCCCACCTGCTGGAGCACATCTCCCTCGACCTGCAGCGCTTCAAGCAGTGCCTCATTTCGGGGCAGGGCTTCACCGACAGCGAAGTCACCCTGGTGGTGGAGGGGGAGCCCAGGCTGGTGGAGATCAGCGTCAGCCCCATGGCCGATCACGAGCAGCGATTGATGGTGGTGGAGCTGCGTAAGATCGATCAGCAGAAGAAGATCAGCCAGGAGTTGCAGCAGCACGCCCAGCAACAGGCGGCGAAGGAGCTGGTGCGCGGCCTGGCCCACGAGATCAAGAATCCCCTCGGCGGCCTGCGCGGGGCGGCCCAGCTGCTGCAGAAGGAGCTGCCGGATCCGGCCCTGCGCGAATACACCGGCATCATCATCGAGCAGGCGGATCGCCTGCGGGTGCTGGTCGATCGCCTGCTCGGCCCCCAGCGGCCCGGGCGTCACCAGATGCACAACGTCCACTCCGTGCTGGAACAGGTGCGCCGCCTGGTGGATCTGGAGCTGCCGCCCCAGATCCGCATCGAACGGGACTACGATCCCAGCATTCCCGAATTCGAGATGGAATCGGATCAGCTGCAGCAGGCGTTTCTCAACATAGTGCGCAATGCCGCCGAGGCCCTCGGGGATCAGGCCGGGCTCATCCGCATCAAGACCCGCACCGCCTTCCAGATCACCATCCACGGCCAGCGCTACCGCCTGGCGGCCGAGATCAAGATCATCGACAACGGCCCCGGCATTCCCGACGCCATTCGCGACACCCTCTTCTACCCCATGATCACCGGCAAGGAGGGGGGGACCGGCCTCGGCCTCTCCATCGCCCAGAATCTGATCGATCAGCACAAGGGGCGCATCGACTGCATCAGCTGGCCCGGCCATACCGAATTCACCATCTATCTACCACTTCGCAAGTAAGGGAACCTCATGACAGCAAAAGTGTGGATCGTCGATGACGACAGTTCTATCCGCTGGGTTCTGGAGCGCACCCTTGGCAGCGAAGGCTTCGAATGCGAAAGCTTCGCCGACGGCGAAGCCCTGCTGAGCTCCCTGGAGGTGCGTTCGCCGGACGTGATCCTCTCGGACATCCGCATGCCGGGCATCGACGGCCTGAGCCTGCTTGAGCAGATCCACCGCCGCCAGGCCGATCTGCCCATCATCATCATGACGGCGCACTCGGACCTCGACTCCGCGGTCAACGCCTACCAGCGCGGCGCCTTCGAATACCTGCCCAAGCCGTTCGACATCGACGAGGCGGTCAGCCTGGTGCGCCGTGCCGAGAACCACCTCAAGGAGCAGCGCACCAAGCGCAAGGCACGCCAGCAGGAGGCCACCACCACCCCCGAGATCATCGGTGAAGCCCCCGCCATGCAGGAGGTATTCCGCGCCATCGGCCGGCTGTCGCGCTCCAGCATCTCGGTGCTGATCAACGGCCAGAGCGGCACCGGCAAGGAGCTGGTCGCCCACGCCCTGCACAAGCACAGCCCCCGGGCCCACAAGAACTTCATCGCCCTCAACATGGCGGCCATCCCCAAGGATCTCATCGAATCCGAGCTGTTCGGCCACGAGAAGGGAGCCTTCACCGGCGCCAACAACATCCGCCACGGCCGCTTCGAGCAGGCCGACGGCGGCACCCTGTTTCTCGACGAGATAGGCGACATGCCGCTGGACGTGCAGACCCGGTTGCTGCGGGTGCTGGCGGACGGCCAGTTCTACCGGGTCGGCGGCCACCAGCCGGTGCAGGTGGACGTGCGGATCATCGCCGCCACCCACCAGAATCTGGAGAAACGGGTCGCCGACGGCGAGTTTCGGGAAGACCTGTTCCACCGCCTCAACGTCATCCGCATCCATATCCCCGCCCTCAAGGAGCGGCGGGAAGACATCCCCCAGCTCGCCCAGCACTTCCTGCTGCGCGCCGCCAAGGAACTCAACGTGGAGGCCAAGAGTCTGCACCCGGATACCCAGGCCTACATCAGCCGCCTGCCCTGGCCGGGCAACGTGCGCCAGCTGGAGAACGTCTGCCGCTGGTTGACGGTGATGGCCTCGGGCCAGGAGGTGCTGGTGAGCGACCTGCCCACCGAGCTGCTGACGCCCATCACCAGCACGGCGGAGCCGGGTCAGCCTGCCCTGACCGGCGGCTGGCAGCAGCAGTTGCAGGACTGGGTGGCCGCCAAGCTGGCCCTGGGTGAGACCGACATCCTGGCGGATGCCATGCCCCAGTTCGAACGGATCATGCTTGAGACGGCCCTGGATCACACCCACGGTCACAAGCAGGAGGCCGCCCGCCTGCTCGGCTGGGGCCGCAATACCCTGACCCGCAAGCTCAAGGAGCTCGACATTCCCTGAGCCTGCGGGAAAAACGATTCCCATCACGCCTTGAGGGAAAGCCTGACCAATCCGACCCCGTTTGCCTGCAAACGGGGTATCTTTTTCAGGCGTCCCGCCTAGAATGGCAGGCTTTCCAACCCGACTCGCAGAAGGTGCCCCATGATTGACAGATCCCTCCCCCTGACCGACCTGCATCGCCATCTGGATGGCAACATCCGCCCGCAGACCATTCTCGAGCTGGGGCGTCAGCACAACATCCAGCTGCCGGCCGATGAGCTGGAGGCCCTGCGCCCCCACGTGCAGATCGTCGAGAACGAGCCGAGTCTGGTTGCCTTCCTGAAGAAACTGGACTGGGGCGTGGCCGTGCTGGCCGACTACGACGCCTGCCGCCGGGTGGCCTACGAGAACGTGGAAGATCTGCTGCGCGCCGGCATCGACTATGCGGAGCTGCGCTTCAGCCCGGCCTACATGGCGATGACCCACAAGCTGCACCCCCAGGGCGTGGTGGAAGCCATCGTTGACGGCGTGGCCGCCGGCAGCCGCGACTTCGGCATCAAGACCAACCTCATCGGCATCATGAGCCGCACCTTCGGCACCGAGCAGTGCCGCACCGAGCTGGACGCCTGCCTGGCCCTGCGCGACAAACTGGTTGCCATCGATCTGGCCGGCGACGAGCTGGGCTTCCCGGGGGAGCTCTTCACCGACCACTTCCGCCGGGTGCGGGATGCGGGGATGCGCGTGACGGTGCACGCCGGTGAGGCGGCCGGCCCGGAGAGCATGTGGCAGGCCATTCGCGATCTCGGTGCCGAGCGCATCGGTCATGGCGTCAAGGCGATCCAGGACCCGGCTCTGATGGCCTATCTGGCAGAGCACCGCATCGGCATCGAGTCCTGCCTCACCTCCAACCTGCAGACCACCACAGTGGCGAGCTTCGCCGAGCACCCCATCCGCCAGTTCCTGGCTGCCGGTGTGCTGGCCTGCCTCAACACCGACGATCCCTCAGTCGAAGGCATTGACCTTCCCCACGAGTACGAGGTGGCCGCACCGGCCGCCGGCATGACGCCAGGCGAGATCCGCACCGCCCAGCAGAACGGCCTGACCCTGGCCTTCCTGAGCGATGGCGAGAAGGCCGAGCTGAGCGCCCGCGCCGCCCGCCGCTAAATCCCGACCCGCCCAATAAAAAAAACCGCCGAAAGGCGGTTTTTTATTTTCCAACGACATCGACCGGCTTAGATCACCCGGGAGAACTGCTGCTGACGCGCCTTGCTGCGCAGGTAGACGTCGAAGCACATGCAGATGTTGCGGATCAGCAGCTGGCCGGTGGAGACCACCTCCAGCCCCTCGTCCGTCATGCGCACCAGGCCGTCATCGATGAAGGTCTGCAACAGTTTGAGATCCTCGGCAAAGTACTCCTTGAACACCAGGCCGTGGGCCTGCTCGACGGCGGCGAAGTTCAGGGAGAAGTCGCAGATGAGGCGCTTGATCACCTCGCGGCGGATCAGGTCATCCCGGTTGAGGGAGCACCCCTTCCACTGGGCGTGACCAAGGGTCTCCACCTGGGCGTAGTAGGCCTTGAGCTCTTTCTGGTTCTGGGAATAGGCATCGCCGATCATGCTGATGGAGGAGACCCCCAGCCCCAGCAGATCGCAATCTCCCTGGGTGGTATAGCCCTGGAAGTTGCGGTGCAGCTTGCCCTCGCGCTGGGCCACCGCCAGCTCGTCGTCCGGCTTGGCGAAGTGGTCCATGCCGATGAACTGATAGCCCCGGCCGGTGAGGAAGGCGATGGTGTCCTGCAGCATGGCCAGCTTCTCCCGGGGCGCCGGCATGTCCACCTCTTTCAGCTTGTGCTGGGCGGCGAAGCGGCTCGGCAGGTGGGCATAGTTGAAGATGGAGAGGCGGGCCGGGTCGGTCTTGAGCACCTCCTCCAGGGTGTGATGGAAGCTCTCCCGGTTCTGGTGCGGCAAGCCGTAGATGAGATCCAGGTTGGTGGAGCGGAACCCCAGCTCGCGGGCACGCTCCAGCATGGCGCGGATGAAGTCGTTGTCCTGCTCGCGGTTGACCGCGACCTGCACCTCTTTGTTGAAGTCCTGCACGCCAAGGCTGATGCGGTTGAAGCCAAGCTCACGCAGCACGTCCAGCATGGAGAGCTCAATCTCGCGCGGATCCACCTCTATGCTGATCTCCCCCTCCCCGGCGAAATGGAAATGCTCCCGGAGCATGGCCATGAGACGACGGGTCTGGGGTTCGTTCAGGTAGGTGGGCGTACCGCCACCCCAGTGCAGCTGGGTCACCAGACGGTGCTTGAACAGGGGGGCCTGCGCCTTGATTTCACGCTCGAGGTAGTCGAGGTACTGATCGGCCTTGTGCTGGTGACGGGTGATCACCTTGTTGCAGCCGCAGTAGTAGCAGAGCTTGTGGCAGAAGGGGATGTGCACGTAGAGGGACAGATTGCGCGCCGGATACTGCCCCGCGGCCTGGACGAAGTCCGGATAGCCGAAGCCCTCGTTGAACTCCAGCGCGGTGGGATAGGAGGTATAACGCGGGCCGCTGTAGTTATATTTCTCGATCAGAGCCTGATCCCACACAATCTGTTCTGCTTGCACGCTTGCTTCCCCTTTCTTTGTTATCCGTTCAGCGGCTTAACCGGAAATCCTTCAGCCTGGCGACATCCTGGAGGATCTGCGCCTCCAGCTCGGCCTCGTAGCCACTGCGTTCGAGATCCATCTTCATCACTTCATTGCGCTTGAGGGCACGCCGCGCCTCGTGGGTCGGCATCTCCTTGACCTTGTCATAGAGGCCGTACAGACCGGGGAACTCGCTGGCAAAGGCGCGTCCCCCCTTGATCTGCAAGGCATCCAGCAGGTTGGTCAGCCGGATGGCGCCTTCGGAGTAGTCACACTGGCCATCCCGCACCGCGTGGGCGATGACCCTGACGCTCTCGAGAATGCGCTCGTTGCGCGCCGCAATGGCTTGCTGCTGACCGTCGTGCTGGCGCTTGAGGCGGGCCAGCAGAGTGCCGGCATAGACAGCCAGCCCCAGCAAAATCAGGCCGCCCAACAGGGCGGCCAGCATCCATCCACTCATCACTTTTTCTTCGGCTCGGGCTTGGGCTCGGGCTGATAGTCCACCTGGGTGAAGCGCTCCCACAGCTCTTCCTCGGAGGCCGGCTCGCTCGATTCCTCATACTCGACGTCGTCGAAGTCACCGTCTTCATCTTCGTCGGTGTCTATGATGCCGAGCTCGTCCATCAGCGCCTGATAGCGATCGACGCGCTGGTCGACCCAGGCCTGCTCGGACGCGTCCAGGGTTTCACCGGCATCGAGACGATCCAGCAGGTCATTCAGGCGATCATCGTTCTCGATGGAGGCCAGTTCCTGCTCGGGCTTCATCACCAGCTTCTTCTCTTTGACGGCCTTGGGCGCCACCGGCTTGCTGCTCTTCTCATCCACGATGAGGGCGACGGGCTTGCGGGAACCGATGCGCGGATCCTTGGCTTGCTTGGTGCCACTCTTCTTGCCTGCCTGTTCGACCTGCTGGCGGGAGCCCGCCTTCAAGCCCTTGCGCTTGGCGGCGCGCTTGCGCTCACGACCTTCCTGGGCACTGGCATCTGATTCTTTGCGCTTGCCGGTAGGCTTGCGGGTGGGTTGTTTGGCCGACATGAATGACTCCGACAAATATCTGGATTGAAAACCCCCGGAGCGTGTCGTCCGGGGAGAATGCTGAGGCGGGGAACAGTAAATCTGGAACAAGAGTGGGATCCCGCACCAATTCGACCATCATGGGTCGCTGAACACCGCAGGGTCGGCATCCTCTGGGCATGTTGGTGGTATTTTGACACAGAATGCCTTGGCGGGTTAATGACCCAATAGAAAAAAGGCAGCCGAAGCTGCCTTGTTCCTGTCATGCGAGTCCCGATCCCTGAAGTCTCACCGCCTTGTCCCTGGGCGTACCGCTGCGCATCCTGTCGTTGGGTCTTCCTGACCCTTATTGGCCGATCCTGAATGTGCGTGTGATTGTCTAACCCGTACTGGTGGCATCCTGCCTCCCACTGGGGTGGCTGCTTCCCGCAACCCCGCTCATCCCTGGCGGTCACCATCCTGGTCTTTGCATGCCTCGCTCATCACCTGCATGCCCTGAGTCGACATCCTGTCGCACCGGCGGCAGGTTGCATCCCGTCCGCCCGTTCAATCCATGCGCACAATGTAACAACTTCACCTGATGGTTCAATCTACCATAGACTCTTCCAAATAAAGATAAGTGGCACTTTTACGATTAACTACCTGATAAATAGGTATAACGCAGTCAAATCATAAGATTTTTTCAGCCTCTTCCAACCATGGAAATGGAAGATCTCTTACAACAATGTTGGCGACTTTGATGAAGTGAGAAAAAAGTCAGAAAAAGAACAGGGAACCCTGTGGTTCCCTGCTTTTTCAAGATGATAGACTCCGAATATTATCAGTGCAGCCCTGCCACATATTTGGAGAGCGCCTCTATATCCTGATCCGTCAGCTTCTTGGCCACATCGCGCATCATGCCGTTGGGATCATTGTCGCGGTTCGCCGAGCGGAAAGCGACCAGCTGAGCCTTGATATAGGCCGGATGCTGCCCCGACAGGCTGGGGTACTTGGCCTGCTCGACGCCGGAACCGCGCGGCCCATGACAGGCAGTGCAGGCGGCCAGACCGCGACTCATGTCCCCGCCCATATAGAGTGCCTTGCCTGCGGCGACCACCTCGTCGGGCACGGCGATCGGGCTGACCTTCTGGCTGGAGAAGTAGGCGGCCAGGTCGTCCATGTCCTGATCGGACAGCGGCAGCGCCATGGGGCCCATGACAGGCGCAATCCGGCCAGTTTGGCCGGAAGCGGCAGCCTTCAGTTCAACTAATTGTTTTTTGATATATGATGCGTGCTGACCAGCAATCTTGGGATACATGTCGACTGGGCTGTTGCCGTCCGGTCCATGACAGGCCGCACAGACGGCAGCCTTGGTTTGTCCCGCAGCGGCATCGCCCTTGGCTTGTGCTATCCCAGTTACGCCAACCATCAGAGCAAGTGTAATGACTAGGTTCTTCATGGCGTTCCAACTTTCTCGTTATTAGGCTTCCAGATCCCATGCCGCCGAAGGCATGTTAAAATAAACGCGTTTAAGCGACGCCATTTTACACGATTTCACAAAAAAGTAACTCTATAACCCTCTCTCTCTATGGGGAATTTACGTTGGATACACAAACTCTGAATTTCAATAAGGTGCATTTTGTGACCAGCGCACCCGACATCCGCCACCTGCCACATGATGGGGGTGTCGAGATTGCGTTTGCCGGGCGTTCCAACGCGGGCAAATCCTCTGCATTGAATACCTTGACCAAGCACAAGAACCTGGCGCGTACCAGTAAGACACCGGGTCGCACCCAGCTGATCAACCTGTTCGAGCTGGAGCCGGGCAAACGCCTGGTCGACCTGCCAGGCTACGGTTATGCGCAAGTCCCGCTGGAAATGAAGCTCAAGTGGCAAAAATCCCTGGCGGAATATCTGCAACGCCGGGAGTCCTTGAAGGGGCTGGTCATCCTGATGGACATTCGCCACCCGCTCAAAGAGACCGACATGAACATGCTGGAGTGGAGTTCGCACCGTGAGCTGCCGGTGATGCTGCTGCTGACCAAGGCCGACAAGCTGAGCCCGGGCCCCCGCAACAATCAGGTGATCAAGGTCCGCCAGGCGGTGGCTGAACTGGGTCCGCAGATCCAGGTTGAGGCCTTCTCCTCCCTGACCAATATCGGCGTCGAGAAGCTGGCTCAGACATTGAGTGGCTGGTACCAGTCCAATGCCGATGCCTCTCCGGCAGAGGCGGACGAGGACCATCAGGTCGAGGAGTAAACAGCGCCTCCTCTTGCTGCAATGAGCGGAGTTCCCCCTCCGCTGATTGAAAGACTTTCAGTGCCACCCCGCCCAGACCATTCTCCCCCCGCTTTCCTCCCATGCCGCATCCAATGACAATAAAATCACTCAAAATCAATCACATTGACAGTTAAGGCGCGGAGTGAATTAACTTTTCTCACCCTTGACACCGTTTTCATTCTTTCAGTCGCAGCAAGCTGACAATAGGATTGTCACAAACGAAACTGAAAGTTTATTACCAAATCATATCTCGAAGGGATAAAAATGAGGCCAGTCTCGCAGCAGCGAGACCGGCCTGAAGAAATGCGTTCAAAAAATTGGGAAAAAGCGTGTTCTCGAGAACAAAGACGATTGGTTTTCCTCAAGAAACACCCTCATTCTAACAAAAGGCCACACAAACTAAAGCATTTACTCTAATCAGAACGCATAAAAAAACGCCCCGACGATGACTCATCGGGGCTGCTATTCAGCCACATTCAATTACGTGAAATAAAAGGTCTGAAAGATAGAACATCTTACCTCTGTACCCTACGCCGACAACTGTACAGCAAAGCAGCAGAAAGTGAAAGTAATTTATGTAATTTAGTTTCACGGAAAGTAACTGAGGAAAATCTATATATTTTTCATGCAGATAAAAAAATCCCCAGTATGAATACCGGGGAGTTATAAAGGTGACTAGCTAGCACTTCCTCAACTATCTAATTAGTCAGCACCATTGCGAACTAGTTCCGCTGTTTTGAGAAAAAACTTGAAAAAGGCACGACAAGTAGCTGATGGAAGACATAAGACATTGTTAATAATGGCTTTTTCTATAAAAACAATCTGGTCTTTTGCTTAAAGATGCTCCGTATGGGAGCCCCATTTCGCTACAGGCGAGTCCCTTCTTGCGCATCTACCGTGCCGGGCCCCTCTGCCAGCCAGACCCGGCTGCTTCGAGAGCGGTCCCAACGCCCCGGCAAACCGGCTTACAGCACCCCCAGGTTGCGCTTCAGCTCTCTCAATACCTGCTTGGTGCCGGGCCGGATGCCACGCCACACGGTGAAGGCTTCGGCAGCCTGCTCCACCAGCATGCCGAGCCCGTCCATGGTCTGACGCGCCCCCTGACGTTTGGCCCAATCGATAAAGGCCGTGTCCGTCGCACCATACATCATGTCGTAGATGGCAATATCGGCGTGAATGAGAGCGGGAGCCAGGGGCGGCAACTCCCCCTGCAGGCTGGCAGAGGTCGAGTTGATGATGAGGTCGAACCGGCCCGCCAACTGCTCATAGGGCTGGGCACTGACTGGCCCCAGATCATGAAATTCAGCCGCCAATTGCTCTGCCTTGGCATGGGTGCGGTTGACGATGACCAGTTCGCCCGGCTTTTCGGCCAGCAGGGGGGCCAGCGCACCGCGGGCGGCGCCGCCCGCTCCCAGCAGCAGGATCCGGCGCCCGTCCAACGCCACACCATGGGACTTGAGATCGGCCACCAACCCGGCACCGTCGGTGTTATCTCCGAGCAGCACACCGTCATCGGTCAGCTTGATGGTGTTGACGGCCCCCGCCCGCTGGGCCCTTGGGCTCAACCGGTCGACCAGGGCGAATGCCTGCTCCTTGAAGGGAACCGTCACGTTGCACCCCTTGCCTCCCTGGGCAAAGAAGTGGCGCAGGGCCGTGGCAAACTCATCGACGGCCGGTTCGGCCAGCCCATACTCCAGTGCCTGCTGGGTCTGTCTGGCGAACAGGGTGTGAATGAAAGGGGACTTGCTGTGGCGCACCGGGTGGCCAAAAACCAGATAACGATCCATCGGAGAATTCCATCAGAGGGCAATCTCCCGATTTAACGGTTTTTCTCATGCGGGAACAAGCCGAATATCGGCCAGCAAAGAGGGCCCCTGATGGCCCCTCTGGTCACAACCAGGTCCGCGGTGCGAGGTAATGGGTATAAAGCTGCGCCTCCGGACTCCCTGGCTCCGGCTGCCAATCATACTCCCAGCGCGCCAGCGGGGGCATCGACATCAGGATAGACTCGGTACGCCCCCCGGTTTGCAGGCCGAACAGGGTTCCCCTGTCATACACCAGGTTGAACTCCACATAGCGGCCGCGGCGGTAGAGCTGGAACTCCCGCTCCCGCTCGCCATAGGGCAGAGCCTTGCGCCGCTCGACTATGGGCAGATAGGCATCGAGATACCCCTGTCCGACCGCCCGTATGAAGGCAAAGCACTCATCGAACGGCCAGCGGTTCAGATCGTCGAAGAAGAGGCCGCCCACCCCGCGCGTCTCGTTGCGATGCTTGAGGAAGAAGTAGCGATCGCACCAGGATTTGAATTCGGGGTAGATACCCTCGCCAAAGGGCTGGCACAGGTCATGGGATACCTGATGCCAGTGCAGCACATCCTCGGCAAATGGATAGAAGGGCGTCAGATCGAAACCGCCGCCAAACCACCAGATGGGCTCTTCGCCCTCTTTCTCTGCGATGAAGAAGCGGACATTGGCATGGCTGGTCGGCACATAGGGGTTGTGCGGGTGGATCACCAGCGATACCCCCATGGCTTCGAACCTGCGGCCGGCCAGTTCGGGGCGGTGTGCCGTGGCCGACGCCGGCATAGCGTCACCGTAAACGTGGGAGAAGTTGACTCCCCCCTGCTCTATCACGGCACCGTGGCGCAGCACGCGAGTACGACCACCACCGCCGCCCTCACGGCGCCATATGTCCTCCTCAAAGCGCCCGGCGCCATCAGACTGCTCCAGGCCACGGCAGATCTCGTCCTGCAACTGCTGCAGGAAGGCCTTGACCTGGGCCACATCCGGTTTGCTCATCTTGTCTCCGGTCAGGCGGGCGTGCGAGCGCCCTGTCCGTCTTATCGTGATGTCATGAACTCAAGGCTCAGACTGCCAATGGAAATCTTGCCACCGGTCAGGAAGGGCGAATGATGGCGCCGGTGCGAGCATCCTTGATCTCGGACGGATTGGCCTGGCCCCCCACCTCGCCGGGCAGGATATAGGCCAGCTGGCTTGCCAGCAGTTCACCTATGTCGCTGACCCGGCGGGCGGGCTCCTCACCAGTCAGATTGGCACTGGTAGAGACCAGCGGCTTGCCGAAGGCGCGGCACAGGGCCTGCACCTGGGGATGAGCCGTGACGCGTACCGCCAGGGTATCGAACTGACCGGTCAGCCAGGATGGCGTCGTCGGACGGGCTGGCATGATCCAGGTGAAGGGACCAGGCCAGCTTGCTTCAACCCGCGCCAGCTGCTCATCGCTGAGCAGGCCCAGATCGATGTAATCCTGCAACTGCGTCAATTCGGCTGCGATCAGGATCAGCCCCTTCTCCACCGGTCGCTGCTTGATGGCCAGCAGGCGCTGCACCGCAGCCTCGGAATCAGGGTCACATCCCAGGCCAAACACGGCCTCGGTGGCGTAGGCGATCACCCCTTCTCCTTGAAGGGCGGTGACGGCTTGTTCAAGTTCGTTTGGCATAGAAAACATGCAACAGCCGCGCTGTCGCCTCTCATCACTGGATTGTTGGTTGAACCGGCATGACGGCCCTGGGCCATCATCTCTGCAGCACATGCGGTACCATGACACATCATCAGACGCCCCGGGAGTCGGGTGGCTTGCCCTCGTTTTAACAGGGTAAAGCACGCACATCGGAAGCCGAGCCCGCCGACGTGACCAACTCAAGGTGATGCGGAAGCGAACCGGACCGGTTCCTTCGTCAGCCCCCGGGTCATGGCGGCTGGATTATACCCGCTCCATCTGATGGCAGCATTTCTTTTGCGGGCAGATCCAGCGCAGGCTGCCCCTCACCTTCTTCTCCACCATGATGCCCCAGCCACACTCGGGACAAGGCATGGGAACGGGCTTGTCGTTCACCACATACTTGCAGTGAGGATAGGCGTCACAGGAGTAGAATTGCTTGCCGTAGCGAGAGGTGCGGCTCACCAGATGACCCTTGCCACATTCGGGACAGAGGATCTGGGTGTCGTCACTCTCCTGCAGGGATTCGATGTGCTGGCAGGCAGGGTACTGGGTGCACCCCACAAACAGGCCGTATCGCCCCTTCTTGATGGCCAGCGGATGGCCGCAATCCGGGCAGGCCGAGCCATCAAGCACTTTCTCGATGTCGCGACCTGAGGGGGTCAGGGAGCGGATGTAGTCGCAGGAAGGGTAGGCCGAGCAACCCAGGAAGGGGCCATGCTTGCCCTGACGGATCACCAGCTCGGCACCACACTGCGGGCACGGCTCGCGCTCGAATGCATGTTCGTGGGCAGAGAAGAGGTGATGGTCGATCTTTGACATGGGCCGCGCCTTGAAATCCAGATGGCCTGAATTCTACCAGCGCGGCACAGGGCTGTCAGTGAATGACACCGTCTGACTCGTCAAACACCAGCTCTTCCATCTGCTGGTAGGCGTTCTCGCTGCCCGGCACGTTGAACAGCACCATCATGACGACCCACTTGAGATCATCCAGCTCGATGTCCGGCTTGTCCAGCTCAAGCAACCGCTCGATGCAGATTTCGCGGGTTTCGGCGTTCAACACTTGCGCCTGTTCCAGGAACAGCAGGAAACCGCGGCATTCGGTGCTGAGGCGTGCCAGCTCTTGCGGGGCGTAGATCCGCATCGAGCCCTGTGCACTGGAGGTGACATATACCTCCCGTTCGCTGTCGTGCAGATTGGCCAGCCGCTCCAGCCAGTCGAGCGCCTTCTCGATTTCGTCCTGATTGAAACCGGCCCGGCTCAGTTCGTCGGTGAGTTCATCCTGCTCGACCATCACATCTGCATCGCTGTGGATGTAGGTCTCGAAAAGGTACATCAATACATCAAACATGATTCGCCCTCCTCGTTCTGACGTATCCACCGGCTACCGCCATCACTGCACCGAGCAGCTCCAGTTCGACCAACCTGCCCAATACGACATCGACAGGAAGCTGGGCCCGTTCGGCAACGGCATCCACGCTCGTGGCTTCGTAATCTACGTTATCCAACAAATCGGCATAAGGCAATTCGCTATTATGCAATGGCTCGGAAGAAGGTCCCATCGACCCCATGGACGGCAGGAGAGCCGGCAGCTCCTCAAGAACATCCGCGGCATTCAGGACCAGCTTGGCACCCTGCTGGAGCAGACGGTTGCATCCCGCCGCCTGCATATTTTGCGGAGCACCCGGCACGGCAAAGACCTCTCGCCCCTGTTCAAGGGCGTAGCGGGCCGTGATGAGCGAGCCGCTTTGCTCGGCCGCCTCCACCACCAAGGTACCCAGCGACAGGCCGCTGATGATGCGATTGCGACGGGGGAAATGCTCGGCCAGCGGCCCCTGGTCAGGCGCCAGCTCGGACACGAGCAAACCGCCCTGCTCAAGGATCTGCATCGCCAGCCCGTGGTGGCGCTTGGGGTAAAGACAATCCAGGCCGGCCCCCAGCACCGCCAGGGTCACCCCACCCGATGCCAGCGCCTGCTGGTGACAGATGCCATCGATGCCCAGCGCCAAACCCGAGGTGATCGCCAGGCCGCAACCCACCAGTTCGGCACACAGGCGTGCCGCATTGTCCTTGCCGGCATAGGTGGGGTGGCGTGTGCCCACCATTGCCAGCTGTGGCAGGGAGAAGGAGGCGATATCCCCGCGACAGTAGATCAATAGCGGGGCGGCGGGGATCTCTTTGAGCAGGGCAGGATAGGCGGGGTCATCGAGACAGAGGAGGTGATTGCCGGGCTTGGTGGCCCAGCTCAGCCCCTGATCCACAAGCGGCAGGGGCCATCTCATCTGCTGGATTTGGGCGCTCTGCAGACCAAGGGATCGCAGGGTGCCGTCATCTGAGTCAAACAGAGCTGTAATGTCCCCACCAAAATGGGCCAGCAGGCGGGCGGCGGTCACCGGGCCTATACCGGCCACGGCATCCAGCGTCAGCCACCGTGACAGCCGTTCGAGTGGGAGTGGCACGTCAGAAGTTGCTGACCTGATAACCAGAGCCGACCAAGTCCTGACTCTGCAGGATCAAGCCATAGCTCAGCTTGTCGTACACCTTGAACAGCATGACCCTGGCAACGGCCTCGGCAGGCAGGGAAGACTTGCCCGCGGAGTAAAAGGCCTTGTCATAGACAGATGCATATTCCCGATACGACACCTTGCCATTCTTGTCCACCATCTCGGCCCCAGGACGCTGGATCTCGAGCACATCGCCTGGCGTCACCTGATCGCGCAGCCCCTTGTTGATGAGCACGACGTCAAACTTGCCGCCACCGTGTACCTTGCTCGGCAACTCGATCACATACCCGGGTGAAATGGCGGGTGCCGCCTTTGGCATGAAGACGGCGGACAGGCTCTCCTGGGAGGGCAGCGGCATCACCTTGTCGCCCTGATAGACTTCACGGCGGTTGTGGGTGAGGGTGACCCTGGTACTGTCATTGGCAAGACGTTCCTCCGCCCGCACAGTGCCGACAAAGATCGCCTCCTGACCGAGCTGCTCGCCGGTGTGCTTGTCCTTGTACACCAACCCGGGGCGATAGATGCCATAACTCTTGCCCGGATCCAGCGCCCCCTTCACATAGAGGATGCCTCCTTCCAGCATGCCGATGTGCTTGTCGTTGTTGCCAAGCACATAGGGCAGATCCTTGCTCTGTTGGCTGTTGGCCAGAATGTGATCGGTCTGCAGGAAAGGGGCTATCTCGCTGAGCGGCAGGGTCGGGATCGGATTGGCCTTGTTCTCATAGCGGTTCTTGGGCGAGAGGCGGATCACCTGTTTGCCGCCCTGGCTGACCTTGCCGAGTCGTGGTTCACCATTGACCCAGCTGAGGTGCAGCACGTCACCAGGGTAAATCCAGTGCGGGTTGGCAATCTGGGGATTGATGTTCCAGAGGCGCGGCCAGAGCCAGGGTTCGGCCAGATACTGACCCGATATATCCCAGAGGGTATCGCCCTTCTGTACCACATAGCTCTCGGGATAGCCGGATTTCAGCGTCAACTGCTGTGCCATGGCGCCACCGGCCAGGGCTGTCGCCAGGCAGGCGACGACGATTTGCTTCAGATACATAACACTCCCTGTTACTTCTGCACGCAAAGTGTTGCTGTTTTTTGTCGGCGTAAATGACTAGAATTACGTCAATATTGACTGCGTTTATATGAAACTAAAGAAAAAATTATGGCCATTCTAGATGTATTGCGTTTCCCCGATGAGCGTCTGCGCACAGTCGCGGCCCCTGTCGAGGCCTTTACACCCGAGTTACAACACATTGTAGATGATATGTTCGAAACCATGTACGCGGAGGAAGGCATAGGCCTGGCCGCGACCCAGGTCGACATTCATCAGCGCATCATCGTCATCGATGTCTCCGAAAACCGTGAAGATCAGCTGGTGTTGATCAACCCGGAGATCTTGGAGCAGTCCGGCAGCACCGGCATCGAGGAAGGTTGCCTCTCCGTGCCCGGCAATCGGGCCCTGGTGCCACGCGCCGAATGGGTCAAGGTCAGGGCACAGGATCGCCACGGCAACACCTTCGAGCTGGAAGCGGACGATCTGCTCGCCATCTGCATACAGCATGAGATGGATCATCTGGTCGGCAAGCTGTTTGTGGATTATTTGTCCCCGCTCAAGCGCCAGCGCATTCGTCAGAAGCTGGAAAAGATGGCCCGTGAAGATCGCAAAGTCCTCTGAGGATCCGCTCCATTGAACAAGCTGAAACTGATTTTTGCCGGTACCCCCGACTTCGCCGCCCGTCACCTGGCGGCGTTGTTGTCTTCCGGCCACGAAGTCGTCGCCGTTTACACCCAGCCCGACAAGCCTGCCGGCCGCGGCCAGAAGCTCACCGCCAGCCCGGTCAAGGAGCTGGCACTGGCCCACAGTCTTCCGGTCTATCAGCCCGCCTCCCTGCGCAATGAAGCGGCGCAGGCCGAACTGGCTGCCCTCGGCGCCGACCTGATGGTGGTGGTGGCCTATGGCCTGATCCTGCCCAAGGCCGTGCTCGATACGCCGCGTCTGGGCTGCATCAACGTGCACGGCTCCCTGCTGCCGCGCTGGCGCGGTGCCGCTCCCATCCAGCGTTCCATCTGGGCAGGGGATGCCGAAACCGGCGTCACCATCATGCAGATGGACGTGGGGCTGGACACCGGCGCCATGATCCGCAAGGTAAGCTGCCCCATCGCGGCCGACGAGACCTCTGCCAGCCTGTACGACAAGCTGGCCGGGCTGGGCCCGCAGGCACTGGTCGACACCCTGGACGCCATGGCCGCCGGCGACACCGTCGCCGAGCCGCAGGACGACGCCCTGGCCAACTACGCCGAGAAGCTCTCCAAGGAGGAGGCGCGCATCGACTGGTCCATGGACGCGGTCGCCATTGAGCGCTGCATCCGCGCCTTCAACCCCTGGCCCATCAGCTGGTTCGAGGTCGCCGGCCAGACCGTCAAGGTGTGGCAGGCCGAGGTCGTTCCCCAGGCACACGGCCAGGCGGCAGGCACCCTGCTCAAGGCCGACAAGCAGGGGATCGAGGTTGCCACCGGCCAGGGCGTGCTGCGCCTGCTGACCCTGCAGCCCCCGGGCAAGAAGGCCATGCCCGTCTCGGATCTGCTCAACTCTCGCCGCGACTGGTTCGAACCCGGCACCCAACTGATTTGATCTGGATTGAATTGACACAGGCGGGGCCCAGGCCCCGACTCGTGCATCTAAGGTAACGCTATGAAAACACGCGCACAGGCTGCTCTCGTCATTCAACAGGTGCTGGATCAGGGTCAATCCCTCTCCGCCGTTCTGCCTGCTGCCCAGGAGAAGGTCGCGCCGCGCGATCGCGCCCTCCTGCAAGAACTCTGTTACGGCACCCTGCGCTGGCTGCCCCGTCTCGACGCGGCGGTGAGCGAGATGATGGACAAGCCGCTCAAGAACAAGAGCCGCATCTTCCACTACCTCATCCTGGTCGGCCTCTACCAGCTCATCTACACCCGCATTCCGGCCCACGCCGCCGTGGCCGAGACCGTCAGCGCCGTCAAGCTGCTCAAGGGGTCGTCTCTGCGCGGCCTCATCAACGGCGTGCTGCGCAACTTCCAGCGCAGCGCCGAGGTCATTCTGGTGCGCATCGACCGCGTCCCCAGCATCCGCCTCGGCCACCCCGAGTGGCTCACCAAGCGGCTGCGCCAGGCCTATCCCGATGACTGGGAGTTCATCATGGAGGCCAACAACCAGCGCCCGCCCATGTGGATCCGCAACAACGGCCAGCGCCAGAGCCGCGAGGCCATGCTGGCCCGGATGAGCGAGGCGGGCATACCGGCCGTCGCCGGCGAGGAGGGGGAGGATGGCATCCTGCTGGAACGCCCCTGCGACGTCACCAAGCTGCCCGGTTTCGAGCAGGGTGACTGCTCGGTGCAGGACGGCGCCGCCCAGCAGGCTGCCCGCCTGCTCGACCCCCAGCCGGGCGAGTGGGTGCTGGATGCCTGCGCCGCCCCCGGCGGCAAGACGGCCCACCTGCTGGAACGCCAGCCCGCCCTGGCCGGCGTGGTGGCGGTCGACGCCGACGAGCAGCGCCTCAAGCGGGTACAGGAGAACCTGGATCGCATCGGCCTCCAGGCCCGAGTGATCCACGGTGACGCCAGCACGCCGGAACTGTGGTGGCCAGAGGGGCAGTTCGACCGCATCCTGCTGGACGCCCCCTGTTCCGCCACCGGCGTCATCCGCCGTCACCCCGACATCAAGTGGCTGCGCCGGGATCAGGACATCCGCGAGCTGGCCGAACTGCAACGCCGTATCCTCAATGCCCTCTGGGGCAAGCTCAAGAGCGGTGGCACCCTGCTCTACGCCACCTGCTCCGTACTGCCGGAGGAGAACCGGGAGCAGATCCGCGCCTTCCTGGCCGACACTCCGGATGCCCGACTGGTGCCGCTGCATCCAGAGGATACCCCGGCCTGTCCGGGTCGCCAGTTCCTGCCCGGCGAAGGGGAGATGGACGGCTTCTACTATGCCAAGCTGAGCAAGCTGTAGGTCGCATATCGGCACGGCGGATACGGATGACGAGCCGCCCTCATTTCAAAGCAACAACCTTGGGTAAGATGTCCTCATGAAAATCATCATTCTGGGCGCAGGTCAGGTGGGTGGCACCCTGGCGGAAAACCTCGCCGGCGAGAACAACGACATCACCATAGTCGACACCGACAGCGAGCGACTGCGGGAGCTGCAGGACAAGTTCGACCTGCGGGTGGTGAACGGTCACGGCGCCCACCCCAGGGTGCTGCGGGAGGCGGGCGCCCAGGATGCGGACATGCTGGTCGCCGTCACCAACAGCGACGAGACCAACATGGTCGCCTGCCAGGTGGCCTACTCCCTGTTCAACACCCCGAACAAGGTGGCGCGGATCCGCTCCCCCGCCTATCTGGTGGAACGGGATCGGCTGTTCCTGCCGGAATCCGTGCCGGTGGACCACCTGATCGCCCCCGAACAGCTGGTCACCGACTATGTGCGCCGTCTCATCGAGTACCCGGGCGCCTTGCAGGTGGTGGACTTCGCCGGCGGCAAGGTGGGTCTGGTGGCGGTCAAGGCCTACTATGGCGGCCCCCTGGTGGGCAATGCCCTCTCCACCCTGCGGGATCACATGCCGAACATCGAGACCCGGGTCGCGGCCATCTTCCGTCAGGGGCGTTCCATCCGTCCCCAGGGCACCACCATCATCGAGGCCGATGACGAGGTGTTCTTCGTGGCGGCGGCGGGCCACATCCGCGCCGTGATGTCGGAGCTGCAGCGCCTGGAGAGCCCCTATCGCCGCATCATGATCGTCGGGGGCGGCAACATAGGTGCCGGTCTCGCCCGCCAGCTGGAGAAGCGCTACAGCGTGAAGCTTATCGAGCGCAACCAGAAGCGGGCGGAGCAGCTCTCGGAGAACCTGGAACACACCATCGTCTTCTGCGGCGATGCGGCGGACCAGGAGCTGCTCGCCGAAGAGCACATCGACCAGATCGACGTCTTCATCGCGGTGACCAACGAGGACGAGGCCAACATCATGTCGGCCCTGCTCGCCAAGAAGATGGGCGCCAAGAAGACCATGGTGCTGATCCAGCGCGGCGCCTACGTGGATCTGGTGCAGGGCGGCTCCATCGACATCGCCATCTCGCCCCAGCAGGCCACCATCTCGGCCCTGCTGACCCATGTGCGCCGGGCCGACATCGCCAACGTCTACAGCCTGCGCCGGGGTGCGGCCGAGGCCATCGAGGCCATCGCCCATGGCGACGAGAACACCTCCAAGGTGGTCGGCAAGACGGTGGGCGAGCTCAAGCTGCCGCCGGGCACCACGATCGGCGCCATAGTGCGGGGGGATGAGGTGCTGATCGCTCACGATCGCACCCGGATCCAGCAGGATGACCACGTGGTCATGTTCCTGGTGGACAAGAAATACATCCCGGAAGTGGAGCGTCTGTTCCAGCCCAGCCCCTTCTTCCTGTAAGCCGGCCATGTCTCAGGCAACGGCATCCAGACCCGGCCCCTTTCCGCAGGAAAGGCCCGGGTCTTTTTTCAATCAACGACCAGGTTATCTCGCATGATCAAGCTGCGTCCCATCGTCTTCACTCTGGGTCTGGTGCTCTCCAAGCTGGCCCTCTTCATGTGGCTGCCTACCCTGCTGGCCCTGCTGACCGGCTCGGAAGGCTTCGTCGAGTTTCTCAAATCCGTGCTCATCACCCACGGCGCCGCCCTGCTCTGCCTGCACCATGGGCGCAAGGCCGAGTTTCACCTCGGGGTGCGGGAGATGTTCCTGCTCACCACCTCGGTCTGGGTGGTGGCCTGCGTCTTCGGGGCGCTGCCCTTCGTCTTCATCACCCACATCGACTTTGCCGACGCCTACTTCGAGACCATGTCCGGGGTCACCACCACGGGCTCCACCGTGCTGTCGGGGCTGGACGGCATGGCCCACAGCATCCTGCTGTGGCGATCCATCCTGCAGTGGCTGGGCGGGGTGGGCTTTATCGTGATGGCGGTGGCGGTACTGCCCTACCTCAACGTCGGCGGCATGAAGCTGTTCCAGACCGAGAGTTCGGACTGGTCCGACAAGAGCGCGCCGCGGGCCAAGACGGTGGCCAACAACATAGTGGTGGTCTATCTGGTGCTCTCCATGCTCTGCTTCCTCGCCTACTGGGTGAGCGGCATGACCCTGTTCGAGGCGGTCAACCACGCCATGACCACGCTCAGCACCGGCGGCTACTCCACCTCGGACCAATCCATGTCCCACTTCTCCAATGAGGCGCACTGGATAGGCACCCTCTTCATGTTCCTCGGCGGCCTGCCCTTCCTGCTCTACGTGCAGGCCCTCTCCCGCCGTGACAACAGCCTGCTCAAGGACGCCCAGGTTCAGGGCTTCTTCTGGCTCGTGGTCTGGGTGACCGTCGTCGTCACCTTCTATCTGTGGGTCAGGGATATTTACGGCTTTATGGATGCGCTGCGGATCAGCAGCTTCAACATCGTCTCCGTATTGACCACGACCGGCTATGGTCTCGGCGATTTCGGCACCTGGGGGCCGCTCACCAGCATCCTCTTCATGATCCTGCTAGCCCTCGGCGCCTGCTCGGGTTCCACCGCCGGCGGTCTCAAGATCTTCCGGGTGCAGGTCGCCTTCGCCCTGTTCAAGAAGCAGATGCGCCAGCTGATGCATCCCTCCGGCGTCTTCCCCCAGAAGTACAACGGCCGCCCGGTCAACGACGCCATCATCCGCTCCCTGATCTCCTTCGTGCTGGTCTACTTCGCCATCATACTGCTCATCGCCGCCCTGCTTGCCGCCATCGGGCTGGATCCCCTGACCGCCATCTCGGGCTCCATCACCGCCGTGGCCAACGTGGGCCCCGGCATGGGCCCTGTCATCGGCCCCAGCACCAACTTCGCCAGCCTGCCGGACTCGGCCAAGTGGATACTGTCGTTCGGCATGCTGCTGGGGCGACTCGAGATCCTGACGGTGGCGGTGCTCTTCTTCCCCTCGTTCTGGAAGCAATGAACCCGCGACGCGCAACAGACGTGAGAAGGGCAGCCAATGGCTGCCCTTCTCGTTTCATGAGGTGGATGAGACACCGCCTCAGTCGGCCGACTCTTCCCGCTGTAGCGCCCGATCGACCAGGGATTCCGGCAGGGGCTTGGTGACCTCCACCCCCAGCTCGCGGAAGCGCTCCGCCTGGGCGATCAGGTTGCCGCGACCGTTGACCAGCCGGCCCATCGCCTTGTCGTAGCTCTCCTGCGCCTTGTGCAGGCTGCCCCCCATCTGCTGCATCTCCTCCACGAACAGCCGCAGCTTCTCATAGAGACGGCCGGCTCGTTCCGCTATCTGGCGCGCGTTCTGGTTCTGCCGCTCGTAGCGCCACAGGTTCTCTATGGTGCGCAGCGCCACCATCAGGTTGGTGGGGCTCACCAGCAGGATGTTGTGATCCAGCCCGTAGCGCACCAGGGAGGGATCGGCCTCCAGGGCGGTGAGGAAGGCAGGCTCCACCGCCACGAACATCAGCACATAGTCCAGGGTGCGCACCCCGGGCAGCTGCTGGTAATCCTTGCGCCCCAGTTCGCGTATGTGGCTGCGCACCGAGGCGACGTGCTCCTTGAGCGCCACCGCCCTCTCCAGCTCGTCGCCCGCGTTGTACCAGCGCTCGTAGGCGGTCAGGGACACCTTGGCGTCGATGATGATGTCCTTCTCCTGGGGCAGGTGGACGATGACGTCGGGCTGGTAGCGCCTGCCCTTGTCCACCTCTATATTCACCTGGGTGTGGTACTCGTGGCCCTCCCGCAGGCCGCACTCGGAGAGGATGCGAGCCAGCACCACCTCGCCCCAGTTGCCCTGCTGCTTGCTGTCCCCCTTGAGGGCGCGGGTCAGGGCCGCGGCTTCTTCCGTCATGCGGGCGTTGAGCTCGGCCAGCCGCTCCAGCTCGAACTTGAGGTTGTGGCGCTGGGCCGTCTCCTGGGCGTGGGTCTCCCCCACCTGGCGGCGGAACCCCTCGAGCTGCTCCTTGAGCGGAGTCAGCAGGAGATCCATGCTGTTCTGGTTCAGTTCGCGGAAGTTACCGGCATTCTGCTCGAAGATACGGTTGGCCAGATTTTCGAACTGCTGGCTCAGCCGCGCCTCCGCCTCCTGCTGCAGCTGCAGCTTCTCGGCGCTGGCGAGGCGCTCGCTGCGCAGGGTCGCCTCGGCCTCCTTGAGGCGGGCGGTGAGCTTGAGCAGCAGGGTCTGCTGCTGGTCCAGCTTCTGCTGGATCAGCATCTTCTCGTCCTGGGATTCGTCCAGCCTGTCCTGCAGCACCTGATGGCGCTCCTCCAGCAGCAGGACCTCTTCCCGGCCACTGCGGCGCCCCGCCAGCCAGCCGAGCAACAGGGCCAGCAGCGCCGCCAGCACGGCCGGCCACCAGGTCTGCAGCGAGCTCATCGGCGGTACCCTGGCTGCAGGCCGAGTGCGGGCATCATCGGCGCCCCCGCTGGCGCAGGAAGAGTTCGAGATAGCGGTTGAGCAACAGCCAGAGCAGCACGTAGAGCAGGTAGGCCGCCAGCACCACCCACTTGTGGCTGTTGACCCCGGTATCGAGTTCGCTGAACTCGATACCCTTGAGATGGCAGTAGGCCCACATCAGCAGGGGGAAGACATAGAGCAGAGAAGCACGCCACAGAAATAGCCACATGAGTTCATTCAATCCCGCAAAAAGACCCGCCTAGCTTACACAAGGGCAACCCGGCTTGCGATCCTGCCCCACGCTATTCTCTGGCTTGCCCAACGAAAACTAGATAAAATTAACCCCTAATAGGTATAGGGGTGAGCATGACTCATTTTTTCTGTCGCTGGCTGGCACACGCATTGGGGGGCCCCCGCAAACCGGACGTGGTTTGCCATGAGGCCCGCCCGCCCTGGGCCATCGAAGAGTCCCAGTTCCTCACCCTTTGCAACCGCTGTGGCGACTGCTTCAAGGCCTGCCCCAACGGCCTGCTCAAACCCGCCGATCGGCCCGACTATGCCGGCACCCCAGTCGCAGGCACCCCAGTGCTGGATCTCGCCTGCGGCCAGTGCAGCTACTGTGGCAGCTGTGCCAGGGCCTGCCCCACGGGGGCGCTGGACCTGCGCCTCGGCCGCCAGGTGCAGACCCGGGTCCGGATAGAGGCGAGCTGCCAGGCCCGTCAGGGCTTCTACTGCCTGCTGTGCGAGGACGCCTGCCCCCAGCAGGCGATCAAGGTCGGCAGCGAGGGGGTGAGCGTCAACATGGCCGCCTGCGACGGCTGTGGCGCCTGCGGCCTCGCCTGCCTGCACGGCGCCATCACCCTGATCCCCCAGCACTGATCCCCGCAGGACCGCCGCCCCAGAAAAGACTCGGGGGCCCGAAGGCCCCCGATCCGCCGTGGCCCTAGGCCATGGTCAGGATATTCTCCTGCTCGATGCCAAGCAGGTGGCACAGGCGGGTGGGATCCCGCACCGCATCCGCCAGGGTGTACTCCCCCAGCACCTCGAGGAAGGCATTCATGGCGCGGCGCAGAATGCCCTGGATGCGGCAACCGCCGGAGAGGCGGCAGTTCTCGCGCTTGCAGTCCACCGGGCAGAGCACGTGCTCCATGTCCATCACCACGTCCCGCAGGTTGATGGAGACGGCGGCACGGCCGAGGCGGATGCCGCCATGCTTGCCACGCACCGTCTCTATGTACCCCTTGATGCCGAGCTGATGCACTATCTTGACCACGTGGTTGCGGGAGATGGCGAAGGTGTCCGCCACCTCGGTGATGGTCGACAGGCGATCACCGGGCTGGATGGCCAGAAAGGTCAGGGTACGCAGGGCATAGTCGGTAAATCGTGTGAGTTGCATGGTCGCACTTGCCTCTTACTACAAGCCAGAAATCAGGACGACAGCCGGTGGCCAAAGAGGGGGAACTGCACGTGCACCCGCACAGGTGTTGCTTCTTCGACCGAGTCGTGGAGTGACAAGGTTAAGAGCAGCCCGGGCGGGTGTCGACGAAGATGTACATAAATCGACACTTTCTTTGATTGATCGCAAACTTGCAGGCTCACCCCGGGGTTTCGGCCATTTCTGGCGGCCAAGTCGCCCTGTTCGGGATGGCCGGTCCCTCCCGGATGGCCGGGGTCGTCAGCCCCTCAGTGGGGATGCTTGAGCCAGTTTTTCAGGGCCTGGGAGGGGATGGAGCTCTCGGAGGCCACCGCGAAGGCACCCCAGTCCACCGCGCACTGCAACGCATCCCCCATTGCCATGCCCCGCGCCAACCCATGGATGAGGCCGCCGGCGAAGGCATCCCCCGCCCCCGTGGTGTCCACCACCGAGACCGGTCGCGCCGCCACCCTGACCCGCTCCTCGCCGTGGATGGCCAGGGCTCCCGCCTTGCCCTCGGTCAGCACCAGCCATTCCAGCTGATCCCCCGCGAGCTGGCGGGCATGCAGCCAGGGGTCGTCCACCTCGGCGAGATCGGAGCGGGAGGCCACCAGCACGTGACAGGGGCGGCGGGCCTGCCCGCCCTTGGGATACTGAGCCACCACGAAGCTCTTGGCGAGCATCTGGCGCATATAGCCGATGATGGCGGTGCCGGGGTAGTTCACGTAGAGGCAGTCCACCCCCTCGGTCGGCAGATCCCCGGGCAGATCCGGACGGCGTGGCCGCCGGAGTATGGTGCGCTCGCCGGTGGAATCCACCAGGATCAGCAGCTCGCCGGTCTCGCCGCCAAATCGTTCCACATGGCTGCAATCCAGGCCGTATGAGGCCGCCTGCTCCAGCAGCCAGTCACCGGTCTCGTCCAGCCCGACCCGGGAGGCGATGCGCACCTCGTGCCCCGCCCACACCAGGCCGATGCCGGTGTTGGCGGCGCCACCGCCGAGCCGGCGGCCCTGATCCACGTATTGCAGCCGCGCCCCCGCCACCAGGGGTTCGGCCAGGGAGAGCACGTGATCACAGTTGAGATTGGCGAGCAGCAGGATGCGGGACATGGGAACCTCGGCGGGAGGAGGCCGGCACCCGGGGTGCCGGCACAGAGACGGAAGCGGGATCAGTAGACGGGCAGCTCCACCCCGGCCAGCAGCTCGTCGATGCGCGCCTGGGTCGGCTGCTGCATCACGTTCTGGATCATCTCCTTGGTGAGGTGGGGGGAGAAGGAGCTGATGAAGTCATACATGTAGTTCTGCAGGAGGATGCTCTTGCTGAAGCAGATCTGGGCCGGGCAGGGCTCGAACAGGTGCTCCAGGTTGATGGCCACGAGGCCGGGGGCATCGTGATCGTTGGCCACCAGCGACGAGATGATGCCGATGCCGAAGCCCAGTTCCACGTAGCGCTTGATGACGCCGGCATCCATCACCGTCATGTAGTAGTTGGGGGTGAGCCTGGCGGCCTGGAACACCCTGTCCTGCACCTGGCGCCCGGTGGCGCCGCTCTCGTAGCTCAGGATGGGGTACTGGCAGAGTTGCTCCAGGGTCGGCTTCTTCACCTTGGCCAGGGGGTGATCCTGGGGCACCACCAGGGAGAGGGTCCAGAGGTAGGCGGGCAGCGCGATCAGCTCCTTGTCGAAGCCTATCTCGTGGGCCACGATGGAAAAATCCGAGTATCCCTTGCTGATCTGCTCCTTGGTGGCCGACATCACGGGATGCAGGTGGAACGAGATCTTGGGGTACTTCTTGGTGAAGTAGGTGACGCTTTTCGGCAGCAGGTAGCGCGCTATGGTGTGGGTGGTGTGGATGTTGAGGGTCCCCACGGTCGGATCCAGGTACTCCCGGGAGATGGCCTTGATCTTGCTCTCGATGTTGAGCATGGCCTCGGCACACTTGATGATCTCTTCCCCCACCGGGGTGATGCGGTGCAGGTGCTTGCCGCGGCGCTCAAAGATGCGCACCCCCAGCTCGCTCTCCAGCAAGCCGATCTGCTTGCTCACCCCAGGCTGACTGGTATAGAGCGCATCGGAGGCGACGGAGACGTTGAGATTGTGGTCCCGCACCGCGATCAGATACTTCAACTGCTGTAGTTTCAAGGTTGCACCCTCACAGGCTGGCGCGGCTGTCGTGCATGGACAAGGCCGCCAAAGATGGCGGCCAGTGTATCATCCGAGCTGGGCATATCGCCGCTTGATCCTTCATTTTGCTACAAAATCTAGCATCAGCGCAGTGGATATGACAAACGGGAGCTCAGCCTTGTGCGGCCCCGACCGGCAGTATGCCGAGGAACTGCAGCAGCCACTGCATCATGGTGGCGGAGTCCACCTCCCCCTCCAGGGAGGAGAGGCTGCTCTGGTAGTGCGCATCGGGCAATCTATCCCGTCGCCGCTCGATCAGGGCCCGGTTGTACTCCACCGAAAACTCAGGGTGGCCCTGGATGGCGACGATGTGATCCCCCTGCAGGAACATGAAGTTGGGGCAGAAGTCGTTGCCCGCCAGCAGGGTCGCCCCCGGCGGCAGCTGCTCCACCTGATCCTGGTGGCTTGCCAGGATCCGGATGGTGTCCAGCCCGGGTGCCATCCAGGGTTTCGTCGTCTGCATGGCATTGACCGACACCCCCAGCCCCCACCCCTTGGTGGACTTCATCACCTCCCCTCCCAGGGCCTGGGCGATCACCTGGTGGCCGAAGCAGACCCCGGCCAGCTTGACATTGGCGTCGTGGGCCCGGCGGATCCAGTCGCGCAGCGCCACTATCCAGGGGATGTCGCTGTAGGCATCGTGGCGCGAGCCGGTGATGAGCCAGGCATCGCATTCGGTCAGATCCGGGGGCAGATCGCCGTCGAGGGCGGACCAGACCCGGAATTCCAGCTCGGGGGCCAGCGCCCGGAAACCCTTGATAAACATCTCGGAGTAAACGGGACCAAAATCCCCCACCAAATCGGGGTCCAGCCGGTCACAATCGAGAATACCCAGTCGCATCTGTTACTCCTTGACAGAAGCGCCCCCGCAGACCGGCGGCCTGCGGGGGCAAGAGAATAAGGCCATGGCAGCGAGCCGGCGGCTCACTTCATGGTCGGCATGGAGAACTCGGCGCCGGCGCGCAGGCTCTGGGGCCAGCGGGCGGTCACCGTCTTCATCCGGGTGTAGAAACGCACCCCGTCCGGCCCGTGCATGTTGAGCGGCCCGAAGATGGACCGCTTCCAGCCACCGAAGCTGTGAAACGCCATGGGCACCGGAATGGGTACGTTCACCCCTACCATACCGACCTGAACCCGCGTGGTGAAGTCCCTTGCGGTATCGCCGTCACCGGTGAAGATGGCGGTGCCGTTGCCGTACTCGTGTTCGTTGATGAGCTTGAGCGCCGTCTCGTAGTCCGGCGCCCGCACGATGGCGAGCACGGGGCCGAAGATCTCCTCCCGGTAGATGCGCATCTCGGGGCCGACCCGATCGAACAGGCTGCCTCCGATAAAGTAGCCTTCCCCATGGCTGACACCGCGACCATCCACCACCAGCTCGGCCCCCTCGGCCACCCCCTGATCCACGTAGCCGCGCACCTTGGCCAGGTGCTCCCGGCTGATGAGGGGCCCCATCTCGTTCTCCGGACTCTGGCCCAGGCCGGGCCCGACCCGCAGGGCCGCCACCAGGGGCGAGAGTTTCGCGACCAGGGCATCGGCGGTCGCGTCCCCCACCACCACGGCCACCGAGATCGCCATGCAGCGCTCGCCCGCCGCACCATAGGCGGCCCCCATCAGGGCGGAAACCGCCTGATCCAGATTGGCATCCGGCATCACCACCATGTGGTTCTTGGCGCCGCCCAGGGCCTGCACCCGCTTGCCGTGGGCCGAGGCGGTGGCATAGATGTACTGGGCGATGGGGGTGGAGCCGACAAACGACACGGCGCCGACCCGGGGGTCGGTCAACAGCACGTCCACCACCTCCTTGTCGCCGTTGACCACATTGAGCACTCCGTCCGGCAGGCCGGCCTGCTTGAGCAGTTCGGCCATGCGCAGGGAGAGGGACGGATCCTTCTCGGAGGGCTTGAGGATGAAGGTGTTGCCGCAGGCCAGGGCCACCGGGAACATCCAGAGCGGCACCATGGCCGGGAAGTTGAACGGCGTGATGCCGGCGCAGACCCCCACCGGCTGCATCATGGAGTGGCTGTCGACCCCGCGGCCCACGTTGAGGGAGTGCTCCCCCTTGAGCAGATGGGGAATGCCGCAGGCAAACTCCACCACCTCCAGCCCCCGGGTTAGCTCCCCCTGGGCATCGGAGAAGACCTTGCCGTGCTCGCGGCTGATGAGCTGGGCCAATTCGTCCCTGTGCTGCTCCATCAGCTCCTTGAAGCGAAACAGCACCCGGGCCCGCACCAGGGGCGGGGTCTGGGACCAGTCAGCAAAGGCGCGCTCGGCGCTGGCAATCGCCTCGGCACACTCATCGGCGGTGCTGAGAACGACGGAGCCCTGCTGCTGTCCGGTGGCCGGATTGAAGATGGCGCCGAAACGCTCGCTGCGACTCTCGGTCGTCTCGCCGTCGATGAAGTTGTCGATCCTGTAACTCATAAATCCTCCGTGATGGGTCATCCGTCCTCGCCGCGCCGGGGGCGGCACAGGGAGATGGCGCCCGGGACGAGCGCCATCCTGTGTGATAAAGGGGTCAGTCCTGGGCCTGCAGGGCGTCCTGCAGCAGGGTGAAGAGATCATCGATCTGGCTGCGCTCTATGATGAGGGGGGGCGACAGGGCGATGATGTCGCCGGTCACCCGGATCAGGGCCCCCTTCTCGAAACAGCGCACGAACACCTCGTAGGCCCGCTTGCCCGGTGCATCGGGCATGGATTCGAGTTCGATGCCCGCCACCAGGCCGTAGTTGCGCACATCCTTCACGTGCTTGCAGCCCTTGAGGGA
The DNA here is from genome assembly GCF_019048705.1 of Aeromonas sp. FDAARGOS 1409. NCBI lineage: Bacteria > Pseudomonadati > Pseudomonadota > Gammaproteobacteria > Aeromonadales > Aeromonadaceae > Aeromonas > Aeromonas sp. FDAARGOS 1409. The sequence continues at coordinate 1,184,373 of NZ_CP077395.1, forward strand.
ATGGGCAGCCTCCTCCCAGTAGCCCGCCAGATCGGCGGCCCGGGTCAGCAGGTTTTCGCTGCGGTAGATCTCCAGGGTCGCCAGACCCGCCGCCGCCGCCACCGGGTGACCCGAGTAGGTGTAGCCGTGGAACAGCTCGATGGCCCCCTTGCCCGCCGCCATCATGTCGTCATAGATATGGTTCTGCACCAGCACGGCCCCCATGGGGATGGCGCCGTTGGTGAGCCCCTTGGCACAGGTGATCATGTCGGGGATGACGTCGAACTCCTGGGCGGCGAAGGGGGAGCCGAGGCGGCCGAAACCGGTGATCACTTCGTCGAAGATCAGCAGGATGCCGTGCCTGGTGCAGATCTCCCGCAGCCGCTTGAGGTAGCCCTTGGGGGGCATGATGACGCCTGTGCTGCCGGCGATGGGCTCGACGATGACCGCCGCGATGTTGCTGGCGTCGTGCAGGAAGACGATCTTCTCCAGTTCATCGGCCAGGGTGAGGTCTTCTGCTGGCAATCCCTTGGTGAACGCATTTTTCCCTATGTTGAGGGTGTGGGGCAGATGATCCACCCCGGTCAGCAGGGAGCCGAACCACTTGCGGTTGCCGGGAATGCCTCCCACCGAGATGCCGCCAAAGCCGACCCCGTGGTAGCCGCGCTCGCGCCCGATGAGCCGGGTGCGGGTGCCCTGGCCCCGCGCCCGCTGCCAGGCCAGGGCGATCTTGAGCGCGGTGTCGACGGACTCCGAACCGGAGTTGGTATAGAAGACGTGGCCGAAGCCCTTGGGGGCGATCTCCACCAGCCGGTTGGCCAGCTCGAACGGCAGGGGGTGGCCCATCTGGAAGGTGGGGGCAAAGTCGAGGTGGGAGATCTGCTGGGAGACCGCCTCGGCAATCTCGCGCCGACCATGGCCCGCGTTGCAACACCAGAGTCCGGCAGTGCCATCCAGTATCTTGCGGCCATCCTCTGAGTGATAATACATCCCCTCTGCCGACTTCAGGATGCGCGGCGCCGCCTTGAACTGCTGGTTGGCGGTGAACGGCATCCAGAATGCGGACATGTCGGGGGTATTGATGTCGCTGACAGGTTTCATGGTCACCTCATCCTTAAGGCGTTTAGTAATACCCGGCTCATGCCTATTAAATTAAACACCTGAATCCATAAAAACGGGCTTTTATCGCCCGGCTTGGTGTCACCCCTCAGGGGTGGTATAAGATATTTAACACAATTTTAATAATAGTAAACAGTCAAGGAGTGTCTATCGATGGATATCGGTCACCGCCTCAAGGCGGTTCGCACCAAGGCGGCCCTCTCCCAGCGCGAGCTGGCAAAACGCTCCGGTGTGACCAACGGCTTTATCTCCCAGATCGAGAAAAATCAGGTGAGCCCCTCGGTGGCCTCCCTGCGCAAGGTGCTGGAAGGCATCCCCATGTCCCTGGCCAGCTTCTTCACCGACGAGACGGAGATGGATTCCGAGGTGATCTTCCGTGCGGACGACATGCCGGATCTCGGCACCCACCCCATCAGCTACCGCCTGGTGGGCCACAGCCGCGCCAACCGCGCCATCGGCATGATGCAGGAGATACTGCCCCCGGGGGCCGACACCGGCGACGACATGCTGAGTCACGAGGGGGAAGAGTGCGGCATCGTCATCCGGGGTCAGGTGGAGGTCACCGTGGGCGAGCAGGTTCACCTGCTGGCACCGGGGGACGGCTACTACTTCGACAGCCGCACCCCCCACCGTTTTCGCAACGTGGGGGATCAGGAGTGCGTGCTGATCTCCGCCAACACCCCCGCCAGCTTCTGACACTCGGCGGACCAGGGGATTATGCCAACCCCGACTTGGGCGCCCCGGCCAGTTTCCGGGAGCCGCCGAGGCGATCAGAGGGGCAAGGTGTTTAATGAATTGTTACAAGATGGATTTACAACCGGCAGGATGTTTAGCATATTGATACGCGGAGACTGACTTTTTGCCGGTTCAAGGAGTGAACATGAGTGACCTGACCCTGGCCCAGTGGCAACACAAGGCCGCCCATCTGACCCTGCCCTCGCAAGCCTTTATCGACGGCAGCTACCGGGACGCCGTCAACGGCGCCACCTTCGACTGCATCAACCCGGCCAACGGCAAGCTGCTGACCCGGGTCGCCTCCTGCGACGCCGCCGACGCCGAGCTGGCGGTGCAAGCCGCCCGCGCCGCCTTCGACGACAAGCGCTGGTGCGGCCTCTCCCCCAAGCAGCGCAAGCTCATCATGCAGCGCTTCGCCGAGCTGATGCGGCTCAGCCAGGTGGAGCTGGCACTGCTGGAGTCCCTGGACATGGGCAAGCCCATCGGCGACGCCATGGGCTATGACGCCCCCGCCGCGGCCAACTGCATCGCCTGGAACGCCGAGGCCATCGACAAGATCTACGATCAGGTCGCCCCGGTGGAGGAGTCCGCCCTGGCCCTGGTGACCCGCGAGCCCCTCGGCGTCGTGGCCGCCATCGTCCCCTGGAACTTCCCCCTGGTGATGGCCTGCTGGAAGCTGGGTCCGGCGCTCGCCACCGGCAACTCGGTGATCCTCAAGCCCTCCGAGAAGTCCCCTCTCACCGCCCTGCGCATCGCGGGTCTGGCGAAGGAGGCGGGTATCCCGGACGGCGTCTTCAACGTGCTGCCGGGCTTCGGCCATACGGTGGGCGAGGCGCTCGCCATGCACATGGACGTGGACTGCATCACCTTCACCGGCTCCACCCGCATCGGCAAGCACCTGGTACAGTGCTCCGGGAAATCCAATCTGAAACGCGCCTTTATGGAGTGCGGCGGCAAGAGCCCCAACATCATACTGGCGGACGCGCCGGATCTGGATTCCGCCGCCAGAAGCGCCGTCGGCGCCATCTTCTACAACCAGGGGGAAGTGTGCACCGCCGCCTCCCGCCTGCTGGTGCAGAACAGCATCAAGCCCCAGTTCATGGAGCGGCTGCTGGCCCACGCCCGCGAATGGATCTCGTCCAACCCCCTCGATCCCGCCACCCGCATCGGCGCCATGGTGGACAGCATCCAGATGGAGCAGGTGCTGAACTACATCACCATAGGCCAGCAGGAGGGGGCCAGGCTGCTGCTGGGGGGCAAGCGCACCCAGATCGAGAGCGGCGGCTACTACATCGAGCCCACCATCTTTGACGAGGTGACGCCCCAGATGCGGATCTTCCGCGAGGAGATCTTCGGCCCCGTGCTGGCGGTGACCGGCTTCGACACCCTGGACGAGGCCATCGCCCTTGGCAACGACACCGACTACGGTCTGGCCGCCGCGATCTGGACGGCGGATCTCAACAAGGCGGTCAAGGGCTCCCGCGCCCTGCGCGCCGGCACCGTCTTCGTCAACAACTGGGACGGGGGCGACATGACCATGCCGTTCGGCGGCTTCAAGCAGTCCGGCAACGGCCGCGACAAGTCCCTGCACGCCCTGGAGAAGTATACCGAGCTGAAAAGCACCTGGATCCAGCTCGATTAGCATCGAATATGACGAGATCCGGCGACAAAGGGGGAGAAATCCCCCTTTTTCATTTTTACCCTTTCATCGCGGGCCCTAATCGATATAATCATCAAATAGCAAGCCGTTCAATTTAAAGATAAAAATGCTGTTTTTTCTGGGAAGTGTACTGTTTCTGGTGGTGGGACTGCCGCTCCTGTTCTTCGTGCTGGGTCAGGGGGAAGCCTATGTGACCTGGGGGCCCTGGATCTCCGCCATCGCCCTGATGCTGTGGCTGTTGATGGACGTGGACAAGATCCGCCGCGGGGGCGGTCGCTGACCCTGTTTCTGCTGTCAAAATCCCCTCAGACCCATTTATTGACTTCTTTCCCCCCAAAAGGATGGCTACACTGCACTTTTGCGATGTTTCCTTACATCCGCTCTCCAGTGAAGGTTATCCGCATGCAACAACAGATCCAGCGCCAGGGCGTCCTCTATGCCCTCGGCGCCTATACCCTTTGGGGCCTGGCTCCCATCTACTTCAAGACGCTCTCCGCCGTGCCGGCCGCCGAGATCCTGACCCACCGCATGATCTGGTCCTGCGCCCTGCTGATGGTGCTGGTCCTGCTCGGCCGCCAGTGGCACAAGGTGCAGGCGGTGCTGCGCCAGCCGAGGGTGCTGCTCACCCTGGCCTTCACCTCGGTCACCGTCGGCGGCAACTGGCTGCTGTTCATCTGGGCCATCAACAACGGCCACATGCTGGATGCGAGCCTGGGCTACTACATCAACCCCCTGTTCAACGTGCTGCTCGGCATGCTGTTCCTGAGCGAGCAGCTGCGTCGGTTGCAGTGGTGGGCGGTCGGGCTCGCCGTCATCGGGGTCGCCATCCAGCTCATCGCCTTCGGCTCCCTGCCCTGGATAGCCCTGGTGCTGGCCTCGAGCTTCGCCATCTATGGCCTCATTCGCAAGAAGCTGGCCCTGGACGCGCTGACCGGCCTGCTCATCGAGACCCTGATCATGCTGCCGCCGGCCGCCTTCTATCTGTGGGGCATCGCCGACAGCCCCACCAGCCACCTCACGCAAAACGACTGGCACCTGAACCTGCTGCTCGTCGCCGCCGGTGCCGTCACCACGGCGCCCCTGCTCTGCTTCACCGCGGCGGCCACCCGGCTCAAGCTCTCCACCCTGGGCTTCTTCCAGTACATAGGCCCCAGCCTGATGTTCATCCTGGCGGTGACTCTGTACGGGGAGGAGCTGGCGCTGGACAAGATGATCACCTTCGGCTGCATCTGGAGCGCCCTGGTGCTGTTCAGCCTGGACGGGCTGCGCAACGGCAGGCAGAAGCCGGCGCAATAATCTACAAGCCAGGGATCGGGTTTTGGGGTATCAATAGGCCATGAGCGCACCCCAATCCCGCATCCACTACTGGCAATCCCGGCTGCTGCCGGGGGTCGAACTCTCCCACTCCCACCACAGGGAGTTCAGCTACGGCCGCCACGTGCACCTGGACTACCACATCGGTCTGGTGCAGCGGGGCGGCCAGAAGTTCATCCACAAGGGCAACAGCCACCACCTGGTGCGCGGCGAGCTCTCCACCGTCAACCCGGACGAGATGCACGACGGCCTCAGCCTGCTGCCGGAAGGGTACGAGGTGCGGGTCTTCGCCATCGCGCCGGAGCAGCTGGCCCGCTGGCTGCCGGAGCACCCGGAGCCCTTCTTCGACAAGGGGTTGCAGAGTCGCCCCGACCTCTATCAGGGCTTTGCCCGGCTGCACATGTATCTGGATCAACCAAAGCCGGACGGCCTGCTGGCGGAGAGCCAGCTGCTCGCCCTGCTCGGCGAGCTGTTTCGGCTCGCCCCCGAGTGCCACGCCCTGGCGGATCCCCAGCTCAGATACCTGCGCGACCATCTGCTGGCCCGGCTGGACGAGCGCCACAGCCTGGAGGATCTCGCCGCCCTGTTCGGGCTGGATCGCTTCGCCTTCCTGCGCCAGTTCAAGAAGAAGACCGGCATGACCCCCTACGCCTGGCTCAAGCGACTGCGTCTGGAACAGGGCAAGCGCCTGCTCGGTGGCGGCCTGCCGGTGAGCGAGGTGGCGCTGACGGTCGGCTTCTTCGATCAGAGCCACTTCCACCACGGTTTTCGCCAGGCCTTCGGGCTCACCCCGGCGGAGTATCGCCAGCAGATGCAGCCGACCTGAGGAGTCACGCCTGCAATCTTTTACAATCCGGCGACCCCCGTCCTGCCCCATGCTGTCACCTCCATACCGCTATCCGAGGTCTTTATGTTTACCAGCCTGTTTCTGACCCTGGGGCTCGTCCATCTCGTCGCCCTGGCGAGCCCGGGCCCGGATTTCGCGCTCATCCTGCGCACCAGCCTGCATCGCCCCACCGCCCTCGGGGCGGCGCTCGGCATCGCGCTCGCCATCCTGCTCCACGCCACCCTGAGCCTGACCGGCATCAGCCTGTTGATCGCAAGCCAGCCCTGGCTGTTCCTCGCGGTGAAACTGGTGGGGGCCCTCTATCTGGGGTGGCTCGGCTGGGGGGCGCTGAAGGCGGCCTGGCAGGGAGCGGGAGATCTGGCGCTGCAGGCAGGCAACGAGCGGCAGGGTTGGCGCAAGGGGGTGAGACGGGGGCTGGCCACCAATCTGCTCAACCCCAAGGCATTGCTGTTCTTCATGGGACTGCTGGCCGCCATGGTGACGCCTCAGGTAGACGGCCTGACCCGGGGCCTGCTGATCCTGGAGCTGTTCCTGCTCTCCCTCCTCTGGTTCGGCGCCCTGGCCTGGAGCCTCTCCACCGCCCGGGCCCAGCGCCTGCTCGGCCGCATCCAGCGCCCCCTCAACCTGATCACCGGCCTCTTGTTCGGCGCGGTCAGCCTCTCCATCCTCCTCGACCTGCAGACGCACTGGCCCGGGGCCTGACCGGCTCGGGCAGGCCGTTCATCCCCACAGCTGCAGCAACAGCAGCAGGGAAAAGCCGATAAACATCAGTGCCGACACCCGGTTGATCCCCCTGGCGAAGCGCTGACCAAAGCCCTGCGCCCCCACCCAGCGAAACACCAGGCAGTAGCCGCCGTGCACCACCAGCACCACGGCGCTGAAGGTGAGCGCCAGCAACAGGCACTGCCCCGACGCCCCCTGGCGAAAGTCGATGAACTGGGGAAACAGGCTGGTGAAGAAGATGATGGCCTTGGGGTTAAGCAGGCTGATGAGCGCCCCCTTGAGGAAGCTGCGCCGGCAATCCCGCTCCGAGACGGCCCCCATCACCGGGCTCGTCGCCCGCTGGCGCCAGGCGCTCACCCCGAGATAGAAGAGGTAACAGGCACCCCCCAGGGTGAGGATCTGCTGGCCCATGGCCAGCCAGCGGGTAAACCAGATCACCACCAGTGAGGCCATGGCCGCCACCAGCAATATGCCCGTCGCCACGCCGCAGAACCCGGCGATGGCATGGCGGCTGCCCCGGGTCAGGGTGTTGCCTATGGTGTAGATCACCGCGGGGCCGGGGGTGAGCACGGTCCCGATGGCAAGCAGCAGGTAGAGGGCATAATAATCGGGGCTCATCGGGAGACTCCAGTGTCGAACGGCTGCCATCCAGTATATTGACAGCCGTTTCTCCTGCCAGACATAGTGGCGACGGGCTTTATAAACCAGGAGTTTGGAATGGATCGCCTCACCGCCATCGAGATCTTCGTCGACGTCGCCCGGGCAGGCAGCTTCAGCGCCGTGGCGGAACGCTTCGAGATGACGCCGGCCATGATAGGCAAGTACATCAAGTGGCTGGAGGCCAGGGTCGGCTCCCGCCTGCTGAACCGCAATACCCGCAGCCAGAGCCTGACCGAGGCGGGTCGGGAGTACCTCGCCGGCTGTCAGAGCCTGTTGCAGCACTACCGGGAGCTGGAGCAGAACACCCAGGCCCACACAGGTCAGGCGACGGGCAAGATCCGCATCAGCGCGCCCTATACCTTCGGCACCTACCGGCTGACCCCCTTGCTGTGCCGCTTCATGGCGCACTACCCGCAGATCCGCATCGAGCTGGACCTCTCGGACCTGCTGGTCGACGTGACGGGGGACGGCTTCGACCTCGTCTTCCGGGTCGGCGCCCCCAAGGATGCCGCCTTCATCGCCAGGCCCATGGCGACGTCGGTCCCGGTGTTCTGCGCCTCACCCCGCTACCTGCAGCGGCACGGCACCCCGCGGGAGCTGGCGGATCTGGCCCGGCACCACTGCCTGGGCTTCACCCCCTGGCTGAGCCAGTCGAACCTCGCCGGCGAGTTTCCCCTCGACCAGCTGCACCTGTGGGACAGCCCCTTCGTCAGCAACCATGGCGGCGCCCTCAAGATGGCCGCCCTGCACCATGCGGGCATAGTGCTGCAACCGCGCGCCCTGCTGAGGGAGGAGCTGGCCAGCGGCGCCCTGGTGGAGATCCTCTCCCACGCCCTGCCCGCCCCGCGCCCGGTCAACCTGCTCTATCCGGCCCGGGAGCCCATGCCGCTGCGCCTGCGGCTGCTCATCGACTATCTCTGCGAGCATCGCCGCGAGCTGGATCTCCCCGCCTGAGTCGCTACTCCCCGCGCCGGGTGCCCTTGCGCAGATAGACATAACCCTCCCCCGGGCTGCCCCAGCGCTGGCGGGCGCCGTTGTCATAGGCCCTGTCCAGCAGCCTGACGCTGTCCGGCCCGATCCAGAGGTACTGCACCAGGGTGGTGGCGCCGCCAAAGTCGGTGGCACAGTGACCGACCTGGGTGTGCCCCCTGTAGTCTCCCCCCGGCTGGTGGGTCAGCCAGATCTCGCACCCCTCGCGCAGGGAGAGCTGCTGCGGGGTGAGGGAATCGAGCAGCTCGGGCTGGCGCCAGGCGCCGGCGAAATCCGTGGCCCTCGGCATGGTCAGCTCCGCCATCAGGATGCGGCCATCGGGCAGCGGGGAGAAACGGTAGATGCGCTGGCGAAACGGCCGCAGCGCCCGCTCTGTCAGAAACTGCTCCGCATAGACCCAGCGAAAGGGTCCCTCTCCCGGCCAGATCTCCACCAGCCGCAGCTCGGCGCTGGTGAAGCGGGCATCAAAGGTGGCCTGCTCCTGACTGGAGAACTCCCCGGTAAACCAGGAGAGCAGCGGCTCCATCCTGGCCTGAGTGGTGGGGGAACTGGCCGGGGTGGCCACGAAGGGGACGGGCGCCGCCCAGATCAGGCCGGCGTAAAACAGCCCCAGCAGGGCCGCCATCAGCTGTGTCATCGAATCCTTCCGAGTCGCTTGCATGGCGGCGATTATATGAGCGAACGGCGACAATAACCTCTATCTTGATCAACTCCTCGCCAATCCCCCCGGAAAATCATCCTGTTAGCGAAGGAGTCAGACGCGAGGGACGCGCCGGGCTGCCTTGACCCGGCCAGGAGGCCGACCCATGCTCATGATCTCACGGACATGGAGGTCCCCCTATGAGCCAGTCCCGTTTTTCCCCCCTCGATCCCATCTCGCGCTATTCCGAGATCCTGTTCGGCCTGCTGATGGTGCTGACCTTCACCGGCGGCTTCAATGCATTCGAAGCGGGCCGGGCCGAGGTGAGGGATCTGCTGATCGCCGGCATCGGCTGCAACCTCGCCTGGGGCATGATCGATGCCATCGTCTACCTCATCACCACCCTGACCGAGCGCGGCCGCGCCCTGCGACTGCTGCAACGGCTCAACCTGCTGCCGTCGGGGGACCGCAGGGGGATCGCGGCGCTGCGTAATGCCCTGCCCGGCCCGCTTGCGGCGATTTGCCGCGACGACGAGCTCGGCGACTGGCAGACACGCCTGCGCCAACGCCCCGAGCTGAGCCAGGGCGCCATCTTCCGCTGGAACGATCTGCTCAACAGCCTGGGGGTCTTCCTCATGGTGTTCCTCTCCACCTTTCCCGTGCTGCTGCCCTTCATCTTCCTGGCGGATCCGGTGCCGGCCCTGCGCCTCTCCCACGCCATCGCCCTCGTCATGCTGATGGGAATAGGGTATGGCCTGGCCCGCCATGCCGGTTCGCCGCGCCCTTGGCTTATCGGCGTGCTCTTCGCCACGGCCGGCGTCGCCATCGTGCTGGTCACCATAGCCCTGGGGGGCTGAGGGAGCCCTCCTCCCCCACCTTGGCATAGGCCGCCACCAACCCAGGCGGCGGCGACTATCCTTGCTCCGGAACCACAGAGAAGGAATCCATCATGAGCACAGGCACTGTCACACTGCATCGCGTCCTCAAGGCCCCGCCAGAGCGGGTCTATCGCGCCTTTATCGACGGGGACGCCCTCGCCAAGTGGCTGCCGCCCCACGGCTTCACCTGCAAGGTGGCGCATCTGGAGGCCAGGGTCGGCGGCAGCTTTCGCATGGCGTTCTCGAACTTCGCCACCGGCCACAGCCACGCCTTCGGCGGCGAGTACCTGGCACTGGAGCCGGGCAAACGCATCCGCTACACGGATCGCTTCGACGACCCCAATCTGCCGGGGGAGATGAGGGTCACCATCACCCTGACCGAGGTGGTGTGCGGCACCAGCCTGGAGATAGAGCAGGCCGGGATCCCCGAGCTCATCCCGGTGGCCATGTGCTACCTCGGCTGGCAGGAGTCCCTGGTGCAGCTCGCCGCCCTGGTGGAGCCCGAGATCCCGAACGAATGACCCGGCGCCATCCCGGGGTTGCCGGACCCGCAAAAAGCAAAGAGCCTGCCGGATGGCAGGCTCTTTTCATGTGCAATGCCCAGCACTCATTGCAGGTTCAGGCCGCCCAGATAGTCCCGCTTGCCCAGATCCACCCCGGCCTGGCGCAGCAGGGCATAGGTCATGGTCAGATGGAAGTAGAAGTTCGGAATGCCGTACTCGTGGACGCAGGTGTGACCGTCCATCCCCTTGCCACCGGCCCAGTAGGGGTAGTAGTGGCCGCTCGCATACCGGCTGAAGTCGGCGTCCAGCTTGCCCTCCAGATAGACGATGGTCTTGGCCACGTGGGCGCGCAGGTCCGCCATGGTCTTGGGATCGTCCCCGAGCACCGGCGGCTCGCTCAGGCTGGCGGTGGCCACCACGGCGCGGGCGCTGTCACAGCAGATCAGCACCTGCTTGGAAAACGGCAGCATGTCGACGATGAGGCGCTCGCCGAGGAAGTTCTCCACGTTGAATTTCTTCGCCTCGGCGTGGGCCTCGGCCTTGGCGAGGCAATGGTCCAGGTTGGTCAGCATCTTGATAAACTGGGCGGCAATATCACGGTTCATAACAGGCTCTCGGTTGGTTGAAGGCAGAAATGCGAGCGGCCTCCACTATAGCGCATCCGCCTTCCGGTTCGAGCCCGGGGCAACACAAAGCGGCCACGGGCTGCGACAGGGAGTGGCAGGCGACGCGCTCCCGGGGCGCCCCGGTTCAGGCCCTCCCGGCCCCCTCTGCGATTTTTTTGATCTGTGACAGGCATCCCGTTTTTTGATGGGCGTAGTCTGGAGCCCGCTGTCCCGGCACGGGCCGGGACCCACACCCGAAAAGGAGAATGCCATGAAGATCTACGATCGAAACCGCAATGTGCTGACCCTGGGCCAGCGCGTCATGATCGCCGCCACCGGCGCCGTCGACGTCCTGAAGGAGGCCCACACCGACAACCTGACCCCCTATGAGGCGGAGCACGAGAAGTGCGTGCTGCTGGCCAACTCCCGAGAGCGCTACGCCCCCATCGAGTTGATTAGACTAGGCTGATCCCGTTTTACGTCACCCTACTCTTTACAATTCACCCGGCCGCCGCGCCCCGTCGGTGGCCGGGTTTCTGACTCCCAGCTTTTCCTATCCCCAAGATGTCGTCCGCCACCGGATGACACGAGTCACTTGCATAATGGAAGTAATGGCCGTAAGGTTACTTCCATTATGCAAGTAACCTGATGACCCATATGCGCAAGAAGAGTCTGAGTGAACAGCAGTGCCCCATCGCCCGCAGCCTGGATCACGTCGGCGAATGGTGGAGTCTGCTGATTATCCGCGATGCCATGCATGGCCTGTCGCGCTTCGATGAATTTCAAAAGAGCCTTGGCATCTCCCCCAACATACTGACCCGGCGCCTGAGCGCCCTGGTCGAGGGGGGCCTGATGGAGAAGCGGCTCTACTCCGAGCGCCCCCCTCGTTATCAATATGCGCTCACCCCCCGCGGCCAGGATCTCAGCACAGTGCTGATCGCGCTGCTCACCTGGGGCAACAACCACCTGGCGCCCGAGGGGACCAGCATCCAGCTGAGGGATGCCCAGACGGGCGAGCTGGTCGAGCCCCTGCTGGTGGACAGGCGCACCGGTCAGGAGATTTCACCCTCGCGCCACAGATTGGTGCCGGGACCGGCCGCCAGCGACGGCATGAAGCAGCGTCTGTGCCATGCCAATGGCGTGATGAGCGGCAACCCCCCTTCGAAACAGGAATCAGAATCATGACCTCAACTCGCATCGTAGTGACAGGAATGGGCGCGGTGACCCCGCTTGGATCTGGGGTGGAAACCGTGTGGCAACGGCTGCTGGCGGGCCAGTCCGGCTTGCGCCGCCTGCCGGAGGCCTTCACCGAAGGGCTGGCGGCCAAGGTGGGCGCCATGGTGCCCTCCCTGGCCGAGGATCCCCTGGCCGGGTTTGACCCCGATGCCGTGGTGTCGACCAAGGAGCAGAAGAAGATGGATCGCTTCATCCTGTTTGCCATTGCCGCGGCCAAGGAGGCCCTGTCGCAAGCCAACTGGGCCCCCGCGACGGCGGCTGAGCAGGAACGCACCGCCACCATCATCGCCTCTGGCATCGGCGGTTTCCCCGCCATCGTCGAGGCCGTGCGCACCACGGATGAGCGGGGCCCACGCCGCTTGTCCCCCTTCACCATCCCCTCGTTCCTGGTCAACATGGCGGCGGGCCATGTCTCCATCAACTTCGGCTTCAAGGGGCCGCTCGGGGCACCGGTCACGGCCTGCGCCGCCGGGGTGCAGGCCATTGGTGACGCCGCCCGGCTCATTCGCTGCGGTGAGGCCGACATCGCCATCTGTGGCGGGGCCGAGGCCACCATAGATCGCGTCAGTCTCGGCGGGTTTGCCGCCGCTCGCGCCCTGTCATCCGCCTATGCCGATGACCCCGAGGCGGCCTCCCGCCCGTTCGATGTCGACCGCGACGGCTTTGTTATGGGCGAAGGGGCAGGGATCCTGGTGATTGAGTCCCTGGAGCACGCCCTGGCCAGGGGCGCCACCCCCATAGTGGAGCTGGTGGGATACGGCACCAGCGCCGACGCCTATCACCTCACCGCCGGCCCGGAGGATGGCGACGGCGCACGCCGCGCCATGATGGCGGCCCTGGCGCAGGCCGGCATTCAGGGGGCGGATGTCCAGCACCTCAATGCCCATGCCACCTCGACCCCGGTGGGTGACAGGGGGGAGCTCGCCGCCATCAAGGGCGTGTTTGGCGACAACCACCAGATTGCGGTGACCTCCACCAAGTCCGCCACCGGCCATCTGCTGGGGGCCGCCGGAGGCATAGAGGCCATCTTCACCGCCCTGGCCATTCGCGATCAGCGGGTGCCTGCCACCCGCAACCTGCAGCAACCCGACCCCCTCGCCGACGGCGTGGACATAGTGCGGGGCGCGGCCCGTGACATGCGGATAGAGCACGCCATCTCCAACGGCTTCGGCTTTGGCGGCGTGAATGCCAGCGTGCTGTTCAAGCGCTGGCAGGGGGCCTGATCTCGCCGGCGACTGGGCAGCTTGCCGTTGACTGAGCTGTCGGCGAACGCCTCGCCGACACCCTTCATCTTGGGATGCATCTTGGGACACCCAGCTTTTTGTGCTCGACCGCCAACCGCGGCGACACGCACAACAAGAGGGATGTCCCAGTTTTCCTGCCCGATTCGTTCAAGATTTCCCGCCATCAAAAAACCCAAACTGATGCCATCAGTTTGGGTTTCACTATGGGTCTTTTGGCCAGCGGCGGAGCATCAGTTGCTGCCGACGTCCTCCAGGATCAGCAGCGCAGGATCCACGCCGCCGACACTGTCAGACAGGGCCGCCGCGGTCAGCACCTGGCCATCGGCCAGGGTGACCGGCAGGGGGCCAATGACCGGCGCCTTGTTGCCCGATGCCGTGACGGTGACAAAGTAGTCTCCGGCGGCGACGGCAAGATAACCGCTGTCTGCCTTGAAGGGCACGGCCTTGAGCACCGGAGTCGCGCCGCCGATGTCCGTCCCCGCGGTCAGGTAGACGTCCACCGCCGGGGCCGTGGGGGCCGCATGAAGTACCCTAAGCTGCGCCTCTGTCGCCACCGAACGACCGGTATCGGTCAGCAACAGCGGCTCTATGGTCTCGCCGGATGGCCCCATCAACTGGCCCACGGCAAACAGGGAGTAGCGGGCGCCCGCCTTGAGCGGCACGTCGCTGGCGTTGATCACCTCGGGCGCAGTCGCGCCGGTCGGCGTCACCACAAGGTCATAGTCGGCGGCGGCCAGCTCCAGATACCCGGTATCCCCCTTGAAGGCCAATCCTTGCAGCGGAGCCGCGGTCGGGGCCACGCCATTCACCCGGATGTCGACTGCAGGGGCATCGGCAACCGCATGAACCACCCTCAGCTGAGCCTGCTCATCGGCAGACAGGATGGGGGTGGCACCAGCACTGTCGATGGCGAGCAGCTTGACCGGGCTTGGCCCTGCCCCCAGGTTGTCGATCGCCGCGATCAGCAGGTCGCTACCGCCGTCGAGGGTCAGCGGGCCCGAGTCATACACCGCGGCCGCGCTCCCCGGCAGGGTCAGCCGGATCTGGTATGCACCCGCGGGCAGGGTCAGGGGGTCGCTATGGGTCTTGAAGGGGATATTGGCCAGCGTCGGGCTGGTCAGCGCGGCCCCGGGAGCTGTGACATGGACGTCGACGGCGGGGGCAGTCGGCGCGGCATGCAGCACCTGCACGCGAATATCCCCGCCCGAGGGCGCCTGGTTCGGCCGCTCAATCACCAGAGGGCCAAAGGCAGTATCCCCGCTCCCCGCCAGCTTGCCGACCGCCAGCACGTCGTACTGGGTGTCCGGTTTCAACTCGAGCGACACCGGGCCTATGACGGTCGTCGTACCGCCCGGCAGTATGCCGTCTACCGCGAGCTCGTGACTGCCTGCCGCAATCGGCTTGAGCCCGCTGCTCGAGCAATAGTCAACGGCCGTCAGGAATGCAGCCCCATCGACACTGACATTCACCTTGGGGGCATCGGGGGCGAGGTGGCTGATCCTGATGGCGGCATTGGGCGGACTGCTGTCATTGTCACTGCCTCCGCACGCAGCCAGACCCAGTATCATTGCGAGTGCGGCACAACGTTGAATCCATTTCATCTGGTCATTCTCCATTGATTGGTCCCCACAGGCATATGCATCTCCCTAATGACTGGATCATCATCCTTTGTACTTTATTCGCCCAGCCCGTGACGCAGCCTGGACGGCCAGGAGCGGCTCACCCGCCCTGCCCCCGTCACGTCGGCAGAGAGCGCCTCGTTCAGATAGCGGGTGTGCCCGCACCATGTCCCCTGCTATTGATTACTGTCAGTGAATTTTCATATCAGCCGAGCGCCATTTCAGTGAACACCTCACCGCCCTAGACTGCTTCTCGAACCTTAACGAGGAGTCTTGTATGAAACTCACCCATCTCGCGTTGCTGGCCGGCCCCCTCGCCTCGGCCCTCTCTTTCAACACCTTCGCCGGTGATCTGGTCTCGGTGCAGTTCAGCGATGGCCGTCCCGCCGTCAGCGGGGTCGAGGCGGTCAACAAAGCGCTCAACCCCATAGGCGTCAACGTGGTCACCGTCGACATCCCCGACGCCGCCAGGCCCCTGCTCGCCGCCTCCCACCGCCGCGCCCTGACCAAAGCGGAGCACGGCGCCCTGATTTCGGCCTTCAACCTGAGTCAGGGGGAGCTGCTGGAGCAGGCCAGGCTCGCAGGGCGCGAGCCCGCGGTGCAGGGGGGTGGCGTCGCCACCGAGGAGACCGGCGTCGGCCCCTACCCCAAGGTCTATGACCTGATGGCGCTGGACGAGCGCACCCGCAGCGCCGTGCTCGGCAAATATGGCCGCATGCACGTCAACTCCGCAGAGGACGGCACCGACATCGACGAGGTGATGACTGTGGTCAGCGGCGGCCCCTTCCGCTGGGGCTTTACCCTCAAAGACGGCAGCATCGCCCGCTTCCAGATAGACAAGGTGGGACTTGAGGACAAGGCCGTGCGAGTCAGCTATCACGGGCTGGGCATGCACGCCGGGTTGATGGATGCAAAACAGGGGCTGCTGGTGGCCTTCGCCCATGGCCCCGAGGCATTCACCATGCGCTACCAGGCCGAGGTGCCCCACGCCCAACTGCTCGGCACCAACCCCTGGGCCGATGTCGGCATCACCCTGCCCCCCGCCCCCGGCAAGGCGCAGTAAGCCGGTGCGTGCCATCTGGCGGCGGGGCCCTGGCCCTGCCGCCCTTGTTGCGCCTCTCTGTTACCTGGCGCCCGACGAGCCGGAGACGGTGAATTCACCGCGCCATGATGGCACCATCGTTTACCAGTGGTGAATTATCGGGGGCAGAATGAACAAGATCACGGCGCTGAACGTCTTTCGCCGGGTGGTGGAAATGGGCACCTTCAAGGCGGCGGCGGACGACCTGCGCCTCTCGCAGGCGGCGGTCAGCAAGAACATCAACGAGCTGGAAGCCTATCTCGGCATTGCGCTGATCAACCGCACCACAAGGCGGCTGAGCGTCACTGAAGCCGGCATGGCCTATTACGGCCAGATATGCGCCGTGCTGGACAGCCTGGAGGCCGCTGACCAGTCCATCATGGCCGCCTCCTTCACCCCCAGGGGCAGGCTGAGGATCGGCATGCCCATGTCCTTCGGGCTGATCCGCCTCAACCCCCTTGTCTGCGCGTTCCAGCGCCGCTACCCGGAAATCGGCATCGAGGTGATCCTGAGCGACACCTACATGGATCTGGTAGACCAGGGGCTGGACGTGGTGATCCGGGGGGCTGGCACCCTGGAGGACTCCACCCTGCGCGCCAAACCCCTGTGCGAGGTGCAGCGGGTGCTCTGCGCGGCCCCCGACTACCTGAAGGAGGTGGGCCAGCCCGCCCACCCGGCGGATCTCAAGGCCCACAACTGCCTGCGCTACAGCCTCTCCTCCTCCCCCAACAAGTGGTTCTTCACCCGGGACGCGGAGAGTGTGGCGGTGGAGCTGCCCCTCGCCAGCTTCTGCGCCAACAACGGCATCGCCCTGAAACAGGCGGCGGTGCAGGGGCTCGGGGTGATCCTGGTGCCGGATGAATTCGTGTCGGACGAACTGGCGGACGGCACCCTGGTCAGATTGCTCCCCGACTGGCTACCCGACCCCCACGCCCTGTTCGCCGTCTACCCCTTCCACAAGGAGCAGTCCCGCAACGTGCGGCTCTTTATCGAATTTATCGTCAAGGCGTTTCAGCCGAGGTAAGTCAGACAGGCGGGAGCTTGAGGCATTCACCAGTTGGAACCCGCCTGCATGTAGGTTCGATTAGCGAAGCGTAATCGGACGATCGCGTCATCGGACGTTCGCGGAATCGAACGTTCGAGTGATTGGGTATACAGCGGCAAGGCTATGCTTGGCTTTTCGGTCTCAACAAGGGAAAGAGGATGGCCAACTGGCGGCGGGCATGGTGGCCCGGAGGAACCTGGTTCTTTACCGTCAACCTGCTGGAGCGGCGCAACAACCGGTTGCTGGTGGAGCAGATCGACCTGCTGCGCCACAGCGTTGCCCAGGTGCAACAGGCTCACCCCTTCACCATCCACGCCTGGGTGGTGTTGCCCGACCATCTCCACTGCATTCTCTCTTTGCCGGAGGGAGACACCGATTTCCCCCTGCGTTGGCGGCTGATCAAAAGTCACTTTTCCCGCGCCTTGCCGGTCAACGAGCGGCGCAGCCAGACCCGGCTACGCCACGGGGAGCGGGGCATCTGGCAGCGCCACTACTGGGAACACCTGATCCGGGATGAGCAGGATTACCGCCGCCATATGGATTACGTCCATATCAACCCGCTCAAGCATGGTCATGTCACCCGGGTGGCCGACTGGCCGTATTCCACCTTCCATCGTTATGTGGCGAGTGGCGTCTATACGTTGGATTGGTGCGGATCGGTGGATGGGGTGTTGGGGGGATTGGAGTAAACCCCTAAAAGGGTTGTTCCGTTGTAAGCGTTCGATTACGCGAACGTCTTACGCGATCGTCCGATTACGCTTCGCTAATCGAACCTACGGCCCTTGTTCCAGACCGTCCAGAGTACGCTGGCAAGCATGCAACACCCTGGCGTAAAAGCGCATTCAAATCACTGACGGCCATGTTTGATATCAGACGGAGGGTGACCATTCCCCCTGCCAGCCCGTGCAGGTTCGATGAGCGAAGCGTCATCGAGCGCTCCCGTTGGTCACGGCTTGCCTGCAAGGTGGCTCATTTCTGACTGGGTGGCTGGTGCTGCCGCAAATAGCCGCTTGCCGAGATGGCGGGTCAGCAGCAGCGGCGCCAGCAGGGTGAGCAGCAACCAGTGGGTGTGGGGCAGGATAAAGGTCAGGATGATTTCGTGGGGCAGCCAGGTCGATGCGGTTGCCGTCATAAAGGCGATGTCATAGGTCTGCCACAACCAGAGCCCGGCAAAGAGCGGGAGCAACAGTGGGCGGGGCGTCAGCAGAAACAGCGGCCAGAAGAGTGTGCCCAGAAGGGTACCCAGCTTCAGCATGGGCAGAGCCAGCTCGGCAAAGGTATTTCCTTGATAGGAGCCGCCCCACACAAGGAATGCATTGTCTGTCAGTGTTGGCCACCAGGAAGCGTACTGGAACAGAGTGAACGAGAGGGCAAATAGCAGGCTGGTCAGCAGCGCCAGCGCCGTTTTTCGCAAAAACCAGCGCCCCAGGAGGCGAAGCCTTGGCATCCATTTAGACATTAATGACTCCCATCTGGTGACGGGGCAGTATGCCGTCACTAGCAGCCCCGTCAAAGCCGCATCTTGGGCCACCCACCTTTTTGTTGGCGACGGCACGGATCACCCACCAGACAGGGTCCATTTCAGAAAGGTGGGTGTCCCAGATTTCGGATCTCCATCACTTTAATCAGCATTAGGAATGCAAACGTGCTGACAGAGCCACAGGAAAGGGTCATAGTCTATGAAAAGGCTAAATAACAGCCAGCAACTCTTGGACTGAATGTATGTGTTGCTGTATGATTTTGCGCCCCTAGACAGAAGGCCTTCCGGAACAGTGAAGGAGAAAAATGATGATTTGTAGTATTCGGCTGGCAAAAGCCATTGTGAGTAAAGCTCATGAGAAAGGAATCGCCGTAGATCAGATCAAACTTCAGAAGCTTGCCTACTACTGTCAGGGTTACACCCTTGTGTTGACTGGTAAGCCGCTCTTTAATGGCAGAATTGAAGCATGGGAGTATGGTCCTGTTGCCCCCGCGATTTATCAGGAGTTTCGCTGCTTTGGGCGTAACCAGATTGCTCCCGACATGTCATTTGTGAATGATCTGGATGATGTATTTAATAAGGTGATTGAGTTCGTACTTGATACCTTTGGAAAGTTAGACTCATTCGCTCTGGTTCACAAAACCCATAGTGAAGATCCTTGGCGTAATCATTACTCACCAGAGGTAGGTCATGATAGCAAAGAGATAACCAGTGAGGAACTATTGGCTTTTTTTGAAAAAGAGGTTATAGCAATACAGGACTCCGTATTTGCCAAAATAATGGATTCAGCCTCGCAAAAACTTGTGGAACTTCCTGCTTCGGTCAAAAATGAAGATGACTTCTACACTTGGCTGAAGGGAAATTGATGACTGTGAAACACAAATTTAAATTCACAGAACGTTCCAAAGCTGAGCTTGCTCTATTAGATAAAGATGTAACTGACAAGCTTTGGTTGAATTTTCTAAAACCGATTCTGGATGGTTATACTCCTCCTGATGAGCTCCCTGGCAAGTACAAGCCAAGCTGGGCAGCGAGATTTCTTGAGTCCCCCATGAGACAAGCTTTTGTTACTCATGCTAGGGAACAGAATATCCATCATTATCATTTTGGCTATCGAATATATACTGCAGGCCGTGATCCTGAGTATTCAGGTGATGTTTCAGATGGTATTATTCACACTCGCATAGATAATGGTGACAGTGAAATTTCACATGTCATACTGCAAACTTGCATCGAACATCCATCTCCATTTAAGTATCCATTTGAGTTAACAAAGGATCCTGCTTTAGATTAATTTAATTATTAATTCGATGAATTATTAATTTTGTAACATTGGTATTTTCGCTCTTGGCACGGCTGAAAATTTAATAGCCATCCTCCGTCCTATCTATTATCTTTTTCATTTCTAACATAGCGTATTTGATGGCCCACTGTTTGAATGGCGAAGAGTATCCTGACGATCGCGTATTTAAGGCCGCCGCGATGACTGATATAAAAACCAACCCGGCCTAAGCCGGGTTGGTTTTTTCAAGAGGCGGAAGAGATCAGAGCGCCTCCAATCTGGCATACGCCGTCACCAGCCACTTGGCGCCGACGTCGTCGAACTGGATCTGCACCCGGCTCTGCTGGCCGACCCCTTCGAAGTTGAGCACGATCCCTTCCCCAAATTTCGGATGCAGCACCCGCTGGCCGAGCTTGATGCCGCTGGCGTCGAAGCTCTGCTGCACCTCGTTCTGGCTGAAGCGGCCGTACTGGGTGGGGCGGCTGACCTGGGTGCGCAGCCGGATCTCTTCCAGACACTCGGCGGGCATCTCGCGGATAAAGCGGCTCGGCTTGTGGAACATCTCGCGGCCATAGATGCGGCGGCTCTCCGCATAACAGATGTAGAGCTTCTCCATGGCGCGGGTCATGCCGACGTAACAGAGGCGCCGCTCCTCCTCCAGCCGCCCCGACTCCTCGGTGGATTGCTGGCTGGGGAACATGCCTTCCTCGACGCCGACCAGCAGCACCAGGGGATATTCCAGCCCCTTGGCGCTGTGCAATGTCATCAGTTGCACCGCATCGGCATATTCGTCCGCCTGATTCTCCCCGGATTCCAGCGCCGCGTGGGCGAGGAAGGCGGAGAGATCGCTCATGTCCTCCAGCTCGTCCGGGCGCTGGTACTGACGGCAAGCGGTGACCAGTTCGTCCAGGTTCTCTACCCGCGCCTGGGATTTCTCGCCTTTTTCCGCCAGATACATGGCCTTGAGGCCGGAGTGCTGGATGACGATGTCCGCCTGCTGGTGCAGTGGCAGCAGGGAGACCTGTTCCTCCAGCGCGTCGATGAGATCCACGAAGCCGCGCACCGCGTTGCCGGCGCGACCGGTCAGCACCTTGTCATTGAGCAGTGCCTTGGCGGACTGCCACAGGTTCTGGCCCTGATCCCGGGCGTTGTTGCGCAATATCTCGAGGGTGCGATCGCCGATGCCCCGGGTCGGGGTGTTGACCACCCGCTCGAAGCTGGCGTCGTCGCCACGGTTGTTGATAAGGCGCAGGTAGGCCATGGCGTCCTTGATTTCCTGGCGCTCGAAGAAGCGCAGGCCGCCATAGATGCGGTACGGCATGGCGTCCTGCATCAGCGCCTCTTCCAGCACCCGGGACTGGGCGTTGGAGCGATAGAGGATGGCGCAGTCGGCGAGCAGACCCCCTTTCTCTTTCCAATCCTTGAGGCGGCCGACCACGAAGCGGGCCTCGTCCACCTCGTTGAAGGCGGCGTAAAGGGAGATCGGCTCGCCCTCGGCCCCCTCGGTCCACAGCTCCTTGCCAAGGCGCTCGGCGTTGTTGGCGATGACGCTGTTGGCGGCTTTGAGGATATTGGCGGTGGAGCGGTAGTTCTGCTCGAGGCGAATGGTCTCGGCGCCCTGATAGTCGGTCAGGAAGCGCTGGATGTTCTCTATCTTGGCGCCGCGCCAGCCGTAGATGGACTGGTCATCGTCGCCGACGATCATCACCTTGCCGGTGTCACCGGCCAGCATGCGCAGCCAGGCGTACTGGATGCCGTTGGTGTCCTGGAACTCGTCCACCAGGATGTTCTGGAAGCGGTCGCGGTAGTGCTCGAGGATGTGCGGCCGGTTGAGCCACAGCTCGTGGGCACGCAGCAGGAGTTCGGCAAAGTCCACCAGCCCGGAGCGATCGCAGGTCTCCTGATAGGTCTTGTAGATCTGCTGATAGGTGCGGGTGACCGGGTCGCCGTAGAGATCGATGTCGCCGGGGCGCAGCCCCTCGTCCTTCTTGCCGTTGATGTAGCCCATCACGGCGCGGGGGGCCCAGTGCTTCTCGTCGAGGTTGAGCGCCTTGAGCACCCGGCGGATCAGGCGGTACTGATCGTCCGAGTCGAGGATCTGGAAATCCTGCGGCAGGCCCGCATCCAGATGGTGGGCCCGCAACAATCGGTGGGCGATGCCGTGGAAGGTGCCTATCCACATGCCGCGCACGCCGTCGCCGATTACCTTCTCGACCCGGCCGCGCATCTCGGCGGCCGCCTTGTTGGTAAAGGTCACCGCGATGATGGAGAAGGGTGAACAGCGCTCCACCTGCATCAGCCAGGCGATACGGTGCACCAGCACCCGGGTCTTGCCCGAACCGGCACCGGCCAGCACCAGCAGGTTGCAACGGGGGGCCGCCACCGCGTCTCTTTGCTTGTCATTGAGCCCGTCGAGCAGGGTTGAAACGTCCATCACCACTCCTGTTTATTTATACAGGCGGGGATTATACGGCCTGAGGCGCCAGAGACCAAATCGGCCTGACGGGAAGCTGTGCCCGACGGCCCAGTGCCGCGGGAGGCGTCCGGGGTGCAAATTGGCGTCAATGGAAGCCTTGATTTTCATCGACGGACGAAAACGCTTGCGCCTAACTCGATGAATACAAACAAAAATGTCATTTGACACCTATTAATCACAGCATTTAGTTCTGGAAACAACGCCAAAAACAATCACTTATAAGGCAAATTGCTTATATTTCAAACCGTTAACGCAAACGTTTTTCCTTTATGATCTCCTTGACCCACAATCTGGCTCACTTACAGTTAGCCAGCGTGCTTTATGACCTGCCACGGCAGGTTGTGGACCCTCACATAACAATCAAGGATACGATCGTGACTAAAGTGCTCAAGCTGGCCACCGTGGCCGCCCTCACCCTTGCTGCTCTGTCCGCTCAGGCAGCCTCCGAGCCCGCCGTCATCTATGACACTGCAGGCAAATTCGACAAGTCCTTCAACGAAGCCGTGTTCCGCAACGGCGTCGAACTCTACAACAAGGACAAAGGCGTCAAGGTCAAGGAGTTCGAACCCCAGAACGAAGCCCAGCGCGAGCAGGGCCTGCGTCGTCTGGCCAGCCGTGGCAACGGCCCCATCGTCGCCGTCGGCTTCAACATGGGCTCCGCGGTAGAGAAGGTCGCCACCGAGTTCCCGAACACCCAGTTCACCATCATCGACATGGTGGTCGACAAGCCGAACGTGCAGTCCCTCATCTTCAAGGAGCATGAAGGCTCCTTCCTGGTGGGTGCCCTGGCCGCCATCGCCTCCAAGACCGGCAAGGTCGGCTTCGTGGGCGGCATGGACATCCCGCTGATCCGCAAGTTCCAGTGCGGCTACGAGCAGGGCGCCAAGTACATCAATCCGAAGATCGACGTCTACCAGAACATGACCGGCTCCACCCCGGCGGCCTTTGCTGACCCGGCCAAGGGTGCGGAGCTCGCCAAGTCCCAGTTCGCCAAGGGCGCCGACGTGGTCTATGCCGCCGCCGGCGGTACCGGCATCGGTGTTTACCAGGCCGCCAAGGACGAAGGCAAGTTCGCCATCGGCGTGGATTCCAACCAGAACCACCTGCAGCCTGGCACCATGCTGACCTCCATGGTCAAAGACGTGGGTATGGCCGCGTACAAGTCCTGGGATGACGCCGCCAAGGGCACCTGGAAGCCGGGCATCCAGACCCTGGGTCTGGCGGAAGGCGGTGTGGATTGGGCACTCGACAAAGACAACGAGAAGCTGATCACCCCGGAGATGAAGGCCAAGGTCGACGCCATCAAGGCCGACATCATCGCCGGCAAGATCAAGGTGCACGACTACATGAGCGACAACTCCTGTAAGTACTGAGTCACCGCTACTACTCTCAACCCAAGATGACCGGCCCATACGGGCCGGTTTTTAGTCTCTACTTCATGACTCGCAAGGACCTGCATCATGGACCAGACAGATCGCTATGCCATCGAATTAAGAGGTATCGATAAGCGCTTTGGCGAGGTTTACGCCAACAAGCAGATCGACCTCAAGGTTCGTAAAGGCAGCATTCACGGCATCGTCGGCGAAAATGGCGCCGGCAAGTCGACGCTGATGAGCATCATCTACGGTTTCTACCACGCCGACAGAGGCGAGATGCTGATCGACGGTCACCCCTTCAAACCCCATGGCTCACAGGATGCGATCGCCGCAGGCGTGGGCATGGTGCACCAGCACTTTATGCTGGTAAACAACTTCACCGTGCTGGAGAACGTGATCCTCGGCGCGGAAAACGGCTGGCATCTGGGCAAGAGCCTGGGCGCGGCCGAGAAGCTGCTCGGCGAGCTGGCCCGGGACTACGGTCTCGAGGTGCCGCTGCACGAGAAGATCGAGGATCTGCCGGTGGGCCTGCAGCAGCGGGTCGAGATCCTCAAGGCGCTCTATCGCGGCGCCCGTATCCTGATCCTGGACGAGCCGACCGGGGTGCTGACCCCGCAAGAGGCGGATCACCTGTTCGAGGTGCTCAAGAAGCTGCGGGATCAGGGCACCACCGTCATCATCATCACCCACAAGCTGCGGGAGATCCTGGCCATCACGGATCAGGTCTCCATCATGCGCCGCGGTGAGATGGTGGCCCACGTCGCCACCAAGGATACCGATAAGGAACAGCTCGCCGAGCTGATGGTGGGCCGCAAGGTGCGCCTCAAGGTCGACAAGGGCACCGCCCACCCGGGCGAGGCCAAGCTCAAGGTCGAGGGCCTCAGCTACGTGGACGACGCCGGCGTGGAGCGGGTCAAGTCCGCCAGCTTCGAGGTTCGGGCCGGGGAAGTGGTCGGCATCGCCGGCGTCTCCGGCAACGGCCAGTCCGAGCTGCTCAGCCTGCTCGGCGGCATCATCAAGCCCAGCAAGGGCAGTTTCAGCATCCTGGGTGATGGCAAGGCCCACCTAGTCGATCCCTCCCGCCCGGCCAACCCGGAGCAGGTGCGCAACTTCGGCCTCGGCCACATCCCGGAAGATCGCCACAAGATGGGGCTGATCAACCGCTTCGAGGCGAAAGAGGCCTTCATCCTCGGCTACCACCAGCGCGCCCAGTACAACAAGGGCTGGCTGCAGGACAAGGAGGCGATCCGCCAGGATTGCCAGGCCAAGATGGACAAGTGGGACGTGCGCCCGCCCCATCCCGAGCACAAGACCGCGAACTTCTCCGGCGGCAACCAGCAGAAGCTGGTGATCGCCCGGGAAGTGGAGCAGGACCCGGATGTGCTGCTGGTCGGCCAGCCGACCCGCGGGGTCGACATCGGCGCCATCGAGTACATCCACCAGCAGATCATCGCCATGCGCGACAAGGGCAAGGCCGTGCTGCTGGTGTCGGTGGAGCTGGACGAGATCATGAGCCTGTCTGACCGTATCCTGGTCATCGCAGACGGTCGCATCGTCGGCGAGCTGGACGGCGCCAAGGCCGATGAACGCACCATAGGTCTGATGATGGCTAACATCATTCCCGACGAGATTGCCAAGGAGGCTCGCCCATGAGCCAAGCACGTGTTCCCGCCTGGATTTCCGTGGGCGTCCTGCCCGCGATCAACATACTGCTGGCCTTCCTGGTGTCGGCCATCCTGTTCTATTACCTCGACATCAGCCCGATCGATGCCGCCGAGATCATGTGGTATGGCGCCTTCGGCACCGGCGAGGGGATAGGCTTCACCCTCTACTACGCCACCGGCTTCATCTTCACCGGTCTGGCGGTGGCGGTGGCCTTCCACGCCGGCCTGTTCAACATCGGCGGTGAGGGGCAGGCCTATATCGGCGGCCTCGGCGTCGGTCTGGTCTGCCTGCTGCTCGGCGACGTCTTGCCGTTCGCCCTGCTGCTGCCGCTCGCCATCATCGCCGGCGGTCTGTTCGGTGCGGCCTGGGCCTTCATCCCGGCCTGGCTGCAAGCCAAGCGCGGCAGCCATATCGTCATCACCACCATCATGTTCAACTTCATCGCGGCCTCCTTGATGGCCTACCTGCTGGTGGACATCTTCAAGCCGGCCGGCTCCATGGCCACCGAGAGCAAGGTGTTCGCCGTGGCGAGCTGGCTGCCGAAGATGAGTGAACTGGCGGCCGGTTTCGGCATGGAGATGCCCAACAGCCCGCTCAACATCAGCTTCTTCTGGGCGCTGATCTGCGCGCTGCTGGTCTGGGTCTTCATCTGGCATACCCGCTGGGGCTACGAGATCCGCTCGGTCGGCGCCAGCCAGAGCGCCTCCGCCTATGCGGGCATCTCCTATCCCAAGGTGGTGATCCTGGCCATGGTGATCTCCGGCATGCTGGCGGGCTTCTTCGCCCTCAACGTGCTGCAGGGCGAGCTGCACCAGATCAAGCTGAACTTCGTGGAGGGCTTCGGCTTCACCGGCATCGCGGTGGCCCTGATGGGGCGCAACCACCCGGTCGGCGTCATCATCGCCAGCCTGCTGTTCGGCTTCCTCTATCAGGGCGGCGCCGAGCTCAGCTTCGAGTTCGGGGTGGACCGCAACATAGTGGTGGTGCTGCAGGGTCTGGTGATCCTGTTCTGCGGCGCCCTGGAGCACATGCTGCGCCCGCGCATCGAGCAGGCCTACCTGGCCTTCGCCAACCGCTCAGCCGCGCAAGTCAAAGGAGCCTGACCATGTTCGAAACCCTGATATTGATGCTGGATGCCACTATACGTACCGCACCACCGCTCATTCTGGCCGCCATGGCCGGGATGTTCTGTGAACGCTCCGGGGTGGTCAACATCGCCCTGGAGGGCAAGCTGCTGGCCTCCGCCTTCGCGAGCGCGGCGGCCGCCGCCGTCACCGGCTCGGCCTGGATCGGGCTCGGCGTCGGGGTGGGGATCTCCATCCTGTTCGCCCTGATGCACGGCTTCGCCACCATCACCCACCGCGGTGATCAGGTGGTGAGCGGCATGGCCATCAACATACTGGCGGCCGGCCTGACCGTGACCCTGGGCCGTTACTGGTTCGATCAGGGCGGTCAGACCCCGGCACTGTCCGGTGACGCCCGCTTCGCCCCCATCGACCTGCCCTACGCCAAGGAGCTGTACGACGTGCCCGTCATCGGCCAGCTCTACAGCGAGCTCTTGAGCGGCCACTCCCTGCTGGAATACGTGGCCTTCGCCGCCGTGCCGCTGGCCTGGTGGGTGCTGTTCCGCACCCGCTTCGGCCTGCGCCTGCGCGCCGTGGGCGAGGCCCCGGCCGCGGTCGATACCGCCGGCATCTCCGTGGTACGGATGCGTTACACCGCCCTCATCATCGGCGGCCTGCTGGCCGGCATCGGCGGCACCTACCTGGCGGTGGCCCAGACCGCCCAGTTCATCCCGAACATGAGCGCGGGCAAGGGCTTCATGGCGCTGGCGGCGCTGGTGTTCGGCAAGTGGCGCCCCTGGAACGCCATGGCGGCCTGCCTGCTGTTCGGCTTCCTCGACGCCGTCGCCATCCGGTTGCAGGGGGTCAGCATCGGCGACTTCCCGATCCCGGTGCAGGCCATCGAGGCGCTGCCCTACATCCTGACCGTGTTCCTGCTGGCCGGCTTCATCGGCAAGGCGGTGGCACCCAAGGCGCTCGGCACCCCCTACGTCAAGGAACGGGAATAGCTTCCCGCCCCTGCCAAGAATGCAAAAGGCCCACGACAGTGGGCCTTTTTTTACGTGCTTCATTGCCCCTGACGCCTCAGTTTATCTTGCCCATCTCGATGGCGAAGCTGGTGGCCAGCTGGGCAAACTTGAGGGCGTGGGCAGCCGAGGGATCGGAATTCTGCAAGGTGTCCTGGGCTGTGTGGATATTGGGGTTGTAGTCGTTGAAGCGCGACTCGAACGGCATGGCGGCCGGGTAGCCCTGATTGTGCCAGGAGGCGTGATCCGAGCAGCCGTAACCGCAGCTGTCGTAGCCGTAGCGGATCTGGGGCAGATAGGCGTCGAGCAGCTGGGCCAGATAGCCGGTCAGCCCCTGGTCGGTGTAATCGGTCATGAAGACGATGTCTTGTGCCGAGCCCTGGTAGTTGGTCATGTCCAGCTGCAGCGCCGCCAGCACCTTGGTGTTGGCCGCCTTGTAGCGGGTGGCGATGTCCTTGGAGCCCCGCAGCCCCACCTCTTCCGCCGCATAGCCGATGAACTGCAGGGTGCGCTCCGGCTGGCGACCCTGCTCGGCGATGACCCTCAGCACCTCGGTCAGGGTGGCGATGCCGGAGGCATCGTCGTCGGCGCCGGGGGCCAGGGTGCGGCTGTTGGGGGCCGAACCCGCGGTGGAGTCGAGGTGGCCGCCGAGCACCACCACTTCGTCCGGGTAGCGGCTGCCCTTGAGGGTCAGCACCACGGATTGCTGTGGATAGCCGCTGTGCTTGACCCGGCTGACGCTGGCCCAGGGCAGGGCGGCGCTCAGGGTCTGCCACTGGCCGGCCACCCAGTCCGCCGACTGCACCCCTGTGGTGGTGGTGTAGTAGCGGTTGCGCCAGCTGGCGAGCTGGCCGATGGTGCCGGCTATGTTGCCCTGATCCAGATAGGGCAGCATCCGGTTGACGCTGGCCCCCTGGGTCAGCGGCGGGGCGCTGAACAGGTTCTGGCTGATGGGCTGGGCCATGCTCTGCAGGGCGTCGGCCAGGGTGCTGTGCACCACGTAGCCACCGCAGCGCTGATGACCTTCGTGCATCAGGTGGGAGAGGGTGCCGAGTTCGCTCGCCTCGACCTGGGCCAGCTGGATCGGGGCGCCGCTGGCGCTGAACAGGGGAGCCGGCTTGGCCTTGACCTGCTTGAGCTCGACGCCGCTGTCGGCACCGATCGTGATCCAGACGGGGTCGGCGGCCTGTACGGCGAGGGGCAGCAGGGGAAGCAAGAGGGCGGTCAACAAGGGTTTCATATCGGATCCTTCCAGATAGTGTTGCGGGCAAATGCGCCAAATGGGTGTCATAAGACGACCTGGCCAGTCTAGCCAAGGGTAAATGGGTGTGGATTTGCCCGTCTGGTGCAGCCATCCCTCCGTCCGGTGGGGGCCGCGGCAGGATCTGCTGTCTACTGCGCCGGCATGAGGGAGTCTGACGGAGCTTTGTGCTGGCGAGGGGAACCTGCGCAGCGTGCCCGCCGCAGAGGCGGCGTGCGGCCCCGACCTGGGGGGCTGACAAAGGGAGTCAAACTGTGCCATGCCGGCGCGGATAGCCAGGGGCAGCAACGATAGGCCGGCAGCAGGGTGATCCATGACATCATCGGATGGGGAGCGGACAGCGCCTGTTGAGCAACAGGACGCTGGCGCCAGGTCATGGGAGGCGAAAGGTGTTGCAAGGCTGGGGGGACGGTCCCCACAGCGATGGCCTGCTTCAACATCTGCCTTCCAACACCTGATGGGGGCGTCTGTTATCAGAGAGTCAGCCGATGGGGCGCACCAGGGCGGGCTGATGGGGATCGCTGAGGCGCTCGGCCAGATAGTCCACCAGCAGCCGCACCTTGGGGGAGAGGTGGCGGTTGTGGGGATAGAGGGCCCAGATCCCCTCCTCGGGGGCCCGCAGCTCCGGCAGCAGCTCGATGAGCTCCCCCCGGGCCAGGTGGTCGCTCACGTAGTAGTCCGGCAGCTGGATGATGCCGATCCCCTTGATGGCCGCATCCAGCAGGGCGTGGCCGCTGTTGCACTGCAGCAGGCCGCGCACCCGCACGCTGTGGGGTTTACCGTTCAGGGTGAAGTGCCACTCGTCCCCGTTGCCCACCAGACAGGTGTGACGGGCCAGCTCCGAGAGGCTGTTGGGCATGCCGTGGCGGGCGGTGTAGGCGGGGGAGGCGCACACATAGGGCACCCGCTGCGCCAGCTTGCGGGCCACCAGGGTCGAGTCCTTGAGGTGGCCGAGACGGATGGCGAGATCGTACCCCTCGTGCACCAGATCCAGCAGCTGGTTGGTGAGGTTCAGGGTCACCTCCAGCTGGGGAAAGCGCACCATGAAGTCGTTCACCAAGGGCGCGATGCGGCTCTCGCCGTAGGAGACGGGGGCCGTGATGCGCAAGGACCCTTGCGGCACCGCCTGATGGCGCCCCACCGCCAGCTCCGCCTCGTAGAGGTTGTCCAGCAGCTGGCGGCAGTGGCGAAAATAGATCTCCCCGAGTTCGGTGAGACGCACCTGACGGGTGGTACGCAGCAGCAGCTTGGCCTGCAGCCTGTCCTCCAGCTGCGCCACCTGGCGGCTCACCTGGGCCACCGACACCCCGAGCTTGCGCGCGGCCGGGGTGAAGCCCCCCTGCTCCGCCACGCTGACAAATTCACAGACCCCTTCCCAGCCGAACATTATTACCTGTGTGTAAAAGTGATTTGATAATTAGCGTTATTATCACCAAATCGGCGGGAAACTACACTGGATCTCCGAACTCATTTCCGTTCATCCAACCACTACGAGGACGTCATTCATGGCACAGGTTCAGAGCATCAAGTGCAAGGCCGCCATCGCCTGGGGCCCGGGTCAGCCCCTCTCCATCGAAGAGGTCGAGGTCATGCCGCCCCAGGCGGGCGAAGTGCGGGTGCGGATCGTCGCCACCGGCGTCTGCCACACCGATGCCTTCACCCTGTCAGGTGAGGATCCGGAAGGGGTCTTCCCCTGCATCCTGGGCCACGAGGGGGGCGGCATCGTCGAGTCCGTCGGCGAGGGCGTCACCAGCGTCAAGGTCGGCGACCACGTGATCCCGCTCTACACCCCCGAGTGCGGCGAGTGCAAGTTCTGCAAATCCGGCAAGACCAACCTGTGCCAGAAGATCCGCGCCACCCAGGGCAAGGGGCTGATGCCGGACGGCACCACCCGCTTCTCCAAGAACGGCCAGCCCATCTACCACTACATGGGCACCTCCACCTTCAGCGAATACACGGTACTGCCGGAGATCTCCATCGCCAAGGTGGACCCGGCCGCCCCCCTGGAAGAGGTCTGCCTGCTGGGCTGCGGCGTCACCACCGGCATAGGCGCCGTGATGAACACCGCCAAGGTGAAAGAGGGTGAGAGCGTCGCCATCTTCGGGCTGGGGGGCATAGGCCTCTCCGCCGTGATCGGCGCCCGCCTCGCCAAGGCCGGCCGCATCATCGCCATCGACATCAACGAGAGCAAGTTCGAGCTTGCCCGCAAGCTGGGCGCCACCGACTGCATCAACCCGAACACGTTCGACAAGCCCATCCAGGAGGTGATCGTCGAGATGACCGACGGCGGCGTCGACTTCTCCTTCGAGTGCATCGGCAACGTCAAGGTGATGCGCGCGGCGCTGGAGTGCTGCCACAAGGGCTGGGGCGAGTCTGTCATCATCGGCGTGGCCGGCGCGGGCCAGGAAATCAGCACCCGTCCATTCCAGCTGGTCACCGGCCGGGTGTGGCGCGGCAGCGCCTTCGGCGGGGTGCGCGGTCGCAGCGAACTGCCGAGCTACGTACAGCGCTACATGAAGGGGGAGTTCCGCCTGGACGACTTCATCACCCACACCATGCCCCTCGAGCAGATCAACGAGGCGTTCGATCTGATGCACGAAGGCAAGAGCATCCGCACCGTCATCCACTACTGATCCCATGAGCGCCCCGCCCATATGCATGGGTGGGGCAAGGAGTCCTTACATGAATCTGGACATCATCAGCAGCAACAAGAGCTTCGGCGGCTGGCACAAGCAGTATCGCCACCGCTCCAATGTGCTGGGGTGCGAGATGCGTTTCGCCATCTACCTGCCACCCCAGGCCCTCACCGGCCAGAAAGTCCCGGTGCTCTACTGGCTCAGCGGCCTCACCTGCACCGACGAGAACTTCATGCAGAAGGCAGGCGCCCAGCGCATCGCCGCCGAACTCGGCATCGCCCTGGTGGCACCGGACACCAGTCCACGCGGCGAGGGGATCCCGGACGATCCCGGCTATGACCTCGGCATGGGGGCGGGTTTCTACGTCAACGCCACCCAGACCCCCTGGCGGGATCACTACCAGATGTATGACTACGTTACCCGGGAGCTGCCCGAGCTCATCGAGACCCACTTCCCGGTCTCGACGAAACGCGCCATCAGCGGCCACTCCATGGGGGGCCACGGCGCCCTCATCGCCGCCCTGCGCGAGCCCGGCCGCTACCGATCTGTGTCGGCCTTCAGCCCCATCAGCCACCCGAGTCGCTGCCCCTGGGGCCAGAAGGCCCTCGGCGCCTACCTCGGCAACAACCCCCTGCTGTGGCAGGAGTGGGATGCCTGCCAGCTGCTGCGCCACCACGACAGCCCGCCCCTGCCGACCCTGGTGGATGTGGGGCTGGACGACCCCTTCCTGGCGGAGCAGCTCGGCATCGACACCCTGGCCGAAGTGGCCGCCACCCGTGAGTGGCCCCTGACGCTCAACCGCCACCCCGGTTACGATCACAGCTACTACTTCGTGGCGAGCTTCATCGAGGCGCACCTGCGCTTTCACGCCAGCCACCTGGGCGAACCGGCCCGGGATTGACGCGGGCAAGCGGAGCGCTGCCAAGCCACATGAAAAAAGGCCCCGCGGGGCCTTCTTGATGACGGGTTTTCATCGCCGGGGATCAGCTCCCCAACCGGCTCACCTGACCCGAGCCCGCGATCTCGCTGGTCAGCTCGGGGCTGCCCCAGTAGCTGACCGCACCGGCACCGGCGATCTCTACCTTGAGCCGCGACTGGGCCCGCACCTCGACCTCGCCACTGCCGGCGATGCTCACCTCGACCTCCTGACTGGCGAGCCCGGCCCCCTTGACGCCACCGGCGCCGGCGATGTTCAGCGCCATCACCCGGGCGGAGCCCTGCCCCAGATCCAGATTGCCCAGCCCGGCGATGTTGCCCTCCAGCCGATCCAGCGTCAGCCCGCTGGCGACGATGTCCCCCGTGCCTGCGAGAGAGAGCACCAGGTCATCCCCCTTGAAGTCGCGCAAGGAGCCGTTGCCAACCCCCGCCAACGCCAACTCGTGCAGCGTCGGCAGGGTGATGGTGATCTCCAGCGGCCGGGTGGGGTCGAGCCGGTAACCCTCCTTGACCTCGATCTCCAGCTTCTCCCCCTTCTCGGTGAACACCAGGTAGGGCAGCAGGTTGGCCTCCCCCTTGACCCTGAGGGTGTGGCTCTCTCCCGCCACCAGGTACAGGTTGGCGGGCACGCCCGCCAGCACCCGGGTCACCTCCCGCCCCAAGGGGTGCTGCTGCTCGACCATGGCCCCCTCCCCGCGCACCTTGACGTCATCCTGCCAGCTGCATCCGGTCAGTCCCAGGGCCAGCACCACTCCCAGCATCCATCTCATCCACACTCTCCTCGTCGTGTTCCTGTCGTACCGGGCCCCCTTGACCTGGGCGACAGGGTGAATCACATGAGCAAACCCCATACCATGAAAATAAATATATGATTTAAAGATGAAAATTGATTTTTCACACCATTGGCAACCCATTATAGAGAGTCATTCAGACCATAATTTGGTAAAACTGACCACACCCGAACATGGTGCCCGATCGACACACTGGCGGCACTTTTTGGTTGCCGCCCCGGTTCGTTGAGCCAATAGTGATACCTGGTGCGTATAGAGCACTCCATCGACGCATACCAACAAGGAGTCCGAGCGTGACCCAAGCCAGCCACCCATTCGCCACCCCGGGCCTGCCCGCCCCGACCCGGACCCCGCTCTTGACCGGCGAGGATCCCGAGCAGAAACGCCGCGAGCTGCTCGCCTACTTCTGCCAGACCTTCGATCTCTACGACTCGCTGTTCGACTGCCTGGCCGACGAGCGTGCCTGGTTCAACAAGGCGATCCCCCTGCGCCACCCGCTCATCTTCTACTACGGCCACACCGCCGCCTTCTTCGTCAACAAGCTGCTGGCGGCCCGCCTCATCGAGGGCCGGCTCGACCCCCGCATCGAGGCCCTGGTCGCCATCGGGGTGGACGAGATGAGCTGGGACGATCTGGACGAGACCCACTACGACTGGCCCACGGTGGCAGAGCTGCGTGACTACCGCGGCCATGTGCGGGATCTGGTGTGTGGTTTCATCGAGCGGATGCCGCTGACCCTGCCCATCGACTGGCAGAGTCCGGCCTGGGTCATCCTGATGGGCATAGAGCACGAGCGCATCCACCTCGAGACCTCCAGCGTGCTGATCCGCCAGCTGCCGCTGGCCTGGGTGCGCAGCCAACCCCAGTGGCCGGTCTGCCCCGAGGCGCGCCATCGCCGTGACGAGGTGCCCGCCAACACCCTGCTGCCGGTGGCCGGCGGCCGGGTGCGGCTCGGCAAGCAGGACGCCACCTACGGCTGGGACAACGAATACGGCGAGCGCCACATCGAACTGGCCCCCTTCCAGGCCAGCCGCATGCTGGTGAGCAACGCAGAATTTTTCGATTTCGTGCAGGCGGGCGGCTACCAGACCAGCGCCTGGTGGGATGACGAAGGCTGGGGCTGGCGCCAGTATGCCAACGCCCGCATGCCCACCTTCTGGGTTGGCGACCCCGCCGAACCCGAGCAGCTGCAACTGCGGCTGATGACCGAGCAGGTTCCCATGCCCTGGGACTGGCCGGTGGAGGTGAACCAGCTGGAGGCCGCCGCCTTCTGCCGCTGGCAGGCGGATCAGACCGGCCTGCCCGTCCAGTTGCCGAGCGAGGCAGAGTGGATGCTGCTGCGGGAGCAACTGGCCGGCGATCAGCCTGACTGGATCGAGGCGCCCGGCAACATCAACCTGGCCCGCTTCGCGTCGTCCTGCCCGGTGGATGCCTGCCCCCAGGGGAGCTTCTTCGATCTGGTGGGCAACGTCTGGCAGTGGACCAGCACCGCCATCGACGGCTTCGAGGGGTTCAGGGTACATCCCCTCTACGACGACTTCTCCACCCCCACCTTCGACGGCAAGCACACGCTCATCAAGGGCGGGAGCTGGATCAGCACCGGCAACGAGGCGATCAAGTCCTCCCGCTACGCCTTCCGTCGCCACTTCTTCCAGCACGCGGGCTTCCGCTACCTGGTCTCACGCCATCAGGAGCCCGTCATCGTGAACCCCTATGAAACCGACACGCTCGTCGCTCAGTACCTCGACTTCCAGTACGGCCCGAGCCACTTCGGGGTCGCCAACTACGCCCAGACCCTGGCCAGCCTTGCCAGCGAGCTGTGCAGCCGCCATGAGCGGGCGCTGGACATCGGCTGCGCCACCGGCCGCGCCAGCTTCGAACTGGCTCGCCGCTTCGCCCACGTGGACGGGGTGGACTACTCGGCCCGCTTCATCGACGTGGCCCTGACCCTGGCAAGACAGGACAGCTTCCGCTATGCGGTGCCGGTGGAAGGGGATCTGGTGGAATATTGCGAGGCGCGCCTCTCCCGCCACGAGCTCGGCCGCGAGCAGGCCGATCGCGTCCACTTCAGCCAGGGGGATGCCTGCAACCTCAAGCCCAAGTATGCGGACTACGATCTGGTGCTCGCCTCCAACCTGATCGACCGGCTGCGGGAGCCCGCCCGCTTCCTGCGGGACATCGCCCCGCGCCTGCGCAGCGGCGGCCTGCTGGTGCTCACCAGCCCCTACACCTGGCTGATCGACTACACCCCCAAGGCCAACTGGCTCGGCGGCATCCGGGAAAACGGCGAGGCCCTCGGCACCTATCAGGCGCTGCAACGGCTGCTGGCGGAGGAGTTCGAGGAGCACATGCCACCGCGAGACGTCCCCTTCGTCATCCGCGAGACCGCCCGCAAGTACCAGCACACGGTGGCCCAGCTCACCGTCTGGCGCAAACGCTGACGACGCGGCAAACGAAAGAGGGAGGCCCATGGCCTCCCTCTCTTTTTGCCCTAAAGGCTTACCCCTGCTGAGCCTGGGGCACCGCCTCATGCTCGCGGTAACGGCGGGCCAGCACGGCGCACACCATCAGCTGGATCTGGTGGAAGATCATCAGCGGCAGCACCATGACGCCGACGCTGGCGGCCGGGAACATGACGTTGGCCATCGGCACCCCGTTGGCGAGACTCTTCTTGGAGCCGCAGAAGACGATGGTGATCTCGTCCGCCCTGTTGAAACCGAGGCGACGGCTGATCCAGACGTTCCAGCCCAGCACCAGCGCCAGCAGCACGCAGCTCAGCAGCACTATGCTGGCCAGATCGTACCAGCCGACCAGGTGCCAGATCCCCTGCACCACCGCCTCGCTGAAGGCCACATAGACCACCAACAGGATGGAGCTCTGGTCCAGCTTGCCGATGAGCGGGCGATGGCTATCGACCCAGCCACCGATGAGGGGGCGCGACAGGTGCCCCACCACGAAGGGCAGCATCAGCTGCACCAAGATGGCCTGGATCGAGTGCCAGGTATCTATTCCCTCCCCCTGCACCTGGATCATCAGCCCTACCAGCACCGGCGAGAGGAAGATGCCGAGAATGCTGGAGGCCGAGGCGCTGCACACCGCCGCCGACACATTGCCGCCGGCCATGGAGGTGAAGGCGATGGCCGATTGCACGGTGGCGGGCAGGGCGCAGAGGTAGAGGAAGCCGAGGTAGATGGCCGGGCTCAGCCAGTGGGGCACCAGGGGCGTGAGCAACAGCCCCAGCAGCGGAAACAGCACGAAAGTGCTGGCCATCACCACCAGGTGCAGCCGCCAGTGGCCGAGGCCCGCCAGCAGGTTCTGGCGCGACAGCTTGGCACCATGCATGAAGAAGAGCAGCGCCACCGCCAGCTTGGTCAGCAGACCGAACCAGACGGCCACCTGCCCCTCGCAGGGGAAGAAGGAGGCCAGGGCCACCACGGCAATCAGCACAGAGGTAAAAGGATCCAGACGCACGAGCGGTCTCCGGTGAAAGCAGATCCCGCCCCCGCGCGGGGCCGGTGATCGGGGACGACAGGAAACACAACAGGAGCCGTGGCACGGCTCCTGTTGAAACGAATCCCCAGCTTACCCCGATAAACCGGGGGCGCAAAGTTGAGCGACAACTCGCAGTGGCAGGGAAACCCAATATGCCGGCCCGTGCCCATGGGGCAGGCGACATGTCACTCCATGGCGGCGACTAAAACAGAGCATCTTTTACTAAAATCAGCCTGTAGTTCCGCGCAGTGTCAGCTTGCTCGGTACCAGTACCCGCAGCGGAATGTCGCGCTCGTCGCGCAACCGCTCGACCAGCAGATTGACCCCCTGGGAGCCCATCAGCTCGGAGTGGATCCGCACCGTGGAGAGCTGCGGGAAGGTGAACCTGGCAGTCGGGATATCGTTGACGCTGATGAGCGCAATCTGCTGGGGAATGGCCAGCCCCTTCTCGTGGATGGCCCTCAGCACCCCGATGGCGATGGAGTCGGAGGCGACGAAGAGCGCACTGGGCCAGTCACCGGCCAGCATCTCCCTCGCCAGCCGATAACCGGAGGCACTGGAGAAATCGCCGCGATAGAGATCCTGCTCCTGCACCACCCCCAGCCGCCGACCGTAATCGGTGAAGGCCAGCTCACGCAGATCCGGGCCATCATGCTGGCCACCAATATAGCCGATGCGCCTATGCCCCTGGGCGACAAAGAAATCCACCACCTGCTGGCTGATCAGCGCCAGATCCACGTCTACTGAGTCGAACTCCCTCTGGGAGCGGCAATCGATGAAAACCAGCTGGGGAGAGCTGTGCTGCAACTGGACCAGACGCTCCGGGGTGAGACTCCCCACCACCAGGATGCCGTCGACAGCGGGGAGCTCACGCCCTTCGCCACCGTGATAACAATGCGTGAGCTCGATATTGAGGCGGGCACACTGGGTCTCGATACCGTAGCGAATGGCGAGGTAGTAGGGATCGTTGACCTCGGTACTCTGCGGGTAGGCATAGACGGACAGGAAGTGCAGCCTGCCCTTGTGGATGCCCTTGCGGGCGCTGCTGGTCTTGTACTCCAGCCGCTCGGCGATCTCGACGATCTTCTGCCTGGTCTCTTCCTTGACGCTCAGGCTGGGATCCTCGTTCAGTACCCGGGATACCGTGGCGAGCGAGACGCCCGCCTCCTGCGCAATTTCCTTCAACGTAGCCATCAATACCTCGCTGGCAGCCTCACCTGTTGGTCGGCAACGCCTAGAGGGTAATGATCAATCCCTTGATAGCCCAGTATTTTTACTAAAACACCGACAGAAGGGGTGAGGAAGAGGGGGCTGAAATGCAAAAAGGCCTCCCTAATGGGAGGCCTCTTCTGAATAGGTGCCTGACAGTGTCCTACTCTCGCATGGCGAATGCCACACTACCATCGGCGCTACCGCGTTTCACTTCTGAGTTCGGCATGGGATCAGGTGGTTCCACGGTGCTATTGCCGTCAGGCAAAAGCTTTACTACTTGAAAATGGTGCTGATACCCAGAAT
Source organism: Aeromonas sp. FDAARGOS 1409 (assembly GCF_019048705.1). Lineage (NCBI taxonomy): Bacteria > Pseudomonadati > Pseudomonadota > Gammaproteobacteria > Aeromonadales > Aeromonadaceae > Aeromonas > Aeromonas sp. FDAARGOS 1409. Next base: position 1,222,250 of record NZ_CP077395.1, read on the forward strand.
CGAACTGGGGACCTCATCCTTACCAAGGATGCGCTCTACCGACTGAGCCATATCAGCACACTAACCGGTAAAGACCACGCTGGGCGTAATCTTGAAATTGGGTGCCTGGCAGTGTCCTACTCTCGCATGGCGAATGCCACACTACCATCGGCGCTACAGCGTTTCACTTCTGAGTTCGGCATGGGGTCAGGTGGTTCCACTGCGCTATTGCCGCCAGGCAAAATCTTCAATCCAGAAAGCTGATGTGAATAACGAGTTAGCTAGTTTGCTTTGTCGCTATCACTGAATTAGTTAGTAGTTCTTCGATTTGCTACAAGGCTCGAAACACTTCTTGGGTGTTGTATGGTTAAGCCTCACGGGTAATTAGTATGGGTTAGCTCAACACGTCGCCGCGCTTACACACCCCACCTATCAACGTTGTGGTCTCCAACGGCCCTTTAGGACCCTCAAGGGGTCAGGGATGACTCATCTCAGGGCTCGCTTCCCGCTTAGATGCTTTCAGCGGTTATCGATTCCGAACTTAGCTACCGGGCAGTGCCACTGGCGTGACAACCCGAACACCAGAGGTTCGTTCACTCCGGTCCTCTCGTACTAGGAGCAACTCCCTTCAATCATCCAACGCCCACGGCAGATAGGGACCGAACTGTCTCACGACGTTCTGAACCCAGCTCGCGTACCACTTTAAATGGCGAACAGCCATACCCTTGGGACCGACTTCAGCCCCAGGATGTGATGAGCCGACATCGAGGTGCCAAACACCGCCGTCGATATGAACTCTTGGGCGGTATCAGCCTGTTATCCCCGGAGTACCTTTTATCCGTTGAGCGATGGCCCTTCCATTCAGAACCACCGGATCACTATGACCTACTTTCGTACCTGCTCGACCTGTCCGTCTCGCAGTTAAGCTGGCTTATGCCATTGCACTAACCTCCTGATGTCCGACCAGGATTAGCCAACCTTCGTGCTCCTCCGTTACTCTTTGGGAGGAGACCGCCCCAGTCAAACTACCCACCAGGCACTGTCCGCGAGCCCGATTCAGGGCCCTGCGTTAGAACATCAAACATACAAGGGTGGTATTTCAAGGACGGCTCCAGCGCAACTGGCGTCACGCCTTCAAAGCCTCCCACCTATCCTACACATGTAGGTTCAATGTTCAGTGCCAAGCTGTAGTAAAGGTTCACGGGGTCTTTCCGTCTAGCCGCGGGTACACCGCATCTTCACGGCGAATTCGATTTCACTGAGTCTCGGGTGGAGACAGCATGGCCATGGTTACACCATTCGTGCAGGTCGGAACTTACCCGACAAGGAATTTCGCTACCTTAGGACCGTTATAGTTACGGCCGCCGTTTACCGGGGCTTCGATCAAGAGCTTCGCTTGCGCTAACCCCATCAATTAACCTTCCGGCACCGGGCAGGTGTCACACCCTATACGTCCACTTTCGTGTTTGCAGAGTGCTGTGTTTTTGATAAACAGTCCCAGCCATCTGGTCACTGCGACTCCCGTCAGCTCCATCCGCAAGGGACTTCACCAACAAGAGCGAACCTTCTCCCGAAGTTACGGTTCTATTTTGCCTAGTTCCTTCACCCGAGTTCTCTCAAGCGCCTTGGTATTCTCTACCCGACCACCTGTGTCGGTTTGGGGTACGATGACTTGTAATCTGAAGCTTAGAGGCTTTTCCTGGAAGCAGGGCATCAATGGCTTCCGCACCGTGGTGCGTTCGTCTCGTGTCTCAGTGTTGTGTCTCCGGATTTGCCTAGAAACACCACCTACGCACTTTCACCAGGACAACCGTCGCCTGGCCCACCTAGCCTTCTCCGTCCCCCCATCGCAATTACAAGTCGTGCAGGAATATTAACCTGCTTCCCATCGATTACGCCTTTCGGCCTCACCTTAGGGGTCGACTCACCCTGCCCCGATTAACGTTGGACAGGAACCCTTGGTCTTCCGGCGAGGAGGCTTTTCACCCCCTTTATCGTTACTTACGTCAGCATTCGCACTTCTGATATCTCCAGCATGCCTCTCGACACACCTTCGCAGACTTACAGAACGCTCCCCTACCACTCACGCTTAGCGTGAATCCGCGGCTTCGGTGCCTGGTTTGAGCCCCGTTACATCTTCCGCGCAGGCCGACTCGACTAGTGAGCTATTACGCTTTCTTTAAATGATGGCTGCTTCTAAGCCAACATCCTAGCTGTCTGAGCCTTCCCACATCGTTTCCCACTTAACCAGAACTTTGGGACCTTAGCCGGCGGTCTGGGTTGTTTCCCTCTTCACGACGGACGTTAGCACCCGCCGTGTGTCTCCCGGATAGTACTTACTGGTATTCGGAGTTTGCATGGGGTTGGTAAGTCGGGATGACCCCCTAGCCCAAACAGTGCTCTACCCCCAGTAGTATTCGTCCGAGGCGCTACCTAAATAGCTTTCGGGGAGAACCAGCTATCTCCGAGTTTGATTGGCCTTTCACCCCCAGCCACAGGTCATCCCCTAACTTTGCAACGTTAGTGGGTTCGGTCCTCCAGTTGATGTTACTCAACCTTCAACCTGCCCATGGCTAGATCACCCGGTTTCGGGTCTACACCTTGCAACTAGACGCCCAGTTAAGACTCGGTTTCCCTACGGCTCCCCTATACGGTTAACCTCGCTACAAAATGTAAGTCGCTGACCCATTATACAAAAGGTACGCAGTCACCCCGAAGGGCTCCCACTGCTTGTACGTACACGGTTTCAGGTTCTATTTCACTCCCCTCACA
>NZ_CP077395.1:1230000-1267500 GCF_019048705.1 Aeromonas sp. FDAARGOS 1409
TTCGAACGAGATGGTCTCGACATTCAGATACCTGCGGGCCAGCGAGTCCATATCGTGGCGGCTGGCAGTGGAGTTGAGCACATAGGACTCGAGCATGGTGTCGTAGGCGATGCCCTGCAGCTCGATGCCATGGTTGAGCAGCACGTTGCGATCATACTTGAGGTTCTGCCCCACCTTGAGTCGGGCCGGATCTTCCAGCAATGGCTTGAGCTTGCCGAGCACCACGGCCTCGGTCAGCTGCACCGGCGCCCCCAGATAGTCGTGACCGAAGGGCACATAGGCCGCCTTGCCCGGTTCGATGGCAAAGGAGACGCCAACCACCCGCGCCTCCATATAGTCGAGACTGGTGGTCTCGGTGTCGAAGGCAAACAGCGGTGCCGCCTGCAGGCACGCCAACCAGTCGTCGAACTCGGCCTCGTCCAGGATGCAGCGGTAGTCGGTTTCGATGGCGGCTACCGGGGCGGTGCCTTCCTCATCACCTTCGGCGCCACTCTCCTCGCTGCCGGACTCCAGCTCTTTTATCAGGTTGCGCAGCTCGTACTCACGGTAGACCGCCAGCAGGGCCTCCTTGTCGATGGGGCCGAGCTCCAACTCTTCCAGGCTCTGCTCCAGCTCGACGTCGGTCTTGATGGTGGCCAGCACGTAGGAGAGGCGCACCTGCTGCTCCTGCTCGCGGAACTTGTCGGCAAACGCCTTGGAGCCACGGAAGCCGAGCGCTGCCACCTTGTCGAGGTTGGCGGCGATCTGGTCTATGCTGCCGATCCCCTGCAGCAGCGCCAGTGCGGTCTTCTCGCCGACGCCGGTCATGCCGGGGATGTTGTCCACCTTGTCCCCCATCAGGGCCAGGTAGTCGATGATGAGCTCGGGCGGTACGCCGAACTTCTCGATCACCCCTTCCCGATCGGTCTTCACGTCCTTCATGGTGTCGATCAGGGTGACATGGTCGGAGACCAGCTGCGCCATGTCCTTGTCCCCCGTGCTGATCAGCACTGGTAGCTGTTTCTCGGTCGCCTGACGGGCCAGGGTGCCGATGACGTCGTCGGCTTCCACCCCTTCCACCATCAGGAAGGGGAAACCCATCGCCTTGATCATCTGGTGGATGGGGGCGACCTGGCTGCGCAGATCGTCCGGCATGCTGGCGCGGGTTGCCTTGTACTCGGGATAGATGTCGTCGCGGAAGGTCTTGCCCTTGGCGTCGAACACCACGGCCACGTGGCTGTCGGGGTATTGTTTGCGAAGACTGCGCATCATGTTGGCCATGACACGGACGGCGCCGCTAGGCAGCCCGGTCGAGGTGCGCAGATCGGCCTGCTGGGAGGCAAAGAAGGCGCGGTAAAGATATGAAGAGCCGTCGACCAGGATAAGGGGGTTGCTAGAGGCCATGAAATCGTCCTGCCAAAAATAAACAGCCGCTAGGATGCCACAGGGCCAGCACCACACCAAGGGGCTGCCTCTCTCCCCCTAGTGCCATCAACTAGATTGCCACCTGTGGATAACTCTGTGTTCAAAAATGGCACTTCGGCACAAGCTTCGTGACAAACCTGTGGATTGTTCATAAAAACATGTTTTAAAACATTATGTTGAGATCGACAAAACACACCATGATGCAGCCATCATGATCTCGATCAATGTGGAAAAAAATTCAGGGGAGGTGATGAGGCAGGATCCAAAACGAAACAATCCTAGCACAGCGAGATGACTTGACCAGCGGAGGTCGAACGATAACCATACAAAAGTACAACAATTGACCCTGGCTCACATTTTCAACAACGAGGAGTCTGCCATGAAAAAAGTGGCCGTGATCTTGAGTGGCTGTGGCGTGTTCGACGGATCGGAAATTCACGAGGCCGTGATCAGCCTGCTGGCACTGGCCCGTCAGGGAGCAACGGTTCAATGCTTCGCCCCGAACGTCGCGCAGTTGCATGTCATCAACCACCTGACCGGCGAGGTCAGCGAGGGGGAAAGCCGCAACGTACTGGTCGAGGCCGCCCGCATCTGCCGCGGCCAGATCCGGGATGTGGCCGAGCTGGATGCGGCCGACTTCGACGCCCTGCTGGTGCCTGGCGGCTTCGGTGCCGCCAAGAACCTGTGCGACTTCGCCATCAAGGGAGCCGAGTGCAGCATCCAGCCGGACGTGCTCAAGGCGTGCCAGAGCTTTGCCAGGGCCGGCAAGCCGGCGGCCTATATCTGCATCGCCCCGGCCATGATCCCCCTCATCTATGGTACCGGCACCCTGGCCACCATAGGCCGTGACGAGGGGGCCGCCAGCGCCATCGAGGCCATGGGGGGCAGCCACCTCAACTGCCCGGTGAGCGAGTTCGTGGTGGATCAGGAGCGCAAGGTGATCTCCACCCCCGCCTATATGCTGGCGCAGAACATCGTCGAGGCGGCCGATGGTATCGAGAAGACGGTCAGGCAGTTGCTCGCCATGTGACCCCAGGCCATAACACAAACGGGCCGCTCAAGGAGCGGCCCGTTTTCATTCCTGTCGGCAGAGACGGGATCAGATGGCATCGCCCATCTGGTCCATCTTACCCAGCAGGGCACGCAGACGCTCTTGCCAGGCGACGTGCTCGTTGCGCAGCTGATGGTTCTCGTCTTGCAGCTTGCTGTTCTGCTCTTTCAGCTCGTCCAGCTCCATCTTCAGCAGGGAGATGTTGTCGACGGCGGATTGTACTTTGGATTCGAGTTGCTCAAGGACTTCTAGTGACATATGCATACCTGTATGTTCAATTGCGATGCCCCACAGGGGCGATTCAAGCGCGTGAAGCCAGCATACCCTGATGCGCTCGGCACAAACAAGCCAGCGCGTTGCAAATTGCACCCTGCGGGCCTGTATTGCCTAAATATGCGTCGGTTTTTCTCGCAGGCGCTGCACGCCCGGCTTAGGTGCCACGCACTGTGCCGGTATCAGCCGTGCAGAGTGATGAAGCCCCCCAGCAACAGGCAGGCAACGCCGTACATCAGCAGACCGTAGAGCAGGTTCCAGCGCAGCAGGAGCCCGGCGCTCAGGTTGTAGCGGGATGCCAACGCCAGGTTGGAGCCGGAGAGCGGGCTGGTGCCGGTAGCCAGTCCCCATCCGAGCAGGAAGCACATGCCGAGCAGGCTGGGGTCCGGCGACAGTGGCCACAGCAGAGGGGCCACGCCGGAGATACTGATGAGAGGGTGCACCCCGACGATGGCCACCATGAAGATCAGCAGCAGGGTCAGGCTGGCCTCCAACCAGCCGAAGTGGTTGAACAGCGGCAGGCCGTGGCCGCCGCCAAAGTCCAGCACCGACAGCGCGCTGTTGATGCCCGCCGCCAGCAAACCCGCTCCCAGAAACAGCACAAGCTGGCCACCGATGGCCGGGAAGCGCTCCACCACCTGCCGCTTGAGCGCTGTCCCCCGTCCGGCGTGGGGCATGAACAGCAGGGCCAGCAGGGGCGCCACCAGCGCGATCACCGCCAGTATGCTGAGCCCGGGCCGGAGCTGATGGATCAGCATGACCAGCAGTGCCAGCGTCACCGGCAGCCCCAGGGTCTGCAACCGCAGCGGGTAGCCCTCGAAGTCCGCCACCCCGAGCCGCTCCACCTGCCAGGCTGTCAGCCCCATGGCCAGCAGGGCGGCCAGGATGCCGAAGGGCAGTATGCTGCCCAGTTGCAGCCCGGGTGAGTAAGTCAGCGCCACCGCCATGGCGACGAAGAAGGGGGACCAGAAGGCCGCGGCGCAGAAGATCCGGCTCAGCACCATGACCTGGCGTCGTTCAAGGGTGCCGTTGCGCTCCAGCCGATCGCCGATGATGAAGAGCACCGAGAGGTTGATGACGGCACCGAGCAGATTGAGGCTGGCCATGGTGCTCCACAGCCCCTTGCGGCCGGACCAGGAGGTGGTTCCCGTCAGCAGCCCGGAGGTCGCGAGGTTGAGGGTGCTGACGGCCGCGAACATGGTGAGCATGTTGATGTTGGGCAGCAGCCAGTCCCCTGGCCTGAGGACGGCCCCCCGCCACCAGGAGAAGATCAGCAGCAGGAGAGCTGCACCATAGAGGGCCAGGGCCTGCCGCCTCGCGGCCCCCACCAGCCAGGGCCAGGTGAGCAGGGAGGCGGCCCAGGCCGCGATGGCCGCCGGCCAGGGGGAGAAGTCCAGATAGAGATGGAGCAGGTTGAGCAGCCACATCCCCAGGATCAGATAGCCTGACCAGCGCTTGGCCATGGTTCCCTAGATGTTCTGGTTCATGTCGAAGGAGGGCTTGTCACACTCAGGCCGGCCCACGATCTTGGCGGGCACGCCGGCGACCGTGGTGTGGGGAGGCACTGGGTTGATCACCACGCTGCCGGCCCCTATCTTGGCACCGACGCCCACCTCTATGTTGCCGAGCACCTTGGCCCCCGCCCCTATCATCACCCCTTCCCGGATCTTGGGATGGCGATCGCCGCTCTCCTTGCCTGTCCCCCCCAGGGTCACGCTCTGCAGGATGGAGACGTCGTTCTCGATGACCGCGGTCTCCCCGACGACGATGCCGGTGGCGTGGTCAAACATGATGCCCTTGCCGATGCGGGCGGCCGGGTGCACGTCGACCCCGAACACCACGGAGATCTGGTTTTGCAGATAGAGTGCCAGGGCACGACGACCCTGGCGCCACAGCCAGTTGGCGACCCGGTAGCCCTGCAGGGCATGGAATCCCTTGAGATAGAGCAAGGGTGTGGAGAAGAGGTCGACCGCCGGGTCGCGCTCCTGTACGGCGCAGATGTCGGCGGCCACCGCAGCCAGCAGCTCGGGTTCGCTGCGCAGGGCCAGCTCGATCACTTCGCGCAGAGCGATGGCCGGCATGGTGGTGCTGTCGAGCTTGTTGGCGAGCTGGAAACTCAGCGCCGAGCGCAGGTCCCGGTGGTTAAGAATGGTGGAATGGAAGAAGCTGGCCAGCATGGGCTCCTGGGCCGTCATGCTCTGCGCTTCCTGCTGAATTTTTCGCCACGTGCGGGCGACCAGATCATCCATGTTGAGCCTACTGTTGTTCAGGGTGAGTGCTTTGTCGTTCTTTTGTCAGCACCGAGATGGGGTCCATGTGAATGATCACATCCATCCGCTCGAAGGCCTGGCGGACGGCCAGTTCAGCCTCGTCGGCTATCTGATGGGCCCTGACCAGGGGCAGTTGGTCATCCAGTTCCAGATGCAACTGCACGAAGCGGGTCGGCCCGGATTGGCGGGTACGCAGATCATGTACGCCATGCACCCCCTCTACGGCACAGCAGAGGGCCATTATTCTCGCTTGTTCCTCCTCTGGCAACTGACGATCGAGCAGGGCCTGCACCGATTCGTAGCCAATATGCACGGCGCCCCACACCAGGAACAGACCGATCAGGATGGCAAACAGGCCGTCGGCCCAATACCATCCCTGCCCCGCCAGCACCAGTGCCAGCAGCACGCCGCCGTTGAGCAGCAGATCGGAACGGTAGTGCAGCATGTCGGCCTTGATGGCCACGCTGTTGGTCTTGCGGATGACCAGGCTCTGGAAGCTGACCAGCAGCAGGGTCAGCACGATGGAGCCGACGCTGACCCAGATGCCCGCCTCCAGGCGCACCACGGGCACCTGGTTCAGCATCGACGAGATGCCGTGCATCATCAGCAGCAGAGCGGAACCCGAGATGAAGGCCGACTGGACCAGGCCCGCCAGGGACTCCGCCTTGCCGTGGCCGAATCTATGCTCCGCGTCGGCCGGCGCCATGGCATAGCGGATGGCCACCAGATTGATGATGGAGGCGCTGACGTCCATGAAGGAGTCGGTCAGGGATGCCAGCAGGCTGGAGGAGTCCGTCATCAGCCAGGCGATCAGCTTGCCCAGAATGAGCAGGGTGGCGGTGACGACCGCCGCCATGCTGGCCAGGGTGACCCAGCGGGAATATTGTTGGTGGCTCAAAACCGGCTTTCCTCCGACGCGTAAAAACTTATTATACCCTGACCCTGACGTCAGTTTGGCGCGCAAAATCAACAGAGTGGCTCCCGGATGAACAAAATACTCCTGGTCGACGACGATCTCGAACTGACCCAGTTGCTGACCGAAATCCTGACCCTGGAAGGCTTTCAGGTGACCGTGGCCGAGGATGGGGAAGAGGGATTGGCGCGGCTGGGTGAACAGCCCTTCGACCTGGTGCTGCTGGACGTGATGATGCCCAGGCTCAACGGCTTCGCCATGCTGACCCGGCTGCGCAAGACTCACGACACCCCGGTGCTGATGCTGACCGCGCGCGGCGACAGTCAGGATCGGGTCAACGGCCTCGAGGCCGGGGCCGACGACTACCTGGCCAAGCCGTTCGACGACAGGGAGCTGCTGGCCAGGGTACGCGCCATCCTGCGCCGCACCCAGAGTAGCCAGCCCCAGCGGGGCAACAGCCCGGAAGAGCTGAGATTCATGGATCTGGTGCTGCAACCCGGCCTGCAACAGGCCCGCTGCAACGATCAGCTGCTGGAGCTGACCGCCACCGAATTCGGCCTGCTGGAGTGCCTGCTGCGCAATCCGGGCCAGATCGTCAGCAAGAGCCTGCTCTCCGAGCAGGTGCTCGGCAAGAAGCTGGAACCCTTCGACCGGGCCATCGACATGCACCTGAGCAACCTGCGCAAGAAGCTGCCGGAGCGCACCGATGGCCAGCCCCGCTTCAAGACGGTGCGTGGCCGGGGATACCTGTGGCTGGAACAGGCATGAAAACGGCCCGCACCTTCAACGGCCTCTCCACCCAGATCTTTCTCTGGTTCTGGTTCATGCTGCTGCTGGTGGTGGCGGCCGTGGTGATACTGCCCACCCTGGATCCCCGCAACATCATTCCGCTGCCGGCCCACGAGGTCACCCGCCTCAACAACAATCTGGCGGCGCTGCAGAAGGGAGCGGATCCCGACCAGGACTTCGATCTGGCCAAGGCCATCGATGCCGCCGGCCTGCTGCCGGTGGACAACATCTATCTGCGCGATGCCAAGGGGCAGATACAGTCCAGCACCCGGCTGAGCAAGTTCGTGATCCGCTTCATGCTCGACTCGGACAACCCGGCCAAGCCCATGCTGGGCAGCGAGCATCAACGCGCCATCGCGGGTCCCTTCCAGATGACCCATCACGGCCAGGCCTATCACGTCTACTTCGGCCTCAACGTCGAAAACTCCTACCTGTTCCTCTTCATCCAGATCCTGGACCACCCCATCCAGATCCTCGGCATCGCCATGCTGGTCAGCACCCCGCTCTGCCTGCTGCTGGCCTGGCGCCTGACCCGCCCCATCCTGGAGCTGCAGCAGTCGGTCTCACAGCTGGCCCAGGGCAACCTGGAGATGCAGATCCCCAACCTCGGCCGCAAGGACGAGATCGGCCAGCTGGCAGAGCATGTCAGCCATATGGTCGACACCCTCAAGGACATGATCCAGAAGCAGAAACAGCTGCTCTCCGACATCTCCCACGAACTGCGCAGCCCCCTCACCCGCATCCAGCTGGCGCAGGCGCTGATCCGCCGCAAGCAGGGCGACAGCGCCGAGCTGGCCCGGATTGAGGGGGAGATAGGCCGGCTCGACAAGCTGATCGGGGATCTGCTGGATCTGTCGCGGGTGCAGCAGCACGTGGAAGCCCCGATGACCCTGCCGCTGGCGGATCTGCTGGAACCTATCCTGGACGACGCCATGTTCGAGGCGAACCAGAACGGCAAGCAGCTCAGGCTGCCCCCCCTGCCGACCGAGTCCCTCGCCATGTGGCCTGAGTTGCTGGCGCGCGCCCTGGAGAACCCGCTGCGCAATGCGCTCAAGTACGCCCGCGAGTTCATCAAGGTGGAGTGGTATCGGGAGGGACGGGAGTGGGTGATGACGATTCGGGACGACGGCCCCGGCGTGCCGGTGGAGCAGCAACCCCGGCTGTTCCTGCCCTTCTTCCGGGTCGACGACGCCCGCAATGCCAAGACCGGCGGCACCGGCCTCGGCCTCGCCATCGCCGCCGAGGCGATCGCGCGCCATGGCGGCACCATCCGGGCCGGCAACAACCACCCGAGCGGCCTGGTCATCACCATCCGCCTGCCCATCGCCTGACCGACCCTCTTTTCATCGACACGGGCGCTGGGTATGCTGGCGCCCATTTCGCACCACCCCAGGATCCCGCCATGCTCGACATCGTGCTCTACCAACCGGAAATCCCGCCCAATACCGGCAATATCATCCGCCTCTGTGCCAATACCGGTTACCGGCTGCACCTGATAGAGCCCCTGGGTTTTGCGTGGGATGACAAGCGGGTGAAGCGGGCCGGACTCGACTATCACGAGTTCGCCGAGGTGAAGCGCTGGCCTGACTATGAGGCGTTTCTGGCCGCCGTCGCCCCCAAGCGGGTGTTCGCCTGTACCACCAAGGGACGCACCGCCCATTCGGCAGTGCAGTTTGCCGCAGGCGATGCCCTGCTGTTCGGGCCCGAGAGCCGCGGCCTGCCCATGGAGATCATCGAAAGCCTGCCGTTCGAGCAGCGGCTGCGCATCCCCATGCTGCCCCAGAGCCGCAGCATGAACCTGGCCAACGCGGTGGCGGTGTTCGTCTACGAGAGCTGGCGCCAGTTCGACTACGCGGGCTCGGCCTGACCCAACCGGACGGAACCAGAAATCAGGCCGCCCCCCTGGCCCTCAGCCCCGTCAGCAGGCGGCCATCCCGTTCCAGTTGCCAGCAGAGCCAGCCGAGGGTCAGGCCCCGCCCGACCATCAGGGCGCTCATGGCGGCCCACAGGGCGGCGACACCCCACGCCTGGCAGAGCCACCAGATTGGAAAGAATCCGGCGAACACCGCCACCAGCATGCTGTTGCGCATCTCCCGGGCCCGGGTGGCCCCGATAAAGACCCCGTCCAGCAGGAAGCACCAGACCGCCAGCAGCGGCATGGCCACCAGCCAGGGCAGCTGGCGGTGGGCCTCGGCGATCACCGCCGGCAGGTCGGTGATATGGCGGATGAGCATCCCTCCCCCACAGGCAAACGACAGGGTGAAGCCCAGCGCGATCAGCAGGGCCCAGCCCAGGTTGAGGACGATGGCCTCCCGCAGTCCCTGCCGGTCCCGCCGCCCGATGGCGCGCCCCACCATGGCCTCCACCGCGTAGGCGAAGCCGTCCAGCCCGTAGGAGATGAGCATCAGGAAGTTGAGCAGCACCGCGTTGGCCGCCACGGCCACATCCCCCAGCCTGGCCCCCTGCAGGGTCATGAAGGCAAAGCAGAGCTGCAGGCAGAGGGAGCGGATGAAGATGTCCCGGTTCAGGGCGAGCAGCCGCAGCAAGGCCGGCCACTGAGACCAGCGCCGCCAGGCATGCTGCCAGACCCCGGGAGAGAGACGGCGCAGATGGCGGCTCGCCAGCCAGAGCCCCACCGCCAGCGCGCTGTAGTCGGCCAGCAGGGAGGCGGCGGCCACCCCCTTCACCTGCCAGCCCAGCCCCAGCACGAACCAGGCATCCAACCCCATATTGACGAGGTTGCCCAGGATCAGCAGCAGCATGGGGCTGCGCGCATCCTGCATGCCCAGCAGCCAGCCCATGATCACCAGGTTGCAGAGCGCCGCCGGGGCGCTCCAGATCCGCACCGACACATAGTCCCCGGCATGGGCCTGTACCTCCGCCGACCCCCCGCCCAAGGTGATGATGGCCGGCAGGAACGGCAGCAACAGCAGCAGGAGTGCCAGCCCCAGGCCGATCGCCAGCCCCAGGGCACGGGCCAGGGTATCGAGCTGCCCCTCGGCGTTGGCGGCCCCCTGGGCCTGGGCGGTCAGGCCCGTGGTAGACATGCGCAGAAAGCCCAGCAACCAGAAGAGGAGGTTGATGAGGGTAGCGCCGACCGAGACGCCGCCGAGGAACCAGGCCTCACCGAGATGACCGATCACCCAGGTGTCCACCAGCCCCAGCAAGGGAGTGGTGACATTGGAAAACACCATGGGCAGCGCCAGGGCAAAGACGGCCCTGTGGCGGCCGGGATCCCTCAACCAGGGTGACATGGGCATGAGCAGGACGGAGGCTGCGGGATCACTCGTCGGCCAGTCGCACTATGCGTGCGAAGTCGGCGACCATGGCCTGCATGTCAACGCGGGGCACTTCCCCCGGCGCCACCTTGGGACGGAACAGGGCCACCAGCTTGCCCGCCGGGTTGATCAGCACTATCGAGGCCGAATGGTCTATCAGGTAATCCTTGCGTTCGCTCTCCACGATGGAATAGACCAGGCCCAGGTTGCGCACCAGGGGGAACAGGGCGCTGTGGGGCGCGGTCGCCGCCTTGAACTCGGGCTCGAAGAAGGCGGTATAGCTCTTGAGACGGGCGCTGTCATCCCGCTGGGGATCTGCCGAGATGAACACCACCTGGCTGTTGGGGGCGATTTTCTTCAAGCCGGGGTAGGCGGCGCGCAGGTCCGCCAGCGTGGTCGGGCAGATGTCGGGGCAATAGGTGTAACCGAGGAACAGGAAGGTCCAGTGTCCCGTCAGATTGGCGGGAGTAAAGGGTTGTGCATCCCCGTCGGTGAGGGTGAAGGGGTTGATGTCCCGCGCCGTCGGATAGTAGTCGGCCTGCTCCGGCAAGGAAGGCTGGCTCCAGTAATAGGCAGCCATGATGCTGACGATGAAGAGCAACAGCAGCAGGGAAAAGCGTGGTTTAACCATATGAAACAAACCCTTGTATTTATAATCAGCCCAGGAGCTGCACCTGGGAAGGGTCATTGTAACCCGCCCCGCCCCGTTTCTGGCTACCCCTTCGTCCGGATGGAGGGCCGCAGGGGCACCAGGATGTCGTGAGCGCTGGAAAGCAAGAGCCCCGCTCGGGGCGGGGCTCGTATCGGCCGGGATCAGGGTCGCAGCCTGCGCTGCGGCTGGGCACGTCTGATGGATGCGTGCAACGGGATCACGGGCGCCGTCCAGGGCGCATCCGGCAAGCCGATGTCGTGGTGACGGCGAAACAGACGAACCAGGCGGACGATCTTGTCTTTGGGACACCCCAGCCAGACGGTCCAGCCATCTCCCTTGTGATAGACCCAGAGCGCATAGAACCACGTCATCCGACTGCCCTTGATGAATCGGGTGATGGAGGATGCGGGCGCTGCGGCCGGCACCGGATCCCACGGCGAGCTTGAAGCCATACCTGTCCTCCTTGCTCAACAGGCCACGCCGATCAGTGTTACTGCCATCGGGAGGCAAGCCAACCACCGTCGCGTACTGACTGTACGAGTCGTCCAACTGCTGACGACTCTCCCTTCTTCCACACAGCCCCGGCGGTGATGCATCCCTGCAAAGCCGTCCAGCTGGCCGGTGGGGCGCTCTCGCCGCCATGGCGGTGACCATGAGGGTGCGAGCCTTATCAAAGGATATATCCGAAATGCGCTGTCTGTGGCGGGACTATTTGCGACGGACGACGGCAGCAGGATGGCGGGGATGGGCCACGAGGCGGGATGACGGAGACGGGGGCCAAAACGAAGGGGCCTCCCGCAGGAGGCCCCTTCGTCATGCCGGAGGCTTACATCCAGTCGGCGTTGCGAATGACGCCGACCGCCAGCCCCTCGATGGTGAGGTGCTGGCTGGCGAGATCCACCTCGATGGGGGAAAGTTCCTCGTTCTCGGGCAGCAGCCATACCTGGCTGCCCTTGCGCTGGAAGCGCTTGACGGTGACGTCCTCATCGAGCCGCGCCACCACCACCTGGCCGTTGCGCACCTCCTGGGTCTTGTGCACCGCCAGCAGATCCCCGTCCATGATGCCGATGTTCTTCATGCTCATGCCCTGCACCCGCAGCAGGAAGTCTGCCCGTGGATGGAACAGGGCGGGATCCACCTGGTAGTGGCTCTCGATGTGCTCCTGGGCCAGGATGGGCTCGCCGGCGGCCACCTTGCCGATGAGCGGCAGGCCGCTCTCTTCCGGCAAGGCCTCCTCTTCTTCGAGCAGCAGGCGGATGCCGCGGGAGGTTCCCGGCATGATCTCGATGACCCCCTTTTTGGCCAGGGCCTTCAGATGTTCCTCGGCCGCGTTGGCCGACTTGAAGCCAAGCTTCTGGGCGATCTCGGCGCGAGTCGGCGGCATGCCGGTCTCGTTCATGTTCGCCTTGATAAGCTCCAGCACTTCGGCCTGGCGGGGGGTAAGGGGTTTCATAGCATGGGCACCTGTCTTTTTATACAGCACACTGGCAGTATATACAGTGCTGTGGCCAAGGCAAGGCGTTGCTGACATTTGTCCCCGCCTTGTCGCAAAATGTGGCTCCCTCGCGCGCCGCCTTGGGACTCATCGTACCTCTCGGCGACAAGCCGCCGGTGATTTGCTATGCTCACGCCGCATTTTTTTGGAGAGCAGACGCACATGTCCCTTGGACAGAAGATTTCCAGAGCCATCCTGCAATGGCCGGTCAGCGGCTTGGTCAATCACAAGAGCCTGCCGGAAAATCCCATCACCGAGCTCAAGCTGGATCCGGCCAGACCCATCGTCTACGCCCTGAAAACCAGCTCGATCACCGACCTGATGACCCTGCAGCAGTGCTGCGAGGACCTCGGCCTGCCCGGCCCCTTCACGCCGCTGGAGCTGAACGGCCAACTGCTGCCGCGCTACGTCTGTCTGGATCGTCCACCTCCCCTGTTCGGTGCCCGCAACAAGCCGCTCCCCTTCCTGCAGGAGTTCCACCAGCTGCTGGACTTGCACAAGCAGGATCCGGCGCTGGACATCCAGGTGGTGCCCGTCACCCTGTTCTGGGGCCGCGCCCCGGGTCGCGAGGGGGAAGAGGCCTCCGGCTGGAACATCATCAGCAGCCTGGCACCGAACCGCCTGAAGAAGGCGCTGATCGTGATCCTAAAGGGGCGCGAGAACCTGGTGCGCTTCTCCCCGCCGCTCTCCCTGCGCCATATGGCGGACAAGCACGGCACCGACGAGGCCATCGCCCACAAGCTGGCCCGGGTCGCCCGCACCCACTTCAGCCGCCAGCAGCTCGCCGCCACCGGCCCCAAGCTGCCGAACCGCAACCTGCTGTTCAAACAGCTGCTGGATTCCAGCGTGATCCAGCAGGCCATAGAGGAAGAGGCCAGACGGGAAGGCATCAGCCTGGAGAAGGCGCAGAAGCGCGCCCACGGCTACATGGACGAGATCGCCTCCGACTTCTCCTACCGGCTGATCCGGCTCGGCGAGAGCTTCCTCGGCTGGCTCTGGAACAAGCTCTACCGCGGCCTCTCGGTCAACGGTGCCGAGAAGGTGCGCCAGCTGGCCCAGGAGGGCCACGAGATCGTCTACGTGCCCTGCCATCGCAGCCACATGGACTATCTGCTGCTCTCCTACGTCATCTACCACCAGGGCATGGTGCCGCCCCATATCGCGGCGGGCATCAACCTCAACTTCTGGCCGGCGGGCCCCATCTTCCGCCACGGCGGTGCCTTCTTCATCCGCCGCACCTTCAAGGGCAACCCGCTCTACAGCACGGTTTTCCGTGAATACCTGAACCTGTTGTTCGCCAAGGGCTACTCGGTGGAGTTCTTCACCGAGGGGGGGCGCTCGCGAACCGGCCGCCTGCTGCCGCCCAAGACCGGCATGCTGGCCATGACCCTGCAGGCCATGATGCGCGGGCTGGACAGACCGGTCACCCTGGTCCCTGTCTACCTCGGCTACGAGCACGTGATGGAGGTGAACACCTACCACAACGAGCTCAAGGGCAGCCGCAAGGAGAAGGAGAGCTTGCTGCAGGTGCTCGGCATACTGCGCAAGCTGCGCAACTATGGCCGCGGCTTCGTCAACTTCGGCGAGCCGCTGACCCTCAACGGCTACCTCAACGAGCAGGTCCCGGAGTGGAAGGCCCACATCGGCAAGGAGGAGCGCCCCCAGTGGATGGCGCCCACCGTCAACCAGCTGGCCGAGCTGATGATGACCCGCATCAACGATGCCGCCGCCGTCAACGGTCTGACCCTGAGCGCCCTGGCGCTGCTGGCCGCCGAGCGCCACGCCCTGACCCGGGACGAACTGCAGGCTCAGCTCAACACCTATCTGGACCTGCTCAAGCAGGTGCCCTACAGCCCGAACAGCACCATGCCGGCCGAGGACGCCGCCACCCTGCTGGATCAGGCGATGGAGCTCAACAAGTTCGAGGTGACCGAGGACAAGCTGGGGCAGATCATCAGCCTGGACCGTTATCAGGCGATCCTGCTCACCTACTACCGCAACAACATCCTGCACCTGTTTGCCATGCCCTCCCTGGTGGCCGCGCTGATCGAGCGGTGCGAGGGGATCTCCCGCAACGAGATCGTCGCCCGCTGTGTCGACATCTACCCGCTGCTCAAGACGGAACTGTTCCTGCGTCATGAAGAGGAGGCGCTGCCCGAGCTGGTCGACGCCCTGCTGGGCGAGCTGCAGCGCCAGCAGCTGATCGAGGCGCGCGACGGCGGCTTCTGGGTCAACCCGGACAACCAGACCCGCCTGCTGCTGCTGGCGGAGAGCATCCAGGAGACCCTGCAACGCTACGCCATAGTACTGACACGGGTGCTGGCCCAGCCCCGCATCGAGGCGGAGCAGCTGGAGGCGGACGGCCTGATGATGGCAGAGCGCCTCGGCACCCTGCATGGCATCAACGCCCCCGAGTTCTTCGACCCCAAGCTGTTCAGCACCCTGATCCACACCCTGCGCAGCGAAGGTTATCTCGACACCGGCTGCAAGCCGGATCTCGGCCGCTTCCAGGCGCTGGCGGACAACATAGTGCCGCTGCTCAGCAACAAGATCCGCCGCACCATACAGGCGGGCAACCGGCTCTGAGGAGCAACCAGCAAAAAGGCCGCATCATGCGGCCTTTTTCATCTCATCGGGAGACGCCCTCACAGGTAGTGGGCAACCACGCCGAGCAGCACCAGAGCCCCCACGTAGTTGTTGTTGAGGAAGGCCTGGAAGCAGGCTTCCCGCGCCCGCTCCCGGATCAGCCGCTGCTGATAGACGAACAGGGCCGCGGCCCCCAGCAGCCCCCAGTAGTAGCCCGAACCGAGCGTCATCAGCTGGCCCACCCCCAGCAGGATCAGCAGGGTCGCCAGTTGCAGGGCACCGATGATCCGCTTGTCGTGACGGCCGAACAGGATGGCGCTCGACTTGAGGCCGAGCTTGAGGTCGTCGTCCCTGTCCACCATGGCGTACTCGGTGTCGTAGGCGATGGTCCAGAGCAGATTCGCGAGAAACAGCAGCCAGGCGACCGGTGGCAGGGCGTCAGCCTGGGCTGCATAGGCCATGGGGATGGACCAGGAGAACGCCATCCCGAGCACCAGCTGCGGAATGGGGATGAACCGCTTCATGAAGGGATAGCAGACCGCCAGCAGCAGGCCGGCGAACGACAGCCCTATGGTAAGCGGATTCAGGGTCAGCACCAGGGCGAACGAGACGAGCGCCAGCACGGCGAACAGGATCAGCACCTCCCGCTCGGCGACCCGCCCCATGGGCAGCGGCCGCCCGGCGGTACGCTTCACGTGGCCGTCGAAATTGCGATCCGCATAGTCATTGATGACGCAGCCGGCGGAGCGCATCAGAAACACCCCCACCACGAACACCGTCAGGATCCAGGGATCCGGCAGGCCGCCAGCCGCCAGGCAGAGCGCCCACAGGGTCGGCCACAGCAGCAGCAGGGTGCCGATGGGCTTGTCGATGCGGGCCAACTGCACATAGGCCAGTCCCCGCTCCTTGGTTAACAGCTTCACGCCAGCTCCTTATTCGATGGCAGCCCGTCGGACGACAGCGAGGGCAGGAAGAGTTCGTGGACCAACAAGGGCCACTGCCCCAGATAGAGACGGGAGCGGCGCCCCCAGACGGTGGCGGCCGGGCACCAGGGATTGTTCGCGATCTCGAAGCAGGCCAGTTGCAGGTGATCCCGCCGCACCGGCAGGTCGCCGAAGATGCGCTCCCCCAGCGGCTGCTCTCCCAGATCCTGCAGACCGCCGCCCTGCAGCGCCGCCTCGGCGAACAGGGTCCAGCCCAGGATGGCGGGCCCGCCATCGCCATGCAGGATCACCTCGCGGCAGATCCCCACGGGATCCTGCACCGCCACCAGCGCCTGCTCGTCCAGCCCCAGCGACACGCTGCGATTGCCGAGCAGCTGCACCGACAGGTGGCGATTGTAGCGCCGCAGGCGCCGGGTCATGGAGTCGGCCTCCAGCAACCAGGGGCGCAGCGCCTCGGGGGGCTCACACTCCACGGGGACCCGCCACGGGACGAGCTGGACGAGGGGAACAGTCAACTCGGACTTCACAGCTTCACCATCCGGAGATTTCCGTTGTCAGGTTAAAATCCGGTTTATTATCCGTAAATCAATGACGAATTGTAAGAACATCCGTGCTTGACGGCCCCGATGACAGCATCAAAAATGGGGCATCCGTCGCTGCCGAGCCATCTAGATGAAGATCTTCAGATTTCTGCTGGTGTTATCCCTGAGTTTCCCCCTGTTGAGCATGCCGGCCTTCGCCAGCGAGGACGCGGCTGCCGATCCGGCCTCCTCCGCCGTACAGCCAGGCTTCGCCTATCATGCGCTGGATCCGGATATCATCACCAACTACCTTGGCGATGGCAAAACCCTGGGCTATGTGCGGGTGACGGTGGAGCTGATGGCCGAGAATGCCGCCGATCTCAAGTTGCTGGAGCAACATGATCCCCTGATCCGCGACGCCATCATCCGCCTGATAGGCAGCAAGACAGGCGCCCAGATCAAGTCCCTGGTGAGCCGGGAAGAACTGCGCAAGGAGTGCGAGGCCAGGGTCAACGAGCTGCTGGTCAAGGAGACCGGCAAGAAGGCGGTACGCGAGCTCATCTTCACCAAGTACCTGTATCAGTAAGGCCCCTGACGGGGCCGAACTCCCACGTCCCCACCCGTTACATTCACTATCGAGGACGTCATCGCCATGGGCCACAAGACGTTGTGTGAGTGGCGCCGCCACGAGATCCCCACTGACCTCAAGGCGCTGCGCAAGATCCTGCGAAAACCCAAGTTCGTGTGCGGCAAGTGTGCCCGCTGCGCCAATGATAAGGACTACCTGTGTCAGCCGCTGCGATTGAAAAAAGAAGAGTAAAACCAATAGATTGAGTTGCTTAGTTGACCGCCGCCTAACACGACGTCACTGCTTGTTCTTCACCACCTTGGGATGGTACAAGTCGAGCTCGGCGGTCACTTGGCGCAATTTCGAGTCCAAATCCGCGTATGTCTCTCTGACAGACCTCAAGCCACTGGGAATGTGTTCCAACTGTTTCGCCATAACCTCCTGATGCCGCAGCAGTTCGAGATAGTGTTGTCTGAGGGAGAGCAAAGCATTCAGACGACCTATGTCATTGGCCCGCTTGGCTTCCTTCGCAGATCGGCGAGCATATAACGCTGAACATGCGGCGATGAGTGCAGCAATCATGGCCACTGTGGCGTCTACATCAATACTGAGAACTTTTTCCATACAATTAACCCAGCTTGTGGGGCCTCACTGATCGGTCCAGCCGTGGCGACCCTGTTCGAACAGGCGACGGGCCTGCACGTCGTTGGGACAGACACCGCGATACTCCTCCCCCGACCGCCCGGCCAGATAGAGGTGCTCGGGGCGGCAATACCAGGCCAGCCCCTTCTGGCGGCCCTGCTCCCAGAGGGCGACATCCACCTTGTCCCCGCACTGGGTCTGGTGGAAGGCCACCCTGTCGCCGGCAAAGCCGAGCTTGCCGTCGGCCTCCCCCACGTCGCTCCACACTTTTTCACAGGGATCGTCCGAGTTGGAGACACAGCCCCCGAGCAGGGTGGCACAGAGCATGATGACGAGTGAGCGCATAATCATCCTTGGCGTCGTTGGAATCGTTGTTGAGCCGCGGCCTGCTGAGGGTCCTGCCTCGTACAGCGCCATTTGAGCAGTTCATTCTACCCAGCCCGCCGCCTTCCCACCAAGGGCGATGCACCAGCCTCACAAAAAAATCGGGCGGGCACCGGGCCCGCCCGCAGGCGTT
The DNA here is from genome assembly GCF_019048705.1 of Aeromonas sp. FDAARGOS 1409. Classification (NCBI taxonomy): domain Bacteria; kingdom Pseudomonadati; phylum Pseudomonadota; class Gammaproteobacteria; order Aeromonadales; family Aeromonadaceae; genus Aeromonas; species Aeromonas sp. FDAARGOS 1409. The sequence continues at coordinate 1,247,904 of NZ_CP077395.1, forward strand.
ACAGGGAGTCACTGATCGTCGAGAGGGTCATAGTCCTGCCAGTTCTCGTCATCCAGCTCCTCCAGCTCGTCTTCCCAGGATTCCGGCTCCCACTCGTCTTCGAGCTCGAAATCCGGCGTCTGCGTACCCATGCTCATTCTCCTTGGATAGTGCACCGGCCTTCAAAGTCTATCCAGAAAAATGGGGCTCGCCAGTGGTCCCGCTCAGAGCCAGGCCAGGGTGAGGCCGACAGCCCGACCCTGGGTGATGACCGCGGCGACCTTCACCCCTGCGCCAGCCCGTTCGGCAGTGGCACCCGCCAATCGGCCTTGACCCGCGCCGGTTCGGCCATGCCATCCCGGCGATCTTCCCCCACGATCGGCCAGTATCACGGGAGATCCACGCCGATTCGCAGTGCGCAGGATCGGATTTTCACACCATCGCGGCAGCATCTGACGGTCGAGTACGATATGCTGTTTCGCTGTCGTTCAACCATGACCTCACATGAGGCCTTCTCCATGAAATACCTGGTAGTACAAACCAAACAGATAGGGGACGTGCTGATCTCCACCGCCCTGTGCAACAACCTCAAGCAGCACGATCCTGCCGGGGAGGTTCATTATCTGGTCATGGATTACTGTGCGGGGATGGCGGAGGGTAACCCCAACATCGACAAGTTGATCGTCATCGAGAAAGCGCGCCGCAACGAGTGGCGCTATATGAAGGATTTGCTGTTGGGGATCCGCCGCGAGCACTACGACGTGGTGATCAACAGCCAGGGCCAGATGATAGGCCTGCTGACCTGCCTGCTCTCCAGGGCCCGGCTGCGGATCGGGTTTGACTCCTTCCCCTGGCGACTCGGCCACAATCGCATCGTGCGCTTCCGACACGACACCGAGCATCGGGGCAACAGCACCCTGGTGGACGACAGATTCTCCCTGCTCAAGCCCCTCGGCCTCGCCAGGGAGGATCGCAACTACTATCTCTGGCTCAGCGACGAGGAGAGGCAACGGGGACGCGAGACCCTGCTGGCCGCCGGCGTCGACCCGACCCGCCCGCTCATCGCCATGGGGGTGAACTCCCTCGGCCACTACAAGCGCTGGCCCATTGACTGCTTCGCCGAGGTCGCCCAGTGGCTGATCGAACAGCACAACGCCCAGATCCTGATCTACTGCGGGCCGGGGGAAGAGGAGTACAACCGGGGTCTCAGACCGTTACTGCCTGCAGCGCTACAAGCCAGCGTGTTTGACCAGATCAAGACCCGCTCGGTACGCGAACTGGTGGGGCTCTTCGCCCACTGCCAACTCTTCGTCGGCAATGATACTGGCCCGCGGCACATGGCACAGGCCATCGATCTGCCACTGCTGACCATAGTGGCGCCAGGTGGCGACAAGATCATCGCCAACCCGGTGAACCACCCGCGCTATCAGGCCATCGACATCTTCGATGCCAAGGGGGCAAACTACCAACTGCCACCTCAGGAGAAAGACGCCTTTGATGAAGCTCTGTTCCGCGCCATTACGCCGGAGCTGGTGAAGACTCGTTTACTCACCCTGCCCGGATGGCAGACACCCACCCCCTGAACGCGTCTGCGAACTCATCGAGATCGAGAGAATTGATCTCCTGCTGCAGCACGTTTTTGGAAAAAATCACGACCGCATCAGCCTGGTTTGGGTGCCATTCGGTGAAATTTTCACTGCCACCACCAATATCGGGGTTATAAAGCCCCAAGACTGGCAATTGAAGCCCCGTCGCTATGTGGATGGTGGCTGTGTCCACCGAAACCAGCCCTTGGCAATGACGCATCTGAGTAAACAGGCCTCCCAGAGAAGGGGTATCCGGTGAGATCAGGATCCGCTCAGGTGCCGACACGCTGGCTTTCAGAGCTAAGGCCTCCTGCTCCATTCCAGCAGGAAAGAGCAGACACAAGTGATGGGGGCAAGCCGCCAACATGCTCTCCAGCATGGGGACTATCCTCTCAGGCTGCAATCGACGCGAGCGCCCGCTACCATAAGGATTGAAAGCGATAACCCTCTGATTCACTGGCCACCACTCTGCAAGCTTTGTCTCCCATGCTGTGTCCATTGGCACTATATAGCGGGTATCTGGATTGGTAATGCCCATTCTGGATAACAGAAGAGAAAACTTGTCGGCGAAGTGCAAGCCTGCTGAAGCCTTCCCTAGTTTGATATCAACGCAAGCCAGACTATCGTCCATTCCCACAATATGAGAGGCATCGACTCGGGTCAGGAAGTAGATGTCCTTCATCTTGAGCTGCTTACCGAGATGAACCAGATATCCCACAGTTCCCAAGCGATGGGCCAGCCGTTTCAATTCACCATAACTGGGGCGCTTGGGCACCTCTATGACCTTGTCAGCCTTGAAGTGTTCGCGAAAGAGTGGCGCGACGTCAGGAGTGGTCACAATCCAGACTTCACGTTCCGGTTGAGCACATCGAATCTCTCTGGGAACCCAAGAGGAGATAATACTATCGCCCAATTTGGCATCCCAGCGTATTATCACTACAGGTCCGTTATCAGATTTAGAGTTTATGTTGACGCGGTCAAATAGTTTGATGCCTAGGTATCGACGAATGCGATCTCTTGCATGTTGTAAAAAGCCTAATATCTGCATGAGCAACCCATTTCCATAAATCTATATTTTGTTTTTTGTTTTTATATAAAAGACATAGTTATAGATGTCATTAAGAAATCGCTCCTTGGCCCTGTAATACTCTTTTCGAATTCGACCGATAACATTTCTTGAAGCTGGCTTCACTCTAGCCCCGATGTCTGAGTCCTCTCCGCTTTGCCATGCCAATGGTGGCTCGACACCATAATTATTGACCTTATGTAAATACTCTTTGTCCATGAAGTCATCGACCGGCCAAAACCATGCTTTCGATGCGGATAAAAATTTTGAGGCGGCAGCCGGAGAGATGATATAAGCATGAGCACAACTGGGACCCGTCATATATTTCACGACTGCATGGCTCTCATCTACCTTCAACATATCTAGCCACGGACCGACCCCCGGCAATGAGCTGCAAGTCCCACGCCCTAGCCGAATATACTCAAACTCTGGGGAAATCCCCTCCAGTTCAATCAAGACCGATTTAATATCATCAGAGAACTCAATATCATCCTCCATGATGAGCAGCGGTTCCCCCAAACGTAAGCACTCATTCCAAAGTGATCTATGGCTTGAAAAACACCCCTGCTCTCCCTTTGTCAGTTCGTGTCCTTTTTCCCACATTCGTTGAGCATTATCATACTCTTTTATCTCCGTTGCGAGTCCGTTCACAGCATCAAAAAATGTAAAATCCAGCCCAAGAGAGGACAATCCACGCGATATTTTCTCGCGTCTGGCAATCGACGTCGCCAAACTAATGACGCGAATTTTCATACTGCCTCCCAAAGACGATGGATGCTGCCATAACCAAGGATGCGACGAAGAAACTGATACCGGAGTTGTGGCCAAAGAACGCCTGGCTGAGGCAATAGTCAATAGATGAGAAAGTGGTAACAATAAGCAAAGCGGCCCCACAATGCACATCGATATCATGAGGCTGGCGCAATTGTCTCCTAACTATAAGTACTGGAGCAAGCAACATGAACAACAGAGAACCCAGACCCAATATTCCACGTTTAGCCATTTCATCGAGAAATTGATTATGGGCATGAGAATTGAAGTTGAAAATAAACTGAGTGATCTTCCCCTGCTCCAATTGTGTCTTCTGTGATTCTCTTATCCCGTGGTTACCCCAGCCAAACAGTGGCTTCTCTGTGAAACTCTGCCAGGCACTTTTCCATAGCTGCAGTCTGATGCCGAGAGAGGTGTTGAGATTTGTCTTATCCATATACTGGCTGATATCGCGCTGCGCCAGCTCAATTCTTTTTTCCACGCCACTCTCTGGCTGAACAACGAAGAAAGCACCACATAGAAGAACGCCTATCATCATAATAAGGGTTCCCTTGTGATACAGGCACTCCTTAAACAACATTGCGATAGTGATCAAGATGACGGGTAGCAGCACCCAGCCACCACGGGAACCCGAGAGAAAGCTGGCGCCCATGCCGGCACAGGTTCCCACCAGCATGAAAAGTGCGAAAGCCAGCTTCCCCTTCTTCTGTGCCCACAACAAGCCACAGAGGCAAAACAATCCCAATGACATGGCAATATTGCCGCTCTGAATTGGCATCACATCGCCAAATGCTCGCTCATACCCCAAAAAGAACTTGTCATGGATAGCGATGGCAAACGCAAAAATGGCTCCAATACCGCAACCCGACAGCAATATATTGAGGCGTACCGGCATGCAGGCCAATAAAGGCAATAAGGCAGCCGCCATCAGCGTCTTGCTTGCCCTGTCAATTTCACTGAACTTACCTCCATCCAGCCACACAGACAGAGACATCACCAGAAAATAGAGTAACAAACCGAGTCCAATGAGCTTGAGTTCCCGAGGCATTGCCCAGGCCTCACGCCGCTTCGCGCACATAAAGTAGAGGCTGGCCAGCAATAACAAGGCGGGCCCATAAGAGTACCCACTTGGCACGGCCAACGACAATGCCCCAAACAAGAAGGCTGACAGTTGCACCACCCAAGGCAAGACTTGGTCACGAGACAACTTAAACAAACCCTGGCGGGCCGACGACTCTGTTCTTGAGGACATGCTCTTCTCTGTTACGGTCTTATTTTCTGAATACATAGTTGCCACGGATCTTGCGCCAGAGCCCGAACACGTCGGTACGGGGGAAGATGGCGATCCGACGGATCTGAAGCGGGTCCTGATGCATGGCTCTGGGGCCGCTGTTGGTGGCCACAGCATAGCGATAACCGGCGGCACTGGCCTGGGCTTTCGCACTGTCGTTCAGATCCCCGTAAGGGTAGGCAAACGAGAGCAGCGGATGGCCGAGCAGCTGCTCCAACCACGCCTTGTTGGCCTGGATCTCGTGAGCTTGCTGCTCGGGTGACAGCTGGCTCAGACGTGGGTGAGTCAGGGTATGCCCCCCGATTTCCACGTGACCGGAGGCCACCAGCGCCTGGATTTCGTCCGGCGTCATCAGGGTCACCGGGGTATCGGGGTGAGTCGGGTGCTCCACGTCCCAGCGGTTGTGATCCTCGCCGGTCACCACGTAGACCACCGCCTTGCAGCCATATTTCTCGAGCAGCGGCAGCATGCGAGTGAGGTTGTCCCGATAGCCGTCGTCCACGGTGATCATCAGGTACTTCTTGCCGTATTGCAGCCGGTGGATGAACCCGTTCTCCGCCAGGTCGGCAAATGTCAGCGTCTCGTAGCCCAGCCACTTCATCAGCTTGAGGTGCTTCTCGAACATGGCGACCGGGAGCCAGGTGCCATGCACTCCCTTTTCGCTCTCGTGCTGGATGAAGCGGTGATACATGATGACCGGCATCTCCCGGCGCAGGGTCTCGACCACGGCATCCTGATAGACGGATTCCAGCCCGGTCACGACGCCTTGTAAATCATACTCTTGCAGGATCCGTTGGCGCACTGGGTCTGGCACCACCTTGGAGGCCAGCGCCGAAGGGATCTGCGCCTTCAGCCCGGAAAAGTCGATGGCCAGATCCCTGGGGCCTATGTCACCGAAGTTGCTGGCCAGCGCCTCGTCCAGATTCTGCTCCGTCACCAACCCGATGGCCTTGGCCTCACCGATGGCAAACGCCGGACGACCGCACAGCAAAGCCTCCATCGCCACCCGACCGGCGCCCACCACCAGATCGCAGCCTGCCAGCAGGGCGGGCACATCGTCGACGTAACCGACAAACTCGACTTTGTCCTGGAAACGGGCGAAACGCGCCGGTACCTGGGTGCCGCTGACGACCCGCACCCGGCAGGCTTCCAGATCCAGCACCTCATCCAGCAACCGGTAGCAGAGCTCCCCCTTGGGACCGCTGAGCCGGCCGATGATGGCAATCACCGGTTTGTCGTTGTCCGGGGCCGGCACGGGCTGGAACTTGTCGGTCTCGATGCCGTTGCGCAGTACCTGGACGATGGCGGGATCCACCCCCAGGTTGTCGATGATCTGGCTGGCGATATCCTCGCACACCGCCACAGCCCGATAGCCCAACGCATGGAAGGCCTTGCGCGAGGCGTGCACCGGCTGACGCCCGTGCACCGTGGTGATCATGGGGGTCCCGGTCAGCTTGCAGGCCACATAGCAGCTCCAGCCGGAGGCACGCGAGTGAGCGTGCACCAGCTGGATATGATGCTTCTTGATCAGGTAGACAAGGTAAAACACGTGCCAGAAACGGCGCGGAATGCTGCGCTTGTTGAAGCGCAGCTTGAACACAGGCCCTTGGGTGGGCTTGGTCAGGGTATCCGAGACATAGAAGACGTTGTGACCACGCCGGGTCAGCTCGTTGCCAACCGTGGTGGCATAGACCTCAGCTCCCGTCACTTCGAGCTGGGAGAGTGCCATCAGTATGTTCATGCAAGCGCATCCGATCGACGGGTGGCCAAGGCCACCCGTCAGAGGGGGATCAAGCCCGGTTCAGCCAGGCCATGTAATCGGCCACGCCTTCGGCCACGGTCTTGAACTCGCCGTCATAACCGACGCCGCGCAAGCGGGTAAGGTCGGCCTGGGTGAAGCTCTGGTAGCGACCCTTGAGGTGATCCGGGAAGGGGATGTATTCGATGGAGCCTTTCTGGTGATGCTTGATCACCGCCTCGGCCACGTTCTGGAACGGCTCGGCACGGCCGGTGCCGCAGTTGAAGATGCCGGAGTGCTGCGGATTCTGCCAGAACCAGAGGTTCACCTTGCAGACGTCGTCCACATAGATGAAGTCACGCATCTGACCGCCGTCCGGGAAGCCGTCGCAGCCCTCGAACAGCTTGGGGTTGTCCCCCTGCTTCACCTGGTTGTTGAGGTGGAAGGCCACGGAGGCCATGGAGCCCTTGTGCTGCTCGCGCGGACCATAGACGTTGAAGTACTTCAGACCCACCACCTGGGAGCCGATCTCCGGCATCCAGCGGCGCACGTACTGATCGAACAGCTGCTTGGAGTAGCCGTAGACGTTGAGAGGCTGCTCGAACTTCGGGTCTTCGATGAAGTTGTCGTTGCGCCCGCCATAGGTCGCGGCGGAAGAGGCGTAGATGAACGGGATCTCCCGCTCGATGCAGTAGTGGAACAGATCCTTGGAGTACTCGTAGTTGACCTCCATGATGAACTTGCCGTTCCACTCCGTGGTGGCGGAGCAGGCACCTTCGTGGAAGATCACCTCGATGCCGTCCCACTCTTCAAATTCGTCGCCGGAGACGATGCGCGCCTGGAACTCGTCTTTGTCCATGTAATCGGCGATGGTGAGGTCGACCAGGTTGACGAACTTGGTGCCGTCGGTCAGGTCATCGATGACCACGATATCGGTCCGTCCTTGAGCGTTCAGCTGCTTGACCAGATTGCTGCCGATAAAGCCAGCACCGCCAGTTACTACGATCATGGAGTTTGCCTCGCGTACGTTGTGGCCCCGTGTGACTGCCTGTTAAAGCTGTGTATAGTGGGCCAATTTGAAATTGCCGAAAAGTTTATCACGGGCCGCAAGGGGATTCGACCTCGATGACTTTTCCCCTCGGGGCCCGGCAGAGGGATCAGCGATGAAGACCAGAGACAGGATCATCCACAGCGCCACCGAGCTGTTCAACGACCAGGGCGAGCGCAACATCACCACCAACCACATTGCCGCCCATCTTGGCATCAGCCCGGGCAACCTCTATTACCACTTCCGCAACAAAGAAGACATCATCCACTCCATCTTCGATCAGTACGCCCGCCACCTGAGCGAGAGCTTCGCCCCGGCGCGCAACCGCGAGATCAGGCTGGAAGACCTGATGGGCTATCTGGACGCCATCTTCTATCTGATGTGGCAGTTTCGCTTCTTCTACGCGAATCTGCCGGACATCCTGAGTCGCGACGAGCCGTTGCAGCAGAAGTACCTCAAGGCCCAGGAGCAGCTGCGCGCCACCGTGGAGGCGCTGCTCAGGAGCCTGCGCGAGGGCGGCATCCTGGCGGTCAGCGACGAAGACCTGCCGGATCTGGGCCAGACCATCAAGATGGTGGTGACCTGCTGGATCCCCTTCCAGATTGCCCAGGCACCCGGCACCCGCATCACCAAGCCCTTGTTGTATCAGGGGGTCTTGCGAGTGCTGTTCCTGCTGCGCCCCTATGTGCAGCCCCAGGTGGCCACACAGATCCACCAGCTGGAGCAGCATTACCACCAACTGGCCCAACCAGCCGGGTGAGATCTGTTTCACAATTGTTTAATATCAGCATAAAAATTTGAATTTATGCGCAGGGATTACAGTAAAATGTTGCCCATTCTAGGGTCTGTCGGCGTTTCGTCGCGACCGTGACGACACCGATCCGTGCGGTTGCACGGCCCGAGATCCTGATTACACAGCCGATACAGCAATGAGGACCGAGGATGTCTAACGGATTCTATCGTCACCTGACCGAGCAGCTCGAACAGGTCAAGGCGGAAGGGCTATACAAGCAGGAACGCATCATCACCTCGGCCCAGCAGGCCCGGATTGCGGTGGGCGGCGAGCAGGTGCTGAACTTCTGTGCCAACAACTATCTGGGGCTGGCCAACCACCCCGATCTCATTGCCGCCGCCCATCAGGGTCTGGACAGCCATGGCTTCGGCATGGCCTCGGTGCGCTTCATCTGCGGCACCCAGGACCAGCACAAGGAGCTGGAGCAGAAGCTGTCCGCCTTCCTCGGCACCGAGGACAGCATCCTCTACTCCTCCTGCTTCGACGCCAACGGCGGTCTGTTCGAGACCCTGTTTGGCGCCGAAGACGCCATCATCTCAGATGCGCTCAACCACGCCTCCATCATCGACGGCGTGCGCCTGTGCAAGGCCAGGCGCTATCGCTACGCCAACAACGACATGGCCGAGCTGGAAGCCCAGCTCAGGCAGGCCGACGCCGATGGCGCCCGCTTCAAGCTGATCGCCACCGACGGCGTCTTCTCCATGGACGGTGTCATCGCCGACCTCAAATCCATCTGCGATCTGGCCGACAAGTACGACGCCCTGGTGATGGTGGATGACTCCCACGCGGTCGGTTTCATCGGCGAGAACGGTCGCGGCACCCACGAATACTGTGGCGTGATGGACAGGGTCGACATCATCACCGGCACCCTGGGCAAGGCCCTGGGCGGCGCTTCCGGCGGCTATACCTCCGGCAAGAAGGAGGTGATCGACTGGCTGCGTCAGCGCTCCCGCCCCTACCTCTTCTCCAACTCCCTGGCCCCCTCCATCGTCTCGGCCACCATCAGGGTGATCGACATGCTGGCCGACGGCCACGCCCTGCGCGCCCAGTTGAAAGAGAACAGCGATTACTTCCGCACCCGGATGAGCGCCGCCGGCTTCACCCTGGCCGGCGCCGATCACGCCATCATCCCGGTCATGCTGGGGGATGCCAAGCTGGCCGCCGAGATGGCGAGCCGCATGCTGGCGGCCGGCATCTACGTGGTGGGCTTCTCCTTCCCCGTGGTCCCCAAGGGCCAGGCCCGCATCCGCACCCAGATGTCCGCCGCCCACACCCGGGAGCAGCTGGACAAGGCGATCGATGCCTTTATCCGCATCGGCCGCGAACTCGGTGTGATTTGATCGCACGGCTGACTGATTAAAACGGGGGCCAGGATTGGGCCCCATTTTATTACCCTCTGTACCCGGCACTGCGCCGTGAGGAAACTGTCATGAAAGCACTCTCCAAACTCAAATCCGAAGTCGGCATCTGGATGACGGATGTGCCGGCTCCCGAGCTCGGCCACAACGATCTGCTGATCAAGATCCGCAAGACCGCCATCTGCGGCACCGACATCCACATCTACAACTGGGACGAGTGGTCCCAGAAGACCATCCCGGTGCCCATGGTGGTGGGTCACGAGTATGTGGGGGAAGTGGTGGCCGTCGGCCAGGAAGTGCGCGGTTTCGCCGTGGGGGATCGCGTGTCGGGTGAAGGCCATATCACCTGCGGCCACTGCCGCAACTGCCGCGCCGGTCGCACCCACCTGTGCCGCAACACCATAGGCGTTGGCGTCAACCGTCCGGGCTCGTTTGCCGAATACCTGGTGATCCCGGCCTTCAACGCCTTCAAGCTGCCGGACAACATCCCGGATGAGCTGGCCGCCATCTTCGATCCGTTCGGCAACGCGGTACACACCGCCCTCTCCTTCGACCTGGTCGGTGAAGACGTGCTGATCACCGGCGCCGGCCCCATCGGCATCATGGCCGCTGCCGTCTGCCGCCACGTGGGAGCCCGCCACGTGGTGATCACCGACGTCAACGAATACCGGCTGGAACTGGCCCGCAAGATGGGCGCCACCCGCGCCGTCAACGTGAGCAAGGAGAAGCTCTCCGACGTCATGGCCGAGCTCGGCATGACAGAGGGCTTCGACGTGGGGCTGGAGATGTCCGGCGTGCCCAGCGCCTTCCAGGACATGATCGACAAGATGAACCACGGCGGCAAGATCGCCATGCTCGGCATTCCCCCCTCCACCATGGCCATCGACTGGGGCAAGGTGATCTTCAAGGGACTGTTCATCAAGGGGATCTACGGCCGCGAGATGTTCGAGACCTGGTACAAGATGGCAAGCCTCATCCAATCCGGGCTGGATCTCTCCCCCATCATCACCCACCGCTTCAAGGTCGACGACTTCCAGCAGGGCTTCGACGCCATGCGCTCCGGCCAGTCCGGCAAGGTGATCCTGAGCTGGGATTGACGCGCCCGGCGTGGCTCCCCGCCATGGGAGCATGCCCTTGCCTGCCCAGCCCCCTGAAACCCGGCGAAAGCCGGGTTTCTTTTTATCTGCCCCCTCTCCCGGCGCAGGAACTTTGTTCGCAGATTGCTTAACACTTCACACACAAGCGTTTAAATGCCTGTAACTATTCGGTTATAATCCCGTCGTTTTCTGGGGATAATAAGAGCCTGCTGGGAGTACATGAGCGTGTTGAAAAAACTGAGCTATTTGCTGGCTGCCGGGATGGCGGCCGCCACTCTGTCCGGTGCCGTCCTTGCCGCCGATGACATGTCGGAGGAGGCCATCGCCGAGCGCATCGCCCCGGTCGGCCAGGTCTATACCGCCAAGGATCTGGAAGGGATCGCGACCGCGGCGGCCGCCCCCGCGGCGGCCTCATCCGGTCCTCGTGACGGCGAGACCGTGTTCAAGGCGGCCTGCTTCGCCTGTCACGACACTGGGGCGGCCGGTGCCCCCAAGCGGGGTGACAAGGCGGCATGGGAGCCGCGTATCGCCCAGGGGTTCGATACCCTGCGCAAGCATGCCATCGAGGGCTTCACCGGCAAGGCCGGCATGATGCCACCGCGGGGCACTTGCGCCGCCTGTAGCGACGAAGAGATCGAAAACGCCATTCACTACATGATCGACAAGCTCTAAGTATTTGAAAGGGCTCCTATTGCAGCCCTTTCAATCCCATCACTTCCGACTACGCTTGATGGTAAGTTTATTCGGGAGTGTTGCATGTCAGTCCAGTCCACCACGCCGCCAGACTCTCCCTCCTTGCTGGCGGTCGTCTCCTCCATCATGGATTTTCCTGCCCCCGGCATGGCCTCCCCCGAGGATTACGCCAGACTGGTCGGGCAGCTGGGCAGACTCTGCCCCCTGCAGCACTTCGCCATGCTGGGGCTGGTCGACGGCGGTCTGCGCTGGCGGCATGAATATCAGCTGCCCGAGACGTTCAAGCAGCAGCTGGCACGGGAAGAGCCCCGCCTCACCGAGCAGCTCACCCGACTCGATGAAGGTCAGGGATGGTGCGTGCAGCCAGTGGAGCACATCGAGGTGCAGTGGCTGCTGGCCCGCACGGCGCCGGAGCAGACCCCGACCCTGCGGCTGCTGCTGGAGTGTCTGGCCAAGCGCCTGCACGAAACCCAGACCGGCATCCAGCTGGCGGGACAGGCCTCTCCCCTCATGCAGCGGGACCCCCATTGGCAGCAGAAGATCGAGAAGATCGGTCGCATCATGCGCCTGGCTCACAACCTGCCTCAGCATGCCCTGTTTGCCCAGCTGGAGGCGGTGCTGCGCCAGATGCTCGCGATCAGCGACATGTTGCTGATCCGGCTGGTGAACCAGCGGCTGGAGCGGCTCTACCCGACACACCTCCCTTACGACGACGACATCCTCCTGGCCCTGTGCCACAGCACCAACAACGTCGAGCGCCATGAAGGCGGCTTCTACTGGTACAGCCTGCCCCTGCGCCAGCAGCAGCAATATTTCGCCCACCTCATCATCAACACCGCCCAGCCCCTGGAGGCCGATGACCGGCTGTTCCTCGACTTCCTGCGCCACCAGCTGACCCTGCTGCTGGAGCTGAAAAAGATCAGACAGCAACTGGATGATCTCAACTCGGAGGAGTCCATCAACCAGCGGCTCCAGCAACTACGCCAGACCAATCTGCGACTGCAGAAACGGCTCAAGCACTACCAGGAGCTGGAGCGGCGGCTCCAGTTCAATGCGCTGCACGACCCCCTGACCCAGTTGCCAAACCGGGCCCTGCTGATGAATCACCTTCACCATGCCATGACCCGCTATCGCCGTTACCAGACCGCGGGTTTCACGCTGATCTTCGCCGATGTGGATCACTTCAAGCAGGTCAATGACGCCCTGGGCCACAGCACCGGCGACCAGTTGCTGCAGGAGCTGGCCAGCCGCCTGCAGAGCTGCATCAGGCAAAATGACATGGTGGCGAGGCTCGGGGGGGACGAATTCGTCATCTATCTGGACAACAGCCAGCGGGAGGAGGACATCAGCCCCGTGCTCAACCGCATCCTGGGGCGTATCGCCCACCCGTTCCGGCTGCAGGGCAATGAGCTGACCATTACCCTCAGCCTGGGGGTCGCCAGCGTGTCGGAACAGACCGCCGATGTCAGCGAGCTGCTGCATCAGGCCGATCTCGCCATGTATCAGGCCAAGCGCAACGGCCGCAGCCGCATCGTCGTCTATTCCGAGGCCTGCACGGAGCATGCGGGGTCACCGGAGGAACGGCTCTTCAGAGCCTTGCGGGAAGGCAGGATAGTGCCCTATTTCCAGCCCGTGATCAGGCTGTGCGACAGCCGGCTGGTCGGTCTGGAGGTGATGGCTCGCTGGATCACCGAGGAGGGCGAGCTCAAGGATGCCTTCGACTTCATTCCGCTGGCCGAGCAGTGCGGACTCATCCAGGATCTGGATCGCCAGATCCTCAGGCGCACCTGCCAGCAGCTGAGACTCTGGCTGCCGGTCTCAGGGGGCGGCCGCTTCAAGATCTCCCTCAACCTCTCCGGCAAACATCTGGCCAGCCGCGAGCAGATCATGCGGCTGGTCGGCATCATGGAGGAGGAGGGGGTCATCCCGGGTTATTTCATCTTCGAATTCAACGAGCGCGAGCTCTCCAGGCAGAGTGCCGACTCCCTCACCTCGCTGCACGAACTCAGGGCCAAGGGGATCCAGATCAGCCTGGATGACTTCGGCACCGGCTTCTCTTCCCTCAATGCCCTGTTCCACTTCCCGGTGGACTACATCAAGGTGGATGACAGTTTCACCCACCGCATGATGAACTCCCCCAAGGATCTCGCGCTGATCCGCGCCATGCGCGACATCTGTCAGGACCTCGACTTCACCCTGGTGGTCGAGGGCATCGAAAACCAGCAGCAGCTGCAGAAGCTCATCGAGCTTGGCTGCGCCCTTGGACAGGGGCGCCACATCTCCCCGCCGTTGCCAGGAGTGGACATCCCCCCCCTGCTGGGTCAGACGGCCATTACGCCCCCCGACGTCAATCCTTCTTGAACATGGCCCTCAGGTTGGCCACCGCCATCTGCCCCTTCTGCTGACGCTCCTCGGCGCTCACCTTCTTCTGGTTTTCCCACTCCAGGTCATCCTGGGGCAGCTCCAGCAGGAAGCGGCTCGGTTCGGGCCGCACCGACTCGCCATACTGGCGCCGCTCCTTGCAGAGGGTAAAGGTGAGCTCGGCCTGGGCCCGGGTGATGCCCACGTAGGCGAGGCGCCGCTCCTCCTCCACGTTGTCCTCGTCGATGCTGGTCTGGTGGGGAAGCAGTCCCTCCTCCATGCCCACCATGTAGACATAGGGAAACTCCAGCCCCTTGGAGGCGTGCAGCGTCATCAGTTGCACCTGGTCGGCCTCGTCCTCCCCCTCGTTGCGCTCCATCATGTCCCGCAATGTAAGGCGAGTGACCACCTGGGCGAGCGTCATCGACTCTTCCAGCTCGTCCCCTTCCAGCATCTCGCTGATCCAGCGGTAGAGGGTGGAGACGTTCTGCATCCGCATCTCCGCCGCCTTCGGGCTGGGGGAGGTCTCGTAGAGCCACTCCTCGTAGTGGATCTCCTTGATCATGTCTCGTACCGCCTCCACCGGATTGCCGCGCAGCGCCTGATCGCCGAGCCGCACCAGCCAGTTGGTGAAGGCCTGCAGCGCACTGAGGCCACGCCCGGAGAGGTGCTGCTCCAGCCCCAGCTCGAAGCTCGCGGCAAACAGGCTCTTGCCGCGCTGGTTGGCGTATTGGCCCAGTTTTTCGAGCGTAGTGGGGCCTATCTCCCGGCGCGGCAGATTGACCACCCGCAGGAAGGCGGTGTCCTCGTCCGGATTCACCAGCAGCTTGAGGTAGGCCATGATGTCCTTGATCTCGGTACGGGAGAAAAACGAGGTGCCGCCCGAGATGCGATAGGGTATGCGGTTGGTCATCAGCGCCTTCTCGAAGATGCGCGACTGATGGTTGCCCCGATAGAGGATGGCGTAGTCCTTGAACCGGGTGCGGTTCATGAACTTGTGGCCCATCAGCTCGGCGGCGATGCGCTCTGCCTCGTGCTCCTCGTTCTTGGCGAACAGCACCTTGAGCTTCACCCCCTCGTCCAGCTCGGAGAAGAGCGCCTTGTCGTAGACATGGGGGTTATTGGCGATCAGGATGTTGGCGCACTTGAGAATGCGCCGTTTGGAGCGGTAGTTCTGCTCCAGCTTGATGAGCCGCAGATTGGGGAAATCTTCGTTCAGCAGCACCAGGTTCTGCGGCTTCGCCCCGCGCCAGGAGTAGATGGACTGGTCATCGTCACCCACCACGGTGAAGCGGGCCCGCTCGCCGACTATCTGCTTCACCAGCTCGTACTGGCTGGTGTTGGTGTCCTGGTATTCGTCGACCAGCAGGTAGCGGATCTTGTTCTGCCAGCGCTCGCGCACCTCCTGATTGCTCTTGAGCAGCAGGGTCGGCATCACGATGAGATCGTCAAAGTCGAGCGCGTTGTAGGCCACCATCTGACGGTGGTAACGCTCATAGAGCTGGGCCATCAGCACCTCTTCCGGCCCGCGGGCGATGCGCATCGCGCGGGCCGGCAGGATGAGATCGTTCTTCCAGTTAGAGATCTGGCTGATGAGGGCCAAGAGCCTGTCCTTATCGTTGTCGAGCTCGGCCTCGGTCAATTCTTTCAGCAGCGCCAGCTGATCGGTGTCGTCGAACAGGGAGAAGTTCGCCTTGAGGTTCAGGCTCTTGTGCTCGCGGCGGATGATCTCCAGACCCAAGGTATGGAAGGTGGAGACCATGAGTCCTCTCGCCTCCTTGCGGCCCAGGGTCTGGCCGACCCGCTCCTTCATCTCCCGAGCCGCCTTGTTGGTAAAGGTGACGGCGGCGATGTTGCGCGCGTTGTAGCCGCACTGCTGCACCAGATAGGCGATCTTGTTGGTGATGACGCGGGTCTTGCCCGATCCGGCACCCGCCAGCACCAGGCAAGGGCCGGAGACATACTTGACCGCTTCGTTCTGATTGGGGTTGAGCTTCATGGGCCGGATCTCTTGGCTTATGATGAGGGGCGGCATTGTAACAGAGATCCCGCAGGCAGCCGAAACCGCAGGCAGGATCCCGCCACTTCGCCTTGTGTTTGCCCGCCATTTTCAGGATCATGACCGACTTTTCCAGACGAGATGAGGGGAGCATGAATCAGCAACAGCACGCCCTGCTGCGTAGCCAGTTTCCGGCCTTGGCGCAGAAGGTCAACGGTCACCCCCTGATCTATCTGGACAACGCCGCCACCACCCAGAAGCCGCAAGCGGTGCTGGACGCCATTGCGCACTACTATCGGGCCGACAACGCCAACGTGCACCGTGCCGCCCACGCACTGAGCGGCCGGGCCACCCGCGCCTTCGAAGATGCCCGCGAGACAGTGACCCGCTTTATCAATGCGCCTCGCAATCACGAGGTGATCTGGACCCGCGGCACCACTGAGGCCATCAACCTGGTCGCCCAGAGCTGGGGGATGAGCGAGCTCAAGGCGGGGGACGAGATCCTGCTCAGCACTCTGGAGCATCACGCCAACATCGTCCCCTGGCAGCTGGTCGCCCAGCGCACCGGCGCGGTGATCCGGGTCATCCCCATCGATGAGCGGGGCGATCTCGATCTGGTGGCCTATCAGGCCATGCTGGGGCCACGCACCCGACTGGTGAGCGTCGCCCACGTCTCCAATGCCCTCGGCACCGTCAATCCGGTCGAGGAGATAGTCGCGGCCGCCAAGGCGGTCGGCGCCCTGGCCCTGATCGACGGCGCCCAGGCGGTGGCCCACCTCGAGGTGGATGTACGAACCATCGGCTGCGACTTCTACGCCTTCTCCGGCCACAAGCTCTATGGCCCGACCGGTATCGGCGTACTGTGGGGCCGCACCGAATTGCTGGAGCGGATACCCCCCTGGCAGGCCGGCGGCGAGATGATCGACCGGGTCAGCTTCAGCGGTACCACCTTCAACACCCTGCCCTTCAAGTTTGAAGCCGGCACCCCCCATATCGCCGGGGCCATCGGCCTCGCCGCCGCCATCGACTTTGTCACGGCGCAAGACAGGGCTGCGCTGGTGCGCCATGAGCAGGCACTCACCGACTATCTGGTGGCGGGACTGCGACGGGTGCCCGGCCTGCGTCTGATCGGTGAGCCCGCACGACGGGCTGGCGCCGTCTCCTTCCTGCTGGACGAGATCCACCCCCAGGATGCAGCCACCCTGCTCGACATGCAGGGCATAGCGCTGCGGGTCGGCCACCACTGCGCCATGCCGTTGATGGAGAGCCTTGGCATCGGCGGTACAATCCGCGCCTCGCTGGCCTGTTACAACAACCGCGACGATATCGACGCCCTGCTGGCCGCCCTGCACAAACTCAGTGACTTCTTCTAAGGCAGACAATCCAATGAACAGCCTCGCAACCTATACCCGGATAGGCGTTGAACCCGACGCAAATAGCATCCGTCAGCAGTTTGCCGCAGCAAACGGCTGGGAGAACCAGTACCGGCTCATCATCCAGCTCGGCAAGCTGCTACCCGCCTTGCCAACAGAGTGGCAACAGGAAGAGAACCGACTGAAAGGGTGCGAGAGCCAGGCCTGGCTGAAGGGAGGAAAAAGCGAGGATGGCTGCTGGCACTTTGCCTGCGACTCCGACGCCCGCATCGTGCGCGGCCTGATCGTCATCGTGCTGGCGGCGCTCAACCACCGGAGTGCAGAGGCCATTCGGACCTTCGATATGGACGGCTATTTCGCCGAACTGGGGCTGGAGAAACACCTGAGCCCATCGCGGGGCAACGGGCTCAGGGCAATAGTGCTGGGGATCCGGGATCTGGCGTCGGCGTAATAGAACGAACTCCTGATGGCGAGACGGACGATTACGCTTCGCTAATCGACCCTACGCTTTCTTTCTCTGCGCGGGCCCCGCGCTCGGCAATCTTCTTCAACACCCGGGACGCGGCCACCAGACCGAAGGTCGCCGTCACCGGCGTCACGGCACCGAAACCGGAGGCGCAATCCATCTTCATGTTGCCATCGCTGGCAGCCTTGGCCTGACAGGTGCCGCCCTTGCCGTCCGGGTAGCTCAGCTGCTCGGTGGAGAAGACGCACTCCACCCCGAACTTGCGGGCCGGATTCTTGCTGAAGTGGTGCAGACGGCGCAGGTCGGAGCGAACCTTGGCAGCAAGCGGATCCTGAATGGTCTTGGCGAGATCGGCCACGGTGATCTGGGTCGGGTCCATCTGTCCGCCGGCACCACCCGCCACTATCACGGGGATCTTGTTGCGCTTGCAGAAGGCGATCAGCGCCACCTTCGCCTTGACCGAGTCGATGGCATCCACCACATAGTCAAACTCCCGCTTGATATGCTCGGCCAGGTTGTCAGCGGTGACGAAGTCATCCACCTCGATCACCTCGCAATCCGGGTTGATGGCACGAATGCGCTCGGCCATCACTTCGGTCTTGAGACGACCGACCGTCCCTTGCATGGCGTGGATCTGGCGATTGGTGTTGGTGATGCAGATGTCATCCATGTCGATCAGGGTGATCTGGTTGATGCCGGCACGGGCCAGCGCCTCTGCGGCCCAGGAACCGACGCCACCGATCCCCACCACACAGACTCTTGCCAGGCTGAAGGAGTGCAGCGCACTCTGACCATAAAGACGGGCAATGCCCCCGAATCGCTGTAGATACTCTGCTTTCATACCACCACCTTGCTTGAGGGCGGCCATTATAGCGGCAACCATTCTCAGGGGCGATGATCGGATGATGACAGTGTTGATGCGAGCGGGAAATGAGTGTGGTGCCGGAAACGAAAAAAAGCCCAGTCTTTCGACTGGGCTTCTTGTTAGTGGCGGAGCGGACGGGACTCGAACCCGCGACCCCCGGCGTGACAGGCCGGTATTCTAACCGACTGAACTACCGCTCCGCATTCGGTTAGCTTTCGCTAAATCATTTGCCGCTTCTATGAGGTGTCATCCTCGCAGCCAGTGATGTGATTTTGCACATCGCTGTTTAATTGGGTGCCTGGCAGTGTCCTACTCTCGCATGGCGAATGCCACACTACCATCGGCGCTACAGCGTTTCACTTCTGAGTTCGGCATGGGGTCAGGTGGTTCCACTGCGCTATTGCCGCCAGGCAAATTCTTCAATCCAGAAAGCTGACGTGAGTAGTGATGCTGCGCTTGGCTTGTCACTATCACTGAATTTGTAAGTAGTTCATGCACTTGCTACAAGTCTTCGAACACTTCTTGGGTGTTGTATGGTTAAGCCTCACGGGTAATTAGTATGGGTTAGCTCAACACGTCGCCGCGCTTACACACCCCACCTATCAACGTTGTGGTCTCCAACGGCCCTTTAGGACCCTCAAGGGGTCAGGGATGACTCATCTCAGGGCTCGCTTCCCGCTTAGATGCTTTCAGCGGTTATCGATTCCGAACTTAGCTACCGGGCAGTGCCACTGGCGTGACAACCCGAACACCAGAGGTTCGTTCACTCCGGTCCTCTCGTACTAGGAGCAACTCCCTTCAATCATCCAACGCCCACGGCAGATAGGGACCGAACTGTCTCACGACGTTCTGAACCCAGCTCGCGTACCACTTTAAATGGCGAACAGCCATACCCTTGGGACCGACTTCAGCCCCAGGATGTGATGAGCCGACATCGAGGTGCCAAACACCGCCGTCGATATGAACTCTTGGGCGGTATCAGCCTGTTATCCCCGGAGTACCTTTTATCCGTTGAGCGATGGCCCTTCCATTCAGAACCACCGGATCACTATGACCTACTTTCGTACCTGCTCGACCTGTCCGTCTCGCAGTTAAGCTGGCTTATGCCATTGC
>NZ_CP077395.1:1272500-1347500 GCF_019048705.1 Aeromonas sp. FDAARGOS 1409
TCTTCATGTAGGCGTTGGTCTGCGGTGTCTGCTTCTCGGGCTTGCGAGCCGTCAGGTTCACGCAGAAGAAGGCGGCGTTGGCCACTTCCAGCTGCTCCGCATGGGCATGGATAAAGCTGAACAAGCTGGGATGGAAGTTGCCATAACGGATGGAGGCGCCAATCAGCACCTTGCCATACTTGCTGAGATTACACATAGGCAGGGTATGCAAATCGTGCATCACCACCTCGCACCCTGGCATCTCCTCCAACATGACATCCACGATTTTCCGCGTCTGACCGTCACGGGAAGAATAAAGCACCAAAATCTTGTTCATACCTACCTCAACTACGCCAGAATGCAGGAGTAAACAGTACCAGAAGCGTGAAGATTTCCAATCGTCCAAACAGCATGGCCACGATCAGTATCCACTGGGCTGTGGCCGAGATCTTGCCGAAGTTGGCCGACACCTCCCCTAGTCCCGGCCCCACGTTGGTGAATGCGGCCGCCACGGCGGAGAAGGCGGTCACCTCATTCAGCCCCGTCATCAACAGCAACAGCATGAACATGAAGAACAGGATGATGTAGGTCGCAAAGTAGCCCCACACGGCTTCGACAATCCGCTCAGGCACGGCGCGACGCCCCAGTTTCAGGGTATAGATGGCGCGCGGGTGCACCAGCCGCTTCAACTCTCGCATCCCCTGCAGGAACAGGATCATGAAGCGCATCACCTTGATGCCGCCCCCGGTGCTGCCGGCGCAACAGCCGATGAAGGCGGAAAACATCAGCAGCATGGGCAGGAAGGAGGGCCACTCCGCATAGCTGGTGGTGCTGTAGCCTGTGGTGGTGCCCAGCGACACCGCCTGGAACAGGCCATGGTTGAGCGCCTCCTGCCAGGAGGCGTAGTGGCCGTGAAACAGCAGGGAGACGAAGCAGATCAGCACCAGCACGCACTGGATGCTTAGGAATACCTTGAGCTCGGAGTCCCGCAGATAGCTGCTCAGGCGCACCGGCTTGTGGGCGAACACCATGAAGTGCAGGGCGAAGTTGACGCTGGCCAGCAGCAGGAACAGCACGGTGATCAAATTGATGGTCGGGCTGTTGAAGAAGCCGATGCTGGCATCATGGGTCGAGAAGCCTCCCACCGACAGGGTGGAGAAGGAGTGGCAGATGGCGTCGAACAGCGTCATGCCCGCCATCCAGTAAGCCAGGGCGCAGAGGGAGGTGAGCAGCAGATAGATGAACCAGAGCGCCTTGGCCGTCTCGGCGATGCGCGGGGTCACCTTGTTGTCCTTGACCGGCCCCGGGATCTCGGCGCGATAGAGCTGCATGCCCCCGATCCCGAGCAGCGGCAGCACGGCGACTGCCAGCACGATAATCCCCATGCCCCCCAGCCACTGCAGCAACTGGCGGTAGAACAGAAATGCCTTGGGCAGCTCGTCCAGCCCGGTCAGCACGGTCGCCCCCGTGGTGGTCAGGCCGGAGAACGACTCGAAAAAGGCCTCGGAGACCGACATGCTCGGCACGTCGCTGAGGATGAAGGGGACGGCCCCCACACTGCCCAGCACCACCCAGAACAGCACGACGATGAGGAAGCCTTCCTTGGACCTGAGATCTTTCTTCTGATGGCGGTTGGGGAACCAGAGCGCGGTGCCGAGCAGCAGGGCGATGAAGAAGGAGTTGACGAACTCGGCCCCCCCGCCATCTCGGTACCCAAAAGCCACCATCGCAGGCAGCAACATGGTCGAGCTGAACAGCGCGACCAGCAGACCCACGATACGGATGATGCTCAGAATCTGCATTCCGGCTCCCTCTTCAGACTAAAAGAGCGATGGATTCTAGCCATCTAGAGGACGAAGGGATACCCGACCCTGAGTTCGGTCGGTCAATTCCTGTGCGATTCTGCTCCAAACAGCGGCTTCCCACGCCACCTGCAGGGTGACGCTGGCGCCGTAATCGGCCGCCAGCAACTGACCCTGGTGTGCCTGGATCAGCGTCTCCACCGCGCCCATGTCGGTATAGTCGCACTGGATGAGGGAGGGGGTCTGCTGACGCTTGATCCGGGTCTCGAGCCGCTTGAGAGCGGCCCCCACGCCACCGCCATAGGCCTTTACCAGGCCGCCGGTGCCGAGCAGCACGCCGCCGTAATAACGCACCACCACGGCGGCAACCTCGCCGAGACCCGCCCCCATCAGCTGGGCCAGCATGGGTTTCCCTGCCGTCCCCGACGGCTCGCCGTCATCGCTGAAGCCGTAGACCTGGCTGTCCTGCGGTGACCCCGCGACAAAGGCCCAGCAGTGATGCCGGGCCCCGGGATGTTGCCGTTTGATCTCGTCGATCCAGGCCTTGGCGGCGGCAACGGTCGGTGTGTGGGCAATACAGGTGATGAACCGACTCTTCTTGATCTCTTCGCTCACTTCCAGCGGGGCGGCCGGTATGGGGTAGTCTGCCGCCATCAGAGCCCTGCTTGTCGGGTCAGGTTCTCCACCCCGTTGGCATGCAGGACCACGTTGTCCTCGATGCGGATGCCCCCATAGGGGCGCAGGGCCTCGACCCTGTTCCAGTTGACCCGCTTGCCCTGTTCACCCTGGCGCAGCGGTTCCAGCAGGCTGTCGATGAAGTAGAGGCCCGGCTCTATGGTGAATACCTGACCCACCTCCATCATCCGGGTGCAACGCAGATAGGGGAACTGCTCGGGAGCGGGCAGATGGGTACCGCGCTCGTCCTGCATGAAGCCGCCGGCGTCGTGTACCTGCAGGCCAAGGAAGTGGCCCAGGCCATGGGGGAAGAACGCATTGGTGACCCCGGTGTGGATCATCTCGTCCACCGACATGTCCACCAGCTCGGTGGCTTGCAGCAGGCGCGCCAGCCTGTGATGCATCTGCAGGTGCAGTTCGCTGTAACGACGGCCCGGCTTGATCTCCTTGATAATCTCCTGCTGCTGGGCGTCCAGCGCCGCGATGAGATCGGCAAACTCGCCCCGGCGCCAGGCCCAGGTGCGGGTGATGTCGGAGGCATAGCCGTGCACGTCCACCCCGGCATCGATCAGGAAGGAGTGGCGCTCCGCATCCGGCACCCGCTGGGTGGAGAGGTGGGTGTAGTGCAGGATGGCCGCATTGCGGTTGATGGCGACGATATTGCCGTAGGGCGCATCATTGGCCCCCTGCCCGACCGCCTTCATGTAGGCCAGGTTGATCTCGAACTCGCTCGCCCCCGCCATGAAGGAGTCCTTGGCCGCGATGTGGCCGCGCACCCCGATGCGGTTCGCATCGCGCAGGCACTCCAGTTCATAGGGCGTCTTGTAGGCACGGTGATAATGCAGATAGTTGAGCACCGCCTCCGGATTGGGTTGCCCCAGCCCCAGCAGCTCGGCCACCTCCAGGTGGCCCCCCAGATAGGCCCACTCCTGCTTGTTGGCCGGCAGGTGATCCGCCACCTGCTCAGGCCGGGTCAGGAAACGGATGTCGAAGAAGTCGATCCAGAAGGCAGTGGGCAGATCCGCCACCTTGTGCCAGAAATCCACCGGCCGGTAGAACAGCAGCACCGGCTTGCTCACCCCGTCCACCAGCAACCAGCAGTGGGGATTGTCCAGCACCGGCAACCAGGCCTTGAACTGGGGGTTCACCTTGAAGGGGTAATCTTGATCGTCGAGGAAGATGCGGTGAGTCTGGCCGGCATGGATGGCCAGTCCGCTCAGCCCCTGCTGCTGCAGTATGTCGCGGGTGCGCCGCTGAAGGGTGTCGAGATGCTGGGCAAAAAGTTGGCTGTAACTGCTCATGGCGTCCTGCTCCGGGCGAATGTGACTTCAGCATAACATCAAGCGAATCAAGGCTCGAGCCGCCAGGCTTTCGCTTCGTGAGGTAACGCATAGGTTACAGGGTTTTTGTTATTAAACGAAAACAGACAATTAACAAACAAAGAACAATTCAATACACTGCCCACAGACAGTAGATAACAGCCGTCAGGAACGACTCATGCAAAACCTTTGTCTGTGGACACCGGATCAGGACAGGATGCAGCACTCCAACCTCCATAGGTTCATGGCCGAGGTCAATCACTTCCACGGCCTGCAACTGCGCAGCTACCCCGATCTCTATCAATGGTCGGTGGAGAAGACCACCCGCTTCTGGCCGCTGGTGTGGCAGCACTGCGGCGTCAAGGGGGAGCTCGGCAACATAGTGGCGGAGAACCGCCAGGAGATGCAGCGTGCCCGCTGGTTCCCGGACAGCCGGCTCAACTTCGCCGAAAACCTGCTGCGCCGCCAGGACGAGAGCCCGGCCATCATCTCCCGCATCGAAGGGAGCCCAAGCCGCGCCCTGAGCTGGCGCGAGCTGGCGGATCAGGTGGCCCGCCTGGCCCAGTGGCTGCGCGGCCAGGGCATAGGTCGGGGCGACGTGATCGCCGCCTATCTGCCCAATATCCCGGAAACCGTGGTGGCCATGCTGGCAACCACCAGCCTGGGCGCAATCTGGACCTCCACCAGCCCCGACTTCGGCGAAGCCAGCGTGGTGGAGCGCTTCGGCCAGACCCGGCCGCGAGTGCTGTTCGCGGTGGACGGCTACCGCTACGGTGGCAAGGCCATCGACATTCAGGAGAAGGTGGCCGGCGTGGTGAGCCAGATAGACAGCATAGAGCAGACGGTGATGATCCCCCTGCTGGGCAACGCCCTGCAACTGGGTCACGACTGGCAGCAGGTGCTGGCCAGTCAGCCCAGCGCCCAGCTCGCCTTCGAGCCCATGGCCTTCAACGATCCGCTCTACATCCTCTATTCGTCCGGCACCACCGGCAAGCCCAAGTGCATCGTGCACGGCATAGGCGGCACCCTGCTGCAACATCTGAAAGAGCACCAGCTGCACTGCGACATCAAGCCGGGGGAGCGGATCTTCTACTTCACCACCTGTGGCTGGATGATGTGGAACTGGCTGGTCAGCGCCCTCGCCTCCGGCGCGACTCTGGTGCTCTACGACGGCTCTCCCTTCTACCCGGACGGCAACGTGCTCTGGGATCTCGCCCGCGACGAAGAGGTCGCCCTGTTCGGCACCTCTGCCAAGTACCTCGACGCCCTGCACAAGCAGGGCTATGCCCCCATCAAGACCCACCAGCTGCCACAACTGCGACTGATCTGCAGCACCGGCTCAGTGCTGTCGCCGGAGGGGTTCGACTACGTCTATCAGCAGATCAAGCAAGACGTGCAGCTCAGTTCCATCTCCGGTGGCACCGACATCTGCTCCTGCTTCGTCATCGGCAACCCGCTCAGCCCCGTCTACCGCGGCGAGAGCCAGGGGCGCGGCCTCGGCCTCGCGGTACAGGTGTTCAACGAAGCGGGCCAGCCGGTACAGGGGGAGAAGGGCGAGCTGGTCTGTACCAAACCCTTCCCGGCACAGCCCATCGGCTTCTGGGGGGACGAGAGCGGCGACAAGTACCACGCCGCCTACTTCGAGCGGTTCGACAACGTCTGGTGCCACGGCGACTGGATCGAGCTGACCCCGACCGGCGGCGTCCTGTTCTACGGCCGCTCCGACGCCACCCTCAACCCGGGCGGCGTGCGCATCGGCACCAGCGAAATTTACCGCTATGTCGAGCAGCTCGACGAAGTGGAGGAGAGCATCGTCATCGGCCAGCAATGGCAGCAGGACGAGCGGGTAGTGCTGTTCGTCAAGCTCAAGCCAGGTCTCATGCTGGACGAAGCGCTGCGCGAGCGCATCCGCCAGCAGGTGCGCCAGCACTGCACCGCCCGTCACGTGCCCGCCCGCATCCTGCAGGTGGATGCCATCCCCCGTACCAAGTCCGGCAAGATTGTGGAGCTGGCGGTGCGGGAAGTGGTGCACAACAGGCCCGTCAACAACACTCATGCCCTCGCCGATCCCGAGGTGCTGAACCAGTATCGCGATCGTCCCGAACTGGCCAGTTGATAACAAACTCACATCCATCCGAGGCGCCGCAAGGCGCCTCTCTCTTGTCCATTCCGTGATGGAGAGCTTTTACTCGACAACTGTTAAACAAATGTTTTAAATAGGTGTTGAAAATGTCTCCTTTTGGATCAATAGTGAGCCTCGCCCCCTGCTGGGGATAAAGGAGCACCATTCCCCACAGAGTGGGAACAAGGAGACACTCTCATGATCTACCAAGGCGAAACCCTGACGGTCAGCTACCTCGAAGACGGCATTGCCGAACTGAGGTTCGATGCCCCGGGTTCAGTCAACAAGCTGGATCGCGCCACCCTGCTCTCCCTGAGCGAAGCGATCGCCGCATTACAGCAACAAGCCGATTTGAAGGGTCTGATCCTCACCTCCGGCAAAGACGCCTTCATCGTCGGCGCCGACATCACCGAATTCCTGGAACTGTTCGATCTGCCGCAGGAAGATCTGCTCGGCTGGCTGAAAAAGGCCAACGACATCTTCAGCGCCATCGAAGATCTGCCGGTGCCGACCCTCTCCGCCATCAAGGGCCACGCCCTGGGCGGCGGCTGCGAGACCATCCTCTCCACCGACTTCCGCCTGGCCGACACCAGCGCCAAGATCGGCCTGCCCGAGACCAAACTCGGCATCATGCCGGGCTTTGGCGGCACCGTCCGCCTGCCACGGGTGATCGGTGCCGACAACGCGCTGGAGTGGATCACCACCGGCAAGGATGTCCGTGCCGATGACGCCCTCAAGGTGGGTGCCATCGACGCCGTGGTCGCGCCAGAGGCGCTGCAGAGCGCTGCGCTGCAAATGATCAAAGACGCCATCGCGGGCAAGCTGGACTGGCAGGGCCGCCGCGCCGCCAAGAAGGCCCCGCTGCGCCTCTCCAAGCTGGAAGCCATGATGAGCTTCACCACCGCCGCCGGCATGGTTGCCGCCGTGGCGGGCAAACACTATCCGGCCCCCATGGCCGCCGTGAAGACGGTGGAAGCCGCCGCCGGCATGGGTCGTGACGACGCGCTGGCCGCCGAAGCCGCCACCTTCATCAAGCTGGCCAAGACCGACGTGGCCAAGGCGCTGGTCGGTATCTTCCTGAACGATCAGCACATCAAGGCGCTGGCCAAGAAGGCTGCCAAGCAGGCAAGCAAGGCCACTGGCCACGCCGCCGTAATGGGTGCCGGCATCATGGGGGGCGGCATCGCCTACCAGTCCGCCAGCAAGGGCATCCCGGCGGTGATGAAGGACATCAACGAGAAGGCGCTGGCACTTGGTATGAATGAGGCCACCAAGCTGCTCAACGGCCAGCTCGAGAAGGGTCGCATCGACGGCATCAAGATGGGCCAGGTGCTCTCCGCCATCACCCCGACCCTCAGCTATGACAACGTCAAGCATGTGGATGTGGTGGTCGAAGCCGTGGTCGAGAACCCGAAAGTGAAGGCCGCCGTACTGGGCGAAGTGGAAGGCGTGATCGGCGAAGACGCCGTGCTCGCCAGCAACACCTCCACCATTCCCATCTCCCTGCTGGCCAAGGGGCTGAAGCGCCCGCAGAGCTTCTGCGGCATGCACTTCTTCAACCCGGTGCACCGCATGCCACTGGTGGAGATCATCCGCGGCGAGCAGACCTCCGATGAAACCATCAACCGCGTGGTGGCCTATGCCGCCGCCATGGGCAAGTCCCCGGTCGTGGTCAACGACTGTCCGGGCTTCTTCGTCAACCGGGTGCTGTTCCCCTACTTCTTCGGCTTCAACAAGCTGGTCGCCGATGGTGCCGACTTCGCCGCCGTCGACAAGGTGATGGAGAAGGAGTTCGGCTGGCCCATGGGCCCCGCCTACCTGCTGGACGTGGTCGGCATCGACACCGGCCACCACGCCGGTGACGTGATGGCGCAGGGCTTCCCGGCGCGCATGAGCAAGGATGGTCGTACCGCCATCGACGTGATGTACGAAGTGAACCGCTTCGGTCAGAAGAACGGCAAGGGCTTCTACGCCTACGAGCAGGACAAGAAGGGCAAGCCGAAGAAGGTGGCCGACGCCGCCAGCTACGAGCTGCTGGCCCCCATCGCCAAGCCGAAACAGGATTTCGACAAGGACGCCATCATCGCTCGCATGATGATCCCGATGATCAACGAGGTGGTGCTCTGTCTGGAAGAGGGCATCGTCGCCACGCCAGCCGAAGCCGACATCGCACTGGTCTACGGTCTGGGCTTCCCTCCCTTCCGCGGCGGCGTGTTCCGCTATCTGGACACCATTGGTCTGGATCGCTACGTGGCCATGGCCGACCAGTATGCCGACTTGGGCCCGCTCTACCGCGTCAGCGACCGCTTGCGCGAGATGGCCGCCCAGGGCAAAACCTTCTACTGATTGCGGAAAGGAGATCCATTCATGAAAGACGTAGTCATTGTCGACTGTATCCGGACCCCGATGGGCCGGTCCAAGGGCGGCGCCTTCCGCAACGTGCGTGCAGAAGACTTGTCCGCGCACCTGATGACATCCATCCTGCTGCGCAACCCCAACCTCGACCCGAACGAGATCGAGGATATCTACTGGGGCTGCGTGCAGCAGACCCTGGAGCAGGGCTTCAACATCGCCCGCAACGCCGCACTGCTGGCCGGTATTCCGAAGCAGGTGGGGGCGGTCACCGTCAACCGTCTGTGCGGCTCCAGCATGCAGGCGCTGCACGACGCCTCCCGCGCCATCCAGGTGGGTGATGGGGATATCTTCATCATCGGCGGCGTCGAGCACATGGGTCACGTGCCCATGAGCCACGGCGTCGACTTCCACCCCGGCATGGCGAAGTCGGTGGCGAAAGCCTCCGGCATGATGGGGTTGACCGCCGAGATGCTCGGCAAGTTGCACGGCATCAGCCGCCAGCAGCAGGACGAGTTTGCCGCCCGCTCCCACCGCCGCGCCCACGCCGCCACCGTGGAAGGGCGTTTTGCCAGGGAGATCGTCGGGCTGGAAGGCCATGACGCCAGCGGCGCCCGCTTCTTCTACGACTACGACGAAGTGATCCGCCCGGAGACCACGGTCGAGACTCTGAGCCAGCTGCGCCCGGTGTTCGACCCGGTCAACGGCACCGTCACCGCCGGCAGCTCCTCGGCGCTGTCCGATGGCGCTGCCGCCATGCTGGTGATGAGTGCGGACAGAGCCAAGGCCCTCGGCCTCACCCCGCGCGCCCGCGTGCGCGCCATGGCCATCGCCGGCTGCGACGCCGCCATCATGGGTTACGGCCCGGTGCCGGCGACCCAGAAGGCGCTCAAACGGGCCGGTCTGACCGTCGGCGACATCGACCTGTTCGAGCTGAACGAGGCGTTTGCCGCCCAGTCCCTGCCCTGCGTGAAGGATCTCGGTCTGCAGGATCTGGTGGACGAGAAGGTGAACCTGAACGGTGGCGCCATTGCGCTGGGTCACCCCCTCGGCTGCTCCGGCGCCCGCATCTCCACTACCCTCATCAATCTGATGGAGGAGAAGGATGCGACCCTGGGGGTGGCCACCATGTGCATCGGCCTGGGTCAGGGCATTTCCACCGTCTTCGAACGAGTGTAAGTAACGCCCTGGCCGGCTCGCCGGTCAGGGGGAAACAACAGACACGGGCCCGCCCCTGCATCCCGGCGCAGCGGGCCCCATCACAGGTGTTGGGGCCGCCTTTGCGACCCCGTTATCGAGTCTGTGGAGTGCGCCACACGGGGTGCACTCCTGTCGTCGGAATCTGCGTGTTGGCCGGCCCGTTTGGGTCGGCCTTTTTTATTCTTTTCCCGCGATCGGGGTCAATCCGGGGGCTATATTGCCCATAACTTCACATTAGAGGGGGGCCTTGCTTGCTTTTTGCTCCCCCGACAGGTTCAATCTGCACAAAAAAATGGGTGGATGCACATACATATGTCAACGAGCAAACAACTGCTTATCGTCGACGACGATCAGGAGATCCGCGAGCTGCTCAACGAATACCTGACCCGGGCGGGCTTTCAGGTATTGACCGCGGCAGAGGGCAACGAGATGCGCCAGCAACTCGCCCAGCACAGCCCGGACCTCATCATTCTGGACATCATGATGCCCGGCGACGACGGCTTTACCCTCTGCCAGCAGATCCGTCGCGACTCCCAGGTACCCATCATCATGCTGACCGCCGCCTCCGACGAGGCGGATAGGGTGATCGGCCTGGAGCTTGGCGCCGACGA
This sequence comes from Aeromonas sp. FDAARGOS 1409, assembly GCF_019048705.1. Lineage (NCBI taxonomy): Bacteria > Pseudomonadati > Pseudomonadota > Gammaproteobacteria > Aeromonadales > Aeromonadaceae > Aeromonas > Aeromonas sp. FDAARGOS 1409. Next base: position 1,282,561 of record NZ_CP077395.1, read on the forward strand.
CTACATCGCCAAGCCGTTCAGCCCGCGCGAGCTGCAGGCCCGCATCAAGGCGCTGCTGCGCCGCGCCGAATTCCGCCAGCCGGAGAAGGAGAAGGAGCCGAGCCGCCGGCTGCGCTTTGCCGAGTGGACCCTGGACACCCTGAGCCACCAGCTGACCCACGACGACGGCAGCCTGCTGGACCTCTCCGGCAGCGACGCCATGCTGCTCGGCATGTTCCTGCAGCAGCCCGGCGTGGTGCTGGACAGGGATACCATCTCGGACGCCACCCGCGGTCGCGAGAGCCTGCCCATGGAGCGCGGCATCGACGTGCAGATCAGCCGGTTGCGCCAGAAGCTGGGTGACAACGGCAAGAGCCCGCGCATCATCAAGACCATACGTGGCAGCGGCTATATGCTGATCGCCGAAGTCCACGAGATCCCGTAACAGGCAGGCTGTACGGCGAGAGGCACGAGTGGCCTTGAACGGCAAAAGAGAGGCCCATGACGGGTCAACGGCAAGGCGCAGAGGTAACCACCCCATGCTGATCGACAAGAGGCGCGAAAATCCGTGAGAACGAGATGGTTCTGGCGTGCCCTGGTGCCCCGCTCCCTGCTGTCACGGATGCTGCTGCTGTTGCTGCTCGCCATCCTGCTCTCCCAGACCATACTCACCGGCATCTGGATGCAGCAGATCCAGAAGCGGGAGCTGGAGGGCATGCTCAGCACCACCCGCAACCTGGCGCTGTCGGCCGCCTCCACCGTCAACTTCTTCAAGTCCCTGCCGCTGCAGTACCGCCACATCGCGCTGGATCAGCTGCGCAACATGGGGGGCAGCCGCTTCTTCGTGTCCCTGAACGAGGAGGAGATCCACATCAGCGCCATCCCCGACAGCGAGCGCAAGACGCTGGTGCTGAAGGAGGTGCAGGAGGTGCTGACCCGCAAGCTCTCCGACGCCATGGCCATCAAGGTGGACTTCTCCCGTCCCGAGGAGCTGCACGTCTTCAACAACGACACCCTGCTGGCGGACCTCCCCTCCTCCTGGGCCCGCTACACCCTGTCACTGGAGCCCATCAATCCGCCGGTGCTGGTGACCCAGATCGAGATAGAGCCGGGGGAGTGGCTCTACTTGGCGGCCCTGCTGCCCGCCCCCTATATGACGCTGGACGACACCGTGATGCCGAGCAACCAAGTGCGCTTCATCGCCCTGATGACGGTCTTCCTCTGCTTCTTCACCTTCATGCTGGTGCGCTGGCAGACCCGCCCCCTGCGCCGGCTGGCCAAGGCGGCGGTCAACCTCGGCAAGGACATCGACCAGCCGTCGCTCAAAGAGGAGGGAGCCTCCGAGATCGTGGCCGCGACCCGCGCCTTCAACATCATGCAGCAACGCATCCGCCGCTTCATCGACGATCGGGAGCGGCTGTTCAGCTCCATCTCCCACGATCTCAAAACCCCCATCACCCGGCTGCGGCTGCGAGTCGAGCTGCTGGACGACGAGGTGCAGATCGCCAAGTTCAACAAGGATCTCGACGAGCTGGAGCTGATGGTGAAAGGGGCGCTGCAGACGGTGAAGGAGACCGACATCCACGAGAACCTCGAGCAGATCGACATCAACGCCCTGCTGGAGCAGATGGCGGAGTCCATGAACCTGCACGAGGATCTGCTCACCATAGAGGGGCACTGCAAGTGGCCCTACCGCGGCAAGCTGCTGGCTCTCAAGCGTTGCATCGGCAACCTGGTGGACAACGGCATCAAGTACGGCCAGAGGGTGCGCGTCATCATCATGGATGACGAGGAGATGCTGATCCTCTTCATCATGGACGAGGGCCCCGGCCTGCCGGAAGATCAGTTCGAACGCATCTTCGAGCCCTACTATCGCCTCAGCAACGACCCCTCCGGGACCGGGCTGGGCCTTGGCATCGCCCGCAACATCGCCCACGCCCACGGCGGCGATCTGGTGCTGGAAAATCGCCCCCAGGGCGGCCTGCAGGCCACCCTCTCCCTACCAAGGCAGTAATGTATGAAGTGGTTGTCGTTTTCTGTCATCGCCCTGCTCTCCCTGCCCGTTCGCGCCTCCCAGGTGGAGGTGTTGCACTGGTGGACCTCCGGCGGCGAGGCCAAGGCGGTGGAAGTGCTCAAGTCGGAATGGGCCGAGCAGGGCAACCAGTGGAACGACTTCGCGGTGCAGGGCGGGGGCGGCAAGAGCGCCATGACGGTGCTCAAGAGCCGGGCCCTGGCGGCCAACCCGCCGGAGGCGGCCCACCTCAAGGGGTACGAGCTGCACGAGTGGGGCAGTCTGGGCTTCCTGCGCGATCTCACCCCCATGGCCGAACACCTCGGCTGGTACCCGCAACTGCCGCCCATGGTGCGGGAGACCCTGAGCCAGAACGGCGCCCTGATGGCGGTGCCCACCGGCATCCACAGGGTCAACTGGCTGTGGCTCAACCGCAAGGCGTTCGAGCGGCTGGGGCTCAGGCCTCCCACCGACTGGGCCCAGTTCGTGGCGGTGGCGGAACAGTTCAAGGAGAAAGGCATCACCCCGCTCGCCATCGGCAACGAACCCTGGCAGCTCGCGGTGCTGTTCGAGACGGTAGCCCTCGGCGAAGGGGGCAAGATCTTCTACCGCAAGGCCTTCCTCGAACAGGACAGCGCCACCCTGACCGGCCCCGACATGGTGCGGGTGCTGACCCGCTTCCAGCAGCTGCGCGCCTATGTGCCGGAGAAATACGCCGGCCTGAAGTGGCACCAGGCCACCAACCTGCTGGAGAGCGGCGGTGCCGCCATGCAGGTGATGGGGGACTGGGTCAAGGGGGAGCTGAGCGCCGGCAACTACCGGCCCGGTGAGGATATCGAGTGCCTGCCGAGCCCCGGCAGTGCCGGGCTGTTCAGCTACAACCTCGACTCCATCGCCATGTTCAAGCAGCGGGACCCCGCCCAGCTGCAGGCCCAGGGCGAGCTGGCCAGGCTGCTGATGACGCCGAGATTCCAGGAGGAGTTCAACCGGGTGAAGGGCTCCATCCCGGCGCTCATCAAGCCGGACATGAGCAAGTTTGACCGCTGCGCCATCCGCTCCTATCAGGATTTCCTCCACGCCGAGCAGCAGGACAACCTGCTGCCCAGCATGGCGGAGGGGATGGCGGTGCCGACCAACATGCGTCAGGGGATCATGGATGTGCTGAGCAGTTTCTTCAACGATGCCAGGGCCAACCCGGAGCAGACGGCGCTGCAGCTGGAGCGCGCCATGCGCTCGACCCGATCCGGCGCGGAGCAGAAATGACAAAGGCGGAACCTGTCCGCCTTTGAATGCCGAGAGCCTGGCTCTCAGGAGGGATCGTTCTCGTCCTCATCCTCGTCGTAATAGTCGCTGAGCTCGATCCAGAGCCCCAGCCCTATCATCACCATGGAGCCGAACCAGGTACCGGTATTACCGATCGGGCTGCCCAGCACTATCATGGCGAACGACAAGAACCCCATGCCCGCGTAGGCTTGCAATCTGCCGTAGGAGACCTGCATATTCACACCTCCTTGTTGAATATGGTTCAATTTTTATATTACTCATCGAGCGGAGCCTGGGTAGAGCCGGTTCACATTTTGGTAGCATATGCTGCATAACCGCACCGTGGTTTGATTATTTTTTCGCCGTGAGTATCATTGCTGGCTGAATTGGTTGAAGGTTGATTATTGATGAGTGCTTTATTCTGCGACGCAACTCATGAGTTGGACGCAATCGGGCTTCGTTGCCCGGAACCCGTGATGATGGTTCGCAAGAAAGTGCGGCTGATGGCCGAGGGAGAGACCCTGCTGGTCAGCGCCGACGATCCCTCCACCACCCGCGACATTCCCAGCTTCTGCCGCTTCATGGACCACACCCTGGTCGCCAGCGAGACAGAGCAGGCCCCTTATCGCTATCTGATCCGCAAGGGTCAATAAGCCCAGTACCGGAGCAATCCATGACGATTACCCGAATCGGCACCACGGCCCGCTGGTCTGATGTTGTCATCCACAACGGCACCCTCTATGTGGTGGAAGTGCCCGCCACCGACGAGGCCGACATTCACCAGCAGACCCGTGAGGTGCTGGAAAGCCTGCAGCGTCTGTTGGAAGCCAGCGGCTCCGGCGTCGACAAGATACTGATGGCCAACATCTATCTCAAAGACATCGCCGATATCGGAGCCTTCAACGCCCAGTGGGACGCCTGGATCCCTGCGGGTACAGCCCCGGTTAGAGCTTGCGTACAGGCCCGCCTCGCCCACGAAGGCTACAAGGTGGAAGTGCAGCTGACCGCCGCTGTCTGAGCCGCCCGCCCAGTCTGAGATAGCAAGAGGCCCCGCCATGACTGGCGGGGCCTCTTTATTTGGCGCGAACCGGGCCGCTTAGGCGGTCGGGGTCAGGGTGATGGTCACCCGGCGGTTCTGGGCCTTGCCCTCGGCGGTGCTGTTGGTGGCCACCGGCTGATCCGGGCCCACACCGCTGATGGCGATGCGGCTGCCCGCCACGCCCTGACCGATCAGCTGGGCGGCGACGGCATCGGCGCGATCGCGGGAGAGCTTCATGTTCAGCTCGCGGGAGCCGGTGCTGTCGGTGTGACCGACCACGTTCAGCCGGGTCTTGTCGAACTCGGCCACCACCATGGCCACGCCGGACAGGGTGTTGGCACCGGCCGCCTTTAGCTGGGCGCTGGAGCTGTCGAAGGTGACGTTGTTCGGCATGTTCAGGATCAGCTCGTCACCGTTGCGGGTCACACTGACCCCGGTGCCTTGCAGCTTCTCGCGCAGCTTGGCCTCCTGCACGTCCATGTAGTAACCGATACCGCCACCCAGGGCCGCACCGGCCGCCACGCCGGTCAGGATGCCCTTCTTACGATCCCCCTTGCTGGAGGAGAGTGCCCCCACGGCGGCGCCGGTCGCCGCACCGGCCAGCGCGCCCCAGGCCCCCTTGGAGGTCTGGGATTCACCGGTATAGGGGTTGGTGGTGCAGCCAGTGATGGCGACGGTCAGGGCAAGGGCAGGAACCAGTTTCTTGAAATGCATGAAAAATCTCCGAAAAAGAACGACGCTAGCCGATGGCCGCGCATTCTAACCCAGAGAGGCGCCAGAGTGTGACGCTGAGGATCGACAAAGCGCCACAAGGAAACCGGGTCTCCTTGTGGCGCAAAGATGGCGGAACCTGCACCCTGCAGGTCGGGCATCAATATTTGATGTCGCGGGCCTGGTCTCGCCCTTCCTGCTTGTTCTCGCGGTGTTCCTGGCGGCAGTCGGCGTTGCCGACCAGCCCCTCGCGGCACTCCTGCTTGGCGTCGCGGGATTCCTGACGGGTGTCCTGACGCACATCGCGGGCCTCGCGCCGCTGCCTGGCCTGCTCGGTGGCTTGCACGGGCAGTACCGTCGACAGGGCGGTGGCCGCCAGCAGCATGAATACAAATTTCTTCATGATGACTCCTGAAAGGGATGAAACGCAGCGGATCGGCGTCTCTCAATTATACACCGAGCCCGGTGGGGCCCGGCACATCAGTACTTGACGTCGCGCGCCTCGTCGCGGGCGTCCTGCTTGCTGTCGCGATGGTCCTGGCGGCAGTCGGCATTGCCGACCAGCCCCTCGCGGCACTCCTGCTTGGCATCGCGGGACTCCTGACGGCTGTCCTGGCGGATGTCACGGGCATCCTGGCGCTGCTCGCCCTGATTGGTGGCCTGGGCCGGTACGGCGGCAAGCAGGGTGCAGGCGGTCAGCAGGGCGGCGCCCAGGCGAGAGATGGCAATGGTCATGGGAACTCCAATAAGGGTTGACGGCGGGGGAATGCTCCCGGCCTCAATACTTGATATCACGAGCCGCTTCACGGGCATCTTGCTTGTGGTGGCGATGCTCCTGACGGCAATCGGCATTGCCAAGGAACTCTTCCTGGCGGCAGTCGCGCTTCTGTTCGCGGGACTCCTGGCGGACTTCCTGGCGCAGATCCCGCGCGTCGCGGCGTTGCTGGGCTTGTTCGGTGGCCTGGGCCGGCAGGGCCACCAACAGGGTGCAACCGGCCAGCAGGGCTGACAGCAACGCGCTACGGCCAAAGCGAGGAGTTGAGGTCTTCATGTCGAGGCTCCTGTATGGATGGACGGACGTCGGGGCGGTCACGGGGATCAGTACTTGACGTCGCGGGCCTTCTCGCGCACGTCCTGCTTCACCTCACGCTTGTCCTGGCGGCACTCGTAGTTGTCCTTCTGGTCGTTCTCGCGGCAATCCTGCTTGGCGTCGCGGATCTCGGGACGCACCTCCTGGCGCACGTCGCGGGAGTCCTGGCGATCGGTCGCCTGGGCGGGCAGGGTCGCCAGCAGGGAGCAACTGGCCAGCAGCAGGCTGGCGAGGGTACGGGGGCGGAATGAATTCAGTGACATAGGGAAATCCTCGTGATGGATATCCCGATTCTGGGCAGCCACGACTGTATGCCGGCTGTACCGGCAGCGAAAATGGGCTCCCCACGGTGGCGGCTTCTGGCATGGCAGGGACCAGCCAGCCATGCTCGTTCATCTTGGCAACCACCGGCATCCCGAGGCACCGACCAGGGTGACACAGGTGGCCTTGCAAGCCCCGGCAGAGACATCCTCGAGGTGCGCGAGGCGCTGAGCCAGGTCCTTCAACCCTGCTGATTCGGGCCCAAAGAAGAAGGGAGGCCCAGGCCTCCCTTCTTCGCTCACTCCCCCATTCACTCCGGCATCGCTTGCTGGCATTCGGCGTGACAGGGGCAGGTCACCAGGTGATCGTTCACCATGCCCACCGCCTGCATAAAGGCGTAGCAGATGGTGCTGCCGACGAAGGTAAAGCCGCGTTTTTTCAAGGCTTTTGACATGGCATCCGACTCCGGCGAGGTCGCCGGAATGTCGCCATTCCCCTGGCGCCGGTTGACCATGGGGGCGCCGCCCACGAAGCCCCACAGATAATCGACAAAGTCGATGCCTTCGGCCTCCAGCGCCAGATAGGCGCGGGCATTTTTGATGATCGACTGCACCTTGAGCCGGTTGCGGATGATGCCGCTGTCCTGCATCAGCCGCTCCACATCCCGGTCGTCGAACTGGGCGATGCGCACCGGATCGAAGTCCGCATAGGCGCGATGGTAGCTCTCGGTGCGCTTGAGGATGGTGATCCACGACAGCCCCGCCTGCTGGCCATCGAGGCAGAGCTTGGCAAACAGCTCGCGCGGGTCATACACCGGCCTGCCCCACTGCTTGTCATGGTATTCGATGTATTCCGGGTCCTTGGTCACCCAGGCGCAGCGCAGTTCCATTTCCTCTCCCCTGTCATTTCATCGGCCATCCACAGGCCGCTTCCGCTGGCGACATCATAGGGCAAGCGGCAGCATAGCCCCACTAATCCCCTGTAATTTCGCCTATTATCCGACCATGCCAGACGGTATACTCCCTCGGTTCACATTCAGCAAATCTTGCTCTGATTTCATTTCGCGCGAAAAACACTATGCAAAAATTCGATGTCAAAACCTTTCAGGGCCTGATCCTGCAGTTGCAGGACTATTGGTCCCGCCAGGGCTGTACCATCATTCAGCCGCTGGATATGGAAGTGGGTGCCGGTACCTCCCACCCCATGACCTGCCTGCGCGCCCTGGGCCCGGAGCCCATCGCCTGCGCCTACGTGCAACCGTCCCGCCGTCCGACTGACGGCCGCTACGGTGAGAACCCGAACCGCCTGCAGCACTACTACCAGTTCCAGGTGATCATCAAGCCGTCCCCCGACAACATCCAGGAACTCTACCTCGGCTCCCTGAAAGAGCTGGGCATGGATCCCGAGATCCACGACATCCGCTTCGTGGAAGACAACTGGGAAAACCCGACCCTGGGCGCCTGGGGTCTGGGCTGGGAAGTGTGGCTGAACGGCATGGAAGTGACCCAGTTCACCTACTTCCAGCAGGTGGGCGGCCTCGAGTGCAAGCCGGTCACCGGCGAGATCACCTATGGTCTCGAGCGTCTGGCCATGTACATCCAGGGCGTGGACAGCGTCTACGACCTGGTCTGGTCTGACGGCCCCCTGGGCAAGACCACCTACGGTGACGTCTTCCACCAGAACGAGGTGGAGCAGTCCACCTACAACTTCGAGCACGCCGACGTGGAGTTCCTGTTCCACTGCTTCGAGCAGTACGAGAAGGAAGCCCAGTCCCTGCTGGCACTGGAGAAGCCGCTGCCGCTGCCCGCCTACGAGCGCATCCTCAAGGCCGCGCACTCCTTCAACCTGCTGGATGCCCGCAAGGCCATCTCGGTCACCGAGCGTCAGCGCTACATCCTGCGCATTCGCACCCTGACCAAGGCCGTGGCCGAGGCCTACTACGCCTCCCGCGAGGCGCTGGGCTTCCCGATGTGCCAGCGTGGCAATAACGAGCAGCAAGGTTAAGGAACGGACATGGCACAACATACATTTCTGGTAGAGATCGGCACCGCCGAGCTGCCCCCCAAGGCCCTGCGCTCCCTGGCCGAAGCCTTTGCCGACAACCTCAAGAGCGAACTGACCAAGGCCGACCTGGCCTTCGGCGACGTCGAGTGGTTCGCCTCACCGCGCCGTCTGGCGCTGAAGGTGAGCGCACTGGCCGCCGAGCAGCCGAGCAAGAGCGTCGAGAAACGCGGCCCGGCCGTGGCCCAGGCGTTCGATGCCGACGGCAAGCCGACCAAGGCCGCCGAAGGCTGGGCCCGTGGCAACGGCATCACAGTCGAGCAGGCCGAGCGTCTGATCACCGACAAGGGCGAGTGGCTGGTTCACAATGCCCGCGTCGAAGGCCGTCCGGCCCGCGAACTGCTGGGTGAGCTTGTCGCTTCATCTCTGGCCAAGCTGCCCATCCCCAAGATGATGCGCTGGGGCGACAAGACCATCCAGTTCGTGCGTCCTGTCTTCACCGTGACCCTGCTGCTGGATGGGGATCTGGTCCCCGCCCACATTCTGGGTATCGACTCCGCCCGCACCCTGCGCGGCCACCGCTTCATGGGCGAGAGCGAGATCACCATCGACAACGCCAGCCAGTACCCGCAGATCCTGCAGGAGCGCGGCAAGGTCATCGCCGACTTTATGGCGCGCAAGGCCAAGATCAAGGCTGACGTCGAGGCCGCCGCGGCCGCCTTCGGTGGCGTGGCCGATCTGGACGACGCCCTGCTGGAAGAGGTCACCGCCCTGGTCGAATGGCCCGTGGTGCTGACCGCCAACTTCGAAGAGAAGTTCCTGGCCGTTCCGGCCGAGGCCCTGGTGCACACCATGAAGGGTGACCAGAAGTACTTCCCGGTCTACGACAAAAGCGGCAAGCTGCTGCCGAAGTTCATCTTCGTCACCAACATCGAGTCCAAGGACCCGAGCCAGATCATCAGCGGCAACGAGAAGGTGGTGCGTCCCCGTCTGTCTGACGCCGAGTTCTTCTTCAAGACCGACCTCAAGCAGAAGCTGGCCGACCACCTGCCGCGCCTCGAGACCGTGCTGTTCCAGCAGCAGCTGGGGACCGTGCGTGCCAAGGCCGCCCGCATCGAGGCCATGGCCGGCTTCATCGCCGCCAAGGTCGGTGCCGACGTGGGCCAGGCCCAGCGTGCCGGTCTGCTCTCCAAGTGCGATCTGATGACCAACATGGTCGGCGAGTTCACCGACACCCAGGGTGTCATGGGGATGCACTACGCCCGTCACGACGGCGAAGCCGAAGCGGTGGCCCTGGCCCTGAACGAGCAGTACATGCCGCGCTTCGCCGGCGATGCGCTGCCGTCCGGCCTGGTCTCCTGCGCCGTGGCCCTGGCCGACAAGTTCGACACCCTGGCCGGCATCTTCGGCATCGGTATGCTGCCCAAGGGTGACAAGGATCCGTTCGCCCTGCGCCGCGCCGCCATCGGTGCCCTGCGCATCATGACCGAGAAGCAGCTGGATCTGGATCTGGTGGAGCTGGTCGAAGAGGCCGTCAGCGTCTACGGTGACAAGCTCACCAACAAGACAGTCGTCACCGACGTGGTCGACTTTATGCTGGGCCGCTTCCGCGCCGCCTATCAGGACGAAGGCATAGGTGCCGACGTGGTGCTGGCCGTGCTGGCCCGCCGCCCGACCCGTCCGCTGGACTTCGATCGCCGCGTCAAGGCCGTCAGCCACTTCCGCACCCTGGATGCCGCCCTGGCCCTGGCTGCCGCCAACAAGCGCGTCAGCAACATCCTGGCCAAGGTCGAAGGCGATCTGCCGACTGCCGTCAAAACCGAACTGTTGCAGGACGCTGCCGAGCAGGCGCTGGCCACCCAGGTTACCGCCCTGCAGGCCGAACTGGCCCCGCTGTTCGCTGCCGGTGACTATCAGGCCGCCCTCACCCGTCTGGCCGCCCTGCGCGAGCCGGTCGATACCTTCTTCAACGAGGTGATGGTGATGGCCGACGACGAGGCCCTCAAGGCCAACCGTCTGGCGCTGCTCAACAACCTGCGCAACCTGTTCCTGCAAGTGGCGGATATCTCCCTGCTGCAGTGATTCTGGTTGAGTAAGTGATATTAAAAACGGCGCCGTTAAGGCGCCGTTTTTTATAAAATATCATCCATATGCCACATTCTTACCTTTCATTCTTTAATTCTCTCACATAACTTGACTGTTCCGCCGTTGAATTTATATAAAGCGCATGGCTTACCTATATCAAATACACCTATTTCATTTTGTGAGTCTATGGCTTTAGACACGAAGTTAAGCATTTTAATTTCAACACTCTCCCTTTTTTCTAGCGCGTCGTTAAATTCTATTTGTGCATCAGCAGCATAGAGGGTTCTCATTCCAATGACAGCGATATCTCCCTTTGACACTTTGGTCTTTTTTACCAATGCCCCACGAATTTCATCCTCTATTATTTCGAACTGAAACAAGCCTAATTCATTTGTAGATGGACATCGTGCGCCAAATATAAATTCAGATTTGAATGCAGTGAAATTATCCTTCATCCCATCATGTGTCTTCGCATGATCCAATACAGCCTGTATTGAATGCTCAACTACATCAGAAAGAAAACTCAGAGTAATTAGTGGAATTACATGCTCATCAAGAAACATATTTTCTTCACAATATACATTGTTATGTAAGAGCCGTTCTTTCTCACAAGACATAGCCAGTAAGTATTCTCTATTTTCATGAATAGGATACAACTCCGACAAATGATTTCTTATTGAATTAATAATGTGTTGAGCGACTAAAGTACTACCTGCAAAAGCAATTAAACATGTCCCCTCATATTGAAAACCATAATAATTATGAAACCATCCATCATTGAATAATGGCCGCATAACTCGAATTGGCATTTCTATAACTTTTTTAAACCCTCTAACTAGAATTCTTCCACCGCTAGTAATACTAGAGTCTGACACAACGAAAATTCCATTATCGCCCACATGTAAAGCCTGTGAATTATAACCAGCAACAATAAGTGTCATATTCCCCTCAATGTTAACAATTGAAAATCACTGCAAATTTCATTTCTTAAGTGAACGCTGGGATACCTGCATTTTGGGCACCATGGAGCCCTTAACTTACTCGTAATTTCGATTCGGTGGCAAGAATCCGTAGGTTCTATTAGCCGCAGGCGTAATCGAACGTTCGCGTAAATAGATTCTCTCGCCATAATGGCCAGCCGAGTTTCCCCTCCGACTGGCCAACCCTGACTCACGGCAACAACCAGCACAACAGCCTCACGTTCGTCCAATTACGCCGCGCCAGTTTACCCCGCATGGGGTGATGGTATCTGGTGCAGACCACTGCCTGATGAAGGCTGCCGCTTATGGTTGCATTCGATGGGCCAGCAGGTAGTCGATCAGGGCGCGTACCCGGCCGGTCTGGGCGCTTTCCCGCCGGTAGTAGAGGTGCAGGCCGGGGTGGGTCACCCACCAGGACTCCAGCACAGGCATCAGGGTGCCGGCAGCGAGATGGGGGGTTGCCACCGGCTCGATCATCTTGCCGATGCCCAGCCCCTGCCTGGCGGCATCGATCATGGCGTCGGTGTCGTTGACGATAAGCGCCGTGCCCATCTCCGGGGCTGGCGTGTTGTCGTCGAGGGCCAGCCGCAGCGCTGACAGGCGGTTGGAGGTGGTGAAGCGGTAGCGGATCAGCCGATGTTCGCTGAGCTGCGCCGGCGTCATCGGCTCGCCGTGCCGGGCCAGGTAGTCGGGGGAGGCGAACAGCGCCTCGCGCAGGGGGCCGCTCAGCGGCCGCGCCACCATGCCCTCGTCGACTCTGTCGCCTGAGCGAATGCCGAGATCTATCCCCTCCCGCAGGATGTCAACCGTGGCGTCCGAGAGGTGCAGTTCCAGCTCGATCTCGGGGTATTGGCGGCAGAAACCGGCATAGAGCGGCTGCAGGAAGCTCTGGAACACGAAGCGGGGTAGGGTCACGCGCACCTTGCCGGCGGGGGCGCGGCCATGCTGCCCGACCCGCTCCAGGGCGCCATCGAGCGTCGCCATGGCGTGGCCGGTCTGATCGTGCAGCTGCTGCCCCGCCTCGGTCAGCTCCATGCTGCGGGTGGTGCGCCGAAACAGCGCCAGTCCCAGGGTCTGCTCCAGCTGCTTGAGGGCCAGGCTCACGGTCGGGGCCGACATCTCGAGCCGGCGGGCGGCGCCGCGGATCGACCCCTCCTGCACGATACAGTGGAAAATCATCAGGCAGTGGAAGGTGGATCCTTTCATGGTGGCAGCCGCCATTGTTAGTTGATGACTAACAATCATTTTGCCCAATCCCGTCTAAAAATAAACAGTTCTCCCCCTTATAGTGGCGCCAATCCATCCATCACGGCTTTCACAGGAGAACGCATCATGAGCAAGGTGCTGGTCATTTCCGGTCATCCCGACCTGTCCCACTCTTACACCAACCGGGTGATCCTCGGCGAGCTCGAGGAGGCCGTCGACCACGTCCGGGTGCGGCGCCTCGACCAGCGCTACCCCGATGGCCGCATCGACGTGGCGGCCGAGCAGCAGGCCCTGCTGGACGCGGACATCCTGGTGTTGCAGTTCCCCTTCTACTGGTACTCGGTGCCGGCGCTGCTGAAGAAGTGGATCGACGAGGTGATGACCTTCAACTTCGCCTACGGGCCTGAGGGGGACAAGCTCAAGGGCAAGCCGCTGCTGCTCTCCCTGACCGTGGGCGGGCCGCAGGAGTCCTACCGCACGCTCGGGTACAACCACTTCGCCATCCCCGAGCTGCTCAAGCCCCTGGAGCAGCTGGCCTACCTGACCGGCATGGTCTTCGAGCCGCCGATCTGGAGCCACGGCATGGTCTATATCCCGGGGATCTACAACACCCAGGAGCTGGTCGAGGCGCGCGCCCGCGACCACGCTGGCCGGCTGATTGCCACTCTCCGGACATTGCAGCAGGCGCGTTGAGGGAGAGCAGCCTCACGTCAGCAGCTTTCACGCCCCCCGGGATGGGCATGGGCGGCAGGCACTGATATGTTGGTGCCATCCATTGATCACCGACCGAGACAGCCATGCAACGCAAGACCCTGGCCCTGCTGCTGGCCAGCCATCTGCTGGTGGGGGCTGCCGGCTTCGCCGCCGGCATCTATCTGCTGCCCATCCTGATCGCGCCGCCCGCCCCCAGCGGTGAACAGGTCGCGGCCCGTCAGGCGCAGGCGACCTATCAGGGCACCTTCAAACGGGAGCGGCAGGACAGCGATCGGCTGCACTGGGGGGAAGGCAAGGTGAGCATAGGGCCGGACGCCATCAGCCTGATGGGCAGGCTGGCGCCGGGCCCCGACTACCAGCTCTATCTGTCGCCCACCTTCGTCGAGACCGAGGCGGACTTTGCCCGCCTGAAGGATCGGATGGTGCATGTCGGGCCGGTGAAGACCTTCGACAACTTTATCGTGCCGCTCCCCGCTGGCATCGACCCCGCCCGCTACGACACCGTGATCGTCTGGTGTGAAACCTTCGGACAGTTCATTACCTCGGCCCGCTATCGGGAATGAGAGCCCGCCACCCAGGCGCGTCTCGCAGACATACCGCCAGCGAGCCCCATGCAAAAGGCGCCCGACGGGCGCCTTTTGATGATCGGCCGCGACGCCGCCGACCAGCTGCACACAACGTCTTACTCCACTGGTGCCATCAGATGCTGATAGGGGGTGCCAGACCACATGATGTAGGGGGCAGAGGTATCTGGATCTGCACCCTTCGGATACATGTCGTAGAAGGCATCATCCGCCCCGACGATCATCACGTGGGGTCCGGTCTGCAACCAGTTGTTGCTGGTGGTGGGCTGGGTCGCGTAGGGGTCGGTGTTGCTGGCATCGGTGCCGCCCTTGAGCATGTACATGAAGCCGATCTTGCCCTTGGGCGGCATCTCGTGGTTGATCCAGGCATGGGCCCAGGCCATCGCCGCCGCGTCCATGCACATGGGATCCGGCCCCGGCGTGGCCGGGTTGTCTGGCATGCAGGTGAAACCATTGCCGCCCTCGCGCAGGGTGCGCATCTTGCCGTCCGCCCCCATGGCGACGACGGTGGCGCCGGCCCCGACCTTGACGGGGGCCGCCGCCATGGCGCTGGCGATCATCGCCTCGTCTGTCATGGCTGGCATGCCGGCCTTCTCTTCGGCCTGGACCGGCGTGGCCAGGGTGATGGCCGCGAGCACGCCCAGGGCCAATAGGTGTTTGCACATAACATCTCTCTCCCGGTTGGGTGAATACGATGCAAAACAGGATCACGCACGGCCTGACTACCATGGCGGCCGTGCTGCCGGGCAGCAGCTGTCTGGTGGATGGACGGGGTGATCGAAAGCTGGCAGCCCGCAGGCAGTGACTCGCAGGTGCCATCTGTCTGACTATAGCCCCTCCGGGTCCCTTCGCCGGTGGGACCAAAAGGGCCGGCTATCGGGTGGAGTTTCGCCGCGGCGCCAAGCTGCCGGAGCAGATGCTGACCAGGGTGGTCGCGCCGGGCAGGCTGTTCGACATCGCCACCGTGGAGCAGGGGATGGGCAAGCTGCTCAAGGGGCGCAGCGACCCCTATGTGGAGCAGACCCTGGTGGCCAGGCAGACCCTGGTGGCCAGGCAGGCGCTGGCGGCCCCTGATGCTGGCCACCCCTGAAAGCTTGCCCTGACGCTCATGCCCCCTCCCGGATAACCATGGGTCGCCTGTCCCTGTGCCCTCTTGCCCCTTTCGTCTCGACGCCATAGAAAACGGCGCCCGAAGGCGCCGTTGCTCGCAGCATCGCGGGCCTATCACCCCTTGTAGGCGGGCAGCAGCTCAACCATGTTGAGCAGGTGGAAGGCGGCGGTCAGCACGCCAAAACCGATCACCAGAGCGATCATCAGCACCCCGCCGGGGGCGCGGAAGCCTTCGCCCTTGTCGCCCTGAGTCGCCCGCACCTTCCAGGCCAGCAGCGGCGGTATGATGCAGGTCCAGAGGGTTGCGACGGCACCGGCGTAGCCGATGGCCACCAGGAAGCCGAACGGGAACAGCAGGGAGAGCACCAGGGGCGGCACAAAGGTCACCGCCCAGGACTTGGCGCGACCGCCCCGGCTGTTGTCGAACTTGAACAGATCCGCCAGGTAGTCGAACACCCCCAGCCCCACCCCGATGAAGGAGGAGAGGATGGCCGCCATGGAGAAGGCGTTGAGGGCGCTCGCCACCGCCCTGGATTCGATCACCGAGCCCAGCGCCTTGAGCAGGGCATCCACGTTGCCCCCCTCTGCGATCACCGGGCCGAACTCGCTGCGCGGCAGGTTGCCAAAGACGCTCACCAGCCAGACGAGGTAAAACGCGAGCGCGATCAGGGTGCCCCCCAGGATGGCGCGGCTGGCACGCTTCTCCTCGCCGTAATAGGCGCGCATGGACGACACCGAGTGGTGATAGCCGAAGGAGGTGAGCGCCACCGGCAGCATCACCAGGGCATAGGGGGCGTAGTGGGTCTCGCTGCCGACCCGATCCAGCAGCAGATCCAGGCGGACGTTCATGGACAGGCCCGAGATGCCGAAGGCGAAGCTCAGCCCCATCAGGATCACCAGCAGCACAGAGATGCGGTCCACCGCCCGGGTGGAGTGCCACACCAGCAGGGAGAAGACCAGGGTAAAGAGGATGGAGGAGAGCTGGCTGCCCATCCCCGTCATGCCGTCTATGATGAGGCCGGCCGAGGTGATGTAGGCGTAGAGCAGAATGCCGCCGACGAAGTAGACGCTGAGGTTGTTGAGGGCGTTCACCTTCTCCCCCAGCAGATCCCGGGTCACGGTATCGAAGGAGACGCGCAGGGGGTAGCCACGATAGGATTCGAGCAGCATCCAGCCGGAGACCGTCATCACCACCATGGTCAGCGCCACCGCCAGCATGGACCAGAGGCTCCAGGCCCCCGCGCCCGCACTCGGCAGGCCCAGCATGCCAGCCCCCACACAGACGCCGGCAATGATGCATGCCCCGCCCACCAACGATGGTTTATGTTCCATTTACTTCCCCAAAGACGATTGTTGATCTGGTCGCGACCGCGGACCGTTGCATCTGCTACGCCGGTTGTCATCGTAAGATCGCGATCATCTGTGCTATCGGTGCCCAGCCGTTTGCTGCTGCGTCAGCGAGGCAAGACGTGGCTGAGGCCAGCAACCGATCCCAACATGGCAGCAGCGCCGCCATGTTGGGGGTGTGACTTTACCCTGCTCACCCCCGGGTATCAAATGTTGGCGCCATTCCCCTGGAGTCACTCCCCCGTGCGCCCCCGCCTGCCGCGGGCGCGGGCGCGGGACTATACTCAAGCCGGTTTTCACGGCAAGGAGCCATCCCATGGACAGGAAGTTCGTCATCAGCGCCCTCTGCTATGCCCTGCTCGGCATGGTGCTGGGCATCCATATGGCCGCCAGCAAGGATCACGGCCAGTTCGTGACCCATGCCCACATCATGCTGGTCGGCTTCGTGGTCTCGTTCATCTATGCCCTGTGCCACCGGCTGTGGCTCGACAACCCGAGCGGGCGGCTGGTGTCCGTGCAGTTCTACCTGCACCAGCTGGGGGCGCTGGTGATGTCGGCGGGACTCTACCTGCTCTATGGCCGGCTGCTGCCACCGGAGCGGGTCGACCCCCTCCTCGCCGCCTCCTCCCTGGCGGTGCTGATCGCCATGGGGATCATGCTGGCCCTGCTGATGCGCCACCGATCCCGGCCGCAGCCATAAACAACAAAACGGCGCCCAAGGGCGCCGCTTCACCGTGATGGGGCCAGGCCCCGCTTTATGCCGTGCTGGCCGCATGCCGCCCTTGCGGATCACCCCGTATAGACGGGCAGCATGCCCGCCATGGCCATGAGATGGAAGATGGCGGTGAGCACCCCGAAGACGATGACCGCCAAGATCATGGGCTGGCCGCCGGGCGCCTTGAAGCCCGCCTCTTGTGGGGCCAGCTCCCGGGACTTCTTCGCCAGCAGGGCGGGGATGATGCAGGCCCAGACGGTCGCCGCCGCCCCGGCGTAGCCGATGGCCACCACGAAGCCGAACGGGAACAGCAGGGAGAGCACCAGGGGCGGCAGGAAGGTCACGGCCCAGGACTTGGCGCGGCCCTGGCGACTGTTGTCGAACTTGAACAGATCCGCCAGATAGTCGAACACCCCCAGCCCCACCCCGATGAAGGAGGAGAGGATGGCCGCCATGGAGAAGAGGTTGATGGCCTGGGATACCTGTCTGGACTCGATCACCGAGGCCAGCGCCCCGAGCAGCACGTCCACGTCGCCCCCCTTGGCGATGACGGGGCCGAAGGCGCTGCGGGGCAGATTGCCGAAGATGCTGAGCAGCCACAGCAGGTAGAGCGCCAGCGCGATCAGGGTGCCGCCCAGGATCGCCTGCTTCGCCTTCTGCTCCTCGCCGTAGTAGGCGCGCATCGAGGCCACCGAATGGTGGTAGCCGAAGGAGGTGAGCGCCACCGGCAGCATGGCCAGGGCATAGGGGGCCTGCCCCAACTCCTCGGCGACTGTGCTGAACAGCATGGCGGTGTCGATCTTGCTGGCCAGGCCGGAAACCCCGAACACGAAGCTCAGCACCATAAAGATGATCAGTACCACAGAGATGCGATCCACCGCCCGGGTCGAATGCCAGACGAACCAGGAGAACACCAGCACGAACAGGACGGAGGCAAGCTGGCTGCCGATGCCCAGCAGGCCGCTCAGGATCAGGCCCGAGGAGGTGATATAGGCGTACAACAGGATGCCGCCCACGAAATAGACGGTCAGGTTGTTGAAGACATTGATGTTGTGACCGAGCAGATCCTTGGTCACCGAGTTGAAGGAAGCAGTCAGCGCATAGGGTTTGAAGGCTTCCAGCAGCATCCAGCCGGAGACCGTCATGATGACCATGGTGAGAATAATGGCCAGCGATGACCAGGTGGTCCAGGCCCCGGCGCCTGCACTCGGCAACCCCAGCATGCCGGCGCCGACACAGACGCTGGCAATGATGCAGGCCCCTCCGATGACGGACGGTTTCGATGTCATGTGTTGTCACTCCCGAAAATTCACAAGGCTGTGAAAAAAAGGGCACAGAATAATCTGTGCCCCTGACTCGTTATGCTTCTACTAATTTTTCAGTTTTGGTGCAGGCCGCTTGATTGTTATTGTCGACCTCCTTCAGACGGGCGGTGAAGTGGCGCAGCACCGCCGGCTCGTAAATAAAGTCGAGCCCCTTCACGTTCCTGGCATTCTTCTTCACCTCGCCGAAGGCCTCGATGACAAAGTCCATGTGGGTCTGGGTATAGGTGGCACGCGGTATGGTGAGGCGCAGCAGCTCCGCCGGGCAGGGGTGCTGCTTGCCGGTGGCGGGGTCGCGCCCCAGCAGCAGGGAGCCTATCTCCACCGCCCGGATGCCGGCCACCTTGTAGAGCTCGCACGCCAGGGCGTGGGCCGGGAACTGATCCGCCGGAATGTGCGGCAGCAGCTTGCCCGCATCCACGAAGGCCGCGTGGCCCCCCGCCTGCTGGCACACCACGCCGATGGCTTCCAGCCCATCCACCAGGTACTGCACCTGGCCGATGCGATAGGCCAGCCAGTCCTGGCGCATGCCGTCACGCAGGCCCACCGCGAGGCGCTCCATGGCGCCCCCCTCCAGGCCACCGTAGGTCGGGAAGCCCTCCTGCACCACGCACAGGGTGCGGCACTCGGTGTAGACGTCCAGCATGCTGTCATCCTTGAAGCAGAGCAGCCCCCCCATCTGCACCATGGCGTCCTTCTTGGCGGACATGGCGAGGCCGTCTGCGTACTTGTAGGACTCCTTGGTGATCTCCTCGATGGTCCAGTTCGCGTAGCCGGGCTCCCGCTGCTGGATGAAGTAGGCGTTCTCGGCGAAGCGGGCGGAGTCCATGATGACGGGGATGTCGTACTTTCTGGCGATCTCGTACACCGCCTTCAGGTTGGCGATGGAGACCGGCTGGCCGCCGGCGGAGTTGCAGGTGATGGTGCTGACGATGTAGGGCACGTTGGCGGGGCCCGCCTCCAGGATGGCTTCCTCCAGCTTGACCAGATCGAAGTTGCCCTTGAAGTCGGCGGTGACAGAGGTGTCGAACGCATCCCTGGTGTAGACGTTCTTCGCCACGCAGCAGTTGATCTGGGTATGACCCTGGGTGGTGTCGAAGAAGTAGTTGGAGAGCGCCACCATCTTCTTGCGATCCAGCCCCTTCTCCTGCTCCCGCTTCTTGATGAGCACCGGGATGTAGATCTGCTCGGCGCCGCGCCCCTGGTGGGTGGGGATGGTGAGGGAGTAACCGAAGATCTCCTGCACCGCTTGCTGCAGCGTATAGTAGCTGCGGCTGCCGCTGTAGGCCTCGTCACCGCGCAGCATGGCGGCCTGCATGTCCTGGGTGATGGCGCCGGTGCCGCTGTCGGTCAGCAGATCGATGAAGACGTCCTCGCTGTCCAGCAGGAAGGGGTTCATGCCCGCCCGGACGATGGCCTCCTCCCGGTAGGCGCGGGTGGTGCGCTTGACCGGCTCGATGACACGAATGCGGAAGGGTTCGGGCAGATGCTTGAAGTTTTCCATAATATAAACACCCCAGAGTTAAATATTCAGAATGTGTCTCATCCCCCGCCGAAAATAGAATATCCGGCAGGCAGAAAATATTGAGAATGGGTGCACGACATCGCCTCGCAAAATAAACAAGCGAAGACAGGTGCAGACTATTTCAGATTAGGTATTCAGACGGATGCATTGCATTTCTGGAAATGCAGCGGCACCACAGGGATATTACAGCGGGAAGAAGAACGCGATTTTATGGTCCAGGGTAAACCACTTGGGATAGCTGACCTTGATATTCATGTTGTTGCTCATCTGGTTGGAATTAACAACGCCAATTAACAGGGTCCATTATGGTGAGCCCTTGCATATGATCAATTGCAACATGAGCAATTTGGGATGGCGATAACAATTTGCCGGGGGAAATTTATACAGGTCGCCGTCGCAACGGGGCGGGCACTGTCCCGCCCCGATGCACGCGGCGACTGGTGGCTCAATGGTTCAACCAGGGCAGCCGTTGCAGCAGATCATAGCGCTCCGCCAGCGGCGTCTGGCTGACCCAGAGATCCAGCAAGCCGTAGGAGAGCAGCGGCAGCACCAGCAGCAACAGGCAGAGCAGCCCCAGCAACTGGCGAGGGGCGAGCCTGCGCCCCTGCGCGCCCAAGTGCAGCGCATCGGCCCGCCTGGGGCAGGCGGCCACACAGCTCAGACAGCTGGTGCACTCGAGACTGCGCACCGCGATCAGCTGGTGTACCTGGATGCGCGACGGGCAGGCCCGGCTGCACTTGTCGCAGTCGTGGCCCGCGCTGCGCAGGCAACGGGCCGGGTCACGGCGAATGCGCAGCACCGTCAATAGACCCAGCAGGGCCAGCCAGGCGCCATAGGGGCAGAGGTAGCGACAGAACCCCTGCCGGAAGGTGGCGGTGAGCAGCAGCACCCAGCCAAGGCAGAGGCCCGAGATCGGGGTCAGGTTGAAGAAGAAGGCCCCCATCTTCATGTCCGCCGCCTGATGGTAGGGGCTGGCGAGGTAGCCGGGCAGGGCGGCGCCTGGCACCGCGATCAGCACGATAAACAGCAGGAAAGCGAGCACCAGAAACTTCTGGCCGCGCAACACCACATCGAGCCAGCTCGGCGGCGTCCACTCCCCCGCTATCCATCGGCTGCGCAGGCCGTGCAGCCACTCGCCCACCAGCCCGAGCGGGCAGAACCAGGCGCAGAACGCCCGCCCCAGCAGCAGGGCCGACAGCGAGAGCACCAGCACAGTCACGGTGGCCGCCGGATGGTGCGGATCCACCAGCCCCTGTCCGAGCCAGGCCCGCAGCCCGAGCCCGCCGGCGATGGGCAGGAAGCCGTCCACCACGTCAGGGCGCACCAGCCAGGGGCTCATCCCTTGCCCCAGCTGCCAGACATGCAGGCCGTACTGCAGCGTCACCAGCCCCCAGCAGAGCAGCAGCAGCTGGCGTGTGCGCGCCCGCAGCCACTGGCTGTCGAGCGCCTCGAGGGCGGGCAGCGGCCGCCGCTGGTGCCAGAGGGCAAGCGCGCCGGCCACCAGCCCCACGCCGAGCCAGAGCAGGCTGTCCGCCGCCAGCAACCAGAGCATGAGCAGCAGGCCGAGGGCAAGACGCCACTGCCAGCCCGATCGCGCCTGCCACGCCAGCAGCACCAGATAGGCCAGGCCGGCGGCCATGGTCACGGCTTCGATCACGCTCATGTTTCCCTCGCTGCCTCATCCACCACTGGCGGCAAGGATAACGGACATCTGAATTGACTGTTTTGATCTGCATGGGTAGAGGGGGACATTTGCGCCCAATGCCCCTCCCCATGGTTGCACCTTATGCCTTGCGGCTGTTGAACAGCGGCTGGTCGGATTCGGCCTGCTCGGCCCAGAAGTGGATGTTGAAGCGGGCATCCTCCGACAACTCGATCCTGTGCCAGTACTGGGGCGGGCTGGTGGCAAACTCCCCGGCCCGGATCACCAGGCTAATCTCGGGTTCCTCGGCCTGCTCATCGGCAAAGCCGTGATAGGTGACGGTGCCCTCCATCACGCACAGCTGGCCGAACACCCCGGCCGCGGTGTTGTGGTGGGTGAGCAGGGCCTGGGGCACGTTCTGGCTGGTGAAGAAGGGGGTGGAGCGGCGCACTACCCAGTGAGACGGAATCAGTTGCATGGCCATATCAGTTCTCCTCGAGTGGCCGGGTCACCCCGGCCGGTGCAATGAAAGGGGTTAACGGGGCAACTGACGCAGCAGCGGGAAGGCGGCGCTCATCTGGTCGCCCCCCACCACGAAGCCGCACAGCTCGCCGGCTTGGTCGCGCGCCTCGGCCACCATGCCGTGGCTGTTCCAGCGGCACTGCCAGGCGAGATCTTCACCCCGGGTACGACCCGCCAGTTGCAGCGGGTAGCGCGGCGTCTTCACCTTCACCAGCATGGGCGGCAGGGTCAGCGGGGTCGGTGTGCCGAGCAGGGTGCGCGCCAGCGCATTGGCCCCCAGCACTATGGGTTGCAGGAAGGGGAGCAGCTGGCCCCGCCACTGCACGCAGTCCCCCAGCGCGAAGATATGGGGGTCGCTGGTCTGCAGCCGATCATCGACCAGGATACCGCGCTCCACGGCCAGCCCGGCCTCGCGGGCCAGGGCCAGATTCGGCCGCAGGCCGATCGCGGCGATCACCAGATCCTGCTCGCTGACGCGCCCGTCACTCAGGGTGACGCGCCAGCCATCGCCCGGCTGGGCATCTATCCTGGCGAGACCCGTCCCGCACTGCAGGTTGACCCCCTGGCTGCGCAGCGCCTGTTGCAGCGGCTGGGTCAGGGGGGCGGGCAGCAGGGCGCTGAGCGGGCTATCGGCCAGATCCAGCAGGGTGACCTCGCGGCCATCGCTCGCCATGTCCATCGCCAGCTCGCAGCCGATGAGGCCGGCTCCCAGCACCAGGATGCGGCGGGCCTGCTGAATTGCCCCCTCGGCGGCGGCATACTCCTGCTGGCTGTTGAGGGTGACCAGATGCTCGCTGCCCGGCAGCTCGGGTCGCGCCGCGCTGGCACCGGTCGCCAGCACCAACTGGCCGTAGGGGAATTCCCCCTGGGCGGTCAGCACCAACCGCCGGGCAGGGTCGATGCCGAGCACCGGGCAGTGGGGCAGCAGCGCGATGCGCTGCTGCTCGGCAAAGTCGCTGCCGCTAAGGCGGGTCATGGCCGCGGCAGGGCAGCCCCTACTCACCACGTGGCTCAAGTCGGGCTTGTTGTACTCGTCACCGCTGTCGGCGGTGATGAGGCGGATGGGCTGCTCGGCGTCCAGCTTGCGCAGGCTCTTGACCAGCTGCTGGGCGGCGAAGCCGCTGCCGATCACCACTATCTCCCGGCTGACGCCGGCGTCACTCAGGGTTGCTGCGTTCATACACAGGCCTCCACGGCGCAGGGTTCGAACACCTCCTTGCCGATGCCGCAACCCGGGCAGAGGAAGCTCTCCGGCACCCGGGCCCAGGGGGTGTCCGGCGCCACCCCCTGATCCGGCTCCCCCTGGGCCGGGTCATAGACCCACTGGCAGACGGTGCAGAGCATGGCCTGGTCGTCGTCCCATTCGGCGGCAGCCGCTGCGGCTTTCGGCTCAGCAGCTGGCATCGCGGGGACGGGTGCCACCGCCGCCTGGGTGGTGGTGATCGGGCGGGGCGCGTCCAGCGGATGCAGCGCCCACTGACGGGCGATCCGGCGGCCGTGCTCGCGGCATTCCGCCAGCGCCGAGCCATCCGGCCGCCACTTGGCCTTGAGGGAGAGGCTGATGTCGAAGCCTGCATCCATCAGCCGGGTCTGGATCCGGTCCACCGCGCCGCCGGTCCAACCGTAGCTGCCGAAGGCCGAGGCACGCTTGTTGCGGAACCGCAGGCCGGTGATCTCCTCGAGCATGCCCGCCACCTTGGGCATCATGACGTTGTTCATGGTGGAGGAGCCCACCAGTATCCCCTTGGAGCGGAACACCTGGGTCAGGATCTCGTTCTTGTCGTGGCGGGCCACGTTGTAGATCTTCACCGCCACGCCGGGGTCCACCTCGTGGATGCCCTGGGCGATGGCGTCGGCCATCATGCGGGTGTTGTTGGACATGGAGTCGTAGAACAGGGTGATACGGTCTTCCTGATAGTGGTCGGCCCACTCCAGGTATTTCAGGATGATCTGGGTGGGATCCTCGCGCCAGACGATGCCGTGGGAGGTGGCCACCATGCTCACCGGCAGGTTGAAACCGAGCACTTCCTTGATCTTGGCGGTCACCAGCGGGCTGAAGGGGGTGAGGATGTTGGCGTAATAGCGCTGGCACTGCTCCATCAGCTCGGTCTGATCCACCTCGTCGTTGAACAGGTGCTCGTCGCAGTAGTGCTGGCCGAAGGCGTCGTTGGAGAACAGCACCGCGTCCTCGGTCATATAGGTCATCATGCTGTCGGGCCAGTGCAGCATGGGGGTCTCGATGAATACCAGCTGCTTGCCGTTGCCGATGTCCAGGCTGTCCCCTGTCTTGACCGGGTGGAAGTTCCACTCAGGGTGGTGATGGTGGCCGGTGATGGAGTCGATGGCGTTGTGGGTGCAGTAGATGGGGGTGCCGGGGATGTGGGCCATCAGCTCGGTCAGGGCACCGGCGTGATCCTCCTCGGCGTGGTTGATCACCACAAAATCGATGGAAGCGAGATCGATCTCGGCCGCCAGGTTCTGCACGAACTCCCGGCTGAACTTGTGATCCACGGTGTCGATCAGCACGTTTTTCCCTTCGCGGATCAGGTAGCTGTTGTAGCTGGTGCCCTTGTGGGTCTTGTACTCGGTGCCGTGGAAGTCGCGCACCTCCCAGTCCCGTTGGCCGACCCAGTGAATGTTGTTTTTGACGTGAATGCTCATCAGGCAGTTCCTCGAATGCAATAGTGGATGTTCGACTGAACCAGCTATTGCAGCGGACATGCCAATATGTAACCTGTTGTTTTTAATGGATACACATATCTATCATTGTCATTTAGACAATCTCCACATATAGTCAAAATCACAAACACACTGTCATTTGGACAATCATCGTGATCTCGACCGACAGCCTGGCGCGCATCGCCCTCGACCTGCAACTCGGCATCTCCCATCAGGACAGGTTCCACCGCCTGATCCAGAGCGTGCGCAGCCTGCTGAACTCGGATGCCTCGGCGCTGTTGCGCTACGAGGGGGGCCAGTTCATCCCGCTGGCCATCGACGGCCTGATGCAGGATGTGCTGGGGCGCCGCTTCGCCCTCAGGGATCACCCGCGCCTCGAGGCCATCGCCCGCGCCGGCGACGTGGTGCGCTTCCCCGCCGACAGCAGCCTGCCCGACCCCTATGACGGCCTGCTGCCGGATCACGACGACTTCAAGGTGCACGCCTGCGTCGGCCTGCCGCTGTTCTCGGAGCAGACGCTGATCGGCGCGCTGACCATAGACGGCATGAACCCGGCCCAGTTCGACGGCATCAGCGACGAGGAGCTGCGGCTGGTGGGCGCCCTGGCCGCCGCCGCCCTCGACAATGCCCTGCTGCTGGAACGCCTCGCCCGCCAGAGCAGCGAGCCCCTGATCCCCGGCACCAGACCCGGCCCTGAGCAGCCGGAGATGATAGGTCACTCCCCCGCCATGGCCCGGCTGCGCCACGAGATCGAAGTGGTGGCGAATTCGGAGCTGAACGTGCTGATCCTGGGGGAGACAGGGGTGGGCAAGGAGCTGATCGCCAAGGCGGTGCATGGCGGCTCACCCCGCGCCCATGCCCCCCTGGTCTACCTCAACTGCGCCGCCCTGCCGGAATCGGTGGCCGAAAGCGAGCTGTTCGGCCACGTGAAGGGGGCCTTTACCGGCGCCATCCACAACCGGGCGGGCAAGTTCGAGCTGGCGGACAAGGGCACATTGTTTCTCGACGAGATAGGGGAGCTGTCGCTGGCGCTGCAGGCCAAGCTGCTGCGGGTGCTGCAATACGGCGATCTGCAGCGGATCGGTGACGACACCCCGCTCAAGGTGAACGTGCGCATCCTGGCGGCTACCAACCGGGATCTGAAGCAGGCGGTGGTCGAGGGGCAGTTTCGGGCCGATCTCTACCACCGTCTGAGCGTCTTCCCGATCCAGGCCCCGGCGCTGCGCGAGCGCCCCGGCGACATCCCCCTGCTGGCCGGTTACTTTTGCGAGCGCTGCCGGCTCGGCCTGGGGCTGGAGCGGCTGCGTATCCAGCCCCAAGCGCTGCAACTGCTCGAGCGCCACGACTGGCCCGGCAACGTGCGCGAGCTGGAGCACGCCATCCACCGCGCCGCCGTGCTGGCGCGGGCCGAACAGGGCAGCCCCTCGCCGACCCTGGAACCCCACCACTTCAACCTGGGGACTACGGGCTCATCCCTGCCCGCCGACGTGGTCAGCCCACCCCCGGCCGTCACGGATCTGGGCCTGCGCGCCGCCACCGATCTGTTCCAGCGCCAGCTCATCGAGCAGACCCTGGCCGCCCATGACGGCAACTGGGCCGCCACCGCCCGGGCGCTGGATCTGGACGGCGGCAACCTGCACCGGCTCGCCAGGCGGCTCGGCCTCAAGGCCTGACGACTCCCCAGATATGAGCAGTCCAAAAACAAAAACCCCCTCGCGAGGGAGGGGGTTTTTCATGGCGTTGGCTCGCGGGCGACGCGGGGATCAGCGCAGGGACTTGACCGAGCGGCGCACGATAAGCTCCGGCTGCACCGTCATGGACTCCACTTCCAGCTCCTTGTTGCGGATCCGGCTCACCAGCTGCTGCACCGCCAGCAGGCCGAGCTCGGCCTTGGGGTGGCGGATGGTGGTGAGCGGCGGGCTGGAGAAGCGCGCCATCTCCACGTCGTCATAGCCGATCATGGAGATGTCGTCCGGCACCTTGACCCCGGCTTCCCAGGCGGCACAGATGGCGCCGATGGCCATGGGGTCGTCGAAGGCGAACACCGCGGTCGGACGCGGGGTGAGGGCCAGGATGCGCTGCATGGCATCGAAGCCGCTCTGGCTCTCGTAGTCTCCCTCGAAGATCTGCTCGTCCTTCAGGGTCAGGCCCTGCTCGGCCAGGGCATCGCGCACCCCGTCCAGCCGCTGCTGGGTAGTCGGTTTGGCGAGGTGCCCCGTGATGCAGACGATGTCGGTGTGGCCCTGCTCCAGCAGATGGCGCACGGCCAGCCGCGCACCGATGCGGGCGTTGTCGTTGATCACGTTGGCGAAGTCGCACTCGTTGCCCCAGTCCAGCACCACCTGCGGCACGTTCTTGTGGATGCGCAGCATGTCCCTGAACTGGGTATCGATGTCGGTTCCCAGCACCAGCAGGCCGTCGACCCGCTTCTCCATCAGCATGCGCAGATAGTGCTGCTGGCGGGGAGGCTGGTTCTCCGTATTGCAGAGGATCAGGCTGTAGCCCTGCTCGAAGCAGTAGGCTTCCACCCCCTGCACCACTTCCGCGAAGAAGGGGTTGGCGCTGGTCGTCACCAGCATGCCGATGGTCTTGGTTGCATTTATCTTGAGGCTGCGTGCCACCGAATTGGGCGCGTAGTTGAGTTCTGCCACCGCCTCAAGCACTTTCTGGGTCGCGTCTTCGCTGACCCGACGGGTGTGATTGAGTACATGTGAGACGGTGGAGATGGATACGCCTGCCCGTGAGGCGACATCCTTGATTGTGGCCATCTCTGTCTCCTGAAGATCAAAGGCGGAACAGTAGCAGATTTCCCGAATAAAGGCTTGGTTTTAACGAGAGCTGCCAGTGAATTGTCAATCTTGGCTAATCTAGGCGGTCATTTCTTTTTGCGCAAACGAATTTTGGTCAAAATGAGAGCGAACGCAGAATGAAATATCGTCAGTTTTTTACTCTGTTTTTCCACCACACCACCCGGTGTTGTGAATATGTTAACCAACCAAAACAGAATTTAATCCCGATACGGAAAAAATGGCAGGTTGTTTGCTCCAAAAAACGACCCTCCACCCCCACTCGGTTAGTATCTTTAACATCTTGTTATTGCACGGCGAGGAATGATAGAACCTTATCTATCGCCGGGCTGGCGGGACACAGGCTCGGAATGACGTGCATAAAATGAAACAATTCACTGATTAAGGGACGAATCAATGCATAACTTCAACAAAATAGCGGTCAGGGCAGCGGTTTCTTTGGCCCTGTTTGGCTCGGTATCCATGGCCAATGCGGCCGACACCATCAAGATCGGCATCGCCGGCCCCCTGACCGGCCCGGTCGCCCAGTACGGTGACATGCAGTTCACCGGCGGCAAGATGGCGGTCGAGCAGATCAACAAGGCGGGCGGCATCAAGGGCAAGCAGATCGAAGCCGTCATCTATGACGACGCCTGCGATCCCAAGCAGGCCGTGGCCATCGCCAACAAGGTGATCAACGACGGCGTCAAGTTCGTGGTCGGCCACCTCTGCTCCGACAACACCCTGCCCGCCTCCGACATCTATGAAGATGAAGGGGTGCTGATGGTGACGCCGGCCTCCACCAACCCCAAGATCACCGAGCGCGGCTACCAGCTGACCCTGCGCACCATCGGCCTGGACAGCGACCAGGGCCCGACCGCCGCCAAGTACATCATCGAGCAGGTCAAGCCCCAGCGCGTGGCCGTCATCCACGACAAGAAGCAGTACGGTGAAGGCATCGCCTCCAGCGTGAAGGCCGCCCTGGACAAGGCCGGCGTCAAGGTCGTGGCCTATGAGGGCATCACCGCCGGGGACAAGGACTTCTCCGCCCTGATCGCCAAGCTGCAGAAAGAGAACGTGGACTTCGTCTATTACGGCGGCTACCACCCGGAGCTGGGTCTGATCCTGCGCCAGGCTGGCGAGAAGGGTCTGAAGGCCAAGTTCATGGGTCCGGAAGGCGTGGGTAACAAGGACATCTCCGCCATCGGCGGCCCGGCTTCCGAAGGCCTGCTGGTCACCCTGCCGAACAAGTACGACCTGGTGCCGGCGAACGCCTCCATAGTGGAAGCGTTCAAGGCCAAGGGTCAGGACTCCTCCGGTCCGTTCGTGTGGACCACCTACGCGGCCATGCAGGCTCTGGCGGCCGGTATCGCCAAGGCGGGTGAGGATGACCCGGCGGCCGTCGCCGCCGCCATCAAGGCCGCACCGATCGACACCGTCATGGGTCCCCTGACCTGGGCACCGAACGGTGACCTCAAAGGCTTCGAGTTCGGTGTCTTCCAGTGGCACGCCGACGGAACCTCCACTCAAGTCAAATAATCTGCCAGTCGGGGTGACATGAGTCACCCCTCCTTTCTTTGCGGGCAAGTACAGGGAACGCGGTATGTCCGAACACCTTCTTTACCTGGTTCAGCAGTTGCTGAACGGATTGACCATAGGCAGCACCTATGCGTTGATCGCCATCGGCTACACCATGGTCTACGGCATCATCGGCATGATCAACTTCGCCCACGGCGAGGTCTACATGATCGGCTCCTACGTCGCCTTCATGGTGATGGCCGGGCTCATGATGATGGGCATCGACAGCACTGTGCTGCTGCTGGGGGGCGCCTTCCTGGTCAGCATCATCATCACCGGCAGCTATGGCTGGACCATAGAGCGGGTCGCCTATCGCCCGCTGCGGGGCGGCAACCGCCTGATCCCCCTCATCTCCGCCATCGGCATGTCGATCTTCCTGCAGAACATGATGCGGATGGCACAGGGCTCGCGCGACATCGCCATGCCCACCCTGATCTCCGGGGGCTGGTCCCTCGGCGGCGAGGACGGCTTCCAGGCCAGCCTCTCCTACATGCAGCTCATCATCTTCGTGGTGACCTTCGTCACCATGCTGGCGCTGACCCAGTTCATCGGCCGCTCCCGCATGGGCCGCGCCTGCCGCGCCTGCTCCGAAGACATCAAGATGGCGAACCTGCTGGGCATAGACACCCATGTGGTCATCTCCATCACCTTCGTGCTGGGGGCCGCCCTGGCCGCCGTCGCCGGCGTGTTGCTCGGCATGTACTACGGCGTCATCAACCCCTATCTCGGCTTTATGGCCGGTCTCAAGGCATTTACGGCAGCGGTACTGGGCGGCATCGGCAGCATCCCGGGTGCCGTGCTGGGCGGCCTGCTGCTCGGCGTGGTGGAGGCGCTCACCGCCGGCTACCTCAGCACCGAGTACAAGGATGTCATGGCCTTCGCCCTGCTCATCTTCGTGCTGCTGTTTATGCCCACCGGCATCCTGGGTCGCCCGGAGGTCGAGAAGGTATGAAAAAGCAATTCATCCATGCCTGCATCGCCAGCCTGATGCTGCTGGTGCTCTCCTTCTGGCTGCTCGGCTTCGAGCTGGAGACCGACGGCTCCCGCCTGCTGGTGGTGAGTCGCCTCGATGTGTCCCTCGCCTGGCTGCTGGGGGGCGCCACCCTCGTCTTCTGGTTCCAGATGCTGCGCGGCCAGATCGCGCGCCTGTTCCAGGCCTCCATCAGCGGCTTCTCCGTCGGCTTCACCAAGCTGGTGCTGCCAAGCCCGGAGGAGGCGCCCAAGCTCTATAACCTGACTGCCGTGCTGGTGCTGCTGTTCGCGGTGAGCTGGCCCTTCATGGCCTCCCGCGGCGCCATCGATCTGGCCACCCTGACGCTTATCTACATCATGCTGGGGCTGGGCCTGAACGTGGTGGTGGGCCTCGCCGGCCTGCTGGATCTCGGCTACGTCGGCTTCTATGCGGTCGGCGCCTACAGCTACGCCCTGCTCAACAGCTACTTCGGCCTGAGCTTCTGGGAATGTCTGCCCATCGCCGGCCTGATGGCGGCCACCTTCGGCTTCCTGCTCGGCTTCCCGGTGCTGCGGCTGCGGGGGGACTACCTGGCCATCGTCACCCTGGGCTTTGGCGAGATCATCCGCATCCTGCTCAACAACATGACCACCCTGACCGGCGGCCCGAACGGGATCTCCGGCATTCCCAAGCCGACCCTGGGGGGCCTGGAGTTCAACCGCACCGTCAAGGACGGCGGCTTCGAGACCTTCCACGAGTTCTTCGGCATCGCCTACAACGCGAACCACAAGGTGATCTTCCTCTACCTGATGGCGCTGGTGCTGGTGATCGCCACCCTGTTCGTCATCAACCGATTGCTGCGCATGCCGCTGGGCCGCGCCTGGGAGGCGCTGCGAGAGGACGAGATCGCCTGCAAATCCCTGGGGCTCAACCCCACCATCATCAAGCTGACCGCCTTCACCATAGGTGCCTGCTTCGCGGGCTTCGCCGGCAGCTTCTTCGCCTCGCGCCAGGGCTTCATCAGCCCGGAGTCCTTCGTCTTCATCGAGTCGGCCATCGTACTCGCCATCGTGGTGCTGGGGGGCATGGGTTCCCAGATCGGGGTGGTGCTGGCGGCCATCGTCATGACGGTGCTGCCGGAGCTCGCCCGCGAGTTCAACGAATATCGCATGCTGATGTTCGGTCTCTTGATGGTATTCATGATGATCTGGCGGCCGCAGGGACTGCTGCCCATGAGTCGACCCCATATGGAGCTGCGTAAATGAGCAACAATCACACATTGTTGGATGTCTCAGATCTGTCGATGCGCTTCGGCGGCCTGCTCGCGGTCAACGGCGTCAAGCTGGACGTGAACAAGGGGGAGGTGATCTCCATCATAGGCCCCAACGGCGCCGGCAAGACCACCATCTTCAACTGCCTGACCGGCTTCTATCGCCCGAGCGGCGGTGTCATCCGCTACAAGGGCGAGGAGATCCAGGGCCTGCCCGGCCACCTCATCGCCCGCAAGGGCATAGTGCGGACCTTCCAGCACGTGCGCCTGTTCAAGGAGATGACGGCGGTGGAGAACCTGCTGGTGGCCCAGCACAGGCACCTCAACACCGGCTTCCTCGCCGGCCTGTTCAAGACCCCGGCCTTCCGCCGCGCCGAGAAAGAGGGGCTGGAACAGTCCGCGTTCTGGCTGGAGAAGGTGGGGCTCAAGGATCTCGCGAACCGCGCCGCGGGGAACCTGGCCTACGGCCAGCAGCGCCGGCTCGAGATCGCCCGCTGCATGGCGACCCGGCCAGAGCTGCTGATGCTGGACGAGCCGGCCGCCGGCCTCAACCCCCACGAGACGGACGAGCTCAACGAGCTCATCTCCAACCTGAGGGACGAGTTCGGGGTGTCAGTGTTGTTGATAGAGCACGATATGAAGCTGGTGATGGAGATCTCCAGCCGCATCTTCGTGGTCAACCAGGGCACGCCCCTGGCCAACGGCAAGCCGGACGACATTCGTAGCAACCCGGCGGTGATCAAGGCCTATCTGGGCGAATCATAGGAGTCATGATGTTAGAACTTCGCAACGTATCGACCCATTACGGCAAGATTCAGGCGCTGCACGACGTCAGCGTCGAAGTAAAAGAGGGCGAGATCGTCACCCTGATCGGCGCCAATGGCGCCGGCAAGACCACATTGCTGATGACGCTCTGTGGCGAACCCAAGCCCAGCAGCGGCAGCATCTGGTTCGAGGGAGAGCAGATCAACACCCTCAGCACCGCCCGCATCATGCGCAAGGACATCGCCGTGGTGCCGGAGGGGCGCCGCATCTTCGCCCGCCTGACGGTGGAGGAGAACCTGCTGATGGGGGCCTTCTTCGTCGACAAGGCGGAGCAGCGCGGCCTGCTGGACCAGATTTTCACCCTGTTCCCCCGGCTGCACGAGCGGCTGGAGCAGCGGGCCGGCACCATGTCCGGCGGCGAGCAGCAGATGCTGGCCATCGGCCGCGCCCTGATGAGCAAGCCGCGTCTGCTGCTGCTGGATGAACCGTCGCTCGGGCTGGCCCCCATCGTCATCCAGCAGATCTTCGACACCATAGAGCAGCTGCGCCAGAAGGGGATGACCATCTTCCTGGTGGAGCAGAACGCCAACCAGGCGCTCAAGCTGGCGGATCGCGGCTATGTGCTGGAGAACGGCCGGGTGGTGCTGCAGGATACGGGGGCGGCCCTGCTGGCCAACCCCGCCGTCCGCCAGGCCTACCTCGGCGGCTAAGCGTGTATTGCCACCCCGTCTCCCCCGACCGCGGCCACCCGGCGCGGCCGGGGGACACTCCCCGTCAGAGGCTCACCCCTTGAGCCGGATGAGGGAGACGCCGGATCGCCACCACTTCTGGCACGACCCTGCGCAGCCCTTTATCGAGGCGCGGGCGGTGCAGGATGGCCGCCGCGTCTGCTACGACAAGCACAGCCATCCCCACTTCTCCATCGGCGCCATCACCGGCGGCCACAGCCACTACCTCAACCAGCGCAGCCTTCAGGAGGTCGGTCGCGGCAGCCTGGTGCTGATGAACCCGGAGGAGGTGCACGCCTGCAACCCCATCGACGACCAGCCCTGGTCCTATCTGATGTTCTACATCGACAACCTCTGGTTGCAGCGCCAACAGGAAGAGGCCGGACTCGGCAACGCGTTTCGCCCCTTCGACATGACCGCCAGCCGGGATCCCCTGCTCTATCGGGGACTGTGCCGGCTTCACCGGCAACTGGTGGATGAGCCCGATCCCCTGGCCCGGGAGGTGGCCTGCCACCTCTTCAGCCGCCAGCTGCTGGCCAGGCTCACCCCGGCACGCTGGGACGATCGCCCGCCCCAACACCTGCAACGGGCCGCCGAGCTGATGCAGGACGAGAGCGCCAGCCCCCTCAGCCTGGCCGAACTGAGCGCGGTGGCCGGACTCACCCCCTCCCACTTCGTGCGCGCCTTCAGCCGCCACTACGGCATGACCCCCCACGCGTATCTGCTGGACAGGCGCATCCGCCACGCCCGCACCCTGCTCAGGCAGGGGCAGCCCCTGGCGGAGGTGGCCCTTGCCAGCGGTTTTGCCGATCAGGCGCACTTCCAGCGCCAGTTCAAGCGCCGGGTCGCCGCCACGCCGGGCCAGTACAGGGCGCAGCTCGCCCCTCAGGACGAACGCACCAGATAGGCGGCGCTGAGCAGCAGCAAGAGCGCCATGGCCCGGTTGAACCAGCGCAACCGGCGGGGCGCGATCAGCCACCCCTGCAATCGGCTGCCCGCATAGGCCCAGCAGGCGATGGAGACGAGGCAGATCACCAGATAGAGGGCGGTGAACAGCACTATCTGCCCCACCCCGCCCGCGACCCCGTAGGCCCCCATCCCCATGCTTGCCGCCAGCCAGGCCTTGGGGTTGAGCCACTGCATCAGGGCACCGTACCAGAAGGCGGGCGGCCCGCCGTCCACCCCCTCCACCCGACCGGAGTCCACCAGCAACTGCCAGGCCAGGTAGCAGAGAAAGAGCACACCGCCCCAGTGCAGGACACCGGCCACCAGGGGCCAGCGGGACAGGGCGCCGCCGAGGCCCAGCCCCATCAGCAGCAGCAACAGGATGAAGCCCAGGGTCGCCCCCACCACGTGGCGCAGGCTGGCGGGGAAGCCGTAACGGGCGCCGGTGCCGAGGGCGACCAGGTTGACCGGACCGGGGGAGATGGACATGGCCAGGGCAAACCCGGCCATGGAGAACAACAGACTGATTTCCATGGATGATGCTCGTAAAAGGAGTGGAGTCTCCACCCTAGTCATTCGCCCCCGTCCGATATTGAAGGAAATTGCGATCCCCCGGAAATCCCCACACATTGCGGGCTTAGCGCCAGCCCCCGCTTGCGGTAAACTGCCCTTCAATCCCCCCATTTTCAGGACATCTCAATGGACCAGTTTGCCCATATCAGCGCCCAGGATGCCCACCAGAAGCTGAGCGCCGGTGAAGCCCGTCTCGTGGACATTCGCGATCCCCAATCCTTCGAGACGGCCCACGCGGTCGGCGCCTTCCACCTCACCAACGGCACCCTGGTGCGCTTTATGAACGAGGTGGACTTCGATACCCCTGTCATCGTGATGTGCTACCACGGCAACAGCAGCCAGGGGGCGGCCCAGTACCTGCTGCAACAAGGCTATGACGAGGTCTACAGCCTGGATGGCGGTTTCGAGGCCTGGCGCAGGGAGTTCCCGATCCAGGCGGGGGACGCATGACGGAGGCAGGCAACTCCTCCCCGGCCGGCATGATCCAGCTGCTGGTGCTGGGCGACGCCCGCATGGCCCAGGCGCTGGTGGATTACCTCGCCACCCTGGGCATCCCGTGCGAGCTGACCCAGTCCGAGCTCGGCGTCTCGGTCTGGCTGGCGGACGAGCGGCGCCTCGCCCAGGCCCAGCAGGAGGTGAAGCGCTTCCTGGCCGAGCCCAATCATCCCCGCTACATGGAAGCCTCCTGGCAGTCTGGCCGGGCCGACGCCCGCATCGACTACAGCAAGGGGATGACGGATCCGATTACCGACTTTCTCCATCAGGCGGGCCCCCTGACCCTGGTGGTCATCATCGCCTGCCTGGCCATCTATGCCCTGGATGCCATCGGCCTGCCCATCTTCGACGAGCTCGCCTTCCACCCCACCCTGGCCCAGTTCACCGACTGGCAGGCCTGGCGTTACGTCACCCCGGCCTTCATCCACTTCTCGGTGCTGCACCTGGTGTTCAACCTGCTGTGGTGGTGGTATCTGGGGGGCCAGATCGAGCAGCGCCTCGGCAGCGGCAAGCTGTTCATCCTGCTCATCGTCGGGGCTGCACTCCCCAACATCGCCGAATTCTTCGCGAGCGGCCCGCGCTTCGGCGGCCTCTCCGGGGTGGTCTATGCCCTGCTCGGCTACAGCTGGCTGCGCGCTAGGCTGCAACCGGATTGCGGCCTCGCCATGCCGCCGGCCCTGATGGGCTTCATGCTGGTCTGGCTGGTGCTCGGCTTCTTCGACATGCTCGGCACCCCCACGGCCAACATGGCTCACCTGGTCGGCCTGCTGGTCGGCCTGGCTCAAGGCTGGCTGGACAGGCACCACAGGCCGGTGTGAGACCTGGTTGTCGGCAACAGCTCGGCAACCATAGCACGGCCAACATGGCTCACTTGGTCGGCCTGCTGCTCAGCCTTGCTCAGGGATGGCTGGACAGGCACCACAGGCCAGCCTGAGCCGATTTGCCATAAAAAAACGCCGCCCCAAGGGGCGGTGTTTTTATTGGTCGGCCGGCTTACTGCTTGAGCAGGCTGGCGTCGGTCACCTTGACCAGAGCACCATCGCTTGCGAAGAAGCTGCCGAACTGGGTCTGCATCTCTGTGGTGACGGCGCCGGTCGGATCGAAGTCCTCGTCCGGTGCCAGCAGCGAGCTGTGCCCCCCGGCCACGAAGCGGGCCGCATGGTGGCTGGCGGCGCCGGTGGCGGTCAGCGGTTGCAGGGCCAGGACCTTGAACAGCGGCTCGGTACCACCCAGGGGGGCGGTGGCGATGCTGTTCGGGATCACCCGATCCGACAGGCTCAGGGCGCCGTCGCCGACGATTTCAGTGGCAAACAGCGGGAAGTCCGCCGCTATGCCGCGACCCAGGTTGATCGGGTCCGCGGAATCCAGCACCGACTGGGCCGCGAAGCTGTAGCTCTGCAGGGTGCTGGCGGCGCTCGCCTGGGTGGCCGCATCCTGGCTCGGCAGGAACTCGTTGACGAAGCAGGTCGGCACCGCCGTCTTGCAGTTCGGGGCGTAGGCGGTGAAGGCCGCCTTCAGGGCCGCGCTGCCGGCGGTCAGCACGCTCATCTGGATCGTCGGGCCGAAGGTCGGCGAGTTCAGCAGCAGCGGCGCTATGCCGCCACCCGGCATGGCCAGGCCACCGGTATCGAACTTGAACAGGGCATCCGCTTGAGCGTTACCGAGCTTCTGGTTAGCCACCGCCAGCAGGCTGGCCCCCGCGATGGCCCCCAGGGAGTGACCCAGGAAGTGGACCTTGAGGCTGCCCTTCTGACCGATGGCGTTCTGGCTGTTGGCCAGGCCCACCGCCAGACGCAGACCCAGCAGATCCGCCACGCTCTGTTTCAGGTTGTCTCGTGCCACCGTCAGGTAACTCAGGTTCAGGTAGGGGGTCGGGTTGTCGGAGGTGGTCACCGAGTCCATGCTGCCGGTCAGGGCGAAGCCGCGCTCGCCGTGCAGCGGATGATCGATCACCACCACGGCCACGTTCTTGCCTGCCTGCATGCCGGCATAGATCTGACCCAGGGCCAGGGCGTAGGCGTTCTCCTTCACCGAGGTGACGCCGTGCTGATAGATGATCACGTCTGTGATGGTGTTCAGGTCATCGGTTGCGGCGAAGATGCGCATCGGCACGGACTGCACCTCTTCCAGCGCCGGCAGCGGGTTGAAGCGACCGACGTTCATCTCGGGATCCAGCGCCTTGCCGCCGGAGGTGAGAGTCACCCCGATCAGCTTGCTCGCCTGTGCCAGCAGCTCGGCCTGACGGCTCGGATCGGCGATGAGTTCGCCCAGCAGGTCCGGATCCACGCCCGCCCCCACCAGACCGCCGATCACCTCGGTATCCTGAGCCTTCAAGGCGTTGGCGATGGCGTACAGGCTGGGGATGGCACCGTGCCAGGACTGGGTCCTGGCCTTGTCCCAGGAGCCGGCGGTGGCCGGGGAAGAGAGGAAGTAGGGCAGCTTGACGGTGCCGGTATAGACCTTAGTGACATTTGCGACAGGGGTTAAACCGGCGGCAGCGACTCCAGTTTTAATTGCCTCTTTTGAATCTACAGGCAGTAACAGGTCCGATACGTTATCAAGTGCATCCATGAAAAGAGGAGCACTAGCATCCCAACTAGCCATGTAAGTGCCGGGCAGGTTGGTGTTGCCCAGGGCGTCCTGCTTCCATACCTTGGCGGCATCCAGAGTGGCCGGATCGGCCTTGAGCACGGCCGCGGCCGCCCCTTTCACCGCCACCAGCACGTCGGCACCGGACTGGGTACCGAACCAGTCGGAGAAGATCACGTGGTCGCTGGTGATGCCGGTGGCCGCCTTGAACAGCCCTTCCTGCAGCGCGATCAGGCCGCTGATGGTCTGCTCCTGGGCAGTGCCGCCGGTACTGCCCTTGTAGGTGCTGTAGTCACTGCCCGGACGCAGGGGGTTGCCCGTGCTGTCTTTCAACGAGTCGGTTGCGACGATCATGTAGTAGGAAGAGGGGTTGAGCGGCTTGAGCGGCACCAGGTTCAGCTTGCCGGCCGACTCGGCGACCACGAAGTCCACACCATAGGTCAGTACCTTCTTCACGCCGCTCGGGCGCAGGGCCGCGCTGTCAAACTCCAGCTCCATCAGATAAAGCGGTGCCACAGAGGCGGCGAACTCGGCGGCGGCCGGCGCCTTGACGGTGATGCCGGAGGCAGTCACGGGCACTATCTGGATCGCCTGGGTGGTGGACCAGCCATCCAGAGTGGAGAGGGCGGAGACAGGGTTGGAGAGATCCGCCGTCTCGGTGGAGAACTTCAGGGTGCCGTCGGTGGCACGGGCGGCCAGGGCGCTGGGACGAACCGCGTTGGAACCGCTCAGCAGATA
This sequence comes from Aeromonas sp. FDAARGOS 1409, assembly GCF_019048705.1. Classification (NCBI taxonomy): domain Bacteria; kingdom Pseudomonadati; phylum Pseudomonadota; class Gammaproteobacteria; order Aeromonadales; family Aeromonadaceae; genus Aeromonas; species Aeromonas sp. FDAARGOS 1409. The sequence continues at coordinate 1,320,766 of NZ_CP077395.1, forward strand.
ATCGAGATAGCTTGAGGTATCGCCTGTGTTGTCGTCACTGCCACCACAACCGCTCAGCAGCGCACTGATGACGGCCGCATAAATTAGCTTTTTCTTCATATCCTTATCTCTTTTATGTTGTTATCCATGATGAGCCTGACGGGGTAGGGTTCAAACCCGACCGAGCCATATTAACAGCAACGCAACAATTAATAAGCCCTCTGGTCGGTCATCTGATCTGATTTTTTTGTGTACAACGTCAAGGAATTGGAATCGAGCCCGGCGCCAGAGGGTAGCAGCATCCGGCGGATAACCAGACCCGACCAGAGCCTAATCTGGGCAGTGGCGCAAAAAGCCGCCCCGATCTCGGCAAAGGGGGCGATTTGTCGGTAGAATGGCGCCATTGCTTAAGGAGACCCCCATGATCGACCCGAAAAAACTGGAAGAGATCGCCAAACAGATTCACAACGCCCTGCCGCCCGGCATTCGCAGCATGGGTGAAGAGGTGGAGAAGAAGACCCGCCAGGTGCTGCAGGCCCAGCTGAACAAGCTGGATCTGGTCAGCCGCGAGGAGTTCGACGTGCAGACCAAGGTGCTGCTGCGCACCCGGGAGAAGCTGACCGCCCTCGAGGCCAAGCTGGCCCAGCTCGAGCAGCAGCTCGCCGCCAAGGACGAGTGATCCAGGCCCGCGCCCGCCACACATAACACAAACCCCAGCCAGGCTGGGGTTTGTCGTTTTTCACGTCCGGACAGGGTGCAGGCTCGATGGGATAAGCGAGCCAAATCTCCCCCATCCCCAGCCCTTGTCCCGCGCGGCGGACGGGTGGGCAGAGGTTGATCAGATAAACTCGTAGGCGTCGCCGAAGATGCGCTCAGGCTCGGCGCCCAGCACCTTGAACTCTTCGCGGGCAGCCCCCGCCATCTCGAAGCGACCCGCCACATAGATGTCGTAGTCATGCAGGCTGACGAAGTCGTCCATGATGGCCTTGTGCACCAGGCCGGTCTTGCCGGTCCAGTCGCCCTCCGGCTCCTGCACCACGGGGATGAAGGTCAGCGGCGCATAGTCGCGCTCCCACTGCTGCATCTGCTCCAGCTCGTAGAGCCAGTGTGCCTGGCGCACACCCCAGTAGAGGAACACAGGGCGCTTGCTGCCGGTATCGATCAGGTACTCCAGGATGGCGCGGGCATAGGAGAAGCCGGTGCCCCCCGCCATCAGGATCAGCGGACGGGGAGACTCATCGCGCAGGAACGCCTTGCCGGCGGCCAGCTCGACCTCGATCTCTCCCTGCTCGCGCATGCGGGCCAGCACCTGGCCGGCATAGGCATTTTCCGGGGTGGCGCCGATCTGCAGCTCCAGCCGACCGGGGCGGGTCGGCGAGTTGGCGATGGAGAAGGGGCGCTTGTCCGAGTCGCTCATCACCACCAGCAGGTACTGGCCTGGTTTGAAGCTCACCTCCTGCTGCGGCGCCAGCGCCACGTGCCAGATGGTGTCGACATATTCGCGCAGTTCCTCTACGCGGCACTTGATACGTTGCATTCTTGTCCTTGTGAGGGGCCTGCCCGGCCCGCTTCGCTCATGGTTTCACTGTTTTTATGGCGACCAGCTCGTGGTCAGGTCCGTCGAGCATACCCAATTCGGCACGGCAATACCGCACTTTTGCATCGCCATGGCCGCCGGCTCGGGGGATCCCTCAGTCGAGGATCTTCAGCTCGTCCCAGAGGGCATCGATCTTCTGCTTCACCGCCTCGTCCTGGACTATGGGCTGGCCCCACTCCCGGTTGCTCTCCCCCGGCCACTTGTTGGTGGCGTCCAGCCCCATTTTGGAGCCGAGTCCGGAGACCGGCGAGGCGAAGTCCAGATAGTCGATGGGAGTGTGCTCGATCAGGGTGGTGTCCCGCGCCGGGTCCATCCGGGTGGTGATGGCCCAGATCACGTCCTTCCAGTCCCGGGCGTTGATGTCATCGTCGCAGACGATCACGAACTTGGTGTACATGAACTGGCGCAGGAAGGACCAGACCCCCAGCATCACCCGCTTGGCGTGGCCGGGGTAGCGCTTCTTGATGGTGACCACCGCCATCCGGTAGGAACACCCCTCCGGCGGCAGGTAGAAGTCCACGATCTCGGGGAACTGCTTCTGCAACAGCGGCACGAACACCTCGTTGAGCGCCACCCCGAGCACCGCAGGCTCATCGGGCGGACGGCCGGTGTAGGTGCTGTGATAGATGGCATCGCGGCGCTTGGTGATATGGGTGATGGTGAACACGGGGAACTCGTCCACCTCGTTGTAGTAGCCGGTGTGATCGCCATAAGGCCCCTCGGGGGCCATCTCCCCCGGCTCCAGATAGCCTTCCAGCACGATCTCGGCGCTGGCCGGCACCTCCAGATCGCAGCTAATGGCTTTTACCACCTCGGTGCGGCTGCCCCGCAGCAGACCCGCGAAGGCGTATTCGGAGAGGGTATCCGGCACCGGCGTCACGGCGCCGAGTATGGTCGCAGGATCGGCGCCAAGCGCCACCACCACGGGGAAGCGCTCGCCCGGATGGGCCTCCTGCCACTCGCGAAAATCGATGGCGCCGCCCCGGTGATCCAGCCAGCGCATGATGAGCTTGTTCTTGCCGATCTTCTGCTGGCGATAGATGCCGAGGTTCTGGCGTTTCTTGTAGGGGCCCCGGGTGATGGTGAGGCCCCAGGTGACCAGGGGTGCCACGTCGCCGGGCCAGCAGTGCTGGATCGGGATCTGGTCCAGATCCACCGCCTCCCCCTCCAGCACCACCTGCTGACAGGGGGCGGAAGAGAGCCGCTTGGTCGGCATGTTGAGCACCTGCTTGAAGATCGGCAGCTTCTCCATCAGCTCCTTGAAGCCTTTGGGCGGCTCCGGCTCCTTCAGGTAGGAGAGCCAGGTGCCCACCTGGCGCAGGGCGCCGACGTCGGGCTGGCCCATGCCCATGGCGACCCGGTCCGGGGTACCGAACAGGTTCGTCAGCACCGGCATGGTATGACCCTTGGGATTTTCGAACAGCAGGGCCGGACCGCCCGCCCGCAGGGTGCGGTCGCTGATCTCGGTCATCTCCAGATAGGGGTCTATCTCGCGACTGATGCGCCTGAGCTGGCCTTTTTGTTCCAACTGCGCGATGAAATCACGCAAGTCCTTGTATTTCATGCAGGTACCCTAGCGGGATCAGGAGGTCCCGCATTATAACCCCGGCCGGGAATCCGGTGTACCCGTATCGGACATCATGACGGACGAGGCGTGACGCCGCTCCTGCCGGGTGAGCCTGTCCGCCAGCTGCCCCAGCAGCCTGGGCTCGTCCATCTCCAGCAGCAGTCCGGCCACCAGCCCGCCATATTGATGCTTGCCGAGCTCCGCCAGCAGATACTGCTGTGCCCCGTCCGGCAGCGGTGACAATCGGCTGAGCTGGTGCAGGGCGGGCACCATCAGGCGACCGTTGCGGCTGGCGGCGATCAGCAGATCGCTCGCCTCCTGGCCCGAGTAGAAGCGGGGAATGGTGTGCAGCGCCGCCAGGCTGTCGTGATCCACGGGTTGGCGCCACAGCTTGAGGTAGAGCGCGGTGTCCCCCGTCCGCTCGATGAAGTGCAGCAGCAGCTGGTTGTCCGGCAGGAAGAGGTTGAGGGTGGCGAGCCGCTGCGCCTCGCGCCGCAGCACGGACGGCGGCTGCCGCTCGAGCACCGTCAGCAGCGCCTGCTGCTGCTGGGCCAGATCCGGATTGCGGCTGTAGTAGATCTGCTTGAAGTCGAAGCGATCCTGCTCCAGCAGCTGGCGGTAGTTGCCCTGCCAGGCGAGCTGCTGCCAGTGATGGAGCACCAGCCTGGCCTCGGCAGCAAAGTCATAGGCGGGCAGCTGGACCAGGAAGCCGTCCACCTCCCCCTCCACCAGCCATTGCGGTGCCTTGGCGGCCTGCTCCCGCACCCAGGCGATCAGCGCCGGGCTGGGGGCCTCGGCCGACTTGAGATCGCCCAGCAACCGGAACAGCAGGTACTCCCGCTGCCCCACCGCCAGCGATGCCAGCAGCGAGTCCATGGCATCAAACTGCCCCAGCGCCAGCCGGCTGTTCAGGTAGTCGCGGTGACCCTGCAGCCCCTCGTCCGCCACCAGAGGTGCCTGCAGCCGAGGCGGCGTATCGGCGTGCGCCTGGGTGGCCAGCAGGCAACCAATCCATATGAGCAATACCAGCTTCATGACGTCCCTGTCCTTGTGACATCTAGGCTCACATACTACTAAGCCAGCCGTGAAATAGATAAACAAAAACCGCGACCTGGGCCGCGGTTTTGTCATGCCAAGAGGCAGTTACTTCTGCTGACGCTTCATGGAGTCGAAGAACTCGTCGTTGGTCTTGGTGGCAGAGAGCTTGTCGATCAGGAACTCGATGCTGTCGATCTCCCCCATGGGGTGGATGATCTTGCGCAGTATCCACATCTTCTGCAGCTCGTCCGGCGCGGTCAGCAGCTCTTCCTTGCGGGTGCCGGAACGGGTGATGTCGATGGCCGGGTAGGTGCGCTTCTCGGCGATCTTGCGCGAGAGGTGCAGCTCCATGTTGCCGGTCCCCTTGAACTCTTCGTAGATGACTTCATCCATCTTGGAGCCGGTGTCGATCAACGCGGTGGCGATGATGGTCAGGCTGCCGCCCTCCTCGACGTTGCGGGCCGCGCCGAAGAAGCGCTTGGGTCTGTGCAGGGCGTTCGCATCCACACCACCGGTCAGTACCTTGCCGGAGGACGGGATGACGGTGTTGTAGGCACGGGCCAGACGGGTGATGGAGTCCAGCAGGATCACCACGTCCTTCTTGTGCTCGACCAGGCGTTTGGCCTTCTCGATCACCATCTCGGCGACCTGGACGTGACGGGAGGCCGGCTCGTCGAAGGTGGAGGCGATCACTTCGCCCTTCACCATCCGCTGCATCTCGGTCACTTCTTCCGGACGCTCGTCGATCAGCAGGACGATCAACTCGCAGTCCGGGTGGTTGTAGGCGATGCTCTGGGCGATGTTCTGCAGCAGCATGGTCTTACCGGCCTTGGGCGGTGCGACGATCAGGCCGCGCTGGCCCTTGCCGATGGGGGACGCCAGATCCAGCACGCGAGCGGTGATGTCTTCGGTGGAGCCGTTGCCACGCTCCATGCGCAGACGCTCGTTGGCGTGCAACGGGGTCAGGTTCTCGAACAGGATCTTGTTGCGGGAGTTTTCTGGACGGTCGTAGTTGACGTCGTTGACCTTGAGCAGGGCGAAGTAGCGCTCGCCCTCTTTCGGCGGCCGGATCTTGCCGGAGATGGTGTCGCCGGTGCGCAGGTTGAAGCGGCGGATCTGGCTCGGGGAGACATAGATGTCGTCCGGGCCGGCCAGGTAGGAGCCGTCTGCGCTACGCAGGAAGCCGAAGCCATCGGTCAGGATTTCCAGCACACCGTCGCCAAAGATGTCCTCACCGCCCTTGGCGTGCGCCTTGAGGATGGCAAAGATGATGTCTTTCTTGTGCGCCCGAGCCAGATTTTCCAACCCCATGGATTCGCCAAGCTGTACCAGCTCGGACACAGGAGTGTTCTTAAGTTCAGTCAGATTCATAGTGGTGAAAGTCTGTAAGCAAGGATTGAAATGAGGAGACAGTCTGCTGGATTGATGCTGATCGGATTTGACTTGCCAGGCTTGTGAAGCAAAGAGTCAGGCAAAAAGGTTAGCAAACGAGCGATAAACTAGCACCAATCGGGATGAGCGTCTAGGTGATAAAACACAAGGAGCGCATTATTGCAATGCGCTCCTTCTTGATTATTACAGGTTACCGTCCAGGAACTCTTTCAGCTGCGTCTTGGACAGGGCGCCGACCTTGGTCGCTGCCACTTCGCCATTCTTGAACAGCAGCAGGGTCGGGATACCGCGAATGCCGTATTTGGGCGGAGTGTCGGCGTTATGATCGATGTTCAATTTCGCCACGGTCACGCGACCTTCGTATTCCTGAGCAACCTCGTTCAGGATCGGGGCAATCATCTTGCACGGACCACACCATTCAGCCCAGAAATCGACCAGAACGGGGCTGTCGGCTTTGATTACATCGGCCTCGAAGCTGGCATCGCTCAGCTGAACAATCTTGTCACTCATCTCCAACTCCAGTCAGTAATTAAGGCTTTATTGATGGTTCAACAAAGGCAATAGTTGCCCTATTTGAAATGATCCTGTTTATTATTGCAAGCCTAACCTGATAACCTACCGCCATGAGCAAAACACATCTAACGACCGAAAAATTCGCCCAAATGGGCCTCGAACCCGAAGTTCTGGCTGGTCTGGAATCAAAGGGATTTCACTATTGTACGCCCATCCAGGCGCTCTCCCTGCCGCTGCTGGTAGAAGGTCATGACCTCGCCGGTCAGGCCCAGACGGGAACCGGCAAAACCCTGGCTTTCCTGGCGGCGACCTTCAACTATCTGCTGACCCATCCGCTGACCAGGCCACGCCTCGTCAACCAGCCACGCGCCATCATCATGGCCCCGACCCGGGAGCTGGCGGTCCAGATCTATAACGACGCGGAGAGCATGTCCGCCTCTACCGGTCTCAAACTCGGCCTCGCCTACGGCGGCGAAGGCTACGACAAGCAGCTGGCCGTGCTGGAGCAGGGCGTCGACATCCTGATCGGCACCACGGGCCGCATCATCGACTACTTCAAGTCCAAGGTCATCGATCTCGGCAACATCCAGGTCGTCGTCTTGGACGAAGCGGATCGCATGTTCGATCTCGGCTTCATCAAGGACATCCGCTTCCTGTTCCGCCGCATGCCCCCCGCCACCGAGCGTCTGAGCATGCTGTTCTCCGCCACCCTCTCCCTGCGGGTGCAGGAGCTGGCCTACGAGCACATGAACCACCCGGAACACGTGCAGGTCGAGCCGGAGCAGATGACGGGCGTGCGCATCAAGGAGGAGCTCTTCTACCCCTCCAACGAAGACAAGATGTTGCTGCTGCTCTCCCTGATGGAAGAGGAGTGGCCGGAGAAGGCCATCGTCTTCGCCAACACCAAGCACGTCTGTGAAGACGTTCACGCCTGGCTGGAGAACGACGGCCACCGCGTCGGCCTGCTGACTGGCGACGTGCCCCAGAAGAAACGGATGAAGATCCTAGACGAGTTCACCAAGGGTCAGCTGGACATCCTGGTCGCCACCGACGTGGCCGCCCGCGGTCTGCACATCCCGGACGTGACCCACGTCTTCAACTACGACCTGCCCGACGACGCCGAGGACTATGTCCACCGCATCGGCCGTACCGGCCGCGCCGGCAAGAGCGGTCACTCCATCAGCCTGGCCTGTGAAGACTATGCCTTCAACCTGCCGGCCATCGAGGAGTACATCCACCACCCCATCCCGGTCAGCAAGTACGACCGCGAGGCGCTGCTGGATGACGTGACCGCCCCGAAACGGGTGTTCCGCAACCGTCAGCCGGTGAACCGCAACATGCGGGATCGCCAGGGTGGCGGCAACAGCAACAACCGCCGCCGTCCGCCCCGCAAGAACTGAGGGACTGGCCAAGTTGCACAACTCGCCTCTCTATGCCGCCATCGACCTCGGCTCCAACAGCTTTCACATGCTGGTGGTGCGCGAGGTCGCCGGCGCTCTGCGCACCGTCACCAAGGTCAAGCGCAAGGTTCGCCTCGCCGCCGGCCTGGATGCCGACTTCCGCCTCAATCGCGCCGCCATGGAGCGGGGCTGGGACTGTCTGCGCCTCTTCTCCGAGCAGTTGCAGGACATCCCGTCCGACAACATCCGGGTCGTCGGCACCGCCACCCTGCGCCTGGCCACCAACGTCGACGAGTTCCTGAGCGAAGCGGAACGGGTGCTCAACCACAGTATCGAGATCATCTCGGGCGAGGAAGAGGCCAAGACCATCTACGAGGGGGTCTCCTGGACCTCGGCCGGGGAAGGCAACCGGCTGGTGATCGACATCGGCGGCGCCAGCACCGAGCTGGTGATCGGCGAGCAGAGCGAGGCCAAGCTGCTCAACAGCCTGCACATGGGCTGCGTCACCTGGCTCAACAACCACTTCGGTGACGGCGAGCTCTCCGAGACCCGCTTCGAGCAGGCCATCACCGGCGCCAAGGCGGTACTGGAGAAGGTAGCGGAAGATTACCGCGCCCTCGGCTGGCGCACTTGCGTCGGCGCCTCCGGCACCGTCCAGGCGCTGCAGGAGATCATGCTGGCCCAGGGGAAGAGCGAGCGGGTCACGTTGCCGAAACTGCAGGAGCTGATGGGTCAGGCCATCGCCTGCGGCAGGCTGGATCAACTGCGGCTGGAAGGATTGGCCGCCGAGCGGCTGACCGTGTTCCCCTCCGGCCTCGCCATCCTGATCGCCATCTTCGAGACCCTCGGCATCGAGAGCATGACGCTGGCGGGTGGGGCGCTGCGCGAGGGGCTGATCTACGGTCTGCTCGGCAACAATCACGACTGTGACGCCCGGGATCGCACCGCCGACAGCCTGATCAGCCGCTACCAGCTGGACAAGGAACACGCCGAGCGGGTGCGCGACACCGCCATCCAGGCCTTCACCCAGCTGCAGCCGGCCTGGCGCCTCTCCAAGCGCTACGGTCGCCCGATCCTGCGCTACGCGGCCCTGCTGCACGAGATCGGGCTCTGCATCGAGTACAAGAAGGCGCCGCAACACGCCGCCTACATCATCGACAACATCGACATGCCGGGCTTCACCCCGGCCCAGAAGAAGCTGCTGTCGGCCCTGCTGCTCAACCAGCGGGACGACTTCAAGCTGGAGCCGCTGGAGAAACAGGGCGCCGTGACGGCTCGCCAGGCGATCCGGCTGGCCCGCATCCTGCGCATCTCCCTGATCCTCTGCATGCGCCGCACCCAGGGTACAGTGCCCCAGTTCATGCTGCAGGCCGATGAGGATGCCCTGACCCTGACCCTGCCCAGGGGCTGGCTGGACGAGCACTACCTGAGGGCCAGCGAGCTGCGCCTGGAAGTGGAGCGCCAGCAGAAGATGGGCTGGTCCACCCGCCTGCTGGAAGCCTGAACGGGCGCCCTGCGCCCGCTTCGCTTCTTTTCCCGCCCGTTCCGACAATCCCTTTCGCAGCCATCACTGGCGCCATTCAACGCCTTATCGTTGATTTTATTGTACTTTCAACCCGATTCCGGTTCTTCGCCCCCTCCTGCCATCTAGCCTGTGCCAGCGGCTCGGCTAGAGTTGAGTTGTCTCTCTCACAGGAACGGAAACCATGAAACATTTACCCCTGATAGCCCTGACTGCCCTGCTGACCGCCTGCGGTGGCGGCAGTGACGACAACAGCCAGCAGAATGCCGAGATGTCCCTGGCCTTCTCCGATGCCCCGGTGGATTCGGTCAGCAAGGTCTGCATCGCCGTCTCCAACATCAGCATCCACCCCGTCTCGGGGAGCGAGCTGGCCTGGACCACCGCCAGCTTCCTGACGTCTGCCCAGGACGATGGCTGCACGCCGACGGGAGAGCTCATCCCTCTGGACGCCTCAGGCCACCCCCTGTTCACCTATATCGATCTGCTGAAATACCCGGGCTCCAGCAGCCGACCCCTGCTGGCCAGCCAGAGCGTGGTCCCCGGCGACTACAGCCAGATGCGGCTGCGGATCCTGGATGGCCGGGATGCAGGCAATCAATTCCCGGATGGCACACCCTACTCCTACGTCCTGCAGGATGACGGCGTGATCAAGCCGCTGGAGGTGCCGAGCAACGAGCTGAAGCTGGATGCCTTCACCATCGCCGCCAACGGCCTCAGCGCCTTCACCACAGAGTTCGACCTGCGCCACTCCATGGTGCTGCCGGGCCACGAGGAGCATTACAAGCTCAAGCCCAGAGGGGTGCGACTGGTGAACAACACCGAGGTCGCCACCGTCAGGGGCACGGTGGCGGCAGGGCTCTGCGGCGGCCAGCTCACCGACAAGGCCTTCGTCTACTTCTACGACGAGCTGCGCCCTGTGGGAGATGACGCCTATCCCGACATGGCCGACCTCGACAACGGCTTCTACGCCAGCGCCCCCGTCGTTCCCCTGACGGGTGGTGGTTACGGCTACGAGCTGGGCTTCGTCAACCTCGGCAGCTACGACATGGTGCTGGTCTGCAACGGCGACGAGGATGATCCCGAGCTGGCCGGCGACCCGCTGCAGCTGGAGCAGGTGCTGAAGGCGCAGCCGGTGACGGCCCCGACCACCAGCATCAATTTCCAGTGACGGGCCTGGGGCCGAGGTAGGAGAAGCACCATGACAGGGTATCAACCCATCAGTTGCGACCTCTATGACTGGCTCGAGATCGCCGCCCGCTGGCAGCTGCCGGTCACCCTCACCGGTCGGGACGGCCGCCTGTGGGCAGACAGGATCCGCACCATCGAGGCCAGAGAAGGCGTCGAGTACCTGCTATTGCAAGGCGGCGAGCACCTCAGCCTGGCGGATCTGGCGAGTCTGGAGCTGCTCTGGCAGGGGGAAGAGAAGCGGATCCGCTTCTAGCCGCCGAGTGCGAACAACGAAAGAGGGCCCGCAGCGCGGGCCCTCTTGCTATCTGACACCTTGACTCAAGCGCGCTCGAATCAGCCTGCCGCCAGCGCCGCCATCACATAGACGTCGAAGCGGTTGCTCTTGGTCTCGATGGCCATGCTCGGCTTCTGCTCGTTGAGCCAGCCCGCATAGTCCGGCCGCTTCACCACCACCCGTTTCTCCGCCATCCTGAGCGCCGCCGGCAGCAGGGCGTCGGCGTCCAGATCCGCCCCCACCAGGGACTGGAACACCCGCATCTCCTTCTTCACCAGGGCCGACTTCTGCTTGTGGGGGAACATGGGATCCAGGTAGATGACGTCGGGCCGTTCGGTCAGCGCCAGCAGGGTCTCCACCGCCGGCCCGTGCAGCAGCTGCATCCGCTCGCGCACCCAGGGGCCTATCTCGGGATCCTGGCCCGCCCGCGCCAGGCCGTCCTGCAGCAGGGCCGCCACCACGGGGCTGCGCTCGATCAGGGTCACCCTGCAGCCGAGGGAGGCGAGCACGAAGGCGTCACGGCCGAGCCCAGCGGTGGCGTCCACCACGGTCGGCATGGCCCCCGACTTCAGCCCCACCGCCTTGGCAATGGACTGGCCGCGCCCCCCGCCGAACTTGCGGCGATGGGCCACAGCCCCTTCGATGAAGTCCACATAGACGGCCCCCAGCTTGGGCTCGTCCAGCTTGCGCAGCTCCAGCCGTGCCTCGGTCAGCACCAGCGCGAAGGGGGCCGGAAACTCCACCCCGGCCAGCCGCAGCCGCAGGGCGTCGAGCTCGCCATCACGGGCGGGGACTTCACTGAAAACCTGAATATGGGGCATAACACGGACTCATCACGGCGCAGGAGCCGGCATGATAGCAGAAGCGGGAGATCAGCTCACCGTGGTCAGGTTCATCCCCTGACGGTTGAGGCCCAGGTACTCCACCAGATCGTCATAGGGCAGCGGACGGCTGAGCAGGTAGCCCTGGGTGAAGGCACAGCCCTTCAGGCAGAGGAAGTTCAGCTGCTCGCGGGTCTCCACCCCCTCGATCACCACCTGCATGCCGAGGTTGTGCACTATGTTGATGATGCCGTCGAGCAGCAGCCTGTCCTGCTCGTTGAAGGGGATGTGGCGCACGAAGGAGCGGTCGATCTTCACCAGATCCACCGGGAAGGTGCGCAGGTAGTTGAGGGCCGAGTAGCCGGTGCCGAAGTCGTCGATGGCCAGCTTGCAGCCCGCCTCGCGCAGGGCATCGATCCGCACCCTGTGCTGATCGCTGGTCTCCATCAGCAGGGACTCGGTGATTTCGATGATGATGTCCGCCGGGTCCAGGTTGAAGTGACGGATCACCCTGAGCCACTCGTTCGCCTCCGGATCGATCGTCTGGAACTCCAGGGTGGAGCGATTGATGGACATCTGCAGATCCGGGAAACCGGACTGCTGCAACCGCGCCAGATCCCGGCACGACTGCCACAACACCAGGGCCCCCAGCCCCTGGATGAGCCCCGCCTCCTCCGCCAGCGGAATGAAGTCCGCCGGCGAGACCTGACCCCAGTGGGGGTGGTACCAGCGCACCAGGGCCTCCAGCTTGGCGACCCGGCCGCTGCGATTGTCCCAGATGGGCTGGTAGGCCATGGTCAGCTGCCCCAGCTTGATGGCCTCCGCCAGATCGCGCTGCATCTGGTGGCGCTGGCTCACCTCTTCCCGCATGGAGGCGTTGTAGGTGCCCAGGGGACGGCCATGCCGCTTGGCGACGAACAGTGCCTGCTCGGCATTGCGCAGCAGCTCGTCGCTGTCGCCGCCGTCGTTGGGGCAGAGGGTGATGCCCATGGTGGCCGTCACATAGAGGTGCTGGTTGGCCAGCATGAAGGGGCGGGCGAAGCCGCCGATCACCTGCTTGGCAAACACCTCAGCCTGGCGCCGGTTGACGATGCCGGGCACCAGGAAGGCAAACTCGTCGCCCCCGATGCGGGCCACCAGATCCTCGGTGCGCACCCGGCTCACCAGCCGATCCGACACCTCCTTCAGCAGAGCGTCACCGACGTGGTGATCCATGCTGTTGTTGACCGCCTTGAAGTTGTTGAGATCCAGCACCATCAGGGCGAAGCGCTCTCCCCGCTCGCAGAAGCGGGTGAGGCAACGGCCGAACAGCCAGCGGTTCGGCAGCCCGGTGAGGTTGTCGTAGTTCGCCTGGGCCGCGATCTTCTGCTCCGCCAGCTTGGTCTGGGAGAGATCGCTGAAGATGGCGATGTACTGGCTGATCCTGCCCCCTTCCCGCACGGCGCTGATCATCAGTTGCTGGGGATAGAGCTTGCCGTTCTTGCGCTTGTTCCACACCTCGCCGCGCCAGATCCCCACCCGCTCCAGGGCGTGGTACATGTCCGCGTAGAAGGTCTGATCGTGCAGCCCGGACTTGAGCATGCTGGGCCGCTGGCCGCAGGCCTCCTCCTCGCTGTAGCCGGTGATCTTCTCGAACGCCGGGTTCACCGAGATGATGCGGCTGTCGGCGTCGCACACCAGTATGGCTTCGGAGAGGTTGTCATAGACCCGGTGGGAGAGCTTGAGCTGCTCGGCATGGCGTCGGATGGGGTCGATGTTCTCCAGCACCACCATGAGATAGTCGGGATGCATCTGCTCGTTGCGGATCAGGGTCACCGTCACCCGCCCCCAGAGCACGGAACCATCCCGGTGCAGGTAGCGCTTCTCCTGGGTAAACGCGGGACGCTCTCCCCGCTTGAGGGCGTCGTAGAGCGGAATGCTGGTCCGCCAGTCGTCCGGGTGGTTGATCTCGGCGACCGTGAGCCGCAGCAGCTCCTCCTGGCTGTAGCCCAGCATCTTCTCGATGGCCGGGTTGACCCAGAGGATATGCCCCGCCAGATCCAGCTTGCCGATCCCCACGGGGGCGTGGGACATCATGGTGTCCAGGAAGTGGGGATGGTCCGGGTTGTCCGCCTGGGCCGGCCCGCACTGGCGTTCCTGCTGATACATCAGCGCCAGCTCGCGACCGGCGAGGGGGGCCAGCAGGCGCAGCAGCCCCATGATCTTGTCCATCCTGGGCATGGCCCGTTTGAACATGACGCTGCACAGCCCTATGGTCTCCCCTTCGGCGCTCTTCAGCGCGATGCCGGCATAAGCCCTGACCTCGCAGCGTTCCAGCACGGCCGCGTGGGGGAAGAGCTGCCGGGTGCGATCGCAAAACCAGGCCTCCCCCTGTTGCATGGCAATTTCGCCCGGGGTGCTGGCGAGGGGAAAGCTGTAGGAGTTGATGTCGAGGGAGGCGGGATAGGCGGCGTGCACGGTAAAAAACAACCCGGCCTGATCCTTGCCCGACACCAGGACGAAGTCAGCCCCGACCGCGTTGGCGATTTCACTCACAAAGGTATCGAAATATCCCTGACCACTCGAATGAGACAGGCTGGAGATGATTTGATAGACAGACTCGAGTGCTCGCCTCATGGCAAGGTTCTTTCTCTCCCGGCAAGGTAGAACCCGACTCTACTGAAGAGGCGGGGACAGTGCAAACATGCACTCTGCAAGATATTAAAAAGCCTTGGGAAAAGGGACCAAAAGGTCCCTTTTTCTCTCAAAAATCACGTTTTGATCCCACTATGCCGCAAATATGTACCTGCTTGAAACTCACCGGATCGGCGGGCAGCAGGGGCCCGCCGCCCCTGCCCCGTCCGGCAAGCTGAAGGCCACTCAGGCCGCGATGCCGCTGTGGCGCAGCAGGGCATCCACCTGGGGCTCGCGGCCACGGAAGGCGCGGAACAGCTCCATCGGCTCCTTCGAGCCCCCCTTCTCGAGAATGTGCTTCAGGAAGGACTGGCCGGTGACCGGGTTGAAGATCCCCTCCTCCTCGAAGCGGGAGAAGGCGTCGGCGGAGAGCACCTCGGCCCACTTGTAGCTGTAGTAGCCCGCCGCATAGCCACCGGCGAAGATGTGGGAGAAGCTGTGCTGGAAGCGGTTGAACGCGGGGGGCGTCATCACCGCCACCTGGCTGCGCACCTGTGCCAGCAGCGCCGGGATCTGGTCCGGGCTGGCCGGGTCAAACTCCTGGTGCAGGCGGAAGTCGAACAGGGCGAACTCCAGCTGGCGCAGCATCTGCATGGCCGCCTGGAAGTTGCGGGCCGTCATCATCTTCTCCAGCAGATCCGCGGGCAGCGGCTCGCCGGTCTCGTGATGACCGGAGATGAAGGCCAGGGCCTCGGACTCCCAGCACCAGTTCTCGAGGAACTGGCTCGGCAGCTCCACCGCGTCCCAGGCCACGCCGTTGATGCCGGCCACCCCGGCCACGTCGACCCGGGTCAGCATGTGGTGAATGCCGTGGCCGAACTCGTGGAACAGGGTCACCACCTCGTTGTGGGTGAACAGGGCCGGCTTGCCATCCACGGGGCCGTTGAAGTTGCAGGTCAGGTAGGCCACCGGCTTTTGCAGCGAGCCGTCCTGACGGTAGCGGCGGCCGAGGCAGACGTCCATCCAGGCGCCACCCTGCTTGTGCTCGCGGGCGTAGAGATCGAGGTAGAAGCTGCCGCGCAGCTCGTCATCGGCGTCGAAGATGTCGTAGAAGCGCACGTCCGGGTGCCAGGTGTCGATACCGAGGCGCTCGCGCACCTTCATGCCGAACACCCGCCTGACCACCTCGAACAGCCCCTTCACCACCTTGCCGGCGGGGAAGTAGGGGCGCAGCTGCTCGTCGGAGATGGCGAACTTGTGCTGCTTGAGCTTCTCGGCGTAATAGGCGAGATCCCAGGCCGCCAGCTCGGTCTGACCGTGCTGTTCGGCGGCGAAGGCGCGGATCTCTTCGAGCTCCGCCTTGCCTTGCGGCAGGGACTTGGCCGCGAGATCCGTGAGGAAGGTCACCACCTGCTCGGGCTTGTCCGCCATCTTGGTGGCGAGCGACAGCTCGGCATAGTTGGCAAAGCCCAGCAGCCGGGCCAGCTCGCGACGCAGGGCGAGCAGCTCGGTCATGATGGCGGAGTTGTCCCACTTGCCGGCGTTCGGCCCCTGGTCGGAGGCGCGGGTGGTGAAGGCCTCGTACAGCTCGGCGCGCAGGGCGCGGTTGTCGGCGTACATCATGACCGGCAGGTAGGAGGGGATGTCCAGGGTGAACAGCCACCCCTCCTTGCCCTTCAGTTCGGCCAACTGGCGGGCGGCGGCCTGTGCGCTCTGCGGCAACCCGGCCAGTTCGGCCTCGTCGGTCACCAGCTTGCTCCAGCCCTGGGTCGCGTCCAGCACGTTGTTGCTGAACCGGGAGGCCAGCTCGGAGAGGCGGGCCTGGATCTCGCCGTAGCGCTGCTGCGCCTCGGCGGGCAGACCGATGCCGGAGAGGCGGAAGTCGCGCAGGGTGTTCTGGATCTCCTTGCGCTGGGCATCGTCCAGCCGGGGGAAGTCGTCGCTCTCGGACAGCGCCAGATAGGCCTGATAGAGGCCTTCATGCTGGCCGACATAGGTCTGGAATTCGGAGAGCAGTGGCAGGCAGGCGTCGTGAGCCGCCCGCAGCGCCTCGCTGTTGAGTACGGCGTTGAGGTGGCTGACGGGCGACCAGATCCGGGAGAGGCGGTCATTGACCTCTTCCAGCGGCGCGATCAGGCTGTCCCAGGTGTGGGGTTCCTTCTGGGCCAGCACGTCCTCAATCTTCTGTTTGCAATCGGCGATGGCCTGCGTCACGGCAGGTTGCACCTGATCGGGCTGGATCTGGCTGAAGGGAGGCAGCGAGTCCATTGTCAGCAAAGGGTTAGTCATCTGCGGTACCTCTAAATGCTCTGCAGCCCCTGCCGTCCAGAAGCTTGCTTGGACCATCTAAGATGTAGGCAGAAACCCCATTTATCAAGCCTTTGCCGCCAAGAGACGGGCTCTTGCCCACTTTTTGAGGAAAACCGCTCACAAAATCACCTACTCGTCCGCCAGAGACGACAATGCCGGCCCCGGGGCCGGCATTGTCCGCTCAGTCACGCCACATGATCAGCGCCGGGCGTCTTCCAGCAACCACTGGGCGACCCGCTTGGCGAAGTAGGTGAGGATGCCGTCGGCACCGGCCCGCTTGAAGCAGAGCAGGGACTCCAGCACGCACTCCCTCTCCTTCAGCCAGCCGTTCTGGATGGCGGCCATGTGCATGGCGTACTCGCCGCTCACCTGATAGGCGAAGGTGGGCACCCCGAACTGATCCTTGACCCGGCGGATCACGTCCAGATAGGGCATGCCCGGCTTGACCATGACGCTGTCGGCCCCTTCGGCGATGTCGAGGGCCACCTCGTGCAGGGCCTCGTCGCCGTTGCCCGGGTCCATCTGGTAGGTGGCCTTGTTGCTCTTGCCGAGGTTGGCGGCGGAGCCCACGGCATCGCGGAACGGGCCGTAGTAGTGGGAGGCGTACTTGGCGGAGTAGGCCATGATCTGGACGTTGACGAAGCCGTTCTCCTCCAGCGCAGCCCGGATGGCACCGATACGACCGTCCATCATGTCGGACGGCGCGACGATGTCGGCACCCGCAGCGGCGTGGGAAAGCGCCTGCTTCACCAGGATCTCGGTGGTGATGTCGTTCATCACATAGCCTTCATCGTCGATGATGCCGTCCTGACCGTGGGTGGTGAAGGGATCCAGCGCCACGTCCGTGATGACCCCGAGCTCGGGGAAGCGGGCCTTGAGGGCACGGGTGGCCCGCTGGGCCAGGGCATCCGGGTTGTAGGCCTCTTCCGCCATCAGGCTCTTGCGCGCCAGCGGTGTCACCGGGAACAGGGCCACCGCTGGCACGCCGAGGGCCACCAGTTCGGCGGCCTCCTCCAGCAGCAGATCGATGGAGAGGCGATCCACCCCAGGCATGGAGGCGACGGCCTCACGCTGCCCTTCCCCCTCCAGCACGAACACCGGATAGATGAGATCGTCGACGGTCAGCGTATGCTCGCGCACCAGACGGCGGCTGAAATCATGTTTGCGCACCCGGCGCAGACGACGGCCCGGGAAGGCCCCCGGAAGAGTTGTGGCCATGAATCACTCCAAAAGCGGAAGTTGGAAGAATGCGGCGGAGGTGGCCCGGGTATGGGCCAGCAAGGCCTCGGGCGCTTCACCACGGCAGGCCGCCACCACCTGGGCGATGTGCGGCAAGAAAGCGGGTTCGTTGCGTTTGGGCCTGGGCTTTAGATCCCGCGGCACCAGATAGGGGGCGTCCGTCTCTATCATCAGGCGTCCGGCCGGGATGCGGGCCACCTGCTCGCGCAGCAGCTGGCCACGGCGCTCGTCACAGAGCCAGCCGGTTACCCCGATGTGCAGCCCGAGCGCCAGGCACTGGTCCAGCTCGGCGTCGGTGCCGGTGAAGCAGTGCAGCACGGCCCCCGGCAGGCGGGGCAGCCAGGGACGCAGGATCTCGACGAAACGGGCGTGGGCGTCCCGGCAGTGCAGGAAAACCGGCATCCCGAGCTCGGCGGCCAGGGCCAGCTGGGCGTCGAACACCGCGTCCTGCACCGGACGGGGGGAGAAGTCGCGGTTGTAGTCGAGACCACACTCGCCGATGGCCACCACCTGGGGCAGGGCCGCCAGCTCGCGCAAGGCGGGCAGGGTGGCCTCATCGACGCCCTTGGCATCGTGGGGATGCACCCCGGCGGTGGAGAAGCAGTAGCCCGGCCAGCGGGCGGCAAGCGTGGCGCTCTCCCGGCTGCCGACCAGATCGGTGCCGGTCAGGATCAGCGCCTCCACCCCGGCGGCACGGGCGCGGGCCACCAGGTCGGCCTGCTCGCCGGCAAACTGGCTGCTGGTCAGGTTCAAACCGATGTCGATCATGGGCTCATGGGTTCCGAACAAAAGAGATGCATATCAGGTATTTGAAAACCATCTACTCGATGGGGCCTTACCATACGCCTCGAAGGGGGGCATGAAAAGAGGAAGGGAGCCTCAGCTCCCCTCTTCCGGTTGTTCCTGATCCTGCTCATCTTCTTTCTTCACGTAGAAGCGGGCGAAGAACAGGCCTATCTCCCATAGGCCCCACATGGGGATCGCGAGCAGGGTCTGGGAGAAGACATCCGGCGGCGTCAACAGCATGCCGACCACGAAGACCCCGACGATGACGTAGGGGCGCTTCTCCTTCAGGCTCTTGGGGGTGGTGATCCCGGTCCAACACAGCAGTATGGTGGCCACCGGGATCTCGAACGCCACCCCAAACGCGAAGAACAGGGTCAGCACGAAGTCCAGGTAGCTCGCGATGTCGGTCGCCACCGTCACCCCGGCGGGGGCGGTACTGGTGAAGAAGCCGAACACCAGGGGGAACACCACGTAGTAGGCGAACGCCATCCCCGCGTAGAAGAGCACCGCACTGGAGGCCACCAGGGGCAGGATCAGACGGCGCTCGTGCTGGTACAGACCGGGGGCGATGAAGGCCCAGGCCTGATAGAGCAGATAGGGGATCGCCACGAAGAAGGAGACCATCAGGGTCAGCTTGATGGGCGTGATGAAGGGGGTCGCCACATCCGTCGCTATCATGCTGGTGCCTGCCGGCAGCTGGCTGAGCAGCGGCTGGGCCACGAAGTCGTAGATGTCGTTGGAGAAGTAGATCAGCGCGATGAACACCAGCAGTATGGCCACGACCGACCGCAGCAGACGGGTTCTCAGCTCCACCAGATGGCTGATGAGGGGTTGCTCGGCCTGGCTCATGGCTTCACCTCCCCTTTGGCCGCGGACTCGCTGGCGGTCTCAGGTGCCCTCTCTCGCTGGCTGTTGACCGGTGGCACCTCTGGGGTCGCGGGCACTGCGACCGGGGTAGCCGGCTCAGCCTGAGGGGCAGGCTCCTGAGGCGGACGGATCTCGTTCTCCCCCTGATAGGGGCGATTCACCGACTGGGCCGCCGCCTTGAGCTGTTCGATGGACTCCTGCAGCTCTGGGCTCAGGTTGTTCATCTGCAACCGCTCCGCCTTCTTCAGATCGTTGTGCAGCTCCTGCAGCTTGAGCTCCTGCTCCAGCTCGCTCTTGACCGAGTTGGCGGTGCTGCGGATCAGCCTGATCCAGTGGCTGGCGGTGCGGATCGCGACCGGCAGCCGCTCCGGCCCCAGCACAACCAGCGCCACCACGCCGATGACGACCAGCTCCCAAAAACCGATGTCGAACATGGCTTAGGCCTGGTCTTTGTCTTTCTGCTTGGCGGGATCGCCGCTCTGGCTGGCCGTTTCGTTGAGCTGCTTCGGCGGGAACTCGGCGTCCTTCTGCTCCGGCTTCACCTCGCCCGGCTCATCGGACAGCGCCTTCTTGAACCCCTTGACCGCCGCGCCCAGATCGCCGCCGATACCGCGCAACTTCTTGGTGCCGAACAACAGCACGACGATGACTGCGATGATCAACAACTGCCAAATACTGATACCACCCATGACTTTCTCTCCGGATAGGCGCCCGATGGCGCAGTGTGTTTAATGGGAACGGGCTCGCAACCAACCCAGCAGCCAGCATAACCCGGCGCCGGCGAGGCTGATTTGTCCCCACTCAATGTGTTGTTTCTGGGTCAGCAAGAATACACCCGCGAGCAGCAGGCTGGCTCCAACCCCTAAGAGGTAGCGGGCCTGCCCCTGGCGACGGCTGTGGCGACGGAAATCGGCGAACATCTGGTCGAAGTGATGCTGCTGGTGACGGGCCTGGCGCAGGGTCTCGTAGACCAGCTCCGGCAGCTCCGGCAGCTTCTCCGCCCAGAACGGCGCCTTCTCCCTGATGGCATTCCACACCGCCTTGGGGCCGACCTGCTGGTGCATCCAGTTTTCCAGATAGGGCTTGGCGGTCTGCCACAAGTCCAGCTGGGGATAGAGCTGGCGCCCCAGCCCCTCCACATAGAGCAGGGTCTTCTGCAGCAGCACCAACTGCGGCTGTACCTGCATGTTGAAGCGGCGGGCGGTGTTGAACAGGTTCAGCAGCACGTGGCCGAAGGAGATCTCGGAGAGCGGCTTCTCGAAGATGGGCTCCAGCACGGTGCGGATGGCGAACTCGAACTCGTCCACCTTGGTATCGGGCGGCACCCAGCCTGACTCCACGTGCAGCTGGGCGACCCGCTGGTAGTCTCGGTTGAAGAAGGCGAGGAAGTTCTCCGCCAGGTAGCGCTTGTCTTCCCGGTTCAGGGTGCCGACGATGCCGCAGTCAATGCCGATCCAGAGCGGGTTTTCAGGGTGTTCATAGGAGACGAAGATGTTGCCCGGGTGCATGTCGGCGTGGAAGAAGCTGTCGCGAAACACCTGGGTGAAGAAGACCTCCACGCCGCGCTCCGCCAGCAGCTTCATATTGGTACCATTCGCCTCGAGGGCTTCGATGTCGGACACCGGGATGCCGTAGATGCGCTCCATCACCAGCACCTGTTCACGGCAGTGATCCGTGTACACCTCGGGCACATAGAGCGCCTCCGAGCCGGTGAAGTTGCGGCGCAGCTGGATGGCGTTGGCCGCCTCCCGCATCAGGTTCAGCTCGTCGAGGATGGTCTTGCGATACTCCTCCACCACCTCGACGGGACGCAGCCGGGCGCTCTGGGGCACGAAACGGGCCACCAGGCGGGCCAGAGCCTGCATCAGGCGCAGGTCGGCGTCGATGACGGGCTCGATGTCGGGGCGGATCACCTTGATGACGATCTCGCGGCCATTTTCCTTCAGCCGGGCGGTGTGCACCTGGGCGATGGAGGCCGACGCCAGCGGCGTCTCGTCGAAGTCATCGAACAGGGTCTCGATGGGGCATCCCAGGCTCGCCTCTATCTGGCGACGGGCAGCCTGGCCACAGAAGGGGGGCACCCTGTCCTGCAGCAGCGCCAGCTCCTCGGCGATGTCCGGTGGCAGCAGATCGCGGCGGGTAGAGAGCATCTGGCCGAATTTGATGAAGATGGGGCCCAGGGCCTCGAAAGCGAGGCGGATGCGGGCACCACGGCTGAGGTCCGGCTGCTTGTTCTTGAGCCAGAACAGGCTGCGACGGGCCAGACGGCCCGACCAGGGCTGGTAGCGGGCAGGCACCAGCTCGTCGATGCCCTGCTCCAGCAGGATGCTGACGATGCGATAGAGGCGTTTGAACTCCTTCGGGGTCATCAGCTCACCTGTTGCTCGAGGCGGGCCAGCCGCAACTCGACCGCCTTCATCTGCTGGGCCAGCACCTCGACGTCGTCGTTGAAGCTTGCCACTTCCAGCGGGCCGGGGGCGAGTCGCGCCTCCTCGGTCAGGTATTCCGCCAGCTGTCGCTGGCTGCGGCACAGCTCGCGCCCCACCAGACGGCGGGCCTGACGGGCACCGCCACACAGGGTGTGGGCCAGCACGTCGCCGGTGTAGCGGGAGAGCTCCTCTTCCCAGTCGATGTCCAGCTCCCCCAGCAGGGTGCTGAACGCCTGCACCAGCTGGGGATCGCCGCTCAGATCCAGCTTCTCCTCGCGAATGTAGCGAGTCAGGGCAGACGGGTCCTTGAGCAGACCGAGAGCGGTGAGCGACAGGCTCAGGACCGCATCGGCCTCCCCCTCATAACGGGCCAGCACATCCAGCCGGCGCTCGGAGAAGACAAACCAGAGCGGCTTGAGCTCGCGCAGCTCCAGCTTGAGCACCCTGCCCGCCAGTTTGCGCAGCCGCTCCGGACTCCGCTTGTCGAGGAATAGCAACTGGTTGAGGCTGGTTTCGATCACCGCGGTGACCATGGCATCCATCGGCATAGGCGACCTTAAAACTTGTAACCGCGGTGCAGGGCGACCACACCCTGGGTCAGGTTGTAGAACTCCACCTGCTCGAACCCGACCTGCTCCATCATACCCGCCAGGGTCTGCTGATCCGGGTGCATGCGGATGGACTCTGCCAGATACTGGTAGCTTTCCCCGTCATTCGCGACGATTTCGCCCATTTTCGGCAGCAATTTGAAGGAGTAGAGATCATAGAGCTTGGCGATCACTTCGCTCTCCGGCTTGGAGAACTCCAGCACCAGCAGGCGACCGCCCGGCTTGAGTACCCGAAACATGGAGGCGAGCGCCTTGTCCTTGTCGGTGACGTTGCGAAGGCCGAAGCCGATGGTGATGACGTCGAAGTGGTTGTCCGGGAAGGGGAGCGCCTCGGCATTGGCCTGCACATAGGAGACATTGTTGGCCACCCCCAGGTTGCGCAGCTTGTCGCGACCCACCTTGAGCATGGAGTCGTTGATGTCTGCCAGTACCACCTGACCGGTCTCGCCCACGATGCGGGAGAACTTGGCGGTCAGATCGCCGGTGCCGCCGGCCAGATCCAGCACTTTCTGGCCCTTGCGCACGCCGGAACAGTCGATGGTGAAACGCTTCCACAGGCGGTGAATGCCGAACGACATCAGATCGTTCATCAGATCATACTTGGCTGCCACCGAATGGAAGACACCGGCGACCAGGGTTTCCTTCTCGGTCGCGGCCACGGTTTTATAGCCAAAATGCGTAGTACTAGTCTGTTCCGACATCCCTCAAATACCCATAGAGCAAAGAATGGCCGCCAGTTTACCAGAGCCGCCAGCGTCCGGACACCTCAAACCCGGCTCGCCACCAATTGCATCCCCAGCACGACCATGGCCAGGCAGAGGAACAGATTGAGGCCGACATTGAGCAGCGCCTTGACGTAGGCACCGTGCTGGGCCAGCACCACTGTATCCAGGGCGAAGGAGGAGAAGGTAGTCAGGGCACCGAGGATGCCCACCATGAGCAGCGGCTTCATCGGGTGTTCCACCACGTGACCATGGCTGATGAGGGCATAGGCCACCCCCATGATGAAGGAGCCCACCACGTTGACCACCAGGGTGCCATAGGGGAAGTGGCGTCCCAGCAGCCAGGCCATCAGCTCGGCGATGCCAAAACGCAGGCAGGCGCCGATGGCGCCACCGGCCGCAACAAATAACCAGGTTTGCATGGAAAAGGCTCCAATAGTATCGGGTCGCTATTATGCAAAATGCCGGCCGTCGGGGACAGCCGGGCAATTAATCGGCGCGGTCGGCCCGCCTCAGCGACGAAAGTCGATCGGCTCGCTCCGTGCCAGATGGAGTGACGTCTGGGCCGGGCGGGTTTCGGCGATCACCTTGCCGTGGCGAATGGAGTAGCGCACCGGCACCTGGCGGCGCACCGCATCGAAGCCGTTATCCGCGGGCAGGATCAGCAGGTTGGCCGGTTTTCCTATTTCGATGCCGTAGCGATCCTGCACGTTCAGGGTGCGGGCACTGTGGCAACTGATCAGCTTGAGGCTGTCATTGATCTGCTCGTAACCCATGAGCTGGCAGACATGCAGCCCCATGTGCAGCACCTGCAGCATGTTGGCCGTCCCCATGGGATACCAGGGATCGAACACGTCGTCGTGGCCGAAGCAGACGTTGATGTTTGCCTCCAGCATCTCCTTCACCCGGGTGATGCCGCGGCGCTTGGGATAGGTATCGAAGCGCCCCTGCAAATGGATGTTCACCAGCGGATTGGCGACGAAGTTGATGTCCGCCATCCTCAGAAGCCGGAACAGGCGGGAGGCATAGGCTCCGTTGTAGGAGTGCATGGCGGTGGTGTGGCTGGCGGTGACTCTATGGCCGATGCCGCGCTCGTAAGCCAGGGTTGCCAGGGTCTCGATAAAGCGGGACTGCTCGTCATCGATCTCGTCGCAGTGCACATCCACCAGAACCTGATACTTCTCTGCAAGATCGAACACGTAGTGCAGACTTTCGACCCCATATTCCCGGGTGAACTCGAAATGGGGGATGGCGCCGATCACGTCGGCGCCCAGCTTGAGAGCCTCCTCCAGCAGCGCCTTGCCGTTGGGGTAGGAGAGGATCCCCTCCTGGGGGAAGGCCACGATCTGCAGCTCCACCCACTCTTTCATCTCCTCTCGCACCTCCAGCATCGCCTTCAAGGCCACCAGGTTGGGGTCGGAGACGTCCACATGGGTGCGGACGAACTGGATGCCGTTGGCAATCTGCCACTTCAGCGTCTGGATGGCGCGCCGCTTCACATCCTCATGGGTGAGCAATGCCTTGCGCTCGGCCCAGCGCTCTATCCCCTCGAACAGGGTGCCGGAGAGATTCCAGCTCGGCTCGCCCGCCGTCTGGGTGGTATCGAGGTGAATGTGAGGTTCGATAAAGGGGGCCATCGCCAGCCCCCCTTCCCCATCCAGCTCCCGGGTCGAGAGGAGCATCTGGCTCATTGGCGCCAGGGTCCGGATCAAGCCATCCTGACAGAGGATCTGCCATGTCCCCTCCTTGCCGGCCAGACGCACATTCTTTATCAGCATGC
This sequence comes from Aeromonas sp. FDAARGOS 1409, assembly GCF_019048705.1. NCBI lineage: Bacteria > Pseudomonadati > Pseudomonadota > Gammaproteobacteria > Aeromonadales > Aeromonadaceae > Aeromonas > Aeromonas sp. FDAARGOS 1409. The sequence continues at coordinate 1,345,411 of NZ_CP077395.1, forward strand.
TTTTCCCCTTCGAAAGACCGATTGCCTTTGCCAATCCACAACTTAGCTCGGATCAATTTAATAGAAAAGCGATCACTCAGAAGACATATGGGGCTGATAGCCTTGATCAAGGGCAACGAGGAAAGGAGTGCACCGGGATGAAAGCAGGATTGACCGAGATCGGCAGCGCAAGCTTGTTTCACGAGTATCTGCAGACGCTGGGCATCAACCAGCCAGCCATGCCGCCAATAGCGCGGCTGTGGGAATACAGGCGCAACGAGCGGCTGGTGGCAGCCATCCAGATAGAGGCATCGGGACAGCCCCGTTTCTATCTGGATGCCAGGCAGATATCGGCGAACTGAGAAAGGCGGATACAAAAAAGCCTCCCGATTGGGAGGCTTTCTTATTTAATGGTGCTGATACCCAGAATCGAACTGGGGACCTCATCCTTACCAAGGATGCGCTCTACCGACTGAGCCATATCAGCACACTAACCGGTAAAGACCACGCTGGGCGTAATCTTGAAATTGGGTGCCTGGCAGTGTCCTACTCTCGCATGGCGAATGCCACACTACCATCGGCGCTACAGCGTTTCACTTCTGAGTTCGGCATGGGGTCAGGTGGTTCCACTGCGCTATTGCCGCCAGGCAAAATCTTCAATCTAAGAAAGCTGATTTTGTTGTTCGTTCTCGGTATCTGCTACAAGCCTTCGAACACTTCTTGGGTGTTGTATGGTTAAGCCTCACGGGTAATTAGTATGGGTTAGCTCAACACGTCGCCGCGCTTACACACCCCACCTATCAACGTTGTGGTCTCCAACGGCCCTTTAGGACCCTCAAGGGGTCAGGGATGACTCATCTCAGGGCTCGCTTCCCGCTTAGATGCTTTCAGCGGTTATCGATTCCGAACTTAGCTACCGGGCAGTGCCACTGGCGTGACAACCCGAACACCAGAGGTTCGTTCACTCCGGTCCTCTCGTACTAGGAGCAACTCCCTTCAATCATCCAACGCCCACGGCAGATAGGGACCGAACTGTCTCACGACGTTCTGAACCCAGCTCGCGTACCACTTTAAATGGCGAACAGCCATACCCTTGGGACCGACTTCAGCCCCAGGATGTGATGAGCCGACATCGAGGTGCCAAACACCGCCGTCGATATGAACTCTTGGGCGGTATCAGCCTGTTATCCCCGGAGTACCTTTTATCCGTTGAGCGATGGCCCTTCCATTCAGAACCACCGGATCACTATGACCTACTTTCGTACCTGCTCGACCTGTCCGTCTCGCAGTTAAGCTGGCTTATGCCATTGCACTAACCTCCTGATGTCCGACCAGGATTAGCCAACCTTCGTGCTCCTCCGTTACTCTTTGGGAGGAGACCGCCCCAGTCAAACTACCCACCAGGCACTGTCCGCGAGCCCGATTCAGGGCCCTGCGTTAGAACATCAAACATACAAGGGTGGTATTTCAAGGACGGCTCCAGCGCAACTGGCGTCACGCCTTCAAAGCCTCCCACCTATCCTACACATGTAGGTTCAATGTTCAGTGCCAAGCTGTAGTAAAGGTTCACGGGGTCTTTCCGTCTAGCCGCGGGTACACCGCATCTTCACGGCGAATTCGATTTCACTGAGTCTCGGGTGGAGACAGCATGGCCATGGTTACACCATTCGTGCAGGTCGGAACTTACCCGACAAGGAATTTCGCTACCTTAGGACCGTTATAGTTACGGCCGCCGTTTACCGGGGCTTCGATCAAGAGCTTCGCTTGCGCTAACCCCATCAATTAACCTTCCGGCACCGGGCAGGTGTCACACCCTATACGTCCACTTTCGTGTTTGCAGAGTGCTGTGTTTTTGATAAACAGTCCCAGCCATCTGGTCACTGCGACTCCCGTCAGCTCCATCCGCAAGGGACTTCACCAACAAGAGCGAACCTTCTCCCGAAGTTACGGTTCTATTTTGCCTAGTTCCTTCACCCGAGTTCTCTCAAGCGCCTTGGTATTCTCTACCCGACCACCTGTGTCGGTTTGGGGTACGATGACTTGTAATCTGAAGCTTAGAGGCTTTTCCTGGAAGCAGGGCATCAATGGCTTCCGCACCGTGGTGCGTTCGT
>NZ_CP077395.1:1352500-1455000 GCF_019048705.1 Aeromonas sp. FDAARGOS 1409
CGGACTGATAGAGCTTCATCACGGGCTCCAGCTGGCGGGAGAAATGAGGGCTCACCTCCATCGCCAGACAGGCTTGGCTGACCAGGGCCAGCACACAGATCCAGATCCGCAACATGGTTATGACTCCAGTTTGAATTTGAGCGTGATGACTTGCACCAGCTTGTCGGTGGCGCCCGGTCTCGGCTGGTAGCGCCATTTGTTAATCGCCTGAATGGCCGCCCGCTCGAACTGACGCTTCGGCTTGGCCTCGACCACCTCCACATCCTGCACCCGGCCGTCTGCATCGACGCTGAAGCGCAAGGTCACCGACCCTTCGATGCCGGCCTGCTGGGCCCGATAGGGATAGACCGGCTCGATCCGCTGCAGCGGCATCAACATGTCGCCGGCACCGATCCCGACACCCTGCTGCTGGCCGTGGAAGTTGCCGCTCGCGACCGGGTTGGGGCTGGTTGCAACGCCAGGGGCATAGACCTGCACCGCACTGAGGCTGGAGACCAGATCCAGGCTCGGCTGCACCGAGGGCAGCGGGGCCGCCGCAGGCATAGGCAGCGGTGTCGAGGCCAGCGCGGCAGGCGGCTCCGGCAAGGGTTCCGGCTCCTGGGGTACCGGGCGCTCGCGCACCTGCACCTCGGTCACCTCGTTCTGCATATTGATGACGATGGATTTCTGCTCGGCGCTCGCCTTCTCCCCTCTGGGCGGCTCCACCAGGGTGGCCATGAACAGCAGGATCCCCAGACTGAGGGCAATCCCCAGTCCCAGGCTCATCAGCTTGTATTTCATTTCGTGGCCACCGCCACGGCGATGTTGGCGATGCCTGCCGCCTTGGCTTCATCCATCACCCGTACCACCTTGCCGTGGGGCACCCGCTCGTCGGCCTGGATCACCAGACTGGCATCAGGCTGTTCCGCCAGCAGGCGGGCGACGCTGGCCTGCACCCGCTCCACGTCGATCTGCTTGCGGTCGAGGAAGATCTGCCCCTGAGCGCCGATCGCCAGCATGATGCTGGAGGACTTCTGCGCCTTGGCCTGACTGGCCTGGGGCCTGTGCACCTCGAGCCCGGCTTCGCGCACGAAGGAGGTGGTGACAATAAAGAAGATCAACATGATGAAGACGATATCCAGCATGGGGGTCATGTCGATCTGCACTTCATCGCGCTGGCGTTTGGATTGCCGTCTCATTGCATTACCTTCTCTTCTCGCAGGCCGTCCCGGGTCTTGGCCAGCGCGCGCTTGGCCTGGCTCTCGAGTCGGCTGAGTAACAACACGCCGGAGAGAGCGACCACCATGCCAGCCATGGTAGGGATGGTGGCGCGGGAGATCCCACCCGCCATGCTCTCCGGGTTAAAGCGGTTGGCCGCGGCCAACGCATCGAATACGCCTATCATGCCGGTCACTGTACCCAGCAACCCCAGCATGGGGCAGAGCACCACCAGGGTGCGGATGAAGATCAGATGACGGTTGAGCTCAAGCTCGGCCTCGGCCAGCCAGCGCCCGCGAATCGCGCGAGCGTGCCAGCTGTGGCGCTCGCTGCGGGCCTGCCAGCGGCCAAGCAGCTGACGCTGCAACGGTGCAAACCCCAGGTTGAGGTAGAGCAGCCGCTCGATCATCAGAATCCACATCAGCACCAGCAAGGCCAGAATGACCCAGAGCACCGGGCCGCCACGGCCCATGAAACTCTGCAGCTGTTGCCAGATGTCGAGCATCATGCCACCCGCTCCATCCCGTCACGGTTGCTCTCGGCCCGCTCGGCCAAAATGCCGGCCACCTGCTGCTCCAGTACGTTGGAGAGTTCGGTGAAGCGGGATTGCAGCAGGCTGTGGGCCAGGATAAGCGGAATGGCCGCCACCAGACCCTGTACCGTGGTGACCAGCGCCATGGAGATGCCGCCCGCCATGATCTTGGGATCGCCGGTGCCGAACTGGGTGATGGCCTGGAAGGTGCCGATCATCCCGGTCACGGTACCGAGCAGGCCCAGCATGGGGGCAATGGCCGCGATCACCTTGACCATACCGATACCGCGCTCCATGCGAGGGGTCTCCTGCAGGATCGCCTCGTCGAGACGCAGCTCGAGGGTCTCCATACTCAGCTCGGGATGCTTGTCAGCCACCGTCAGCACCCGACCGAGGGCGTTGTCGGCATGATATTCGCCGCTCTTGAGCTGGCGACGAACCCGACCCAGTTCGCGGGAGAGGCTCCACAGCCGAACCCCGGCGATCCCCAGGCCGATGGCGGCCAGCAGCACGATAATGGCGCCAACCTGGCCGCCCTGCTGGACTTGCTGCCAGAAGGTGGGGGCTTGCGCCAGCATTGCCAGCAGGGTGCCGTGGGAGGGATCCAGCGGCAGCGCTTCCCCCTCCTGACCCTGATAGGCGGCCGCAGCGGAGAGCACGCTGCCGGGCAGACCCAGCACCGGGCTCAGGCCTTCGGCGGTTGGCTGCAGGAACCCCTGCTCGCCAAACAGCACGAAGCTGCCGATCCGGGTCAACGTCTGCTCGCTGGCAGCCCCCTGGGCATCCAGCACCTTGCCGTCGAACTGGGCAACCCGGCCCGATTCACGGATCTCCTGCAGCAGGGTGGCGGGCAGCAGGGCGAGGGCGGCGCGATCCGGCACCTGCTTCTCCTGCGCCATGGCCTTGAGCGGGGCGAGGCGCTCGGGGTATTGACCCTCGACGGCGGATTCGCTCAGCAGCTTGACCGCATCGCTGGCCCCCTGACGGGTCACCGCGAAGATCTCGTTCATGTCGCCGGAGGCCTGCTCCCACTGAGCATTGAGCTCCACCAGCTGCTTCTCGTTGCCGGCAAACTCGGCCGCCAGCTGCTTGCTCAGGCGCTGGGCCGCAGCCAGTTTGGCACGGGCACTGTTCAGCTCCTTGGAGACAGACGCCAGATCCTGCTGGGCCTGCTGCTCACGAGCCTGCTCCTGCTGCCGCCAGGCTTCATCGGCAACGGCAGTGGTGATGCCTAGGGAGAGGGCAATGGCGAGGGGGAACCACTTCATGGTGACGCTCATGACTGGGCCTCCTGACCACGGCTGACAGAAAGGGGGACATTCAACAACTGGGGAACCTTCTTGTCGGCAGCCATCTCCAGCGCCTCGGCAATGGGAGAGAGCCACTGGCTGTCGAGGGGCTGCCACTGCTTGCTCTGCGCAGACCAGCGCCAGGCCAGGGAGCGGTCGGCGGTCATCGCCAGCAGGGAGACCCGGCCCACCGCCAGCACATCGACCCGGCGCGGTGCGCCATCCAGCGCCAGCTCGGCAGAGTAGCTATCCAACCGGCTGCCGTATTCGGCTTCGATTTGGTAGGCCTGCAGCAGCTGGCGGAACTTCTCCGCCTCGCTCACGTCGGCGCGGGCCAGGGTCGCTTTCAACTGTTCAACCCGCGCCAGGCGATCTTCCTTGCGCAGCGGCATGTCATTTTGTACCAGCTGCTCCAGATCGGCCTGCATCTGCAGCATCAGCGGGATCAGGCCCTGCCGCGTCTCCTGTACCGCCTCCAGCTGCTGGCTCAGCTTGCCAAGCTCATTCTGCTGATCGGCCACCAGAGACTGCATGTAGCGGTTGTAGGCTTCCAGATCGCGCAGTTGCAGCTGGGCATTTTGCAGCTCCAGCCGGGCGGCAACGGCTGCATCGGCGGCTTTTTCCACGCGCTGCTGGGAGGCTTTCCCGGCGGCGATGCTGTTTTTCAGTGCCGGTGCGACCAACTCGTTGGCGCCAGCAGCGAAGTGGACTGACAGTGGCAACAAGGCCAAACCCCAAAACTTATTCATGATATAAATCTTAACAATGATAACTATTCTCATTGTCTCAAAGAGTCGGGCCAGTGGCAATCAGATGATTTTCTTGGCCTGCGGCTGAAAAAACAGGATACTTTTTAGACAAGCACGGGAATTACTGGCGTTGTTAGTCACAACACCATTCTAAATAACTAAAAAATGTCTTTTCGATCAGGATGATGAGTGGTCGAAAAAGGAGAGTTACATGTTTAACGATGCGATCTGGGAACACATAGATCGGTTCACCAAGGCCAAGAAAACGAGCGATATCCAGCAGCAACTGGAGCGCTTCAGCCATCAGATGGGCTTTGATTACTTTCGGCTGCTGATCATTTTTCCCATCAGCATGCAAAAGTCCCATGTGGCCTTGTTCAACAACTGTCCCACCAGCTGGTTTGACGCCTATTCGGAGCGCCACTACCTGACCCAGGATCCGGTCGTCTTCCTGGGACTGAAGCAGACCCAGCCCATCTTCTGGAACAAGCTAGATTGCGATTCCCCCTGGTTGCCCAGTGCCAGCCGGGAGGTGATGAATCTGGCCGCCGACTTCGGGGTGAGAAACGGCGTCTCCTTCCCGCTCCACACCCCGCAGGGGGAGCACGGCATCCTCTCCTTCATCAGCAAGGAGAAGTCCAATTCTGAACTGATGTTTGAAAACGCTCCCACACTGTCGTTTTGCGCCAGTTATATCTTCGGTGCGGCGCTGCAGTTGATAAAGCGCAGACCCGAGCTGATGAAGCACCTGACCGAGCTGTCGGACCGGGAGAAGGAGTGCCTGTTCTGGGCCAGCGAGGGTAAGACCTCCTGGGAGATCGCCACCATCCTCGGCATCAGCGAGCGTACCGTGAACTTCCACCTCAATCAGGTCACCAACAAGACCGACTCCAAGAACCGCAACCAGGCGATCGCCAAGAGCATCTCCAGCGGCATCATAGTGCCCTCCCTGGACGACGTGACCATCACCAACCTGCGGCTGTCATAACGGCCACTCGATCAGACAAACAAAAAGAGCCGCAATGCGGCTCTTCTTCATTTCTGGCGAGGGCTTATTCCACGGTCACGGATTTTGCCAGGTTGCGCGGCTGATCCACGTCGGTGCCCTTGATGAGGGCGACATGGTAGGAAAGCAGCTGCAACGGCACGGTGTAGACGATGGGCGCGATCACCTCTTCCACGTGGTTCAGGCTCATCACCCGCATGGTCTCGTCGCTCTTGAAGCCGGCGTCGGCATCGGCGAAGACGTAGAGGATACCGCCACGGGCGCGCACCTCTTCCACGTTGGACTTGAGCTTCTCCAGCAGGTCGTTGTTCGGCGCCACCACTATGATGGGCATCTCGGCATCGATCAGCGCCAGCGGGCCGTGCTTGAGCTCACCGGCAGCATAGGCCTCGGCGTGGATATAGGAGATCTCTTTCAGCTTGAGCGCCCCCTCCATGGCGATGGGGTACTGGCTGCCGCGACCGAGGAACAGGCTGTGGTGCTTGTCGGCAAACTCTTCGGCCAGGGTCTCGATCTGCTTGGCCAGCGCCAGGCCTTCCTTGATGCGCAGCGGCAGGGCCTGCAACGCCTTGACCAGCTCGGCTTCGGCGGCGGCACTCAGGTTGCCACGGCAGTGACCGACCGAGGCTACCAGCATCAACAGACCGGCCAGTTGGGTGGTGAACGCCTTGGTGGAGGCGACGCCTATCTCGGCACCGGCCCGGGTCATGAAGGCCAGGTCGGATTCACGCACCAGGGAGGAGCCCGGCACGTTGCAGATGGCCAGCGAGCTCATGTAGCCGGACTCCTTGGCCAGGCGCAGAGCGGCCAGGGTGTCGGCAGTCTCGCCGCTCTGGGAGAGGGTCACCAGCAGGCTGTTGGGGCGCACCACTGACTTGCGATAGCGGAACTCGGAGGCGATCTCCACGTCGCAGGAGACGCCGGCGATCTCCTCGAACCAGTAGCGGGCCACCATGCCGGAGTTGTAGGAGGTGCCGCAGGCCACGATCTGCACGTGTTCGACCTTGTCGAAGATGGCGCGGGCGCCGTTGCCGAAGGACTCGACCACCACGTGATCGCTGCCCAGACGGCCTTCCAGGGTGTTGGTGATGGCCTTGGGCTGCTCGTAGATCTCTTTCAGCATATAGTGGCGGTATTCGCCCTTGTCACCGGCATCGTGGGAGAGCTCGGACTCCAGCTCCTCACGTACCACGGCCTCGCCGTGGGTATCGAAGACATGCACGTCGCGACGGGTCACCTCGGCCACGTCCCCCTCTTCCAGGAAGATGAAGCGACGGGTCACCGGCAGCAACGCCATCTGGTCGGAGGCGATGAAGTTCTCACCGATGCCGCGGCCGATCACCAGGGGGGAGCCGGAGCGGGCCACCACCAGGCGGCTGTCGTCGCGGCTGTCCATCACGACGGTGCCGTAGGCGCCGCGCAGCTGCTTCACCGCAATCTGCATGGCGGCCAGCAGGCTAGGGGCGCTCTTCAGCTCGTGATGCACCAGATGGGCAATCACCTCGGTGTCGGTGTCGGAGCTGAACACATAGCCCAGCGCCTTCAACTCTTCCCGCAGCTCTTCGTGGTTCTCGATGATGCCGTTGTGTACCACCACGATATGCTCGGAGACGTGGGGGTGGGCGTTGCGCTCGGACGGCTCGCCGTGGGTCGCCCAGCGAGTGTGGGCGATGCCGGTGCCGCCGTGCACGGACTGCTCTTCGAGCGCCTTGGCCAGCTCGGCCACCTTGCCCAGACGGCGAACCCGCTGCAGCGGTCGATCGGCGCTGAACACGGCCACCCCGGCGGAGTCATAACCACGGTATTCCAGACGGCGCAGGCCCTCTACCAGGATTTCAGCCACATCACGTTGGGCGACGGCCCCGACGATGCCACACATAGACTTCTCCTTGAGACGTAAGACGTTAATTCGGTTGGATAATGGATTGTTTTGGTCACAGGGCCACGGGGGCGCAAATCAGCAGGATCCCCCTGGCCTGGATCTGTTCTCTGGCCTCGCTGGCCAACCCCTCGTCGGTCACCAGGGTATGGATGCCGGACCAGGGCAGTTCGAGATTGGGGATCTTGCGGCCTATCTTCTCCGACTCCACCATGACGATGACCTCCCGCGACACCTCGGCCATGACCCGGGAGAGACCCACCAGCTCGTTGAAGGTGGTGGTGCCTCGCTCAGGGTCTATGCCGTCGGCGCCGATGAACAACTGGTCGAAGTCATAGGAGCGCAGCACCTGCTCCGCCACCTGACCCTGGAAGGATTCGGAGTGGGGATCCCAGGTGCCGCCTGTCATCAGCAGGGTGGGTTCGTTCTCCAGCTCGCGCAGGGCGCCGGCCACGTTGAGGGAGTTGGTCATGACGATGAGGCCGCGCTTGCTGCCCAGCATGGGGATCATGGCGCTGGTGGTGCTACCGCTGTCGATGATGATGCGGTTGTGATCGCGGATCCGCTCGGCGGCGGCGCGGGCAATGGCCAGCTTTCGTTTCGAAACCTGATCAGGGTTGCTGTCCACCACCATCTCGCTGGGCAGGGGTACGGCACCGCCGTAGCGACGCAGCAACAGGCCACCGGTCTCCAGCACCGCCAGATCCTTGCGTATGGTCACTTCCGAGGTGGAGAAGTGTTTGGCCAGGGCGTCGACACTGACTTCACCCTGTTCCTGTACCAGGCTCACTATGGTGTGGCGACGCTGTTGAGTGTTGCGTTTGGTCATCGTTAAGTTTCGATTCGAAAGAATGGCGAAATATTAATGCCTTTTCGGGAAAAATCAAACGGCAAATAGGATCCGATTTGCTTCGATGCCAGAATGGGCAAGCCGATTTGCGACGAGGACGCCATGCAAAAACGACTCATCTGGCTGGTGGAAGACGAGACCAGCATTGCCGACACCCTGATCTACGCCCTGCAGACCGACGGTTTCGAGGTGGAGTGGTTCCCCCTCGGACAGCCGTTGCTGGCGCGACTGGAACAGACGCGACCGGATTTTTTGATCTTGGATGTGGGACTGCCGGACATCAGCGGTTTCGAGCTGTGCAAGCAGGTGCGGACCCTGACCGATATTCCCCTGATGTTTCTCACCGCCCGCAGCGAGGAGATAGACAGGCTGATCGGGCTGGAGATAGGGGCTGACGACTACGTGGCCAAGCCCTTCTCGCCCCGGGAGGTGTGCGCCAGGGTGCGGGTCATCCTGCGCCGCAGCCAGCCGGCCACGCCCCCACCGAGCCAGCTGCTGACTCTGGACGAGGAGCGGGCCCGCATCTGCCTCCACGGCCAGCCGCTGGCGCTCACCCGCTACGAATACCTGCTGCTCAAGACCCTGATGCTGGCGCCGGGCCGGGTCTATTCCCGCCAGCAGCTGATGGACCTGGTGTGGAGCGGGGCGGAGGAGAGCATGGATCGCACCGTGGACACCCATATCAAGACCCTGCGCGCCAAGCTGCGGGAGCGGGACCCTGACGCCAACCTGATCCTGACCCACCGCGGGCTGGGCTACAGCCTGGAGCTGGCATGAACTCAGGGTTGCCGGGCACCGGCAGGGGGATGAGATGAGAATCGGATTGCAACTGCTGTGCGGGCTGGTGCTGATCTTCGCCCTGGCCGCCTGGTTCGTGCTGGAGATCTTCGTCGAGGAGATAAAACCCGGGGTGCGCAGCGCCACCGAAGATACCCTGGTCGACATGGCCCAGATGCTAGCGCCGCTGGCCCTGGACGACATGCAGGAGGGCAGGATGGCGAATGGCCGGCTCGCCAGCGCCTTCGCCCGCCTCAACCAGAGCCCCATCAACGCCCTGATCGATGGTCACCTCAAGCAGCAGGCGGAGTACCGCATCTATGTGGTCGACCGCTGGGGCAAGGTAGTCTACGACTCGGACGGGGTGGATCTCGGCAAGGACTACTCGCGCTGGAACGACGTCTATCTGACCCTGCGGGGCGAATATGGCGCCCGCAGCACCCGCAGCGATCCGGACGATCCCGCAAGCTCGGTGATGCACGTGGCCGCCCCGCTGCGAGAAGGGGACGACATCCTGGGCTCCCTCACGGTCGCCAAACCCAACCGCACCCTGCTGCCCATGATAGAGCGCAGCGAACACCAGCTGCTACAGGGGGCGGCCCTGCTGCTGTTCATCTCGCTGCTCATCGGCGCCCTGCTGGTGTGGTGGCTCAACCGCGCCATCGGCAAGCTTGTGCACTACGCCGATGCGGTCAGCCAGGGGCAGCCTGCCAGCCTGCCGCGCCTCTACAGCCCGGAGCTGGATCGACTCGGCCGATCCCTGGAAACCATGCGCCGCCAGCTGGACGGCAAGGCCTACATCGAAGCCTATGTCCACAGCCTGACCCACGAGCTCAAGAGCCCGCTGGCGGCCATTCGCGGGGCAGGGGAGATCCTGGCCGAGGCACCGCCGGCCGAAATAGCGACGCACTTTATCGGCAACATCAATCTGGAGACGGCCCGCATGCAGCAGCTGATCGAGCGCATGTTGCAACTGGCCAGACTGGAATCTGGGCAGGGGCTGGACAGACAATCAGTCGAGCCGGCCCGGCTGGGCAGACGGGCGCTCGACGCCCGCCAGATAGTCGCAGCCCGTCGCCATGTGGCCCTGACGGCAGAGCTCGCCGACGCCCCCAGGCAGAAGTGGGATCCCCTGCTGGTGGAGCAGGCCCTCGGCAACCTGCTGGACAACGCCCTCGACTTCTCACCCGCCGGGGGGCATATCCGGCTGAGTGGCGCCATGGAGCAGGGGGGTTACTGCTTCCGGGTGCGGGATCAGGGACCAGGTATTCCCGACTTTGCGCTGCCCAGGATTTTCGAGCGCTTCTATTCGCTGCCCAGACCCGACAAGGGCAAGAGCAGCGGCCTCGGGCTCAGCTTCGCCACTGAGGTGGCGCGCCAGCACGGCGGCCGGCTGACCCTTGCCAACCAGCCGGACGGCGGCGTGCTGGCAGAGCTCTGGCTGCCCGGCAACTGAGGGCACTTCACACTGAGCACACAGAGCCGGGCTAAGCTGCGCCTCCTCGATGACGACCTTCCCCGTCGATGCGCATTCCCATGAATCAAGGAGAGAGTGATGCCCCGTATGCTGTTGTCCGGCCTGCTTGCCGCCGGCCTCTTCTGTGCCCTGCCCGCCAGCGCCGCCTCTGGTTGCATGCTGTTTGCCGATGCCACCGGCAAACCCCTCAGCACCCAGGGGGAGTGTGCCGCCCAGTTGACCCCGGCCTCCACCTTCAAGATCCCGCTGGCCCTGATGGGCTATGACAGCGGCTTCCTGGTGGATGAACAGCTGCCCGCCCTGCCGTTCAAACCCGGTGACCCTGACTTCCTGCCGGTGTGGAAGCAGACCACCACCCCAAGCCGCTGGATGCAATTCTCGGTCATCTGGTACTCACAGCGCCTCACCGAGTGGCTGGGAGAGGCGCGCTTCCAGCACTATGTCGACCGCTTCGACTACGGCAACCGGGATCTCTCGGGCAACCCGGGCAAGCACGACGGTCTGACCCAGGCCTGGCTCAGCTCCAGCCTCGCCATCAGCCCCCAGGAGCAGGCCCGCTTCCTCGGCAAGATGGTGAGCGGCAAGCTGCCGGTCTCCGCCCAGACCCTGCGCCATACCGCCAACCTGATGCGTCAACCCGGCATCGACGGTTGGCAGATCCACGGCAAGACCGGTATGGGTTACCCCAAGCTGCTGGATGGCAGTCTGGACAGGGAGCAGCAGATCGGCTGGTTCGTCGGCTGGGCCAGCAAGCAGGACAAGAAGCTCATCTTCGTCCACACCGTCATCCAGAAGCCGGGTAAACAGTTTGCCTCCCTGAAGGCCAGGGACGAGGTATTTGCCGCCCTGCCGGTCGAGCTGAAGAAGTTGTAATGCCAACAAGAACCGGCGCCTGGCGCCGGTTTTTTTACCCCCTTCACCACCCCTTCACACAGCCCCACCTTCCCTTCACCCGACCCCGGCACACTCCCTTTCAACCACAAGGAGATGAGTCATGGTCAAACAGATTTTCAACCACAAGATCTTTCTGCTGCTGTTGCTCAGCCTGCTGCTGATGGTGCCGGTGCAATCCATCATGGAGCTGAACCGGGAGCGCCAGGCTTATCGCTCAGAAGCCATCCAGCAAATCATGGCCAGCACCAGCGGGCCGCAACGGCTGCTGGGGCCGATCGTGGTACAGCCGTACACAAGCGAGAACATCCTGATCGATGGTGAGGAATCCCGGCGAGAAGTGGAAACCCTCTATCGCTACCTCCTACCGGAACAGCTGGATGCTACTGTCGACATGGAAGTTACTCCGCGCAAACTGGGGATTTACCAAACCCAACCATATCAGGCCAACGTCACTCTGACCGGTCAATTACCTTCGCTCCCTGATTGGCAACCTCCGCGCAACAGCCTACCCGGCCAGCCCTATCTCAGCCTGGTCGTCTCCGATGCCCGCGGCATCACCCAGATCCCGGCCATCACCCTCGCCAACGAACCACTGGCCGTCATCCCAGGAGCCCGTCTTGGCACCTTGTCCGGCGTGCATGTCCCGCTGACGACCAAACAACAGCAAGGAGGGCGTTTCGAGGTAAGGTTTTCCCTGCAGGGCATGGAGAAATTCTCCCTGATCCCGATAGGCCGTGACAGCAAGCTGACCCTCTCTGGTAACTGGCCTCATCCCAATTTTCTCGGTGACTTCCTGCCGACCAGCCGCAAGGTACAAGAGAAAGGATTCAACGCTCACTGGCAGACCAGCTGGTTTGCCACTGATATGGAAAATCAGTTCCACGACTCAATCTTCGGGCCCTCAGAAAAGCTGCCTAGTTTCAGCGTCAGCCTGGTGCAACCGGTGGATCACTATCAGCTTAACGAGCGGGCCGCCAAGTATGCCCTGCTGTTCATCGGCCTCACCTTCCTCAGCTTCTTCATGTTCGAGCTGCTCAGGGGGCTGCGGGTGCACCCGATCCAGTACGCCCTGGTGGGCATGGGGCTGGCCATCTTCTATCTGGTGCTGCTGGCGCTGACCGAGCATCTGGGCTTTGCCTGGGCCTATCTGATTGCCGCCCTGGCCAGCGTGGCCCTCAACGGCTTCTACCTGAGTCATGTGCTGGGCGGCCCGAAACAGGGTATGGGATTCTCAGCCCTGCTCGGGCTGGTCTACGCCATCCTGTTCGGCTTGCTGCAGGCCGAGGAGACAGCCCTGCTGCTCGGCGCCCTGCTGCTGTTCGCCATACTGACGCTTGTCATGGTGCTGACCCGCAAGCTGGACTGGTACCGGGTGATGAGCCGCCCGGACGACCAAATCCCCGCAGCTGAACAGGCAGACTGAAAACAAAACCGGCGCCATCAGGCGCCGGTTTGCATTTCATTGATCGGGCATCACTTCTTCTTGACCGGGCGGGCCCAGTTCTGGATGTGACGCTGGGGCACCCGGGTGATCACCAGCTCGTTCTCCGCCACGTCCTTGGTGATGGTCGAACCCGCCCCCAGGGTCGCCCCCTTGCCGATGCGCACCGGCGCCACCAGCTGGGTATCGGAGCCGACAAAGACGTCGTCCTCGATGATGGTCTGGAACTTGTTCACCCCGTCGTAGTTGCAGGTGATGGTGCCGGCACCGATATTCACCTTGGCACCGATCTCCGCATCCCCCAGATAGGTGAGGTGACCGCACTTGGAGCCCACCCCGAGGCGCGCCTTCTTCATCTCGACGAAGTTGCCGACGTGGGCATCCTGCTCCAGCACGGCGCCGGGGCGCAGACGGGTGAAGGGACCGACCGAGCACTGATCCGCGATCTGTGCCCCTTCGATGACGGAGTAGGGTTTCACCTCGGTGTGGTCGCCAATCACGCAATCCTTCAGCACGCTGCCGGCCCCGATGTGGACATGGTTGCCGAGCACCACCTTGCCTTCGATGATGACGTTGACATCGATCACCACCTCTTCCCCGATCTCCAGGGTGCCCCGCAGATCGAAACGGGCGGGGTCGATCAGGGTGGCGCCGGCGATCATCAGCTTCTCGGCCTGCATCTGCTGGTAGCTGCGTTCGAGCTGGGCCAGCTGCACCCTGTTGTTGGCCCCTTCCACTTCCATGGCGTCGTCCGGGTGGACGGCGGCGATGGGGCAGTTGTCGGCATGGGCCATGGCAATCACGTCAGTCAGATAGAACTCGCCCTGGGCATTCTTGTTGTCCAGACGCGACAGCCAGCTGCGCAGCTGGCCGCCGTTCGCCACCAGCACGCCGGTGTTCACCTCGCGGATGGCGAGCTGCTCGGCGTTGGCATCCTTCTGCTCGACGATGCCGACCACCTGACCGTTGCTGCGCACGATGCGGCCATAGCCGGTCGGGTTGTCCAGCACCACGGTCAGCAGGGCCATTCCACCTGCCGCCTTGGCGGCCAGCAGCCGTTGCAGGGTCTCCGGCTGGATCAGCGGGGTATCGCCATAGAGCACCAGCACATCGTCTTCGTCGTTCCAGAAGGGGATGGCCTGAGCCACCGCGTGGCCGGTTCCCAGCTGCTGGGCCTGCAGTACCCAGTTCACATCTTCCGCGACGATCCGCTCCTTCAGCAGCTCGGCACCGTGGCCATAGACCAGATGCAGCTGTTCGGCACCGATCTGGCGAGCGGTATCGATCACATGGGAGACCATGGGCTTGTTGGCCACGGGGTGCAGCACCTTGGGGAGAACAGAACGCATACGAGTACCTTTACCCGCAGCCAGGATCACGACATTGAGAGACATAGCTAGCCTTTGAAACAGGTGGAAATGCTAGGCGGAGTCTATCCAACGGGCAAAAAAAAAGCGACCCGAAGGTCGCTTTTTGCATCACCGTGATTAGCGGTAATTCTTTTTGACGATATCGATAACCCGCAGCTGGGCCATCGCTTTGGCCAGCTCGGCAGATGCCTGAGCGTAGTCGATATCACCATGGGAGCTGTTGATCCGCTCTTCGGCGCGACGCTTGGCTTCCTGGGCTTTCGCCTCATCCAGGTCGTCGGCACGAATGGCGGTATCGGCCAGCACGGTCACGGCTTCGGGTTGTACTTCCAGCATGCCGCCGGAGATGTACAGCACCTCTTCGCTACCATTTTGCTTGATCAAGCGGACCAGGCCCGGCTTGATGGCAGTCAGCAACGGAGCATGACCGTGGCGGAGACCCAGCTCACCTTCGGAGCCTGATACCTGGGCAGATTGCACCCGACCGGAAAACAGTTTTCCTTCGGCGCTCACCACATCCAGGTGAAAGGAGATCATCTCAGCCATGGGCCCTCCTATCGAGGCTTACAGTTTCTTGGACTTCTCGACGACTTCGTCGATGCCGCCAACCATGTAGAACGCCTGCTCGGGCAGATCGTCGTACTCGCCCTTCAGGATGCCCTGGAAGCCACGGATGGTTTCCTTCAGCGGCACGTACTTGCCCGGAGAACCGGTAAATACTTCGGCCACGAAGAACGGCTGGGACAGGAAACGCTCGATCTTACGGGCACGGGCTACGGTCAGTTTGTCTTCTTCTGACAGTTCATCCATACCCAGGATGGCGATGATGTCCTTCAGCTCCTTGTAGCGCTGCAGCACGGTCTGGACACCACGAGCGGTCTCGTAGTGCTCCTTGCCTACCACCAGCGGATCCAGCTGACGGGAGGTGGAGTCCAGCGGGTCAACGGCCGGGTAGATACCCAGTGCCGCGATCTGACGGGACAGTACGACGGTCGCATCCAGGTGGGCGAAGGTGGTCGCCGGAGACGGGTCGGTCAAGTCATCCGCAGGGACGTAAACGGCCTGTACGGAGGTGATGGAACCGGTCTTGGTGGAGGTGATGCGCTCTTGCAGAACACCCATCTCCTCGGCCAGGGTCGGCTGGTAGCCTACTGCGGAGGGCATACGGCCCAGCAGTGCGGATACCTCAGTGCCCGCGAGCGTGTAACGGTAGATGTTGTCCACGAAGAACAGCACGTCACGACCCTCGTCACGGAACTTCTCGGCCATGGTCAGGCCGGTCAGCGCCACGCGCAGACGGTTTCCGGGCGGCTCGTTCATCTGACCGTAAACCAGAGATACCTTGTCCAGTACGTTGGACTCCATCATCTCGTGGTAGAAGTCGTTACCCTCACGGGTACGCTCGCCCACACCGGCGAACACGGAGTAACCGCTGTGCTCGATCGCGATGTTACGGATCAGCTCCATCATGTTGACGGTCTTGCCTACACCGGCGCCGCCGAACAGACCAACCTTACCACCCTTGGCGAACGGACATACCAGGTCGATAACCTTGATGCCGGTCTCCAGCAGCTCGGTGCTGTTGGACTGATCTTCGTAGCTGGGGGCTTCGCGGTGGATGGACCAACGCTCTTCTTCGCCGATCGGGCCCTTCTCGTCGATGGGATCGCCCAGTACGTTCATGATACGGCCCAGGGTCGAGGTACCGACCGGTACCTGGATGGCCTTGCCGCTGTTAACTACTTCCAACCCACGACGCAGACCGTCGGAGGAACCCATGGTGATGCAACGCACGACGCCGCCGCCGATCTGTTGCTGAACTTCCAGTACCAGACCCTGGCCTTGGCCTTCGCTGACAACCTTCAGTGCATCGTACACCTGGGGCACGGCATTCTGCGGGAACTCGATGTCCACCACAGCGCCGATGATTTGGACGATGAAACCGTTACTCATGTCAAATCCTCTAAACCTTTGATAACCCTTGCCTTACACCGCGGCAGCACCGGAAACGATCTCTGTGAGCTCCTGGGTAATACTGGCCTGACGGGCCTTGTTGTATACCAGTTGCAGATCGTTAATCAGGTTGCCGGCGTTGTCAGTCGCGGCTTGCATGGCAACCATTCGGGCTGCCTGTTCACTTGCCAAGTTTTCTACCACACCCTGGTAGACCTGGGATTCGACGTAGCGAATCAGCAGGGTATCCAGCAGTTGCTTGGGATCCGGCTCATAGAGGTAGTCCCAGTGGTGCTTCTTGGCGAGCTTGCTGTCTTCTGTTACGGGCAAAGGCAGCAGTTGATCGACTTTTGGTTGCTGAACCATGGTGTTGACGAACTTGTTGTACACCAGATACAGCCTGTCAATCTCACCGTTGTCGTAAGCCTTCAGCATGACCTTCACTGAACCAATCAGGTCATTGACGCTCGGGTTGTCACCCAGTCCGGAGACATGGGCTTTCACCTTGGCGCCGTGCCGTTCAAAGAAGTTGGAGGCCTTGTTACCGATCAGTGCCAGGTCAACCTTGGCACCGTTCGCGCTCCATTGCTTCATATCGTTGAGGGCAGCCTTGAACAGGTTGATGTTCAAACCGCCACACAGGCCACGGTCGGTGGAGACGACGATGTAACCCACTCGCTTCACCTCACGTTCCATGAGGTAGGGGTGCTTGTATTCCAAGTTCCCCTGGGCGATATGGCCGATCACCTTGCGCATGGTTTCAGCGTACGGACGGCTGGCAGACATGCGTTCCTGCGCACGGCGCATCTTGCTCGCTGCCACCATTTCCATAGCGCTGGTGATCTTCTGAGTGTTCTTCACACTCCCGATCTTGTTACGTATCTCTTTTGCGCCGGCCATCTCTTCTCTCCATCAGGTGGCAGCTTGCGCTGCCACACACGCTTACCAGGTCTGGGTTGCCTTGAAGTCATCCAGCAACGCAGTCAGCTTGCCAACGATCGCATCGTTGTAGTCAGCCTTGGCATTGATTTCAGCCATCAGCTCACCATGCTGGGTATTGGCGTAAGAGAGCAGAGCGGCTTCGAAGTCGACGATCTTGCTCAGTTCGACATCGGCGAGATAACCCTTCTCGGCGGCGAACAGCACCAGGGATTGCTGGGCCACGCTCATCGGAGAGTACTGCTTCTGCTTCATCAGCTCGGTCACTTTCTGACCGTGATCCAGCTGCTTGCGGGTCGCATCGTCCAGATCGGAGGAGAACTGGGCGAAGGCCGCCAGCTCGCGGTACTGGGCCAGCGCGGTACGGATACCACCGGACAGCTTCTTGACGATCTTGGTCTGAGCCGCACCACCCACACGGGATACGGAGATACCCGGGTCAACCGCCGGACGGATGCCGGAGTTGAACAGCTGGGAGGTCAGGAAGATCTGGCCGTCGGTGATGGAGATCACGTTGGTCGGAACGAACGCGGAGACGTCGCCGGCCTGGGTTTCGATGATCGGCAGGGCGGTCAGAGAACCGGTCTGGCCTTTCACGGCACCCTTGGTGAACTTCTCGACGTACTCGGCGTTCACGCGAGCGGCACGCTCGAGCAGACGGGAGTGCAGATAGAAGACGTCACCCGGATAGGCTTCGCGTCCAGGCGGACGGCGCAGCAGCAGGGAGATCTGGCGATAGGCAACGGCCTGCTTGGACAGGTCATCATAGATGATCAGCGCGTCTTCACCGCGGTCACGGAAGTACTCACCCATGGAGCAACCGGCATAGGGAGCCAGGTACTGCAGGGCGGCGGCTTCGGAGGCAGAGGCGACGACGACGATGGTGTTGGCCAGGGCACCGTGCTCTTCCAGCTTGCGCACCACGTTGGCGATGGTGGAGGCCTTCTGGCCGATCGCAACGTAGACGCACTTAATGCCGGAGTCTTTCTGGTTGATGATGGTGTCGATGGCGATGGCGGTCTTACCTACCTGACGGTCACCGATGATCAGCTCACGCTGGCCACGACCGATGGGGATCATGGCATCGATGGCTTTCAGACCGGTCTGGACTGGCTGGTCAACAGACTTACGCTCGATAACGCCCGGGGCGATCACTTCGATCGGCGAGTAGCCGTCGTGTTCTACCGGACCCTTACCGTCGATCGGCTGACCCAGGGTGTTGACCACCCGGCCCAACAGACCACGACCGACCGGCACTTCCAGAATACGGCCGGTACCCTTTACCTTCATCCCTTCCGCCAGGTTGGCATAGGGACCCATGACAACGGCACCAACGGAGTCACGCTCCAGGTTCAATGCCAGAGCGAAGCGGTTGCCCGGCAGCTCGATCATCTCACCCTGCATGGCATCGGCCAGACCGTGGATACGAATGATACCGTCGCTCACAGAGACGATGGTACCCTCGTTACGCGCTTCGCTTTTGACATCAAACTGCGCAATGCGCTGCTTGATCAGCTCGGCGATTTCAGTGGAATTCAGTTGCATGCTCTAATACCCCAATCAAGATTGCAGCGCATCGGCCATGCGATCCAGCTTACCGCGGACCGTGCCGTCGATAACGAGATCACCGGCCTTGATGAGCACCCCGGCCATCAAGGACGCATCTGTGCTGCAATTCAGCTTCACTTTGCGCGCGAGACGTTGTTCCAGAGAAGCCTGAATATTGGCTTTCTGCTGGTCGGTCAGTTCGATCGCCGAAATCACGTCAGCCTGAACTTCTTTGTCCAGTTCAGCCTTGAGCGCGACGAATTCGGCAACGACCGCCGGCAGCACACCCAAGCGACCATTCTCGGCCATCACCCGGATCAGGTTCTGACCGTGCTCGTTGAGCTGCTCACCGCAGACACCGACAAACAGGTTTGCCAGTTCTTCGGCAGCCACGGAGCCGTTTACCAGGTTGTGGATGGTCTCGTTCTCTGCCACCTGAGCGGCGAAATCGAGCATCTCCAGCCATTGGTCAACCGCCTTGTGCTCAACGGCAAACTCGAAAGCAGCCTTGGCGTAGGGGCGAGCGATTGTAGTCAGTTCAGACATAGCCCCGTTCCCGTTACAGTTCTGCTACCAGTTTGTCGACGATGTCGCTGTTGGCAGCCTGGTCGATTTGGCGTGCCAGGATCTTCTCTGCACCCGCGATGGCAAGAGCAGCAACCTGCTTGCGCAGTTCTTCTTTGGCACGATGACGTTCAGCTTCGATCTCTGCACGGCCCTGAGCCAGGATTTTTTCCCGCTCTGCTTGAGCTCCGACAGCGGCCTCGTCAATGATCTGGGCTTTGCGTTTGTTGGCCTGATCGATGATTTCAGCAGCCTGAAGCTTGGCTTCTTTCAGCTGATCGGTGGCGTTGGCCTTGGCCAGCTCCAGATCTTTCTTGGCACGCTCTGCAGAAGAGAGGCCGTCAGCGATTTCTTTCTGACGGGCTTCGATGGCAGCCATCAGCGGCGGCCATACGTACTTCATGCAAAACACTACGAAGATGAAAAAAGCAACTGCTTGGCCGAGGAGGGTGGCGTTGATATTCACAGCCGATGTCCTCTTTAGTTAGTTAATGGGTTCTGCGTGAGTCGAGACGACTTAGGCAACCGCAAACATCACGTACAGACCCAGACCAACGGCGATCATCGGGATCGCATCCACCAGACCCATCACGATGAAGAACTGGGTACGCAGAACAGGGATCAGGTCAGGTTGGCGAGCCGCACCTTCCAGGAACTTGCCACCCAGGATACCGATACCGATGGAGGCGCCGATAGCCGCCAGACCCATCATCATTGCAGCAGCGATGTACAGCAGGTCCATGTTCAAGTTTTCCATGAGGATCTCCATTTATTTAGATGTAATTGATTGTATAAAAAGGATTATTTGAGTTGCATCAACCATGGTCTTCCTGCGCCATCGACAGATAGACGATGGTCAGAACCATGAAGATAAACGCCTGCAAAGTGATGATCAGGATGTG
This sequence comes from Aeromonas sp. FDAARGOS 1409, assembly GCF_019048705.1. NCBI lineage: Bacteria > Pseudomonadati > Pseudomonadota > Gammaproteobacteria > Aeromonadales > Aeromonadaceae > Aeromonas > Aeromonas sp. FDAARGOS 1409. The sequence goes on from NZ_CP077395.1 coordinate 1,371,868, forward strand.
GAAGATTGCCCAAGGCACGGACAGGATCCACTGTGACCACCAGGGTAACAAACCCGCAATCAGGATGAAGATCAGTTCGCCAGCATACATGTTGCCGAACAGTCGCAGACCCAATGAAACAGGCTTGGAAATCAACGTGACGGTTTCAAGGATGAAGTTAACCGGGATGGCAGCAGGGTGGTTGAAAGGCTGAAGCGTCAGCTCCTTCACGAACCCGCTGATACCCTTGACCTTGATGCTGTAGTACAGGATCAAGAAGAACACGCCCAAAGCCATGGACATGGTGATGTTAACGTCAGCAGAGGGAACCACACGCAGATAGGGAACACCCATCAACTGTGCAGCGTGAGGGATAAAGTCAACGGGGATCAGGTCCATGAAGTTCATCAGGAAGATCCACACGAACACCGTCAGAGCCAAAGGCGCGATGACCTTGTTGCGACCATGAAAGATGTCTTTGACGTTACCATTCACAAACTCGACCAGCATCTCCACAAAGCACTGAAGCTTACCGGGCACACCGCTGGTGGCCTTGACGGCAACCTTGCGGAACAACCAGATAAACAGGGCGCCTAGCACGACGGAAAATATCATGGAATCGATATTCACCGTCCAGAACCCGGACCCTACTTGCAAATGGGTCAGGTGGTGGGAGATATATCCCTGAGGAGTCAGGACTTCTCCGGTTGCAGACATGAGTTTTCCTAATAGTGGTTGTTAAGCGTGAATGAAACTATCCACTGTACAACGAGGGCGAGGATATAAGTGGCGAAGAACGAGACGGTGTCGACCTCGATCCCGGCGCCAAACATCAGGGCGAAAAGTCCTGTTGTAGTAATGAGCTTAATCCCTGCCCCACCATAAAAGTCCCGCAAGACCAGGCCCACGCTCTCTTTCGTCACCTTGCGGCGCAGAACCCAGAGCGTGAACAGGGCCTGAGGAACCCAGTACATCCCCCCTCCGTAGAGAGAGGATTGTCCGGCAAAGACCCCCTTCTGATAAAACCAGACGGAGCCGATTGCCAGGATCAGGATGAGCTGACAAACGAGCATAGCCAAGGCCAGCGTCAAACCTTCCAAGGCTATTTTCTGCTTCACCAACCTACCCCTGAACATTACAGAACTGTAAAAAATCGGGATCCGAAGACCCCAGGTTCACAGCTCGAAAAGCCGGTCAAATTATACCCGTGGAGACGGCTATTGCAACATGGCAAAAATCCTTAATTTTTGCGGCTTTCCGCGCGAAATTAAGGTTATGTTCATAACGAAAGGAATGGATGTTTTATTACTACAAAAAGCGTAAAAATCACGATTCTGACAGGCCAAAATAGCCCAATACCCGGTCCAAATCCGCTAAGTTATCGTAACTAATTACTAACTTGCCGCTATCTTTTTTGCCCGGCTGAAGTTGCACCTGATTGCCAATTTTTTCTGAAATCTGGCGCTCGAGATAACCAAACTGGGGATCGCGGACAGGCTCGACCCTGGTTTTTGCCGGTTCCAGCGCTTTTTGCACCAGCTTCTCGGTATCTCGCACTGTCAGCCCCTTCTGGGACACCAGTTTGGCCAGCTCGGACTGGGCCGGGCCGCTCAGGGCCAGCAGGGCACGGGCATGGCCCATGTCGAGATCGCCATGCTCCACGAAGCGCTTCACGTCCTCGTTGAGCTGGTTGAGGCGCAACAGGTTGGTCACCGTGGTGCGGGACTTGCCCACCGCATCGGCCACCTGCTGATGGGTCAGTTCGAACTCGGTCAGCAGGCGCTGCAGGGCGACCGCCTCCTCGATGGCGTTGAGATCCTCGCGCTGGATGTTCTCGATCAGCGCGATGGCGACAGCCGCCTCGTCAGGCACCTCCTTGACCAGGCAGGGTACCACCTCGAGCCGGGCCAGCTGGGAGGCACGCCAGCGCCGTTCACCGGCGATGATCTCGAATCGATTCTCGCCGATGGAGCGTACCACTATGGGCTGAATCACACCTTGCGCACGGATGGAGTTGGCCAGATCCTCCAGCGCATCCTGTGACATGTCCTTGCGGGGCTGGTACTTGCCGGACTGCAGCCACTCCACCGGCAGCTTGCGCAGCTCGCCCTGATTGGCGGGGGCCATGGCTTGTTCGGTACGCTGGTCGCTCATCACCTGTTTCTGGCGGGCGGCCGTGCTGGTGCTGAGCAGGGCGTCCAGCCCCTTGCCCAACCCACGTTTCTTCGGCGTCATAGGCTCTCTCGATCTGCGGTGATCGGCTGGAATTCCTGCTCCTGGCGACGCAGGATCTCGCCAGCCAGGGCCAGATAGGCCTTGGCTCCCACCGATGATTTGTCATAGTGCATGGCCGGAGCGCCAAAGCTCGGCGCCTCCGCCAGTCTTACGTTGCGGGGGATGATGGTGCGGTAGACCTTGTCCCCGAAATGCTGTTTCAGCTGATCGGACACATCATTGGCCAGCCGGTTGCGGTGATCGAACATGGTGCGCAGCACCCCCTCGATCTTCAGCTCCGGATTGACCACGGCTGCCAGCTTGCTGATGGTGTCCACCAGGGCGGTGAGCCCTTCCAGCGCATAGTATTCGCACTGCATGGGTACCAGCACGGAGTCGGCGGCGGCCATGGCGTTGACGGTCAGCATGTTGAGAGAGGGCGGGCAGTCGATGAAGACGTAGTCGTACTTGTCCCGGACCGAGGCCAGGGCGTTGCGCAGGCGGATCTCGCGGGCAAAGAACTCCATCAGGCGGATTTCTGCCGCGGTCACGTCGGCATTGGCGGCGATCAGGTGATAGCCTCCCGAGGTCTCGGGGATGATCACCTCGCCGATGGGGGCATCTTCGATCAGCAGTTCATAGGCGGTGCGTTCGACATCGTACTTGTCGACACCGCTGCCCATGGTGGCATTGCCCTGCGGATCCAGATCGATCACCAGCACCTTGCGCCGGGTGGCGGCCATGGAGGCGGCCAGATTCACACAGGTGGTGGTTTTACCCACTCCACCCTTCTGGTTGGCTATGGCAATGACTTTTCCCACACTGTCCCCTAAATGAATGCGGCGGCCCTATTCGGGCTGGATGGCTTTAAACTCCAGCAGATGGCGCTCGCCTTCCAGTTCCGGCACCACCAGCTTGTGGGTGGCGACCAGACGAATGCTGGCAGGCAACTGTGCCAGTTCCTGCTCGGGGTACTGTCCCTTGAGCGCCAGGAAGCTGCCCTCGGGTGACGGCAGATGATGGCACCAGCTCAGCATGTCCTCCAGGGAGGCGAAGGCCCGGCTCAGTACACCATCAAATCCCGTCTCGGGTTGATACTCCTCCACCCGGGATTTGACAGGGGTCACATTGGTCAACCCCAGCTCCAGGATCACCTGGCGGATGAAGTTGATCCGCTTGCCCAGGCTGTCGAGCAGCACAAACTCTTTGTCCGGATTGATGATGGCCAGCGGCAGGCCGGGCAGGCCCGGGCCGGTCCCCACATCGATGAAACGCTTACCCTGCAGGTGAGGGCTCACCACCAGGCTGTCGAGGATATGCTTGACCAGCATGGCGTCCGGATCTCGCACCGAGGTGAGATTGTAAGCCTTGTTCCACTTGTGCAGCAACTCGACCAACTGCACCAACTGGGTCTTCTGGGTATCGGTGATAACAATGCCGGCCTGCATGAGCAGGCCGTTCAATCTTTCCAGCTTGTTTTCCAACGGGGAATTCCTCAGGCGGTTTTACGCAGCAGGCCGTGTTTCTTCAGGTGTACCAGCAGGATGGAGATGGCGGCCGGGGTAATGCCGGAGATGCGGGAAGCCTGACCTATGGTCTCTGGCTTGGCATCGTTCAGCTTGGCGATCACCTCGTTGGAGAGACCATTCACGTCGCGGTAGTTCATGTCCAGCGGCAGCAGGGTGTTCTCGTTGCGCAGCTGCTTCTCCACCTCGTCGTGCTGACGCTCGATGTAACCGGCATACTTGATCTGGATCTCCACTTGGTCGGCGGCGGCGGCGTCTGCCAGGGCAGGGCCCACACCCTCGATGGCCATCAAGGCATCGTAGGTCACTTCGGGGCGACGCAGCAGCTCTTCCAGGCTCTGCTCCCGGGTCAGCGGGGTGTTGACCAAGGCATTGACGGCCTCCAGAGATGGATGTTGCGGGTGGATCCAGGTCGAGCGCATGCGCTGGCGCTCCTGCTCCACCTGTTCCACCTTGGCGTTGAACAGGCTCCAGCGATGATCGTCCACCAGACCCAGCTCGCGACCGATGGCAGTCAGGCGCAGATCGGCGTTATCTTCCCGCAGCAGCAGGCGATATTCGGCACGGCTGGTGAACATGCGATAGGGTTCGCGGGTCCCCAGGGTGGAGAGGTCGTCCATCATCACGCCCATGTAGGCCTGATCCCGGCGCGGGTGCCAGGCTTCCTTGCCCTGGGCGCGCAGACCGGCGTTCAGACCGGCCATCAGCCCCTGGGCGGCGGCCTCTTCATAGCCTGTGGTGCCGTTGATCTGGCCGGCGAAGAACAGGTTCTCGATGCACTTGCTCTCCATGTTGGCCTTGAGATCCCGCGGATCGAAGAAGTCGTATTCGATCGCGTAGCCCGGGCGGGTGATGTGGGCGTTCTCGAAGCCGCGGATCGAGCGGACGATCTGCACCTGCACGTCGAACGGCAGGCTGGTGGAGATCCCGTTCGGGTAGAGCTCGTGGGTGGTGAGGCCTTCCGGCTCGACGAAGATCTGGTGCGCCGTCTTGTCGGCGAAGCGGGTGATCTTGTCCTCGATCGACGGGCAGTAGCGCGGGCCAATGCCTTCGATCACCCCGGCGTACATGGGGCTGCGATCCAGGTTGTTGCGGATCACCTCGTGGGTCTGCTCGTTGGTATGGGTCACGTAGCAGGGCACCTGGCGCGGATGCTGGCTGGCGTTGCCGATGAAGGAGAAAACAGGGCGAGGATCGTCGCCATGCTGCTCCTGCATCACGGAGAAATCGACGGTGCGGGCATCGATGCGCGGCGGCGTGCCCGTCTTGAGACGATCGATGCGCAGCGGCATTTCACGCAGGCGCTGGGCCAAGGCGATCGAGGGAGGATCCCCGGCGCGACCGCCCTTGTAGTTTTCCATCCCGATGTGGATCAGGCCGTTCAGGAAGGTGCCGACGGTCAGTACGACCGTCTTGCCACCGATGCGGATCCCGCTCTGGGTAACGACACCGGCCACCCGATCCCCGTCCATGATGAGATCGTCGCAGGCCTGCTGGAAGATCTTCAGGTTCGGGTAGTTCTCCAGCGTCTGGCGCACCACCGCCTTGTAGAGCAGGCGATCCGCCTGGGCACGGGTAGCCCGTACGGCAGGCCCCTTGGAAGAGTTGAGCGTGCGGAACTGGATCCCGCCGAGATCGATGGCCTGGGCCATGACTCCACCGAGGGCATCCACTTCCTTGACCAGGTGTCCCTTGCCGATCCCGCCAATCGCCGGATTGCAGGACATATGCCCCAGCGTGTCTATGTTGTGGGTCAGCAACAGGGTGTTGAGGCCCATACGGGCAGCTGCTGTCGCTGCTTCTGTGCCTGCGTGACCGCCACCGACGACGATCACATCAAATTGTTCATGGTATTGCATTGGGGATCACCTTGATCTGCACGCCTGAAGATCGTTGTTTGCCTGGTCTGAAGGGCGGATCATTCTATCTGTTTAGCATCCGGAGGGGAACGTCTACTTCAGGATCAGTATGGATCAGGGATCCGCTAAATAGATCTTAAGGATCTTTAGATCGATCTTTTATTGGATCTCTTATTAGGATCCGACACTTCTGTTGATAAGCCATTTTTGATCATAAAGATCATTCGCTTAAAGACGATCGCTGCTTGTGGAAAAGCTTGGATCCTGGAAGGGCGAACGGGGGGATAACCCTGGTTTTTATACACAGGAGCACGTCACATGGGATCTAATACATGAATAACTATAGGTTTTGCAGAGCTTTGCACCGTAGTTATGCACATTTATCCGGAGTGCTGTGGGTGACGAGCCGGAACAACTTCTCCGGATCCCCCTGTTAATAACCTGGTGGATAGGGATCTGGGGATAAAGGGGGAGATCGGGGGAGTGAGACCGGATCTCCCGCCCCCTGATCAGGCGATCGAGGCCATCCAGTCGTGGATCCAGGCTTCGGCGGCGTCTTCCGGGATCTCGTGCTGGGTCACGTCTATCTCCAGACGATCCCCGATCCGGCTTGCTCCGCACTCGGCCAGCAGCCGATCCAGCGTCTTGCCACCCTGGCAGAAGGTGTCATAGCTGCGATCCCCCAGGGCGATCACCCCATATTTCAAGGCGCTGAGATCCGGGCGCTGGTCCGCAAGATCCTTGGCGAAGGGTTGCAGATTGTCGGGCACGTCGCCGGCACCGTGAGTGGAGGTGATCACCAGCAGTATGGCCTCGGGCTCGGCCAGGATCTCGGCCAGCCTGGCCGGGTTGTGGATCTCGGCTTGGTGGCCCGCCTGTTCCAGCAGGCTGGCCACATGATCTGCGACATATTCGGAGGCCCCCAGCATGGAGCCGACGACGAGGTTGAGTTTGGCCATGGAATGATCCTGATGTCATCGAAAGAGTGAAGAGCAGGGATCTTACCGCCAAAGCATGTGGATAAATATGGATAAAGCTTGGGGATAAGGATCCTTCACTATTTTTATGGCAGAGGCCGCCCTCACCATCTTTTTTATCTTCCCCTGTGTTCCCTTCTTTTGACCACCCATCCTGAATGAGTCTTTCTGCCGGAAAAGTCGTCCGTTGATACAGCAGGTAACAATAGAGATGCAAATGATTAGCAATTATTGAATCGATTCGATCATGGCTCCTGTAGTAGCATTGTGCCGCTTTATTCGCCTAAGGAGTCGGGCAAACCGGCCGCATTGGGCACCCATAATAAGAAACCAAATTATAACTCATTGATATTTGAGACACTTATATGATTGCGCAAAGAAATACCCAGAATGCAGTGATGCGAAAGAAGGGGGCCCAGCTGTTGCCGCTCTCCTGCCTGCTGGCGAGCCTGCCGGTGCTGGCCGCCGAACCGGCGGACAAAGAGCTGCCCAAGGCGGCTGAAACCATGGTGGTCACCGGCACCGCCATGAAGGTCGAGGTGCCCATGGCCGAGACTCCTCGCGCCGTCTCCGTGGTCAACCGTGAAGAGCTGGATCAGCACGCCGTGCAGCAGCTCGACGAGTCCGTGCGCTACCGCTCCGGCGTGCTCACCGGTTTCTATGGCTCGGACAACAATACCGACTGGTTCAAGGTGCGTGGCTTCGATGCCGCCCAATACCTCGATGGCAACCGGCTGTTCGGCACCGGCTACTATGTCTGGACACCGGAGCCATTTGGTCTGGAAAGCGTGGAGCTGCTCAAGGGCCCGGCCTCCATCCTCTACGGCGAGGCGCCTCCCGGCGGTGTGATCAACGCCATCAGCAAGCGTCCCACCGCGACCCCGCAAGGCCTGGTCAATCTGCAACTGGGCAACCGGGATCTACGCCAGGTCGGGGTCGACTTCTCCGACGATCTGACCGATGACAGCCGCTACCGCATGGTTGCGCTCTATAAGGAGCGCGACGGCGTGCTGGATGGCACCTACAACGAGCGCGCCTATCTGGCGCCAAGCGTCACCCTGGACATCTCGGATCGCACCAGCCTCACCCTGCTGGCCAGCTTCCTGCACGACGAAGGGGTGCCCACCAACGGTTTCTTCCCCGTCTATGGCACCCTGAACACCTCGGGCGGCCAGATCGATCCCGCCACCAACCTGAGTCAGCCGGATTACGATCGCAACCGCAACACCCAGATCTCCACCGGTTACGAGCTGGCCCACCAGTTCAACCAGACCTGGGAGTTCAAACAGAACGTCCGCTTCAACTACAACGATCTGCTGCTGCGCCAGACCTATATCTTCCCGACTTACGAAGGCACCACCGCCTACCGTGGCCTGGTCTACCGTGACGGCGACACCAAGAGCGCCACCATGGACAACCAGCTGGTGGGCTACTGGAACACGGATCGCACCGAGCAGACCCTGTTGATGGGGATCGATCTGCAGCGCCACGTGAACGAAGGGGTCGAGGCCGACAACTACGGTATGGGGTCCATCGACACCATGAACCCGGATTACAGCGGCTTCCCCGGCTTCGATGAGTCCACCGCCACCTATCAGAAGAACACCAAGGGCCAGAGCGGTCTCTACGCCCAGCATCAGATCCGCTGGGACGATCGCTGGTTGCTGACCGCAGGTGGTCGCTTCGACTATGTGGAGACCCACAACATCAGCGAAGCCACCAGCAAGAACGAGAAGCAGTATGACGACAACCTCTCGCTCTCCGGCAGCCTGATGTATCTGGCCGACAACGGCCTCTCCCCCTACTTTGCCTATGCGGAGTCGTTCGAAGTGTTGCCGGGCATAGATCCGAACACCAAGAACTCCTACAAGCCGCTGGAAGGCAAGCTGTATGAGACCGGCATCAAGTACGCCCCCAGCTTCCTCGACGGTTACATCAACCTGGCGCTGTTCGATCTGGAGCAGACCAACTCGCTCGTCTCTACAGGATCCGGCCAGCAGACCCAGGCCGGCGAAGTGACCTCCCAGGGCGTCGAGCTGGAAGGGAGCGTACAGGCCACCGAGGCGCTGCGCCTGACCGCTGCTTATACCTACACCGATGCCAAGACCAACGACACCGGCAACGGTGATCGTCGCGCCAGCCTGATCCCGCGTCACCAGGCCTCCTTCTGGGGCAATTACAAGGTGCAACAGGGTCCGGTCTCCGGACTGGAAGTGGGTTCCGGGGTGCGTTACATCGGATCCAGTGTCGGCATAGGTGCCGTGAATGCGGACTACACCCCCATCTATGGTTCGGCCCAGGTGCCGGCCCAGACGGTGTGGGATGCGATGATCGGGTATGACTTCGCCAAGAACTGGCGTGCCCAGGTCAACGTCAACAACCTGCTGAACGACACCTATGTGGCGAGCTGTGACTACTACTGCTACTACGGTGAGCCGCGCAGCATAGTCGGCTCCGTCAACTACCGCTGGTAAGATCCAGGCCGGGCGGGAGCCTCAAGCTCCCGCCCTCCTTCTTTTTGTACACAGGCCTGTCATGGAACTCTTGTCACTGGTTTACCGCCAATACCGTTGGCCCTTCATCGCCATCAGCCTGCTCAGCCTGCTCAGCGCGGTGAGCGGGATAGGCGTTATTGCCTTTATCAATCAATCTCTTATCGAATCTTCTGGCGATCCGCTGCCGATCCTGGGCCAACTGCTCGGCCTTATCCTGCTGTTGCTGGTGATTACGCTCGGATCCCAGCTAGCCCTGACCACACTCGGTCATCATTTCGTCTACGGGTTGCGCGGCCGCCTGCTCAAGCAACTGCTGGACACCGACGTCGCCCGCATTCGCCAGATAGGGCAGGGGCCGCTGCTGGCCTCCCTCTCCAGCGACATCGGCCAGATCACCATCGCCTTCGTGCGCCTGCCGGAGCTGGTGCAGGGGCTGGTGCTGACCCTGGGCTCCATCATCTACCTCGGCATGCTGTCGCCCGCCCTGCTCACCGTCACCGCCCTCTGGGTCACCTTCACCATGGTGGTGGGCTGGTTGCTGGTGAACCGGGTCTATCGCCACCTGTCCCGCATGCGTCAGGCCGAGGACAGGCTCTACCAGAACTACCAGTCCATCATCGCCGGCAGCAAGGAGCTGGCGCTCAACCGCGAGCGGGCCCACTTCGTCTACCACAGGCTCTATGAGCAGAACGCCCGGGACTACCGCCGTCACATCATCAGCGCCGATACCTATCACCTGAGCGCGGTGAACTGGTCGAACATCATGATGCTGGGGGCCATAGGCCTGGTCTTCTTCCTGGCCAATGGCCTGGGATGGGCCAATACCAACGTGGCCGCCACCTTCGCCCTGACCCTGCTGTTCCTGCGCACCCCGCTGCTGCAGGGCATCGGCGCCCTGCCGACCCTGATCGCCGCCCAGGTGGCGTTCGACAAGATTGCCGCCCTGAATCTTGCCCCGCCTGCTCCCGACTTCCCGCTGCCGCCTGCGCCTCGCGCCTGGCGGCGCATCCAGCTGGAGCAGGTGAGTTTCCACTATCCGGGGGAGGGCGGCTTCGCGGTCGGTCCCATCGATCTCACCATCGAGAAGGGGGAGCAGATCTTCCTCATCGGGGGCAACGGCTCCGGCAAGTCGACCCTGGCCATGCTGCTGACCGGGCTCTACCAGCCGGTGTCGGGCCGGATTCTGCTGGATGGGGAGCCCGTCGCGGATCGCAACGCCTACCTGGCGATCTTCTCCGCCATCTTCACCGACTACCACCTGTTCCAGCACCTGCTGGGGCCGGAGCCCAAAGAGGCGCTGATCGCCGAGTGGCTGGATCGGCTGCAGATGGGCAGCAAGTTGCACATCGAGGATGACTTCATCACTGACATCGACCTCTCCCAGGGGCAGCGCAAGCGGGTCGCCCTGCTGCTGGCACTGGCGGAGCAGCGCGAGGTGATGCTGTTCGACGAGTGGGCGGCGGATCAGGATCCCCAGTTTCGCCGCATCTTCTATCAGGTGCTGTTGCCGCGCTTGAAGGAGATGGGCAAGACGGTGATCGCCATAAGCCACGACGATCTCTACTTCTCTCTGGCGGATCGTCTGCTGGAGATGCGTCAGGGCCAGCTTACCGAGCTGACCGGCGAGCGGCGCGAGCAGGTGAGCCGGGATGCCGTCACCCATCTGGACACCGATTTGAATGCAGAGGTGCCGGTCTGAATCCGGCCAACAGGAACACCTTATGTTTGAGATGAAAGCCGCCAGCTTCGTGGTCAACGACCGCCAGTTGCTGCACCCCACGGATCTGCGCTTCGAACAGGGCCAGGTCCATGGCCTCATCGGCCACAATGGTTCCGGCAAGTCGACCCTGCTCAAGCTGCTGGCCCGCCAGCAGCCCCTGAGCGGCGGCGAGATACTGTTCGACGACAAGCCTCTGTCCGACTGGGGAAACCGGGACTTCGCCCGCCAGGTGGCCTATCTGCCCCAGCACCTGCCAAGCGCCGAGAACCTGCTCGGCCGCGAGCTGGTGGAGATGGGGCGCTACCCCTGGCGCGGCCTGCTGGGCCGCATGCAGGAGGCCGATCACCGCCAGGTGGAGAAGGCCATCGCCCTGACCCACACCGAGCCCTTCGCCGATCGGCTGGTGGATACCCTCTCCGGCGGCGAGCGGGGGAGGGTCTGGCTCGCCATGCTGCTGGCCCAGGGGAGTCGCTTCATCCTGCTGGACGAGCCCCTGGCCGCCCTGGACGTGGCCCATCAGGTGGAGGTGCTCACCCTCGTCAAGCAGTTGAGTCGCCAGCTCAACCTGGGGGTCATCATCGTCATCCATGACATCAACATGGCCTCCCGCTTCTGCGACAGGCTGGTGGCGCTGCACAGCGGCCGCCTGCTGACCCACGGCGTGCCAGACGACATCATGACCGGCGAAACCCTGCACGCCATCTACGGCATCCCGATGGAGGTCATTCGCCACCCGGCCCATGACCATGCCATCGCCATCGTCTAGCGGGGCTACCTCGATGCGTTTATTGAAGAAGACGGGCTGGTTCTGCTGCCTGCTGACCCCCCTGCTGTTGCAGGCCGAGCCAGCACAGCCTGCCGCTGCAGACCTCCCTCAAGCCGAGGTTGTGAAGTCGGTACCCCGCATTGCCACCGTCGACTGGACTGTGGCGGAGACCCTGCTGGCCCTGGGCGTGGCGCCGCTGGCCATGGGGGATGTGGAGTCTTATCGCGCCTGGGTGGGGGAGCCGACGCTGCCGGCGGAGGTGGTGGATATCGGCCTGAGGATGCAACCCAACCGCGAGCTGCTGGCGGAGCTCAAGCCCGACCTCATCCTCATCTCGCCGCTGATGGAGTCGTTGGAGACCACCCTGTCCCGCATCGCCCCGGTGCAATCCATCGCCCTCTACGAGCCGGATGCGGATCTGTGGCAGCGACTGCACGAGGCGACCCTGACCATAGCCGCCCTGGTGAACAAAACCGCCGAGGCCGAACGCCAGATCGCGGCCCTGGATCGGGAGCTGGCACGGATGAAGGGACAACTGCCGACCGATCTGCCGCCCTTGCTGGTGGTGCAGTTTATCGATGAGCGCCATGTGCGGGTGTTTGGCCGCCACAGCCTGTTCAAGGCGGTGATGCAACGGCTGGGGCTGCGCAACGCCTGGCAGGGGGAGACCAACGCCTGGGGCTTCTCCGTGGTCAGCCTGGAGCAGTTCCTGGCCCTGCCTGAGACCCGGCTGGTGGTGGTCGATCCCGTGCCGGTGGGGGTGAGCGAGCGGCTGCAGGAGCCGGGGCTGTGGCAGCATCTGCCGCTGGTGAAGCAGGGCAAGGTATTGCACCTGCCCGCCGTCTGGAGCTTCGGTGGCCTGCTCGCCGCCCGTCGCTTCGCCGATCTGTTGAGTGGCGCCCTGAAAGGGGAGATACCCTCCGATCCGGCAACCCGGGTGACCGCCAAGGGGGCCACCCGATGAACCAGCTTCTTCCCGCCTCCCTGCTGCGCCCCGGCCTTTGCCTGCTGCTGCTGACCTTCTCCCTGGCCGGCTGGGAACTGGCCCACCAGCTACCGGATGTCTCCTGGTGGCAGGCCATCTTCTCGCCGCAACTGGAGGATGCCCGTCAGGCGGTGATCCACTTCAGCTGGCTGCCGCGCCTCGCCATCTGCCTGCTGGCCGGTGCCGCCCTCGGCCTTGCCGGTACCCTGCTGCAGCAGGTGCTGCGCAACCCCCTCGCGTCTCCCACCACGCTCGGGGTGGCCTCAGGTGCCCAGCTGGCATTGATGATGGTGACCCTGTTTGCCCCCGCCTGGCTGCTGATCGGGCGCGAGTGGATCGCCATGGCGGGGGGGAGCCTCGCCATGGGGCTGGTGTTCGCCCTGGCCTGGCGCCGCCAGCTCAATCCGGTGGTCATCGTCTTCGCCGGTCTGGTGATCAACCTCTATCTGGCGGCCATCAGCATGGGGCTCTTGCTGTTCTTCCAGGAGGAGCTCAAGGGTCTGCTGGTGTGGGGCAGTGGCTCCCTGGCCCAGAACAGCTGGAGCGGGGTCGGCTACCTGCTGCCACGGCTGCTGGTGGCCAGCGTACTGGCGGCGCTGCTGGCCCGTCCCCTGGCAGTGCTGGAGCTGGACGATGCCAGCGCCCGCAGCCTGGGGGTCTCCCTCAAGCATCTGCGCTTCGCCGGCCTCGGCCTCGCGGTGTTCATCACCGCCTGTGTGGTGAGCGTGGTGGGGCTCGTCGGCTTCATCGGGCTGGCGGCCCCCGTCATGGTGCGCATGCTGGGAGTGAGGCGGCTCGGCCTGCGTCTGTTGTGGGCGCCCGTGCTGGGCGCCCTGTTGCTGGCTGCCACCGATCTGTTGCTGCAATCCCTGACCCGTTTCTGGCCCGTGTTGATCCCGACCGGTGCCATGACGGCCCTGCTCGGGGCGCCGCTGCTGCTCTGGCTGATCCCGCGCCTCACCCTCAAGTCCACTCCCAGGGCGTCCGCCGGGCTGGTGGTGGCACGTCACCCTGCGCCTGCACGCCTTGTCGGCCTGATGTTGACGGGGCTGGTCTTGGCGGTGATCGCCTCCCTGCTGTTTGGTCAGGGAATGCATGGCTGGGATTGGCCGAGCTGGCTCAGGTGGGAAGCTCAGCTGGAGTGGCGATTGCCGCGCACCCTGGCGGCAGGGGCGGCCGGCGTGCTGCTGGCGCTGGCGGGCACCCTGCTGCAGCGAGTCAGCAACAATCCCATGGCGAGCCCCGAGCTGCTGGGGGTGAGCGGTGGCACCTTTATGGGGGTCATTGCCGCCGCATTATTGCTGCCTGCGCTGCCGCTGCCCATGATGCTGCTGGGAGGCGTGCTGGGGGCCTTTGGCTGCCTGCTGCTCTTGGTGCTGATCAACCGCAAGCACGGTTTTCAGCCGGAGCGGATCCTGCTCTCCGGCATCGCCATCACGGCGCTGTTCGAGCCGCTACAGGCCATAGCGCTGGCCAACGGCGATCCGCGGGTGCAGCAACTGCTCTCCTGGATGTCCGGCTCCACCTATTATGTCACCCAGCCGGTGGCCATGGCGCTGGCTGTGCTGGCGCTGCTGATGCTGGCGGCCTGTCTGCTGGTGAGCCGCTGGCTGGATCTGATGCCCATGGGGCCGGCGGTTGCGACGGCGCTCGGCATTCGACTCAGCCGCGCCCAGCTCGTCATCCTGCTGCTGGTGGCCGTGCTCACCGCCAGCGCCACCATGGTGATAGGGCCGCTCTCCTTCGCCGGCCTGCTGGCGCCGCACCTGGCCAGGATGATGGGACTGGTGCGGGCGCGCTGGCATCTGCTCGGGGCGGCGGGCTGTGGCGCCCTCTTGATGGTGTCGTCGGACTGGGTCGGCCAGCAGATCCTCTTCCCCCAGGAGGTTCCGGTCGGTCTGGTCTCCACCCTGTTAGGGGGCGCTTACTTCATGTGGTGCCTGCGCCGGCTGTAGGGTTTAGCATAAAAAGCGCACAAAAAAAGCCCGGGATCATCCCGGGCTTTTCATTGCCTGCCGTGCAGGTTTACTTGCCGATGCAGAAACTGGAGAAGATGCGACCCAGCAGGTCATCCGAGCTGAACTCACCGGTGATCTCGGAGAGGGACTCCTGCGCCAGGCGCAGCTCCTCGGCCACCAGCTCACCGGCCACATAGATCTCGAGTTGGTCCTTGGCCACCAGCAGCCGCTCGGCGGCGCGCTCCAGCGCGTCCAGGTGGCGGCGGCGGGCCATGAAGCCCCCCTCGGTGTTGCCCTGGAAGCCCATGCACGCCTTGAGGTGCTCGCGCAGTGCGGGCAGCCCCAGCTCGGTCTTGGCGGAGATGCGGTAGACGGCGTGGCCCTGCTCCTGACTCGGAGCCAGATCTTCGCCGGTCAGGTCGGCTTTGTTGCGCACCACGGTGAGGCCGATCTTTTTTGGCAACCGATCAACAAATTCCGGCCAGATCTCCCGCGGGTCGACCGCATCCGTGGTGGTGCCATCCACCATGAACAGCACCCGATCGGCCTGTTCTATTTCGGCCCAGGCACGCTCGATGCCGATTTGCTCCACCTTGTCCTGGGTATCGCGCAGGCCGGCGGTGTCGATGATGTGCAGCGGCATGCCATCCAAATGGATGTGCTCGCGCAGCACGTCGCGGGTAGTGCCGGCGATCTCGGTGACGATGGCGGACTCGCGGCCGGCCAGGGCGTTGAGCAGGCTCGATTTGCCGGCGTTGGGGCGACCGGCGATCACCACCTTCATCCCTTCCCGCAGCAGGGCGCCCTGCTTGGCCTCGCCGCGCACGGCATCCAGTTCGTCCATGATGGCGTAGAGATCGCCAGCCACCTTGCCGTCGGAGAGAAAATCGATCTCCTCGTCCGGGAAGTCGATGGCCGCTTCCACGTAGATGCGCAGCCGGGTGAGGCTCTCCACCAGCTGCTGCACCTTGTCGGAAAACTGGCCCTGCAGGGAGTGCATGGCGCTGCGGGCGGCCTGCTCGCTGGAGGCTTCGATGAGATCGGCGATGGCCTCGGCCTGGGCCAGATCCAGCTTGTCGTTGAGGAAGGCGCGCTCGCTGAACTCGCCGGGGCGGGCGGGGCGGATGCCCTCGATCTGCAGGATGCGGCGCACCAGCATGTCGAGGATGACGGGGCCGCCATGGCCCTGCAGCTCCAGTACGTCTTCACCGGTGAAGCTGTTGGGGGCCTTGAACAGCAGGGCTATGCCCTGATCCAGCGGCTGGCCCTGCTCGTCCCTGAATGGCAGGTATTCGGCATAGCGCACCCTGGGCAGCCTGCCGAGCACGGTTTCGGCGACCCGCTCGGCGGCGGGGCCTGAGACCCGGACTATGCCGACGCCGCCACGGCCGGGGGCGGTGGCCTGTGCCACTATGGTGTCTGTTGTCATCTTGCTTGACTCGTCTGTTCGGTGATTGCGGACATTGTAATAAAAAAGGCGGCCCGAAGGCCGCCTCTTTTGTCATCAGGGAAGATTAGCTGCGGGAATGCAGGCCCTTCTTCTCCAGCTGACGATAGATGATGGTCTGCTGGATGATGGAGATGACGTTGCTCACCAGCCAGTACAGGGTCAGACCGGCCGGGAACCAGAGGAACATGAAGGTGAAGATGATCGGCATGAACTGCATCACCTTCTGCTGCATCGGGTCCGTGATGGTGGTCGGGCTCATCTTCTGCAGATACCACATGGAGGCACCCATGAGGATCGGCAGCACGAAGAAGGGGTCCTTCACCGACAGGTCGGTGATCCACAGGGCGAACGGCGCGTGACGCAGCTCAACAGACTCCATCAATGCCCAGTAGAGGGCGATGAAGATGGGCATCTGTACCAGGATGGGCAGACAGCCACCCAGCGGGTTGACCTTCTCCTTCTTGTACAGCTCCATCATGCCCTGGGACATCTTCTGGCGATCGTCACCGAAGCGTTCCTTGAGCGCCGCCAGCTTGGGCTGGAGCATGCGCATCTTGGCCATGGAGGTGTACTGGGCCTTGGTCAGCGGGAACATGATGCCGCGCACCAGCAGGGTCAGCATGATGATGGCCAGACCCCAGTTCTGGACGAAGCCGTGGAACACGGTCAGCAGCCAGTGCAGCGGCTGGGCGATGAACCAGAGCCAGCCGTAGTCGACGGTCAGGTCGAGGTGGTTGGCCACCTTGGCCATCTGATCCTGCAGCTTGGGACCGATCCACAGCTTGCCGCTCACCTCGGCCTGCTGGCCGGCGGCGACGTCAACCAGGGGCGCCTTGTAGCCGATGATGGCCTGGTCCTTGCCCGGGATCACGCGGCTGTAGAAGCTGTTGGTGTCCTCGGCATTCGGCGCCCAGGCGGAGACGAAGTAGTGTTGCAGCATGGCGACCCAGCCACCCTTGGTGGTCTTGTTCAGGTCGGCATCCTTCATCTCGTCGAAGGTGTACTTCTTGTAGCGGTTGTCGTCGCTGGAGAAGGCACCACCACGGTAGGCGCTGGCCACCATGGCATGGCCTTCCTGATCCTTCGGCGTGGTCATGGTCTGCTTCAGCTGACCGTAGAACTGCACCTGGACCGGCTCGGCAGACTTGTTGTCGATCTTGTAGTCGACACCCACGGCGTAATCGCCGCGCTTGAGGACGAACTCCTTGGTGAAGACCACGCCCTTGCTGTCGGTCCAGGTCATGGGGACCACGACCTGATCCTGACCGTCGGCCAGCTGATAGCTGGTCTGGGCCACATCATAGGTGGGACGGCCCTCGGCCTGACTGTCCGGGCCGTTGCGACCGACCAGGCCGCTCTGGGCGACATAGAGGTGCGCCGGCTGGCTGGTCAGCAGGGTAAACGGCTGTTCCTTGCCTTCTTCCAGCTTGTGGGCCAGCAGTTCGGCAGAGACGATGTCACCGCCCTGGGTATCCAGGGTCAACTTGAGCACGTCGGAGGAGACGGTGATCAGCTTGCGTGCGGCGTTACCATTTGCTTGCTCGGAAACCTGGGGAATATCACCGGTCTGACCGGCTTCAGGTACGAAATGTTCGGTTTGGGCCACGGTCGTCGGGGCCGGCTTCGGAGCCTTGTCGGACTCCCACTGTTGCCAGAGCAAGAAGCTCACGAACAGCAAACCGATCAGGAGTAAATTGCGTTGTGATTCCATAGTCTTCAGTTTCTTCGCTTTGGTTGCGGAACCGGGTCATAACCACCCTCGGATAAGGGATGGCATTTTAATAGACGTTTGCTGGCTAACCAAACGCCTTTTATGAAACCGTGAAGTCGGATTGCTTCTATCGCAAATTGGGAACAAGTCGGGGTGAAACGGCAGCGCGGCCCGAGCAGGGGACTAAGGATTAGCTGATACAGGCGTATCAGTTTGATGGCTACCCATTGCAACGGCGTGACAGAGTGCGCCATAGCTTTTCCAGTAACTTGAACAGCGCTTCGTTGTCCATCTCCTTCACGCCACCCTTGGCGATCACGACGATGTCGATAGCGGGCAGATTGGCTTGATTGAGGCGAAAACTTTCCCGAACCACTCGTTTTACACGGTTGCGCCAGACGGCACGCTTGAGCGCCTTTTTAGGCACGGCGAGACCAAGACGGGGGTGTTCGAGGGAATTGGGGCAAGCAAGAAGCGTAATTTGCGGAGAAGCGGCCCGGACAGGCTCGGCGAAAACGCGTTTGAAGTGTTCGGGAGTTAACAGACGTAACTCCCGAGAGAAGGTGTGCTGGGTAGGCATTAGACTACCAGGCGGGCACGACCCTTGGCACGACGAGCGGCCAGAACTTTGCGACCGTTGGCGGTAGCCATGCGGGCGCGGAAACCGTGAGAGCGCTTGCGCTTCAGGTTGGACGGTTGAAAAGTACGTTTCATGATTCGATTCCGTATTTCTGTACAGTTTTGATTGTCACACTTAGCCGACGCGCCAGCTATAGCGTGTGACGACTAGCAAAAGAGGCCGAATTCTAAACAGAGTTCGGCTTCTCGTCAATCCGCCGTTCCCTCCCGTCTCGCCCTGCTCGTCAAACAAGAGCAGGAGAAGCTGGCAGGATCCGGAGGATCAAGGGCCCCGAATTATACTGGCAACCCTGGGTTAAACAAGGATCCGCCAAGAAAAAAGGCGGCAGAGCCGCCAAAGAGAGAGCTATTTCAGCACTTTGCGCAGGAATTCCCGGGTACGGGGATCCTGCGGATCGACCAATATCTGGCTCGGCGGGCCCTGCTCCACGATCCGGCCCCCCTCCATGAAGATCACCCGATCGGCGACATCACGGGCGAACTCGATCTCGTGGGTCACCACCACCATGGTCTGGTGCTGGCGGGCGAGCTGCTTCATCAGGCCCAGCACCTCGTCGACCCATTCGGGATCCAGGGCCGAGGTGGGCTCGTCGAACAGGATCACCTTGGAGTGGGCCGCCATGGCCCGGCCGATGCCGACCCGCTGCTGCTGGCCGCCGGAGAGGGAGGCCGGGTAGGCATCCTGCTTCTCGGCGAGGCCTATGTCCTTGAGGATGCCGAGGGCGGTGGCGCGGGCCTCCGCCTTCGGCTGTTTCCAGACGGTGATGAGCCCCTCGGCGATATTGTCCAGCGCCGTCTTGTTGGCGAACAGGGCATAGTTCTGGAACACGAAGGAGGCGCGCTTGCGCAGCTCGATGGCCTGCTGGTCGCTGGCCCTGGCCAGATCCAGCTGCAGATCATCGATGGCGAGCCGGCCGGCGTCCGGGGTCTCCAGCAGGTTCAGGCAGCGCAGCAGGGTCGACTTGCCGGTGCCGGAGGGACCGATGATGACGACGATTTCCCCCTTTTTCACCTCAAGATCGATGCCGTTGAGCACCTGATTTCCGTCATAGGCCTTGGAAAGACCCGTTAGCTTGATCATGACAGGTCTCCTTTAATAGGCGCGGTTCAGGCGCACTTCCAGCAGGTGCTGCAAGCGGGTGAAGAAGATGACGACGACCCAGTAGACCAGGGCTACCGCCATGAAGCTCTCGAAGAACTTGAAGGAGGAGGAGGCCTCCATCTGAGCCTTGCCCATGATCTCGGCCACCCCCAGGGTAAACGCCAGTGAGGTGCTCTTGATCATGTCGATGAAGTAGTTCATCAGGGACGGCGTCGCGATGCGGGCGGCCTGGGGCAGGATGATCCGCTGCATCGCCTGCAGCCGGCTCATGCCGATGCTGAGGGCGGCCTCCATCTGGCTCTTGTGGATGCCGAGGATGGCGGCCCGGATCGACTCGGCCATGTAGGCGGCAAAGTGCAGGGTCAGGCCTATGATGGCGGCGGTGAAGGCATCCATCCCCACGAAGATGGGGAAGAGCTGCGGCAGCCCGTAGTA
Organism: Aeromonas sp. FDAARGOS 1409; assembly: GCF_019048705.1. Lineage (NCBI taxonomy): Bacteria > Pseudomonadati > Pseudomonadota > Gammaproteobacteria > Aeromonadales > Aeromonadaceae > Aeromonas > Aeromonas sp. FDAARGOS 1409. Next base: position 1,391,684 of record NZ_CP077395.1, read on the forward strand.
GAGCAGGAACAGCTGGACGAGCAGCGGGGTACCCCGGAAGAACGAGATATACAGCATCGCCAGCCAGTGAATTGCGGGAACGCGAAAGACCCGTACTATCGCCAGGATCAGCGACAGTACGAGTGCCAATACGAATCCCCACAGGGCCATTTCCATCGTGGTGCCCAGGTATTTGAGCAGGATGGGGAACAGCCCTAGTGTGTACTCGAGATCAAATTCCATCATTTATTTGCTGGTGATGTCCGCAGAGAACCATTTTTCCGAGATCTTGGTCAGGGAGCCGTCTTTGCGCATGGCGGTCAGGGCCTCGTCGACCTTCTTCAGCAGTGCCTGCTTCTCCGGAGTCTTCAGGAAGGGCAGGGCGTTCTCGATGGTTTCGAACGGTGCGCCAGCCTGTTGCAGCGGCAGCTTGGATTCCTTGATCAGCTGGGCGGTGGAGACGCGGTCCATTACGAAGGCATCGATGCGACCCAGGGCGACGTCCTGCTCGAAGGCGGAGTCATAGGTGCGGATGTCGATCTTCTTGTTCGGGTCGTTCTTGCGCAGCAGCTCTTCGAAGTTGGAGCCCAGGTTCACCGCAACGGTCTTGCCTTCCAGATCCTTGAGACCCTGGATGCTGTTGTTGCCCTTGCGCACCACGATCTGTGCGCCGTCATAGACGTAGGGCTGGGAGAAGTCGTACTTGGCCTTGCGCTCGTCGGTGATGGTGATCTGGTTGGAGATGGTATCGACGCGGCCGGTTTCCAGCATGCCGAACAGGCCGGAGAAGCTGGCGGTCACGAACTCGACCTTGTAGCCGGTGCGCTCACCGATCTGGTTCCACATGTCCACCTCGAAGCCTTGCAGCTTGTCCTGCTTGACGAAGGTGAACGGGAAATACTTGCCGGACATGCCGACCTTGATGGTTTCCTGGGCGATGGCTTGACCGGACAGGCTGGCCAGCAGAATGGCGGCGCCGGAAATCAGTTTGATGGTGGATTTCATGGGGATTCCTCTCTCTGTAGTGCTGTATTTTTAGTTGTAATCACGGGACGGCGCTGATGTTATTGGAATAAAATATAAAAAATAAATGATATTTGGTTATATAAAATAACTGTGGTCGCAGAGTTCCATTCTGTCCACATCGCCGGTTGGCGGCTGTGGGTAACTTTGGGGATGAAATGAGATCCTGGGGCGTTGGATCCTTGAAAGTCAAGGATCTTATTTGCTGGATCCGTGCGGCGGCAACTGGAGATCCGGCCACTAAAAACGTAGAATAGCCGGTCTTTACTTAATCAATTGACGGGAGTCTAGAGTGACTGCTTCGCTATGGCAGCAGTGCCTTAACCGGCTGCAAGATGAGTTGCCCTCGGCAGAATTCAGCATGTGGATCCGGCCGCTTCAAGCGGAGTTGAGTGACAATACTCTGACCCTGTATGCACCGAACCGCTTCGTTCTGGACTGGGTACGCGACAAGTACCTGCTCCGGGTCAACGGCATCATCAACGAGCTGTGCGGAGCCGATGCTCCCACCCTGCGTTTTGACATCGGCAATCGCCCCCATCCCGTCGCGGTCGCCAGGGCGCCGGCACGAGGTGTCGATCCTGTGAATAACTCTCCCAAGAGCTGGGAGAACAAGGCCGAAGCCAAGCCCGAGCCGAATCACAAGAGCAACACCAACGTGAACTACACCTTCGAGAATTTCGTCGAGGGTAAGTCCAACCAGCTGGCCCGTGCGGCTGCCCGTCAGGTAGCAGACAATCCGGGTGGCGCCTACAACCCGCTGTTCCTCTACGGTGGCACCGGTCTGGGCAAGACCCACCTGCTGCACGCCGTTGGCAATGCCATCAAGGATCGCAAGAAAGACGCCAAGGTCATCTACATGCACTCCGAGCGGTTCGTGCAGGACATGGTGAAGGCGCTGCAGAATAACGCCATTGAAGAGTTCAAGCGTTATTACCGTAGCGTCGATGCCCTGCTCATCGATGACATCCAGTTCTTCGCGAACAAGGAGCGCTCCCAGGAGGAGTTCTTCCACACCTTCAACGCCCTGCTCGAAGGTAACCAGCAGATCATCCTGACCTCGGATCGCTATCCGAAGGAGATCAACGGGGTGGAGGATCGTCTCAAGTCCCGCTTCGGCTGGGGTCTGACGGTGGCGATCGAGCCGCCCGAGCTGGAGACCCGGGTTGCGATCCTGATGCGCAAGGCGGACGAGAACCAGATCCACCTGCCAGACGAAGTGGCCTTCTTCATCGCCAAGCGGCTTCGCTCCAACGTCCGTGAACTAGAAGGCGCCCTCAACCGGGTGATCGCCAACGCCAACTTCACCGGCCGCGCCATCAACATCGACTTCGTGCGCGAGGCGCTGCGCGATCTGCTGGCCTTGCAGGAGAAGCTGGTCACCATCGACAACATCCAGAAGACGGTGGCGGAGTACTACAAGATCAAGCTGGCGGATCTGCTCTCCAAGCGCCGCTCCCGTTCCGTTGCCCGCCCGCGCCAGCTGGCGATGGCGCTGGCCAAGGAGCTGACCAACCACAGCTTGCCTGAGATAGGGGATGCCTTTGGTGGCCGTGACCACACCACGGTTCTTCATGCCTGCCGCAAGATCGAGCAGCTGAAGGAAGAGAGTCACGACATCAAGGAAGACTATTCCAACCTGATCCGTACCCTTTCTTCCTGATAACGGAACGGAGTGCACAGATGCAGATTGCATGTTCCAGCCTGATCCGAACCCTTTCCTCCCAATAACAACGGAGAGCACAGATGCAGCTCGAAATTAGCCGTGAGGCCCTGTTACGTCCCCTGCAACTGGTGTCCGGTGCCCTGGGTGGCCGGCCGACCCTGCCCATCCTCGGCAACGTCCTGCTCGATGTCAGCAATGGCCTGCTGTCGCTGACCGGGACCGATCTCGAGGTGGAGATGATCGGACAGGTCTATCTCAACAGCGACAGCCAGGATGGCCGCACCACAGTGCCGGCGCGCAAGCTGCTGGACATCTGTCGCGGTCTGCCGGAAGGGGCGGAGATCCGCCTCAGTACCGAGGGAGAGCGCCTCATCATCCGTTCCGGCCGCTCCCGCTTCAACCTGTCGACCCTGCCGGCGACCGAATACCCGAACATCGAGGATTGGGAATCCGTGCTCGAGTTCGACATCAGCCAGCTGGAGCTGAAAAAACTCATCGACGCGACCCAGTTCTCCATGGCGAGCCAGGACGTGCGCTATTACCTGAACGGCATGCTGTTCGAGAGCGAAGGCCACGGCTTGCGTACCGTGGCGACGGACGGTCACCGGCTGGCCACCTGCCGCCGCGAGGTGGTGGGGGAATCGCTGCCCGATCATCAGGTCATCCTGCCCCGCAAGGGGGTGTTGGAGTTGGTGCGCCTGCTGGAAGCGGAAGACAAGCCGGTACGGCTGCAAGTGGGCCGCAGCAACCTGCGCGCCGCCCTGGATGGCTTTATCTTCACCTCCAAGCTGGTGGATGGCCGTTTCCCGGACTGGCGCCGCGTCATCCCGAGAGGGAGCGACAAGGCCCTGATCGCCGGTCGCGAGGATCTGCGCCAGGCCTTTGCCCGTGCCGCCATCCTCTCCAACGAGAAATTCCGTGGGGTGCGTCTCAATCTGCAGGAAAACCTGCTGCGCATCACCGCCAACAACCCGGAACAGGAAGAAGCCGAAGAGCTGCTTGACGTACAATACGCCGCTGGCGAGATGGAGATCGGCTTCAACGTCTCCTATGTGCTGGACGTGTTGAATACGTTAAAATGTGACCAAATCCGGATCAGCCTGAGCGATTCCATCAGCAGCGCCATTATTGAGGATTTTGAGAACCAAGATGCCCAGTACGTGGTGATGCCGATGCGGATCTAGTCGTGTCCCTGGTCAAACTCCAGCTCAGCGACTTTCGCAACATCCAGCACGCCAGTCTCGCGCTGTCTCCCGGCCTCAATATCCTGGTCGGGAGCAACGGCAGCGGCAAGACCAGCGTGCTGGAAGCCATTCATTATCTTGGTCTCGGCCGCTCGTTTCGTACCCATTTGACCGGGCGGGTCATCCGCCAGGGCGAGCGGGCCTTTACCCTGTTTGCCCAGTGCGAGCTGGAGGGGCGTCAGGTGCCCATCGGGCTTGCCAAGGACAAGGGGGGCGAAACCCAGCTCAAGATCGCTGGTGCCCAGGCCCAGCGCCTGGCCGATCTGGCGGAGCTGTTGCCGGTACAGTTGATCCACCCCGATGGTTTCAGCCTGCTGACCGGTGGGCCCCAGGCTCGCCGGGCCTGGCTCGACTGGGGTGTTTTCCATCAGGAGCCGACCTTCTTCTCCCTCTGGGGGCGGGTGCGTCGGCTGTTGAAGCAGCGCAATGCCTTGCTGCGCCAGAGCACCCAGTATCGTCAACTGGCGTTCTGGGATCAGGAATTGGTACGGCTGGGCGGTGAATTGGCCGGGTTTCGCGCCAGCTATTGTCAGGCCATTACGCCCCTGATCAAGGAGATGACGGCAGATTTTCTGCCGGAGTTCGACATCAGTCTTGGATTCTATCGAGGCTGGGAAAAAGACACTCCCCTCGACGCATTGCTGGAGGCGGGGTTCGAACGGGATCGTTCGCTGGGGTACACTGGGGTCGGTCCGCAGAAGGCGGACGTGCGGCTCAAGGCGAACGGCGTGCCCGCGCAGGATATTTTGTCCAGGGGTCAGCTGAAGTTGCTGGTCTGTGCCATGCGGCTGGCCCAAGGGCTCTATTTGAATCAACATAGCAGCCGCGGCTGTATTTTTTTAATTGATGATTTTGCCTCTGAACTGGATGTCGACAAACGTCGTCTGCTGGCCGCAAGGCTGAAGCAGTGCGCGTCCCAGGTGTTCATCACCGCCATCGATACCGGTCAGCTCGCAGACATGATGGATGCGAGTGACTGCAAGCTGTTCCACGTGGAACAAGGCAAGATCTCCGAAACGTTAGAGAAGGCAGAGAGTAAGCTATGAGTGAAAATACTTACGACTCCTCGAATATCAAGGTGCTCAAGGGCCTGGATGCGGTCCGCAAGCGCCCGGGGATGTATATCGGCGATACGGACGATGGATCGGGCCTGCACCACATGGTGTTCGAGGTCGTCGACAACTCCATCGACGAGGCTCTGGCTGGCTACTGCTCCGATATCCAGGTCAAGATCCATTCCGACGGCTCCGTCTCCGTGCGGGACAACGGTCGCGGCATTCCGGTGGACATCCACCCGGAAGAGGGCCGCTCCGCCGCCGAAGTCATCATGACCGTGCTGCACGCAGGCGGCAAATTCGATGACAACTCCTACAAGGTGTCCGGCGGTCTGCACGGTGTGGGCGTCTCCGTGGTGAACGCGCTTTCCGACAAGCTGCTGCTGACCATCCGCCGTAACGGTCATGTCTACGAGCAGACCTATCACCTGGGCGAGCCGCAGGCACCCCTCAAGCAGATTGGTGACAGCACTGGCACCGGGACCGAAGTCCGCTTCTGGCCGAGCCCGACCATCTTCAGCGATACCCTGTTCCACTACGAGATCCTGGCCAAGCGTCTGCGCGAGCTCTCCTTCCTCAACTCCGGCGTCTCCATCCGTCTGATGGACGAGCGTGATGGCCGCGAGGCGCACTTCTGCTACGAAGGGGGCATCAAGGCCTTCGTCGAGTACCTGAACCAGAACAAGACCCCGATCCATCCCAAGGTGTTCCACTTCACCACAGAGCAGGACGGTATCGGTGTTGAAGTCGCCATGCAGTGGAACGACGCCTATCAGGAAGGGGTCTACTGCTTCACCAACAACATTCCGCAGCGGGATGGCGGTACCCACCTAGTGGGCTTCCGTACCGCGTTGACCCGGACGTTGAACAACTACATGGACAAGGAGGACTACAGCAAGAAGGCCAAGTCCGCCGCCAGTGGTGACGACGTCCGTGAAGGTCTGATTGCCGTTATCTCCGTCAAGGTGCCTGATCCCAAGTTCTCCTCCCAGACCAAGGACAAGCTGGTCTCGTCCGAGGTGAAGACCGCCGTGGAACAGGCGATGGGCGAGAAGCTGGCCGACTTCCTGCTGGAGAACCCGGGCGACGCCAAGATCGTGGTCAACAAGATCATCGATGCGGCCCGTGCCCGCGAAGCGGCCCGCAAGGCCCGCGAACTGACCCGCCGCAAGGGCGCGCTGGATATCGCCGGTCTGCCCGGCAAGCTGGCGGACTGTCAGGAGAAAGACCCGGCGCTCTCCGAACTCTACATAGTGGAAGGGGACTCTGCTGGCGGTTCCGCCAAGCAGGGTCGCAACCGGAAGAACCAGGCCATACTGCCGCTCAAGGGCAAGATCCTGAACGTGGAGAAGGCCCGTTTCGACAAGATGATCTCCTCCCAGGAGGTGGGCACCCTGATCACCGCCCTGGGCTGTGGCATCGGTCGCGACGAGTACAACCCGGACAAGCTGCGCTACCACAACATCATCATCATGACGGATGCGGACGTCGATGGTGCGCACATCCGAACCCTGCTGCTGACCTTCTTCTATCGCCAGATGCCGGAAATCATCGAGCGTGGCTACGTCTTCATCGCCCAGCCGCCGCTCTACAAGGTCAAGAAGGGCAAGCAGGAGCAGTACCTGAAAGACGAGGACGCGCTGCTGCAGTACCAGACCGCCATGGCGCTGGATGGTGCGACCCTGCACGTCAACGAGTCTGCCCCGGCCATCGGTGGCGAGGCGCTGGAGCGTCTGGTGAACCAGCATCGCTCCGTGACTCACCTCATCACCCGCATGTCCCGCCGCGCGCCGGAAGCCGTGCTGACCCAGCTGATCTATCAGCCTGAGTTGAACGAAACCCTGCTGGCCAGCGAGAGCGATCTGCAGGCCTGGTGCCAAAGCATGGAGGCCGTGCTCAACGAGAGCAACCATGGCATCCAGTACCAGATGCAGGTGCGCCGCGACGAGGAGCGCAGCCTGTTCGTGCCCCACGCCGTGGTACGCCAGCACGGGGTCGACCGTGAATACCCGCTGAGCTACGACTTCCTGCAGTCCGCCGAGTACCGTCAGCTGGTCTCCCTGGGCAAGGAGATCGCCAACCTGATCGAGGAAGGCGGTTACATCAAGCGTGGCGAGAAGGTGAAACCGGTCGCGAACTTCGTGGAAGCGGTCGAGTGGCTGATGGGCGAAGGCAAGCGCGGCATCTACATCCAGCGCTATAAAGGGCTGGGGGAGATGAACCCGGAGCAGCTGTGGGAGACCACCATGGATCCGGAAGCCCGTCGCATGCTGCGCGTCACCATAGACGACGCGGTCGGCGCCGACCAGCTCTTCTCCACCCTGATGGGGGATGCCGTAGAGCCCCGTCGCGACTTCATCGAGACCAACGCCCTGCGGGTTGCCAACCTCGACGTCTAATCAGACGGTCCGACAACAATCAAAAGCCGCTCCTCGTGAGCGGCTTTTTGTTTTCTGGGTGGAAGGGACATGGCGCGTTCCACGTGAAACATGGCTCCGTCTTGATGGTGCCGGTTCAGCCCAGTTCGGGGGCCGGGCAGTAGAGGCGCAGACGATGGCCATCCGGATCGAGCGCCATGCAGGTGTAGCCAAACTCCATCCGGGTCGGTGCCTGGATCAGGGTGAGACCGCGTGCCTGCCACTCGGCAGACTGTCTATCGACGGCGACATCATCGGGGAGGGCGAAGGCCAGCTCCATCGCTCCGGCTGCTTGGGTCACTGCGGGCTCGACCGTGGTGCTGGACCAGAGTGCCAGTCTGGCGCCTGATTCGAATACGAACATGGCAAAGGTGGGGGACTCCTCCACCGGTGAGTGTCCGAACAGCTCGCGATAGAAGAGAGTGCTATGAGCCGGGTTGGCAACGTAGAGGATGGTGAACTGGGGGACTAACATGGTGATGCACCTTGCTGATGAAATGGCGCAATGGCGCCGACCCCGTCAGCATGGCGCGACCTGCTGTCAGTTTCTGTCAGCAATGAATCTGGGTTGCGGGATCTGCTGGCTGTCGCGCCACTCCTTCAGCAGGCTCTCTCTGCTTTTGGGATAGCGACAATCTTCAGTCTGCATCCGGGTGATGAGATCGACCCGAAAGTGGCGAAAGCCCTGACGCAGCTCGCACCAGGCCACCAGTACCCGCACCTGGTCGAAGTAGCCGAGGGCGAAGGGCCAGACGGTACGCTCCGAACTCGCTTCCTTGAGATCCCGATAGTTTAGAGTCACCTTGCGCTGCTGGCGGATGGCGCTGCGCAGCGGAGCCTCGTCGACGGGGCTGTCACCGCGAGCGGTGCCGATCAGCAGGGCATTGGCATGCAGCTGTTGGCGATAATCGGCGGGCAGCACGGCCTCTATCTTGGCCAGCGCGCTGCTGGCGGCGGTGCTGAGGGCATGATCGGCATGGGCCGCCACCCAGCGTGAGCCCAGTACCAGTGCATCCAGTTCCTCTTCGCTGAACATCAGCGGCGGCAGCATGAAGCCGGGGCGCAGCACATAGCCGATACCTGCTTCCCCCTCGATGTGGGCGCCCTGTGCCTGCAGGGTGGCAATATCCCGATAGAGGGTGCGCAGACTGATGCCAAGCTGGCTGGCCAGCTCGCTGCCGGTAATGGCGTAGCGGTGGCCGCGTAGCAGTTGCAGCAAAGCCAGCAGGCGTTCGGAACGGGACATGATGTGGCTCCTCAAGATCTACGCTCAGGGTGCCATGTTTGTGACTGGGGAAGGAAGCCCAATAAGGAAAATGCCTGCAATGGGCGGCGAGAAGATTTTTCGATCAGAGCCCTTGAAAGCCGAAAGCGGGCCCCTATATAGATAACAAGGCCGGAACGCTCGACAGAGGTTTCGACCAGGCGCCCGTTCATCAGGAGGGCAAACAATCCGTTATCGCTCATAAGAGGGTAATACTATGCGTTCTATCGACTTTTCTCCGCTCTATCGTTCTGCCATCGGTTTCGATCGTCTGGCCAATCTCATCGAATCTGCCGCCAGCAATGGCAATGCCGGTTACCCCCCCTACAACATCGAGCAGCTGGGTGACAGCGACTACCGCATCAGCATGGCGGTGGCGGGCTTTACCCAGGAAGAGCTGGAGCTGAGCTTCCAGGAAAATCTGCTGACGGTGAAGGGCAACAAGCAGGCCGACACCGAGCGCAACTACCTCTATCAAGGCATAGCCGAGCGCGGCTTCGAGCGCCGCTTCCAGCTCGCCGACTACGTGCGGGTGAGGGGGGCCGACCTGAAAAACGGTCTGCTGCACATCGATCTGGTGCGCGAAGTGCCCGAGGCGATGAAGCCCCGCAAGATCGAGATCAACGGCTGACAGCCTGACCTCGTTGCATTGTTGATGTTTCCCGGGTGCCGATTGACGGGCCCGTGGAGAGTAAACCCTGTTGCTTGTTAGAAGGATAGGATCATGCGTAACCTCGATTTTTCTCATCTCTATTCCAACGCCGTCGGCTTCGAGCGAATGGCCCGCGAGCTGGAAGGCCTGTTCGATCAGAAGACCTCGGCCTACCCCCCGTACAACATCGAAAAGCGCGATCACGACAGTTACCTCATCACGGTTGCCGTGGCCGGTTTCGATCGCAATGAGCTGGAGCTGGAGACCGAAAACGGCACCCTCAAGGTGAAGGGGCGCAAGGTCGCCACCATGGGCGAGCGCCAGTTCCTCCACCAGGGGATCGCCGAGCGGGACTTCGAGCTCGCCTTCAAGCTGAGCCAGCACGTGGAAGTGCAGGGGGCTAAACTGGAGCACGGTCTACTGACCATAGAGCTGGCCCGGGAGCTGCCGGAGGCGCTCAAGCCCCGCGCCATTCCCATCGGCAAACCCGAGCAACTGGCGCTGCCCGGTTAAGCAAACCGGATCGCGACAAACAAGAGAGGCCTGCATTTGCAGGCCTCTCTGTTTTTGCAGCATGGGGTTAGCCGGCGTAGAGGCTGTTGATCTCGTCGGCCAGGATGGCGATGCCGCGGCGCACCAGCTCCTCGCTCTGGGAGTAGTTGAGGCGGATGCACTCCTGGCTGTGGCGCCACTCGGGGTCGTCGATGCCAGGGAAGAAATAGTGGCCGGGCACGATCAGCAGGTTCTTCTCCTTCAACCGCTCGTAGAGCGCCTGACTGTGGATCGGCAGGTCTTCGAACCAGAGCCAGAGGAAGAGGGCACCCTCCGGCTTGTGGATGTGGAAGCGCGGATCCGGAATGGCCTCGCGCAGCAACTGGACCGCGAAGGCGGCTTTCTGCTGGTAGAAGGGTTTCACCACCTGTTCGCTCAGGGTGATGATGTCACCGCTCTCTATCATTGGAATGGTGATGGCGGGGCCCAGGCTGCCTGGCGCCAGATTGATGATGCCGCTCAGGTTGGTGATGGCCCGGATGATCTTCTCGTCGGCGATGACGATGCCGCAACGGGTGCCCGGCAGACCGAGCTTGGAGAGGCTCATGCAGAGGATGGTGTTGGCGTTCCAGAACGGCTTGGCTTCGCTGAAGATGATGCCGGGGAAGGGGACGCCGTAGGCGTTGTCGATGAGAAGCGGGATCCCCTTGTCACGGGCGATCTGATCGAGGTGCTCGATCTCCTCGTCGGTGAGCACGTTGCCGGTGGGGTTGGTCGGCCGGGAGACGCAGATCACCCCGATGTCGTCGCCCACCTGCAGGCTCTCGAAATCCACGTGGTATTTGAACTGGCCGTCGGGCAGCTTCTCTATGGTGGGCTTGTAGGCGACGAAGTGATCGTCCGAGAGGGCCGAGTCGGCATAGCCGATGTATTCGGGGGCCAGGGGGAACAACACCTTCTTCTTGCGACCGTCGGCGAACTCGCCGGCCAGCAGATTGAACAGATAGAAGAAGGCGTTCTGGCTGCCATTGGTCAGGGCGATGTTGCGGGCCGAGATCTCCCAACCCAGCTCCTTGCTGAGCAGGGTCGCCAGCGCCCTGGTGAACCTGTCCTTGCCCTGGGGGCCATCGTAGTTGGCCATGGCCTTGATCAGTTCGCCGTTGTCCAGCAGGGTCTTTGCCTCGGTCTGGAAGCGCTCAAGCATGGCGGGGATGGGGGCCGGGTTGCCGCCTCCCAGCATGATGGCGTCTGGGTTCAGCAGTCCCTGATTGAGGTCATCCATGAGTTGGGTAATACCGGCGTGGCGAGTGAACTTCTCGCCGAACAAGGAGAATTCCATTCGGTGGCAAATCCAGAGTCAGTTAGAGGAAGAGCTTGCACCATAGCTCAGTTTAAAAGCGGGTGTCGATGAAAAAAACGGGACGTTCCACGTGGAACAGGGTTGTCATTATGGAGGTGGTAAAAAAAACCATTTATAGGTTTTAAAATAACCAATATTCGATCCGGGAAGGGGCGTGGAGGCATCAAAAAATCATTTATATCAATAAAATCATGATTTTATAAATCTGGCACAACTATTGGAATAACTCTCTGGTCATCTCAACCACACCGGAGCACACCAGATGAAGATCCTGATCGCTACCCTGATTGCCAGCAGCCTGAGCCTGAATGCCATGGCCGCCGAGAACCCCAGACCCGAACTGGACAGCGCCGGGTTGCAGCAGGAGGTGCTGGCCCTGCAGCAGCAGGCATCCCATGACGTAGTGGCAGAGGCCATCCACAACCTCAAGCCGCTGGCCCTGGAGACCCTGGTGGTGGAGGCGAGCTCGGCCGATGCGACTCACCCCGAGAGTTGAGGTAGCGCAAGGGGGTCTGCCCCGTGTGCTGCCTGAAGAAGCTGATGAAGGCGCTGTCGCTGGCAAACTCCAGGGCAGCCGCCACCCGGCTGGTGGGCTCGGCATCGGCCAGCAGTTCCATGGCCCGCAACAGCCGCCACTGCTGGCGCCAGGCCTGGTAGCTCATGCCGGTCTCCCGCATGAAGATGCGACCTATGGTCTTGTCACTGGCACCCACCCGTTCGGCCAGCCGGTTGAGCCGATCGGGCAGGGTGTCACCCCGCTTTATCTCCTGCAGCCAGTCGACCAGACGCCCGTCTGACGGCAGCGGCAGCTGCCAGGATTCCCGCGGCGCTTGCGCCAGCTCCTCCTTCAGCAGCGCCAGGGTGCAATGCTGTTCCACCTCCGGTTTGTCCCACGGCCAGAGTGCCATCCGCTCGATGATCTCCCGCAGCAGCGGGTTGACCGCCAGCACCGCCATCTCGGTCGGCAATGCTGGTCTCGGCTGGAAATAGAGGGAGCGATAGGCCACCACCCCGCGCATCAGCACCCGATGGGGCAGGCCCGCTGGCAGCCAGGCTGCCCGCGTCGGCGGGAGCAGGCAGACCCGATTGTCCAGCTCTATGGTCATGCAGCCGGCCTGGGCGAACAGCAGCTGATGACGCCGGTGTTGATGGCGGCCGGAGTCGTGCCAGCCGAGGGCGGCGGCGATGCCAACCACGGGGCCATAGTGCTGGTCGGGGTCGAAGGGGTGATCGGGAAGAATAAAGGCCATGTGTCCGATTATTGATGTTTATAGTCCTGCTTATTGTAATCGGACAATCGGTGACTCTCTAGAATGACGCCTCTTGTGAAGGAGGTGTGTCATGGACAACAGGTTGCCGCCACTCTGGCTGGTGGTCGGATTGATGATGTTTCCCCAGATAGTGGAGACCATCTACAGCCCGGTACTGACCCATATCGCCACTGAGTTTCGGGTGAGCGAGGGGCAGGCATCCCAGACCCTGTCGGTCTATTTTCTGGCGTTTGCTGCGGGCGTGGTCTGCTGGGGCCGGCTGTGCGATCTGGTCGGGCGGCGCCCCGCCATGCTGGCGGGGTTATTTACCTATGGCACCGGCACCCTGCTGGCGCTGCTGGCCACTCAATTTGAAACTCTGCTGCTGGCCCGGATCATCGCGGCCTTCGGTGCCGCCGTGGGCTCCGTGGTGACCCAGACCATGCTGCGCGACAGCTATCGGGGCAGCGAGCTGGCGCGGGTCTTTTCGGTGATGGGCATAGCGCTCTCCCTGAGTCCGGTGCTGGGGTTGGTGAGCGGCGGCCAGCTGGCGAGCTGGTTCGGCTATCTCGGGGTATTAGGCGCCCTGCTGGCGTTGGCCGCCGGATTGCTGTTGGTGGCCTGCTGGCAACTGCCGGAGACCCGGCCGGCCACCACGCAACAGATAGCCCTCTGGCCGCTGGCATGCCGGATGGCCCGTGACCCTGGCTTGTGGCGCAGCGCCGCTCTGGTGGCCCTGTTCAACACCATGCTGTTCGGTTACTACAGCCTGGCGCCGTTTCTGTTTGCCGGGTTGGGGCTGAGTGCTGGCGAGTTTGGTTACACCGGGATCCTGCTTGCTCTGGCGACCCTGGGGGGCAGCCTCCTGAACCAGCGGCTGCTGGGGCTTGGTTGGCAGCCGGCCTCAGTGGTTCGGCTGGCCTGCGGCCTGGCACTCATCTGCGGAGCCTGGGTGTGGCTCAGTCAGGGCGGCCTCTGGTTCCTGTTGCCCATGATGGGGGTGGTGGTGGCGTTTGGGCTGGCGATCCCCAATGTGCTGAGCCAGGCGCTGCTGGCCTATCGGGAGGTGGCGGGCAGTGCCGGCGCCTTGTTCGGGCTCGGCTACTATCTGCTGCTCGGTCTGGGGTTGGCCATCGCCGCCCTGTTGCAGGATCTTGGCCTGCTGCTCGGCGGCTGCGGTCTGCTGGCATTGATCTGTGGCTGGCGCCGTTCCACGTGAAACATCAGCTGCCGATAAAGCGGTAGCCGATGCCGGATTCAGTCTCGATAAGGGCGGGTTGATGGGGATTGTCCCCCAGCTTCTTGCGCAGGCTGGCGATGACGATGCGCAGGTAGTGGGTGTCCTCCTTGTGGCTCGGTCCCCAGATGTCGTTGAGAAGCTGGGTCTGCTGCACCAGCTTGCCGGGGTGGCACACCAGGGCCTGCAACAGGGCGAACTCCTTGCGGGAGAGGGGGACCTCTTCGCCTTGCAGCGTGACTCTGTGGCTGCTGCTGTCCAGGGTCAGCCCGCACTGGGGGAAGTGGCGGCACTCGCCGCTGGTGGCCCCCGCACGCTGGCGCAGCAGCACCCTGATGCGGGCCATCATCTCGCCGACGCCGAACGGCTTGCTCATGTAGTCGTTCGCTCCCGCATCCAGCAACCGCACCTTCTCCTGCTCGGAGTCCCGCGCCGACAGCACCAGCACTGGGTTGGCGTGGTGCTTGCGAATGGCCTGCAGCACCTGGAGACCGTCACCGTCCGGCAGGCCGAGATCCAGGATCACCAGGTCGGGATTGAGGTGGCGATACTGCGCCAGCCCCTCGCCGACACTCACGGCTTCGCTCACCTGGTGCCCCTCGGCGACCAGGCTGATGCGCAGGAAGCGGCGGATGGCCGCTTCATCATCTATGATCAGGATATGGGCCATTCGACCTCCGGCAGTGAAGATGGAAGAGAGAGAAACCGGCCAGGCCTGTGCATCTACACCTCGGGCGCATTGAGGGCCAGCGGCAGGGAGATGCGCATGCAGGTGCCGTTGCCGTTAGGCCCGGCGAATGCCCAGATGCGACCGCCGTGGGCCTCTATCATAGCGCGGGAAATGGTGAGGCCAAGCCCGGTGCCGCGGCTGCCGCAGTCGCCGACCGGCTGGGTGTAGAAGAGGTTGAAGATCTTGTCCCTGTCCGACTCGGCGATGCCGACCCCGATATCGATGATGTCGATGATGAGGTCGGGGTCCGCCAGCATCACCTTGAACTCGATGGGGGTGCCGGCCGGTGAGTAGCGGGAGGCGTTGTCGAGGATGTTGACCAGCACCTGCTCGATCAGGGCGCCGTGCACATAGAGCCGGGGGAGCTGCTGATCGAAGTGCACCAGCAGCTTGTGCTGGCGCCAGGAGGAGTCGAGCCGCTTGCGGGCGCTCTCCACCAGATCGGCGAGCTCGACCCAGTCCCGCTTCAGCTGGAAGTCCGGCGAGCCGATGCGGGTCATGTCCAGCAGGTTCTGCACATAGCTGTGCAGGCGGCGCGCCTCGTCCTGCACCGAGTGCAGCAGTTCGCTGCGATCCTCCGCACTTATCCGATCACCGTATTCCAGCAGGGTGCTGCCGGCCCCCATGATGGTGGCGAGCGGCGTCTTGAGATCGTGGGAGACGGAGGAGAGCAGGGCGGCACGCATCCGATCCGTCTCCGCCTGCAGCTGGCTGTCCGCCAGCCGCTCGTTGAGATCGATACGGGCCAGGGCTGCACGGATGTCGGTGAGCAGCGCCTGCAGTTGATGCTCGGCGGAGGAGGCGAGCGGTTTGGCCAGCCGGATGCCGAGCACCAGCTCGTCGCTGAGGTGATGATACTGGGCCTCGGCCGCGTTGAGGGTGGCGGTGTGGGCGCCGGCGCTCTGCTTCTGGGCCAGGCACCAGTCGATAGCCGCCTTGTCGGTCTGGCCGGGTCCCCGCAGTTCGTCACCGGCCCTGTGCTGGTAATCCTCGTCGAGGGCAAACACCGGCTGGCCCAGGGCCAGGGCGATGGCCTGGGTGCCCTGTCGCAGCACTTCCACCGGGTTGCTGGCGGTGGCCAACCCCTGGCTCAACGACAGCAGGGCATTGCCGAGCTGCTGGGTCTCGCGCAGCCCTACCAGCTGCTGGCGCTGGCGTGAGGCGAGCCGGCCGGCCGCGATGCCGACAATAAGCAGCACGAACAGGGTGAGCAGGTCGCTTTGGCTGGCCACGCTGAGTGAGAAATAGGGGGGCGTGAACAACAGGTTGTGGGCCACGAAGCCGAGCACCGCCGCCAGGATGGCGGGCACCAGGCTGGTGGTGAGGGCGGTGGCCAGCACCCCCAGCACGAACAGCATGGGCAGGGAGGCGGGTGGCAGCCAGTGGGAGAGCCCCCAGACGACGGCCGAGGTCGCACCCATGATGGCGACTGCCAGCAGGCTCTGGCGGATGTCCTTGGGAGCGACGGGGTGCAGACCCTTACCGGGCTTGCGCGTCTCCGTATCCACTAGCGTGATCTCGAACCCCTTGGCCTGTTTCAGCAGGTGCTGCACCAGGGAGCGGCGCCAGGGGGGATTGTGCGGTTTACCGAGCAGCAGCTGCGATACCTGCTGCTGCTCGGCGGTCTCCAGCAGGGCATCGGCCACCGCCGGGTTGGAGAGGGTCAGCACCCTGGCGCCGAGCTGGGAGGCCAGCGCCAGCGCCTGCTCCACCTCGGCCGAGCGTTGCCCCTTGCTGTCGATGTGCACCACCAGCCAGGGTAGCTGCCGGCGCTGGGCGAAGCGGTGGCCGTAGCGCACCAGGGAGGCGCCGTGCTGTTCGCCGAGGCAGACCATCAGCTTGCCCCGCAGCGGCAGGGTGCTCTTGCCGGCGGCCTGCCACTGCAGTTGCAGATCCCCCTCCACATGGCTGGCGGCGGTCTGCATCGCCAGCTCGCGCAAGGCGGTCAGGTTGTTGAGGGAGAAGAAGGATTGCAGGGCGGCCTTGGCCTGGTGGGGCACATAGACCTTGCCCTCCTTGAGGCGGTCGAGCAGCTCCTTGGGGGGCAGGTCGATCAGGATGATGCTGTCGGCATCCAGCAGCACCTGATCCGGCAGGGTCTCCTTGACCCTGACCCCGGTCAGCTGCCACACCAGATCGTTGAGACTCTCCAGGTGCTGCACGTTCAGGGTGGTGTAGACGTCGATGCCGGCGCCGAGCAATTCCTCCACATCCTGCCAGCGCTTCTCGTGGCGGCTGCCCGGGGCATTGGTGTGGGCCAGCTCGTCCACCACGGCGATGGCGGGCTTGCGCTCAAGCAGGCCATCGAGGTCCATCTCTTCCAGCCGCTGTTGACGGTGAGAGTAGAGTTGGCGCGGCTGGATGGGCAGTTTGTCCAGCAGGGCCAGGGTCTCCTGGCGGCCGTGGGTCTCCACCACGCCGATCAGGATGTCGACACCCTCCCTGGCCTGTTCCCGCACCGCCTGCAGCATGGCGTAGGTCTTGCCGACCCCGGGGGCGGCGCCGAGGAAAACCTTCAGCTTGCCCTTGTGTTCTTCTTCCAGGCTGGCCAGCAAGGCGTCGGCCCTCACCTCATCACGCATCTTAGTCCCCATCGAGCGGTAGCCGGCTCGGCTCAAGAATCTGTATCACTGCCTGTATGTCACCGAGTCAGCCTGGACTGTCGTCGTGTTTCTCTGTCTCAGCCAAATGGCAGACCCGGCACAAGCTGCCGGGTCATCATCATCAGGCGTCCTTATCGAGCTGCAGGTTCAGCTCGAGGATGTTGACCACTTGCGGGCCAAGGATACCAGCTTGTGTCGCCGATTTGACCCGCTCCGTCAGCACGGCGGGATCCAGTCCCCGTTCCTTGGCCACCCTGTCCACCTGGGACAGCACAGCATCCAGCGGCAGGTGGGGATCCAGCCCCGAGCCGGAGCGCGTCAGCAGGGTCGGTGACGGGTTGCCGGGCTGGGCCTTGGCCGCCTCATTGGCAAACTCGGCCCGCAGGGGGGAGCTCATGCCGAGGTTGCTGGCGCCGCTGCCGATGGTGGCGAAGTCGGTGGCGGAGGGGCGGGAGTGGAAGTACTCCGCCCGCTCGAACTTCTGGGCCAGCAGGGCGCTGCCGATCAGCTGCTGCTTGTCATTGGCCAGTTGGCTGCCGTTGGCCTGCCAGGGGAACAGCACCTGGGCCAGCCCGGTGACGGCCAGCGGGTAGCCTACTCCCAGCAGCAGGGTCAGGGTCAGCAGGGTTCTGATTGCGATCATGATGTGGTTGCTCCAAATGTGTTGAGTGGATGCGGGTCTGCCCCGCATCCGTTGATGCCGTTACACCAGCCCCAGGCCGGTGATGACCAGGTCGATCAGCTTGATGCCGATGTATGGGTGCACGATCGGGCCGTGGATACCATCGCGCGGCGTTTTCATCACACCAGCCCCAGGCCGGTGATGACCAGGTCGATCAACTTGATGCCTATGAAGGGCACTATCAGGCCACCGACGCCATAGATCAGCAGGTTGCGGCGCAGCAAGCTGGCGGCCGACTCCTGCAAGCTGACCCCGCGCAGGGCCAGCGGCACCAGCGCCACTATGATCAGGGCGTTGAAGATGATGGCCGACAGGATGGCGCTCTCCGGACTGCCTAGCTGCATCAGGTTCAACACCCCCAGCTGCGGATAGGCGGCGATGAACAGGGCCGGCAGGATGGCGAAGTACTTGGCCACGTCGTTGGCGATGGAAAAGGTGGTCAGGGCGCCGCGGGTCACCAGCAACTGCTTGCCCACCAGCACCACGTCCAGCAGCTTGGTGGGGTTGGAGTCGAGATCCACCAGGTTGCCCGCCTCCTTGGCGGCCTGGGTCCCCTCGTTCATGGCCAGCCCCACGTCGGCCTGGGCCAGCGCAGGGGCGTCGTTGGCGCCATCCCCGCACATGGCGACCAGGCGGCCGTCTGCCTGCTCCTGGCGGATGTAGGCCAGCTTCTTCTCCGGGGTCGCCTCGGCGATGAAGTCGTCCACCCCGGCCTCGGCGGCGATGGCGGCGGCGGTCAGCGGGTTGTCCCCGGTGATCATCACGGTGCGTATCCCCATGTGGCGCAGGGTCTGGAAGCGTGCCTTGATGCCGGGCTTGATGATGTCCTTGAGGTACACCACCCCCAGCAGCTGCTCGTGGGTGCAGACCAGCAGCGGTGTGCCCCCCTGGCGGGCGATGTGATCGACGGATTTGAGGATGAGCTCGGGCACCCCCTTGCGCTCGAGGGAGAGGTAGCGCAGCACCGCATCCACCGCCCCCTTGCGGTATTGGTGGCCGTTGCGATCCAGCCCGCTCAACCGGGTTTCGGCGCTGAAGGGGATCACCTTGTCGCTCTCCAGCTGACTCGGCTTGGCCATGCTCTTGCCGGCCAGGGTCAAGATGGACTTGCCCTCCGGGGTGTTGTCACCCAGGGAGGCCAGCATGGCCGCCTGGGCCAGCAAGGAGGGATCCACCCCGGGTGCCGGGATCAGCTCGTCCGCCATGCGGTTGCCGAAGGTGATGGTGCCGGTCTTGTCCAGCAGCAGGGTGCGTACGTCACCGGCGGCCTCCACGGCACGGCCGGATTTCGCGATCACGTTGAGCTTCACCAGCCTGTCCATGCCGGCGATGCCGATGGCGGAGAGCAGGCCGCCTATGGTGGTCGGGATCAGGGTGATGAATAGCGCGATCAGATAGAGACGCGGGACCTGGGTGTCGTTGTAATTGAGGAACCAGGGCAGGGTGGCGACCACCAGCAGGAAGATCAGGGTCAACCCCACCAGCAGGGCGTCCAGTGCCATCTCGTTCGGGGTCTTCTGGCGCTTGGCCCCTTCCACCAGGGCGATCATGCGATCCAGGGTGCTTTCCCCCGGGTTGTTGCTGACCCGGATCCAGATCTCGTCGGAGACGACTGTGGTGTTGCCGGTCACGCCGCTGCGGTCGGTGCCCGACTCGCGGATCACCGGGGCGGATTCCCCCGTGATGGCCGCCTCGTTGACCGAGGCGATGCCGGCGATGACCTCGCCGTCCGCCGGGATCATCTCGCCGCTGCGAACCAGCACCAGATCGCCCTTGAGCAGGCTGGTGGCGGGTACCCACTCGCCCCTGGTATCCCGCGGATGGGTGACCTTGCGCGCCTTGAGCTGGCTCAGACCCGCCTTCAGGCTGTCGGCCCGCGCCTTGCCGCGCCCTTCGGCCAGGGTCTCGGCGAAGTTCGCAAACCAGAGGGTGAGCCAGAGCCAGGCGGTCAGCTGCCAGGCCAGGCTGGGGGCCACCCCGGACAGGGGTTGGCCCAGCAGGGACTCGACGGTCGCCATCACGGCGGCCAGCCAGAGGGTGAACAGTATGGGGCTGCCAAACAGCGCCTTGGGATTGAAGCGATAGAGGGCTTCAATCATGGCCATGGCAACCTGTGAACGACGTGACTTGGCCTTGACCTTGTCGGTGCCGGTGGTCACTGAAATGGATTTGCTCATTAGAAAGCTCCCTGCATCAGGGTGAGGTGTTCGGCCAAGGGTCCCAGTGCCAGCACGGGCAGGAAGGAGAGGCCGCCTATCAGCAATACGGTGATGATCAGCAGGGTCACAAACAGCGGGCCGCTAATCGGGAATTCCCCTGTGCCCACCTCCTGGCGTTGGGCGCGGGCCAGCTGGCCGGCGATGGCCATCACGGGGATGATGTAGCCGAAGCGACCGAGCAGCATGGCCAGCCCGATGGCGATGCACTGCCAGCTGTCGGCGGCGGCAAAGCCGGCGAAGGCGGAGCCGTTGTTGCCGGCGGCCGAGGCGTAGGCATAGATCAGTCGTGACAGGCCATGGGGGCCATCGTGACCGATGACGGTGGCGGAGTTCGGCATCAGCAGGGTAATGCCGCCGATCACCAATACCCCGACCGGCATCACCAGCATGCTGGCGACCACCCACTTCATCTCGGTGATGCCGAGCCGCTTGCCCAGATAGGTCGGGGTACGCCCCACCATCAGGCCGCACAGAAACACGGTCAGCAGCACGAACAGCATCATGCCGTAGATGCCGGCGCCCACGCCGCCGAACACCACTTCACCCAGCAGCATGTTGATCATGCCGACCATGCCGCCGAGGGGGGTGAAGCTGTCGTGCATGGCGTTGACCGAGCCGTTGGAGGCGGCGGTGGTGGCCACCTCCCAGATGCTGGACAGCACGGGGCCGAAGCGACTCTCCTTGCCTTCCCAGTTGCCGGCTTCGCTGGTGAGGTGGGCGAGGGCGGGATCCGGTTTCAGCTCCTGGCCGATGGCGAGGCAGAGCCCCAGCACCAGCATGATGGTCATGGCGATGAGGATGGCGCGGCCGTGGCCGCTGTGCTTCACGTAGCGACCCAGGGTGCAGACCAGAGCGGAGGCCAGGGTCAGCAGGGCGACCATCTCCAGCCAGTTGGTAAAGGCCGTCGGGTTCTCGAACGGATGGGCCGAGTTGACGCCGAAGAAGCCGCCGCCGTTGGAGCCGAGCTGCTTGATGGCGATCTGGGAGGCCGCCGGGCCGAGCGGCAGCAGCTGCTCCTGCCCTTCCAGGGCGTGGAACGGCAGGTAGGCCGACAGGCTCTGGGGCACCCCCTGCCAGACCAGCAGCAGCGCCATGACGAATGCCATGGGCAGCAGCACGTAGAGGCAGAAGCGCACCAGATCCTGCCAGAAGTTGCCGAGGTGGGTGGTCTGCTGGCGGGCGATGCCGCGGAACAGGGCGACGGCGACGGCGGCACCGGTGGCGGCGGAGACGAAGTTCTGGGTGGTGAGCCCCACCATCTGGCTGAAGTAGGAGAGGCTGGCTTCGCCGGAGTAGGCCTGCCAGTTGGTGTTGGTCATGAAGCTGACCGCGGTGTTGAAGGCGAGTTGCCAGTTCAGCCCGGGCAGCTGTTGCGGGTTGAGGGGCAGCAGCCCCTGCGCCATCAGGATCAGGAACAGCAGGCCGAAGCCGGCACCGTTGAAGGCCAGCAGGCTGATGGTGTAGCCCTTCCAGTCCTGCTCCCGTCCATCGGACCCACAGCAGGCCATGATCGCTCGCTCGACGGGGGATAACCAGCGGGTCTGCCCCTCGAACACCCTGTACATGTAACTGCCAAGCAGGGGGGCCGGCAGCAGGACCAGCAGCACGAAGGCGACTGGATAGATGATCTCTTGCCACATGATGGGGTCCCTCATTCATGACTGCGCGTGAGTGCGCGCAGCAGATAGCCCAGCAGGGCGAGGACCAGCAGCAGATATAGCCAATTCATAACGACTCCGTTGAGGTAATTAGCGTCAGGGATCGATGCATATCCGTGTCGATCCCATAGGTCTCATTGACGCTGAAAGGGTATGTAAAACGGGCGTAAAGGCGCCATAAAGCGGCCGGGAGCGGGCGTAAAATCGGCGTAAAGAAGGCGGGTGTTGCCGGCTGGTGGACGGGCAAGGCACAAAAAACCCGGCTTGGGCCGGGTTTGGTAGCAAGTGGCTGAGAGTGGTCTGATGGTGACAGGCCAGCTTCAAACACGCTTATCGCATTGTCACAAACTCTTCCGCGCTGGTGGGATGAAGAGGGAGAACGCAGTTGTCGAACAGTCCTCGAATTTCTCCCCCTCACACGGCCATCAGCGCATCGTTACAAGCTCTTCCGCACTGGTCGGATGGATGGCGACGCAGTTGTCGAAGTCCGCCTTGGTGGCGCCCATCTTCATGGCGACGCCGAAGCCTTGCAGGATCTCGTCCATGGCGAAGCCGATGCCGTGCAGGCCGACCACCTTCTCTTCCGGTCCGACGCAGACCAGTTTCATCCGGGTGGGTTGGCGATGCTGGGTCAGGGCCGAATACATGGCGGTGAACTGGCTGCGGTAGACCTTGACCTGATCTTCCCCGTATTCGGCGACGGCTTCCGGCTCGGTCAGCCCTATGGTGCCGATGGGCGGGTGGCTGAACACCACGGTCGGCACCAGATCGTAGTTGAGGTGCTCGCCCGGCTTGTTGTTGAACAGCCGCTCCGAGAGGCGGCGGCCCGCCGCGACGGCCACCGGGGTGAGCTGGATGCGGCCGGTGTTGTCACCGACGGCATAGACGTTGGCGACATTGGTGTTCTGGAACTTGTCGGTGGGGATGAAGCCCTTCTCGTCCAGCTCGATGCCGGCGGCGGCCAGATTGAGGCTGTCGGTGGCCGGGACGCGGCCGATGGCCCAGATGAGGCAGTCGACGGTGAGGTGGCGACCATCTTCCAGTTGCAGGGTCAGGCTGTCGTCGGCGTTCTTGATGACGGCCTTGGGAATGGCGTGGGTGTGCAGTTTGGGCCCTTCCTGCGCCATGATCTCCACCAGGGTCTCGTGGATCATGGGGTCGAAGTTGCGCAGCGGCGCGTGCTTGCGCACCACCAGATGGGTCTCCGAGCCGAGCGCCTGCATCACGCCGGCGATCTCCACGGCGATGTAGCCGGCACCCACCACGGCGACCCGTTTGGGCTGGCTTTGCAGGTCGAAGAAACCGTCGGAGTCGATGCCCAATTCGGCACCCGGAATGGTCGGGACCTCGGGGCGGCCGCCGGTGGCGATCAGGATGTGATCGGCCGTGTACTGTTCGCCGTTCACCTCGACGGTATGGCTGTCGACGAAGCGGGCGAAGCCCTTGATGACGGTGATCTGGTTCTTGCCCAGCACGTTCTGGTAGGACTGGTGAATGCGGCCGATGTAGGCCTGACGGGACTCGACCAGCCTGGCCCAGCTGAAGTGGTTGAGGGTGGTGTCGAAGCCGTAGTCGGCACCGTATTTCAGGGCATCGGCGATCTGGCCTGCATACCACATGGCCTTCTTCGGCACGCAGCCGACGTTGACGCAGGTGCCACCCAGCTCTTTGGCTTCGATCAGGGCGACTCTCTTGCCGTACATGGCGGCCCGGTTGGCCGAGGCGATGCCGCCGCTGCCGCCACCGATGGCGATGTAGTCAAAATGCTGTGCCATTGCGAGGTTCTCCGCTCGTTGAGGATGCAATCACAGCATGATGGGGACAAAGCGGCCGGCTCACAAGAGCCGGTGCTCAGTTCTGCTGGATGGGCAGGCGAATGTGGAACTGGGCACCCTGTCCCGGTTCGCTGGCGCAGTGGATGCGGCCGCGCAGCAGTTGCACCACCAGGTTGTAGATGATGTGGGTGCCGAGCCCGCTGCCGCCATGACCCCGCTTGGAGGTGACGAAGGGATCGAAGATGCGCGGCAGTATCTCCGGCGGGATGCCGCGACCGTTGTCGCTGTAGTCGATGACCAGCTCGTCTCCCTGCTGCTCCACCTTGATGGTGATCTTTCTGGGTCTGTCCCAGTCATCGAAACCGTGATGGATGGAGTTGAGGATCAGGTTGGAATAGATCTGGGTGAAGCTGCCAGGGAAGGAGTAGAGGGTCAGCTTGGGATCGCATTGAATGTCGACCTCGCACTGGGCCTTCTTCAGCTTGTAGCCGAGGGAGACCACCACCTGGTGCAGGTTGTCGGCGAGGCTGAAGTTGTAGCGCGCCTCGGACGACTGATCGACCGCCACCTGCTTGAAGCTGGCGATGAGCTCGGAGGCCCGCCTCAGGTTGCCTTGCAGCAGCTGCATCGACTCGTCGAGATTCTGGGTGAACTCGTTGAGGTAGGAGCGGGAGAGCTGCTTGGCCTCGAGGTGCTGCTTGAAGTCGACGACTCGCTCCTGCAGATAGGAGGAGGCGGTCACGCTGATGCCGATGGGGGTGTTGATCTCGTGGGCCACGCCGGCGACAAGGGATCCGAGGGAGGCCATCTTCTCCGATTCCACCAGGGTCTGCTGGGCCTGCTTGAGATCGTCGTAGGCCTTGCCGAGCTGCTCGTTGGCATCGCTCAGGCTGCGGGTACGCTCCGCCACCTTGCCTTCCAGCTGCTCGTTGAACAGGGTGATCTCCCGCTCCACCTTCTTGAGGGGGGTGATGTCGTAGCCAAAGCCGATCAGGTACTTGAGATTGGGCCCCTCATAGAAGGGGGCGAAGGTCCACTGCAGGACCAGCTCGTTGCCCTGCTGGTCGTGCATGGTGATCTCCCTGTCCTCCAGCGCCCCCTGTTCGGTCAGGATGGCGGCCAGCTCGTCGCGCTGCTCCTGGCTGACGAACAGATCCAGCCAGTTGTGCTGCAGCAGCTCCTCATGGTGATAGCCGGTCAGCAGTATGGCCGCCGGGTTGATGCTGGCGATGTTGAGATCCGGCTCCATGCAGCAGATGACCATGTTGGCGGAGTTGATCAGGGTGGCGGAGAAGTCCCGCTCCTGTTGCAGCTGATCGGCGGCCTGGTGGCGGGCCGTGAATTCGTCGTTCAGCCGGGTGCGCATCTGGTTGAGGGTGGCGGCCAGCGCATCGAACTCGTCCGGATGCTTGCGGGGCAGGGGGCGCCCCTCCAGGGTCAGCTCGACCGCCAGGCGATCCAGGCTCAGTTTCTGGGCGTAGCTGACGATGCGGTTGATATGACGGATCACCAGATAGTAGATGATGACCAGGATGCAGAAGGAGACCACCAGGGTCTTGATGGTCTGGCTGACCAGGATCAGCACGGACTTCTCGATGAGGCGCTGATAGACCTGATCCAGGGAGGCGGCGACGAACAGCTTGCCAACCACTTCCCCCTGGTAGCTGAGGGTGAATTCGCGGGAGATGTCGTACTGGGCCTGCTCCACTCCCTGGGTCAGCAGGGGCACCTCGGAGTTGCCCAGCATCTCCTTGACCATGACGAACTGCATGTTGGGCAGGTTCATGATGCCCTCGATCTGCACCTTGACCTGCTCTTCATCCAGGTTCCACAGGCTGGCGGAGATGGGCTGCAGGAAGGAGGCCTCGATCTGGTCGATGCTGGCCTCGATGACGGTCACGTCCTTGTTGTAGTCCCAGGCGAGCTGCAGCACAGTGATGGCCAGCGCCAGCAACGTGCTGCAGATCAGAATGTAGGAAAGCAGACGATATGAGAGTCCGTTAAGGCCGACGGCCTTGGAGAAGAGTCCTGACATGGCGTCCTTGCGGTCTGGATTGAGAACGGTTTAGTGTAACTGCTTCATGGACTTGTGTCGTGTGTGATCAAATGGATAAAAATAAGGCCCCTTTCGGGGCCTTGTTTGTGTGGGCAGGGATCAGTGACCGCCCTTGGCCTTGGCCGGAATGGACTCGTCGAATTCCGGCAGCGGCTTGTGCTCCGAGGCCAGGAAGGTGTAGATCACCGGCAGCACGAACAGGGTGAACAGGGTGCCGATGGCCAGCCCCGCCACGATGACGATGCCGATGCTGAAGCGCTGGGCCGCGCCCGCCCCCGAGGCATAGAGCAGGGGGATCAGACCGGCGATCATGGCTGCCGTGGTCATCAGGATGGGACGCAGACGCACCTTGGCGGCCTGCATCACGGCCTGCATCCGGTTCAGGCCGTGCAGCAGCTGCTCCTCCTTCGCCACCTCGCAGATCAGGATGCCGTGCTTGGTAATCAGACCGACCAGGGTGATGAGACCGACCTGGGAGTAGATGTTCATGGTGGCCATGCCCCATGCCAGGGCGATCAGCGCGCCGCTGATGGCGAGCGGCACCGACACCATGATCACCAGGGGATCGCGCACCGATTCGAACTGGATCGCCAGCACCAGGAAGATGATGGCCAGGGCCAGGGCGAAGGTGGCGTAGAGCGCATTGCCTTCGGTCACGAACTGGCGGGCTTCCCCCATGAAGTCATAACGATAGCCTTGGGGCAGCTTCTCTTCCGCGGTGGCCTTGAACCAGTTGATCGCATCCCCCATGGCCACACCCGGTGCCGGAACGGCGCCTATGGTGGCGGAGTTCAGCTGGTTGAAGTGGGGCAGGGCACGGGGCTCGCCCACCACCTCAATCTTGATCAGGCTGCCCAGCGGGATCGACTTGCCGTCGGCGGCACGCACGTAGTAGCCCTTGAGGGACTCGGGGTTCAGGCGGTACTTGCGTTCCACCTGCGGGATCACCTCGTAGGAGCGGCCATCCAGATCGATACGGTTGACGTAACCGTCCGCCATCATGGTGCCCATGGTGATGCCGATGTCCTGCATGGTGATGCCGTAGGCACCCGCCTTGTCCTTGTCGATGCTGATCTTCATGGTGGCCGAGTCGTAGTTCAGATCGAGATCCGAATAGACGAACTGGCCGTTGGCCTGGGTGGCCGCCAGCATCTCACCCGCGATCAGGAACAGGCTCTCGAAGCTGTTCGGGGTGGTGATGACGAACTGGATGGGCAGACCGCTCGACGCACCCGGCAGCTCGGGGAACTGGAAGGTGGTGATGGCCATCCCGGGGATGCCCTGCACCAGACCGGCGACCCGATCCAGCACCTCTTTCTGGCTCGCCTCACGCTGGCTCCAGGGCACCATGGAGGCGATGCCGAAGGCCTGGTTGGCGTTGAACACCCCGGAGAAGACCTGGGAGTAGGCGATCTCGGGCTGGTCGTCCAGGATCTTGTTCACGTCCGCCATGGTGTTTTCGATGTAGTCCAGGTTGGCGTTGGAGGGCGCCGTGCCCAGCACGGCCATGACCCCCTTGTCCTCGGACGGTGCCAATTCGCTCGGGATGAACTTGAACAGCAGCGGCAGGCTGGCGAACACGATGACGGCGAACAGGATGACCACGATGCGCTTTTGCATCACGGCATGCAGCATGCTGTCGTAGCGGGCCGTCATCCGGTCCAGCAGATCGTGCACGGTACGCTCGAACTTGCCCGGCTCCTCGTTGGCCCTGAGCATCTTGGCGCACATCATGGGCGACAGGGTCAGGGCGATGATGCCGGAGACGAAGACCGCCCCCGCCAGGGTCAGCGCGAACTCCTTGAACAGGGAGCCTGTGATGCCCCCCATCAGGGCGATGGGCGCGTACACCGCGGCCAGGGTGACCGTCATGGCGATGACGGGCACGGCGATCTCCCGGGTGCCTATGATGGCGGCCCGGAACGGCTCTTCCCCTTCCTTGATGTGACGGTCGACGTTCTCCAGCACCACGATGGCGTCATCCACCACCAGGCCGATCGCCAGCACCATGGCCAGCAGGGTCATCAGGTTTATCGAGAAGCCGAACATGTCCATCATCATCACCACCCCGATGAGGCTCAGCGGTATGGTGATGATGGGGATGATGACCGCCCGGAACGAACCCAGGAACAGGGTGATCACGACCAGCACTATGGCGGCCGCCTCGAGGATGGTCTTGATCACCTCGTGGATGGACTCGTTGATGGCGATGGTGGAGTCATACAGGACGTTCACCTGCATGGTGCTCGGCATGTTGCTCTTCAGGCTCGGCAGCAGCTCCAGCACATCGTGGGCGATGTTGATGGGGTTGGCGGTCGGCGCCGCGTTGATGGCCAGTACCACGGCCTCGCGGCCGTTGGCGCTGGCGCGATAGATGTCGTGGCTCTTCTCCAGCGACACCTTGGCGATGTCGGAGAGGCGGATCACCTTGCTGTCCCGGGTCGCCACCACCAAGCGCTTGAGCTCCTCGATGTTGCTGACCTGGGTTTCGGCGTTGCCGTTGAACAGGGTGAAGTAACCCGTGGCCTGGCCGGTGGCTGACTGATAGTTGTTGCTGTTGAGCACCGTCATCACGTCGCTGGAGGTCAGGTCAAAGGCGGCCATCTTGGCCGGATCCAGCCACACCCGCAGGGCGAACTCGACCCCGCCGTACAGATCCACCTTGGAGACCCCGCCCACGGTAAACAGCTGGGGCTTGATGACCCGTTCCAGGTAGTCGGTGATCTGGCTGGAGTTGAGCTCAGGGCTGGTGAAGCCCATGTAGAGCACCGCCGTGGTGGAGCCGGTGGAGGAGGTGACCGAGGGGTCTTCCGCCTCTTTGGGCAACTGGGAACGCACCGAGTTGACCTTGGCCAGGATGTCGGACAGCGCGGCATTGGGGTCGGTGTTCAGCTTCATGTAGGCCGTTACCGTGGAGCTGCCCAGCTGGCTCGAGGAGGTCATGAAGTCGATGTTGTCGGCTTGTGCGACCGCCTGCTCCAGCGGCTGGGTGATGAAGCCCTGGATCAGGTCAGAACTGGCGCCGTAGTAGCTGGTGGTGACCGTGATCACCGTGTTGGTGACCTCGGGGTATTCCCGCACCTGCATCTTGAAGATGGCCTGGAAGCCCAGCAGGGCTATCAGGAAGCTGAGCGAGATCGCCAGCACCGGCCGTTTTATGAATATGTCGGTAAATCGCATCGCAGATCTCCGCGTTTACAGCATCGGGGTTTGTGCCGGGACGGCGAGGGCATCGTTCTCGACCACGCGTACCTTGGTGTCGTTGCTCAGGCGAACCTGGCCCGACAGCACGATTTGATCGCCGGCCTTGATGCCGGAGAGCACATGGACGTCGTTGCCACGGCGCTCACCCGCCTTGACCACTACCTGCTTGGCGCGTTTCACGCCGTCCACCTCGTGAATGACGTAGACGTTCTCGCCATAGAGGGTGAAGGAGATGGCGGATTGCGGGATCACGATCTGATCCTTCACCGTGGGCAGTATGATGCTGGCGCGGGCGAACATGCCGGAGCGGAGCTGACCCTCGTTGTTCGGGATGTCCGCCTGCACCTGGACCAGGCCGCTCTGGTAGTTGACCGCAGGTTCGATGGCGGTGATCTGGCCGTCAAACTGGGTCTGGGGATAGGCATCCACGTTGATCTTGATGGTCTGGCCCAGGGTAATCCTGGAGATGTCGGTCTGGGGCACGGTGAAGCGCAGGCGCATCACGCTGGTGTCTTCCAGCCGCACTATCTCGGTTCCCGGCTCCAGGTACTGACCGAGGAAGACATTGCGCAGGCCCACGGCGCCGCTGAAGGGGGCGCGCACTTCGCGACGGGCTATGGTGGCCTTCAGGCTGTCGATGTCCGCCTCCAGGGAGCGGTAGCTCGCCTCGGCATCATCCAGCTGGTCCCGGGAGATGGAGTTCTTCTGGTACAGGTTCTTGTAGCGCTCGAACTTGGCTCGGGCCGCCGGCAGTCTGGCTTGGGAAGAGTTCAGGTTGGCCTTTTCCACGCTGGAGTCCAGGCTCAGCAGCAGCTGATCCGCCTTGACGTGCGCCCCGGATTCAAACCGGATGGCGTCGATGGTGCCTGA
The DNA here is from genome assembly GCF_019048705.1 of Aeromonas sp. FDAARGOS 1409. NCBI lineage: Bacteria > Pseudomonadati > Pseudomonadota > Gammaproteobacteria > Aeromonadales > Aeromonadaceae > Aeromonas > Aeromonas sp. FDAARGOS 1409. The sequence continues at coordinate 1,421,120 of NZ_CP077395.1, forward strand.
CAGCTCGCTGGAGAGGGTGACCCCCTGGTTCGGCTCGATGAAGCCGATCGCCTCTATGGTGGGGACCCAGTCCTGGGCCTTGGTGACCATGGCGGTGACCGGGAACTCAGGCTCGGGACGATTGGCCATGAACTCTGCGATCTTCTTCTGTTTGAACATATTGAAACCGATGACACTGCCAAACAGGGCGAGTGCTATCAGCAGCATGACGGCCATCCACTTTTTCATGAACAGGCTCCTGTGATGGAAACATTAGGGTTTAAAATGGCATTCCAGCTGGCCCGGATGACCGTCTCCAGCTGTTCCTGCGTCAATTCGAAATCGTGAACCCGGCGTTGCTGTGCCAGGTTGGCCACGCAATCCAGACTCAATGCCTGCAACACCAGGACGGGGAGGTCGATGAAGAGTCCCTGCTGGCGTCCCTGCTCGAAGAAGCGCTCAAGTGGCGCCCACGTCGCCATTATGACCGGATCCCGCTCCAATTCAGCCCCCAATGGAGAACTTTCGTACTGCAATTTGCACTTGAGTGCATTGGGGTAGCTGGTAAAGATGGCATCTATGTTGAGCCAGAGGCGGCGATACTGCCGATATGACACCTCCTCTATCTGCACGCCCTCCATGACCAGGGGATGACATTTGAGAATAGTGTGCTGATAGAGCTGGCGGATCAGATCATCCTTGTCGCTGAAGTAGCGATAGATGGTCCCTGCCGCCACCTTGGCTTTCTTGGCGACCACGGCAATGGAAAGGCCGTAGAAGCCTTGCTCGCCGAGGATCTCGTGAGCCGCTTCAAAAATGCGTTCTTTCTTATCCATGGTTATCAGAAATCAATGACTGAATGAACGTTCATTCATTCTAGGTGGGTCGTGAGGCAAGTCAAGACTCTGCCCGTCATCGATCGCTGTATGGTGGCTGTATGAGGGGAGTCAAAAGTAGCGGGTAAAGCTGGATCCAGGCTGAACAAAACAAAAATACTTGAAAAGGACCGAAAGTGATTGAAAAACAGTCACTTGATTCTTTGTGTCAAAAAAAGAGTGGACAAGGTGAGCGCCATCATCAATAATGCGCCCCGTTCGACAGCGTAGCGCCCGTAGCTCAGCTGGATAGAGCGCTGCCCTCCGGAGGCAGAGGTCACAGGTTCGAATCCTGTCGGGCGCACCATCCAACGTGCGCCGGTTAAACGGGCGTGTTGAAGAACGAAAAACAGCTGTGGTGGCTGTAGCTCAGTTGGTAGAGTCCCGGATTGTGATTCCGGTTGTCGTGGGTTCGAGCCCCATCAGCCACCCCATTTTACAGCTTGTCAGGTATGCGAAGGTGGCGGAATTGGTAGACGCGCTAGCTTCAGGTGTTAGTGCCCCCCGGGTGTGAGGGTTCGAGTCCCTCTCTTCGCACCATACTTGCTGTATAACGAGGATGACCACAGGGTCGTCTTTGTTTTTTGTAAAATCAAAATAGTTTCGGTGATTAGCGCAGCCCGGTAGCGCATCTGGTTTGGGACCAGAGGGTCAAAGGTTCGAATCCTTTATCACCGACCACATTCTGAAAAACCCCGCCATGCGGGGTTTTTTGCTTTCTGTCCTCTGGCGGCCTTTCCGCTCTGTCACGTCTGTTTACAATTCAGTTAGCTCTTTCCCGTACAGGCTTCGGGTATGCTGGGGCTGACCCGCTATCCGCGGGCATTCGTGATCGAACACACTGCAGGCCTGCATGCCCTATGTCCCCTAACACTGTTCGCGCCAACGCCCTGGCGCTGGCTGTCGTGGCCCTCGGTGGCTGCGCCTACAAGCCGCAACCCGACGAGCTCCTGATGGGGGCCGCCCCCATGCAGAGCCCCCCCCTGCCTCGGCGCTGGTGACAGACGGGGGCTTCTGCGTGGCCATGGATGCCCGGGAGCGGCTGATCACCCAGCCTTGTGACCTGAGTGTCCGCCAGCAATTCAGCTGGGATGCCGGCGCCCTGCAACTGGCGCAGCGTTGCCTGGTCGCCAGAGGGGAGGGAGAGCTGGCCATGGCCGAGTGTGGAGATGAGAGCCGCCAATGGCAGTGGCAGGGGGATCGCCTGTTCAACCGCAAGACCGGCCTCTGCCTGGACGTGGCTGGACGTCGCCACCAGCCGGGAACACCGCTGCGACTGGCCGAATGTTACGGCGGCGCCAACCAGAGTTTCGCGTGGCAGCCGGAAGAGGGGATGATGACACTGCCGGATCTGAAAAGCCTCATCCGCTGAGGCGCAGGTCGTTGCAGAGGATGGTGCCATGGGTAGGGGATGCCCATGGCGGAAGGGGTCAGGCGACGTTGACGCCGGTCAGTGCGAACAGCTGCTCCAGATAGACGGCGACACCGTCTTCATCGGAAGTGAGGGTCTGCTCATGGTGCGCCAGGGCCAGCTTGAGGCGATCGTGGGCGTTGCCCATCACCACACCACGACCCACCATGCTCAGCATCTCGAAGTCGTTCATGCCATCGCCGAAGGCCACCGCCTGGGACATCTCCAGCCCGTGCTGCTCCAGCACGGCGCGCACGGCATTGCCCTTGTGCACACCGGCGTGCATCACCTCGAGACAGTCCGGCAGGGAGAAGGTGACGTTGATCCGGTCGCCGTAACGCTGGTTGAGTTCGGCCTCGATCAGCAGCAGTTTCTCGTGGTCGCCGATGTAAAACACCTTGTTGATCTTGTCCAGCGGGTGGCTGGCGAGATCGGTCAGACGGTAGCTGAAGCCGGAGTCGTGATGGAACTGCAGCAGCCAGGGCATCTCCTCTTCCACCAGCCACTCGTCACCGTAGTAGACGTTGATGTGGATGGAAGGATCGCGCTCCAGCGCGATCAGCTCGGCCGCGACCGTGCTCGGCAGCGCCTGGTTGTAGACCAGCTGATCCTGCTTGTCGTGCACCACGGCGCCGTTGGAGGTGATGAGATAGATATCGAGTCCGAGGGTGTCGCGGATGCTGCGCACGTCCACATGGTGCCGGCCGGTGGCCACCACGAACTTGACACCCTGTGCCACCAGGCGGTGCAGGGTATCCCGGGTACGGGGGGAGATCTGGTGCTGCCCGTTGAGCAGGGTACCATCGAGATCGGATACAACGACCTTATACATCATCACCTCGGGGTTACGAATGAAAGCGGGAGCAGTGTACAGCAACCGCTCCCGCGACCCCATTTATTTAGGGGTACAAAAAATAACCATCCGCTAGTAGCGTGCGAAGAAGGCCAGGGTTGCGATGAGCGCGGCCTGGCGCTGGGGATCCGCCTCGATGAAGAGCTCGTGCCAGGCCCCCTCGATGCGAAGCGGCTTGCCCCCTTCGCAACGGGTGTTGGCACAGAAGACATCCTGCGCCGCGTTGTCCACCACGCTGTCGTCGCCGGCCTGCAGCACCAGCAGCGGCGTCTTGATGGCGCCCGCGTCGGCCACGGCGGCATCGGAGCCGGCGATGCCCTGGTGGATCCAGTGAGCGGTGGCACCCCCCAGCCGGATCTGCGGATGCTGCGCATAGACCTGCCGGAAGGCCTGATAGCGCGCCTCGCTGTGGGTCAGCTCGTTGTCGGCAAAGCCGTGATCCTCGTAAGGCCCCTGGCCAGGACCATAAGGGGCCTCGCCAAACCAGCCACCGACCCTGCCCATGGTGGCCGCCAGCCCCTTGGCCAGCCACTTGGGCAGGCCGCCCAGATTGATGCCCATCATGGGGGAGGAGAGCACCGCCGCCTGGATGTCGTCCGGCCAGCGCTCCAGATAGCGGGCCGAGATGGCGCCGCCCATGGAGTGGGCCAGCAGGAACAGCTTGGCGGGCTTGTCCGCCGCGATCACCTCGTCATGGAACTGCTTGAGATCCACCACATAATCGTCGAACTGGTCGACATACCCCTTCTCGGGGTCCGCCAGCATCCGGCCGGAGAGCCCCTGGCCGCGGTGATCGATGAGGTAGAGGCTGTAACCCTGGCGCCACAGATCCCAGGCCAGCTCCTGGTACTTGAGATAGCTCTCGACCCGGCCGTTGACGATGAGGATGGCTCTGTCCACCTTGGCCTGGCGCAGGGCGGCGTAGCGGATGGTGATCCCGTCCTTGCCCTTGAAGGCCCCCTCGACGGCGTGCTGGCGCCAGAAGTCGGGCAGGGTCTGCTGATAGAGGGCGGGGACCTCGTGCTCTGTGGTGAGGGGGACGGCATGGTTCACGGCAAGGGCTCCGGCAGAAAACAGGGTCAGGGCCAGCAAGGGCAGGCAGTTAATTTTCATCGTCGGGATACTCCATCTCCATCGTCTCTTCCTGTTGTGCGGCCCACCCCTTGCGGGTCAGCTGCATCTGCTGCCACCAGCGCTCGTCCGCCAGGATTTCGCCGGCCGGGCCGAGCTGGGGGTAGGGCATCTCTTTCTCCTTGCAGAGCTGGGCATAGACGGGATAGCCCCCCTCGAACAAGATGGTGTTCTGCTCTTCCAAACTGAGCGGACAGCCGCGCTGGTAGCAGCCGGCCAGTTCGCGCTGGCGCTGGGCCTCATAGAGGATGGCTGCGGCGGCCACCGAGACGTTGAGGGACTGCACCATGCCCACCATGGGGATGACGATATGGTGATCGGCCAGGGCCAGCGCCTCTTCACCGATGCCGTGCTTCTCCTGGCCCACCAGGATGGCGGTGGGCCTGGTGTAGTCGATGGCGCGAAAGTCCACCGAGCTGTCGGAGAGGTGAGTCGCCAGGATCTGCATGCCGGAGGCTTTGAGTTCGGCCACCGCGCTGCCGATGTCCGGATGCAGCTTCACGTCCACCCAGTTCTGGCTGCCGCGGGCGGTGCCCTTGCGCTTGTGGATCCAGCTCTTGGGCCAGACCGCGTGCACCCGGTGGATGCCGATGGCGTCGGCGGTACGCACGATGGCGGCCAGGTTGTGCGGCTTGTGGACCTCTTCCATGCAGACGGTCAGATCGAGCTGGCGTTGGGCCAGCATGTCGGTGATGCGCTTGAAGCGTTCAGGAGTCATATCAGTTTCTATGTCGTGAGGCTTGTGCACGCATCTCTTGCATGCAGACGGTCAAATCGAGCTGGCGTTGGGCCAGCATGTCGGAAATGCGTTTGAGGCGTTCAGGAGTCATATCGGTTTCTATGTCGTGAGGCTGGTCCACGCAACAAGGCTGGTGGCCTGCCGCATGGGGCCATGGGTATCTCTTGAAAAGCAGCAGGCGGCTTGCGCCGCCTGTGTTCAGTTCTTCTGTCGGCTCACCCTGAGCACGTTCGGCATCACCCGGATCTTGCGCATGATGTTGGCAAGGTGGATCCGGCTCTTGGTGGTGATGAGCAGGGTGACCACATAGACCCGGCCATCCTTCTCCTCGGTGCTGATGGCGTGGATGTTGGCGCCGGTGGCGGCAATCACGTTGGCCAGTTCCGCCAGGGCGCCCTGGTGGTTGACGATCTCGATGCTGATGCCGGTGCGGAACTCCTGTTCCTGCTCCTTGTCGACTTCCCACTGTACCGGCAGGTACTTGTCCGGTTCGCGGCTGTAGCCCTTGATGTTGCGGCAGGACTCCTGGTGGATCACCAGGCCCTTGCCCGGGCTGATGTGGGCGATGATGGCATCCCCCGGAATGGGGCGGCAGCAGTTGGCGAAGGTGACCAGCATGCCGTCGGCCCCCTTGATCGGCATCTTCTTGCTGGTGGATTTGGGCTGCTCTTCCGGTGGCAGTTCATCTCCCAGCATGCGGCGCGCCACCATGACGCTCATGGCGTTGCCAAGGCCCACGTCGGCCAGCAGCCCCTGCAGGTTCTCGTGTTTGGTGTCGGCCAGCACCTGCTTGACGCGGGCTTCCGGGATGTCTTCGATGTTCTTGGCGCCGAGCGCGTGGTTCAGCAGGCGGCGGCCCAGCACCACCGACTCCTCGGTGCGCAGGTTCTTGAGGAACTGGCGGATCTTGGAGCGTGCCTTGGTGGTCACCACGAAGTTGAGCCAGGCCGCGTTCGGGCGGGCGCCCGGCGCCGTGATGATCTCCACCGTCTGACCCGAGTGCAACGGGCTGCTGAGCGGGTAGGGGTGGCGGTCGACCCGGGAGCCGACGCAGGCGTGGCCGATGTCGGTGTGCACCGTGTAGGCGAAGTCCACCGGGGTGGCGCCGGCGGGCAGCTCCATGATGCGCCCTTCCGGCGTGAAGACGTAGATCTCGTCGGGGAAGAGGTCGGTCTTGACCCCCTCGATGAACTCGAAGGAGCTGCCGGCGCTCTGCTGCAGCTCCAGCAGGCTCTGCATCCAGCGCTGGGCGCGGATCTGGGCCGTGGTGCCCGAGCTGTCGCCATCCTGCTTGTAGGCCCAGTGGGCGGCGACCCCCTTGTCGGCCATCTGGTCCATGAACTCGGTGCGGATCTGCACCTCCACCGGCACCCCGTGCGGCCCCACCAGGGAGGTGTGCAGGGACTGGTAGCCGTTGGTCTTGGGGATGGCGATGTAATCCTTGAAGCGACCGGGGCGCGGCTTGTAGAGGCTGTGCATCTGCCCAAGCACCCGGTAGCAGGTGTCGATGTCTTTCACTCTCACTCTGAAAGCATAGATATCCATCACTTCGTGGAATTGCAGCTCCTTCTTCTCCATCTTGTTGTAGATGGAGAACAGGTTCTTCTCGCGTCCACTCACCTGGGCGTCGATGCCGGCTTCCCGCAGACGCCCCTCAATCTCGCTCTGAATGGAGTCGATGATCTCGCGGCGGTTGCCACGGGCGCGACGCACCGATTCCCGCAGCACCCGGGAGCGCATGGGGTAGAGCGCTTCGAAGCCGAGCTCTTCCAGCTCGTTCTTCATGGTGTGGATGCCGAGACGGTTGGCGATGGGGGCGAAGATCTCCAGGGTCTCGCGGGCGATGCGGCGGCGCTTGTCGGGCCGCAATGAGCCCAGGGTGCGCATGTTGTGGGTGCGGTCGGCGAGCTTGATCAGGATGACCCGGATGTCCTGGGTCATGGCCATCATCATCTTGCGGAAGTTCTCGACCTGGGCTTCCTTGCGATCGCGGAATTTCAGCTTGTCGAGCTTGGAGACGCCGGAGACCAGCTCGGCGACGGCATTGCCGAACAGCTCGGCCAGGTCGTCCTTGGTGACCGGGGTATCTTCGATGACGTCGTGCAGCACGGCGGCCATCAGGGTTTCGTGATCGAGGCGCATGTCGCCCAGGATGCGGGCCACGGCAACGGGGTGGGTGATGTAGGGTTCACCGCTGGAACGCATCTGTCCCTGGTGAGCGTCGCGGGCTACCACATAGGCTTGCCTGAGCTTCTCAACCTGCTCGGGTGGCAGGTAGGAACTGGCTATTTCTTTAAGGTTTTCAAATAAATACAAGACAGTCCCCGCAGCGGTTAAACGGCAATCCGTGAAATTGAGGGTATGCCCTCGAGTTTGCGAGGTTTTCGAGCGGTTGTAAATGGGGATAACAGCCGGCACCCGGGCGGGCGCCGACTATGGGAAACGACTGACTTAGCCGCGACCTTCGGCGATGGCGGCAACGGCAGCCAGCTCGGCGGCTTCCTGCTCTTGCTGCTCGTAACGGTCCTGGGTATCCATCACCTGGTTGTTGACCAGACCCAGTTCGATCTCGCGCAGGGCGATCACTGTCGGCTTGTCGTTCTCTTCGTCGACCAGGGGATCCTTGCCTTGTACCGCGATTTGACGGGCGCGGCGCGCGGCGACCAGCACCAGGTCAAAACGGTTACCTACCTGTTTTACAGCATCTTCTACAGTAACGCGGGCCATGCGGGACTCCAGTGTTTGGGCTTTCTGTGATTGAAAAAGCGGTGTTTAAAAATGACGCAAAAGTTTACTTGTTTTTGGCTTACTCTGCCAGTAGCTGTTTCAGCAAGTTTTGCTGGGCCTGCTGCTGCTGGCGCAATTCCAGACGCTGGCACTCTATGATGGCCCTGAGCTGGAACAGTGCCTGCTCAAAGTCTTCATTGATGATGACATAGTCATATTCGTCATAGTGCACCATTTCGGCAATGGCTTTCTCCATCCGGCCCTTGATCACCTCGGCACTGTCCTGGCCACGGCCGATCAGGCGGCGCTCCAGCTCCTCGCGGCTGGGGGGCAGGATGAAGATGGACTTGGTCGGCATCAGTTCGCGGATCTGGCGGGCCCCCTGCCAGTCGATGTCGAGGAAGACGTCGATCCCCTGAGCCAGGCAGGCCTCGATGGCGGCGCGGGAGGTGCCGTAGTAGTTGCCGAACACCTCGGCCCACTCCAGAAAGTCGCCGCGCTCGATCAGCTCCTTGAAGGTCTCCACCTGCACGAAGTGGTAGTGCACCCCGTGCTGTTCGCCGGGACGGCTGGCGCGGGTGGTGTGGGAGACCGACAGCTGCATCTTGCCTGCGCTGTTGTGTTTGGTCAGCAAGGCGTTGAGCAGACTGGACTTACCGGCCCCGCTCGGGGAGGAGATGATGTAGAGAGTGCCTTGTTGCGCCATGTCTGTACCTTTAAACGATGAGCCGCGCTTTGGTTGTAGCAGAGGCCGCCGTCTTGTGCCCGACAGGGAGACGGTTGCTCGCAATACGCGGAAGAATCAGAGCCAGGAGGATGTAAAGGCGGCGAATGTTAGCAGATGGGGGCGGATAAAAAAACGGCCGGAATCATATTCCAGCCGATCAAAATATTCGTAGCTTGCTGCGGGAGCGTTACCCACATTGGCTGCCATTCTGCCTCCGGTGCCGGGGGAGGGCCATCAGATTATCCCTGCCTCATGGCTCGGAATTTCCGAGTTGCCCCGGGCGGGCAGGAGATGGCGAGCGGCGCAGAGGCGGTCGAAGGCGGCGATGACGCTCTCGCGGGTTATCTTGCTCATGGCGTCCGGATCCTTGAGGCGGGTACGCCAGTCGAGCTCGGCCAGCGGCTTGCCGGTCTCCAGCTCGATCAGTTCCTGATAGACGCTGACCAGGTAATCGCGGCACAGGTAGGGGCCGGTGCGCGCCGGGTTGTGGTGGGCGTAGAGGCCGATCACCGGTGTCCCCACCAAGGTGGCCATGTGGGCCGGGCCGGTATCCGGGGCCAGCACCAGGCTGGCTTCGCTGATCAGCGCCAGCAGCTGCTTGAGGTTGGTCTGCCCCACCAGATCCACCGGTTTGCTGCGGCTCAGGCGCTGGATGTCGGCGGCGAGATCCCGCTCCAGCCTGGCCGGGCCGCCGCACAGATAGACCTGAAAGCCCTTGCCGGCCGCGTGATCCGCCAGGGCGGCATAGCCTTCGGCGGTCCAGTTCTTGAAGGGTTTGCTCGCGGCGGCGCAGATGAGCAGGGTCGGTTTGCCGCCGATCGTCTCCCTGGCCCAGACCTGGTGCTCGGCGCTAAGGGGGAGCTGCCAGTCCGGGGTCAGATCTTCGATGCCGAGCTCTTTGGCAAAGGCGAGAAAGCCGTCCAGCACGTGGGGGGAGGCTGGGGACGGTACTTTATGGTTGGTGAACAGCCACTGGCCGTCGTTGGCCCGCTCCTTGTCGAAGCCGAGTTTGACTTTGGCCTTGATGCCTAGGGTCGCGATGCTGGCTCGCAGGGCCGCCTGCAGATGGAGCAGTGCATCGAACCTGCGTCCCTTTAGGGTGCGCCAGAGATCGCGATAGCCACGCCAGCCCTTGCTCTTGTCGAAGGGGATGACCTCGACGCCGGGCAGATCGGCAAACAGCGTTGCCTCTATCTTGCCGGTGATCCAGGTGATGCGGGTCTCTGGCCACGCCCGCTGGATGACGCGCACCAGCGCCAGCGCGTGGCAGCAATCCCCGATGGCGGAGAGCCGCAGGATGCAGATGGAGGAGGGCGGCGTTTGGAACAGCGGCATGATGTGGCGCAACGATGGCAAAATGGATGGATGGCATTATGCAAACTCCCCTGCGGATTGTAAAATTGCGCCAGCTGCCCGACCGGCACAGTCCCCTGAAGGGGGGCCCTGCATCCCACTATCGACCGGAATTCTCATGATGCTGACACAGACCACCCACAACCAGATCTGCTGGTATGCCGACGGTGCCTTCCGCGATCCTTCCCCCTCCCTGTTCGATCCGGCCTGGTGGCAGACCCATCGTCAGGTGGTGGGTTCCTCCATCGGCCGCGGAGTGACCTGGTTCGTGAAGGATGAGTCGCGCCACCTGGTGCTGCGCCACTACTACCGTGGTGGCATGGTGGGCAAGCTGGTGCGGGATCGCTTCTGGTTCGAAGGGGTTGAGTCGAGCCGGGCCATGGCCGAGTACCGCCTGCTGGCCACCCTGAGCGAGCAGGGACTGCCGGTGCCGCGCCCGTTCGCGGCGCGCATGGTCAAACAGGGGCCCTTCTATCGGGCCGACATCCTGATCGAGCGCATCCGCGGTGCCAAGGATCTGGTGGCCCTGCTCAAGCAGGGGCCGATCGCCGGTGAGGTCTGGCACAAGATAGGCAAGACGGTGCGCCAGCTGCACGATGCCGGCGTCTATCACGCGGATCTCAACAGCCACAACCTGCTGCTCGACAAGGAGGGCAAGGTGTGGGTGATCGACTTCGACAAGGGGGCGATCCGCTCCCCAGGCAGCTGGCAGCAGGCCAATCTGGAGCGGTTGCTGCGCTCCTTCAACAAGGAGTCCCAGCTGCATACCAGTTTCCACTTCGTGCCGGAGAACTGGCATGAACTGATGAATGGCTATCAGGACAAGACGGACTGAACCCGGTCTCCACTTCGTGTCTGGAGGCTGGCAGGCACTGATAAAGGGCTATCAGGACAAGACGGACTGAGCCCGACCTCCACTTAGTGTCTGGAGGTTGGCAGGCTCTGATAACGGACTATGAGGGCCTGGAGGGGTGAGGAAGTGGTGCTGGCGCGGTTGCTCGGCGCCAGTGCCAATGTTACTTATTGAGAGTGTTTGATTGGTCAGATATTCGGATCCGGTGTCGAGGCGCGTGATGGAAAGGTATGAGACTCCCAGGGTTGAGGTCACCACTCCCCTTGAGGTGACGCTGATGGCACAAGCCATGGCGATGTTGGAGGCCGGGATCTGGACCTGGTCGGCCGAGCGCGGCCTGAGGCGCGATCCCTCTTGCCTGCAGCTGCTGGGGCTGGAGGGAAGCGAGCTGGATGATCTCGGCTGGCTGGACCGGGTGCACCCGGACGATGCCCCCCGCCTGGCCGAGGCCCTGGAGGCCTGTCAGGAGGGACGCAGCAGCGGGCTGCGGCTCGAATACCGCATCCTGCACCATCAGGGCCATTACATTCGGCTGGAGGAGCGGGTTCGTCGCGACGAGCGGGGGCAGTTGCTGGGAGTGGTGCGCCATCTGGATGCGGCCATGCCGCCCCTGGACGATCGCCATGACACGGATCCCCTCACCGGCCTCGAGAGTCGCAGCCACTTCGAGATGCTGCTGGACGAGCGGCTGGCCAGCGAGAGCGGCAGCTTCTGTCTGCTGCAATTCAGCGTGGATCACCGCAGCAAGATCCTGCAGCTGTTCGGGGAGGCCGCCTGCGACGCCATGCTGGCCAAGCTGGCCCGTATCGTGCGCCGCGAGCTGCGGCGGGAAGATCCCTTCGCCCGCTGGGACGAGGACGGCTTCATCCTGATGCTGTCCCAGACCGATCGCCTGAGCGGGCTGGAGATCGCCGAGCGGCTGCGCCTCGAAATCGCCGACGCCAGCCTGCTGCCCCAGCGCCCGGTGACCGTCAGCATCGGCCTGGTGCAGAGCCAGAGTGCCGAGCAGCTCGATCATCTGCTGGCCCGACTGGCCTCCTGCCACGGCCAGGCGAAGCGGGAACACAACACCGTCGTCGGCTGATCTTCAGTCAGCGCTCACTCACCCGCGAATACCTGTGGAACCAAAGAGGGCCAGCCTGGGCGGGCCCGTTTCCTGTCAACCTTCACTGACCCGGCGACGCTGGCAGACCCAGAGGGATGCCAGCATCAGCAGGGCACCCAGGGTGAGCCTGAGCAGGTCGGTATCCTTGCCCCAGAGCACCAGATTGACCAGCAGGCCCGCCGGGATCAGGGCGTTGTTCATGATGGCCAGCACGCCGCTGCTGACCAGGGTTGCCCCCTTGTTCCACAGGAAGTAACCGAGCCCGGATGCCCCCACCCCCAGCCAGATCAGAATGCCCCATTGCAGGTTGCTGGTCGGGTACTGGGGCTGGCCAAGCAGCCACCAGGCTGGCAGCGCGATCACCAGGGCCCCCAGATAGAAGCAGCCGAACACGGCGAGCTGGGGCGGCTGCTCGGCCTCCCGTGCCAGCAGCACCTTGTAGCCCACCTGGCCCAGGGCGAAGCAGACGTTGGCCCCCTGCACCACCAGGAATCCCAGCACATAGCTTTCGGTCAGACCGTCGAAGCGAATGACGGCCGCACCCAGCACCGCCAGCAGGGCCCCCCAGAGATAGGTCGGCTTGAAGCGGCCCTCCAGCAGATCGTGGGTCAGGGTCACGTAGATGGGGGTGAAGATGGTGAACACCAGCACTTCCGGTACCGTCAGCAGCAGGAAGGAGTGGTAGTAGAAGAGGTACATGATGCCAAGCTGGATGGCGCCGAGCGCCATCAGCTTGGCGACCAGATCGGGGCGCAGCCAGCGGCGGCGCAGGAAGGGCAGGAACACCAGGCTGGCGAGGACGATGCGGGTCAGCACGGAGAAGTAGGCATCCACCTGGCCGGCGAGGTAGACCCCGATCAGGCTGAAGGAGAAGGACCAGAGCAGGGTAACCCCTATCAAGTAGTTCATGTGATTGAAATGTCGTCAATTGTCAATTTGGAGGGCGCTATGATGGCCGAGTTGGAAGGCGCGATCCAGCGTTTATGGGAAGGCTTGCCACAGATCGGAGCATTTGCCTTCGAGGCGAGCAACGGGGCTGGCTCCGCCACCGACTGGTGCGGCCGCGGCGAGGGGGTTGTGACTGTGACCGATCACCAGGGAGGCTGGTTGTTTGCCGAGCGAGGCCACTACACCACCCCCCATGGCCGGGTGCTGGCCATGCACAACCGCTTCTGGTGGCAGCGTACCCCGAGGGGGATTCTGCTCTCCCACCTGCGCTACGAGCAGCCGGTGGCGCTGTTCGAGCTGCTGCCCCAAGCGGATGGCCGCTGGCTCACCGCCGAGCCCCACCTGTGTGGCCAGGATCACTACAGTGCCGAGCTGACCGAGACAGAGGGCGGCTTCCTGCTCGGCTGGCAGATCCGGGGGCCGCGCAAGAACGAGCGGCTGAGCTACCGCTACGGGCCCGGGGGGCAGGCATAAAAAAACCGGCGCAGGGCGCCGGTAGAAGGGACAAATCGGAGGTTTTTTCAAAACGGTCCCAAAAAACAGGAGAGACTCACTCTCGTCACACACGCAGAGAGGGTCTTCAGGCACTCAGCGCATAGTTCAGCATGGCTTGCAGCTTGCTGTCGAAGAACCAGGGCAGCAGCACCATCAGCAGACCCAGCACCCCGGCCAGACGGTGGCGATACTGCCAGCTGGCGATCAGCACCAGGCCGCCGCAGAGCGTGGTCAGGATGCCTGACATGGGGCGGCCTCCCGCTGGTTGCGGCGCTGCTGGGCCCACTGGTTGAGGGCGACCGAGCCCAGGATCAGCGCCAGCGCCACACCCGTGGTGGACTGGATCTGCTCGCCGAGGAACAGGGCCCCCAGCATGACGCCGAACAGCGGCACCAGGTAGTTGCTGAAGGAGGCGAAGGTCGGGCCCGCCTTCTGGATCAGCGCCATATAGAGGAAGTAGACCAGACCGGTGCAGAAGATCCCCAGCATGGCGACGGCGCCCATGGCCTGCTGGCTCGGCAGGGTGAAGGCGCTCAGGTCCGCGACGAAGGGTGCGGCCAGCAGCAGCTGCGCGGCGGACGAGATCAGGATGTTGCGCGCCACCACCACGGGGTGATCCTTGGCGAAGCGCTTGATCATCAGCAGGCCGATGGCGAAGCAGCTGGCCCCGAACAGTATGGCCATGGCGCCGAGCAGGCCGGCATTCATGCCGCTGGCCAGCTTCGGCCAGAACAGCACCAGCACGCCGACGAAACCGATGAGCACGGAGACGAGGCCACCCTTGGTGATTCTTTCACCAGAAATAAACAAGGGGGCCGCCAAAATGGTCACAAAGGGGATACAACCCATGACCACGGCGGCGATGGCGCTGTCCACGTACTGCTGGCCCCAGGCCACCATGATGAAGGGGAGGGTGGCGTCGAGCAGGGCGATCAGCATGTAGGTGCGCCAGGGGGTGTGTTCGCTCTTGAGGCGCATGAACAGGCAGAGCAGGCCCAGGGTCAGGCTGCCGCACAGGGCGCGGCCGGCCGCCACCAGGATGGGGGGCAGTTCCGCCACGGCCTGGTGCATGAAGATGAACTGGGAGCCCCACAACAGGCCGATCGCCAGCAACAACAGATAGCTACGCATTTGAATCTCCGATGTAATTCGCCTGCGCATTCTATGCAATCTGCTACTATGCCAAAAATGAATTGTCATCATTCAACTATGGTTAATATCGATGGAACTGCCCCTCTCTCGTCTCGACCTCAACCTGCTCACCGTGTTCGACATGCTGATGCAGGAGCGCAACGTTACCCGCGCCGCCGAGCGGTTGCACCTCTCCCAGTCCACCGTCAGCCACGCCCTGGGGCGGCTGCGCAGTGCGCTGGATGACCCCCTGTTCGTGATGAGCCGGCGCGAGATGATGCCGACCGAGCGGGCCAAGGCGCTGGCGGGACCGGTACGCCAGGCGCTGGCCATGCTGGAGCAGGGGCTGCGGCAGGCCAAGGACTTCGATCCCGCCAGCGCCCAGCGGGTGTTTCGCATCGCCACCCCGGGGTCGGTGGAGCACGGCCTGGTCCCGACGCTGGTGGAGCGCATGGTGCAGCTGGCGCCCCACTGCCGTCTGGAAGTGTGCGAGCTGGCGGACAGCGACTATGAGCGGGAGCTGGAGAAGGGGGAGCTGGATCTGGTGATCGGGTTCGCCGGCGCCAACCATCTCTCCCCCCGGCTGTGGCGGGAGGAGTGGTTCAGCAATCCCCTGGTGTGCCTGTCGCCGCTTGGCAGCGCGCTGCCCGAGGCACTGGGGCCGGACGATCTGGTCAGCCGGCCCCACATCCACACCTCCAGCTGGGGCCACAGCCAGGCCATGGTGGAGCTCTGGCTGGGGCGCTTCGGGGTGGAGCGGGAATTAGGTGTCCGACTGCCGAGCTTCATGGCGGTGCCGCCCCTGATGGCGACCGGACGCTACCTGGTGGTGGTGCCCGAGATGATAGGGCGCCACTTCTGCCGCCATTATCCGCTGCGCCTCCATCCGCTGGATCCCGCCATCCCCATCGTCTATCTGATGGCGGGCCACCCGCTCAGCGCCCACGACGAGGCGATCCGCTGGTTCAAGAGCCTGCTGCACGGCCTCGCCTTCGAGCGCTACGGCGAGGCCGCACTGGGCACGCCGGCTCAGCGCAGCCCGGCAAAGTAGTCCAGCCCCATGGCTCCCTTCACCTCGGCCAGCACCTCGTCGGTGAGGGCCCGGGCCTGCAGCGTGCCCCGGTGCAGCAGCGCCAGCAGCTGGCCCTTGTCGGCGATGGCGGCCTGGCGCCGCTCCCGCATGGGGGCGAGCAGACTCTGCAGGCAGTCGTTCAGCTCCTGCTTGCAGCGCATGTCGCCGAGGCCGCCGCGCCTGTAGTGCGCCTTCATCTCGGCCACCAGGGCCTTGTCCGGGTGGAAGGCATCCAGATAGGCGAACACCGTATTGCCCTCCACCCG
Organism: Aeromonas sp. FDAARGOS 1409; assembly: GCF_019048705.1. Taxonomy (NCBI): domain Bacteria; kingdom Pseudomonadati; phylum Pseudomonadota; class Gammaproteobacteria; order Aeromonadales; family Aeromonadaceae; genus Aeromonas; species Aeromonas sp. FDAARGOS 1409. Next base: position 1,436,785 of record NZ_CP077395.1, read on the forward strand.
ACCCGGGTCGCTCACCTTGAGGTGCTCGGGGTCCGTGTACATGGCGAACACCGCCTGTTTGATCTCGTCCCTCGACATGCCGAGCTCTATGGTGTTGCCGAGGGACTTGGACATCTTGGCCTTGCCGTCGATGCCGGGCAGGCGGCCGGTGTCGCTCAGTATGGGCTGGCACTCGGTCAGCACCTCCTTGCCCACCAGGGCGTTGAAGCGGCGCACTATCTCGTTGGTCTGCTCCAGCATGGGCAGCTGATCCTCCCCCACGGGCACATGGGTGGCGCGAAATGCCGTGATGTCGGCGGCCTGGCTGACCGGGTAGACCAGGAAGCCGGCGGGCAGGCTGCGCTCGAACCCTTTCTGCTGGATCTCCGCCTTCACCGTGGGATTGCGCTCCAGCCGGGCGACGCTGACCAGGTTCAGGTAGTAGCAGGTGAGCTCGGCGAGGGCGGGCAGGGCGCTCTGCAGGCAGAAGGTGGTCCTGGCCGGGTCGAGGCCGGCCGCCAGGTAGTCGGCCATCACCTCCAGCACGTGATCTGTCACCTTGGCCGGGTTGTGGCCGTTGTCGGTCAGCGCCTGCAGGTCGGCGATCATCACGAACTGGCGGTAATGGGACTGGGCCTCGACCCGCTGGCGCAATGAGCCGACGTAGTGGCCGATGTGCAGGCGGCCGGTGGGACGATCGCCGGTCAGTATGATGGGGTTGTGCATTTCACTCTCTCCGGTTGGGGTGGGCCGGGAGGCGACACAGGGATGAAAACAATGACCGCCTCTCGGCGGTCACGGTGTTTTCTTTGGGAAAATTTACATAGAAAAGCAGCACCGCCTGTTTAGAAGCGGCACCACCAGTTCTTGTGATTGAATGAGGTCATGTTCATGGCAAATCAAGCTACGCCTGTTTGATCACTTCTGCAAGGGCACGACCAGCAGATCGCAGGGCACGGTATTCATCAGCTGGCGGGCACTGGAGGTCAGCAGGCTCCAGAAGCTCTGACGATGGCCGCACACCAGCAGATCTATCTGGTAATCCTTGACCGCCTGGTTGACCCGCTCGCTGAGATCACCGCAGATCACCAGCTTCTTCTCGATGGGGTAGTCCACCGAGGCCAGGAAGGTTTCCAGCTTCTCCTTCGCCTCGGCGATCACCTGGTCCTGCACGTTGTCGATGTCGATGTCGATCATCTCGGTGTAGAGATCCTTGAGGTCCACATCCACATGGATCACCGACAGCTTGGCGCCGTTGGAGCGGGCCCGGTCGACCGCCTTCTCGATCACCTTGCGGTTGTCTTCCGACAGGTCGATCGCGGCCAGTACGTGTTTGTAATAGGTTCCATTCATGGGAGTTCTCCTCACTGATCCTGGGTCCACTATACCAATGTCTGCTGAAACTAAAACGGCGGCGTTGCCACAGTTTCAGGATTTGCATGGGCCCCGTACACCCGGGCTGCCGTGCCCGATGAAAAGGTAGTGCATATTTTGAACAGGAGTTTGAAGCCGATCACAGGCGGTCTATTGCCCCGACAGAGGGAGGGGCATAGGATGTGCCCGTGCTTCGCAATGAACACAAAACAACAAAAAGCATCTGAATACCGCTTTGGGGAGCCTCGCGCTCCCTTTTGTTTTTCTGCCCTTTTCCCGTCGATATTCCGCCCCATGTCAAGGTAATCCCCCGCCGCTTGGTTATGCTGTAGCCAGTTCCCTTGGCAAACCGTCGTGCGTCACCGGGCCCCGAGAGCGGGCCGGCCCGCCACGGACGTTCCTCCTGTTGCACCCCTTTCCCGGAGACTCCTCGATGATCATTCACCCGCAAATCCAGGGCTGTGTTGCCCGCAACTGCCACCCCATCGGCTGCCGCGCCGCCGTGATGCAGCAGATTGCCAGCGTCAGGGCGGAGGGATCGTTCAACGGGCCCAAACGGGTGCTGGTGCTTGGGGCCTCGTCCGGTTTCGGGCTGGCGTCTCGCATCGCGCTCGCCTTCGGTGCCGGTGCCGACACCGTCGGCGTGTCGTTCGAGCGCGGCCCCTCCGACAAGGGGCTGGGCAGCGCCGGCTGGTACAACAACATCTGGTTTCGCAAGGAGGCGGAGCAGGCAGGGCGCATCGCCGTCAACCTGATCGGCGATGCCTTCTCCGATGCCATGCGCCAGCAGGCCATCGAGACCATACGCCAGCAGCTCGGGCAGGTGGACCTGGTCATCTATTCGCTGGCGAGCGGCATCCGGGTGCTGGCCGATGGCACCCAGGTGCGCTCCGTGCTCAAGACCACGGGCCAGCCCTTCAGCGGCTGGGGGCTGGATCTGGAGCATGACGCCCTGGTACAGCAATCCCTGGCTCCCGCCACCCCGGAGGAGATCCGCGACACCGTCACCGTGATGGGCGGCGAGGACTGGCAGCTCTGGATGCAGGCGCTGCAACAGGCGGATTGCCTGGCCCCCGGCGCGCAAACCGTGGCCTATTCCTACATAGGCCCCGAATCCACCTATCCCCTCTACCGGGACGGCACCATCGGCTATGCCAAGGAGCATCTGCACGCCACCGCCGAGACCATCAACCTGCAACTGGCGGAAGTCGGCGGCCACGCCTGGGTGTCGGTCTGCAAGGCGCTGGTGACCAAGGCGAGCGCCTACATTCCGGTGCTGCCTGTCTACCTCGGCCTGCTGATGGGGGTGATGAAGGAGCGCGGTGTGCACGAGGGCTGCATCGAGCAGATGCAGCGGCTGTTCGCCACCAAGATGTACGGACCCAGAGGGGTGGTGGCCGACGGCAACCGGCTGATCCGGATGGACGACCACGAGCTCGACCCGGCCATTCAGGCCGCCGTCTCGGCGCTCTGGTCCAAGGTGACGCCGGACAACTTCCACGCCCTGGGGGACTTTGCCGGGCTGCGTCAGGATTTCCTGCAGCTCAACGGTTTCGGGCTGCCGGGGGTGGACTACGGGGAACCGGTGAGTGTGGCGTCGCTCACCGAGCTGATGCCCTGATCCTGACGGTAGGCCCGGGCCTACGTCTCAGGCGACGTTGCAGGCGAGTTCGTCCTGGGCCTGGGGAGCCAGGGCCAGGACGGTCTGGTTGCGCCCCTGGCGCTTGGCCTGATACATGGCCATGTCGGCCCGGTGGATGAGCTGGCCCAGGTTGTCATCGTCCGGTGAACGCTCCGCCACCCCTATGCTGATGGTCATGTGGGGGGCGGCAAGGTAGGCGATCCGGTTTCTCAGCTGTTCGGCAAGCCGCCAGCAGGTGGCGCCATCCTGCTCCATGGCCACCAGAAATTCCTCCCCGCCCAGGCGCCCGATCTGGTGCTGGTCCGGCGCCCAGCTCTTGAGCTCCCTGGCCAGTTGCCGGATGGCCTGGTCCCCGGCCTGGTGACCGTGCCTGTCGTTGATCTGCTTGAAATGATCGATGTCGATGATGATCAGGGTCAGGGGAACTTCCAGCTGCCACTGCTGCGCCAGCCGCTCCAGCAGGGCTCGCCGGTTCGGCAGCCCGGTCAGTTGATCGAAGGTAGCCAGCTTGTAGAGGTGGCGCGAGCTGCGGTGCAGCCGGTGGGTGGTGAGCCCGAGCAGCAGCAGGGCGCCGGCCAGCAGGCCGACCAGCATCAGCTGGTAGTAACGGGCGCTCTGCTGATGCAGCAGTTGCTGGCGCTTGCTCTCGTTCTCCTGCTGCAGCGCCCGGTTGCTGGCCTCGCTGCGGGCCAGATCCATCTCGGCCTGGAAGGCGGCAGCATGCTGACTCAGGGTCTGGTTGAAGTGCTGCTTGTAGTCGCTCACGTATTCGCTGAGCGCCCGGTAGGCCTCGGGATAGCGTCCCTGATCGGCCAGCAGGCTGGCCTGCAGCGCCTTGCTGCTGGCTCCCGCGGCGCCCCGGGTGGTCAGCAGTTGCAGTGCCAGCTGCTTCTCGCCAGTGCCCTGTAGTGCCCGGGCCCGGGTCTCCAGCAGGCGTGCTCCGGCATCCGGATAACCCAGCTGCTGATAGAGCGCCTGGGCCTCGTCCAGGGTGCGCAGGGCACCCGCCCAGTCGCGCTGTGCGTTGAGCGCCATGGCCTGATAACCCAGGATGATGGCGCGGTAATCCGGTGCCAGCGCCGGGTTGGCCAGCAGGTTGTCGAGCAGTCGCCTGGCCTGGGCGGGGCGATCCGTATCGATATAGAGTCGCGCCATGTTGGCGCGGATGATGATCTGGCTGTTGGGCTCGTTCAGCAGCACCATGCGTTGCAGGGCCTCCAGATAATAGCCTTCGGCCTCCCGGGGCAGGCTCAGATCGGCATAGAGGTTGCCCAGCGTCATCAGCAGGCGGGCACACTGCAGGCTGGCGATGGGGGAGTCGGGCGCCGCCTGCTTGAGGCGGAAGGCGGTCTTGAGCTCGGCGATCGCCGCGCTCAGCTGCTGGGTGCGATAGAGGGCGAGTCCGTTGAGGGCGTGCCACTCCGACAGCAGGGCAGGGTGGTCGCCGATCTCGGGTTGCAGCAGCGCCAGCAGCCGGAGGGCCCGGTGCGGTTCTTCGGTATCCAGGGTGAGGGCCGCCTGCTGCAGCCGGAAATCCAGCAGTCGGGTGGTTTCATGGCGGGCGGTGGCCAGGGCGCGGGCACGGGCGTTGTCCAGCAGGGCGTCGGGATAGCGCCCCAGCGCCGCCTTGGCCAGGGATCTGGCATGAAACAGCTCCATCTCCTGCTGGGGGCTGGCATCGAGGCGTTGAAGATATCCGATAGGATCCCTTGCTGCCTGCAATTCTGCCTCGCTGAGCAAGGAGGGAGCGGCCTGCAGCTGGATCATCCAGAGCAGTGCCAGTGTCATAATGAATCTCATTGAATCCTGTCCCTGACCACTGGCGCCATCATAATGGCTGACGTCACCTACACCATGTTTCTTTGCTTCTCTATAACCGTATGGGGGACAGGATGAGGCGGGAAACCGTCATGACTGCGCGCGCCGACGGTCGTATCTGGTTGCGTCAGGATGCAACAGTGGCGACAATCGTGAGCAAATCACAGTGGAGAATCATCATGTTGGCCAAAGCCATGATCGAGAAGTTGAACGAGCAGATTAATCTTGAATTCTATTCCTCCAACCTCTACCTGCAGATGAGCGCCTGGTGCGAGGACAGGGGCTTTGAAGGGGCGGCCAACTTCCTGCGCCAGCACGCCGTCGAGGAGCGCCAGCACATGGAGCGCCTGTTCACCTATGTGAGCGAGACCGGTGCCATGCCGCTGCTGGGGGCCATCGAGGCGCCTCCCCACGAGTTCAACTCCCTTGGCGACATCTTCCGCACCACCCTTGAGCACGAGTACCACATCACCAAGTGCATCAACGGCCTGGCCCACGTGGCCTTCACCACCCAGGACTACTCCACCTTCAACTTCCTGCAGTGGTATGTGGCCGAGCAGCACGAGGAGGAGAAGCTGTTCAAGAGCATCGTCGATCGTCTGTCGCTGGTGGGCGAGGATGGCAAGGGCCTCTACTTCATCGACAAGGAGCTGGCCGAGCTGGCCAAGGGCGCTCCCGCCAGTATCATGGACGGCGCTGCCTGATAGTCGTGGACACTCAGTGTTCAGCCAGTACAATGACGGCCCCTTGCAAAGGGGCCGTTTTTTATTGGACATGCCATGAAACCGCGGCGATGGTTTCTGCCGGGTACAATGACGGTCTTTCGTACAGGGGCCGTTTTTCTTTTGATGGGTGAGTGATGATGAAGCAGCTTGACGTGGTGGTGATCGGCGCCGGGGCGGCCGGGTTGATGTGTGCGGCCCAGGCCGGTTATCGGGGCCGTTCCGTGCTGGTGCTGGACAACGCCAAGAAGCCGGGCCGCAAGATCCTCATCAGCGGCGGCGGTCGCTGCAACTTCACCAACCACCATGCCGGGCCCCACGCCTTCCTCTCGGCCAACCCCCACTTCTGCAAGTCGGCGCTGGCGCGCTACACCCAGCAGGACTTCATCGATCTGGTGGACCGGCACGGGCTGCGCTATCACGAGAAGACGCTCGGCCAGCTGTTCTGCGACGAGAGCGCCAAGGAGATCGTCGACATCCTGCTGACCGAGTGCGACTGGGCCGGCGTGACCCTGCAGTTCCAGACCGAGATCCTCACCGTCAGCAAGACCGAAGAGGGCTTCATGCTGACCACCAGTCAGGGAGACGTCAGCTGCCACTCCCTGGTGGTGGCCACCGGCGGCCTCTCCATGCCCAAGCTCGGTGCCACCCCCTACGGCTTCAAGCTGGCGGAGCAGTTCGGCCTCAGGGTGCTGCCGACCCGTGCAGGCCTGGTGCCCTTCACCCTGCATCAGGCCGACAAGGAGGCCTTCGCCGATCTGGCCGGGGTCAGCCTGCCGGTGGCGGTGACCGCCGAGGATGGCACCCGCTTCAAGGAGGCCATGCTGTTCACCCATCGCGGCCTCTCGGGCCCGGCCATCCTGCAGATCTCCTCCTTCTGGCTGGCGGGGGAGAAGATCCACATCAACCTGCTGCCGGAGCTGGACATTCCGACGGCCCTCAAGGAGTGGGCCCAGGCCCACCCGGCCCAGGAGTTGAAGACGGTGCTGGGGCGCGAGCTGCCCAAACGCTTCGTCGACAAGCTGGTGGAGCTGGGTCAGCTGGTCAGCAAGCCGATGCGCCAGTACAACGAGCGGGAGCTGGAGGCCGTCGCCACCCTGCTGGGGGACTGGCAGATCCTGCCGAACGGCACCGAGGGCTATCGCACCGCCGAGGTGACCCTGGGGGGGGTGGACACCAACGAGCTCTCCTCCAAGACCATGGAGGCGCGCAAGGTGCCCGGACTCTACTTCATCGGCGAGGTGGTGGACGTGACCGGCTGGCTCGGCGGCTACAACTTCCAGTGGGCCTGGTCATCCGGCTGGGTGGCCGGCCAGTACTGCTGACCTGCCCTTGTTCTCATCCACTTCAGACGCGGCCTCTCAGGCCGCGTTTTTTATGGTCGGCATTCCTCGCGGGCGCTAGCCCTTTCTGATGGTCGGCAAGCAGGCGGTCAGCAAGCCGATGAGCGGCAGGTAGGCGCAGACCTGATACACGGTCTCTATGCTGGTGGCATCCGCCAGCCGGCCCAGCAGGGCCGCCCCTATGCCCCCCATGCCGAAGGCGAAACCGAAGAAGAGGCCGGAGATGGTGCCGACCTTGCCGGGGACCAGATCCTGGGCATAGACCAGGATGGCGGAGAAGGCCGATGCCAGGATCAGGCCGATGATCATCGACAGCACCGTGGTCCAGAACAGGTCGACATGGGGCAGCAGCAGGGTGAAGGGGGCGACGCCCAGGATGGAGATCCAGATCACCCGCTTGCGGCCGATGCGGTCGCCGACCGGCCCGCCGAGCACTGTGCCCGCCGCGACGGCAAACAGGAAGGCGAACAGATGGAGCTGGGCTCTGTCCAGCGACAGGCCGAACTTGTCCATCAGGTAGAAGGCGTAATAGCTGCTCAGGCTGGTCATGTAGAAGAACTTGGAGAACATCAGCAGGCCCAGGATGGCCAGGGACCAGCCGATCTGGCGGCGACTCAGGCCGTTGCCGATCTGGGCCTTCATCCTGCGGTGGAAGTGGGCACCGTGCTGGCTTGACCAGCGCCCGACGAAGACGAGCACCACGACACCGACCAGGGCGAACAGGGAGAACCAGGCGGCGCTGCCCTGACCCTGCGGCACTATGATCAGGGCCGCGAGCAGGGGACCTATGGCCGATCCCAGGTTGCCGCCGATCTGGAACAGCGACTGGGCCAGGCCGGGCTGGTTGCCGGCCGCCATGCGGGCGACCCGGGAGGATTCCGGGTGGAACACCGACGAGCCCATGCCGATGAGCATGGCCGACAGCAGCACGGCGCCGAAGCTGTCCGCCTGGGAGAGGGAGAGCAGTCCCACCAGGGTGAACCCCATGCCGAGGGGCAGGGAGTAGGGCATGGGCCTGCGATCGGTGCAGAGGCCGATCAGCGGCTGCAACAGCGAGCCCGTGAACTGGTAGGTGAGGGTGATGAGGCCGATCTGGGCGAACGACAGGTCGAGACCAAGTTTGAGCAGCGGATAGATGGCCAGCAGCACCGACTGCATCATGTCGTTCAACAGGTGCGAGAAGCTGATGGCGGCGATCACGGGGTATCGGGTGGTGTTCAGGGCATCGGCTGCGGGGGGCGCGTCGAGCGTCTCTGTGCTCAGGGTCTTTTCCATGGGGTGTGGTGTCTGTGGCTCAAAACGCCTTCTACCATGCCTTATCCCGGCGCGTCTGGACATAACCAAAGTGGGCGAACTCCGGGGTGGCTCTCGATCGGCGCGCAGGCCGTTCATCCTGAAAGCGTGTGGAGAGCAGGCCAGATCTTGTGCTTGGCGGGGGGCGGATTAGTATAGAAGGCCTGCCGCCGTTATCCGGTTCATCACCCGCCATGGAGGGAACATGTTCGAAAGCCTGGGTTTCATCAACGTCTGGGCCTGCCTGACCGGGCTATTTTCCAAGTCCAGGGGGGCGCGTCATGTTTGAGAGTTTGGGAGTCATCAACGTCTGGACCTATCTGGTGGGTCTCTTCTTCATCATCATAGCGCCGGGGCCCAACTCCCTGTACGTGCTGCGTACCGGAGTGGTGCGCGGCATAGGCCCGGGTTACAAGGCGGCTCTCGGGGTCTTCGTCGGCGACGCCATCCTGATCTTCTGCGCCTACCTGGGGATCGCCTCCCTCATTCGCACCACCCCATTGCTGTTTACCCTGGTGCGCTACCTCGGCGCCCTCTATCTGCTCTACCTGGGGGTGAAGATATTGCATGCCAACTTCGTCGCCAGAAAGGCGGGGCAGGCGTCGGTGATGGACCCGGGGGAGCGCTACTTCACCAAGGCGCTCACCTTAAGCCTCACCAACCCCAAGGCGATCCTGTTCTACGTATCGTTCTTCGTGCAGTTCATCGACTTCAGCTATGCCCACACCTGGATCTCCTATCTGGTGCTGGCCGGCATGCTGGAGGCCATGAGCTTCGTCTACCTTACCCTGCTGATCTTCGGCGGCACCCTGATGGCGCGCTTCTTCGCGCGCAAGCGGCGGCTTGCCCGGCTCGGCAACGGCCTGATCGGCCTGTTCTTCATGGGCTTCGCCGCCCGGCTGGCAACCCTCTCCTCCTGACACCCTCCAACCGGCTGGCCGTCTCCCGGCCAGCCGGCAATGCCGTTGCTCCCTTGGCGGGTCGTCTGAGGTAAACTGGGGCCCGCTCAGGGGTTGCCCATCCTGCTGTGTTCTCCTTTCCCCTTGCTCGGGGCCGGCAACCCATGACCCCATACACCCTATAGTGCGCCCCTCGTGGCCCTAGGCCGGAGGCCCCATGCTCGAGAATCAGATGATGTTGTTGGCGGTGTTTGAGCGGGCGGCGCTGATGTTGATGACGCTCTTCCTCCTGACCCGCACCCGGCCGTTCCAGCGGCTGTTCCAGAAGCGGGACCACACCCCGGCCGAGCTGGTACTGGTGGCCGCCATTTTCTGCCTGTTCGCGGTGTTCAGCACCTACACCGGCATCCCGGTGGAAGGGGCGCTGATCAACGTGCGGATCATCGCCATCATCTCCGGCGGCATCCTGTTCGGCCCCTGGGTCGGCATTCCGGCCGGGGTCATCTCGGGGCTGCACCGCTACCTCATCGACATGGACGGTCACACTTCTATTCCCTGTCTCATCGCCAGCATCATCGCAGGCCTGCTGGCCACCTGGCTGCACCTGCGCTGTCGCAAGTCGCGGCTCTGGCTCTACGGCATCCTGGCGGGGATGGCCTGCGAGGGGCTGACCATGCTGCTTATCTGGCAACTGACCGAGCCCCATGCGGTAGGTGTGGAGATAGTCAGTCATATTGCCTACCCGATGATCGCCGGTGCGCTCTGTATCGGGCTCATCATCAAGCTGGTGCAGGATCTGGATGACGAGAAGGAGCTGATTGCCGCCAAGCAGGCCAAGCTGGCGCTCGACATCGCCAACAAGACGTTGCCGTTTTTCCAGAACATCGATCGCCACTCCCTGAGCCAGGTGTGCGGCATCATTCGCAGCGAGATCAGCGCCGATGCGGTGGCCATCACAGATACCCGCGACGTGCTGGCCTATGTGGGGGTGGGCAAGGATTACTACGAGCTGGACGAGCATCACGCCATCAGCGACATGACCCACAGAGCGGTGCTGCTGGACCAGATCATCATCAACAACGATCTGCGCCAGTATCACCTCTCCGATTTTCACTCGGTCATCATTATTCCGCTGCGGGAAAACGGCGCCGTCAGCGGCACCCTCAAGATCTACTATCGCCGCACCCACAGCATCACCAGCTCCCTCAAGGAGATGGCGGTGGGTCTCTCCCAGCTCATCTCCACCCAGATGGAGGTGTCGCGTATCGAGCAGCTCAAGGAGATGACCCGCAAGGCGGAGTTCACCGCGCTGCAGAGCAAGATCAACCCCCACTTCCTGTTCAACGCCCTCAATGCCATCTCGTCGCTGATCCGCATCCGTCCCCAGCAGGCACGCCAGCTGATCGCGAACCTCGCTGACTACCTGCGCTACAACCTCAACAAGGGGGACACCCTCATCGACATCCAGGAGGAGCTGCAGCAGGTGCGCGACTACGTGGCCATCGAGCAGGCCCGCTTCGGCGACAAGCTGGAGGTGGTGTTCGAGGTGGACGACGTGCATATCCAGGTGCCGAGCCTGCTGTTGCAGCCGTTGGTGGAAAACGCCATCCTGCACGGCATCCAGCCCCGCAGTGCGCCGGGTCGGGTCACCATCGAGGTGAAGCAGCTGGCGGGCGGCATCCGGGTCGCGGTGCGCGACACCGGCTACGGCATCAGCCAAGCGGTGATCGACGGGGTGGCCGCCGGTCGGGTGGAGAGCCGCAGCATCGGCCTGATGAACGTGCATCAGCGGGTCAAGCTGCTCTATGGCGACGGCCTGCACCTTAAGCGGCTGGAGCCCGGCACCGAAGTCTGTTTCTATCTGCCGGATCCGGAGGCCATGCCGTGCTGATCGCCATCAATATTGATAAGAACGCCATGACGCGAGAGGGACAGCCATGTTGAGAGCCATCATCGTCGAAGATGAATACCTGGCCAGGGAGGAGCTCGCCTATCTGGTGAACCAGCACAGCACCATAGAGATAGTGGCGAGCTTCGAGGACGGGCTGGAGGCGTTCAAGTACCTGCAGGATCACGAGGTGGACGTGGTGTTCCTCGATATCCAGATCCCCGCCATCGACGGCTTGCTGCTGGCCAAGAACCTGCACAAGTCCAGTCACCCGCCCCACATCGTCTTCGTCACCGCCTACAAGGAGTTCGCGGTGGAGGCGTTCGAGCTGGAGGCGTTCGATTACATCCTCAAGCCCTACAACGAGCCGCGCCTCATCAATCTGCTGCAGAAGCTCGAGCATGCGGGCAAGTCGCAGCCAGCCACCACGGGGGAGGCGAGCGGCGAGGGGAGCAGCCCCCACAATCGCACCGTCAATCTGGTGAAGGGGGAGCGCATCATCGTCACCCCCTGCGAGCAGATCTACTATGCGGAAGCCGACGAGAAGCTGACCTATGTCTACACCCGTACCGATCGCTACGTGATGACCATGACCCTCAGCGAGTTCGTCAGCCGGCTGCCCGCCGAGGGCTTCTTCCGTTGTCACCGCTCCTACTGCGTCAACATCAACAAGATCCGCGAGATAGTGCCCTGGTTCAACAGCACCTATCTCATCCGGCTCCATGACCTGCCGTTCGAGGTGCCGGTCAGCCGCAGCAACATCAAGGCGTTCCGTCAGCTGATGCGGCTCTGATTGTCATTCATTCCCGCCGATCTGCATTTCATGCCGTAATCGGTCGGCGGGAGCGGCGTCTTGCCTATAGTGGCCCCAGTTTCCTTAAGGCCATCGACCGAGACGCATCATGACCAGAGAGATGAATCGCACCCGCTACCTCACCCTGTTGGGGACCATCATCACCCAGTTCGCGCTGGGATCCGTTTACACCTGGAGCCTGTTCAACGCCCAGCTCTCCGACAAGCTGGACGAGCCGGTGAGCCAGGTCGCCTTCGCCTTCGGCCTGCTCAGCCTCTCCCTGGCGGTGGCCTCCTCCCTGGCGGGCAAGCTGCAGGAGAAGTTCGGGGTGCGCAACGTTACCCTGGGGGCCGGCGTGCTGCTTGGCATCGGCTTCTTCCTCACCGCCCATGCCAGCAACCTGGCCATGCTCTACCTCTGCGCCGGCATCCTGGTGGGCTTCGCCGACGGTACCGGCTACCTGATGACCCTCTCCAACTGCGTGAAGTGGTTCCCGGAGCGCAAGGGGCTGATCTCCGCCTGCTCCATCGGTGCTTATGGCCTCGGCAGCCTGGGCTTCAAGTACATCAACCTGCTGCTGCTCTCCAGCAACGGCCTTGAGACCACCTTCCAGCTGTGGGGGCTGATCGCCATGTCCATGGTGCTGGTGGGCGGCATGCTGATGAAGGACGCACCCAAGCAGGCGGCCGCCGTGCAGCAGAGCGAGAGCCGCGACTTCACCCTGGCCGAGGCGATGCGCAAGCCGCAGTACTGGATGCTGGCACTGATGTTCCTCACCGCCTGCATGAGCGGTCTCTACGTTATCGGCGTGGCCAAGGACATCGGCGAGAAGATGGTGGGCCTGCCTGCCGTGGTCGCCGCCAACGCCGTCGCCATCATCGCCATGGCCAACCTGGGTGGCCGGCTGGTGCTGGGCATCCTCTCCGACAAGATGTCCCGCATCCGGGTCATCACCATCGCCCAACTGATTACGCTCGGTGGTATGGGATTGCTGCTGTTCGTGCCGCTCAACGCCAACCTGTTCTTCGTGGCGGTGGCCTGCGTGGCGTTCAGCTTCGGCGGCACCATCACCGTCTACCCCTCGCTGGTGAGCGACTTCTTCGGCCTCAACAACCTGACCAAGAACTACGGCGTCATCTATCTGGGCTTCGGGCTGGGCAGCATCATCGGCTCCATCGTCGCCTCCCTGTTCGGCGGCTTCATGGCGACCTTCAACCTGATCCTGGTGCTGCTGGTGGTGGCCCTGGTGCTCTCCCTCACCATCCGCCTGCCGGCTCCCGTTGCGGCTGTCGACAGGGCCTGACCCCTCTCGCTTCTCAAGTCATAAAAAAAGACCCGGGCCTTGGCCCGGGTCTTTGCATGTCAAGGGGTGGACTCAGCGCGGGGGCAGACCCAGCAGGGCGCGCAGCTGGTGCGCGGTGGCCTCGACCGCCGGCCAGTCGTGGCCAGTGACGGTGACGTGGCCCATCTTGCGACCGGGGCGGGCTTCGCTCTTGCCATAGAGGTGAAGGTGCACCCCGGGCAGGGCCAGGGCGCCGGCCCAGTCCGGCGTGCCGTCTTGCCACAGATCCCCGAGCAGGTTGAGCAGGATGGCGGGCTGAACCTCAGCCTGTGCCGGCAACGGCAGATCGCACAGGGCGCGCACCTGCAACTCGAACTGGCTGCAACCGGCGTTGTCGATGCTGGGATGACCCGAATTGTGGGGCCGGGGGGCCATCTCGTTGACCAGCAGCTCACCGCCGACCAGGAAGAACTCCACCGTCAGCACGCCCACATAGTCGAGGGCGGCGATGATGTGCTCGGCGATGCGCTGGGCCTCGCGCTCCAGGGCGGGCACATTGGCCGGGGAGCGGGTCTGATCCAGGATGCCGCCGCTGTGCCAGTTCTGCACCAGGGGCAGGGCACTGATGGCACCGCTCGGACTGCGGGCCAGGGTGAGGGCGAACTCCCCCTCCAGCGGCAGCCGCTTCTCCAGCACGCAGGGCACGCCGCTGGCGGCCAGGGCCGCTGGCAATTCGCCCGCATTGTGGATAGTCCACTGCCCCTTGCCATCGTAGCCCTCGCGGGCGGTCTTGAGGATGGCGGGGAAGAGGTCGCTTGGCAGGGCGGGCAGCGGCTCGCCCGGCAGCAGGGTCAGGTTCGGGGCGACCGGTACGCCGGCGCGGGTCAGGAAGGCTTTCTCTTCCCGGCGATCCTGACAGACACGCACTGCGCTCGCAGCCGGGCGCACCGGCTTGTACTGCTCCAGCAGGGCCAGGGAGGCGGCGGGCACGTTTTCGAACTCGCAGGTGATGGCGTCGCTGCGGCTGGCCAGATCGCGCAGGGCATCGGCATCGTCATAGGCGGCAACGATCTGCTCGTCGGCGGCTGCACCGGCGATGCTGACGGGATCCGGGTCCAGCACTATCACCTTGTAGCCGAGACGGTGGGCAGACATCACGAAGTAGCGGCCGAGCTGGCCGCCACCGAGCATACCCAAAGTGGCGGGGGGCAGTATCATGCCGGCTCCTCCAGGGTGAGGGCCAGCACCCGGTCGCGCTCCTTGGCGCGGAAGCCGTCGAGCTGCTGCTGATAGCGGGGAGCGTCGCCATCCTGGGCGACGGAGAGCAGAGAGACGGCGAACAGACCGGCGTTGGCGGCACCCGCCTCGCCGATGGCGAAGGTGGCGACCGGCACCCCCTTGGGCATCTGGACGATGGAGAGCAGGGAGTCCATCCCCTTGAGCTGTCGGGTGGGGATGGGCACGCCCAGCACCGGGATCGTGGTCTTGGCGGCCAGCATGCCCGGCAGGTGGGCAGCCCCGCCGGCACCGGCGATGATGGCGCGCAGACCGCGTTCGCGGGCGCTGGCAGCATATTCGAACAGCAGATCCGGGGTGCGATGGGCGGATACGACGCGCGCTTCATAGGGCACGCCGTGCTCCTTGAGGATGCGGGCGGCGGCCTGCATCACGGGCCAGTCAGAGTCGGAGCCCATTACCAGGCCGATCATAGGGGGGGTCGTCATTACGGCTTCCTCGGATGTCAAACGTTTGCCGCATGTTACCAAAAAGCCGTGGGCTCTGGCTCAACATTTCGCGTCTCTGTCCCTCTCCGAGGGTCGTCAGCGGGCCTGACGGCAGAGGAGGGGGTAGTAACTGAGCCACTCGGCTCTGCCGGAAGGGAAAAAACGAAAACAGAAATCCAGATGGCTATACATCCAACATGGCTCTGCCTATAATCCCCCCGCTTTGGCGCATCCTGCTTAAAAGGGAATCCGGTGAGAATCCGGAGCTGGCGCGCAGCGGTAAGGGGGAACGAAGCGACATCAGGGCACTGCCGTCAGGTGGGAAGCCGTCGCCTTAGGCCATCAGCCCCCAAGCCCGAAGACCTGCCAAAGTTCGTATTTCGGGCCGAGAGAAACCGGCCACGAAGTAGATGCTTACGCGAACCTAAGGATCTCTCATGTCCAAGACATTATTGGCGGCTGCCCTGTTGCCAACGGCGGCCTTTGCCCAACAACTGACCATTCCCGTCAACCCCACCATGGTGGTGACCGCCACCCGCGTCGCCCAACCCGCCTCCAGCGTGCTGGCCCCCGTCAACGTGGTGACCCGTGACGAGATCGATCGCCTGCAAGCCCAGACCGTGACCGATGTGGTCAAGACCCTGCCCGGCGTGGAAGTGGTCAGCAACGGCGGTCGCGGCCAGCTCAGCTCGCTGCGGGTGCGTGGCGGCACTTCCTCCCAGACCCTGGTGCTGGTGGACGGGGTGCGCAGCGCCTCCCTGACCGCCGGGATGACAGAGCTCAACAACCTGCCCCTCAACCAGGTGGAGCGGATCGAATATATCCGCGGTGCGCGCGCCACCATCTACGGCTCGGATGCCATCGGTGGGGTCATCAACATCATCACTCGCCCGGATCAGGGGACCAATCAGCACAAGTTCAACCTGGGGGTCGGCTCCAACAAGCAGCGCCAGGCCGCCTTCAGCAGCGCCAGCCAGGTCGGCGAGGCGGGCCAGCTCAAGGTTGCCGGGGGCTTCGATGACGAGACCGGCTACAACGTGCACCCCATTCCGGGGGTGAACGATGGGGACAAGCACGGCCACCGGGGCTACAACGCCATGGTGGATTATCAGCAGGCGCTGGCCAGCAACTGGGATCTGTTCGGTACGACCCGCTGGTTCCGCAACATCGCCCAGTACGACAGATCCTCTGCCGCTTCCGCCTGGGGCCCGGCGTTTCATCAACGCAACGAAACCTGGACCGAGAACCAGAGCTACCAGCTCGGCTCCCGCTATCATGACGAGCGCTACCTGAGCGAACTGCGCGGCGCCTTCTCCAAACAGGATGCCTACGACTACCCGGATACCAGCGGCCGCGATCAGTCCGCCGATCGACTCTATACCCGTCAATACACCCTGAACTGGGTCAACAGCGTCAAGCTGGACGAACGCTGGACCCTGGGCGGTGGCGCAGACTGGCAGCGCGACATGCTGGACGAGCGTTCCCGCTCCTCTGGCGTCGCCTTCCCGAGCGATGCCGATGAGCGCGACAACACAGGGCTCTATGCCCTGGCCCAGTTTGACAACCAGGTGTGGCAGGCGGAGCTGAGCGGTCGCAGCGATGACAACGAGCAGTTCGGCCGTCACAACACCTGGCAGACTGGCGCTGGCTGGCGCTTCGTGGAGGATTACCGTCTCAGCGCCCGCTACGGCACCGGCTTCCGCGCCCCCTCCTTCAACGATCTGTATTACCCGGGCTCCGGCAACCCCGAGCTGAAGCCGGAAGAGTCGAAGAGCAGCGAGCTGATGCTGGATGGCCAGACCGCCGGCGTGGAGTGGCGTGTGACCGGCTATCGCAACGACTTCGAGCAGATGATCCAGTGGGCACCGGACAGCCAGGGCATGTGGACGCCGCAAAACGTCGGCAAGGCGCGGATTGAAGGGGTCGAGCTGGAAGGGGAGTTCGAGACCGGCTGGTTGACCCATCGAATCTCCGCCGAATACAAGGATCCCAAGGACAAGGTCACCGACAAGCAGTTGCAGCTGATCTCCCGCAAGGGGGCCAAATGGGTTGGCCTGGCACAGTGGCAGCAGTTCGACGGCTCCCTGAGCTGGATCTACCAGGGTGAGCGCTATGGTGACGCCGCCAATACCACCCAGCTGGGCGGTTACAGCGTGTGGAACCTGGCGGTCGGTTATCGGGTCGCGCCTTCCTGGAAGGTCTCCGGCAAGATCAGCAACCTGCTGGACAAGGAGTACCAGACCTCGGTGGGCTACCCGGCGGACGAGCGTGCCTACTATGTGACGGTGGACTACGCGCTCTGATCCCGTCGTCCGGATCGGAAAAATCAGGGGCCCTGCCATTGGCGGGGCCTTTTCTATTGGCGCCGGGCGGGAGTATGATCGCCGCCTCGCATCCAAGGGGGAGCTCAGGTGGCCAATATTCTCGTGTTCGACTCCGGTATGGGCGGGCTGACCGTCTATGGGGAGATCCGTCGCGCCCTGCCGGCACACAACTATTTCTACTGTTTCGACAATGCCCACTTCCCCTACGGCGAGTTGAGCGAATCAGAGCTGATTTCTGCCTGCACCGGATTGGTCAGCCACATGGTGGCCAAGCACGCCATCGATCTGGTGGTGATCGCCTGCAACACCGCCAGCACCATAGCGCTGCCTGCCCTGCGTGCCTCCCTGAATATCCCGGTGGTGGGGGTGGTGCCCGCCATCAAGCCCGCTGCCGCCCTGACCCGCAATGGCTGCATCGGCCTGCTGGCCACGCCAGGCACCGTCAGCCGCGCCTATACCCATGAACTCATCGCCCAGTTTGCACCGGGCAAGCGCGTGTTGCTCAAGGGGGCCACCGAGCTGGTGATCGAGGCCGAGCGCAAGCTGGCGGGATTGCCTGTCAACATGGCTCTGCTGAGAGAGGTACTGGCGGATTGGATAGAAGGAGAGGAGAGGCCGGATACTCTGGTGCTGGGGTGCACCCATTTCCCGCTGCTGAATGAAGAGATTCGACAACTGATGCCGGAGTGTCAGCTGGTGGATTCGGGCTGTGCCGTCGCAAGGCGGGTGGCCCATCTGCTGGCGGCGATTCCGTCCTCCCTCCCCGACGAGGGGACAGGTCTTGCCTACTGCAGCCGGTTGGATGCCGAGGCCCAAAAACTGACAGCCCCCTTGCAGGCATGGGGGCTGTCATCACTGGAAGAGGTCGAATGCTGATCTCTCAGGCGTCGACGTCGTTTCCTTCCTTCTCATCCCTGTCCCGCTTGTCATTGGCCTCGCGTACTTTCAGAGTGCGCTGCTGATACTCCTTGTCGTTGAGCGCGGCGATGGCCTTGGCCGCATCGGCGACGGGCATCTCCACAAACCCAAAGCCCCTGCGCTTGCCGGTGGCCTTGTCTTTCATCAGACGGACCGAGATCACCTGACCCTGTTCGGCAAAGAGCTCGCGTACGGCGATCTCGTTGGCGCGATAGGG
>NZ_CP077395.1:1460000-1687500 GCF_019048705.1 Aeromonas sp. FDAARGOS 1409
TGGGAGGCTTTGAAGGCGTGACGCCAGTTGCGCTGGAGCCGTCCTTGAAATACCACCCTTGTATGTTTGATGTTCTAACGCAGGGCCCTGAATCGGGCTCGCGGACAGTGCCTGGTGGGTAGTTTGACTGGGGCGGTCTCCTCCCAAAGAGTAACGGAGGAGCACGAAGGTTGGCTAATCCTGGTCGGACATCAGGAGGTTAGTGCAATGGCATAAGCCAGCTTAACTGCGAGACGGACAGGTCGAGCAGGTACGAAAGTAGGTCATAGTGATCCGGTGGTTCTGAATGGAAGGGCCATCGCTCAACGGATAAAAGGTACTCCGGGGATAACAGGCTGATACCGCCCAAGAGTTCATATCGACGGCGGTGTTTGGCACCTCGATGTCGGCTCATCACATCCTGGGGCTGAAGTCGGTCCCAAGGGTATGGCTGTTCGCCATTTAAAGTGGTACGCGAGCTGGGTTCAGAACGTCGTGAGACAGTTCGGTCCCTATCTGCCGTGGGCGTTGGATGATTGAAGGGAGTTGCTCCTAGTACGAGAGGACCGGAGTGAACGAACCTCTGGTGTTCGGGTTGTCACGCCAGTGGCACTGCCCGGTAGCTAAGTTCGGAATCGATAACCGCTGAAAGCATCTAAGCGGGAAGCGAGCCCTGAGATGAGTCATCCCTGACCCCTTGAGGGTCCTAAAGGGCCGTTGGAGACCACAACGTTGATAGGTGGGGTGTGTAAGCGCGGCGACGTGTTGAGCTAACCCATACTAATTACCCGTGAGGCTTAACCATACAACACCCAAGAAGTGTTTCTGGCCTTGTGACAAATACGAAACTACTTACATCAGCTTTCTCAGATTGAAGATTTTGCCTGGCGGCAATAGCGCAGTGGAACCACCTGACCCCATGCCGAACTCAGAAGTGAAACGCTGTAGCGCCGATGGTAGTGTGGCATTCGCCATGCGAGAGTAGGACACTGCCAGGCACCCAACACGAAAAACCCCGCTCATTTGAGCGGGGTTTTTTAATGCCTGAAATTCTTCATCCCTTCCATTTTCTGTACGTTACGCCCCTTCGACCCGCTCCGCACAGGGCAGCACCATATTGACGACGCCATCTTCCAGCTGGATATCGATCTTGAAGCCGAGTCGCCTGGCCAGGTTGATCATGCCACGGTTGCTGGGCATGGTCATGCCCGACAGCTGAACTATGCCGCGCTCTCTGGCATAGCGCACTATCTTCTCCATCATCAGCTTGCCAAGCCCCAGCCCTTTCAGGTCGGAGCGCACCAGGATGGCAAACTCGGCGTCGCTCAGATCCGGCGTCGAGATAGCGCGTACCACCCCTAAGATCTGCTCTTTCCGTTCCCCATCCTGTCCCACGGCGACAAAGGCCATCTCCCGGTCGTAATCGATCTGGGTCATACGGGCCAGCTCCTCATGGCCCAGCTCCCCTACATCGGCGAAGAAGCGCTTGTACCTGTCTTCGTCGGAGACTTGCAGCACGAACTGCTTGTGGGCCGGTTCGTCCTCCGGCCGGATCGGGCGAAGCAGCATATGGCTCTGATCCTTGAGCCAGGCGCCCTCCTCCAGCTCGGTGGGATAGGGACGAATGGCCAGCGGCAACATCGGTTGCCCCTTTTCCATCAACACCAGGCGGGCATCCAGGATCACCATCTCTTCGCCGCAGGCCTGCAGCGGGTGCAGATCCAGCTCCTGGATTTCGGGGAAGGCCAACAGCAGCTCGGACAGTTGGCACAACACCTGGCCGAGGGCGTCGATATCGAGCCGTACCGGGCTGGCCTGCTCGCGGATCTTGCCGTCCTTGAGGGCGCCGATGATCTGGTAGCGCGCCAGCGCCTGGTTGAGGGGCGGCAGGGCGGCGACCATCTCGCGGGGCTCGGCGCCGGACTCCCCTAGCAGGATGACGGGGCCGAACACGGGATCCTGCTGCAGGCGGATCCGCAGCTCCAGCCCGCCGCTGCGGCGGGCCATGCGCTGTACCAGCAGGCCCTCGATGCGGGCGCCGGGATCGTGCTGGCGTACCCTGTCCAGGATGGCGTCCGCCGCCTGGGCGACCTCCGCCGAGGTGCGCAGATTCAACATGACGCCGTGTACTTCGGACTTATGGGCGATGTCGGGGGAGCGCAACTTCACCGCCACCGGGTAGCCTATCTGCTCCGCCGTCAGGGCGGCCTCGATGGCATCGGAGACAATCCAGGTGGACAGGGTGGAGAGCCCGGCGGCCTGCAAGATGGGGTGAGCGAGGTGGGTATCCAGCACGCGCTGCTGGCGATCCAGCGCCTGCCGGAGCAGTTGCTGGCAGCGCTCGACATCGAGCCTGTCCCCGTGCAGAGAGGCCGGGGTTTCCATCAGCTGCTTCTGGTTGCGGCGGTATTCCACCATGTGCATGAAGGCGGTAACGGCACTCTCCGGAGTGCGATAGGTGGGGATCCCCGCCTCGTTGAACAGGCGACGCCCCTCCTGGGCGGAGTATTCCCCCGCCCAGTTGGTGAGGATGTTGAACCGCCTGGCCCTGGGATGCTGCCTGATAAAGGCGATCAGCTCGTGTGCCAGTGTCACACCGCGGGCGGTCAGCGATGGGGCGTGGATCAGCAGGATGGCGTCGGCGCCCTCCCCTTGCAACAGAGTTTCCAGCGCGCTCTTGTAGGCCTCGATATCGGCATCGCTGCCGATGTCGAGGGGCGGCATCGCCAGCTTGCCCCCCCGAGACAGCAGGACGTCTGCTGCCATGTTGGCGAGGCCGCGTCCATTGGAGAGGATGGCGAGCCGCTCCCCCTTGAGCGTCAGGGAGTGGCTCAGGGTCTCGACGGTGGCAAACAGCTCGTGGGTGTCCCGCACCCGCAACATGCCGGCGCGGCGGATGGCGGCGTCATAGACGTTGTCGAGGCCGTTGGCCGGGTCGTGCCGGCCGCTCTTGAGCACCAGGATGGGCTTGTTGCGGGAGGCGGCGCGGGCGGCGGAGAGAAAGTGCCTCGCATCGTGCAGCTTGTCCATGTAGATCAGGATGGCGCGGGTTGCCCCGTCGCGGGAGAGCTGATCCAGCAGTTGACCGAAGTCGATGTCGCAGTGATCCCCGAGGGAGATGAAGGCCGAGAAGCCGAGCTCGCGCTGCTTGGCCCAGTCGAGGATGGTGGTGCTGACTGCAGCGGACTGGGAGAGAAATGCCACCTGCCCCGGGGTGGCGGCGATGGGCGAGAAGCTGGCGTTGATCCCCTGGCCCGGCAGCAGCATGCCCATGCTGTTGGGGCCGAGCAGGCGGATGCCGTACTGCCGGCACAGCTCTCTGAGCCGTTGGCGCTCGTCACCGGAGAACTGGGCAGCCAGTATGATGGCGGCCCCGGTTCCCTTCTTGCCGAGCTCCTCGATAAGCGGCAACACCCGTTCGCGCCGGGTGCAGACGATGGCGAGATCCGGCGCTAGGGGCAGGCTGGCGATATCGGGATAGGCTAGTACCCCTGCGACGGCCTGGCTGTGAGGTGCAACCGGCAATACGGGGCCCTTGAACTGGCCTGCCAGCAGGTGCCTGATGACCACATGGCCGGCCTTCTGCGGATCGCCGGAGGCGCCGATGACGGCGATAGAGTGAGGTTTGAAGAGGCGATCCAGGCCGCTTGGTTTCATGGGCACTCCTCGTGGCGACCCCCGGGGCGAGGGTGACGGATGGTGCCAGTCTAATACGCTTTGCGTGCGCGATCTGTGACCGATTGCGGATCACGACCGGGCCAGGGCATTGGCGCGCAGATAAAAGCGCAGCTCGCCCTGAATGCATTGCACCGTGGCCAGGTGCCTGTCCTGCAAATAGATCTCCTGTTCCCGATCGAGTTCATGGCGCTGAACCCCGAGGCTTTGCAGATATTCTGCGAACAGGATGGCACTGCGGATTTCGACAAGATGCTGGCTCACGCTCTATCCCCTGATGGTGGCTGGATGTGGCGGCCAGTCTCTCCTCTTCTGCGCGACTTTCATACTGACACATTTGACACCGACCCGTTGCGGGCTCAGCGTGCACCGTTCTGGCCGCGCGCCGTATCCCAGAAGGCGCGGATCAGCGGCTCCTCCAGCCGTTTCTTCTGTACGGCGATGCCCACATCGAATGGCTTGAGGGCGGGTTTGGGCTCGACGATACGCACCTTGTCCCCCATGGGACTGTGATCGATCACGGCGGCGGGAACCACGCCAACGCCAAAGCCGAGCGCCACCATGGCGACTATGCCCTCGTTGCCCGCCACCTCGGCGTAGAGGTTGGGGGCTATCCCCTTGTTGCGCAGCCACTGATCGCAGCGTTTTCTGGCCAGCCCCTGCTCGGAGAGGATCAGGGGCAGCCTCTCCCAGTCCGGCTCGCCCTGCTGGAACCACTGGCTCGACTGCGGGGCGGCCCGGGGGGCGATAAAGACCAGCGGGACTTGCTGCAGGCTGGCAAATTCCAGCTTGGAGGAGAGCGCGTCCGGCCGCGCGGCGATGGCCAGATCGGCTTCGTCCGCCAGGATCTTGTCCACCGCCAGCGCCGGGTCCCCGGTTTCCAGCTTGATCTCCAGCTGGGGATAGCGGCGGCGGAAGCGTTCCAGCACTTCGGGTAGCAGGAAGTAGCTTGCAGTCACCGAGCAGAAGACCCGCAGCCGGCCCTGCAGCGGTTCGTCGCTGCGCTTGAGCTCCTGTCTGAGTCGGCGCCACTCCTGCAACAGGCTGCCGCCAAACTCCCGCAGCTTCTCGCCCGCAGGGGTGAGCCGCACCGAGCGATTGTCCCGCTCGAACAGCACGCAGCCGGTCTCCTGCTCCAGCCGCTGGATGGCGCGGCTCAGGGTGGAGGGGCTGACCGCCATGGCGTCGGCGCTCTTGCCGAAATGGAGGGAGTCGGCGAGGTGGAGAAACAGCTCGAGATTGCGAAGATCCATCTTTCAATTCCTGCTAAGGCGTGTAGTGGCGACGGCGTTCGTGGTTCCTTGCGCCCTGTGGCGGCGAAACGGGGCGAGATTGCGGCGTCTCACATTTCAATAAATGCAACGTACTGTTTCGAATATATCAGTTCAGGCAATAAGTGTCCCACGCTATAGTGGTTTGGACAACGCCGTTACCCGGCATGGAATCAATCGAACGGAGCAATCACCATGGCTAACTATTTCAACACCCTGAACCTGCGTCAGCAGTTGGCCCAGCTGGGCAAGTGTCGTTTCATGCAGCGCGAGGAGTTCGCGGACGGCTGCAACGTGCTCAAGGGCAAGAAGGTGGTGATTGTGGGCTGTGGTGCCCAGGGTCTGAACCAGGGCCTGAACATGCGCGACTCCGGGCTGGACATCTCCTACGCCCTGCGCAAGGCCGCCATCACCGAGAAGCGCGCCTCCTGGCAGAAGGCCACCGACAACGGCTTCGCGGTCGGCACCTATGAAGAGCTGATCCCGACCGCCGATCTGGTGCTGAACCTGACCCCGGACAAGCAGCACTCCGACGTGGTGAAAACCGTGATGCCGCTGATGAAACAGGGCGCCGCCCTGGGCTACTCCCACGGCTTCAACGTGGTGGAAGAGGGTCAGCAGATCCGCGCCGACCTCACCGTCGTGATGGTGGCGCCCAAGTGCCCGGGTACCGAAGTGCGTGAAGAGTACAAGCGTGGTTTCGGCGTGCCGACCCTGATCGCCGTGCACCCGGAGAACGACCCCAAGGGCGAGGGCATGGCCATCGCCAAGGCCTGGGCCTCCGCCACCGGCGGCGACCGTGCCGGCGTGCTGGAATCCTCCTTCGTGGCGGAAGTGAAATCCGACCTGATGGGCGAGCAGACCATCCTGTGCGGCATGCTGCAGGCCGGCTCCCTGCTCTGCTACGACAAGCTGGTTGCCGAAGGGACCGACCCGGCCTATGCCGGCAAGCTGATCCAGTTCGGCTGGGAGACCATCACCGAAGCCCTGAAGCAGGGTGGCATCAGCCTGATGATGGACAGGCTCTCCAATCCGGCCAAGCTGCGTGCCTTCGAGCTCTCCGAGCAGCTCAAGACCCTGATGCGCCCGCTGTTCGAGAAGCACATGGACGACATCATCGCCGGCGAGTTCTCCCGCGGCATGATGGCCGACTGGGCCGAGGATGACGTCAAGCTGTTCACCTGGCGCGAAGAGACCGGCAAGTCCGCCTTCGAGAATGCCCCGGCCTATGCCGGCAAGATCGCCGAGCAGGAGTACTTCGACAATGGCGTGGTGATGGTGGCCATGGTCAAGGCGGGTGTCGAGCTGGCGTTCGAGACCATGGTGGCCTCCGGCATCTATGAAGAGTCTGCCTACTACGAATCCCTGCACGAGCTGCCGCTGATCGCCAACACAGTTGCCCGCAAGCGTCTGTACGAGATGAACGTGGTCATCTCCGACACCGCGGAGTACGGCAACTATCTGTTCGCCAACGCCGCCGTGCCGCTCCTGCGCGAGCACTTCATGCCGACGTTGCAAGCGGGGGATCTGGGCAGTGCCCGTGCCGAGAGCAAGGCCGTGGACAACCTGGCGCTGCTGGCCGCCAACGAGGCGACCCGCAATCACCCCATCGAGAAGATCGGCCAGACCCTGCGCGGTTATATGAAAGACATGAAGCGCATCGCAGTCGGCGGCTAATCTGGCATGACCCGCAACGATGCCAGGTGCGAGAAGATCGGCCAGACCCTGCGCGGCTGCATGAAGGACATGAAGCGTATCGCCGTCGGCGGTTAAGCCTTCACCGCGCTGTATCAGAAGGGGCGGGGGTGACGATCCCCGTCTTCTGGCTGGCTTAGACACCTGGCCAGATCTCCAAAGGATGGCAACGCCGGTATCCGGCAATAAAAAGCCCCGCTCATCGAGCGGGGCTTTTGCGTTCAGGAAGGCGTGAGCGATCAGGCCTTCCAGGCTTTCCAGGTGTTGATCAGACCGTTGGTGGAGGCGTCGTGGCTGGTGACGGCCTCGTCGTTGCCCAGCTCCGGCAGGATCTTGTTGGCCAGCTGCTTGCCCAGCTCCACGCCCCACTGGTCGAAGCTGAAGATGTTCCAGATAGCGCCCTGCACGAAGATCTTGTGCTCGTACATGGCGATCAGGGAGCCGAGGGTTTTCGGGGTCAGCTGCTTGAACAGGATGCTGTTGGTCGGGCGGTTGCCCTCGAACACCTTGAACGGCACCAGATCCTTGACCTGCTCCAGCGTCTTGCCGGCGGCCAGGAACTCGGCTTCCACCGCTTCCTTGCTCTTGCCGAAGGCCAGTGCCTCGGTCTGGGCGAAGAAGTTCGCCAGCAGTTTCGGATGGTGATCGCCGATGGGGTTGTGGCTGATGGCCGGCGCCAGGAAGTCGCAGGGGATCAGCTTGGTGCCCTGGTGGATCAGCTGGTAGAAGGCGTGCTGGCCGTTGGTGCCCGGCTCACCCCAGATGATGGGGCCGGTCTGGTAGTCGACCGGGTTGCCGTCGCGATCCACGTACTTGCCGTTGGACTCCATGTTGCCCTGCTGGAAGTAGGCGGGGAAGCGGTGCATGTACTGATCGTAGGGCAGGATGGCCTCGGATTCGGCGCCATGGAAGTTGTTGTACCACAGGCCGATCAGGGCCAGCAGCACCGGCACGTTCTGCTCATAGGCGGCGGTTGCGAAGTGCATGTCCATCTCGAAGGCGCCTTGCAGCAGGGCTTCGAAGTGCTCGAAGCCGAGGGAGAGGGCGATGGGCATGCCGATGGCGGACCAGGAGGAGTAACGACCGCCGACCCAGTCCCAGAACTCGAACATGTTGTCGGTGTCGATGCCGAACTCGGCCACGGCCTTGCCGTTGGTGGAAAGGGCGGCGAAGTGCTTGGCGACGTGCGCCTTGTCACCGGCGTGGCCGAGGAACCAGTCGCGGGCGGTCAGGGCGTTGGTCATGGTCTCCTGGGTGGTGAAGGTCTTGGAGGCCACCAGGAACAGGGTGGTTTCCGCATCAATCTTTTTGAGCGTCTCGGCGATGTGGGTGCCGTCGACGTTGGAGACGAAGTGCATCTCCAGATGGTTTTTATAGGGACGCAGCGCCTCGGTGATCATCACAGGGCCGAGATCCGAGCCGCCGATGCCGATGTTGACCACGTGCTGGATCGGCTTGCCGGTATAACCCTTCCACTCGCCGCCGATGACCTTCTCGCAGAAGCCCTTCATCTTGGCCAGCACGGCGTTCACTTCCGGCATCACGTCCTTGCCATCCACCTCGATGGGGCGGTCGGAGCGGTTGCGCAGGGCGGTGTGCAGCACGGCACGCCCTTCGGTCATGTTGATCTTGTCGCCGTTGAACATGGCGTCGATGGCGCTGCGCAGGTCGGTCTCGTTGGCCAGGCTCACCAGCAGCTTGAGAGTCTCCTCGGTGATCAGGTTCTTGGAGTAGTCGACCAGGATGTCGCCACCGAAGGTGAGGGAAAATTTGTCGAAACGCTTCGGATCCTGTGCGAACAGATCCTTGAGCCGAGTCTCTTTGTTAGCTGCAAAGTGGGCTTCCAGCGCCTGCCAGGCCTGGGTCCGGGTTGGATTGATGTTTTTCATAGGATTATCAGTCTTCCAAGTTGTGTTTGAACCTTGCAGGCAAGGCCCCGCCAAACCTTATTATTCGAGCACTATGCCGGGCCCATTATACCGGGCTCATTGTGCGGTCCGTGTAACAGAGCTTTACCAATTGTCTGTCGTCGAAGGAGTTTACAACCAAAACGCGGTGATTATGAGTCACCCATGGCGGCCGGATCTTGCGTTTGCGCATGCTTGGCACGGCTTCTCCCGGGTGAAAGGGCTTTCAGTCCGGGGTCGGGGAGGCGCAGCCTCCATCCCGGTGAAAGGCCCCAGACAATACACCTTTTCGTCGATTTTATGCGCAAACGCAAACTTGCTCCGTCCGGAGCCGGTTATCATCCGGTCAGATGGACGATGCTCCCAGGGATGGCTGTTGGAACGAGGAGATCGACATGAAACGCGTACTGTCCCTGTTTGCCCTTAGCCTGATTGCCACCGGCCTCATCGGCCTGCTGACCCTGGCATTGACCACGGCCGCCCCGACCCTGGAGATGCGGGTGCTGGCGGTCATGGGGGCCGTGCTGGGTGGCTATGTGCTGGTGCAGCCGTTGCTCAACCGGTTGGCACACCGGCTGGTTTGAGTGCGGCCCGGCCGCGGGTTGCCCACGGGAGGCCCGTAGCCGATCCCGGTGGCCGGCTCGGCCGGGATCCACAAACAACAATGCCAGCCCGAAGGCTGGCATTGGATCACCACGCCGTGCGAATTACTGCGGCTTTTGCATGTGCATGACCATCTGCGGGAAGGGGATCTCGATGCCTTCGGCGTCGAAGGTCAGCTTCACCTTCTCGTGGAAGTCGAACCAGACACCCCAGTAGTCGCCGGTCTTGACCCAGGGGCGCACGACTATGTTGACCGAGGAGTCGGCCAGGGCGGCGACGGCGATGGTGGCCTCGGGATCCTTCAGGATGCGTGGCTCTTCGCTCACCAGACGCTCCAGGATCTGCTTGGCCTTGCGCAGGTCGGAGCCGTAACCGATGCCGAAGGTCATGTCGACGCGGCGGGTGTCCATGCGCGAATAGTTGACTATGGTGCCGTTGAGGATGGCGGAGTTCGGCACCACCACCATCTTGTTGTCACCCGAGGTGAGGGTGGTGGTGAACAGCTGCACAGATTGTACGACCCCCGCTGTCCCCGCGACCTCGATAAATTCCCCCGCCTTGATGGGGCGGAAGATGATCAGCAGGAAACCGGCGGCGAAGTTGGAGAGGGACCCCTGCAGCGCCAGACCGATGGCCAGGCCGGCGGCACCTATGATGGCCACGAAGGAGGCGGTCTGTACCCCGACCCTGCCCAGCGCGGCAATCACCACGAACACCAGTATGGTGTACTTGAGGATGCTGCCGACGAAGTGGGTGACTGTGGTATCCAGCTTGCGGCTTTGCATCACCTTGACCGCGCCACCGCTGAGGATGTTGGCGGCGATGTAACCGATCAGCAGGGTGAGCAGGGCGGCGGCGATGTTGACCGCATACTCGATGATCAGTCCCTGGTTGTTGACCAGCCAGGTCTGTGCTTCGGTAATGATCTCGGGTTCCATAAGGTATCCTGTTGCTCTAAAGGTGGATGGCGCGTGAATCTAACACCGACGCGCGACAGCCTGGGTCGCATCTGGTGCTCATCATTTCTTTTGTGCCACAAAAAACAAGGGAGGCCAAGGCCTCCCTCCGTGTTCCAGTCCACCTGCGTCGGGTGATCCGGCCCTTTGACTCAGCTTTGCAATAGCTGGCTGCGCATAAACTGCCACTGGTCTTCAAACCCGGCGGTGGGCTTGAGCTTGAACTCGGGGCGGACGCATCGGGTGATCCGGCCCTCTGACTCAGCTTTGCAATAGCTGGCTGCGCATAAACTGCCACTGGTCTTCAAACCCGGCGGTGGGCTTGAGCTTGAACTCGGAACGGACGAACTGGCTGATGCGGCCCTCCGCATAGGCGAGCAGCAGGTTGGCCAGCATGGTCTCGTCGAGCTGGAAGCCCTGGCCTTCCCGTAGCCGCTTCTCCCGCAGCGCCTGTTTGAGCTGGGTTTCCAGCTTGTCGAACAGGATGCTGATGCGATCCCGCAGCCGATCGTGCTCCCCCAGCAGGGCGTCGCCGTTGAGGATGCGGGTGATGCCCGGGTTGCGCTCGGCGAACACCAGCAACAGCTGCAGTATGTGGTGGCAGCGGGCCATGGTGTCCTTCTCTTCGGCCATGATCAGGTTGACCCGTGACAGCAGGGAATCCTCGATGAAGTCGATCAGCCCCTCGAACATCCTCGCCTTGCTGGGAAAATGCCGGTAGAGGGCCGCCTCGGACACGCCCACCTCGGCCGCCAGGCGTGCCGTGGTGATGCGCTGGCCCGGGCTGGTTTCCAGCATGTGGGCGAGTGCCTGCAGGATCTGATCGCGCCGACTCTGTTTCTGGTTACTGCTTGCCATGGATTCCCCTAAAAAAACAATGGCTTGATTCTGTTATTTGGCACCGGCCCCGGGGCCGGTGTGGTCTTGTTATTGGCGACCAGAAGAACCAAACCCGCCTTCACCCCGTTCACTCTGATTGAATTCGTCGACCAGCTGGAAGCTGGCCTGGACCACCGGCAGGATCACCAGCTGGGCGATGCGCTCGCCGGGCTGCATGGTGAAGCTGTCGTTGCCGCGGTTCCATACCGAGACCATCAGCTGGCCCTGGTAATCGGAGTCGATGAGGCCCACCAGGTTGCCCAGCACGATGCCGTGCTTATGGCCGAGACCGGAGCGGGGCAAGATGGTGGCGCACAGACCTGGATCCTGGATGTGGATGGCAAGCCCGGTCGGCACCAGCGTGGTGTCGCCGGGGGCCAGGGTCAGCGGGGCATCCAGCAGGGCGCGCAGGTCCATGCCGGCGGAACCCGGGGTGGCGTAGGCGGGCAGCGGGAAGTCGGTGCCGATGCGGGCATCCAGGATTTTCAGTTCAATTTGTGTCGTCATGAATATCGTTCAATTGGATCGCCGGGCGATCGGGTGGTTCAGCGGGTGCCCGCGGGGCACCCGGCATGTTCAACGGGCCCGGGAGAGGGCTTAAGGTCGATAGTGGCGTGCGATCAGGGCGACCAGATGACGAGCCAGCGTCAGCTTATCGGCCAGGGGCAGTGCGGCTTGACCCCCCTGCCAGAAGACGGTCAGGGCGTTGTCATCGGCATTGAAGCCCTGGCCGGCACGGGACACATCGTTGGCGGCGATCATGTCCAGCCGCTTACGTCGAAGTTTGTCGAGGGCGTATTGTTCCACATCCACGGTTTCGGCGGCAAATCCGACGGTGAAGGGTTTGTCTGACAAGGCTCCCACATCGGCGATGATGTCGGGATTCTTGACCAGGGTCAGCGCCATCTGGTCGTTGTCGCCGCTCTTCTTGATCTTCTGGCTGGCCACCTGGGCGGGGCGATAGTCCGCCACGGCGGCGCAGCCGATGAAGAGGTCGCACTGGCCGACCCGGCTCATCACCGCCTCATGCATCTGCAAGGCGCTCTCCACGTCGACCCGCTCAACCCCCAGGGGCGTTGGCAGGGCGACCGGGCCGCTCACCAGGGTCACCTCGGCGCCCGCCTCACGGGCGGCGCGGGCGATGGCATAGCCCATCTTGCCGGAGCTGTGGTTGCTGATGTAGCGCACCGGGTCCAGCGCCTCGCGGGTCGGCCCCGCGGTCAGCAGCAGCCTGACCCCCGCCAGCAGCGGTTCGGCGGCGAGCTGCTGGCAGCAGCGCTCCACCAGGTCGAGGGGATCCAGCATGCGGCCCGGGCCCACGTCGCCGCAGGCCTGGCTGCCGGAATCCGGCCCCCACAGCAGGATGCCGCGGCCGGCCAGGGTCTTGAGATTGGCCTGGGTGGCGGCATTGCGATACATCTGCTGGTTCATGGCGGGCGCCAGGGCGACCGGTGCCGGGGTGGCCAGGCAGAGGGTGGTGAGCAGCTCGTCCGCCATGCCGGCGGCCATGCGCGCCATCAGGTTGGCGCTGGCGGGGGCGATCAGCACCAGATCGGCCCACTTGGCCAGCTCGATGTGACCCATGCCCGCCTCGGCGGCCGGGTCCAGCAGGCTGTCGGCCACCGGGTGACCAGAGACGGCTTGCAGGGTCAGCGGGGTGATGAACTCCTTGGCGGAGCGGGTCATCACCACTCGCACCTCGGCCCCCTGATCTTTCAGGCGACGTACCAGTTCGGCACTCTTGTAGGCGGCGATCCCGCCACTGACACCCAACAGGATGCGTTTATCGGCCAATCTCATCTGCTGCATCTCTTCCGGCTCACTCTGACTGGTCGGGTAAGATAGCACAGGCGATGGACGGCGACAGAGGCTGACATGGGGGAGTTGTGGTCGGGCTCCCGCGATTCTTTGCTATGTTTTCTCTCAACAGCAATGAGGGAGAGACAAATGAGCATCAAGGAGTGGCCAGAGGATGAGCGCCCGAGGGAGAAGCTGCTGCGGCGCGGGGCGACGGCGCTCTCCGATGCCGAGCTGCTGGCCATCTTCCTGCGCACCGGGGTCAGCGGCCTGAGCGCGGTGGATCTCTCCCGCCAGCTGCTCAGCCAGTTTGGCTCCCTGCGGGCGCTGCTCGGGGCCGAGCAGCAGGCCTTCTGCGGGGCTCATGGGCTGGGGCCGGCCAAGTATGCCCAGTTGCAGGCGGTGCTGGAGATGGGCCGGCGTCATCTGGCCGAGCAGCTGCAGCGGGGAGAGGCGCTCACCTCGCCCCAGCTGACCCGGGACTTTCTGCAGGCCCAGTTGCGGGATCGCGAGCGGGAGGTGTTCGCCCTGTTGCTGCTCGACAACCAGCACAGGGTGGTCCGGTTCGTCGAACTTTTTTACGGTACCCTGGACTCGGCGAGCGTCTGGCCCAGGGAAATCGTGCAGATCGCGCTCAAACATAATGCAGCCGCCGTGATTCTGGCGCATAATCACCCGTCCGGCGTGGCCGAGCCCAGTCGGGCGGACCGCCAGATCACGGATCGGATCTTGGCCGCCCTGGCCCTGGTCGATATCAGAGTGCTTGATCACCTGGTGATCGGTGATGGCATCACGGTTTCTTTCGCAGAGCGTGGTTGGTTGTGACTGGGCTCTGGCACTGTATTAGTTGATCTTTGATCACGGATGCTGTATAAAATGCCGCCTTCTGTTTGCCCCGCAATCGAAGGCCAGCGGGGCAGATATTTGCTCGAGCAATGAAGTAAGATTTGGAGAGACTGACATGTCTAGAGTATGCCAAGTAACCGGCAAGCGCCCGGCAGTTGGTAACAACCGTTCGCACGCTAACAACGCTACCAAGCGTCGTTTCCTGCCGAACCTGCACACTCACCGTTTCTGGGTTGAGAGTGAAAAACGCTTCGTGAGCCTGCGCGTATCCGCAAAAGGCATGCGTATCATCGACAAGCGCGGCGTTGAAGTGGTTCTGGCTGAACTGCGTGCCAGCGGCGTTAAGGTATAAGGAATTAGATCATGGCTAAAGGTATTCGCGATAAGATTCGCCTGAACTCCAGCGCCGGTACTGGTCACTTCTATACCACTACCAAGAACAAGCGCACCATGCCCGAAAAAATGGAGATCAAGAAATTTGATCCCGTGATTCGTCAGCATGTGATCTACAAAGAAGGCAAAATCAAGTAATTACTTGGTTTCGCTGCAAAAACCCGGCCTAGTGCCGGGTTTTTTTATGGCTGGAATTCAGTACACTGCCGGTTCGAAGGGAGGCTAGCCATGTTCAAACTGAGCCGCAAAGGCTGGAACAACGTGATCATCGTGGTCGTGTTGATCGTCATTACCCTGCTGCACCGGCTGGAGCAGGCCCAGCAGGAGAACAGCGCCCAGCGACCGCGTCCGCTGTTGCCGGAGAACGCCGTGGTGCTCACCTGGCAGGGGCCGAGCTGGCAGATAGAGCGCATCGGCCAGGGCTGGCGCAGCGGGCCGGATCTCGGGCTCGACAGCACCCGGCTGGCCGCCCGCATCGAGGCCTGGCAGGGCTGGCTGCTGCCGCCCGGCGAGGCCGTGCGCGGCACGCCGGTGACCCTCAAGATCTGGATCGCCGGTCAGAGCGATCCCGTGGAGGTGGGGCTCTATCAGGATGACGGCAAGTTTGCCGCCCTGCTGCCTCCCTCGACCTGGCTCAGCCTGAGCCAGGCGCAGTATCGTGACCTGATGCGTCCCACCCCCTGAACCCTGCTCTGAGCGAGAGGCCCGTTTATGCCCGAATTACCGGAAGTCGAAGTCAGTCGCCAGGGGATCTCGCCCTGGCTCACCGGCATCAAGGTCACCCGAGTGGTGGTGCGGGACGGCCGGTTGCGCTGGCCGGTGCCCGGCGAAATCCAGGAGCTGGTGGAGCTCGTCATCCACCGGGTCCGCCGCCGCGCCAAATACCTGCTGCTGGAGACCGACTTCGGCACTGCCATCCTGCACCTCGGGATGTCCGGCAGCCTGAGGGTGCTGGACATAGGCACCCCGGCCGAGAAGCACGATCACGTGGATATCGAGCTGGCCAACGGCAAGCTGCTGCGGCTCAACGATCCGCGCCGCTTCGGTGCCCTGCTGTGGACCCGCGAACCGGCCGAGGCCCACGCCCTGCTCGCCAAGCTGGGGCCGGAGCCGCTCACCGACGCCTTCAGCGCCGACTACCTGCGGGAGCGGGCCAGGGGGCGCAGCACCGCCATCAAGCAGTTCCTGATGGACAATCACGTGGTGGTCGGGGTGGGCAACATCTACGCCAACGAGGCGCTCTATGCCGCCGGCATCCACCCCAAACGGGCGGCAGGCAACATCAGCGCCGAGCGGCTGGGCACCCTGGTGAGCGAGATCAAGCGAGTGCTGGCTGAAGCCATCCGCCAGGGGGGGACCACCCTCAAGGACTTCACCAGCGCCGACGGCAAGCCGGGCTATTTCGTCCAGCAGCTGCAGGTCTACGGCAGGGGCGGCCAACCCTGTTTCCACTGCCACACCGTGCTGACCGAGGTGAGGATGGGCCAGCGCACCACGGTGTTCTGCTCCCACTGCCAGCGCTGAAAGGCCGATTGTTGAGCCGGGATCGGCCAAGTTGTAAGAGAGTATTGCCAGTCTGTTGAAGCCGCGTCAGCCCATGACTACCATCTCGCCAGTTCAGGCTGCGAGGTAACAAAAATGACAGCTAAATCAATAGACTGGGATCATTTATCCCGGCAGGGGCACTATTGCGCCCAAAAAATGGCCCGCTTCCTCTATCCCGACGACAGTGTCCGCAAGACCTTCAATCGCGGCAAGTTCGTGCTGCGCAGCCTGCTCTACCGGCCGCAGCTGAACCGGGTGTTCGAACTGTTTCAGACCGAACCCCTCAGGGCCCTGCCTGCCCACCACCCCGAACTGCTCGACAAGCCGATACGGCCCTATCGGTTCGCCTGCTCGACGGTAAACCAGAGGGTCAGGATGGTGGAGGATCACTACCGCCTGTTGCTGGGCCTTTATCCCGATCTCATCGACCCGCTCTATCTGGGGGAGGGGATCGAACTCGGCCGCTATCCCGAGGGGGATTATCGCATCGTGCTGCGCCACGACGGCACCTTTCGCCGGGAGGCGGAGCTGGCTCTCTCCATCGTCAGCGAGAAAGGCGAGCGGCTCTACAGCTGCGCCTTCTCCCTGGCGGGCAACGAGCGCGAGCTGGCGCTGGTGATAGGGTCGGTGCAGGGGCCCGAGCCCAGTGTCGCAGAGCCCCAGAGGCAGGTGCGGGCCCTGACCAGGGCGGGCCACGGCCTGAGACCCAGGTCGCTGGTGGTGATGCTGGTGCTGGCGCTGGCCGGAGCCATGGGGGCAAGCCGCGTCTCGGCCGTGCGGATGAGGGCGCACATCTTCCAGGCCAGGCGTTACAGCAAGAAGAAGAAAGCCTGCCTGCAGGCGGATTATGACGCCCTGTGGCAGGAGTTTGGCGCCATCGATCTGGACAGCAACTTCGTGCGGCTGCCGCCAGCCCAGCGCAAGCCGCTGGAGGAGATCGCCTCCAAGAAGAGGGCCATGTACCGGCGCCGCTACGAGTGGCTCGATCTGCTGGTACAGGGGATGGCCGGGCAGTTTGCCCGCCAGTAACCGGCAAGCTGGCCGTGGTCAACACAACGAGACTAATACAACAAGGGCTACCCGCGGGTAGCCCTTGTGCATTGTTGCCGGTGGGGGAAGGGGTCACCCTTTCTGCTTGGCGGCGATGGCCTGGGCCACCGCGGGGTCGACGAACTGGTGGATGTCGCCACCGTGCAGCGCCACCTCCTTCACCAGGGTGGAGGAGATGAAGGAGTTCTCCTCCGCCGGGGTGAGGAAGACGCTCTCCAGTTCCGGCATCAGGCGGCGGTTCATGTTGGCCAGCTGGAATTCGTATTCGAAGTCGGAGACGGCGCGCAGGCCCCGGATCAGCACGTTGGCCTGCTGCTCCCTGGCAAAATCCACCAGCAGGCCGGAGAAGCCGACCACCTTGACGTTGGGGAGGTGCGCCGTCACCTGGCGGGCCAGCTGGACGCGCTCCGCCAGATCGAACAGGGGCCGCTTGCTCGGGCTGTTGGCGACCCCGACCACCACTTCGTCAAACAGTCGGGCGGCCCGGCCGATGAGGTCGGTATGGCCATTGGTGATGGGGTCGAAGGTGCCGGGATAGATTACCTTGTTGGTCATGCTGGTGATTCCTGAAGCCGGAAAGTTGGTCGCATTATAGGGGCTGTTGCCGGTCCGGTGCGACTGCGATGGCGCGGATCCTGGCGTGAGCCCCCTGCTTCGTCCGCACAAATCGGGGCCCCGTGGCGTCTTCGCTTGAGAATAGCCCTGCATCAGGCAAGAATACCCGCATCGCGCATCAAGCCTCCTTCATTGGTGACAGGGAGCATAGGGATTTTTTATGAAACGTATTCTGGTAGTCCGCAATGACAAGATTGGTGACTTCATGCTGGCCTGGCCGAGCTTTGCCATGCTCAAGCGCTCCATGGAGTGTCATGTGACTGCCCTGGTTCCCGCCTACACGGCGCCGCTGGCCCGCCTCTGCCCCTGGATCGACGAGATCATCCTGGATCCGGGTGCCCGGGCCGACAAGGAGCAGCAACGGGCCTTGCTGGCGCGCATCAAGGCGGCCGCCTTCGATGCCTCCATCTGCCTCTTCTCCAACACCCGCAATGCCAAGCTGGTGTGGCAGGCGCACATTCCCTACCGGCTGGCCCCGGCCACCAAGCTGGCCCAGGTGCTCTACAACCAGCGCCTGGTGCAGCGCCGTTCCCGCTCCCAGAAGCCGGAGTACGAATACAACCTGGATCTGGTGCGCCGCTTCCTCGCCGACCAGCACCAGGCGGTGGTGGAGCCCCAGGGGCCCTACCTCGGCTTCGACCCCGAGAGCCTGCAACAGGTGCGCGAGCAGGTCGCCGCCCGTCTCAGGCTCGACGCCAGCCGCCCCTGGCTGATGGTGCACGCCGGCAGCGGCGGCTCGGCCAACAACCTCTCCATCGAGCAGTACTCGCGCCTCATCATCAAGCTCAACCAGGCCTGTCCCGAGTTGCAGTGCGTGCTGACGGCGGGGCCGGGGGAGGAGGGGAAGGCGGAGCAGCTGGCGGCCGAACTGCTGGCCCATGGGGGCAACGGCTGGATCTATCGCTCCGACGAGGGGCTGCCGAAGTTCTGCCAGGTGATGGCCAATGCCGCCCTGTTCGTGGCGGGCAGCACAGGGCCGCTGCACATCGCCGCGGCGCTGGACGTGCCGACCGTCGGCGTCTTCCCGGCGCACCGCTCCGCCACGCCGCTGCGCTGGCGACCCCTCAACAGCGAGGGGCGCCATCTGGCGTTCAGCCCGCCGGAGGACAGCGATCATCCGGATGACATGAGCCAGCTCGATCCCAAGGCCATGGCGGCGGCGATCGCCCGCTGGGCGCCGCCGTTCTGGCGCGCCGAGGGCTGAGAGCGAACACAGGAAATGCAGACAGGGCCCCGAGGGGCCCTGTCTCGTCACGGGAGCTGCCGACGGGCAGCCAGGGTTTGCTGGTGGCTTACTTGCCAGCCTGATCCGGTGCCTGGGGCTGCTGGCGGATCCAGCGAGCCGGTCTTTGCACGGGGCCGATTACTTGTCGGCCTGCTCCGGCGCCTGGGGCTGCTGGCGGATCCAGCGAGCCGGTCTTTGCACGGGGCCGATTACTTGTCGGCCTGCTCCGGCACCTGGGGCTGCTGGCGGATCCAGAGGTCCGCGTACTTCACGAAGGTGGAGTGGGCGGAGAGGATGGCCAGCAGCAGTCCCTGCTTGCCGTCGAGGAAACCGGCCTTGAGCAGGTACATCTTGAGGAAGCAGCCGACGGCGTGCACCAGCCCCTGGCCCAGGGATCCCTTCTTGCCGCGGGCGGTGCGCTGATCGGCCCAGGCGCGGGCGTAGCCGGCGGATTTGACCAGATAGTGCTCCAGATCCCGGTAGGTGTAGTGGAGCAGGTCGCCGTGCAGGTTGACGATCTTCATGTTGGCGCGTACCTCCACCTTCTCGTGCACCAGCGCCTCATTGTAGCCGGTCAGCGCCTTGGGGTAGAGGCGCAGCACCCGATCCGGGTACCAGCCGCTGTGGCGGATGAAGCGACCGAACACCCAGGAGAGGCGCGGGATGGAGTAGATGGTGTCGCTGGCCGGGTTGGCCATGACGTCCTGGATGGCGCTCCTGAGCTCGGGGGTGAGCCGCTCGTCCGCGTCCAGCCACAGCACCCAGTCGGACTGGACATGGGACTGGGCGAGGCGGCGCTGGCGGCCGAAGCCGGGCCAGGCCGTGTTGACGAAGAAGCGGGCGCCGAACTCGGCGGCGATGGCGGGGGTGTCATCCTGACTGCCGGAGTCGAGGACGACGATCTCATCCACCAGGTCTTCGAGGGAGGCGAGGCAGGCACGCAGGTTGTCGGCTTCGTTCTTGACGATCAGGACGGCCGCCAGGGTCGGTTTTTTCACAGGCAAGGGACTCTCATTGGCACCCGGCGGGCGGGTCATGCTCGGATTGGCGCCCATTCTAGCCTAAAACCCCGGCCGGGGCATGGGCTGGGCTCATTTGACCGGCCTGCCTGCCACCGTGGCATCTGGTGGCGCCAGCACGCCTCTATCGGGGCGGGAAAAGGCGCTTGTGTGGCTGAGCGGGCGCAGCGGATCCCGACAAAGAGGCTGTCCGGCGGGGCTGACGGGTATCTTCTGTTATTTCTTCTGCCTTTCTTGGGGCATAATCTCGCCCAGTAACGATCAACAGCCGGGCCAGCCCGAGAGAAGACGCGTGATGAAGATATTGGTGATCGGCCCCTCCTGGGTCGGCGACATGGTGATGTCCCAGAGCCTCTACAAGGCGCTCAAGAGCAACTACCCGGGCAGCGAGCTCCATGTGATGGCGCCGGCCTGGTGCGTTGCGCTGCTGGAGCGCATGCCCGAGGTGGACAAGGCCATCCCCATGCCGCTCGGCCACGGTGACTTCAAGCTGGGGGCGCGCCGCCGCCTCGGCAAGCAGCTGGCCGCCGAGCAGTACGATCAGGCCATCATCCAGCCCAACTCCATGAAGTCGGCCCTCATCCCCTGGTTTGCCAGGATCCCGGTGCGCACCGGCTGGAAGGGGGAGCACCGCTTCGGCCTGCTCAACGACATGCGCAGCAACAAGCAGGCCTTCCCGCTGATGGTGGAAGGCTATCTGGCGCTGGCCTACCCCAAGGGGCAGATGAAGAGCCGGGCCGACATCCCCGCCATTCCCCATCCCTCCCTGCACGTGGATCTTATCAACCAGGGCAAGGCGCTGGAGCGGCTCGGCCTGAATCGCGCCCGCCCCGTGCTGGTGCTCTGTCCGGGGGCCGAGTTCGGTCCGGCCAAGCGCTGGCCTGAGGGGCACTACGCCGTGGTGGCCCAGAAGCACCTCGACGAGGGCTGGCAGGTGTGGATCTTCGGCTCGGGCAAGGACGTGGAGGTGGCCAACACCATCCGCGATCGGATCAACCCCCTGTCACGCCCCAACTGCCACGTGCTGGCGGGCAAGACCAGCCTGCACGAGGCGATCGATCTGATGGCCCTGGCCGGTCGGGTCATCGCCAACGACTCGGGTCTGATGCACGTGGCGGCCGCCCTCAACCGGCCGCTGATCGGGGTCTATGGCTCCACCTCGCCGCTCTACACCCCACCGCTGGCGGACAGGGTCGAGATAGTCCACACCGACATCGAGTGCCGCCCCTGCTTCAAGCGCACCTGCAAGTTCGGCCACCTCAAGTGCCTGATCGAGCTGATGCCGGAGCAGGTCATCGAGGCTGGCAAGCGACTGGAGCGGAGCGAGCCGGAGGATCGGGTGATCGCGCTGCAGCCGGTGGCTCAGGCCGCCGACGGGGGCGAAGGCCGATAACATGATCTACCGGTTGCTCTACAACCTGCTGATCCACTTGGGGTTGCCCCTGGCGCTGCTGGCGCTCTACAAGCCCAGGAAAGGCAAGCCCGGCTTCGGCAAGCGCTGGGCCGAGCACCTGGGGCGGACACCTGCCACCGGGCAGGAGGCGCCGCTCTGGATCCATGCGGTGAGCGTGGGGGAGACCCTGGCCATCACCCCCTTCATCCGTGCCCTCAAGGCCGAGCGCCCCGAGCTGCCCATACTGCTCACCACCACCACCCGCACCGGTGCCGAACAGGCGGCCAAGCTCGGGGATCTGGTGGTGCACCGCTATGCGCCGCTCGACTACCCCTGGGCCGTCTCGGCGTTTCTGAGCACAGTCAAGCCCCGCGCCCTCTGGGTGATGGAGACCGAGCTGTGGCCGAACTGGCTGGCGGCCTGCGAGGCGCGCCACCTGCCGGTGACCATCCTCAATGCCCGCCTCTCGGAGCGATCCTGCCGGCGCTATGGCCGCTTCCAGGGCGCCTTCGATGCCCTCAGCCGGCCCCTGACCCACCTGCTCTGCCAGCATCAGGACGACGCGGATCGCTTCCATCGGCTGGGAATCGCGCGCAACCGGCTGGCGGTGACCGGCTCCATCAAGTTCGACATCCAGTTTGGCGACGAGGTGCAGGCCAGGGGCCGTGCCCTGCGCCAGCAGTTGGGGGAGGCCAGACCTGTCTGGATCGCCGCCAGCACCCACCAGGGGGAAGACGAGCAGGTGCTGGCCGCCTTCGAGCTGGTGATCAAGGCCCATCCCTCCGCCCTGCTGATCCTGGTGCCGCGCCATCCCGAGCGTTTCGATCGGGTGGCCGAGCTGTGCGCCCCCTACGGTTGCGTGCGGCGCACGGCGGGCAGTGCGGTCGGCGAGAGCGACAAGATCTACCTGGGTGACACCATGGGCGAGCTGCCGCTGATGCTGGCGGCGGCGGATCTCGCCTTTGTCGGTGGCAGCCTGGTGCCGGTGGGCGGTCACAACCTGCTGGAACCGGCGGCGCTGGGCAAACCCTGCCTGACTGGGCCCGTCTATTTCAACTTCAGCGACATCACCCGCCAGCTGGTGGCCCAGGGTGGCGCGGCCGTGGTGGCGGACGCCGAGGCGCTCGGCCACCGGGTGAGCACCCTGCTCGGCGATGCCCCTGCCCGCCGCGAGATGGGGGAGCAGGCCCGCGCCGTGGTGCTGCGCAATCAGGGGGCGCTGGCACGCACCCTGTCCCATTGCCTCGCCAGCCTGGAAAGTGACGACTGAGGCGGGGCGGTCTCGTGGCCGCCCCGCCAGCGCGTCTGCCAAACCCCGGGAGACAATGCGCGTCCCTTTCCTTTATGCTCTGCCCTTTGCCCCTGACCCTGTGATGCCCCGATGAACCGCGCTCCCCTGCTGTTGATGATACTGGTCACCCTGCTGGCCGCCGCCGGCTGGCTCTTCTCGAAAGAGGCGATCCGTGAACTGCCCACCGCCGCCTTTATCGGCAGCCGCTTCCTGCTGGCCGCCCTGCTGCTCTTGCCGCTCGCCTGGCTGCGGGAGCCGCCCCCCAGTGGCTCACAACTGCTGCGTGCCGCCGGCTGCGGCACCCTGCTCGGGGCCAGCCTGCTGTTTTGGGTTACCGCCATCAGCCAGAGCGAAGCCCTGGGCAGCGGCGCCTTCATCATGAGTGTGGCCACCCTGATGGCGCCGCTCGCCGCCTGGGCCGCCTTCAAGGCCAGACCCGGCCGCCACTACTGGCTGACCCTGCCCGTCGCCGTGGCCGGTCTGCTGCTGCTCTCCAGCAGCACCCACTGGGGGGTGTCGCTCTCCCTGTTCTGGTTTCTGGCGGCGGCCGCCACCCTGGGGGTTCAGCTCGCGGTGCACCGCCACTTCGCCCAGTCCATCCCTCCTACCTGGCTCACCTGCATCCAGCTGGCGGTGACCGGGTTGCTCGGCACCCTGCTCTCCCTGCTGACCGAGCAGTGGCCCGCCAGCATCGGCACTGGCATCTGGGGCTGGTTTGCCGCCAGCGTCCTGATCGCCACCACCTTGCGTTACTGGCTGCTCACCCATGCCCTGAGCCGGATGACCACGGCCCACGCCGCCCTGCTGATGCTGCTGGAACCGGTCTGGACCCTGATCCTCAGCACCCTCTTCTATGACGAGCCGCTGGGCCCCGCCAAGCTGGCCGGCGCCGGCCTGGTGCTGGGCGCTCTGGTGCTCTACCAGCTCCCCCTGCTGCTGCGCAGCCGCAGGCTGAAGTCACCGGTCTAGCCTGCACGGGCGACGAGCGTAAATGGTTCGGAAAAGCGAGAGGGTTTGCATGGCAGACCCTCTTTGCGTGATGGCGCATGTCGAGTTGGGCTGCCATCAGTCAGGCGGCTGATCACTGCGGGCAACGGGCATAAAAAAGCCCCCGCGTGGCGGGGGCCGGTGTATCGAGGAGGGGGATCACTCGATGTTCTGGATCTGCTCGCGCATCTGCTCGATGAGGACCTTCAACTCGACGGCGGACTGGGTCACCTCGGCGTTGATGGACTTGGAACCTAGGGTGTTCGACTCGCGGTTGAACTCCTGCATCATGAAGTCGAGGCGACGGCCGCAGGCGCCCCCCTTCTTCATGATCTTGGTGGTCTCGCCGATGTGCATCTCCAGGCGATCCAGCTCTTCGGCCACGTCGATCTTCTGGGCCAGCAGCACTATCTCCTGCTCGATGCGGGCAGGATCCAGCTCCACCTTGGCCTCGGCCAGACGGTCGGTGAGCTTCTGGCGCTGCCACTCGATGATCTGCGGCAGGTGTTCGCGCACCTTCTTCACTTCCACCTGGATGCCGGCCAGACGCTGTTCGATCAGCGCCTTGAGGTTGGCCCCTTCGCTGGCGCGGGAGGCGAGGAAGTCGTCCATGGTCAGGTCGAAGCCGGCCATCAGCTCGGTGGCGACCACGTCCATGTCCTGCTCGGCGGCGGCCATGACCCCCGGCCAGCGCAGCACGTCCACCGGGTTGAGCTGGCCCTGACCCGCCTCTTTCATCACCCAGTTGGCGCTGTCGATGATGAGCCTGGCCAGCTCTTCATTGACGTGGAGCTGGCTGGCGGCGGCCTGGGCGGCCTCGAAACGCAGGTTGCACTCCACCTTGCCGCGCTGCAGCTTGGCACGGAAACGCTCGCGCAGGACCGGCTCCAGGCTGCGCAGTTGTTCCGGCAGGCGAATGTAGGTCTCCAGATAGCGCTGGTTGACCGAACGAATTTCCCAAACGGCTGTGCCCCAGTCGCCCTTGAGTTCCTTGCGGGCGTAGGCGGTCATGCTGTGAATCATTGATTGTTCCGGGCTTGATGAAGTGTGCGGCCAGTATACTCAGCCAGGCCTGCCCCGTCAGCCGACGAGGTGGTTTTAGCGGCTGATATTTGAGTAGCAATCGCTTATACTCCTGCGCCAATTCAGCCAGCCCAGAGGTCAGTCCCATGTCCCGTCCCAGCGATCGCAGTGCCGCCCAGGTGCGTCCGGTTACCATCACCCGCAACTTCACCAAGCATGCGGAAGGGTCCGTGCTGGTGGAGTTTGGCCATACCCGGGTGCTCTGCACCGCCAGCGTCGACACCAGCGTGCCGCGCTTCCTGAAAGGCAAGGGTCAGGGCTGGGTCACCGCCGAGTACGGCATGCTGCCGCGTTCCACCCATTCGCGTATGAACCGCGAGGCGGCCGCCGGCAAGCAGAGCGGCCGCACCCTGGAGATCTCCCGTCTGATCGCCCGTTCCCTGCGCGCCGCGGTGGACCTGACCGCGCTCGGCGAGCACTCCATCACGGTGGACTGTGACGTGCTGCAGGCCGACGGCGGCACCCGCACCGCCGCCATCACAGGGGCCTGCGTGGCCCTGGTGGACGCCCTGAACTGGATGGTGGAGAAGGGCATGCTCAAGCAGAGCCCGCTCAAGCAGATGATCGCCGCCGTCTCCGTCGGCATGTATGAGGGGGAGGCCATCTGCGATCTGGAGTACGTGGAAGACTCCGCCGCCGAGACCGACATGAACGTGGTGATGACCGAAGACGGCCGCATCATCGAGGTGCAGGGCACCGCCGAGGCCGAGCCCTTCACCCACGAGGAGCTGCTGGCGATGCTGGCGCTCGCCAAGGGCGGCATCATGGACATCATCGCGCTGCAGAAGCAGTCACTTTCCTGATACCAGGATCTGTTGATGTTTCGGCACAAGTCGCGTTGCAGTGTCAAAGGATGCCAGGCTAGGCGCAGGATGCCGCCAATGGTTATTCCCTTGGCAAGTCCTGCAACAACGCATGGCATCCTTTGCCACGCAACCCATAGGGACGGGTCTGTTTTTGTGCATAACGTCGTTATTCGATGCCTCGTTTGGATCACCAAACTTCGCATCTCATGCCTAGTTCTGCGCAAAAACCGACTCCGTCGCGGCTGTGACGAAGCGTCAACAGATCCTGCAAACGCGGCATTGACCGCGTTTTTTTATACCCCCACAACAGTCAACGACAAGCCAAGCAAGGAGCCAGAATGAAAGCCTACCAGCGTCAATTTATCGAGTTCGCCCTGGAGAAACAGGTCCTCAAATTCGGTGAATTTACCCTGAAATCCGGCCGCAAGAGCCCCTACTTCTTCAACGCCGGCCTGTTCAACAGCGGCCGCGATCTGGCCCGTCTCGGCCGCTTCTACGCCGCCGCCCTGATGGATGCCGGCATCGAATTCGACGTGCTGTTTGGCCCGGCCTACAAGGGGATCCCCATCGCCTCCGCCACCGCAGTGCAGCTGGTGGAGCAGCACGACGTGGACGTGCCCTGGTGCTTCAACCGCAAGGAGGCCAAGGATCACGGTGAGGGCGGCAACCTGGTGGGCAGCCCGCTCAAGGGGCGCATCATGCTGGTGGACGACGTCATCACCGCCGGTACCGCCATCCGCGAATCCATGGATCTGATCCAGGCCAACGGCGCCTCCCTGGCCGGGGTGCTGATCGCCCTGGACCGTCAGGAGAAGGGCAAGGGCGAGCTCTCCGCCATTCAGGAGGTGGAGCGTGACTACGGTGCCCACATCATCGCCATCATCCAGATGAGCGATCTGATCCAGTATCTGGAGGAGAAGCAGGCCGAGCAGCCCGAGCTGGCCTCCCAGCTGGCGGCCATGAAGGCGTATCGCGCCCAGTACGGCATCTGAGCCTCTCCGCATCCATGAGAATGGCGTCGCCCCTGCCGGGGCGGCGCCATTTTTCATGGATAAAAAAGTGGTCATCGCGACTTGAGCTTACCCTTACAGTAAAGGTTAGGGTTTGATCATCGGCATTGGTTCTGGCCGACTGGTTCCTGGGAGGAACATCATGACCACAGATATTCAATCACCCATCCATCTGCAGTTGCCGCTCAGCGGCATGAGCTGCGCCAACTGCGCCAGCCGCATCACGACCGCCCTCAACAAGCTCGACGGGGTGCAGGCCACCGTCAACTTCGCGCTGGAGCAGGCGGCCATCGACCTGGCCAGCCCCGACCGTCTGCCCGAGGTGCTGGAGAGCATCAAGGCCCAGGGCTATGACTATGGCCAGGAGACGCTCACGTTCCAGATAG
The DNA here is from genome assembly GCF_019048705.1 of Aeromonas sp. FDAARGOS 1409. Lineage (NCBI taxonomy): Bacteria > Pseudomonadati > Pseudomonadota > Gammaproteobacteria > Aeromonadales > Aeromonadaceae > Aeromonas > Aeromonas sp. FDAARGOS 1409. The sequence goes on from NZ_CP077395.1 coordinate 1,486,412, forward strand.
GCGGCATGACCTGTGCCGGCTGCTCTGCCCGTTTGAACAAGATGCTGGTGGCGCTGCCCGGCGTCATCTCGGCCGACGTCAACTTCTCCCTCGAGCAGGCCCGCCTCGTGCTGGTGCCCGGGATGCAGACGCCGGCCTCCCTGCGCACCCGGATCGAGGCCCTCGGCTTTGACGCCCAGCTGGCACAGGGCTCCGCCAGCGGTCGCCGCCAGCAGTTGCTGGAGCGGGAGGCGCAGGAGTCTGCCGCCGCGCACCAGGCGCTGATCCAGGTCTGTATCTCGGCACTGCTGACCCTGCCGCTGCTGGTGGGCATGCTCTCCATGGCCGGGCTGCTGCACTGGCATCTGCCCGCCTGGCTGGAGCTGGTGCTCGCCACCCCGGTGCAGTTCTGGATCGGGGCCCGCTTCTATCGCGGCGCCTGGCTCGCATTGCGCAACAGGGCGGCCAATATGGACGTGCTGGTTGCGACCGGTACCAGTGCCGCCTACTTCTACAGCCTCTATCTGCTGCTGACCCTGGGGGCTGCCGCCAGCGGCAAGCTCTACTTCGAGGCGAGCGCCATCATCATCACCCTGATCTCCCTCGGGAAGCTGCTGGAGGCGAGAGCCCGCCGCAGCACCCAGTCCGCCATCCGCGAGCTGATGGCCCTGCGCCCCGAGACGGCTACCGTCTGGCGCGGGGGGGAGTGGCGCAGCGTCGGCATCGACGAGGTACTGCGTGGCGACAGGCTGCGGGTGCTGGTGGGCGAACGGGTGCCGGTGGACGGCAAGATAACGAGCGGCGAGAGCGAACTGGACGAATCCATCCTCACCGGCGAGAGCCTCCCGGTGCCGCGCGCGCTGGGGGATGCCGTGCTGGGCGGCGCCATCAACCGCTCCGGCGTGCTGGAGATCGAGGCCACGACCGTGGGGGAGGACTCCAGCCTCAGCAAGATCATCGCCCTGGTGGAGAGCGCCCAGATGGGCAAGGCACCGCTGCAACAGCTGGTGGACAGGGTCTCCGCCGTGTTCGTGCCCGTGGTGATGGCCATCGCCCTCTTTACCCTGCTGGCCTGGTATGCCGCAAGCAACGACTTCGGCCAGGCGCTGCTGGCGGCGGTGGCCGTGCTGGTGATCGCCTGCCCCTGTGCCCTCGGGCTGGCGACTCCGGCCGCCATTGTCACCGGCACCGGGGTGGCGGCGCGCCACGGCATCCTGATCAAGGACGTCGACACCCTGCAGAAGGCCCACGCCATCAAGGCCCTCATCTTCGACAAGACAGGGACCCTGACCCAGGGCCGGCCTGTGCTGGCGAGCTGGAGCGGCAGCGACGAGCAGCTGCGCCTCGCCGCCGCCCTGCAACAGGCGAGCGAACACCCGCTGGCGCTGGCCATGCGCGAGGCAGCTGGCAAAGATGCCGCGCTGCCCCAGCCGGAGGCGGTGGAGGTGCGGGTCGGTGCCGGCATCCTCGGTCAGGTGGCGGGCCATGGGGTCGCCATCGGCAACAGTGTCTTGCTGGCCCAGCTCGGCATCGAGGCGCCTGCGCAGGAGGAACAACCTGCCGACGGGGCGACCCGGGTCTGGGTGGCCATCGACGGCGTGGTCGTCGGCCTCGCCGCCCTGGCCGATACCCTGAGGCCGGAGAGCCCCGAGGCCATCGCCACCCTGCGCCAGCGCGGCATCGCCAGCTGGCTGGTGAGCGGCGACGCGCCCGCGCCTGTGGCCCACATCGCCGCCAAGCTGGGGCTGGACGGGGCCTTCGACTCCGTGCTGCCCGCCGGCAAGGTGGACAAGGTGGCGGCGCTGCGGGCGCAGACCTCCGGGCTGGTGGCCATGGTGGGGGACGGGGTGAACGATGCGCCGGCACTCGCCGCGGCGGACGTGGGGATCGCCATGGGCTCCGGCTCCGATGTGGCCATGGAGACCGCCGCCATCACGCTCATGCGATCTGACCCTCGGCTGGTGGCCGATGCCATCGACATCTCGGCGGCGACCTGGCGCACCATACAGCAGAACCTGTTCTGGGCCTTCGTGTTCAACGTGGTCGGCATTCCGCTGGCGGCGCTGGGCTATCTCAGCCCGGAGCTGGCGGGGGCGGCCATGGCGCTCAGCAGCGTCACCGTACTGAGCAATTCCCTGTTACTGAAGCGCTGGCAGCCCAGGGCGGGCGCCCGCGTCGCAAGCACCCATTCGAGCCAATAAGGAGGCGAGCATGAACATCAGCAAGGTTGCCAAGGCCACCGGCCTGACCGCCAAGACCATCCGGTATTACGAGAGCATCGGGCTCATCACGGCGCCGGTGCGCAGCGACAACGGCTATCGCAGCTACGGCGACGGCGCCCTGCGGGAGCTGCGCTTCGTCAAGCGGGCGCGGGAGACCGGCTTCAACCTGGAGGAGTGCCAGGAGCTGCTGGCACTCTACCGGGACGAGCACAGAACCAGCGCCCAGGTGAAGAAGCTGGCCCAGGAGAAGATCGTCGATCTGCGTGCCCGCATTGCCGGCCTTCAGGCCATGCTCGTTGCGCTCGAGGAGGTGGTGAGCTGCTGCCACGGGGATGCAAGCCCCGAGTGCCCCATCCTCGAGGAGCTGGAGAAAGGGTGAGCGGGCCGGAGGCAGCGCTGAGCGTCAGCTTAATAGCGGGCGATTGATTGTTGAGCAGGAAAGGGGAGTGGTAGACTGTGCGGCTCTTGTACAGGGAGTGCCCAGTTGACCCAGAGTGTGAAACATCAGGTGCGGCGTGCCATCATGGTCCAGCTCTATACCCACGCCTCCTTCAGCCTGCCCTGTCTGGCGCTGCTGGCGATCAGCTGGAGCCTGCTGTGCCACGACTACCTGCCGGTGGGGGAGGCCCTCGGCTGGCTGGGGCTGGTCTTCCTGTTGCTGCTGGGGCGCTGGTGGCACCTGCGCTGGCGTCAGCCCAGACTGACGCAGCTCCCGCTGCCGGTGCTGGAGCGGGAGCTGTTCATCGGCGTCACCATCACCTCCATCATCTGGGCCCTCGGCGTGCTGCTCTACATGGACAGGCTGCCGGACACCTACCGCGCCGCCATGATGATGCTCGCCAGCCTGATCCTCACCGGCAGTGCCATCATGCTGTTCGGCAGCCGCCGCACCCTCTACGGGGCCGTGCTGCCGCTCGGGTCTGCCATGCTGTTCGAACTGGGTGGCGGCAACGAGCAGGAGCGCATCGTCTCCTGCATGTTGGCGGGCTATCTGTTCGTGTTTCTGCCCACCCTGCTGCGACGCCTGCGGCGGGACCAGGTGGCCTCCCTCTACCACAGCTTCTCCAACGCCGAGCTGGTGGCGGAGCTCAAGGCGGTCTCCGAGCACCTCAAGCTCACCTCCCGCCTGGACGGGCTGACCGGCATCGCGAACCGGGCCCATCTCGATGACAGCCTGGCGCGGGCCTGGCGCCGCTGCCACCGGGCCCAGGCCCCCCTCTCCCTGGTGCTGGTGGACGTGGACTACTTCAAGCAGTTCAACGATCACTATGGCCACCAGCTGGGGGACCAGTGTCTGCAGCAGGTGGCGAGCCTGCTGGCCGAGGTGCTGCGCCGGGAGGACGATCTGGCCGCCCGTTACGGGGGGGAGGAGTTCGCCCTGCTGCTGCCCTGCACCACCTTGCAGGGGGCCATGCAGATCGCCGAGCAGGTGCGCACGGCCCTGCGCACGCTCGGCATTCCCCACCACAAGTCCCGGGTCTCGGGGCGGGTCAGTTGCAGCTTCGGGGTGGCGACCCTGGTGCCGGACCAGCACCACTCCATCGCCGATCTCATCCAAAAAGCGGATGCGGCCCTCTACCAGGCCAAGCATAATGGCCGGGATCGTATCGAAGTAGCCTTGATGGGTAAGGTTGCCTGAGTTTCACAAGACAGAGTTGAAGAGGTCGTCTATGCAATGTCATCGTATCGAAGAGCTGCTGGAGCTGCTGCAGCCCGCCTGGATCAAGGAACAGGACCTCAGCCTGGTGCAGTTTGTCGCCAAGCTGGCCGAGGAGGCGGGATTTGACGGTCCCCTGTCCGAGCTGACCGACGACATGCTGATCTATCACCTCAAGATGCGCGAGTCCGACAAGCAGGCGATGATCCCGGGGCTGGCCAAGGATCATGTGCCCGACTTCAAGGAGGCCCTGCTCAAGGCCCGCGGCATCAAGTAACCCGACCGCCGGGTTGCCGGAAGAGGAAGGTTTCAAGGGAATCTCGCAAAAGGCGCATAGTCAACTGGCTATGGGCCTTTTTTGTTGCCTGAAATTGCGACGGCACTCGAACTATAGATACATTTAACCCACACAATTAGCAGGTTGTTTAAGATATAATCGGCTTCATAACAATGTGAGTGGAGCTATGTGTTGCGATGGCCGACCAGGACAAGATCGATATCAAGGACGTGACCGGTGACGTCACCGGGACCTTCAATCCCAATACCTTCAAGGCGGGTGACGACAGGTTCAACCCCGGCAAGCGCATCTATGTCCGCTCCCAGACCGGCTACTGGCAGCGGGTGCGCAAGGCCATGGGCTGGTTCTTCGTCGCGCTCTTCGTCGCCCTGCCCTGGCTGCGTTACGACGGTCGCCAGGCGGTGCTGTTCGATCTGGAGCACCAGCAGTTCCACATCTTCGGCGCCACCATCTGGCCGCAGGACCTCACCCTGCTGGCCTGGGTCTTCATGATCGCCGCCTTCGCCCTCTTCTTCGTGACCACCTTCCTCGGCCGGGTCTGGTGTGGCTATCTCTGCCCCCAGACGGTGTGGACCTTCATGTTCATCTGGTTCGAAGAGAAGCTGGAAGGGGCCGCCAACAAGCGGCGCAAGCTGGATGAGGCGCCCTGGAGCGGCGAGAAACTGGCGCGCAAGGGGGCCAAGCACCTGGCCTGGATCCTGCTGTCGCTAGGCACCGGGCTCACCTTCGTCGCCTACTTCCAGGACGTCTTCCATCTGGTGCCCGACTTCTTCACCCTGCAGGCGGGCGGCTGGGTCATCTTCTGGGTGCTGTTCTTCGCCGCCTGCACCTATGGCAACGCCGGCTGGATGCGCGCCATCATGTGCATCCACATGTGCCCCTATGCCCGCTTCCAGTCCGCCATGTTCGACAAGGACACCTACATCGTCGGCTACGACAGCCAGCGCGGCGAGACCCGGGGTGCCCGGGGCCGCAAGGCCGACCCCAAGGCGCTGGGGCTGGGAGACTGCATCGACTGCGATCTCTGCGTGCAGGTCTGCCCGACCGGCATCGACATCCGCGACGGCCTGCAGTACGAGTGCATCAACTGCGGCGCCTGCGTCGATGCCTGCGACCAGACCATGGATCGGATGGGCTACCCGCGCGGCCTCATCAGCTACACCACTGAGCACAAGCTGGCCCACAGCGAGACCCAGGTCGCGCGGCCCAAGCTGATCGGCTACGGCCTGGTGATGGTCATCATGCTGGGGGTCTTCGTCTACAACGCCATGTCCATCATGCCCATGGGGCTCGACATACTGCGGGATCGCAACCAGCTGTTCCGCGAGAACAGCGAGGGGCTCATCGAGAACACCTACACCCTGAAGATCCTCAACAAGACCCTGCAGTCCCAGACCTATCTGCTGGATGTGGAGGGGCTGCCGGAGCATCAGTGGTTCGGTCCGCGGGAGGTGACTCTCAAACCAGGGGAGATTTTCACCCTGCCGGTGAGCCTGGCGGTGGATCCCTTCAACCTGAAGCGGCCGACCCTGGATGTGCAGTTCGTGTTGAAGCGGGAAGGGGCGGCTGCGGACGACAGCAAGGGCACCCTGCGTCAGCCCAGTAAATTTATCAGCAGGTTGTGACCACGGGGCACCCTGCTTTGAAGCAAGCCAGCAGATTTATCAGCGGGTTGTGACGGTTTCCGGGAGGGCGGGTCGTCCATCCCGGGCTGGATCGGATAGAATGGGGCGCAACAGCGCCCCTTTCCTATGGTGGATGACATGCGTTTCAACTATTCCGACCTCAATCCCGATCTCATCATGGATGCCATCGATCTCAGCGGCCTGCGCATCGATTCAGGCCTGATCGAGCTCAACAGCTACGAGAACCGGGTCTACCAGTTTCAGGACGAGGATCGCCGCCGCTACGTGGTGAAGTTCTATCGTCCCGGTCGCTGGAGCCGGGCCCAGATCCTGGAGGAGCACGAATTCGCCGCCCGCCTGATGGAGACGGAGATCCCGGTCGCCGCACCCCTCAGCTTCGCCGGCGAGACCCTGCTGGAGCATCAGGGCTACCCCTTTGCCATCTGGCAGAGCGTCGGTGGCCGTCAGTTCGAGGTGGACAACCTGGATCAGCTGGAGTGGGTGGGGCGCTACCTTGGCCGCATCCACAGGGTCGGTGCCAGCCACGGGTTTCATCACCGCGTCCCCCTGGACGTGGAGACCATGCTGCACGAGCCGCGCCAGTTGCTGGCGGCAGGCGAATGGGTGCCGAGCGGCCTGGCCAAGCCCTTCTTCGGGGTGCTCGACGAGCTGATCCGGCACGTGAGCGACGCCATGACCCTGGACGTGGCGCGCATCTCCCTGCACGGCGACTGCCACCCGGGCAACATACTGTGGCGTGACGGCCCGCTGTTCGTCGATCTCGACGACTGCCGCACCGGCCCTGCCATCCAGGATCTCTGGATGATGCTGAGTGGCGAGCGTCACGAGCAGCAGCTTCAGCTCGACACATTGCTGGCGGGTTACGAGGAGTTCATGGAGTTCGACCAGCGGGAGCTGGCGCTCATCGAGCCCCTGCGGGCCATGCGCATCGTCCACTACATGGCCTGGTTGGCCCGGCGCTGGGAGGATCCCGCCTTCCCCCGCCACTTCCCCTGGTTCAACACCGAGCACTACTGGCGCCAGCAGATTGCCACCCTGCACGACCAGCTGGCGGCCCTGAAGGCGCCGCCGCTGAGCCTGATGCCGCAATGGTGAGGGAGGCAGCCGGGGGAGGCATGCCAGTCTCCCCCGGCTGCCTTTGCCATTGACGGCACGAGGGTGACGCAATAGGCTTGGACTGCTTCGGTTCGCCGGGCGTGCCTCACAGTGATCCCTTAACAGGAAACGTCATGAAAAAAATCCTATTTTTCCTCGCCGCCATGCTGATGATCCCCATGGTTCACGCCGCCCCGCAATTCAAGGAAGGCGTCAACTATGACGTGGTCACCCAGACCGGCAGCGCCCAGCCGGAAGTACTGGAGTTCTTCTCCTACTACTGCCCGCACTGCGCCAAGTTCGAGCCGATCGCCGAAGATCTGAAGAAGAGCCTGCCCGAAGGCGTGCCCCTGAAGAAGAACCCGGTGGCCTTCCTGGGCCGCGAGATGGGTCCGGAGATGCAGCGTGCCTACGCCGTCGCCAACCTGCTGAACGTGGAGGCCAAGCTGACCCCGGCCATCTTCGACAAGATCCACACCCAGCGTCAGATCCCCCAGAGCCGTGCCGACGTGAAGCAGATCTTCGTGGACAACGGCGTGCCGGCCGAGGAGTTTGACGGCGCCGTCGACAGCTTCGCCGTCTCCGGCATGGTCTCCCAGTTCGATCGCAACACCGAGACTTACAACGTGCGCGGCGTGCCGGCCTTCCTGGTCAACGGCAAGTACATGGTGAAGATTGAATCCATCACCTCCCAGGAACAGTTCAACCAGCTGGTGCAGTTCCTGCTGGCCAAGAAGGACTGATCCAGACTGACCTCGTGAAAAAAGCCCGCCGGTGCAAACCGGCGGGCTTTTTGTTTATCGGGCCCATGACGACGGGAAGGGCTCAGATCTGGCAATCCCGCTGGGTGGGGGCCGGGCGTGGCAGACGGGTACGGCGGCTGAGGGCCTCCGCCAGCCAGACCAGCAGCAGTATGGCCAGCAGCAGGGTGGCCGCCTGATCGTAGCGGAACAGGCTTAAGGAAACATAGAGCTGCTGCCCCAGCCCGCCGGCCCCGACCACCCCGAGGATGGTGGCGGCCCTCAGGTTCATCTCGCCGCGATAGAGGCTGTAGGCCAGCCACTGGCGTGACACCAGGGGAAACAGCCCGTACCAGAAGCTGGCCACGGCGCCGGCGCCGCTCAGTTGCAGGGCGAGGCGGGGGGCGGGGTCCGCATTCTCCAGGGTCTCCACGAACAGCCTGGCCAGCACGCCGGTGGTGTGCAGGGTGAGCGCCAGTATGCCCGCCACCGGCCCCAGCCCGACCGCGATCACCAGCAGGCTGGCGAAGATGAGCTCGGGCACGGATCGCAGCAGGTTGAACAGCAGCCGCAGCGGCCAGCAGTGGCGCGCGAGGCAGGCCAGCGGCAGGGCCAGCAGGGCGCTGAAGAGGGTGCTCAGCAGCGCCATCTGCACCGTATCGAGCAGGCCTGTGCCCACAGCCTTGAGGAAGGGCCATGACCAGTCCGGTCGCAGAAACTCCCCCACGAAGGCGCCCAGGCCGTCCAGGGAGAAGCTCAACATGCGCCAGTCGAGCCGATAGAGGGCCAGGACCCCGGCCAGCCCCAGGCAGATCAGCAACAGCAGGCCGGGGGAGCGGCTGTGGCGCAGCCAGGCGCTGAGGCCGTCCGCCAGGGTCACCAGCAGGATGAAGGCCAGCAGCAGGGTCATCACCTCGCCGCCGGCAAACATGCGCAGGGAGAGCTCGAGCTGCTGGCCGAGCCCGCCCGCCCCGACGAAGCCCATGATGACGGAGGCGCGCAGGGCGCACTCCCAGCGATAGACGGTGTAGGAGAGCAGCTCCTGGCGCACCGCGGGCAGCACGCCATACCAGAGCGCCTGCAACCGGCCGCTGCCGCCGAGCAGCAGGGCGCGGGCCGGTTGCAGGGCGCCGCTCTCCATGATCTCGTTGTAGACCTTGGCCAGCATGCCGCCGTAGCTGACGGCGATGGCCAGGATGGCGGCCAGCGGTCCGAGCCCCGACAGGCGCACGAACAGCAGCGCCCAGATGAGCTCGGGCAGGCTGCGCAGCAGGATGGCGACGAGGCGCGAGAGGGCCCGCAAGGCGCCGCGCAGCGGGCTGGGGACCGGGCCCAGTTCGGCGAGCGACAGGGCGCGCGAGCCGAGCAGGGCGAACGGCACGCCGAGCAGCAGGGCGCCCGCCAGCCCCAGGGTCGCCACCGCCAGGCTCTCCAGAGTCGCGGTCAGGGTCAGGGCGAGAAAGTCCCGATCAAAACGGGGCGGCCAGCTGGTGGCGACAAAGTTGCCCATCTGCCGCCAGCTCTGGCCATCGAACAGGCCGAGCCAGCCGTCGGCCTGCTGCCACAGGCTGTAGCCGATGAGCAGCAGCAACCAGGGCAGGGGATGACGCCAGTGGAGGGTCAGACCAAACACGCTGCCGCCTCGTCGTCACCGGCGTAGAGCTCGGCCAGCATGGCCGGGGTGACGGCCGCCGCCGGGCAGTCGAACTGCACCCGCCCCTCCCGCAGGCCGATGATGCGGGGGAAACGGTCGAGGGCCAGCTCGACTGCGTGCAGGTTGGCGACGAGGGTGCTTCCCCGGGTGCGGGCCTGGGCCAGCAGGGCATCCAGGCTGCTCTGGGCGAGCACGGGATCGAGGGCGGAGACAGGCTCGTCCGCCAGGATCAGGTCCGGCTGCTGGTAGAGCACCCGGGCGATGCCGACCCGTTGCAGCTGGCCGCCGGAGAGCTCGCCGCAGCGCTGCTGCCACTTGTCGGCGAGGCCGAGGCGGGCCAGCTCGGCCCGAGCACCGTCGGGATCCCGGGGGCGCAGCAGGGAGATCAGGGAGCGGCCGAGGGACCACTGACCGAGGCGGCCGGCCAGCACGGCGGTCACCACCGGCTGGGAGGCGGGCAGCGGAGGCTGCTGCCAGACCATGCCGATCCGGCTGCGCAGCCGCTGGCGGGCCCGGGTGGAGAGGGCCCAGGGATCCTGGCCCCAGAGGGTGAGCTCGCCCTCGCCGCGCAGCTCGGTGGCGATCAGCCGCAGCAGGCTGGTCTTGCCCGCGCCGCTCGGCCCGATGACGGCCACGCACTCCCCCGCGGCTATCTGCAGATGAAGCGGGTGCAGGATGCGGCTCTGCCCGAGCCGCAATCCTTTCCCGTCCAGCGCGACGGCGATCACTTCAGCAGGCCGGCCTGGGTCGCGGCGGCTTCGATGCCCTGGTAGTTCTCGGGCCTGGTCTCGATGAAGCGGCTGGCGCGTTGCAGCTTGAGGATCTCGGCCTGAGCGGGCACCGCCGGATCCAGGCTGAGGAAGGCCTGTTTGATCTTCTCCTGAAGGGCCGGATCCAGATCGCCGCGCACCGTCCAGTTGTAGTCAAAGTAGGTCGGCGTGGTCCAGATCACCTTGACCCTGGCGGTATCGACCTTGCCCTCTTCCACGAGCTTCTCCCACACCGAGGCGTTGAGCGCGCCGGCCGGCACCTTGCCGGAGGCGACCCAGGCGACGGTGGCGTCGTGGGCGCCGGAGAAGGCAACGTGGGCGAAGTCACGCTCCGGGTTGATGCCCTGCTCGGCCAGGAAGTGGCGCGGCATCAGGTGACCCGAGGTGGAGGAGGGGGAACCGAACGCGAAGTCCTTGCCCTTGGTGTCGGCCAGGGTCTTGATGCCGCTGTCGACGTTGGCGATGAACTTGGACGTGAACTGGGCGTCTTCCTGGCGCTGCACCAGGGGTACCACCTTGTCGGCACGGCGATGGGCCTGCACATAGGTGAAGCCCCCGAGCCAGGCCATGTCCAGCTTGCCGGCGGCCAGCGCCTCGACCACGGCGGCGTAGTCGTTGACCGGCACGAACACCACCTCGCGGCCCGTCTTCTCGGCCAGGTAGTCACCCAGGGGGGCAAACTTGCGCTGCAGTTCGGTGGGGGCCTCGTCCGGGATGGCGGAGACCCGCAGCGGCTCGGCGGCGACGGCACCCAGGCTGGCGAACAGAGTGGTGAGGGCAAATATCCATTTGGAGGTCATGGGCGGTTCCTTGTGGTCTGGCGTTCAAACAAGCGAAAGGTCCGACGGGGGCCGGACCTTTCAGGTGAGTCATGGTAGGGGGCCATCGGCGCAGTGCGCAAGATGGGGCACTCAAAAAGGCGTCTTATACCCCGACGTGGAACGCCTGCTTGAGGTTGCGGATGAAGTCCGCATCCCGGCACAGGGTCTTGCCCGGGCTGTCGGAGATCTTGGCGACCGGGCCGCCGTTGCACTCCATCAGCTTGAAGACGATGTTCATGGGGGTGACGCCCGGCAGATCGCAGGTGAGCTTGGTGCCGATGCCGAAGCTGGTGTTGATGCGGCCACGGAAGTGGCGGAACAGTTGGACCGCCTTGTCGAGATCCAGGCCGTCCGAGAACACCAGCGTCTTGGTGGCGGGATCGATGCCGAGGCGCTGGTAGTGGCTGATGGCCTTCTCCCCCCACACCACGGGGTCGCCGGAGTCGTGGCGCAGCCCCTGGTAGCGGCTGGCCAGCTCGAAGTCGAAGTCGCGCAGGAAGGCATCCATGGTGATGCAGTCGGTGAGCGCGATGCCGAGGTGATTGGTGAATTCATCCAGCCAGCTGGTGAGGGCCGCGCGCTGGCTGAGCTCCAGCGGGAAGCCGAGCTGCTGATGGGCCTGGAACCACTCGTGGGCCTGGGTGCCCACCGCCGGCAGCCGGTACTTGCGTGCCAGCTGGTAATTGCTGGTGCCGCGAAACGCCGGCAGCCGCTCCTGGAGGCGGCCCACCACGGCATCCTGCACCGCGTGGGAGAAGCGGCGGCGGGTGCCGAAGTCGATGAGGTTGAACTCCTGCATCTCCGCCGGGCTCAGCTCCCGCTCCAGCTTGTCGAGCTTCTGGTCGAGTCGCGCCAGCGCCTGGCTCACCCCGAACTGGGGGTAGCGGAAGCGGTTGCGCATCTCGCTGATGATAGCGAGCACCGGGATCTCCCACAGGATGACGTCCTGCCAGGGCCCCTCGACCCGCACATTGATGCGCCCATCCCGCTCGAACACCTTGAGCAATGAGGCATCCAGTGGCTTGCGGCGCAGGTGATCCAGATAGTCGGCGGTGAAGAAGGGGCGTTCGGCCAGGAAATCGAGTTCGGAGCGGGTCAGGCGCAGGGAGCCGGCGAGGCGCAACTGCTCCTCGATCTGGCCCATCATGGGCAGCAGATCCTCTTCGTTGCGGCTGTGGAATTCGGCCACCACCTCGGCATCCGGGTAGCGGTGGAACACCGCCTGCTGCATGTGCAGCTTGTAGGCGTCGGTGTCGAGCAGGCTGTGGAGGATGGGAGGCATGTCAGGCTCCTCGCAGGCGGGAGCGAACAGTGTCGTTCCCCTGCTGCATGGGTAAGGTGCGGGCGTCGGTATCGAGCAGGCTGTAGAGGATGGGGGGCATATCAGGCGTCCAGCAGGCGTTGTACATCGGCCAGGGTCTGGGCCAGCTCGGCACCGGCCTCGATCATCTGGGTGCGGGCCTGGGCCACCGTCCCGGGGGCAATGCCGCGGCAGGCATCGAGATGGACGATCACCCTAAAACCGGCGCGGCGCAGCTGCAGCACGCTGGTCTTGACGCAGTAGTCGGTGGCGAGGCCGCCCACCAGCACAGTCGCGACATTGCGGGCCTGCAGGAACTCGATGAGCCCGGTGCTGCGCCGCTCTGCCAGATCGTGGTAGCAGGCGCCATAGGGATGCAGATCAGGCTCGACCCCCTTCCAGACGAAGAAGTCGTAATCGATGGGGGCGGGCAGGCCGTCCAGCAGCTCGAACCCCGGGGTGCCCGGCACGCAATGGGCCGGCCAGGTGAGATCGGCATTCGCCAGCGCAAGGGGTTGCAGCATGGCGGCCGGCTCGCTCACCACCCAGGCGGCGTTCACGGGGTGGGCATCCTTGCTGCCGATCCGCAGGCTGGCGAGGGTAGCCTGAGCGTTGAGGGCGGCCACTATCTCGTCCCCGCCCGCGACGGGCAGTTCATTCGGGCAGAGGGGGCTGAACCCCTTCTGCGCATCAATATCCAGGCTGGCGACGATTCCCATGGACGGCTCCTTCACATAGTATTCTTGTGATATTATCTACCAAACATTATTAGAAGGCGAGCAGGTCGACCAGGATGCCGAGAATGAGTCTGGATATGGTGGTGCTGCGGTTGCGCGAGGAGCGGCTCGAACTGCTCCTCGAGACCCGGGATCGCCCCCCCTTTGCCCACTGCTGGCAACTGCCGGCCCTGCGCATCGACGAGACCCGGGACCGGGATCTGGATGCCGCCCGCCACCGATTGCTGGCGCAGTGGGGACTGGAGCAGTGCTACAGCGAGCAGGTCTGTACCCTGGGCAACCTGGAGCGGGATCCCCGGGGATGGTCGACCACGCTCGTTTATCTGTGCCTGGCGGAGCCAGAGGCAGGGGCCGTGCGCGGCTGCTGGCACCCGCTTGCCGACCTGCCCGGCCTGGATCTCGCCTTCGATCACGGCCAGCTGGTCGCCATGGGGCTGGAGCGGCTGCGGATCAAGAGCCGCTACAGCACCTTGCCGTTGCACCTGCTGGGGGCCGAGTTCACCCTCTCGGAGGTGCAGCGGGCGTTCGAGATCGTCCTGCAGACCCCCATGAACACGGCCGCCTTTCGCAAGCGGATCCACCGTGCCGAGATCCTGGTGGACACCGGTCGCAAGCGCACCGGCAAGCAGCGCCCCGCCATCCTCTACCGGCTGGAGAGCCCCTGCTGCGTGATGTTCGACCAGGTGATGAACGGAGCGGAAGCATGAAGGATGTCTGCTTGCACAAGGTGCTGGTGAGCGCGTGTTTGCTGGGTCAGCCGGTGCGCTACGACGGTCGGAGCAAGGGGATTGTCAGCGACTGGCTGAAGGCCCTCGGTGCCGAGGGGCGGGTGCTGGCCTTCTGCCCCGAGGTGGCGGGCGGTCTGCCGACCCCGCGTCCACCCGCCGAGCGGCAGGGGGAGAGGGTCGTGACCGAGGGTGGGCTGGATGTGACGGCGGAGTTCGATCGGGGTGCCCTGCTGGCGCTCGAGCTCTGCCAGGCCCAGGGCATCCGCTTCGCCCTGCTGAAAGAAGGGAGCCCCTCCTGTGGCAGCGGCCGCATCTACAACGGCCGCTTCGAGGGGCAATCCGTGGTGGGCGAGGGCAAGACCACGGCCCTGCTGCGCCGCCACGGCATCGCCGTGTTCAGCGAGGATCAGCTGCCCGAGCTGGCGTCGGCGCTCTCCTTGGCGGTCAACGCCGCGGGCGCCTGAGCCTGCTGCCAGCCTTCCAGCACCTCGTCCTTCTCCTGCCAGCGCCGGTTCAGCCACTCCTGGAAGCCGCGCTTGAACTGCTTGTCGTTGAAGTAATCCCCCACCAGCTGCTCGTCCACCGGCAGCTCCTCGATCCGCACCCGAATGCGCTTCATCCGCCCCATCAGGAAGTCCTTGAAGGGGGTCTCGGGGTTGTCCGGGTAGCTGATGGTGACGTTGATCAGGCTGTCGAACTGATCGCCCATGGCCGCCAGGGTGAAGGCGAGCCCCGCTGCCTTGGGGGGCATCAGGTGGCGAAAGCGGGATCGGGAGGCGTCGCGCTTCGCCTCGGTGAAGCGGGTGCCCTCCACGAAGTTGATGACGGTGGTGGGGATATGGCGAAACTTCTCGCAGGCGTTGCGGGTGGTCTCGATGTCCTTGCCCCGCAGGTGCGGGTTGCGCAGCAGAAACTCTCTCGAATAGCGGCGCATAAAGGGCATGTCCAGCCCCCAGCAGGCGAGCCCCAGCAGCGGGATGTAGATGAGCTCGTGCTTCATGAAGAACTTGGGCACCGGCAGCCGGTCGCGGAACAGGTGACCGAGCACGACAATGTCGGTCCAGCTCAGGTGGTTGCTGATGATGAGATACCAGCCATCCTTGCGCAGCCGGGTGTCGTCCTCCACCTGCCAGTCGATGCGGGTGGTGAGGCGGATCACCAGGGCGTTGCAGGCCAGCCACAACCGCATGAAGCGGTTGTTGAGCCGGCTGCAGGCACGGCCGAAGGCCGGCACGGGGAGCAGCAGCTTGGCCAGGGACACCAGCAGGATCAGGCTGGCGCACAGGGCGGTAAACAATATGGTCAGGCCGGCGCTGATGAGCAGCACCAGGGGGCCGGGGAGCAGGTTTGGCATGGATGTCTTACTGCGTCTTGTCCGCCAGCAGTTGGCCCAGGGTCTGATCTTTCTCGTGCCAGATCCCGTTCAACCACTGTTGAAACTCTTGTTGGAACTCGGGGTCATTGAAGTAATCCCCCACCAGATTGCGTTCGATCGGCAGAAAGCGGACCCGAACCTTGATCTCCCTGACTCGACCGCACATGAAGTCCCAGTAACTGGGGATGCCACCCGGATAGGCGATGGTCACATCCACCAGCTTGTGCAGTTGATCACCCATGGCCGCCAGGGTAAAGGCGATGCCACCCGCCCGGGGGGCAAGCAGATGACGATAGGGTGCCCCCTGTTTGTCGTGCTTGCCGGTGGTGAAGCGGGTGCCCTCCACGAAGTTCATCACGCTCACCGGAATGTGGCAGAATTTGGCACAGGCCTTTCGCGTGGTTTCTATGTCTTTTCCTTTCAGATGCGGGTGTTTTTCCAGAAATTTTCGGGAATAACGTCGCATAAAGGGGAAGTCGAGGGCCCACCAGGACAGACCGAGAAAAGGTACCCAAATCAGTTCTTTCTTGAGGAAAAACTTCAGGAAGGGGATTTTCTGATTAAAAATCCGCTGCAATACCAGTATGTCGACCCAGGATTGATGGTTGGCAATCACCATATACCACTCATTCCGGCGCCCTTTGTCCACTCCGACCACCTCGAAAGGGGTCCTGATGATGGTTTTCTGGATCAGGTTGTTGAAACCTATCCAGCAGCCGGCGCAGCCATCCAGCAGCGCGTTGCACAGGGTGCGCCACCCCTTGATGGGCAGCAGCAGCTTGATGAGGCCAAGCAGCAGGACGGGGGCAAACCAGAACAGGGTGTTGATGAAATAGAGCAGGGTCGAGAGGCTGCCGCGCAGTCGCTCTATCAGCTTGTTGGGCATGGTGGAATCCGTTTTCGTGTCGGTGGATGGCAACCAAGTGGTCAGATCTGTGGTCATGATATCAGCCGATCCGCGGCTAGACCATGGAGACGCCCTCCCCGGACGGGGATCCCCGTGTCGCTTGCTCCGCCTTCACTGGCCGCCGCGCAGGCGCGTCAGCAGCCGGTCCATGGCCCGGTAACCGAGCGCCTCGATGAGATGCTCCCTCTCGATGGCGGGCCGCCCTGCGAGATCGGCGATGGTGCGCGACACCCGCAGGATCCGGTGCCAGGCCCGGATGCTGAGCCCCAGCTTCTGGATGGCGTTCTCCAGAAATTCGGCATCCTGCGGTGATAAACGGCAAATTTCTTCGATTTCACGGCTGTCCAGCAGGTTGTTGAGCTTGCCGTTGCGGGCCAGCATCCGCTCGCGCGCCCTCAGCACCCGTTCGCGGATCTGACCGCTCGATTCCCCCCGCTGTGCCTTGCCGGTCAGGCTCCCCTTGGGCAGCAGCGGCACCTCCACCGTCAGGTCGAACCGGTCGAGGAAGGGGCCTGAGAGCTTGCCGAGGTAGCGCAGGATCTGGTCCGGACTGGAGCGGGTCTGGCCGTCGCCATAGTGGCCGCAGGGGCTGGGGTTCATGGCCCCCACCAGCTGGAAGCGGGCGGGAAAGTCCACCTGGCGGGCGGCGCGGCTGATGGTGATGTGGCCCGTCTCCAGCGGTTCGCGCAGGGAGTCGAGCACCTTGCGCTCGAACTCGGGCAGTTCGTCCAGAAACAGCACGCCGTTGTGGGCCAGGGATATTTCGCCAGGACGAGGGTGACTGCCACCGCCCACCAGGGCTACCGCCGAGGCGCTGTGGTGCGGCGTACGATAGGGTCTGTGGTGCCAGTGACCGGCCCGCGGGGTGAGGCCGCCGATGGAGTGGATGGCGGCGGTCTGCTGCGCCTCCTGTTCGCTCAGCGGCGGCAGAATGCCGGGCAGCCGGCTCGCCAGCATGCTCTTGCCGGTACCGGGCGGGCCGATGAACAGCAGGTTGTGGCTGCCGGCGGCGGCGATCTCCAGTGCCCGCTTGGCCTGGGACTGGCCGATCACGTCCTGCAGATCCGGCACATCGGGCGGCGTCTCCGTGCTCTGGGGCTCCGGCAACGGGAGCTCGTACTGGCCTGCCAGCCAGGCGGTGACCGCCAGCAGCTGGTGGGCGGTGCGCACCTCGGCATCCTGAATAAGCGAAGCCTCGGGGCCGTTCTCCCGCGGCACCAGCAGGGTGCGGCCCGCGTCGCGGCAGGCGAGCACCGAGGGAAGCACCCCGAGTACGGGGCGGATCTCGCCGGTCAGGGCCAGCTCCCCCAAAAATTCGTGATCAAGCAGGTATTTTGCCGGTATCTGCTTGGAAGCAGCGAGAATGCCGATGGCGATGGCCAGATCGAAACGGCCCCCCTCCTTGGGCAGGTCGGCGGGGGCCAGGTTGACCGTGATGTGCTTGGCCGGGAACTCGAAGTTGCCGTTGAGCAGGGCGCTGCGTACCCGATCCCGCGACTCTTTCACCGAGGTTTCCGGCAGCCCCACCATGTTGAAGGCGGGCAGACCGTTGGAGAGGTGCACCTCCACCGTGACTTGCGGCGCCGTGATCCCCAGGCTGGCACGGCTATAAACCACAGCTAATGACATAAATCCCGTCCTTGGTTTGATGTATGTGCTGGTTAACCGTTTTTTATTAGTTTTTTGTTCCAACTGGCGCGTTCTGACTCAGTCAAATTCAGAGTCTTGTCAGGCAAAAATCGCTTGCCCAATAAAAATCACCGTGCTAGTTCTAATAGCCATTCGCGGCAAGCTCCGCCCCTATTTCACAGGATTTCCGGTTGTAACTATGAACATGGCCTCCCGTTTCGTCAGCATTATCGTGGTCCTAGTGGTGATTATTATCTCACCGCTCGGGGCTCGTTTGGCTGCACGGAACAAGGGATAGACCCACCACCGGACAGAACGAAACAAGCGACCCCCGAGCCTTAAGGCCCGGGGGTTTTTTTTCGACCAAAGGACAGGATTTTCCACATGAACGGCGCGCAGTTTTTGGTACAGGCTCTCAAGAAACAGGGTGTGACCCAGGTGTTTGGTTACCCGGGCGGGGCCATCATGCCGGTCTACGATGCCCTGTATGACGGCGGTCTGGCCCATCAGCTCTGCCGCCATGAGCAGGGGGCCGCCATGGCGGCTGTAGGTTATGCCCGCGCCTCCGGTCAGGTGGGGGTCTGCATCGCCACCTCCGGCCCCGGTGCCACCAACCTGGTGACCGGTCTCGCGGAGGCGCTGCTGGATTCCGTGCCCCTGGTGGCCATCAGCGGCCAGGTGCCCTGCGCCGCCGTCGGGACAGATGCGTTTCAGGAGGTCGACGTGCTCGGCATGTCCCTCTCCTGCACCAAGCACTCCTTCATGGTGACGGACGTGGCGGATCTGCCTCAGGTGATTGCCGAGGCCTTCGCCATCGCCAGCGAGGGGCGCCCTGGCCCGGTGCTGATCGACCTGCCCAAGGATGTGCAACTGGCCGCCGTTCCCTCCCAGAGCCCGCTGTTTGCGGTGGCGGAGCCCGAACATCTCAATCCGGCCGACCTGAAGGCCGCCCGCATCCTGCTGGCCGCTGCCGAGCGTCCCGTGCTCTACGTCGGTGGCGGTGTGGGGATGGCCAATGCCGAGCAGCAGCTGCGCGAATTTGCCGCCGCGACCGGCATGCCGGCGGTCACCACCCTCAAGGGGATAGGGGCGCTCGATCCCGACAGTCCCGTCTATCTCGGCATGCTCGGCATGCACGGCACCAAGGCCGCCAACCTCGCGGTGCAGCAGTGCGACCTGCTGCTGGTGGTGGGCGCCCGTTTCGATGACAGGGTGACCGGCAAGCTGGAGGAGTTCGCCCCGGAGGCCAAGGTGATCCACCTGGACGTGGATGCCGCCGAGTTCGGCAAGCGCCGCGCCGCCGAGGTGGGTATCACCCAGGATCTGAAACAGGTGCTGCCACGCCTCGCCATGACTCTCGACATCGACCGCTGGCGTGAGCACTGCGCCGCCATGGCCCGGGAATATGCGTTTCGCTACGACCACCCTGGCCAGGCCATCTACGCCCCGGCCCTGCTCAAGGCGCTCTCCGCCCGGCTGGCGGAGAGCAGCGTGGTGGCCTGCGACGTGGGTCAGCACCAGATGTGGGTGGCCCAGCACATGCGCTTCACCAGCCCGCGCAACCACCTCTCCAGCGCCGGTCTCGGCACCATGGGTTTCGGCCTGCCCGCCGCCATCGGCGCCAAGATGTCGCGCCCGGAGGATGAAGTGGTGCTGGTAAGTGGTGACGGCTCCTTCATGATGAACGTGCAGGAGCTCGGCACCATCCGCCGTGCCCAGCTCAAGGTGAAGATGGTGCTGCTGGACAACCAGCGCCTCGGCATGGTGCGTCAGTGGCAGGAGCTGTTCTTCGACGGTCGCTACAGCGAGACCAATTTGTCCGACAACCCCGACTTCATCGCCCTGGCCGCCGCCTTCGGCATCCCCGGCGAGACCATCACATGCAAGGAGGAGATAGCCCCGGCGCTCGATCGCCTGCTGGCGAGCGAGACCGCCTATCTGCTGCATGTGGCCATTTCAGAGGAAGAAAACGTCTGGCCCCTGGTTCCGCCAGGAGTCGCCAACCACAAGATGATGGAGCAACGCCCATGAGTCAGCACAGTCAGCACCAGCACACCTTGCATATCCATGCCCAGCCCAGACCCGAAGTGATGGAGCGAGTGCTGCGGGTGGTCCGCCACCGCGGCTTCGCCCTCAATGCCCTGCACATGGAGCAGGATTGCCAACAGCTGCGGATCACGGTTACTGTCGAGTCGGTGCGTCCCATCCAGCAGTTGTGGAGCCAGCTGAACAAGCTGGTGGACGTCTCCCGGGTCGATGCACTGGAACAGCCATCCCGGATCAGCGCTTAAGGAGCCAAGCCAATGTCACAGCCTTCCCACCCTCAATACATCTGGTTCAACGGCAAGCTGGTGCCCTGGCAAGATGCCCAGGTGCACGTCATGAGCCACGCCCTGCACTACGGCTCCTCCGTGTTCGAGGGGGTGCGCGCCTATGACACCCCCAGGGGCACCTGCATCTTCCGCCTGCAGGAGCACACCCACCGCCTGTTCGACTCCGCCAAGATCTACTGGATGGATGTCCCCTACAGCGAGGCCGAAGTGAATGAAGCCTGCCGCACCGTGGTGCGCGAGAACGGCCTGAAAAGCGGCTACCTGCGTCCGCTGGCCTTTGTCGGCAACGTGGGGCTGGGGCTGCATCCGCCGCTGGATGCCAAGGCAGACCTCATGGTCGCGGCCCTGCCCTGGGGCGCCTATCTCGGTGAAGAGGGGCTGAAAAACGGGGTGGATGTCTGCGTCACCTCCTGGAACCGGCTCGCCCCCAACACCATCCCCACCGGCGCCAAGGCGGGCGGCAACTACCTCTCTTCCCAGCTCATCAGCCGCGAGGCCAAGCGCAACGGCTTCGCCGAGGGGCTGGCGCTGGACGTGAACGGCTACCTGAGCGAAGGGGCGGGGGAGAACCTGTTTCTGGTGAAGAACGGCGTGCTGTTCACCCCGCCTGCCACCGCCGCCATCCTGCCCGGCATCACCCGTGACACCATCATGACGCTTGCGCGTGACTTGGGTTATGAGGTGCGGGAGCAGGCGCTGCCCCGCGAGGCGCTCTACGTCGCGGACGAGATCTTCATGACGGGCACGGCCGCCGAGGTGACCCCGGTGCGCTCGGTGGATCGGATGAAGGTGGGCGCCGGTTGCCGTGGCCCGGTGACCGAACAGCTGCAGAACGCCTTCTTCGGCCTGTTCAACGGCCAGACCGAAGACAAGTGGGGCTGGCTGACCCCCGTCAACGACTGATGAGAGCGGGGAGGCGTCACGCCTCCCCGAGTCGCTTCCGGTGAAGGCTCCCCGAGGTGCCTTCACCAGGATCGATTCCCGATCCGCGAATCACACATTCATGTTGAAAGACAATGCGCCCCAGGGGCATTCAGGGAGTAGAGACAATGCCGAAGTTGAGATCCGCCACCACCACCCACGGACGTAACATGGCCGGGGCCCGCGCCCTCTGGCGTGCCACCGGCATGACCGATCAGGATTTCGGCAAGCCCATCATCGCCGTGGTCAACTCCTTCACCCAGTTCGTGCCCGGTCACGTGCATCTCAAGGATCTCGGCCAGCTGGTGGCCCGGGAGATCGAGGCGGCCGGCGGGGTCGCCAAGGAGTTCAACACCATCGCCGTGGATGACGGCATCGCCATGGGCCACGGTGGCATGCTCTATTCCCTGCCGTCCCGCGAACTCATCGCCGACTCGGTGGAGTACATGGTCAACGCCCACTGCGCCGACGCCATGGTCTGCATCTCCAACTGCGACAAGATCACCCCGGGGATGCTGATGGCGGCCCTGCGCATCAACATCCCGGTGATTTTCGTCTCCGGCGGCCCCATGGAAGCGGGCAAGACCAAGCTCTCCGACCAGATCATCAAGCTGGATCTGGTGGACGCCATGATCCAGGGGGCAGACCCCAAGGTCTCCGATGCCCAGAGCGATCAGATCGAGCGCAGCGCCTGCCCCACTTGCGGCTCCTGCTCCGGCATGTTCACCGCCAACTCCATGAACTGCCTGACCGAGGCACTCGGTCTCTCCCAGCCGGGCAACGGCTCCCTGCTGGCGACCCACGCGGATCGCGAGCAGCTGTTCAAGCTGGCGGGCCAGCGCATCGTCACCCTGGCCAAGCGCTGGTATGAGCAGGACGATGCCTCGGCGTTGCCGCGCAACATCGCCACCAAGGCGGCGTTCGAGAACGCCATGGCGCTGGATATCGCCATGGGGGGTTCCACCAACACCGTGCTGCACCTGCTGGCGGCGGCCCAGGAGGCGGGTGTCGACTTCACCATGGCCGACATCGACCGCATGTCCCGCAAGGTGCCCCAGCTGTGCAAGGTGGCGCCCTCCACCCAGAAATACCACATGGAGGACGTGCACCGCGCCGGCGGCGTGGTCGCCATCCTTGGCCAGCTGGAGAAGGCGGGCCTGGTGCACGGGGATGCCCGCAATGTGCTCGGCACCTCGCTCAGCGAGCTGCTTGAGGCGTACGACGTGAGCCGCTGCGATGACAAGGCGGTGCACGACTTCTACCGCGCCGGCCCGGCCGGGATCCGCACCACCAAGGCGTTCAGCCAGGATTGCCGCTGGCCCGAGCTGGATCTGGACAGAGCGGAAGGCTGCATCCGCTCCTTCGACAACGCCTACAGCCAGGAGGGCGGCCTCGCCGTGCTCGCCGGCAACCTGGCGCTGAACGGCGCCATCGTCAAGACCGCCGGGGTGGATGAGGAGAACCTCCGCTTCCGTGGCCCGGCCCGGGTGTTCGAGAGCCAGGAGAGCGCGGTGAGCGGCATCCTGGACGGCACGGTGAAAGCCGGTGAGGTGGTGGTGATCCGCTACGAAGGGCCGAAAGGGGGCCCTGGCATGCAGGAGATGCTCTACCCCACCACCTATCTCAAGTCGATGGGATTGGGCAAGGCGTGCGCCCTGATCACCGATGGCCGCTTCTCCGGCGGTACCTCGGGTCTCTCCATCGGCCACGTCTCGCCGGAGGCGGCCTCCGGCGGCACTATCGGTCTGGTGGAGGATGGCGACATCATCAACATCGACATCCCGGCCCGCAGCATGGTGCTGGAGGTGGCCGACAGCGTGCTGGCCGCCCGTCGCGTGGCCGTCGAAGCCCGTGGCTGGAAGCCGCTGGATCGCCAGCGTCAGGTCTCATTCGCCCTGCGTGCCTACGCCATGTTCGCCACCAGCGCCGATAAAGGCGCGGTGCGCGATCGCTCGATGCTGGGGGAATAAGCCATGGTCTCTGCGGCGGATTATCTGCGCAAGGTGCTGCTCTCCCCCGTCTACGAGGCGGCGCGGGTCACCCCCCTGCAAACCCTGAAGAAGCTCTCCGAGCGGCTCGGCAATCACGTCAGCCTGAAGCGGGAGGACCTGCAACCGGTCCACTCCTTCAAGCTGCGCGGCGCCTACCACAAGATCGCCACCCTGACCCAGGAGCAGAAGGCGCGCGGCGTAGTGGCGGCCTCGGCGGGCAACCACGCCCAGGGGGTCGCCCTGTCGGCTGCCAAGCTCGGTATCAAGGCGATCATAGTGATGCCCAAGACCACGCCAGACATCAAGATCGACGCGGTGCGCCGTCAGGGCGGCAACGTGCTGCTGTTTGGCAACAGCTTCGACGAGGCCTATGGCGAGAGCCGCCGCCTCGCCGAGAGCGAGGGCTATACCCTGATCCCGCCCTTTGACGACGTCGAGGTGATCGCGGGTCAGGGCACCATCGGCAAGGAGCTGCTGGAGCAGGATACCCACCTCACCCACGTCTTCGTGCCGGTGGGGGGCGGCGGCCTGGCCGCCGGGGTGGCGGTCTACATCAAGCAGCTGCTGCCGGACGTCAAGGTGATCGGGGTGGAGGCGGAGGGCTCCGCCTGCCTCAAGGCCGCGCTGGCGGCCGGCGAGCCGGTCAACCTGGAGCGGGTCTCCCTGTTTGCGGACGGGGTGGCGGTCAAGCGCATCGGCGAGGAGACCTTCCGCCTGTGCAACCAGTATCTGGACGAGGTGGTGACCGTCTCCAACGACCAGATCTGCGCCGCGCTGAAAGACATCTTCGACGACTGCCGCGCCATCGCCGAGCCGTCGGGGGCCCTGTCCCTGGCCGGCCTCAAGGCCTATAGCGAGCGGGAGCAGGTGAAGGGCGGGCGGATGGCGGCCATTCTGTCGGGCGCCAACGTCAACTTCCACAGCCTGCGCTACGTGTCGGAGCGCTGCGAGATAGGCGAGAAGCGCGAGGGCATGCTGGCGGTGACCATCCCCGAGCGCAAGGGGGCCTTCCTCGACTTCTGCCGTCAGCTCGGGCCCCGCATGGTGACCGAGTTCAACTACCGCTACGCCGATGCCGAGCAGGCGTCGCTGTTCGTCTCGGTGCGCCTCACCGGCGGTGACGAGGAGCTCGGCCAGATCATCGATCAGCTCGGCGGTAACGGCTATCCGGTGGTCAACATGACCGAGAGCGAGCTGGCCAAGAACCACGTGCGATACATGATTGGTGGCCGGCCTGCCCGGCCGCTCGGTGAGCGGCTCTACAGCTTCAAGTTCCCGGAGCAGCCGGGGGCCCTGATGCGCTTCCTCGAGACCCTGGGCTGCCGCTGGAACATCAGCCTGTTCCACTACCGCAACCACGGTGCCGACTATGGCCGGGTGCTCTGTGCCTTCGAGCTGCCGGACGAGGACGTGGCCGCCTTCCACGACTACCTGCACGAGATTGGCTACGGCTGGAAGGAGGTGAGCGACGATCCCGCCTACCGGTTGTTCCTGGCGAGCCAGGGCAGTCAGTGACGGCGGCTTGACGATCCGCGCTACGAGATGAGAAACGAAGAGCCCGGCTCTTCGTTTTTTTATGGGCGACGTTCCAACCCCCCATGATTGGGGGCACGGTGGTCGATAATGTCGCCAATATCACACTCCTGAGGCCCTGGTCGTTTGAGGCTGGTTGCAGATGGGATAATCTGAAGACGGGGCTTGGATTCGGGGCCCCGTCAGGGAAGAGAGGCGCAGTCGCGTCATAACAATTCATTGCAGGGGCTCATCCATGAACAGATCTATGCTCGCCGTCCTGATCGGCGCTCTGATGGCAACGGGGACGGTGCAGGCTGCCGCCCAGGACAACACCTGGTACGCCGGTGGCAAGGCCGGCTGGTCCAGTTTTTACGGGGTGGATTACGACGATCAGGTCAAGGATCTGCTCGATACCTATGATCCGGACAAGGATCACAGCGACCTGGGCCTGGGGCTCTTCGCCGGTTATCAGGTCAACCGGAACGTGGCGATCGAGCTGGGTTACGACTGGCTCGGCAAGTACCAGGTGGATCAGCGCTTCTCGGGCAACGGTGTCGATGCGGGTCTGAATGGGGAAG
Source organism: Aeromonas sp. FDAARGOS 1409 (assembly GCF_019048705.1). Lineage (NCBI taxonomy): Bacteria > Pseudomonadati > Pseudomonadota > Gammaproteobacteria > Aeromonadales > Aeromonadaceae > Aeromonas > Aeromonas sp. FDAARGOS 1409. The sequence goes on from NZ_CP077395.1 coordinate 1,511,308, forward strand.
CCAAGGCCCAGATGATCCAGGCCACCATGAAGATCGGCTTCCCGGCGACCACGGCGCTGGACATCTATGGTCGGCTGGGGGGCGCCTACGCCTGGACGGAGAGCACCATAGATGCCTGGGCCAACGACGGCACCACCAATCTCACCGAGTCGGGTGGGGGCAAGTACCACGGTGCCGCCTTCGTGGGGGCCTTGGGGGTGGAATACGCCATCGACAAGGACTGGGCCGCCCGCCTCGAATACCAGTACACCACGCCGCTCGGCAAGACCTCGCTGGATGAGTCCGGCATAGAGATGGACAACGGCCTGCTGTCGGTCGGCATGCTCTATCGTTTCGGCCAGATAGGCGACGAGCCGGTGGCGCCGACCCCCGCGCCCGAGCCTGCGCCCGCCCCGGCTCCCGTGCTGGTGGAGAAGCAGTTCAACCTGGATTCCGACGTGCTGTTCGAGTTCAACAAGGCGACCCTGAAGCCCGAAGCCAGCCAGGCCCTGGACAACCTGTTTGCCCAGATCCTGGCCGCCAATCCCAAGGACGGGGTGGCGACCGTGATCGGCCACACCGATCGCATCGGCTCGGAGGCCTACAACCAGTCCCTCTCCGAGCAGCGGGCCCGTACCGTGGCGGATTATCTCATCGCCAAGGGGCTGTTTGCCGACAAGGTACGCGCCGAGGGGCGGGGCGAGTCTTCCCCGGTGACGGGGGGCAGTTGCCCGGATGGCGCCAAGGCGCAGATGATCGCCTGCCTGGCCCCGGATCGCCGGGTCGAGGTGCGGCTGACCGGGGTGTCCCAGGTCGCCGAATAGGCCGGTGCCGTCATGGGGTAAAAATAACGAGGGGGCCAAGGCCCCCTCGTTGCGTTCTGGCTCCCCCCTCATCCCCAACCCTTCTCCCGCGAGGGGAGAAGGGAGCAGGGACGTAGGTTCGATTAGCGAAGCGTAATCGGATCAGCGCAGCGACCCTCAATTCAACTCCGTGGGGTCTATATCCAGGCTCCAGCGCACCTTCTTGGTCTCGGGCCAGGCCTCCAGCTCCTTCACCGCCCAGTCCAGCAGCTGGGCCAGCGGTGCACGGCTCGGTCCCTGCACCAGCAACTGCATGCGAAACTTCCCCGCCTTGCGCTCCATGAAGCCGCTGATGGGCCCCAGCACCTGCACCTGGGGATAGCGGGCGCTGCGCAGGGTATCGGCGAGGCGAGCGAGGAACAGCTGCACCTCGTCCCGGCCATTGGCCTCGGCCCGAAACAGTCCCTGATGGCTGAACGGCGGCAGCCCCAGCAGGCGGCGCTCTTGCAGCGCCGTGTCGGCGAAATGGCCATAGCCGTTCTGGGTCAGATCCTGCAGCAGGGCATGCTCCGGGTGGTGGCTCTGCAGCACCACCAGCCCGGGTTTGCTGGCCCGGCCTGCCCGGCCCGCCACCTGGGTGTAGAGCTGGGCCAGCTTCTCGGCTGCCCGAAAATCGGCGCTGAACAGGGCGCCATCCACATCCAGCAGACCCACCAGGGTCACATCCGGGAAGTGGTGGCCCTTGGCCAGCATCTGGGTGCCGATCAGGATCTTGTACTTGCCCGCCTTGATGTCGCCGAGATGGACTTCCAGCTCCCCCTTGCGGCGAGTGTTGTCCCGATCGATGCGCACCACGGGGTATTGCGGGAAGATAGTGGTGAGCAGCTGCTCCAGCTGCTCTGTGCCCACCCCGGAGCCGATGAGTTCGCTGCTGCCGCATTCGGGGCAGTGGTGGGGCAGGGGGCGCACGCTGTCGCAGTGATGGCAGTGCAGCCGCCGCCCGGCCTGGTGCCAGGTGTACCAGGCGTCGCAGCGTTCGCAGGCGGCGCTCCAGCCGCACTGATGGCAGATGAGGGCCGGCGCATAACCACGGCGGTTGAGAAACAGCATCACCTGGTTGCCGGCCGCCAGGTGTTCCGCCATCAGCTGCTCCAACTGGGGGGAAAGCCCGGCCTGCAGCCGCACGTTCTTGATGTCGAGGATCACCTGGCGGGCGGTCTGGGCGTTGCCGGCACGCCGGGTCAGGCTGAGGTGGTGATACTTGCCGGTGCGGGCGTTGTGCAGCGTCTCCAGCGACGGGGTGGCCGAGCCGAGCAGGATAGGGATGCCGGCGCGATGGGCCCGCATCACGGCGAGATCCCGCGCGTGGTAGCGAAAACCGTCCTGCTGCTTGAAGGAGCCGTCGTGCTCCTCGTCGATGATGATGATGCCGAGATCCTTGAACGGCGTGAACACCGCGGAGCGGGTGCCGATCAGGATGGCGGCGCCACCGTCGCGACAGGCCAGCCAGGCGTCGAGCCGCTCCCTGTCGTTCATGGCGGAGTTCATGGCCACCACGGGCACCTTGAAGCGGCGCCGGAAGCGGTTGATGGTCTGCGGAGTGAGGCCTATCTCGGGCACCATCACCAGGGCCTGCTTGCCCGCCTTGAGCAGGGGCTCGAGGATGCTCAGGTAAACCTCGGTCTTGCCGGAGCCTGTGATGCCGTCCAGCAGGAAGGCGCCGAACCTGTCGCTCTGGCTGGTGACGGCGGCCACCGCCAGCGCCTGCTCGCCGTTGAGGCGCAGACCCTCCCCCGGCTCGAAACGGGCGGCCCAGTCGCCGTCATGGCTCGGCTCCAGCGAACGCTTCTCCAGCAAGCCTTTCTTCTCCAGCGCGGTGAGGGCGGCGCCCTGGATCTCCTCCTGCTTGAGGGCGGATGGCGTCTGCGGTCCCTTGCGCAGCAGGGCGAGGGCCTGCTGCTGCTTGGCGGCCCGCTTGAGCTCGTTGAGGTCGATGGCCATGCCGGCCTCGGTGGCGAACCAGAACTCCAGCTCCCGATAGGCGGCGGGCTCCCCCTTGCGCACCAGCACCGGCAGGGCGTGGGGCAGCACCTCCCCCAGGGGGTGCTGGTAGTAGCAGGCGCTCCAGGCCATCAGCGCCAGGATGTCGGGCCCCAGCGCGGGGGCGCTGTCGAGTACGCGCTTGATGGGCTTGAGCTTGTTGCGCGGCACCTGACTCTCGGCCGGATGATCGACCACCAGGCCGACCAGGGTCTGGGGGCCGAACGGGATCTCGACCCGGCAGCCGGGGGCAGGCAAGGGCAGGGGGGAGAGATAGTCGAAATGACGGCGCAAGGGCACCGGCACTGCCACACGAACCAGATCAAGGGTTTGGGAAGAATTCACCAGGGATTGCCTATTTTTTCTGCGAAGCCACTTGCCTGATCTCAGGCGTTTCCTATATTATTCGCAGCCTTTGAAACTGTGTTCAACAATCGTGTGGTGTCCGACAAGAGATCGGATGGCGACACGGCCTGATAATTGAGGTTGTCCATGAAAGCTGGTATCCATCCTGACTACGTAGCCATCACCTGCAAGTGCTCTTGCGGTAACGTCATCAACACTTTCTCTACCATCGGTAAAGATCTGAACCTGGACGTGTGTTCCGAGTGCCACCCCTTCTACACCGGCAAGCAGAAAGAAGTTTCTAGCGGCGGCCGCGTAGACAAGTTCAACAAGCGTTTCGGTGGCTTGACCTCCAAGAAGTAATCTTGCTTCTGAAGAATTCTGAAAAAGGCGCCCATCGGGTGCCTTTTTTATTGCGCGGCATTCTGTAATTCCCCGCTTTGCCCTATGGTGTTGGCTCAACCAAGGGAGAAGAGCCGATGCGCACATGTCTGGTGATGGGGGCGGCCGGGTACATAGGATCCTACCTGGTGCCCCATCTGCAGGGTCTGGGGTACAGGGTCATCGCCGGGGCTCGCCACCCTTGCCGCCTGCCGGAGGGGGTGGCGTTTCGCCTCGCCGACAGCCTCAAGCCCATCACCCTGTTGCCCGCGCTGGCGGGGGTCGACACCGTCTTCTATCTGGTGCACGCCATGGGGGCGGGAGCCGGTTTTCACCGGCTGGAGCAGCAGGGGGTGAAGAACTTCGCCGCCGCCGCCCGCGCGGCCGGGGTGCGGCGCATCGTCTATCTCGGTGCCATCCAGCCCGACCCCTGCAACAGCCGCCACCTCAACTCCCGCCGTTACTGCGGCGAGCTGTTTCGGGAGGCCGGCGTGCCCACGGTGGAGCTGCGGGCCGGCATCATCATAGGTCCCGGATCGGCGGCGTTCGAGGTGATGCGGGATCTGGTGTTCAACCTGCCCATGATGGTGACGCCCAAATGGGTGCGATCCCGCACGCCCCCCATCGCCCTCTCCAACCTGCTGCACTATCTGGTCGGGCTGGTGGAAGCGGAAGGGGTGGATGGCCAGATCTTCAACGCCGCCGGCCCCGAGCTGCTCAGCTACCAGCAGCAGCTCCAGAAGTTCGCCGCCCATATCGGCAAGCGTTGCCCCATCATCCCGCTCCCCTTCCTGAGCCCGCGGCTCTCCGCCTGGTGGCTGCAGTTCGCCACCTCGGTGCCCCAGCCGGTGGCCAAGGCGCTGGTGGGCGGCCTCAAGCACGACATCCCGGCGGACGACGGCCCGCTGCGCGCCCTGCTGCCGCAAACCCTGCTCAGCTTCGACGAGGCGCTGACCGAGAGCCTGGCCCTGGAGCAGAGGCTCGGCGCTGAGCAGCAGGGAGAGGAGACGCCGCTCGGCCTGCGCTGGCGCCACCCCGAATATGGTTTCTACGATCGCACCGCCAGCGGCGAGGCAGACAGCCTCGCCTCCCCCGAGGTGGTGTGGCAGGTGCTGCAGCAGCTGGGGGGCGAGCAGCGCTACTTCTACATGAACGAGCTGTGGGTGGTACGGGAGTGGATGGATCACCTGATCGGCGGCCCGGCCCTGACCCGGGGGCGCACCAACCCGGATCGCTTCGTGAAGGGGGACATGCTGGACTCCTGGCAGATCCTCGGGGTGGACGAGGGGCGCAGGCTGGATCTGCTGTTCAACATGAAGGCCCCCGGCGTCGGGCGGCTGGAGTTCAACATCCAGCCGCTGGAGTCCGGCCTGACCCGGCTCAGGGTGACGGCCCACTGGCACCCGCAGGGGGCCTGGGGACTGGCCTACTGGCTCGCCATGCTGCCCTTCCACCTCTTCATCTTCCAGGGGATGACGGAGGCCATCGCCCGCCAGGCGGAGCAGAGGGCCGGCATACCCGTGATGGATTGAAACCATATCTATAACTAAATGGGTATTAATATTTGGTGTTACCTGCTGACAAACGCCTCATCAGTAGATCTGGACAATACTTTCTGCTGTGAAAGGGAGCGGGTTTTCTTTATGATCCCCAGCCCTCGCCCATCGGCGAGCCAATGCACCACTCATTCACTTCCGTATCGGGGTCCCCCATGTCCGATCAGCAGCACGATCTCCGCCAACAGGCACTCGACTACCATGCCCAGCCCGTGCCGGGCAAAATCGCCATCGCCCTCACCAAGCCCGCCGAGACCGCGCGGGATCTGGCGCTGGCCTACAGCCCGGGTGTCGCCGAGCCGGTGCGCGAGATCGCCGCCAACCCGGCCGATGCCTACCGTTACACCGGCAAGGGCAACCTGGTGGCCGTCATCTCCAACGGCACCGCCATCCTGGGGCTGGGCAACCTGGGGCCGCTGGCCTCCAAGCCGGTGATGGAGGGCAAGGCCCTGCTGTTCAAGCGCTTTGCCGGCATCGACGCCATCGACATCGAGGTGAAGCACGAGACCAGCGCCCAGTTCATCGACACTGTGGCCGCCATCGCCGACACCTTCGGCGGCATCAACCTGGAAGACATCAAGGCCCCCGAGTGCTTCGAGATTGAAGAGGCGCTGATCGCCCGCTGCGACATCCCGGTGTTCCATGATGACCAGCACGGTACCGCCATCGTCACCGCCGCCGGCCTGCTCAACGCCCTGGAAGTGCAGGGCAAGGTGATCGGCAGCAGCCGCATCGTCTGCATGGGCGCCGGCGCCGCCGCCACCGCCTGCATGGACCTGCTGATCAAGTGCGGGGCTGCGCCCGAGAATATCTTCATGCTGGACCGCCAGGGGGTGATCCACAGCGACCGCACCGATCTCAACCAGTACAAGCAGCGTTTCGCCAACGACACGCCCCTGCGTACCCTGATGGATGTCATCGACGGGGCTGACGTGTTCGTCGGCGTCTCCGGCCCGGACGTACTGCCCGCCGAGGCGGTGGCCCTGATGGCCCCCAACCCGGTGATCTTCGCCTGCTCCAACCCGGACCCCGAGATCAAGCCTGCCCTGGCTCACGCAGTGCGCGGGGATCTCATCATGGGGACGGGCCGTTCCGACTACCCGAACCAGATCAACAACGTGCTCTGCTTCCCCTTCATCTTCCGCGGTGCCCTCGACGCCCGTGCCAGCCGCATCAACGATGCCATGAAGATTGCGGCAGTGGAGGCGATCCGCGCCCTGGCCAGGGAGCCGGTGCCCGCCGAGGTGCTGACCGCCGCTGGCGTGAGTGAACTCGCCTTCGGCAAGGAGTACGTCATTCCCAAGCCCATGGACGCCCGCCTGCTGCCGCGGGTCGCCCGTGCCGTGGCACTGGCGGCGGTTGCCTCCGGGGTGGCCCGCATCGAACTGCCGGCGGACTATATGCTGGAGTGAACCTGAGCCGATGAGGGCAGGACAAGCGACAAGAGGGGCCCCGTGATGGGGCCCCTCTTCATTGCGGGAAGCTTGTGGTTGGATTACTTGGTCTTGGGAGCCACCTGGGCGGTCGGCGCCTTGGCGGCCTTGTGGTGCTTCTTCACGACCTTGGTCTGGGTCGCCTGGGGGGCGGCGGCCTTGGTCGGGGTGGCCGCCATGGTGAAGCCGGAGGTCAGGGCGAAGACGGCGGCCAGGCTCAGGGGGATCAGCTTGTTCATATTCCAGTTCCTCGTTCGGGTTGATGGCATGGAGCGTTTCTCCATGAGTTCATCCTAAGTCTGCCCCCGGTTTGCTTCAGTGAGGGAGTGGTGACGGTGTGTATCCAAATGTACGGGCAGGGTCAGGCAGAAACGGGCGCCGCTGGGGCTGGGCAGCAGCTGCACCTCGCCGCCGTGGTGGCGGGCAATGCTGCGCACTATGGCCAGCCCCAGGCCGGCGCCGCCGGTGCGCCTGTCCCGGCTCTGATCCAGCCGCACGAAGGGCTCGAAGATCTGGCCCGCCAGTGCGGGAGCTATGCCGGGCCCGTCGTCGGCCACCTCCAGCAGATAGTCGCCCCCCTGCCGCGCCATGCGCAGGGTCACCTGGCGGGTGGCGTGACGCAGGGCGTTGCCGATGAGGTTCTCCAGCGCCCGATCCAGCAAGCGGGTGTCGCCGCGCCAGGGCAGGGGAGCGGCGGGGGACTCGAGTTCGAGCCGGATCTCGGGGCGCAGCGCCTGCCAGTCGGCGAGGCGGCTGCCGGCCCAGTGGCCCAGCTCCAGTTCGCTGTACTGGAGCGGCAGCTCGGGGCGATCGAGCCTGGCGTAGGTGAGCATCTCCTCGATCAGGGCGTCCAGCGCGCCGAGGTCCCGCTCCAGCCCCTGCTGCTCCTCTGCCGAGGGGGCCCGCTCCAGCATGGCGAGCCGGTATCTCAGCCGTACCAGGGGAGTGCGCAGCTCGTGGGCGATGGCGTCGGTCAGCTGCTTGCGGCTGGCCAGCATGGCCTGCAACTGCTCGGCCATCTGATCGAAGGTGCGACCGACCCGGCCCAGGCTGCTGCCCGCAGGCAGGTCGGTGCGGCAGGAGAGATCCCCGTCGCCGACCCGGCGGGCGGTCTGCTCCAGCCGCTGCAGGCCGCGCCAGTGGGGGCGCAGCCAGAGCAGGATGGGCAGGCCCAGCGAGAGACCGATGAGCAGCAGCAGCCCCACGTCCACCCAGCGCAGCTCGTGCAGGTAGGAGAGGTAGGGGACGGGGCCGACGATCAGCACCCGGTCCGTGCCCGGGATGCGCTGCAGGAAGGTGTCGTCCTCCTCGACGATGACGATGTTGCCCGCCGCGAGGAAGGCCCGATCCTCGCGGGCGAGGGGCTGGCTGGCGAGGGGACCAACCTGCAGCGGCAGGTTGAGCTGGCGGCTCTGCTCCGCCGTGCGGGCGGGCCAGCGCGCCGGTGGCAGCCGGGCCAGCTCGCCGGTGAGCAGGCCGAGTGAGCCTTGCATCATCCGCTCCAGGTAGCGATCCCCCGCCCGCTCGGCGCTGACCTGATAGACCAGGCCGATGAGCAGGATGGCCAGGGCGAAGCAGCCCATCAGCAGCAGGTAGAACTGGATAAACAGGCGTCGCATCGGGGGCTCTCCTCTTGCCTGGATTGCGTCGGGCATTGCCTTGTTGCCCCTCATCCCCAACCCTTCTCCCGCAAGGGGAGAAGGGAGCAGAGAACATCAAGGTCATTCGGCGGGCTTATTCCCAGGCCTGGGGCACCAGCAGATAGCCCTTCTGGCGTACTGTTTTGATCCGGGTCGGGTTGTTGCTGTCGTCCCCCAGCCGGCGGCGCAGGCGGGAGATGGCCACGTCCATGCTGCGATCCTGGCCGTCGTAGTCGCGCCCCCGCAGGCTGCGAAACAGCGCCTCCCGCCCCAGGATCTGGCCGGCGTGGCAGGCCAGCTCCCACAAGAGGTCAAAATCGGCGGTGGAGAGGGGAATGCTCTCCCCATCGAGGCGCACGTCCCGGCCCGGGCCGTCGATCCGCAGGCGGCCGAACTGCAGGCGCTGGGGAGGGGGACTTGGGGCCACGGGGTGGGGAGCCTGTCCCTGCTGGCGGAACTGGACCCGCAACCGGGCCAGCAGCACGGGGGGCGGCGTGGTCTTGAGGATGTAGTCGTTGGCGCCCAGCTCCAGGCTGAGGATCTGGTTCATGTCGCTGTCCAGCGAGGTGAGCATGACGATGGGACCCTTGAAGCGCGGGCGCAGATCCCGGCACAGGGAGAGGCCGTCCTGCCCCGGCAGCATGATGTCGAGCAGCACCAGGTCCGGCTGCTCGGCCTCCACCCTGGCGAGTGCCCGATCGCCCCGGGTCTCCAGCAGCACCTCGATGTCGTGGCGACCGAGCCAGCTGCTGATGAGCTGGCCTATCTCGGGATCGTCTTCAACAAACAGAACGCGTGGCATGGTGGCGTGGCCCCCCGATCATGGCGCGAATGCGCGTGTCGCCAGCATAACGGCTGCGCCCGCGCCCTGCACCGGGATAACTAATCAAACAGGGCCCGCGGGCCCTGTCTTGTCTTGCTGGTCGAGTGGGGAGCTGTTCCCCGGCGGCATCAACCCGCCTTGCGCTTGAGATAGACCCCGGCCTCCATATGGTGGGTCCAGGGGAACTGGTCGAACAGGGCGAAGCGGGCGATCTCGTGGGTGTCGCCCAGCACCGCCATGTTGGCCTGCAGGGTCTCGGGGTTGCAGGAGATGTAGAGGATGTTGTCGTACTCCTGCACCAGTTTGACGGTCGCATCGTCGAGGCCGGCGCGGGGGGGATCCACGAAGATGGTGTTGCACTGGTAGCTCTTGAGATCCACCCCCTTGAGGCGGTTGAACTCCCGCTCGCCGCGCATCGCCAGGGTGAACTCCTCCGCCGACATGCGCAGTATGATGAGGTTGTCCACCCCATTGGCGGCTATGTTGAACTGGGCGGAGTCCACGCTCGGCTTGGCGATCTCGGTGGCCAGCACCTTGCTAAAGTTCCGGGCCAGGGCGATGGAGAAGTTGCCGTTGCCGCAGTAGAGCTCCAGCAGATCCCCCTCGCTCCCCCTAGTCACGTCCAGCGCCCAGCCCAGCATCTGCTCGTTGATGGCGGCGTTGGGCTGGGTGAAGCTGTTTTCCACCTGCTTGTAGACCAGCTCGCGACCCTGCACCTGGAGCCGCTCGATGACGAACTCCTCCCCCAGGCAGATCTTCTGCTTGTGGGCGCGGCCAATCAGCTGCAGATCGAAGCCCTGGGCTCTCAGGTCGGCCTGCAGGGCTTCGGCGGCCTGCTGCCATTCGGCTTCCAGCTTGCGGTGATAGAGCAGGCTGACGCAGATCTGGCCGGACTGGGTGGAGAGGTAGTCTATCTGGAACAGCTTGCGGCGCAGCACCGGGTGCGGGCGCAGCCCGGCCAGCAGCACCGGCATCAGCTGGTTGATGAGCAGGCTGGCGGTGGGGAACTGGTCGACCCGGATGATCTCCTTGGTGGCCGGTGCATACATGCAGTGGTAGAGGTCATCCCCCTCGTGCCAGATGCGGAACTCGGCGCGCATCCGGTAGTGCTCGGCGGGGGAGGCATGGACCTCCAGCGCGGGCGGGTTGAAGGGGGCGAACAGCTGGGCGAGGCGATCGCGCTTCTCGTCGAGCTGGGCCTGGTAGTCGGCGGGAGTCCGTCTGGCCTGGGTGTCGGCGGAAGATGGCTGGGATTGAGTCATGGATACCTCGCATGCGCCGGCAGAGCCGGGTAAAGACCGGGGGAGGGCCGCAGCCAAGCAACAGCCAACCAAAGGGTGGGGATTTTAAAAGGCCGCCACGGATTGTCCAAGTTTTTTGTGGTCAAGAAGTGGCCAGTCGGGCCGATAACCGATCCACCACTATAGGCGGGAGAGTGATGATGCAGATCGATGGCATGGGCGCGGCCCAACCCAAGGGAGTGGGCACTGCTCCCAAATCGCCCCAACAGACGGCGTCGAAAGCGGCGGACAAGGGGGAGGAGGTCTCCCTGAACAAGCCTCCGAAGTGGGCCCAGGTGCTGATCCAGCAGGCGCTGCAATTTGCACTGGAGATCAACGGCCAGCACTATCAGGCCCCCAGGAGTGAGGAGTTCAAGCTGGAATCGCCGGAGGCGATCACCCCGGAGACCCTGTTCGACTACGAGACGGTGGCGGACAACGTGCTGCAGTTCGTCACCGGACGGCTGGGCGCGGCCCGTGCCGATGGCAAGAGCGACGAGGATCTGGCCGAGATGATGGCCCAGGCCCGCAAGGGGGTGGACATGGGCTTTGGCGACGCCAGGAAGCAGCTCGGCGACTGGGCGGACAACGAGGATATCAAGACCGGCATGGATCAGAGCTACAAGCTGATCCAGGAGGGGCTGGAGTCCTTCGAGAAGGAGTTCTTCGGCGAGGTCTCGACCACGGATCTGGGGGCGGCCAGGATGGCCAGCCGGCAGCAGGCCTTCCTCGAGATCGAGACCCGGGACGGGGACAAGGTGATGCTGCGCTTCAGCGACAGCTGGCAGTTCAGGTCCCGGAACGACGGGAGCGGCAACCAGTTCAGCCTGAAGTCTAGCCAGAGCTTCGACTTCTCCCTGGAGGGCGATCTCGACGGCGCCGAGATGGAGGCCATCGGCACCCTGGTCAAGGGGCTGGACGAACTGGCCGGCCAGTTCTTCGGGGGAACGGATGGCAAGACCCTGGCCGACAGGCTGGCGGGCTTGCAGCTGGACGACAGCCAGCTGGTCTCCTACTCCCTCAAGCTCAAGCAGTCGGCCAAGCTGAGCCAGGCCTATCAGGGGGCCCACTCCCTGCAGGAGAGCCTCAAGCCCCTGGCGGACTACCTGCCACGGCTGAGCCGGGTGCAGCAGCAGGCCGATGCCCTGCTGCCGACCGCCCAGCAGCAGGCGTTGACACCGGCCGTGCTGGCTGCGCGGGGCCAGGACGGGGCGACGGGGGCCGGCTTCATGGGCTTTAACCAGCGGATGCTGGAAGCCATGCGGCTGCTCGGCCAGCAGATGGCCGCGGGCTAGTCTCGCCGCATCGCCCCTGATGTGCCCGAGGGCGGGCCGTTTGCCAGCCTGCCCCCGGGCTGGCACACTGCCCTTTTCCCCAGCCAGATCATGCCATGAACCCCAAGAAGCCAAGAGACAAGCGCGAACTCTGCTACCCCTTCATCTTCGAGACCCAGTTCCAGTGCGACTACGAGATCGCCACCGACGAGCTCTGCTGCCAGGTGGGGGCCGTGCTCTCTCACCTGGTGGCGGATGAGGATACCCGACCCATGATGGCGGATCTGGCGACCCTGCAGCGGCTCATCTACAACCTCAACGGCTCGGTGCGGGGCAGGCTCGGGATCTTCGAGGAGGATCTGGCGTGGCTGAAGGGGCGTTACGATCACTACAACGAGGCGAGCCGTGGCCGGGTCACCGGCTTCGTGCTGCCCCAGGGGCCCCAGCCCATCCCCACCCTGCACCTGTGCCGCTGCGGCAGCAAGAAGGTGGTGCGCTTGCTGGTGCGCCTGGAGGAGAGCGGCGTGCGCTTCGATCCCATCCTCTACCGCTTCGCCAACCTGCTGGCCAACTTCTTCTTCGTGCTCACCGTCTACCTCAAGCAGGCGTGGGATGTGACCGAAGTCCCCTATGTCAGCATCAACTACTGAGGTCGCCGGGATTTGCCGAAGCGGCACAAAGAAAAACCGGAGCCTTGGGCTCCGGTTTTGCTTTTCAGCGCGCCAACAGCGCATTCAGCTGGAGAGCAGCACCCTGGCCGAGTTGGCGGGGATGGTGAGCTGCACTTCCCCCTGCACCACCTCGAACTTGTCGCCGTTGAAGGCGTCGGTGAAGCGGCTAGCGGGGCTGGCGGTCTGCCACAGGGGCAGGCTGATGGTGCGCGGCTCCGTGGGGTGGCGGTTGCAGGCCACCACCACCTGATCGCTTTGCAGGGTGCGGGCGAACACATAGCTGTGGGGGCCGGCGTAGAGGGTCTGGATGTCGCCGCGGCGCAGGGCAGGGCGCTGCTTGCGCAGCTGGATCAGGCGGCGATAGTGGTCGTGCAGCACGTGATCCCAGTCCGTGGTGTCCCAGGGGAAGCAGCGGCGGCAGTCCGGATCGTTGCCTCCCGACAGCCCCACCTCGTCGCCGTAGTAGATGGAGGGCACGCCGATGTAGGTGATCAGCAGGGTGGCGGCGAGCCGCATCCGCTGCTTGTCCTCCCCCAGCAGGTGCAGGAAGCGGGCGGTGTCGTGGCTGTCCAGCAGGTTGAACTGGGCCAGCTGGTTCTTGAACGGGATATGGGCCCGCGCCAGCTTGAGCCAGTGGTCCAGCTCGGTGGCGCTGATCTTGATGGGGTGGTAGGCGATGTCCTGCCCCGCCAGGAAGGCGCGGACGGGGTGGGCGAAGCCGTAGTAGTTCATGGCACCATCCTCCTGATCCCCCTGCAGCCACTGACTCGCCTCGAAGAAGTGCTCGCCGAGCACGTAGGCGTCCGGGTTCTCCTGCTTCACGGCGCCGCGAATGGCGCGCACGTGGCCACGGTTGCCCTCGGCGGTGCCCCGCTCCCCCAGCATGTGGATGACGTCGAAGCGCCAGCCGTCGATCTGGTAGGGCGCCCGCATCCAGTAGCGCAGGATGGCGTTGTCTGCCCGGTAGACGGCGTCCTGCACCTGTTCGCTGGCGAAGTCCAGCTTGGGCAGGCTGCGGATCCCCTTCCAGCTGACGTAGTCCCCCTCCTGGTCGAAGGTGTAGAAGCTGCGCCAGGGGGAGTCCGGGTTGCTCTGGGCCCCCAGCGGCGGACAGAACCAGGGGTGCTCGGTGGAGGTGTGGTTGACCACGGCATCCAGGATGATCTTCATGCCGCGCTGGTGCAGGTTGCGGGTCAGCTCGGCGAACTGGGCGTTGGTGCCGAGGTGGGCATCCACCTTGAAGTAGTCCTGAGTGTCGTATTTGTGATTGCTCGGCGAATCGAAGATGGGGTTGAGGTAGAGCGCCGTCACCCCCAGGGATTGCAGGTAATGCAGCTTGGCGTCGATGCCCGCCAGATCCCCGCCGTAGAACTCGCAGGCGCCGTGCCCCTCCTCGTGACGGCTGACCGGCTCGCCCCAGGCCTTGCTGATGACTGCCTTGCCTCTGTACTCGTACTCGTGATGCTTGACGCTGAGGGACGGATCGCCGTTGCAGAAGCGATCCGGGAAGATCTGGTAGAACACCTGATCCTGCACCCAGGCCGGCGGCTGGTGGCGGCTGTTGAAGCGAAAATGCTGCTCGCGCGGCGGCATGGCGGCGCTGACGCCGGCGCCGTGCAGCCACCACTGCTCCTCGTCGGTGAGGCACTTGAAGCAGTAGAGGTGGATCTCCTGCCCTCTGGCGAGCGGCAGCTCGACCTGCCAGACCTGGAGCCTGTCCCGGGTGGCGACCGGTGTCATGGCGACCAGGTACTCTTCGTTGTCCGGTTCGTGGCGCAGCCACACCTCGCGGATGGGGGCGTCCAGCTCGCTGAACAGGGTGAGCTGCAGGGTGTCGGCACTCTCTTTGAACCAGGGTGCCGCCTGGGGGTGAAACAGGAAGGGATGGGTCATGGTGTCTACTGTGTCAGAGAGGCTACCGGGTCAGGGGATGCGCGAGGGCCATCCTAGCCTGCCCATGGGGTTGAGTATGTGACGACCGACCAGAATGAGGCGGTTGCCCGGCTCCGCGGGTCGGCCAGCCGTGAGTCTATTGCGTCAGCAGCTCGGCCAGGGCATTGCCCTGCTCGTGGAGCTGTTCGAGCTGATCCGCCAGAATGAGACGGGGATCCGGCTCCTGCTGATCGGCCGTTGTACATCTACTGGGTCAGCAAATCGGCCAGGGCATTGCCCTGTTCGTGCAGCTGTTCGAGCTGATCCGCCAGGCTGGCGGGATCCAGCCCCAGCTGGTCGGCCAGGGGCCTGGGGAAGCGGGCGATGATGGCCTGGGCCGGTACCCCCGCATGCCAGGCGAAGGAGACGAAGACGGCGAGCCGGATCAGCACGGCCTCCTTGCTGACTGGTTCGTGGGAGAGGGGGTCCAGCTGCTGGGCGATGGCGTCGACGAAGGCGGTCGACAGGTTCCAGCGCCGCGCCAGCTCGGCGCCGAGCTGGGCATAGTCGTAACCCAGCATCTCCCGCTGGGCCTCGACCCGGCTGCTCCCCTTCTCGATGGCCAGGTTGATGAGCCCGGCCTCCTCCGGCAGGGTGCTCTGGATCAGCAGCTCGCCGATGTTGTGAATGAGGGCGCAGGTGAAGGCGGTCTCCGGATCCACCGCCCTGGTCTGCTGGGCCAGGGTGCGGGCTATGGTGGCGACCTGGAAGGTCTGGGTCCAGAAGTGGTGCTTGTCGAAACCGGGGGGGGCCTTGAAGCTGCTGATGATGCCGGAGGCGACCACCACGGAGCGCAACCGGTTGAAGCCGAGCCGGATCACCGCCTGCTCGATGGAGGTCACCTCGTTGCCCCGGCGCAGGGCGGCGGAGTTGGCCATCCGCAGCACCTTGACGCTGATCACCTGGTCCATGGCGATCTTGGCCGCGATCTCGTCGATGCGGGCATTCTCGTCGTTGAAACTCTGCATCAGCTCGTGCAGCAGCTTGGGGATTGTGGGCAGTTGCTTGATCTTGCCAAACAGGCGATCCATCGACATGGCTGAGGCAGCCTCCATTGCTAACAGTGCCTCATATTGTGCCACAGCCTGGCCAGTTGTTCCTGTACCGGATCTGGTTTCGTCGGCCTCAGTACACCCAGTCTTGCAGTCTGTATTCCAAACGGTGCCGTTTTCCCTGCAGGATCAGGGTCTGGGTGGAACCGCTCAATGTGGCCCCCTCCGTCAGGGTGGCGAGCACGGCCTGTTCGACCTGGTCGAGCCCGGAGGGGCAGGCCATGGCGGTGCTGCCGAGGCTGGTGACCCAGAGCCGGTTCCCCTTGAGGTGGCCCTGGCCGAAGTAGCGGTTGCAGCCGGCGATGCCGTTGACGGTGAAGTGCTCCCCGATCTCGAGATCGGGGGGATTGACGCGGCTGCCGGTGACGGCCTGGCCATCCAGCCGGTCGAGCACCCAGTGGTGGTGCTGCAGATCGTGCGAGGCGAAGCGGGGAGTACTGCTGCAGGCACTGAGCAGAAGCAGGGCGAGCAGCAGTAGTAGGTATCTGGGCATTGAAGGGGCTCCGGTGATGGGTAGGACAAGCATACCCGTCCCGGGGCCTGCGAGGCAGGGCGAGGGGGGAGGTGCCCGACCGCTTCTGTCGCCCCGGGGGAAGAGGGGGTGTCGGTAAATGGCAACACTTGCCCCGGGCGAGCCTCGTCACGCACAAAAGGGGCCACGATGTGGCCCCCTGCTATCCCTGCGCCTTGGCGAGCCTGCCCATCAGCGGGCAAACAGCCGCTCGGCGTAGCGGGCGAGGCCGGAGGCGACCGAGCCGAAGTCGTCTCCCCCTTCCAGCGGTACCCTGGGCAGTTTCTGCTGGATGAAGGCCTTGATGAGGGGCGAGCGGGCGCTGCCGCCTGTGATGAAGATCCGGTCAGGCTGCACCCCGGCGGCCTGGATCGCCTCCTCCATCAGTTCGCCTATCTTCTCTAGCAGCGGTGCGGAGGCGGATGCCAGCTGGTCGCGTCCCAGCTCGGCCTCCAGCCCCTTCTCCAGCTCGTTCAGGGTCTGGTGATTGCGCTCGTGATCGGAGAGGGCGATCTTGCCCTGCTCGGCGCGCCACACCAGCTGGTGGCTCAGCTTGTGGGCCCGCAGGCTGGCGAGACGGGGCAGCTTGCTGCCGGGTTGGCTGTCGAGCTGGAGATCCTGCAGCTGGCGGCCCGTCTCCAGGCTGTAGAAGCGGCTCTGGGCGCTGACGTCGTTGATGGCGGCCGCGTCCCAGAACAGGGGGTGGGGCAGCGGCTTGCCGGTCTTGAGGGTCTCGTGCATACCGAGCAGCGGCATCATGCCCTCCACCGTCAGGCGGATGTCGAAGTCATTGCCGCCGATGCGCTGGCCGCTGTGGCCGAGCAGATCGCCGCTGCGATCCAGCCGGTCGCGATGGCTCGGACCCATGCGCAGCACGGAGCAGTCCGTGGTCCCGCCGCCGATGTCCACCACCAGCACCACCGCATCCTCGCTGAGGCGCGCCTCGAACTCGAAGCCGGCGGCCACCGGCTCGTAGAGGAATTCCACCCGCTCGAACCCGGCGAGGCGGGCCGCCTCGCTCAGGATGGCGATGGCCTGGCGGTTGCTCTCCTCCCCCGCCAGCCCCTGGAAGTTGACCGGCCGGCCGATCACCGCCTGGCGGACGGGGGCGCCCGTCTGTTGCTCCGCCTGCTGGCGCACGTGCAGCATCATGGCGCAGACGATGTCCTCGAACAGGGCGATCTGGGGGGCCTTGAGGCCATAGGCGCCGAGGAAGGATTTCGGCGACTTGATGTAGTAGCCCTCGTCCGGCTCTTCCAGATAGCGCTCCAGCGCCGCGCCGCCGAAGCTGAGCTCGTCGGCCAGCCCCTCTTCGCGCATCTGGCGGCGCACCGCCTGGGCCCGGGTCACCACGGGGCCGCGCAGCTTGAGGTACTCCGCCTGCTGGGCGGGAGCCAGCCCTTCGGCCAGCAGGCCGGCGATGGCATCCCGGTGCGGGGCGTGCAGGGTGGAGGGGAGGTAATGGGAACCGGAGAGGGTCAGCAGCCTGGGGCTGCCCTGTTCCATCACGGCGACGGCACAGTTGGAGGTACCGTAATCAAATCCGATAAACATGGGCGGCCAGACTCCTGCACAAAAAAGGGCTGGTAGCCTACCCGAAGGCGCCGGGTCTCACAACCCGGCGAGTCTGAATGGTGAGCGAAAGGCGAGGAGGGCTTATTCCACCTCGTTGTCGCAGCGGCCCTGGCCCTCGATGGCCTGGATGTTGCTGAGGGTGGTGTCGGCGATGGCGTGCAGCGCCTCCCGGGTCAGGAAGGCCTGGTGACCGGTGAACAGCACGTTGTGGCAGGCGGAGAGGCGGCGGAAGACGTCGTCGGTGATCACCTCGTTGGACTTGTCCTCGAAGAAGAGATCCTCCTCCTCCTCGTAGACGTCCAGCCCCAGGGCGCCGATGCGGGCGGTCTTGAGGGCCTCGATGGCGGCGTTGGAGTCGAGCAGGCCGCCCCGGCTGGTGTTGATGATCATCACCCCGTCCTTCATCTTGGCGAAGGCCTCCTTGTTCAGCAGGTGGTAGTTCTCCTTGAACAGGGGGCAGTGCAGGCTGATGACGTCGGACTGGCGGAACAGGGTGTCGAGGTCCACGTACTCGGCGCCGAGATCGATGGCCGCCTGGTTCGGATAGGGATCGCTCACCAGCAGGCGCATGCCGAAGCCCTTGAGGATGCGCAGGGTGGCGATGCCGATCTTGCCGGTGCCTATGATGCCGGCGGTGCGGCCGTGCATGTTGAAGCCCACCAGCCCCTCCAGGGAGAAGTTGGCGTCGCGGGTGCGCTGATAGGCCTTATGGATGCGGCGGTTGAGGGTCATCATCAGGCCCACCGCGTGTTCGGCGACCGCCTCCGGGGAGTAGGCGGGCACCCGCACCACTTTCAGCCCCAGCTCCTTGGCGGCCACCAGATCCACGTTGTTGTAACCGGCGCAGCGCAGGGCGATGACCTGGGTGCCGTACTGTGCCAGCTCGGTCAGCACCTCGCGGTCGGCGTCATCGTTGACGAACAGGCAGACCACGGGGAAGCCGTGGGCGAGGCGGGCGGTCTTGGCCTCCAGCCGCACGTCGAAGAACTCCAGCTCGAAACCGTACTGGCTGTTGGCCTGGTGGAAGTGTTCCTTGTCGTAGCTCTTGGTACTGAAAACGGCGACTCTCATGGTGCGCTCTCCGCAGATAATGATGTGGTTAAATTACAACAAATATGGGCCGTCATCACGGGATAAATGGCGGGGCATCAGCCCCAGGGCATGATGGGCACGGCGCTCACCGCACTCTTGTAAGAACCATCCACCAGCTTGGTGCTGTAGGTCAGATAGACCAGGGCATTGCGCTTCTCGTCGTAAAAACGCACCACCTTCTGTTCCTTGAACACCAGGGAGGTGCTGACGTCGAACACCTCCTCCCCCGCCTTCAGCCTGGCGGGCAGGGTGATGGGGCCGATCTGGTGGCACGACAGGGAGGCGTGGGAGGGATCCTCCGCCAGCCCCAGGCCACCCTTGACGCCTCCTGTCTTAGGACGCGCCAGATAGCAGGCGACGCCGGCGATCTTGGGGTCGTCGAACGCCTCCACCAGGATCTTGTGGTTCGGGCCGACCAGCTTGAAGGCGGTGCTCACCTCGCCTACGGGGTCCGCCTTGTCGGCCAGCGCCGGGCCGGCCAGCAGCGCCAGCATCAGGGGCAGGGTACGGGCGAGGGGGGAAGGGTGTGTCATGGTTTCTCCTTCAGGCTCCCTCAGTAGGGGATGCCCAAGCGACGATAGAGGCTGGCCAGCACCCAGGCGGGGCCTACCAGCAGAAATTGCAGGTCGGTGAGGAAGGAGGGGCGTTTCCCCTCGATCCGGTGACCGACGAACTGGGCCAGCCAGAGCAGCACGAAACCGGCCAGGGCGGGCCACAGTAGCGGGCCTTGCCAGGTGTAACAGAACGCCAGCCCAAGGGTGGTCAGCGCCGCCATCCCCACAAACAGCGAAAACGACAGATGCAGATAGAAGGCCAGCACCGGCATGGCAACCAGCGCCGCCCAGTTCAGGGAGGGCTGCAGCGGCCCGGCCGGCAGGCACCAGAGCAGGGCCAGGGCGCAGAGGTAGATGCCAGGCACCGCCACCTTGTGGATGGCCACATTGACGGGATGCCGGTGGCTCTGGCCGTAGTCGCTGAACCATTCGTCGAGTCGTTTCATGGCACCTCCCTGGCGCGCGGCTTGTGCCACCCCGGTCGAGGTGGCCGAATCTTCATCCCTGCGGGGGATATTCCCAATATTGGGCCGGTATGCTCCTGAGCAAGGGGGTCATGTCCGGGTTGGGCAGGGAGATGGTGACCCTCTGCTCCAGGTTGGCGCTGGCCAGGGCCTCGCGGATCTTGGGATTCTCGTGGAAGAACTTCATGAAGCTGCCGTCGGCGTAGGCCCGCTCCAGCCCGGTCTGGATCGCCTTGGCCAGCTTGGGCGACTCCGGGCTGACGAAGAAGAACTCGGCGAAGGGGTAGCGGATCAGCAGGTGCTGATCGATGACCAGGTTGGGATATTGCGCCACCAGCTCGCTGCGCTCGGCGAAGATCTCCACCAGGCCGCGGGGGAAGAAGTCCAGCTTGTCGCCGTCATTCATCAGGCGGAACAGGTTGCTGTAGCGACCCGCATAGGTGGGAATGCCCGCCTGCTCCAGGATCTTGTTGTCGGCCCAGCCCACCCCCTGCGCCGCCTTCAGCTTCTTGAGATCCGCCAGGGTGTTGACCTGGTTGAACTTCTCCTGGGCGTCGGCGTGGATGAAGGAGAGGCGCAGCCCTTCCAGCCCGCGGAACAGCGGAATGGGGACGGCGATCAGGGAGGATTCGAGGGCGCTGGAGGTTCCCATCCAGAACACATTGATGGTCTTGCCCCTGGCGAGCGCCTGCTGGAGGCTGTACTGATTGAGGTTGAGGTCGACCCGCTCCAGCTTGTAGGGCTGACCGGCACGGGTGAGGGCCAGATCCAGCAGCTTGAGCTGGTACTCGTTGTCGAGGTCGTTGATCGGTCGGCTGGGGACCTTGACGGTGAGGGTCTGTGCCTGTGCCAGCAGCGGCAGGCACAGGCACAGCCTGATGAGCCATTTCACGCTTTGATCTCCTGTAGAGTCCGGGGCCTGCCCGGAGTCTAACAGAAGTTGTCACGCTCTTGCGTGACGCCGTGGGTGGGGGTCAGGCTCGCCGCTGGCGACACGGCCCCCGGCCTGCGGGGCTGGCCCAGGCGGGACGGGGGTCTGTCGGAGCATCAGGCGACGCGGCGGAACACGTGGGTATCGTTGAATTCCTTGGTGCTCTGACACTCGACGCAGAAGCGGGACTCGGGCCGCGCCTGCAGCCGCTTGAGGGAGATCTCGTCGCCGCAGGATTCGCAGTAGCCGAAATCCCCTTCATTGATACGCTTGAGCGCCCCCTTCAGCTTGCGCAGATGCAGCTTGTCGTGCTCGATGCGGTTCAGCTCCAGACGGCGGGCCTCCTCGACACTGGCGCGATCGATCTCGTCCGCCATTTCGTTGGTATCGGTGGCGATAGCCTGGCTGGCCTGGGAGTTGAGACGTTCTTCGAGCTCGAGGATCTGCCGCTCGATCTGGCCCTTGTAAAAGGCCAGTTGGTCTTCAGTCATGAAATCACACATATGGTTTGCTACCAGTCAGTTTCCCAATTTTTCCCATTTATGGGGGCTGTCTGTCTTCAGACCAAGCCCTTGTATCCCGATTTGCACCAAATCCAGGCAGGAGAGTGCAAATCAGGGCGGGCCTTGTACCAAAAAAATGCAGGCATGCAAAGAAAATTGGATAAGGAGTGTGCGCCCTTGCAAAGAAATGAGCCTTCTCCGACAGGGGCTGACTGAGTATCGCGCGGCGGCTGTCCGCTATTGGCATCCGGCTTGCAATGGGCTGATCGTGGCACAGAGTGTTTAGTATTTGGTGCCGACCTGGTCATTTTACAGGCCGTTGTTTATAGTTTTTTAAACACCACCGCTTGACAAAGGGCTTTATGGCGGGCTTTTATGGTGTGGTCGATTACATTTTCTTAACAAGGGTGTTCCTTATATTAGACACCCTTGCCTATGACAACCGTAGAGTCGGGGTTTAACATGGACAGTATCAAGGGCTGGATGGAGAGCAATCGCATCACGGAAGTGGAGTGCCTGTTCCCGGATTTCACCGGCAATGCCCGAGGCAAGATCATTCCAGCCAACAAATTTCTGCGCGAGGGGGGCATGCGGCTGCCAGAGGTCATCTTCACCCAGACGGTGACCGGCGAATACCCGGATGACGACAGCATGATAGACCCGCTGGAGCGGGACATGCAGCTCTATCCCGATCCCAACACCATTCGTTTCGTCCCCTGGGCGCTGGAGCCCACCGCCCAGGTGATCCACGACTGTTTCGACGTCAACGGCAAGCTGATCGACATCGCGCCGCGCTCCGTGCTGCGCCGGGTTCTGTCATTCTACGAGAAGCAGGGCTGGAAGCCGGTGGTGGCGCCGGAGCTGGAGTTCTACCTGGTGACCCGCAACGAAGACCCCGACTACCCGCTGGTGCCGCCGGTGGGTCGCAACGGCCGCCCGGAGACCGCCCGCCAGTCGTTCAGCATCGATGCGGTGAACGAGTTCGACCCCATCTTCGAGGACATGTACGACTACTGCGAGGCCCAGGAGCTGGAGGTGGACACCCTGATCCACGAGTCCGGCGCCGCCCAGATGGAGATCAACTTCCTGCACGGCGATGCCATCGATCTCGCCGATCAGGTGTTCCTGTTCAAGCGCACCATGCGCGAGGCGGCCCATCGCCACGGCATCTATGCCACCTTCATGGCCAAGCCCATGAGCAACGAGCCGGGCTCCGCCATGCACATCCACCAGAGCCTGGAGGACATGGACGGCAACAACCTGTTCGGCACCAGCGAGGGGGGCAACTCCGCCCTCTTCATGCACTTCATCGCCGGCCTGCAGAAGTACACCCCGGCGGTGACCGCCCTGCTGGCGCCGAACGTCAACTCCTACCGCCGCCTCACCTTCGGCGAGAGCGCGCCGCGCAACGTGCAGTGGGGGGTGGAGAACCGCACCTGCGGGTTGCGGGTGCCCTTCTCCGAGCCCAGCGCGCGCCGGGTGGAGAACCGCTTCGCCGGCGCCGATGCCAACCCCTATCTGGCCCTGGCCGCCACCCTGGCCTGCGGCTATCTCGGCATGCTGGAGAAGCTGGAGCCCATGCAGGAGATGAAGGCGAGCGCCTACGACCTGCCCTACAGCCTGCCCCGTTCCCTGGAGGAGGCACTGAGCCATCTGGAGCAGTGCGAGCCCATCAAGGACATGCTGGGCGAGCGCTTCATCCGAGCCTTCGTCGCGGTCAAGCGCAAGGAGTACGAGACCTACTTCGGCGTGATCAGCCGCTGGGAGCGCGAGTTCCTGCTGTTGAACGTGTGACCCGTTTTGGGGAGAGGCGTCGGCCTCTCCCGTCAGATCGCAAGCAAGAGGGCACTGGACTCGTGAGTGCCGGCAGACGGTGCCGGCCGCGACGGCGTGCGCGAAGCCGCGTGACCGTGCCGAGCGCCTTCAATGGACGGGCGGCGACGCTCGCCACATGGAAAGGCATCGAGGAGCAGGCGAGGCAGCATACCCGCGACTGGCAGTGACCGGGGGCCCGCACCCTCATCAAGGGGCGGCAATGACCGCCGAATCGAAGGAACCGAGGAGCAAGCAATGCAGCACACCACCCGTGAGTGGCAGCAACTGGAAGCCAGCCACCACCTGCACCCCTTTACCGACTTTCAGGCCCTGAACAAGAAGGGCAGTCGCATCATCACCAAGGCCGAGGGGGTCTATCTGGAAGACTCCGAAGGCAAGCGAATCCTGGACGGGATGGCGGGCCTGTGGTGCGTCAACCTGGGCTATGGCCGTCAGGAGCTGGTGGACGCCGCCACCCGGCAGATGCAGCAACTGCCCTACTACAACCTCTTCTTCCAGACCAGCCACCCCCCCGCCGCCGAACTGGCGACCCTGCTGGCCGAGATCACGCCCCCGCACCTCAACCACGTCTTCTTCACCGGCTCGGGCTCCGAGTGCAACGACACCGTGCTGCGCATGGTGCGCCACTACTGGGCCAGCAAGGGGCAGCCGGACAAGCAGGTGATCATCAGCCGACACAACGCCTACCACGGATCCACGGTGGCGGGTGCCAGCCTGGGTGGCATGAAGGGCATGCACGCCCAGGGCGGGTTGCCCATCCCCGGCATAGTGCACATCGACCAGCCCTATCACTTCGGCGAGGGGCAGGGGATGAGCGCCCACGAGTTCGGGCTGGCCCGTGCCCGCCAGCTGGAGGAGAAGATCCTGGCGCTGGGGGTGGACAAGGTGGCGGCCTTCATCGGCGAGCCTATCCAGGGCGCCGGCGGCGTCATCATCCCGCCCGACAGCTACTGGCCCGAGATCCAGCGCATCTGCGACAAGTACGGCATCCTGCTCATCGCCGACGAGGTGATCTGCGGCTTCGGTCGCACCGGTCACTGGTTTGCCAGCGAAGGTTTCGGCATCAAGCCGGATCTCATGTGCCTGGCTAAGGGCATCACCTCCGGCTATCTGCCGATGGGGGCCGTGATGGTGGGGGACAGGGTCGCCAGGGTGCTGGTGGAGGAGGGAGGCGAGTTCAACCACGGCTTCACCTACTCCGGTCATCCGGTGGCTTGCGCCGTGGCCATCGCCAACATCCAGCTTATGCAAAAGGAGAGCATAGTTAAGCGCGTTCATGATAGTATCGGCCCCTATTTGCAGCGCCGCTGGAGCGAGCTTGCCGATCACCCTCTGGTGGGAGAAACCCGGGGCAAGGGCCTGGTCGCCGCGCTGGAAATAGTCCAGGACAAGCAGACGAAACGTCGTTTCCCGGCCGAACGCCATGCCGGGATGACTTGTCGGGAGTTCTGCTTTAACAATGGCTTGGTGATGAGGGCGGTCGGCGATACCATGATCATATCGCCCCCCTTGGTGATCACCGAGGAACAGGTGGATGAATTGGTCAAACTGGCCAGGCTCAGTCTGGACCTGACGGCGGAAAAGCTGCGGGAATAGGCCGTGCCAGGCTGGGTTGGCTTACGCATACAATTTGCTTAGGAGACAAGGACTATGTCTTTTAAAAAGGGAATGATGGCTGCTTCCGTGGCGCTGGCCATGATGAGTTCCGGGGCGATGGCCGACGAGAAGGTGCTGCACGTCTACAACTGGAGCGACTATATCGCGCCAAACACGCTGGAAGACTTCCAGAAGGAGACGGGCATCAAGGTGGTGTACGACGTGTTCGACAGCAACGAGGTGCTGGAAGCCAAGTTGCTGGCGGGCAGCTCGGGTTATGACATCGTCGTGCCGTCCAACTCCTTCCTGGCCAAGCAGATCCAGGCGGGCGTCTTCCAGAAGCTGGACAAGTCCAAACTCTCCAACTGGCAGAACCTGGATACCGCCTTGCTCAAGGCGCTCGAGCCGAGCGATCCGGGCAACCAGTATTCGGCGCCCTATCTGTGGGGCACCATCGGCTACGCCTACAACATCGACAAGGTGAAGGCCTTGCTGGGCAAGGACGCGCCGGTCGACTCCTGGGATCTGGTGTTCAAGCCGGAGAACATGGCCAAGCTGAAGGAGTGCGGTGTCTCCTTCCTCGACTCGCCGACCGAAATGCTGCCGGCCGCCCTGCTGTATCTGGGCTTCAAGCCGGACAGCCAGAAGCCGGACGAGCTGAAGAAGGCTGAGGAGCTGTTCCTCTCCATCCGTCCCTACACCGCCTACTTCCACTCCTCCAAGTACATCTCGGATCTGGCCAACGGCAACATCTGCGTGGCGGTCGGCTACTCCATGGACCTGCAACAGTCCAAGGCCCGGGCGATCGAGGCCAAGAACGGGGTCGATCTGACCTACGTGATTCCGAAGGAGGGGGCTGGCAGCTTCTTCGACATGCTGGCCATTCCGGCCGATGCGAAGAACGTGGAAGAGGCCCACGTGTTCCTGAACTACCTGATGAAGCCCGAGGTGATCGCCAACATCACCAACCAGATCCATGCGCCCAATGGCAACAGCGCGTCCACCCAGCTGGTGGACAAGGCCATCAGCTCGGATCCGGGCGTCTACCCCGATGCGGCGACCCTGCAGAAGATCTATACCTTCCCGGCCTTGCCGGCCAAGGTGCAGCGTCTGATGACCCGCAGCTGGACCAAGATCAAGTCAGGCAAGTAAGCAAGACGAGCAGTACCCCTCCCGGTCCGCAGTTCGGCCGGGAGGGGAGTGACCACCCGACAGGTTGGACGGCGCGTAAGGATGCGCGACTGGCAAAATCACACCAATGAGGACTGACAAGTGCACATGACCAAGATGGCAACGCTGGCCCTGACCCTGGGGTTTGCAAATCTGACCCAGGCAGCCCCTGTGGTTCATTTTTACAACTGGTCCGATTATATCGGCGAGACCACCCTCAGCGACTTCCAGCAGAAGACCGGGATCAAGACCGTCTACGACGTCTTCGACTCCAACGAGACGCTGGAAGGCAAGTTGCTGACCGGACGCACCGGTTACGATCTGGTCGTGCCCTCCAACAATTTCCTGGCCAAGCAGATCAAGGCGGGAGCCTTCCAGAAGCTGGATCCCGCCCTGCTGCCAAACCTGAGCAACCTGGATCCCGTGCTGCTCAAGCAGCTCGACAAGGTGGATCCGGGTCATCAGTATGCCGTGCCCTATCTGTGGGGCACCAACGGCATCGGTTACAACGTCGAGAAGGTCAAGGCGGTGCTCGGGGTCGACAAGATCGACTCCTGGGCCGTCATCTTCGAACCTGAAAACATGAAGAAGCTCTCCCAGTGCGGGGTGGCCTTCCTCGACTCGGCGGACGAGATGATCCCGGCCGCGCTGAACTACCTGGGGCTCAACCCCAACAGCCATGAGCCGGCGGATCTCAAGCGGGCCGAGGAGCAGTTGCTGAAGGTGCGTCCCTACGTGACCTACTTCCACTCCTCCAAGTACATCGGCGATCTCGCCAACGGCGACATCTGCGTGGCGGCGGGCTTCTCCGGCGACATCCTGCAGGCGGCGGCCCGGGCCGAGGAGGCGGGCAAGGGGATCCAGATTGCCTACAGCATCCCCAAGGAGGGTGGCAACCTCTGGTTCGACATGATGGCGATCCCGGCCGATGCCACCAACGTGAAAGAGGCGCACGCCCTGATCAACTACATTCTCGAGCCGCAGGTGATCGCCAAGGTGAGCGACTACGTGGGCTACGCGAACCCGAATATCAAGGCGGGCGAGTACATGGACAAGGCCGTCCGCGAGGACGAGTCGGTCTATCCCCCCCAGGCGGTGCTTGAGCGGCTCTATGTGCAGGAAGCGCATCCCCGCTCGGTGCAGCGTCTGATCACCCGGAGTTGGACCAAGATCAAGTCCGGAACCTAACCTTGGCGCCCATCCCGGGGCGCCAGATTGTATTGATGGATCGGCCCAGGCCGATCTCACCTTTGGGAGTTTGGTAATGGCGATAGCCTCCAGTGCCTACAAGAAAGCCCTCGAGGGCAGCCAGCAGCGTAAAGAAGTGCTGGTCAAAATAGACAGGGTAAGCAAGCAGTTCGACGAAACGCTGGCGGTCGACAACGTGTCTCTCAACATCCACAAGGGCGAGATCTTCGCCCTGCTGGGGGGCTCCGGCTCCGGCAAGTCCACTCTGCTGAGGATGCTGGCGGGGTTCGAGCGCCCCACCGAGGGACGGCTGTTCCTCGACGGGGTCGACATTACCGACATGCCGCCCTACGAGCGCCCCATCAACATGATGTTCCAGTCCTATGCCCTGTTCCCCCACATGACAGTGGCGCAGAACATTGCGTTCGGCCTCAAGCAGGACGGCCTGCCCAAGGCGGAGATCGACGCCCGGGTGGAGGAGATGCTCAAGCTGGTGCAGATGACCCAGTACGCCCGCCGCAAGCCGCACCAGCTCTCCGGCGGCCAGCGCCAGCGGGTGGCCCTGGCCCGTTCCCTGGCCAAGCGTCCGAAACTGCTGCTGCTGGACGAACCCATGGGGGCGCTCGACAAGAAGCTGCGCTCCACCATGCAGCTGGAGCTGGTGGAGATCATCGAGCGGGTCGGCGTGACCTGCGTCATGGTGACCCACGACCAGGAAGAGGCCATGACCATGGCCGAGCGGATCGCCATCATGCACCTGGGCTGTATCGAGCAGATCGGCAGCCCCATGGACATCTACGAGACCCCGGCCAGCCGGCTGGTGTGCGAGTTCATCGGCAACGTCAACCTGTTCGACGGCCTGCTGGTGGAGGATGAGCAGGACCACGCCACCATCGCCTGTGCGGATCTGGAACAGCCCATCTACGTGGGCCACGGCATCAGCTCCCGCGCCGAGAACAAGAAGGTCACCTATGCCCTGCGTCCGGAAAAGCTGCTGATGAGCCTGCACAAGCCGGAGGAGATCGAGCATCCGGACTTCAACTGGACCAAGGGCGAGGTCTACGACATCGCCTATCTGGGCGGCCACTCCGTCTATCACATCCAGCTGCCCTCGGGCAAAATCGTTCAGGCTTTCATCGCCAATGCCGAGCGCCACGGCAAGCGGCCGACCTGGGATGACCAGGTGTTCCTGTACTGGGAAGATGACAGCGGCGTGGTGCTGCAATCATGAAGGCATTGAGACGACTGCAACAGGCGGGGGGGCGCCAGCTGGTGATCGGCATCCCCTTCTTCTGGCTCTTCCTCTTCTTCCTGCTGCCCTTCATCATCGTCGTGAAGATCAGCTTCGCCGAAGCGGACGTGGCGATCCCGCCCTACACCGACGTGGTGAGCTGGGCGGACAACCAGCTCACCATACTGCTCAACATGGGCAACTACCTGCTGCTGGAGGAGGATGAGCTCTACATCGCGGCCTATCTCGGCTCCCTCAAGATGGCCCTGGTCAGCACCATCCTCTGCCTGCTGATCGGCTATCCCATGGCCTACGCCATTTCGAAGGCCAACAAGGAGACCCAGACCGTCCTGCTGCTGCTCATCATGATGCCGACCTGGACGGCCATCCTGATCCGGGTCTACGCCTGGATGGGCATCCTCAGCAACAACGGCCTGCTCAACGGCCTGCTGCTGGAGCTGGGCCTCATCAGCGAGCCGCTGCAGATCCTCAACACCAACCTGGCGGTCTACATCGGCATCGTCTACTCCTACCTGCCCTTCATGGTGCTGCCGCTCTACGCGAACCTGGTCAAGCATGACCAGAGCCTGCTGGAGGCGGCCTCCGACCTCGGCGCCCGCAACCTGACCCGGTTCTGGCAGATCACGGTGCCGCTCTCCAAGAACGGCATCATCGCCGGCTGCATGCTGGTCTTCATCCCCGTGGTGGGGGAGTTCGTCATCCCCGAGATGCTGGGCGGCCCGGAGACCCTGATGATCGGCAAGGTGCTGTGGCAGGAGTTCTTCAACAACCGTGACTGGCCGGTGGCCTCCGCCCTGGCGGTGGTGATGCTGGCGGTGCTGATCGTTCCGATCATTCTCTTCAACCGCAACCAGGCCAAGGAATTGGAGGGCAAGGCATGAATAAGGAACTGCTGCTGATAGTCCCCCTGTCATTCCTGTTCAACGGTAGCCAGGCCAAAGAGCTGGAGGGCAAGGCATGAGACGTTTCGGTTTTGCCAAGCTGATGCTGTGGCTGGGGCTGCTGTTCATCTACCTGCCCATGATCATCATGGTGATCTACTCCTTCAACGCCTCCAAGCTGGTGACGGTGTGGGGCGGCTGGTCCATGAAGTGGTACTTCGGCCTGCTCGACAACAAGCAGCTGATCGGCTCCGTGTTCCGCTCCCTGGAGATCGCCTTCTACACCGCCATCGCGGCGGTGGCGCTGGGGACGGTCGCCGCCTTCGTGCTGACCCGGATCCCCCGCTTCCGTGGCCGGACCCTGTTCGGCGGCATGGTGACGGCGCCCCTGGTCATGCCCGAGGTGATCACCGGTCTGTCGCTGCTGCTGCTGTTCGTGGCCATGGCCCAGCTGGTGGGCTGGCCCGCCGAGCGGGGCATGCTGACCATCTGGATAGCGCACACCACCTTCTGTACCGCCTACGTGGCCATAGTGGTGTCGGCGCGACTGCGGGAGCTGGATCTCTCCATCGAGGAGGCGGCCATGGACCTGGGGGCCAAGCCGTGGAAGGTGTTCTTCCTGATCACCATCCCCATGATAGCCCCGTCCCTGGCGGCGGGTGGCATGATGTCATTCGCCCTGTCGCTGGATGACCTGGTGCTGGCGAGCTTCGTCTCCGGTCCGGGGTCGACCACCTTGCCGATGGAAGTGTTCTCGGCGGTGCGTCTCGGGGTGAAGCCCGAGATCAACGCCATCGCGAGCCTGATCCTGCTGTCCGTATCCCTGTTCACCTTCGGTAGCTGGTACCTGATGGCGAGGGCGGAGAAGCGTCGCCGCGCCGAGATCGCCATGACCACCCAGATGCAGGCAGTGGCCTGACCTGCCCCGTGATAAGATCCGCATTCCCCCATCCGTCAGGAGAATGGAATGCGGATCTCCCTCTTTATCGGCCAGAGCGCCGAACTGAACCCCGAACAGGCTCCCGGCCTCGTCAGCGCCATCCACAAGCAGCCTGTCGACACACCCCTGTGGTGCGGCTTCCTCGGCCTTCGCGGGGATGAGCAGAGCGACCGGCGCCACCACGGCGGTCCGGAGCGGGCTCTCCATTACTACCCCGCTGATCACTACCCCTGGTGGAAGACCTGGCAAACCGCGCTGGGCCTGCCCGCGCCCCGCACCCCCTGGCAGCCCGCCGCCTTCGGCGAGAATCTCTCTGGCCTGGGGCTCGGCGAGACGCAGGCCTGCATCGGCGATGTCTATCGTCTCGGTGAGGCTCTGATCCAGATCAGCCAGCCGAGATCCCCCTGTTTCAAGCTCAACCAGCGCTTCGGTTATGGTCAGCTGTCCCAGGTGATCCAGCTCAATGGTCGCTGCGGCTGGCTGCTGCGGGTGCTGGAAGAGGGAAGGGTGGCCCCCCAGGCCGAGCTGGTATTGGTGGACAGGCCCTACCCCGAGCTGACGGTGAAGCGCACCGCCGACATCCTGTTCAACCAGACCCGCAACGAGGAGGATCTGAAACTGCTGCTGGAGAATCCTGCCCTCTCTCCCAACTGGCGCCAGCATGCGGCTCATTGGCTGGAGCATGGTGTGGTGGCGGACTGGCGCCGGCGTCTGCTGGGGCCGGCCGAGTTCCAGGTGCCGCCGCAGGCGTGATGACGTCGCAGGAGGACGGTCGCGCTCGTTTTTTCCTCGATGCGCTGAATTGTTGAGCGGAAAGCCATTTTTTTGATGTGAATGCAAAAAAAGGCTTGTGTCGGGTCGGGGCTTTCGGTAAATTCTCGCCCCGCAGACATCGGTGTGTAGCGCAGCTTGGTAGCGCACTTCGTTCGGGACGAAGGGGTCGGAGGTTCGAATCCTCTCACACCGACCAAATTCAACAAGGGCTTAGCTTCGGCTAGGCCCTTGTGCTTTTCCGGCCTTCCAGTTCTGGTGGGCATGCCCTCTTCGCCCCCTTCTTCTCCTCCCCAGTATCAATCCCGATACAGTGTGTGCCTGGTTCGTTTGGTTTATTTATCAACGCATTGCCGTTCCCCATGACGGGTTGCGGGGGGCCCCCTGTTTCAGGCCTGTGACAGGTCTCGGCATCAGTTCCTGTAACCCCTTGTTTTTTCACTCTCCACCCGCTGGCATATGGCTTGCTCCATCGCTCTCGTCATGACGACAGGCGGTCGCAGGTGTCCGTGTTGATCGGCGCCACCCGGCCACACGAGGACAACGTCAAGGAGAGATCGACATGTTCGTCAGTAAACGATGGGCGACTATGCTGGGGGCCGTGCTCACGCTCGGACTGCTCGGCACGACGCCAGCACAGGCCGCCGACCCCGTTGGGGTTCAGACTACGCTGGAGGGCTGCCGCAAAGATGCGAGCTTTACCTTCCCCGATGGCGGCCCCTTCATCTGCCCCGACGAGGACTACACCACAGGCAACCTAGGCAAGACGTGGAACGAACTCGACCTCGTTCCTTACCGCATCACGCTGCAGGCCGGCAACTCGGCCCCGGCCAACCAGCAGTACACCCTGGGGGTGGTACTGGACAACGAGGATGCAGGCAAACCCGGATATGACATCCTGTCGGCCCCCGTGCTGAATGTGGGCAAGTCGAGCGCATCCTGCGTGGCGGCCCAATCGACACAGCAAACGCCATTGGATCCCGGCATCGGCGGAACCGACGTCTCGATTTACCGGCTGATCACGGTCACTCAGGCGAAAAACACCACCTGCGTTTACGACTACTACGGCCGGCTGGCCCTGGGGTCGCACCTGTTCCCGGGCTCGTCGCTGCACGCCAATCTCCTGGCCGAGGATCTCGGCACGGGGGGCGCTGGCGCACGGGATGTGTCGATCCCCGTCAAGGAGATCGAGCCGCAGGAAATATCCAAGACGATGACGGCTCACCAGGGGGCGGAGCAGACCTGGAATATCTCCAAGGGAACCGAAGATACCCTGGACTTCGGCAACGTCTGTCGCAGTGACGCGCCGGCATCCCTGCCCGTCCAGATCACGGTGACCTGGACCAAGGCGGAGGTCATCGGCGGCAAGGTCGCGGTCAACATAGTGCTGAACGCGAAGAACCCGGCCGCGCGCACCATCACCATCGACTTGACGGACAAGCTCTATAAGGGCTCGAACAACAGTGGCACCTTGCTGGGCACCTACAATGAGGGTCCATTCGACCTCGCCCCTGGCTTCAACGGCATGGTCGCCGAATTCACGGTCGAATTCGACGCGGCCACGGCGGGCAAGGTCGGCGACTGGCTGCACAACGAGGTGTCAGGAGTCTATACGGACAAGGCAACCGGTATCGCGGTGCCGGGCACGACGACGGCGGTCGCGGACGCCCAGATCCAGCAGGGCGCCATCACCAATGCTTCGACGACCATCAAGGACGTGGAGGAGATCGACGGCGATGGCCTGACCTATTCAGTCGCAACACCGTCGCTTGGCGGCTTCCTGGACGGCTACCTCGCGGGCGACAAGACGGATGGCGTGGTAGGGTGGCAGGTGACAGGCCAGACAGACAGCGGTTTCATTACCTTCAACAAGGAGGTCTACCTCGATGATCCCAAGCGGGTCACGACAGGCGTATTGAGAGATACCGCCTACCTGACCGCGTCGGACGGATTCGCAGCCAGCACCGACGAGCTGCAGATCCCGATCGCCTCCTCGGCCAAGGCCAAACTCACCATCGAGAAGAGCATCCCCAGCTTCCTGGATACGGGCGAGAAGCTCGAGATAACGTTCCACATTACCCGCGCCAATGATGGCACATTCAGCAAGACCAAGGTCATCACCTTCACGGGCGGTGGCGCGACGACGCAGTCCGTCACGGCATGGGGCCTGGTTCCCGACACCTATTACGTCGAGGAGCAGGGCAGCATGTTCTTCGCCGCCGGCAGCGACACGGGCGTTCCCATCGGTCTGGCCGATCCGCGCGATCCAACGGTGTACCCGAATCCCAGGACGGTGAACCTCCAGCTCGAAGACGGCATGGCGACCCGTTGCTCGGCAACCGTCGACTTCCAGAACGAGCCGACGGACGAGCCTGCCAAGGCACAGGTGGAGAAGACCACTGAGCCGGCGCTGGAAAGCTCGGATGACGACTACTACTGGACCTTCAAGCTGTATGGTCCGGGCGGCGCGCTGCTGAGCACGCAAGAAGTCGGCGCGGGTGCTGGTTACGGTACCTTCCAGGGGGGCGGTGGTGACCTGCTGCTCATGACCGAGGGTACCTACACGGTCGTGGAGACCACCAAGGCGGGCTGGGATCTGATTTCGGCCAATCCGGACTCACCGATCCAGGACAAGGTCTGCGACTTTACGGTCGACTATCCGGAGGATGCAGGCAAGGTCTTCTCCTGCTCGTTCCTGAACCGGGAACGCGGCAGGGCACAGGTCCTCAAGACCTTGAACGGCAGCGGCGATCTGGGCAGCTACTCGTTCACCTTCGTGCTGCGGCAGGGGGCTACTACCTTCTCCATCGGCGAGACTCTGGAGTCGATGTCGGCCAATGCCGGGAACGGCGGCACCCTGGCGTTTACGCAGGAGCTCATCCCCGGCCAGACCTACCAGATCTGCGAGATCGTGGGTCCGGGGTGGCTCACCAACTTCGGAACCTTCGTGCCGAATGCCTTCATGCCACCGGATGGTGTCGTCATCAACCCGAATGTCGACAACAGCATACTCTGTGGCGACTTCGAGGTGGGTCCGGGCGAAACCAAGGTGTTCAGGATCGACAACACACCGCCCCCAGGGGGTCGTGCATTGACCATCGGTTTCTGGCGGAACTGGGCGTCCTGCGCCAAATCCAATGGCAAACAGAACCCCGTGCTTGACCAGACGCTGGCCTCCTTCGCCGGTGGCGGAGTCTACATCGGCAACCTGTTCGTGGATACCTGCCAGGAGGCCGTACGTATCCTGAGCAAGCAGGATGTCGGGAGCGGCAAGCAGAAGTCGAGCGATCCGGCGTTCAACATGGCGGCGCAACTGCTCGCCGCGAAGCTGAACGCACAGGCCGGGGCCGGTGTGTGCCCGAATGCGGCCACGGCTATGGTTGCTGGCCAGGCCATCCTCGATGGCGCACCGCCGAGCTATGCGGTGAGCTTCACCGGGATGGGGGATTATCCGAAGAAGGGTCAATTTGCGACCGAGGCGAACAACCTCGCCACGTCGCTTGACCAGTACAACAACAACTACCTGTGTGCCGGGCCGTAAAGAGGCCGCACACAAGGTGTCCAGCGAGGGCCCGGCGCAAGCCGGGCCCTCTTTTTAATCTGGCGGGCAAGGCGGTGGCTGTATGTGGTGGGTTTGGCAGCACCTGCTCGGTGCCTTGCCACTGTGCGGTCAGACAGGGGGCAGGGCTGCTGCTGGTGTCTTGTGGCCGGCATACGGACGGTCAGACGTGAGGGAGCCGGGTTGGCAGAGCATCGGCGAGCTTCGACAAGATGAGGCACCAGCGCGCCAGCCGGCGGCTTGCGGGAGTCGGAGCCTGCCGTCATCTTGTCGCGCTGAGGCGGTTCACCCCCATGGCAGCCTGTCTGCAGGGATCGTGGGGAACATGGGGTGACGCTGTCCCGGACCTGGGGTCTTGCTGACAGCTCTCCACCAAGGGTCGCATCGCGTGCAGTTGGACATTCGGCACTGACTGGCGTGTCTGAATGGCGGGGAGATAGACGGGGCATGGCGCCCAATTAAAAGGGCCACCGCTCGGTGGCCCCACGGGTGGAGTCTGATCCTGACTCCGGCACTCTAGATTGTGGCAATCTCGTTGTGGGTCTTGTCGATGGTGCCCTCCTTGCGCGCCAGGCGCGTGATCAGATATGCCAGTGTTGATGGCGCAATGCCTTGAAGCCGTGTTGAGTTTGCAGAGCCGCATGCTTGGGGTACTCGCTGATGAAGTGTTCGAGACCCTCCACCAGTTGTGAGCGCAACGAAGACACGGGCTCATGCCAGGCTTGCAGGCAGAGATGGCCGGGGATCAACTGCTCTCGATACGCTTCCAGCAGTTGTTCTGGCCAGGGCTCGATATGGGAATCATGACGCAGCAAATAGTGGGCGGCGGGTTCACGGGCATAGATGAACTGAACTTGGGCCAGGTCGCGTTGGCTTAGCGTTTGGCTGCCGATGTGGCAAGTCAGATATTTTCCCGTCTTCAGATTCAGGAAGTGACCGCGTTGCCGACAGGCAATGATGCGATACCAGGGCAGGGGTGAACAGAGAGAATACCCCTCCAGCTCCTGTTCCAACCAGTGACGACACTCAGGCGTCTGCACCTGTTCGCGCATGGCCTCGAGCTGTGTCAACAAGGCTCTGGATGGTTGGGTAGCCAGTGTCGCGCTCATCGTCTGCAATCCTCCCTCTGCACAGAATCCCGACTTTCAGTATGGACCTTGGCCGACGGAGGGGGGTAGCAATTCTAATGATTAAAATCGGCTTAGAAGCGCACTTTTTATTCAATAAAGGCCACTAGCCGACCAGGTAGGTGCCGGTGCCGAAGGCGATGTGGGTCCCTTCTTCGTTGTGCAGTTCCATACGGGCGACGGCCACCTTGCTGCCGGCCCGGATGATGTGGGCGGTGGCGATGAACTCGTTGCCGCGCCCCGGGCGCAGGTAGTCCACCCGCAGGTCTATGGTGCCGAGGCGGGAGAAGCGCTCCTTGAGGTAGCTGGGGGAGAAGTCCTCCAGCTCGTCGATGCAGGAGGCCGCCACTATCATGCCGCCGGCCACGTCCAGCAGGCTGGCGGTGACGCCGCCGTGCAGGATGTTGTGGAAGGGGTTGCCGACCAGCTTCTCCTCCATCCTGATGCGCAGCTCCACCCTGTCGAAGTCGTAGTGGGTCACCTGCATGCCGATCAGCTTGTTGAAGGGCATCTTCTCGGCGAACAGGTTGGCAATGCCACTGAGCGCCATCTTCTTGAGCATCTGTTTCATTCTCTGAGTCCGATCCCTGTCATCAAAGCCGAGTAAAAACTCCAGCCAGTCTGCAACACTTCCTTAACAGTCGCAATGCCAGGTTTATTGTGAGCGGCGGCTGCTTTAGAATGGCGACCCCAAAGGAGAGCACATGACCGCGATTGCCGATACCTTGCCCGATACCCCCCTTGCCCTGCTGCAGGCGGTGTTTGGCTATCAGCAATTCAGGCCGGGCCAGCTCGAGATCATCGAGCAGATAGTGGCGGGGCGCGATGCCCTGGTACTCAAGCCCACCGGTGGCGGCAAGTCCCTCTGCTACCAGATCCCGGCGCTGCTGCGCCCCGGCCTGGGGGTGGTCGTCTCGCCGCTTATCTCGCTGATGAAGGATCAGGTGGACAGTCTGCGCGCCAACGGGGTGGCAGCGGTCTACATCAACTCGGCCCTGAGCCGGGAGGAGATGATCCAGAACTTCGCCGCCATGCGCCGCGGCGAGATAAAGATCGTCTACGTCTCCCCCGAGCGGCTGCTGCAACACGAATTCATGGATCGGCTGGCGGAGCTGCCGCTCGGCCTGTTCGCCATCGACGAGGCGCACTGCGTCTCCCAGTGGGGCCACGATTTTCGGCCGGAATACGCGGCGCTGGGGCGGCTCAAGCAGTGGTTCCCCCAGGTACCCGTGGTGGCGCTCACCGCCACCGCCGACGAGGCGACCCGCAGCGATATGCTGCACCGGTTGGAACTGAGCGATCCCTTTATCCACACCGCCAGCTTCGACCGGCCCAATATCCGCTACAGCCTGGTGGAGAAGTTCAAGGCGGCGGAACAGCTGCTGCGCTATGTGCAGAGCCAGAAGGGCAATTGCGGCATCGTCTACTGCTCCAGCCGCAACCGGGTGGAGGAGGTGGCCGAGCGGCTCTCCCGCCACGGCTGCAAGGCGGCCCCCTATCACGCCGGTCTGCCACTGGAGCTGCGCCAGCAGACCCAGGAGGCCTTCCTCAAGGACGACATCGAGATCGTGGTGGCGACGGTGGCGTTCGGCATGGGCATCGACAAGCCGAATGTGCGCTTCGTGGTGCACTACGACATCCCCAAGAACATCGAGTCCTACTATCAGGAGACCGGCCGCGCCGGGCGTGACGGCACCCCGGCCGAGGCGCTGCTGCTCTACGATCCCGCCGACATCGGCCGGGTGCGGCGCCTGCTCGACAACATCGAAAACCCCCAGCAGTTGCAGGTGGAGCAGTACAAGCTCAACGTGATGGCGGCCTTCGCCGAGGCACAGACCTGTCGTCGCCAGGTGCTGCTCAACTACTTCGGCGAGTACAACGACAAGCCGTGCGGCAACTGCGACATCTGCCTCGATCCGCCCCAGAGCTATGACGGCACCGAAGATGCCCAGAAGGCGCTCTCCTGCGTCTGGCGGGTAGGGCAGGCCTTCGGGGTGGGCTACGTGGTGGAGGTGCTGCGCGGCTCGCTCAACCAGCGCATCAAGGATCACGGCCACGACAAGCTCTCCACCTACGGCATCGGCAAGGATCAGAGCCACGAGTACTGGATGAGCGTCATCCGCCAGCTGATCCACAAGGGGCTCTTGACCCAGAACATCACCCGCAACCTGGTGCTGCAGCTCACCGAGGCGGCCCGCCCGGTGCTGCGCGGCGAGGTGAAGCTGGATCTGGCGGTACCGCGTCTTCAGCCCATCTCCAGCCGCAAGGAGAAGCGCAACGGTCTGCTCGACAGCGCCAACTACGACAAGCGGCTGTTCAAGGAGCTGCGCGCCCTGCGCAAGCAGATCGCCGAGGAGGAGGAGGTGCCGCCCTACGTGGTGTTCAACGACGCGACCCTGGTGGAGATGGCGCAGCTCATGCCGATGACCGAAGACGAGATGCTGGCGGTCAACGGCGTCGGTCACCGCAAGCTGGAACGCTTCGGTGAGGCCTTTATGGACCTTATCATCGACTACTGCCGGCGGTAGGGTCGATTAGCGCAGCGTAATCGACCGCATCGGGGATAGGGCGTCGCCAGGCTACTTCAGGCTGGCGTAATAGGCTGCCAGGTTCTCCATGTCCGCCTCGGTGAGCGCCGCCATGAAGGGCACCATCAGGGGCTCCTTGCGGCTGTCATCCTTGAAGGCCTTCAGCTGTTTCACCAGATAGGCGGCATTCTGGCCAGCCAGGTGGGGATAGACGGGCACGCTCGCCTTGCCATCCACGCCGTGGCAGGCGGCACAGACCGCCGCCTTGGCCTTGCCCGCGTCGATGTCGGCGGCCTTGACCTGATGTCCCCAGGCCAGCGCCAGCAGGGGTAGGGTATAGACCCACTTTGGCATCTTCTTCTCCTTGAAATGAATAATCGCGATCGCCTGTTAGCCTCAAGGGGCCGGCGGCGGTATAAAGGTGACACGAGCATACGCAGAGACAACCCCCATCACCATGAAGCTGATCAACACTTTCGCCACCGAGCTGCCCTGGGCCTGCGAGCCCGTCGCGCCCCAGCCCCTGCACAACGCCAGACTGCTGCACCTCAATCAGGGGCTGCTGCGGGAGCTGGGACTGGACCGGGTCAGCGCGGCCGATTGGCTGGCCTGCTGTGGTCTGGGGCAGCCCCTGTCCGGCATGCAGCCGGTGGCCCAGGTCTATGCGGGCCACCAGTTCGGCGGCTACAGCCCACGCCTCGGCGATGGCCGGGCGTTGCTGCTGGGGGAGCAAGAGGCGCCGGATGGCAGCCGCTGGGACCTGCATCTCAAGGGAGCGGGCAAGACCCCCTTCTCCCGCTTCGGCGACGGCCGCGCCGTGCTGCGCTCCAGCATCCGCGAATACCTCGCCTCCGAGGCGCTGCATGCCCTCGGCATCCCCACCACCCGCGCCTTGGTGCTGGTGGGGAGCCAGGAGCCGGTCTACCGGGAGCAGGTGGAGACGGGGGCGACCGTGCT
This sequence comes from Aeromonas sp. FDAARGOS 1409, assembly GCF_019048705.1. Classification (NCBI taxonomy): domain Bacteria; kingdom Pseudomonadati; phylum Pseudomonadota; class Gammaproteobacteria; order Aeromonadales; family Aeromonadaceae; genus Aeromonas; species Aeromonas sp. FDAARGOS 1409. The sequence continues at coordinate 1,549,952 of NZ_CP077395.1, forward strand.
GCGCACCGCGCCCAGCCACCTGCGCTTTGGCCACGTCGAGTATTTCGCCTGGAGCGGTCAGGGGGAGAAGATCCCCTTGCTGATCGACTATGCGCTGCGGCACCACTTCCCCGAGCTGACCGATGGCGCAGAGCTGTTCGCCGAGGTGGTGCGGCGTACCGCTCGCCTCATCGCCAAGTGGCAGGCGGCGGGGTTCTGCCACGGAGTGATGAACACAGACAACATGTCCCTGCTCGGCCTGACCCTGGATTACGGCCCCTACGGCTTCATCGACGCCTATGTGCCGGACTTCGTCTGCAACCACTCGGATCCGGGCGGTCGCTATGCGCTGGATCAGCAGCCGGCGGTGGGGTACTGGAACCTGCAGAAGCTGGCCCAGGCGCTGGCCGGTCATGTGGATGGCGACGCGCTCGCGTCGGCCCTGGCCCAGTATGAACACCAGCTGATGCTGCACTACTCCGAGCTGATGCGCGCCAAGCTGGGGTTGGCGGTGTGGGAAGAGGACGATCCTGCCCTGTTCCGCGAGCTGTTCCGGCTGCTGGCGGCGCACGGGGTGGATTACCACCTCTTCCTGCGAAGGCTCGGGGAGCTGACCGTACAGGGGACCTGGCCCACCGCTCTGCTGGCGCTGTTGCCGGACCCGGCCGCCTGGCAGGAATGGCTCGAAACCTATCGGGCGCGCCTGGCCAGGGAAGGGAGCGAGGATGGAGCGCGCAAGGCGCGCATGGATGCCATCAACCCCAAGTATGTGCTGCGCAACGCCCTGGCCCAGCGGGTGATAGAGGCTGCCGAGGGAGGTGAGATGGCGCCGTTCGAGCGGCTGTTTGCGGCCCTGCAGCAGCCCTATGCAGAGCAGCCCGAATACGAGGATCTCGCTACTCCGCAACCAGCATGGTATTGCGGCGGCGAGCTCTCTTGCAGCAGTTGAGGACCCGGATGAAAGAGATGAACTGGCAAGTGGTGGGCATTGATGAGGGCGCTGGCGTGCTGATGCTGGATTGCCCGGGCCTTGACTGGGACAACTTTCCGGCCCTGGCCGAGGGGCTGCTGCGGGAGTGGGAGCTGGCGGCGATCGAGCGGGAGTGGGGCGCCGATCGCCACGGCTGGCTGCTGGAGTTCGAAGGCAGCCGGCTGCGGCTGGAGTATGAGCATCACAGCGGCTGCTGGATGACGGCTGTGCACCCCGCCGATGGCGAGGTCGTACTCTGGCTGGGGCGACGGCATAAAGGGTGAGCCGTGGCTGGCGGAGCCCATGACGTCGTCCTTTGGCGACTGCCGTGGCGAGCCAGCGCGACAGCATAAAGATTGAACTATCGGTATTGGGGCGTATAATCGCGCCCCTCGATTATCGCCATGGTGGCGATATGGGTTCCCTAACCCCATTAACCAAAAAGGTCACAATATGAACCTGACTCCGGCTCAGTACCAGACGGCACTGATGCGTCTCTCGTTGTTCCACATCCTGATCATCGCCGGCAGTAACTACCTGGTGCAGCTGCCGATCACCATCTTTGGCTTCCACACCACCTGGGGTGCCTTCAGCTTCCCGTTCATCTTCCTGGCCACCGATCTGACGGTGCGGATCTTCGGCGCCGGCCTGGCCCGCAGGATCATCCAGACCGTGATGCTGCCGGCATTGACTGTGTCCTACGTGCTCTCGGTGCTCTTCTTCGAGGGCAGTTTCCAGGGGGTGGGCAACCTGGCGGAGTTCAATATATTTGTTGCCCGGATCGCGTTAGCCAGCTTTATGGCCTATCTGGTTGGCCAGTTCATGGACGTGGTGGTATTCAACCGCCTGCGCCTGCTGAAAGCCTGGTGGGTGGCACCGGCGGCCTCCACCTTGTTCGGCAACCTGGTGGACACCATCGCCTTCTTCAGCATCGCCTTCTGGCGCAGCACGGATCCCTTCATGGCCGAGCACTGGGTCGAGATAGCGACCGTGGATTACGTATTCAAGCTGCTGATAAGCCTGGGGTTGTTTGTGCCGCTCTACGGCGTGCTGCTGCGCTACCTCAGCCGCAAGCTGGTGGGGGAGGCGGGGCTGGACGGCCTGCAAACCGCGGCCCGTCAAGCCTGATGGAAGATGACCACCCTGGGGTGGTCATTTTTTTCGCATTTCTTGCAAATAAGGCTTGCACAGTTAAATGAGAATGATTATTGTTACCTTGTTTTCCGGGAAAGACTTCATTTGTTCCAACGTGATGGACTTCTTGTGAAGGCACGACATTGCTCACATTGCTTCCAGTTAAGGGGCCAGTAGTTTACTGGCCCTCTTTTTTTGTTATTTTTCAGACCCTTGCAGCCTGAGCTCGGCCATAAAAAATGGGAGCCAGGGCTCCCATCTTCAGTCTGTGTCCGCTTACTCGATGTCTAGGGCATCGGGGGAGAGGATGACCCCTGTGGTATCGGCGTAGAGGTGATCGTCTGGCAGGAAGGTAACGCCGCCGAAGTTGACCGGCAGGTCGGTCTCCCCGATATCCTTGCTGTCGGCACCCACCGGAATGGCAGCCAGCGCCTGAATGCCGATATCCAAGTCTTCCAGAATGTCGACCTCGCGCACGCAGCCGTAGCAGACGATCCCTTCCCACTCGTTCTCCGCCGCCGTGGTGGCGATCTCGCTGTCGATCAGGGCGCGGCGCATGGAGCCGCCACCGTCGATCAGCAGCACGCGACCGGCGCCGTTCTCCTTGACCAGCTCACGGATCAGGCCGTTTGATTCGAAGCATTTGACCGTGGTGATGACGCCGCCGAAAGAGGCGCGGCCGCCGAAGGAGCAGAGCATGGGTTCGAGCACATCCACCATGTCCTGATAGATGTCGCACAGTTCTGAAGTGTTGTATTCCATTGTGTCAGATCCACCGCTGGAAACAGGTGGATCCAGTATAAGGAGTGGGGTTGGCATTTCAATGAATATTCCTTGAACGGACATATGGATAACGTATTCTGCCCGCGATCGATGCAGTCCACCCCCAGATCCCCAGAGGTTTATCGTGCTGATCCGCCACAAGTTGATATTGAATACCGCCCTGGTTGCCACGGCCATGCTGACCCTGAGCGGGCTCTTCTTCTACGCCAGCCAGGAGAGTCGGCACATGATGGAGGCACAGCGCAGCGTCGATGCACTCGAGCGCGCCATGTTGCAACTGAGGGGGGCCGAACAGGACTTCTTGCTGCACAAGGATCCGGCCGACGTCGACCGGTTCAACGCCGTGCTGGCGGACGTGCACTCCCTGGAGCAGACCCTGGAGGCGGACGACCGCCTGGGCAACGCCCGGGCCGGGTTGACGGGCCTGGATCGCCAGTTCGGTGCCTATGGCAAGGCCTTCAACGAGCTGGTGGCCCAGCAGCAGAAGATCGGGCTGGGGCCGGAGGATGGCCTCTATGGCCGGTTGAGGGCGGCGGTGCACAAGGTGGAGGAGGCCCTCAAGGCGCAGGATCAGCAGACTCTGCTCATCACCATGCTGCAGCTGAGGCGCGCGGAGAAGGACTTCATGCTGCGCTCGGACATCCAGTACCTCGAGCGTTTCCAGACCCTGCATGCCGCCTTCCAGCAGGGGCTCGGCGGCCTGCCACAGACGCAGCGCAACGAGCTGGAGCAGGCCAGCGAACAGTACCGGCAGGATTTCGTCGCCCTGGTGCAGGGCATGCAGGTACTGGGGCTGAAGGAGACGTCCGGACTGCGCGGCCAGATGCACACCCTGGTGCTGCAGGCCGAGCAGGCCCTCAAGGGCGCCAGCCAGCAGGTCGCCGACGAGCTGGCCCGCCAGACCACGGGTTTCAATCGGCTGATGTTGGCCTGTGGCGCCCTGATCATCCTGGCCATCGGTTTTATGAGCGTGCTGCTGGGCCGCAGCATCGACAGGCCCATCGCGCGGGTCAATGACACCGTCAACCGCATCCGCCGGGACAACGACCTGCGCCTGCGCATCGCCCTGAAGGGGGATGACGAGATGGCGCAGCTGGCGGGCAATCTCGATGTGATGCTGGATGGCTTCCGCCATCTGATAGGGGACGTGAAACAGAGCGTGAACACCCTGACCGGGGCGGCGGATCACCTCTCTGACAATGTGCGCCGCACCAGCGAGGGGGCCCAGCGCCAGCTGCTGGAGACGGATCAGGTGGCGACCGCCTCCACCGAGATGGGTTCCACCATAGAGGAGATAGCCCGCAACACCGAACAGGCCGCCAGCGATGCCGCGGCCACCAACCACAAGGCCAGCGAGGGGCGTGGCGCGGTCGAGCAGACCGTCAACCAGATCCACGCTCTGGCGACCCAGCTGGAGCAGGCGTCCGGCGAGGTGACCCGGTTGCAGCAGGAGAGCGAGACCATAGGCTCGGTGCTGGGGGTGATCCGCGGCATCGCCGATCAGACGAACCTGCTGGCCCTCAATGCGGCCATCGAGGCGGCGCGGGCGGGGGAGCAGGGTCGCGGTTTCGCCGTGGTGGCGGACGAGGTGCGCAGCCTCGCCATCCGCACCCAGCAGTCGACTCAGGAGATCGCCGTCATCATCCACTCCCTGCAGCAGCAGACCGACAGCATAGTGGCCAGGATGGCGCTCTGCCGGGAGCAGGGCGATCAGAGCGCGCAGCAGGCGAGGGTGGCCGGCGGGCTGCTCGGCCAGATAACGGAAGATGTCACCCGGATCATGGACATGAGCACCCAGATCGCCGCCGCCATCGAGCAGCAGAGCCTGGTGGCCAACGAGGTGAACCGCAACGTCAGCAGCATCCGCGACATCGCCCAGGCGTCGAGCCAGATGGCGGAAGACAACGCCAGCTCCAGCCAGGGCTTGAGCGAGCAGGCCAGGCTGCTGAATCGGGCGGTGGAGCCGTACCGGGTGTGACTGACCTGCTGATGGAAAAAGGGAGCCATAGCGGCTCCCTTTTTATCGCAGACCGGATTCAGAGCAGGAACAGGGTGGCCAGGCCGAGGAAGATGAAGAAGCCGCCGGTGTCCGTGATGGCGGTGATCATCACGCTGGCCCCCACCGCAGGGTCGCGCCCCAGCCGGCTCATGGTCATGGGGATGATGACCCCCATCAGGGCCGCCACCAGCAGGTTGAGCATCATGGCGAGGGTCATCACGGCGCCGAGCGCCGCATCCTGATAGAGGAAGTAGGTGGCGACCCCCATGGTGCCGCCCCACACCAGGCCGTTGATCAGGGCCACCCCCAGCTCGCGCCACAGCAGGAAGGAGACGTTGCCGGTCTGGATATGCTGCAGCGCCAGGGCCCGCACTATCATGGTGATGGTCTGGTTGCCTGTGTTGCCGCCGATGCCCGCGACGATGGGCATCAGGGCCGCCAGCGCCACCAGCTGGGAGATGGTGTGCTCGAACAGGCCTATGACCCGGGAGGCCACGAAGGCGGTGCAGAGGTTGATGGCGAGCCAGGCCCAGCGGGTCCTGACCGCCTTGGAGACGGGCGCGAACACGTCTTCTTCCTCGCTGATCCCCCCCATGCGGCGCAGGTCGGTGTCGCTCTCTTCATAGACCAGATCCACCACCTCGGCGACGGTGAGCCGGCCCATCAGCTTGCCCCTGGCATCCACCACGGCGGCAGAAAGCAGGTCATCCCGCTCGAAGGTACGGGCCGCCGCCTCGTCGTTGTCTTCCGGATCGAAGGTGACGGGGTTCTTCTCCATCACGTCCCCCACTCGAGTCTCTGGCTTGTGCAGCAGCACGGCGGTGAGGGGCAGCTCCCCCTGCAGCCGGTTGCTCCTGTCGATGACGAACAGCTTGTCGGTGTTGGCGGGGATCTTGCCGCGCAGGCGCAGGTAGCGCTGCACCGTGGCCAGGCTCACCTCGGCCCGCACCGTGATGAGCTCGAAGTCCATCATGGCGCCGACCGTGTGTTTGCCGTAGCGGATCACCTCCCGCACCCGGTCGCGCTGATCGGGGGCCATGGAGGTGAGCAGCCGCCCCATCAGGTTGCGAGGCAGGTACTGGCCCAGATAGATCTGATCGTCGATATCCAGGGTGCGCAGGGCGTGCAGCAGCGCCTTGTCGCTCATGCCGCTGATGAGGCTGTCCCATACCGTCTCCGACGCCTCGACCAGAATCTGACCTTGCTTGTCTGCATCCACCTGCTGCCACAGCACCTGGCGCTCGTCCGGTGGCAGGGATTCCAGCGCATCAGCGACGTCGGCGGCCGGCAGGCTGTTGACCAGCCGGGTGAGCTCGCTGGTCTGATCCCGCAGCTCGGCATCCTGCACCCCTTGCGGGTCGAGCAGGCTGTCGGTGAGGGCATCGTCGGCCAGCAGCAGGGTGAGAATGCGGGCTCTGTCTTGTTCACGCTGTTTGGCGCTGTTCTTGGCGGGGAGAGACATGAAGCAGAATTCCTGAATGCGATGGTCCGGCTGACACACCCCATAGGATACCAGACTCAAAACAAGAGGTTATGACAGTAAATGCAGAAAAAGAAACGCCACCCGAGGGTGGCGTTGACATAGATGTAGCGATCAGGCCGAAGCGAGGGCCGCGTCAGCGGTGCATCCTTGCCCGAACCAGGCAAGCTGGTCCGCCAGGGTCACCACAGATCCCACCATGATGAGGGCCGGACTCTCGACCCCCACCGCCAGCTCGGGCAACTGATCGAGGGTGCCGCGAATGACCCGCTGGCTTGGCTGGGTGCCACGCTCGATCAGTGCCACCGGGGTGTCGCCCCCCTTGCCGTGGGCCAGCAGCTGATCGCGGATTACCCCGCAGGATGACAGCCCCATATAGAAGACCAGTGTCTGCTTGTCTCTGGCCAGCAGCGGCCAGTCGAGATCCTGGGCGCCCCCCTTGCCGTGGGCGGTGACGAAGCGCACGCTCTGGGCGTGATCGCGGTGGGTCAGCGGAATGCCGGCGTAGGCGGCGCAGCCGCTGGCCGCCGTGATCCCCGGCACCACCTGAAAGCCGATGCCGCTGCCGACCAGCGTCTCCAGCTCCTCGCCGCCACGGCCGAAGATGAAGGGGTCGCCCCCCTTCAGCCGCACCACCCGCTGGCCCTTCTTCGCCTCCTCCAGCAACAGCTGGTTGATCCCCTCCTGCGGCACGCAGTGGTTGCCCGCCTGCTTGCCGACGAAGATGCGTTTGGCGTCGCGGCGCACCAGCGCCATCACCTCGTCGGAGACCAGCCGGTCATAGACCACCACGTCCGCCTGCTGCATCTGGCGCAGGGCGTGCAGGGTGAGCAGGCCCGGATCGCCGGGGCCGGCCCCCACCAGCACCACCTCGCCACCGGTCTGGCTCTCGTCGGCAAACAGACTGTCGGCCAGCTGATTGGCAGAGGCGCTATCGCCCCGTGCCAGTGCCTGCCCGAGCCGATCCGCCCCGAGCAGCCGTTCCCAGAAGCGGCGCCGCTCGCCCATGCTGGCGAAGCGGGCCTTGACCCGCTCCCGCAGGCTGCCGGCGAAGGCCGCCACGGCGCCCAGATGCTGGGGCAGCAGGGCTTCGAGTTTTTCCCGCAGCAAGCGGGCCAGCACCGGGGCCTTGCCGCCGGAGGAGATGGCCACCATCAGCGGCGAGCGGTCGATGATCGACGGCATGATGAAGCTGGAGCGTTTCGGGTCATCCACCACGTTGGCAAAGATCCGCGCCTGATTGGCGCTCTGGTAGACCAGGGCGTTCACCTCGCGCCGATCGGTGGCGGTCACCACCAGCCACTTGCCCGTCAGTTGCTGCGGCGCGAATTCACCGGCCAGCCACTCGATGCTGCCGTTGGCAGCCAGTTCTGCCAGCTCGGGGTCGAGCTCGGGTGCGACCACGGTGAGCTGGGCACCGGCATCCAGCAGCAGGCGCGCCTTGCGCTCCGCTACCTCGCCGCCGCCGACCAGCAGCACGGGTTTGTTGTCGAGTCGGCAAAAGATGGGCAAGTAGTCCATGGGGCCTCCTGATCAGGCGGTTTGGGTCTGGCTGGCAGTGGTGGTGGTCTCGTTCACCGCGATTGGGCGCTCAGCCTTGGGGGTGGCATACCAGTAGCCGAGGCCCATGAAGAGGGCGCCGGAGACGGTGTTGCCCAGGGTCACCCACAGCAGGTTGTGGCCGATGCCGCCCAGGGTGTAGGCCTCGGAATGGGCACCAAACCAGGAGAGGGCGAACAGGGTCATGTTGGCGACCGAGTGCTCGTAGCCGGAGGCGATGAAGGCCAGCAGGCACCACCAGATGGCGATGAACTTGGCGGCACCCTCGGTGCGCAGCGCCATCCAGATGGCGAGGCAGACCAGCCAGTTGCACAGCACACCTTTCATGAACAGGGTCAGCGCCGGTGCCTGGGTCTTGGCCAGCGCGACCTTGTGCGCCAGGCTGCCCGCGTCCGGCAGCAGGCTGCCGCCGTAGGAGTAGATCAGCGCTACCGCGATGGAGCCGAGCAGGTTGCCGGCCCAGGTCTGCGGCAGGATGCGCAGCAGATCCCCCATGGAAATCTTGCCGGTCTTCACCCCGAAGGTGAGGAACATGGTGTGGCCGGTGAACAGCTCGGAGCCGGCGATGACAACTAAGGTGAGGGCGATGCCGAAGGTAGCCCCCATCACCAGAGGACGGACGCTGGGATCCACCAGGTTGCCCAGGGTGAAGATGAGGATGATGCCAAGGCCCACATAGGCCCCCGCCATGGCGGAGCTGAGCCAGAAGCCGAGCTTGTCGCTGCGCTCGAAGCGGTTGATGCGGGCCGCGTTGGCGGCGCACTTGTTGATGGTGTCGGTATACATCTTTGTTTCCTTCAAGAGGGCCGCCCGCAGGCAGCCCTGACAATGTGTGACCCCCTCCCAGCCTCCCCCTTGTCAAGGGGGAGGGGCTTTTTGCTCCCTCCCCTTGCGAAGGGGAGGGCCGGGGTGGGGTCTGCTGTTAGACGGCGACCCAGACCTGCTGGTCGCGTACTTCAACGGGATAGCTTTGCACCGACATGGCGGCGTTCTCGAGGCAGTGGCCGTCGCGCAGACGGAAGTGCTGCTTCTTGAGCGGGCTGGCCACCCAGAGCTCACCCTCGTGTTCACCTACGATGCCGCGCGACAGCACGTTGGCGGCGAAGAAGGGATCCCGGTTGTCGATGGCGAACACCTCGGCCGCCGCGCTCGGGCGGAACAGGGCGATCTGACGGCCTTCCAGCAGGGCACAAACACCAGTTCCCGGCAGGATGTCGTTGAGTTGGCAGGCAAGTTTCATCGCTTAATCTCCACGTCGAGTTGGATGAACTGGCTATCGAGCAGGGCGCAAACGTCCATGCAGCCCGGCAGGGTGTCGTTGAGTTGGCAGGCAAGTTTCATCATTTGGTTTCCACCTCGATCTGGTAGACGGGGATGCGCTCGGCCGGGGTGGCGGGTCTGTGCTGGTCGCGTTCGCTGACGAACTGGACGTCCGGGTCGCGCTTGTCGCTGTTGATGAAGTGGCTGAAACGCTTGAGCGCTTCCTCTTCGTTGAGGGTGCGCGACCATTCGCACTCGTAGCTGTCGATAAGGCGTTGGATGTCGCGCTCCAGGGTGTCGGCCAGCCCCAGCTTGTCGTCGACGATCACCTCGCGCAGGTAGTCGATACCCCCTTCCAGATTGCCGAGCCAGACCGAGGTGCGCTGCAGTTTGTCGGCGCTGGTGACGTAGAACATCATAAAACGGTCTATCAACCGGACTAACGTCTCGCGGTCGAGATCGGAGGCCAGCAGGTCGGCGTGGCGCGGCTTCATGCCGCCGTTGCCGCCCACATAGAGGTTCCAGCCCGCGTCGGTGGCGATGATGCCGACGTCCTTGCCCTGGGCTTCCGCACATTCGCGGGTACAGCCGGAGACGCCGAACTTCATCTTGTGGGGGGTGCGAATGCCCTTGTAGCGGTTCTCGAGGAAGACCCCGAGGCCGACGCTGTCCTGCACGCCGAAGCGGCACCAGGTGCTGCCGACACAGGTCTTGGCCATGCGCAGCGCCTTGGCATAGGCCTGACCGGTCTCGAAGCCGGCCGCCAGCAGCTTGCGCCAGATGGCGGGCAGATCATCCTTCTGGGCCCCGAACAGGCCGATGCGCTGGGCGCCGGTGATCTTGGTGTAGAGCTTGTAGTCGCGGGCCACTTCGGCCACCGCCAGCAGCCCCTCCGGGGTCACCTCGCCACCGGCCATGCGCGGGATGACGGAGTAGGTGCCGTCCTTTTGCATGTTGCCGAGGAAGATGTCGTTGGTGTCCTGCAGCGGGGTGTTGAGCGGGCTCAGCACATAGTCGTTCCAGCAGGAGGCGAGGATGGAGCCGACCGTGGGCTTGCACACCTCGCAGCCATGACCCTGGCCATGCTTGGCCAGCAGCTCGTCGAAACTCTTGATCCCCTCCACCTTGACGAGGTGGAACAGCTCCTGACGGGAGTGGGGGAAGTGGGCGCAGAGGTGGTTGTTGACCTCGATGCCCTGTTTCACCAGCTCGGCGTTGAGCACCTGGCTGATGAGGGGCACGCAGCCGCCGCAGCCGGTACCGGCCTTGGTGTGCTGCTTGATGGCGGCGAGCGTGGTGTGACCCTCGGCGACGGCCTGGGCGATGTCGCCCTTGGAGACGTCGAAGCAGGAGCAGATCTGGGCGCTGGTGGGCAGGGCGTCGACCCCTAGGGTCGGCTTGGCACCGGCGTAGGCGGGCAGGATCAGGGTGTCCGGGTGGCTCGGCAGGGGCAGGGCATTGAGCATCATCTGCAGCAGGTTGCCGTAATCTTCCACGTCACCCACCAGCACGGCGCCGAGCAATCGGCTGTTGTCCTCGCTCACCACGATCTTCTTGTAGACGCCGGCCTGGTCGTCCTGGAACACATAGCTGTGGCTGCCCGGAGTGCGGCCATGGGCATCACCGATGGAGCCGACGGAGACGCCGAGCAGCTTGAGTTTGGCGCTCATGTCCGCCCCCTCGAAGCGGCTGTCTCCACCGAGCAGATGGTCGACGGTGATCTGGGCCATCTTGTAGCCCGGCGCCACCAGTCCGAAGAAGCGGCCCTGCCAGGCGGCGCACTCGCCGATGGCGTAGATGTCGGGGTCGGAGGTGAGGCAGTGATCGTCGATGACGATGCCGCCGCGCTCGGCGATGGCCAGATCGCCGTAGCGACCGAGCGTGTCTTGCGGGCGGATGCCGGTGGAAAAGACCACCACGTCTACTTCCAGCTGGCTGCCGTCGGCAAAGGCGAGACGGTGTTTCGCCTGCTCACCGCCATGCATCAGGATCTCGCTGGTGCTCTTGCTGGTGTGTACCTGCACACCCATGGATTCGATCTTGCGGCGCAGCAGCTGGCCGCCCTGGCCGTCGAGCTGCTCGGCCATCAGCACCGGAGCAAACTCCACCACATGGGTCTCGAGACCCAGTGCCTTGAGGGCGCCGGCGGCTTCGAGACCAAGCAGACCGCCCCCGATCACCACCCCGCTCTTGCCGCTCTTGGCGGCGCTACGGATGGCTTTCAGATCCTCGATGGTGCGATAGACGAAGCATTCGTGGTGCTGACTGCCCTGGATGGGCGGCACCCAGGGGTAGGAGCCGGTGGCCAGCACCAGCTTGTCGTAACCGACCACTGTGCCCTTGTTGGAGTGCACTTCGCGGTTGGCCCTGTCGATTTTTTTCACCGCTTCGCCGAGCAGCAGGCGGATGCCGTGCTTGTCGTAGAAACCGGGTTTGACGAGGGAGAGATCTTCGCTGGTGTGATGGGAGAAGTAGGAGGAGAGATGGACGCGATCGTAGGCGGGACGGGGTTCTGCACCGAAGACGGTGATCTCGTAGTGGCCCGGGTCGGCCCGCTCGATCAGCTCTTCGATGAAGCGGTGCCCCACCATGCCGTTGCCCACAACGACCAGTCTGACTTTGCTCATAGTTGCCTCAAGTTTGGAGTAATAAAACATCATTCTGAGGCTAGGCTACCCAGTTGGAGGGGGCGGCCAATTGATGCAAATCAAGTGTCCATTTATATATCTCATCAGGGGTAATTCGATAAAATTCAGTGCTATACAAAAATAGGTATACCAGTTGATGATTTGTGGGCTTGGCCGGAGGGAGGCAATCGGGGGAAGAGTGATTTGCTGTATGGAGGGAGATGAAAACATCTACCGCCAACACGCCGGTCTCGCACTGGGCGAGACCGGTATCAATGGGCATCAGCTGAACAAGGTGGCGCGTCAGGCAATATGGCGGCGGAACAGGGCGAGCGCGAGGGACAGGCTGATGCCGCCGATGGCGATCAGGGGCCAGAGCAGGGGCCAGGCGGCCGACCAGCCCAGCCCCTTCAGGAAGACCCCCTTGAGCAGCACGATGAAGTGGGTCAGGGGGTCGATGGCGGCCAGCCACTGGAACAGGGTCGGCATGTTCTCCACCGGCGAGACATAGCCAGAGAGGATCACCGCCGGCACCATGAAGCAGAAGACCCCGAGAAACGCCTGCTGCTGGGTGGTGCAGAGGGAGGAGATGAAGAGGCCGATCCCGGCGAGCGCCAGGCCGTAGCAGACCATGCCGGCCAGCAGCAGGGTCAGGCTGCCGGAAAAGGGCACCTGATAGACGAAGCGGGCAGCCAGCGCGACTATGGTGCCCTGTCCCACCGCCACCAGGATGCCGGGCACCGCCTTGCCCGCCATGATCCAGCCCGGGGTGAGGGGGGAGACCAGCAGCTGGTCGAAGGTGCCCTCCTCCCGCTCCCGCGCCACCGAGAGTGCGGTGACGATGAGGCAGCCTATGGTGGTGATGATGGCCACCAGGGAGGGGAGCACGTGCCAGCGAAACTCGATGTTGGGGTTGTAGAGGTGGCGCATCGGCAGCTCGGGGGCGCCGCGCCCCTCGCTCTGCCAGCGGGCGATCACCTGGCTGATGTAGCCCGCCGCCACCTGGCCGCCGTTGGAGCGACGCCCATCGATGACAAGCTGCAGCGGGGCTGTGTCGCCGCGGGCCAGCCGGCGGGAGAAGTCGGGGGGGATGATCAGCCCGAGCAGCGCCTGCTGCCCGGTGATGGCCTCGGTCATGCCCGCCTCGCCTTGCACCGGAATGATGGTGGTGAAGGCGGGCATATGGGTGAGGCGCTCGATCAGCTCGCGGCTCTCGGCGCCGCCGTCCTGGTTGTAGACGGCCAGCGTGTTGCCGGTCACCTCCAGGGTGGCGGCGAAGGGGAAGAGGGCGGTCTGCAGCAGCACCGGCATGATCAGCAGGAAGCGCCCCTGGGTGTTGCCCAGCAGGATGGCGAGCTCTTTTCGCACCAGCCACCAGAGTCGAGTCAGCATGCTTACTCCAGGGTGCGCCGCGTCTTGCGGGCGGTGAGGGCGAGCCAGAAGAGCGCCAGCAGCAGCAGGCTGAGGGCGTTGACCAGCAGGATCGACAGCACGTTGCCCGCCTGATAGAGGGTCTGCAAGGAGCTGGCAAAGTAGCGGGCCGGAATGAGGTGAGTGATGGCCCGAAGCCAAGGCGGCATGCTGGCGATCTCGAACACGAAGCCCGAGAGCATCATGGCCGGCAGGAAGGCCGCCGTCAGGGCCGCCTGGGCGGCGTTGAACTGGCTGCGCATCAGGGTGGAGAGAAACAGCCCCAGCCCCAGGGCGCTGCCGAGAAACAGGCTGGTGACCAGGAACAGGACGACCAGGGAGCCGCGCCAGGGTACCCCCATCACCACCACGGAGAAGAGCAGGCAGATGAGCATGGCGGCGATGCCGAGCCCGTAATAGGGCAAGAGCTTGGAGAGCAGCAGCTCGGTCCTGGTCACCGGGGTGGCGAGCAGGGCCTCCATGGTGCCGCGCTCCCACTCCCTGGCCACCACCATGGAGGTGAGCAGGGCGCCTATGATGGTCATCACCACGGCGATGGAGCCCGGCACCAGGAAGTTGCGGCTCACTAGCGCCGGATTGAACCAGGCCCGGGTGCGCAGCTCCACCGGCTGGCTCTGGGGCTTGCCCTCACCGAGAAGCCAGCCTTGCCAGATCCCCTGCACATAGTGGGTGACGAAGTTCGCCGTGTTGGGCTCGGTGCCGTCGGTGAGCAGGACGATGGACGCCGTCCCCCCTCCCTGGCCGGCCAGGGCGCGGGAGAAGCCCTCGTCGATCACCAGCAGCCCCCGGATCTCGCCGTGCTCAAGGCTCCCCAGCAGTGCCTCCTTGCTCGGGCCACCCTGCACCTCCAGGGCGGTGGAGCCGCGCAGAGCCTGCTCTAAGCGGATCGCCGGCGCCCCGCCGTCGGCACGCCAGACCCCGAGGCGCAGGTGGTCCACGTCCAGGTTGATGGCGTACCCCATCACCACCAGCAGCACCACCGGCATGATGAAGGCGACCAGTATGCTGCTCGGGTCGCGCACTATCTGCAGCGACTCCTTGCGGCAGAGGGCCAGCAGGCGGCGACGGCTAATGCTCATGGGGTCTCCTCGTCGGCCCGCTCGACCAAAGTGATAAAGGCCTCTTCCATGGTGGGTAAAGAAGTTGCTGCGTCTTTGGCGGCCAGCCCCTTGAGCTCGTCCGGGGTGCCGAGGGCCAGCAGCTTGCCGCGGTAGATGAGGGCGATGCGGTCGCAATACTCCGCCTCGTCCATGAAGTGGGTGGTGACCAGCACGGTCACCCCGTGATCGGCCAGGGCGTTGATGTGGGACCAGAACTCGCGCCGGGTGACAGGGTCGACTCCGGAGGTGGGCTCGTCGAGAAACAGCAGCGGCGGCGCGTGCAGCAGGGCGCAGGCCAGCGATAAGCGCTGGCGCAGCCCCAGCGGCAGGGACTCCGCCTTCTGATCGAGCCAGGGGGCGAGGGCGAAGGCCGTCACCATGGCGTCGATGCGTGCCTGCTGGGCACGACCGAACAGGCCGTAGATGCCGGCGAAGAAGGCGAGGTTCTGGGCCACGGTGAGCTGCTTGTAGAGGGAGAACTTCTGGGCCATGTAGCCGAGGTGCTGGCGCGCCGCCGAGGGGCTGCGGGCCAGATCGATGCCGGTCACCAGGGCCTGGCCACCGCTTGGGCGCAGCAGGCCGCACTCCATCTTGAAGGTGGTGGACTTGCCGGCGCCGTTGGGGCCGAGCAGGCCGAAGATCTCGCCCCGGCGCACCGCGAAGCTGACGTCGTCGGTGGCCGCGAAGTCGCCGAAACGCTTGGTGAGGTGGCGCGCCTCGATCACCGCTTCGGGGGAGACC
Source organism: Aeromonas sp. FDAARGOS 1409 (assembly GCF_019048705.1). Classification (NCBI taxonomy): domain Bacteria; kingdom Pseudomonadati; phylum Pseudomonadota; class Gammaproteobacteria; order Aeromonadales; family Aeromonadaceae; genus Aeromonas; species Aeromonas sp. FDAARGOS 1409. Next base: position 1,565,016 of record NZ_CP077395.1, read on the forward strand.
CCTGCCGGCAGCGCGGCCTCGCGCATCCCGGCCGCCAGGCTCGACTCTCCGCCGGGGCCGCCGCCGAGCAGATCGATGAAGGCATCCTCCAGCCGCGCCGGGGTCGGCACGAAGGCCCCCTCAGAGAGCCCCAGCTCCGCCAGCGGGGGGGTTGCCACGCCGGCGTGCAGCAGCAGGCGCACCCGCTCCCCGGCCACGGCGCCATCCATCACGGCGGGGTGGGCCAGCGCCCGGCGCAGCAGGGCGCGCCGCTCCCGGCCATCCAACTTACCCGCCTCCAGCAGCCAGCAGCGGTGCGCCATGGCCCCCATGAGTTCCGCCGGGGTGCCGCTGGTGCGCAGCTCGCCGTCCGCCATCAGCAGCACGTGATCGCAGAGCTCAGCTTCATCGAGATAGGCGGTGCTCCAGAGCACCGTCATGCCTCCCTGGGCGAGCTCGCGCACCATCTTCCACAGGGCGCGGCGGGAGATGGGGTCGACCCCGACCCCGGGCTCGTCCAGCAGCAGCACATCCGGGGTGCCGAGCAGGGCGCAGGCCAGCCCGAGTTTCTGCTTCATGCCCCCCGAGAGCTTGCCCGCCGGCCTGGCGGTGAAGCGGGCGAGATCGGTGAAGGCGAGCAGCCGGGCAAACGTCGTGCTGCGCTCGGGCTCCACCACACCGCGCAAGTCGGCGTAGAGGGCGAGGTTCTCCAGCACGCTGAGATCTTCATAGAGCCCGAACTGCTGGGGCATATAACCGAGGCGCTGGCGCAAGGCATCGCCATCCTGCACCGGATCCAGCCCCAGCACCCGGCTCTGCCCCGCCTCCGGCACCAGCAGGCCGGCGAGCAGGCGCAGCAGGGTGCTCTTGCCCGCCCCGTCCGGTCCCACCAGGCCCGTGATGCCGCCGCTCGGTATGGTGGCCGAGATGGCATCCAGCGCCACGCGCTCGCCAAAGCGCTTGGTCAACCCCTCGAGCCGGATGGCGGCGCTCATGGGGCCAGCCTGACGGTGACCGGCATCCCCTGACGCAGGGCCGGGTCGGGATCCTGCACCACTATGCGCAGCCGGTAGACCAGGTGGGTGCGAAGATCCGGCGTCTCCACCGATTTCGGGGTGAACTCGGCGGTGGGCGAGACAAAGCCCACCACCCCCTGATAGGGCTTGTCCGGCCGCGAGTCGGTGGTGAGCTGCACCCTGGCACCGCTCGGGAAGTGGCCAAGCCAGGGCTCCTCCACATAGGCGCGCACCCAGACCGGCGCGGTCAGGGAGAGGTTGAAGGCGGTGGCCCCCGGTTGCACCAGGGTGCCTGGCTCGATGGCGCGGGTCAGAATGATGCCGTCGCTCGGGGCGGTCAGCACGGCGTCGGCGAGCGCCAGCTCGGCGCTGGCCAGCGCCGCCTTGGCGCCGTCCAGTTGGGCGTCGGACTGGGCGATCTCCTCGGGGCGGTAGCCGGTCTCGAGCTGGGCGAGCTGCTCGCGGGCGGCGCGCACCCTGGCCTGGGTCTGATCCCGCTGGGAGCGGGCGCTGTCGAGCTGGCCGCGGGAGATGGCGCCGGTGGCCGCCAGGGCGCTCTGGCGGCGCCACTGCTTGTCGGCCTCCAGCGCGGCGGCCTCGGCGGCCGCCAGCTCGGCCCGGGCGCGGTCCGTCTCCTCGCTGCGATACCCCTTGTGCATCAAGGCGTTGGAGGCACTAATCGCGGCCAGATTGGCGCGGGCACTGTCGCGGCTGTGGGTGAGGGGCGCCGGATCCAGGCGGGCCAGTGGCTGGCCGGCTTTCACCCCGTCCCCCTCATCCACCAGCACCCGTTCGACGCGCCCCCCGACCCGAAAGGCCAGATTGACGTCGCGGATGTCGACGTTGCCGTAGAGGAGGGAGCCGTCGGCGGGCCGGCCCTGCCACCAGAGGTAGCCGCCGATCAGGGCCAATAGGAGGGCCACCAGCGCAATGCGTTGTTTCATACCGCTTCTCCTTCGGTGGGGCGCAGGCCACGCAGGGCCCACGCCAGCCGCTGCCGGGCAGCCTCGGGGTTGTCGATCTGGGCGAGGAAGGGCGCGGCTTCCCTGGGCAGCCAGCCGAGCTGGCGCCCGCCACCGGCGATCACGAGGGGCAGGCCCACGGAACCCATGATGAAGATCATCAGCTGCAAGGGGTTGGCCGCCACCAGGGATCCTTCCGCCTGCGCTTTTTGCACCTGTTCGAGCAGCAGCAGGGGGTGGCGGCGCGGCAGGCTCAGCAGAAAGCGCTGGGCCGCGTTCTCGCCGGCCAGGGCGTCGCCAAACAGGTGGTTGATGAAGCCACGCTGGCGGGCCACCAGGGTGATCAGCGCCTCCATGGTGGCCTCGAAGGTTGCCAGGGCAGAGGGGTAGGCGCTGCGGGCCGCCACCGCCTTGAGCTCGTCGTAGAGGGGGGCGTACCAGAGCTCCACCAGCTCGTCGATATAGGCGTCGCGGTTGCCGAAGTGATAGACGAAGGTGCCGAGATTGACCTCGGCCGCCGTCGCCAGCTCGCGCACCGTGAGGCCGCGCAGTCCCTTGTCGGTGGCGATGGCAAGGCCGGTATCGAGCAGTTTCTGACGGGTCGGGTGCATCCTGCGATCGCTCCTGGTGTACAAACTTTGCACGTAATTATACGTGCGTATAAAAATAGCGGAAGTGGGTGGCGGGATTTTTTTCAGCAGTGTGATCCGCGAGCGCTATGGGAGGTCGGCGATCGCCGTCCGATAAGAAGGAAGAGGGGGCTCACCGATCCAGGCCGCGCAGCCGGCGCTATGGGGTATCGGCGATCTCGGTCCGATAAGAAGGAGGGCGGGCGCAGGTCTCTCCGATTCAGGCTGCGCTGCCGGTGTTATGGCGTGTCGGCGACCCTTGTTCGATAAGGCGGACGGGCGCAGGTCTCGCGTATCAGGGTGCGCAGCCAGCGGTGGGCTGGGTCCGCATCCTGGCTGGGGTGCCAGAGCAGGGCGACCCGGATCCCGGGCAGCGAGAAGGGCAGGGGCAGGGTGACCAGGTCGCCGAGCAGGCTGGCGCAGTGCAATCTGGGCACGGTCGCTACCAGATCGCTGCCGCGCACCAGGGCCAGCGCCGTGGCAAAACCGGGCACCAGGGTCGCAATGGTCCGCGTCAGTCCCTGTGTGGCGAGCACCTCGTCGACGGGGCCGTGGAGTTGACCCCGGCGGGACACCAGTACGTGGCGGGCGGCGGCATAGCGGGCCGCGGTCAGGGGACCGTCGCAGAGCGGGTGATCCGGGCGCACCACGGCGACGAAGTGGTCCTGAAACAGGGCCTGGGTACGCAGCTCGGGCGCCGTCTGTGCGCCTATCACCCCGGTCTCGAAGTCCAGCTCGCCGCGGCGCAAGGGGCCGCTCTCCTTGTCGGGCTTGGCCAGAAAATGGAGTCGCACTCCGGGGGCCTCGGCGGCGAGGCGGGCCAGCAGGGCGGGACCGACCGCCTCCACGAAGCCGTCGCTGGATCTCAGGCGAAAGGTGCGCACCAGGCTCGCCGGATCCACCGCTTGCTGGGGACGCAGCACGCTTCGGGCCTCCTGCACCAGCCGGCCGACTCGTTCGCCCAACTCCCGCGCCCTGGGGGTCGGTACCAGGCCACGGCCGGCCCGCACCAGCAGGGGATCCCCCGTGGTCTCCCGCAGCCTGGCCAGGGCCCGGCTCATGGCGGAGGGGCTCAGGGAGAGGCGTCTGGCGGCGCCGGCCACGCTGCCTTCCTCCAGCAGGGCCTCCAGGGTGAGCAGCAGGTTGAGATCGGGTGTGGTCATGGTCTTGCCCTCGCAGCCGGTACTTGTGAGTCTTCCCATCATACGCGAGCTGCGGCTCTTTGATATGGCGTCTGGTGCAGCTATACGCTGCAAGCCGTGCGTCTTCCGCCTTGTCAGCGTGCCCACTAGCCTTGTCGGCATCATCACTTGCCGGAGATACTGCCATGTCCACAAAGCCTCTCGTTTCCCCTCCCGTGACGCACCGCCTGGGGCTCGCGGGGCTCGGGCTCGCCACCCTGCTGCCCATGCTGGCGGGGAGCATGGCCAACCTGGTGCTGCCTGCCCTGGGGCCGGTATTTGCGGTGCCCTTTGCCAGCCTGCAGTGGGTGCTGGTGGCCTATCTGCTGGGGATCACCTGCCTGACGGTGGTGGCCGGTCGGCTCGGCGATCGTCTCGGTCGCCGTCGCCTGCTGCTCTGGGGCTCCGGGGTGTTCGTGCTGGCCTCCCTGCTGTGCGCCCTGGCGCCCTCCATCGGCTGGCTGATCGCGGCCCGTGCCCTGCAAGGGGCGGGAGCGGCCTGCATGCTGGTGCTCTCGCTGGCCATGGTGGGGCAGCTGGTGCCGCCGGCCCGACGCGGCTGGGGCATGGGGTTGCTCGGCACCCTGTCGGCCTGCGGCACGGCGCTCGGCCCCTCGTTCGGCGGTCTGCTGATCGCCGGATTTGGCTGGCAGGCCCCCTTCCTGCTGCTGCTCCCCCTCGGGCTACTGGCGTCTGGGTGTCTTTGGGGCGGTCTGCCGCCGGATGACGGGCATCCGTCCCGGGGCGAGCTCCCTCTCCCCGGCCTGCTGGCGCTGGTGGTTGCGCTGCTCTGCTACGGGCTGGCGCTGACGTGGGGTGGCCTGGCCGGGATCTGGGCTGGGCTGGGGGCCCTGCTGGCGACCACGCTGTTTGTGCGCCTCGAGGCGCGGGCCCACGCGCCCCTGTTGCCGCCAGGGCTGCCGGGGGATGCCGGGCGGCGCAACGGCATCGTCGCCAGCGCCCTGGTGGCCAGCGTCATGGTGGTGACCCTGCTCATCGGCCCCTTCTACCTGCACGGGGTCTTCGCCCTCGACATGGGCACCGTGGGCCTGATGATCTCGGGCGGCCCCCTGCTGGCGGCGTTGTCCGGCATGCCCGCCGGCTGGCTGGTGGATAGGTTGGGTTCGCGGCTGGTGGTGCGGCTGGGGCTGCTGCTCATGGTGGGGGCCGTGACCTGTCTCGTCCTCCCGGGATCGGCCCTCGGCCCCCTCGGCTACCTGCTGCCCATCCTGCTGCTGACCGCCGGCTACGCCCTGTTCCAGACCGCCAACAACAGCGCCGTGGTGGGTGGTGTGGATGAGCGGAGCAGGGGGGCCGTGGCCGGCCTGCTGACCCTGTCGCGCAATCTGGGCCAGCTGACGGGGGCGGCGGGGCTGGGTGCCCTGTTCGCCACCCTGGTGGGGCGGCCCGATCTCGCCACGGCCACGGCGGACGAGCTGGTGTTCGCCACCCGGGTCACCTTCGCCCTGACGGCCTTGCTGCTGGTGACGGCATTCTGGCTGGCGGGAAGAGGGGAGTGTGTCGTGCAGGGTGACGCGACCCGGGACGGCCGCGAGTTGGGAGAGCGCTGAAAACGAAGACGCCTCCACAGGGGAGGCGTCTTGCTATGAGATTGAGTGGTTCGCTTACAGGCTATTAAACCACTCAGAACTTCGTCTTCGATCAGTCTGTTACAGGATACTGAACCGCTCAGACTCTCTTTTTCTATCAACCTGTTACAGGATAAAGCGGCTCAGGTCCTCGTCTTCAATCAGCTTGCCGAGGTGGGCGTTGACGTAGTCGGTGTCGATGACGAAGGTCGCGCCGGACTGCTCGGAGGCATCGAAGGAGATGTCTTCCATCAGGCGCTCCATCACGGTGTGCAGACGGCGGGCACCTATGTTCTCGGTGCGCTCGTTGACCTGCCAGGCCGCCTCGGCCAGACGGCGGATGCCGTCCTGGGTGAACTCGATCTTGACCCCTTCGGTGGCCATCAGCGCCTGGTACTGATCGGTCAGGGAGGCGTTCGGCTCGGTCAGGATGCGCTCGAAGTCTTCGGTGGTCAGCGCTGTCAGCTCGACCCGGATCGGCAGGCGCCCCTGCAGCTCGGGGATGAGGTCGGACGGCTTGGCGATCTGGAAGGCGCCGGAGGCGACGAACAAGATGTGGTCTGTCTTGACCATGCCGTGCTTGGTGTTGACGGTGCAGCCCTCGACCAGGGGCAGCAGGTCGCGCTGGACCCCTTCACGGGAGACGTCCGGGCCCGAACTCTCGCCGCGCTTGCAGATCTTGTCGATCTCGTCGAGGAAGACGATGCCGTTGTTCTCGACGGAGGCGATGGCCTTCTGCTTGAGCTCTTCCGGGTTGACCAGGCGGGCTGCTTCCTCTTCGATCAGCGCCTTCATGGCCTCCTTGACCTTGACCTTGCGCTTCTTCTTCTGGCCCTGGCCCAGGTTCTGGAACAGCCCCTGCAGCTGGTTCGCCATCTCTTCCATGCCCGGCGGGGTCATGATCTCGACGCCCATGGGGGTGGCGGCCAGATCCAGCTCGATCTCCTTGTCATCCAGCTGGCCTTCCCGCAGCTTCTTGCGGAAGATCTGGCGGGTGTTGGAGTTGTCGGCTTTCTCCTCCTCGCCCCAGCTGTTGCGCGGGTTTGGCAGCAGGGCGTCGAGGATGCGCTCCTCGGCGGCCTCCTCGGCGCGGTATTTCATCTTCTCCATCTCGGTCTCGCGCACCAGCTTGATGGCGACGTCGGTCAGATCGCGGATGATGCTGTCCACTTCCTTGCCCACATAGCCCACCTCGGTGAACTTGGTCGCCTCCACCTTGATGAAGGGGGCGTTGGCCAGCTTGGCCAGGCGGCGGGCGATTTCGGTCTTGCCGACGCCGGTCGGGCCTATCATCAGGATGTTCTTCGGGGTCACCTCGTGGCGCATCTCCTCATTGAGTTGCATCCGGCGCCAGCGGTTGCGCAGGGCGACGGCGACCGCGCGCTTGGCATCGGCCTGACCAATGATGTGTCGGTCCAGCTCGTGGACGATTTCTCTCGGGGTCATCTCGGACATGATGGGATTCCTGTGTCGGGGGCGGCCTGGCCGCCCCTAAGAAGAGGGGGCGCTTACTTGGCGCTGTAGTCCAGCACTTCCACTGTGTGGTGCTGGTTGGTGAACACGCAGATGTCGCCCGCGATCTTGAGGGCCTTCTCGACGATGCTCTTGGCGTCGAGGTCCGTGTTCTCCAGCAGGGCGATGGCGGCGGACTGGGCGAAGTTGCCGCCGCTGCCGATGGCGATGAGATCGTGCTCCGGCTGCACCACGTCACCGTTGCCGGTGATGATGAAGGACTTGTGCTCGTCCGCGACCGCCAGCAGGGCCTCAAGGCGGCGCAGGGCGCGGTCGGTGCGCCAGTCCTTGGCCAGCGCCACGGCGGCGCGCTCCAGGTTGCCCTGGTGGGCCTGCAGCTTGGCTTCGAAGCGTTCGAGCAGGGTGAAGGCGTCGGCGGTGCCGCCGGCGAAACCTGCCAGCACCTTGCCGTTGTAGAGGCGATGAACCTTGCGGGCATTGCCCTTCATGACGGTGTTGCCAAGGGAGACCTGGCCATCGCCACCGATGACGACCTGACCGTTGCGGCGAACTGAAACTATGGTAGTCACTTCATTTACCTCGCTTGAGCCGAATGACGGCCTGACTGTGCATGGCAACAAAGATGGGGATGGCCAACCGGCTTTTCAAGCCTGTTCAGTGACCGGATCGAGGGAGGGAAGAGAGGGGATCAGGAAGGGGGTCGAAAGAAACAGGGCCGGGTGTTGTCACCCGGCCCTGTGCCTGGCAAGCGGCGATCACCCCTTCTTGGGGATGCAGCCGCTGATGCCGGAGCCCTGCAGCTTGCGGTTGGCCGCGTCGGCCGCCGCCTTGCCGTTGAAGGGGCCCACCATCACCTTATAGACGGCGCCACCGGCCCCGTTGACCACCTGCAGACTGGAGGAGAGGCCGGCGGTGAAGGCGATGCGCGCCTTGAGCGACTCCGCGGAGTCCTGGGAGCGCAGGGCGGCGCACTGCATCATGTAGCGACCGCCGTCGGCGGCTGCGGTCTGTGCAGTCTGGGTCGCTGCCTTGGCCCTGGCGGCCTCGGCCCGTTCCCGTTCCAGCTCGGCGCGGATCTCCCGCTCCATCCGTTCACGCTCGGCCTTCTGGTCGATCACCTGTTCCCGGGCGCTGGCGACCGGGGCACCGGTGGCCGGCTTGGTCGGTTGCACCGGCTGCGGCTGGTACGGCTTGGCCTGGCCGATGGGGGTCCCCGGCTGGGGGATCTCGGTCGGCACGGGTTGCGGCAGCTTCTCCGGCTGCAGGGTCAGGGTCTCGGCGGGTGGCGGCGGCAGCACGCCCGGCTGGGGCGGCGGCTCTATGATGTCCACCTGCTTGTTCTCCAGCCGCTCGATGTAGCTCCACTTCTCCTGGGGCAGGCCATTGCCCTGCGCCTTGGGCTTGTTGGCCTTCACCTGCTCCTCGATGGTGGGGGCGTCGGCTCCCTTGCCGTTGATGAGGTAGAGGAAGGCGCCGAAGCCGACCACCAGGGCCCCGGCCAGCAGTGCCGGGATAACAGGAAAGCGGCGAGGCGCCGCTTTCTTGATGTTACGGCCACCCGCCCGTCGTCTCGGGCTGTTGCCGACGTAATCCCGGGTCGCCATCTATTACATGCGCTCCAGGGTGTGGATGCCCAGCACGCCCAGGCCCAGCTTGAGCACCTTGGCAGTGGCGGCACACAGCAGCAGACGGCTCTGGCGGGTCGCCTCGTCCACGCCGTCCTTGTTGATCGGGCAGGCTTCGTAGAAGGTCATAAAGTTGCCAGACAATTCATAGAGATATGTGCACAGAAGGTGCGGCATCCCCTTGTCAGCCACGCCGTTGACCGCGTCGGAGAACTGGATCAGCTTCTGGGCCAGGGTCTCTTCCGCCTCTTCGGCCAGGACCACCTTGCCGCTCAGGGTGTCGGCATCGACGCCGGCCTTGCGGAAGATGGACTGGATCCGGGTGTAGGCGTACTGCAGGTAGGGGGCCGTGTTGCCTTCAAAGGAGAGCATCAGATCCCAGTCGAAGATGTAGTCCGTGGTGCGGTTCTTGGAGAGATCCGCATACTTGACCGCGCCCATGGCGATGGCGTGGACCACCTCGGCCTTCTCTTCGGCGGAGAGGTCGCTGTTGCGGCTCTCCAGCAGGGCGCTCGCGCGCTCTTCCGCCTCGTTCAGCAGGTCGACCAGCTTGACGGTGCCGCCGGAGCGGGTCTTGTAGGGGCGGCCATCCTTGCCCAGCATCATGCCGAAGGCGTGGTGCTCGAGGGGCACGGACTCCGGCACATAGCCCGCCTTGCGGGTGATGGTCCAGGCCTGCATCAGGTGCTGGTGCTGACGGGAGTCGATGAAGTACATCACCCGGTCGGCGCCCAGGGTCTCGTAACGGTACTTGGCACAGGCGATGTCGGTGGTGGTGTAGAGGAAGCCGCCGTCGCTCTTCTGGATGATGACCCCCATGGGCTCGCCATCCTTGTTCTTGAACTCGTCCAGGAAGACGACGGTGGCCCCTTCGCTCTCGACCGCGAGGCCCTTGGCCTTCAGGTCGGCGACGATCTGGGGCAGCATGTCGTTGTACATGGACTCGCCCATGATGTCCTTGTTGGTCAGGGAGACGTTCAGGCGGTCGTAGTTGCGCTGGTTCTGCTCCATGGTCATGTCGACCAGCTTCTTCCACATGGTACGGCAGTACTCATCGCCACCCTGCAGCTTGACCACGTAGTTGCGCGCGCGCTCGGCGAAGGCTTCGTCTTCGTCGTAGTGACGCTTGGCCTGGGTGTAGAAGGCCTCCAGATCGCGCAGCTCCATGTCGGAGGCGTGCTCGTTGGCCATCTTCTCCAGGTAGGCGATCAGCATGCCGAACTGGGTGCCCCAGTCGCCGATGTGGTTGGCGCGGATCACCTTGTGGCCGAGGAACTCCAGGGCGCGGGCGGCCACGTCACCGAGCACGGTGGAACGGATGTGGTGCACCGCCATCTCTTTGGCCACGTTGGGGGCGGAGTAGTCCACCACCACGGTCTGCGGCGCGGGCAGGCGCACGTTGGCGTTGGCGCTGGTCACCATGGCTTCCACCTGGCCGGCCAGCCAGCTCGTGTCGAAGAAGAAGTTGATGAAGCCGGGGCCGGCGATCTCGACCTTGGCGATCAGATCGGAGGCGGGCAGGTGCTCGATGATGGCGGCGGCCAGCTCGCGGGGATTCTTGCGGGCCGGTTTGGCCAGCAGCATGGCCAGGTTGGTGGCCAGGTCGCCGTGAGCCTTCTCCTTGCATCGGTCTACTTGCACGCGGGCTTCCAGGTCCGCCGGCAGGACGCCCACAGACTTGAGATTGGCTACCGTTTGTTCAAGTAGATGATGAATATGCTCTTTCATAACTGACCACCGAGGTTGCGCGTCGAAAAATGACTGACTGGATAAGGGCGTGAATTTTACCCGCATCGGGCCGAGAAAACTATAGGAACGGCCCGTACCCGTGGGTGCGACGGATATTTCACTGCGTTTTCCACCACATGGCAGGATATTGATTTGAATAAGTGGTGGTTATCCATTTCTACTGCATATCGAAGCGGCTTGTCCAGGCTATTTTCCCCTGATTATTGCGGGGCTATTTATACCGTTTCGGTCTGAATGATCTCGCTGCCTACGGCGGTCGTATCCTTAGAGGAAGCCGCTGGAGGACGATTCCCATGACACTGGTACTGTTTCCACTCTCCGCTCACCTGCTGCCCGGCGGCATCATGCCGCTGCGCATCTTCGAGCCCAGATACCAGCGCATGATCGCCGAGTCCCGGGAGCGGGAGTTCGCGCTCTGCATGCTGGATCCCCGCCAGCCCGATGCGCTGCGCAACATGTATCCCATCGCCACCCGGGTGCGGATCATCGACTTCGATCTGCTGCCTGACGGCCTGCTCGGCATCACAGTGCTCGGGGTGGAGCGGGTCAGGATCACCGATCTGTGGCAGGAAGAGGACGGCCTGCGGGTCGGCGAGGTGGAGCCGCTGCCCCCCTGGCAGAGCGGCCGGCTCAAGGCCGACCAGCACTCCCTGGCCAAGGCGTTGCAGGACGTGTTCAACGACTACCCCGAATACGCGGCCCTCTATCCCGAGCCGGACTGGGAGGACGCGAGCTGGGTGGCCCAGCGCTGGCTGGAGGTGCTGCCCATCCCGGTGGAGCAGAAGCAGTGGCTGGTCGCGGCCAAGGACAACCAGCCCGCCCTCTCCCTGCTGAGCGGCCTGCTGGTCGCCAGCCACTGACAGTCCGGGGTGATCCTTTTTCCTTCCCGCACGTACTGGTGAAGACCACGACACGCGAGGGATGGCGCAATGGCATATACTGGCCAACCACAATCGGCTCCACGCAGGACATCGCCCCCCATGGACAACCCAGATGGCGATCTGACATCTCTACTCATCCGGGTGGCCGAGCAGGCCGACAAGGCTGCCTTCGCCACCCTGTTTCAACACTTCGCCCCGCGCATCCGCAGCTACGGGCTGCGCCACCTCGGCAGCGAGGCCAACGCCATGGAGCTGGTCCAGGAGACCATGCTGCTGGTGTGGCAGAAGGCGCGCCTCTACCACCCCGACAAGGGGGCGCCGACCACCTGGATCTATACGGTGATGCGCAACCAGAGCTTCGACATGCTGCGCCGCCGCCGCGCCAGCAAGGAGGAGCTGTGCGCCGAGGAGATCTGGCCCCTGCTGGAGTTCAGGGCGGAGGAGGAGCACCTGAGCGGGGGCGAGGACGCCGTGCTGACCCGCCAGATGGCCCACTATGTGGCCACCCTGCCGGAGCCGCAGCAGCAGGTGGTGCGCGGCATCTATCTGCAGGAGCTCTCCCAGCAGGAGCTGGCAGACCGGCTCGGCGTGCCGCTCGGTACCATCAAGTCCCGCCTCCGGCTGGCATTACAGAAACTGAAGGAACAAGTGGAGCAAGGCCATGATTAAGACCCATCCGACTGCACTCATGCTGCGCGCCTTCGCCGCCGACGAGCTGCCACTGCCGCTGGCCGTCGGCGTCTCCGCCCATTGCGAGCTCTGCCCGGACTGCGCCGCCCGGGTCAAGGATTGCGAAGAGGAGCTGGCCCGCGAGCACCTGGCGCCCGCCGAGCCGGACGAGGCGCTGCCGGCCGGGTTCGATGCCATGCTGGCCGGGATACTGCATCAGCCGGTGGCGACGGCGGCCGAGCGGGAGCCCCCGGCGAGCCCCCGGCCCGAGCTGCGGGTGGCGGGTCACAGCTACCGCCTGCCACGGGTGCTGGCCAGGTACCATGACCCCAGGTGGCGCCACATCGGCGCCATTCGCCAGCACAGCCTGCCGCTCGACGAGATGGGGGCCCGCGCCAGCCTGCTCCACATCGAGGCGGGCGGCCGCATCCCCGAGCACACCCACAGGGGCTATGAGCTGACCCTGCTGCTGGCGGGCACCATAGAAGATGGCGACACCCGCTATCAGGCCGGGGATTTCATCTGGCGCGACGCCAGCCACGCCCACAGTCCGCACACCCCGGACGGCTGCCTCTGCTACACGGTGCAGGATGCGCCCGTGCAGTTCACCAAGGGGCTGTCGCGGCTGCTCAACGGCATCAGCCATCGCCTCTACTGAGCCCTCAATGGCAATAAAAAAGGGACCCTCAGGGTCCCTTTCTCGTTCCACGGCATGGTGATCAGGCCACAAACACCAGGTAGACGGCGAAGGCCACCACGAAGCGGTAGATGGCGAACGGGATGAAGTCGAGGCGACGGATCAGCGCCAGGAAGGTCTTGATGGCGATCATGGCCACCACGAAGGCGGTGACGAAACCCACCGCAAACATGGGGAAGTCGGCCATGGAGAGGAAGTCACGGCTCTTGTAGAGATCCAGGCCGCTGGCCGCGATCATCATGGGCACCGCCATGATGAAGGAGAACTCGGCCGCCGCGTGGCGGCTGATCCCCATCAGCATGCCGCCGCTGATGGTGGCGCCGGAGCGGGAGAAGCCGGGCCAGAGCGCCAGGCACTGGAACAGGCCGATGCCGAAGGCCTGCTTGTAGCTGATGTCGTCAAGCGTCTCGGCGCGAACCGCCGGACGGAACTTCTCGGCGATGATGAGCAGGATGCCGCCGGCCACCAGGGCATACATCACGGTCTGGGGGCCGAACAGATGGGCCTTGATCCAGCTGTGGATGACCAGCCCGATGACCACGGCGGGCAGCATGCCGAGGATGATGTGCACCAGCGACAGGGTGGCCTGGCCCTTCGGCGGCTTCTGGCCGAAGTGGATGCCGATGAGACCGAACAGGCGGCGCCAGAACATGACGACCACCGCCAGGATGGAGCCCAGCTGGATCACCACCTCGAAGGTGGCGGCCTTGGGCCCCTCAAAACCGAGCAGGTGGCCGACGATGATCATGTGGCCGGTGGAGGAAACGGGCAGAAACTCGGTCAGGCCTTCCACTATGCCCAGCACGAAGGCGACAAACAGGGCGTAGGATTCGGTCATGGTGCAGATCTCTTGGTTGATGGGTCTGGATAAAATCAGCCCCGAACAGGGTCGGGGCGGCCAATGATGGCGGAAAATCGCGCGGGCAACCAGAGATTATTGGAAGGGACCGCCGACCCCGACCTGTGCCGTGCGGCCGGGGTCGTCTGTCTGCGGGCTGCGCGGGGCAGGGGTCGGCCGCCCCCTGGTCCCGTCATCTTCTGGCATGGTCAGCGGCATAGGCCCGTCACGCCAGCACGGACAGGATCTGCTGCTGCAGCGTCTCCTCCAGGGGCGGCAGGGCCAGGGCGTCGACGGCGCTCGTTATCTGTTGCGGGTTGCTGGCGCCGATGAGGGCGCAGCTCACCACGGGGTCGCGCAGCACCCACTGTAGCGCGAGCTGTGACAGGGATTGTCCCCGCCGCTGTGCCAGATCGTGCAGGGCGCGGATACGGGTCAGCCTGTCCGGGGTGATCTGTTCGGGCTTGAGGAAGGGGCTGGCGCTGGCGGCGCGGGAATCCGCCGGAATGCCGGCCAGATAGCGATCGCTCAGCAGTCCGCCCGCCAGGGGCGAGAAGGCGACCACCCCCATCCCCTGCTCCCGGCAGACCGGCAGTGTCTGCTCTTCGATCTCCCGCTGGAACAGGGAGTACTTGAGCTGGTTGACCAGGCAAGGGGTGCCGAGCTCCGCCAGCCGGGTGGCGGCACTAGCGGCAAGCGGGGCCGGGTAGTTGGAGAGGCCGACGTAGAGCGCCTTGCCCTGGCGCACCATGAGCGCCAGTGCCTGGCAGGTCTCCTCCAGCGGGGTGCGGGGATCCGGCCTGTGGTGATAGAAGATGTCCACGTAGTCGAGGCCGAGCCGGCGCAGGCTCTGGTGCAGGCTGGCAAACAGGTACTTGGCGCTGCCGCCGTCGCCGTAGGGGCCGTCCCACATCACGTAGCCCGCCTTGCTGGCGATGATCAGCTCGTCCCGGTAGGGAGCCAGGCTGCCCTTGAGCAGCTTGCCGAAGGTGGTCTCGGCGGCGCCCGGGGGCGGGCCGTAGTTGTTGGCGAGATCGAAGTGGGTGATGCCGAGATCGAACGCCCGGTGCACCATGGCCTTCGCGGTGGCGGGATCGCTCCCTTCGCCGAAGTTGTGCCAGAGGCCGAGACCGATGCCGGGCAGGCGGAGGCCGTGGCGACCGGCGGGTCGGTAGGCCTGGCGCTGGTAACGATCCGGCGCGGCGAGGTAGGGATCATCCATGGGTACTCCTGAATCAGCTTTCATGTGCAGGACCTTAGGCCTCAAGCCGTTGTTGGCGCGGGCATCGGCACGCCGGGGGATGTCTGAATGCATCGCCATACAACGCCAGAAGCCATCGCGGTTGTCAACGGCAATGACGGGGGCAACCACGGTGTGATCACACATTGCAAACTCAATATAAAACAACGGGTTGGCATAGTTTCTATGCCAACCCGTCGCGCCTCAATTCCTGCCGGTTCTCAGCCCCCGTCCCTGTGGAACACGGGGATCGGCAGCGGATCCTGGCCGGGTGGTTACCACCATACGTTGGCTTGCAGGCCCACGGTCCAGGTGTCATCGGCGGTGCCGTTGTCGAAGGCGTGGGAGCCATCCCAGTCGGCGTTGTCGCTGTCGAGGTAGCTGGCGAACACGCGCAGCTCCGGCTCGCCACGGCCGAAGGAGAAGGCCTGGGCGATGGTGGTCTTGGAGCCACTGCGGGAGTCGACGTCACCGTTCTCGGTCTTCTCGTCCTCGAAGTAACCGGCTTCCACATAGGTGCGGGTGATGTCGGTCCAGTGGTAGGTCACCTTGGCGCTCACGGCGAAGGCGCTTGCGTCACCCTCGACGCCATCCCACTGCTTGATGTCGTTCGCTTCGGCGTAGTTGATGGCGTGGCTCAGATCCCAGTCTGCGGCCAGCGGGATGATGCCGTAGTTGCGGATGGCGAAGCCGTTGCCGCTCTCGACACGGCCGCTCAGGGTATCGGCAGAACCGAAGGTGACCCCTTGCAGGGCGGAGCCGTCGGCGTAGTACTGGAGGGTGGTCTTGTTCCAACCAGTTCCCAGGAGCGACTGATTCAGTTCCAGCATCACGGCATGGCCGTCGGCGTAGTCATGGTTGCCCAGATCGGCATCGATCTGCTCCGCGGTGGCATCGGCCTTCAGGAACTTGTAACCCATGGCCAGGGTGGCGCCATTCCACAGCGGCAGGTCGGTGTAGAGCAAGTCCAGCTGGTTGGAGTCGATCATGTCCTCTATCGGGTCGCCGACACTGTTGTTGTAGGTGCCGGCGATGTCGCGGTGCAGGGCGGCGACGGAGAGCTTGCCCTGGCCCAGCTGCATGTCTTCGATACCGCCACCTATGTTGGTCTGGTTCCAGTAGAAGAAATCATTCGAGTCGATGACGAAGCCCTTCTTGTACTGACGGATGCCGGCCCAGGAGGTCTCACCCAGGCCCATGAAGTTGCGCAGCTGCATGTTCATGTTTTCCCAGCCGAAGTTGGAATCCCCCATGTTGCTGTTGGTGTCGCCGTCGTACATGTTGAACATGGTCTGGATATAGACGGACTTGGTTTCGTCGCTCTTCAGCTCCTTGCCGAAACCCACCTCGGCATAGGTATCGAATTCGTTGCCCAGACGGCCGACCTTGTTCTTCTGGAAGCTGCCCCCCACGGCATCTTGCATGGAGCCGCTGTCGCCCGTTCCCATGCCGGAGCGGAAATAGCCGTAATAATCGAAGCCGGCCGCCTCGGCAGAAACGGCAGCTTGCGCGGAAAGCGCAGACACGACGGCGACGGCAACTGGAAGCCACTTGGTTTTCATGATCTCTTCCTTATAACAATGATGAATTGGGTAACGCCGAAAACAATCAGCATTCCACTGAGTCAATTCCCTGACCGATTTGAAACTCGACACTTCTCTGTGCTGAGCCTTGCAAACATAAATAATGGGAATAGCGGCGTGACGGCATGGGAGCCTGCCACAGGTGGCCGTTATTTTAGGAAACCGTGTTATCCATTCTTTTAATAAAAGAATGGAGCATTGTCAGGACATCATTGCCGGCGGCATGTCTTCGCAACTAGCTTTCATTGATCGCAATGGTTACCAACGAGGACGCGATAATGGCAAATCCGTTGACCGTTTTTCGAAATAGCATTGGGGCGACGCGCACATCTGCCTGCCCCTCGCCTGGCGAGCAGCCTGTCACAGGCAAGCATCACAGGTGTCTCGACCCTTAGCGTGGCGTTCAGGCGCTGAGCTGATGTCGCTGTTCTGGGGCGCGTTCAACCCTTGTCTGTCATGAGGCGAGCAGCCCTCATGGCACATCCAAAATAGATGGCACCTGTTCACGCATATTTTGACCTTGCCAGACAAGCGCATCAAAAAGGCATGCTTGTGGAGTCAGCCTGACTATAGCAAACAGACCAGGCAAGAACATCAGCAGCAATTTATTTTGCCATGCGCTTCACACAATTCTTTCTCTATTTAATTCAAGTGGACTCATTCCAGTTCATATTAATTTGATGATGTGTTTTGCCAGTATTTAGGCTGAACTGGAACTTAACTAAGAAAATAATAAAGACTGTTCAGCTTGCTTGATTAAAGCTGAATAAAACAAATTAATGTTCAATCCATGTCGCCACCATATTGACAATTATTGAGGTGTGGTGAGGCCGATATATGACCCGTACATCGCACCGAGTGAGGCGGTGAATTTTGTGGGTCAAATGACACTCTCCTGCATCAGGTTGCTGCCGACAACCACAAAAAGCCTCTCAGGAGGCGATGGCGCTGTCGCGGGCCGCATCCTGGCCTCTCTCACGGGCGGCGAGTGCAGGGTGCTCTCCTCCCACCATGTCGTTGAAGCCCCCCATCGGGGTCTCCATCAGTGCGGGGCTGTCCGTGGGCGTCCGGCCCCCAGGGGGGAGCCAAACAGAGGCAGGCCCTGCTCGTCCCAGTGAAAGGGTTGCATGTGTATCTCGCGGTTCCAGCCTGCCCCCTTGAACTTGGCGGCGTGATAGATCAGCCAGGGCTGTCCCGCGCCATCGGCAAAGAAGCCGTTATGGCCGGGACCATAGACGTCCACCGCCTCATGCTTGCTGAAGACGGGTTCCGGCCGCTTGCGCCAGTGTGCCGGGTTCATCGGATCCTCCCCCTCCAGCGTCAGCAGGCCGAGGCAATAATCGTCCGTCCAGCTGCCGCTGGCGGAGTAGACGAGGAAGAGGCGCCCTTCCGGGCCCAGCAGGACTTGCGGGGCCTCATTGACCTGGGGCGTGCCGATGCGCTCCCACGCCAGCTCGGGGCGGGAAATCTCGACCCGCGCTCCTGCCAGTCGCCAGGGGGAGCTCATCCTGGCGATGTAGATGCGCTGCTGCTCGTTGACGTCCCCCTCCCAGCCCGACCAGATGAAATAGCGCTGGCCCTCGTATTCCAGCACTGTGCCATCGATGGCCCACTTGTCGCTGGCATCGGAGATCTTGCCGGCGTCGGTATCTTGCGGGAAGGCGTAGCTGCCGAACGGGTCGTCCCCCTCGGATTGCAGCACGTACATGCGCTGCCGGGCCATGTCCCCTGCCGAGGCGGCGAAATAGAGGTACCAGCGGCCGTCGAGCCGGTGCAGCTCGGGCGCCCAGATGTGGGAGCCGTTGACGGCACCCTGAGCCGGCATCCAGACCACCTTGCGCTCGGCATGCTCAAGGTCGGCGATATCTCTGGTTCGCCATAGGGTGATGTCGTTGCCGGTTGTCTGGGTGTAGTAGTAAAAGCCGTCGTCATGGCGCACGACCCAGGGGTCTGCGCCATCACTCAGGATGGGATTGGTAAACGTCGAACCGGCCTGTGCTGGCATGATGGCTCCCACCAGGATGAACAGAGTGAACAGGATGCGAAACATGGCTGATGCTCCATGACGGGGCGAGGCTTGCCCGCCCCTCGGCTCAACGCCGCAGGCTCTGTCCCTGCTCGCCGAAGAGGTGGACGTATTCGAGGGCGACGGTGAGGGAGACGGCCTCGTCGCACGCGGGCACCCGCCGATCCGTGTTGACCTTGGCCAGCAGCAGTCGCTCCAGACCCTCGCACTTGATGTGCAGGATGGCGGAATCGCCGAGGTTCTCTACCAGAGAGACCCGACCCTGGAGATGGGCGCCCGACGCCCCCTCTGCACCGACCAGCAGATGTTCGGGGCGGATCCCCAGCTTGATGCTGTGCTGGCCGGTGCAGTCGAACGAGGACTCAGGCACGGCCAGCGCGATCCCTCTGCCCGCTGTCAGCTGCCAGTGTTTCCCCTCTGCTCCCGCCAGTTTGCAGGTCAGCAGGTTCATTTTTGGCATGCCGAGGAAGGTGGCCACGAACTCGGTGGCGGGGCGCTGGTAGAGCTCCAGCGGTGAACCCACCTGCTCGATGTGTCCCTTGTTGAAGACCACGATCCTGTCCCCCAGGGTCATCGCCTCCACCTGATCGTGCGTCACGTAAATCATGGTGGTGCCGAGCTTCTGGTGCAGGCGCGCCAGCTCGGTGCGCATCTGTCCGCGCAGGGCCGCATCCAGGTTGGAGAGCGGCTCGTCGAACAGGAAGACGTCGGGTTCGCGCACTATGGCACGACCGATGGCAACCCGCTGACGCTGGCCCCCCGAGAGCTCGGCGGGCTTGCGATCCAGCAGGTGGGCCAGTTGCAGGGTCTCCGCCACCCGGTTCACCTTGGTGGCGATCTCCGCCTTTGGCGTGCCGTTGAACAGCAGGGAGAAGCCCATGTTCTCGGCCACCGTCAGGTGGGGGTAGAGCGCATAGGACTGGAACACCATGGCGACCCCCCGCCTGGCGGCATCCAGATCGTTGGCGCGCTTGTTGCCGATGTGCAGATCCCCTTCGGAGATCGCCTCCAGCCCGGCGATCATGCGCAGCAGGGTGGATTTGCCGCAGCCGGAGGGGCCGACGAAGACGACGAATTCCCCCTGCTTTATTTCCAGATCCACGCCGTGGATGACGGCATTGCCGTTGGGATAGGTCTTCTTGATGTTGTTAAGCAATACGCAGGACATATGAATGTTCTCTCACGAGGGCCCGTGCTGGCCGTAAAACAAGGGGCTCGCCTCGGCGGGCCCGTGAATGGTCAACCCTTGAGACCGGTGGCAGCGAGGAAGCCCGATGCGACTCGTTTCTGGAATATGACGTAGAGGATGGCGACCGGCAGGCCACCTATCAGGGCGGAGGCCATGTTCTGGGCATAGCGCACCCCGTAGGTGTCGTTGAGCTGGGTCAGGCCGATGGGGATGGTCATGTTCTCGGTGGAGCTCACCACCAGGAACGGCCAGAGGAAGTTGTTCCAGGCCCCCATGAAGGTGATGATCGCCATGGCATAGATGATGTTTCGAGACAGGGGCAGATAAACGCGCAGCAGCACCTGCCACTCCCGTGCGCCATCCAGGATGGCCGCCTCGCGAAAGTCCTTTGGGATCTGATCGAAGAAGCGCTTGAGCACGAACAGCACCATGGGCGACACCACCTGGGGCAGGATCACGCCCCCGAGGGAGTCCGCCAGTCCGAGGTGATAAATCTGGCGGAAGAGCGGGATCACCAGGGCCTCGAACGGGAAGATGATGCCGAACATGCAGCACCAGAACAGCAGGTTTGCCCCCCGAAAGCGGAGCTGGGAGAAGCTGTAGGCGGCCAGCACTGTGACGGACAGCGTCAGCACTGTGACCGCCAGCGAGGTGAACACGCTGTTCATGAAGAAGATGGGCAGATCCCCCAGGGTCAGCACCTTGATGAAGGCATCGAGGGTGACGGGGTCGGGCAACCACTGCAGCCCGGCGACGGTCTGCTCCTCCGGGCGCAGCGCAGTGCTGATGGCCCACAGCAGCGGGGCGCCCCACAACAGGCAGAGCAGCAGGGTCAATGAGATGGCCAGCAAGGCGGTAAATGTCAGTTTGCTCTTCATCTTAGCCTCGACGATTGATGAATCTATTAGCCAGGGATTGCAGCACCAGAATGAGCAAGACGATCAGCACGAAGACCACGGCGATGGCCGAGGCATAGCCGGCGTTCTGGTTGACGAACCCGGTCTCGTACATGTAGTGCAGAACGACCTTGGTGCTGTCGAAGGGGCCGCCGCCAGTCAGCAGGTAGGTCTGGCCGAAGATCTTCAGGGAGGCCACCAGTTGCAGGCCGAAGACCATGACGGTCACGGGGCGCAGCTGGCGCCAGGTGATGTAACGGAAGATCCCCCACTCCGAGGCGCCGTCGAGCCGGGCCGCCTCGTAGAGGTCCTGCGGGATGTTCTTGAGCGCCGCGAGGAACAACAGCACGTTGAAGCCGACGGTCCACCAGATGGTCGCCATCGCGACCATGGGCATGGCGAAGTCCGGGTCGTTGAACCAGGCGATCTCGGTGCCCGCGATCAGGTTGACCACCCCAAAGGTGGGGTGCAGCATCCATCCACCGATCATCGCCATGACGGCGATAGGCAAGATATTGGGGATGAAGAAGATGGCCTGCACCAGGCCGGCGAAGCGGGTGAGCCGGTTGATCAGCATCGCCATCACCAGCCCCAGGGCGGTCAGGGGGACCACGGTGAGCAGGGCGAAGTAGGCGGTTTGCAGCAGTGAATCCCAGAAGCTCGGGTCTTGCAGCAGTTCCACATAGTTGGCAAGGCCAACATAGCCGTGGGTCTCGGTCAGCCCGCTGTCGGTAAAGCTCAACTGCAACGTTTGCAGGGCCGGAATGACAAAGAAGAGCAAAAAGGCGAGCAGGAAGGGGGCCAGCATGAGCCAGGGCGTCATGAGGGCCCCCAAGCTGCCGGCGGGGGTTCTGGTAGTGTCTTTATGATCCATGTCTGCGATCGAACCTGGAATGGGAGAAACGGAGGGGCAGGGGGTGACCCTCTGCCCCGGGGTCATTAACGGGCCGGGCGGCTCATGAACTTGCCTGCGTCGCGCTCGAACATCTGCAGTGCCTTTTCGGTGGGCAGCTGACCGGTCAGGGCCGCAGGGAAGTACTTGGAGGCGGTGGCCTGCAGGGGGCCTGCGGCTCCGCTGTACCAGCCGTCCGGGTCATAGACGATGTGGCTGGCGGTGTCGCTGACATAGTCGGCGAGCAGCGGCATCTCCTTGAACTCCTTGGTCTCCACTACCGGTTCATAGGCCGGGATATGGCCACCCTCGGCCCAGGTGATGGCGTGCTGGTTGATGTAGGTGGCGAACCGGGCGACCCCTTTCATCTTCTCGGCCGAGATGGGCTTGCCCTTGTTGTTCGGAATGGCGAGCGCATGGGAGTCGGCCCAGGCCGCCTGCACGCCGTTGAAGAAGGAGGGCAGCGAAGCCACCCCCACCTCGAAGCCGAGCCTGCCGCCCTTCATGCCGTCGTTGACGGAGGGCAGCTCCCAGACGCCGTTGAGCATGAAGGCGGATTTGCCCGTCATGAATTCGGTGGTGGAAGAGGCGTAATCCAGCCCCTTGGTGGCGTAGCCGTCGGCATACCACCTGGCCATGGCCTCCATGGCCTTCTGGCCCGCCTCACCGTAGACGAACTTGTTGTTCTCTATGGTCTTGCCCCCCTGCTGGGTGATCATGGATAGCCAGAGGCGGTACGGCATATAGGACATGGGAGAGGTCTCCATGCTCAGCCCCATGGCGCCCTGATCTTTGACGCTCTTGAGCGCCGCGTCGAACTGTGCCAGCGAGGTGATGGGCTTGAGCTTGCCCTGCTCGTCCAGCAGGCCGGCCTTGGCCGCGATGGACTTGTTGTAGTAGAGCACCAGGGCATGGGTATCGATGGGCAGCGCATAGGTCTTGCCATCGACGTTCGATTGTTTCCAGAGCAGCGGGAACAGCTTGCCGCTGTCATAGCCGGCGGCCTGCATCGCCTGTGCCGTGATGGGCTCCAGGCCCTGGGTCTGGGTGAGGCCGGAGATCTTGGAGAGGTGGATGGTGGCCATGTCCGGGCCGCTACCCATGGCTGAGGCGGTCTTGAGCTTGGTGTAGAAGGGTTCGCCCCAGTTCAGGGTGGTGGTCTCTATTCTGTAGTCGCCCTGGCTGGCGTTGAAACCGTCGACCAGCTGTTTCATGCGGGCGCCGTCGCCGCCGTTGAGCAGGGTCCAGTATTGCAGTGTGGTCTGCGCCAGGGTGACGGGAGAGAGCGTCGCGCCCGCGACCAGCAATGCCAGCAGCTTTATCTTTTTCATCATTTGACCTCTATGCGTAGGGTGAGGCGATGCCTGGTGGATCGCCCCGGAAGGTTTTTTTATTCGTCGGTCAGGGACCGGATCAGGGCAACTTCGCGTCCGTCATAAGGGGAGCCATCCGCCTCGAGCAGGTCGTGGAACCAGGTGTCCGCATACTCTGGGAGTTCGCGCTGGATATTGGGCCAGGGCAGATGGGTCTGGGTTTTCCCCTTGACCAGCCCCCACTGGTAGCAGGCGATTTTCCGTTCCTTGAAGAGGGGCAGTTGTTCATGCATGAAGGACTGTGCGTGGCGAGCGAGCCATTCGGTGCAGAGCAGGGGGCGATCATAGGCCGCGACTATTGCCAGGCTCTTTTCCAGCAGCGCCAGTGGCTGATAGGCATGGAAACTGATCACGTCTGACAGCTCCATGGCCCGGATGTCGGTGGGATGGGCAAAGATGGGCTCATCCGGGCTGAAGTGGTTGGCGGCATGCCAGGCACAGACGGTGAGCGGCTGGCTGGGATCCGCTTCGCGTGCCCAGGTGAAGGCCAGCTCCATCAGATGGTGGCTGTAGGGCTCCATGGCCGGATCGAACTCTTCAGACAGACCGGGGCCGCGGAAGATGCCGCGATTGGTCGGCTCGTTGTAGAGGTCCCACACCAGGATGCGATCGTCCTTGGCAAAGGTGGCGACGATGTCCTTGATATAACGCCCAATCTCATGCCACTGCGTAATATCCATGACGACGTTGCGCCCGGGGCTTGCCGCCGCCTGGCTGTTGTGCAGCTGCTCGACAGGTCCTTTCTGCGGGCCAAGGTAGGGATGATCGCCGGAGAAACCGCAATCATCCATGGGGGTCAGCATGACGCCGATCCCTTCTGCGGCCGCAGCCGCGAGGAAACTGTCGATGCGGGCGATCAGGCCATCCCTGTCTGCCTGCCAGACGATGAAGGGCAGGTTGGTGCGCAGGGTGTTGTAGCCCACCTCTCTGGCCCAGGCCAGCTCCTGCCTGATGGTCGGGAGATCGAAGGTGTCCCGTTGCCACATCTCCGTCCAGTTGACGGCGGTTCTGGGCAAGTAATTGAACCCTCTCAACCAGGGTTGCCTGCTCCACCATTGCCAGGCCCGGTCTGTGGACCACTGTTGTACCGCCATCGAGACTCCCCATTGCTAATCTTTGCTTTTGATTAGCTAATTTTTATTAGCTAATCATGTTGATGGCAAAGGATGAAGGGTGAAATTTGGTGGCTGGTCACAAAATGAGCCTGAGCAGGGCTCATTCCAATCTCTGGTTTCGCCGTCGCGGTTCACCGCACGGCACCTGTCGAGTGAACGGTGCAAGCCGCACGACGCCATGGTGAGGGCGATAACTTGGCTGGCTCCCCCCTGTCCCCTGGGTTATGATTGGCGAGAAAAAATAACTAATAATATTATCTGGGCGACAGGGACAGCCCGTAATCAATGGCCATATCGATGAACAAGAAACGCATAACCATGAGTGCCATCGCCGCCGCGGCGGGCGTCTCCCAATCCACCGTCTCCTTGGTGCTCAATGGCTCTACCGCGGTGAAGCTCTCCGAAGAGACGAGGCGTCGGGTGATCGAGAAGGCGTCCGAGTTGGGCTACCAGCACAAGCGGGTGGAGCATCAGCCCAAGGGTCCGGCTCCTCGCAAGATTGCCTTTGTATTCAACGGGCTCACCCTCTATGACCCCTTCCTGGATGCGATCAATGCCTGCAATGAACGCGCCTGGGAGGCCGATCGCATGCTGGTGACCTTCGATTATCGCAACAGCCGGGATCTCACCGAGCTGATCGAGCAGGAGATCAATCAGGGAGACTATATGGGGATGATCTTTGCTTCCTCGATGACGCGGCAGCTCCCCGAGATGGAGCTTTCTCCCCAGGTGCCCACCGTCCTGCTCAACTGCTATCTGGAGGCATCAGGCTCACCCGATCGCCCCTCCATCCTGCCTGCCGACAAGCTCGGGGGATACAAGATGACGGCACACCTGTTGGCGCAGGGCTGCCGGCGGATCGCGCTGATTCAGGGAGAACCCTGGATGGAGGCCAACAACCTGCGGCTGGAGGGGTATCGCCAGGCGCTGATCAATCATGACGTGATCCCGGACCCACAACTGGTGCGCGTCGCTAACTGGTCCTTGCACGAGGCCTATGAGCAGACGCGGCAGTTGCTGGCGCTCCCCCAGGCACCCGACGGTATCTTCTGCTGCAGCGACTACATGGCGCAGGGCTGTTATCAGGCCATTGCGGAGGCAGGGTTACGCATTCCGGAAGATATCCTGGTGGCTGGTCACGATAATCAGATGCTGGCCAACGAGATGGTCCCCCCGCTGAGCTCCATCGAGCTGCCCTACGACGAAATGGGCAAGCTGGCGGTGGAGACCCTGATGCAGCTGGCGCAGGGGGAGAGACCGATTGCCCCCGTGATGAAGCTGGAGGGGGAGCTCTTTATCCGGACATCCAGCCAGCGGTTGGTGCATGAGTCGTGAGAGGGGGCGTGGCGTTTGTCTGGGATTGGCACCACGGCATGGGATTGAGATAAAGACTTTTCTCTCTCCCCTCTAAAGCACGCCGTCGCCCTCCTGAGTCAGCGTCATCGCCTATCTGGCATCCGCCCGCTGCAGCCGCATGCTCGGCGTCTCGCCGGAGACTCGCTGGAAGAGCTGGCTGCCGGGAGTGCCCGGAACAGCCAGTCGTCAAGGCGCCCTGTCCGCAGGCGGGAAGCGGCTGGTCGGCTGGAGCTTCACATTCCGGATGGTGGGCGCGACCAGATGAGCCCGTTCTTTTCCATCGGAACCTCAGGTACGCGACTCGTTGCGCAGCTTGAGCAGCAGCACAGTGCTGGCCAGCGCCAGCGTGATGCTGTTTGCGATGGTGACCGGTCTATCGCCAATCTTCAGACCGTACACCAGCCACAGCAGCACGCCACAGCCGAAGGCGAGATACATGCCGAGGGAGATGGCCTTGGTCTCCCGGGTTTTCAGGATGTGGACAACTTGCAGGGCAAAGGAGCCTGTGGTGAGAAAGGCGGCGCACAGGCCGAGATAGGCATCATCCAGCCAGAGCACCAGACCCCCCAGGGAGAGTGACAGGGCGATGGCTCCGGGCCAGAACAGGGGCGGCATAATCAGGTTCCTCGATAGCGATGGGGGCGGTGATGGCCGGAGGGCGGGCCAGATGATGATCCGGCCCGCCGCATCTTTGTATTGTCCGGTTAAATAGCGTTGGTGGAGCGCCACTTCAGCAGGGCATGACGGACCTTCGCATGCTTTTCTTCGGTGAAGTTGTAACGGGTCATGATGATGACGCGCATGACGCTGCCCACGATCGGCACCAGCGAGATGCAGATGAAGAGCCCGTCCATGGTGGCCTGCGTCTGCGCCATGTTCGGCTGATAACCGAGCCAGATCAGCAGGGAGCCGGAGATGCCGCCCGCGATGGCCCAGGCCAGTTTGCCGGTAAAGGTCTGCCCGGAGAAGGCGATGGCGGCGCAGCGGCGGCCGGACTTGAGCTCGGCATATTCGATGGTCTCGCTCAGCATGGCGGAGATCAGCGGGTTGGTGATGACGTTGGCGGCGTGGATCAGGGCGAGGAAGCCGAACACCAGCATCAGGTTGTCGTAACCCGTCGTGTAGAAGCCGACGCGCAGGGCGATCTCCAGCATGGTGAGCATCAGGAAGAGATCGCGCTTCCTGAAGCGCTTGGTCAACACCGGCACCAGCATGCAGGCCATGGAGGTGGCCACGCCTATGGTCCCCATCACAGAGAGCAGCCCGGCGTCACCCATGTTGTAGGTGAAGAAGAAGATGTAGAGCCCGGTCGCCAGGTTGAAGAAGACGTTGCAGAAGAAGGAGCCCAGCACATAGGCCAGCGGCTTGTTGGAGCGCAGGACGCGGAAGGAGTCCCGGATGGTGATCTTGTCATCCGGATTGGGCCTGACGCGCTCCTTCATCTGGCTGGCGCCGATCACCATCAGCGGCAGGGCGATCAGCATCAGGCAGATGGCGCCTTCCATGTAGCCCTTGGTGCTGCTGGTGGCGGCGAACAGCTCGGTGAGCTTGGGGAAGATGATGGAGGCCCCGCCGATGCCGATGTTGACCCCCAGCATGGCCACGGTCACGGCCTTGGCGCGCTCTTGCGGCTCCTGGCTCATGACAGACGACATGGTCCAGAACGGCACATCGGAGAGGGTGTAGATCATGCCCCAGGCGATATAGGTCACCGCCGCATAGGCCACCTTGGTCGCCATCGGCAGATCCATGCCGATGAAGCTGAGGGAGGTGACGCCCGCGATCAGGAAGGGCACGAACAGCATGTAGGGAGTGAATTTGCCGCGCTTGAAATTCAGCGTGTCCATGTAGCCGGCGATCAGGGGATCGTTGATGGCATCCCAAATACGGGCGACGAGGAAAATGGCCCCGGCCGCTGCGGGCGATATTCCAAGGATATCGGTGTAAAAATAGAGAATGAAGGAGCCCACCAGGCCGAAGCTCAGGCATTGCCCGACGGCGTAGCTAAAATATCCCGCCAGCTCTCTATTTTGTATCTTCTGGTCTGTCATCTGCCAACCTCTACGACATGAATGGGTTGCGAAGGGCGCCACCTCTGTGGCGTCCTGTTGGTGTTATGAGCGGGTCAATGTGCGGATAAGCGCCGTCTCGCTGGCGGAGTAGGGGGTGCCGTCCTCTTCCAGCAGGTCATGGAACCAGACCCGGCGAAAATCGGGGTCGATATTGCGGACGAAGGGCCAGGGCAGGTGGGTCTGGGTCTTGCCTTTCACCAGGCCCCACTGATAGGCGCCAATCTTCAGCTCCTTGAACAGGGGCAACTGCTGCTCCACCACACTGCCGACATGGCGTGCCAGCCACTCGGTGCAGAAGATCGGGCGGCGATAGCTGCCAACCACCTCCAGTGAGATCCTCAACCCCTCCATGCGCTGATAGGAGTGGAAGCTGATGACGTCAGACAGCTCCATGGCGCGCCGGTCGGTGGGGTGGGTGAAGGTGTTTTCCGGGGTAAATTCCGAGTCACCCTGACCGATGCTGTAGGGGGCGTGCCAGGCGCCGACGGTGAGCGGCTGGGTGGGGTTCTCCTCCCGCGCCCAGACGAACGCCAGCTCCATCAGATAGTGGGCGTAGGTCTCCAGCGCCTCGTCGAAGCGCACCTCCACATCGCCCTCCGCGAAGATGCCGCGGTTGGTCGGCTCATTGTAGAGATCCCAGATGAAGATCCGTTCGTCATTGGCGAAGGTACGCACCAGATCGCGGATGTAACGCTCCAGATCGCGCCATTGGGTCGGATCGATGACGACGTTGCGGCCGGGGCTCGCGGCCGCCTGGCTGTTGTGCACATCGTCCCGCGGCGGTTTCTGGCTGCCCAGATAGGGGTGATCGCCGGAGAAGCCGCAGTCATCCATCAGGGTCATCATCACGCGGATGCCGTGCTGGGCGCACAGGCCGAGGAACTGCTCGATGCGGGCGATCAGGCCGTCGCGGTCGTGCTGCCAGACGATAAACGGCAGGTTGGTGCGCAGGGTGTTGTAGCCCAGCTCGCTGGCCCAGCCCAGCTCCTGATCGATGGTGGCGGGATCGAAGGTCTCGGCCTGCCACATCTCGGTCCAGTTGACCGCGGTGCGGGGCAGATAGTTGAAGCCCAGCAGCCAGGGCTGCTCGTCATACCAGGCGTTGGCCTGCTCGATCGTCCATTGTTGTACCGCCATCGGAACCTCTCGCTAAAGTTTATTTTGATTAGCTAATTTTATTAGCTGGTTTTCGCGATGGCAAAGGAGGAAGGGCAGAAGTTGGTGCTCAGTCACAAAATGAGCTCCCCGGTTGCACTATCGCTTAGAGACGCGCGGTTCGCATCGATCCCGCGGTGATAAGCCACAGAAGTCGAGCACGAGGGGGATCACGCGGCAGGAGCCCCTGATCTTGCGGGTCATGACTGGTGAGAGAGAACAAACTAATAATATTAGCTGGCGGCAGGCTGCCAACGCCTATGGGAGATGGCAGCCTGCTGAGGGTACCTCATTCTGTGTTATAGCGGCGGCCTCTGGGTTTAGCTCCCCAGATACCAAGGCAACTCTGTCATACGCAGGTGGGTGCATCCAAAGGGGATCAGGGTGAGATCGGTCTCCTCGCCTCGCACCCTGATCGGACTCTGTGGCGGCTCGCCGGCCAGGCATGAGACGCTGGATTGCCAGTCGGGCAGGTGGATGGCCTTGACCTTCAGGGTGGCGGGAGGCTGTTCCCGGCTGAAGGGGACGGGGCCAGGGGTGCCCAGATGGACCTCTGCGCTGCCGGGATCGATGGCCCAGTTCCAGGGGGAGCCAGGGGTCACCTCGTAGTCACAGTGAGGTGGCTCGCGATGGGGCTTGTCCTCATTGATGCGTGTCCACCGTTCCTCCAGTGGCAAGGCATAGACGAGGGGGCCATGGCTCAGAACCAGGGCTCCGTTGTGGCGGGATTCCTGCTGCAACTGGAAGTCGAACTGGATGTCGATTCGCTGGGTGCCTTGCCAGGTCTGACGTAGCACGACGTCGCCGCATGCCCCGCTGCTCACGATCTCCCCATTCAACCTGATGGTGGTGTGTCGGGACCAGGACGGGATACGGAGTCGCAAGGCAAATTCGGCGCCGGATTCGCACTGCAGGCTGAGGCTCACCCCATCCGAGAAGGGATAATGGCTTTCGTTGCGCACGCTGACGCTGTGGCCCTTGAAACGGGTACTGAATTCGAGCGGTACGTATGAAACGGCCACCAACTCCTCCTCATTCTGGAGCCAGGCGTGCGCGGCGAACTTGGGCAGCCCCTGATGGTAGTTGGAGGTACAGCAGCCGAAATGGGGCATTAGGCCATAGGTATTGGCGTCCGGGTGGTTGGTGTTCCAGGGCATGGCCGGATCGACGACACAGGCGATCTGATTGACCTGCTGGTTGTACTGATGTGTCCACATGTCGCGGCTGAAGTAGGCCGGCAGGGCGTTGAAGGCGATCTTCTCGAGCCGGTCGGCAAAGCCGAGATCCCCGTAGATGGCGATGAGTTGCTCCAGGGAGTACATGTATTCCACCGCGGCGCAGAGTTCGGTACCGCGTGTCGGATGCTTGCCCGCCAGGCATTCATCGCCGGTGAAGGTGCCGACGGCGGTACCGTGGTAGCGATCCAACTGGGTGATGAAGTCGTAGGGGGTCTGCCGATCCCGCTCCTCCCCGGTCAGCTTCCAGACCAGGGCGTAGGCCTTGACCGCCATGGCGTTGTTGACGACGTGGCTCATGAAGTTCCAACCCCCCTTGGGGGTCGCCTCCTTGCAGGGCCAGGCGGCGATGAACCTCTGCCAGTTGAAACCCTGGGCCTCCAGCTTGACGCACAGATCGAGCAGCCACTGCTCGGGGCGACGCTCGTGGAGCCAGAAAATGGCGATGAAGGCCTCGAACCAGCGGGCCTGACCCCAATCGAACAGCGGCGTCCAGTTGATGGAGGCATCTATCTTGCGCAGCGCACGCTCGACGGCCCCTTCGACCCGTGAGTCTCCGGTGAATGCGTGATACTCGATCAGCATCTTCACGGCCAGGAACTGGGCCCAGATGTCATAGCTTTCCTTGGCCTCGGGGTTGACCGTGTTCGAGTCCCTGGGACCGAGCCAGCCATCTTCCTGCTGGTGGGTGAGGATGTAGTCGACATAGCCGGTGATGCGCTGTTGCAGGGCCTCGTCGCCGGTGAACCAGGCGAGCGGGATGGCACCGTCGAGCCAGTAGGGGGCCCGTTCCCATCCCTCGGATGCACCGCCGAACCAGGCGCTGTCCTGCACGTCTGGCCAGAATTGATCGAGGTGGCCGCTCATGCCGGCACACTGGATGGCCAACTGATCGCGCAGCCAGCCAAGCGGGCGCAACTGGGTCAGTGGCACGCGGGAGTAAGCATTGGGTTGGATCATGATCGCGTTCCTTAGGCAGCGGTGGTGTTGGTTTGGCTCTGACGGGACTGGGAGCCTTTGAAAAGCAGCATGAAGCTGGCGGCGACGATCAGGTTGAAGGCGGCAAACGCAATCATGATGCCGTTCCAATCGCGCAGGCCGTCATGGGTGAAGAAGGCATCGATCATCCAGCCGCTGACGAAACCGCCAAGGGTACCGCCGACTCCGATGATCATGACCTGCAGCAGGCCCTGTGCCGTGGCCTTCATGCCGTTGTCCACATTGGTCTCAAGGAACAGGGATCCCGCCAGGTTGAAGAAGTCGAAGGCAACCCCCCAGACCAGCATGGAGAGGATGATCATCCACCACAATTCCCCCGGGTTGCCGAAGCCGAGCAGCAGCCAGCGGGCGACCCAGGCGAACATGCTGATGAGCATGACGGTCTTGACGCTGTAGCGGGTCAGGAAGAAGGGGACCAGCAGCACGAAGAGCATTTCCGACATCTGACCGATGGAGACAATCACCGCCGGGTACTTGATCATGATGCTGTCGCCGTAGAGCGGGTTGCTGCCGAAGTCATGCAGGTAGGTACCGGCGTAGGCGTTGGACAGCTGCATGCTGACCCCGAGCAGGCCGGAGAAGACGAAGAAGGCGCCGAAGCGCTTGTCGGCGAACAGTTTGCCGAAGCTGAGGAACTGCTGGGCGATCGAACCCTGGCTGGCTCCGCTTGGACGGCACTGGGGCATGGTCATGACCAGGGCCGCAACGGCAAGAGAGGCGGCGGCGGAGATGTAGAACTGGATCGGCGAGGTTTCCAGACCGGAGAGGCTGGTCAGCCACATGCCGCCGGCGAATCCCAGGGTGCCGAATACCCGCAGCGGCGGGTACTCCTTGATGATGTTCATGCCGGACTGGGTCATGACTCCGAAGGAGACCGAGAAGGCGAGGGAGATGGTGGGGATGTAGCAGATCATGTTGACCAGCATCAGCCAGAACAGCTGTTGCGGCGTGTCGACCTGAGGCACCATCACCATGCACAGGGCACAGCCCAGTTGCAGCAGGGCATAGAGGCGTTCGGCGTTCATCCACTTGTCCGCCACTATGCCGGCCAGGGTCGGCATGAAGAGGGCGGCGATGCCTATGGTAGCGAAGATGCTGCCAAACTCGGCGGCGCTCCACTGCTTGGCGTGCAGGCAGTAGGCGCCGACGGAGATGAGCCAGCTCCCCCAGGCCAGGAACTGCAGGAATTGCAGTCCGGCAATCTTAATTTTCAGCGGTTTCATATCGTTATCCTTAAGTAAGGTAAAATATTATTTGTTGCTTGTTAAAAGGAGACCATAAATGTTCGCGTGCGATCGTATTGATGACGACGATGGTAGATGCATGGATCATCACCAACAAGGTGACAAAGAGGCACAAAAAGAGGACAAAACCGACCTGCCGTTGTGGAGTGTGAGCCTGGTCATGTAACGGATATGAGAAAGCCATATACTGAAAAAGTCTTGTGAGAGTTTTCGGGTGCAATATGAACCTCTGTTTTTATAATCCGGTCTGCGTCGAAAATGGCGGTTTTTTCATTTCAAATGGTAAAGGGCGCCATCCATCCCGTGTGATTGACTCTTACGAGCTTATTTTTGTCCATAGTGGTTGTTTAGCCATGAGGGAAGCTAATCAAAATTATTCGTTGGAACCGGGAAGTTTTTTATTGCTTCATCCCGGACTGCGTCATGAGGGGATAGCAGATTATGCGGCTGATCTTAAATTTTATTGGGTGCACTTTACATTGTCCCCGAGAAGAGATGCTACCTCGAATCACAGGTTTCATCTTGTTAAACAAGGGCTAACAAAGTCACTGGAACGGACGACAGAGTTGTTCAACTTTTTTCTACGTGAACAGGAAAATGAAAATGACAAGGAGTCTCTCGGTTTGGCTTTATTGTTGATATTGGAGCAACTTGGTAAAGCGAATCAAAAAGAACAACCCAAACAAGGGGCTCATCTGGCGTACCATGCAAAAATGTATATTACGGTGCATTATCGTGAGAAATTAACTCCGTCACTAGTTGCGTCGAAAATGCAATGTAATGTGGATTATCTTGGGCGCGTTTTTAAATCAGCATTTAATGTCACCTTGACACAATATATTCTGCAAAAGAAGTTGTCAGCGGCAAAAAAGATGTTGGTTGAGGGAAAACTCTCTATCAATGCTGTCGCAGCCATGCTGGGTTTTAGTGATGTCAGCTATTTTCGCCGAGTGTTTATAAAAAATGTCGGTGTGAAGCCGTTAGCATACAAAAAGCTTTATGCTATCAAACACACTAACTCAGAATGAAAACACCGTAACGCACGATTTTTATCTAATTTTACTGAGCACCGAACGATACTGATTGTACCGATCTGGTTATCACCCTGGCCTCAGAGCTGTGTCTTGTTTGTACAGTTCTAGTTATCACCTGACACCGGCCACAAACCGGTATCTTGTTTACGCTGCTTTAAGAGCGCACTCCTTCGGTATTCATTTCGGCCCCTTCTTGAACGTGCTGTAGGGTCTGTCCCTCCATCATTCTGTCCTGATGTGGCCGTTGGTTGTTGCAGTGCCCCAGGCATCTGTCCAGGTCTGTTTGTATCTGTTCCACCGACCCAATAGGGCGTCAGCGCTTCGGGGTTATGTCTGGTTGTGGCATGACAGATCCGGCCTAATTGATCACATCAGTGAGGAGAGTGCCGTGACAAGGTGAAGAGAGAACCCCAGCACGGTGGGCTCCACGGCAGAGGTTCTCACTTGGTCAATTCCAATGGGGGTTATTTGTCTGTCGGGATCAAGCGATACCGGGTCTGATGCCGATAGGTCTGACCGGGCAGCAGCCAGGGATCGCCGAGCTCGGGGCGGTTCGGGCTGTCCGGCAGTTGCTGCGCCTCGAGGCAGAGCCCCTGATAGTTCTGCCACTCGCCGCCGCCACGGGCCGGGGTGCCGGCCAGCCAGTTGCCAGTGTAGAGCTGCACGCCGGGCTGATCCGTGTACATCTCCAGGCAAAGGCGCTGGTCACCCGAGATCAGGGTCACGGCGGGCTCGTCCTGTGGCCCGTCCAGCAGGAAGCAGTGATCGTAGCCACGGCACCGCACCAGCTGTGGATGGTCCTGCCAATCGGCGCCGATGCGGCGGGTCTGGCGCAGATCGAAGGGGCCGTCCACCTCGGCCTTGCCGAGCGGGATCGAGCGTTCGTCGGTCGGCAGGTAGCGATCGGCGGCGATGCAGATGAGGTGGTCGCGCACGTCACCGCCATCCAGGTTGAAGTAGGCGTGGCTGGTGAGGTTGACCGGGGTCGGCGCATCCGTGGTGGCGGTCAGCTCGATCACCAGATCCAACTGCTCCAGCCGGTACTCCAGCTCCACTTCCAGATTGCCGGGGAAGCCCTGCTCGCCGTCGGCCAGCCGGGTGCGCAGGCGCAGGCGGTCGGCAGCCTGCTCGACCAGCTGCCACGTCCGGTTGTGCACCGAGTCGTGGCCCCCGTGCAGGCAGGTGGTGCCCTCGTTGGCGCTGAGGAGCCACTCCCGACCATCCCGTACCAGCCGGGAGCCGCCGATGCGGTTGGCGAAGCGGCCGACGATGGCGCCGAGATAGGCCTGCTGGCGCGGGTAGTCGGCGGGCTCGCAGGCCAGCGCCACGTTGCGATACTGGCCGTCGACGGTCAGGCCCAGTTCGGTGAGGGTGGCACCGAAGTCGAGCACGCGGGCCTTGAGGCCAGCCTTGTTTTGCAGATGGAACTCTTGCATCAGATGGCCCCCGCCCCGGTGTCGTTGCTGGGGCAGACGTTGTGGCCTGCCCTGATGATGGTGCCTGTGTTGAATGTGGTCATAGCTGGCCCGCCCCGGCGCTGGCACGACAGACGTAGCAGTCTGCCTTGAGGCCGAAGCGAGCCTGATACTCGGCCTCGACCGCCGCGATCGCCGCGGCCACCTTCTCCGGACGCAGCACGGCCACCACGCAGCCGCCGAAGCCGCCGCCCGTCATGCGCACGCCGCCCTCGCTGCCGATCTGGGCCTTGATGATCTCCACCAGGCCGTCGATGGCCGGCACGGTGATCTCGAAGTCATCGCGCATGGCGGCGTGGGACTGGCCCATCAGCTCGCCGAGGCGCACCAGATCGCCGGACTCCAGCGCATCGGCGGCGGCCAGGGTGCGGGCGTTCTCGCCGACCACGTGGCGGGCGCGGCGATAGCTCGCCTCGTCCAGCCCCGCCTTGCCGGCTTCCAGCGCGGCCAGATCGAGGTCGCGCAGCGCCTTGACGCCGTAGTGGCGGGCGGCGGCCTCGCACTGCTGGCGGCGGGTGTTGTATTCGCTGTCCACCAGGCCGCGGCGCACGTTGGAGTTGACGATCAGCACCGCCAGATTGCTCGGCATGGGGATGAGGCGGGTCTCCAGGGAGCGGCAGTCCAGCAGCAGGGCGTGATCCTTCTCGCCGCTCGCCGAGATCATCTGATCCATGATGCCGCAGTTGCAGCCGACGAACTGGTTCTCCGCCTGCTGGCCGTTCAGGGCGATCTCGGCCTGGCTGATGTCAAGTCCCAGTGCCTCCTTGAAGGCCTGGCCAATGGCCACCTCCAGGGAGGCGGAGGACGACAGCCCTGCCCCCTGGGGCACGTTGCCGGAGACCACCAGGTTGAGGCCGCGCAGGGCATGACCGCGCTCCTGCAGGCACTTCACCACGCCGCGGATGTAGTCGCTCCAGCGTTGATCCGGATGATGGGCGATGGGCTGGTCCAGGCTGAACAGATCGCGCTGGTTGCCGTAGTCGGCGGCGACCACCTGCACCAGGTTGTCGGTGCGGTGGCCGATGGCGACGCAGGTCTCGTAGTCGATGGCGCAGGGCAGCACGAAGCCGTCGTTGTAGTCGGTGTGCTCGCCGATGAGGTTGACGCGGCCTGGGGCTCGGACCAGCAGGTCGGGTTGTTGTTCAAACTGCTCGGCGAAGACGGCGCTGACGCGCTGGCTGGGGGTCATGGGGTCACCTCATTGG
This sequence comes from Aeromonas sp. FDAARGOS 1409, assembly GCF_019048705.1. Taxonomy (NCBI): domain Bacteria; kingdom Pseudomonadati; phylum Pseudomonadota; class Gammaproteobacteria; order Aeromonadales; family Aeromonadaceae; genus Aeromonas; species Aeromonas sp. FDAARGOS 1409. The sequence continues at coordinate 1,600,393 of NZ_CP077395.1, forward strand.
TTTTGTAATGAACGGGGGAGAGGGAGCGCAGGCGCTCGGCGGCCTGTTCCGGGGTCAGGTCTCGCTGGGTTTCGGCCAGCATCTCGAAGCCCACCATGAATTTGCGCACCGTGGCGGAGCGCAGCAGGGGCGGATAGAAGTGGGCGTGCAGCTGCCAGGCCTCGGGGCAGTCCGACTTGGGCGGCGCGAAGTGCCAGCCCATGGAGTAGGGGAAGCTGCACTCGAACAGGTTGTCGTAGCGGCTGGTCAGCTCCTTGAGCGCGATGGCCAGATCCTGCTGCAACTCCGGGGTGAGATTGAGCAGGGAGGGCACATGGCGCTTGGGCAGCAGCAGGGTCTCGAATGGCCAGGCGGCCCAGAACGGCACCACGGCCAGCCAGTGCTCGGTCTCCACCACGATGCGGGAGCGGTCTTTGAGCTCCCGCTCCACGTAGTCGACCAGCAGCGGGCGGCCGTGCTCGGCCAGCCAGGCGCGCTGGTGTTCCTCTTCCCGGGCGATCTCGTTGGGCAGGAAGTCGCTGCCCCACAGCTGGCCGTGGGGGTGGGGATTGGAGCAGCCCATGACGGCGCCCTTGTTCTCGAACACCTGCACCCATTCCCACTGGGCTGACAGCTCGGCCACCTGGCTCATCCAGGTGGTGATCACCGCCTCGATGGCGGGCAGTTCCAGCTCGGGGAGGGTCTTGCCGTGGTCCGGCGAGAAGCAGATGACCCGGCTGGTGCCGCGGGCGGCCTCCAGCTTCAGCAGGGGATCCTGCTCGCCGGCGGCGGCCGGGGTGTCCTGCATCAAGGCGGCGAAGTCGTTGGTAAAGACGAAGGTGCCCCGATAGTCGGGGTTCATGTCGCCGGTGACGCGCTTGTTGCCCGCGCAGAGGAAGCAGTCGGGATCGTGGGCCAGGCTCGGCGCCTGGCTCACCTTCTCGACCTGGCCCTGCCAGGGGCGCTTGGCCCTGTGGGGGGAGACCAGCACATACTGGCCGGTCAGCGGGTTGAAACGGCGGTGGGGGTGATCAACGGGGTTGAACATCATCACTCCAGTCAATGAGTTGGGAGAATCGTCATGGAGAGGCCGGGGGCCTACTCCTCGTAACCGTTCGGGTTGGCGGACTGCCAGCGCCAGCTGTCGGCGCACATGGCCGCGAGATCCCGGCTGGCGTGCCAGCCCAGCTCACGCTCGGCCTTGGCCGGGTCTGCCCAGCACTCGGCGATGTCGCCGGGGCGCCTTGGCTCGATGCGATAGGGCAGGGGGCGGCCGCTGGCCGCCTCGAACGCCGCCACCATCTGCAGCACGCTCTGGCCCTGGCCGGTGCCCAGGTTGTAGGCATGGACGCCGCCCTTGTGGGTGCAATGCTGCAGCGCCTTGACGTGGCCCTCGGCGAGATCCATCACGTGGATGTAGTCGCGTACCCCTGTGCCATCCGGGGTTTTGTAATCGTTTCCAAAGACCGAGAGGCAGTCGCGGCGACCGATGGCGACCTGGGTCAGAAAGGGCATGAGGTTGTTCGGGATGCCCTGGGGATCCTCTCCCAGGGTGCCGGACTCGTGGGCGCCGACCGGGTTGAAGTAGCGCAGCAGGGTCATGCTCCAGTGGGGCTCGGCAGCCTGCAGATCCTCGAGGATCTCCTCGATGATCAGCTTGGATCGCCCATAGGGATTGGTGGCGCTGCGGGGGAAGTCTTCGCGGATGGGCACGCTTGCCGGGTCGCCGTAGACGGTGGCCGAGGAGCTGAACACCAGGTTGTGGACCCCGGCGCGTTTCATGGCCTGCAGCAGCACCAGGGTGCCGCCGAGGTTGTTGTCGTAGTAGTCGAGGGGAATGCGGGTCGACTCGCCGACCGCCTTGAGGGCGGCGAAGTGGATCACGGCCCCTATCTCCTGCTCGGCGAAGATGCGATCCAGCAGGGCCGGGTCGCGGATGTCCCCCTGGTAGAACGCGGGCGCCTGCCCGCTGATGGCGGCGATGCGCGTCAGCACGCCGGTCTTGCTGTTGCACAGGTTGTCCACCACCACGGGCTCCATGCCTGCGGCCTGCAAGGCCAGGCAGGTGTGGCTGCCGATATAGCCGCAACCGCCGGTGACCAGTACTTTCATCCTCTTCTCCACCCTTGGATCCTCACACAGGAAAGTCTGAGAAGGAGTCTAGCCGAGGGCTTGGAAGGTAAACTGTGATCCGGTTAACGGTTTTGTGTAAACGATTACACTTGTTTTTGTCGTCACAAATGCCGTGGGATGACTTTTTCCCCTGTTATCAGGGACATTGCCCGGTATAATGCGTCATATCGAACCGTGAAATAAGTGAAAACAGCATGAGCACCATCAAGGATGTCGCCCGTTTGGCCAATGTGTCGGTGGCAACGGTTTCACGGGTGATGAACAATTCACCCAAGGCCAGCGCCGCCTCCCGCGAGGTGGTGCTGAAGGCCATGGCCGAACTGGGCTACACCCCCAACGCCAACGCCCGGGCCCTGGTCAGCCAGACCTGCGACACCATGGGGGTGGTGGTGGGCGACGTGGCCGATCCCTTCTTCGGTGCCCTGGTCAAGGGGGTGGCGACGGTGGCGGTCGAGCAGGGGTTGCACCTCCTGATGGGTAATGGTTTTCACCGAGCCCAGCAGGAGCGGGCAGCGATCGAGCTGCTGATCGGCAAGCGTTGCGAGGCGCTGGTGGTGCACAGCAAGGCGCTCGGTGACGAGGAACTCATCGACTATGCCCTGCGGGCCCCCGGCATGGTGCTGATCAACCGCGACATCCCGAGCCTGCGGGGGCGCTGCATCGCCCTCAACAACCGTCAGGGGGCCGCGACCGCGACCCGCCATCTGCTGGAGCTGGGCCATCGCCACATCGCCTTCCTGAGCTCGGATCACGCCATCGAGGATGCCTTGCTGCGCCATCAAGGCTATCAGGACGCCCTGGCCGAGGCGGGATTGAGCGCCGATCCCGAGCTGGTGGAGAGCGGCATGCCCAATGAGGAGGGTGGGGAGCGCGCCATGCTCAACCTGCTGGCCAAGGGGCTGCCCATCACGGCGGTGGTGGCCTACAACGATGCCATGGCGGCGGGGGCCATCTCGGTGCTGGCGGACAACGGCTTCAAGGTGCCGGAGGAGGTCTCGGTGGTGGGGTTCGATGACATCATCTATGCCAGATACTTGCGGCCCAAGCTCTCCACCATGCGCTATCCCATCGAGCTGATGGCGGCGCAGGCGGCCAAGCTGGCATTGCAGCTCGCCGCGGGGGAGAGCGAGTCGGTGCAGAGCCGCATCTACACTCCGACCCTGATCAACCGTCACTCGGTCGCCCCCGTCAGGCCCTGATCCTTCCCGCCCATTTCACCTGTGACGGGGCCGTCCCCTGCGTCTGCACCAGCGCAGGCGGGGGCTGACTCCTCCATCCCGCGTCCATCGCTGCGTCCGGGCTGCGACAGCTCTCACCGCGGCGACAGCGCTTTGGCGCGCCTAAGATGGGGTCACAGCCGCCATCTACCCTAGTCTCTGCGCCATCATCAGCATCGCTGAACCCTCAGGGCCGGGTGCGCTTCTATGCCGTCTCCGGCCCGTGGAACCGCGGCTGCATGGGCTTCCACCCCTGCCAGCCAGCGCCCTGGCCCCGCCGTGTGCCAGCGAAGCCTGTGCACCTGCGGTACGCCACTCGGCCCGACTGGCTGCCGACGCCCCGGTGTGGCGGCCCTTTACCCCTATTTATCCGATTTTTACTCCGCTTTACTTAACAAAATAAGTGTAATCGTTTACATCTGTGTGAGCGAGATCGCCGATCGCCGGTCAAAACTTCCCTACACTGCAATGGTTTTCAGCGCTCATGCAGGGAGAGAGAAGCATGCTCAGGGAGATAGTGGCCCGTCAGGACTGGCAGACCCAGGCGATTACGTCGGTGAATCGTCTGCCCACCCATACCCCCTTGTCCAGTTGGCGCAGCGAGGCCGAGGCGCGAGTCGGGCTTCCTTCGCCTTCCCGCATGCTGCTCGACGGCGAGTGGCGTTTTTCTTTCTTCGGTGCCCCCGAGCAGGTGCCCGAGCGCTGGGTGAACGAGGATCTGCCCGACGCGACGGCCATCCGGGTACCCGGCAACTGGCAGCTGGATGCGGCCTACCCAGGGTTGCGGCCTGCGACCGACGTGCCCATCTACACCAACATCAAGTATCCCTTCCCCTGCGATCCGCCCAGGGTGCCCGCCGAGAATCCCACCGGCTGCTACTCTCGCGAGTTCGCACTGCCCGCCGACTGGCTGGCCGGCGGCCAGACCCGAGTCATCTTCGACGGGGTGGACAGTGCCTTCCACCTGTTCTGCAACGGCCGCTGGGTCGGCTACTCCCAGGACAGCCGGCTGCCCGCCGAATTCGATCTGAGCCCCTTCCTTCAGGCCGGATCCAACCGGCTCGCCGCCCTGGTGCTGCGCTGGTCCGACGGCTCCTATCTGGAGGATCAGGACATGTGGCGCATGAGCGGCATCTTCCGCTCCGTGAGCCTGCTGCACAAACCGGCCCGTCATCTGATGGATATCCGGGTGACGCCCGAGCTTGACGCCTGCTACCGGGATGCCCGCCTCAAGGTCGATCTGCAGGTCAATGAGGGCAGCGGCCTGGCGGTGGAGGCCAGGCTCTATTTCGGTGAGACGCTGATCGCCGAGCGACGCCAGCCGCTCGGCACCGGCGCCATCGACGAAAAAGGGGTTTACGACGACCGTGCCGAGCTGTGGCTGGCGGTGGCGGCGCCACACAAGTGGAGCGCCGAGACGCCCCATCTTTATCGTCTGACCCTGACCCTGCTGGACGAGCAGGGGGCGCCCATCGAGAGCGAGGCTTATGACGTGGGCTTTCGTGCGGTGGAGATCCGTGGCGGCCTGCTGCGGGTCAACGGCCAACCCCTGGTGATCCGCGGCGCCAACCGCCACGAGCACCATCCCGCCACGGGACACGCGGTTACGCCTGCCGACATGGAGCAGGATCTGCTGCTGATGAAGCGGCACAACTTCAACGCGGTGCGCTGCTCCCACTATCCCAACCACCCCGAGCTCTATCGCCTGTGCGACCGGCTGGGCCTCTACGTGGTGGACGAGGCGAACCTGGAGACTCACGGCATGACCCCCATGGGGCGGCTGGCGCGGGATCCCGCCTGGAGCACCGCCTTCCTCGAGCGGGTCACTCGCATGGTGGCCCGGGACTTCAACCACCCCAGCATCATCATCTGGTCCCTGGGCAACGAGTCCGGCTACGGCCCGGCCCACGACGCCATGTATCGCTGGGTCAAGGGGAGCGATCCGAGCCGCCCCGTGCAGTACGAGGGGGGCGGGGCCGACACCCCGGCCACCGACATCATCTGCCCCATGTATGCCCGCACCCACCAGGATCAACCCTTCCCGGCGGTGCCCAAGTGGGCGCTCGGCAAGTGGATCGGCCTGCCAGGAGAGACCCGGCCGCTGATCCTGTGCGAGTACGCCCACGCCATGGGCAACAGCCTGGGGGGGTATGCCCACTACTGGCAGGCGTTTCGCGATCATCCCCGCCTGCAGGGCGGCTTCGTCTGGGATTGGGTGGATCAGGGGCTGGACAAGCAGACAGACGAGGGTCGCCACTTCTGGGCCTACGGCGGCGACTTCGGCGACGCCCCGAACGATCGCCAGTTCTGCTGCAACGGCCTGCTGTTCCCGGATCGCACCCCCCATCCCTCCCTGTTCGAGGCCAAGCGGGCCCAGCAGCCGTTCGCGCTGACGCTGATCGAGCGGCAGCCGCTGACGGTGGTGATCCACAGCGAATATCTGTTCCGCCCCACGGACAACGAAGTCTTGCGGTGGCGGCTGTGCGAGGACGGCGTGGCGTTGAGCCAGGGAGAATGCCTGCTCGACCTGGCGCCCCAGGCCAGCGTGACGCTGACCCTGCTGGATCGGCTGCCGGCCTTCACGGCAGGCTCCCTCGCCTGGCTGGAGCTCGCCATAGTGCAGCCGGCCGCCACCCCCTGGGCCGGGGCGGGCCACGAGGTGGCACGCCAGCAATTCATGCTGCCCACGCCGCTGGCGCTGCCCGGCCTCTCTGCCCCCGCCAGCTTGCAAGAGCAATCCGATCGATGGCTGGTCACGGCGGGTGGCACCGAATGGCGGTTGGACAAGGCCAGCGGCCGCATCCTGAGCTGGCGCAAGCGGGGACGCGAACAGTTGCGGGAGGCGATCTGCGATCACTTCTACCGGGCGCCGCTCGACAATGACATTGGCACCAGCGAGGCGGATCACGCCGATCCCAATGCCTGGATTGCCCGCTGGCAGGAGGCCGGACTGAACGATTTGAGCCATCGCTGCCTCGGCCTGGAGGCGAACCCGGCGCAGGGGCTAGTCACGGTACGCCACGGCTACTTCGTGGGCGACGAGCCGAAGGTGCTGACCCGCTGGCACCACAGGTTTGGTGATGATGGCGCCATGGCGCTGGAGATCGAGGTGGAGATCGCTGCCGACATGCCCTCCCTGCCCCGCATCGGGGCCAGGCTCTGGCTGGCCGACGAGGTCGCCGGGAATGGCGAGGTGAGCTGGCTGGGGCGCGGCCCCCACGAGAACTACCCGGACCGCCTGCTGGCCGCCGACCTCGGTCGCTGGCAGTCGTCGCTCGATGCGCTGCACACCGCGTATGTGTTCCCGACCGACAACGGCCTGCGCTGCGATACCCGCCAGCTGCGGCTGGGAGAGCTGGAGGTGGAGGGGCACTTCCACTTCAGCGTCAGCCGTTACAGCCAGCAACAGCTCGCCCTGGCGCGTCACCAGACCGATCTGGTGGCCGAAGGGGGAGTGCACCTCTGCCTCGATGGCTTCCACATGGGGGTGGGAGGCGATGACTCCTGGAGCCAGAGCGTGCGGCCAGAATTCTGGTTGTTGCCGGGAAGTTACAGCTGGCACTGCATTTTGCGCTAGATGGGCTAGTCTTTCATGGAGAGGCCTCGAAAGAGGCCTTAACTTACATAACTATTTAATTTTTAACAATATTGCTTCTATGTAACAGAGTGTAAACGTTTTCATTTTGTTGCCATGATCACAGACCGTCACACAACAAACTGATTACATTAGGCTGGCGCCAGTTCACATGGTGTACAGCATTCCCTACAAAAACAGATAGAGATCGGAGCATAACAATGAAAAAACTCACGACAGTTGCCACCTTGCTGATGGGACTGATGGCGGGAGCCCAAGCCCAGGCCGATACCCGTATCGGTGTCACCGTCTACAAGTATGACGACAACTTCATGGCCGTGGTGCGCAAGGCCATCGAGAAGGAAGCGGCAGCCAATCCCGGCGTGGAGCTGCTGATGAACGACTCCCAGAATGACCAGTCCAAGCAGAACGACCAGATCGACGTATTGCTGGCCAAGGGCGTGAAGGCGCTGGCCATCAACCTGGTCGACCCGGCGGCGGCCCCTGTCGTGATCGAGAAAGCCCGTGCGGACGAGATCCCCGTGGTGTTCTACAACAAGGAACCGAGCGCAGCCGATCTGGCCAGCTACGACAAGGCCTACTACGTAGGGACCGACTCCAAGGAGTCCGGCATCATCCAGGGCGAGCTGATCGCCAAGCACTGGAAGGCCCATCCCGAGTGGGATCTGAACAAGGATGGCGTCATCCAGTTCGTGCTGCTCAAGGGAGAGCCTGGCCACCCGGATGCGGAAGCCCGTACCACCTACGTCGTCAAGACCCTGAACGACGGCGGCGTCAAGACCGAGCAGCTGCACATGGATACCGGTATGTGGGATACCGCCATGGCCAAGGACAAGATGGATGCCTGGATCTCCGGCCCCAACGCCAACAAGATCGAAGTGGTCATCGCCAACAACGACGGCATGGCAATGGGCGCTGTTGAATCCCTGAAGGCCCAGGGCAAGACCGCCATCCCGGTGTTCGGCGTCGACGCCCTGCCGGAAGCCCTGGCCATGGTCAAGAGCGGCGCCATGGCGGGCACAGTGCTGAACGATGCGGCCAACCAGGCCAAGGCCACCTTCGAACTGACCAAGAACCTGGCGGAAGGCAAGCCGGCCGGTGAAGGCACCAACTGGAAGATCGACAACAAGGTCGTGCGTGTTGCCTACGTGGGCGTAGATAAAGACAACCTGTCCCAATTCGAGTAATTCCCACCTCCAGGGCAAGGGAGATCCCTTGCCCTTTTTTCAACCAGATGTGATGGCTGATATGACAACACGGCAACAATCAGAATGGCTGTTGGAGATGATTGACGTCAGTAAGAGCTTTCCCGGCGTCAAGGCACTCGATAATGTCAATTTACGGGTCCGTCCTCATTCTGTGCATGCGTTGATGGGCGAGAATGGCGCAGGGAAGTCCACGCTGCTCAAGTGCCTGTTCGGCATCTACGAGAAGGATCAGGGCAAGATCTTCTTCAAGGGCGAGGAGGTCAACTTCACCTCGTCCAAGGAGGCGCTGGAGAACGGTGTCTCCATGGTGCACCAGGAGCTGAACCTGGTTCTGCAACGCACCGTGATGGACAACATGTGGCTCGGCCGCTACCCCACCAAGGGGTGGTTCATCGATCACGGCAAGATGTATGACGACACCAAGCGCATCTTCGAAGAGCTGGACATCGACATAGACCCGCGAGTCAAGGTCGGCACGCTGTCCGTCTCCCAGATGCAGATGATCGAGATCGCCAAGGCATTCTCCTATGACGCCAAGATCGTCATCATGGACGAACCCACCTCCTCCCTGACCGAGAAGGAGGTCAACCACCTCTTCAAGATCATCAACAAGCTCAAGGAGAAGGGGTGCGGCATCGTCTACATCTCCCACAAGATGGAAGAGATCTTCCAGCTCTGTGACGAGATCACCATATTGCGGGATGGCCAGTGGGTGGCGACCCAGTCCCTCGAAGGGCTCACCATGGACAAGATCATCGGCATGATGGTCGGCCGCGAGCTCACCCAGCGTTTCCCGGAAAAAACCAACCAGCCGAAAGAAGTGATCCTCGAGGTCGAACACCTGACGGCCAAGAACCAGCCTTCCATCAAGGACGTGACCTTCAACCTGCACAAGGGGGAGATCCTCGGCATCGCCGGTCTGGTGGGGGCCAAGCGCACCGACATCGTGGAGACCCTGTTCGGCATTCGCGAGCACAGCGAGGGGAGCATCAAGCTTCACGGCAAGGAGGTCGCCAACCGCAACGCCCACGAGGCGATCCAGAATGGCTTCGCCCTGGTCACCGAAGAGCGCCGCTCCACCGGGATTTACTCCCGTCTCGATATCGCCTTCAACTCCCTGATCGCCAACATGGACAACTACAAGGGATCCATGGGGCTGCTCAGCGACAACAAGATGAAGAGCGATACCCAGTGGGTCATCGACTCCATGCGGGTCAAGACGCCGACCCAGCAGACCCAGATCGGCTCCTTGTCCGGCGGCAACCAGCAGAAGGTGATCATCGGCCGCTGGCTGCTGACCCAGCCGGAGATACTGATGCTGGACGAACCGACCCGCGGCATCGACGTGGGGGCCAAGTTCGAGATCTACCAGCTCATCCTGGAGCTGGCGAAGAAGGACAAGGGCATCGTCATCATCTCGTCCGAGATGCCGGAACTGCTCGGGATCACCGATCGCATCCTGGTCATGAGCAATGGCCGGGTCGCCGGGATCGTCAACACCAAAGAAACTGACCAGAGCGAGATCCTGCGCCTGGCATCTCTGTACCTATAAAGACAGGAAGACATTATGGAGTCGGCTAAAAATTTCAACCTGATGCAGGCGCTCAAAGAGAACGGCATCTATGTGGTGCTGCTGGTGTTGCTCATGATCATCGTGATCAAGGAGCCCTCCTTCCTCAGCCTCACCAACCTCAGCAACATCCTGACCCAGTCCTCGGTGCGGGTCATCATCGCCCTCGGGGTGGCGGGCATCATCATCACCCAGGGCACCGACCTGTCGGCCGGTCGCCAGGTCGGCCTGGCGGCGCTGATCGCGGCCACCATGCTGCAGGCCCTGACCAACGTCAACAAGGTATTCCCGACTCTGGGTGAAGTGCCCATCCCCGCGGTGATCCTGCTGGTGTGCGTGGTGGGGGCCCTGATCGGCCTGGTCAACGGCCTGATCGTGGCCTACCTGAACGTGACGCCCTTCATCACCACCCTGGGCACCATGATCATCGTCTACGGCATCAACTCGCTGTACTTCGACTCCGTGGGTGCCTCCCCGGTGGCAGGCTTCGATCCCCGCTTCTCCAACTTTGCCCAGGGGTTCATCCGGATTGGCGGGTTCAAGCTCTCCTACCTGACCTTCTATGCGGCCATCGCCAGCGTCTTCGTCTGGGTGCTGTGGAACAAGACCCGCTTCGGCAAGAACATCTTCGCCATCGGCGGCAACCCGGAGGCGGCCAAGGTGTCCGGCGTCAACGTCGCCGTCAACCTGGTGATCATCTACGCCCTGGCCGGTGTCTTCTATGCCTTCGGCGGCATGCTGGAAGCGGGCCGCATCGGCAGCGCCACCAACAACCTCGGCTTCATGTATGAACTCGACGCCATCGCGGCCTGCGTGGTGGGTGGGGTGTCGTTCGCCGGCGGTGTGGGCACTGTCGCGGGTGTGATCACCGGCGTACTTATCTTCACGCTGATCAACTATGGTTTGACCTACATAGGGGTCAGCCCTTACTGGCAGTTCATCATCAAGGGCGGCATCATCATTCTGGCGGTCGCGCTGGACTCCATGAAGTACGCCAAGAAGAAGTAAGCATTGGCAGAGAGGGCTGGAGCAATTCCGGCCCTTTCTCTCTGGAGGGACCCATCCCATGCCATTCAAAGTCAAGATCAACGTCCTCCTGCTGCTCGCCATCCTGGCCACCATCGGCACCGCCTGGTTCAGCGTCAACCACTTCATCAGCGGGTACATCCGCACCCAGGCCACCCAGAACATCAACGAGCAGATAACCCTGGTCAGGGAGAAGCTGGCGGGAGACATCAACCAGAGGGTGTTGCTGGCCGCCAACCTCAATCTCGGGGTGACCAGCGTCAAGAAAGCCCTCCAGGAAACCGGCTTTCACAACATCGTCAAGATCATCGGCGACATGGCATTCGACGTGAACGGAGTGATCGATGACAAGGCCAGGGTCGAGGCCCTGCGCAAACAGATCCCCGCCGCCAACAACCAGATCACCGTCAGCCCGCTGGAGCAGCTGGACGGCAAGCCGGTGATCTCCATCCTGGTACCCCGTGGTGCCGATTCCGCCTACCTCTACTACCTCGACATGAGCGAGTTCAAGACGCTGCTGGAGAAGGTGAGCGGGGAGGGGCGCTACTTCTCCCTCACCGACAGCCAGGGCCGGGAGCTCTACAGCAGCAAGCCCAGGGGAGAGACAGAGAGCCGTCCCAACACGCTGGATATCCGGGGCAGCAGCTGGACCTTGACCGGCTATATCGACCTCGATTACATCCGGGCCATGACCCAGGCGCTCAACCGCAAGATCACCCTGGCCCTGCTCGGGGTCGCGGCCCTGGTGCTGGTGATCTCCATGGTGGCGCTCAACCTGGCCTATAGACCCATCCTCTCCCTGCGCGACCTGGTGCAGGAGTTGTCCCAGGGCAACGGCGATCTGACCCGCCGTCTCACGGTGACCAGCAAGGACGATCTCGGCCAGATCTCGGCGGGCATCAACCGCTTCATCGAGCAGTTGCAGGAGATGATGGGGGAGGTACGGCAGGCCAGTGGCCAGCTCAACGAGGGGATTTCGGATCTCGCCAGGCAGACGGGCTCGGCACAGGGGCTGCTGGCCGAGCATGTGCGGGAGACGGAGCAGGTGGTCACCGCCATCAACGAGATGAGCCGCACCGCCGTCTCGGTGTCGGAGAGTGCGGCCAGCACGGCCCAGCTCACCGGCCAGAGCCAGCAGCTGGCCAACCAGTCGCGTCAGGTGGTGGATCAGGCCATGGCCAGCGTGACCGCCCTGGTGACCGAGGTGGAAGCCACGGCACGTTCCATCGAGGCCATGCAGCAGGATGTGCAGCAGATCGGCTCCATCCTCGGGGTCATCGGCGGCATCGCGGAACAGACCAACCTGCTGGCCCTCAACGCCGCCATCGAGGCGGCCAGGGCCGGTGAACAGGGGCGTGGCTTCGCCGTGGTGGCGGACGAGGTGCGCTCCCTGGCAGGCCGTACCCAGAAGAGCACAGCCGAGATCCAGACCATGCTGACCCGGTTGCAGCGGGGCACCCAGACAGTGGTGACCGCCATGGGCAACACCCGGCAGAGCTGTCAGGATGCGGCGGAAAACACCAGCAAGGTGAATGCGTCGCTGGATCTGATGGCGGGGGAAGTGGTGGAGATCAACGATCTCATCAGCCATATCGCCACGGCGGCGGAGCAGCAGAGTGCCGTTGCCGAGGAGATCAACCGCAACATGAGCGCCATCGCCGAGGTGATCAGCCAGCTCAAGGGCAACGGGGAGCGGACCGCGCACAGCTCGAGCGCCATGCAGCGCACCTATGACAGGCTGAGGGAGATAGTGGGGCACTTCCGGCTGGAATAAGGTCTGGTCGTGGACACCCTGGCCGACAGCGCCGTGGCCGGGGTGACCCATCAGCGGGCAGGAGTGAAAAATGCCCAAAAAAGATGGGGGCGACTCGCGTCGCCCCCGATAGTCTTATCGCTCAGATCCTTGAACGAAGTTGCTCCCTGCAATCCCTGACTATACCTCTTCCTTTAGGTTTCCCCTTCCCAATCCTTTGGGGTGTCCTTTAGCCATCATGGCCTGACGAGTCATCCTTTCCCGTCGCACTTTCTCCGTCCTGGGAGGTGTCCTTTACCACATCCTGTGGTGAGTCCATTTGCCCAACCCTGGCAGCCAGTCTTCCTGACCGACTTCATTGCGTCCGTGCAGGAGTAACTATAAGGATTTCGCGCAGGGCGACAACGGCATGTTGAAAAACGTTTTTTCTCAACTCGTTTCTCGCGAAATGATATAGAGATTATTTTGTTATTAATCATTGTGTTGTCAGTGTTGCTTGTGGTTTTTTCACGCTTATCTTCCGACTATGGCGAGAATTTTTATGGCGTTTTACTCACTTATGTAATGGCGAATGTCTCACAGGCCGTTTACCTGGGGTTCAGAAAAGTCGGCGCTACCGGTGTCGATCGCAGATGGGCGCATGCGGGAGCCGACATCCAGGGGCGTGGTGTCGGCCAAATGGCAATCCCGGGGGAGTGAAGCGACGGGTCTGGATGGGGGCGAGGGCGAACGAGGGAATGGCATCACCCAAGAGGAGTGCATCCCCCCTTGGGTGAGAGGACGTGGGTGGGAGGATCAGTGGTGCTGGCTGCCGCCATACCATTGGCAAAGGTAGGCGGGCACCAGCATCTGGGGTGCCTGGTCGACATGGCATACCACCAGCGGCATGGCGGGGGCGCCCTGGGCGTGGACCAGGGCCGGGGCCATGGGCAGGACCAGGGCGACGAGCAGAAACAGCGACTTGATCTTCATGGTTATCTCCTTGGTGACAGAAAAGCGTGTGATCCCGATCACTTTCTGAGTTAAGGCGAACCACGGGTTGGTGCAAGGCGCTGCAATAAATTCAACTAATGAAAAAACTTTGAATCCCGGCTGCAATGGCGCTGATGAGAAAACCCCCGCCGGGATGCGTCCAAAATGCATATCCATATAAAAGACATGGCGTGAAAGCCGTGGGCGCGAAGCCTGCCGTGCGACCTGGCGCAAATGCCATGATCTGGAACAAAAGATGGATTATTCAACCGGAATGGCGAAAGTGACTATTTATGTGGTGCACTCAAGGGGAGTGAATGACGATAAATTCATGGAGAGATATAAAAAATTCAAAAACTGAAGTGGATTATTTTATCTTGCTGATTTTCAAGTGATTTTAAAGCAATGGATATCTCTTTGTGGATAATAAAAATGAATGAAAACGCCATCTTGCCGGGATTTTACGGGCGTTTTTTGCTTGTTTATGCCATGGCGACCCTGGGGCAAATATCGTTTATGTACACTCCGTCATAAATTAACTCCGGAATTTATGCAGTCTGAGTTGAATGTGATCAATGTCTAAGTTTGATGTGACCTCCAGTCCTAATCTCTGCGTCGAAAGGCAAGGGCAGGATAGAACATAAGCCGAATACCCTACATAAAGAATATCCCGCCTTAGCCACGAGCCTGAATAGAAGGAATCTATTCAATCACTCGCAGGGACCACTGCTAGACGGAATATAATCATGAGCAAATTTTATGTAGGTTCTGAAGTTGGCCAGTTGCGCCGCGTCATGTTGCACCGCCCCAACCTCAGTCTGAAGCGTCTGACCCCCTCCAACTGCCAGGATCTGCTGTTCGATGACGTCCTGTCCGTGGAACGCGCCGGTCAGGAGCACGACAAATTCGCTCAGGTGCTGCGCGATCAGAATGTCGAAGTCTTCCTGCTGACCAACCTGCTGGCGGAAACCCTGGATGTACCGGAAGCCAAAACCTGGCTGCTGCAGCATCAGGTCTCCGATTATCGCCTCGGCACCGCGCTGGCCAACGACGTGCGCTGCTTCCTGGCCGACATGCCGCACCGCGAGCTGGCCCGCATCCTCTCCGGCGGCCTGACCTACTCCGAGATGCCCTACAGCGGCGTCAACATGGTGGTCGGCATGCACGCCCCGACCGATTTCATCATCGAGCCGCTGCCCAACCACCTCTTCACCCGCGACACCTCCTGCTGGGTCTACGGCGGCGTCTCCATCAACCCCATGGCCAAGGCCGCCCGTCGCCGCGAGACCAACCATGTGAAGGCCATCTACCGCTGGCACCCGCAGTTCGCCGGCCAGGACTTCATCAAGTACTTCGGTGACGAAGACCGCGACTACGACAACTCCACCATTGAGGGGGGCGACGTCCTGGTCATCGGCCGCGGCGCCGTGCTCATCGGCATGTCCGAGCGCACCACGCCGCAAGGTGTCGAACACCTGGCCCGCGGCCTGTTCAAACACGGCCAAGCCAAGCAGGTCATCGCCATGCAGTTGCCGAAACACCGCAGCTGCATGCACCTCGACACCGTCATGACCCACATGGACATAGACACCTTCTCCGTCTATCCGGAAGTCATCCGCAAGGACGTGAACTGCTGGAGCCTGACCCCGGGTGGCGCCACCGGCATGAACATCAAGGAGGAGGGTTACTTCGTCACCGCCATCGAGAAGGCGCTGGGGGTGGATCAGCTCAAGCTCATCACCACGGGCGGCGACAGCTTCGAGGCCGAGCGCGAGCAGTGGAACGACGCCAACAACGTGCTGACCGTGCGCCCCGGCGTGGTGGTGGGTTACGAGCGCAACACCTACACCAACGAGAAGTACGACAAGGCCGGCATCACTGTGCTGCCCATCCCGGGTGAAGAGCTGGGACGTGGTCGCGGCGGCGCCCGCTGCATGAGCTGCCCGATGGAACGTGACGGCATCTGACAAGACGGCGTGGCGCCGGCAGAGGCTGGCGCCACACTCACCAAGACTCGAGAGTAACACCATGAAAAAACCAACTGTCGTCGTCGCCCTGGGTGGCAATGCCCTGCTCCGTCGTGGCGAGCCGCTTGAAGCTGACATCCAGCGCAAGAACATCGCCACCGCCGCCAAGACCATCGCCCTGATCGCCCAGGAGTACAACGTGGTGCTGGTGCATGGCAACGGTCCGCAAGTCGGCCTGCTGGCCCTGCAGAACAGCGCCTACACCAAGGTCTCCCCCTATCCCCTGGATGTGCTGGGCGCCGAGTCCCAGGGCATGATCGGCTACATGCTGATCCAGGAGCTGAAGAACCTGATGCCGAGCCGCAACGTCACCGCGTTGCTGACCCAGGTCCAGGTCGATCCCAAGGATCCGGCGTTTGCCAATCCGACCAAGTTTATCGGCCCGGTTTATGAAGAAGTGGAGGCCCGCGCCCTGGCTGCCGAGAAGCAGTGGAGCGTCAAGGCCGACGGCAAGTTCTTCCGCCGCGTGGTGCCGTCCCCGCTGCCTCAGCGCATCGTCGAAGGCGACGCCATCGAAACCCTGATCGCCCAGGGCCACCTCATCATCTGTACCGGTGGTGGCGGCATCCCGGTGACCTGGGATGGCCAGAGCCTGACCGGTATCGAGGCCGTCATCGACAAGGACATGTCTGCCGCCTACCTGGCCAAGCAGATCAAGGCCGACGCCCTGCTGATCCTGACCGACGCCGATGCCGTCTACCTGGATTGGGGCAAGCCGACCCAGCGTCCGCTGCGGGTTACCAGCCCGGACGAGCTGGCCGGAGTCAAGTTCGATGCAGGCTCCATGGGACCCAAGGTCGAGGCCTCCTGCGAATTCGTCAAGGCGACCGGCGGCATGGTCGGGATCGGTTCCCTGGAAGATGGCCTCGCCATCCTCAGGGGCGAAGCCGGCACCAATATCGTTGCCACTAATACCGTCAATGCCTGAGCTAATGCTCTGGCCTGAACAACTGCGTAGTTAACAACACTGCCCAAATTGGTCTGAACAAATATAGAGAGAACTCATCATGGCTTTTAATCTGCGTAACCGTAACTTCCTGAAACTGCTGGACTTCACCCCGCGCGAAATCCAATACATGATCGATCTGGCCATCGACCTGAAGAAGGCCAAATACGGTGGCTATGAGCGCAAGCATCTGGTCGGCAAGAACATCGCCCTGATCTTCGAGAAGACCTCCACCCGCACCCGCTGTGCGTTTGAAGTAGCGGCCTTCGACCAGGGCGCGCAGGTCTCCTACCTCGGCCCGAGCGGTTCCCAGATCGGCCACAAGGAGTCCATGAAGGACACCGCCCGCGTACTGGGCCGCATGTATGACGGCATCGAGTACCGTGGCTACGGCCAGGAGATCGTGGAAGAGCTGGGTGCCTACGCCGGTGTCCCGGTATGGAACGGCCTGACCAACGAATTCCACCCGACCCAGATCCTGGCCGACTTCATGACCATGCTGGAGCATGGCAAGGGCAAGCGCCTGGATCAGATCAAGTTCGCCTACCTGGGTGATGCCCGCAACAACATGGGCAACTCCCTGATGGTCGGCGCCGCCAAGATGGGCATGGATATCCGCCTGGTGGCGCCGAAAGCCTTCTGGCCGGAAGAGGAGCTGGTTGCCAAGTGCCGCCTGATCGCCGAAGAGACAGGCGCACGCATTACCCTGACCGAAGATGTCAAAGAGGGTGTGCTGGGTACCGACTTCCTCTACACCGACGTCTGGGTCTCCATGGGTGAGGCGAAAGAGGCCTGGGATCAGCGCGTCAAACTGATGACCCCGTATCAGGTCAACATGGACGTCATCAATGCCACCAAGAACCCAGATGTGAAGTTCATGCACTGCCTGCCGGCCTTCCACAACGACGAGACCACCATGGGCAAGGAAGTGGCCGACAAATATGGCATGAAGGGCCTGGAAGTGACCGAGGACGTGTTCGAATCCGAGCACAGCATCGTATTCGACGAGGCCGAAAACCGGATGCATACCATCAAGGCAGTGATGGTTGCTACGCTGGGCGACTGAGGTCGCAGTAGTGGTGCCGGGGGGTGACCCCCGGCTTTTCGACCATGTGACAGCGGAACAACACCTCTAACCCTACGACCCGCAGCCTGCATGGATACCACACCCACAGAAGGAAGCTGGACCATGACCAAATTCAAGTTCCCGTCAGCCTACACCATATTGTTTGTGCTGATCGCCCTGGTGGCCGCCCTGAGCTGGATAGTGCCCGCCGGCAAATATGAAATGACCATGAACGAGGCCCTCGGCAAGGAAGTGCCGGTCGCCGGTACCTACAAGCTGGTGGATGCCAATCCCCAGGGGATCGTCGACGTGCTGCTGGCCCCCATCGACGGCCTCTACAACCACGACACCTATGAGGCGGGCGCCATCGACGTCTCCCTCTTCATCCTGATCATCGGCGGCTTCCTTGGCATAGTGACCAAGACCGGCGCCATCGATGCCGGGATCGAGCGCGTCACCGACCGCCTGCGCGGCCGCGAGGAGTGGATGATCCCGATCCTGATGGCGCTGTTTGCCGCGGGTGGCACCATCTACGGCATGGCGGAAGAGTCGCTGCCCTTCTACACCCTGCTGGTGCCGGTGATGATGGCCGCCCGCTTCGACCCTGTGGTGGCTGCCGCAACCGTATTGCTGGGGGCCGGTATCGGTACCCTGGGTTCCACAATCAACCCGTTCGCCACCGTTATCGCTGCCAACGCGGCCGGTATCTCCTTCACCGACGGCATCTGGCTGCGGGTCGCCATGCTGGTTGCCGGCTGGCTGCTGTGTGTGGCCTACGTGATGCGCTACGCCAAGATGGTGCGCAACGACCCCAGCAAGTCCCTGGTGGCCGACAAGTGGGATGAGAACCGTGCCCACTTCCTGGGCAACAAGAGCGACCAGATGCTGGAGTTCACCCTGACCCGCAAGATCGTGCTGGGTATCTTCGTCGCCGCCTTCGCCGTGATGATCTACGGGGTGGCCGTGCTGGGCTGGTGGATGGCGCAGATCTCCGGCGTCTTCCTGGCCGCCGCCATCATAGTCGGTGTCATCTCCCGCATGAGTGAAGAGGAGCTGACCTCCAACTTCATCGACGGTGCCCGCGATCTGCTCGGCGTGGCCCTCATCATAGGTATCGCCCGCGGCATCGTCGTGGTGATGGACAACGGCATGATCACCCACACCATCTTGCACAGCGCGGAAGGCATAGTGACCGGCCTCTCCACCGTGGTGTTCATCAACGTGATGTTCGCGCTGGAAGTGGTGCTCTCCTTCCTGGTGCCCTCCTCCTCCGGTCTGGCCGTGCTGACCATGCCGATCATGGCGCCACTGGCCGACTTCGCCAACGTGGGTCGCGAGCTGGTGGTCACCGCCTACCAGTCCGCCTCCGGCCTGGTGAACCTGGTGACCCCGACCTCCGCCGTGGTCATGGGGGGCCTTGCCATCGCCAAGGTGCCCTATGTGCGCTACCTGAAGTGGGTGGCCCCGCTGCTCGGCCTGCTGACCGTGCTGATCGTGGCCTGCCTGAGTCTTGGCGCCATGCTGGCCTGACGAAGAGATCGACACCGCAAACGGGAGCCAGTGGCTCCCGTTTTTTATGGTTGCGGCTGATCCCCGGCGAACCACAGGCAACAAAAAGGCGACCCAAGGGTCGCCTCGCTGCGTCGAAGGGAGGTGCTAGCGCGCCTGCTCCAGGGTGCGCACCACGGCGGCGTGGGCCTGGCGGGTGCGGCTGATGTGGCGCGGGGCGATCAGCACCACGTCGTTGCCGGCCACCGCCCCCAGGATCTCCGGATCGGCGTGGCGATCCAGCAGGCGGGCGACCACGGTGGCGGCCCCCGGGGTGGTGTGCACCAGCACCATCTGCTGGTTGTGGACCACGGCGCGCACCATGTCATGTACCGAACGGGTGCTACCGGCGGGCTCCAACTGCTCGTCCACCAGGGTGTAGACCTTCTTGCCGTTGGCGTTCTGGGCTTTGGCCACGCCTAGGCGGCGCAGCAGGCGGGAGATGGTGGACTGGCTGATGTCGGCGAAGCCGCGCTCCGACAGCTCGCGGCGGATCTCTTCCTGGGTGCTGTAGCAGTGCTGGCCGATGATCTGGCGGCAGGCATCCAGCTGAGCCTGGTCGGACTCTGGTTCCTGGGGGCGAGTGAGGGTCTTGACCATGGCGACTTTCCTTTGATGATGACCGATGGCTATCCTCGCTCAGTCTGTCATTCCGGTTTTTCATAGCAAAAAACACTGATGACGAGCGTTCAAGCAGGTGATGAGCAATGCCTAGCCGTTCTGAGATGGCAAATTATAACCAAAGGGGGAATAAGTGATGTGACAGGGTTCAAAAATGGGCCCGATGGGGCCCACATGGATATCTGTTGCAGGCGAGAAATCAGTAGCGCTCGCTGACGATCTCCTGGGTGAAGGACTTCTCGCAGTACTTGCACTTCATGCGCACCGCACCTTTCACCTCGCGCACCCGGAAGTAGCTCTCCACCGGCTCGTTGTGGGAGATGCAGTTGGAGTTGGGGCAGTGGAACACCCCGGCGATGAACTCCGGCAGCGCCAGCTGGTGCTTCTTCACCACCACGAAGTCTTCGATGATGTTGACGGTGGCCTTGGGGGCGAACAGCGCGAGCTGGTTCGCCTGCTGCTCGGTCAATCGGGTGTTCTCGATCTTGATGAGATCCTTCTTGCCCAGGGCGCCGGATTTCAGGTTGAAGCCGACGGTGATCCGCTCCTGGGTCTCGATCAGCTGGAACAGCTTGAGGATCTTGATGCCCTGGCCGGCGGGGACGTGGTCGATGACGGAGCCGTGACGGATGGCTTCGACTTGCAGTTGGTTCTTGTCAGACATGATGTTCCCCTTTCCCTTAGACGGTTTCGTTCAGTACCAGTGCCAGCAGAGCCTGGCGCGCATAGACCCCGTTCTCCGCCTGCTGGAAGTAGTAGGCGTGGGGGGTCTTGTCGACGGCCACGTCGATCTCGTCGACCCGGGGCAGGGGATGCAGGATCTTCATGGTCGGCTTGGCCCCTTCCAGGGTGGCCCGTTCCAGCACGAACTTGGCGGCCATGTGCTTGTACTCGGTCTCGTCGAAGCGCTCCTTCTGGACGCGGGTCATGTAGAGGATGTCGAGCTCCGGCATCACCTCTTCCATGGTCTCGTGCACGCTGAACTGGATGCCCTTCTCCTCCAGCTCCTCGCACAGGTAGTCCGGCATGGCCAGCGCCTCGGGGGAGATGAAGAAGAAGCGGCAGTTGAACAGGCTCAGGGCCTGGGCCAGGGAGTGGACGGTGCGGCCGTATTTCAGGTCGCCGACGAAGGCGACGTTGAGGCCGTCCAGGCGCCCTTGCGTCTCGTGGATGGAGAAGAGATCGAGCAGGGTCTGGGTCGGATGCTGGTTGGAACCGTCACCGCCGTTGATGACCGGCACCCGGGAGAACTCGGAGGCGAGGCGGGCGGCGCCCTCCTTCGGGTGGCGCATCACCACCGCATCGGAGTAGGAGCCGATGATCTTGATGGAGTCGGCCAGGGTCTCGCCCTTCTTGGCGCTGGTGTTGCCGCCGTCGGCGAAGCCGATGATGTTGCCGCCCAGGCGCTGGACGGCAGTTTCGAACGACAGTCGGGTACGGGTGGAGGCCTCGAAGAAGCAGCTGGCGACCAGCTTGTCTTTCAGCAGGCGGCTGTCGGGTTCGGCCTTCAACCGCTGTGCGGTGGCGACCACCAGTTCCATGTCGGACCGGGTCAGATCCGAGATGGAGATGACGTGTTTGTTATAGAGTGGATTGGTCATCGTCTGCATTCCCTTTGACATCAATGAAGGTTTTTCCGGCACAAAAAAAAGCCCCTGAAACAGGGGCTCTTTTTAAAAACAACTGGGGATCTGTGGGGCGGGAACCGGAAACAACGGGGCCGCTCTGGTGCGCTCCACCCGTCTGCAAGGCTGCTTTTTTCATCAAAAACGGCATCGTCCTGTCCCGACCTTTTTTCAAACCGGACAGATTATAGGGCCGCTTTTTGAATTGTCAAAAATTTATTTGATAGGCAGGATTCGCCTGGGAAAACGTTTAAGTATCGCGAACGGGCCGGCAAATCCACAGCTCGTGTTCATCTCGCAGCGGCGCGCCGTCTTCGGCCATGCTGCGCAGGTAGCCGAGTCTGTGGTGTCCCTCCAGCAGGCAGTATGGGCGGGGCAGGGGCTGGCCGTCGGGGTAGCAGGCATCGGGCTCGGGTTCCAGCACTATGATGGGTTCGGACCAGGTGCCGAGACTCAGCATCTTCTCCCCGAGCCAGGAGCGGCGCACGTAGCGATTGTGGCGCAGCATCTCGCCCCAGCGGTCGATGACCTCCATATGGCGGGAGTCGATGTTGGCGACAATCTGCGCCGTGGGCCAGCGTTCCCGCTCGAAGCGGTGGCTGGCGAGGTCGATAAAGCTCCAGTTGGATTCAAAACCGCGCCAGTGGCGGTAAATCCACTGGGCAAGCACGTTCGGGGGAATGAAGGGCACCAGGGGATAGACCCGCTCGAGGTAGTCAGCCAGGGACTCGGTTTTGCGCTCATCCCTGAAGTTGAGCGGTGCAAGTTGTTGCAGCAGTCGGTAATTGAGCATGGGCGGCCTCCCTGTACCTGATTTCACCCTACCCCCATTTGTGTCCCATTCCTACCCCGTTGGGGCTGCAAATACAGCAGCTTACCCCTGCTCCTTGCAAGAATGACGGGGATTTGCTCGTCATTTGTTCGATCGCATCGAAAGTGAGAAAAAAAGCCTTTACCTTTGAACCCCGCTTTGTATACTACGCCTCGTTTGTTGCAGGGGCGTAGTTCCAATTGGTAGAACAGCGGTCTCCAAAACCGATGGTTGCGGGTTCGAGTCCTGCCGCCCCTGCCATTTTTCAGAAAGGCCAGCTCATTGAGCTGGCCTTTCGCATTTCCGACGTTTGCCGCCGCCTCCGTTAGCCTCTTTTCCCCCTCTTCGCCGCTGCCATTTCTGCCAATGGAGGCCGCTTTTCCCCTGTGCTACACCTTGCTTCCTGCCAGATGGCGCCCTCAGGCGCATCGCATCCGGCGGGCCCAAGGCGCTTCAACAAGGAGAGAGCGATGAACAAGGCAGTGGATACGCGTCACCCCCATGCCCATGCCGGTGGCTGGGTCCCCCGGGATCAGGCCCATGTGGCACGCTGGGTGCAGCGGCTGCGTCAGGCGGTCACCCGCCAGCCGCGCCCGCTGGTGGCACCAATCGCCGGGCTGAAGGCGCTGGTGGAGCAGGATCCTGTCCTGCATCTGCAGGCCCAGGCGATGTTTGACGAGGCGTGGCAGCACGAGCAGAGCACGCCGCTCGGCCAGATCGAGGTGCGCAGCTTCGACGAGTTCCTGCTGCTACTCAACGGCATCATGACCACGGCCCCGGAGGCCTATCAGGATGTGAAAACCCAGGAGCCCGCCGGGCTGATCGGATTTCCCATCAATGCCCTGCTCAACTGGCCCATGGCGACGGTCGCCGGCTACGACTTCTTCGCCAATGCGCTGGTGAACCAGCAACTGCGCAAGATCCTCGGCTACTGGGCCGACTTCCTGCAAAGCCCCGCGTCCCGCTATGTGCTGACCGAGTCGGTGAGCCCCCTGGATCGCCAGACCCTGATCGTTCCCTGGCTCGGCGAGGTGGCGAAGGAGGAGATGGTCCGGGTGGCGCAGGGGGCGCTCGGGGCCGGCGACAACCCCACCCCAGACCGCTTCGAGGAGATCTTCCACACCGTGCCGGGAGAGCAGTACGAGGGCTTTGCCAGCTGGGACGACTTCTTCACCCGCCGTTTCTGCCCCGGCGTGCGGCCGGTGACGGCCCCGGATGATGACAGCGTGATCGCCAATGCCTGCGAATCGGCCCCGCTGCAGGTGGTCAGAGGGGTACGGCGGCAGGATGCCTTCTGGCTCAAGGGGCAGCCCTATTCCCTGGACAACCTGCTGGACTTCGACCCGCGCGCCGCCGCGTTCGAGGGGGGCACTCTCTATCAGGCCTTCCTCAGCGCCCTCAGCTATCACCGCTGGCACAGCCCGGTGAGCGGCACGGTTCGCTCGGTCAAGGTGGTCAACGGCAGCTACTACCTCGCCAACCGGTACCAGGGCTTTGGCAACCCGGAGGGGCCCGACCCGAGCGCCCCCAACCAGTCCCAGCCCTTCCTCACTGCGGTGGCGACCCGGGCACTCATCTTCATCGAGGCGGACAACCCCAAGATCGGCCTGATGTGCGTGGTGCCGGTGGGCATGGCGGAGGTGTCGAGCTGCGAGGTGACGGTGCAGCCGGGGCAGCGGATCGCGAAGGGGGAGCAGCTCGGCATGTTCCACTTCGGCGGCTCCACCCACTGCCTGCTGTTCCGCCCCGGGGTCGAGCTGGCGTTCGACTTCTACGGCCAGCAGCCGGGGCTGGAGGCGTCCAACCTGAGGATCAACACGGCGCTGGCGCGGGTCGGATAACCCCGCCTCCGATAGCACGAGGCCGCCTTCGGGCGGCCTTGTTGCATTCAGGCCTGCTGCCGGAGAAGCAGATCCAGGTAGGCACCTTCTATCAGTTGGGAGGGCTCTACCTCAAGCTGCGCCATGATGTCGTTGGCTTCCTGCATCCCCGCCTCAAGCGGCTCGTCCTCCTCCAGCACCACCTCCAGTTCGAGGAAGTGGCCAAGCCCCTGCACCTGATCGAGGTGGATCCGGGTTCTGCCGACCAGCAACAGGGTGCGCTTCTTCTGCACCCTGCCGATCTGGCCCCAGGCCAGGCTGAGGGTCTCCCGCAGGCGATCTGGTTCATGTGTCGGGGTCAGCTGATAGAAGCTCTCCTTGGGGCCTTGTTGATCGGCGCGGCGGTAGAAGATGAGCTCGCCGGCCGAGGGGGAAAAGGTTCGCAGCTTCAGACGACCGGCGTTACAGCGAAAGAAGGAGTCATCCTGCTCGATCTCGACGGGGCCCTGATCGGCGATGGCGAGTGCCTTGGGGAGTAGATCATCTATCCGCTCTATGCTGGCTTTGATCTCGATATTTCGGGGCATGGCAGGTTTATCTATCAGGGTTTGAAGGAGTCCACCCTAGCACGGATTGCGTCCCTGCATAGCCATCTGTCGAGACGGATATCGGCTGAAGACTTGGTAGTTTTTCGTGACCCACGGCACAACCTGTTGCCGAGTCATGATAAATCAACAGGATTCACTAAAGTCTGCTCCTCATACTGCCGATAGACCTACCAAGATGGGGGTGTTTCCGACCCCCGGCTACCACAAGGATTCGTTGTCATGACTCTCTCGTTGCGCGGCAAGTTGCTCGCGGCCAGCCTGGGGGTAGTGCTGCTGATGGCAGCCCTGCTCGGTATCGTCGCCTTCCATACCCTCAAATCCCGCACCCTGGGCGCCATCCAGAGCGAGGCGGTCAACTACGGCCACGCCCACTCGGTGGCCATCGGCAACTGGCTGGCGGATCGCAAGCACGCGGTCGATGCCCTGGCCGCCGTGATTGCCGACAATCCCGAGACGACCCTGGTGCCGCACCTGCTGCAGACCCGCACCTCGGGCGGCTTTGGTCTGACCTACTTCGGCTCGGAGCAGGGAGAGATGACCCGCCATGATCCCTCCCTCAACACCGCCAACTACGACCCCAGGGTGCGTCCCTGGTATCAGAACGCCAGCAAGGCGGGCCGACTCATCGTCACCGCTCCCTATGTCAGCGTGACCATGCAGCAGATGGTGGTGACCCTGGCCGAGCCGGTGAACCACCAGGGCCGGGTGATCGGGGTCGCCGGGGCGGATCTCTCCCTCGATGCCCTGATCGACGAGGTGCTGGCCATGAAGGTACAGGGGGAGGGCTACGCCATGCTGCTCGATCGTGCCGGCCTCATCGTCGGCCACCCGAACAAGGAGCTGGCGCTCAAGCAGGTGGCGGAGCTGGATCCCGGCCTCACGGGGGCGGCGCTGGATGCGTGGAGCCGGGACGGCGAGCTGCATGGCGCCAACCTGAACGGGCGCGAGGTGCTGCTCTCGGTGCAGGGGGTGCCCGGCACCGACTGGCTGCTCGCCATGGTAATGTACAAGGACGTGCTGGAAGCCCCGCTCGCCACCCTGCTGTGGCAACTGGTGGGGCTGACCCTGGTGCTGCTGCTGGTGTTCGGCGCCCTGCTCATCGCCATGTTCAACTACCTGTTCGCCGATCTCGGCCGGGTGTCGAAGGCGCTTGCCGCCATCGCCCACGGGGAGGGGGATCTCACGGTGCAGATCACCACCCGCAGCAAGGACGAGGTGGGACTGCTGGCCCAGAACTTCAACCTGTTCGTGACCCGGCTGCACGGCATCGTCAGCCGGTTGCGGGACGTCACCATAGAGCTGGCGGCCCAGTCCAGGACCCAGGCGGCAGGGGCCGAGGCGCGCAGCCAGCGAGTGCGCCAGCAGCAGGACGAGATCGTCATGGTGGCGACCGCGGTGACCGAGATGGCCTCCGCCACCCAGGAGATCGCCGGCAATGCCGAGTTTGCCGCCACCACCGCCGGGGAGGCGGTCAGCCTGGCCGTCGCCGGCCAGTCCCAGGTCGGCCAGAGCCAGCGCAGCATCACGGGGCTGGCGGACGAGGTGTCCGACGCGAGCCAGACCATTCACGAGCTGGATGGCCACGCCCAGCAGATCAGCGGCATCCTGGCCACCATCAGCGGCATCGCCGAGCAGACCAATTTGCTGGCGCTCAACGCCGCCATCGAGGCGGCCCGGGCCGGGGAGCAGGGGCGGGGCTTCGCCGTGGTGGCGGACGAGGTGCGGGTGCTGTCGCGCCGCACCCACGACTCTACCGCCGAGATCCAGCAGATGATCGAGGCCCTGCAGCAGACCACCCGCCGCGCCGTGGGCGGCATGGAGACCAGCCGTCGGCTCGCGGGCACCAGCGTGGAGGATGCGGAATCCGCCAACCAGAGCCTGGCGCGGATCAACGAGGCCATCGGCTCCATCAGCGACATGGCGACCCAGATAGCGGCGGCGGCCGAGGAGCAGACCTCGGTGACCGGCGAGATCAGCCGCAACACCGAGAACATCCGCCACGTTTCCCAGGCGCTGGCGGAGCAGGCCGGGGAGGAGGCGGCTCAGGCCGCCGAGCTCAAGTCACTGACCGAGCGGCTGGAGCAGGAGATAGGACGCTTCCGGCTCTGATCCTCCCGTCATTCAGCCAAGAGAAAGGGCAGCCCGCGGGCTGCCCTTTTGTGTTGCCGGCTCAGGGGGTCTGACTGACCCGGATCAGCTGGTCGGTGGCAAAGCCGAGCGCCCTGGCTTGCGCGATCAGGGCCTGCACCTTCTCCTCGGGCGGGTTGGGGGTTCGCGAGAGGATCCAGAGGTACTGGAGGTTGTAGCTGCTCACCAGGGAGAGCTCGTAGTCGGTCGCCAGCACGTTGTAGCTGCCGTAGAAGGGGCCGAAGAAGCTCACCTTTAGGCGTCCCTCGTCGCGCTCGCCCACGAAGTAGGCGCGCCCCTCGGCCTCGCGCCACTGGCCGTCCTCGTCCTGGCCCCGGTTCAGCACCCTGACGCCGCCGTCGTCCCTCAGGCTGTAGCTGGCGGTGACCCGGTTCAGGCCGCGCTCGAAACCGTGATCGAGGCGGGCCACCTCGTACCAGGTGCCCAGGTAGCGGTCGAGCTGGAAGGGCTTGACCACCCTGTGCCCTTCCGGAATGCCGGTACAGGCGGTGGTCAGCAAGGCCAGAAGCAGGATCAGCGTGCGCATGTCATCCCTCCACGATACGCAGTTGTCCCGAGCGGAAGCGTGCCGCGTGTTCGCTCGGGGTGTTGCCAAAGAAGCGTTTGTATTCGCGGCTGAACTGGGAGCCGCTCTCGTAGCCTACCTTGTCCGCCGCCACCCCGGCCTTGAGGCCGTCGTGCAGCATCATCAGCCGCGCCCGGTGCAGGCGCAGGCTCTTGATGTACTGCAGGGGCGAGGTGGCGGTGGCCGCCTTGAAGTGGTGGTGGAAGGCCGAGACGCTCATGTTTGCCTCCCGGGCCAGCTCCTCCACCGTCAGGTTCTCGGTAAAGCGCTGCTCCATGATACGCAGCACCCGGGCGATCTGGCTCACCTGGCTGTGACGGCTGGCCATGGCGAGCAGGGCGGGGGCCCCCGCCTCATGCAGGGCGTGGAACAGGATCTCGCGCACTATCTGGGGCCCCAGCACCCGGGCGTGGAGCGGCTTGTCCATCACGTCGATGAGGCGCTCCACGGCGCAGAGCATGGTCTCGGAGAGGGGCACGGAGACCACGCCGCGGCCCGGCTCCGCCGGGGCGGGGGCCGCGTCCCCCATCTCCAGCAGCAGGGCCTGCAGCGCCGCCACGTCGATCTCCACCGAGAGCCCCACCAGGGGGGATTCGGGGGAGGCGAAGCACTCGCACTCGCAGGGCAGCGGCAGGGTCATCATCAGGTAGTGCTCGGGGTCGTAGCGGAAGGTGAAGTCCGAGAGGTAGCCCACCTTGTGCCCCTGCAGGATGATGATCATGCGCGGGCGGTAGAGCACCGGGATGCGGTCGTGGTGCTCCGTGGTGTAGATGAGGTGCACGCCGGGCACGGGGGCGGCGGTGATCCCCGGGGGCGGCGCCAGGGCGGCGAGCCGGGAGGCGAGGGCGGACTGGTGGGTCGCCGCAACGGGCTGATTTGTACTCATTTATCCAGGCTCAGTAGAAATAGGCAAGAAATCGGCAGAAAGATCCCTTGATGGTAGGTGGTTATAAGAGAAAAATGCAACCCATACCTTACCGACTACGACCACTCCGGGAGATCCCATGAACAACTTCATCCTGCACACCCCCACCAAGGTGCTGTTCGGCAAGGGCCAGGTGGCCCAGCTGCGCGGCCAGATCCCCAGCGACGCCCGCATCCTCGTCACCTACGGCGGTGGCAGCGTGGTGCGCAGCGGCCTGCTGGACCAGATCCGCAGCGAGCTGGCCGGCCTGACCCTGTTTGAATTTGGCGGCATCGAGCCCAACCCCACCTA
This sequence comes from Aeromonas sp. FDAARGOS 1409, assembly GCF_019048705.1. Classification (NCBI taxonomy): domain Bacteria; kingdom Pseudomonadati; phylum Pseudomonadota; class Gammaproteobacteria; order Aeromonadales; family Aeromonadaceae; genus Aeromonas; species Aeromonas sp. FDAARGOS 1409. The sequence goes on from NZ_CP077395.1 coordinate 1,628,847, forward strand.
CGAGACCCTGATGGGCGCCGTCGAACTGGCCCGCGCCGAGCGGATCGACTTCCTGCTCGCCGTCGGCGGTGGCTCCGTGCTGGACGGTACCAAGTTCATCGCGGCGGCCGCCCACTACGATCCGGCCAGGGATCCCTGGCACATCCTCGAGACCGTGGGTGGTGAGGTGGCCTCCGCCATTCCCCTCGGCAGCGTGCTGACCCTGCCGGCCACCGGTTCCGAGATGAACATGGGCGCCGTCATCACCCGCAAGAGCACAGGGGACAAGCAGCACTTCTTCTCGCCCTTCGTGATGCCGCGCTTCGCCGTGCTCGACCCCGTGCTCACCTATACCCTGCCCGCCCGTCAGGTGGCCAACGGGGTGGTGGATGCCTTCATCCACACCCTGGAGCAGTACCTCACCTACCCGGTGGACGCCAAGGTGCAGGATCGCTTCGCCGAAGGGCTGCTGCTGACCCTGATGGAGGAGGGCCCCAAGGCGCTGGTGGAGCCGGAAAACTACGACGTGCGTGCCAACATCATGTGGAGCGCCACCCTGGCACTGAACGGCCTGATCGGTGCCGGCGTGCCCCAGGACTGGGCCACCCACATGCTGGGCCACGAGATCACCGCCCTGCACGGTCTGGACCACGCCCAGACCCTGGCGGTGGTGCTGCCTGCCCTGCTCAATGCCAAGCGCGAGCAGAAGCGCGCCAAGCTGCTGCAATACGCCGAACGGGTCTGGGATCTGCGCAGCGGCAGCGAGGCCGAGCGCATCGACGGGGCCATCGCCGCCACCCGCGACTTCTTCGAGCGGATGGGGATCAAGACCCGGCTGCGGGATTACGTGGCCGACGCCCAGGTCGACGCCCTGCTGGCCAAGCTCGAAGAGCACGGCATGACCAGCCTGGGGGAGCACGGCGACATCGACCTGGCCCAGAGCCGGCATATTTATGAGGCCGCCTGGTAAGCAGAGCACGCCTGAACCGGGCCGCAGGTCCGGTTGTACCAGGGGGCCCGACTCCGCCGGATGGCGGGGCAGCGGCCCCCTGATCGTTGCAAAATGGTTACTTTTTCCTTTTTTCATCTCATCAAATGAGCCAATGGCAGATTTCATAAGAACAAAAAACGCTAAGGTAGAGAGCGGCCCAAACATTTTTTTTGACTGGTTGGATCACTTTTTTTGGCGCTTTTTGCTGGTATAAGCCCCTAATTTGGTTTGTTTTTTTTAATCGTGCGCCGGGATGGGTTGAATTCTGTACCCGACCGTCCGGGGCCGTGGTTGTAATAAAACTCCAAAATTTGATACTAATCACCCTCGCGCCTGAAAAGCGGGGGCCTGACCGTGACAGGAGGTCGAGGTGAAGCCTGCTGATTTTCATAACAAAGGGCCCGTGACCTGCACTTTGATCATGCCTTGTCCCCTCAGACATGAGAGACTGGGCAATGATTGTTTATTAACCATCAGGGAATAGTCATGCAGATTGGAATACCGAGAGAGAGTCTCGCCGGTGAGACCCGGGTCGCAGCGACCCCGGCCACTGTCGAGCAGCTGAAAAAGCTCGGCTTCGAGGTTGCCATCGAGGCCGGTGCCGGCCTGCGAGCCAGCTTCGATGATGCCGCCTTCGAGGCTGCCGGTGCCAGCGTGGTACCGAACGTCTGGCAAGCCGACCTTGTCTTCAAGGTCAACGCGCCGACCGAGGCCGAAATCGCACAAATTAAGGATGGTGCCACCCTGGTGAGCTTCATCTGGCCCGCCCAGAACCCCGAGCTGGTCAAGAAGCTTTCCGAGCGCAACATCAATGTGATGGCGATGGACATGGTGCCGCGGATCTCCCGTGCCCAGTCCCTGGACGCCCTCTCTTCCATGGCCAACATCGGTGGCTATCGCGCCGTGGTGGAAGCCGCACACCAGTTCGGTCGCTTCTTCACCGGCCAGATCACCGCCGCCGGTAAAGTGCCGCCCGCCAAGGTGCTGGTCATCGGTGCCGGTGTGGCCGGTCTGGCCGCCATCGGGACCGCCGGTTCCCTCGGTGCCATCGTGCGTGCCTTCGATACCCGTCTGGAAGTCGCCGAGCAGATCGAGTCCATGGGTGGGGAATTCCTCAAGCTGGACTTCGGCGGCGAAGATGGCGCATCCAGCGACGGTTACGCCAAGGTGATGAGCGAAGAGTTCATCAAGGCCGAGATGGAGCTGTTCGCCCAGCAGGCCAAGGAAGTGGACATCATCATCACTACCGCCCTGATCCCGGGCAAGCCGGCACCCAAGCTGATCACCAAGGAGATGGTGGACAGCATGAAGCCGGGCTCCGTCATCGTGGACATGGCGGCCCAGGCCGGCGGCAACTGCGAATACACGGTACCGGGTGAACTGCATGTCACCGACAACGGCGTCAAGGTGATCGGTTACACCGATCTGCCGGGCCGCCTGCCTGCCCAATCCTCCCAGCTCTACGGCACCAACCTGGTGAACCTGATGAAGCTGATGTGCAAGGAGAAGGACGGCAACGTCGCCATCGACTTCGAAGACGTGGTGCAGCGCAACATGACGGTGATCCAGGCCGGTGAAGTGACCTTCCCGCCCCCCGCCATCTCCGTCTCTGCCGCCCCGCAGAAACCGGCTGCCGCCAAACCGGCCGCCAAGAAGGAAGAGGCCAAGCCCTCCAACAAGAAGTTCGTGTTCGGTGCCCTCGGCATCGCCGCCTTCGGTTGGGTGGCCGCCGTGGCGCCTGCCGCCTTCCTCTCCCACTTCACCGTCTTCATCTTGGCCTGCGTGGTCGGTTACTACGTGGTGTGGAACGTCTCTCACGCCCTGCACACGCCGCTGATGTCGGTCACCAATGCCATCTCCGGCATCATCGTCGTCGGTGCGCTGTTGCAGATTGGACAAGGGTCGACCCTGGTCACCGTGCTGGCCTTTGTCGCCGTGCTGATTGCCAGTATCAACATCTTCGGTGGCTTCACCGTCACTCAGCGCATGCTGAAGATGTTCCGTAAGGATTAAGGGGGTTTAACGTGTCTCAAGGACTGGTAACAGCATCCTATATCGTTGCCGCCGTGCTCTTCATCCTCAGTCTCGCGGGACTGTCGAAGCAAGAGACGGCCAAGCATGGCAACCTGTTCGGTATCGCGGGCATGGCCATCGCCCTGCTCGCCACCGTCTTCAACCCGGAAACCAGTGGTGTCCACTGGATCATCCTGGCCATGGCCATCGGTGGCGCCATCGGCGTGCGTCTGGCCCTCAAGGTCGAGATGACCGAGATGCCCGAGCTGGTGGCCGTGCTGCACAGCTTCGTGGGCATGGCAGCGGTGCTGGTGGGCTTCAACAGCTTCATCGATCTGCACCCCTCCGCTCCCGCTGAAGTGGTGGTCTCCGTCGGTTCCAACCTGGATGCGACCCTGGCAGCCGCCCGGGCGGCGTTCGAGCAGGCGGCCAGCGTCGCCCAGGTCGAGCACCTCTCCGGCGCCATGCTGAACATCCACTTGGTCGAGGTATTTTTAGGCGTCTTTATCGGTGCCGTGACCTTCACCGGTTCCGTAGTGGCGTTCGGCAAGCTGCGTGGTCTCATCTCTTCCAAGCCGCTGATGCTGCCCCATCGTCACAAGCTGAACCTGCTGGCCGTGGTGGTCTCCTTCGCGCTGATGATCCACTTCGTCAACGCCGGTGGCTCCACCTTTGCCCTGCTGGTGATGACTCTGATCGCCTTCGCCTTCGGCTGGCACCTGGTGGCCTCCATCGGCGGCGCCGACATGCCGGTGGTGGTCTCCATGCTGAACTCCTACTCCGGTTGGGCGGCGGCGGCGGCGGGCTTCATGCTCTCCAATGACCTGCTGATCGTCACCGGTGCCCTGGTGGGTTCCTCCGGTGCCATCCTCTCCTACATCATGTGCAAGGCGATGAACCGCTCCTTCATCTCCGTGATCGCCGGTGGCTTCGGCTCCGACGGCGTGGCCTCCACCGCCGAGCAGGAGCTGGGCGAATACCGCGAGACCAACGCGGAAGACGTGGCCGACATGCTGAAGAACGCCCACTCCGTCATCATCACCCCGGGCTACGGCATGGCGGTGGCGCAGGCGCAGTATCCGGTGGCCGAGATCACCCACAAACTGCGTGAGCGCGGCGTCAAGGTGCGCTTCGGTATCCACCCGGTGGCCGGTCGTCTGCCTGGTCACATGAACGTGCTGCTGGCGGAAGCCAAGGTCCCCTATGACATCGTGCTGGAAATGGACGAGATCAACGAGGACTTCGGCGATACCGACGTGGTGCTGGTGATCGGTGCGAACGACACCGTCAACCCGGCCGCCATGGAAGATCCGGGCAGCCCCATCGCCGGCATGCCGGTGCTGGAAGTGTGGAAGGCGCAGAACGTCATCGGCTTCAAGCGCTCCATGAACACCGGCTACGCCGGGGTCCAGAACCCGCTGTTCTTCAAGGAGAACACCCAGATGCTGTTTGGCGATGCCAAGGCCAGCGTCGAGGCCATCCTGAAGGCGCTCTAAGGGTCGATGGGATGAGACAAGAGGAGGCTTCGGCCTCCTTTTTTATTGCCTGTTTTTTACCGGGGCCAAGGCATTGATGGCAAAGAGATTCGCCGGGATGGCGGGGCGCGCGTGCCGGCGGCAGCGCAGCAATCCGGTGACCTTGCCCCTGCGGGAAGGCATAATGGCGGCAAAAAGGGGAGCGGGCTCAATTTTATTTGATATCCGCCCCGTTAGAATCAAATTAAGTTGCATGAACAGGGTGGCCCGGCGGGCCACCCCGAGGCGTGACCCGACACCGTCATGGGATGACCGCGGTACAGTGAACCAGAGAAACCACAGATGAAAGCACAATGGACCGACTTTATTACCCTGCTCAAGCGTGAAGTGGTGCCGGCCCTGGGCTGCACCGAACCCATGTCGGTGGCCCTGGCGGCGGCCAACTGCCGCAGGCTGCTGGGGCAGGTGCCGACCCGCATCAGCGTCTGGGTCAGCGGCAACCTGTTCAAGAACGGCATGGGGGTGGGGGTGCCGGGTACCGGCATGATAGGCCTGCCGGTGGCGGCGGCCGTCGGCCTCACGGGGGGCAACCCGGACGCCGGGCTGGAGGTACTCAAGGCCCTGACGCCGGCCCAGGTGGAGGCCGCCAAGGCGCTGCTGCCCATGATCCAGGTGGATGTGAAGGACGTGCCTGACGTGCTCTACGCCGAGGTGCTGGCAGAGGTGGACGGCCACAGCGCCCGGGTGGTGATCTGCACCGACCACACCCGCATCGTGCTGATGGAGAAGGATGGCGAGGTGCTGCTGGCGCAGGACAGCGCCCCGGGCGTGCAGATCCAGCCCGCCAGGTCTGACAAGCCCGCCATGACCCTGCGGGAGATCGTCGACTTCGCCCTGCAGGCGCCCCTGGCCGAGATCGATTTCATTCGCGAGGCGGCCAGCATGAACCAGGCGCTGGCGGACGAGGGGCTGCAGGGCTATGGCCTGCGCATCGGCAAGATCCTGACCGAACAGGTGGAGCGCAAGCTGCTGTCCGACGATCTGATGACCCTGGCCATGCGCCTCTCCTCCGCCGCCTCCGATGCGCGGATGGACGGCGCCATGCTGCCCGCCATGTCGAACTCGGGTTCCGGCAACCAGGGCATCGCCGCCACCATGCCGGTGGTGGCCGCCGCCCGTTTCCTCGAGGCCGATGATGAGCAGCTGGCCCGCGCCCTGGTGATGAGCCACCTGGTGGCCATCTACATCAAGATGTACCAGAACAAGCTCTCCGCCCTGTGCGCCGCCAGCACCGCCGCCATGGGATCGGGGGCCGCCATCACCTGGCTGCTCGGCGGCCAGTTCGAGCAGATCAGCCACTGCATCAACAACATGATTGGCGACGTCTCCGGCATCATCTGCGACGGCGCCGGCAGCGCCTGCTCCATGAAAGTCTCCACCTCCACCTCGGCGGCGGTGAAGTCGTCCCTGATGGCCATCAACAACCTGCGGGTGCCCCAGAGCGAAGGGATCGTCTCCGACGACGTGGATCAGACCATCGCCAACCTGGGGCGTCTCTCCAAGCAGGGGATGCTGGACACCGACATCGAGATCATCAACATCATGCGGGCCAAGCAGCAGGGTAAGGCCAGCTGACGAGCCGCAAGCCGGCATAGACCCATAAAAAAACCGGAGCCAGTGGCTCCGGTTTTTCATTGTCCGTTGAACGCTCAGCCGCGGCCGAGGCGATTGTCCGGGTAGTTCTTGGCTAGCACTTCGCGGGCGTGGCGGGCCAGGGTCGGCATCTTGAGGGTGTCGTAGGCGTTGACCATGATCTCCAGCGCCTTCTCGGTTTCCGCCGTGTCGGGGTAGGTCTCGACGACCAGCTTGGCGCGGTTGGCGGCGGCGATCAGGGCGTCACGCTTGACGTAGTACTCGGCCACCCCCAGGTCGTAGCGGGCGAGGCGGTTCTTCAGGCCGATCATGCGGGCGCGGGCGTCGGCCGCATACTGGCTGTTGGGGTAGTTCTGCAGCAGGGTCTTGAAGTCCTGGAAGGCCTGACGGGCGTAGGAGGGGTCCTTGTCATCCCGATCGATGCCCAGGAAGTCCTGGAAGAAGTTGTAGTCTGCCGCCATGTTGGTCAGACCGCGCATGTAGAAGACGTAATCGATGTTCTTGTGTGCCGGATTGAGGCGGATGAAACGGTCGATGTTGGCGACCGCCTGGGCGGTGTCGTCCTGCTTGTAGTAGGCGTAGATGAGGTCGAGCTGCACCTGGTTGGAATAGGCACCGAACGGGTAGCGGGAATCCAGCGCCTCCAGCAACTCGATGGCATTCAGGTAGTTGCCTGCATCCAGCTTGAGCCGGGCTTTATGGTACAGGACTTCCGGCGGTTCGTCGGGAACCTTGGGTTTGGTGCTGGAACAGCCAGTGATCAGGGTGGCAACCAAGGCGAGCGACATCAGCAGGTGAGACTTCTTTCCCATCAACAACATCCGGTCCATTTCCACGAAATTGGCAAAGTATCCGTTATGCTTGGCTAAAAGAAAAGCTAGAATACCCGGATTATTTCGAATTGATACCCCCGCTCAAGAGACCATACATGAGCCAGCATATTGAACTGACAGGCGAATTTCAGGATCACCAATTCGGGCAGCGACTCGACCAGGCCCTGGCCGAATTGTTTCCCGACTACTCCCGCACCCGCATCAAGGAGTGGATTTTACAGGACAGAGTGACCCTGGACGGTCAGGTTGCCAATACCCCGCGCGAGAAAGTGGTGGCCGGGCAGCAGGTGCATGTGAATGTGGAACTGGCAGACGACACCCGCTGGGATGCCCAGAACATCGAGCTCAACATCGTCTATGAAGACGAACACATCCTGGTGATCGACAAGCCGGCCGGCCTGGTGGTCCACCCGGGCGCCGGCACGCCGGACGGCACAGTGCTCAACGCCCTGCTGCACCGCTACCCCGGCATCGCCGAGGTGCCTCGTGCCGGCATAGTGCACCGTCTGGACAAGGACACCACCGGCCTGATGGTGGTGGCCAAGACCATTCCGGCCCAGACCCACCTGGTGGAGGCGCTGCAGGCGCGCCAGATCACCCGTGAGTACGAGGCCATCGCCATCGGTCACATGACTGCGGGCGGCACCGTCGATGCCCCCATCGGCCGTCATCCGACCCAGCGTACCCACATGGCCGTGGTGCCCAATGGGCGCGAGTCCGTCACCCACTACCGGGTGCACGAGAAATTCCGTGGTCACACCCGCCTGCGGCTGCGGCTGGAGACCGGTCGTACCCACCAGATCCGCGTGCACATGGCCCACATCAAGCATCCCCTGGTGGGGGATCCCGCCTACGGCGGCCGTCTGCGTCTGCTGCGCAACGCCACCCCAGAGCTGACCGAGGCCCTGCGCAACTTCCATCGCCAGGCACTGCACGCCACTATGCTGAAGCTGGCCCACCCCATCACGGGTGAGGTGATGGAGTGGCACTCCCCCACGCCGCAGGACATGGTGGATCTGATGGAGGTGCTGCGGGCGGATACCCTGGCCAACCCGGACGATCTGGTCTGGAACTGAGACAGCGGCAGTTCTGCGACTATTCCTGCCGCAACCTGCCCTCCATGATCTGACACGGGGCCCCTTGACTGGTTGCAGCCAAGGGGCCCCGCTTTCATATGACCGAAAGGAGCCACAGATGAACTGGATCGAACCCGACTGGCCCGCGCCGGGCAATGTCAGGGCCCTGTCGACCACCCGAAACGGGGGCCTGAGCGAGGGGGTCTTTGCTGGCCTCAACCTGGGGGCCCACGTGGGAGACGAGCCGGCCAGGGTCGAGGCCAACCGCACCTTGCTGCAACAGGCCGCAGGGATCCCCGGCCCTCTCAACTGGCTCAACCAGGTGCATGGCACCGCTGTGCACCCCGTGAGTCGCGAGTATGGGGGGGCGCCGGAGGCCGATGCAGCCTGTGCCCGCGAGGCCGGGCTGGGCTGTATAGTGATGACCGCCGACTGCCTGCCGGTGCTGTTCTGCGATCGGGCCGGCACAGTGGTGGCGGCGGCCCATGCCGGCTGGCGCGGGTTGCAGGGGGGCGTGCTGGAGGAGAGCATCGCGGCCATGGGCTGCGAGCCGGGGGTGATCCTCGCCTGGCTGGGCCCGGCCATAGGCCCTGCCGCCTTTGAGGTGGGCGGCGAGGTGCGCGACGCTTTTATGGCGGAGCAGGCGGAAGCGGCTGCGGCTTTCGTGCCTTCTCCCAACGAAGGGAAATGGCTGGCGGATATCTATCAGCTGGCCCGGCTGCGCCTCGCCCGTGCCGGCGTCACCGCCGTTTATGGCGGCGAGCACTGCACCTTCAGCGATTCCGAGCGTTTCTACTCCTACCGCCGCGATGGCCAGACCGGTCGCATGGCCTCCATCGTCTGGCTGGCCCCCTAACCTCTTCCCCGCCCTGCATCTTGCCGGGCGGGGGATGCTGCCTCCTTCCCGCCTTGCAGAAAAAATAACCAGGCCTGCCCCTTGAAATAGCCCGTACGGGCCTCATCTTTCATCTCAGAAAGTTATGTTGTTTGCCGCGCAAGCGGCGTCTGTCTTGAAGGGGGAGTGCAATGCGCCTCGATCGCCTGACCAGCAAATTCCAGATTGCCATTTCCGATGCCCAGTCTCTTGCACTGGGTCGTGACCACCAATTCATCGAACCCGTCCACCTGATGAGCGCCCTGCTCAATCAGGACGGCGGCTCCATTCGTCCATTGCTCGCCCTGACCGGGCTCGACATCAATGCCCTGCGCTCGCGCCTCGGTGAGGAGCTCGATCGCCTGCCCCGCGTCAGCGGCGTGGAGGGGGACGTTCAGCTCTCCAACGGCCTCGGCCGGCTGCTCAATGTCTGCGACAAGCTGGCCCAGCAGCGCAAGGATCAGTTCATCTCGTCCGAGCTGTTCGTGCTGGCGGCCCTGGACGAGAAGGGGACCCTGGGCGAGCTGCTGCGCGCCCAGGGCCTGACCAAGGAAAAACTCGAGCAGGCCATCGACAAGGTGCGCGGCGGCAAGAAGGTGGAGGATGCCAACGCCGAGGAGAACCGCCAGGCGCTGGAGAAATACACCATAGATCTCACCGAGCGGGCCGAGCTCGGCAAGCTCGACCCGGTGATCGGCCGGGATGACGAGATCCGCCGCACCATCCAGGTGCTGCAGCGCCGCACCAAGAACAACCCCGTGCTGATCGGCGCCCCGGGCGTCGGCAAGACCGCCATCGTCGAGGGGCTGGCCCAGCGCATCATCAACGGCGAGGTGCCGGAAGGGCTCAAGAACAAGCGGGTGCTCTCCCTGGATATGGGGGCCCTGGTGGCCGGGGCCAAGTATCGCGGCGAGTTCGAGGAACGGCTCAAGGCGGTGCTCAGCGATCTGGCCAAGGAGGAGGGCAACGTCATCCTGTTCGTGGACGAGCTGCACACCATGGTCGGCGCCGGCAAGGGCGAGGGGGCCATGGACGCGGGCAACATGCTCAAACCCGCCCTGGCCCGTGGCGAGCTGCACTGCGTCGGCGCCACCACCCTCGATGAGTATCGCCAGTATGTGGAGAAGGATGCCGCCCTGGAGCGCCGCTTCCAGAAGGTGCTGGTGGAGGAGCCCTCGGTAGAGGACACCATCGCCATCCTGCGCGGCCTGAAGGAGCGCTACGAGCTGCACCACCACGTGCAGATCACCGACCCCGCCATCGTCGCGGCGGCCCAGCTGTCCCACCGCTACATCGCGGATCGCCAGCTGCCGGACAAGGCCATCGACCTCATCGACGAGGCGGCGGCCAGCATCCGGCTGCAGATCGACTCCAAGCCGGAGTCCCTGGATCGGCTGGAGCGGCGCATCATCCAGTTGAAACTGGAGCAACAGGCGCTGATGAAGGAGGACGACGATGCCAGCCGCAAGCGCCTCGATCTGCTCAATCAGGAGCTGAGTGAAAAAGAGCGGGAATACAACGAGCTGGAAGAGGTGTGGAAGGCCGAGAAGGCCGCCCTCGCCGGTACCCAGCACATCAAAGCTGCACTGGAGCAGGCCCGTCAGGATCTCGAGGTGGCGCGCCGCGCAGGCGACTTGGGCCGCATGTCCGAGCTGCAGTATGGCCGCATCCCCGAGCTTGAGAAACAGCTCGACCTCGCCACCCAGGCGGAGATGCAGGAGACCAGCCTGCTGCGCAATCGGGTCACCGACGTGGAGATTGCAGACGTCCTGGCGCGCTGGACCGGCATTCCGGTGGCGCGGATGCTGGAAGGGGAGCGGGAGAAGCTGCTACGGATGGAAGATCAGCTGCACAGCCGGGTGATCGGCCAGGAGGAGGCGGTGGACGCCGTCTCCAACGCCATTCGTCGCTCCCGTGCCGGGCTGTCCGACCCGAACCGCCCCATCGGCTCCTTCCTGTTCCTGGGCCCCACCGGGGTGGGCAAGACCGAGCTGTGCAAGGCGCTGGCGGAGTTCCTGTTCGATACCCAGGACGCCATGGTGCGCATCGACATGTCCGAATTCATGGAGAAACACAGCGTGGCCCGTCTGGTGGGGGCGCCTCCGGGATACGTGGGTTACGAGGAGGGGGGCTATCTCACCGAGGCGGTGCGCCGTCGCCCCTACTCGGTGATCCTGCTGGACGAAGTGGAGAAGGCCCACCCGGACGTGTTCAACATCCTGTTGCAGGTGCTGGACGACGGCCGACTGACCGATGGTCAGGGCCGCACCGTGGACTTCCGCAACACCGTGGTCATCATGACCTCCAACCTCGGTTCGGATCTCATCCAGGAGCACCACTCCGAGAAGGATTACGACGAGATGAAGGCCATGCTGATGGAGGTGCTGACCCGCAGCTTCCGCCCGGAGTTCATCAACCGGATCGACGAGACCGTGGTATTCCACCCGCTCGGCGAGGAGCACATCAAGTCCATCGCCCGCATCCAGCTCAAGAGCCTGATGAGTCGCCTGGAGTCCCAGGGCTTCGAGGTGGAGGTGAGCGAGGAGCTGCTGACCAAGCTGGTGCACGCGGGCTTCGACCCCGTCTACGGGGCGCGGCCCCTCAAGCGGGCCATCCAGCACAAGGTGGAGAACCCGCTGGCCCAGGCTCTGCTCTCGGGTCGGGTCATCCCCGGCAAGCGGCTGCTGCTCGGGGCGGACAGCAATGGTCTCACCATGACCCAGTAACCGGTTGGTCGATAAAAAACGCAGGCTCAGTGCCTGCGTTTTGTTTTGAGGGAAAATCTGATGCTCACCTTTTCCGTGCTAGTGGATGACGATGTTTATCGGCCAGGCTGTCTGCCCGAGCGGGGATTGGCGCTGCTGTTGGAGTGCGACGGCTTCAGGGTGCTGTTCGACAGCGGCCGTGGCCGGGCTTTGCGTCACAACGCCACCGTGATGGGGATCGATCTCGCCTCCCTCACTCATGTGGTGCTCTCCCACGGTCATTACGACCATGTGGGCGGGGTCGACTCGCTGCCCCGCTATGCCACGTCCATCCCGCTGATAGCCTGTCCGGATGTGTTCAATGAGCGAGGCTACTTCCTGCCAATCCCCTTCTGGCGATGCAACCTCTATCGCCTGTCGGGGGAGCTGGCTCAGGAGTCGCTGGCGGCCAAAGGTTTGCTCCCCCACTGCTCGGCCGATCCGGTGTGGATCTCTGATCGTCTGGTGTTCCTCGGCAGCATTGTGCGGCGCGACAGGGCCGCCCCCTCGCTGCTCGGCTACATAGTGCGGGGCGGACAGGTGGAGAAAGACCTTATCAGCGATGATTCGGCGCTGGCCTATAAGAGTTCCAAAGGTCTTATCGTCTTTATCGGCTGCGGTCACGCTGGGGTCGAGAACATCATAGCGCGGGCCAGGGAGGTGTGTGGCGAGGAGCGGATCCACGCCGTCATCGGCGGCCTGCATCTGAAGTTTTCCGGTCCGCAGCGGGCGGCGGCGCTCGGCGCCTATTTGGAAGAGGAAGCGGTGGAGAAGCTGTTTGCCTGTCACTGTACCGGCAGCAGAAAGGCGAGACTGCCGCGTCAGCACCCGATCGGGGCCGGTTTCGAGTACAGTTTTCCGACATAAAAAACGGCAATCCGAAGATTGCCGGGAGGAATGTATTCAATGCGACCTGGCGTGGGTCGAGCGGGTCGCAGGGGCAAGCCCCAGGGTCGGCAGGCACAGTCAGCGACCATGCCCGCCTTACAGTCAGTCGGGATACGCTCTCCACCCCGGCTGACCAGCTTCGCTATCGCGTCTGTCCCGCGCCGTGTTGCCGCGATAGGAGGACAGATGCAATCAAATCAATTCGTTACAGCATGCCCGGGATGGCAGCCTTCATTTCAGATGGCCAGACGCCCACCTGCACCTGACCGATGTGCTCTTTTTGCAGCAGCAGCATGGCCAGACGGGATTGGCCGATGCCGCCGCCTATGGTCTGGGGCATGCGCGCTGCCAGCAGATCCTGATGCCAGTCGTACTGCAGGCGGTCCTCGTCCCCCGTAATGGCGAGCTGGCGGCGCAGGGCCTCGGCGTCAACCCGGATCCCCATGGAGGAGATCTCGAAGCTGTCTTCCAGCACCGGGTTCCACACCAGGATGTCGCCGTTCAGGCCGGCCAGCCCCAGCTCGCTCTCGCTGCTCCAGTCGTCGTAGTCCGGGGCGCGCACATCGTGGCGCTCACCGTGGGACAGGGCACCGCCGATACCGATGAGGAAGACGGCGCCCAGCTCTTTGGCGATGGCTCGCTCGCGCCCCTTGGCGTCGAGATCCGGGTAACGGGTCAGTAACTCTTCGCTGTGCAGGAACTGGATCTCGGCCGGCAGGAAGGGAGTCAGCGCGTGCTCGGCGCAGACCGCGCGCTCTGTGGCCTTGATGGCGGACCAGATGCCGCGCACGGTTTCCTGCAGGTAGGCGAGATCCCGGCGCTCGCTCGGCATCACCTTCTCCCAGTCCCACTGGTCCACGTAGACGGAGTGGATGGGGGTGAGGCGATCCTCGTCCGGACGCAGCGCCTTCATGTGGGTGTAGATGCCTTCGCCCGGGCCGAAACCGAAGCGACCCAGGGTCTGGCGCTTCCACTTGGCCAGCGAATGCACCACTTCGTAGCTGTGCTGCGGCAGGGTCTTCACCTTGACCTGCACCGCATTCTCGTGGCCGGACAGGTTGTCCTGAGTGCCATCACCGACCCGGCTCAGGATGGGGGCTTGTACCTCCATCAGGCCCAGTTGCAGGGCGAGTTGGCGGGAGAACATCTCTTTGACGAAGCTGATCTGTTGTTGGCTGCGAATGTAGTGCTGTTTCATGCTGAATGACCTGTCTTGAACTCGTTGAATGCGGTGATTCTTCAACAGATTGTGCAAACAATTCAATATTCTATAATAGAAATAGGCTTTATCTATTTTTTTAATCAAAATATACGTGCAATTAATGAGGTATCGTTAACGGGAGTGCGAAAAAGTGTCAGAAAATTATCGGATCGATAATCTCGATCAGGCCATCCTCACCGCCCTGATGGAGAATGCGCGTATCCCCTATGCCGAGCTGGCCAAGCAGCTGGCGGTCAGCCCGGGGACCATCCACGTGCGGGTGGAGAAGATGAAGCAGGCGGGGATCATCGAGGGGACCAGGGTGCAGGTGAACCCCAAGAAGCTGGGTTACGACGTCTGCTGCTTTATCGGCATCAATCTGAAGAGCGCCAAGGATTATCCCTCGGCCCTGGCCAAGCTGCAGGCGCTGGACGAGGTGGTGGAGGCCTACTACACCACGGGTCACTACAGCATCTTCATGAAGGTGATGACCCGCTCCATCGACGAGCTGCAGACGGTGCTGATCCACAAGATCCAGACCATAGACGAGATCCAGTCCACCGAGACGCTGATCTCCCTGCAAAACCCCATCTTGAGAGATGTGAAACCCTGAGCGAGGTGGGAGATCCCTCTCCCGTGCGAGCCCCGGATTAGGGCTGTTGGCCGGCTTCAGGGCTCGAGATAGGGAATGCCGTACTTGTCGTAGAGGGCCTTGAGGCGGCCATCCTGCTTCATGTGCAGCAGTTCGGTGTCATAGGCCGCCATCAGGGCCGGGGTGTCGGCATCGGCCCGGGAGCGGGTCCAGACATTGAAGTAGGGGCTGGTCTTGAGGGGCTTTGGCAGGTAGTCGAGCCTGCCCTCCAGCCCCTCCTCCCTGATCTGGGCGAAGGCGGTGACCAGGGACATGGGGACCACATCGATGCGCCCGGCGATCAGCTTGCGCAGTTGCAGCTGGTTGATGGGGATCTCCTGGAAGCGGTAGGCAGGGTCGGCCATGGCTGCCGCGAGCTCGGGGGTATAGGAGAAGTCACGGGTGACGCCGATGCGCCAGGGCTTGAGATCCGCCAGATGGTCGTAGTGGATCTGCCCCACGGACTCCTTGCGTATGAAGAAGTGCCAGCTGTGGAGGATGTGGGCCTGCTTGGGGTAGAGCAGGTAGGCCTCCCGCTCCGGCTTGTAGGAGTGGGTCAGCAGCAGATCATAGAGGCCGCCCTCGGCATTGCGGGTGAGCCTGGCCCCGGAATCGATCAGCTCTATCTTGATGGGGACCCGGAGGGTGCCGAAGATGGCGCTGACCAGATCCACGTCCAGCCCCCTGGGGTGGCCGCCTTCATCCAGCCACTTCAGGGGCGGCTCAAGGATGCCGCCAATGACCAGCTCCCTGGCCGACAGCCAGCAGGGCAGCAGCAAGCAGAACACGAGCAAGCTTCGCACGTTACATCTCCTGAGCACGCGGGACGAGGTCACGCATGCCGGATGCGGTGGCCGTCAGATATCTAACTAGAGACGACCCCGGATGGCAAACCCTGAAATGGGGAGGGGACAAAAGAATGGCACCTGGGAAGGGGCGTGGCGCTGCATCGGCAGGCCGCCCTGTGGCAGTGTCGGGAGGGGTGGACCAGCCACTCGTTGCTGTGCAGGGGAAGTTTGCAGGAGCCCGCCCCCTGCGTGGAACGTGCCTGGGGGCAGCGTCGCCTCAGGTCGCCTGACATTGCTTCAACTGGGTGTTGAGGGCCTGCATCACCCGGCGCCGGCTGATGAGGCCGATCACCCTGTCCCCCTCCATCACCGGATAGAGCCTGGGCTTGGCCCCGGTCATCTGGCGGGCGAGATCCAGGATGCTGTCGTCCGGGCCGACGAACAGCGGTGTCCGGCTCATCAGATCCTCGACCCGGGTGCGGCTGTCGCAGTGATAGCTGCCGGTGAGCAGGGCGGGAATGCAGTCCTGCTCGGAGAGGAATCCGATGAGCCGTCTCTGGTCGTCCAGCACCGGCAGGCCGCCGAGATCGGCCAGGTGCAGCCTGTCCATGGCCTCGGCCAGGCCGAGCTCGGGGCTGAGTGAGTGGGTCAATGGCTGCATATGATCGCGAACTTGTAGCATGATGGTGGCTCCAACAGGGTCGATGGTGTCACTATGCCTGGTCGGCCCGGCGTGGGGCCAATGGGTTTGGTCTCGGACATTGATAGGCCATTCACGAAGCAGAGGCCCTTCGCGGGATCCGGTATGGGTCGGGCAGGGCGACAACCACAAGGAGAGGGTATGCGTGCATTGGTAACGGGCTGTGGCCGCCGACTGGGATTCTATCTGTGCGAGCAGTTGGTGGCATCGGGTTGGCAGGTCACGGGCAGCTATCGCAGCGAGCGGCCCGAGTTGGCCCGCCTGCGGGCGTTGGGGGTGGAGCTGGTGCAGGCGGACTTCGCCGTGGAGGAGGAGGTCGCCCGCCTGGTCAGGGCGCTGGGTGTCCATGAGGATCTGGCGCTGATCATCCACAACGCCTCGGCCTTCGAGCCAGAAGCCGATGAGCAGGCGGCCCAGCTGGCCCAGTTCGATCAGTTCTACCGGGTGCACATGGCGGCACCCTTCCAGCTCAACCGGTCCCTGGCCCCCGTGCTGGCGCGCAATGCCAACGCCAGCATCATCCATATCACCGATATCTATATCCACGCCCCGGCGCCCCAGTTTGCCAGCTATGTGGCCACCAAGGCGGGGGCCCACTCGCTGGCCATGAGCTTTGCCCGGGAGCTGGCGCCCGCCGTGCGGGTCAACACCATAGAGCCCGGGCCCATCCTGTTTCTCGACGAACACGGCGACGAGTGGCGCCAGCAGGTGCTGGCAAAGACGCCGCTGGCGCGGGAAGGGGGGCTAGCGCCCATCTGGCAGGCGGTGCAGTTGCTGATGCAGAACGACTATATGACCGGGGCCAGCATACGGGTGGACGGGGGGAGGGCCCTGGCCGTCATCTAGGAGGCATGATGACGCGAGGCGCCCCTGGGCGCCTCGCGGTTTTACGCGGGGGCTAGTGGTGGCGGATGGTCGCGTGATGGGACGCCCTGTCCGGCGGCGTGCCGCCGAGGCCCCTGTGCTCCTCGGGCAGCAGGAGATCGACGGGGGAGTGGCCGAAGTGCTGGCGTGCAAATACCTTGCTGCCAGGCAGGCTCAGCACCACCTTGCCGGCCTCGATGCGCCCGCCCAGATACATCTCGGCCAGCAGCTCGCCGAGGTAGGCATCCACCCCGACGGCGGCGAAGTCATCCCGCTCGTCCCAGGCCAGGATGTCGATGTCGAGCGGCCTGTCCGCCAACTTGCACAGAGGGTGGTTGCGATCCCGGCCGTGGGCCAGCTCCATGGTGACAAACTCGGCCTTGAGCTGGGCGGTGGAGAGTTCGCTCTGGACGACGAACAGGCAGTTGAGAAAGTCGTGGTGCGAGTGCATGCCGACCGGTTTGGTCCGGATCACCGAGCTCAGGCGCAGGTGACCGAAGCGTGCCAGCAATTCCTCAACGGCCTGACAGACATGCAGGCCGGGGTCGAGATTGGATCCAATGCTGCAGAGATAAAACATGCGTACCCTTCCTTGGTTTGGGCTCGTCTGAAATATATACGCGGCTCACGGTTATTGGATTCACTATGAATTAACATATCGTTATCTGTTGTGATCCAACTCTGATTGGCAGAAAGGAGGTTTGCATGAGCGTGGAGATGAAATGGGCACTGTTGACCGCCGCGGGGGCCCTGGCCGTGATCATGATCATCTGTCTGGCGTCCGTCGGTCTGGCGTGATCCCGGGCCCCTGGTGCAATCAAACCGGCCTCCTGGCCGGTTTTGCTTTTTGGTGCAGTGCGGATATGCTGGCCCACCCATGACGACTCGAGACCGCAGAAGATGACCAAGGTTCGCCCCCGTTCCCTGCTCCAGGTGGTATTGATGGGCTTCGTGCTGGTGCTGATGCCCCTGGGGGGCATGATCTGGCACGACAGTCAGGCGCTCTCCCACCTGGGGCAGCTGACCAGCGACGAGATGGAGCGGGCGGTGCGGGATACCCGTCGGGCGACCCTGCTCACTACCCAGGCCACCGATCTGGAGCGCACCCTGCGCCGCTACGCGGTGCTGGGGGACGAGCGCATCCTGGCCAGCTATCAGCAGCAGCTGGCCCGTTATCGGGAACTGCTCGGCACCCATCAGCAGTCCATACCGGATGCCGAGGTCTATGGGGATCTCGAGGCCGCGCTGACCTGGTTGGACGGCCTGCAGGATCTGCGCAAGGCCAGGCAGGAGGCGAACAGCCCCCATTTCACCGAGTTCAACGAACTGAACCAGCAGCTGGAGATCGTCACCCGGGGTCAGGTCGACGAGCACGTGACCCGGATGCGGGCCGCCATCGCGGAGCTGAGGAAGGAGATCTGGTGGGTCAGCGGCTTCGTGGTCGGGCTCAGCCTGTTGCTGGTGCTGCTGTTTACCTACCTCATCATTCACCCCGTACGTCAGATTGAGTCGCGGATCCTGAGCCTGGGGGCCGGGGTCGAGCCGGACACGCGCCCGGTGGACGGCCCGGCTGAGCTGGTGCTGCTGGGAGAGCGGATCGGCTGGTTGCACGACAAGCTCAAGGAGCTGGAACAGCAGAAGTACCAGTTCCTGCGCCACGTCTCCCACGAGCTGAAGACCCCCCTCGCCGTGCTGAGGGAGGGGGCGGATCTGCTCTCCGAACAGCTGGTGGGACCCCTCAACGGGGATCAGCAGGAGATCTGCCAGATGCTGGAGGAGAACAGCCGCCGGCTGCAGACCCTGATCGAGCGCCTGCTCGACTTCAACCGCCTCAGCCAGCAGGAGGTGTTCAGCCTGACGGCGGTCCCCCTGGCGCCCCTGCTGTCAGACTTGTCCGAAGAGTACCGGCTGGCGCTGGAATCCAAGCAAATCAGTGTACACTTGCCGCCCGAGCCCATCAGTCTGCAGGCCGAGCCCTATCGCCTGCGACTCATCCTCGACAACCTGTTTTCCAACGCGGTCAGCTACGGCGCCAAAGGGGGCCAGATCTGGATCCGGGCCGGTCAGGGGGAAAACGGGGGCTGGCTGGAGGTGGCCAACGAGGGGCCCGTCATCCCGCTGGCCGAGCGGGAACGGATCTTCGAACCCTTCGAGCAGGGCAGCATAGTGCGCCAGGGATTGTTGAAAGGGTCCGGGATGGGCCTCTCCATCGCCCGCGAGTCGGCGATGAGCCTGGGCGGCGAGCTCAGGCTCATCGAGGATGAGCAGGCGGATGTCTGCTTCCGGCTGGATTTGAAAGAGCGCCCGGCATGACGGGATCTGCCGTGTCGGCGATCGCCCGGCGCACCCTTGCAACCGAATATTGAGACGAACAGGCGGACGCCTGTTTTCCCTTGGATCTGAAGTGACGTTCAAGATGAAACGATTTGTTGTTCCCGTGTTGATGATGGGCCTGCTCGCGGGCTGTTCCCTGCTGCCATCCCCCAGCCTCACCGAGCCTTCTCAGGAGGCGATCGCCAGGCGGATGGAGTTTGCCAACAAGGAGATGCAGGTGCGCCTGCAGTACTCGGACTGGCTGCTGGCCAGCCACCCCCAGCAACGGGCACAGGAGCGCCAGCGGCTGGCGGGTGCCACCGATCTCGAGAGCCGGGTCAGCCTGGCCATGGTCAATACCCACCCGTCCGAATCGGTGGCCAGCCGTCGGGCCGGGCTGGACAAGCTCAAATCCCTGCTGCCCGAGCTCGGCCTGGATGCCCAGGCCTTCCTGCGCAGCTGGATAGCCCTCGGCGAGGAGCTGCTGGTGCGCGACAGCCGTCGCGACGACCAGAGTCAGGAGGTACAGCGTCTGCGCCGCCAGATAGAACAGCTCTCCGCCATCGACGAACAGCTCAACGAGCGTAAGCTCAATGGAGGGGGCCAGCCATGACACGCCGGTCCTGTGCCGGGGCTATCCCCCCGGTTCTTCACACAGAGGGAGTGAGAGCATGAGCCGCATTCTGCTGGTGGACGACGATGCCAGCCTGCTCAAGCTGATGAGCATGCGCCTGCGCAGCCAGGGCTACGAGGTGGATACCGCCGACAGCGCCGAGGGGGCGCTGGACAGGCTGCGTCAGCAGCGGGCCGACCTGGTGCTGAGCGATCTGCGGATGGGGGGCATGGACGGACTGGCGCTGTTCGAGCGGATCCAGTCCCAGTGGCTCGGCATGCCGGTGATCATCATGACCGCCCACGGCACCATTCCCGACGCCATCCAGGCGACCCGCTCCGGGGTGTTCAGCTTCCTCACCAAGCCCATCGACAAGGACGAGCTGCTGGTCACCATAGAACACGCCCTGAGCCTGACCCGCCCGAAGCAGCAGCAGGAGTGGCAGTCTCTCATCCAGACCCGCAACCCGCAGATGGAGCAGTTGCTGATCCAGGCGAGCAGCATCGCCACCATGGACGTGCCCGTGCTGATCCTGGGGCCTTCCGGCTCCGGCAAGGGGGTCATGACCCAGGCGCTGCATCAGGCCAGCCATCGTCGCGACAAGCCGCTGTACACCATCAACTGCGCCGCCCTGCCCTGGGCGGCGCTGGACCTGCAGCTGTTTGGGGAGGACGGCCAGTCCGGCCTGTTTGCCGAGGCCAAAGGGGGGACCCTCTTCCTCGACGAGATCGGGGATCTGTCGGAGTCGCTGCAGGCCAAGCTGCTGCAGGTGCTGGCGGAGTATGGTCAGGGGGCCCCCGAGGTGCGGGTCATCAGCTCCAGCCACCAGGATCTGGTGGCGGCCATGGAGGAGGGGCGCTTTCGCGAGGATCTCTTCTATCGCCTCAACGTGGCGAACATCACCCTGCCGCCCCTCAGTGCCCGCAGCGAGGACATTCCGCTGCTGGCGCGCCAGGCGCTGGACGATTACCGCAGCCGTCACCCCGATTGTGCCGCCCTCGGCTTCTCGCCGGAGGCGCTGGCCTTGCTGGCAGCAGCGGCCTGGCCCGGCAACGTGCGCCAGCTCTGCGGGGTGGTGGAACAGCTCGCCAGCCTCTGCTGCAGCCCGGTGATAGGCGCGGCCATGGTGGAGTCGGCCCTGAGTGGCGGCGGTGGCGGTATTCCCTCGTTCAACGAGGCGCGGGCCGAGTTCGAGAAGGAGTATCTGATCCGCCTGCTGCGCACCACGGAGGGGAACGTGACCCTGGCGGCCAACATGGCGGGGAGAAACCGCACCGATTTCTACAAGCTATTGAATCGGCACGGTATCGAGGCGGCAAACTTCAAGTCGAAGGGGTAAATGACAGAGGGGCGGCTCGTCGATGACGGGCCGCCCCTCTTGTTTCAGACCGAATCGGTCACATCGCTAGGATCAGGCCGGGTCGGTGACGCCAGCGGTGGCCTGGGTTTTCTGGGTCTTGTGGGAGAGCCAGAGGCCGCTCGCCTTCATCAGGTAGCCGAACAGGGCGCCTATCACCAGGGAGGGAAGGATGAGGCGCCACTCCCCTGCAGCGCCGAAGGTGGCGCAGCATCCGGCGAAGGTGCCGGGAATGTAGGCGAGCCACTGCTGCCTGGCCTGCACGCACATCAGGGTCGCCACCACCCCCGTCATCAGATAGCCGGCCATGCCGGCCCCCCACCAGGACTCCCCGTGGATCAGCAAGAGTGCCCACAGCATGCCGCTGGCGTTGCACAGCAGGGTCTGCAGCAGCGCCTTGTAACCGCCGCTCGAGGCGAAGTAGCTGGTGCAGCCGAGGAAGCCGACCCAGGAGATGAGGCCGAGGGCGGCGGCCAGTCCGCCCCAGACGGCGGAGAGGATCCCGGTCGTGATGGCGATGGCGATCAATGGGCTCATGGCGTGACTCTCAGTGGTTGAATCCGGAAAAGGAGGCAGCCTACCCTGCGGCAGGGGGGCGGCAAGCGGGGGCCGGATTGTGTGTGATCAGGGTCACTCTTTGCAACTCGGGAATACGCTTGCGCTCGCGAAAAAAATTCATTGGAGGCACCGCAGGCCTTGAACCATAGTTAGAGGCCCTGTCCTGCTCATGGAGTGAGTCTGATGGTGCCAAACGTGATAGTCCCTCTGCTGGTATTCATTCTGCTGTTCCTGGTCGGAACCATGGCCAAGGCACTGCCCATTTACCAACTCATGTGATCTCGTGTGAAATAAAACTCGACCGGGGCGGGTCTTATGATTGTCAGCCTCATCGCCCCGGGAGTTATTCATGTTGATCAAACACCGCTCTTCTCACCACCCCGTCGAACGGGACGTCACGCCGGAAGCCGTCTATCAGGATCGTCGGCGCATTCTCAAGGGGCTGGGCCTGGGCGTCGCCACCGCCACCCTGGCATTTCCCACGCACGCCAGCCTGCTGGATCTCTTCTCCACCGAGGAGAAAACCCCGGCACCTGCCAGCAAACCGCTCAATTACAAGGCCGCGACCCGGCCGGACGGATTGACCCTGACGCCGCTGGAGAAGGCCACCACCCACAACAACTTCTATGAGCTCGGCACCGACAAGGGGGATCCGGCCCGCAACGCCCACTACCTCAAGCCCGAGCCCTGGACCCTGAAGGTGGAGGGGGAGGTGGCCAGGCCCTTCACCCTGGATGTGTGGGATCTCATCAACAAGAGCACGCTGGAGGAGCGGATCTACCGGCTGCGCTGCGTGGAGGCCTGGTCCATGGTGCTGCCCTGGAGCGGCATTGCGCTGGCGGATCTGATCCGCCGTGCCGAGCCCAGCAGTCGCGCCAAGTTCGTGGCCTTCGAGACCCTCTACGATCCCGAGCAGCTGCCGGGGCAGGCCTCCCGTACCCTCGGCGGCGGCATCGATTATCCCTACGTGGAGGGCTTGCGCCTCGACGAGGCCATGCACCCGCTCTCCTTCCTGGCGATGGGGCTCTACGGCAAGACGCTGCCCGCCCAGAACGGGGCGCCCATCCGGCTGGTGGTGCCCTGGAAATACGGCTTCAAGAGCATCAAGAGCATCGTCTCCATCCGCCTGGTGGAGGAGATGCCCCCCACCACCTGGAACCTGCTGGCACCGAACGAATATGGCTTCTACGCCAACGTCAATCCACGGGTGGATCACCCGCGCTGGAGCCAGGCCAGCGAACGCTTCATCGGCGAGGGGGGCATCTTCGGTGCCAAGCGCCAGCCGACCCTGATGTTCAACGGCTATGGCGATGAGGTGGCCTCCCTCTACCAAGGGATGGATCTGCGCAAGTGGTATTGAGACGGGGGGCCGACGCCATGACATTGAGACTGACCACACGCCATATCACTCTGCTGCGGGCCCTGGTACACCTGGCCTCGCTGGGCTTTTTGCTCTGGCTCGGCTATGCGGTGCCGGCGGGCCTGCTGGGGGGGGATCCGGTGCAGGGGCTGACCCACTACCTCGGCAAGGGGGCCCTGCACCTGCTGCTGCTCACTCTGCTCATCTCGCCGCTGGCCAAGCGCTGGCGCCAGGGTCAGCTCGTCAAGCTGCGCCGCCCCCTCGGGCTCTGGTGTTGTGCCTGGGCGTTATTGCACTTTATGGTGTGGCTGGGGCTGGATCTGCAGTTCGACTGGGGTCTGATCGGCGGCGAGCTGGTGAAGCGCAGCTACATAGTGGTGGGGATGGTGGCGCTGCTGCTGTTGCTGGCGCTGAGCATCACCTCGATCCCGGCGCTGCTGCGGGCCATGGGGCCGGCCTGGCAGAAGCTGCACAACTGGATCTATGTGGTGGCCCTGCTGGTGCCGGTGCACTACTGGTGGTCGGTCAAGAGCGGGTGGCTGGAGCCCCTCATCTATCTGATGCTGGCCACCGCCCTGTTGTGGCCGCGCCGTGACAAGCTGCTGAGGCCCTGGCGCCAGCGCCAGTCACTGAAGGGGACGCAGGGCGCCGTGCAGCAGCCGTCGCGTCCATAGCAAAAGAGGCCTAATCGGCCTCTTTTTTGGTGATTTCCCCGCTGTCGGCATCGACCTCCAGCTGGACGCGCTGGTTGTCGGCATTCAGGGTGTCCACCTCGAATTTGTCTCCTTCCAGCGCCACTTCCCGAATGTCGTGGTACCCTTGTGCCAGCAACAACTTGACCAGTCCGGCCATGTCGAGACGGGTCTGGGCCGCCCAGCCAAAGGTGGAAAAGAGACACAAGATCAGCAGGATACTGCGTGGGATCATATTCATTCCGGATTCATGGCTGGCACACTATAAACGGCATTATGTTAGGTTTTGAGAGATGAATCACCCATGAATAGCGCCCTGCCCCTGCTTGGATTGCTGCTGCCGATGCTGGTGCAGGCGGCCCAGCCGAACGAGGCCTTGCTGCAACAGGCGGTCAGCGAGGGGCGGATCCGGCCTTTTCATGAGCTGATGGCGGTGGCGTCCCGTCTGCCGGTACGCGTGCTGCGGGTCGACCTGGGGGAGGAGGACGGTGTCTGGTTGTACGAGCTCAGGCTCATCGACGAGGAGGACAGCGTCATCAAGGTGGGCTATCGGGCCGACAACCTGGAGATGGTGTGGCTCAAGGGTCATCATCTGGAACGCCTGTTCGAGCCCCGCCCGCCCCCGGAAGAGGAGTAAGCCGCCGGCTGCCCCGGCCTCTCCCCAATCGCCGCCGTGACAGGCACAACTCTGCTTTGGATACCCATTTATGCGAATTCTGATAGTTGAAGACGAGAAGATCCTGGCGGGCCAGCTGGCGGAACAGCTGCGCCTGTCCGGCTTTGTTACCGATCTCTGCCACGACGGCAACGAGGCCGGCTTTCTCGGCGAGACCGAACCCTATGACGCCATCATCCTGGATCTCGGCCTGCCGGGTCGCGACGGCCTGAGCGTGCTGAAGGAGTGGCGCAGCAAGGGCATCGACACCCCGGTGCTGGTGCTGACCGCACGGGGCCAGCTGCACGAGAAGATAGAGGGGCTGAACGCCGGGGCCGACGACTACCTCACCAAGCCCTTCCAGGTGGCCGAGCTGGTGGCCAGGGTGCAGGCCCTGGTACGCCGGGCGGCGGGCAATGCCAGCTCCATCCTCGAGATCGGCGGCGTGCGCCTCGACATGGCGGCCTCCCAGGTCTGGTACGAGGGCACCCCCATCAAGCTCACCGCCCACGAATTCCGGGTGCTGGGCTACCTGATGCAGCACAGGGGCAAGGTGGTGTCCCGCAGCGAGCTCATCGACCACATCTATGCCCAGGATTTCGACCGGGATTCTAATACGGTTGAGGTGTTTATCGGCCGGATCCGCAAGAAGACCCACGCCGATCTCATCGAGACGGTGCGCGGCCTCGGCTACCGGATCAACGAATGAGCCGGGTCCAGGGGATCGCGAGGCGGGCTGAATGAGGCTGGTACGCACCCTGCGGGGACGGCTGGTGGTCATCGCCATGGTCTGGTGCGGTCTCTTCCTGTTCGCCACCGGCTTCAGCCTGCAGACCATGATGCGCAACTACTGGCAGGAGGCGGAGGCCGACGGCCTGCGCCTGCAACTCTACGATCTGCTCGCCCGCCTCGAGATCCAGCCGGACGGCCTGCCGGTCGTCACCGAACCCATGGCGGATCCCCGCTATCGCCAGCCTTACTCCGGCTACTACTGGCAGCTGGAGCTGGGGGAGACGGTGGTCAGCCGCTCCCGCTCCCTGTGGGATGCCCATCTGAGCGCCCATGGCCTGAAGTCGGCCTTCGGCGACCCGGATCTCTTCGTCGGCAAGGGGCCCAACAAGGAGCCCCTGCTGATCATGACCCGCACCGTGCTGCTGCCGGGCTCGGATAGGGTCTTTACCCTGGTGATGGCCAAGGACAGCAGCGCCCTGACCCAGACCCTGAAGAAGACGCGCATCAGCCTCTTCCTCGGTCTCGGCTTCGCCGCCACCGGCCTGGTGCTCGGCTTCATGTTCCAGATAGTCTACGGCCTGCGCCCGCTGCACCTGCTGCGCCGCGAGCTGAGCCGCGTCCATCAGGGCCATCAGGAGGGATTCAGGCTGCGCTACCCGCTGGAGATCCAGCCCCTGGTGGAGGACATCAACCGCCTGCTGCACCACTACGGTGAGCTGTTGCAGCGGGCACGCTCCCACACCGGCAACCTGGCCCACGCCCTCAAGACCCCGCTCAGCATCATGCGCAACCAGGTGGCCCAGCTGCCGCCGGAGGATCAGGCCGCCATCGGCGAGCAGCTCGACCAGATCCAGCGCCACATCGACTACCACCTCGGCAAGGCGCGGGTGACCGGTGCCGCCAAGATCCTCGGGGTCTCGACCCCGGTGCGGGCCCGGGTGGAGTACATCTGCCGCGCCTTCTCCCGCCTCTATCCGGGCCGGGAGGTGGATCTGCAGGTGCCGGCCAGTCTGGCGGTCGGGGTGGAGGAGCAGGACTTCGACGAGATGGTGGGCAACCTGCTGGAAAACGCCTTCAAGTGGTCCGCCGGCCGGCTGCGCATCTCCAGCGCCGAGCTGGGGGGCTGGATCACCCTGCGCATCGAAGATGACGGCCCCGGCATGAGCGAGGATCAGATCGCCAAGGCGGTGCTGCGCGGGGTGCGGCTCGACGAGAAGGTGCCGGGTTCCGGTCTGGGTCTCAACATCGTCTCCGATCTAGCGGAAGCCTACCGCGGCAGCCTCATCATGGGGCGGGCCGAGCTGGGGGGATTGGCCGCTTCTCTGTCGCTGCCCAAGGTCGCCAGGGTCGAGAGTTAGGTCGGGGTTTGTCATCAGGGGCCTTCGGGCCGCCGCCCGCGCTGGCAAGGGACGGGTCGCCGGCATAAGATAAGGCTCTTGTTTCAAGGTTGAGGAAGGGTAGCAATGACTGACGATCCGTGGGCACTGTGTCATCTCGACGATTCGTTCGATGCCTCCGTGCTGGGCACCAAGGGGGCCCAGATCCAGTGGTTCGAGGACAGGGACGCCCTGATCCAGTTCCTGCTGGAGGATTTCGTCGACCTGCTGGCCGACGTGGGGGAGCTGGACGAAGATCAGACCGAGAGCGCCCGCGAGCGCTTCACCCTGCTGGTGGAGCAGAGCCTGGACGATCGCGGCCTGATGGATGCCATCAACGATCTCGCCTCCGGCCTGCGCCGCATCGCCTGGCTTGGTCCCCTTTCCGAACTGGCGGAGCTGAGCGACGACTTCGCGAGCGGCCTGAGGGCCTTCTTCTGGAGCCAGTATGACGGTGACGAGGACGACCCCGAGGCCTGGGTGCCGGAAGAGCTCTGGCCACAGCTGGTGGAGTGTGCGGAAGAGTATATGGTGGAAGGGGACTTCTGAGTCATCTTGTCCGCGCGCACTCTGGCTGCAAGGCGGGTGGAGTGAGCCGAAGAGTATATGGTCGAGGGCGACTTCTGAGTCACACAGGAAACGGGAACCCGCGATAAAAAACGGCGCCTTGATGGCGCCGTTTTTATTGGGTTACAACCTGCTTAGCCGTTGGCCGGTACCGCGTGGGCGGTGTTGGCCAGCACCGGGCCTGCGTACTTCTCGATCTGCAGCTGGGCCATGTGGCCGCAGTTGCCCTGCGCCAGGCTGGACGAGCCTTCGTCGAAGGTGAGGCAGTTGACGTTGCCGTTCTTGCAGATGCTGCCCGCTTCCCCCGGCTTGGCCGGGTCATACCAGGCCCCTTCGCAGATCCGCACCACCCCCTGACGCACATCCTCGGAGAGCAGGGCGCCCACCAGGATCTGGCCGCGCTCGTTGAAGGCGCGCACCAGATCGCCATCATGGATGCCGCGCGCCTTGGCGTCGGCGGGATGGATCATGATCGCCTCGCGGTCGGCGATGGCGAACTTGTCCCGCAGCGGGGTGTTGTCGAGCTGGGAGTGCAGCCGCTGGGTCGGGTGGGAGGTGTTGAGGGACAGCGGATAACGCGCCGCCATCTCGCTCTTCACCCACTCCCTGGGCTCATACCACTTGGGATGGCCGGCGCAGTCGGCATAACCCATCCCGGCCACGGTATTGGAGAAGATCTCGATCTTTCCGGACGGGGTGCCTAGCGGGTTGAGCAGCGGATTCTCGCGAAAATCGGCGTGACGGATCCACTGGCGGTTGGCCTCGGGGATCGGGAAGCGCACGTAGTTGTTGGATTCCCAGAACATGTTGAATGGCGGCAGTGCCACGCGGGCGCCGCGGGCCTGGGCCGCCATGCCGTCGTACATCTGCTTGAGCCACAGCATCTCGTCCTTTCCTTCGGTGTACTGCTCCTGCACGCCCAGCTTGGCGGCGATGGCGCTGAAGATATCGAAGTCGTTGCGGGCTTCAAACTGCGGCGGCACGCACTGGTGCATGGGGAACACATAGCGCTGGGAGTAGTCGCCACCCATCTCCAGATCGTTGCGCTCGTAGCTGGTGGTGACCGGCAGCACGATATCGGCGTGCTTGGCGGTGGCCGTCCAGTAGGGCTCGTGAACGATCACGGTCTGCGGCTTGCGCCACGCCTGCAGCAGGTTGTTGGTGTCCTGATGGTGGTGGAAGGGGTTGCCGCCCGCCACGTAGACCAGCTTGATGTCCGGATAGGTCACCTTGCGGCCATTGAAGTCGATGGTCTTGCCCGGGTTGGCGAGACAGTCGGCGATGCGGGCCACCGGGATCGGGGCCGGGCTGTTCTTCGGCGCGTTGCCAGCGGAGATACCCGCCAGAATGCCGCCCTTGGCGGTGGGGCTGCCACCGGAGGAGTAGTGGTAGCTGAAGCCGTAGCCGCCGCCCGGCAGGCCGATCTGGCCCAGCATGGCGGCCAGGGTCACCAGCATCCAGTTCGGCTGTTCGCCATGCTGCTGACGCTGCATGCCCCAACCGGCCATGATCATGGTGCGCTTGGCTGCCATGTCGAGGGCCAGCTGGCGAATGACCTTGGCCTCGACACCGCAGACGGTGCTCGCCCACTCGGCGCTCTTGGGCTGGCCGTCCTCCTTGCCGAGCAGATAGGCGAGGAAGGTGTCGAAGCCGACTGTGTAGCGATCGAGGAAGGCCTGATCGTGCTTCTTCTCGCTGTAGAGGGTGTGAGCGACACCCAGCATCATGGCCACGTCGGTGTAAGCGTTCGGGGCAATCCACTCGGCACCGACCAGCTTGGCGGTCTCGTTGTAGACGGGGTCGATGCTGATGACCCGGGTGCCTTTCTCTTTCAGGGCCTTGAAGCCGGCCTGACCCTCGTGATCCGGCATGTTCCAGCTGTTCTTCAGGGTCACCTGAGCATTGACCCCCCAGAGCACCACCAGTTCGGCGTTCTCCACCACGTTGGGCCAGGCGGTCTGCTGCTCGTACACCTCGATGGAGCCCATCACGTGGGACATGATTACCTGGGCCGCTCCGGTGGAGTAGTCACCGGCATAACCGGTGAAGCCGCCGGAGAGGTTCATCAGTCGGTGCAGCAGGGTGCGGCTGTTGTGGAACATGCCGACACTCTTCCAGCCGTAGGAACCGGCGTGGATCGCCTGCGGGCCGAAGTCGCTCTGGACCCGCTGGATCTCGCCGGCCACCAGTTCGATCGCCTTGTCCCAGCTCACCCGCACCCACTCGTCGGCGCCGCGCAGCTCCGGCTTGGCGCCCGGGCCGTGCTCCAGCCAGCTCTTGCGTACCATGGGGTACTTGATGCGGTTCTTGGCGTGCACCTGGAACGGCGCCATATCGATGAGATCGTTCGGCGCCGGATCATCGGCCACCGGCTGCACCCGGATCATGCGGCCATCGGCGACTATGGCTTCGAAGGCCCCCCAGTGGGCGCCGGTCAGAATGCCCTTCTGGGCGGACACCAGGGTCGGGAACTGACTCAATGCGGTGCTGATGGCTTGTGCCAGCGCACTCTTGGGAAAAATGCCGCCGAGCAGGGGCAGGGCTGCGCAGGCGCCGAGGCCCTTGAGCAGGTTGCGGCGGGACAGATTGGTCTTCTTGTCATTGAAAAAAGTCATAACGGTTTTCCTCTGTGCCAGCCTCAGTGGGCCGCGCTCATGTCGCTGGCGTGCTTCTGCACGTATTGGGTCAACATGCGAGCCTGTTCCGGAGTCAGGGAGGTACGAGATTCCATCCCCTTGATGACGCCGATCCACTGGTTGGCGTTGAAGTGATCCAGCGCGGTGAGGCCGTGGCAGCCGGTGCAGTTGTTGGACATCAGGGTGGAGGCGTACTGCCACAGCTTGCCCTGGTCGCCGATGAGCTGGCTCTGGTCCACCCAGGCGGTCAGCTTGACCTGATGCCAAGTGAGGTTGGTGGCGCTGTCGGTCTCGCTCTGGCCGGTGACCAGCGCCTTCTTGGCGGCATCGCCGACCAGTACGCTGAGGATCCGTTTGCCGGGGGCGGCATAGAAGACCTCGCTCACGCCGTCCTGTTGCCAGCCTTCGATCTGCACCTTGGCGCGGCCGTTTTCGTTGGCAAGCACTTCCACCTGGGTGGAGGGCATCAGGGTGCCTTCGTCGGTCTTGGCGGCGGCATCGAGGAACAGCGGGGTGGTGGCGATGGCATAGCGGGTGGTGACGTTGGCCGGGGTCTGGGCCGCAGCCTGCGCCAGCTCGCTGGCACCGGCGGCAGCCAGGCCGCTCATGTCAGGCATGATGTGGGCGACGCCGCGGTGGCAGTCGATACAGGTCTGGCCTTCCTTGATGGCGACCGGGTGCTCGGCACGGGCATTGGGGCGCTGGGCCAGAATGTCCATCGCCTCGTAGCTGTGGCAGCTGCGGCAGGTGGCGGAGTCGTTGGCCTTGAGCTGATCCCACACCGTCTGGGCCATCCGCAGCTTGTGGGCCTCGTATTTCTCAGGGGTGTCGAGCGTGCCGATCGCCTCGTGATAGATATCCTTCACGGCGCGGATCTTGGTCCAGAGGTAGGAGGTGGGGTCGCCCGGGATGTGGCAATCGGCACACTCGGCGCGGATCCCCTTGGTGTTCTGGAAGTGGACACTGCCCTGATACTCGGCGAGGGGTGTCTGCATGGAGTGGCAGGAGACGCAGAACTCGGTGGAGCTGGTCTTGTGCAGCACGGAGACGGTGACCCCCAGCGCGGCGATCCCCAGCAGGGCCCCCAGCAGCAGAAGCCAGAACCAGGGCTTTCTCAACATTTTTCCAAGCATGGTGGCAGTGTCCTTCGAATCGGGTAGTACCAATATAGTAGTAGTCCTGGGAAACCAGGGGTTGACCTCGGTCATGGTTTTTATTTCGATGGAAACTATTTGGCTGTTAAAAGTTTTCTATTTTCGTTTTTTTATGAATTTAAGTCTGATTCTCCTGTTTTGAACGGGTGAGACTCAGGTGCGGAGGGCGGAACAAGGTGACAGCCCGGGGCTTGGGGTTTGCGCGTGGCGGGATGTATACTGTTCGCATATACAGTATTCAGGTGTGTCTTCCATGCGACTCTTTATCGCCGAGAAACCCAGCCTTGGCCGCGCCATCGCCGACGTTCTGCCCAAGCCCCACAAGAAGGGGGAGGGTTTCATCGAGACGGCGCAGGGGGACGTGGTGACCTGGTGCATCGGCCACTTGCTGGAGCAGGCGGAGCCCGACGCCTATGACGCCGCCTACAAGCAGTGGCGGATGGAATCGCTTCCCATCATCCCCGAGCAGTGGCAACTGGTGGCCAAACCCAAGACCCGGGCTCAGCTCAATGTGATCAAGGGGCTCATCAAGCGGGCCGACTGCGTGGTCAACGCCGGCGACCCGGACAGGGAAGGGCAGCTGCTGGTGGACGAGGTGATCGACTTTCTCGGCTACCCCAAGAGCAAGCCGGTGCAGCGCTGCCTCATCAGCGATCTCAACCCGCCGGCGGTGCGTCGTGCCCTGGACCAGCTGCGGGACAACAAGGAGTTCGTGCCGCTGGCTGTGTCGGCCCTGGCCCGCAGCCGGGCCGACTGGCTCTATGGCATCAACATGACCCGGGCCTACACCCTGCTCGGCCGCAAGGGGGGTTGCAACGAGCTGCTGTCGGTGGGGCGGGTGCAGACGCCGCTGTTGGGGCTGGTGGTGCGGCGGGATCTCGAAATAGAAGCCTTCGTGCCCAAGCCGTTCTACGAGGTGCTGGCCCACCTGCTGACTGGGGGCAATGAGCGTTTCACCGCAAAGTGGCTCCCCTCGGAAGCCTGCCTCCCCTGGCAGGATGAAGAGGGGCGGGTGCTCAACCGGGCGCTGGCCGCCAAGGTGGTGGAGCGGATCCAGGGGCAACCCGCGTTGGTGGAAGAGGTGGAGGAGCAGGCCCGCAAGCAGGCGGCGCCGCTGCCCTACAACCTCTCCAGCCTGCAGATCGATGCGGCCAAGCGGTTCGGCATGGATGCCAAGCGGGTGCTGGACGTCTGCCAGAGCCTCTACGAGCGTCACAAGCTCATCACCTACCCCAGATCCGACAGCCGTTATCTGCCGAGCGATCACTTCCATCGGGCGCCCCAGGTGCGGGAGGCCATCGCCGCCACGGCGCCGGCGCTGGCGAAGGCGGTGGCCGAGGCGGACGGCAGGATCCGCAGCAAGGCGTGGAACGACGGCAAGGTGGATGCCCACCACGCCATCATCCCCACCGAGAAGCGGGGCAACGAGGGGAGCCTGAGCGGGGATGAGGCCAGGCTGTATGGCCTTGTCGCCCGCCAGTATCTGCTGCAGTTCTACCCGCCGTTCGAGTACAACGACAGCAAGGTGCTGCTGCGCATCGCTGGCGGCCTGTTCCAGGCCAAGGCGCGTCGCATCCTCAAGGCGGGCTGGAAGGCGCTGCTCGGGGTGGAGGAGGATGACGAGGAGGAGGCGGGCACCCTGCCTGCCCTGAAGAAGGGGGAGCAACTATTTTGCGAGCGGGGCGAGCTGCTGGAGAAGATGACCCAGCCCCCCAAGCCGTTTACCGATGCCACCCTGCTAGCCGCCATGACAGGCATCGCCCGCTACGTTCAGGATCCCGAGATCCGCAAGACCCTGCGGGAGACCGACGGTCTGGGCACCGAGGCGACCCGGGCCGGGATCATAGATCTGCTGTTCAAGCGCCGCTTCCTGGTGCGCCAGGGCAAGAGCATCAAGGCGACACCCACCGGGCGGGCCCTGGTCCAGGCGCTGCCCCCTGGCGCCACCACGCCGGACATGACGGCGCTCTGGGAGCAGAGCCTCGGCCGGATCGCCGAGCGTCACGGCAGCTACCAGCAGTTTATGGGGCCGCTGACGGAGCAGCTGAACGCCTTGATAGAGGGGGCCAGGCAGGACTCCGGTGCCAGCTTCAGCGCCCTGCCCAAGGCGGCCCCCGGCGCCGACAAGCGCCGTTTCACTCGTCGCAGCAGTGGAAAGAGCGGGGGCAAGGGCGGTGCTGGCACAGGAGCCAGCCCTCGCAAGGGCACGGGCAAGCGCACCACTCGAACCAAGGCGGCTTGAGAACCTGTTTACGATCTGTCGCGAGAGGTTGTCAGCAAGGTGAAGAGCAGCGCAGGAACCGGAGTGTATAAGCCATACATGAGCACTCTTTGTTACAAACAAGCGAGCAGCACATGAGCCTTGATCACGGCCTCGCAGTAAGATCATAAACAGGTTCTAAGTCGTTCAGAGGTCGATGTCTGCCATAGAGAAGAGGGGCTTTCGCCCCTCTTCTCTATTGAAATAATCCAATAACAGCAGTGAATTAACCTGTATAGACACCTTCCTCCGGGTAACGGATCCGGGTCTCGCTCGGTCTGGCCAGCATCAGGGCCAGGGTGAGGGGGCCCAGACGGCCGCAGATCATCACCAGCACCAGGATCAGCTTGCCCGGTTCACTCAGGGAAGCGGTGATGCCGGTCGAGAGGCCGACGGTGGCGAAGGCCGAGATGGTCTCGAACATGATCTTGTCGAAGGGCTGTGATTCCGTGAGCATCAACAGAAACATGGCCAGCATCAGGGCCATGGTGCTGACGATGATGATGGCGAGCGATCGGGTCACTATCTGGGGGGATAGGGTGCGGCCAAAGGCGGTGACATGGGGGCGCTTGGTCAGAAACGCCCGGGTCGCGAGCAGGACGACGGCGAAGGTGGTGACCTTGATGCCGCCCCCTGTCGAGGTCGCCCCGGCACCGATGAACATCAGCATCATCATGAACAGCAGGGAGGCCGGCACCATCTGGCCGATGTCCACCGTATTGAAGCCCGCCGTGCGTGCGGTGGCCGACTGGAAGAAGGCCGCCAGCCACTGGCCGCCCAGACTGCTCTGGCCCAGGGTGTTAGGGTTGTCGTGCTCCAGCAGCCAGAACATCAGGGTGCCCAGCAGCAGCAGCCCCGGGGTCATCAGCAGCATCAGCTTGCTGTGCAGCTTCAGCTTGCGCCAGCGGCGGTTGCGCACCAGATCGACGATGACGGTAAAGCCGATGCCGCCGAGGATGAGCAGGGCCGGAATGGTCAGGCTGATGAGGGGGTCGTCGCGATAGTCCATCAGATTGTTGGCAAACAGCGAGAACCCGGCGTTGTTGAAGGCCGACACCGCGTGGAAGAAGCTGACATAGAGGCCGTGGCTCCACCCCATCTCGGGGACCCAGCGAATGGCCATGATGCCGGTGCCGATCAGCTGGGCGATGAGGGCGAACAAGACGATGCGCTTCACCAGCTGGATGATGTTGACCGAGCCCTCCTGGCCCAGCGCCTCCTTGGCCAGTACCTGCTGGCGCAGGCCGACCCGTTTGCTGAACATGGCGATCAGCAGCAGCGTCATGGTCATCTGGCCCAGCCCGCCTATCTCCATCAGCATCAGCAGGATGATCTGCCCCTGCAGGGTGAAAGCGGTGCCGGTATCTACCACCCCCAGGCCGGTCACGCTGATGGCCGAGGTGGCGGTAAACAGGGCGTTGATGAAGGTGACCTCCCCCTTGTGGCTGGAGGGCTGCACCAGAAACAGGGTGCCGACCAGCAGTATGATGAGGAAGCTGCCCAGGATCAGCCTGGCCTCGCTCCAGCGGGAGTTGTCATCCCGATACAGGGTGAAGGCGTAGTTGCTGCGCCAGCTGATCATAGGGTGTCGAGCCAGTGGTCGATGGCATGCTTGTTGCCAGCCAGGATCAGGATGTCACCCAGCTGCAGCTCCATCTTGCCGGTCAGCACGTTGTGCAGGACCTCGCCGCGCTTGATGGCCAGCAGCTGGAAGTCGTTCTGCTGCAACAGGTGCAGGTCGGCCAGGGTGCGGGCATTCTGCTGCAGGCCGATGACGAACTCGGTGAGCACCATGTCGTGCCCCAGCTCCAGATAGTCGAACAGCCGGTTGTCCAGCATGCTCTGGGCCACCCGGCGCCCCATGTCCCACTCCGGGTTGATCACCTTGTCGGCCCCCACCTTCTGCAGGATCTTGGCGTGGAACTTGTCGCGGGCCTTGACCCACACCTTCTTCACGCCGGCTTCCTTCAGAACGAGGGTGGTGAGGATGCTGGTCTCCAGGTTGTCGCCGATGGCGACGAAGACGATGTCGAAATTCGCCAGACCCAGTTCGGCGACCGTGGCCTCGTCGGTGGCATCGGCGACGATGACATGATTGCACAGGGTGGCTATCTGGCGGGTCTTGACCTCGTCGATGTCGATGGCCAGCACCTCGGCATCCTGCCGCTGCAACTCTTCGCACAGGGCGCTGCCAAACAGGCCGAGGCCGATGACGGCGAATTGATTGTTCATTCATGCTTCCTCAAGGAACTGAAGGCGTTACTCTACTCCAGCGGTGTGAGTCCGAAAAGTGTCCGGGTTTTTTGTCCCGGGGGATCTGGGGTAAACTGCCCCCCTGTCCTTGTCGGAACACGCAGATGAAACTCACCCCCCAAGCCTCCCTGTCGACCCTCAATACCCTGGCGCTGGATGCGCACTGTCTCTGGCTGGCAGACGTGACCCAGCTGGATGACCTCGCACAGTTGCGGGTTCACCCCGAGCTGGGCGTCTTGCCACGCCTGGTGCTGGGCGGCGGCAGCAACATCCTGTTCTGCGATGACTTCGCCGGTCTGGTGGTGCACAACGGCCTGAAGGGGATTACGCTGCACGACGAGGGGGATCACTGGCTGCTGCACGTGGCGGCCGGCGAGAACTGGCACGAGCTGGTGTGCCATGCCCTGCAGCAGGGCTGGTACGGCCTGGAGAACCTGGCGCTCATTCCCGGCACCGTCGGTGCCGCCCCGGTGCAGAACATCGGTGCCTACGGGGTCGAGCTGGCCAGTGTCTGCGCCTATGTGGAGGCATTCAACTGGCACAGCGGCGAGGTGGAGCACATCGACGCCGCCGATTGCCAGTTCGGTTACCGTGACAGCATCTTCAAGCACGCCTGTCAGGACTCCCACTTCATTACCGCCGTCGGCCTGCGTCTGCCCAAGGCCTGGCGACCGGTGGCGGGGTACGGCCCCCTTGCCGCCTTGGGGGAGGCGCCGAGTGCACAAGCCATCTTCGACACCGTCTGTGCCACTCGCATGGCCAAGCTGCCGGATCCCGCCGTGCTCGGCAATGCGGGCAGCTTCTTCAAGAACCCGGTGGTGCCTGCCGCATTGGCTGAGACCCTGAGACAGCAATACCCGCAGATGCCCAGCTACCCGGCCGGCGACGGTCAGGTGAAGCTGGCGGCGGGCTGGCTGATCGATCAGTGCGGCCTCAAGGGGTTCGCCATCGGCCGTGCCGCCGTCCATCAGGAGCAGGCGTTGGTGCTGGTCAACCTGGGAGGCGCCAGCGCCATGGAGCTGATCGCCCTGGCGGCCCATGTGCGGGACAGCGTGGAGCAGAAGTTCGGGGTGGTGCTGGAGCACGAGGTGCGCTTCATGGGCCGCAGCGGCGAGACCCGGCTCGATGAGGTACTGGCATGATCCTGACCCCCATCCGGCAGACGCTGATCACCCTGCTCAGCGACGGCCAGTTCCACTCGGGCGAGCAGCTCGGCGAGCGGCTCGGCATCAGCCGGGCGGCGGTGAGTAAGCACATGGCTGCGCTCAAGGAGCTGGGGCTGGACTTATTCAGCCTGACCGGCAAAGGCTACCGGCTCGCGGTGCCCATGGCGCTCTATGACGAGGCGCAGCTGCGGGCGCTGGCTCCAATGGCACCGGTGCACTGCTTCCCGGTGATCGACTCCACCAACCAGTACCTGCTGGAGCGGGTCAACCAGCTGAGCTCAGGCGAGAGCTGTCTGGCCGAGTGTCAGACCGCCGGCCGGGGGCGCCGCGGCAAGCCCTGGGTCTCCCCCTTCGGCTGCCAGCTGATCCTCAGCATGTACTGGCGGCTGGAGCAGGGCATGGCGGCCGCCATGGGGCTCAGCCTGGCGGTAGGGGTGGCCGTGGTGGAGGCGCTGGAGTCGCTCGGTTATCCAGGGGTTGAGCTCAAGTGGCCGAACGATCTCTACTATCAGGGCCGCAAGCTGGCGGGCATTCTGGTGGAGATGAGCGGCAGTGCCGGTGCCAGCTGCAATCTGGTGATCGGGGTCGGCCTCAATCTTGCGATGCCGAGCCGGGAGGGGGAGAAGATCGATCAGGCCTGGTCCGAGCTGCGCCACATCCAGCCCGAACTGGTGGACCGCAACCAGCTGGCCGCCTGCGTGCTGTTGCACCTGCAGCAGGCCATGCAGACCTTCGAGCAGACCGGGCTGGCGAGCTTCGTCGAGAGCTGGAACCGGCTCGATCACTTCGCCGGCCAGCCGGTGAAACTGTTGATGGGGGATCAGGTGATCCGCGGGATCGCCAGGGGCATCGACGATCGCGGGGCCCTGCGGCTGGAGACGGAGGAGGGGATCAAGTTCTACCTGGGCGGGGAGATCTCCCTGCGCCGGGGGGACTGAGACTCCATCCGGCATGAATGAGAAGAGGGGGCCCATGGGCCCCCTCTTCGTCGCTGTCATTATTTGCGCAGCTTGATCTGCTCGATGGCGTGCTCCCTGCCCTTGGTCAGGATCAGGTTCGCCCGCTCCCGGGTCGGCAGGATGTTCTCTTGCAGATTCAGGTAGTTGATATCCTGCCAGATGTTGTTGGCGATCTCGGTGGCCTCGCTCTCCGCCAGCCTGGCATAGTGGTGGAAATAGGAGTCGGGATCCGAGAAGGCGCCGCTGCGGAACTTGAGGAAGCGGTCTATGTACCAGGTGCGCAGCAGCTCGGCGTCGGCGTCCACATAGATGGAGAAGTCGACGAAGTCGGACACGAAGACGCGATGGGGGTCCTGGGGGTAGTCCATGCCGCTTTGCAGCACGTTGAGCCCTTCCAGGATCAGGATGTCCGGTTGCTCCACTACCTTCTTCTCGTCGGGCAGGATGTCGTAGACGAGGTGGGAGTAGACGGGGGCCTCGACCTTCTCGTGGCCGGCGCGGATATTGGCGACAAACTCCACCAGATGGCGGATGTCATAGGACTCGGGGAAGCCCTTGCGGCGCATCAGGCCGCGGGCTTCCAGCTCCTTGTTGGGAAACAGGAAGCCATCCGTGGTGACCAGCTCCACCCTGGGGTGCTCAGGCCAGCGTTCCAGCAGTGCCTGCAGGATACGGGCCGTGGTGCTCTTGCCCCCCGCCACGCTGCCGGCGATGCTGATGATATAGGTGCCCTTGCCGCGGGACTGGCCGAGAAACTGCTCCAGCACCCGGCTGCGCCGCTGCTTGGCCTTGACGTAGAGATTGAGCAGGCGGGAGAGGGGCAGGTAGATCTCTTCCACTTCCCGCAATGACACCTTCTCGTTGATGCCGCGCAGGGTCTGCAGATCGTGCTCGGTCAGGGTCAGGGGGACCGCATCGCGCAATAACGCCCATTGTTCGCGGGTGAATTGCAAATAGGGGTTATGCTCTGTCGTCATGGTGTCATCACTGTTTCTTGGGCAGGGCGACCATACACCAAGGGGTCGGGAGCGACAAGGGACGCGTCCGGTTGGGACGGAGAAGGAGCGCTTTTTTGCCTAGATCCCGGCAATAATGCACATTTTGCAAGGCGCAATGGTTGCATCCCCAAAATCCTTACCATAAAATGCGCGACGCTTGGATGTCTGTCGTCTATTTGCCCAGCAAAAGCGACAAAAACAACGGGTGCAAGCAGAATTACCGTTGTGGCATTTATGCAACCGGAGGGGTTCCCGAGCGGCCAAAGGGATCAGACTGTAAATCTGACGGCTCTGCCTTCGAAGGTTCGAATCCTTCTCCCTCCACCATATTTCTCTGCGGTTTGAGTTCTTTGGGTTAGAGAAATGCGGGCATCGTATAATGGCTATTACCTCAGCCTTCCAAGCTGATGATGCGGGTTCGATTCCCGCTGCCCGCTCCAAGATGCTGATATGGCTCAGGTAATTCTGAAAGCCACACCCTAGGGTGAGTTCGGCAATCGAACCAGCCTGTCAGCACCAGCCTCTCTGCTCCCCTTGATTCAAATCCATCATATAAACTGTTCTGTGGTTAGCTTGCCACCGCGTACTCAGCGTTAGTTTAGAGGGACGATCATGTCTAAAGAAAAATTTGAGCGTAATAAACCGCACGTTAACGTGGGTACCATCGGCCACGTTGACCACGGTAAAACCACCCTGACCGCTGCCATCACCAACGTGCTGGCCAAGCACTTCGGTGGTAAAGCTTTCGCCTTCGACCAGATCGACAAGGCACCGGAAGAGCGTGAGCGTGGTATCACCATCAACACCTCCCACGTAGAATACGACACCGCTACCCGTCACTACGCCCACGTAGATTGCCCGGGTCACGCCGACTACGTTAAAAACATGATCACCGGTGCTGCCCAGATGGACGGCGCGATCCTGGTAGTAGCAGCGACTGACGGCCCGATGCCGCAGACTCGTGAGCACATCCTGCTGGGTCGTCAGGTAGGCGTTCCGTACATCATCGTGTTCATGAACAAGTGCGACATGGTCGATGACGAAGAGCTGCTGGAACTGGTCGAGATGGAAGTTCGCGAACTGCTGTCCGAGTACGACTTCCCGGGTGATGACCTGCCGGTCGTACGTGGTTCCGCACTGAAAGCGCTGGAAGGCGACGCTCAGTGGGAAGAGAAGATCCTGGAACTGGCAAACCACCTGGATACCTACATCCCGGAGCCGGAGCGTGCGATTGACCAGCCGTTCCTGATGCCGATCGAAGACGTGTTCTCCATCGCAGGCCGTGGTACCGTAGTAACCGGTCGTGTAGAGCGCGGTATCGTCAAGGTTGGCGAAGAAGTGGAAATCGTGGGTATCAAAGATACCACCAAGACCACCTGTACCGGTGTTGAAATGTTCCGCAAGCTGCTGGACGAAGGCCGTGCTGGTGAGAACGTTGGCGCGCTGCTGCGTGGCGTGAAGCGTGAAGACG
Source organism: Aeromonas sp. FDAARGOS 1409 (assembly GCF_019048705.1). Lineage (NCBI taxonomy): Bacteria > Pseudomonadati > Pseudomonadota > Gammaproteobacteria > Aeromonadales > Aeromonadaceae > Aeromonas > Aeromonas sp. FDAARGOS 1409. The sequence goes on from NZ_CP077395.1 coordinate 1,668,677, forward strand.
TGGAGCGTGGTCAGGTACTGGCCAAGCCGGGCACCATCAAGCCGCACACCAAGTTCGAATCCGAAGTGTATGTACTGTCCAAAGAAGAAGGTGGTCGTCATACCCCGTTCTTCAAGGGCTACCGTCCGCAGTTCTACTTCCGTACTACCGACGTGACCGGTACCATCGAACTGCCGGAAGGCGTAGAGATGGTGATGCCGGGCGACAACATCAAGATGGTTGTTACCCTGATTGCGCCGATCGCGATGGACGACGGCCTGCGTTTCGCTATCCGTGAAGGTGGCCGTACCGTAGGTGCTGGTGTTGTAGCCAAAGTTATCGCTTAATCTTGGCTTACATAAATAAAGCAAAGCCCCTATAATAGGGGCTTTCTTATGCAGGGGCGTAGTTCGAATTGGTAGAACAGCGGTCTCCAAAACCGATGGTTGCGGGTTCGAGTCCTGCCGCCCCTGCCATATACCTCGTCTCGTACGGGGCTTTTGTGTCTTTGGTTACGTCAGATACAGGTGGGTTGTATGAGTGTTAGTTCTGAGGGTCAGGGCGGAAGCAAGGATACCCTGCTTTGGGGCCTGGTTTTCATCATCCTGGCGGCCGCTGTAGTGGGCAATTACCTGCTGAGCGACGTTATTGCTGCCGTCCGCGCCCTGGGTGTGGTCGTTGTCATCGCCGCTGCCGGTGCAGTGGCCCTGCAAACCACCAAGGGCAAGGCAACACTGGCTTTTGCTCGTGAGTCTCGCCTGGAAGTCCGCAAGGTCGTATGGCCAACCCGTCAGGAAGCCATTCAGACAACCCTGATAGTGCTGGCGGTGACCGCCGTGATGGGGCTGTTGCTGTTCGTCTTGGACGGTGCCTTGGTCTGGTTGGTCAACCTGATTACCGGTGTGTAAGGATAAGCCATGACTGAACAACGTGAACAGCGTATGAGATGGTATGTGGTGCAGGCGTTTTCCGGCTATGAAGGCCGGGTTGCCAAATCCCTGCGTGAACATATCAAGATGCATGGCATGGAAGAGCTGTTTGGCGAAGTGCTGGTCCCGACCGAAGAAGTGGTCGAGATGCGCGCTGGCCAGAAGCGCAAGAGTGAGCGCAAATTTTTCCCGGGCTACGTCCTGGTTCAGATGGTGATGGATGAGACCACATGGCACCTGGTACGCAATGTACCGCGCGTCATGGGCTTCATCGGCGGCACTTCCGATCGTCCCGCTCCTATCTCCGATAAAGAAGCGGATGCCATCCTCAATCGTCTGCAAGATGCCCACGACAAGCCGCGTCCGAAAACCCTGTTTGAACCGGGTGAGATGGTCCGGGTTGCCGATGGTCCGTTCGCCGACTTCAACGGTACTGTTGAAGAGGTGGACTACGAAAAGAGCCGCGTGAAGGTCTCCGTACTGATCTTCGGCCGCTCAACACCGGTAGAACTGGATTTTGGTCAGGTCGAGAAAGGCTGATTAATCTCTGTACGTTTAACGGTTGTCAGGGGCAGCGATTATCTCTATAATTCGCTGCCCCTTTATTTGTTGGGGAGCCGTTTGCAGGAGCATGTCTCCGAGGCGTTAGAACCCATTTTTGAGGTATTTTTGTAATGGCTAAGAAAGTCACAGCTTATATCAAGCTGCAAGTTAAGGCTGGCAGTGCTAACCCCAGCCCTCCCGTTGGTCCTGCTCTGGGTCAGCACGGTGTGAACATCATGGAATTCTGTAAGGCATTCAACGCCCGTACAGAAAAGCTGGAAAAAGGTTCTCCGACTCCGGTCGTGATCACCGTTTACAGCGACCGTTCCTTCACCTTCGAAACCAAGACTCCGCCCGCTTCCTTCCTGCTGAAGAAAGCCGCTGGTATCCAGTCTGGTTCCGCCAAGCCGAACAAAGACAAGGTTGGTAAGGTGACTGTGGCTCAGCTGCAAGAAATCGCCAAGACCAAAGAGCCGGATATGACTGGTGCCGATCTGGATGCAAAAGTACGTTGCATCGCCGGTTCCGCTCGTTCCATGGGCCTGGTAGTGGAGGAGTAAGACAATGGCTAAACTGTCCAAGCGTATGCGCGTTATTCGCGAAAAAGTTGACGGTACCAAAGAGTACTCCATCAACGAAGCCATTGCCCTGCTGAAAGAACTGGCTACTGCCAAGTTCGTTGAAAGCGTTGACGTTGCCGTTAACCTGGGTATCGATGCTCGTAAATCCGACCAGAACGTACGTGGTGCGACTGTACTGCCGCACGGTACCGGTCGTGACATCCGTGTCGCCGTGTTCACCCAGGGTGCCAACGCCGAAGCCGCCAAGGCTGCCGGTGCTGAACTGGTTGGTATGGACGACCTGGCCGAGCTGGTCAAGAAAGGCGAGATGAACTTCGACGTCGTGATCGCATCCCCGGATGCCATGCGCGTTGTTGGTCAACTGGGCCAGATCCTGGGCCCGCGCGGCCTGATGCCGAACCCGAAGGTTGGTACCGTGACTCCGAACGTAGCCGAAGCCGTCAAGAACGCCAAGGCTGGTCAGGTTCGTTACCGTAACGACAAGAACGGTATCATTCACACCACCCTGGGCAAGGTCTCTTTCAACGAAGTTCAGCTGAAAGAAAACCTCGAAGCACTGCTGGTTGCCTTGAAGAAGGCCAAGCCGTCCTCCGCCAAGGGTGTATTCATCAAGAAAGTCAGCATCTCCACCACCATGGGTGCCGGTGTTGCCGTAGACCAAGCTTCCCTGGAAGCGCAGGCCTAATTGATGGGTTTTACAAGGCGCAAAATTTAATCTATAATTTTGCGCCTTGATTGGTTGGGGGTTTCGACCTCCGTCCAAGACCGCAGGAGGCCGCAGGGCCTTAATTCTTCCTGCGTAGACGGTGCCGGAAACCCAGCGAGAAAGATTCTTTCTCTTCTGGAATCCTGCTACCGCATCGTTCCCCTCTGTTGTAAAGGTAGGGGGGATGTGTCAGTACTGGGTCAACAGACCCGGATTCAATCCAGGAGTTAAGCCAATGGCATTGGGACTCGAAGACAAAAAGGCAATTGTTGCTGAAGTCAACGAAGCTGCCAAAGGCGCTCTTTCTGCAGTTGTAGCCGATTCTCGCGGCGTCACTGTAGACAAGATGACCGTCCTGCGTAAGACCGCTCGTGAAGCTGGTGTGTATATGCGCGTTGTGCGTAACACCCTGCTGCGTCGCGCGGTAGAAGGTACCGAATACGAGTGCCTGAACGACGCATTTACCGGTCCTACCTTGATTGCTTTCTCCAACGAACACCCGGGCGCTGCCGCTCGTCTGTTCAAAGAGTTTGCCAAAGCGAACCAAAAGTTCGAAATCAAGGCTGGCGCTTTTAACGGTGAGTTTATCGCCGCAGCACAAATTGATCGTCTGGCCACGCTGCCGACCTACGAAGAAGCAATTGCGAAGTTGATGGCTACCATGAAGGAAGCCTCTGCTGGCAAGCTGGTTCGTACTATCGCTGCTGTTCGCGACCAGAAACAAGCTGCTGCTTGATTCTCGCCTATCTAGGCTGTTTGAGTTTATTCAACATCAGGAATTTTTGTCATGTCTATCACTAAAGACCAAATCATCGAAGCCGTTGCTTCCATGTCCGTAATGGAAGTTGTTGAGCTGATCGAAGCTATGGAAGAGAAGTTCGGTGTTTCTGCCGCTGCTGCCGTCATGGCCGGCCCGGCTGCTGCTGAAGCAGTAGAAGAGAAGACCGAGTTCGACGTAGTTCTGACTGCTGCTGGCGCCAACAAAGTTGCCGTCATCAAGGCCGTTCGTGGCGCTACCGGTCTGGGCCTGAAAGAAGCCAAGGACCTGGTAGAAGCTGCTCCGACCAATCTGAAAGAAGCCGTGTCCAAGGACGAAGCTGAAGCTCTGAAGAAAGAGCTGGAAGCTGCCGGTGCTTCTGTTGAGATCAAATAATCTGCATTTATGTAGATTAGCCTGATAAAACAGGCTAGGGCTGGTGAATGTTTGTTCACCAGCCTTTTTGCGCTGTAGACTGAGAGCATTTCACACCGTTTACGACTCTCGGTGCACCAGCAATCCGGACCGCTTCATCGTCCGGGCCAACACAAAACGGTGTTGAGACAGAGCTGTCCCGCGGGACAGAGTGGGTCACTTATCAGCGAGCTGAGGAACCCTATGGTTTACTCTTATACCGAAAAAAAACGCATTCGTAAGGACTTCGGTAAGCGAGACCAGGTACTGGACACGCCTTATCTGTTGTCCATTCAGCTGGACTCCTTCAAGCAGTTCATCGAGGCCGACCCGGAAGGTGAATATGGCCTAGAGGCCGCTTTCCGTAGCGTTTTCCCGATCACCAGTTACTCCGGTAGTGCTGAGCTTCAGTATGTCAGCTATCGCCTGGGTGAGCCGGTATTTGACGTAAAAGAATGCCAGATCCGTGGAGTGACCTACTCCGCGCCGCTGCGTGTCAAGCTTCGTATGGTTCTGTACGACCGTGAAGCAGCTGCCGGCACCGTCAAAGATATCAAGGAACAAGAAGTATACATGGGCGAAATTCCGCTCATGACCGAAAACGGCACCTTTGTCATCAATGGTACCGAGCGGGTTATCGTCTCCCAGCTGCACCGCAGCCCGGGCGTCTTCTTCGACCACGATAAAGGCAAAACACATTCATCCGGTAAGGTACTGTATAACGCCCGCGTTATCCCCTACCGTGGCTCCTGGCTGGACTTCGAGTTCGATGCGAAAGACAACCTGTTTGTCCGTATCGACCGTCGTCGTAAACTGCCGGCCTCCATTATTCTGCGCGCCCTGGACTTCAGCTCCGAAGAAATCCTGGCCACCTTCTTCGAGACTATCGGTTTCGAGGTCAAGGATGGCAAGTTAATGATGGATCTGGTGCCCGAGCGCCTGCGTGGCGAAACCGCGACCTTCGACATCATTGCCAATGGCGCCGTGGTGGTCGAGACCGGTCGTCGTGTCACCGCGCGTCACATCCGCCAGTTGGAAAAAGATGGCATCACCCAGATCGAGGTGCCGGTCGAGTATGTTGTTGGCAAGGTTGCTGCCAAGAACTACGCGCACCCGCAGACTGGTGAAATGGTTGTCACTGCCAACCAGGCCCTGAGCCTGGAAGCGGTAGCCAACCTGTCCCAAGCCGGCTTCAAGCACTTCGAGGTTCTGTTCACCAACGAACTGGACCACGGTGCCTACATGTCCGAGACCCTGCGTATCGACTCCAGCTCCAGCCGCCTGGAAGCCCTGGTCGAGATCTATCGCATGATGCGTCCGGGCGAGCCGCCCACTCGCGAAGCGGCCGAACAGCTGTTCGAGAACCTGTTCTTCTCTTCCGAGCGTTACGACCTGTCTACCGTGGGTCGGATGAAGTTCAACCGCCGTCTGGGTCGTGAAGACGAGACCGGCGTCGGCGTGCTGACCAAGGATGACATCGTCGAGGTCATGAAGCGCCTGATCGACATCCGTAACGGCAACGACGAAGTGGACGATATTGACCACCTGGGCAACCGTCGCATCCGTTCCGTCGGCGAAATGGCCGAGAACCAGTTCCGCGTCGGTCTGGTCCGTGTCGAGCGTGCGGTGAAGGAACGCCTGTCTCTGGGCGATCTGGACACCCTGATGCCGCAGGATCTGATCAACGCCAAGCCGATCTCCGCCGCGGTCAAAGAGTTCTTCGGTTCCAGCCAGCTGTCCCAGTTCATGGACCAGAACAACCCGCTGTCCGAAGTGACCCACAAGCGCCGTATCTCCGCGCTGGGCCCGGGCGGTCTGACCCGTGAGCGTGCCGGCTTCGAAGTTCGAGACGTACACCCGACCCACTACGGCCGTCTGTGCCCCATCGAAACGCCGGAAGGTCCGAACATCGGTCTGATCAACTCGCTGTCCGTGTACTCCCGCACCAACGAGTACGGTTTCCTCGAGACCCCGTACCGCAAGGTGATCGACGGTGTGATCACCGACGAAGTGGACTACCTGTCCGCGATCGAAGAAGGCAAGTACGTGATCGCCCAGGCCAACGCCGCGACCACCGAAGATGGCCGTCTGAAAGATGAGCTGATCCCGTGCCGTCACAAGGGTGAATCCACCTTTATGAACGCTGACCAGATCCAGTATATGGACGTGAGCCCGCAACAGATCGTCTCTGTGGCAGCGGCCCTGATCCCCTTCCTGGAGCACGATGATGCTAACCGAGCCCTGATGGGTTCGAACATGCAACGTCAGGCCGTACCAACCCTGCGCGCCGACAAGCCGCTGGTAGGTACCGGTATGGAACGCGCCGTGGCCGTTGACTCCGGTGTAACCGTGGTGGCCAAGCGTGGCGGCATGATCGACTACGTCGATGCCTCCCGTATCGTTATCAAGGTCAACGAAGATGAGCTGCTGCCTGGCGAAGCCGGCATCGACATCTACAACCTGACCAAGTACACCCGTTCCAACCAGAACACCTGTATCAACCAGCGTCCGTGCGTGATGTTGGGCGAACCGGTGATGGCGGGCGACGTGCTGGCTGACGGTCCGTCCACCGACCTGGGTGAACTGGCGCTGGGCCAGAACCTGCGCGTCGCGTTCATGCCGTGGAACGGTTACAACTTCGAAGACTCGATCCTGGTGAACGAACGCGTGGTTCAGGAAGATCGCCTGACCACCATCCACATCCAGGAACTGGCCTGTATCTCCCGCGACACCAAGCTGGGTCCGGAAGAGATCACTGCCGACATCCCGAACGTGGGTGAAGCCGCGCTGTCCAAGCTGGACGAGTCCGGTATCGTCTACGTGGGTGCGGAAGTGAAGGGCGGCGACATCCTGGTCGGCAAGGTAACACCCAAGGGTGAAACCCAGCTGACCCCGGAAGAGAAGCTGCTGCGCGCCATCTTCGGCGAGAAGGCGTCCGACGTGAAGGACTCCTCCCTGCGCGTGCCGAACGGTGTGTACGGTACCGTGGTTGACGTGCAGGTCTTTACCCGCGATGGCGTGGAAAAAGACAAGCGCGCCAAAGAAATCGAAGAGATGCAGCTGAAGGAAGCGAAGAAGGACTTGACCGAAGAGTTCAAGATCCTGGAAGACGGCATTTTCGGCCGTTCCCGCAACCTGCTGCTGGCCGCCGGTTACAGCGAAGATCGTCTGAACAAGCTGGATCGTTCCAAGTGGTTTGAACTGGCCATCGAAGATGAAGCCAAGCAAATCGAGCTGGAGCAGATCGCCGAACAGCACGTCGAGCTGAAGGCCGAGTTCGACAAGAAATTCGAGAACAAGCGTCGCAAGATCATCCAGGGCGATGACCTGGCGCCGGGCGTACTGAAGATCGTCAAGGTCTATCTGGCCGTCAAGCGTCGCATCCAGCCGGGTGACAAGATGGCGGGCCGTCACGGTAACAAGGGTGTTATCTCCAAGATCTGTCCGGTCGAGGACATGCCCCATGACGAGTACGGCCGTCCGGTCGACATCGTACTGAACCCGCTGGGTGTACCGTCCCGTATGAACATCGGTCAGATCCTCGAAGTGCACCTGGGCCTCGCGGCCAAGGGCATCGGCGAGAAGATCGATCGCATGATCAAAGAACAGCGCGAGCTGCACGAGATGCGCGAGTTCCTGCAACAGGTCTATGACCTGGGCGAGAAGGACTCACAGCAAGTTAACATCGCCGAGCTGTCTGACGACGACGTGCGCACCCTGGTGGGTAACCTGCGTAAGGGTCTGCCGGTGGCTACACCTGTCTTTGATGGCGCCAAAGAGCGCGAAATCAAGGCCTTGCTGAAGCTGGCCGATCTGCCGGAATCCGGTCAGATCTCCCTGTACGACGGTCGTACCGGCAACGCCTTCGAGCGCAAGGTCACCGTGGGTTACATGTACATGCTGAAGCTGAACCACCTGGTAGACGACAAGATGCACGCGCGTTCTACCGGTTCCTACAGCCTGGTTACCCAGCAGCCGCTGGGTGGTAAGGCGCAGTTCGGTGGTCAGCGGTTCGGTGAGATGGAAGTGTGGGCCCTGGAGGCTTACGGTGCGGCATATACCCTGCAGGAAATGCTGACCGTCAAGTCTGACGATGTGAACGGCCGTACCAAGATGTACAAGAACATCGTGGATGGCGACCACCGTATGGAGCCGGGCATGCCCGAATCCTTCAACGTATTGCTGAAGGAAATCCGCTCTCTGGGTATCAACATCGAGCTGGACGAAGAGTAAGAGCTCGCTCTTATTGTTCGAGAATTGACGTGGGCGCCCCGCTGTTTCGACAGCTGGGGCGCCGAGGTTAGACTCCTGACAGGGGAAACACGTGAAAGACTTACTCAAGTTTTTGAAGGCTCAGACCAAGACCGAAGAGTTTGACAGTATCAAGATCGGTCTGGCCTCTCCTGACATGATCCGCTCCTGGTCATTCGGTGAGGTCAAAAAGCCTGAGACCATCAACTACCGGACTTTCAAGCCGGAGCGTGATGGTCTGTTCTGCGCCCGTATCTTCGGACCGGTGAAGGACTACGAGTGTCTGTGCGGCAAGTACAAGCGCCTGAAACACCGTGGTGTGATCTGTGAGAAGTGCGGCGTAGAAGTGACCCAGACCAAGGTCCGTCGTGAGCGCATGGGCCACATCGAGCTGGCCAGCCCGACTGCCCACATCTGGTTCCTGAAGTCCCTGCCGTCCCGTATCGGTCTGCTGCTGGACATGACCCTGCGTGACATCGAGCGCGTGCTGTATTTCGAATCCTATGTGGTGATCGAACCCGGCATGACCAACCTCGAGCGCAGCCAGATGCTGTCCGAAGAGAACTATCTGGACGCACTGGAAGAGTGGGGCGACGAATTCGACGCCAAGATGGGGGCCGAGGCCATTCTGGCCCTGCTGCGTGCCATCGATCTGGAAGGCGAAGTCAAGGCCATGCGCGAGGAGCTGGATCAGACCAACTCCGAGACCAAGCGCAAGAAGACCACCAAGCGTCTGAAGCTGATGGAAGCCTTCCTGCAGTCCGGCAACAAGCCGGAGTGGATGATCATGACAGTGCTGCCCGTGCTGCCGCCGGACCTGCGTCCGCTGGTACCGCTGGACGGTGGCCGTTTCGCGACCTCCGATCTGAACGATCTGTACCGTCGCGTGATCAACCGTAACAACCGACTGAAGCGTCTGCTGGATCTGGCGGCTCCGGACATCATCGTGCGCAACGAAAAGCGCATGCTGCAAGAGTCCGTGGATGCCCTGCTGGACAACGGCCGTCGTGGTCGTGCCATTACCGGTTCCAACAAGCGCCCGCTGAAATCCCTGGCCGACATGATCAAGGGTAAGCAAGGTCGTTTCCGTCAGAACCTGCTGGGTAAACGTGTCGACTACTCCGGTCGTTCCGTTATCACCGTAGGTCCGACCCTGCGTCTGCATCAGTGCGGTCTGCCGAAGAAGATGGCGCTGGAGCTGTTCAAGCCCTTCATCTACGGTAAGCTGGAATCTCGCGGTCTGGCGACCACCATTAAGGCCGCCAAGAAGATGGTGGAGCGCGAAGAAGCCGTCGTTTGGGACATCCTGGACGAAGTGATCCGCGAACACCCGGTCCTGCTGAACCGTGCACCGACCCTGCACCGTCTGGGTATCCAGGCGTTTGAACCGACCCTGATCGAAGGCAAGGCCATCCAGCTGCACCCGCTCGTCTGTGCCGCCTATAACGCGGACTTCGACGGTGACCAAATGGCGGTCCACGTACCGCTGACCCTGGAAGCCCAGCTGGAAGCGCGCGCCCTGATGATGTCCACCAACAACATCCTGTCGCCCGCCTCCGGTGAGCCGATCATCGTTCCTTCCCAGGACGTGGTCTTGGGTCTGTACTACATGACCCGTGCCCGTATCAACGCCAAGGGCGAAGGTATGGTGCTGTCCGGTCCGAAAGAGGCCGAGAAGGTCTACCGTGCCGGTCTGGCCGACCTGCATGCGCGCGTCAAGTGCCGCATCACCGAGTACGTGAAGAACGAAGCCGGTGAGCTGGTTGCCAAGACCGAGATGAAGAACACCACAGTTGGTCGTGCGATCCTGAGCCTGATCCTGCCGAAAGGCATGGAATACGCGCTGATCGACGAGCCCAAGGTACTGACTGCTGCAGAGCAGGCTGACCTGGACGCCAACCCGCAGAACTGGATCAAGTGCGTCTCCAACAAGGCGCTGGGCAAGAAGCTCATCTCCCGTCTGCTGAACACCTGCTATCGCAAGCAGGGCCTGAAGGACACCGTCATCTTCGCTGACCAGCTGATGTATACCGGTTTCCACTACGCGGCCCTGTCCGGTGCGTCCGTTGGTATCGATGACATGGTCATCCCGGATGCCAAGAAAGACATCATCGCCGCCGCTGAAGCCGAAGTCGCCGAGATCCAGGACCAGTTCCTGTCCGGTCTGGTGACCGCAGGCGAGCGCTACAACAAGGTTATCGATATCTGGGCCAGCGCGAACGATCGCGTCTCCAAGGCCATGATGGACAACCTTTCCAAGGAGCGTAACGTCAACTCCCTGGGCGATGAGGAAGAGCAGGCCTCCTTCAACAGCATCTTCATGATGGCCGACTCCGGTGCGCGGGGTTCCGCCGCCCAGATCCGTCAGCTGGCCGGTATGCGTGGCCTGATGGCGAAGCCGGATGGTTCCATCATCGAAACGCCGATCGTGGCGAACTTCCGTGAAGGTCTGAACGTACTGCAGTACTTCATCTCCACTCACGGTGCTCGTAAGGGTCTGGCGGATACCGCACTGAAGACTGCGAACTCCGGTTACCTGACCCGTCGTCTGGTTGACGTGGCCCAGGACATGGTGATCACCGAGGACGATTGCGGCACTACCGACGGTCTGTGGATGACTCCGCTGATCGAGGGTGGCGACGTGGTCGAGCCGCTGCGTGAGCGCGTGCTGGGTCGTGTGGTGGCCGAGGACGTCATCAAGCCGGGTACCGAGGATGAAGTGCTGGTAGCGCGCAACACCCTGCTCGACGAGCAGCTGTGTGACCTGCTGGAGCGCAACTCCGTCGACCGCGTGAAGGTACGTTCCGCCATCACCTGTGAAACTGACTTCGGTAACTGTGCTCACTGCTACGGCCGTGATCTGGCCCGTGGTCACCTGGTTAACAAGGGTGAGGCTGTCGGTGTTATTGCCGCCCAGTCCATCGGTGAGCCGGGTACCCAGCTGACGATGCGTACCTTCCACATCGGTGGTGCCGCATCCCGAGCGGCTGCCGAGAGCAGCATCCAGGTGAAGAACACCGGTAGCATCAAGCTGCAGAACGCCAAGTTTGTTCTGAACAACTCTGACAAGCTGGTTATCACCTCCCGTTCTACCGAGCTGACCATCATGGACGAGATGGGCCGTACCAAGGAAAGCCACAAGCTGCCTTACGGTTCCGTCCTGGAAGTGAAGGATGGCCAGGCCGTGAGCGCCGGTGATACCGTCGCGAACTGGGACCCGCACACCCACCCGATCATCACCGAAGTGGCAGGTCGTCTGCACTTCGAACACATGATCGACGGCGTGACCATCACTCGTCAGACCGACGAGCTGACCGGTCTCTCCTCCATCGTCGTGCTGGACGTCAACGAGCGTCCGAGCGCCGGTAAAGAGATGCGTCCGACCGTGAAACTGGTCGACCTGAACGGCAAGGATGTGATGATCCCGGGCACCGACGTTCCCGCCCAGTACTTCCTGCCGGGCAAGGCGATCGTGAACCTGGAAGATGGCGCCAACGTGGGCGTGGGTGACGCTGTTGCGCGTATCCCGCAAGAGTCCAGTGGTACCAAGGACATCACCGGTGGTCTGCCGCGCGTTGCGGATCTGTTCGAAGCACGTCAACCGAAAGAGCCGGCCATTCTGGCCGAAATCTCCGGCACCATCTCCTTCGGGAAAGAGACCAAGGGCAAGCGCCGTCTGGTCATCACCCCGACCGACGGTGGCGAGATCTACGAAGAGATGATTCCGAAGTGGCGTCACCTCAACGTGTTCGAAGGTGAAAAAGTTGAGAAGGGTGAAGTCCTGGCGGACGGTCCTGAGTCTGCTCACGACATCCTGCGTCTGCGCGGTATCAGCCCGGTCGCCAACTACATCGCCAACGAAGTGCAGGACGTTTACCGTCTGCAGGGCGTTAAGATCAACGACAAGCACATCGAAGTCATCGTTCGTCAGATGCTGCGCAAGTGCGAGATCCTGAGCGCCGGCGACACCGACCTGATCGAAGGCGAGCAGGTTGAAGTGGCGCGCGTGAAGATTGCCAACCGTAAACTGGTTGCCGAAGGCAAGACCCCGGCTACCTACCGTCACATCCTGATGGGTATTACCAAGGCATCTCTGAGCACCGAGTCCTTCATCTCCGCGGCTTCCTTCCAGGAAACCACCCGCGTGCTGACTGAAGCTGCCGTTGGTGGCAAGCGCGACGAGCTGCGTGGCCTGAAAGAGAACGTGATCGTGGGTCGTCTGATCCCGGCGGGTACCGGCTTTGCCTACCACCACAGCCGGATCAACCAGCGTGCAGCCGCAGCCCGTGCTGTCGGTGTACCGCAGGTGACTGCCGATGAGGCTCAGCAAAATCTGGCGGATCTGCTCAACGCAGCCGGCAGCTTTGACGAAGAGTAATCTTCCGCTGCAGTGATCGAAAAGGGCCCCTTCTAGGGGCCCTTTTTTCGTTCAGCCCCCGGCCGCCAGCCTGCACCGGGCTGGGGCAGGGGATGATCCAGTGCAAGGTTATAGAGCAAAAAATCAAAAAAAGTTGACATTGACCCCTCGCAATTGAAAACTCGGGAAAGTTGAATGGGTATTACAGGGGTAGAACATGGCTGTCGGTATCGAGGAAGTACTGCTTCCCGAAGAACAACTGAGCGGTCGCGCTTTTACAGACGAAGACAGGGAATTGTTGCGTTCATATGGGGGCCTCATCGATGGCCTGGCCGATCTGTTCGGCAAGCACTGCGAGGTGGTGCTCCACTCCCTGGAAAATCTGCATGAGTCCGTGATCCAAATCGCGAATGGTTTCAATACGGGTCGTACTCTGGGGGCGCCGATCACCGATCTCGCCCTGCGCATGCTCAAGGACATCGAGAGCACGGGCCAGGATCACACCCAGAGTTATTTTGCCCGCAGCCGGACCGGTGCCCTGATGAAATCGAGCACCATCGCCATCCGCAACCGCGACAAGCAGGTGATCGGTCTTATCTGCATCAACCTGCACATCAATGCGCCCTTCCACGAGTTCGTGGCCGAGTTCTTCCCGACCCCGCAGCAGGTGGAGCGCCAATCGCCGGAGACCTTCGCCAACAGTGTCGAGGAGCTGGTCGCCCAGACGGTGGACAACACCATCGACGAGATCAACCGCGATCCCTCAGTGGCCAACAACGCGAAGAACCGTTTTATCGTGACCCAGTTGTTCGAGAAGGGCATATTTGATATCAAGGACTCGATCAATCTGGTCGCCGACAAGCTGAATATTTCCAAACATACCGTGTATCTCTACATCCGACAGCGCAAGCAGGGTGAAGAAGAGAGCGAGTAAGCGCCATAGATAGGGGATAGATAACAATGGCTAAAGAAGTGATTGCAACCGACAAGGCGCCAGCCGCAATTGGGCCTTATGTTCAGGCGACCAAGCTGGGTGAGCTGGTGTTCACCTCAGGGCAGATCCCGCTCGATCCTGCCACCATGGACATAGTCGCCGGTGGCATCGAAGCTCAGGCCGAACAGGTGATGAAGAATCTGGTTGCAGTATTGAAGGCTGCAGGGGCGGATACCAGCAAGGTGCTGAAGACCACCTGCTTCCTGAGCGACATGAACAACTTCGTGGCCTTCAACCAGGTGTATGCCCGCTACTTCGGTGAGTCCGCTCCGGCACGCTCCTGCGTGGAAGTGGCGCGCCTGCCCAAGGACGTCCTGGTCGAAGTGGAAGCCATTGCTCATCTCTGAGCCTCTGTATTGGCAGAAGCCCCTCCCAGGAGGGGCTTTTTTGTCTATGAGGTAGAATGGTTGCATACCCTTGCAGGAGTCCGGACATGAGTCTGAATTTTGCGCTGCTGGTCACCGGGCCCGCCTATGGTACCCAGACGGCCAGCACTGCCTATCGTTTTGCCCTGAGCCTGGTCGAGCAGGGGCACCGTTTGTCCCATCTGTTTTTCTATCAGGATGGGGTTCACAACGGCAACGGTCTGCATGCCCCGGCCAGCGATGAGACCGATCTGGTTGCGCTGTGGCGTGAATTGGCGCTGGCACAAGGCATCGCCATCGATGTGTGCGTGGCTGCGGCGATGCGACGTGGGGTGATCGACGAGACGGAGGCGAAGAGTGCAGGCAAATCCCAGTTCAATCTGCAGGTGCCGTTTCGCCTGAGCGGCCTGGGCCAGTTGGCCGAGGCCAGCCTGACTGCCGATCGCTTCGTCCAGTTCTAGGGGGAGACATGACCAAGATAGCTTTTATCTGTCGCCGTGGTCCTCACGGTACGGCGAGCGGTCGGGAGGGGCTGGATGCCCTGCTGGCGACCTCGGCCCTGACAGAGTCTCTGGCCCTCTTCCTGATAGGAGACGGCGTATTGCAGCTGGTGAAGGAGCAGTCGCCCCAGGCGACACTGCAGCGTCACTACGCCCCGACCTTCAAGATGCTGGAACTGTATGACATCGAGGAGGTCTACGTCTGCACGGTGTCGCTGGCCGAGCGCGGGCTGACGGTGGCGGATCTGCTGATCCCCGTGACCCTGTTGTCCCCCGCTGAGATCCGCCGTTCCTGGGATGATTTCACCACTCACATCTGCTTCTGAGGTACCCATGATACAGGTGGTATTGAACTCTCCCTTCCTGACTCAGGATCTCGAACAGGCGCTGCGCTATCGTCGGGAAGAGGATCTGCTGGTGCTGATGCAGGACGCCGTGGTGGCCACGGTGGCGCCGTCATGGCGTGAACGGCTGGCTGGCATCCCGCTCTATGTCATGGTGGAAGACTTGCAGGCGAGGGGATTGTCATCCGGGATCGGGATGGAACTCGACATGCCCGGTTTGATCAGCCTGATCGCCGAACATGGATCGCCGCAGACCTGGGCCAGCTAGTTTGTGTTTTCACGATATAACTCAGGTGCTTAGCATAATGGTAACGGACTGTCATTTGGCATTTCGGTGCACAAATTGTATAAATCTTGACTCCCCAGACAACAGGGCATAAAATTTCGCGTCCCCGTATCTGCGGGGAGGATTTTTCACACGTTTATGAAGTCATTATCAGGAGCCTTTTGATGGCAACTATTAACCAGTTGGTTCGCAAGCCACGCACCAAGCTCGTTGTGAAAAGCAACGTGCCGGCGTTGGAAGCGTGCCCTCAGAAGCGTGGCGTATGCACCCGTGTATACACCACCACCCCGAAGAAGCCTAACTCTGCACTGCGTAAAGTATGCCGTGTACGTCTGACCAACGGCTTCGAAGTCACCTCCTATATCGGTGGTGAAGGTCACAACCTGCAGGAACACTCTGTTGTTCTGATCCGTGGCGGTCGTGTAAAGGACTTGCCAGGTGTTCGTTATCACACCGTTCGTGGTGCGTTGGACTGTGCCGGTGTTAAAGACCGTAAGCAGGCTCGCTCCAAGTACGGCGTGAAGCGTCCGAAAGCTTAATGGTTCTCCGTTAAGTAAGGCCAAACGTTAATTCGTTTCTAGTTAGATAACTTTCTAGTTTTGGGTAACCCCTGAAGTTACGGAGAATTTGAAATGCCAAGACGTCGTGTTGTTGGTCAGCGTAAAATCCTGCCGGATCCCAAGTTCGGATCTGAGCTGCTGGCTAAATTTGTCAACGTAGTAATGGTTGACGGTAAGAAATCTGTTGCAGAAGCCATCGTATATGGCGCCCTGGACATCATTGCCACCAAATCTGGCAAAGAGCACCTGGCCCTGTTCGAAGTCGCTCTGGACAACATTCGTCCGGCGGTCGAGGTTAAATCTCGTCGCGTCGGTGGTGCAACCTATCAGGTGCCGGTAGAAGTTCGTCCGGTACGTCGCAACGCCCTGGCGATGCGCTGGTTGGTTGATGCCGCTCGTAAACGTGGTGAAAAATCAATGGCTCAGCGTTTGGCTGGCGAGCTGCTGGATGCCGCTGAGAATAAGGGTTCGTCTGTCAAGAAACGTGAAGACGTTCACCGTATGGCTGAAGCGAACAAGGCCTTCGCTCACTTCCGCTGGTAATCCGCTTGCGCAGGGTCTTCTGGCTCTGCGCACCTTTAATTATCTGGGGACAAGTGCCCTAGTAAGAGGATGACAATGGCTCGTACAACCCCCATTGAGCGTTATCGTAACATCGGTATCTCCGCTCACATCGACGCCGGTAAGACTACTACTACCGAGCGCGTCCTGTTTTACACCGGCGTAAGTCACAAGATCGGTGAAGTTCACGATGGCGCTGCCACCATGGACTGGATGGAACAGGAACAAGAGCGTGGTATCACCATCACCTCCGCCGCGACCACCGCTTTCTGGTCCGGTATGGGTAAACAGTTCCAACCGCACCGTATCAACATCATCGATACCCCGGGCCACGTTGACTTTACTATCGAAGTAGAGCGCTCCATGCGTGTTCTGGATGGCGCCGTGATGGTGTACTGTGCCGTAGGTGGCGTACAGCCCCAGTCTGAGACCGTATGGCGTCAGGCTAACAAGTACAAGGTTCCCCGTATCGCGTTCGTCAACAAGATGGACCGTACCGGTGCCAACTTCCTGCGCTGCGTTGAGCACATCAAGACCCGTCTGAAAGGCAACCCGGTTCCGCTGCAACTGAACATCGGTTCAGAAGAGAACTTCAAGGGTGTTATCGACCTGGTCAAGATGAAGGCCATCAACTGGAGCGAAGCCGACCAGGGCGTTTCCTTCGACTACGAAGACGTGCCGGCCGAGCTGCTGGAACAAGCGCAAGAAATGCGCATGAACCTGGTTGAAGCCGCTGCCGAAGCGTCTGAAGACCTGATGGAAAAATACCTGGGTGGTGAAGAACTGACCGAAGAAGAGATCAAGAAGGCTCTTCGTCAGCGCGTTCTGAACAACGAAATCATCCTGGTTACCTGTGGCTCCGCGTTCAAGAACAAGGGCGTACAGGCCATGCTGGATGCCGTGGTCGAGTACCTGCCGGCGCCGACCGACGTTGCTGCTATCGACGGTCTGAAGCTGGACGGCGAGACCAAGGACGAGCGTCACGCTTCCGATGACGAGCCGTTCTCTGCTCTGGCGTTCAAGATTGCTACCGACCCGTTCGTGGGCAACCTGACCTTCTTCCGCGTTTACTCCGGTGTGGTTAACTCCGGTGACTCCGTGCTGAACTCCGTCAAAGAGAAGCGCGAGCGTTTTGGCCGTATCGTTCAGATGCACGCCAACAAGCGTGAGGAGATCAAAGAAGTTCGCGCGGGCGACATCGCCGCAGCCATCGGTCTGAAGGACGTCACCACCGGTGACACCCTGTGTGACGAAAACGCCCCGATCATCCTGGAGCGTATGGAATTCCCGGAGCCGGTAATCTCCATCGCCGTTGAGCCGAAATCCAAGGCTGACCAGGAGAAGATGGGTCTGGCTCTGGGCCGTCTGGCTCAGGAAGATCCGTCCTTCCGTGTATGGACCGACGAAGAATCTGGCCAAACCATCATCGCCGGTATGGGTGAGCTGCACCTGGATATCATCGTTGACCGTATGCGTCGCGAGTTCAAGGTAGAAGCGAACGTAGGTAAGCCGCAGGTTGCCTACCGTGAAACCATCCGCACCACCGTCAAGGACATCGAAGGCAAGCATGCCAAGCAGTCCGGTGGTCGTGGTCAGTACGGTCACGTCGTGATCGACATGTACCCGCTGGAAGAAGGTAAAGCCTACGAATTCGTCAACGACATCAAGGGTGGCGTGATTCCGGGCGAATTCATTCCGGGCGTCGACAAGGGTATCCGCGAGCAGCTGAAGTCCGGCCCGCTGGCAGGTTATCCGGTAATGGATCTGGGCGTGCGTCTGCACTTCGGTTCCTATCACGATGTCGACTCTTCCGAACTGGCGTTCAAGATCGCTGCTTCCCTGGCGTTCAAGGCTGGCTTCATGAAGGCCAACCCGGTTCTGCTCGAGCCGATCATGAAGGTCGAAGTCGAGACTCCGGAAGACTACATGGGCGACGTGATCGGTGACCTGAACCGTCGTCGCGGCCTGATCGAAGGCATGGAAGATGGCCCGTCCGGCAAGATCGTACGTGCTCTGGTGCCGCTGGCCGAGATGTTCGGTTACGCCACCTCCCTGCGTTCTGCTACCCAGGGTCGCGCTTCCTACGCCATGGAATTCGCCAAGTATCACGATGCCCCGACCAACGTCGCCCAGGCCGTGATCGAAGAGCGCAAATCCAAGTAATTTAAGATTCCCCGCCTACGACGGTAGGCGGGTTTAACCTAGAAGGACTACGTCGTGTCTAAAGAAAAATTTGAGCGTAATAAACCGCACGTAAACGTCGGCACCATCGGCCACGTTGACCACGGTAAAACCACCCTGACCGCTGCCATCACCAACGTGCTGGCCAAGCACTTCGGTGGTAAAGCTTTCGCCTTCGACCAGATCGACAAGGCACCGGAAGAGCGTGAGCGTGGTATCACCATCAACACCTCCCACGTAGAATACGACACCGCTACCCGCCACTACGCCCACGTAGATTGCCCGGGTCACGCCGACTACGTTAAAAACATGATCACCGGTGCTGCCCAGATGGACGGCGCGATCCTGGTAGTAGCAGCGACTGACGGCCCGATGCCGCAGACTCGTGAGCACATCCTGCTGGGTCGTCAGGTAGGCGTTCCGTACATCATCGTGTTCATGAACAAGTGCGACATGGTCGATGACGAAGAGCTGCTGGAACTGGTCGAGATGGAAGTTCGCGAACTGCTGTCCGAG
>NZ_CP077395.1:1692500-1762500 GCF_019048705.1 Aeromonas sp. FDAARGOS 1409
ATATCAGAAGTGCGAATGCTGACGTAAGTAACGATAAAGGGGGTGAAAAGCCTCCTCGCCGGAAGACCAAGGGTTCCTGTCCAACGTTAATCGGGGCAGGGTGAGTCGACCCCTAAGGCGAGGCCGAAAGGCGTAGTCGATGGGAAGCAGGTTAATATTCCTGCACGACTTGTAATTGCGATGGGGGGACGGAGAAGGCTAGGTGGGCCAGGCGACGGTTGTCCTGGTGAAAGTGCGTAGGTGGTGTTTGTAGGCAAATCCGCAGACACAACACTGAGACACGAGACGAACGCACCACGGTGCGGAAGCCATTGATGCCCTGCTTCCAGGAAAAGCCTCTAAGCTTCAGATTACAAGTCATCGTACCCCAAACCGACACAGGTGGTCGGGTAGAGAATACCAAGGCGCTTGAGAGAACTCGGGTGAAGGAACTAGGCAAAATAGAACCGTAACTTCGGGAGAAGGTTCGCTCTTGTTGGTGAAGTCCCTTGCGGATGGAGCTGACGGGAGTCGCAGTGACCAGATGGCTGGGACTGTTTATCAAAAACACAGCACTCTGCAAACACGAAAGTGGACGTATAGGGTGTGACACCTGCCCGGTGCCGGAAGGTTAATTGATGGGGTTAGCGCAAGCGAAGCTCTTGATCGAAGCCCCGGTAAACGGCGGCCGTAACTATAACGGTCCTAAGGTAGCGAAATT
Organism: Aeromonas sp. FDAARGOS 1409; assembly: GCF_019048705.1. Classification (NCBI taxonomy): domain Bacteria; kingdom Pseudomonadati; phylum Pseudomonadota; class Gammaproteobacteria; order Aeromonadales; family Aeromonadaceae; genus Aeromonas; species Aeromonas sp. FDAARGOS 1409. The sequence goes on from NZ_CP077395.1 coordinate 1,693,201, forward strand.
CCTTGTCGGGTAAGTTCCGACCTGCACGAATGGTGTAACCATGGCCATGCTGTCTCCACCCGAGACTCAGTGAAATCGAATTCGCCGTGAAGATGCGGTGTACCCGCGGCTAGACGGAAAGACCCCGTGAACCTTTACTACAGCTTGGCACTGAACATTGAACCTACATGTGTAGGATAGGTGGGAGGCTTTGAAGGCGTGACGCCAGTTGCGCTGGAGCCGTCCTTGAAATACCACCCTTGTATGTTTGATGTTCTAACGCAGGGCCCTGAATCGGGCTCGCGGACAGTGCCTGGTGGGTAGTTTGACTGGGGCGGTCTCCTCCCAAAGAGTAACGGAGGAGCACGAAGGTTGGCTAATCCTGGTCGGACATCAGGAGGTTAGTGCAATGGCATAAGCCAGCTTAACTGCGAGACGGACAGGTCGAGCAGGTACGAAAGTAGGTCATAGTGATCCGGTGGTTCTGAATGGAAGGGCCATCGCTCAACGGATAAAAGGTACTCCGGGGATAACAGGCTGATACCGCCCAAGAGTTCATATCGACGGCGGTGTTTGGCACCTCGATGTCGGCTCATCACATCCTGGGGCTGAAGTCGGTCCCAAGGGTATGGCTGTTCGCCATTTAAAGTGGTACGCGAGCTGGGTTCAGAACGTCGTGAGACAGTTCGGTCCCTATCTGCCGTGGGCGTTGGATGATTGAAGGGAGTTGCTCCTAGTACGAGAGGACCGGAGTGAACGAACCTCTGGTGTTCGGGTTGTCACGCCAGTGGCACTGCCCGGTAGCTAAGTTCGGAATCGATAACCGCTGAAAGCATCTAAGCGGGAAGCGAGCCCTGAGATGAGTCATCCCTGACCCCTTGAGGGTCCTAAAGGGCCGTTGGAGACCACAACGTTGATAGGTGGGGTGTGTAAGCGCGGCGACGTGTTGAGCTAACCCATACTAATTACCCGTGAGGCTTAACCATACAACACCCAAGAAGTGTTCGAAGGCTTGTAGCAGATACCGAGAACGAATAATTAAATCAGCTTTTTCAGATTGAAGATTTTTGCCTGGCGGCAATAGCGCAGTGGAACCACCTGACCCCATGCCGAACTCAGAAGTGAAACGCTGTAGCGCCGATGGTAGTGTGGCATTCGCCATGCGAGAGTAGGACACTGCCAGGCACCTAATTAAACAGTGATGTGCGAAATCACGTTACTGGCTGCGGGGATGACACCTCATAAACAAGCAGCAACAGCTTTAGCGAAAGCTAACCGAATGCGGAGCGGTAGTTCAGTCGGTTAGAATACCGGCCTGTCACGCCGGGGGTCGCGGGTTCGAGTCCCGTCCGCTCCGCCACTAGTTTGAAGGCCTTCCCTGACGGGAAGGCCTTTTTGCTTTTAAGCCGATCTAGAGGAACCAAAAGCCCGGTCATATGACCGGGCTTTTTGCGCTTCGCACGATGTATCGCCGTGGCCACCACACTCCCCTAGTAATAGATGCAGAGCCAGACGGTCGTCTCGGTTGGGTGGGTCCACTCTACCCTGTGCTGAAGGTGGGCGGGGATGTTGATGTAGTCCCCGGGCCCGAGATGTACGCGCTCCTGCACCTCGGTATCCGGGGTGATGAAGACCAGGATGGCCTCCCCCTGCACCAGCAACACCCATTCGTGTTCATCCTGATCGAACCACTCCCCGGTGGGGGTCTGCTGTCCCTGGGAGAGGATGCGTTCGATGCGAAAGTGGTTCGTGCTGACCAGATCCGTGAACACTTCATTGGGCAGGGGGGAGGGGATCTGGCCGAGCAGGTTGCCTGTGTGCATGGGGGCTTCTCTCCGGTTGATGGGCGAGTGACTAGCTAAGAGTGTAGAAGCTGGGAACAAGACCTCACACCCAAGGGTGAGATTCTTATGGGGCTTTAAAGTGGAAAAGTTAGGGAAAATGCCGGCTGATCCGCTGTAATTTCGCCAAATTCTTGCTATTTTGCGCGCCATCACGCAAACGATTTCCATCACACTTTCAGGATGAATTATGGCAACGCAAGAAATGACGGCCCGTACCGGCAACGGCGGATTTCTGGACTCCTATTTTTCCATTACCCAGCGTGGAAGCTCCGTGCGCCAGGAACTGGTCGCGGGGCTGACCACCTTCCTGGCCATGGTCTACAGCATCATAGTGGTGCCGAACATGCTGGGCGCTGCCGGCTTTGAGCAGGGACCGGTGTTTGTGGCCACCTGCCTGATCGCCACCTTCGGCTCCCTGCTGATGGGGCTGTGGGCCAAGCTGCCGATGGCCATCGGTTGCGCCATCTCCCTCACCGCCTTTACCGCCTTCAGCCTGGTGCTGGGGCAGGGGCTGAGCATCCCGGTCGCCCTCGGCGCCATCTTCCTGATGGGGGTTCTGTTCACCCTGATCAGCGTCACCGGCGTGCGCCAGTGGATCCTGGACAACCTCCCCTCCGGCATTGCCCACGGTACCGGCATCGGCATCGGTCTGTTCCTGCTGCTGATCGCCACCAACGGCGTCGGCATGGTGATCAAGAACGAAGGGGCCGGTCTGCCGGTTCAGCTCGGTGAGGTCACCGCCTTCCCCGTCATCATGACGGTGCTGGGTCTGGCCGCCATCTTCGGCCTGGAGCGTCGCAAGGTGCCGGGCGGCATCCTGATGGTGATCATCGCCATCTCCATCCTGGGCCTCATCTTCGACCCGAAAGTGACCTGGCAGGGCTTCTTCGCCATGCCGAGCCTGACCGGCGAGAAGGGCTCCCTGGTGGGTAGCATGGATGTGCTGGGCGCCCTCAACCCTGTGGTGATCCCCACAGTGCTGGCGCTGGTGATGACCGCCGTGTTTGACGCCACCGGCACCATACGTGCCGTGGCCGGCCAGGCCGGGCTCATCAACGAACGTGGCCACATCATCAGCGGCGGCAAGGCCCTGACCGCCGATTCGGTCAGCAGCATGGTCGCAGGCGCCGTCGGTGGTGCACCGGCTGCCGTCTACATCGAATCTGCCGCAGGCACCGCGGCCGGTGGCAAGACAGGCCTGACCGCCACCCTGGTCGGCGTGCTCTTCCTGCTGATGATCTTCCTTTCGCCCCTGAGCTATCTGGTGCCGGCCTACGCCACCGCCCCGGCCCTGATGTACGTCGGCCTGCTGATGCTGGGCAACGTCACCAAGCTGGACTTCAACGACTCGGTCGATGCCCTCTCCGGCATGCTGTGCGCCGTCTTCATCGTGCTCACCTGCAACATAGTCACCGGCATCATGCTGGGCTTCGTCGCGCTGGTCGTGGGTCGCCTGTTTGCCGCCGAGTGGAAGAAACTCAACATCGGCACCGTCATCATCGCCCTGGCGCTGGTGATCTTCTATGCCGGTGGCTGGGCCATCTGATCAACCCGGTTATCGAGAAGGGCTCCTGCGGGAGCCCTTTTTTATGGTTGTGAGGGAGTTAACAGTTCTTCCTCATGTGCCTTCCGGATGTTTCAGAGTGAAACGATAGACCCTCCCCTTCCGTTCCAAATCCGAACCGGAACGACCGTCATTTTTCTCTCGACTTATCCCGTTAGACTGGCTCCATCAATCATCTGCCCCCCGTGCGGTGGCAAGACAAGGAGTGAGCCATGAAGAAGCTGATCAATGCCGTCGATGCCGTGGTCCGTGAACAACTGATGGGGATGGCGGCCGCCCACCCCGAGCTCAAGGTGCGGATCGAACCCCACTACATCACCCGCGCCGACGCCCCCGTGACGGGCAAGGTGGCGCTGGTCTCCGGTGGCGGCAGCGGCCACGAGCCGATGCACGGCGGTCTGGTAGGCAAGGGGATGCTGGATGGCGCCTGCCCCGGCGAGATCTTTACCTCCCCGACCCCGGATCAGATGTACGAGTGCGGCCAGGCGGTCGATGGCGGCGCCGGCGTGCTGTTTCTGGTGAAGAACTACACCGGGGACGTGCTCAACTTCGAAACCGCGGTCGAGCTGCTGCACGGTGACGGGGTCAAGGTGGGCTTCGCCCTGATCGATGACGACGTGGCGGTCAAAGACAGTCTCTACACCGCCGGCCGTCGCGGCGTCGCCACGACCGTGCTGTGCGAGAAGCTGGTCGGGGCCGCCGCCGAGGCGGGCTACGATCTGGCGCGCTGCGAGGCGCTGGCCCGCCGCATCAACAACCAGAGCCGCACCATAGGCGTGGCCATGCATGCCTGCACAGTACCGGCCGCCGGCAAGCCCTCCTTCACCCTAGCGGACAACGAGGTGGAGTTCGGCGTCGGCATCCACGGCGAACCCGGCATAGCGCGCCGCTCCTTCACCGACCTCAACACCCTGGTGGACGACATGTTCAAGGAGCTGGCCGACAACAGCCCCTATGGTCGCACCCTGCGCCACTGGGATCGCACCAGCGGCAGCTGGCAGGAGGAGCACACCTTTGTCGAGCCGTTGAATGCGGGAGACAGGGTCATCGCCCTGGTCAACAGCCTGGGTGGCACCCCCATCTCCGAGCTCTACGGCGTCTATGGTCGGCTCGCCACCCTGTGCGAAGAGGCGGGCATCCATCTGGTGCGCAACCTGATCGGTCCCTACTGCACCTCCCTCGACATGACCGGCATCTCCATCACCCTGCTCAAGGCGGATGACGAGCTGATGACCCTGTGGGATGCCCCCGTTCACACCCCGGCCTTGCGCCGCGGCTGCTAAGGAGCCTTCATTCTCATGCTAAGCAAACACCAGATCGTCAACTGGCTGCTCGACTGCGAGCACATCTTCACCGAGCAGCGCGACTACCTCACCGCGCTGGATACCGACATCGGCGACGGCGACCACGGCCTCAACATGCAGCGCGGCTTCACCAAGGTGGCCGAGAAGCTGCCCGCGGTGGCGGACAAGGACATCGGCCAGGTGCTCAAGACCACCGGCATGACCCTGCTCTCCTCGGTCGGTGGCGCCAGCGGCCCGCTCTACGGCACCTTCTTCATCCGGGCGGCGGCCAGCAGCGATGCCTGCCAGAGCCTGACCCTCGGCCAGCTCGGCAAGATGCTGGGCGACGGAGTGGAGGGGATCGTCTCCCGCGGCCGCGCCGAACCCGGTGACAAGACCATGTGCGACGCCTGGTGGCCGGCGCTGGCCGCCCTGCAACAGGCCGAGCAGCAGGGCCTGCCGCTGCCCGAGGCGCTGGACAAGGCGGTCGCGGCCGCTGCCGCCGGCACCGAAGCCACCATCCAGATGCAGGCCCGCAAGGGGCGCGCCAGCTATCTCGGCGAGCGCAGCATAGGCCATCAGGATGCCGGGGCCACCTCGACCCTGCTGCTGCTGACCGCCCTGCGTGACAGAGCGAGGTTGTGACATGATCGGCATCGTAGTGGTCTCTCACAGCGCCCTGCTGGCGGCCGGATTGAAAGCCCTGGCCGACCAGCTCGGCAGCCCGGCGAAGCTGTTGCTGGCGGCCGGGGTCGATGACCCCGATCACCCCATAGGTACCGACGCCATCGCCGTGATGAGTGCCATTGAAGAGGCGGACGACGGCAGCGGCGTGCTGGTGCTGATGGATCTGGGCAGCGCCCTGCTCAGCGCCGAGACCGCCCTCGAGCTGCTGCCCCCGGAGCTGGGCGCTCGGGTACGGCTCTGCCCCGCCCCCCTGGTCGAGGGTACCCTGGCCGCCGTGGTGGCGGCCGGATACGGCCTGACGCTGGACGAGGTGGCCGCCGAGGCGCTCGGCGCCCTGGGCCCGAAACAAGGGATGCTGGCGGGTAAGACAGAGCCGGAGGCCGTCGAGGCTGCCCCTGTGCCCGACGATGGCTGGCTGCGCTGCGAGGTGGTGGTGGAGAATCCCCACGGCCTGCATGTGCGCCCCGCCGCCCGACTGGTGGCCGCCCTCAAGCCCTTCTCCGCCGAGCTGAAGCTGCAAAAGGGGGACAGAGAAGCCAACCCTCGCAGCCTGACCCGGCTCACCATGCTCGATGTGCGCCAGGGTGACAGGCTTATCCTGCTGGCGCGAGGGGAGGATGCCGGGGCGGCGCTGGACGCCTTCAGGCAACTGGCCGAGGTGCGCTTCGGCGACTGAGGGGCAGACCCGTCAATACAGGCCCCGCCATGGCGGGGCCTGCTGTTTTCGCCGTGCAGGCGCGCCTCAACCCTGATAGTCGGCAGGATCCATGTCGAGCAGTTTCAGCCGTCGCCACAGTGTGGTGCGGCTGATCCCCAACTGCCTGGCCATCAGGCTGACCTGCCCCTTGCTGGCGTGAGCGCTGCGCAAGATGGCCTGGCGTTCCAGCTCCGCCAGGGTGAGCAGCGGCGGCCCCACCACGGCATCCACCGCGGGTTGATGGCCGTGGCGGATGGTCACCGGCAGCGCCTGTGGCGGGATCAGGGCCTCGCTGCTGTGGAGCAGGGCGTATTCGATGGCGCTGCGCAGCTCCCCCAGATTGCCGGGCCAGGGGTAGGCCAGCAGGCAGTCGAGGGCCGCCGGGTTGAAGCGCCGCCCCGGCTCTCGCCCCTGCGCTACCAGCTGCTGGCTGATAAGGCCAGGCAGGTCGGCGGTGCGTTCCCTCAGGCTAGGCAACCACAGCTCGCACCCCTGTAGCGCATAGAGCAACTGTCGGCCGAAGTGACCCTCCTGCACCCGCTGCTCCAGCGGTGCACTGCTGGTCGCGATGATCCTCACCCTGAGCGGCAGGATGCGGGCGGAATCGAAACGCTGGATGCGGCCGGTCTTGAGCAGCTGCAGCAGGGCCGCCTGCATGGGGAGAGACAGGCACTCCACCTGCTCCAGCACCAGGGTGCCGCCGTGGGCCAGCTCGAACTTGCCGGCCCGCTCCTGTCCCGCCTCGTCGGAGCCCATCAGCTCCAGTGCCATGCGATCGCCGGGCAGCGCCTGGCAGTTGAGCGTGACGAGGGGCCCGGCGGCCCGTTCGCTGCCGAAGTGGATGGCCTCCGCCAACTGGGCCTTGCCCACCTCCTCCTCGCCCCGCAGCAAGACGGGACCCTGCCCCCTGGCAGCCTGGCGGGCGTGGCGCAGCAGCTTGCGCATGGCGCTCGATTCCCCCACCAGGGCGGAGAGTTCGGGGACCGTCTGGCGCAGCCGATGGATGGCGCGCAGCCTGTCGGCGGGGTGGAGCAGGGCGATAAAGCCGACCCCGTCGGGACCGGGCAGTGGCTTGAGGCTCACCAGGGCGTCGATGAACTCTCCCGTGCCGGTGCGCTCCAGCGTTACCTCCACGTGGCTCAGGGGGGCCCTCTCCTCGATGGCGAGCTGCAGGCGCCTGGGCAACAGCAGGTGGCGATCGAGGGGCTGGCCGAGGCAGAGATCCGGGTCGAGTCGCAGCCGGCTGGCCGCCAGCGCGTTGAGGTAGCGCAGCCTGCCCTGGGGATCCCAGGCCAGCACGCCGTCATCCATGCCGTCCAGCAGGGCATAGAGTTCGCTCAGATGGTGCTGGGACTCCTGCATCAGGCGCTCCATCTGCAGCAGGTTGGCCAGCTCGCGACCGGCGCTGACGGTGAGCGCCAGATCTCCCGGCGCGGCCTCCTCCACCCGGCAGATCAGGGCCACTATGGCGACCTGGCGGCCATTGCTGTCGTAGACAGGGCTGGCGCAGCAGTGCCAGGGGTGGAGGCTCTGGTTGAAGTGCTGGGGGCCGCTGACGCAGAGCGGTATCCCCTCCAACGCCGCCAGATTGATGGCATTGGTGCCGATGCGTCCCTCGCTGAAGAAGGCGCCGGGACCAAAGCCGAGCGCCGCCAGTTCCCCCAGGGTTTCGGGGTGGCCGGTCTGGGCCAGCAGGCAGCCGCTCTCGTCGGTGAGCAGCAGGGCGCAGGGGCGCCCCTCCATGAATTCGTAGAGATCCTCGAGGGCCATCTCGCCCGTGGTGAGCAGGTCCCGCTTGCGCTGGCGCAGGCTGTGCAGGGTCTGGCCCTTGGCGCTGTGGGGCGCATGCCAGAGGGTGGCGCTGGTCTGGTGGGCACAGCGCAGCCAGGAGGCTTGCAGGTATTCGGGCCAGGACGGGGGTGGCAGGGGGGAGGGTGACATGGTCGCTGGGTTATCCGACAAGGGGGAAGGGGTCATTTAACCACCCTTGCCGGCCCGATTCAGTGAGCTATCTCAGAGTGTGGCCTCCCCGCTCCGGGCGGCGGCATCCACCGCATCAGCCGCCATCAGCAGGCCTGATCTGCCGCAAGATGACAGGGGGCGCCGAGGCCCCCTGTCATCGCTTCACCGCGTTCCCTCAGATCCCCGTCATGCCGATCTCGTCGAGCTGGACATGGGCCCCCTGGCGCAGGGTGTAGAGCACGGCCTCGGCGAGATCCTCCACCTGCAGCCAGCCCGGTTTGCGATCCCCCGGGCAGGCCGGTGGCGGCACCTGTACCAGGCCGGGACAGAGGGTGTGGACGCGTATGCCCTGGTGCTGGACTTCTTCCCGCAGCGCCTTGGCAAAGCCCAGGACGGCAAATTTGGCGGCGCAGTAGACGCCGGCCCTCGCATAGCCGTGCCTGGCGGCCTGGGAGGCGATGTTGATGATGGTGCCGTGACGGTTGGCCAGCATGTCCGGCAGGCAGGCCCGGGTCAGCAGGAAGCTGCCCTTGGCGCAGGTGTCCATCACCCTGTCCCACTCCGATTCCGGCAGGTCCTGCACCAGATAGTCGCTGCCTACCCCGCTGTTGTTGACGAGCAGATCGATGGGGCCGAGCAGGGCCCTGGCCTGGGCGTGCTGTGCTCGCACCTGATCGCCGTCGCTGACATCCAGCACCAGGGGCAGCACTCTCACCCCGTATCGGGCTCCGAGCCGGGCCGCCTCCTGTTCCAGCAGCCCCTGGCGACGGGAAGCCAGGATCAGTTCCACCCCCTGGCTGGCCAGGGCCTCGGCGATGGCCAGTCCGATCCCGCTTGCGCCGCCGCTGATCAGGGCGCGTGTTGCTCTCAATGGGTTCATCTCGTTCTCCTTCTGAATGGTGCCCGCATTGTGGCGGGTGGCTCAGGGAGAGGACAGGGGAGGAGGGGGGCGGATTCGAACCCTGGTTCGTGTTTTGGCGATCCGGCTCGAACTTTGGTTCTGGTCTATCACCTTGCCAGGGGGCGCGCCGTCACGACAAGACAGAGACGCCGCCCAGCGGGCGGCGTCTTCGAGGGGATTATTCCGCCCTGGGCGGCTCGGGTGCCTCCAGGGCGGGCGCCGGCTCCCCTTCCTTGATCCAGGCATCCAGCAGGGTATAGCCCACCGCCAGCACCACGGGGCCGATGAAGAGCCCTATGATGCCGAGCGCCAGCAGGCCGCCGATGACCCCGACCAGGATCAGGATCAGCGGCAGGTCGGCCCCGCGCTTGATGAGGAAGGGGCGCAGGAAGTTGTCCATGGTGCCCGCCAGCAGGGACCAGACCAGCAGGAAGGTGCCCCAGGTGGTATCACCGCTCCAGTAGAGGTAGCCGACGCTGGCCAGCAGCACGGGGAAGGGGCCTATCTGGGCGACGATCAGCAGGAACATCAGCACCACCAGGATCATGGTGTAGGGAATGCCGGCGATGAGCAGGCCGAGCCCCGCCACCGAGGATTGCACCAGGGCGGTCACCACCACCCCCATGGCGACGGCGCGGATGGCCTGGGAGGCGAGCACCACGGCATTGTCGCCGCGCTGGCCCGCCAGGCGGTGGGCGAAGCGGCGAATGCCGTCGGCGGCCTTCTCGCCAGAGTGGTAGAGCAGGCCGCAGATGGCCACGGTCAGCAGGAAGTGAACGAACAGCAGGCCGAGGTTGCCCGCCTGGGCCGCCAGCCAGCGGGCGGTCTGGCCGAAGTAGGGGGCCAGCTTGGCGAACAGCACCTGACCACCGCTCGCCAGGATCTGCTGCCAGAACTCGTACAGCCTGTCACCGACCAGGGGCAGCTGTTGCAGCCAGAGCAGCTCGGGGGGCGGCGAGTGGCTCAGCTCGGTGCCGAGATCGATGAGCATGGGGGCCTTCTCCGCCACGTTGGCCAGCGCCATGAACAGGGGGATGACGAACATCAGCAGCAGGATGACGCTCATCAGCAGGGCCGCCAGGGTACGCTTGCCCCACAGCAGGCGCTGGGCCATCTGCATCAGCGGCCAGGTGGCGATGGTGATCATGGTGGCCCACACCAGGGCGGGCAGGAAGGGGCGCAGCACCATGAAACACGAGATGATGAGCAGGCTGAGGAACAGCACGCCCAGGGTGATCTTGGCCAAATCCACTTTTTTCATATTCATGACATTCCCTTTAACGAGGGGTAGGGCTCCCGGGAGGGGAACCGGTCGGGACGACGGAGAGCAGCCACCAGAGCCCGGCACTCAGCCAGAACCCCAGGCCGCCATAGAGTAACCCGTTTCCGGCCAGGATCAGCAGGGAGCTGCTGGTGAGCATGGGCACCACGAGCAGCAGCCCGGCGATGACCAGTCCGCCGGTCAGGGCCAGCAGTGCCGCACGGAGGGCGGGAGTCGGGTGCCGTTCGAGTTGTAGCAGATTACCCGATGCGAGCCCCAGGGTGAACATGGCGAGTCCCCCCAGGGTGGTGGACTGGGTGAGCCAGGCGGCCAGGGTGCTGACCAGCAGCAGAATTCCCCAGGGGGACTGGCGCGCAGCCAGTGCAGCCAGGGGCGCGCGCAGCGCCAGCAGCAGGGCGCCCAGAGCGAGGCCTGCCACCACATCCGAGAAGAAGTGCACCCCCAGCCAGACCCGCGCCACTCCGGCCAGCCCGGCCAGCAGCAGCGCCAGCACGCACCCCTGCCAGGGTCTGAGGGCCGGCAGGCTGGTCAGCAGCAGGCCCCAGTAGAGCAGGGTCGAGGCAGCGTGGCCGCTCGGCATGCCAAAGCCCTGGGCGCTGCGCTGCGCCAGCAGGGGGTCGAGGTGGAAGGGCCTGGGCCAGGCTATCCCCTCCTTGAGCAGGTTGACCACCAGGGTGAGCAGCACCATGGCAAACAGCAGGCTGCGCACCCTTGGCCAGCCCAGCAGGGGGAGCAGGAAGGGCAGCAGGGCCAGCTGGAAGGGGGCGGAGCCCAGCAGGTTGCCGGTCAGGAGCCAGGTGGCGTCCGGCCCCAGCCACTGCTGCAGGCGCTGGATCGGTGGCAGCTCGGCCTGGTGCAGGGCGCTGGCCCCGGCGCTGAAGTCGGTGACCCACTGCACCTGGCTCTCTGGGACGTCGGCCAGCCGGGGAGCCAGCCAGTCCAGCTGCGCCGGGAAACGACGCTGATCCTGGGGCAGGTGGGGGGCATCGATCAGCCTGGCATTGAGGATCTCGCCGCCGAGGTTGGGGGCCTGCAGTATGGAGACGAAGCCGGAGCCGGTCTGGGCCTGGATGGGGGAGAGGGTCTGGCAGGCGAACACCTGCGCCCTCTGCCAGCGCCCCAGCTCGGCGGTGACGCGCCCTCGCAGCCCCGTCTCCTCGTACAACTCCCGCAGTGCCGCCTGGGCCGGGGTCTCCCCCGCGTCGATGTAGCCGCCACTCAGGCTATAGCGGGAGGAGATCCTGTCTTGCACCAGCAGCAGCTGCTGCTGGTGGCGGATCACGCAGGCGCCCGCCGAGGGGGGCGACTCGGCGGCGCGCAGGGGGGCGCAGAGGGTGCCAAAGAGCAGGATCAGGAAGAAGGCGGTTCGGATCATGATGGGCCCATGGCAAGGAGATGGGGACAAGGGTCACAGAAATCAGATACTTGGGCAATGACTTCCCGACGAGGGGGCGTCAGCCAGGGGAACGGACGGTACGATCTGGGGCGGAAGGATTGCCGTCTGCCCGGGCAGTCCCTAGTATTGGCGGCTATTGTTCTTCTCATTCAACACATCTTGGGGCCTTTCATGCGACAGTTCGGTTTCTTCCTGGGGATTGCCATCGGCGTCATCCTGATACTGTTTGGCAGCATCGTCATCTTCCAGGCGCTGCCTGCGGCGCTGGACGTGCTGGAGATGCCGAGCCGTATCCCCTTCGTGCGCGAGGTCTACACTTGGCTGATGAGCAGCGCCAATGGCCTCACCGCCCAGCTGGAACAGAACTTCCTGGAGGCGTTCCAGACGGTGCTCAAGCTGATCCTGCTCATCACCTTCATGTGGGTCTGCGTCAAGCTGGTCAACATGGGGGTACTGATCATCCGGGCCGGCGTCGATCTGATCCGTACCGCCATCGAGCACAGCGAGGACAAGGTGGCCAAGCCCACGGAGCAGGACCGGCACTTCTAAGGTTTACGCCTTCTCGCAGATAGACGACAGGCCACCCCGGGGTGGCCTGTTTGCATGGTGGTGCGGCTTGCCCGAACTCAGTTGAGCAGCTTCTCCAGCTCGGCTTCCGCATCCGCCCTGGCCTGATCGCTCAGGGCTCCCGCCTGCTCTTCTCCCTTGCCGGCCTGTGGCTGCACGGTGGCGGCGGCGCTGCTGGCGGCCTGCTTGGCGCCGTCGGTCACCGCCTTGCTGGTCTGTTGCTGTGCGGTGGCGGTGCTGCTGGCGGCCTGTTTGGCGCCGTCGGTCACCACTTGTGTGGCCTGTTGCTGCGCGGTGGCGGTGGCGCTGCTGGCGGCCTGTTTGGCGCCGTCGGTCACCGCCTTGGTGGCCTGTTGCTGCGCGGTGGCGGTGGCGCTGCTGGCGGCTTGTTTGGCGCCGTCGGTCACCGCCTGGGTGGCCTGTTGTTGCGCGGTGGCGGTGGCGCTGCTGGCGGCCTGTTTGGCACCGTCGGTCACCGCCTGGGTGGCCTGTTGCTGCGCCGTGGTGGTGGCGCTGCTGGCAGCCTGTTTGGCGGTGTCGCTCACTGCCCGCTTGGCGGAGTCCGTCACGGCCTGATTGGCCTGCTGCAGGGTGCCGGTGACGCTCTTGTTCACCTGCTGGGTCGCCGCGCTGGTGGCGCCGTTGACCGCCTGGCTGGCGGAGTTGGAGATCGCCTGGGTCGCGCTCTGCTGCAGGCTGCCCACCATGTTGCCCAGCAGGGAGGTGCCGGACCCCGTCATGGCTTGCCCGACCCCGCTGAGGGCGGTGGCGGTGGGGCTGGTCTGGGATTGCCAATCCTGCATGGTGCTGGGCCAGACCGGGGTGGCCGCCGTCAGGTTTTCACCAAACACCTGGGTCGCCCCGTCCCCCTTCTGCAGCATGACGGCAAGCTGGTTGGTGTCGGCGTTCCACACCATGCCGGCCTGCTTGGCCGCGTCCGGTATCGGGGCGTAGCGGGAGACCACGTAGAACAGCGGCCCCTCCTGCTGCAGCTCGTTGGCGGTCTTGAGCAACTGCATGGTGGTGTCGTAGTTGGGTCCCAGCATGGCGGTCATTCTGTCCTTGATCAGCGGCTGCTCGAACAGGTTGGCTTCGTTCGGATCGAAGCCGACCAGGGGCTTGAGCAGGGCCCACATCAGCTGGCTGGTGGGGCTCATCATCAGCAGGGGGGCCACGCAGGCGGACAACATCAGGCTCAGGCAGGCAGCCTTGAGCAACGGCATGATACGCATCGACAACATATCCAAGTAATTATTTGATTATTAACTGTTATTCATTGCCGTCCCACGGCAATGCCAGCCGAACCGGCCCGCCGCTTCGTGGTTGGATCCGGCGGGCGCAGGCAGGCTACCATATTGCTTCCGGAATGCCAGATGAGCCGGCATTTATTGGTCAAGTCGGCGACCCCGTTGGTCGCTTTAGTGCATCACTCCCCTCAGTCACAGGTGTCACCCATGATCCGAACCGCGTTTTGTCTGTTTGCCCTCGGCGGCCTGTGCCCCGTGCTGGCCGCCCCGGCATCGAACACCCTCAGCCACTCGGTGGGCACCGAGCTGGTGCTGCCGCTCGGATCCTTGCCCGAGCGGGTCTGCTGGTATCAGGATCAGAAATATTCCCTCGGTGCCCGCATCCAGCAGGGGGACCTCTGGCTGGAGTGCGCGCCGCAGAACGTGCAGGAGAGCAACGGCCCCCTGGCCTGGCGTGAGCCTGCCGTGCTGCAGCCCCTCGAGGAGGACGCGAGCAACAAGGTGACAATCCGCGTGGGTCAGTGAGCCTTTTCTTGATCCAGCTAAAGACATGGGCGTGATCTCTATCGCATAATGCGGCTCTTTCTTCTCTTGACTGGGATCTAGGCAATGGCTCGTCGCTCTTCCAATGCACAACGTCGTCGTAGCAGCTGGTGGTACAAACGCTTGTTGGCAAGGGAGCGGGAAGAGCGCGAAGCGCGTTCCGTCCGGGATTGATACCTCATTGAAAAAACGGAGCCTCTGGCTCCGTTTTTGCGTCTATCACACATCATGAACACGGGGGCCATCAGGCCCCCGTGTTGACTTTCCGGTCTGCGACTCAGCGCTGCAGGGCGGCCAGCGCCAGTTCGACCCGTCTGGCGTACTCGGGGTCGGCCTGCTCGAAGTGCCTGAGCTGGGCCGCGACTATGGCGTCATCCTCCACGTTGACCAGAGAGCGCGCCAGGTTGGCGGCCAGGCGCGCGCGCTGCCCCTCGTCCATGATCCGGAACAGGTTGCCCGGCTGGCTGTAGTAGTCGCTGTCGTAGTCGCGGAAATCGTAGTGCAGGGCGGCCCCTTCCAGACTCAGCGCCGGCTCGTGCTGCTCGCTCAGCTGCTGGGTGCCGAAGCGGTTCGGCTGGTAGTTGGGGCTGGCGCCGCCGTTGCTGTCCGCCCGCATGGCGCCGTCGCGGTGGGCGCCGTGGTGGAACGGGCAGCGCGGCGCATTGACCGGCAGCAGGCCGTGGTTGACGCCGAGGCGATAGCGCTGGGTGTCACCGTAGGAAAACAGGCGGCCCTGCAGCATGCGATCCGGCGAGAAGCCGATGCCGGGCACCACGTTGGCCGGGGTGAAGGCGGCCTGCTCCACGTGGGCGAAGTAGTTGTCCGGGTTCTGGTTGAGCTCCAGCACGCCGACCGGGATCAGCGGGTAGTCGCTGTGCGGCCACACCTTGGTGAGGTCGAACGGGTGGATCTGGTAAGTCTGGGCGTCGGCCTCCGGCATCACCTGCACATAGACCTGCCAGCGCGGGAAGTCGCCCCGCTCGATGGCGTTGAACAGATCGGCCTGGCTGGTCTCCCGATCCTGCCCGACGGCGGTGGCGGCCTCCTCGTCGGTGTAGAAGCTGTGGCCCTGCTCTGTCTTGAAGTGGAACTTGACCCAGAAGCGCTTGTTGGCATCGTTGATGAAGCTGAAGGTGTGGCTGCCGTAGCCGTTCATCTCCCGCAGGCTCCTGGGGATGCCGCGATCGCTGAAGAGGATGGTGACCTGATGCAGGGATTCCGGATGGCGAGACCAGAAGTCCCAGGCGGCGGTGGCGCTGCGCAGGTTGGTGCGCGGGTCCCGCTTCTGGGTGTGGATGAAGTCGGGGAATTTCAGCGGATCGCGAATGAAGAACACCGGGGTGTTGTTGCCCACCAGATCCCAGTTGCCCTGCTCGGTATAGAACTTGAGGGCGAAGCCGCGCACGTCGCGCTCGGCGTCGGCGGCGCCCTTCTCACCGGCCACGGTGGAGAAGCGCAGGAACACCGGGGTCTGCTTGCCGACGGCGTTGAACAGGTCGGCCTTGCTGAACGCGCTGATGTCGTGGGTCACGGTAAAGGTGCCGTAGGCGCCCGAGCCCTTGGCATGCACCACCCGCTCCGGGATCCGTTCCCGATCGAAGTGGGCGAGTTTTTCCATCAACCAGATATCTTGCATCAACACCGGGCCGCGGGGGCCGGCGGTGAGGCTGTTGTTGTTGTCGACGACGGGGGCGCCGTTGGCGCTGCGCAGGGTCTTGTCGGTCATGGCGGGTCTCCTTGTGATGAGTCGCCAGACTAGGGGAAGTGGGGAGGCGGCTCCAATGGAGTGTGCCTAACCCTTTGATTGGTTTCGCTGATGGGGGGTGGAAACGGACGCCAGCCTTGCGGCAAGATGGGACTCAGCCAACCAGGAGGTCTCATGTCCATCACCATTCGCCGCGCCGGTCCCGAGGACGCCCCCGCCCTGCGCGATCTCTACGCCATGCCCCAGGCCCAGGCCGGCACCCTGCAACTTCCCTTCCCCTCCCTGCAACAGTGGGAGCAGAAGCTGACCCCGCGCGACGGCGTCACCGTGCTGGTGGCCGAGTCCGATGGCCTCGTGGTGGGTAACCTGACCCTGTGGCAAGAGCCCAACCCGCGCCGGCGCCATGTGGCGGGCCTCGGCATGGCGGTGCGCGACGACTGGGCCGGGCGCGGCGTGGGCAGCGCCCTGATGGCGGCCGCCATCGACCTGGCGGATAACTGGCTCGGACTGACCCGCCTCGAGCTGACCGTGTGGAGTGACAACGAGGCGGCGCAGGCCCTCTATCGCAAGGTTGGGTTCGTGCAGGAGGGGATAGCCCGGGAATACGGCATGCGCCACGGCCAGCTGATGGACACCCTCTACATGGCCAGGCTGCACCCATGATCGACTACCGTCGCCGCCTGCTGCCGGTGGTACGGGCGCTGGAGCGGGATCCGGACCTCTCCATGGAGGCCCTGGCGGGCCTGGCCTGCCTCTCCCTCTACCACTTCCACCGGGTGTTCACCGCCGTGGTGGGGGAGGCCCCCGGGGAGATGTGCCGGCGGCTGCGCATGCAGCGGGCGGCCTGGCAGCTCTGCTACACGGAGGCCAGCGTCACCGCCATCGCCCTGGGGGCCGGGCTCGGCAGCTCCCAGGCCTTCGCCAAGGCGTTCCGCCGCCACTATGGCTGCACGCCGGGGGAGTTTCGCCGCGACAAGCGCAAGAACGGACACCTGGAACGCAAGGAGGGACACGCCTGGGACGGGCTGCTCCCCTATGCTGAAGACCTCTCATCAGCAAGGAGCAACACCATGAAAACCGTCGAGATGGACGCCCGCACCCTGGCCTATATCCGGGTCACCGGCCCCTATGGGGAAGGGTATGACGCCGTCTGCCACCGCCTGCACCAGTGGGCCGCGCCCCGCGCTCTGGAAGGGGGGGAGTGGATCTTCATCTACCACGACAACCCCGAGGTGACGCCGCCGGCCCAGTGCCGCACCGACATCGGCATCACGGTGCCGGCAGGCACCCAGGGGACGGGGGAGGTGGAGACTCAGCTCATTCCCGCCGGGCGCTACGCCCAGTCCCGCTACCTCATCACGGATCGCAGCCAGTACGGGCCGCGCTGGCAGGAGCACATCGGCGATATCGTCGCGGCCGGGCTCGCCTTTGGCGACGGCCCCTGCTTCGAGCTCTATCACAGCGTGAGCAACGATCCCCTGCGCGATGATGTGAGCTTCTGCTCCAGCGTTCAGGGCTGAGTGGCGACGCATTCCGCGGTTCGCAAGACGAAAGAGGAGCCATTCTGGCTCCTCTTTGCATTCACTGGCTGGGCACCTTGTCCCGGCGGGACTTCCACCACCAGCGCAGGCGGATTTGGGAGATGAGCATGCCCGCCAGCATCAGGGCGCAGCCGACCAAGGGGCGCTTGTTCAGGACTGGCTGGGCACCTTGTCCCGGCGGGATTTCCACCACCAGCGCAGGCGGATCTGGGAGATGAGCATGCCCGCCAGCATCAGGGCGCAGCCGACGATGGCTCGTTCGTCCAGGTGCTCTCCCAGCAGCAGCACGCCGCCGATGGCGGCGAACACCGTCTCCAGGCTGAGGATGATGGCGGCGTGGGCCGGGTGGGCCCCGCGCTGCCCCACCACCTGCAGGGTATAGCCGATGCCGACCGAGACCAGGCCCGCATAGAGCAGCGCCTGCCAGCCCGCCAGGGCGCCGCTCACCGTCGGTGTTTCGATGACGAAGGCGGTGGCCAGGCTCAGCAGGCCGCACACCACGAACTGCACGCCGGCAAGGCGAATGGGGGCGACCCGGTTCGAGTAGTGATCCAGCACCAGCAGGTGCACGGCCCAGAACAGGGCCCCCACCACCTGCAACAGATCGCCGTAGCCTATGGTGAACTCCTCGGTGACGCTGAGATAGTAGAGCCCGGCCATGGCGATGAGGGCGCCGACCCAGGTGTTGGCCCCCGTCTTGTGGCGCAGGGCCAGGCCGATGACGGGCACCAGTATGATGTAGAGGCCGGTGATGAAACCCGCCTTGGCGGCCGTGGTATAGAGCAGCCCCACCTGTTGCAGGGAGGCGGCGGAGAAGAGCACCCCGCCGGCGATCAGCCCCCCCGTCAGCAGCAGGCGGCGATCACCGGCCGGCTGCCCGGGCTGGCGTGACTTGAGCCACCACAGCAGGGGCAGCAGGGAGAGGGCGCCGAGCAGGAAGCGCAGGCCGTTGAAGGTGAAGGGCCCCATGTGATCCATCCCCAGGCGCTGGGCGACGAAGCCCAGCCCCCAGATGGCGGCGGCCATCAATAACATCATGTTTGAACGCATACGGAATCATCCCTGAGAAAGAGTCGCGGTGGCACTCGGGCCCCTCTCAGTACGATACCCGTGTGCGGGGGGCTTTGTCGCCGGTCATTTGCACGCTGACCGGGGGTCAGCGACTGGCCAGCCTGGCGAGCAGGGGCAGCAGGGCGAGCAGCAGCAGGTTGCCCCTGAGGATCCAGATCACCCAGAGCTGCTGCTGGGTGGAGACGATGGGGGCCCGCCCCTGGCGCAGGGAGCGGCGCCAGCGATGGAACAGCCGGCTGGGGTAGCCGAAGCTGAGGGCCATGACGAAGAACAGCAGCAGCTTGGTGCGATAGCCGGGGTTGGCGAGCAGGGTGGCGGGGGGCTGCGGTTGGGCGAGCACCAGCAGCAGGCCGGTGATGAAGATGAGCAGCAGGGCCAGCGCGGCCAGGCTGTCCGCCAGCAGCAGCTTGCGCACCTGGTCGATGGACATGCCGCGCCGGAACAGGAAGTACTCCGAGGTGATGGCGCCGGTCAGGGTGATCACGGCGCAGTAATGGAGCGCGGTCAGCAGATCCGGGTTCAACATCCAGGCCAGTTCCTTCTCGTCGGCCACATGGCACGCTTCCCTTTGGACGCCATCAGGCGGGGCTGATATTCTGACACTACACGGCCTCAGGGGATAGCAGGAGTCAGGGTTGGATAAGCGAGCAGTCTCCAAAAAAACCTGGTCCCTGGTTGCCCGGATGCGCCTGGGCCTGCTTCTGCTCTTCATCCCCGTGCTGATGCTGGGGGCCATCTACTACCTGCACATGGAGCGCAGCCTGCAACGGGAGTTGCAGCAGCGCCTGCTCGCCACCAATCACCAGTTGCGCCACGTCTTCATCGAGCCTTATCTCCATGAGCTGGAGCGCCAGTTCTCCCTCATCTACGACCGGGTGAAGGTGGAGGACATCAGCGGTCCCCGGCTGCTCAACACCGAGACCTATCTCAGGGAGTGGCGCCTCTACAAGGGAGTCATGGCGGATCTCGTCTACATCTATGTGGGCACCGCCGAGCGCCAGATGCTGATCTATCCCGCCTGGCAGGCGGATGCCGGTTTCGACCCCAGGACGCGCCCCTGGTATCAGCTGGCCAGCCAGCATCTGGGGGAGATGGTCTGGACCGAGCCCTACTACGACTACACCAACGGCAACCTGGTGATCGCGCTCGCACGGGCCATCACCGACAAGGAGGGCAAGGTGCGCGGCGTCTTCGCGGTCGATGCCATCCTGGCCCCCTTCTCCGCCCAGCTGAACCGTCAGTGGAACAGCGGTTACCAGATGATCGTCAACCAGTCCGGCAAGGTGCTGGCCCATCCCGACCCGTCCCGGTTGCTCAAACCCATGACGCACCCGAGCTGGCTCTCCCGTTTCAACGGGGCGGATGGCATCTTCCTGGATCCTGAGTCGCGGCAGTTCGTGGCCTACAGCCGGCTGCCGGAGCGCAACTGGGTGCTGATCAGCGTGCTGCCGGCTTCCAGCATCCAGGCCGTGGTGGCGAGCGCCTCTCTCAACGTGCTCGGGATCATCGTCCTTGCCAGCGTGCTCTACGTGGTGCTGGCGCTGATCTGGTCCCGGTACTTCAGGCGCATGGTGGACGAGATTTCCACCCGGATCCGCGCCAGCAGGACGCAACCGGAAGGGCTGTCCCACGGGGGGATGCGCGAGCTCAGGCACGTCTATGCCGAGCTGGCCGAGGTGAGCAAGGATTACCACGAGGCGCGCCAGCAGGCGAACCTGGACAAGCTGACCGGCCTCTACAACCGCCGCTTCTTCGACGAGCGTCTGAACCGGTTGCTGCTCGATCAGCATCCCTTCTGCCTGGCCATGATCGATCTGGATGGCTTCAAGCGGGTCAATGATACCTATGGTCACCAGACCGGGGACGTGGTGCTCAAGCGGGTGTCTAGCCTGGGCGCCCGATTGCTGGGAGATCATGGCTGGGTCTGCCGCTACGGCGGCGAGGAGCTGGTGGTGCTGTTCGCCAACCCGGACGTCCACTTCTGCCTGATGCTGCTTGAGCAGTTTCGCAAGGGGGTGGAGTCACTGGACTGGCGCGAGCCCGGCCTTGGGATCACCTTCAGCGGCGGCCTGGTGGCGAGCGCCTCTGGGCTGGATGCCAGGCACCTGCTGGCCATGGTCGATGCCGAGGTCTACCGGGCCAAGCGGGATGGCAAGAACCGCATCCATCTGGGGGAGGCCGCGCCGTCGAACGGCTTGCCGTCAGACGACGGCATGCTGAGCAAGGAAGAGGCCTGAGGGCCTCTTCCTCGTCTGGAGGGTCAGGCCTGCCCGGACCAGTGGAGCAGGGGCCAGCCCAGCTCCGAGGCGCACTGGCGCAGCGCGGGGGCCGGATTGACCGCATGGGGATGGCTCACCGCCCTCAGCATGGGCAGATCGTTGTGGGAGTCGCTGTAGCCAAAGCTCCCCTGCCAGGGGTTGTCCCGCCCGGCAAAGAGCTGGTTGATGCGGGCCACCTTGCCCTCGCGAAAACTCAGGGTGCCGCGGGTCTGGCCGGTCAGCATCCCCGACTCTTCATCAAGCAGGATGGCGACGCAGTGATCCATTCCCAGCATCTTTGCCATGGGCGCCACCAGATGCTCGCCGGAGGCGGAGATGAGCACCAGCTCGTCGCCACGCTCCCGATGCCACTCGATGCGTGCCAGCCCTTCGGGGTAGAGGCGCTCGCGCAGCACCTGCTCGGCGAAGTGGTGGCACTGCTGATCCAGCCACTGGCGCGACCTGCCCGCCAGCGGTTGCAGGGTGAAAGCCATGTACTGGTGCATGTCCATCTTGCCCTGGTGGTAGAGGGACATCATGGCCTGCTCCTCGGCGACCATGCCCGCCGGGGCCAGCTCCTGGGCCACCATGTACTCCAGCCAGAGGCTGGCGGAATCCCCGGCAATCAGGGTCTCGTCCAGATCAAACAGTGCCAGTGCCATGGGCGCTCCTCGCAGTGAAAATGGAAATGAAATGCTGCCTCATGCTACCTCACAGAGCTGATCCCGGGCCACCGCCAGGGTCACGGCGCCGCCCACCGGCCACAGATCCCGGGCCGAGCGGTTGAGGCAATCCACCGTCAACAGCCCCGCCTCGCACTCCACCTGATAGCGGATGACGTTGCCGAGCAGCTGTCGCTGGCGAACGATGCCGGGCAGGCTGGGCTCGCTGCTGGTCGCCCCGGCGGGCAGCAGGGTGATGGACTCCGGTCGCAGCGCCAGCTTGCCCTGAAAACGGGGGCCGAACAGCGACTTGCCCTGCTCGGCGCCGAGCAGGTTGTAGTTGCCGATAAAGCCCGCCACAAACTCGCTGGCGGGTCTGGTGTAGATCTCCTCCGGCGTGCCGCTCTGCACGATGGATCCCTTGTTCATCAGGAAGATCCGGTCCGACAGGGTCAGCGCCTCCTCCTGATCGTGAGTCACGAAGAGGGTGGTGAGCTCAAGGCGCTGCTGGATCTCGCGGATCTGCTGGCGCAGGCTGCGGCGGATGCGGGCATCCAGCGCCGAGAGCGGCTCGTCCAGCAGCAGGATCCTTGGCCGTACCACCAAAGCCCGGGCCAGCGCCACCCGCTGGCGCTGGCCGCCGGATAGCTCACTCGGATAGCGGCGCTCGAAACCGGTCAGCTCCACCAGCTCCAGCGCCTCTTGCACGCTGGCGGCGAGATCCCGTCCCGGCTGGGGTTTCATCTTGAGGCCGAAGGCGACGTTGTCCCACACCGTCATGTTGGGGAAGAGCGCATAGCTCTGGAACACCATGCCGATGCCCCGCTTCTGGGGTTCCTGCCAGGTGATCTCCTCACCGGCCACCCGCACCTGACCACCATCCACCGGGGTGAGCCCGGCCAGCGCCCGCAGCAGGGTTGACTTACCGCAGCCGGAGGGGCCGAGCAGGGTCACCAGCTCCCCCTTGCGGATGCCGAATTCGATCCCCTCGAACACCCTGGTGTCGCCGTAGGATTTGTGCAGTTGATTCACTTCTAGATGGAACATGTTGATTCACCGATGAAATCTGTTGGCCGCCCAGGTGAGCAGCAGGGTCAGCAGGAAGTAGCTCATCACCAGGGCGCTGGTGAAATGGCCCGAGGTGGCACGCATGTTGTAGAGGTAGACCTGCAGGGTCTCGTAACGGGTGCCCACCAGCATGTTGGCAAACACGAACTCGCCGAGCAGGAAGGAGAGCGAGAGAAACAGTGCCGCCAGCAGCCCCTTGCGCAGGCAGGGGATCACCACCAGCAGGAAGGCGCGGGCGCTGCTCGCCCCCAGCAGATGGGCGGCATCCATCAGATCCTTCAGCGGTACCCCCTGCAAACTGTTGGCCAGCGCCCGGTACATGAAGGGCAGCACCACGGTGAACCAGGTGCCGATGAGGATCCACGGCGTACCTATGATGGGCAGAACGCCATCGGCGTAGATCTGCAGCAGCCCCACCGAGGAGACCACAGGTGGCACCGCGAAGGGGAGCAGGATCAGCAGGTTCATCCAGGGATCCAGCTTCGGGAAGTAGTAGGCCACCACCAGCACGGTCGGTACCAGCACCAGGGTCCCCAGCAGCAGGGTGGCGAAACAGACCAGGAGGCTTCGGCCAAAGGCCGCGAGAAAGCGCGGGTCGCCCCAGAGCTTCAGATACCAGTCGAGGGTGAAGCCATCCGGCAGCAGGGTCGCCCCCCAGCGGGTGGAAATCGAATAGAGAAAGGTGGCCAGCAGCGGTAGCAGCAGGGTGGCCACCAGGGCCCCCAGCACCCAGCGCGGCCAGCCCGGTTTCAAATCATGCATGGGATTGCCCCTTGTTCACGTAGCTCTTTTTCAGCAGCCACTGGTTGGCGGCCGTCACCACCCCCAGCAGCACCATCAGGATCACCGCCAGCGCCGCTGCCATGTTCGGCTCGAGGAAGATGTCGCCGGAGACCAGGCTGGCCACCCGGATGGTCACCAGGTTGAAGTTGCCGGTGGTGAGGGCATAGGCGGAGGCATAGGCCCCCACCGCGTTGGCAAACAGGATGATCAGGGTGCCGAGCAGGGCAGGGGTGAGCACCGGCAGTGCCACGTGCCACACATACTGCCCCTTGCTCGCCCCGAGCAGCGCGGCGGCCTGGGGCCACTCATCCTGCAGCGCGTCGAACGCCGGGTAGAGCAGCAGCAGGGCCAGCGGGATCTGGAAATAGGTGTAGATGAGGATAAGACCCGACCCCGAGTAGAGGTTGAAGCCGTCGATGAGGCCCCAGGATTTGAGCAGCAGGGTAAGGGCGCCGTTGATGCCAAGAATGATGATGAAGGCGAACGCCAGCGGCACGCCGCTGAAGTTGCCGGTCATGGTGACAAAGGCCAGCAGCATCCGTTTGACCCGCTCGCCGCTGTGGCGCAGCGCGGCGGCCCCCAGGGTGCCGATGGCAAGCCCCGCCAGACTGGCGATACCGGCGATGCGCAACGAGTTGCCGAACGATTGCAGGTAGAAGGGGGAGCTCAAAATCTCCCGGTAGTAGCCGAGGCCCCAGCCATCCGGGGTCTGAAAGCTGCCCACCAGCACCCACACCATGGGAGCGAGCTGGAACAGGATCATCAAGAGGACGAACGGCAGCAGCACCAGGGCCGGCAGCCAGTGGCGGCGCACCTTGTGCTTGGTTGCCACGGGTTGAGCCACGAGGATCTCGGTGGTTGCAGGCATCATCAGTGCACCTCGCGCATAAAGGCCGCCTTGAGCAGCGGGGGAGCCACCGGCTTGTCGTGGGGCACCCCCAGCAGGTCGGCCATCAGGACGCAGAGCTGGGTCTGGGCGATCGCTACCCCATCCGGCCAGCGCTCGACGAAGGCGTCGCCAAACAGCCAGAGCGGCACGGTGCGCTCCTCCGGCAGAGTGCCTCCATGGCTGAGATCCTCGTTCATGCCGTGATCCGAGGTGATCACCACCTGATACCCCTGTGCCAGCCACTGGGGCAGCAGATCGGCCAGCAGGCTGTCCATGCGGCGCGCCTGGTTGCGGTACTGGCGTGAGTCGAGGCCGAACTTGTGGCCGGCATCGTCCACCCCCATCGGGTGGATCAGCAGAAAATCGGGGTCGTACTGGCTGCGCAGCCACTCGCCGTCCATCAGCAGATGACTGTCGGGGTAGGCGTCATCCCAGTAGAAGCAGCCGTGCTGGATCGGCAGCTGCTCGTCGTGAGTGAAGCGATCGCGGGCCGCCAGCCAGGGGCTCTGGTTGTAGAGCTCGCTCACCCAGTAATAGGCCGCGGCCGCGGTGCGTTTGCCCGCGGCACGGGCCAGATGGAAGATGGAGTCATGCAGGCTCAGGCGACTCACCCCGTTGTGGGTGATGCCGCTCGCCACCGGTGGCACGCCGGTCAGGATGCACTCGTAGAGAGGCCGGGAGAGAGACGGCAGGGCGGCATTCAGGGTCGTATGCAGGCCCCGCCCCGCCTCCACCATGCCACCGAGGTAGCCCATGCAATGGGCTACCTCGGCTGCCAGACCATCCACAAGTACCACTATCACCTTGTGTTGCACTGGATTCCCTTACTGCATGTTGATCATGACGGTTTCCTGCCACTGGCGCGGCAGGGCCTTGGAGCTCTGTTCCCAGGCGGCATGGTCCTGCACCGGCTTGGCGTTGGCATACTGCTCGGCCGGCAGCAGCTTGGCCTTGACGTCATCCGGCAGGGTCACGTTGCTGCGGATGGGGCGGGCGTAGCCACGGGCCAGGTTGATTTGCCCCGCATCGGAGAGGATGTATTCACGGGCCAGCTTGGCGGCGTTGGGGTTCTTGGCCCACTTGTTGATGATGGTGGTGTAGCCGGCGATGACGGAGCCGTCGCTCGGGATCACCACGTCAAACTTCCTGGGGTCGATCTGGTCGCGGTAGTTCAGGGCGTTGAAGTCCCACAGCACGCCCACTTCCACCTCGCCCTTCTCGATGTTGGCGATGGTCGGGTCGTTCAGCGACAGGCGACCCTGCTTGGCCAGCTGACCGAACAGCTCCAGCGCGGGCTTGAGGTTCTTCTCGCTGCCGCCAGTGGCATAGGCCGCCGCCAGCACGCCGTTGTTGGCCTGGGAGGCAACGCCCACGTCACCCAGGGTCACCTTGTAGTCG
Organism: Aeromonas sp. FDAARGOS 1409; assembly: GCF_019048705.1. Lineage (NCBI taxonomy): Bacteria > Pseudomonadati > Pseudomonadota > Gammaproteobacteria > Aeromonadales > Aeromonadaceae > Aeromonas > Aeromonas sp. FDAARGOS 1409. The sequence continues at coordinate 1,718,528 of NZ_CP077395.1, forward strand.
CCACCCAGCAGGGATTGCCAGCTGGTGGGGGCGGCCTTGACCAGATCCTTGTTGATCAGGAAGGCGATGGTGCCGGTATAGGCCAGCATCCAGTGGCCGTCCGCATCTTTGGCCCAGTTGGGAATGTCAGCCCAGGTGGAGGGCTTGTAGGGCTGGGTGACCCCCTGCTTGACCGCAACCGGACCGAAGGCGCCGCCCACGTCGCCGATGTCGGCGGTGGCGTTGGCCTTCTCGGCGGCGAACTTGGCGATCTCCTGGGCCGAGCTCATGTCGGTGTCCTGATGCTTGATGCCGTAGAGGCTGCCGAGCTGCTGCCAGGTGTCCTTCCAGTTGGCCCAGCTGTCGGGCATGCCGACGCTCTGGAGCTGGCCTTCGCCGCGGGCGGCTTTTTCCAGATCCGCGATATTCTCGGCTGCATAGAGCGGCTGACTGATGGCCGCCAGGGCCAGTGCACTTGCGATCACGCTTTTCATCATCATCCCATCCCTCTGGACTAGGTCAGTTAAGGTTCGAGAGGGATGCTAGAGGGGGAATATGACGGTGGCGGGGCGCTTTGATGGCAATTTGATGACATGTCGACCTGTCACCGGGCTGTCATCCCGCGGGGGTACAACTCCGGGTGACAGCCGCTGGTCTATGCCAGCCATGAGCGACAGGAACCTGACAGTGACCGACAGCCGAATCCCCTCCAAGTGCGAACAGATTTGCCGGACCTTGCGCCGCTACATCGGCAGCGGCCAACTGGTCCCGGGGCAGCAGTTGCCCGCCGAGCGGGCGCTCAGCGAGCGCTTCGCCACCACCCGCATCACCATCAAGGAGGCGCTCTCCAGCCTGGAAGCGGACGGCCTCATCTACCGTGCCGAGCGGCGCGGCTGGTTTGTGGCGCCGCCCAGGCTCACCTATGACCCCGCCATCCACACCCACTTTCACCAGTGGATCGGCGAGCAGCAGCGCACCGCCGAGACCCGGGTGCTGGCCCACGGCAAGGCGCTTGCCAGCAGCGAGCTGTGCAGCCGGATGGGGCTGGCCCCCTTCACGCCGCTTTATGAAATCCGCCGCCTGCGTTTCATCGACGGCCGCCCCGTGCTGCACGTCAGCCACCACCTGCTGGCGAGCCGCTTTCCCGATATCGCGAACGCCCCCCTGGCGGACTCCCTCACCGAGCTCTACCGGCAGCGCTATGGCATAGGCCAGGGCGGGGCCAGTCTCGAGATCACCCCTTCGGCGGCGCGGGGAGAGATAGCCCGCGCCCTCAATCTGGCGGAGGGGAGCGCCGTGCTCAGACTGGTGCGGGTCAACTACGACGAGCGGGGAACGCTGGTGGATTGCGATATCGAGCACTGGCGGCCGGATGCCATTCGCATCTGTCTGGATACACGGGTGTTGCAGCCGCTCGCAGGCAAGCTGCAGCAAACCCAGCTCGCCGATTAGGGAAATAGCCAGAGCACTGACGGGCACAGTGGCCATTCGCATCTGCCTCGATACCCGGGCGGTACAACCGGTCTTGGGCAGATCAGATCGCAGCCAGTTCAACTTGCCGAGTAGCGGGCCGCCAGCGCCGCGGATCCCGCAGGATCCGCCGGGATCAGTTGTCGATGTTGGGGATCAGATCGTCGAAGCTCTGGTAGCCGCAGTCCGCCAGTTGCAGGGACATGGTGTAGGTCTTGCTGCCCTCCCGCTGGCCGATGGCGGGACGGTTGAGCTTGAGCTCCTGGTGCCAGTACTCCTTCATGCGATCGATCAGTGCCATGGCCTCGGGCTCGTCCAGGTGAAGCTGGCACAGCGCCATGTAGTTGTTGGGCTTGTGCATGTTTTCCACCAGATAGTCCCCCAGCACCGACATGGCCTGGCGCGCCTGCTGGCGGGCGAAGCGGCTGTGCTGCTCGAAGCTGATCCGCTCGCTGATGAGGAAGTGGTAGCTGTTGTCGATGCCGAGCTGCAGGATGCCGAGCTTCTCCAGCTTGCGCAGATAGAGGTAGCAGGAGGCGTCGGTCAGGCCGTACTCCCGCTTGAGATCGATCAGGGTCTTGTCGCGCCAGAAGATGTTGGCGAGGAAGGCGTAGAGCCCGGGCTCCTTGTGGAATGCCTCGTCCTGCTCCTGGGTGAAGACGGCGCGCCGGCTCTGGGCATCCTGGGTGCGATCCAGCAGCTCCTCGAACGAGAGCCCCACCAGGTGGCAGATCTCCAGCAGGGTGTCGAATGGCAGGGAGGGCTTGTTCATCATGCGCTTCACGGTGGCGATGGAAACCCCCATGGCTTCGGCCAGGGTCTGGTAGCGGATCCCCTTGTCGGTGAGCGTCTTCTTCAGGGTGTCGAGGATGTGATTGGCCAGGGTCTGGCTGTAGGTCATGCAACTATTCCTTTATCTGCATTTTTAGTCGTGTCAGAAAATGAGTGGTTTGTCTGTATTGGGCTCAATTTTTGACACCTAGAAAAACCAGAGGAGAGTAACCCGGTGATGACGGCTGAAATGGCCTGACCAGTTGTGGTGCAAGGTGGCAGAAAGTGACACTCGGTGGTGCATATCCTTCAACCTTTCAACATTTTGCTGGTGATGCATATTACATCGCACATAATTCAACACGAATCGGATTCAATACCTTCCTGGTTGAGAAAACGATTGTTTGCTTCCAATTTAAGGGTTTTTTTAACCGCAAGGTTTTATTCTTTCCTGGCATTGAGCGGAACTCGCAAGAGGTCCGCTTTTTTTCTTTTCCCCGAATCTGAGCCCGCCGTCAAGAAAGAGGCGCAGTTTTGGCGCTTCCTGCGCCACCGACCCCGGGAGACAGGCCCTTATTCCCCCTTGCAGGGGAACAGCTTGGGGATCTCCCGCACCAGCCAGCTCTTGGCCTTGCCCATGGTGTCCCGCCGCCAGGCCAGCACGACCTGGATCTGGTGGCGATACTCGGGGCTGATCACCTTGAGTCTGCCCGCCCTGATGTCCTCTTCGATCCAGCTCTGCGGCATGGTGCCGATGCCGAGCCCCGCCAGCAGGGCGTCCCGTTTCTCCCCCATGGTGCTGACGGTGAGGCGCGGCTGCTTGTCCAGCAGGCGATAGGTGAGCACCGGCTTGCGCAGCGCCGTGTCGGCCACCGCGATGGCGCGATGGCGGCGCAGGGTCTCGTCCGCCAGGGGCTCGGGCTCCAGGTGCAGGGGGTGATCCGGGTGGGCGACGTAGAGCATCACCTCCTCCTGCAGCGGCTGATGCTTGATGCCGGTCAGGGTGATGTCGGGGTTGAGGGAGGAGATGAGCAGGTCGGCGCGGCCATCCTCCAGACACTCCCAGCTGCCGGCCAGCACCTCGGCCCGCAGTCGCAGCCGGGTATCCGTCAGCTCGGCCAGCCGCTCCACCAGGGGGTAGAGTGCCTGCAGGGGGACCAGGGCGTCGACGGCGATGGTGATGTCGGTCTCCCATCCCCGGGCCAGGGCCCGGGTCTCCCCCACCAGGTGCTCGGCCGCGTCCAGCAGCACCCGGCCCCGCTCCAGCAGCATGCGCCCGGCCGGGGTGAACTTGGTCCTGTGGCCGCTGCGATCGAACAGCATGGCGTCCAGCTCGTCCTCCAGCTTCTGCACCGTGTAGCTCAGGGCGGAGGGGACCTTGCCCAGCTCGTCCGCCGCCGCCGCGAAGCTCCCACGGCGATCGATGGCATCCAGCACCCGGATCGCCTCCAGGGTCAGCGCCCGCTCCTTGTTCGATTCCTTGGTCATATCCAACCTTCAATTTTTTTGAATGTGTTTACCAGATTATCTCGCTAACAACTTATGGCAAGCCACTTTAATATTCAACCAACGCTTAGGCAGGAAGGCCAAGCGGCCAAATAAAAGGTAGTTCCGGGCTGAGACATCACAAAGAGCGATGTCTGATGTCGGTGAAAGAACAACATAGTATTTGAATGATCTCTTGCATGGATGCATTGATTCGGGCCACAGCGGCCTTGGCAATGACACAAAAACCAAGAGAGTGAAAGAACATGAAAAACGTAATCAAGATGCTGGCCGTTGCAGGCCTGATGACCGCAGGTGTTGCCCAGGCCTCCGTGCCGGCTGATTTCAATGCCGCCCCTGGCGTGCTGTTCGTCAACTGGAGCGCCACCGCCGCGATGGATGGCAAGGCCAACCCCATGCTGGAGGTGCGTGACGAGTCCGGTGATCTGCTGGCCTCCGTCCACGCCAGCCTGATGGGCACACAGCAGGTGCAGATCCCGAGCCGCACCCAGGGCAACCTGACGGTGAGCCTGGGCGACGAGAGCAGCAGCTACCGCATCCCCTTCGGTCTGGGTGACGGTCGCCAGCGTTAATGAACCACTTTGGTCAGTGAGGAGCACACCATGATGAAATTGAGAGCCGCAGAAGCACGGGGCAAGGCCAACTTTGGCTGGCTGGACGCCCGTCACAGCTTCTCCTTCGGTCACTACTATGACCCGGAATGGATGGGGCACTCGGCCCTGCGGGTCATCAACCAGGATCTGGTGGCGCCGGGTGGCGGTTTCGCGACCCACCCTCACGCCAACATGGAGATCCTCACCTGCGTGCTGAGCGGCACCATAGAGCACAAGGACAGCCTCGGCCACGCCGAGCAGATCCCGGCGGGGGAATTCCAGCTGATGAGCGCAGGGTCCGGCATCCGGCACAGCGAGTACAACCCCTCGCAGACCGAGCCGCTCTCCCTGCTGCAAATCTGGATCGAGCCGAACGAACACGGCACGACTCCCGGTTATCAGCAGAAGAAGATCGAAAGCAAACCCGGCATGACGCTGGTGGCGTCGCCGGATGGCGAGGCAGGATCCTTCAGGATCCGCCAGCAGGCCAAGGTATGGCGGCTGCAGCTCGCCGAAGGGGAGACCCTCGAGTGGGCATTGCAAGGACGTCATGGTTACCTGCATTTGATTTCAGGGGAGCTGACTGGCAACGGTCTGGCTGCCCGACCCGGCGACGGCCTGCTCAGCCGTGACGAGTCGTCCTGGGTGCTCAAGGCTTCGAGCGAGAGTGAAGCCCTGCTGTTTGATCTGCCTTGATAGATAAATCTCGGCGAAATGAATGAGTTAACAATTAGCTCTTACACTGTTAATACCATGATGGTAAGCAAAGGAATCTGACGATGGACAAGATGAAAGATGTGGCACTGCTGGTGGGTCGTGTACTGCTGGCGCTGATGTTCGTGATTGCAGGCTGGGGCAAGATCGGCGGTTACGCCGGTACCCAGGGCTATATGGAAGCCATGGGCGTGCCCGGGTTCATGTTGCCCCTGGTGATCCTGCTGGAGCTGGGTGGCGGCCTCGCCATAGTGCTGGGCCTGTTTACCCGCAGCCTCTCCGTGCTGCTGGCCGGTTTCACCCTGATGGCGGCCTTCATCTTCCACTATCAGCCTGCGGATCAGATGCAGATGCTGATGTTCATGAAGAACCTCTCCGTGGCCGGTGGCTTCCTGGCCCTGGCGGCGGCCGGTGCAGGGGCCTTCAGCCTGGATGCCCGTCTCGGCAAGAACTGGTAATACCCCGCAAGTTCGAGTTTTCCAACGCCTTTTGGCCGGTGCCCAGCACCGGCTTTTTTATGCCCGTTTGCGGGCCTATGGCATTTGTGTGACGGCGCCCCGTTCCGGGGCAACAAGCGCCTTTTGCATCTTCTCCCCCGATCCCCGACAATCCCGATTCGTGTGAAGTGACGGGAATGCCAGACATTTTCCGGCGCGCACCCCTCTTCATGAAATCGGCGGGAGTCGTCCATGTTTACCCTCTACCACTCCAATCAGCTGGATCTGCTCAAGGAGCTGCTGGTGAGCCGCATCCGGCAGTCCCCCCTCGACCACCCCTTCGATCGGGAGCAGATCCTGGTGCAGAGCCCGGGCATGGCCCAGTGGCTCAAGCTGGAGCTGGCCAAGGCGTTCGGCATCGCCGCCAACATCGACTTTCCCCTGCCCGCGAGTTTTATCTGGGAGATGTTCACCCGGGTGCTGGCGGATGTGCCCCGCCAGAGCCCCTACAACAAGGGTGCCATGAGCTGGCAGCTGATGACCATATTGCCCGCCCTGCTCGGCAGACCCGCCTTCGCCCCGCTCGCCGCCTATCTGGGGGGCAGCGAAGGGGAGGCGCCGGAACAGGTGCGGCTCTGGCAGCTCTGCCAGAAGGTGGCGGATCTGTTCGACCAGTATCTGGTCTACCGGCCGGACTGGATCGCCCGCTGGGAACAGGGGGAAGGGCTGGGGCTCGAATTGGCCGGGGTCAGCGGTCAGAATTGGCAGCCGGAGCTCTGGCGCGAGCTGGTGGCCCGCACCCTGGCCCTTAGCCCAAGCGGCTACCACCGCGCCAACCTCTACGAGGAGTTTATCCACGAGTTGGCGCGCAGCGCCGAACTGCCGGGCAAGCTGCCCCGACGGGTGTTCGTGTTCGGCATCTCGGCCCTGCCGCCGCGCTACGTGGAGGCCCTGCTGGCCCTCGGCAGCCGCGCCGAGGTGGAGGTGCACCTGTTCGTCACCAACCCCTGTCGCTACTACTGGGGGGATCTGCTGGACAGAAAGACCCTGGCGCGGCTGGAAAACAGGCTCAAGCCCGGCACGGATCTCGAGACCCTGCAGGGCCCCGCCAACCCGCTGCTCGCCTCCATGGGCAAGCTGGGGCGCGACTACCTGCATCAGCTGATGGAATTGGAGGTGCCTCAAATAGACGCCTTCGTCGATATCGACGACACCAGCTTGCTGCGCGCCATCCAGAAGGACGTGCTGGAGCTGGCCGAACGGGGGGCAGGCGAGTTCAGCCTCGATGCCAGCCACCACAAGAGCCCCGTCAGCCTGGATGACGGCTCCCTGCAGATCCACGCCTGCCACGGCCCCATGCGGGAGCTCGAGGTGCTGCACGACCGCCTGCTGGCGCTGTTCGAGCTGGATCCCACCCTCACCCCCAAGGACGTGGTGGTGATGATGCCGGACGTGAACAGCTACGGCCCCTACATCCAGGCCGTCTTTGGCAAGGAGAGCGGCGGCGCCCGCGGCCGGATCCCCTTCGCGATCTCCGACCGGGCGGCAAGCCAGGAGAGCCCGCTGCTGCAGAGCTTCCTCGCCCTGCTCAGGCTGCCGAACGCCCGCTTCGGGGCGGGGGAGCTGCTCGCCATTCTCGAGGTGCCCGCCGTGCTGCGCCGCTTCGAGCTGGACGACGACGAGTTCAACCAGCTGCGGCGCTGGGTGCAGGAGACCGGCATCCGCTGGGGGCTGGACGACGGCTACCCGGAGCGCTTCGATCTGCCGCGCCTGTCTGGCAACAGCTGGCTGTTCGGTCTGCGCCGCATGCTGCTCGGCTTCGCCATGGGGGACGGCGAGCCCGTGGCCGGGATCCTGCCCTATGCGGACATCGAGGGTCAGCAGGGGCTGGCGCTGGGCAAGCTCGCCTGGTTCGTCGACTCCCTGGCGGAATTTCTGCCCCGGCTGCAACAGGCGCAGCCGCTGCCCGAGTGGCACGCCTGCCTCAACGCGCTGCTGGATCGCTTCTATCTGGCCGACGAGGATGAGGAGCGCCAGCTCCAGCTCATCCGCAGCCAGCTCACCGACTGGCAGGCCCAGCTCGGCGAGGCCCGCTTCGAGCAGGCCATCAGTGCCGACCTGTTGCAGGACTACCTCGGCAGCGTGCTGGGGGAGTCCCGCTCCAGCCAGCGTTTCCTCGCCGGTCAGGTCAACTTCTGCACCCTGATGCCGATGCGCTCCATTCCCTTCCGTCAGGTCTGCCTGCTCGGCATGAACGACGGCGTCTACCCGCGCACCCTGCCCCCCATGGGCTTCGATCTGATGGCGGTGGCCGGTCGGCGCGGGGACAGATCCCGCCGGGATGACGACCGCTACCTCTTCCTCGAGGCGCTGCTCAGCGCCCAGCAGGGGCTCTACATCAGCTATCAGGGGTTCAGCGCCCAGGACAACAGCGAGAAGGTGCCCTCCGTGCTGCTGGCGGAGCTCATCGACTATGTGCGCCAGGGCTTCGTGCTGGCGGGGGACGAGGAGCTCGACGACGAGAGCTCGGGGCGCAGACTGCTGGAGCACCTCATCACCCGGCATCCGCTCACCCCCTACAGCCCGGCCTACTTCCACCCCGAGCCCGGCTCCGGCCTCTTCACCTATGCCGCCGACTGGCTGCCGGCCCTGAGCCCGGAGCGGGGGGCCGCCAATTTCCAGAGCGGCGATCTGCCCCTGCCTCCCGAATGGGGCAGGGAGCAGGGGCTGGAGCTGGCGGAGCTGCTGCGCTTCTATCGCCAGCCCGCCCGCTACTTCCTCAACCGCCGTCTCAAGGTGTGGTTCGAGCTGGAGGAGGCGACCATCGAAGACAGCGAGCCCTTCGAGCTGGACGGCCTGCAGCACTACCAGCTCAAGGCGCTGCTGCTGGACGCCCATCTGACCGAGGGGGACAGTGAAATACGGCGCGAACGGTTGCAGCTGACCGGCCTGCTGCCGCAAGGCTGGTTCGGCAGCCTGCTGCTGGAGGATCTGGACGGCGAGATGGGCAAGCTGGCGGATCGGCTGCGGCCCTGGGTGGCGGCCAATGAGGCAGACAAACAGGCGGTGGAGATCGACATTGCCCTGGCCCAGGGCCAGTTGCAGGGGTGGGTCGACACCCAGAAGGGACGCTTGCTGGTGGTCAAACCCGGCAGCTTCAACGGCAAGGATCTGCTGCTGGCCTGGATCCAGCACCTCTGCCTCTCATTGAGCTGCGCCCCCGGCGACACCCTGCTGTTCGATGCCAAGCAGAGCCTGCGACTGCCCAGGCTCCCGGCGGACGAGGCGCGCCCCAAGTTGGCGGCCCTGGTGGCGCTCTGGACCCTGGGAATGAAGCGGCCGCTGCCCTTCTTCCCGAGCACCGCCTGGGAGTGGCTCAAGGCGATCGAGCTGGATCCGGACAAACCGGATGCCGCCGACAAGGCGGCGCTTGCCCGTTTCAACGGCGGCTACATGGTGACGGGGGAGGGGCAGGACCTCTACGTCGCCCGCTGCTTCCCGGAGCTCGATGACGAGGTGCTGGCCCAGTTGCAGGGGCTGGCCCGTGAACACCTGACCCCGCTCCATCAGGCCCTCGAGGAGTTGCAATAATGGCTAACCCGCTCAATCCCCTGCGTTTTCCCCTGTATGGCGAGCGCCTGATCGAGGCCTCCGCCGGGACCGGCAAGACCTACACCATCGCCGGCCTCTATCTGCGCCTCTTGCTGGGCCACGGCCCGGCTATCGAACAAGCAGGCGAAGAGGGGGGAGACGCCGGTCAACCCTGTGCCCACGAGCGGCCCCTGTCGGTGACCGAGATCCTGGTGGTGACCTTTACCGAGGCGGCCACCGCCGAACTGAGGGGGCGGATCCGCGCCCGCATCCACGAGGCGCGCCTCGCCTTCATGCGCGGTGAGAGCAAGGACGCCCTGCTGGCCCAGCTGCTGGCGGAGGTGGAGGATCACGACCTGGCGGCCCGTCGCCTGCTGGCCGCCGAGCGGCAGATGGACGAGGCGGCGGTCTTCACCATCCACGGCTTCTGCCAGCGCATGCTCAGGCAGAACGCCTTCGAGTCGGGCGCCCTCTTTGAAACCGAATTTTTGACCGACGACAGTCGGCTCCGGCTGCAGGCGGTGAGTGACTACTGGCGCGCCGAGTTCTATCCGGTGGATCAGCCCCTGGCCCGGGCGGTAAGAAGGCTCTGGCCGAGCCCCGCCGCCCTGCTGCGGGAGATGGGGAGCTGGCTCGACAACGACGAGCTGGAGATGCGCCCGCCGGCGGGGGACGAGACCCTGGCCGAGCGGCACAGCGTCGCCATGGCCCGCATCGGGGCGGTGAAAGCCGGGTGGCTGGCGCAGACGGACGAGATCCGCCGCCAGACCGAGGGGCAAGTAAGCCGCTACACCGGCAAGAACTACGAAGGCTGGCTTGCCAAAATTGCCGACTGGGCGCAGGACGAGACCAGCGGCTACGTCCTGCCCAAGGAGCTGGAGCGCTTCGGCCAGCAGGCGCTGGAGGAGAACCTCAAGAAGGGAGGGTCTGTGCCGACCCTGCCGCTCTTTGGCGAGATAGACGCCCTGCTGGCGAGCCGCCCCGGTATTCGGGATCTGATCCTGCAGCGGGCGGCCAGGGTGGTGCGCAGCCGGATGCAGGAGAGCAAGCGCCAGGCCCATCAGCTCTCCTTCGACGATCTTCTGCGGGATCTCGACGGGGCGCTCGGATCCGGCCTGGGGGAGCGGCTGTGCGAACGCATCCGCGCCACCTACCGGGTCGCCATGATCGATGAATTCCAGGATACCGACCCCCAGCAGTACCGCATCTTCCACCGGCTTTACGGCGGCCATCGGGACACGGCGCTGCTGATGATTGGCGACCCCAAGCAGGCCATCTATGGCTTTCGTGGCGCCGACATCTTCACCTACATCCAGGCCAGGCGAAATGTGAGCGCCCACTACACCCTGGGGCGCAACTACCGCTCAAGTGGCGCCCTGGTGGCGGCGGTCAACGGCCTGTTCGAGCGGGCGAAGGATCCCTTCATCTACGAGGCGGACATCCCCTTCCTGCCGGTGGAGGCGCAGGGCAAGAGCCGGGCGCTGCTGATCGAGGGTCAAGCCGCCCCTGTACTGCACTGCTGGCAGCTCACCGGTCAGCCCACCTTCAACAAGGGGGAGTACCAGAGCAGGATGGCCCGCGCCACGGCGGCGGAGATCCACCGCCTGCTCAGCCTGGCCCGGGAGGGCAAGGCGATGCTCGGCAGCGAGCCGGTCAGGGCCGGGGATATCGCCGTGCTGGTGCGTACCGGCGCCGAGGGCAAGCTGGTGCAGCAGGAACTGGCGCGCCTTGCCATCGCCTCCGTCTATCTATCGAACCGCGAGAGCGTGCTGGCCCAGGTGGAGGCGCGGGAGATCCTGCTGATCCTGCACGCCTGCCAGAACCCGAGCGATGAGCGAAGCCTGCGGGCGGCGCTTGCCACCGGCCTGTTCGATCTCGATGCCAGGGCCCTGGACGCGCTGGCCTCTGACGAGCGAGCCTGGGAGAGCGCGGTGCAGGAGTTCATGGAGTACCGCAAGATCTGGCACCGCCACGGGGTGCTGGCCATGTTGCGGGCCCTGCTGCACGGGCGCAACCTCGCCGCCTCCCTGCTGGCGAGTCCCTACGGGGAGCGGCGGCTGACCAACTTCCTCCATCTCGGCGAGCTGCTGCAACAGGCGAGCGGCGAGCTGGACGGGGAATACGCCCTGCTGCGCTGGCTGGGGGAGGCGGTGAGCCAGCCCAACGGCCAGGACGGGGAGCAGATACTTCGTCTGGAGTCCGAGCGCAAGCTGGTGCAGATCGTCACCATCCACAAGTCCAAGGGGCTGGAGTACCCGCTGGTCTTCCTGCCGTTCATTTGCAGTCACCGCGCCGCCGACACCCCCCTGTTCCACGAAGCGGGGGAGGCGGGCAATCGCACCGTGCTCGATCTCACCGGCGCCGAGGAGTCCCTGGCCGAGGCCGACAAGGAGCGGCTCGCCGAAGACTTGCGCCTGCTCTACGTGGCCCTGACCCGGGGGGTCTATGCCACCTGGCTCGGGCTGGCGCCGGTGCGCTCCGGGGCGGGCAAGTCGGAGAAGACCGACCTGCACCGCACCGCCATCGGCTACCTGCTGCAAAAAGGCGAAGAAGGGGACGCCGCCACCCTGGCCACCGCCCTCACCGAGTTGGCCCAGGCCCTGCCCGGGGTGGCCGTCGGTGAGCCCTCGCTCACCCGCCCGGCCCCGCTGCCCGCCGAAGAGGAGCAACTGGGGGAACCCAAAGTGCGCGAGTTCAAGGGCCAGCTTGAGCGGGACTGGTGGATCAGCTCCTACTCCGGGCTCGCGGCCCAGGGCAACGGCCACGGCAAGGGGGTGCTGGCCAACCCCGGTTTCGACGACGAGGTGGCCACCGAGGCCGCCGCCACCGTGCAGGACGAGGAGGCGCCAGCCCCTTCCATCTTCACCTTCCCCAAGGGGGCGCGCCCCGGCACCCTGCTCCACAGCCTGTTCGAGACCATCGACTTCCAGATCGCGGGGGGCGAGCCGCTGGCAGAGCATATCGCCGCCCTGCTGGCCCAGGAGGGGTTCGACGAGGGCTGGGCCCCCGTGTTGCAACAGCAGGTGGAGGCGGTGCTGGATACGCCCCTTGAGACCGGCCTTGGGGATCCGGTGCGGCTGCGGGATCTGGCCCCCGAGCGCAAACAGGTGGAGCTGGAGTTCTTCCTGCCCATGGGGCGGGTGACGGCACCGGCGCTCACCGCGCTCTGCCAGCGGCACGACCCCCTGTCGCGGGGCGGCAAGCCGCTCGGCTTTGCCACCGTGCAGGGCATGCTCAAGGGCTTTATCGACCTGGTGTTCGAGTGGCAGGGGCGCTGGTATCTGCTCGACTACAAATCGAACCACCTTGGCATGAGCCCCGCCGATTACGGCCGCCCGGCGCTGGAGTCGGCCATGGTGGAGCATCGCTACGACCTGCAATACCAGCTCTATTCGCTGGCGCTGCACCGGCTGCTCGCCCTGCGGCTGCCGGGCTACGACTTCGACCGGCACTTTGGCGGGGTCTTCTATCTCTTCCTGCGCGGCATGCCCCAGGGGGGCATTTTCCATGCCCGGCCCAGCCGGGAGCTGGTGCTGGGGCTGGATCGGCTGTTTAGGGAAGGGGATGGCTCGGGCGCCATCTCCTCAGACGCATTGAACGAGGCAGAACTATGAGTGGTGGCATAAAGAGCGACGTTGTGATCGAACGGCTGAAAGCCCTGGCGCTGGCGGGGCGCATCCGCCAGCTTGATCTGCAATTTGCCAAACTGGTGGCCGACCTTGGCGGCAGCCCCGAGCTGGTGCTGGGGGCGGCGCTCGCCTGCTTCGAGCTGGGGCGCGGCCATGTCTGCCTGCCGCTGGCGATGCTATCTGCCGGCTCCCTGCGCCCCTTCGTGCTGGATCCGGATCAGGGCCGGGATCTGCTGGCCGATCTCGCGGATCCTGCGAGCTGGCCCGCCCTGTTTGCGGCCAGCCCCCTGGTTGGCTGCGAGCAGGAGGAGGGGGAGACCCCCCGCTGGCCACTGCGGCTCTGGCGCGATCGCCTCTACCTCACCCGCTACCACGACTTTGAGCTGGGGGTGGCCCGCCATCTGCGCGCATTAAGTGAAAGAGCCGAATGGCCCGAGATTGCCCCGGCCCTGTCGCGCCTCTTTGCCCGCGACTACGGCCTGGTGTTCGATGCGCTGCTGAAAGTCCGCCTCGCTCCGGATTTCTCCACCCGCCACTTCGTCGAGAAGTACCTGGATCTGGTGTTCCCGCACGAGGTGGATTGGACCGCCGTGGAGTCTCTGCTGGGGAGCGCCCAGGCGGCAAACGAGCTGGAGCGGCTGGATACCCTGGTGCCCGAGGCGCTCTGCTGCAACGGCCAGAAGCTGGCGGCGGCCACCGCGGCGGCGCGCCCCTTCGCGGTCATCTCCGGTGGCCCCGGCACCGGCAAGACTACCACGGTCGCCAAACTGCTCGCCATCCTGGTGGAGACCGGCCTGCAATCGGGCAAGGCCCCGGCGATCCGGCTGGTGGCCCCCACCGGCAAGGCGGCGGCGCGCCTCACCGAGAGTATCGGTTCTGCCCTGCAGGCCCTGGATCTGCCCCCCGAGTGGCGTGATGCCATCCCCACAGAGGCGGGCACATTGCACCGGCTGCTCGGGGTGATCCCCGGGCGCAGCCAGTTCCGCCACCACAGAGGCAACCCGCTGCACCTGGACCTGCTGGTGGTGGACGAGGCCTCCATGGTGGACCTGCCGATGATGGCGCGCCTGCTGGATGCGCTGCCCAGCCACGCCCGCCTCATCCTGCTCGGCGACAAGGATCAGCTCGCCTCGGTGGAGGCGGGGGCCGTGCTCGGGGATATCTGCAGCTTTATCGAACAGGGCATCAGCCCGGCGCAGGCGGACTGGCTCTCCCGCCAGACTGGCTACCGCCTGCAGGGCAGACCTGCGGGGGCCAGTGTGCGCGACAGCCTCTGCCTGCTCTCCAAGAGCTGGCGCTTCGATCAGCATTCGGGCATAGGCCAGCTGGCGCGGGCCTGCAACGGCGGCGACGGGGCGGTGGTGGAGGCGGTCTGGGGCGCAGGATTTGGCGACATCAGCCTGCACCCCTGGGCCGGGGAGGCCTATGACGAGTTGATTGCCCAGGGGGTCGCCGGTTACGGCAGCTATCTCAAGGCGGCCCGGGCCGGAGAAGATCCGGCGGCGGTGTTCAAGGCGTTCAACGGCTTCCAGATCCTCTGCGCCCTGCGGGATGGCCCCTTCGGAGTGCAGGGTCTCAACGAGCGGCTCGAATTGGCCCTGTCACGGGCCGGGCTCATTGCCCGTGACGGCGACTGGTATGCCGGCCGCCCGGTGATGGTGGTGCGCAACGATCACGGGGTCGGCCTCTACAACGGCGACATGGGGCTCTGCCTGCCCGATGAAACCGGGCGGCTCAAGGTCTGGTTCGAGCAGCCGGACGGCACCCTGCGCGCCCTCTTGCCCAGCCGATTGCCCCCCCACGAGACGGTCTATGCCATGACCATCCACAAGTCCCAGGGCTCGGAGTTTGCCCATACGGTGCTGGTGCTGCCCGACAGCCCCAGCCCGCTGCTGACCCGCGAGCTGGTCTATACCGGCATCACCCGCGCCAAGGCGCGGCTCGATCTCTACGGCGATCGCGCCCTGCTGGCACAGGCGGTGCGGAAAAAGACCGAGCGGTATTCAGGGTTGGCAGAGAGGTTGGGGAACTAACAACTATGAATGATGAACTGTAGTTTTTATCTGACTGAAACAGGGAGATGTTATGGCATTAGATTTGAGTAAAACGCTGGTGGTTGGGATATCTGCTACCGCATTATTTGATATGAATGAGTCAGACCAAATATTTAGAGATATGTTTGATACCGATCGTGATGCAGCTATTGATCGGTATCGTGACTATATGTTGACACATGAAGACCTGCCATTATCTCCGGGTACAGGGTTTCCTCTAGTTCAAGCATTACTTGCTCTAAACTCTCACCTTGAAGCTGGGGAGAGGTCTCCTTTAGTTGAAGTTGTAGTTATGTCTAGGAATAGCCCAGAGACTGGCCTCAGAGTATTAAATACGATTCGGCATATGAAGCTGGATATAACGCGTTCCGCATTTACTGCGGGAGAGTCTGTGGTTGACTACTTGGATGCATTTGATGTCGATTTGTTTCTGACAACAAATGTTAGTGATGCTCAACAAGTTATTGATTCACGGCAGTGTGCCGCGGCAGTTGTAAAGTTGCCTCCGAAAGAAGCTGCACAGATACCTGAGGGACAGGTAAGAATTGCATTTGATGGCGATGCTGTATTGTTTTCTGACGAAAGTGAATTGGTATATAAAACGGAAGGGATGGCCGCCTTTCATGCAAGAGAAGATGCTTTACAAGATGTCCCTATGTCAGATGGGCCTTATGCTAATTTACTGAGAAAACTCGCAGTGTTACGTAATCGCCTCCCGATGAAGATTGAATATTCCCCGCTGCGGGTTGCTATCGTTACGGCCCGTAATAGCCCCTCTGAGATGCGAGCTATTAAGACATTGAGAAGCTGGGGGATTTATGTAGATGAAGCCTTTTTCCTAGGCGGAGTAGGAAAAGCGAAAGTGTTGAAAGCATTCAAGCCACATATTTTCTTTGATGATCAAGATGTCCATCTTGAGGCCGCATCGAGTATTGTTCCATCAGGAAAAGTTCCATATATGAGCACTTCACCACTAGTTGTTAAACCTGTCGCCACTGATTGCTCTTTAGGTTCAGCTGGCGAGGCATAACTTGATGTTCCTGAAATAATCATCTCATACCTAACAAGAATATCCCTGATTATGTATATCCCCTCTCCCGTTGGGAGAGGGTGGGGGAGATCATTCAGCAATTAGATGGTCAACTCCAGCCGGTTGCCTTCCGGGTCGAGGAAGGTACTCTCGTAATAGCCGTCGCCGGTCCAGCGGGGGCCGTCCAGGTGTTTGACCTCGGCGCCCTTGAGCAGCTTGAGGCGGGCGCTCATCTTGTCCACCGCCTCCACACTGCCGAGGGAGAAGGCAATATGGGCCAGTCCTTGCAGCGGGTGCGGCAGATGGAGATCTGCCGGGCGCAGGGTGGGGATATGCATCAGCTCCAGGCTGGCGCCCCCCTCGAAGCGCACGAAGTAAGAGCTGAACTGCTTGTTCGGATTGTGATAGCGCTCATTGGCCTGCCCGCCAAACAGGGTGCAGTAGAATGCCTTGAGTGCCTCCAGATCCTGCGCCCAGATGGCGATGTGATGGATGTGCATGGCTGGTCTCCTGTGACTCGATGCCCATGATGCTATGCTGGGGCCCTGATCCTCGACATGGCTGAGCCCGTCCTGATGATGTCTGAAACTGCCAACCATGAGCTTATCGATGTCTCCCCCGACTGCCGCGAGCAGATCTGCTGCGACAGCCTGTTGCCGGCCCTCGCGCAGGAGCGGGTGTGGCTGGCGGGCTACTCGCGCCTCAAGACCCGTTACCGCATCGCACGCCGCTTTGCCGATGTGCACTGTTTTCTGCTGACCCTGGGGGGCGAGGGGGAGGTGCGGGTGGGGGATCGCTTCGAGCGGTTGCAGGCCGGGGAGTGGGCCCTGATCCCGGCCGGGGAGCTGCTTTGCTATCGGTTACCCGAAAAGCAGTTACCCGAGCAGCAGCTACCCGAGAAGCCGTTGCCAGAGCAGGGCGGACAGGAAGGCGGGGCTGCGGTGGATGGCGGCTGGGATCTGGTGTGGCTGCTGCTGCACAAGGGCGCGGCCTGGGATGCCTTCGCCAGCCGCCCTCGCCTGGGTTGTACCTCCCAGCAGGCCACCCTGCTGCGCACCATAGAAAACCTCCATGCGGAGCAGGAGCGGCACCAGGATCCGCTGCTCAGCGCCCTGCTGGTGGAGCAGCTCGGGTTCTACCTGCGCCGCCTGCTGCAAAAGGGGGAGGGGCAGAGTCGTGGCGAGCGGCTGGCCCTGCGCCTCGAGCTGATGCTGAAAGAATCCCTGGCCGAGGGCTGGGACGTCAATCGCATGGCCGGCGCCCTGCATCTCTCCGAGCGCCAGCTCCATCGGCTCTGCCAGCAGCACTTCGCGCTGGCCCCCATGGCGCTGCTGCAACGGCTGCGGCTGCAACGGGCGGCGCTCCTGCTGGCCAGCCGGGCCGATTCGGTGAAGCGGCTGGCCGAGCAGTGCGGTTTCAAGAACGAGTACCACTTTTCCACCGCCTTCAAACGCCAGCATGGGCTGGCGCCCAGCCACTATCGCCACCGGCATCACCCCGCCTTCAAGGAGCGCTGAGGACGTCCCAAAAAGAGCGAGGCCCGGGGTGTTCCCCGGGCCCCGCACGCAGCAGTCTGTGTCAGGTGCTGGATTTGATGCTGACAAACTCGGGGTAGGCATCGATGCCGCACTCGTGGGCATCCACCCCCAGCAGCTCCTCCTCTTCGCTCACCCTCAGGCCTAGGGTGGCCTTGAGCAGGCCCCAGACCATCAGGGAGACGGCAAAGACCCAGCCGAAGATGACGGCGGCCCCCAGCAGCTGGGCGCCGAAGGTGGCGCTCCCGTTGGAGAAGGGCACCACCATCAGGCCGAACAGGCCGCACACCCCGTGTACCGAGATGGCGCCGACCGGATCGTCGATCTTCAGGCGATCCAGGGTGACGATGGCGTAGACCACCAGGGCGCCGGCCAGGGCGCCGATCAGGCTGGCGAACAGCGGGCTGGGGGAGGCAGGGTCGGCGGTGATGGCGACCAGGCCCCCGAGGGCGCCGTTGAGGATCATGGTGAGATCCGCCTTGCCCCAGGTGAGCTTGCTGACCAGCAGGGCGCCGACCACGCCGGCGGCCGCGGCGGCGTTGGTGTTGACGAAGACGGTGCCGATGGCGGTGGCGTCGGCGGCGCTGGAGAGCGCCAGCTGGGAGCCGCCATTGAAGCCGAACCAGCCCATCCAGAGGATCAGGGTACCCAGGGTCGCGAGCGGCAGGTTGGAGCCGGGGATGGGATGGATCTCCCCTTGCTTGCCATATTTGCCGCGACGGGGGCCGAGCAGCAGCACGGCGGCCAGGGCGGCGGCGGCCCCCGCCAGGTGGACGATGCCGGAGCCCGCGAAGTCGGAGAAGCCCGCCTCCTTCAGGAAGCCGCCACCCCAGCTCCAGTAGCCCTCGACGGGGTAGATGACGCCGGTCATCACCACGCAGAACAGCAGGAAGGACCAGAGCTTCATCCGCTCCGCCACCGCACCTGAGATGATGGAGGTGGCGGTGGCGACGAAGACCACCTGGAAGAAGAAGTCGGCGTGCAGGGAGTGGCCCGCGTCGTCCGCCTGGCTGCCCATCAGGCTGCCAAAGCTCGGCAGCCAGCCGCCGGCGGTGTTGTCCACGTACATGATGTTGTACCCCACCAGCAGGAACATGATGCAGGCGATGGCATAGAGCAGGATATTCTTGGTCAGGATCTCGGTGGTGTTCTTGGCGCGGACCAGGCCGGCCTCCAGCATGGCGAACCCGGCGGCCATCCACATGACCAGCACGCCGGAGATCAGCAGGTAGAAGGTGTCGAGTGCATAGCGCAGCTCGCTGACGGATGTGATCAACTCTTCCATGTCGTATTCCTCGGTTCCAGTCGTATCAAAGGGCGTCTGTGTCGGTCTCGCCGGTGCGGATGCGCACGGCGGCCAGCAGGTCGTAGACGAAGATCTTGCCGTCACCTATCTTGCCGGTGCGGGCGGCCTGGCAGATGGCGTCGATGATCGGCTCGACGCTGTCGGCCCGGGTGGCGATCTCCAGCTTCACCTTGGGCAGAAAATCCACCTGGTATTCGGCGCCCCGGTAGAGCTCGGTGTGCCCCTTCTGGCGGCCGAATCCCTTGACCTCGGTGACCGTCAGCCCCTCCACGCCGAGCTGGGCGATGGCTTCGCGGACGTCGTCGAGTTTGAACGGCTTGATGATGGCGGTGATTAACTTCATGCGATCTCCCCAGTCCTTGGTGGTTCCCTCATACCAGGGGCAAATATTGGGCCAATAATTTTCTCCTATTTATTCAATGATTTATTTTGTGCCAATCCAAGGGAAGGGGGCATGGCGCCCAATATGGGCCGGGCTGCGCCAAGGTGGTGCACCGCCCTGGTGCAACCCGGCGGCGGAAAGAAGCGAGAGCATGTGACGGGGCTCAGGACTCACCGTGGAGCGGGCTGCTACTGTTATTCAGAGGCCCGGCGGCTGGCCGATACCCTTGTCATGGCGGGCGATGCGTGGCCCCTGACAACCCGGCAGGCCGACAACGGGTTCCCACAGTGGCAACAAGCGGGCCCGAGTCACCCGATCTGGCGCCAGGTAGCAGAACAAGGATGGTTCCCATGCTGCAAGACAATGACACCCTCACGATCCCGGATCTGAACGAGGCCGTGATGCGCGGCATTCTGGAGGTCGTCAGCGACGGTATCTGGGACTGGAATGCCAACACCGGCTACGTCTATCGCAATCCGGGCTGGTACCAGATGCTGGGCTATGAGCCGCACTCCCTCGACAACAACGTCTTCACCTGGGAGAACGTGATCCACCCGGACGATCTGGCGCGGGTGATGGAGCGCTTCGACGCCTACCTGAGCGGGAAATCGCCCGACTACCGGGTCGAGTACCGCTGCCGTTGCCGCAACGGCGACTATCTCTGGGTGGAGGACCGTGGCCTCATCGTCGCGCGCAACCCGGACGGTTCCGTGGCCAGGATGATAGGGGCGCACCGGAACATCCATGCCCAGCGGGAACTCTACGCCCGGCTGGAGCTGCACAATCGCTCCCTGGAGCAGCAGGTGGCGGAGCGCACCGCCGAGCTGGAGCGGCTCAATCTGATGCTGCAGCACCAGGTGGAGGAGAACCGCCGCCTGGCGGAAACGGACTCCCTGACCGGCGCGGCCAGCCGCTATCGGCTGGAGCAGGCGGTCCGGCTGGAGTATGAGCGTGCCAGACGCTTCAAGGAGCCCTTCGCCGTGATCGCCATGGACGTGGACGACTTCAAGCAGATCAACGATCGCCACGGCCACGGGGTGGGGGACCAGACCCTGATCGACATAGTGCGCCTGACGCGCGGCTCCATCCGCGAGATCGATCTGCTGGCCCGCTGGGGAGGGGACGAGTTCATGCTGGTGCTGCCCAACACCCGGTTGCCCGACGCCCTGCTGGTGGCCGAGAAGTTGCGACAGCGGCTGGGCTACGCCAGGGTCAAGGGGGTGGAGCCGGTCACCCTGAGCTTCGGGCTGGTGGAGTCCGATCCCGACGAGCCGCTGCCCCAGCTGATGGCGCGGGTGGACAGGGCGCTCTACCGGGCCAAGCTGGCGGGCAAGGATCAGCTCTGCGGCTAGACCGGTGTCACTGGTCGGAGGCGATGGACGGGTTTACCCCCCCGGATACGGCTTGACCTTGGGATTTCCTTGACGCCAATCCTTCCCGCTGGTCTCATGCGCGCTCTTTCATTCCTGCGAGATGTATCTTAATGAAAAAGTGCCTTCTGATTGCCCTGACCGCCCTGCCTCTGGTTGCCCAGGCCGGCCTGATGGATTCCCTGACCGACACAGTGACCAGCAGCGTCACCAGCACCGCCAAAGAGATGGCGGGCAGCGCCATGGACACCGCGTCCAACGAGGCGATCAAGAAGGCCCTGGACATCAAGGAAGGTGGTTCCAACAAGCAGGCCATCAAGGACAAGCTGGGCGCCCCCGCCAGCACCAGGACCGACGCCGGTCTGGAAGTGTGGACCTATGATCTGGGTGCCCTGAACAAGGCCTCCCCGCTGCTGGCCGAGACCACCAAGTCCCTGCTGAAGGATTCCGAAGTGGCCCAGAAAGACGTGGTCATCAAGTTCGAAGGCGAGACCGTCAAGACCCTGAACCTGGCCAACAAGGCCTGAGTGATGGTGACCTGAATGAGAAAGGGGCCCGAGGGCCCCTTTTTGCTGGCTGACGTTCAGGCTCACACCTTGAAGCTGTGCACCAGGGTCAGCAACTGGCGATTGGAGCCCAGCAGGGTGGCGGCGCTCTGCTCCGTGTTGCTGCCGTTCTCCACCAGCAGGCCCAGCATGTCGCGGATGCTCACCATGTTGCGGTTGATCTCCTCGGTGACCCGGCTCTGCTCCTCGGCGGCGGTGGCGATCTGGCTGCTGAGATCGTGGATCTGCACCACGGCGTCGGCCATGCTGTCCAGCCCGCCCGTGACCTGGCCCGTGTTGTCGGCCGCCGCCTGGCAACTGCGCTTGGTCTGCTCCATGGCGAGCACGGCCTCGGCCACCCCCTGGGTAAGCCGTGACAGCATGCTGCCCACCTCGGCGGTGCTGTTCTGGGTGCGGGCCGCGAGGGCGCGTACCTCGTCGGCCACTACCGCAAAGCCCCGCCCCTGCTCGCCGGCCCGGGCCGCCTCGATGGCGGCGTTGAGCGCCAGCAGGTTGGTCTGGGCGGCGATGCCGCCGATCACCCCGAGCACGCTGCCGATCTGTCTGGCATCTTCCTGCATCTCCAGCACCTTGGCGGCGGCGAGATCCACCTCGTCGATGAGGGCCACCACGCTGGCGGAGGCCGATCCCACCACCCTGCGCGAGCTCGCGGCCTGGCCATTGGCGACCTCGATGAAGCTCGCCGAGTCGCTGGCGTGCCGGGCCACGCTGTCGGCGGTGGAGCTGAGCTCGGTGAGGGCGGTGACGACCTGATCCGTCTCGCTGGCGTGTTCCCCCAGGATCCGCCTGGCCTGCCCGGTCTGCTGATCGAGCTGGGCCAGCTCGCGGGTGATGAGGTCGGTGGCCTCGGTCACCTGCACCATCATCTGCTGCAGGAAGGCGATGAAGCGGTTCACCGACAGGGCGATGCCGTCCAGCTCGTCATGGCCCTTCACCTGGATGCGGGCGGTCAGGTCGGCATCGCCGGCACTGAGGGCGTCGATGTTGAGCCTGAGGGTCTGCAGGCGGCTGCCAAGCTGGCGGATAGCCAGCACCATGAGCACGAACAGCAGGCCCACCAGGGGCAGCTGGATGCTCGCCAGGGTGGCGAGCACGTCCCGGCTCTCCTGGGTCAGGGTACGGGTCGGCAGGGCGGTGGCCAGCAGCCAGGGGGTGCCTTCGATGGCTTCCATCAGCAGGGTCTGCTCCTCCCCCTGATCCTGGAAGGTGGTGCGCAGCAGCCCCTTGCTCGCATCCTGGCCCAGCAGGCCGGCGATGGCACCGGCGAAGGGATAGTCGGCATGGGCGGCGAGGTTGCCGAGCACCACATCGCCGGTCAGGCGGGCATTCTTGCTCAGGATCTTGCCGTCAGCCTCGACGATCAGCACCTGGCCGCCGATCTCCTGCTCCTTCCTGGCCACCAGGTCGTTGAAGAAGCCCAGGGTCACGTCTATGGTCGACACCCCGTACAGGGCGCCATCGCGATAGATCCCCATGGCGCAGTTGGTTCTCGGCTGCTGGCTGGCGCCGTCCTGGTAGGCGGCCGCCCAGGCACAGGTGCCGCGAGGAGCCCGCTGGCCGGCCTGGTGCCAGGGCTGCTCGAAGTAGTTGGGGGCCTCGGCCGAGTTCCAGTAGGTGTTGGGAATGAGGGCGTTGGCCGCATCCCTGTGGTAGAAGGTGCTGAACTTGGCGCGGCCCGCCTCGCGTTTCTCTGGCAGGGGCCAGATGCCGCCACCGAAGACCATGGCGTTGCCGTATTGATCGATGAGGGCGGGCAGCAGGGCGTCGATCTGCTCGCTCGGCAGTTGGGCCACCAGCTGGGTGATGCTGCGGGACTGGGTCTGCACCCCGTTGAGCTGGTCGCGGATATCGGTCGCTATCTCGCCGACCCGCAGCGCCACGTTCTGCTCACCGGCCTGCTGCAGCGCCGGCTTGATCCAGAGCTGGATGCCGATCACCGTCAGGGCGCACACCAGCGCCATGAAGCCCACGAAGACGGCGGTGTAGCGCCCCTTGATCGTGCCCAGATTCCATTCCATCTCGACTCCTGTCCACCGTTGTCGGGGCCTCGCCCGAAGTTGTCATGAGGCGCCATTATGAGTTATTTCGAAAGGGAAACGTTTGTTATCGCTCACATAACCGGGGTGAGGAAACAGAAAAGGGGTATGGGGGCGGGAGAATCTCGGTCTGGGTGGTTGAGCGGAAACGAAAAACGGGGTGGCCAAGGCCACCCCGTCGTCAACTTGTCTGCCGGTTTGTGTCTTCTGGGTCTACCTCGGCAAACCGCCTTGTCACGTCGGCTTACTGGTTGGCCTCTGCGAATTGTTTCATCACCTCGGCGTGCTTGACCATGCCGTCGGCGCGCAGGGAGAGGTTCTTCACGAACTCCGCCTTCTTGGCCGGATCTTCAATCCTGTCGTAGCGCTGCTGCAGGTGGGCCTGGATCTGTTCCGGGGTCATGTTCTGCATGCGGGCCATCTTGTCGTGGCGGCCGCCGTGGTGCTTGCCGCCCATCATGCCGGCACCGTCCATGGGGCAACCGGCCGCCATGGCCTGGGTCGGCTGGGCGGTGGAGACGGCCTCGCTGGCGGCATAGGCGCCCAGCGGCAGGCCGAGGATCAGGGTGGCGGTCAGCAGGGTCTTGGTCAGGTTTTTCATGGGTCACTCCTGTCTAATTGGGATGGATGCAGGCTGTTTCGCCTTGGTACCCAGTAAACACCGTGGAAGTGTCTGAACTTTGCCAGTACCGGACTATTTTGTAGCAGAGTGTGGCATCTTGGCGCTCTGGCACACTTTGACACAACCCGTCCGGTTGATTTTCGTATAATCGCCCCAGCTCGATAACGGGAGAGACAGTGATGAACCAAGGCAGCCCCCACATTCTGGTGGTCGACGACCACAGCGAGATCCGCGATCTGCTCAAGCGGTTCCTGGAGCAGCACGGCATGCGTGTCAGCTGTGCCCGGGATGGCAAGGAGATGAAGCGGCTGCTGGACGAGCGGGAGTTCGATCTGCTGGTGCTGGATCTCATGATGCCGGGGGAGGATGGCCTGACCCTGTGCCGCGAGCTCAGGGTGAAGTCCCGCCTGCCCATCATCATGCTCACCGCCATGGGGGAGGAGACGGATCGCATCATCGGCCTGGAGATGGGGGCCGACGACTACCTCTCCAAACCGTTCAACCCGCGGGAGCTGCTGGCCCGCATCAAGGCGGTGATGCGCCGCACCCAGGCGGAGAGCCTGCCCGTGCCCGAGACCCTGACCCGGGATCTGCGCTTCGACCGCTGGCTGCTCGACGTCAATCGCCGCGAGCTGGTGGACGAGGAGGGGGTGGGGATGAGCCTCTCCACCGCGGAGTTCGATCTGCTCAAGGTGTTTCTGGAGCGGCCCCAGCGGGTGCTGAGCCGGGATCAACTGCTGGATCTGGCCCGGGGCCGGGAGGCGGTGGCCTTCGATCGCGCCATCGACACCCTGGTGAGCCGGCTGCGCCGCAAGCTGGAGCGGGATCCCAAGAATCCCGAGCTCATCAAGACCATCTGGGGTGGCGGTTACCTGTTCGCCGCCGACGTGACCCAGGAGTGAGGCGATCATGATCAAGAGGCTCTTCGCCAGGCTGCTGCCCAAGGGGTTGACCGGCCAGATAGTGCTGGTTGCCCTGGCGGGGCTGGTGTTGATCCAGTTGCTCAGCATCCAGATCTACCGCTCTGACCGGGAGGAGGCCCTCGGCTACGTCAACAGCCGCAACGCCATGCAGCGCATCGTCTCGGTGGTGCGGCTGCTCTCCCTCTCGCCCCCCTCCCTCTATCACGAGATCCTCAAGGCGAGCCGCAGCGAGACCCTGCTGCTGCGCCTCTCCGACGAGCCGCTGCAGCCGGACAACCGCAGCCCCCGCTTCGAGCGGCTGGTGCGGGCCAAGCTCGACTACCCGCCCCAGCTGGCGGTGGAGATCAGCGCCGAGCTGAAGCAGGAGTTCCAGCGCAGCCGGGCCTGGCAGCATCACAGCCGCATGATGAAGGATCGCAGCGGCATGCCGCCGCCCCAGGACATGCGGCTCTATGGCTCCATCGAACTGCCGAACGGCGGCTGGCTGCAGTTCAGCTCCCTGGTGGACAAGGAGTCGGCGAGCTGGTCCTGGCAGACCACCCTCAACCTGCTGCTGGTGGCGAGCCTGGTGATCGGTCTGATGATCTGGCTGTTCCGCCGCGCCACCCTGCCCCTCAAGCAGCTGGCCGCCAACGCGGACCGGCTGGGGCGGGGGGAGGACATAGAGCCCCTGCGGGAGGAGGGACCCACCGAGATCCGCGAATCCATCCAGGCCTTCAACCGCATGCATACCCGGCTCGATCGCTTCGTGCAGGACAGGACCCGGATGCTGGCCGCCATCTCCCACGATCTGCGCACCCCCATCACCAGCCTGCGGCTGCGCAGCGAGTTTCTCGCCGACGGCGAGGACAAGGAGCGCTTCCAGCAGACCTTGCAACAAATGGAGCAGATGCTGGCGGCAACCCTGAGCTTCGCCCGGGAGGAGGGGCAGCAGGAGGCGACCCGGGAGCTGGATCTGGTCAGCCTGCTGGAGAGCCTGTGCGACGACTACGCCGACATGGGGCAACCCGTCACCTGCCTGGCCGAGGGCAAGCAGGTCTACGCCTGCCGCGCCAACACCCTGCGCCGGGTGCTGCAAAACCTCATCGGCAACGCCATCAAGTATGCGGGAGGGGCCGAGGTGTCCTTGGTGCGCACCGACTCCGAGCTGCTGATCCGGGTCTGCGACCGGGGACCCGGCATCGCCGAGGCCCAGCTGGAGGAGGTGTTCAAGCCCTTCGTGCGGCTCGACGAGGCCCGCAACACCGAGTCTGGCAGCGTGGGACTGGGGCTCGCCATCGCCCGCACCCTGGTGCACCAGCACGGCGGGGAGCTCAGCCTCCACAATCGTCCCGAGGGCGGGCTGGAGGCGAGGATCAGCCTGCCGCTGTGAGTACAGGTTCCATGTTCGGGAAAGGGCGTCCAGGTTGGCGCCCTTTCTCTGTCTTCGGCCGGAGCTGATGGGGTGAAACGACAGCTGCCGGATCGCGGGCAACAAAAAACCCGCCGAAGCGGGTTTTTTCAATTCTTGCTGAGACGCTTGTCGATCAACGGCAAGCAGCTCGGGCGTGAATTACAGGCCGGTAACGTTGGCAGCGGCCGGGCCTTTCTGGCCTTGCTCGATGGTGAACTCAACGCGCTGACCTTCTTCCAGGGTCTTGAAACCGTTGGACTGGATGGCGGAGAAGTGAACGAACACGTCTTTGCTGCCGTCAGCCGGGGAGATGAAGCCAAAGCCTTTCTCGGCGTTGAAGAACTTTACGGTACCAGTCATTTTGTTGGACATGATAATTTCCTTGAATAGTGATATTGAAACGCCACCGGTGTGGCAATCCATGATTTTTCGTCAGCAATACGTATGGGGAGCACTAAAGAAGGAGAATTATCTGGCAAGAATTATCGGGGACAATTGCATGCACAAATCACTGCTTTAAGATGACTGCCTAACATAATCAGGTCTGAACTACCGAACCATCGAAAACGATTAGAACACGCACACTCCGCCATGGCAATCTTTATCTTGGTATTCTTTCTTCCCGAGTCGGTCCTCGCCAGCGTTTTATGTTGATGTGCGCGCCATGCCAGGCGCATCACGCCGCCAACCCCAATATGAGAACATCATCCTCTGGTGATGAGTCGTTTTTTGGCGCAATCATCCGCATGCATTCATGCTGGCATCAGCGTCTGCCACGGAATTTGTTGCTGACGGACTCAGCCCAGTCGAAGGTGTCGGGCAGCACCTGATCCCTGGCCCGCTCCTTGGCCTTCTCCCTTGCCAGTGCGGAAGCCGCCTTGGCTGCCTTGGCGCGATCCGAGGCGATCTTCAGGCGCCCGGCCTCCCGGATCTTGTTGCGCTCCCCGTTGGTCAGAGGGTGATCGGCATTGGCCTGGGCCTTCTGCACCAAGAGGGCGATCTCGGCCTTCTCGGTCTCGGTCAGATCTTTCATTTCCAGCTTCTTCATGGCGCGCTCCTGCGGCAGGTGAAAAGCCACCCTAACACACATCTGTGGGCGTCTCTCGTCCCATCTTGCGGCCGGTCTGGAAAATGTCGCCTGGTCGCCACTTCCGGGGGACAAGGTCCCGGCAGGCACTGGCTGGAGCGGCCTGCCGCAAGGCTGGATCCCGATGGAAGGTTGGGGGTATGCTGGAACCAGTGCGATCCTCGATCGTCACTGCTAGCGTACGATTCGGCTGACATGCTGGAATCTTCATTCCAACTGTCCTGGTAACCTTTTTGGAGTCTGATGATGAGCAACAAAGAACAGCATCACGGCAAAGATGCCAAGAAAAAACCGCAGATGTCACTGAAAGAGAAGCGCGAGGCCAAACGGCAGAAAGCCGAGCTGAAAAATGGCAGCGCGATGAAGTAACGCTCCCCACACTGTCGTTCCACCGGAGCCAGTATCAAGCCAGTCCTCATGGGCTGGCTTTTATATTTTCCGCTGATGAGGTGGTGCCATAGGCGGCAAAGATCCGTTCATAGCGGCCGTCGGCCTTCATCCGGGTCAACTGCCTGTCGAACAACCGTTGCTGCTCGATCTCCCGAAAGGCGAAGTGGTAATGAGTGGGCGGGAAGAGGTCGTGCTGCCTGACCCTGTCCGAGGGATAGCGCTCGTCATTCTTGTCTTCCCCGAGCAACTGCGCCAGATAGTAGTAGAAGACCCGCTGATCCAGGATCACGGCATCGGTGCGTCCCAGCAGCAGCCGCTGTACCTGGCCTTCCTGCCTCGCCACCTCTTCATAGCGGGGATTTCGGGCGACGATGTCAGCGAACTCTGTTCCCAGGATCTGCCGCGCCCGCTGGAAGGCGCTGACTCGCAGCGTTTGCAGATCCTGGAGGGAGTGAAACGCCGTCTGATCGAGGGTAAAGACACGGTTGTGGAAGGTGATCACGCGCTGGGATAGGTAGGCGTTGTCCACCATGCCGGGTTTGACGTTGATGATGGCATCCAGCTTGCCTTCCTCCAACATCCGGAAGGTCCGCTCCAGAGGCAGATAGATGACCTGCAGCTCATGATCGCTGCCGGCGAAGGCCTCGCGCATGAGATCGAGCTCTATGCCCCTGTCCTCGTGCGTGAGCACATAGGGCGGAATGGCGAAGCTCACGCCTACCCGCAGCGGCGCCGCCGCCAGGGGGGCGGCAAACATCAGCAGGGCGAGATACAGCAGGCGGTGGAGGTGACTCATGCAACTTCTCGTAGGAGTGATTCGCTCCGATGATAGCCACAAGTGAGCGCGCTGGAGAGGGGGAGGGCCGGAGCGTCGTGACAACATGGTGACCGGGGGGGATGAATGCGTCAGAAACAGGCAAAAAAAGGCCCTGTGTGATCAGGGCCTAGTGACATTTAGAACGGGATGTCGTCGTCGAAATCCATCGGCGGTTCGTTGTAGACCGGCGGTGCGGATTGCGGTTGCTGGGCCGGACGACCGTAGCCCCCCTGGGGCTGCATGTTCTGCTGCGGGGCGGCAGGGCGGTGCATGCTCTGCTGCGGCGCAGCCTGTTGCGGTTGACCCCAGTTGCCCTGGGACGACTGACCCCCCATGCCCTGGCCGGCGCCCTGCGGACGACCACCCAGCATTTGCATCACGCCGGTGAAGCTGTCTACCAGCACTTCGGTGGTGTAGCGCTCCTGGCCGCTTTGATCCTGCCACTTGCGGGTCTGCAGCTTGCCTTCCACATAGACCTGGGAACCCTTCTTCAGGTATTCGCCGGCGACTTCGGCCAGCTTGCCCATGAAGACGACGCGGTGCCACTCGGTCCGCTCTTTCTGCTCGCCGGTCTGCTTGTCGCGCCAGGTGTCGGAGGTGGCCAGGGTGATGTTAGTCACGGCACCGCCGCTCGGCATGTAGCGCACTTCCGGGTCTTGCCCCAGGTTACCGATCAGAATGACTTTGTTGATGCCTCGACTGGCCATAATCTCTCTTCCACCCTTATGTATACCGGCCAGGCCAGATGCCTGGGCCCATTCAATAATGCGTTTGTTTGCAACAAGATGCGCGCCGCGGATGGACGTCATCCACACTCAGTGTCGTGGCCGGGCCGGCGCTTGCCAGCGGGGACACCGCTCACGGCCACGGCGTTTGTCCGTCATAGTACCAGTTGGCGGGCATGAGCGCACACCTTCCTGCCTCGGCGAGCGTCAACGCCTCGCCACAACCTGAGTAAATTACCCGAGGTCCGGGGCCACCAGCAAGCGGATGACGACGGAGTGTGCTGCATCAAGGGCAAAGGCCTGTTATGGTGCTGGCTGGCACCACTTTACCCCCCATATGGGGGGCGTGTGCTAGTCACTTGTATTGGTTGGAAAATTGCTGGGCTTCAAAGGAGCCACGGCGACGTCTAATACTTTTTTAATGCTGCAGCCTGAAAGGGGATTGGTACTCTTTCTTGCCAAAAAAAGCCCTGACTCGAATGTGCAAGGAAGTCTTCTTGATGACGCCCGAATACCCCCTAGTGCTGATCACCGAAAATAACGCACAAGCCACCAGTTTCCAGCGTCACCTCAGCGAACAGCTCGGCCTGTCCATCCTGCTGGTGGGAGAGCTGGACGCCCTGCCGGATCCCGCCGTCACCGGTGCCCAGCCACTGCTGCTGATCGATCTGGACTACCTCAAGTCAACCCAGCAGGAGCAATGGAGCAAGGCCATCTGTCACCGTTTCAGCGAGGCCAGCGCCGTGCTGCTCAACGCCCCGACCAGCACGGACAAGGAGCTGCTGCTGATGTGGCCCCATACCAGCGGGCTCTTCTTCCGCCAGGACAGCCTGGATCGCCTGGTGATCGGCATCCGCAAGGTGCTGCAGGGGGAGTACTGGATCCCGCGCCACCTGCTGTGCGATCTGGTGGATTACTACCGCAAGGGGAATGGGCAACCCCTGCGCCAGCAGACGCTGCTGACCGCCCGCGAGCAGGAGATAGTCCGCCACCTGATGACGGGGGCCTCCAATACCGAGATCGCCGACAACCTCTTCGTGAGCGAGCACACCGTCAAGTCCCACCTCTACAACGTGTTCAAGAAGCTGAACGTCAAGAACCGCCTGCAGGCGGTGAGCTGGGCCAAGGAGTATCTCTGAGAGGTGGGAGGATGATAAAAGACTGTCTATTCATCCAGTAGTCTCTATGCCATACTGACCCGCTCTGGTTCCCGTATCGAGCGCGCAACAAGATGGAAAAAATCGTGATCCGGGGTGCCCGCACCCACAATCTCAAGAACATCAACCTGACCCTGCCTCGCGACAAGCTGATCGTGGTGACCGGTCTCTCCGGTTCGGGCAAATCCTCCCTGGCGTTCGATACCCTCTATGCCGAGGGCCAGCGCCGCTACGTGGAGTCCCTCTCCGCCTACGCCCGCCAGTTCCTCTCCCTGATGGAGAAGCCGGACGTGGATCATATCGAGGGGCTCTCCCCGGCCATCTCCATCGAGCAGAAGTCCACCTCCCACAACCCGCGCTCGACCGTCGGCACCATCACCGAAATCTACGACTACCTGCGTCTGCTGTTTGCCCGGGTCGGTGAGCCGCGCTGCCCGACCCACGCCATCCCGCTCGCCGCCCAGACCATCAGCCAGATGGTGGATCAGGTGCTGGCCCAGCCCGAGGGCGCCAAGCTGATGCTGCTGGCTCCCGTGGTGCGCAACCGCAAGGGGGAGCACACCAAGCTGCTGGAGAACCTGGCGGCCCAGGGCTATATCCGGGCCCGCATCGACGGCGAGGTGTGCGATCTCTCCGATCCCCCCGCGCTGGAGCTGCACAAGAAGCACACCATCGAAGTGGTGGTCGACCGTTTCAAGGTGCGCGATGATCTGGCCCTGCGCCTGGCCGAGTCGTTCGAGACGGCGCTGACCCTCTCCGGCGGCATCGTATTGGTGGCACCCATGGACGGGGAAGAAGGCGTGGAGCCCATGACCTTCTCCGCCAACTTCGCCTGCCCGGAGTGCGGCTACTCCATGTCTGAGCTGGAGCCGCGCATCTTCTCCTTCAACAACCCGGCCGGCGCCTGTCCCACCTGCGACGGCCTGGGGGTGCAGCAGTATTTCGATCCCGCCAAGCTTATCCACGATCCGGGCCAGAGCCTGGCCGGCGGGGCCATCCGTGGCTGGGACAAGCGCAGCTTCTACTACTTCCAGATGCTCAAATCCCTGGCCGAGCACTACCAGTTCGACCTGGAGACCCCCTGGGAGGAGCTGCCGGCCAAGACCCAGGAGGTGATCCTGCGGGGCTCGGGTCGCACCGAGATCGAGTTCCGCTATATGAACGATCGCGGCGATGTTGTGGTGCGCAAGCACCCCTTCGAGGGGATCCTGCACAACATGGAGCGGCGCTACCGGGAGACCGAGTCCAACTCGGTGCGGGAAGAGCTGGCCAAGTACATAGCCAACAAATCCTGTACCAGCTGCGGTGGCAGCCGGCTGCGGGAGGAGGCGCGCCACGTCTTTGTCGACAACCGCAACCTGCCCGCCATCGCCGAGCAGTCCATCGGCGATGCGCTGGCCTTCTTCGAAGGGTTGAACCTCACCGGCCAGCGCGCCCAGATTGCCGAGAAGATCCTCAAAGAGATCGTCGAGCGGCTCGGCTTCCTGGTGAACGTCGGCCTCAACTACCTGAGCCTGTCCCGCAGTGCCGAGACCCTCTCCGGCGGCGAAGCCCAGCGGATCCGGCTGGCGAGCCAGATCGGTGCCGGTCTGGTGGGGGTGATGTATGTACTCGATGAGCCCTCCATCGGCCTGCACCAACGCGACAATGAACGGCTACTCAAAACCCTCACTCACCTGCGTGATCTCGGCAACACGGTGATCGTGGTAGAGCACGACGAGGATGCCATCCGCCTCGCCGACCATGTACTCGATATCGGCCCGGGGGCGGGCGTGCATGGCGGCGCCATCGTCGCGCAGGGCACGCCGGAGGAGATCATCAATAATCCCGAGTCGCTGACCGGTGACTACCTCTCCGGCCGCAAGCAGATCGCCATCCCCGCCGAGCGCACCCCGCTCACCGGCAAGTGGCTGAAACTCAAGGGGGCGAGCGGCAACAACCTGCGCAACGTCAACCTGGATCTGCCCATCGGCGTGATGACCTGCGTCACCGGCGTCTCCGGCTCCGGCAAGTCGACTCTGATCAACGACACCCTGTTCCGCATCGCTCACCGGGAGCTGAACAAGGCCACCGAATCCACCCCGGCCCCCTATCGCAGCGTGGAAGGGCTGGAGCACCTGGACAAGGTGGTGGACATCGATCAGAGCCCCATCGGGCGCACCCCGAGATCCAACCCGGCGACCTACACCGGCCTGTTCACCCCGATCCGCGAGCTGCTCTCCGGCACCCAGGAGGCGCGCTCGCGCGGCTACCAGCCGGGCCGCTTCTCCTTCAACGTGAAGGGGGGGCGCTGCGAGGCGTGCCAGGGGGATGGGGTCATCAAGGTGGAGATGCACTTCCTGCCGGATGTCTACGTGCCGTGCGACGTCTGCAAGGGCAAGCGCTACAACCGCGAGACCCTGGAGGTGAAGTACAAGGGCAAGAACATCCACGAGATCCTCGAGATGACGGTGGAAGATGCCCGCGAGTTCTTCGATCCGGTGCCGGCGGTGGCGCGCAAGCTGCAGACCCTGATGGACGTGGGCCTCTCCTATATCCGGCTTGGCCAGTCAGCCACAACCCTGTCGGGCGGCGAGGCGCAGCGGGTCAAGCTGGCGCGGGAGCTCTCCAAGCGCGACACCGGCCAGACCCTCTACATCCTGGACGAGCCGACCACCGGGCTGCACTTCCACGATATCCAGCAACTGCTCAAGGTGCTGCACCAGCTGCGGGATCGCGGCAACACCATCGTCATCATCGAGCACAACCTGGACGTCATCAAGACCGCCGACTGGATCGTCGATCTGGGGCCTGAGGGGGGCGCCGGTGGTGGCCGTATCCTGGTGACCGGCACGCCGGAAGAGATGAGCCGCTGCAAGGAATCTCACACGGCCCGATTCCTGGCGCCACTGCTGGGCAAGTAAGGGAAAGTCATGCAAACGAGGGGCTCAGCAGGCCCCTTTTTGTCGGAGTAAATGGCCCCGTCGGGCGAGCGCGGCAGCGCCGGCGATATGAAGGTTCAGTGGGCCAGCATCAGGAAGGCGAGGGCAAACAGGAAGCCCAGCAGAATGAACAGGAAGGAGCCGATGCCCCAGATGGCTGCCAGGATGCCGATTATTTTGTCTTTGCGCGTTTGTGGTTTCATAAAAATTAAATTACAGCGTCGCTACATCGCATTAATAAAATACGCTGACGGACATAATTAAACAACAATGAAAAGGAGATATGAGGGGCGTTAAGGTGTATTTGTTTGGTATTTTAAGTTGTCCGCTGATGCCTAAAATTATCTCTTGATGTTGTATTTAAATGGTTTTTTGTTTTGTCTCGCCTGAATTGTGAACATGGAAAGCTGCTGTGTACATCCATCTATTTCTTGATAACTATTGAGCCAAATCAATAACCGGTCATTCACATCCTTTTATAGTTTTCGGGCTTACAACATAGAAAGAAAACAAAAAGGAATAATGTGATGAAAAAGATCCTTCCTCTGTTAATCGCAGCCGCTTTTGCTTCCCCCGTCGCCATGGCACACCAGGCCGGTGACATCCTGGTCCGTGGCGGCCTGGCCTTCGTCTCCCCCCAGACCAGCAGTGACGACGTGCTGGATATCGACAGCAACATGCAGCTGGGGCTGACCCTCTCCTACATGCTGACGGACAACTGGGGCGTCGAGTTGCTGGCGGCGACGCCTTTCTCTCACTCCGTTAAACTGGGTGGGGCAGAGGTGGCAAAGGTCAAGCACCTGCCGCCGACCTTGATGGCGCAGTACTACTTCGGGGATGCCAACAGCAAGGTGCGTCCCTATGTCGGTGCCGGCATCAACTACACCACCTTCTTCGACGAGGAGGGGCGCGGTGCCCTGGCCGGGACGGATGTGAGCGTCGACTCCTCCTGGGGGCTGGCGGGTCAGGTGGGCCTGGACATGGCGATCAACGATCGCTGGTTCGTCAACGCCTCCGCCTGGCTCATCGACATCGACACCGATGTGCACACCGCCGTGGGCACCATCAACACCTCCATCGATCCGGTCGCCTTCATGTTCGGTGTCGGCTACCGCTTCTGATGACAGGGTTGGCCGCCACAAGGCCATGACAACCAAGCATGTCTCTTTGGCCCGGCTCTGTTCGGGCCCTTTTCTGCCCGGTGTCGCCGGATAACTGTGATCCGGCGCGCCATCGCATCACTAAGTGCTCTTCCATTGTCCCGCGCTGCCGATAAGCTCCCCATTCACCCCTTTTCCCAACGAGTGAGGATGTCTCCATGGGTTTATCTATCGTGCAGCGGATCATCGCCGGATTTGTGCTGATGTTGCTGCTTCTGGTGCTGCTCGGCTTCATCAGTATCCTGAAGATCCGGGGGATCAACGAGGGACTGTCCCAGGTATCGGATCGCGCCACCCCCCTGGTGATCGCGGTCGCCGGGCTCAAGGGAGCGCTGCAGGACAGCAACCGCTGGGTGCTGACCTACAGGACCAGCGAGGATGCCACCCAGTTGCCCCAACTGGCCAGCCAGTTCAAGGCGCAGCAGGAGCGCTTCCTGGCCCAGAGCAAGGAGATGGCCCGTTTCGACGGCGTGGCCGAGGCCGGTGAGCGGTTCCGCCAGGTCGACGGGGCAACCCGTGAGTTCTACGGGCTGGCGGATCAGGTGCTGACCCAGCATGGCCAGTGGGTCGCCGCCCTCGATCGGCGCCATGAGCTGGAGCTGGCGTTCATCCGGCTGGAGGACACCTATCAGTGGGCCGCCGACCTGTTGTTGCAGCAGACCGCCAGCAAGCGATCCATGCGCAACAAGGCCGAGCTCATCACCTCCGGCATCGCCCGGGATCTGAAGAACATCCGTCGTGCCGATGCCAAGACCGACCTCAACGAGCTGGAGAAGGTGCTCGGCAAGGACATCGAGATGGCGCGCAAGCGGCTCGAGCGGGTACAGGTGCCCGACGATGTGAGACAGCGCTTCGTCGTCAACCTGGACCGGATGCAGGAGCTGGCGCTCGGCCCGCAGGGGCTGTTGGCCACCATGCGTCACGGCCAGCAACTCGCCGCCTCGTTGCAGTCCCTGAACCAGCAGCTCGACACCAGCCTGGTCAACAGCCTGGCGCTGCTGGACGAGATGGGCAAATCGGCGGGCAGCATCGCCAGCCAGAGCCGGATCGGGGCCGATGACGCGGTCAGCAGTGCCAGCGTCTGGATCCTGATCGTGGCCGCCGTCTCGGCTGCCGCCGCCCTCCTCATCGGCTATACCACGGCGCGCAGCATCCAGCGCCCTCTGCAGCTCATCGATCGGGAGCTTGACCGCATGGCCACGGGCGACATGACCCGGCGCATCGACTATCAGAGCCGCTGCGAGTTCGGCAGCCTGACCCGCTCCATCAACACCCTGGCGGACAAGACGGGGGAGCTGCTCGCCCAGATCAATGCCGGCTCCCGCCACCTGGTGGACGAGGCGAGCCGCGCCGCCGAGATCAGTGAAAGGGCCATGTCCCGGGTGCAGGATCAGAAGAGCCAGACCGATCAGGTCGCCGCCGCCATCACCGAGCTGGAGGTGAGTGCCACCGAGGTGGCGCGTTCCACCGACGGCACCAAGCGCGAGGTGGATCTGGCGGACGAGGAGGCCCGTGCCGGACGCAAGCAGGTGGCCAGCACGCGCCGGATCACCGAGCAGTTGGCGGGCGCCATGGAAGAGGCGGTCGGCATCACCCACAAGCTGGGGGAATTCAGCGACAACATCGGCAGCATCCTGGACGTGATCCGCAGCATCGCCGAGCAGACCAACCTGCTGGCACTGAATGCGGCCATCGAGGCGGCCCGGGCCGGTGACGCCGGCCGCGGCTTTGCCGTGGTGGCGGACGAGGTGCGGGCGCTGGCCAACCGGACCCAGACCTCGACCGAGGAGATCCAGTCCATGATCGAGAACCTGCAGAGCTCCAGCAAGCACGTGGTGGAGGTGATGGCGCGCAGTCAGGAGCAGACCCAGGGGTGCGTGGCACAGACCCGGGTCATGGACGAGGTGCTGCAATCCATCGCCGAGCGGATGAGCTCCATCAAGTCGATGGCGGACCAGGTGGCCCACGCGGCCCAGGAGCAGATCTCGGTCAGCCAGGGAGTGGCCCGCCATATCGCCGGGATCGCGGACGTGGCTTACGAGACCGAGCGCGAGGCGCGGGAATCGGCAAGCAGCAGTGAGGTGCTGGCGGATCTGGTCGCCAAGCAGCAGCAATTGATCGCTCATTTCAAGGTGTAGGAGGACTTATGGCTAACAAGTGGATCGGGGCCCTGAGTCTCCTGTTGTGCGGCCAGCTGATGGCTGGCGAGCTGGTGATCGAAAGCTGGCGTATTGATGACAAGGCCCTGTGGGAACAGAAGATCATCCCCGCCTTCGAGGCCGCTCACCCGGGCATCCAGGTGAAGTTCAACGGAGTGCAGAACGTCGATTACATGCCGACCCTCTGGGCCAGCCTGAAGGCGGGCAAGGCGGGGGATCTCATCACCTGCCGCCCGTTCGACGATTCCCTGGCCCTGTTCAAGGCAGGCCACCTGGTGGAGTTGAGCGAGATGGCGGGGATGGAGAACTTCCCGAGCTTCGCCCAGTCCCCTTGGCAGACCGACAGCGGGGCCCAGACCTTCTGCGTGCCCATGGCCTCGGTCATTCACGGCTTTTTCTACAACAAGGCGATTTTCAGCGAGCTGGGGCTGACGGTGCCGCAGACCCGAGACCAGTTCTTCGCGGCGCTCGACAAGGTGAAGGCGGATGGCCGCTATGTGCCGCTCGCCATGAGCGGCTCGGAGAGCTGGGTCGCCTCCGAGCTGGGCTTCCAGAACATAGGCCCCAACTACTGGAAGGGGGAGGATGGCCGCCTGGCGCTGATCGGGGGCCAGGAGAGATTCAACAACCCGCAGTATGTCAAGGTGTTCGAGGAGCTGGCCCGCTGGCGCGACTACCTGGGTAAAGGGGGCGAGAGCCGGGACTATGCCACCACCAACGAGCTGTTCACCTCGGGCAAGGCCGCCTTCTATGCCGCAGGCTCCTGGGAGATAGCCCCCTTCACTGGCAAGGTGGACTTCGGTGTCATGCGCCCGCCAGTCGCCAAGCAGGGGGATGGCTGCTTCTTCACCGACCACACCGATATCGGCATGGGGATGAACCCGGCCAGCAAGAACAAGGAGGCGGCCATGACCTTCCTGCAGTGGCTGACCACCTCCCAGTTTGCCGAGCTCTATACCAACTCGCTGCCGGGCTTCTTCTCCCTCTCCAACCACTTCTTCGAGGCCACGAACCCGGCGGCAAAGGAGATGATGGAGTGGCGGGATCAGTGCGACTCCACCATCCGGGTCGCCACCCAGATCCTCTCCCGTGGCACTCCCAAGCTCGGGGACGAGCTGGCCGAGGCGAGCCAGCAGGTGTTGCTCGGCACTGCGACGCCCCAGGCCGCCGCCGAGCGGCTTGAGCAGGGCCTGAAGAGTTGGTACGCCCCCCATCAGGGTCAGCAGGCCAAGGCGGTGGATTGCCAATGCACGGCGCCGGCGGCCTCTGCCGCTTCCGCCACGGCAGAGGTGAGCGCCACCCCTGCACCATCTGCGGCCATCTCGACGGAGGTGATCGCGTCCTCTGCGCCCGTGCCAGCCCCCGCTGTGATCGCCCCCTCATCGGCCGCTTCGACCGACGTCGAACAGGCGCTTGCCAGCGAGCTGGAGACGGCGCAGCCCTGATGGGCGACCCCATGAGACAACGGGAGGCATCTGCCTCCCGTTTTTATTGCGGTGAAGGTTCGTCGGGCGTGGTGTGCCATCGGCAGAGGCTGCCGATGCGCGCCACCGGCGTGAAGCCGAGGGCGCGATAGACCCGCTGGGCGTGATAGTGCTCGTCGGCCACTATGATGAGTCGCGCGGCCCGCTCGAACCCCTGGTGAGCCACCTGGCTCAGCAGTTGGCGGCAGAATCCCTGGTTGCGCCACTCCCTGTGGGTGCGCACCAGCTGGAAGCGCCCCATGGTACCGGTGAAGAAGAGGCCGCAGCTGGCGATCAGGCGATCCTGATGCCAGATCCCCCACCACTGCCCCAGCCCGTCGGCGATCATCGCCTCATAGAGGTGGCGGCGCGACCGCAGATAGGGCAGGTAGCTCTCCTCCGAATGGGCGGGATCCCGCTCCTCCAGCTCGAAGGCGAGCCACTCGTCCCAGTCGTCGGCGCTGAAAGGGCGGGCCCGAGCCGCGCTGCCCCGGTCCGGCGCACGCCAGCGATCGGCCTCCAGGGCCAGCACCACACACTCCATGTACTGGTATCCCGCCGCCACGAAGCCGGCGACCCGGCTGTTTTGTCCCTCGGCCAGGGGCCACTGGAAGGTGCGATGGCGGATCCTGGGATCCTGGCCTATCAGGGTGTCGAAACTGGCCTCGAGCCAGCCCTTGTCACGATCGCTTGGGGGAGTGGGGAGCAACAGGTAGTTGCCGAAGTAGTAGTCCGGAGAGCCCGGGGTGCACACGGCCCAGAATCGCTCATGGTCCGTCACCTCGCCCTGATAGCGGTCGAACAGCAGATCGGTGGCAAAACCGGGGTGATCTTCCATGACGAGGCTCCTGTAAATGCTTGAATTGATTATCGGCGGGAGGGGAAAGAAGTTAAAAAAAGGCCGGGAGACCCGGCCAAACAATCACACGCAGATTCAGAACGTCCAGGACGATCCGCCCGCATCATAGCGTGCCTGACGGCATTTTGGGATGGGGCCGGTCATTACTTAGGTGGAATTGCAAAAGAAAAAAATCGTTTATCCCCTCTGCCAGCGAGAATTCGGTGTTGACTTTGATCCGTTTTCTCATAAAGATAGAAAGACGTTTAGACGTCCAAACATCCGTTTTGACGTAGAGGAATGGGTTGC
The DNA here is from genome assembly GCF_019048705.1 of Aeromonas sp. FDAARGOS 1409. Taxonomy (NCBI): domain Bacteria; kingdom Pseudomonadati; phylum Pseudomonadota; class Gammaproteobacteria; order Aeromonadales; family Aeromonadaceae; genus Aeromonas; species Aeromonas sp. FDAARGOS 1409. Next base: position 1,757,461 of record NZ_CP077395.1, read on the forward strand.
AGGACAGGGAGAGAGCAGATGGGATTTCACAGCGCGCGTCAGGTTGAAGCACTCAACCAGAGTCTGGCGGATCTGGGTGGCGACATATCGGTCAGTTTCGAGTTTTTTCCGCCCAACAGCGAAGGGATGGAGAATACCCTCTGGCAGTCCATCGAGCGACTTCAGGTGCTGGAACCCAAGTTTGTCTCCGTGACCTATGGCGCCAATTCGGGCACCCGGGATCGCACTCACAAGGTGATCAAGGACATCAAGGAGCGCACCGGCCTCATCGCCGCACCGCACCTGACCTGCATCGATGCCAGCCGTGACGAGTTGCGCACCATAGCGCGCGACTACTGGAACAGCGGCATTCGCCACATAGTGGCACTGCGCGGGGATCTGCCCCCCGGACTCGACAAGCCGGACATGTATGCCACCGACCTGGTCGCCCTGCTCAAGTCCGAGGCCGACTTCGACATCTCGGTGGCCGCCTATCCGGAAGGGCACCCCGAGGCCAGAAGCGCGCAGTCCGATCTGCTCAACCTCAAGCGCAAGATAGATGCCGGCGCCAACCGTGCCATCACCCAGTTCTTCTTCGATGTGGAGACCTACCTGCGTTTTCGTGATCGCTGTGCGGCCATCGGCATCGATGCCGAGATAGTGCCCGGCATACTGCCGGTCTCCAACTACCAGACCCTGGCCAAGTTTGCCGGCTTCACCAACGTGAAGATCCCGCGCTGGATGCATCAGCGTTTCGAGGGGCTGGAGCACGACCAGCTGACGCGCAACATGGTGGGGGCCAGCATCGCCATCGATCAGGTGCGGGTGCTGAGCCAGGAAGGGGTGAAGGACTTCCACTTTTATACCCTGAACCGCTCCGAGCTGACCTACGCCATCTGCCACACCCTGGGGGTGAGGCCGAAAGCTCAGGCCTGATCCCGCGACCCCGGATACAGGAAAGCCAATGAGTCTCCTCATTGGCTTTTTGTCTTGGATGAGGGTCAGGGTCGGGTCGGCTGGATCTCTTTGGGCTCCAGCGTGATGACCGCATTGCCGGCCGCGCCGGGATACTGGTGATAGCTCTGGTCCTGCTCCAGGGTATAGAAGGTATCGAGATAGTCGTCGTTGTTGGTCATCCAGGAGTCGGGCAGCGCCTTGACGATACGGCCGCCGAGGTCGAGGAAGGGCAGGGCCTCCGGTACGCCACCCGCGGTGAAGCCGAGCTTGAGTGCTTCGATCAGCAGGGCGCTCAGCTCCTTGTAGTTGACGTTGTCGTCCTGCTCCATCATGACGACGTCGACGGCACCCCAGCGGTAGCGATCCCAGTACACCAGGATCTGGTTCGGGCTGTAGTCGGTGTTGTCATCATCGAGATAGGGCATGTCGACGATGTCCACCACGGGCTCATCCCGGCTGGGATTGACCCCGGCCACCACGGCGTAGACCTCGGCTGCTCCCAGCAGCCAGGGCTCCTGATCATCGTTGAGCCTGATCTGCTTGAGGATACTGGTCTTGAGTGGTGCCGTCCCGCTGGTGGCGCGAGGAGCAGCCTGCAAGTCGGCCTCGGCCAGCGCCTTGCGCATCACCTTCAGACCGGCATTCTTGGCTTTGATAGGGTCTGCTTCCACCACCAGCACCGGCCGCGCCGGTGGCTGGTTCACATCGAGATAGACGGGATTGCCGGCGCCGTCGAACGCCTCGATGGCGCTCCAGCTCTTCTCATCGCCGCTCGGCACATAGGCAACCAGGGGTTCTGCTCCCTGCTTGAGCGCATTCGCCTGCTCGGGATTGGCCAGCCGCAACTGCATGAGTTGTGTGGCCTCACCCTCGAGCCCTTGCCGATGGATGGCGGCCTGGTTGGCATCCGTGGCCTGTCGCTTGAGGCGCGGGCTCGCCTTTTTCAGCAGCTTGGGTAGCGGACTCTGGTACGCCTGTTGGGCGAGCTGGGGTAGCAACTGCTTCTGCTGCAGTGCGAGCTGACGGGCCAGCTCCCTGTCCGTGTCGGCGGCTTGGGCAAGGGTGGTGCCCAGCAGCGCCAGCAATAAGATGACAGCCTGATTCCTCATTCTTCTTCTCCAGTATTGAGTCTGACAGCGACGCCTGTCGGGAAGGATCTGCGCCGCTTTCTCACTAGACGGGAATGGGGTTCATATGTGAACCATCTCTGCCGAATTATGTGCTGTGTCTCACTGGGGTCTCCCCAGATGGTCAGATCAGGCGCGCAGCCGGTTGACTTGATGCAGCGCCACGCCGACCAGCAGTCCCCAGCAGGCCGAGCCGACCCCGAGCAGGCTGATCCCCGAGGCGGTGATGATGAAGGTCAGCAAGGCGGCTTCTCGCTCTCCATCTTGCTGCAAGGCGCCGTGCAGGCTGCTGCCTATGGTACCGAGCAGCGCCAGTCCGGCCACGCAGGTCACCAGCTCGGTGGGAAATGCGCTGAACAGGGCGACCACGGTCGCCCCGAAACAGCCGGTGATCAGGTAGAAGGCGCCCGCCCAGAGTGCGGCCGGCCAACGGCGAACCGCATCGGGATCCACCTCCTTGCCCATGCAGATGGCCGCCGTGATGGCCGCCAGGTTGAAGGCATAACCACCGAACGGGGCCAGCAGCAAGCCGGTCAGGCCGGTCCAGGTGATCAGGGAGGAGGTGGCCGGCTGATAGCCATGGGCGCGCAGGATGGCAATGCCTGGCATGTTCTGGGACGTCATGGTGACGAGAAACAGTGGCAGGGCTATGCCCAGCAAGGCCTGGAAGGAGAAGGAGGGCGAGATCCACACCGGACGGGAGAGTTGCCAGTGCACCTCGCTCAGTTGCAGATCGCCCCTTAGGGTACAGAGCAACATGCCGGCAGCCAGCACCAGTACCATGGTGTAGCGGGGCCAGAGGTGGCGACCGAGCAGGAAGATCAGCAACAGGGTGCCAAGCAGCAGGGGATCCTGGGGGGCCACCTTGAAGAGGTCCAGTCCGAATCTGAGCAGGACGCCGGCCAGCATGGCGGCCGCCAGGGGAGCCGGAATGTGGCGCATCAGCCGATCGAACCAGCCGCTGATGCCGCAGAGGGTGATCAGCAGCGAGGAGAGGATGAAGGCGCCGATGGCTTCGGCCAGGCTGAAATTGCCAAGGCTGGTGATGAGCAGGGCAGCACCCGGAGTGGACCAGGCGGTCAGCACCGGGATGCGATAGTAGAGGGAGAGGCCGATGCAGCTTACTCCCATGCCGATCCCGAGCGTCCATAGCCAGGAAGAGACTTGGGCGGCGTCTGCACCGGCAGCCGTGGCGGCCTGGATGATCAAGACGACCGAACTCGTGTAACCCACCAGAACGGCGATGAGGCCTGCGACCATGTGAGGGAGGGCAAAGGGCATGAGAACTTCCTTGTGGATGCTGCTTGTCTGTGCGTTATTACGTACAATATGGCTTTGACTATAGCGATGTGCGTTATAGCGCACAATATGGTTCAGACAAAATCGGAGAGCAGATGCAGGAGATGAGTCGCTATCTGGCCCAGCGATTGAAAGGGCTGCGTGCCGAGAGGGGGTGGAGCCTGGATGCGGCTGCCCGGGAAACCGGGGTGAGCAAGGCCATGCTGGGACAGATCGAGCGAGGGGAGTCCAGCCCGACGGTGGCGACCCTGTGGAAGATTGCCACCGGCTTTCGGGTTTCCTTCTCCAGCTTCATCGAGCCGACCCCGGATGCCCTGGATGAGACGCTCTATCGGGTTGCCGACGACATTCGCCAGCAGCCGGCGGGTGAGGGCATGCAGGTGGCGCCCCTCTTCCCCTATGAGGGACGTTTTGGTTTCGAGCTGTTCGAATTGACCCTGTTGCCCGGCTATCAGCGGGAATCAGAACCTCATGAACACGGGGTTACCGAGCACGTGATCGTCATCAGCGGAACTATGGAGGTGCTGGTCGACGGGGAGTGGCGCTCCCTCGATCAGGGGGAGGCCGTGCGCTTTGCCGCCGATCGCCCCCATGGTTATCGCAATCTGGGAATCGCCCCCGCCATCTTCCATAACCTGATCCACTACCCAGCCCCTTCCCCCAGGGACTAGCCTGGGCGGCCGTCTGCTCTGGGACTGGTCAGGATGGGAGCATAGACCCAGACGAACAGGCCGTAGGCGGCAATCCAGCTCCAGCCGCTGAGGTTCCATCCCGTTAGGGTCAGGTTTGGCCAGCAGAGGGGTAACAATACCCGCATGAGTGCAGACAGGATGACCAGCGCAAATGCCACCGTGATCCTGTGCCCGACCTGCAGGGCCCTGCCGCTGTGACCGAGGGATACCCGGGCTATCATCCCGAGGATCATGGTACCCATGCTGCCTGCGCTAAGCAGGTGGCTGGTCAACGACAGGGTGATCGGCCAGCCGGCGGAGTGCGCGGCCAGAGCAGCCAGCCCCAGAGGAATGAAGAGGTAGGCCAGGTGCAGCGACCACAGCAGGGGGTGTGCCACAGTGGTGGCGGGACGCCAGCGCAGCTGTCTATGGAGGTGTGCAGCGGCCGCCACTATATATAGAGGGAACATATAGAGGCCGGTGACCCACTGGGTGGGGAGCAGCAGCCAGAGCAGCAGGATGAGCCACAGGGCAGCGAGTGCGGTTCGCTCCAGCCACGGCAGAGGAATGGCTTTCTCCATCCCGGTGGCTCTGGCGGTGAAGAAGGGGATGACACGTCCTCCCATCACCGCAATCAGGGTCGAGAACAGCAGCACCGCCGTGATCAGCAGGTGTTCTATCAAGGGCCAGTCGGTGCGCCACAACCAGCTGACGGCGTTGAGCAGGGTCAGGACGACAAGCAGAGGCACAAAGAAGAGGTTGCGCCACTGCCGGGTTGCTACGATAGGCTTGGCCAGAAACCAGGCGCAAAGGGGGAGCCAGAGCAGGTCTGCCGCCATCAAGAAGATGTTTCCCTCCCCCAGCCAGGGCAACAATACCCTCGGCAGTGCCCACAAGGCCACGACCAGCGCCAAGGACCAGCTCCGCACCCCGGGATGTGCCGTCCAGTTTTGTACCGCGGTCAGAAGAAACCCCGCGACGATGGCAGCACCAAAGCCGAACAGCAT
>NZ_CP077395.1:1767500-2010000 GCF_019048705.1 Aeromonas sp. FDAARGOS 1409
ACGCAGGGCCCTGAATCGGGCTCGCGGACAGTGCCTGGTGGGTAGTTTGACTGGGGCGGTCTCCTCCCAAAGAGTAACGGAGGAGCACGAAGGTTGGCTAATCCTGGTCGGACATCAGGAGGTTAGTGCAATGGCATAAGCCAGCTTAACTGCGAGACGGACAGGTCGAGCAGGTACGAAAGTAGGTCATAGTGATCCGGTGGTTCTGAATGGAAGGGCCATCGCTCAACGGATAAAAGGTACTCCGGGGATAACAGGCTGATACCGCCCAAGAGTTCATATCGACGGCGGTGTTTGGCACCTCGATGTCGGCTCATCACATCCTGGGGCTGAAGTCGGTCCCAAGGGTATGGCTGTTCGCCATTTAAAGTGGTACGCGAGCTGGGTTCAGAACGTCGTGAGACAGTTCGGTCCCTATCTGCCGTGGGCGTTGGATGATTGAAGGGAGTTGCTCCTAGTACGAGAGGACCGGAGTGAACGAACCTCTGGTGTTCGGGTTGTCACGCCAGTGGCACTGCCCGGTAGCTAAGTTCGGAATCGATAACCGCTGAAAGCATCTAAGCGGGAAGCGAGCCCTGAGATGAGTCATCCCTGACCCCTTGAGGGTCCTAAAGGGCCGTTGGAGACCACAACGTTGATAGGTGGGGTGTGTAAGCGCGGCGACGTGTTGAGCTAACCCATACTAATTACCCGTGAGGCTTAACCATACAACACCCAAGAAGTGTTCGAAGGCTTGTAGCAGATACCGAGAACGAACAACAAAATCAGCTTTCTTAGATTGAAGATTTTGCCTGGCGGCAATAGCGCAGTGGAACCACCTGACCCCATGCCGAACTCAGAAGTGAAACGCTGTAGCGCCGATGGTAGTGTGGCATTCGCCATGCGAGAGTAGGACACTGCCAGGCACCCAACACGAAAAACCCCGCTCATTTGAGCGGGGTTTTTTATTGCCTGAAATGTCTGTTCGCCGTTGTCCTGCCCCTCGCTCCCTCTTATTTATATCTTTGCATGGAGTGGCCTGTTTGCCCGCTGTCATTGCTTGGCGTATGAACATGACGTTACCTGAGCACTCACCGCTGTGCATCAGATTGCCCAGTTGGCTCTCTTCTGTCTAAACCCGGTATCGGGCCTGCGATTGGGGTTGTATCTGCATCATAACTCGGTAGAGTAAAGGGCATTCCGGGTTTGCCCATGCCATGCCTTCGTCTATTTATCTGGTACTGGGAATACCGATCAGTTTTCATTCACCTTCAGTAGTGGTATCGATATGGAACAAGTAAACAAGTCTACCTTCAGCGATGTGTTGGAATATGTGCGTATGTCCCGTCGTCAGAACAAGCTCAAGCGTGAGATCGCGGATAACGAGAAGAAGATCCGTGACAACCAGAAGCGGGTCCTGCTGCTCGACAACCTGAGCGACTACATCAAGCCCGGCATGAGCATCGACGAGGTACAGGCCATCATCGCCAACATGCGTGCGGATTATGAAGAGCGGGTTGATGACCACATCATCAAGAACGCAGAGCTCTCCAAGGAGCGCAAGGAACTGAGCACCAAGCTGAAAGGCATGAGCACCAGCAAGTAATCCCGCCCTGCTCTCGCAAACACCGGCCTTGGGCCGGTGTTTCATTTTCCCCTCAGCTCGGATCTCTTGCCGCGCTGCAACAATCGGCTCCCATTTTCACAATTGCCCTGTTAACATCGCTGCAAAGCAGTCAATAGTTTTCAAGCCCTTGACTTGAAACGACTAAGCTTGATTGAAAGACAATAAATTGCGCAACCATGGTGGGGCTGATATGGGCGCATCAAAACAGACGGATTCGAATAAAGTGGCATCTCAGGATTCATCCGTCCCGCATGCGGACGGGCAACATCAGCGCAAGCGTCGCCCTTGGTGGCGCTGGTTGTTCTGTTTTATCTTCGTGCTTTGCCTGGTTGCCGTGATTGCCCTGGTCGGCTATGAGATGAAGACATCACGGCTGCAGTCGCAGGAGGTCTCCCGCTATGCAGCCAAGCTGACGTATCAGCTTGAACCCGGCCCCAGTAAACAGATCGCCTTCCCGGACGATGGCCCCTTCGACAAGCGCCTTGGCTATGTGCTGATGCCCATGATCCAGGAGCGTCTCACCCAGCGCGGCTATCAGGTGAGCGAGCAGGTGCGTTTTTCTGATGCACTCTACAACTATGCCAGCCATGGTTTCTTTGTCCCTTACACCGAGAAGGTTCAGGCGGGGCTGACGCTGCATGACTGTCGTGCCGAGCCCTTCTACCAGTACAAGTATCCGACCCATTACTATCCGGATTTCAACGCCATACCGCCTCTGGTAATACAGTCGCTGCTGTTTATCGAGAACCGGGATCTGCTGAGCAACAAGGAGCCCCTCGCCAACCCGGCCGTGGACTGGCCACGCTTCGCCAAGGCGGCCCTGTCTCAGGTGGGCAAGGCATTGGACATGCAGGATCAGTCGGCCGGCGGCAGTACCCTGGCGACCCAGGTGGAGAAGTATCGTCATTCTCCCGATGGCCTGACCGTTTCGCCGACCGAGAAGATCCGCCAGATGGTCTCTGCCAGCGTGCGTGCCTATCGTCTGGGGCCCGAGACACTGGAGGCGCGCAAGCTGGTTGCCTGGGCTTATCTCAACTCGGTGCCGCTCTCTGCCGCCCCGGGATACGGCGAGGTTCATGGTCTGGGGGATGGGCTCTGGGTCTGGTTCGGGGCCAATGTGGACGAGGTCAATCGTCTGTTGGACCCCGCCCGCAATCAGGACGCTACCCTGGCCGAACAGGGCTTGGCACTGCGCCAGGTCGTTTCCCTGATGATTGCCCACCGTCGCCCCTCCTACTACCTAGCTCAGGGCCGGGAGGCATTGTCGACCCTGACAGACAGCTACCTGAGACTGTTCGTGCAGGAAGGGATGATCACGCCCCCCCTGATGGAGTCCGCCCTCAAGGCCCAGCTGGTCTTCCGCGATTTCCTGCAGGCACCGGCCATCACCCGGGTCAACAACAACAAGGGCCTGCAGGTGGCTCGAACCCGTCTGAGCCGCCAGCTCGGGGTTCAGCTCTACGATCTGGACCGCATGGATCTGACGGCCAATACCACCCTCAACATGCCGTTGCAAAACGAGGTCTCACGTTATCTGCAGCAGTTGGCGGATCCCGCCTTCGCCGCCCAGGTAGGCCTGTTTGGTGAGCGCCTGCTCTCGCCGGAGAAGACGGGGGACGTGAAATACAGCTTCACCCTGTTCGAGAAGACCCCGGAAGGGGTCAAGGTGCGCGTGCAGACCGACAACACGGATCAGCCGTTCGACATCAACGAGGGAAGCAAGCTGGAGCTGGGGTCCACCGCCAAGCTGAGGGTGCTGACCACCTATCTCGAGATCGTCACCGAGCTGCACGACAGCTACGGGAACATGCCGGCCGAGAGTCTGCGCAAGATCGAGGTCTCCGATCAGGACAACATCAGCCGCTGGGCCATTTCCTATCTGATCAATGCCAGGGACCGGAGCCTGCCCGTGATGCTGGAGGCCGCGCTGGACCGCAAGTACTCCGCGAGCCCCTATGAAGGCTTCTTCACCGGGGGCGGCATGCACACCTTCAACAACTTCCGCAAGGAGGACAACGGTCGCATCCCCCCTATCCGCGATGCCTTGCGTGAATCCATCAACCTACCGTTCGTGCGGCTGATGCGGGATATAGTGCGCTACAGCCTCTACAAGGAGGGTAACCGGGCCCAGTTGCTCAAGGATGACAAGGATCCGCGCCGCACCGAGTATCTCGCCAAGTTTGCCGACAAGGAGGGCCAGACTTATCTGCTGCGCTTCTGGCGCAAGTATCGCGGCAAGACGGTGGAAGAGCAGCTCGATACCTTCCTCGACGGTCTCAAGCCCAGCGCCGTGCGTCTCGCGGCCGTGCATCGCTACCTGATGCCGGAGGCGTCGCAGGCGGAGTTTGCCGCCTTCCTGGCGAAGCGTCTGCCACGGGAGAAGCTGAGCGAGAAGCGGGTCGAGCAGCTCTATGTCAGCTACGGTCCGGGTAAGTATTCACTGCCGGACCAGGGCTATATCGCCCGGGTCCACCCCCTGGAGCTGTGGCTGCTCTCCTATCTCAGGGCGTTTGACAAGGCGACCTTCGCCGACGCCGTCGAGGCCAGCCGGGACGAGCGTCAGGAGGTCTACAGCTGGCTGTTCAAGACCCGCCATCGCAGTGCCAGGGACAGCCGGATCCGTACCATGCTGGAGGTCGAGGCCTTCCTCGACATCCATCAGCGCTGGGCACGCCTGGGTTATCCGTTCGACCATCTGGTGCCCTCCCTGGCAACCGCCCTTGGCAGCTCGGGTGACAGGCCGGCGGCTCTGGCGGAGTTGATGGGGATCATCCAGAACGGCGGGATGCGGGCGCCGACCCTGCGCATCGAGCATCTCTCCTTCGCCAAGGACACCCCCTTTGCCACCGCCTTTGAGCCGGCCAATACCCAAGGGGTCAGGGTGATGCCGGTCGAGGTGGCGGATGCCCTGCGCAACGCCTTGTCCAAGGTGGTGGAAGGGGGCACGGCGCGGCGCATCGCCGGAGCCTTCGCCCTGCAGGACGGCACCGTCCTGGCCCTGGGGGGCAAGACGGGGACGGGGGACAACAGGATCGAGACGGTTGGCCGCTACGGCAATGTGACCAGCTCGCTGGCCCGCAACCGTACCGCGACCTTTGTCTTCTACATCGGGAATGATCACTTCGGCACCCTGACGGCCTATGTGCCGGGCAGCCAGTCCGACAAGTTCCGCTTCACGTCGGCGCTACCGGTGCAGGTGCTCAAGGGGATGGCTCCCCTGCTGGTGCCTTATCTGCAGCCCGGCACCCATACCCAGTGTATGGCGGGCAACTGATCTAGCATAAAAAACGGGGCCTGATTGGCCCCGTTTTCGTTTCTGCCGTCAGCAGGCGGCTGGCTTACAGCTGGTCTTCGATCTCGCCGCGCAGGTACTGGTACATCTCGCGATAGGCGACCGGCGGCTTGTTCAGCTCCCGCTCCTTGTTGGCGGTCCGGATCAGCTGACGCAGCTTCTGGCGGTCCAGTTCGTGGAACTGGGACATCAGCTCGTTGAGGGCGCTGTCACCCTCGGTGATCAGGCGCTCGCGCCACTGTTCGAGACGATGCAGACGGGCGTTCACGGTGGAGTGGCGCATCTTGATGATGGAGAGGGCCTCTTCGATGGGGCCGACATCGCGGCTGCGCATCAGGCGACCGATGAACTGCAGATGGCGGCGGAAGGACTCATCCTTCTTGGGCTTGAGCTTGCGGCCCAGCTCGACCGCTTCGGCCAGCTCCTCGTCCAGCGGGATCTTCTCCAGCTCGCTGTGGCTCAGGGAGACGATCTCTTCCCCCATCTTCTGCAAGGCCTCGGCATCGCGCTTGAGCTGGCTCTTGCTGGGGCCCCAGTCTTCCCACTCGTTGTCGTCTTGATATTGACTCATCGGTCTCTAGATTCCTGTCATTCACGTTTGGCGGATATGTTACCAGCTTCTCCCGCTGGGCGCAGGGGTCTGATATGCTTAGCCCCTTTCCTTCCTTCATACAGATGTGAGTTATGGACCAGCAAGATCAAATCCGCCAGGATCAAGCCCATCTCGAGGCCGTGGTCGCCGAGGCCCTGGCGATAGCGAAAGGGCTGGGCGCCGGGCTTGCCGAAGTCTCCATCAGCAAACAGACCGGCCTCTCGGTGAATACCCGGGGCTGCGAGCTGGAAAGCATCGAGTTCAACAAGGACGGGGCGCTCGGCATCGCCGTCTATCGCGATGGCTGCAAGGGCTCCTCGTCCACCACGGATCTGACCAAGCCGGCCATTCGTGCCGCCGTGGAAGCGGCCATGGAGATCGCCCGCCATACCTCTCCCGATGAGTGCGCCGGCCTCGCGGATGCGGATCTGCTGGCCTGGGATGCGCCGGATCTGCAACTCTGTCACGCCATCGAGCTCGATCCCCAGCGCGGCATCGAGCTGGCCATCGAGTGCGAGCGGCTGGCCCTGGGGCGCGACGCCCGCATCAAGCACTCCGACGGCGCCAGTTTCTCCAGCCATCTGGGGGTGAAGGTCTATGGCAACAGCCACGGCTTCGTCAAAGGCTATGCGGCATCGCGCAACTCCCTGAGCTGCGTGCTGATCGGCGAGCAGGACGGCGATATGCAGCGGGACTATGGCTACTCCTCCAGCCGCTCCCTGGACGGGCTCTGGAGCCCGCAGCGCATCGCCGACGAGGCGGTGGAGCGCACCGTCTCCCGCCTGGGAGCTCGCAAGATCAGCACCCGTCACGCCCCGGTGCTGTTCCACCCCGATACCGCAGCCGGGCTCTGGGGCCACCTGGTGATGGCCATCAGCGGGGGCAACCTCTATCGCAAGTCGAGCTTCCTGCTGGACAAGCTGGGCAAGCAGATCCTGCCCGAGTGGCTCACCATTCAGGAGTTCCCCCACTTGCTGGGGGGGCTCGCCAGCACCCCGTTCGACGGGGAGGGGGTGCGTACCCGCGACCTGGACATAGTCCGCGACGGCGAGCTGATGAGCTGGCTGCTCACCTCCTACTCCGCCCGCAAGCTGGGGCTGACCACCACGGGCCACGCCGGGGGCATCCATAACTGGCAGGTCTCCAGCACAGGTCAGGACTTCCAGGGCATGCTCAAGGAGATGGGCACCGGCCTGCTGGTGACCGAGCTGATGGGGCAGGGGGTCAACATCGTCAATGGCGACTACTCCCGCGGCGCCGCCGGTTTCTGGGTGGAGAACGGCGAGATAGCCTATCCGGTGGAGGAGATCACCATAGCGGGCAACCTGGCCGAGATGTTCAGCCATGTCGTGGCGGTGGGCTGCGACGAAGACGAGCGCTCCAGCCTCAGGACCGGCTCTGTGCTGGTCGAGCAGATGAAGTTGGCGGGGCACTGATCTCCCTTTGCCCTGCCTGAATCGCGATCATGGAAAAAGGCCCCCTCGCCTGGCGAGGGGGCCTTTTTATGCACGGCTCATGAGGAACCGGACTTATTCCTTGATGCGCTCGATGCGACCGCCCAGGCCTTGCAGCTTGTGCTCGATGTCTTCGTAGCCACGGTCGATGTGATAGATGCGATCGACTATGGTGGCCCCTTCGGCCACGAAGCCGGCCAGCACCAGGCTGGCGGAGGCGCGCAGATCGGTCGCCATCACCTGGGCACCCTTGAGCTGGTTGGTGTCGCGGCAGATGGCCACGTTGCCCTGCAGTTCGATATCGGCGCCCATCCGTACCAGCTCGGGCACGTGCATGAAGCGGTTCTCGAAGATGGTCTCGGTGACCATGCCGGTACCCTGGGCGACCGCGTTCAGGACGGTGAACTGGGCCTGCATGTCGGTCGGGAAGGCCGGGTAGGGGGCGGTCTTGATGGTAACCGGCTTCAGGGTGCGGCCCGTCATGTCCAGGGTGATCCAGTCCTCGCCCTTCTCGATCAAGGCGCCTGCCTCTTCCAGCTTGACCAGCACGGCTTCCAGCAGACTCGGGTCCGTGTTGCGGCAGGTGATCTTGCCGCCGGTGACCGCTGCGCCCACCAGGAAAGTCCCGGTTTCGATGCGATCAGGCTGCACGCTGTAGCTGCCACCGTGCAGACGCTCGACGCCGTCGATGGTCAGGGTGTCGGTACCCGCACCCTGAATGTTAGCTCCGAGCGCGTTGAGGAAGTGGGCCAGATCGACCACCTCCGGTTCCCGCGCGGCGTTTTCGATCACGGTGCGACCGTCGGCCAGGGCAGCGGCCATCATCAGGTTCTCGGTGCCGGTGACGGAGACCATGTCCATCAGGATGTGGGCACCCTTCAGGCGACCGTCGACACGGGCCTTGATATAGCCGTCCTCGATGGTGATCTTGGCGCCCATCAGCTCCAGGCCGTGGACGTGCAGGTTGACCGGGCGGGCACCGATGGCGCAGCCGCCGGGCAGGGAGACGTCGGCCGCCCCGAAGCGGGCCGCCAGCGGACCCAGCGCCAGGATGGAGGCACGCATGGTTTTCACCAGCTCGTAGGGGGCGACGTGGTTGTTCACCGCACCGGTCAGCACGGTCACATTGCCGTTGACCTTGGTGGTGGCACCCAGCATCTCCAGCAGCTTGAGGGTGGTGCCGACGTCTTTCAGACGCGGCACGTTGGAGAGCTGCACCTCTTCGTCGCACAGCAGGGTGGCGAACAGGATGGGCAGGGCGGCGTTCTTGGCGCCGGAGATGGTCACTTCACCGGAGAGGGTGCAGGGGCCGGTGATCTTGAATTTGTCCATGGTTACTTCTTTACCAAATCAGGAGGGCAGCTGGAATTTACGCTCGCGTTTCCACTCGGCGTCGGTATAGGCCTTGATGGAGAGAGCGTGGATCTCGTTGGTGGCGATCTTGTCCATCAGGGGGGCATAGATGGCCTGTTGTTTCTTGACCCGGCTCATGCCGTCAAACATGTCGCCGACGGCGATCACCTGGTAGTGACTGCCATCCCCTTTGACATGGACTTCGGACAATGGCAAAGCCTCGAGGAGTATCGCTTCAATTTCAGAGACTTGCATTATGAGTCCTCAGTTGTGAGCGGGGTTGAATGAAAGAGGCCGGCCACCCCGTAGAGGTTGGCCAGCGTATGAAAATCGTCGGAGGCGCCCACCAGTGTCGGTGTGGCGCCTCGTGCCAGGGCCGCCTTGGCCCATTTGACCAGCAGGGCCAGGCCGGCGGAATCCAGGGTGGTGACGGCACCGAGTTCGAGTCGGTCGTCCTGCCACCAGTCGGCGCGGCGTTGCCAAAGATCGTTGACCTGGGCCGCCTGCAAGTCACCGCTCAGGATCATGACTTGATGACCAGCGGCTTGGCATTGTGTTCGCGCAGCTGGGCAATCACCGCGTCGATGCCGTTCTGGCGGATGAGGCCGCCGAGCTCGTTCTGCTTGGCAGAGAGCAGGCTGATCCCTTCTGCGACCATGTCGAAGGCTTTCCACTCGCCGGTCTTGTTGTTCTTGCGCAGCTTGAATTCGAGGAAGATGTCCGGCTTGCCGGCCTCTTTCACGCTGACGTTGACGGCGGTGATGTTGCTCTCGGCGGCCTTGCCCGGCTGAACCTTGACGGTCTGCTTGTCGAAGTGGGCCAGGGCATCGGCGTAGGAGCTCACCATGTACTCGGTGAAGACGTCGACGAAGGCGTCACGCTGGGCCGGGGTGGTCTGCTTGATCTGGTTGCCGAGCACCTTGTAGGCGGCGAAGCGGTTGTCGACATAGGGCAGCAGCTCCTCGCGGATGATCACCCTCAGGTGGTCCGGGTTGCTCTTCACCTGGGCCTGGTCGGCTTTCAGGCGGGCAAAGGTCTGCTGGGCGGCCTGATCCACCAGGGCGTAAGGATCCGAGGTGTTGACATCCGCCCGGGCGACGAGGGAGAACAGCATGCTGGTCATCAGACCCAGCAGCAGGGCGACTTTCTTGAACATGGTTACTCCTTGGTTGCGGGTGTATTGGCGGCCGGAGAGGACTGGCTGTAAAGGAACTTGCCAATCAGGTCTTCCAGCACGATGGCGGACTTGGTGTCTTCGATCATGTCGCCGTCCTTGAGCATGCTGGTGCCCATATCCTCGTCGGTGAAGCCAGGAGCCAGACCGATGTACTGCTCGCCGAGCAGACCTGAGGTGAGGATGGAGAGGGTGCTGGTCTCGGAGAACTCGCCGGCACTCTTCTGCATCTGCAGGGAGACGACGGGCACCTGGCTCTTGGCATCCAGGCTGATGTCGCTGACCCGGCCGACGACGACGCCACCCACCTTGACCGGCGAGCGTACTTTCAGGCCGCCGATATTATCGAAATGGGCGCGCAGGGTATAGGTTTCTCCTTCCGGTTTGAAACTCAACCCCGCCACTTGCAGTGCCAATGCCAGAATGGCCGCGATGCCAGCCAGCATGAAGGCGCCAACCAGAAATTCTACTTTGCTGAACTTCATCTTTCCCTTATCCAAACATGACTGCGGTGAGTATAAAATCCAGACCGAGCACGGCCAGGGATGAGTGGACCACGGTGCGGGTCGTCGCCTGACTGATCCCGGCCGAGGTCGGTTTGGCATCATAGCCGTTGAAGAGTGCGATCCAGGTGACCACCAGGGCGAAGATCAGGCTCTTGATGGCCCCTTGCATGATGTCGTCCTGCCAGTCGACGGAGGCCTGCATGGCGGACCAGAAACTGCCCTCATCCACCCCCAGCCAGTCCACGCCAACCAGCTTGCCGCCGAAGATGCCGATGAGGCTGAACATGAAGGCCAGCAGCGGCATGCTGATGACACCGGCCCAGAAGCGTGGCGCCACGACGCGGCGCAGGGGATCGACGGCCATCATCTCGAGGCTCGAGAGCTGCTCGGTGGCCTTCATCAGGCCGATCTCGGCGGTGAGGGCCGAGCCCGCACGACCGGCGAACAGCAGGGCGGTGACCACGGGGCCCAGCTCCCGCAGCAGGGAGAGGGAGACCAGGGGCCCCAGGCTCTGCTCTGCGCCGAAATCCTTCAATACGTTGTAGCCCTGCAGCGAGAGCACCATGCCGATGAAGAGGCCCGACACCAGTATGATGGCGACGGACTGTACACCCACCACGTAGAGCTGCTGCACCAGCAGCGGGAAGTGCTTGCGCGGCTGGGGGCGGCCCGCCAGCGCATGAAACAGCATGATGGTGGCGCGACCGATGGCGCTGATGAAGCGCACCCCGCTCCGACCCAGCTTGCTTACCTGAGTTGTCAACATCACAGATCCTGTAGCAGGTCGCCTGCCGGAAAATGAAACGGAACAGGACCGTCGGGCAATCCTTTCAGGAACTGCTCGACTTCGGGATTGTGCTCTTCGCGCAGTTGCTCCGGCGTGCCGTGCGCGACCACCTTGCGGTTGGCGATGATGTAGGCGTAGTCGGCGATGCTCAGCACCTCTTTCACGTCGTGGGTGACGATGACGGAGGTGATGCCGAGGGCGCCGTTGAGCTCCTTGATCAGCTTGACCAGCACCGCCATGGTGATGGGATCCTGACCGACGAAGGGCTCGTCATACATGATGAGATCCGGATCCAGCGCGATGGATCTGGCCAGGGCCGCGCGTCGGGCCATGCCGCCGGAGAGCTCGGAGGGCATCAGTTTCGCCGCGCCGCGCAAGCCCACCGCCTGCAGCTTCATCATGACGATGGTGTGGATCAGCTCCTCCGGCAGACCGGAGTGCTCCCGCAGCGGAAAGGCCACGTTGTCGAAGACCGTCATGCCGGTGAACAGGGCGCCGCTCTGGAACAGCATGCTCATCCGCTTTCGCACTTCATACAGCCGGCTGCGCGAGAGGGTGGGGATGTCTTCCCCGTCAAACAGGATGTGACCGGATTCAGGCTTCAGCTGGCCCCCGATCAGGCGCAGCAAGGTGGTCTTGCCGATCCCGCTCGGCCCCATGACGGCGGTGACCTTGCCACGGGGAATGGTCAGGTTGATCCTGTCGTACAGCAACCTATCTCCGTGACTGAACGTCAGGTCGGAGATGGTGATCAGGTCATCGTTCAAACAATTGTCCATCCGGTATAAATGAAGAGCGAATTTTATGGGCTAGTCTAGGTCTAAGCAACAGCGAGGAACAACTATTGAGCGGGTTTCCCCCCCAAAGATGCGACAGTTTTATGTAACAACTTGCATCAACGACCAGCCCTTCCGCATCCGATTCGCTTATCTCGGCAGACTTTTTTATAATCCCGCAGCAAATTTCGGCCCGGAGCTGTGCCTTTATGTCTGTAAAGCCTGAAAAAGTGTCTGAATTGTTCGATTTCCGTCGCAGTGCCCGTGCGGTGCTGGACATAGAAAAACAAGCCATCGATGGGCTCTACCAGTACCTTGACGAAGCCTTCGAGCGCGCCTGCGAGATGGTGCTGCGCTGCGGCGGCAAGATAGTGGTGACCGGCATGGGCAAGTCGGGTCATATCGGCAACAAGATTGCCGCGACCCTGGCCAGCACGGGGACGCCCGCCTTCTTCCTGCACCCGGGCGAGGCCAGCCACGGGGATCTGGGGATGATCTCCGGCGGGGATCTCATCATCGCCATCTCCAACTCCGGCGAGAGCGACGAGATCCTGGCCCTGCTGCCGGTGCTCAAGCGTCGCGGCATTCCACTCATCTGCATGACAGGCAACCCGGCTTCCACCATGGCGAAAGAGGCCAATGTGCATCTGTGCATCAAGGTGGAGAAGGAGGCCTGCCCCCTCGGTCTGGCACCCACCTCCAGCACCACCGCGACCCTGGTGATGGGGGACGCGCTGGCCGTGGCCCTGCTGGAGGCCCGCGGCTTCACCGCCGATGACTTCGCGCTGTCGCACCCGGGCGGGTCCCTCGGCAAGCGGCTGCTGCTGCGGGTCGGCGATCTGATGCACAGCGGTGAGCTGTTGCCCAAGGTGGGGATAGATGCCACCATCAGCCAGGCGCTGCTGGAAGTGAGCCGCAAGGGGCTCGGCATGACGGCGGTGGTAGATGAACGGGGGCTGCTTGCCGGCCTGTTCACCGATGGTGACCTGCGCCGCATTCTGGATCTGCAGGTGGATATCCATCACACCCCCATCAGCCGCGTCATGACGGTTAATTGTGTTACCGTAGGACCTGAGATGATGGCGGCCGAGGCCGTCAAACTGATGGAAACCAGAAAGATCAACGGGTTGTTGGTCGTGGACGGGGAAAGACGTCCGCTGGGCGCCTTCAACATGCACGACCTGCTGAAAGCCGGAGTAATTTGATGCAAGACGTACCGACCCTCTATGGTCCGGTGACGCGCAGCCAGTACGAGAGGGCGGCGCAGATCCGCCTGCTGGTGTGCGATGTGGATGGAGTGCTCTCAAACGGCTTCATCTATATGGGCAACAACGGCGAAGAGCTGAAAACCTTCTGCACCCGCGACGGCGCCGGCATGCGGGCCCTGCTCAATGCGGGCATCGAGATCGCCATCATCACGGGGCGCAACTCCCGCATCGTCAGCGATCGCATGAAGGGCCTGGGGGTGCAGCACCTGGTGCAGGGGGCGGATCAGAAGCTGCCCCACTTCGAGGCACTGCTGGCCAAGCTGGGGCTGGATGCATCACAAGCAGCCTATATGGGGGATGACACCATAGACCTGCCGGTGATGCAGGCCTGTGGCCTGGGTATCGCCGTGGCGGACGCCCATCCTCTGGTGCTGGCGCGGGCCGACATGGTGACGCGGCTGGGAGGCGGTGTCGGTGCGGTGCGCGAGGTGTGCGATCTCATCCTCCAGGCCAAGGGCCTGGGAGACTATCAACCCGAGGCGTCGATATGAACAAGCAGACGGTGCTCTTCGGCCTGCTGTTCCTGGTGGCGCTGGCGGCCTGGCAGCTTGGCGAGATCGAGCTGGCCCCGGAGCCGACCACCAAGGTGGAGAACTTTCAGCCGGACTTCACCGCCAGGAACCTGGTGACGACCCGCTTCAACGAACTGGGCAAACGGACCGAACGGCTGGAGTCGGAATACGCGGAGTATTACCAGATCCTCGAGCAGGCCACCTTCGACAAGCCGGTGGTCTACATGTTCGACGAGAAGGGGGAGGCCGAGTGGAAGCTGACGGCCGAGACCGGGGTGCTCAACACCGATGACAATGTGATCCTGCGTGACAAGGTGCATCTGGACGGCCTGCTGCCGACCTCGTTCATCTCCACGCTGGACAGCCCTTATCTGGAGCTGGATCTGGTGACTCAGGAGATGAGAAGCAACCAGCACATCAGCATAGTGGGCCAGGAATTCCAGACCGAAGGCGTGGGCCTGAAGGGTCACCTGGAACGTAAATATTTCGAATTACTGGATAAAGGCCATGCCACTTATTTCAATGAAAAACGTTAATCTGGCCCTCACGACCCTGCTGCTGTGCGGCACCCTGAGCGCCAAAGAGTCCGACTTCGCCGAGAAGGTCTATGTGGATGCGGTCAAGCAAGTGGCCGAGATGCAGGACAACCGCATCACCTTCAGCGAGGACGTCATCATCACCCAGGGCACCATCAAGATTCAGGCCGACAAGGTGGTGGTGATCCGCTCCGGCGAGAAGGGGGCGGAAGTGATGACGGCCTATGGCAATCCGGCCACCTTCTTCCAGGTGCTGGACAACGGCAAGCCGGTCAATGCCCACGGCAACAGCATCCGTTATGAACTGAAGAACCGGCTGGTGACCATCACCGGCAACGGCCAGCTCAAGCAGGAAGACAGCCAGGTGAACGGGGATCTCATCCGCTACGACATCGTCAAACAGAAGATGATCGCCGAGAGCAAGGGGCCGGCCCAGCGCGTCAAGACGGTGTTCCTGCCGGATCAGGTCGAGAACTTCGACAAGCCCGCCGACCAGAAGAAGTAGGAAACAGAAACCATGGCAGTGTTAAAAGCAACGGGTCTGCAGAAGAGCTACAAGCGCCGCATGGTGGTCAGCGACGTGAGCCTGGAGGTGGGAACGGGCCAGATCGTGGGACTGCTCGGCCCGAACGGGGCGGGAAAGACCACCTCCTTCTACATGATCGTGGGCCTGGTGCAGCGGGATGCCGGTCTCATCACCATCGACGAGCAGGACATCAGCCTGCAGCCCATGCACATCCGAGCCCGCAACGGCATCGGCTACCTGCCGCAGGAGGCCTCCATCTTCCGGCGCCTGTCGGTGTTCGACAACCTGATGGGGGTCATGCAGACCCGCAAGGGGTTGAGCCGGGAAGAGCGGGAGGATAAGGTCGAACAGTTGCTGGAAGAGTTCAACATCACCCATATCCGCGACAGCCTGGGGCAGAGCCTCTCGGGCGGGGAGCGCCGCCGGGTCGAGATCGCCCGGGCGCTGGCGGCTGAGCCGCGCTTCATTCTGCTGGATGAACCCTTCGCCGGTGTTGATCCTATTTCCGTCATAGACATCAAGAAGATCATCCAGCATCTGAAAGAACGCGGGCTGGGTGTGCTGATCACCGACCACAACGTCAGAGAGACGTTGGATGTGTGCGAGAAGGCCTACATCGTCAGCCACGGCAAGATGATTGCCGAAGGTGCGCCGGCCGACATCCTCGCCGATGAGCAGGTCAAGCGCGTCTATTTGGGCGATCAATTCAGTCTATAGTAAGGGGGCACCCCTCATTTTTGTTAGGTGACTGCCTCGCTGAACATAAGGATATCCCGACGTAGATGAAGCCGACATTACAGTTGCGCCTCGGTCAGTCCCTGACCATGACGCCACAATTACAACAAGCGATTCGTCTGCTCCAGCTCTCCACCCTGGAACTCCAGCAGGAAATTCAGCAAGCGCTCGACAACAACCCCTTGCTGGAGCAAGAGGAGAACGAGGCGCAGGAAACCAGTGAGGCAGAGGCACAGGACGCCAGTCAACTCGACTCCAGCGATGCCATGGCCCAGGAGAGCATGCCGGACGAACTGCCGGTGGACACCACCTGGGACGAGGTCTACTCCGCCGGTACGGCCCAGAGCGCAGGGCCCATTCACGACGGGGAGGACAGCATCTATCAGGGGGAAACCACCGAAAACCTGCAGGACTACCTGCTGTGGCAGATGCGGCTCACCCCCTTCAGCGACGTGGATGCGGCAATCGCGCTGGCCATCATCGATGCCATCGACGAATCCGGCTATCTGACGGCCACCCTCGAAGATATTCAGGCTGCAGTCAGCAGCGAAGAGGTAGAAGTCGAACTGGATGAGGTCGAAGCGGTGCTCAAGCGGGTGCAGCATTTCGATCCGGTCGGCATCGCCGCCCGCTCGGTACAGGAGTGCCTGCTTATCCAGCTCGGCCAGTATTCGCCTGAATTGCCCTGGCTCAACGAGGCCAGGGAGGTGATCCGCGAGCACATGGATCTGCTCGGCAATCGCGACTATCGCACCCTGGCTCGCAAGACCCGCCTCAAGGAGAGCGATCTCAAGGAGGTGCTGGATCTCATCCAGCAACTGGAACCCAGGCCCGGCAACGGCATCATCCAGAGTGAATCCCAGTACGTGATCCCGGATGTGTCCGTGGTCAAGAAGGGGAGCAAGTGGGTGGTGGAGCTCAATCCGGACTCGGCACCGCGCATCCGTGTCAACGAGGCCTATGCGGCCATGGCGCGCAATGCCCGCAGCAGTACGGATACCCAGTTCATCCGTTCCCATTTGCAGGAGGCCAAGTGGTTCATCAAAAGTCTGGAGAGCCGCAACGACACACTGCTCAAGGTGGCCAGCTGTATCGTCGAGCAGCAGCAGGGCTTCTTCGAATATGGCGAAGAGGCGATGAAACCCATGGTGCTCAATGACATCGCCGAGGCCGTGGAGATGCATGAGTCGACCATTTCCAGGGTCACGACCCAGAAGTACATGCATACGCCCCGCGGCATCTTCGAACTGAAGTTTTTTTTCTCCAGTCATGTCAATACGGAGGGAGGAGGAGAGTGCTCATCGACCGCTATTCGTGCGCTCATCAAGAAGCTGGTGACGGCGGAGAACCCCGCCAAGCCGCTTAGTGATAGCAAGATCGCGGATTTGCTGGCCGAACAGGGTATTATGGTGGCGAGACGCACGATCGCAAAGTACCGTGAATCCTTGTTGATCCCGCCATCCAATCAGCGCAAACGCCTGGTTTAGGCAAACAGAAGGAAGACGTTATGCAAATCAACCTGACCGGACACCATGTCGAGATTACCGAAGCTCTGCGTGACTATGTGAACAACAAATTTGCCAAACTCGAGCGTCACTTTGACCATATCAACAACGTACATGTGGTGTTGAGCGTCGAAAAACTGAACCAGATTGCCGAAGCCAAGCTGCATGTCAGCGGGGGAGAGGTGTTCGCCAATTCGCAGCATGCCGACATGTATGCGGCGATTGATACCCTGCTGGATAAACTGGATCGGCAGATCATCAAGCACAAAGATAAGTTAAATCAAAAATAACTATGCAACTTGAACACATACTGAGTCGGGACTGCACCAAGAGTGCGGTCCCTTGTACCAGCAAGAAACGCGCGCTAGAGATCATCAGTGAACTGGCCGCAGAGCGCCTCGGTGCCTCCCGCCAGGTGCTGTTTGAGAGCCTGCTGGCGCGAGAAAAGATGGGCAGTACCGGGATCGGTGCCGGTATCGCCATTCCCCACGGCCGGATCGACGACGCTTTTGCCCCGACCGCCGTATTGATGACCTTCTCCGAACCCATCCCTTTCGATTCTATCGACAATCAACCGGTTGACCTGCTCTTTGCATTGCTGGTGCCGGAAAGCGAGTGCAAACAGCACCTCAAGACTCTTTCCCTGATGGCATCCAAGCTGGGTGACAAGGCCGTCTGCCGCCAGTTGCGCCAGGCGACCAGCGACGAAGAACTCTATCAGATCATGACGTCGGCCTGAGGCCGGGTCTGACACAGCCACGTTGGCGTGAGGGGACAAGATGCAGTTAATAGTGGTAAGCGGTCGTTCGGGCTCCGGCAAGACGGTAGCCCTGAGGGTGCTGGAGGATCTGGGGTACTACTGCGTGGACAACCTGCCGGTCAACCTGCTGCCCCAGCTGATCGTCTCGGTGGAGAGCCAGTATGACAAGCTGGCGGTCAGCATCGACGTGCGCAACCTGCCAGCCCAGACAGACAGGCTGGAGAGCCTGCTGAGCCAGGTTCGCAACGAGGGACGGGTGAAGTTTTCGAGCTTCTTCTTCGACGCGGACAACACCACCCTGCTCAAACGCTACGGCGAGAGCCGCCGTCTGCATCCCCTGTCCCGCAACAAGCTGTCGCTGGACGAGGCGATCCGGGAAGAGACCCATCTGCTGGCGCCGCTCTCCTCGACCGCCGACCTGCGCATCGACACCACCAACCTCAGCATTCACGATCTCAGCGAGCTCATCAAAACCCGGGTGCTCGGCAAGAAAGAGAACGAACTGGTGCTGGTGTTCGAGTCGTTTGGCTTCAAGTACGGCATTCCCAAGGATGCGGACTTCGTGTTCGACGCCCGTTTCCTGCCCAACCCGCACTGGATCCCCGAGCTCAAGCCCTTCACCGGCAAGGATGAGCCCGTGGCCAACTACCTCTCGAGCCAGCCCGACGTCATGCTGTTCATCCAGCAGATCGAGAACATGCTGGGGACCTGGCTGCCCCATCTGGAGCGCAACAATCGCAGCTATGTGACCGTCGGGATCGGCTGCACCGGTGGTCAGCACAGGTCGGTGTTCATCGCCGAGCGGCTCGCCAGCGCATTCCGGCTGCTTGGCAAGAACGTGCAGATCCGCCATCGCACGTTGGACAAGCGTTCAAACCCCGCCTGACACACAGGATGCTCAGATGACAGTTTCCGCCTCGGTAGAAGTCAAAAACAAGCTAGGCATTCACGCACGACCGGCCATGATGCTGTTCGAGCTGGTACAGGGATTCGATGCCCACGTGTTGCTGCGCAACGAGGACGGCGTGGAGGCCGACGCGGACAGCGTGATCGGCCTGCTGATGCTGGACTCTGCCCAGGGCAAACAGGTGGAGGTCCAGGTGGAGGGCCCCGAAGAGGTGGAAGCCCTGGCCGCCGTAGTGGCCTTGTTCACCTCGGGCTTCAACGAGGAGTAAACTCCCCCGTTGCCTCAGGGAGCGCTGCGCGCCAGCGCCTTGAAATCGGCAAACTCCCGACAAGCCAGCAGGTTCCTGCTGGCTTTTTCGTTCATCAGCGCCAGAAACAGGTCGTAAAGCCCCATGGCCTCCTCGTAGTCGGCCTTGGCGATGGTCAGCACGAAGATCAGGGTGGCGCTCTCCCCGTTGCCCCAGTCGATCCCCTGTGGGGCCAGCACCGTATAGACCAGGGTGCGGCGCGCCAGCAGACCGAGGGAGTGGGGCAGGGCGATGCCGTCCCCCAGCATTGTAGAGACGATCCGCTCCCGCTCCTGCAATGATCCCCGAAAGCCGGTTTCCACCAGGTCTTCTGCCTCCAGCTGGCTGCAGATGCGATCAAACAGCGCCGCCTGACTGAGAGGTTCATCAAGCACCATGAAGTGCTCGGCATCGAAGTACTTGTCGAGCAGGTAGGGGCGGGTGCGATCGACCAGCACTAGCTTGCCGAGCTGCTCCAGCTGGTACTGGGTCGGGAAGGGGGCCACCTGCACCACGGGGGCATTTTTCTCGCTCACCTTGACGGTACTGATGACGAAATCCTGTTCGACTCGCATCAGCCCCTCGTAATCCCGCACCGACTCCAGCGTGGTCAGCTGAAGCTGGGGGTATTCCCGCCGGATACGCGCCTCCAGCACCCGGAAGGTGGCGTTGCCCGCATCGCACAGCAGCAGCGCCTGGGGGCGCCGGGTGTAACCGATGTCATGGTGGCGCTCCAGGCCGACCCCGATGTGGATCACCAGGTAGCCTATCTCGTGATGGGTCAGGTGGTACGGGGTCTGCCTGATCCACTCCGAGATGGCCGCCAGGGTGATGTCGTAGGCGAGGGGATAGTACTGCTTGATGTGGTCCGCCAGGGGATTGTGGCTGCCAATCTGGTACTTGACCCGCAGCAGCATGGCGCCGATGTGGGTCTGCAGGTCGGCCCGCAATTGCGGATCGCCGCGAAGGTCATAAGGGTAGTGCTGGTGGATGTAGTCCAGCAGGTGCGCCACCAGTTGCTCGCTTTCGGTCGCCATGGCCGGGCTGAGCAGGGGCGTCTCCGCGGTGAGGCGTGCCTGGATCTGGATGGCGAGGCAGGCGATCTCCTCCTGCCCCGGCGGGGTCAGGGTCGGCAGCTCGGCATAGATGTCGCGGGCCACCGCAGCCAGGGCCGGCGTGATGTCGTCGCTGGCAAACTGCCGCAACTCGTGGCCGGACGCCTGGCGCAGCAGGGCGACGGCGCAGTAGACGGTGACTTGCTGCAGGCTCTCGTCGGCCAGACGCAGCTGATGGCGACCGAGTTGCTCGTGAATGTGGTTGCCTACTACCTCCAGCGTCTTGCTGGGGCAGAGGGTGGGCAGCAGGCTCTGGAGCGGATGCCGGTGCAGCAGCTCCTGGCAGAGCAGCTGGGTGAGGCAGGCGCGGATCGCCGTCTCGCCCCCCTGGATGCGCATCCCCAGCCGGGGTCTGCTGTCGATGGCGAGCCCGAAGTGGGCGAGCCGCTCCCGCACCTCCGTCATGTCACCCTGCAAGGCTGCCCGGCTCAGATACCAGGTGTCCGCCAGTTCGTCGAGCTTGATCCCCTGTTCCGCCGTCAACAGCAGGATCTGCAGGTGCAGCACTCGCTCGCGGCTGGTGCGGGGCAATCCGCTCTCCTGCTCCTGGGCCGCCAGCAGCGCCTCGAACAGCCCCTGATTGTAGATCTTGAGCTGATAGCCGCTGCCGCGCTGGTGGATCAGGTGGGCACCCCGGGTGGCGATGAGCTCGTTCAGGGTCGCCACGTCGGTACGCACCGTACGGGTAGAGACATTGAGGCGGCGGGCCAGCTCCTCCTGCGGCAGCGGCTCGGCGTGGAGCAGGGTGAGCAGTTGCTGGAGTCTGGGGTGGGGCAGCTTGATCATGAGGCGGGATCGGACTCCTGTCGCGGAATGAAAAATCGATGTTAACAAGGGGGTCATTGACAAGCCAGGCACCGCCCAGTGATCGGACCGGTGCCTGAGGGCGTCGCTATGCCAGCAGTCCTTTCATCGTGGCCAGCAGGGTACGCACGTCCTCGGGACGGGTCTGACCGCTCTCGCTGTCGATGATGGAGCTGTAGATGTGGGGGATCACCTTCTCGACCCCGGCATCCAGCGCAATCCGCACTATCTCCTGGAAGTTGTCGAGATCGATGCCGCCGGTGGGCTCCAGCCAGAAGCCGTGGCGAGCGCAGGCCTCGGCCACCGCCTGATACTCGGCGCGGCAGGCCAGCCCGCCCATGGGGAAGAACTTGACCGAGCTGCCGCCCATGTCCTTGAGCAGGGCGATGGCGGTGTCGATAGGAACTATCCCGTCCGGCTGCTGGGCACTGAGGGGGCCGGTGGAGATCTTCACCATCCCCGGGGTGCCGCTGGGGGAGACAAGGCCATTGACGAGGGTGTCAGACTGGCCGAGCAGTGCCCGGCTGGCGCCGACCCCGGTGAACACCTGGTTGACGTGCTGGGGTTGCAGCTGGCGAGCCAGCTCGGCCACCATGGCGGACTGGCGCGGATCGCCTGCCCCCAGCCCGATGGAGAGGGCGTTGTCGATAAGCCTGGCGTAAGCCTGCATGTCGGCCACCGCGGAGGACACATCCGGGTAGTTTTTGGAGAGCACACCGACCAGCACGTGGCCCTCGGCAGCCTCATAAATGTCGACGGCATTTTGTCGGGAGCCGGCCAGCACGTTGAGGCAGACCCGATCGCGGTAGTAATTGGGAGTCAAAGACATCAGTTGTTCTCCTGAACGAGGTGGGCGATGGCGGCATGGATCTGGTTGAGCTGGGGCTGGGTGACGCTGCGCACGTCTATCTCGATGTGCCCCTCGTTGGCCTTGTAGCCACGGCAGTAGATGGCAGGCGTGCCCTGCTGCAGGCGGGAGACCACTTCCACCGTGGTCATGCCGATCTGCTGGTGGTCGAAGGCGATATCGGTGCGGGCGATGTCGCGCCCCGCGCTGTCCCACACTACCTTGGCGCTGATGCCGGGCAACTGGTTGAGGCGCTCGATGAAGGGGGTCATCTTGGCGACCATGGCGGCGCCGCTCTCCTTCTCCTTGGCCAGGTAGCGCTCGATGGCGTGGGTGAGGCCGAGGATCCCCTCCTTGCCCACCTTCATGGCACGGCCGATGCCGTTGGCCTGCTGCTTGACCCACTCCACATACTGGCGCTTGCCGAGCACCAGCCCGCTGGTGGGCCCTTCGATGGCCTTGGCGCCGCTGTAGATGACCAGATCCGCTCCCTGGTTGTAGTAGAGACGCAGATCTTCCTCGGCCGCCGCATCGACGATGAGCGGGATCCCGTGGGCCCTGGCCACCTCGGCCGCCTCGGCCACCGACAGAATGCTCTTTTGCACGCAGTGGTGGGACTTGATGTAGAGGATGGCGGCGGTACTGGCATTGATGGCGGCGGCCAGCTGGGCGGCAGAGCACTCGTTGGCGTAGCCGGCCTCCACCACCTTGCCGCCACCCAGGTTGACCATGGTGCCGACGGGGGCACCGAAGTTCACGTTGTGTCCCTTGGGCAGCACGATGTCGCTCGGCACATTGTGGGCATGGGCGTGCAACTGCTCGAGGCGGTAGGGGTCGCCGCGCACTATCACCGCGGCCACCGACTGGGCGATGCCGGCGCTGGCGCAGGAGACCACCACCGCATCTTCAACGCCCAGCAGGTCGGCCAGGTAGGCGCCGGTCTTGTTGATCAAGTCTTTGACCTCGAAGTAGTGGCCGAGGCCGAAGTTGACCGCCTCGACCACCTCCTGCTCGGGGGTGGATACGCCGAGAATGGTCATGCGCCCGGAGGCGTTGATCACCGGTTTGAGCCGGTATTTCTCATACACGGAAGGCATGGTGTGATTTCCCATAGTGAGTCAGAACCAGTTCGCCACCGACCAGGGCGGCGAGGGGCATCAGTTGCCGATCGCCACTGCGGGCGCCGGCTTCGGTATCGGTAAAGAGGGTGGGGCCGTTCATCACCTCGAACAGGGTCAGATCGGCATCGGCGCCCACCTCGAGTCGCCCCTTGCCGGACAGGCGCAGGGCGTCGGCGGCCTGGTGGGTGACGCAGGCGAGCACCTGCTCCAGGCTCATGCCGATGGCGAGAAATTTCGACATCACGTGGGCCAGGCTGTAGACGGGCCCCTTGATGCGGTTCTTGCAGTAGATGTCGGAGCTGATGGTGTGGGGCAGGATCCCCTGCCGAATGGCCGCTTCCGCCACCTCGAAGCTGAAGCTGGCGCCGCCGTGGCCGATGTCGAGCAAGAGTCCACGCCGCATCGCTTCGCGCACCGCCTGGCGCAGCTCGCCCGCCGGAGTCAGGATGCGATTCGGCTTGCCGTTGAAGCAGTGGGTCAGCAGATCGCCGTCCCCCAGCAGGGCGACGATCTCGTCCAGATCCGGCGGCGTGTTGCCCACGTGCACCATGAGCGGCAGGTTGCCGTTGGCCTGCTGGATCTGCTTGGCCATGCGCAGGGGTTGCAGACCGTTCTCGCCCACCACGCTGCCGCTCATGCGTGCCTTGATGCCGACGATGAAGCCGGGGTGGCGGGCAATGGCCGCCGAGGCGAGATCCATGTCGAGGTCCCGGCTGTCGGCCAGCTCGTTCTGGCGCAGCAGGCCGATGCGGGAGATGTTGAGCAGGGCGTGGACCCGGGTCTTGCAGGTGGCGGCTATGCGCTGGAAGTCGTCCACGTCGTCGGCGCCCGTGCTGCCGGCGTCGATGACGGTGGTGACGCCGGACGCCACCCCCACCTTGTCCGGTTCATCGCAATAGATGGGGGAGGCGGGATAGCAGTGGGTGTGGCCGTCGATCCAGCCGGCGCTCACATGCACCTGTCCGGCCAGAGTGAGGGTTTGCTTCGCCTCCGTGGTCTCTGGCAGCGCACCCAGGGCCGCTATCCTTCCGTCCAGGATGGCGATGTCGACGAGTTGCCCGTTTCCCAGGCGTCCCGCCCTGATGATCATGTCGTACATGCTGATGGCCTCGACAAGGCCGCCCCGAGGGGCGGCGGTGATTCCGGGCTTATGCCAGGGCGATGGGGAAGAAGGTGCCGAACAGCATGGCTCCCAGGATGGCGCCACCCGTGATGGGCTTCTCCCAGAGGTAGAACACCAGGGCGCCCAGCAGGGATCCGATGCCGATGGGGATGGAGGCCCCCATGGCGGAGAGGATGATCAGAGGGCCGAGGAAGCGGCCCGAGCTGTTGCCGGCCCCCATCATGACGTCCGCCCCGTAGGTGGAGTCGCTCTGGTTGATGGTGAACTTGCGCGCCAGGATGATCACGTAACCGATGGCCAGACCAATCCCCATGCCGGTGATCAGGGAGGCGGTGAAGTTTTCCACCGGATAGACGATGCCTGCCCCCAGCAGCAGGGCGGGCACGCCAAGGCCGACCCCGGTCTGGATGGCGCCGCCGATGTCCAGGATCCCCACCAGGGAGCCCTCTATGATGCGGGCGAACAGGAAGCTGGCGCCAAAGGCGGCGACCGCACCGTAGGCGCCGGTGTCCATCCCGGCCTTGAGCATGGCAACGAAGGCCACCTCGTTGAAGGCACCGACCCCGTAGAGGTAGAACATATGGGTACCGGCGAAGACGCCGGAAGAGAGCAGGCCGACGAAGATGGGGAAGGACCAGTCGGCATACCAGAAGTTGTTTCTCAGTTTCTCATCCATGGTGTGATCCCTTATTTGCCGCTCAGCAGGTTGTGGACGTTCTCCAGCCACAGGGGGATCCCCAGGTGGAAGGACTCGATCAGTTTCATGTCGAAGCCGCGGAAGAAACCGCTCAGCACGAACAGCAGCACGATGGCGCTCATCATGACGCGGGTGACGTGGTTCCAGCCGCTCTCTTCGACACCCTTGCCGATCAGGATGCCGAGCACCAGACCCGGTACGGCGTTGCCCATGATGAGCTGGGCCAGACCGCCGAAGATGGTGGCCCAGAAGCCGGACTTCTTGCCCGCCTCGATGGCGGCCAGCCAGAAGATCACCGGCATGACGGTGTTGACCAGCAGGTTGGCGGCCGGCACCAGCACCTTGACCGCGGTGACCTGCAGGGCGGCGGGGACGGCGGCGGCCGTGCTGTTGAGGAAGGCGACCACGATGGCGCCAATGATGCCGCAGGCGATGGCCATCTTCCTGGGGTCGTGCAGGGTGGTGGCGAGATCCCGGTTCTTGATCATCAGGGCCGCCGCGCCCCAGTTCGGCAGGATGCGGTGATCCACGTCCTGGGTGAAGGCGCCGGCCGCGACCGTGGAGGCCCAGGCGTTGAAGAAGAAGCCCAGACCGAACGAGAAGTGGGAGGCGGGATCCCCTTCACAGGAGTTGAGCTCACCCAGGGTACGGAAGGCTCCCATGCCCTGTACGGTCGGCGCGTGGAACATCCGTGCCGCGCCGGCCCCCACCCCGACGCCTACCAGGCCGCCGATGATGAGTGACTTGATAAATATGATTAGAAACATCCAACGTATCCTTCTTGTGGGGTGGTACCCGCGGGCGGCGTCACACCAGGGTGAACACCACTTGCTCGGCATCCAGACTGGTGACCTTGACGGTGATCGCCAGCCGGACCCGGAACTCGCGGCGCTGGCGTGGCAGGAAGAAGAACAGAAACTTCTCCACCCGTACCGATTCCTCGGCCTCGAGCACCTCGACCTCAATCGGTTCGATGCGCAGCATCACCTTGGGGCTCTCCTTGAGCAGGCTGGGTTGCACCTGGCTGAGGGCGGCGGCGAACGCCTGCTGGCGGGTCGCCCCCTTGCCGTTGACGGTGACCCGGGTGGTGAACTGCTCTTTCATCAGGCGCGTCCGTGTTTCTTGGCGAAGGCCTCGACCAGCTTCTGGCCCAGCTCTTCCTTGTCCATGAAGCCGAAACCCAGCACCACGCACCCCTCGTTGATGGCGGTGACGCCCTCCTCGATGGAGCGCATGCCGTAGCGGCACTTGTAGCCGTACTTGGTCTGGGCCGTGATGGCACCGGCGCCGCCGCTGCCGCAGAAGGAGATGCCAAGGTCGGCCTGCTCCCTGTTCATCACGTCACCGAGCTTCATGTCGGCGGCCATGCCGGGGATGACGGTCACGGTAGCGCCGGCGGCTTCTGCGCCCGCTCCCACTTTCTGACCCTTGCCGAGACGATCTCCAATCACGAGTTTGATGGCTGTCATTTAGCTTTCTCCTTTGACTGAGCTGAGCTCATTTTCTTTGGCAACTTCGAAATGGACGGACAACAGGTGCGCCTCCTCGTAGGCGAGTCGCTCCAGCCAGCTGACGACCTGCTCCGCCAACCGCAGGGAGAGCGGTGAGATCTCCTCGAACAGGCTGAGGTCGACCTCCGGCAGGGATTCCCCGCTATGGGAGCGCCACACCATGGCCTTGACGTGGGAAGCCAGCATCTGCTGCTGTACCTCGTTGGGGCGTATGCCCTGATCCGCCAGCAGGTTGTGGATGCGGGCCAGGGTGAGATCGGTCTTGCGCAGCAGCGCCGGGCTGTCCGGGGTCAGGGGGGCGTCATGGGTGTCGGTATTCAAGGTCTGCTCTCCAGGCTGGCAGAAAGGATGGGAGCACCTTAAGGCGGGGGGGCGGCGGAGAGGAGGCAGGGTTTTTCCGATTCGAAATGGAAATCCGGAGGAAACGGCGTCGGGAGAGGCCATTTCTGTGGTCAAGAGGGGGAAAAGGGGGGATCAGGGGACGGTGGGGCGTGATCGGAGTCGCGTTTTGGCGGTTCCGCTCCCCGAGGCCGCATCGGTGAAAACCGTGAGTCATCTCACGAACAAGCGGGAGCCGGAGGGCTGCAGATACAAGAAAGGGCCCTCTCGGGCCCTGCGAAGGTGTGTCGGTCAGGTGGCGGGGACGGCGCCGCTGGTCGGCAGGTTCTGATTCTGGTAGCGCAGATCCTCTTCGATGACGACTTCGACGTCCAACGGCTTGCCATTGCGGATCACCGAGATGATGAGCCTGGTGCCGGGGCGGCTCTCGACGATCTTGTCCATGACGGGACGTACGCCCGTGATGGCCTCGCCGTTGATCTTGAGCAGCACGTCTCCGCGCCTGAGGCCGGCCTTGGTGGCGGGACCGTTGGGATCCAGGCTCTCCACCACCAGGCCCTGCAGATCTCCGAGGTTCAGCATGCGCGCCACTATGGGGTTGATCTCGACGCTGGAGATGCCGAGGTAGCCTCGGATCACCCGGCCGTTGGCGATCAGCTCGTCCATGATGCGCTTGGCCAGCTTGTAGGGAATGGCGAAGCTGATGCCGTAGCTCTCCTGGTTGCCGTTGAGGTGGTAGGCGGCGGTGTTGATGCCCACCAGGTCGCCGCGGGCATTGACCAGAGCCCCCCCCGAGTTGCCCTCGTTGATGGCGGCGTCGGTCTGCAGCAGATCCTGCCGGCCGTTGCTGTCCGGCCCCATGCTGGAAAGGCCGATGCGGCCGGTGGCACTGATGATTCCCTGGGTGATGGTCTGGCCGACGTTGTAGGGGTTGCCGATGGCGAGCACTACGTCCCCCACGTCGGGCAGACGCTCCGGATCCTGCGGGATCACCGGCAGGTTGTCCGATTCGATGTAGAGCACCGCCAGGTCGGTCAGCTGATCGGTGCCGACCAGCTCGGCGCTGAATACTCGCCCATCCTGCAGGGCGACAATGATCTGATCCGCGTCGGCGATGACGTGATAGTTGGTGAGCACGTGGCCGCGCTGGTTCATGATGACGCCGGAGCCCAGCCCCTGGGGCCTGAGTTCAGCTTTTTCACCGCGATTGCCGGCGAAGCTGCGGGTGTAGATGTTGACGACGGCCGGGCCGGCCCTATGGGCGGCGTAGGAGAAGCTCAACTCGCGGGCATTGGTGATGAGGCCCGGCAGGGGAGCGCCGCCGCGAAAACTGGGAAACAACAGCAACAGGAGTGCAGCCACGGTGAGGCCAAAGCCGACAGACTTGCCCAAGTAACTGATCAAAGGTGGGATTTTCATGTCATTCTCGTCCGTACACGCTGCGCGCAGAGAATAACATCATCGGTGGATAAAAATCACCCGCGGCGGTTGCCGCGGGTGTGAGGGACTTAACGGATCACCAAATAGAGGGAGGAGTCGCCGCGCTGGATGTTCAGCGCCAGCACGTCCGGCTTGTTCTTCAGTGCCTTGGTCAGTTCACCCATGGAGTTGATGCGCAGGCGGTTGACCCCGATGATGATGTCGCCCTTCTGCAGGCCGGAGGCGGCCGCAGGGGAGCGCGGATCGATGTCGGCCACGGCCACGCCGGTCACCGGCTCCGTGGTGGTGCTTAGCTTGGCCCCTTCCAGTGCCGGGTGCAGGGCGCTGGCGAGGATCTCGCTGTCATCGGCCTTCTTCAGGGTGACCTTGACGGTCTGCTCCTTGCCGTCGCGGATGAGGCCGAGGGCGACCTGCTTGTCGGCCCCCATGGTGGCGATCTTGGCGCGCAGCTCACCGAAGGAGCGGATGGGCTTGCCGTCGATGCTGATGATGATGTCGCCCGCCTTGATACCCGCCTTGGCGGCGGCGGAGTCGGGCATGACCTGGTTGACGAAGGCGCCGTCCTTCTTGTTGTAGCCGAAGGTCTTGGCGATCTCGCTGGTGAGCTCGGTGCCGGTGATCCCCAGCTGGCCGCGGCGCACTTCACCATACTTCACGATCTGCTCGGACAGGTCGCGCACCATGTTGGACGGGATGGCGAAGCCGATGCCGATGTTGCCGCCGTTCGGGCCCAGGATGGCGGTGTTGATGCCGATCAGCTCGCCGCGCAGGTTGAGCAGGGCGCCACCGGAGTTGCCCGAGTTGATGGCCGCATCGGTCTGGATGAAGTTCTCCAGGTTCTCGATGTTGAGGCCGCTGCGTCCCAGGGCGCTGACGATGCCGGAGGTGACGGTCTGGCCCAGGCCGAACGGGTTGCCGATGGCCAGGGCGTAGTCACCCACCCTCAGCTCGTCGGAGTCGGCAAACTTGATCTGCACCAGATCCTCGGCCTTGATCTGCAGCAGGGCGATGTCCGACTGCTTGTCCTCGCCGATCTTCTTGGCCGCGTATTCGCGACCGTCTTTCAGATTGACCTTGATCTCGTCCGCCTCGTGGACCACGTGGGCGTTGGTGATCACGTAGCCCTTCTTGGCATCGATGATGACGCCGGAGCCCAGCGCCTGGAACGGCTGCTCGCTCACCTGCTCGTCAGGCATGTTGGGGCCGAAGAAGAAGCGGAACTGTTCCGGCAGACGCTGGCGGGTGATCTTCTTGCCAGAGACGGAGATGTTGACCACGGCAGGGGTCACCTGCTCGAGGACGGGGGCCAGGCTCGGCATCTCCTGGCTGTTCGCCGACAGGGGCAGGGCGGCTTGTGCCGGTGCTGCGGACAGGGCGATACCGACACTGAGGGCTAAGACACTGAATACAGAAAGAGGTTTACGCATATGAGAAACAGCTCCCAGAAAAAGTTGCAGTGCAATCGTCAAGGTCTGACCACGATAAGGCGTAATTAGTTCCACCAGAGACTAGCCTGGCTGCTTGAGCAGACCGGAGGCACCCGCGTAATCGCGGGGGGGCTGGCCCGGCTCTTCACCGGTAGAGGCGTCGCTTGTCTCTTCCACCTGGGCTTCACGGAACAGCGGCTCCTGCGCCTTGGCCAGGAACTTGCTCTGTTCGGCCATGTGGCGATAGAGGGTCTGGTACTGTTCGGCCAGTTGCTCCATCAGGGCGGCGCTGTCGGCGAAGTGGGTGGTGATCTGGCCCTGATAGCTCTCCAGCTCCTTGTGAGCCTTTTTCAGCTCCTGTTCCAGGCGTCCGGCATCCCGGCTGCGGACAGTGAAACGGCCGATCAAGACGCCGATGATCAGGGCGGCAACCGCCAGCAGGATCCCGTTAAGCAGAGTCATAGAAGCTCCTTGTTACAGCTAAATCGATGAATTTGAAGCGGTCGGATTGACCGCAACGCCTCGTTGGCACTATACCGTGCCCCCCGAGAGCGTGATACCATTTTGTCCCTCATTCAGGGACTTGGAGGCGGTTTACAGGATGACCCCGCAGCAAAAATATCAGCAGGATTTGCAGCGTCCCGGCTTTGTGGCCGACCCGGCTCAGGCCATGGCCGTGGCCCGCCTGGAGCGACTCTATCAGGATCTGTGTGCCAGCCCGACTCCGACCAGATCCCGCGGCCTGCTGGGCTGGCTGCAAAAGCCGAAGACCCGCGACCCCATCCAGGGGTTATATATGTGGGGCGGTGTGGGCAGAGGCAAGACCTGGCTGATGGATACTTTTTTTGAGAGTCTGCCGGGAGAGCGCAAGTTGCGCATCCACTTCCACCGTTTCATGCACAGGGTGCATGACGAGCTCAAGGGGCTGACCGGGCAGGCCGATCCACTCAAGCTGATCGCCTGCAAGCTGGCCGACGAGACAGATGTCATCTGTTTCGACGAGTTCTTCGTTTCAGACATCACGGATGCCATGCTGCTGGGCACCTTGTTCCAGGCGCTGTTCGGGCACGGCGTGGTGCTGGTGGCCACGTCGAACATACCGCCGCAGGATCTGTATCGAAACGGCCTGCAGCGGGCCCGTTTCCTGCCGGCCATCGCGCTCATCGAGCGCCACTGCGAGGTACTCAATGTGGATGGGGGCATCGACTACCGTCTGCGCACCTTGGAGCAGGCGGAGATCTATCACTTTCCGCTGGACGAGCAGGCCAGGTGCAACCTCGACCGCTATTTTGGGCAACTGACCGGGTTGCCTCAGGCGAGCCCCACCACGCTGGAGGTCAATCACCGCCAGCTGAGCGCGTTGGGGATGGGGGAGGGGGTGCTCTACATGGAGTTTGAGCAGCTCTGCTGCACCCCCCGCTCCCAGGGAGATTACATCGAACTGGCCCGGGAGTTTCACACCGTCCTGCTGGCCAATGTACAGCCCATGGGCTCGGGGACGGACGATGCCGCCCGCCGCTTCATCGCCATGGTGGACGAGTTCTATGAGCGGCACGTCAAGCTCATCTTGTCGGCGGCGGTGCCCATGCAGGCGCTCTATGGCAACGGCCTGCTGAATTTCGAATTCAAGCGTTGCCTTTCACGGCTCCAGGAGATGCAATCGCACGAATACCTTGCCAGAGTGCACCTTCCTTAGTCACAATACCGCGCCTGCCAGTCGGATGGGCATCTGCGGCAGGTAGGGCCGGGCGACATTTGCTGGTTTCATGGCAGTGAAATTAGCAGGTGATATTTAAGGCAACTTCACTTATAATCGCCCGGCCCACGTTACAGCTGTCGATAAGACAGCAACACTTTAAGCTTTACTTGTATTCGAAGGGGTACAGGTAGGCCATCGTTTGTTGTTTGTGGGAGAGCCCCCATAAGCAATTGGGTCTGTAACAGGTAATTGGGTTTAACTTAATGAAAACTTTCGTTGCCAAGCCAGAAACCGTAAAACGTGACTGGTACATTGTGGACGCAGAAGGTAAAACTCTGGGTCGTATCGCAACCGAGATCGCTGCTCGTCTGCGTGGTAAGCACAAAGCCGAGTACACTCCGCACGTTGACACCGGTGACTACATCATCGTTGTAAACGCCGAGAAGGTACACGTAACCGGTAAGAAATTTACCGACAAAATGTACCACGCTCACTCCGGTTTCCCGGGTGGTATCAAGTCCATCAGCTTTGACAAGCTGATTCAGCGCAAGCCGGAAATGGTAATCGAAGCTGCCGTCAAGGGCATGCTGCCGAAGGGCCCGCTGGGCCGTGCCATGTTCCGTAAGCTGAAAGTTTACGCAGGCGCAGAGCACGCTCATGCTGCTCAGCAACCTCAAGTACTGGATATCTAACGGGAACTGGCAACATGGCAGAAAATCAATACTACGGTACCGGCCGTCGCAAAAGCTCCACTGCTCGCGTCTTCATCAAAGCGGGTAGCGGTAAAATCGTAATCAACCAGCGCTCCCTGGAGCAATACTTCGGCCGTCCGACTGCCCGCATGGTAGTTCGTCAGCCGCTGGAACTGGTCGAGATGACCGAGAAACTGGATCTGTACATCACCGTTAACGGTGGTGGCATCTCCGGTCAAGCTGGTGCGATCCGCCACGGTATCACTCGTGCTCTGATGCAGTACGACGAGACCCTGCGTTCCGAACTGCGTAAAGCAGGCTTTGTTACTCGCGATGCCCGTAAGGTTGAGCGTAAGAAAGTCGGTCTGCACAAAGCGCGTAAGCGTCCGCAGTACTCCAAGCGTTAATCCGCTTTTGGTACGCACTCTCACGAGTGTCAAAAAAGCCTGGCCACGTGCCAGGCTTTTTTTATTGGTAATCTTACATACGTCAATGCTAAGCATACGTCACAAAAGACAAAAATTTGTGTATTTATTGTTTTTGCCCCTCGCTTCCCTTTCTTGTCAAATTGTTATCTTTTCTTTAAAATTTCCATGGTCTTTCTGTGTCAATTGCCACTCCGCTTCCGCCGCAGTTGTCAGGGAGAGGAGATAGGAAACGGGGACACTATAAGAATGAGCGGAGTCCACATGGGAGAGTTTTTGGATGAGCAATGCGCCAGTTGATACCGGTCGCCGCAGATTTCTTACCTGGTCAACGGTTGCCGTTGGCGGAGTAGGAGCTGCTTTTACCGCAGTGCCGTTTATAAAGTCATGGAATCCGAGCGCCAAAGCCAAAGCGGCGGGCGCACCGGTAGAGGTGGATATCAGCAAGTTGGAGCCGGGTCAGCTGATCCGCGTCGAATGGCGCGGCAAGCCGGTCTGGGTGGTGAAGCGCACCAAGCAGACCTTGGATGCCCTGGCTGCCCACGATGGTCAGTTGCGAGACCCATCTTCGGACGAACCACAGCAGCCGGACTATGCCCACAACGGCTACAGATCCATCAAGCCCGAGATCTTCGTTGCCGTGGGCATCTGTACTCATCTGGGCTGTTCCCCCTCCTACCTGCCGGACAGCTTCGGCGAGCAGGTGCAAGGGGTGACCTCCGGCTTCTTCTGCCCGTGCCATGGTTCCAAGTTCGATATGGCCGGTCGGGTGTTCCAGGGCGTGCCCGCACCGCTGAACCTGGTCATTCCGCCATACCAATTTCTTAGCGACACCACCATTCTGGTGGGTGCCGATGGCAAGGAGGCCTGACCATGTTTGCCAAACTCATGGGCTGGATTGACGATCGTTTCCCGCTCACGGCCATGTACAACGATCACATGGCCAAGTATCCGGCTCCCAAGAACCTGAACTTCTGGTACTTCTTCGGTTCCCTCGCCATGCTGGTGCTGGTCAACCAGATCATCACGGGCATCTGGCTCACCATGAACTACAACCCGTCGGCAGAGGGGGCCTTCGCCTCCGTCGAGTACATCATGCGGGATGTGGATTACGGCTGGCTGCTGCGCTACATGCATTCCACCGGCGCCTCCGCGTTCTTTGTGGTGGTCTATCTGCACATGTTCCGCGGCATGATCTACGGCTCCTACCAGAAGCCGCGCGAGCTGCTGTGGATCTTCGGCATGCTGATCTTCCTGGTGCTGATGGCAGAAGCCTTCATGGGCTATCTGCTGCCCTGGGGCCAGATGTCGTTCTGGGGGGCCCAGGTCATCATCTCGCTGTTCGGTGCCATTCCGGTCATCGGTGACGATCTGACCCTGTGGATCCGCGGTGACTACGTCATCTCGGGCGCTACCCTGAACCGCTTCTTCGCGCTGCACGTGATCGCACTGCCGCTGGTGCTGGTGATGCTGGTGGCCATGCACATCCTGGCGCTGCACGAAGTGGGTTCCAACAACCCGGACGGCATCGACATCAAGAAGCACAAGGACGAGAACGGCTGGCCGCTGGATGCGGTGGCATTCCACCCCTACTTCACCGTCAAGGACATGATCGGTGTGGCCGGTTTCCTGTTCTTCTTCTGCGCCATCATCTTCTTCAAGCCGGACATGTGGGGTTACTTCCTCGAGAAGCCGAACTTCGAGGTGGCGAACGGGCTGAAGACCCCGGCGCACATCGCCCCGGTATGGTACTTCACTCCCTTCTACGCCATCCTGCGGGCGGTGCCGGACAAGCTGCTGGGGGTCGTCATGATGGGGCTCTCCATCGTCGTGCTGTTCCTGCTGCCCTGGCTGGATCGCTGCAAGGTGCGTTCGGTACGCTATCGCAGCACCCTGCATAAGCTGAACATTGCCCAGTTCGTGGTCTGCTTCATCATTCTGGGTGTGCTGGGGGTGTTGCCATCGACCCCGACGCTGACCCTGATCGCCCAAATCTGTACTCTGGGTTATTTCGGGTTCTTCGTCCTGTTGTTCTTCTACAGCAAGAATGAGCGCACCAAGCCGCTGCCGGAGAGGGTGACATTCAAATGAAAAGAATAATTTTTGCAGTGCTGGCCCTTCTGCCCGGTCTGGTGTTGGCCGCGGGCAGCGGCTTCCCCCTCGACAAGGCGGAGTACGACCTGAGCGACAAGGCATCCCTGCAACGGGGCGCCGCCACCTTCATGAACTACTGTGCCGGTTGCCACTCCACCCAGTATCAGCGTTACAACCGGGTGGCCGCCGACATCGGCATTCCGGAAGAGCTGATGAAGGAGAACCTGATCTTCACCGGCGCCAAGATTGGCGACCTGATGAAGAGCGCCATGTCCGAGAAGGATGCGGCCAAGTGGTTCGGTGCGCCGCCCCCCGACCTGACCCTGGTCGCCAGGGTGCGGGGCGCTGACTGGGTGTATACCTATCTGCGTTCCTTCTACGTGGACGAGACCCGACCGTTCGGAGTGAACAACGCCGTCTTCCCGTCCGTGGGCATGCCTCACGTACTGGAGCCGCTGCAGGGGACGCCCCGCGCCGAATTCACGACCCACAAAGTCGATGGCGTCGATGTCCAGCAGGTTGTCAGCATCAAATCTGACGGCAACGGTGAAATGAACAACGAAGAATATGATCAGACGGTACTGGATCTGGTAAACTTCTTGGTCTACTCGGCTGAGCCGGTGCAGCAGGAGCGCGAACGCATGGGCTTCTGGGTGCTCGGTTTCATCGCTATCTTCTTCATCTTCACTGTGCTGTTGAAGAAGGAATTCTGGCGCGACGTTCACTAAGCGACCAGATCGGAGTAATATGACGCACGGCAATGAAGACAGACATGCTTCATTGCCGTTTCTGCTTTTTAATGACGGGAGGGTTCAATGGCTGTAGCTGCCAATAAGCGTTCGGTAATGACGCTGTTTTCCGGTGCCAACGATATGTTCAGCCATCAGGTGCGCATTGTCCTGGCGGAGAAGGGTGTTAGCGTGGATATCTGCCAGGTGGATCCTGCCAACCTGCCGGACGAGTTGGCCGAGCTGAACCCGTACAACACTGTGCCGACCCTGGTGGATCGCGAGCTGGCTCTGTACACCTCGCGCATCATCATGGAGTACCTGGACGAGCGTTTCCCGCACCCGCCCCTGATGCCTGTCTATCCGGTGGCGCGCGGCAACAGCCGTCTGATGATGCACCGCATCGAGCTGGACTGGTACTCCCTGGCCGACAAGATCATGGCGGGCACGGATACCGAAGCCGCCCGCGCCGAGCTGCGTGACAACCTGCTGGCCATCGCCCCCATCTTCGGCGAGATGCCCTACTTCATGAGCGAGGAGTTCGGTCTGGTGGACTGCTACATGGCTCCGCTGCTGTGGCGTCTGCCGAGCTTGGGTATCGACTTCACCGGTCGTGGCGCCAAGGAGCTGAAGGCCTACATGGTGCGCCTGTTCGAGCGCGAATCCTTCCAGGCTTCCCTGACCGAAGCCGAGCGCGAGATCCGCGCCGGCGTATGAGCATGGAACCGACGATGACCCCCAGTCGCCCGTATCTGTTGCGGGCGTTTTTCGACTGGTTGCTGGATAACGACCTGACCCCTCACCTGGTGGTCAATGCGAACATCCCCCATGTGATGGTGCCGATGCAGTTCGTTCAGGATGGCCAGATCGTCCTGAACATTGCGCCTCGGGCCGTTGGCCAGTTCCACATGGATAATGACGCAGTCAGCTTCAGCGCCCGTTTCGGTGGCGTGTCGCAGCAGGTCTACATCCCGATGGCGGCCGTGCTGGCCATCCACGCCCGGGAGAACGGTGTCGGGACCCTGTTCCCGCCCGAGCCTGGCTACGATCTCTGGCTGGAGCAGGCGGAAACCCAGACACAGCCCGAGCCGGACCCCGAGCCGCCGCGCCCCTCGGGTCGCCCGACTTTGAAAGTCATCAAATAAAAAAACGCAGCCTCATGGCTGCGTTAATGTGATGCGCAGCCCGGTAGGCTATGTCTGCTGGCTGCTTTTCTGTCACGCAGGGAAATATCACACTCTTTGGCGTTGGCAAACACGGCTTCCATCTCGTTGGGATGTCCAGTGCAACCCCTCTTCAAGTGCCAGTCCCCCCGTGCAGCTCGCATGACCTAGTATCCACCAGCCTATTGCGATGGAAGCCGACTGCGGCTCCCCTTGGTTCGCCTGCAAGCCCCTGTTTTGGCCGTTGAGTAGCGTTGATCGCTCCACGATATGTCCGCCTCCTCGCCATCGGCAACAAAACAACTCTCGAGATGTTCAGGCGAGCTGTGAGGACCTCCAGCATGCGCTATGCCGGTGTCAGGCGCCTGAGCAGCAGGCCACCTGCATTGCTGGGTGAGTACTGACTGGCAACCAGAGCCACGATGCTGCTCGAATCTGACATCATGCTGCCATCGGGAGTCTGGGGTTTCAAGCTGATCCCCGACATCCTGATGCATGCAAGCTTCGATTCGCCCCAGGTTACCCAACCGCTCCTGTCAGCCCAGAGCGAACCTGCGGCTCCCTGGCTGAGCGGATTAGCGAGCAGGCAGACAGATCGGTGCCCACGCCAAGGTGTTGTGCTGAGTCGTCGACTGATGAGTTTCACCGGTATTGGCTCAACCCCGTTCACACCCCGTCTGGCCTCAATCTGAGTTTGGTTGGTATCGGGTTTATCGAAACTGTCCTGCTCCAGCCCCCGGTGGGATTCCACATCCCAACCGAGTCGATCGGAGAAGACGTGCTTGCGAAAGCGATAAAGCTCGTTTTCGACCTCCCATCTGGGGTGTTCTCTCAGTTTTCCTTTGAAAACAAGCATTCATGTCTCTCCATTTCATGGTTAGGCGCTATAATCCAAGGCCTTGGCCAGGGGGGCTAGCCTATGACACGCGACCAACTGCTTGAGTATCTGGAACATTTCACCCTGGTGACCGATGGCAACCGGCTGGCAGAGCTGATCGGCCGCTTCACCCTGGGAATGGGCTACGACTACTATAGGTTTGCGCTCATCCTGCCCATGTCGATGCAGAGGCCCAAGGTGGTGCTGTTCAACCAGTGCCCCGACTCCTGGGTGCAGGCCTACACGGTGAACAACATGCTGGCCTGCGATCCCATCATCCAGCTTGCCCGCAGGCAGACCCTGCCCATCTACTGGAACCGGCTGGACGAGAAGGCGCGCTTCCTGCAAGAGGGGAGCATGGACGTGATGGGGCTGGCGGCGGAGTTCGGGCTGCGCAACGGCATTTCGTTCCCGTTGCATGGGGCGGCGGGGGAGAACGGCATACTGTCGTTCATCACCCGGGAGAGGGCGTCGAGCGATCTGATGCTGGAGTCCTCGCCCATCCTCTCCTGGATGTCCAGTTACATCTTCGAGGCGGCGATCAGGGTGGTGCGCAGCAGCATGAGGGAGGATGATCCCCAGGAGGCACTGACCGAGCGGGAGACCGAGTGCCTGTTCTGGGCCAGCGAGGGGAAGACCTCGGGCGAGATCGCCTGCATCCTCGGGATCACGGAGCGTACCGTGAACTACCACCTCAATCAGGTGACCCGCAAGACGGGGTCGATGAACCGCTATCAGGCCATCGCCAAGGGGGTGAGCAGCGGCATATTGCTGCCGAACCTGGAGCAGGTGGTGGTCACCAACTTCCCCAAGCTGCTGCAGTGAGCCTCGACCGGGCGGCATTGCTCCGTCGCCCGGCATCTCCCCTGTCGCCATCGCCCGCTGTCCTGCGCCGCTCCCTCATCCCGCCGATTCTCGGGGTGGTGACCGGGGCCCCACAATTGTCAGATCCTGCAATTGACAACCTTCTTTGTGTGGTTTCGGCGCGAATATCATCAGTTTTATGAATGCATCAGAAAATGAATGAATTTCTCTGATTGCCTGCACCCCCTTATAGTGCGTCCAACTCTTTCACAGGAACGCATCCCATGTTTGCCACCACCCTGCAAGGCTTCACCCTCGGCCTCGCCATGATCATCCCCATCGGGGCCCAGAATGCCTTCGTGCTGAGTCGGGGCATTCACCGCAACCACCACCTGCTGACAGCGACCCTCTGCTGCCTGTGCGATCTCGTGCTGATCGGCATAGGTGTGTTCGGCGGTGCCAACCTGCTGGCGGCCAGTCCAGTGGGGCTGGCGCTGCTGACCTGGGGCGGCGTGCTCTTCCTCGGCTGGTTCGGTATGCGCTCCCTGCGCAGTGCCTGGCGCGGGCAGGGGGCTGCCCTGGCGGATTCCCCCCAGCTGATGGGGGTCAAGGGGGTATTGGCCATGACGCTCGGGGTGACCCTGCTCAACCCCCACGTCTATCTGGATACCCTGATGCTGCTCGGCTCCTTCGGCAGCCAGTTTGCCGAGGATCTGCGGCCCGCCTTCGCGGCTGGGGCCATGCTGGCCTCCCTGGTCTGGTTTTACGGATTGGCGTTCGGGGCGGCGGCGCTTTCCCCCTGGCTTTCTCGGGGGCGGGTACAGCAAGCCATTGATCTTGTTGTTGGTCTCATCATGCTGGTGCTGGCGGTCAAGCTGGCCAGCGGGGCACTGATGGCCTCATAAGGCTATTTTTGTGCCGCGCTTCATAAAAATGAGTCCCGGCTTCATATGCTGACATATTCGTCTGTTAAATTCCCGGCGCTGGTAAAGCGTTACTCATAATAAAAGGGAAAATACAGTGAAAAACACCATGAAGCTGGGGGCCATCGCCACCATAGTGCTGCTGTCTGCCTGCAGCAACGAAAACGACAGCAAGGCACAGCCGGGGACTGTCTCCCTGCGTCTGATCCAGACCTCCGACATCCACTCCAACGTGCTGGGGTATGACTACTACCAGGACAAGGAGGACCGCAAGTTTGGCCTCTCCCGCACCGCCCTGCTGATCCGCGCCGCCCGCGCCGAGAACCCCAACAACCTGCTGCTCGACAACGGCGACCTGATCCAGGGCACGCCGCTGGCGGACTACATCTTCGAGCAGTCCGGCGCCGGCTACCTGGAGAAGCAGGCCCACCCGGTGTTCAAGGCGATGAACGAGCTGGACTATGACGCCGGCAACCTGGGCAACCACGAGTTCAACTACGGTCTGGATTACCTCGGCAAGGTGCTGGCGGGGGCCGAGTTCCCCTATGTGAACGCCAACGTGTTCGAGGCGGCCGCCTTCAAGC
Organism: Aeromonas sp. FDAARGOS 1409; assembly: GCF_019048705.1. Lineage (NCBI taxonomy): Bacteria > Pseudomonadati > Pseudomonadota > Gammaproteobacteria > Aeromonadales > Aeromonadaceae > Aeromonas > Aeromonas sp. FDAARGOS 1409. Next base: position 1,806,489 of record NZ_CP077395.1, read on the forward strand.
GCGATGCGAAGGGGCAAGTAGACTGGAGCGGCAACAAGTTCACCCCCTACCTGCTGCTGGATCGCCAGGTGACCGATGACAAGGGCCAGCTGCAGACCGTCAAGGTGGGCATCCTGGGCCTGACCCCGCCCCAGGTGCTGCAGTGGGACAAGCGCCATCTGGAGGGCAAGGTGGTGGTGGCCGATATGGTCGAGACCGCCAACCACTATGTGCCCGAGCTGCGCGCCAAGGGTGCCGACGTGGTGGTGGTGGTGGCCCATACCGGCATCAATGCCAGCAGCTACGAGGCCATGATGGAGAACTCTGCCTGGCACCTGGCCAAGGTGAAGGGGGTGGATGCCCTGATGCTGGGCCACGCCCACAAGAACTTCCCCGGGGACTTCCCGGACCTGCCGGAGGTGGACAACCAGGCGGGCACCCTCGGCGGCATCCCGACCGTGATGCCCGGCTACTGGGGCAACCACCTCGGCATCATAGACCTCAAGCTGGAGCAGGTGGACGGCCAGTGGCAGGTGAAACAGAGTCAGGCCAGCCTGCGCAAGATCGACTCCAGCGAGGGCAGCGCCGTGGATCAGCGGGTGGTGGACCTGGTGCAGGCGGACCACGACGCCACCAACCAGTGGCTGGACGAGCCCCTCGGTAAGATCACCTCTCCCATCCACAGCTTCTTCGCCCTGGTGCAGGACGACCCCTCGGTCCAGCTGGTGAGCGATGCCCAGCGCCGCCACGCCGAGCAGTTGCAAAAAGACGGCCTGCTCAAGGAGCCGTATCCGATCCTGTCGGTGGCGGCCCCCTTCCGCGGTGGTCGCAACGGCATCAACGACTTCACCTACGTGGCCCAGGGTGACATCTCCCTGCGCAACGTCTCCGACCTCTACATCTATCCGAACACCCTGCAGGTGGTCGAGGTGAACGGGGCCACCGTCAAGGAGTGGCTGGAGATGAGTGCCGGCCAGTTCAACCGGATCGACACCAGCAAGACAGAGGTGCAGTGGCTGGTGAACGAGAACTTCCCCACCTACAACTTCGACGTCATCGACGGGGTGAGCTACGAGGTGGACATCACCCAGCCGGCCCGCTACGGCAAGGACGGGACCAAGGTGAGCGACGGCCAGCGCATCAGCAACCTCACCTTCAACGGCCAGCCCGTCGATCCGGCCCAGAAGTTCTACGTGGTGACCAACAACTACCGCGCCAGCGGCGGTGGCCACTTCCCGGGCATAGACGGCAGCAACATAGTCCACGAAGACCCCTCCGAGACGCGGGAGATCATCGCCCAGTACCTGAAGGCCCAGTCTGCGGATAACCCGGCCGGCTTCAGCCCGGCGGCCAACAACAACTGGCACATGAAGGCGCTGCCCGCCAACGTGGACGTGCGACTCTACTCCTCTCCGACGGACGAGGCCAAGGCCCTGGCGGGGGCGGATCTGGCGTACCAGTCCACCCTGCCGATGGACGATGCCAAGCACCCCGGCTACGCCATCTACCGCCTGATCCGCCAGTAAGGCCGGCTCGGGCAGATAACAAAAAGCCCTCGCAGTGCGAGGGCTTTCTCATTGGGGCCGGTAGCTCAATCCCATCGGCAGCAGCCCGGATCCTCCGGGTCGAAGCGGGTCTTGGGGAGGTGATGAATGTCTCCCAGTAGTAACCGGCATCCTCCGGGCCGAAGCGGGTCTTGGGTAGGTGATGAATGTCTCCCAGTAGTAACCGGCATCCTCCGGGTCGAAGCGAGTCTTGAAGCAGCGGTGAATGCCTCTATCAGTAGTAACTGGGATCTTCCGGGCTGGGACGGGTCTTGAAGCGGCGGTGCAGCCACATGTACTGCTCCGGGGCCTTGCGCACGGCGGCCTCGATCTCGCGGTTGGCGCGGCTGGCGTCGGCCAGATCGTCGCCGCTCGGGTAGCCTTCCAGCGGCGCCCCTATATGCAGGGTGTAGCCCTCTTTGGTGCGGATGTTGTAGCAGGGCAGGGTGACGGTGTTCTTGACCCGCGCCAGGGTGGCGGTCCCCGTGATGGTGGCGGCCTGCTCGACCGCGAAGTAGGGCACGAAGACGCTGGCATGGCTGCCGTAGTCGTGATCCGGCGCGTACCAGAGGGCATCGCCGTTACGCAGCGCCTTGATCATGCCCTTCACGTCCATGCGGTCTACCAGGTATTTGTTGGAGGCGCAGCGGCCGTGGTACTGGGCGTACTCCAGCACAGGGTTGGTGTTGGGGCGATAGACGCCGACCCCGGGCCGCACCAGGCCGAAGCAGCGCGCGTTGAGTTCCAGGGTGAGGAAGTGGCAGGAGAGCAGCAGCATGCCCTGGCCCTGCTCCACGGCGCGGATGACGTGCTCTTCCCCTTCCACCGTCATCAGGCGGCGCATCCGCCAGTCCGGCCAGAACCAGGCGATCCCCACCTCGAAGATGGCGCAGCCCACGCTCTCGAAGTTTTGCACCAGCAGGGCCTCGCGCTCATCCCGGCTCAGCTCCGGCATGGCCAGCTCCAGGTTGCGGCGCGCTATCTTGACGCGGGATTTCAGCACCTTGCGGGCCAGGGTCCCGAGCTGGCGGCCCAGCCACATCTGGCTGCGCCAGGGCAGCAACACCAGCAGCCAGAGCAGGCCGAGGCCGAACCAGCTGCCCCAGTAACGGGGATGGAACAGACGGGGTTCGAGGCGGGGAGCATGTTCTTGGGCCATGAAGAGTCTCTTGTTCACAAACGCAAAATAGGGGAGTCCAGCCGAACGGGGACGAGCCGTGCTCGTGCCTGGCCGTGCGGATGGCGCCACTCGCAATCTGGGGATTCTATCCGAAAAACAGGGGCGGGTGCGAATCAGCGTCGCCTGGTCAGAGGGGTCGGCAGGGGCGGGTGGCGGTGGGCGGGGCCGCGCTTTTTTCACGCCGGGGAAAAGAGTGTGATAAAATCGCCCGCTGAAATTTTCAGGTTTTGAGAGCCGATACAGATGAAGATCACCCTGCCCGAGTTTGAAAAAGCCCGCGTTCTGGTCGTTGGCGATGTCATGTTGGATCGCTACTGGCACGGCCCCACCGGCCGCATCTCCCCCGAGGCACCGGTGCCCGTGGTCAAGGTCGAACACATAGAGGAACGTCCGGGTGGCGCCGCCAACGTGGCCCTGAACTCGGCGGCCCTGGGGGCCCAGGCCGTGCTGCTGGGGCTGACCGGCCAGGATGAGGCCGCCGATGCCCTGGCCGGCCAGATGGCGGGGGTCAAGGTGGCCTGTGATTTCGTTCGCCTGACCGACTACCCGACCATCACCAAGCTGCGGGTGCTCTCCCGCAACCAGCAGCTGCTGCGCCTCGACTTCGAGGAGGCCTTCCACGACGTGAACGCCAGCCTGCTGATGGGCAAGGTGGAGCAGGCGCTGCCCGAGGCGGACGTGATGATCCTCTCCGACTACGGCAAGGGCGCCCTGAACGACGTGCCGGGCATGATCCGCCGCGCCCGCGTCGCCGGCATTCCCGTGCTGGTGGATCCCAAGGGGACCGACTTCGAGAAGTACCGCGGTGCCACCCTGCTGACCCCCAACATGTCCGAGTTCGAGGCCGTGGTGGGCAAGGTGAAGGGGGAGGAGGATCTGGTCGCCAAGGGACTGGATCTGGTCAAGCGCTTCGAGCTGGACGCCCTGCTGGTGACCCGCTCCGAGAACGGCATGACCCTGATCCGCGAAGGCCAGCCCGAGCTGCACCTGCCGGCCCAGGCCCACGAGGTCTATGACGTGACCGGTGCCGGTGACACCGTCATCTCCACCCTGGCGACCTCCCTGGCCGCAGGCATGAGCCTGGACGAGGCCTGCGCCCTGGCCAACACCGCCGCCGGCATCGTCGTCGGCAAGCTGGGGACTTCCACCGTCAGCCCGGTGGAGCTGGCCAATGCGCTCTACACCGAGCAGGAGACCGGCTTTGGCGTCATGTCCGAGGCCCAGCTCAAGGTGGCCGTGCAGGCCGCCCGCCTGCGGGGCGAGAAGGTGGTGATGACCAACGGCTGCTTCGACATCCTGCACGCGGGCCATGTCTCCTATCTGGCCAATGCCGGCAAGCTGGGGGATCGCCTGATCGTGGCGGTCAACACCGACGAGTCCGTGCGCCGCCTCAAGGGGCCGGGTCGCCCGGTGAATCCGACCGAACGCCGCATGACGGTGCTGGCGGCCCTGGGCGCCGTGGACTGGGTGGTTCCCTTCTCCGAGGACACTCCCCAGCGCCTGATCGCCGAGATCCTGCCGGACCTGCTGGTCAAGGGTGGCGACTACAAGCCCGAAGAGATCGCCGGTTACGCCGAGGTGACCGCCAACGGCGGCGAGGTGCGGGTGCTGAACTTCGAGGACGGCTGCTCCACCAGCGACATCATCAAGACCATCCGCGAGCGCGGCTAAACCCATCCTATTAGGCTATTGTATTCGCCATTTTGAACCCGGGCAGTGCTCGCTTATGTGAAACCAAGGGCTCACGTACTCCAGTACGCTCCGGTTTCTGTGTGCTGTCCTGATTCAAACTGCCTTCAACAACGACGCCTACCGGGATAGGTTGGAAGTGAGCGGTTTGACTACTGTGCAGACATAAAAAAGGCGACCCCGGGGTCGCCTTTTCTCATGGTGTGCGCCTGGCTCAGGACTGTTTGGTGACCTGGGCCGCAGGCATCAGCCCCTGGTTGACCTCCTCCAGATCCTTCTGCTCCAGGATGCCGGCGGCCTGCTTCAGGGAGAGGATGCTGAGGATGTAGTTGTAGCGGGCCTCGGAGAGCTTCTGCTTGGCCTGATACAGCTTGCGGGTGGCGTCCAGCACGTCGACTATGGTGCGGGTGCCCACTTCATACCCGGCCTCGGTCGCCTTCAGGGCGCTGTCGGCGGAGATGACGGACTGGCTGTAGGCGCGCACCGAGCCGATGCTGGCGTTCACGTTGTTGTAGGAGGAGCGGACCGTGCTCTGCACCGAGCGGAAGCTGCGCTCCAGCTGTTCACTGGCGGCCACGTAGTTGAACTGCGCCTGCTTGACCTGGGAGGTGGTGGCCCCGCCTGTGTAGAGCGGCAGGTTGAAGTTCAGGCCGATATTGCCCTGGTTGCTGTTGCTCTCGGGGTTGCGGATCTCGTCCTTGTAATCGTTGTAACCGGCGCTGAGCCCGGCGCCGAGATCCAGGGTCGGCTCGTGGCCTGTCTTGGCCAGATCGATCTGCTCCTTGGCGATGTCCTTGCCGATGCGGGCGCTGTGCAGCTCCAGGTTCTTGTCCAGGGCCAGCTCCAGCCACTTGTCGGAGTTGAAGGCCGTCTTCTGCGGACTGAAGCGCTCGGTGTTGAGCACGTCCAGCTGACGGTGATCGATGCCGGTCAGCTCGCGCAGGCTCTCGTAGCTGTTGTCCAGGGTGTTCTCGGCATTGATCTCGTCCGCCAGCGCCTGGTCGCGCTCGGCCTCGGCCTCATGCACGTCGGTGATGGCGGTCAGGCCCACTTCGAAGCGCTGCTGGGTCTGTTCCAGCTGACGTTCCACCGCGGTCTTGTTGGCGCGCACGAATTCCAGGGTATCCATCGCCTTGAGCACGTCGAAATAGGCCTGGGCGGTACGCAGCATCAGGTTCTGGTACTCGAGGTTGTAGGCCACGTCGGACTGGGTGGCGCTCTTCTCGGTCAGGTCCAGGTTGACCCAGTTGCTGCGGCGGTAGATGGACTGATCCAGCGTCACTGAGCCGGTGGCGCCCGAGTTGGTCTGGGTATCGTCCTTGTTCTGCAGGTAGTTGAGGCCGGCACCCAGGTTGATCTGGGGCAGCAGGGCTGCGCGGGATTCGTTGATCTTCTCGAAGGCTTGGTCCCGTTTGGCCTTGGATTCCAACAGCTGGGTATCCTTGATCTGGGCTTGTTGGTAAATTTCGAGCAGGTTTTCGGCATGAGCGGCGCCGCTCACACCCAGCATCACCATGACTGACAAGAGTGTTCTTTTCATATGATATTTTTAACCTTATGTATCAACCCAAAGCTGTCCGCTGGATGAAGGGGGGGATTGTCACCGACCAAGCTTGATTTCAGCTTAACCACTCTACTATAAGCAGATTTCATTGCGAACTGTCTCTTTTCCAGTAACGGAAACGTCAAGAGGCAGGGCAGGTTTTCTCGGCAACCCGCCTAGCCAAATGTCCTGTGGCTGCTAAAATCCTTCCCTCATCATCGGCGAGAGCAAATGAATGAATGTTCATTCATGCCCCCGAATATTATGGTCAAACCAGGCCAAGTCAAGCTGGTAGGAGTCTCATATGTCACAGCAAGCCTTGCCTCAAACCAGTCACTACTCCGGCGATGATGTGAAAATCATCGGGAAATCAGCCGGATATAACGGCTTCTTCAAGGTGAACGTCTACCGCTTGCAGCACAGGCTGTTTGCCGGTGGCTGGAATGAGCCCATAGTACGGGAACTGTTCGAGCGCGGCCATGCCGCCGCCCTGCTGCCTTATGATCCGGTACGGGATGAGATCGTGCTGGTGGAGCAGTTTCGCATCGGCGCCATGGAGACCAGCGCCACCCCCTGGCTGCTCGAACTGGTGGCCGGCATCATAGATGAAGGGGAGACCGCCGAGGCCGTGGTGCGGCGCGAAGCGGTGGAAGAGGCGGGGATCGAGGTGGGCCGCTGTGAACACGCCATCAGCTATCTGGTGAGCCCGGGTGGCAGCACAGAGCGCATCGAAGTCTACATTGGCGAGGTGGATGCGAGCCGGGCCGCGGGGATCCACGGTCTGGCGGAGGAAGGTGAAGACATCCGGGTGCACGTAGTGAGCCGCGAGCAGGCCTATGCCTGGTTGAAGGAGGGGCGCATCGACAACGCCGCCTCCGTCATCGCCCTGCAGTGGCTGGCCCTCAACCACGGCGAACTGCGGGCCCGCTGGTTGGCGGAGTGCTAAGGTGGCGCTGACCCTGCAACAGAGCCGGCGCTATGCGCCGGACCTGATCTCCTCGCAGCGCACCTGCGAGGTGAACTACCCATGGACCCTGATTGATGGAGCGGCGATATGCCATTAGTTCAGAGCCCGATGAAGCGCTATGTGCCTGATTTGATGTCCTTGCAGCGTACCTGCGAGGTGAACTACATGGCCTTGATGAAGCTGCTGCCCCCCGGCGGCTCCGTGGGGGCCGAGCGCCGCTATCAGGTGGGCAACGGGCTGCAGTTTCAGCTCACGGTGAGCGAGGAGAGTCGCTTCACCAGCCAGGTGATCCTGGCCCAGCACAACCCGGAATTGCCGAGTTATTTGCAGGCCCGAATAGAGATCCGTTTGTATCATGATGTGCGGATGGCGGAAGTGTGTGCGGCGCAACAGATTTCGATGTTGCAACCACGTTATGATTATCCCAATCAAAAAATGCATCACAGGGATGAAAAAGAGCAGGTAAATCTATTCCTGGCCGATTGGTTAAGATTTTGTCTCAAACACGGCACCAGCCTGATCAACATCCTCTAGTTGAACCCATAAAAAAAGAAGCGTGATTTTGGAAACAGAGCTACCTCAGGCGCCGGACGGCAGTGTGCGCCTGTTACAGATTACCGACACCCATCTCTTCGCGAGCGCCGAGGGGCGGCTGCTGGCCGTGCCCACGGCGCAGAGCCTGGCCGCCGTGCTGGAACAGGTGCAGGCCAATGACCACCCGTTCGATCTCATCCTCGCCACCGGGGATCTCTCCCAGGATCACAGCCCGGAGTCCTACCAGCGCTTCGCCTCCATGATGGCGCCGCTCGCTCGCCCCATCTACTGGCTGCCCGGCAACCACGACGACGGCCCCCTGATGACCGAATACCTGCATGCGGCCGGCATCAGCGAGGCCAAGCAACTGGTGGGGGAGCACTGGCAGATCATCCTGCTGGACACCCAGGTGCGCGGCAAACCCCACGGCGTGCTGGGGGATCACCAGCTGGCGGCCCTGGATCAGGCCCTGCGCCAGCATCCCGAGCGCCATGCCCTCATCGCCCTGCACCATCAGGCGGTGCCGGTGGGCTGCGCCTGGCTGGATCAGCACAACCTCAAGAATGCCGACGACCTGTTTGCCGTGCTGGCCCGCCACCCGCAGCAGAAGACCATACTGTTCGGCCACGTCCACCAGGAGTTTGACGAGGTGCATCGAGGGGTGAGGCTGATCGCCAGCCCCTCCACCTGCATCCAGTTCAAGCCGCTCTCCGACGGCTTCGCCCTGGACGAGTCCGGCCCGGGTTGGCGCTATCTCACCCTTCATCCGGACGGCAAAGTCGCGAGCCAGGTGTGGCGCCTGCCGATGGGGCAGTTCGTGCCCGACCCCGATGCCACCGGTTATTGAGGAGGCCAGCATGACCTCCGTTCTGCTTTATCTGCACGGTTTCAACTCCTCCCCCGGCTCGGCCAAGGCGCAGCAGATGGCGGCCTGGGTGGCCGAGCACAGGCCCGACATCGAGGTGGTGATCCCGGCCCAGCCCAATACGCCAGCGGCGGCCTGGTCCGCCATCGAGCAGGCCATCGCCGGCCTGAAAGCCCGTCACGGCAGTGCGTTCAAGCTCGGCGCCGTGGGCAGCTCCCTCGGCGGCTTTATGGCGACCAGGGTGAGCGAGCTGCATGGTTGCCGCGCCGCCCTCATCAACCCGGCGGTGCGCCCTCACGAACTGCTCTGCGACTACCTCGGTCCCCAGACCAACCCCTACAGCGGCGAACGCTACGAGCTGCTGCCTGCACATATGGATGAGCTGCGGGCGTTGGCGGTGCCGGTGACGGCCCCCGAGCGGCTCTGGATCCTGCAGCAGCAGGAGGATGAAGTGCTCGATTATCGCAAGGCGCTGGACGAATACCGCTTTGCCCGCCTGTCGCTGGAGTGCGGTGGCAACCACGCCTTCACAGGCTTCGAGCGCTACCCCGCCCAGATCGTCCGCTTCCTCGGGCTCTAGCCGTGCAGCCGCCGTTGGCCGCCTTCCTCGAACAGGTGCTGGCCACGGCGCAGGCCGGGCTTACCTACTCGAAAGATCCCTTCGATATAGCCCGCTTCGAGGCGCTGCGAGCCGCCACGGTGGCGCTCATCGCCAGCCAGAGCGAGCTGGCACCGGAAGCCATCGGCGACTGGATCGCCCTCGATAGCGGCTATCCCACCCCCAAGCTGGATGTGCGAGCCTTCATCCAGAACGATGCGGGCCATCTCCTGCTGGTGCAGGAGCGCTGCGACGGGCTCTGGACCCTGCCGGGGGGCTGGTGCGACATTGGCGACTCGCCGGCGGGGGCCGTGGTGCGCGAAGTGGTGGAGGAGACCGGCCTCGCCTGCCGGGCCGTGCAACTGCTGGCGCTGTTCGACAAGCTCAAGCATCCCCATCCCCCGCAACTGCCCCATGCCCACAAGGCTTTCTTCCTGTGCGAGGTGACGGGGGGCGCGCTACTCACCGAGACTAATGAGACCCAGGGCGCGGCGTACTTCCCCATCGACGACTTGCCCCCGCTTTCCCGCCATCGGGTGGTGGCATCCCAGTTGCGCACCCTGCACGCCCATCTGCGCGAGGGTCGGCGGGATACCCTGTTCGATTGAGGCGACGACGCGGGGAAGGAGTCACCCGCTTCTGTCGCCGCCGCCGGCTGTGTTAACCTTGGCGCACCCCTTCCTCCGCCCACAGGGAGCCCGTCATTGCCCATCTCTTCCGCATTGCCCGACCTGGTCCTTGGCGCCTCTCTCTACTTTCCTCCCCTGTTCAAGGCGGTGCTGCTTGGCCTGCTAGGCTGGCTGCCCGTGCACCACCTGCTGCGTGACTGGCTCTACGGTGGGGATGTCTGGCATCCCCTGCTGATGGATCTCTCCCTGTTTATCCTCGCCGTCAGCGGCGCCCTATGGATATTGCTACATGGCTAAATCACCCCTCGCGACCCTCAAATACTTCTCTACCCTGCTGGTCTGCGCGCTGGCGCTGGCGGCGGGCTGGTGGCTGTGGAACTACTACATGCAGGGGCCCTGGACCCGGGATGGCAAGGTGCGGGCCGAGCTGGTCAGCATCACCCCAGAGGTGTCGGGCAAGATCATCAAGATAGCGGTGAAAGACAACCAGCTGGTGAAGGCGGGGGAGGAGATCTTTACCCTGGATCCCGAGCCCTACCGGATCGCGCTGGACAACGCCCAGGCGGCGCTGGCCAAGGCCAAATCGGATCTCGACAAGGCGGAGCACGAGGCGGGCCGTCGCCAGAGCCTCTCCCGCAGCGTCATCTCCGCCGAGGCGGTGGACGAGGCCCGCCTCAATGCCCAGGCGATGAAGGCGGCCTACCAGGTGGCCCAGGCCAATCTGGAGCAGGCCAGATGGTCGCTGGCCAAGACCCGGGTTCATGCCGCGAGCGACGGCTACATCACCAACCTGCAGACCCGGGTCGGCAACTATGCCAGCGCCGGCGTGCCGCTGGTGGCACTGGTGGACATCCACTCCTTCTACGTGCAGGGCTACTTCGAGGAGACCAAGCTCAGGCACATAGCGCCGGGCAAACCGGCAGAGGTGGTGCTCTACAGCGGGGAGCAGCGGCTGCACGGCGAAGTGGAGAGCATAGGGCGCGCCATCCACGATCAGAGCGTGGAGGGGGCCGACAACCTGCTGCTGGACGTCAAACCCAACGTGCCCTGGGTGCGGCTGGCCCAGCGGGTGCCGGTGCGGATCAAGCTGCTGGAGGTGCCGCCCGGGCTGACGCTGATTGCAGGCACCACCTGCACCATCACCATAGGGGAGTAAGGTGGCCGCCTCGCTCTGGCGCCAGACCCCCTGGGGCAAGGCCAATGGCGGCCAGTGGCGCTACGCCCTGCGCAACAGCCTGGCCATGTGCCTGTCGCTCTGGCTGGCCTTCGTGCTGGAGCTGGACTCTCCCTACTGGGCGATGACCTCAGCGGCCGTGGTGAGCTTTCCCACCGTGGGCGGCGTCATCAGCAAGAGTCTGGGGCGGGTAGTGGGCAGCCTCATCGGCGCCATGGCGGCTGTGGTGATCACCGGCCTTGGCATCAGCGATCCCTGGCTGTTCAGCTTCCTCATCGCACTCTGGCTGGCGCTCTGTACTTACATCTCCAACCACCATCAGAACAACGTCTCCTACGCCTTTGCGCTGGCGGGCTACACCGCCGCCATCATCGCCTTCTCCTGCGTCAACCTGACCGACCCGCAGCACATCTTCGACATCGCCCAGGCGCGGGTGAGCGAGGTGATCATCGGCATCCTCTGCGGCGGCCTGTTGATGATGATCCTGCCCAGCACCTCGGATGGCGAGACCCTGCTGCAGTCGCTGAACAAGACCCAGGCCCGCCTGCTGGAGCATGCCCAGCTGCTCTGGCTGGGGGAGGCGAGCCCGGAGGTGCGCACCGCCCACGAGGGGTTGATCGGCCAGATCCTCACCATGAACGTGCTGCGCATCCAGGCGGTCTGGAGCCATCATCGGCTGCGGCGCCACAACAAGCTGCTCAACTTCCTGCTGCATCGCCAGCTGCGGCTCATCAGCCTCATCTCCAGCCAGCGCCGCATGCTGCACAACTGGCCGGCGCAGCCTGAGGGGCTGCAGGCGTTGCTGGAGCGGCTGCTGGCCGAGCTGGGCCAGCCCGGCTGCGACAAGTACCGCATCGCCCGGCTGCTGGCCCCCTTGGTGCCGACGGCGGCCAGCGACTATCGGCTGCACACCTTCTGGCGGCGGCTGCGCCACTTCTGCTGGAGCTATCTGGAGTGTCTGCGCTGGCTGGATCGGCTGGCCCGTTACGACGATCAGGAGTGGCCGGCGCCGCCGCGCCACTCTTCGCTCACCAGCCACACCGACACGCTGGAGGCGGCCTACAACGGCGGGCGCACCTTCCTCTGCGTGCTGCTCGGCTGCGCCTTCTGGATCCACAGCCAGTGGGATGCGGGCAGTTCGGCGCTGACCCTGCTCTCCATCTGCTGCGTGCTCTACTCGGCCACCCCGGCGCCCGCCAAGGGGGCCAACACCATGCTCAAGGCGATCCTGCTGCTGAGCCTCATCTGCTTCGCGGTCAAGTTCGGCCTGATGATCCGGCTCGACGACTTCTGGCTCTTCTGCGCCCTGCTGTTCCCCGCGCTCATCACCATGCAGCTGTTCAAGCAGCAACAACCCAGGCAGGCGGTGCTCTGGGGCCAGCTCATCGTGCTGCTCGGCTCCTTTCTCGCCATCACCAATCCGCCGAGCTACGACTACCTGCAGTACATCAACGGCAGCCTGGGGCAGGCGCTGGGGGTGATGAGCGCCGGACTGGCGTTCCAGCTGCTGCGGCCGAGCTCGGATCGGCGCAAGAGCCGCCGCCTGATCCGCTCCCTGCGCCGCCACTTCATGGATCAGCTGGCGCCGGCCCCGCGCCAGAGCGAGAGCCAGTTCGAATCCCTCATCTACCACTGCATCAGCCAGCTCAGCCAGAGCCAGGATCAGACCGCCCGCCTCTGGGTGCTGCGCTGGGGCGTGGTGCTGCTCAACTGCAGCCACATCGTCTGGCAGCTGCGCCAGTGGCGCGGCGAGGATCAGCCCCTCTACCTGGTGCGCGACGCCTGTATCCGCGCTCTGCAGGGGATCCTCACCGAGCAGGGGGTGCAGCGCGCCTCCCTGGATCGCACCCTGGGCGAGCTGCAGCGGATCTGCGGGGCCCTGGCCAACCACAGGGAGCCGGCGGCGCGGGAGCTGGCCGGCATGGTGTGGCGGCTGCACGGCGCCCTCTCCCAGTTGCAGCAGGCGCTGCCGGTGGCGGTCGAGGCGAGCTGAACGGGGCGGGGGCGGCGGCTTATCCGGTCGGGATCAAGCTTTGCCGCCGACGGGTTTGTCCAATACCCTCCCAGCGAGTAAGATTCCCCCCAAACGTCAATTCGCAAGGCCCTCCATGTCTACTCAATACAATGCGGATGCCATTGAGGTCCTCAATGGCCTTGAACCGGTGCGTCGCCGCCCCGGCATGTATACCGACACCACCCGGCCCAACCACCTCGGCCAGGAGGTCATCGACAACAGCGTCGACGAGGCGCTGGCGGGCCATGCCCGCAACCTGGAGGTGATCCTGCACGAGGATCAATCCCTCGAGGTGATCGACGACGGTCGCGGCATGCCGGTGGACATTCACCCGGAGGAAGGGGTCTCCGGCGTGGAGCTGATCCTCTGCAAGCTGCATGCGGGCGGCAAGTTCTCCAACAAGAACTACCAGTTCTCCGGCGGTCTGCACGGGGTGGGGATCTCGGTGGTGAACGCCCTCTCCGATAGGGTCGAGGTGACGGTGCGCCGGGACGGACAGGTCTATGACATCGCCTTCGAGCGGGGCGAGAAGGTGTCTGATCTGACCATCACAGGCACCTGCGGGCGTCGCAACACCGGCACCCGGGTGCGCTTCTGGCCCCAGCCGAGCTATTTCGACTCGCCCCGCTTCTCGGTCTCGAAACTCGAGCACCTGCTCAAGGCCAAGGCCGTGCTCTGTCCCGGCCTCACCATCAAGTTCCTCGACAAGAACACCGGCATCCGGCTTGAGTGGTGCTACGAAGACGGCCTCAAGGATTACCTCATCGACGCGGTCAAGCAATTCACCTGCCTGCCGGAGCAGCCCTTCGTCGGCAGCTTCAGCACCGAGCAGTCCGCGGTGGACTGGGCCCTGTGCTGGTTGCCGGAAGGGGGTGAGTGCCTCGCCGAATCCTATGTGAACCTGATCCCCACGGCGCTCGGTGGCACCCACGTCAACGGCCTGCGTCAGGGCCTGCTCGACGCCATGCGCGAGTTCTGCGAGTTCCGCAACCTTTTGCCGCGCGGGGTCAAGCTGACCCCGGAGGATATCTGGGATCGCTGTGCCTACATCCTCTCCATCAAGATGCAGGATCCGCAGTTCGCCGGCCAGACCAAGGAGCGGCTCTCCTCCCGCCAGAGCTCGGCCTTCGTCTCCGGCGTGGTGAAGGATGCCTTCAGCCTGTATCTGAACAGCAACACCGAGCTGGCCGAACAGCTGGCGGAGCTCTGCATCTCCAGCGCCCAGCGCCGGATGCGCGCCGCCAAGACGGTGGTGCGCAAGAAGATAACCCAGGGCCCGGCGCTGCCCGGCAAGCTCACCGATTGCGGCTGCGCCGACCCCATGCAGGGGGAGCTCTTCCTGGTAGAGGGTGACTCCGCGGGGGGCAGTGCCAAGCAGGCGCGGGATCGGGAGTTTCAGGCCATCATGCCCCTGCGCGGCAAGATCCTGAACACCTGGGAGGTGGAGGCCGGTCAGGTGCTCGCCTCGCAAGAAGTGCATGACATCTCGGTCGCCATCGGGCTCGACCCCGACTCCAACGACCTCAGTGGCCTGCGCTACGGCAAGGTGTGCATCCTGGCGGATGCGGACTCGGACGGTCTGCACATCGCCACCCTGCTCTGCGCGCTGTTCGTGAAGCACTTCCGCGCGCTGGTGGAGAAGGGGCACGTCTATGTGGCCATGCCGCCGCTCTACCGGATCGATATCGGCAAGGAGGTCTACTACGCCCTCGACGAAGACGAGAAGAACGGTGTGCTGGAGCGGGTCGAAGCCGAGAAGAAGAAGGGCAAGGTGATGGTGACCCGATTCAAGGGCCTGGGTGAGATGAATCCGAAACAGCTGCGGGAAACCACCATGGATCCCAACACCCGCCGCCTGGTACAGCTCACCATGGGCGAGGAAGGGGAGGAGGGGGACGAGACCCTGCAACTGATGGACATGCTGCTGGCCAAGAAGCGGGCGAGCGATCGCCGCGAGTGGCTGGAAGAGAAGGGCAACCTGGCGATCATCTAGGTCAGCCCACTCTCGTCATCATCAGCCGTCGACTGGCCCGCGCGGGCCAGCAAGCATTAGCCGGAGTCGCCCTGTGGCGGCTCCCGAACCGGAAGAGAATTTCACATGAGTGATGCTATCGAGCTCAGTCTGGACGGGGTCGAGCGCCAGCCAATGCGCACCTTTACCGAGCAGGCTTACTTGAACTACTCCATGTACGTCATCATGGATCGGGCCCTGCCGCATATCGGCGACGGCCTCAAGCCCGTGCAGCGGCGCATCATCTACGCCATGAGCGAGCTGGGCCTGTCGGCCCTCTCCAAGCACAAGAAGTCCGCCCGTACCGTGGGTGACGTGCTGGGTAAATATCACCCCCACGGCGACAGCGCCTGTTACGAAGCCATGGTGCTGATGGCCCAGCCCTTCTCCTACCGCTACCCGCTGGTGGACGGTCAGGGCAACTGGGGGGCGCCGGACGATCCCAAATCCTTCGCCGCCATGCGTTATACCGAGGCGCGGCTGTCGCGCTTCTCCGAGCTGCTGCTCTCCGAGCTGGGGCAGGGCACGGTGGAATGGACGCCGAACTTCGACGGCACTATGAAGGAGCCGGTGGTGCTGCCGGCGCGCCTGCCGCACATCCTGCTCAACGGGGTGACCGGCATCGCGGTGGGGATGGCGACCGACATCCCGCCCCACAACGCGCGGGAAGTGGCCCACGCCTGCGTGGAGCTCTTGGACAACCCCAATGCCGGCCTGGATGCCCTGATGGCCCATGTGCAGGGACCGGACTACCCGACCAATGCCGAGATCATCACGCCGCGCGACGACATCCGCAAGATCTACGAGACCGGCAAGGGCTCCATCAAGCAGCGGGCGGTGTGGAGCGAAGAGGATGGCGACATCGTCATCACGGCGCTGCCCCATCAGGCCTCCGGCGCCAAGATCATGGAGCAGATCGCCGCCCAGATGGTGGCCAAAAAGCTGCCCATGGTCACCGATCTGCGCGATGAATCGGACCACGAGAACCCGACCCGTCTGGTCATAGTGCCGCGCTCCAACCGGGTGGACGTGGAGGGGCTGATGGCCCACCTGTTCGCCACCACGGACTTGGAGAAGAACTACAGGGTCAACCTCAACATCCTGGGTCTGGACAACCGGCCCCAGGTCAAAGACCTCAAGACCATCCTCACCGAGTGGCTGAGTTTTCGTCGTGAGACGGTGCGCCGCCGCCTGCAGTATCGCCTCGACAAGGTGCTGGCCCGCCTGCACATCCTCGAAGGTTTGCTCATTGCCTACCTCAACATCGACGAGGTGATCGAGATCATCCGAACCGAGGAAGAGCCGGGCCGGGTGATGATGGAGCGTTTCAACATCAGCGAGACCCAGGCCGAGGCAATCCTCGAGCTGAAACTCCGCCACCTGGCCAAGCTCGAAGAGTTCAAGCTGCGCGCCGAACAGAACGAGCTGGCGGAAGAGCGCGACAAGCTGGAACAGATCCTGGGTTCCGAGCGTCGTCTCAGCACCCTGCTCAAGAAAGAGATCCTGGCGGACGCCGAGAAGTACGGCGACGATCGCCGCACCCCGCTGGTGGAGCGAGCCACCGCCGTGGCCCTGACTGAGAAGGAACTCACCCCGAGCGAGCCGGTCACCGTGATCCTCTCCGACAAGGGCTGGGTGCGCGCCGCCAAGGGCCACGACGTGGACGTGGAAGGCCTCTCCTACAAGGCGGGGGACGGCTATCTTGCCCACGCCCATGGCCGCAGCAACCAGCAGGCGGTGTTCCTCTCCACCCTGGGGAGAACCTACTCGCTGGAGGCGCACACCCTGCCCTCCGCCCGCAGTCAGGGCGAGCCGCTCACCGGCCGCTTTGCGCTGGGAGCCGGGGAAGAGGTACGCCATCTGGTGATGGGCAACGAAGGCGAGCCGTACCTGATCTGTTCCGACGCCGGTTACGGCTTCGTCTGCCAATACGACGACCTGACGGCCAAGAACAAGAACGGCAAGGCGCTGCTCACCGTGCCGGAAGGGGGCATCGTCATGGCGCCCCAGAGGATAGGGGCGCCGGACACGGATCTCTGCATGGCCATATCCAACGAGGGGCGCATGCTGCTGTTCCCGCTCAATACCCTGCCGGTACTCGGCAAGGGCAAGGGCAACAAGCTTATCAGCATCCCTTCGGCACGGGTGAAGGCGCGGGAGGAGTTTGTGGTGATGGCCGCCATCATCCCCCAGGGCCAGTCGGTGACCCTGTTCGCCGGCAAGCGCAAGCTGACCCTCAAGCCAGCTGACCTTGACTACTACCGCGGCGAGCGCGGTCGCCGCGGCGCCAAACTGCCCCGCGGTTTGCAGCGCGTCGATCGCATCGAGATTGAACCCGTCGCCGGCGCCGAGCCGGTAGCAGGGGAAAATCAGGAAGGGTAATTCATAAGAAGGGAGAGAACTATTTGCTCCCTTCTTTATTCACAACTTATATAGATAGTGATCTTATTGTCATTATTATTAGGCATTGCACACACCATCTGAATTTGCCGTTAAAATAAACCTTATTACATTAAGATAATACCTGCTATTTTTGATGGCGTTACTTTTATCATTTTAATAACGCGCATGAATCAACGGTTTTATAAGAACGTAAATCAGTGCTTATCTCCATGCTGTCTTTATACATGTCAATTATTTTTGCTATATCTTGATCACGGATATGTCGGTGTTTTTCATTGTATGATTTTTCTTCGCCACTGATAGAAAGTTGATCTATCCATGCCTGTTCCTTTTTATATAAAGCAGCATCTAACCTAAATTGTTCAACAATTTTTTGCAGATTTTCTCCTATGATCTTTTCGCTAATAAAATCAATCTGATGCTCGTATGGGACATATTCACCGCTTTTGATTTTATAAAAATATCTTCCGGCACTCCTTGTGATGCCAAAGTTATCATTATTAAAAATTGGTATTAGAGTATCAAAGTTGTACTCAGTCATCGGTAGTCCTCCTTCTCTACCTAGTCCATAAAGCACGACGCCGGTATCTTTAAAGTCAACCATATCTAACTCAACCCATTGAAGACCTGAACGCCAAAATAATTTAGGACTGCCTATTATCCCTGATGTTATTTTGAACATTGTGTCACCACATTGAAATGTTATCTCACCACCTAGAAATGATTCCGTAATACGCTGAAACTCTGTGTTTAGCGTTTTGTTATTAGCTGAGTCGGCGAAAATATAATTTCCATGCATAAGCATTATTAATGCAAGTAATAAAGTGAGTGCCTTTCCCATTTTGTACCCCATATTTTCCCTGTGTTTTTTTATTGTTTACCTATGTGTCATTGTAGAGCTGTTTGATTAGCGAATCGTAATCAGACGATCGCGTAAACCGGTTGCAGCTGTTTTGCAGGCAACCTCTCTTCTTGTCCCTTTTCCACTCACCACGGTGCCGATGGCACGGACTATTACGCTTCGCTAATCGACCCTACTCCTCCCCGCTCGCTAAGCTTAAAGGGAGCAGCACAGTGCCAGGAGGCCAATCATGGAGATCGACAAAGCCATCGATCTGATCGAGGCGCACGGAACCTTTCACGGGGATCACTACAGCTTCAACAGCGGTGAGTTTGTGCAGTGGTGCCGGGAGGACAGTCATCAGACCCTCAGCCTGGAGCAGGCCAACAGCGAGTTGGCCCCCTTCTGCACCAGAGTGGGTTATTCGGAGCCGATCAGGGCGTGGCGTTACTATCTGACCTGAGCGCCCGAGTGAGGCGAGCTGGGTCAAGGATGGGAAAGGGCAGGGGCCGGGCTCCTGCCCTTGTTGCATGGATCGCGGGGGCGTTGGCGGCCCGAGGCACCGACTCCCCCAATAGCCTTATTTATTGAAATTCCAGGCGATGGGCAGCTCGACGTCGAAGATCAGCAGATCCCCGTTCAGGCTGAAGGGCACCTCGATCCGGTGCCGCTCATAGACGTCGACGATCAGGCAATCCTCGAAGTAGTTGGATTCGTAACCGAGGCGAGCCAGGCCCCGGGTGCCGTCTTGCTCGAGCTCGATGCCCAGCACCCGGGGCGGGTGCTCCTGGCTGAGGTGGACGCCGGGATTGCCCTCATCCACCAGCCGCTCCAGCAAGGGGAAGAAGTCTGGCCTGTGGGCCTCTATCACCCGGGTGATGGCCTGTTCCAGCTCGGCGCGGCTGGCAAAGGGGCCACCTAGGGGGTAGCGGGTCTGGATCCTCTCCTGGTTCATGGTCTGCTCCTTGACGCTATTGCCGGCCTGGGGTGAGCGCCCCCTTGGTGGCCGCTCAGGCGGGGATGCGGCCGTTCTTCACCAGCGCCCGGCGGATGTTCCTGCACATCTTGCCAAAACTATAGAGCTCGTCGAAGGTGGGCGAGATGCCGCGCTGGATCTGGTATTGCCAGTAGCAGAGCTCGCTGTCGACCAGCTCCATCAGTTTCTTGGGGCAGCCGATGCAGCTGTTGTCCGGCCCGCACCTGAAGGTATCCGGCTGATAGAGTGGAAATTCCGCCTTCACGGCGTCGATGATCTGCTGCATCGCGGTAATGCGGTCCGGCTTTCTGCTCACGGCCTTGCTCCCCGGCTCTGGTATGGGGGAGTCATTATATCCCTGACAAAATGTGGGCCAATGACGCTTAGGGGGTAGTCAGGCCTGAATGGATAGCACAACGCCCGGCAAGCCGGGCGTTGGAATACGCAGAAGGGAAAGACCCGTCATCAGAAGTCGTGATAGAGCGGCCAGCCGAGCAGGGGGTGCTTGAGACCGGCGCGCATCTCCATGTTGTCGAGCTTCTCCGGGGAGGCGTCCTCTTTTTGCAGCAGCTGGTACTGGCGCACAAAGCCCAGGGTGTGCAGCAGGTTGGGCACGAAGCCCGGGCTCAGCTCCTGGCGCAGGGCGGCCGCCATGTCGGCGGGCAGTTCGCTCAGCATCAGGGCGAGCTGGGCGGCGAGGTAGTCGGTGTCGTACCAGCCCTCGTCGAGCTCAAGCTCCCGCGCAAGCCTGCGCTTGAGATCCTGCTTCACCTTGAGAGGGGCGGCGCCGCTGCCCTTGCCACAGAGGATGCGGTAGAGCAGAGCCTCGGCCAGCTTGTCCTCCATGGTGGGGTGGTCGCTCTCGCTGGCGAAGAAGTGCTGATCGATGAGCTCCATCAGGCGGCTCTTGTTGTGCTCGGCCAGCGCCTTTTCGTACTCCTGCCACCCTTGCCACTCCTCGATATCGGGCGGGCTCGAGATCTTGTCCAGCAGGCGGGCATCCACGTCACCGTAGAGGCTGTTGCCAGCCTGCTTGGGGCTGACGGTGATGAGCATGGACCAGCCCTTCTGGAACGGCTTGATGGGGCCTTCCTGTGCCTGCAACAGGGCCAGCGCCTTGGCCGGATCCCGCTGGGATAGCTCCTGCAACCCTAAGCTCACCACGCCGATGACGTCGTGGGCGGCCTGCTCCAGCAGGTGCATCTTGTACTTGTTGTAGTACTTGTCGGCGAATTTCAGGCTCATCAGCACCGCCTTGCCCTTGATGGCGGCCAGCTGTTGCTCGCTCAGCCGTTCATTGTCGCGGCCAAAGCGCAGCACCTGGGTCAGAAAGGGGCCCTGGTTGGCATCGCGAATGACTAACTGCATGAATGGGCTCCTTAATCCAGAAAGCTGAACATGTCGTCGACGTCGCCGTACTCGTCTTCCTCGACCTTGTTCTTCTCTTTGGCCTGCATCACCAGCTCGGCGGCAAACTTGTTGATGATGCCGTCCCAGGTCGAGTGCTCGTTGCGCAGCAGCGACTTGATGGACTTCTCCACCTCGGGGGCCAGCTCGCGAATAAGCATCAAGAGGCTGCGCGGGTCGTCCAGGGCGTAGTCGTGGCTGTCTTCGGCCTGCTGGCGCTCGCTGTAGCGCAGGGACTCTTCGAGATCCTCCTCCTCGGCGTGCAGCACGTCGCGATAGCCTTCGTCCTCTTCATAGCGATCGCCGCGATAGAACTCGATAAAGGGGATGGCGAGGTAGAAGAGGCCGGCCGGGTCTTCGGCCACGCATTCGAGGATCTCCCGCTGCTTGGCTTCGCTATCCTGGGTGCGGATCAGGTAGTTGAGGAAGTCGAAGGTGTGCTGCTGCAGCTCGTCGGCGTTGTTCTTGATCGCCTCTTCCCAGTAGAGCGGCTGCTGGCAGACGATGTCGCGGATCCGCTCCGGGGTCATCAGCTCGGAGATGATGGAGGGGAAGGAGATGTCGTGCTGGCCGTTGATCTGGGTCAGGGTAACGATATCAATGTTTTCAATCACTTCTGCCAGCTGGTCGTCAGACATGGTCTTGGCGATCAGCTCGAACTTCTCGCTGGCCTGCTTCGGCTCGATGACGGCCAGCTCTTTGATCTCGATGGCGGTAATTTCTATCAGACTGTTGCTCATGCCTTGCCCCAATTAGAAACGGACTTCGTCGTACATGTCCTGATCGTCTTCTTCGCCCTGACCGCCATGATAGTCGGCGTCGGCATCTTCCCCGTCATCTTCGTCCTCGTCCCGCAGCTCGTAGTCGTCATCGGCACTGTGGCTGCCGCGGGGCTGCGGGTTATCGAGCAGAAACAGCACGGCGCAGGCTTCCATCAGCTGATCTTCGCTCTGGGCCCGTACCGCCTTGACCAGCGGCAGGGCGGCGTTGTTGAAGCCGACGCTCACCTTGAACTCGTCCCAGGAGGGCTGCTCGCCGCTGGCGAGCCACTTGTTCCACTGCCCCTTGGCCTTGGGGGGGAACTGCACCCGGCCATAGAGGGCGAGCGGCAGGTATTCGGGCATGAACTCCAGCATGCTCATGTCGGCCAGCAGCAGGGCCTTCATCTGGTCGGTGAACTGCTCGAGCCCCTTGGGGTCGTCCTGATCCCGGTAGGATTCGATGTTCTCGCTGGCATCGCTTTGCAGGGCCTTGAGCCGTGCCTGGTCCCATTTTTTTTGCATAGTCGCTCTTCTTGCCTGGTGGCTCAGGGGTAGAACTGGTCCCACATCTCCTGCATGGCAGCAGCGGGATCGGTCACGATGACGTTGTTGAAATCCTTGATAAAGGCGGCCCGCTGTTTCGGATCGGACAGCACTTCATAAGCCTGCTTTACCTGGTGCAGCCTGAGGGCTGCCTGCTCTTTCTCTTCTTCGCTCGCCCCGTGCAGCTTGTCGGGATGGTACTGGTTCGACAGCCGACGATAGGCTTTTTTGATGTCGTTTTCACTGGCGTTGGACTTGACGCCCAGCACCCGGAAGTAGTTGTTCATGACGGATCCTGCCTCACTGGCATGGTGGAATTCATCCTGTGTCGGCCTGGTGGCGGAACGTCGGCAAACCAGGCTCGGCAAAAACCGGAGATTTTAACGGAAACCGCCCTCCATCGCCATGAATAGGAAGAAAAGTAACCAGAGGAATGCGCGGCGGGTGCGCCTTGGGATCCACCTTCCGGTGGGGGACGGCCCCGGGACTACACTACAGGAGGCGTCGGGCCGTCCCGGGGAGCGGGGCCCGGCTCAGACCATCACAAGGAGTAGACAGCCATGTTCAAACAGTATCTTCTGTCCCTGGCGTTGTTGAGCGGCGCCGCCCTGGCCGCCGAGGAGCCCCTCGACGAGCCCATGATGTTCATGAAGGGGGACATTACCAAGGCCCAGTTCATGGAAAGAGCCGAGCAGCGTTTCGCCCGGCAGGACACCGACAAGGATGGCACCCTGTCGGTGGCCGAGAGAGAGGCCGCCATGGCCAGGATGCACGAGGCGATGCAGGAGTCCGGCAAGGCCATGCCGGGCAAGATGGGGAACATGGGCAACATGAGGCCGATGCAGGACACCACCAAGGCACAGTTCATGGAGCGTCATGAGGCCGTCTTCACCAAGATGGACAAGAATGGCGATGGTGTGCTCGACGAGGCCGAGCGGGCCAGCGCCAGGGGGAGACTCGGGCAGGGGATGATGGCGCCCGCGCAACAATAGGCTTGCCAGCCTCAAGATGAAAAAAGAGCCCGGTAGCGACCGGGCTCTTTGCATTCCTTGCGTGGCGACGGCTTACCAGCGGGCCCACAGCAGCCGCAGCTTGAGCCCCCAGCGGCTGCTCCAGCCCGTGGTGCTGCTCACCAGCTCCCCATCCCTGATGATGAGAAAGTTGGGGGTGACTCCCACCTGCCAGCGGGCAGCCAGATCCCCCGACTCGTCGTTGTGGGTCGGGAAGGTCAGCCCCTTCTTGCCCATCCCCTGACTCAGCTGTTCAGCGTTGCCGGAGCGCAGGGCCACCGTCAGCACGTTCTCGCCTTCCTGCCAGAGCTGCTCAACCGTGGGGGTGGTGAAGCGGCACACGCCGCACCAGCTGGCCCAGTAGTAGACCAGCAGCGCCCTGCCCCGGCTCTGCTCGGCCAGGCTGGTGGTGGTGCCATCCTGCAGGGTGAGGGGGGCCTCCATGGCCCCCGCCGGCAGGCTGGGGCCGCGCCAGAGATCCAGCAGGGTGGAGACGACCAGCGCCATCAGCATCAGCCAGAGCGCCTCCTTGCCCCAGCGTCGCCAGCGCGGTGCCTTTACAGCGACATCCTCAACCATGGTTTAGCTCCGCCTGGCCAGCTCGGCCTTCACCAGCCGTTCCAGTTCGTCATACGAGATGGCGCCAGGCACCAGCTGGTTGCCGATCAGGGTCGCCGGGGTGCCCTGTACGCCCAGCAGGGTGCCGATGCGAAGTCGGTGTGGTCGCAGCTCCATCCATGGCCTCCTCATGCCCGTTTGGCCAGCTCGGCTTTTACCAGCCGTTCCAGCTCGTCATAGGGAATGGCACCAGGCACCAGCTGGTTGCCGATAAGCGTCGCCGGGGTGCCCTGTACGCCCAGCAGGGTGCCGATGCGCAGTCGGTGTGGTCGCAGCTCCATCCATGGCTTCCTCATGCCCGTTTGGCCAGCTCGGCCTTGACCAGCCGTTCCAGCTCGTCATACGAGATGGCGCCAGGCACCAGCTGGTTGCCGATCAGGGTCGCCGGGGTGCCCTGCACGCCCAGCAGGGTGCCGATGCGAAGGCTGTTGCGCAGCTCCTCGGTGGCCTTGCCTTCCGGCTTGAGGGTCAGGTTGTCGGTGGCAGCCAGCGCCTTGTTGATGTCCGCCTCGGTCAGCATCCCCTGCTTGCTCATCAGCTTGTCGTGCAGGGGGAGGAAGCGGGCCGGATCCTGCTGCCACAGGGTGAGGCTGTACTGGGCCGCCTTGGCGGAGGTCTGCCCCTTGAACGGCAGCAGCTTGATCACCAGCCCCAGATCGTCGGGATAGGCCTCGAGCAGCCGGGTCAGCTGGGGATCGAACTGCTTGCAGTAGGGGCAGTTGTAATCGGTGAACAGCACCAGGGTCAGTTTGGGGTTCCTGGCCCCGAGGCGCGGGCTGGTGGCGCTGTTGAACAGCACCTCCTGGTTGCTCTTGATGAAGTCGCCGAGCTGGGCCTCCTGGGCGGCGGCGTTCTGCTTCTCCCAGGACTCGGCGGCCTCGTCCAGGATCTTCGGGTTCTGCACCAGAGTCTCGCGAATGAGCTCCTTGATGCGGGCCTCCTGCTCCGGGGTGAAGGGGGCGGCGTGCAGCAATGGGGCGCTCAGGCCGCCGGCAACCAGGGCGGTACACAGGGTCAGGGTACGCAGGTTCATGGCATTCTCCTTAGAAATGGGGGCCGGGCTGGATGAGGCCGGCCTTGTTCAAGACGTTGAGCAGCTCGGCCTTGTCCAGCAGGGGGGAGAGGGTCTCCCCTTCGGGCAGGCCGGGCCCGTAGATCTGGTTGAAGGGGACGGCGGCGGCGCCGCGCTGGCGCAGGAAGGCGGCGATGGCATCGCTCGGCCGGCTCCAGTCGCCGCGCAGGGCCACCACGTCCGGGGCGGACAGGGCCTCCTGCACCTCGTCTCGCAGCAGCACGTTGTATTTGTTGGCTTTGCAGGTGACGCACCAGTCGGCGGTGACGTCCACGAAGACCCGCTTGTGCTGGGCCAGGGCCTCGACGATGGCCCGCTCGGAGAGGGGCTGCCAGGCGACTCTGTCTATGCTGCCCGACCCCTGCACCGTGAGGGCGCCCCCCAGCAGCAGGGCGCCGCCGATGAGTGCCGAGAGGGAGAGGGCCAGCGTGAAGCCGCGCATGCCATAGCGCCAGAGGATGCCAATCGGCAGCGCCAGCACCATGGCCACCATCAGCCAGCCGGTCGCCGTGCTGCCCAGATGGTTGCCGAGCAGGCTCGCCAGCCAGAGGCTGGAGCCCAGCATCATCAGCCCGAGCAGGATGCGCAGGTGCCCCATCCAGCGGCCCGGTTTGGGCAGCCAGAGGGCGAGGCGCGGCAGGGCCGCCACCAGCAGCCAGGGCAGGCTCATGCCAAGGCCGAGGGCCGTGAAGATGAGCCAGAGCTGGCCGAGGGGCGCCGCCAGTGCAAAGGCCACCGCGGTGCCGAGGAAGGGGGCCGAGCAGGGGGTCGCCAGCAGGGTGGCGAAGCTCCCCTGCAGGAAGTGGCCGCCCAATCCGTTACCGCCGCGGGTGGCGAGACGGGTGCTGAGACTGCTCGGCAGCCTTATCTCGAACAGCCCCAGCAGGTTGGCGCAAAACAGCAGGGTCACCGCCACCATGAAGCCGATGAAACCGGCGCTCTGGAACTGGATCCCCCAGCCCACAGCACCCTGGCTGGCGCGCAGCAGGCTGCTCATGGCCGCCAGCACCCAGAAGGAGGCGAGGATGCCGGCGCTGGCGGCCAGGAACTGCCTGCGCACCCGGCGTTGTTCGCTCTCCTGCCGTTGCAGCACAGAGCCGAGCTTCAGGGCCAGCACCGGCAGCACGCAGGGCATCAGGTTGAGGATGAGGCCGCCGAGCAGCGCCGCCCCCAGCAGCCAGAGGAGGGGCTGGTGCTGGGTCGGCAGGGCGATGGGCCCGGCGATGGGGGCGCGGGTCTGCCAGGCCTGATCGCCGCTGGTGAGCAGCAGGCCGAGGGACTGACCGCGCAAGTCGGGCGCATCCCCCTGCCAGCCGTCGCTCACCGGGACCCGGGCGATCAGGACATTGCCGTTTACCTCGAGCGCGGGCTTGCCAAACTCGGCCCCTTCCAGCGCATCGATGAAGAGGGTGGGCGACTGCCAGCCATCCGCCCGTTCGGCCCGCAGCTGCAGCTGGTTGTGCTGGTAGCCGAGCTCGACCCGGGTGTCGGCAGGCAGCGTCTGTGGCAGGGTGCTCATGGCCTGGGCCCAGCCGAAGTCGAAACCGGCCGGCGCCTGCCCATCCACCGCCAGGGTGAAGGGGTAGTCGGTCAGGATGCAGACGTTGCTGCAGGTGGAGAGGCGCAAGGTGCCCTTGAGCGTCAGCCCGGCCGGGTAGTCGAGGCTCAGGGGGAAGCGCACCTGCTCCTGATAGCCCTGGGTGCTGAGCCCGGCCACCTCGAAGGGGCGCGGCGTGGGCCAGTGCCACTGGAAGTCGCCGACCGGCTGATCCCACAGGATCCGGGGCGCTATGCCCCCTTCACCCGGACTGCGCCAGTAGGTTTTCCAGCCGGATTCGAGGGCCACCTCGAGCAGGATGCGGGTGTGGTCAGGGGCGCTACGGTCGGCTTGCAGCCGGACCCTGGCGTGATCGTTCCGGGGGCTGGTGAGCCACCCCGTATCGCTGGCCAATCCACTGGATTGCCACAGCAGGCAGCCCAGTAGCAGGACCGCCTTGAAGAGAGTTGACATGTTTTGGGTCTCGCAAAAAATGAGTGACAGCTAACGAAACAACGCGGCTGAACTCATTCCCGCCAGACACAGAGGGTGAGGTGGAGTCGTCGTTCCGGGGGCGAGACGGCCCGTGGCGGCGGCAGTGGCGGCGTGTAACGCCAGAGCGGCGCCAGCAGGGCGATGAGCAGCGCCACCGCGAAGAACAGCTGCTCGACGCAGAGCAGGCTGGCGGCACTCAGCCACTTGCCGTTGAGCTGGCAACCGTTGGGCTGGGGGCTGGAGGTGCTGGCCTTGTCGGCCTGGTCTTCGGCCGTCACGGAGGAGGGCAGGGCCTGGCAGCTGATGGCATGATCGAGCAGGGCGAGTCGGGCCAGCGGCTGGGCCGCGCAATTGAGCACCAGCAGGCAGACCAGCAGCAGGAGTCGTTTCGCCACGCGTTGTTGGTGAATCATGCTCGCCCCGTTCATCAAGATGGGCACATCCTAACGACCAACGGCGGGTGGGGCAAGCCGGAAGGCGAGGGGGACGTGCGAGGCTGGTCGGTTCTGTCTGGCGAACGCTTGTTCGCTAAAAGGGGGGCCAGTATACTGCGCCGAGTCAAATTCCGAGGTGTTCGATGCTCAAACTTGCCCGTGTGCTGCTGCTGGCCCTGCTGCTCGTCTTCTGGTTCGTCTTCGGCCTGTTGCTCTGCCTGGTGCGCCCGCGCCACCCCAACAACGTCTATGTCTTCGCCCGCATGTACCACGCGGTCTGCCCGCTGATTGGGCTCAAGGTACGGGTGATCATTCCGGAGGAGGTCAAGTCGGTGGGCCCGGCCGTCTACGTCTGCAACCATCAGAGCAACTACGACATCTTCACCGTGACCGGTGCCGTGCGCCCCGGCGTGGTGGCGGTGGGCAAGAAGAGCCTGCTGTGGCTGCCTTTCTTCGGCCTCATCTTCTGGCTCTCCGGCAACGTGCTGATCGACAGATCCAACCGCTCCCGCGCCATCGGCACCATAGGCCAGGTGGTGGATCGCATCAAGCATCGCGGCACCTCCATCTGGATGTTCCCGGAAGGGACCCGCTCCCAGGGTCGCGGCCTGCTGCCGTTCAAGGCCGGGGCCTTCCATACCGCAGTGCAGGCCGAGGTGCCCGTGGTGCCCATCGTCTGCTCCAGCTACTTCGGTCAGATCGATCTGAACCGCTGGGACAACGGCGAGGTGCTGCTGGAGATGCTGCCCCCCCTGTGCAGCAAGGAGCACGGCGCAGCCGGGATCCGCGAGTTGTCCGACACCTGCCGGGAGAAGATGGAAGCCAAGCTGGTGGAGCTGGATGGCAAGCTGGGCCATAGGCCGGCGGCTTGAACCCGGTTGCAGAGAGAGGGAGCCGCTGGCTCCCTTTTTTATTGGTGAAAATCACCATGTAGTTGGCTTTTTTCGCCATATCGCGTCCCTTCAATTCTCGTCATCAAGAGTCATCTATATGTAATAAAAGGAAAAAATATTCTGGCACGGCTCTTGTAATGTCATGGGAAGAGAGTGACACCCCATCAACAAGGAGCCAGACCATGAGCGTATTCAGCCGCCTGACCGACGTGATCAATGCCAACCTGCACAGCCTGCTCGACAAGAGCGAAGAGCCGGAGAAGATGCTGCGTCTGATGATCGAGGAGATGGAGCAGGTCCAGATCGAGATGAGGACCCAGGCCGCCCGCGTCATCGCCGAACAGAAACAGCTGGAGCGCCATCAGCAGGCGCTGCGCCACCGGATCCAGGAGTGGACAGCCAAGGCCGAACTCGCCATCCAGAAGGGCCGCGAAGATCTCGCCCGTGCCGCCCTCACCGAGAAGCTGGCGGAGATGAAGCAGTGCGAGCGGCTGGAAGAGGACAAGGCGCGGGTGGCCGAGGTGTTGGCCCAGCTCACCGCCGACAGCGAGCGACTGGCGGCCAAGCTGACCGAGGCGCGGGAGAAGCAGAAGATGCTGACCCTGCGCGAGCAGACCGCCCATAGCCGCATTCGTGCCCGTGCCCAGGTGGACAACCAGCGCATGCACGAGCTGGTGGCCCGCTTCGACGGCTTCCAGAACCGGGTGGATCAGCTGGAGGCCCAACTGGAGGCGGCGACCCTGGGGCAGAATCCCTCCCTCGAGGCCCAGTTCCGCGAGCTGGAGCTGAACGACGAGATTGAGCGGGAGCTGGCCCGTCTGAAAGGCCACAAGGCGGAGGCATAATCATGACACCCTGGCCCAAGGATCTCGCCCATCGCAAGCTGACCGGAGTCTGCGCCGGTCTTGCCAAGGGGCTGGGGGTGTCCAGGGTGACGGTGCGGGTCGCGGCCCTGCTGGCGCTGATCCTGATGCCGCCCCTGGCGCTGGCCGCCTATCTGCTGGCGGTGCTGATCATGCCGCCCCGCCGTGAATTGAAGCGCTGGCTGGATTGACCCCGGGTCACTCAGCGGCATTAACCCAGTGAGGAGCACAACATGCTGGAATTTATCGTCTTGATCCTGGTGCTGATCGGCATGGCGCTGACCGGATTCACCGTGTTGGCCATGCTGCTGGTGAGCGGGGTCTTCGTGCTGTTTGGCGCCCTGGCTGGCATGTTTGCCCTCATCATCAAGCTGGCGCCCTGGTTGCTGCTGGTGCTAGTGGTGTGCTGGCTGCTTGGCAACAGGCGCAGGCAGTCGAGCACCTACCGTTAAGCCTCCCTGATCTCGCATCCTTCCTTGGCCACTGCTTGCAGTGGCCCTTTTTATGGGCGCGACACGGGTTCGGTGTGCGGGGTGGCAAGCCAGGAAAGGCTCCAGTCGTGCCACAGCGCCGGCTCTTGCACCAGGCGCTCCTTGAACGCCTTGCTCTGCTGCTTGAGGCGGTACTCGAGGCGCAACGCCTCGCGTTTGCCGGGAACCTCCTGCTGCCACGCCAGCGTCAGGGGCCCCTTGCCGCGCAAGGCTCTGGCCCCCTTGCCGCTCTGGTGCTGACGCAGGCGCCGCTCGGGATCCGTGCTGATCCCCGCATAGAGTGCCCCGGCGCCGGTGCGCACCAGATAGACAAACCAGGGGGAGGGCGTGCCGGTGGCGAGGGTCACGAGGTGCGCCACCTTGCCCGCCGACCCCCGAGCCGGTGCAGGGGCAGCAGGCTCACCAGCAGGCCGGCCCAGACGAAGGCAAAGCCAACGGATTTCACCGGATCCGGTATCTCGCCAAACCAGAAGAGAGCGAGCAGGAAGGCGAGGCTGGGCTCTATGTATTGCAACAGGCCCACGGTGCTCATGGGGGTGCGCGCCACCGCGTAGCAGAACAGCCCCACCGGCAGCAGGGTGGCGGGCGCACTGCCCATCAGCAGCAGCTTGTCGGCCCAGTCTCCTGCCATAAACTGGCTGGTGCCTTGCAAGGTCAGCCAGCCGATGACGAGCAGGGCGACGGGCAACTGCACCAGGGACTCCAGATAGAGGCTGGTGCCGGCGTCCAGTCTCACCTTCTTCTTGATGAGGCCGTAGAGGGCAAAGTTGGCCCCCATCACGAGGGAGAACCAGGGCAGCTCGCCGTAGGAGAAGAGCATGTAGGCGAGCCCCGCCAGGGCGAGCGCCACCGCCAGGTGTTTCTGCGGGGTGAGCCTCTCTTTCAGGAAGAGCACCGCAAAGGCGATGTTGAAGAGCGGGGTCATGAAGAAGGCGAGGCTGGTGGCCAGCACCTGGCCCGTGGTCAGGCACCAGGTGAACATGCACCAACTGATGGACATCACGGGGCCCGCCAGCAGCACGAGGCCGAGCTGCCGGGGATCGCCGCGCAGGGCCGCCCAGGGTACCCGGTGGCCGAGCAGCAGCAACAGGCCCCCCAGCAGCACCACGGACCAGAGCACCCGGTGGGAGAGCAGTTCCCACATGTTGACCTCGGGCATGAACTGGTAATAGAGGGGCAGCATGCCCCACAGCACGAATGAGAGGGCTGCGCTGCCGGTGCCCATCCAGTTCTTCATCTCTCTCCGTTTATTAAACTAAACAATGACGGCTGCATGATAAGTATCCGCCGCCACTTTCACAAGCGGGAGCGGGGAGAAAACTCTGGTACTATCGGGTCCATGAACCGACTCGATATCCTGTTTGAACAGATCCGGGCCTGCCGCCTGTGCGAGGCCTACCTGCCGCTCGGCCCAAGGCCGGTGATCCGTGGCAACGAGCGCGCCCGTCTGCTCATCATCGGCCAGGCGCCGGGGACCCGGGTGCACGCCAGCGGCATCCCCTGGGACGACCCCTCCGGCGATCGGCTGCGCCAGTGGCTCGGGGTGGACAAGAGCGTCTTCTACGACGAATCCCGCATCGCCATCATGCCCATGGGGCTCTGTTACCCGGGCCGGGGCAAGTCGGGGGATCTGCCCCCCAGGCCGGAGTGCGCCCCCACCTGGCACGACAAGGTGCTGATGCTGTTGCCCAACATCGAGCTGACCCTGCTCATCGGCCAGTATGCACAGGCTTACTACCTGCGGGAGGTGGCGAAAGGATCCCTCACCGAGACGGTGCGACACTGGGCGGACTATGGCCCGGCCTGGTTGCCGCTGCCGCACCCGTCACCGCGCAACACCCTCTGGCTCAAGAAGAACCCCTGGTTCGAGCAGGCCGTGATCCCCCATCTGCAACAGAGGGTCGCCCCCCTGCTTGACCCTGCCGGCTAGAGTGCCGGCTCGGCCTGCGGCTTGGGCTTGCTGCGGGCCATGGCGACCAGCGGCAGTATGATGCACAGGCACCCCAGCAGCAGCGGCAGCCCTGGCTGCTCGTCAAACAGCCAGACCCCGATGGCGACTGCCATCAGCAGCCCGGTGTACTCCGCCGAGGCGATCTTGCTCGCCTCCGCCTTGCGATAGGCCATCACGCACAGCCCCGCATAGACCATGATGAGCGCCGAGGAGCCGAAGGCGGGCCACCACATCTGCCACTGCCACTCGCCCCCTTCCCACCAGGCCAGTGCCAGGATGAAGGGCATGCTCAGCACGTTGGTGAAGAACAGGGTCTGGGCGATGGGCTGCTGGAGCGGGATCCGCTTGATCAGCAGATTGTTGACCGCCAGGGAGAGCGCCACTCCCAGGGCCGCAAGGGCGGCCCAGTTCACCTCGGTGGGGCGCAGCACGATGAGCACGCCGACGAAGCCGAGCAGCGCCGTCAGCACCTTCTGGCGCGACAGCGCTTCCCCCGCCAGCCAGACCGCGAGCGGCACCATCAGGAGCGGCGCCGCATAGAAGAGGGCGTTGGCGGTGGCGAGCGGCAGCCGGGTGAGGGCGACCACCATCAGGCAGACGCCGATGGCCCAGATGTGGGCCCGCAGCAGGTGCCACTTGAGCGCCACCGGCGGGTTGCGCCGCCAGGACCAGAGCAGCCAGGGGGCGAGCAGCAGGGCAGCGGAGAGCTGGCGGAAGAAGACGAACTGGAAGAGGGGCTGGTCCGGCTCCAGCACCTTGACCAGTGCATCGGAGAAGACCGCCACCATGTTGCCCAGCACCAGATAGAGGATGCCTATTCCGACTGCATTCATACCACCTCCAGATTCAGATGAGGGGAGGGTAGCCCGCGGCCCGTTATCCAGTAAAATGATAAAAAGTCACCATGCATGAGAATTTTGGATAATGAAGCTGCCCCCCCTGCGTGCCGTTCGATATTTCGAGGTGGTGGCCCGCCTGCTGAGCTTTTCCCGTGCGGCCCTGGAGCTCAATGTCAGCCAGAGCGCGGTGAGCCACCAGATCCGCCTGCTGGAGGATTTCCTCGGGGAGCGGCTGCTGCTGCGCCAGGGTCGACTGCTCTCCCTGACGCCCCAGGGGGAGACCTATTTCGAGGGGATCTCCGCCGGGCTGGTCCAGATAGCCCAGAGCAGCGAGCAGCTGCGCGGCGGCGGCGAGATGCGGGTGCGGCTAGCTGTCTACAGCTCCTTTGCGGTGAAGTGGCTGATCCCCCGCCTGGCCGGGCTGCGCCAGCTCCATCCCGAGCTGGATCTCAGTCTGGAGATGGTGGCGGAAGACCCCGAGCTCTCCGACAGGGTGGCGGACGGCTTCATCACCGTCTCCCCCGAGGGGCCCGGGTACCTGCACGATCTGCTCTATCGGGAGCGGCTGATGCCCGTCTGCAGCCGGCGCCTGTGGCAGCAGGTGGAGGGGGAGTGGCCCGCGACCCTGTGGCAGTTGCCGCTGCTCTCCATCCAGGCGATCTACAAGGAGAAGGGGGAGGACTGGCGGCGCTGGGCCGAGGTGGGGGGCCTGACCATTCCCCCCGAGGCGAGGGTGCACCATTTCAGCCATATCCTGCTGGCGCTGGAGGCGGCGAACTGGGACCAGGGGATGGCGCTCATCAACGACTACATGCTGCAGCCGGAGGACCCTCGCCTGGTGCGGCTGCCGCTGCACGCCCTCGAGACCGGCGACAACTTCTATTTCGTCTGCAAGCGCTCGCGCGCCCATGAACCCGCCATCAGCCGGCTGCGCCAGTGGCTGTGGCAGGAGTCGCAGGCGAGCCTGAGGCCCGGGGAAAACGAGCTCCTCAGGCGCGTCTGAACCGACTTGGTACGAAGAGGCTGGCGGCGCAGACCACGACGGACTGGCCTGGATTGCGGGGGCTGATGGCGCTGGCGATACCAGCGCCATCGATCTTCACGTTCGCTTGAACTGGCTCAGTACAAACAAGGTGGTGGCGCAAACTACCACAGATGGACCCGCCGGGGTGTCCTGATACCAGGAGAGGGTGAGGCCCCCCAGCACGGCGAGGCAGCCGATCAGCGCCGCAAGGCCGGCCATCTGCTCCGGGGTCTGGCTGAAGCGGCGGGCGGTGGCGGCGGGGATGATCAGCAGGGAGGTGATGATCAGCGCGCCGACGAACTTCATCGCCACGGCGATCACCAGTCCGATCAACAGCATCAGCACGCAGCGCAGCACATCGACCCGCACTCCCTCCACCCGCGCCAACTCTTCCGAGATGGTCATGGAGAGCAGCGGGTCCCAGAGCCGCCACAGGGTGAGCAGCACCAGGGCGCCGCCGCCGTAGATCCAGAGCAGGTCCATGGGTTGTACCGAGAGCAGGTCGCCGAACAGGTAGGCCATCAGATCCACCCGCACATTGTCCATGAAGCTCAGGGTGACCAGGCCGAGCGACAGGGCGCTGTGGGCCAGGATGCCGAGCAGGGTGTCGGTGGCCACCTGCTGGTTGCGGCTCATGATCACCAGCAACATGGCCATGGCGAGGCAGCAGACCACCACCGCCAGGGTGAGGTCCACCTGCAGCAGGATGCCGAGGGCGATGCCGAACAGACAGGCGTGGGAGAGGGTGTCGCCAAAATAGGCCATCTTGCGCCACACCACGAAACTGCCGAGGGGGCCGGCCAGCACGGCGATGCCGAGCCCGGCCGCGAGGGCGTATAACAGAAAGCTGTCCACTTGATGATCCTGTTGCGTGCGTTACGGGTTGCGGGAGGGCAGGCGGATGACGGGAGCCTGCGGTTCATGGTGGTGATGCTCGCCATCGCAGTGGTGATGGTGGGTGTAGACCGCCAGCACCTCCTGCTCCGGCCGCCCGAACAGGCGGGCAAATTCCGGGTGGCGTGCCACGCTCTCCGGCTCGCCGTGACAGCAGACGTGGCGATTGAGGCAGATCACCTCGTGGGTGCTGGCCATCACCAGGTGCAGGTCGTGGGAGACCATGAGCACGGCGCAGTGGAATTCGGCGGCGAGCTGGCCGATGAGGGCGTAGAGCTCGATCTGCCCCGTGATGTCTACTCCCTGGACAGGTTCGTCCAGCACCAGCAGCTCGGGCTTGACCAGCAGGGCGCGGGCCAGCAGCACCCGCTGCATCTCGCCGCCGGAGAGCTTCTGCATCCGGTTGTCCAGCAGATCCTGGGCGCCGACCCGGCTGAGGGCCTCCTCGATGGAGAGGCGGCTGTTCTTGCCGAGCTGCAGGAATCGGCGCACCGTCAGCGGCAGCGTGGGGTCCAGGTAGAGGCGCTGCGGCACATAGCCGACCCGCAGATCGCGGCGGCGATTGATTTCGCCCGAGTCCGGATTGAGCAGGCCCAGCACCAGCTTGCTCAGGGTGCTCTTTCCCGCTCCGTTGGGGCCGACCAGGGTGGTGATTTTGCCTTTGTTCAGGGTAAAGGAGACCTTGTCGAGCACGAGTCGTCCGTCAAATGAGAGACAGACCTCTTTCAGCTCCACCAGTTGGGTCATGACAGCTCCGGGGTTTACAGCCTGTGGAAGTTATAATATAACAGCGACGTTGGTTTGTTATATTATCACACACACACTCCCTGACGAGACCTCTATGCGAATTCTTGCCCT
This sequence comes from Aeromonas sp. FDAARGOS 1409, assembly GCF_019048705.1. NCBI lineage: Bacteria > Pseudomonadati > Pseudomonadota > Gammaproteobacteria > Aeromonadales > Aeromonadaceae > Aeromonas > Aeromonas sp. FDAARGOS 1409. Next base: position 1,841,126 of record NZ_CP077395.1, read on the forward strand.
GATCACTGCCCTGCTGGCGGTGAGTCTGCCTGTCCGTGCCCTCGAGGTGCTGACCACCATCAAACCCCTTGGCTTCATCGCGGCGGCCATCACGGAGGGAGTGAGCGAACCCAAGGTATTGCTGCCGACGGGGGCTTCCCCCCACGACTATTCCCTGCGCCCCTCCGATATGCGCAGCATCAACGAGGCCGATCTGGTGGTCTGGGTAGGTCCCGAGCTGGAAAGCTTCATGGCAAAGCCGCTTGCAAAGCATCCCCATGCACTGACCCTGACTCTGGTGCCGGGCATGCCCTTGTTCAACTACGCAACCCAGGCGAGCCACGACGACCACGATCATGAACACGAGGCCCACGAGCACGGTGATCAGGATGATGGTCATGAAGGGCACCATCACGAAGGTGTGGATCCCCATCTCTGGCTGGGCCCGGCCCAGGCCAAGGTGATCGCCACCGCGATCGCGACTGAGCTTGGCAAGCAGGATCCGGCCAACCAGGCGCGTTATGCCGCCAACCTTGCTGCTTTCAAGGGCAAGGTCGATGCCCGGGACAAGGTGATCGCCGAGCAGATGAAGGCGGTGAACGAGAAGGGCTACTTCGTGTTCCACGAGGCTTATGGCTACTGGGAGCGTCACTACGGCATGAGTTCCAGGGGACACTTCACCGTGAGTCCTGAGCGTCGTCCCGGCGCCAAGACCCTGGTGGAAATCCGCAAGGCGCTGGAAGAGAAGCAGGCGAGCTGCATCTATGCCGAGCCGCAGTTCTCGCCAGCGGTGATCGAGTCGGTTGCCCGCAACACCGGGGCCAGAGTGCTGCTGCTGGATGAGGTCGGCGAGCAGGTGCCGCTCGGCCCGGATGCCTATCTGCAATTCATGCAGCAACTGGCCGAGGCCTTTGCCCAGTGCCGTTGAGCTCTTCCCGGCTTTCCGATGGGGCTGGCAGCGCCAACTATACTGACCTCCAGCATCTGATATGGAGTGTCTGCCATGAAATGGTTGTTCGCCCCCATCTGCATGCTGGCCCTATCCGGGGTCGGCGTGCAGGCGTCCCGCCTCTCTGAACACATCGCCAGCCCCGATCTGAGGGCAAAAATGCAGGCTGTCTACGGTGCCAGGGCGATCCAGCGCGCCGAGGCCTTCTCCCGCCTGCTCGCCCCGAGGGCCGGCACGACGGATCAGCAGAAGCTGGAGCTGGTCAACAACTACTTCAACAATCTGACTTACAGCGAGGATCCCAGACTCTGGGGTGACGAGGATTACTGGGCCAATCCCCTGGAATTCATCGGGGCCCGGGGCGGGGATTGCGAGGATTACAGCATCTCCAAGTACTACACCCTGATGGAGCTCGGCGTCGACGAGAAGAAACTGCGGCTGGCCTATGTGAAGGCGATCCGCTACAACCAGTTTCACATGGTGACGCTCTATTTCCCGAGCACCAAGTCAGATCCCCTGGTGCTCGACAACATCAATGGCCGCATCCTGCCGGGTAGCCAGCGCAATGATCTGCAACCCGTTTACAGTTTCGATGCCAAGAGCATCTGGGTCATGAAGTCGCGTCGCGAGGGAACCCTGGCGGGGAGCGCCGATCGCCTGACCCAGTGGACCTCGATGCAGAGCCGGTTCTCCAGCGAGCACCTGCGCGTCCCCCGCCGTCAGCTATAGCTTGCCCGCGCTTTTCAACTCTTCGAAGTATCTTGCCGCCCCCGGGTGCTGCGGGACGCTCAGCACCGGGCCCGTCTTGTTGCGCGCCTTGTGGAACAGGTTGGCATAGCCATATGTCTGTTCGTTGAAACCGGTCTGCTGGCTCAGCATCGCTTTGGTCAGACGATAGACGTCTTCGTCTGGTGTAGCGGCATTGGTCACCAGAGTGGCGGCAATGGCGAAGGTCGGTGTCGCCTTGAGGTTGCCGGGATAGATACGAGCGGGTACCTGGCTGCGCTGATAATACTTGACCCCCTTGAGCAGTCGCTCCCGCGTCTCCCCCTCGATCGGCAGGAAGCGGATGGCGCAGCGCTTCGCCGTGGCCAGCACGATCCGGTTGGGGTGGCCCATCACCAGGCCATAGGCATCGATCTGCTTGCTGCACAGCGCCTCGGAGAGATTGGCCACGCTCTTCAGGTCGAGGTCCTGCTCTCTGGTGCCCAGTGCGTGGAACAGGGCCAATGCCGTCTGGCGGGTGCCCGAGTGCTTCAACCCCATGTCGATGGGGGACAGCTTGAGTTGCGCCAGGGTGGTGATGTCGCCATCGGCTCGCACCACTATGGTGAAAGGTTCCGCATGGGTGGCGAAGAGGGTTCTCAGCTCGGGTTGGGGTTGCTTGGCGAACGGCCCGATCCCCTGGCTGGCCTGATAGAGCCAGTCGGACTGGACGAGGGCATAAGGGGTCTCCCCTGCCTGCAGTATGCGCAGATTCTCGATGGAACCTGAACTGGCTTGCGGCTTGCATGACAACGTGGGGTCACTCTTGTTGGCCAGCCGGCAGAACTCCTTGATGACCTGGTAATAGATGCCCTGCTCACCGCCCGTGCTGATGGCCAGGGAGGCGGCGTGTGGAGCGGGTTGCCACAACAGGGCAAGCAACAACAGCGGGGTTCTCATGATGCCTCCTGAGTGGCGTAGCCATCGATGCCCCAGTTGCGCAGGGTGTCTACGTCGCTCACCTCGCTGGCTTCGGCCAGCAGGGTGTAGCCGGAAGCATGGAGGCACTGGGAAAGCAGATTCCAATAGAGGGGAGCCTGGGTCAGCTGGCAGCTGATGAAGACAGGCCTGATGGGATCGAGCCTGGCCAGGTTGTCGTTGTTCATCGGGACATTGCTGAACGCCATCTCGATCCCCTGGGTCTGAAGCGCCGTCAGCCGCTCTTCGGCGAGGGGGGGCAGGCTGGCCAGATCCCAGCGCCAGTCCAGGGTCTTGCCTCTGGCATTGGCCAGAGAGGGGGCGAACTGTGCCCAGTCGGGATGGTTCAGCAGGCTGAGGGGCAGCTGAAGCCCTTCCGCTTTCTCGACAAGAAAGTCGTTGAACAGGGCCCTGATCTCATCGGGCGAACTGTCCGTGGTGGGGGGGTGCTTGGGCAAGAGCCGGCTGTAGAGTCTGATGTTGCCCTGAGTGGAGACGAAATGCTGCAGGTACATGTCACCTGCGGTATCGGTCAATCCCGTCAGCTTCTGGTGAGCCAGGGGGACGTCGAGCCTGCCGAGCTGGGTGATTTTGAGCCGTTGCTGCAGCAGATCCCGCTTGCGTTCGGACACCAGTTGATTGATGGAGGTGGCGACCTCCTGCAACTCGCGAAGCCAGGGGAGAGGCAGGTTGCCGCTGAACTGACGTTTGCGGATCTGGGTCAGTTGCTGGCTGATCTGTTCAAGCGGACGCAGCAGGCGACGGCATACCCAGGTGATGACCAGAGTAAAGACCAGTAGTCCGGCGAGCAGGGCAAGCCCGGTACGGCTGATGGCGTTCCACAGGTGCTGGTAGGCATACCCCTCGTGCCCTTCCAGCGTGAGAGTCCCAAGGATGCGCCAGCCATCGGTCAACTCCTGCTCAATCTTGACCGGGGGCATGTCGATAACCGAGGGAAGCCAGGTGGGGACGTTTTGTTGTGCGGTGTGGAAGACCTTCTGGAACAGCAGTTGACCGTCCGGATCCAGCAAGACCACCGAGCTGACGAAGCCGCCGTCGAACATGGCATTGACGATGGTTTCCGCGAGAACCTTGTCATCATTGAGCAGGGTGCCCTGGAGTACCAGACCCAGGGCAGTGATGGCGGTCTCAAGATTGGCCGACATCTGGTCGAGAATGGATTGTCGTACCGTGGTGATCTCCAGCATGAGCAGCAGGACGGCACCGATGGCGAACAGGATTAGGATGATCACATTTAACAATTTTGCCAATGACATACCCACTCCATGGTGATGTTTTTGCAACATTTGCGGATCCGGAGCGCCAAACAACCGGACTAGGTTCTTAAAAATAGAAAAAAATGGCTAAAAACGACGATCATTTCTGCCCATGCTGGAAGGTTATGCATAAAATGTGAGTTTCGTGCATGTAGCTATGAACTTTTTGTAAGTATTTAGGTCTAAAAGCCAGATATTCGGTTTTCATAATAAAAAATCATAAAAACAGACCCACAAACACCACCCTTAGATCTAATAACAGGATAGCGGATGAAACGTCTCCGTCCCTTGGTAGCACAGGCTGCCAATTGGGAACCCCCGGTTCCCCGCAAACACTTTTACGCCATGCTATTGCTCACGGCCATGACGCTGTCAGCGGTAGCCGTATTGCCAGCCCCGGGTGACATCCTGGAGCGGCCACTGCGTCTGGAGTTGCCGATCGCCACCACGGGCACCGCAACCAACGAAGACAATACCGACTTCAACGACATCCCGGATCACGAGCTGGTGGAGGCCGCAGCTCCGGAGGACGACATTCCGGCCGATCCCACGCCCCAATGGCAGGACTACCGGGTACGCAACGGCGAAAACCTGACCACCATCTTCAACACCCTGGGCCTGTCCACCACCACCCTCTACAAGGTGCTGGATGCGGACACCAAGAACCATCTGGCCCGCCTCAAGCCCGGCCAGACCATAGAGCTGCTGATCGATCAGGACAACATACTGCAGCAACTGAAGATCCGTCTGAACATCAAGCAGACCCTGGTACTGGAGCGCACCGATGACACCTACAGTGCCAACATGCTCAACGAAGAGGTGGAGTGGCAGAAGAAGAGTTATGAAGGCGTCATCAACGGCAGCTTCTACGTCAGCGCCCGCAACGCGGGGATCCCGGCGAACCACATCCAGAAGATTGCCAACCTGTTTCAGTGGCGCCTGAACTTCGCTAAGGATCTGAAAAAAGGGGATAAATTCAAGGTATTGGTGCGCCAGGAGACGGTAGAGGGCAAGAGCACGGGCAACACCCAGCTGCTCGGGGTCGAAGTCTTCAGCCAGGGCAAGGCGGCGTCGGCCTGGTTGTCTGAGGATGGCAACTACTATGACGGCCAGGCGAACAGCCTGGAGCGGGGTTTCCGCCGTTACCCGACCCACAGCCGCTATCGGGTCAGTTCCAACTTCAACCCGGCACGGCGTCATCCCATCACGGGCCAGGTGCGTCCCCACGAGGGCACCGACTTCGCGCTGCCGGTCGGGACGGCCGTCATGGCCACCGGGGACGGCGTGGTGCTCAAGGCCACCCGCCACCCGCTGGCCGGTACCTATGTGGTGATCAAGCACGGCCGGACCCTGACGACCCGTTACCTGCACCTGAGCAAGCTGCTGGTGAAACCGGGCCAGAAGGTGAAGATGGGGGACAAGATAGCGCTCTCCGGCAACACGGGCCGCTCCACCGGTGCCCACCTGCACTACGAGGTGCGGATCAACAACCGGCCGGTCGATGCCATGAAGGTCAAGCTGCCGATGGCGGAGCCCCTGAGCGGCAAGGAGAAGCGCCAGTTCCTCGCCAAGGTGAAGAGTTACCGCAAAGAGATGGAGGCGGGTTGATCCTCCCTCTTTCCCTGATAGCAAAAGGCCCCGCCATGATGGCGGGGCCTTTTTCATGGACCGGGCTCAGTAACCCTTGTCGAAGTCAATCCGGCCATCGAGCTGCTGGCCGTCGATGAAGCGGATGTAGTTGCGGATGAAGATCTGGGCCACATCTTCCGGGAAGCTGTAGGCGCTGTTGTGGGGGGTGATGACGAGATTGGGCTGATGCCAGAGCGGGCTGTCGGCGGGCAGGGGCTCCTGCTCGAACACGTCCAGCACCGCAGTGCCCAGCTTGCCGCTGCGCAATGCCGCCAGCAGGTCGCCTTCGTGCACGGCATTGCCCCGGCCGACGTTGAAGAAGATGGCCCCCGGCTTGCAGTGGTTGAAGCGATCGGCGGTGAACAGGTGACGAGTCTCGCGGGTTGCCGGCAGCACGCTGACGACGACATCGGCCTGGGCCAGCATCTTGTTGAGTGCGGGCAGTTGATACACCTGATCGAACCCTGCACGTTCGCGGCCGCTGTGGCTGATGCCGAGCACCGTCATGCCGAAGTGCTTGCCGGTGTGGGCGATGTGCTGGCCTATGCTGCCGGTGCCGAGCAGCAGCAGGGTCTTGCCCTTGAGCCCCTGATAGGGGTGGCTCTGCCACAGCGTCTGCTGCTGTTGCTCCCGATAGAGCGGCAGCTGGCGGCTGAGGCTGAGCAGGTGGCCGAACACGTATTCGCTCATCAGCGGGCCGAAGATGCCGCGGACATTGGTCAGCAGGTAGTCGCGACGGCAGCTGGCATCCAGCAGCACGTCGACTCCGGCATAGGTGGATTGCAGCCAGACGAGCTTGCCAGCCTTGGCCAGCAGCGGCCTGGCGCGGGCCGGTTCGGCCATCAGGATGTGCGCCTCGCCGATCAGTTTCTCGGCCTCGTTCTGGTTGTCGGCCCGCAGTATGTGCAGATGGGGGAGGTGGGCCGCCTTGAGCAGGCGTTCATAGTGATTGTTGTCCTGGCTGAGCAGAAGCAGGGTACGTTGGCTCATACTCTTGTTCCTTATCGTGTTTACGGCAGGGCTAAGGGGGTACTCTCCCCATCTTACCCCAGTTGATCGGGCAAGAAAGTCGAGTGGGGCGCTTTTTCATTTTCGCCGCGCCCCTCGTGGGCTACAATCTGCCCCACATTTTGCAAAGGACCCGACTCCAGTGTTTGGTGACAAGTTTTATAAGCGACTGGCCGAGCTGCAGCCCTGGCAGCAGACGGTCTACACCCTGGCGCTGGCAGAGCGCATGTACCCCAACTATGCGCTGTTTACCCAGGCCGCCGGCTTCGGGGATGCGAAGGCGTTTCGCCACGCCCTGGATCAGATGTGGAACTACCTGACGGTGAAGGGATCCCGCGTCAATCTGGGCGCCATTCTGGAGGCGTTTGAAGTCTATATTCCCGATCCCCGCAAGTTTGAATCCTACGGCGCCTATCCGGCACTGGATGCCTGCGTGGCGCTGGGCTGCGCCTACAACTCGGTGATCTGCCGGGTGGGCGAGGAGGCGAACGATGCCAGCCACGCGTCCGTGGGGACGGTGGCAGGGTTCATCGACATGCTGGAAGGTCGTGAGCTGAGCGACGAGGAGCTCTACGAGCACGAATACATGGAGGCCGAGCTGGAGTTCCAGGTCGAGCTGCTCAAGCGGGTGGCTCATGAGCGAGACAGCGATCGGATCCTTGCCATTCGCACCTTTGCGGCCCAGGACGGGGTCTCCAACATCGGCATCAGCCTGGAAGAGTGAGCCTTTCGCTCGGTTCCCATAAAAAAAGCTCCCAATGGGAGCTTTTTTTATGCCTGGCGATCAGGCCCGCTCTTCGGTCAGGGGGCGGACGCTCAGCACGGGGGCGGCATCGATGCCGTCGGCGTTCATCATGGCCGAAATGCGCTGCAGTGAGGAGAGCAGCAACCCCTGCTCCCAGTTTTCCAGGGCCTGGAAGCGCTGGATGAAGCTCTCCTGCAGCGGAGTGGGGGCCTGGGCCAGCAGGGCGCGTCCCGCGTCGGTGAGTGTCGCATGGACCTTGCGTTTGTCGGTTTCGCTGCGAATGCGCTGCACCAGTTGACGGCTCTCCAGCCGGTCCATGATGGTGGTCGCGGTGGCCTGGCTCATGTTGGTGTGATCCGCCAGCTGGCGCATGGAGATCTGGCCCAGTTCGTCTATCCCCTTGAGCAGCAGGAGCTGCGGCGACGTCAGTCCGGCCTCCTTGATCAGGCGCTTGGAGTGCATGTCGATGGCACGGATGATCTGGCGCAGGGCGATCAGCACTTCATCATGTTTTTCCATGGGGTCTGGGTCATCGCAGGGCAGTGGAGAGGCGCAAAATTCTCCGCCTAATTCACCACCAGGTCAATATGGTTTTCACTGTAATGATTTATGCTCTAATGAATTTTGTGATAGGTTATTGGGCAATAGCCCCATTAAAACCCGATATTTGAGGAGTGACATCATGAATGACGACCTGGATATCAAGTCCCTGGTTGCCGACCTTCGCGTGGTCAGAGTGCGCTATGAACTGCCTGATACCTCGGCTTTCGTGCGTTATCAACCCGCCTATGACGAGGACCCCAACAACCTCAAGGTACATCACTACGATGGGGAGTTGCCCCTCTCCTGCAGCAACACAGGTTCTTTCAGTCTAAAGGAGTTGGTCAATGAGTTGCGCTACGCCTATGTGCTGGTGCACCTCTTCCCCGACGAGAGTGCCATGCACTTCTACCTCGCCGGCCTCGACAACGGCCTGGCCCAGCTGGAGTTCATCGGCGGCTCCTACGACTTCAACCGCCTCTGGATCACCAGCGGTGTCTCAGGTCTGGGAGTGCCCATGGCCATCTTCCTCGGCAAGCGCCACGCGGTGAACGGCCAGCCTTCGGTCAGCCTGGTGGATCACCGTGAGCAGGCCGCCGGTCGCCTGGTCTATCGCGCCATCGGCGGCGCCGGCGATCACGTGGGCGAAGACTTCTTCAACAACGACTAAAAGGAGGCCAGATGAGAGCAACCAAAGGGCTTTTGAAAGGCCTCAACCCCACCATGGCCATGACGGCCCTCACCGTCGTGACCCTCTTCCTGCTGTTCGGCGTCTTTGATCCGGATACGGCGGGCACCTGGTTTACCGGGGCCAAGGACCACATCATTGCAGGTTTCAAGTGGTACTACATCCTGGTGGTCGCCCTGTTCCTGTTCTTCGCCGTCTACCTGATGTTCAGCCGCTTTGGCAGCATCCGGCTGGGCGACGACGACCAGGTACCGGAGTTTGGCTACTTTGCCTGGTTCTCCATGCTGTTCAGTGCGGGCATGGGCATAGGCCTGGTGTTCTGGAGCATCGCCGAGCCCATGAACCACCTGCAGGGCAACCCCTTCGTCACCGAAGGCATGACGCCGGAAGCGGCCCAGATCGCCATGCGCCTCACCTTCTTCCACTGGGGCCTGCACCCCTGGGCCATCTATGTGATCGTCGGCCTGTCGCTGGCCTTCTTCAGCTATCGGCGCAAGTTGCCACTGGCCATCCGCTCCGTGCTTTATCCCATCCTCGGGGATCGCATCTACGGCTTCTGGGGCCATGCCGCCGACGTGCTGGCGGTGTTCGGCACCGTGTTCGGGGTGGCGACCTCCCTCGGCCTCGGGGTCTCCCAGATGAACACCGGCCTGAACCAGATGTTCGGGATGGAGGTATCCCAGGTGAACCAGCTCTGGCTCATCGGCGGCATCAGCCTGATCGCCACCCTGTCGGCCATCTCCGGTGTCGGGCGCGGGGTGAAGATCCTCTCCGAGCTCAATATCTGGCTCAGCGTCTTCGTGCTCGCGCTCTTCCTGGCGCTGGGGCCCACCACTTACATCCTCAACGCCTATGTGCAGAACATAGGTGACTACCTGCAGAACATCGTCCGTCTGAGTTTCTGGACCAACACAGAGGCCAACGGCACCTCGGCCTGGCAGTCGAGCTGGACGGCGTTTTACTGGGGCTGGTGGATCGCCTGGGCACCCTTTGTCGGCATGTTCATCGCCCGCATCTCCAAGGGGCGCACCATCCGCGAATTCGTGCTCGGTGTCCTGCTGGTGCCCTCCCTGCTCGGCATGCTCTGGCTCACCGTGTTCGGCGGGACTGCCATGAACCTGGAGCTGTTCGGTGGCGGCGGCGTGGTGGAAGCGGTCAACCAGGACGTCACCCTGGCGCTCTACAAGACGGTGGAGCTGCTGCATTGGGAGACCTTCGGCTGGATTGCCAAGGGGGTGCTGACCCTGCTCATCTGCACCTACTTCATCACCTCCAGCGACTCGGGCACGCTGGTGATTACGACGCTGCTCTCCATCGGCGATCAGGATCCTCCCGTGCTGCACCGCGCCATCTGGGGGCTGGGCCAGGGGCTGGTGGCGGCCATCCTGCTGGTCTCCGGCGGCCTGGCCGCCCTGCAGGCCGCCAGCATCATAGCCGCGTTGCCCTTCTCGGTGATCATGCTGGCCATGTGCTACTCCCTGATGCTGGGTCTGAAGCAGGAGAGCCGGCGCCAGTTCGAGTACCGGCAGAACCTCAAGCGCCACGACGGTTCAACCCACATGAGCCTGCTGGAACGCATAGGGCCGGCCTGACGGGTCACGCGCGCCATGTGCAACGAAAAGGGGAACCTCGCGGTTCCCCTTTTTGCATGTCTGAGCGACGGTCGGTGCTTACAGCATCTGCTTGAGGCGATAGAGCAGGTCGAGCGCCTGACGTGGGCTGAGCTCGTCCGGGCGCACCGCTTCCAGCTCATCGACTACCGGATGGCTCTGGGGCGCCATGGCCACCGGGGCCGGGCGAGATTCGCCGGCGGGGGCCAGGGTGGCGCTTTCCAGCTCCGCCAGCTTGTGGCGGGCCTGATGGATCACCGATTTCGGCACCCCCGCCAGCGCCGCCACCTGCAGGCCATAGGAGCGGCTGGCCGCCCCCTCCTGCACCGCGTGCATAAAAGCGATGGTGTCGCCGTGCTCCACCGCATCGAGGTGGACGTTGGCCAGCCCGCTCATCAGCTCCGGCAGCCGGGTCAGTTCGAAGTAGTGGGTGGCGAACAGGGTGTAGGCACCGATCTTGCTCGCCAGCTGTTCGGCGCAGGCCCAGGCCAGCGAGAGGCCGTCGTAGGTGCTGGTGCCGCGGCCGATCTCGTCCATCAGCACCAGACTGCGGGCGGTGGCGTTGTTGAGGATATTGGCGGTCTCGGTCATCTCCACCATAAAGGTGGATCGGCCGGAGGCGAGATCGTCCGACGCTCCGATGCGGGTGAAGATCCGGTCGATGGGGCCGATGCGGGCGCTGTCGGCGGGCACGAAGGCGCCGATATGGGCCAGCAGCACGATGAGCGCGGTCTGGCGCATATAGGTGGATTTACCGCCCATGTTGGGGCCCGTGATGATCAGCATCCGCCGATCCCGCTCCAGCCGGATGGGGTTGGCAATGAAGGGGTCGGTCATCACCTGCTCCACCACCGGATGGCGCCCCGCCTCGATCAGGATCTGATCCTCGTCGATGAGGGTCGGGCAGCGGTAGTCTAGGGTCTCGGCCCGCTCCGCTAGGTTCGCCAGCACGTCCAGCTCCGCCAGGGCGGCGGCGGACTCCTGCAACTCGCCAAGGTGGGGCAGCAGGGCATCGAGCAGTTCCTCGTAGAGGCGCTTCTCCAGCGCCAGCGCCTGGGCCTGGGCGGTGAGCACCTTGTCCTCGTATTTCTTGAGCTCATCGATGATGTAGCGCTCGTTGTTCTTGAGGGTCTGGCGGCGGATGTAGTGGGCCGGCACCAGGTGGCTGTTGGCGCGGCTCACCTCGATGTAGAAACCGTGCACCTTGTTGTAGCCCACCTTGAGGGTGTTGATGCCGGTCAGCAGCCGCTCGCGCTCCTCGATGCGGGCCAGGCTGGCGGTGGCGCCGTTGGCCAGATCCCGCAGCTCGTCCAGCTCGGCGTTGAACCCTTCACGGATGACGCCGCCATCGCGGATCAGCACGGGCGGCACCTCCATCACGGCGCGCTCCAGCAGGTCATGCAGCTCGGGGAAGGTGCTGGCCCGCTCGCGCAGTTGCTGCACCGCCTCGTGCTCGCTGCCCGCCAGCAGGCTCTGCAGCTCCGGCAACTGGGCGAAGGCCTGACGCAGACGAGTCAGATCGCGCGGGCGGGCCGAGCGCAGGGCCAGGCGCGCCAACACCCGCTCCACGTCGCCGACCTGGCGCAGCAATCCGCCCAGCTCGTCGTAGAGGTTCTGCTCGATAAGCTCCTTGATGGTGCTCTGGCGGCCTTTGAGGATCACCCGATCGCGGATCGGCTGGTGGATCCAGCGCTTGAGCAGTCGGCTGCCCATGGGGGTGGCGGTGCAGTCGAGCACGGCGGAGAGGGTGTTGTCGTGACCGCCGGCCAGATTCTGGGTCAGCTCTAGGTTGCGGCGGGTGGCGGCATCCATGATGACCGCATGATCGGGCTGCTCGAGGCGCACGCCGCGGATGTGGGGCAGGGCGGTGCGCTGGGTATCTTTCACGTACTGCATCAGGCAGCCGGCGGCGCACAGGGCGGTCTCGCTCTGCTCGACGCCAAAGCCCACCAGATCCTGGGTGCCGAACTGCTGGCAGAGCAGCTTGCGGGCGGTGCCAAGCTCAAACTCCCACTCCGGGCGGCGGCGCAGACCGCGGCGACCCTCGACATGGTGCAGGAAGGCGAAGGATTCGGGGTAGAGGAGCTCGGCCGGATTGGTGCGTTGCAGCTCGGCCAGCAGGGTCTCTTCTTTCTCGAACTGGTTGATGAAGAAGCGGCCGGAGCCGATATCCAGGGTGCCGTAACCGAAGCGGCGGCCATCGTGGTAGACGGCGGCGATCAGGTTGTCCTGCCGCTCGCTGAGCAGCGCCTCGTCGGAGACGGTGCCCGGGGTGATGATGCGAATGACCTTGCGCTCCACCGGCCCCTTGCTGGTGGCGGGATCCCCCACCTGTTCGCAGATGGCGGCAGATTCACCGAGCTGCACCAGCTTGGCCAGATAACCCTCGATGGCGTGATAGGGCACCCCGGCCATGGGGATGGGGCTGCCGGCCGACTGGCCGCGCTTGGTCAGGGAGATGTCGAGCAGCTGGGAGGCCTTGCGGGCATCGTCATAAAACAGCTCGTAGAAGTCGCCCATCCGGTAGAACAGCAGGATCTCCGGGTTCTCGGCCTTGAGGGTCAGGTACTGCTGCATCATGGGGGTGTGGGCGCTGAGGGCTGCGCCTGGCGCCTGGTATTGTGCTGTCATGTGCTATTCCAGAAGGTGTTCTTGCGGGCAAGCCTGTGCCGCAATGGTCTGAATCTGGGGGCCATTCTACATGGTCGGGCCGGGATGGTGAGGGGTTATCTCGGTTTTGGGGGGCGGATTTTGCGACATGCCGGGTGCCGTGAAGAAGGGATCTGATGAGGCGCCGGGGGATGCGGTCAAGAGTGTGCGGGTCATGGAAGAAAGCAAAATCCCCGCCTTGACGCGGGGATTCTGGTCAGGGCAAGGACTCAGTACATGGCCTCGCTGCCGGTCAGCATCTCGTGCAGCTTGGCTTTCTGCTCGGCGGTCAGCACCTTGCTCACCTCGAACAGGTAGTGGGCGCGGTAGTAGCGGGCCTGCGCCTGTACGTCGCTGATGGTCTGCAACTGCTTCTTGGCCGCCGCCTCGTCCCACTTGCCGGACTTGATCATGTTGACGATCACGTCCTGGCCGATGGCGTCGAGCTTGACCGAACTCAGCTCCTTGGTCGCCTGTTCGCGCAGTCCCTTGATCTGTTCCACCTGGGCGCTGGACAGGTTCAGCTCCTGTGCCAGGGTGGTTTCGCTCTGCAGCTCGGCGTTGCTCTCGGTGGCGAAGGCACTGGTGGCGATGCACATTGCCAGGGCTGTCATGGCGACTTTGAACGGATGCTTCATCTGACTTTCTCCTTGTTCTCATCGGATAGAAACCGCACGCATGGCGGTGCCTGCTGATTATAGGGAGCCCCCATGTACTGGAGCTTAAGCGGTGACAACTTGCTGACGCAGCCTGCCCCCGGTCGGTTGCCCGGGGGGCAGGGCAATTGCATAATGAGCGCCATATTTCGCCCGAGAGGGCCAGCGGAGGGCACTATGATGGGACTTGAGACGGAGATAGCCCGGTTATCCCAGGAACTGGGGGACGCCCTGATGGCGCGAGGCTGGCTGGCCGCCACGGCGGAGTCCTGTACCGGGGGCGGCGTCGCCACCGCCATCACGGATATCGCCGGCAGCTCGTCCTGGTTCGATCGCGGCTTTGTGACTTACACCAACGAGGCCAAGCAGCAGATGCTGGGGGTCAGCATCGACAGCCTGCTGCGCCACGGCGCCGTCAGCGAGGCCGTGGTGCTGGAGATGACCCGGGGCTGTCTGGCCCGCTCGGATGCGGGGATCTGCGTGGCCGTCAGCGGCATCGCCGGGCCAGGTGGCGGCAGCGACGAGAAACCGGTCGGCACCGTCTGGTTCGCCTGGGCGGATCGCACCGGCCGTCACCACTCCCTGCTCGCCCGGTTCGACGGGGATCGCCATCAGGTTCGCCAGCAGGCGGTCAGACAGGCCCTGTCCGGACTCCTGGCCCTGCTCAAATAAATTGGGCTTGATACTGTATGCATAAACAGTATACTTAGCCCAACTTCACTTCTTATTCACGATTCCCAGCGGAGATTGGCATGGATCAGAACAAACAGAAGGCACTGGCGGCTGCGCTGGGCCAGATCGAAAAGCAGTTTGGCAAAGGCTCCATCATGCGTCTGGGCGACAGCAAGACCATGGACATCGAAGCCATCTCCACCGGCTCCCTCTCCCTGGACGTGGCGCTCGGGATCGGCGGTCTGCCGTGCGGTCGCATCGTCGAGATCTATGGCCCGGAATCTTCCGGCAAGACCACGCTGACCCTGCAGGTGATCGCCGAGGCCCAGCGCAAGGGCAAGACCTGCGCCTTCGTCGATGCGGAGCACGCGCTGGATCCCATCTATGCCGCCAAGCTGGGCGTTAACGTCGATGACCTGCTGATCTCCCAGCCGGATACCGGCGAGCAGGCCCTGGAGATCTGCGACATGCTGGTGCGCTCCAACGCCGTCGACGTCATCATCGTCGACTCCGTGGCCGCCCTGACCCCGAAAGCGGAAATCGAGGGCGAGATGGGGGACTCCCACGTCGGCCTGCAGGCCCGCCTGATGTCCCAGGCCCTGCGCAAGCTGACCGCCAACATCAAGAACGCGAACTGCCTGTGCATCTTCATCAACCAGATCCGGATGAAGATCGGCGTCATGTTTGGCAGCCCGGAGACCACCACGGGTGGTAACGCCCTCAAGTTCTATGCCTCCGTTCGCCTCGACATCCGCCGTACCGGCGCCATCAAGGAAGGGGACGAAGTGGTCGGCAACGAGACCCGCGTCAAGGTGGTCAAGAACAAGGTGGCCCCACCCTTCAAGCAGGCCGAGTTCCAGATCTTCTACGGTGCCGGCATCTCCAAGGAAGGCGAATTGGTGGACCTGGGCGTCAAGCACAAGCTGATCGACAAAGCCGGTGCCTGGTACAGCTACAACGGCGAGAAGATCGGCCAGGGCAAGGCCAACGTGATGAAGCTGTTCTCCGAGAACAAGGCGCTGGCCGCCGAGGTTGAAGCCAAGCTGCGCGAGCTGCTGCTCTCCGGTGCCGCTCCTGTGGAAGAGAAGGCTCCCGCTGCCGAGTACGACGAGTACGAAGCCGAAAACGAACAAGAGTTCGAATAAGGAACAGGAAAGGCCGGGTGGATACCCGGCCTTGTCATTTATGGTTGATGAATCCGTTACCGAGCCGGTCGAACCGACCTTTGAAGAGCAATTGGCGGCCGCCCGTGCCTATGCCATGCGCAGCCTGGCCCGACGGGAGAGCGCCGAGTCTGAACTGGCCAGGCGCCTGCGTCAGCAGGGCTACCAGGAAGAGGTGATCGAGGCGGTGCTCGACTACTGCCGCGGTTACAACTGGGTCAATGACGAGCGCTATGGCGCCATGGCGGTGCGGGCCGGTGCCGCCAAGGGACAGGGCCCCCTCAAGATCCGCTTCGACCTGCGCCGCAAGGGGCTGGACGATGGCCAGATCGATGCTGCCTTCGAGCAGCCCGAGCTGGATTGGTTCGAACTGGCGTTCGCCCTGCTCGAGCGGCGTGCCAGCGTCGCCGAACTGGATGACTTCAAGCTGCGGATGAAGTGGCTCAAGTATCTGCTTGGGCGGGGCTTTACCCAGGATCAGGCGCGTTATGCCATCTCTGCCATGCAGCAGGGGAGCGAATGAAGGGCTAGTCCTGGTTAGGGGGGAGCCTGTGTCCCGTGAAGAAGGGAGAGGGCATTTTCCCTGTTTTATCCTGTCTCTGATGACAAGGGGGCCATGATCCGCCACCCAGCCGACTCCCCTCACCGCCTGCTCCTGTCTGGCGTGCTGCCGCAGTCCCGAACCTTGGGGGCTTTTTCACCCGCGACGGGCCCGCGCGTTTTACTTTACCCGGCAGAAAACTTACATTAATGCGGTTAAAAGTCCGTATTCGAATCAAGCAGGATTTTCCATGTATATGTCCACGTCAGAGATACGCGCCGCGTTTCTCGAGTATTTCCGCACCCAGGGGCACCAGGTTGTCTCTTCCAGCTCGCTGGTACCGCACAATGACCCGACCCTGCTGTTCACCAACGCAGGGATGAACCAGTTCAAGGACGTGTTCCTTGGCGCCGACAAGCGTGCCTACAATCGCGCCACCACGGCCCAGCGCTGCGTGCGGGCCGGCGGCAAGCACAACGACCTGGAAAACGTCGGCTATACCGCGCGTCACCACACCTTCTTCGAAATGCTGGGCAACTTCAGCTTCGGTGACTACTTCAAGCAGGACGCCATTCGTTTTGCCTGGGAATTCCTGACCGGTACCCTCAAGCTGCCCAAAGAGCGCCTGCTGGTGACCGTGTATGAGACGGACGACGAAGCTTTCAACATCTGGGCCAACGAGATCGGCGTACCGACCGATCGCATCGTGCGCATCGGTGACAACAAGGGGGCCGCCTTTGCATCCGATAACTTCTGGCAGATGGGTGATACCGGTCCTTGCGGCCCCTGCACCGAGATCTTCTATGACCACGGCGACCACATCTGGGGCGGCCCTCCCGGTTCCCCGGAAGAAGATGGTGACCGTTATATCGAGATCTGGAACGTGGTCTTCATGCAGTTCAACCGTCAGGCTGACGGCACCATGGAGCCGCTGCCCCGTCCGTCCGTGGACACCGGCATGGGGCTGGAGCGTATCTCCGCCATCATGCAGGGGGTGCACTCCAACTACGAGATCGACATCTTCCAGGCGCTGATCAAGAAGGCGGCCGAGATCGTCGGCACCACGGATCTGAGCAACCAGTCCCTGCGCGTCATCGCGGATCACATCCGCTCCTGCGCCTTCCTGGTGGCTGATGGCGTGATGCCCTCCAACGAGGGCCGTGGCTATGTGCTGCGCCGCATCATTCGCCGTGCCGTGCGTCATGGCCGCAAGCTGGGGGCCACCGAGATCTTCTTCTACAAGCTGGCCGCCGAGCTGGCGGTGCAGATGAAGGACGTGGCTGCCGAACTCATCGCCCAGCTGCCGCTGGTCGAGCGCGTGCTGCGCATCGAGGAGGAGCAGTTCGTCCGCACCCTGGACCGCGGCCTGCTGCTGCTGGAAGACGTGCTGGCGAACCTCGGCGATGCCAAGGTGATTCCGGGGGAGGTGGTGTTCAAGCTGTATGACACCTATGGCTTCCCGGCGGACCTCACCGCCGATGTGGTACGTGAGCGCGAGATCGGTATCGACGAGGAAGGCTTCAAGGCCGAGATGGAGAAGCAGCGCGCCCGCGCGAAAGAGGCCTCCAGCTTCGGCGTGAACTACAACGACGTCCTGAAGATCGACTTCGAGACCCCGTTCACCGGTTACAAGCATCTCAGTGAAAAGACGACTGTGGTCGGCATCTACAAGGATGGCGTCGAGGTGAACGGTCTCATCGCCGGTGAAGAGGCCGTGGTGGTACTGGCCGAGACCCCCTTCTACGCCGAGTCCGGTGGTCAGGTGGGCGACAGCGGCATTCTGAAAGTGGATGACGGCATCTTCGCCGTGACCGACACCCAGAAAGCGGGCAAGGCCATCATCCACAAGGGCTATCTGGAACTGGGTACCCTGGAGAAGGGCGCCGAGGTGGAAGCCGTGGTCGACGGGGATCGCCGTCAGGCCATCGCCCTGAACCACTCGGTCACTCACCTGCTGCACGCCGCCCTGCGTCAGGCGCTGGGGGACCACGTGACCCAGAAAGGCTCACTGGTCGGGGCCGAGCGCATGCGCTTCGACTTCTCCCACTTCGAAGGCCTGACCATGGCCACCATTCGCCGGGTCGAGGAGCTGGTCAATGCCCAGATCCGGGCCAACCACGACGTCAGCACCGAGCTGATGGACCTGGAAGCCGCCAAGTCGGCGGGCGCCATGGCCCTGTTTGGCGAGAAGTATGAAGATGACGTGCGCGTGGTGCGCATGGGGGATTACTCCACCGAGCTGTGCGGCGGCACCCATGCCAAGCGCACCGGCGACATCGGCTTCTTCAAGATCATCGCCGAGAGCGGCATCGCCGCCGGTGTGCGTCGTATCGAGGCGGTCACCGGCAAGGGTGCCATCGATTTCATGCACCAGCTGGGGGAGCAGATCGAAGAGGCGGCCGCCCTGGTGAAGGGGGATCAGTTCTCCATCGCTGACAAGGTGCGCCAGATGATGGACAAGGCCAAGCTGATGGAGCGCGAGCTGGAACAGCTCAAAGCCAAGCTGGCGGCCCAGGCTGGTAGCGACCTGCTGGGCCAGGTGATCGAGATCAAGGGTCAGAAGGTGCTGATTGCGGCGCTGGAAGGGGCCGATCCCAAGTCCCTCCGCGGCATGCTGGACGAGCTGAAGAACCAGATGAAGTCCGGTGTCGTACTGCTGGCAACCAGCAGCGATGACAAGGTCAACCTGATCGCCGGCGTCACCAGCGATCTGACCGCCAAGGTCAAGGCCGGCGAGCTGGTCAATCTGGTGGCCCAGCAGGTGGGTGGCAAGGGCGGTGGTCGTCCTGACATGGCGCAGGCGGGGGGAACCCAGCCCGAGGCGGTGCCGGCGGCCCTGCAATCCGTTCACTCCTGGCTGGAAGAGCGCCTGTAATCGGGCGAGGTGATCTGTGGCACTCTATGTACAGAAGTACGGCGGCACCTCGGTCGGCACGCTGGAGCGGATCGAGGCGGTAGCTGATCGCGTTCAGCTGAGCCGCGCCCAGGGGCATGACGTGGTGGTGGTGGTCTCCGCCATGTCGGGCGAAACAAACCGGTTGCTGGGCATGGCCCAGCAGCTGGATCAGGATGCCAACCGGCGCGAGATGGATGTGCTGGTCTCCACCGGTGAGCAGGTCACCATAGCGCTGCTGGCCATCGCGTTGAACAAACGGGGTTGTTCGGCGGTCTCGATGACCGGTGATCAGGTTCGCATCCACACCGATTCCGCCCATGGCAAGGCGCGCATCACCCACATCGACACCGAGCAGGTTCAGGCCGAGCTGGGTGCGGGCAGGGTGGTGGTGATCGCCGGCTTCCAGGGTCGTGATGAGCACAATGCCATCACTACCCTGGGACGGGGCGGGTCGGACACCACGGCGGTTGCCGTGGCGGCAGCCATCAAGGCCGATGAATGCCAGATCTTTACCGATGTGGATGGGGTCTATACCACGGATCCGCGCATCGAGCCCAAGGCACGCCGCCTCTCCACCATCACCTTCGAGGAGATGCTGGAGATGGCGAGTCTGGGGGCCAAGGTGCTGCAGATCCGTTCGGTGGAATTCGCGGGCAAGTACCGCGTACCGCTGCGGGTGCTGTCGAGTTTTGTCGACGGAGAGGGAACCTTAATCACATATGGAGGTGAGAGGATGGAAGCACCCCTGGTATCCGGCATTGCGTTCAATCGCAACGAGGCCAGCCTGACCATTCTGGGTGTGCCGGACAGGCCGACGGTGGCCGCGCAGATCCTGAATCCGATCAGCGACGCCAACATAGATGTCGACATGATAGTGCAGAACACCATGGGGGATGGCACCGCCGACTTCACCTTCACGGTGAATCGCGATGACTATCGCCGGGCCCGCGCCCTGCTGGAGCAGACCGCCACCGAACTGGGGGCCGCCTGTGTGCAGGGCAACGGGGAGATCGCCAAGGTCTCCATCGTCGGGGTCGGCATGTGGAATCATCCCGGCGTCGCGCGCACCATGTTCAAGGTATTGGGCGAGGAGGGGATCAACATGCAGTTGATCTCCACCTCTGAAATCAAGATATCCGTGGTGATTGACGAGAAGTACCTGGAGCTGGCCGTGCGGTCGTTGCACTCGGCCTTCGGGCTGGATAATGAGCCTCATGAGCAGCCCTTGGGGAACAATCCCTGATTGATTTAGTTTCAACCATTTACCATATCGGTATCTTTGTAAGATAATGGCGCATATCGATATAAATACAAAACAGGATACAGGAGCAAGCGAATGCTTATTTTGACTCGTCGTGTAGGGGAAACCCTGATGATCGGTGACGAAGTGACTGTCACCGTGCTGGGCGTTAAGGGTAACCAGGTTCGTATCGGTGTGAATGCACCCAAAGAGGTCTCCGTGCATCGCGAAGAGATCTATATGCGGATACAGGCCGAGAAAGTCCCGGGCCAACCAAATTTCTAAGCCGTCTGATCGACAGCTGCCAAGGCGACATCCCAGGTGTCGCCTTTTGTTTTTCCGGGCCTTGCCAATGGGCCTGCAGGGCGCGGCCGTACTGGGTAAGTGTTGATATTGCTTGAATATTCCACGCTTTGACCAAATGCTGAGCGAACACGCTGTTTTCTCCAAAAAAGTGTTTGACTAAAAATCCCTGTGAAGTATTATCAGCCCCGCAAACGGAGAGGTGGCCGAGAGGCTGAAGGCGCTCCCCTGCTAAGGGAGTATGCGGCTTATACCCGCATCGGGGGTTCGAATCCCCCCTTCTCCGCCATTAGCGCCCGTAGCTCAGCTGGATAGAGTACCTGGCTACGAACCAGGTGGTCAGAGGTTCGAATCCTCTCGGGCGCACCATATTTGACTCTTGGAGTCATGTGTTGACCATCAGCAAGTCGGCACTAAAGAAGGCTTACTGTTGAGTAAGCTTTTTTTATCGTTTGAAAACAGGGCGCCCGTAGCTCAGCTGGATAGAGTACCTGGCTACGAACCAGGTGGTCAGAGGTTCGAATCCTCTCGGGCGCACCATTTCAAGCGAATACAATGATTTATGAGCGCCCGTAGCTCAGCTGGATAGAGTACCTGGCTACGAACCAGGTGGTCAGAGGTTCGAATCCTCTCGGGCGCACCATGTTTCAAGCAGTGCAACAAGTTGTGAGCGCCCGTAGCTCAGCTGGATAGAGTACCTGGCTACGAACCAGGTGGTCAGAGGTTCGAATCCTCTCGGGCGCACCATATATCAAGCAGTGCAACAAGTTATGAGCGCCCGTAGCTCAGCTGGATAGAGTACCTGGCTACGAACCAGGTGGTCAGAGGTTCGAATCCTCTCGGGCGCACCATACAGACAGCCTCGACTTAGGTCGGGGCTGTATTTTTATGGGCCGGATCCACACTGTATCCATTTCCACCTCATTCCTGCCTCACCCTCCTTATCCCGTGCCGCATCAGCGCCTTGCAGGCCACTCACCATAGAGCACATGCGGCTCGTCACCATCACCGCGCTGGCAGCCGTCAGGCGCCCTTCGGCGGCCAATAAAAAAGGATGCCGCAGCATCCTTTCAGGTCTTGATGGGACGAACTCAGCTCTTCAGCCACTTGCGGATACGGTTGGCGTCGCCGACCGGGGTGCGCTTGCCCACCGAGTTGAGCAGTACGATGGCGAGCTCCTGGCGGTCCGGCTTGGCGCGCATCAGCAGGCAGCGGCCCGCCTCGTCGGTGTAGCCGGTCTTGGAGAGGCGCACGTCCCAGTCCGGGTTCTTCACCAGCGGGTTGGTGTTGTTGAACATCAGGCTGTAGGCAGGCTTGGTGAAGCGCATCTCCTTGCTGGTGTCCTGGGTGAATTGGCGGATCAGCGGCTGGCGATAGGCGGCGGCGATAAGCTTGGCCAGATCCCGGGCGGTGGAGACGTTGCGGGTCGACAGGCCGGTGGAGTCATAGAAACGGCTGTTGCGCATGCCGAGCTGTTTGGCCTTGTTGTTCATGGCGCGGATGAAGGCGGAGCGGCCACCCGGATAGTGTCGGGCCAGCGCCGAGGCCATGCGGTTCTCGGAGGACATCAGCGCCAGATGCAGGGCGTCGCGGCGGGTCACCTTGGTGCCCATGCGCACCCGGGAGTAGGTGTGCTTGATGTTGTCCCTGTCGTTCTGATCTATGGTCAGGGTCTGATTCAGGTTCTGGCGGGCATCCAGCACCACCAGGGCCGTCATCAGCTTGGTGAGGGAGGCGATGGGCCTGACCTGGGCAGGGTTCTTCTGGTAGAGCGTCTTGCCGGTGTTGATGTCCATGACCAGGGCGCTGCCCGACTTGAGCTGCAGCTTGGCCGGGTTGGGGGCCGCCATGGCTGCGGGCAGCCCCTGCATTCCGATCAAGCCACACAACAGCGCGATTGCGCGAATCCAACACCTCATACAACCGACTCCATCCACAGCGAAAAAAGGCGCTAGATTCACTCATTTTTGCCCCCGCTTTACAAGAGCGGCCTGGCGGAATTCGTCACTATTTCCATAAAAAAGGGCCGCCTGACGGCGACCCTCCTCTTGGTCTCACTCTCTGGAGACGCTGGCCCTGCGTTTGCTCCACCAGCGCCAGACCAGGGCGATGAGGCCGCCCACCAGCAACACCACGGGCAGATAGAGGATGATGCTGAGAAACTGGGACTCATACTGCGCGGCCAGCTTGGTGTGGCTCAGGTAGTAACCCAGCCCGACCAGGGGGCAGATCCACATGATGGAGCTGATGAGGTTGACCACCAGGAAACGCCCTTGCGGGATCTCGTTGGC
This sequence comes from Aeromonas sp. FDAARGOS 1409, assembly GCF_019048705.1. NCBI lineage: Bacteria > Pseudomonadati > Pseudomonadota > Gammaproteobacteria > Aeromonadales > Aeromonadaceae > Aeromonas > Aeromonas sp. FDAARGOS 1409. Next base: position 1,863,645 of record NZ_CP077395.1, read on the forward strand.
ACCCACGATATAGGGGTAGGCGGTACGCACGAAGGCGATGTAGCGGGCGGTGATCAGGGTGATGATGCCGTACTTGTTGAGCAGGTAGTGCACCTTCTCCTTGTGCTTGTCATCCAGGTGGGACATCAGCCTGTGGTACATCTGGGTATGACCGAGGAAGCGCCCCTGCATGTAGCCAAGCCAGGTGCCGAAAAAGGTGGCCAGGATCAGCAGCGGTACGACCGCCAGCGGCAGCACCCCCTGATAGATCAGCACGCCGGTCAGGATCAGCAGGGTGTCCCCTGGCAGGAAGGCGGTCGGGATGAAGCCATTTTCCAGCACCAGAAAAGTCAGCAGGACGACATAGACCATGAAGACCATATTGGGATTGGAAAGGGTCGCCAGATCCTGATTAATGAAGGCGTGAGCCAGGTGGTAAAACTGCTCCATACATGCAAACTCCGCAGGTTAGCTGGGTTGGTCGGTCAAGGGCATGGCAAGCACCTTGTCGATGCGCAGGCCGTCCATATCCACTATTTCCAGTTGCCACTGTTCCAGGGTGACCAGGTCTCCGGTCTGGGGAAGGCGGCCAAGGAGCAGCATGATAAGCCCTCCGAGGGTGTGATAGTGATGTTTTTCTTCTTCCGGCAGTCGAACCAGCTCCAGGCAGTCCTTCAATTCGGGCAGCGGGATCAGGCCGTCGAGCAGCCAGCTGCCGTCGGCGCGCCGGAAGGCCCAGTTGTCCTCGCCCCCCTCCTGCTGGAAGTCGCCGGCCAGGGTTTCCAGCAGATCCTGCTGGGTGACCAGTCCCTGCAGCTCGCCATATTCGTCCACCACCAGCACCATGTGCTCGGCGTGGGTACGGAAATGGTTGAGCAGCTCCAGGCCGTTCAGGGTCTCCGGCAGCAGGCTGCCATCCTGGGTCAGGGCCGCGAGATCGATGGGCTCCCCCTTGATGTAGGCGTGCAGCACCTTGCCGACGTTGAGGATGCCCACCAGATCCGACAGGCTGCCGTCACAGACCGGGAAGAAGCTGTGGCGATACTCCACCAGGCGCTGCAGGTTGGTCTCCAGCGGCAGCGACAGGTCGAGGTAGCGGATGTCGCTGCGCGGCACCATCAGGGAGGCCAGGCTGCGCTCGTCGAGGCGGAACACGTTCCGTAACATAGTGTGCTCGTGATCCTCGATCACCCCGGCCTCTGAGCCCTCCACCAGCATGGCGTGGATCTCCTCCTGGGTGACGTTGGCACCGCTGCTCTGATCGACCCGCATCAGGCGCAGGCTGGCGTTGGTAGAGGCCGAGAGCAGCCAGACGAAGGGGCGGGTCAGGGTCGCCAGCCACAGCATGGGACGGGCCACCAGGCAGGCGATGCGCTCGGCGCTGAGCTGGCCGAGGCGCTTGGGCACCAGCTCCCCCACGACGATGGAGAGATAGGTGACCAGCACCACGACGATGACGGTGGCGAGCAGGCTGCTGCTCTTGGGGGAAAGCCCCCACTCCTGCAGCCAGAGGGCGAAGGGTTGCGCCAGCAGGGATTCGCCGTAGATACCGTTGAGCAGGCCTATGCTGGTGATGCCGATCTGGACGGCAGAGAGGAAATGGGTCGGATCCTCGCCCAGCTTGAGGGCGATGGCGGCACCGCCGCTGCCCTCGCTGGCCATCTTGGCAAGACGCGCCTTGCGGGCGGTGACGATGGCGATTTCCGACATGGCAAAGACACCATTGAGCAAAATCAATCCAAGCAGGATCAATATTTCCATACTGCAGCAGCACTCCCGGTAGAAAAGGTCGCTGGCAGTGTAATGAATTTGCGGGCGATGCGCTTGTGAAAGGAAGTGATTTGGCTCGTGAATTTTTCAATACGCCTCCCGGGTTGGCGGCGTTGCTCCGCGAGGGGGCTTCCCCCGGTTGCGGCAGCGGGACAGGGCCAGGCCCGCTTCGGTGGGGACCGGACAAGATAAAGCCCCCGATGGACGGGGGCTTGTGGCGAGCAGGGTGGATCGCTTAGAGCGCCGCGATCTCGGCCTGCTGGGCCTCCAGCTTGGTCAGCTGGAGACGGTAATCGTCCAGCTTCTCGCGCTCCTTGGCGATGACGGCGTCCGGCGCCTTGGCGACGAAGGCCTCATTGCCGAGCTTGCCTTCGATGCGGCCGCACTCGCCCACCAGACGGGCTACCTCTTTGGCCAGACGGGCCAGCTCGGCTTCCTTGTCGATGAGACCGGCCATCGGGATCAGCAGCTCGGTGGCACCGATCAGCTTCTTCACCGACAGGGGGGCGGTTTCACCTTCGCCAAGCACGCGGATGGACTCCAGACGGGCCAGCGACTTGAGGAAGGCCTCGTTGTCCTGGGCGCGCTCGGCATCCTTGGCATCGCACTGGAGCAGCACGTTGAGGGGCACGCTCGGTGCCACGTTCATCTCGGCGCGGATGTTGCGAATGCTGACGATGAACTCCTTCACCCACTCCTGATCCGCCATCGCGGCTTCGTCCACCTTGGCGGCGTCGAATTCCGGGAAAGCCTGAATCATGATGGTGTCGGCGTGTACGCCAGCCAGCGGGGCCACCGATTTCCAGATGGTCTCGGTGATGAAGGGGATGATGGGGTGCGCCAGACGCAGCAGGGTTTCCAGCACGGTCACCAGGGTGTGGCGGGCAGCGCGCTGCTCGGCCTCGGAACCCTTGGTCAGCACCGGCTTGGTCAGCTCCAGATACCAGTCACAGAACTGGTTCCAGATAAATTCGTACAGCACGCCTGCCGCAATATCGAAGCGGTAGGTATCGAGCGCGGTGCGGAAGTCGCGGATGGCCACTTGCAGCTGGGACTGGATCCAGCGATCCGCCAGGCTGAACTGCATCTCGCCACCGGCAAAGCCGCAATCCTGATCTTCGGTGTTCATCAGCACATAGCGGGAGGCGTTCCACAACTTGTTGCAGAAGTTGTTGTAGCCATCCAGGCGCTTCATGTCCCAGTTGATGTCACGACCGGTAGAGGCCAGCGCCGCCAGGGTGAAGCGCAGGGCGTCGGTACCGTGGGCGTCGATCCCTTCCGGGAACTGCTTGGCGGTACGCTTGGCGATCTTCTCGGCCATCTGCGGCTGCATCATGTTGCCGGTGCGCTTCTCCAGCAGATCTTCCAGGGAGATGCCGTCGATCATGTCGAGGGGGTCCAGCACGTTGCCCTTGGACTTGGACATCTTCTGGCCTTCTTCGTCACGGATGAGGCCTGTGATGTAGACGGTCTTGAACGGTACCTGCGGCTGGCCGTTCTCGTCCTTGATGAAGTGCATGGTCATCATGATCATCCGGGCGATCCAGAAGAAGATGATGTCAAAGCCGCTCATCAGCACGTCGGTGGGGTGGAAGGTCTTGAGCGCCTCGGTGTTGTTCGGCCAGCCCAGGGTGGAGAAGGTCCACAGGGCGGAGCTGAACCAGGTGTCGAGCACGTCTTCGTCCTGACGCAGCACGGTCACGGACGGGATGCTGTGCTTGGCGCGCACTTCGTCCTCGTTGCGGCCCACGTAGACGTTGCCGGCATCGTCATACCAGGCCGGGATGCGGTGACCCCACCACAGCTGACGGGAGACGCACCAGTCCTGGATGTCGCGCATCCAGGAGAAGTACATGTTTTCGTACTGCTTGGGCACGAACTGGATGCGGCCATCTTCCACCGCCTCGATGGCGGTCTTGGCCATGGGGGCCACGCGCACGTACCACTGGTCGGTCAGCATGGGCTCGATGGGCACGCCGCCGCGATCGCCATAAGGCTGCTGCAGCACGTGATCCTTGATCTCGGCCAGGAGGCCCAGCTCGTCCAGCTTGGCGACGATGGCCTTGCGGGCGGCGAAGCGCTCCATCCCGGCGAACTCGGTCGGCAGGGTGGCGTCATAGGCGGTGCTGGGGTTGCCGTTGGTGTCGACCACTTCGGCCTCGGCACGCACGTGGGCGTCCAGGGTGAAGATGTTGATCATCGGCAGGTTGTGGCGCTTGCCCACCTCGTTGTCGTTGAAGTCGTGGGCCGGGGTGATCTTCACACAGCCGGTGCCCTTCTCCATGTCGGCGTGTTCGTCGGCGACGATGGGGATCAGACGGTTCACCAGCGGCAGCAGGATGTGCTGGCCGATCAGCGCCTTGTAGCGGGGGTCTTCCGGGTTTACCGCGACCGCGGTATCACCCAGCATGGTCTCGGGACGGGTGGTGGCGACGATCAGGTGTTCCTGACCCTCGGCGGTTTTGGCGCCGTTGGCCAGCGGGTAGCGCAGGTGCCACATGTGGCCCTTGATCTCGCGGTTTTCCACTTCCAGGTCGGAGATGGCGGTGTTGAGCTTGGGATCCCAGTTCACCAGACGCTTGCCACGGTACATCAGGCCATCTTCGTACAGGCGGACGAAGACTTCCTGCACGGCGGCGGAGAGGCCTTCATCCATGGTGAAGCGCTCGCGCTCCCAGTCCACGGAGTCGCCGAGGCGGCGCATCTGACGGGTGATGGTGCCGCCGGACTCTTCCTTCCACTGCCAGATCTTGTCGATGAAGGCTTCACGACCGTAATCGTGGCGGGTCTTGCCCTCTTCGGCGGCGATCTTGCGCTCCACCACCATCTGGGTGGCGATACCGGCGTGGTCGGTGCCCGCCTGCCACAGGGTGTTCTTGCCCTGCATGCGGTTGTAGCGGATCAGGGTGTCCATCAGGGTCTGCTGGAAGGCGTGACCCATGTGCAGGCTGCCGGTGACGTTCGGCGGCGGGATCATGATGCAGAAGGAGTCTTTGCTGGTGTCGCCGTGGGGCTTGAAGTAACCCTGGGCTTCCCAGTGCTGATAGAGCGCCTGTTCGATGGCGTTGTGATTAAAAGTCTTTTCCATGGTCTCGCCGTATTCTGGATGGATGGATTCTGGTGTTGATTCGTCGTGGATCGAGGGTGGCGCAGTCAGGGCTGCGCCGGATCCGGTGCGGCAAGGACGGGCTGATCCCTCATCTCGAGGGTGTGGCCCGCCTGGCGATAGTGCTTGTAGCGCTCGCGGGCTTGCTGCTTTTGCGTTTCGTCAGTGGGGACAAAATCTACCACTTGAGCGAAGTGTCCTGCAAACAAAGGTGTCTGCCGGGCCAGGTTGATGAGGCAGGCATAACGCCGCTTCGGCGGCTGATGGCCGATCTCCACCGGGGCCTGACCGCTCTCCCCCTGCAACTGGTGCGGCACGAAGCGATCGGGCGGCAGCTGCCACAGCAGCTCGTCCAGTCGCAGGGCCTGGGCCTCGTCGTCGCAGAACAGATAGAGGTGGCCGCCACTCCAGCCATCGGCCGCGAGCTGGCAGACGAGGCGCTCGATGGCGGAGGCATCCGCGTCATCGGGCTGGCTCATCAGGTAAAAGGTCACTTGGCTCATCAGGTGGGTCCCGTTTGGCTGTGACGGACAGCGATTGGCCGTCTGCGGGAGCCGCGCCGGACACGGTCTTCCCGGATTCTATCAATGAAACAAGGAAGAGGCAGGCCTCTTCCTTGTGGTACAGAGTAACGCCTTTGCGCATCGCTCATCGAGTCGATGGGGAAGGGCATCACTCCTTGTCTTCGACGTCCGCCACGCCGGCCCGATTGAGCAGGAAGATGCTGGCTCGGCAGGGGCAACGGACTGTCGGGCAAGGATGGTTTTACTCTTTATCCTCAACGTCTGCCACGCCGGCTCGATTGAGCAGGAACTGGGTCAGCAGGGGCACAGGACGGCCGGTGGAGCCCTTCTCCTTGCCGCTCTTCCAGGCGGTCCCGGCGATATCCAGGTGGGCCCAGTTGTACTTCTTGGTGAAGCGCGACAGGAAGGCGGCGGCGGTGATGGTGCCGGCCGGGCGACCGCCGATGTTGGCCATGTCCGCAAACGGGCTCTCCAGCTGCTCCTGATACTCGTCGAACAGCGGCAGGCGCCAGGCGCGATCCCCGGCCTGCTCGGAGGCGTTCAGCAGTTCGTGGGCCAGGGGGTTGTGGTTCGCCAGCAGGCCAGAGGTGTGGTGGCCCAGGGCGATGATGCAGGCCCCGGTCAGGGTTGCCACGTCGATCACGGTCTCGGGATCGTAGCGGTCCACGTAGGTGAGCGCATCGCACAGCACCAGGCGGCCTTCGGCGTCGGTGTTGAGCACCTCGACGGTCTGGCCGGACATGGTGGTGAGGATGTCACCTGGGCGGTAGGCGTTGCCCCCCGGCATGTTCTCGCAACCCGCCAGTACGCCGATGACGTTGATGGGCAGCTGCAGCTGGGCCAGGGCGTGCATGGTGCCAAGCACGGAGGCGGCGCCACCCATGTCGTACTTCATCTCGTCCATGCCCTCGGCCGGCTTGATGGAGATGCCGCCGGAGTCGAAGGTCAGCCCCTTGCCTACCAGCACGATGGGCTTGGCGTCGGCGTTGCCCTTGTACTCGATGATGGCCATCATGGCCTCGTTCTCGGAGCCGCGGGCCACCGCCAGGTAGGAGTTCATGCCGAGCTCGGCCATCTCCTGCTCGCCGATCACCTTGGTGGTGATGTTGTCATAGGCATCCGCCAGACGACGGGCCTGGGAGGCGAGGTAGGCCGGGTTGCAGACGTTGGGCGGCATGTTCGCCACGTCGCGGCAGACGCGCACGCCCTTTGCCACGGCCAGGCCGTGGGTGATGGCTCGCTCGCCTATGGTCAGTTCCCGACGCGTCGGCACGTTGAATACCAGCTTGCGCAGCGGGCGGCGCGGTTCGGCCTTGTTGGTCTTGAACTGATCGAAGCTGTAGAGGCCCGCCTTGGTGGTTTCCACCGCCTGACGCACCTTCCAGTAGGTATCCCGTCCCTTGACGTGCAGTTCGGTCAGGAAGCAGACCGCTTCCATGGAGCCGGTCTCGTTCAGGGTGGTGATGGTCTTGTTGATGATCTGCTTGTACTGGCGTTCGTCGAGTTCCCGCTCCTTGCCGCACCCGACCAGCAGCACGCGCTCGCTGAGCACGCCCGGTACTTGGTGCAGCAGCAGCATCTGGCCTGGTTTGCCTTCCAGATCGCCGCGGCGCAGCAGCGAGCTGAGGTAGCCGTCGCTGATCTTGTCCAGCTGTTCGGCAACCGGAGAGAGGCGGCGAGGCTCAAAAACGCCGACCACGACGCAGGCGCTGCGTTGCTTCTCAGGACTGCCACTCTTTACACTGAACTCCATGGAATCTCCTACATCCTAAAGACAAAAGGCACCATTTATTGAATAATGCGGTGCTTGTTGGGGTATCAGAGGCGGAGCGAACAGCCACAGGCTCCGCAGTTCAAACTGGTAAAAATCCAATATAGGGCCCTATTTTTCAGGCATTCGACTAAAAACACAAGTTTACTTGGGAATGACTGTGATCGTTTTCCGATATTTGTTCAGGGAGACCCTGAAAACCCAGCTGGCGGTGCTCTTCGTGCTGCTGCTCATCTTCGTCAGCCAGCAATTCATCCAGATCATCGGTGATGCCGCCGATGGCGAGGTGCCGACGCGCCTGGTTTCCACCCTGCTGCTGCTCAACCTGCCGAATATGGCGCTGTTGATGCTGCCTATCAGTCTGTTTTTAGCCATTCTGTTTGCTCACGGCCGTTTGTATGCGGAAAGCGAGATGACGGTGATGCATGCGGTGGGATTCAGCCACCGTTTCATCATGGGCAGCGCCATGGTGCTGGCCCTGCTGACGGCGGCCGTCGCGGCGTTCAACACCGGTTGGATCGCCCCCCAGGCCAAGGAGCGCGAGTATCAGGTGATCGACGAGTTCAAGGCCGATCCGGGCATCTCCTTCCTGCAGGCCGGTCGTTTCATGGAGCTCGACAAGGGGCGTCTGGTCGCCTACATCCAGGATCTCAACGACAAGGGGTCCGAGCTGCAGAAGATCTTCGTGCTGCAACGGGCCGAGGGCACCTCGCCGCCCTCGGTGGTGGTGGCGACGGAAGGGGTGGTCACGGTCGACAACAACGGACTGCAGTGGCTGACCCTGAAGGACGGTTCCCGCTACGAGGGGCACTTCAATACCCGCCAGTTCCAGATCTCCCAGTTCGACGAATACAGCCTGGTGATCCGCCAGCAGGAGATGGAGCGCTCCAACCGCAAGGCGGCGGCCAAGCCGACCATGGCGCTGCTCGGCACTCAGGACAACCAGCTGATGGCGGAGCTGCAGTGGCGCCTGTCGCTGCCGCTGTCCATCCTGGTGCTCACCTTCCTGGTGGTGCCGATGGCGCGGGTCAACCCCCGTCAGGGGCGCTACGCCAAGCTGCTGCCGGCCATTCTGCTCTACCTCTCCTACTTCCTGCTGCTCAGCGCCGCCCGGTCGGCCATCGACAGCGGGCGTCTGCCCCACTGGCCCGGCATGTTCCTGGTGCCCCTGGTCTATCTGCTGCTGATCGGCCTGCCGCTCAACCTGCAGGGCACCAGCTGGTGGAACGGGATGAAGGGGCACTTCTTCCGGAGAAAGTCAGCATGATGCTGCAACCTAGGAGTTTCTGCTGATGTTCGGCATTCTCGATAGATACATAGGCAGGGTCATCTTCATGTCGATCCTGCTGTGCGAGCTGACCCTGGTGGGGCTGGCGGCGCTCATCAAGTACGTGGAGCAGTTGAAGGCGGTCGGGGAAGGCAACTACGACATGCTCAATGCCCTCTACTTCGTGCTGCTCTCCATGCCGAAAGAGGCGGTGCTCTTCTTCCCGCTGGCGGCCCTGCTGGGCGGCCTGATCGGGCTGGGCCAGTTGGCGACCAGCTCCGAGCTGGTGGTGATGCAGGCGGCGGGCCGCTCCAAGATCAGCATCGTCATGGCGGCGCTCAAGACGGCGATCCCCCTGATGTTGCTGGTGGGGCTGATGGGAGAGTACGTGGCCCCGGCTGCCAAGCGGATGGCGGACGACATCAAGGCGGGCGCCATGTCGGAAGGGCGGCTGACCGTCTCGGCCTATGGGGTCTGGGCCCGCGACGGCAACAACTTCGTCAGCATCAACGGGGTGCGCAACGACGGCGCCCTGACCGGCATCACCCTCTACCGCTTCACGCCGTCCCGCAACCTGATCGACGTGGTCCAGGCGCAGGAGGGGGTGTTCGAGCAGCATCACTGGCTGCTCAAGGGGGTGCATGTCACCCGCTTTGACGACCCCACCCGAGTCCTTGATGAAAAGCATGCCCAGATGGAGTGGCAGTCCGAACTGACTCCCAAGCAGCTCGGGGTGGTCAGCATAGACCCCGAGAACCTCCCCATCTCGGGTCTGATGGACTATATCGGCTATCTGGACGCCAACAAGCAGGACGCCGGTCGTTACAAGCTGGAGATGTGGCGCAAGCTGCTGTCGCCGCTCTCCGTGGTGGCCATGATACTGCTCGCCTCCTCCTTCATCTTCGGTCCGCTGCGCTCGGTGAGCATGGGGGCGCGGATGCTGATGGGGATCATGACCGGCTTCGCCGTCTACGTCAGCGATCGGGTATTCGGCCCCGTCAGCCTGGTCTATGCGGTGCCCCCCATACTGGCGGCCATCGCGCCCAGCCTGCTATTTGGCGGCATCTCCTTCTACATCCTGAGCCGCAAGCAGTAGCGGTCTGAGGGGCGGTGGCGTCGCTGGCAAAAGGCGGCTATCGCTCCCGATGTGCTGCTGTCTGGCGGCATCTCCTTCTACATCTTGAGCCGAACGTAGTGACACTCGTTGTGGTGTGAGGCGACAAGATGCAAAGAGGGCACCCATGGGTGCCCTCTTTTATTGCGTCAGGTGCGTCGTTCACTTGTTCAGCTGTTCCAGATTCTCTTCTTTGCTCAGCACCACGACCTCGCACTCGGCCCAGATATCCTGGAAGGCGCGCGGCCGCTCGCGGTTGAACACGCAGAGCAGGTTGCCGAGGCCGAAGGCCGAGGTCGCGAGCCGGATCAGTGCCTGAGTGATACGGATATTGCTGCCGTCCACATTCTGGATGCGCAGCCGCCAGGCTCGCATGCCGATGGTCTGGCCGGCACGGGTCCAGAACCAGGTGTAGAAGCCGCAGATCACCAGAGCCAGCCAGGCGCTGTAGAGGGGGCTGGTGAGCAGCCAGGCCGCATCCTTGCCTTCGGGCACGGTCGCCATGCCGGTGGCCAGCAGCAGGTGCGCCACCCCCATGCCGATGAAGCCGGCGATGATCAGCAGGGCGATGACCACCAGATAGTCGTAGAGCAGGGCTCCCAGGCGCCGCAGCAGACCGGCTGACGGGTGTCGATGCTGGGGGGCGGGGGGCTGAAGGGAGGAGGGGGTCTTGCGCTTGGCCATGGTGATTATTCCATTAATATGATGCGGGCATTCTATGTAACTGATCCTGCATCGGCAAGGCGTTGAATAAATGAGCAAACGACGGTGGGTGAAAGAAAAACACCTTGCATGCCCAAACGCCATTCGTATAATCCCTCGCAGCTGCCCGGGTGGCGAAATCGGTAGACGCAGCGGATTCAAAATCCGCCGTAGCAATACGTGTCGGTTCGAGTCCGACCCCGGGCACCATCAGATTACAAAACAAAAGGCCATCCTCGCGGATGGCCTTTTGTTTTGCCGCGCATACCCTTGTCAGTCGATATTCTGAGCGATCCGCCGCCGCACCCCTGAGCGATCGCAGAGGCTGAGCGCCTTCATGTGACGGCCGGGGTCAAACCCGGTGATCCCGACGCCGTAGCGACCTACGACCTGCCTCGCCCCTTCTCCCCGCACGGGGCACAAAACACATCTGCGCTCTTCATGGCGCCGGCCTTTTCATTCGTTTCGCAAATGCCTTGGCGAGGGGCACAGGCTCCCTGTCGCCCCGTGCACGGCATGCCATTGAGCCATCCTGGTGCAGGTGTCCGGCGCTGCACAGCCGAAGTGCGAATTCCCACCCGTCGCGGGGCATCATGCTCCAATATGGTGCGGTGCCGATGGAGGTTGATGATAACCAATTGAAAATAATCAATTATATTTTCTGGCCTGCTTTATGCTTTACATCTTCCATGTCGCCATGACGAGCCCGTGACATCGTCTCCTGATGGCGGCGAGGATGCGGGCAGTGAGCAGGTTTGAGATTCATATCAGGAAATGGACCCGGATGCCGGGACGACAAGGAGAGGGCTGTATGTTCAAGAGACTCGTAATGACTGGCCTGCTGGCGTTGAGCGCTACCATGGCCCCCCCTGGCTGGGCCGAAGAGGTGGCCGCACAGGCGGATGTGGTACAGGCTGCCGCGACCGTGACGATCAACAAGGGGGACAACACCTGGCTGATGGTGGCGTCGGCCCTGGTGATCCTGATGTCCATCCCGGGGCTCGCCCTGTTCTACGGTGGTCTGGTGCGCGCCAAGAACATGCTGAGCGTGCTGATGCAGGTGTTCACCCTGTTCTGCCTCATCACCGTGCTCTGGGTGGTTTACGGCTATTCGCTGACCTTCACCGAGGGGGGCGCCTTCTACGGTTCGTTTGACAAGGTGCTGCTGGCCGGGGTGACGCCGGATTCCATCGCCGCCACCTTCAACAAGGGGGTGGGGATCAGCGAGTTCATCTATGTGGTGTTCCAGGGGGCCTTTGCCGCCATCACCTGCGGGCTCATCGTCGGCGGTTTCGCCGAGCGGATGAAGTTCTCGGCCGTGCTGCTGTTCGCGGTGATCTGGTTCACCTTCGCCTACATTCCGATGGCGCACATGGTGTGGTACTGGGCCGGCCCGGATGCCTATACGGATGCCGCAGCCGCCGAGGCGGCCGGTGCCACCGCGGGCTATCTGTTCCAGCATGGCGCCCTTGATTTCGCCGGCGGTACCGTGGTGCACATCAACGCGGCGGTTGCCGGTCTGGTCGGTGCCTTCATGGTCGGCAAGCGGGTCGGGTACGGCCGGGATCCCATGACCCCCCACAGCCTGACCATGACCATGATTGGTGGCGCCCTGCTGTGGTTCGGCTGGTTCGGCTTCAACGCCGGCTCCTCCCTGGAAGCCAACGGCACGGCGGCCCTGGCCTTCGCCAACACCTGGCTGGCGCCAGCCGGTGCCGCCCTCTCCTGGACCTTCGCCGAGTGGGCGATGAAGGGACGTCCCTCCCTGCTGGGGGCCGTGTCCGGTGCCGTGGCGGGCCTGGTGGCCATCACCCCTGCCGCCGGTTTCGTCGGCGTGGGCGGCGCCCTCGTCATCGGCCTGCTGAGCGGTGTGGCCGGTCTGTGGGGCGTGCACGGTCTCAAGCGCCTGCTAGGAGCCGATGACAGCCTGGACGTGTTCGGCCTGCACGGGGTGTGCGGGATCCTGGGGGCCGTGCTGACCGGCGTGTTTGCCAGCCCGGATCTGGGCGGCACCGGGGTCTGGGACTATGTGACCAACCAGGTGGCCGAGGGTTACTCCATCCTGGCCCAGGTGAAGGTGCAGGTGATCGGCGTGGGGGTGACCGTGGTCTGGACCGCCCTGGTCTCCGCCGTGGCCTACAAGCTGGTGGACCTGCTGATCGGCTTGCGGGTGAAGGAAGATGCGGAGCGGGAGGGTCTGGACGTGACCAGCCACGGCGAGAAAGCCTACAGCCTGTGATTCCCTTCCCCTGACTCGAGACCGCCGGCATTGCCCGGCGGTTTTTTTATGGTGCCACGGGGCGGGGAAGGGGCACCGTCGTTATTTGCATGAAGAGGCGGTTTAGTGCCTGCATTTTGGGCGGATCTTCGCTAAACTCTGCCACCCTTTATTCGGGGTCGCCGGGTCAGCCCTGCCGCCACCCTTTCTTCTACGCCTTCGGAGCCGCTCATGCCGTTAGTGGGACACCAACATCGGATCGATATTCTGGAACTGACCGACAAGGGGGATGGCAAGGGTCGCCTGTTCGATCGCCCACTGTTTGTCGAGGGTCTGCTGCCCGGTGAGCAGGCGCTGGTCGAGTTGACCGAGGTCAAGCCCAACTACCTGCACGGCAAGCTGGTCGAGCTGACCGGGCCCTCTGCCGATCGGGTGCCCGATTTCTGCCCCAACACAGAGTGCGGTGGCTGCCAGGTGCGCCCGCTGGCCTACCCGGCCCAGCTCGCTCTCAAGCAGACTCTAGTGCAGAGCGCGCTGGAGCAGGTGGGGCTGGGCGAGGCCATCGTCAATCCCATCCTCGGCATGGACAGCCCCTTCGCCTATCGCAACAAGGCACAGTATGCCGTGCGCGGCAGCGAGGCGGGGGCCGAGATCGGCTTCTATCGCAAGCACTCCCACGATCTCATCACCGCCGACGATTGCGCGGTGCAGGACTCGCTCCACGTCGAGCTCAACGCCCGTGTGCGCCAGTGGATGCGCGAGCACGAGGTCGTGGCCTACGACGAGGTGGCCCACACCGGCTGCGTACGCAACCTGATGACCCGCAAGGGCTTCAAGAGCGGCGAACTGATGGTGGTGCTGGTGACCCTGGGCGAGGAACTGCCGTTCGAGGCCGAGTTGCTGGCGTGCTTAAGCGATCTGCCCATCACTACCCTGGTGCAGAACATCAATGGCGAACGCACCAACCGCATCCTGGGCGACAAGAACCGGGTGCTGCTGGGTAGCGGGGTGATCCGCGACAAGATCCACGAGCTCGAGTTCGAGATCTCGCCCCTCTCCTTCTTCCAGAACAATCCGGGCCAGACCGACGTGCTCTACTCCAAGGCGCTGGAATATTGCGAGCTGACCGGCAGCGAGACGGTGTTCGACATCTATTGCGGCATCGGCACCATCTCCCTGTTCCTGGCGGGCAAGGCCGCCAGGGTGGTGGGGATAGAGTCGGTGGAGAGCGCCATCAGCGACGCCCGCCGCAACGCGGCCCTGAACGGCATCGAGCACACCGAATTCCACGTGGGCAAGGCGGAGCAGCTGATGCCCGTGTTGCATGCCGACGGCGTGACCGCCGACGTGGTGGTGATGGATCCCCCCCGCAAGGGTTGTGACAAGGCGGTGCTGCAGACCCTGGTCGCCATGGCCCCGCGCCGGTTGGTCTATGTCTCCTGCAACCCGCAGACCCTGGCCCGGGATCTCGCCTGGCTGGTCAAGCAGGGCTTCGTGCTGGACGAGGTGCAGCCGGTGGACATGTTCCCGCACTCCATGCACGTCGAAGCGGTCGCTCGTCTGAGCCTGCCGGCCAAGGCCTGAATTGAATTAGCCAGATGGCTCTGATAAAAACGACTCCAAATGGAGTCGTTTTTTTATGGCCGTGGACCGGTGTAACCACCAGGCAGGGAGATCGGGGGTGATGATTCGTCTGGCAGGGGTGGAGGATGCAGCGGCGCTGGATCACTTCTTTGGGCAACTGGACAGGGAGACCCGCTTCATGCTGTATGAGGCGGGGGAGCGCCCCTCGGATATCGAGGGGCAGCGCCAGCGGCTCGAGGCCATGGCGGCGGCCCCCAATCAGGCCATGTGGCTGCTGGTGCTGGCCGGGGAGGTGCAAGGGTTTGCCGTGCTCATCGGCGGCGGCCTGGCGCGCAACCGCCACTGCGCCCTGGTGGTGATGGGGCTGCGGTCGAGTGTTCGCGGGCTGGGATGGGGTGAACGGTTACTGCGCACCCTGATTGCGGCCGCCGGCGAGCTCGGGATCCAGCGGTTGGAGCTGGGGGTGATGGCCCACAACGAGGTGGCCCACGCCCTCTATCGCAAGTGCGGCTTCCGGGACGAGGGGTTGCGGCGGCGAGCCTATCGGCTGGATGAGGGTTATGTGGACGAGATCAGCATGGGGTTGCTGCTGTCGCCCGGAGCGCAATGACTTGGCTGACCCGGAGGGGGAGGCGACAGAGTGTCCGACGGCTTGATGAAGGGAGGAACGCGCTGATGAAAGGTATCTTGTTACGCTGGCTCGCTCGCTACGACGCCTGGTGCCAGGAGTGGGGACTCACCCCGGAGAACCGGCGCTGTTGCGCGCCGGTGCGCCATGACGAAGACGAGGATGCGCCAGAAACGCGCGACGACGCCCTCAATGATAATTGCGCGTCACGGCGCCGGTGACGCTGTTGTAGTCGAACGAGAGCCCCTCCGGATACGCCGGAAAGCGGCCGATGGAGTCGCGCAGGACATAGCGGCAGTTGTCGTGGCGCAGATTGCCTTCGAGTTGATCATTGGCCGGGATCAGCCGTGAGATATAGTCGCTTTTTGAATCTGTATGGCGTTCATCGGCTGCCGTCAGGTCGGTGTCGAGCAGGGCGCCGAACAGGCTCTCGCAATCGTCCCGGCTGCTGACGGAGATCTGATCGCTGTCGCCACCGGGGAAGATTGCATCGGGGCCCTGACCCCCCTGATCCTCCTTGGTCCCCACCGGCCAGCCATGGCGGTTGATGTCGAGATCCTGCTTGCCCATGCCGCTAAAGTTGTAGAGTGCCAGCGGCTCCCCCTTCACCTTGACCGCCCAGCCAGCGTGGGCGAGCTGCACGGCGCTGGCAAAACTGCCCGCCGTCGCCGAGACGCTGCTCTTGAGCGCATCGTCCTGGATGTTGATGAAACGGGGCAGGGCGGTGACGGCCAGGATCCCCAGCACGACGATGACCAGCACCAGTTCTAGCAGGGTAAAGCCGCGGGAAACGCGTGTTGACATGAGATGAACCCAGTGAGTACGACAAACGGATAGGCGCGATATGGAACTGATAGACACCCACTGCCACCTGGACTTTCCCGTCTTCGATGCCGAGCGGGAGGCCCTGCTGGTCCAGTGGCGCCAGTTGGGCGTGGGCGAGTATATCATCCCCGCCGTGGGAGAGGAGAACTGGGGACGGATCAGGACGCTGGCCGAGCGCCACGACGAGATCCGCTATGGGCTGGGGATCCATCCCTGGTATGTGGGGGCCCAGACGGAGGGGGTGCTGGCCAGGCTGGAGTCCCTGCTGGCGAGCCGGTCCCCTGGGTTGGTGGCGGTCGGGGAGTGCGGGCTGGATCTGCGCACCCAGGTGTCTCAGGAGGGGCAGATCGAGATGTTCGAGGCGCAAGTAAGGCTGGCCATGGCTTACGATCTGCCCCTCATCGTCCACTCGGTGCGGGCCAATGACACCGTCGCCAAGATACTGCGGCGCTTCAAGCCGGCGAGAGGGGGTGTCATCCACGCCTTCAGCGGATCTCAGCACCAGGCAGAGGCGTTCTGGCAGCTGGGGTTCAGGCTGGGGATAGGGGGCGTCATCAGCTATGAGCGGGCCAACAAGACCCGGGAGGCGATCAGAGCCATGCCGCTGGAAGCCCTGGTGCTGGAAACCGATGCCCCCGACATGCCGTTGCAGGGGGGCCAGGGGGAGATCAATACCCCGGGGAGCCTGCCGGTGATCGCCGACATGCTGGCACAATTGCGCCAGCAGCCGCTGGAGGATGTTATTTCGGTGTTACATGAATCCACCCGGCAACTTTTCCCACTGGGAAAATGAAGGTGCAACACTTTGTTAACGATTGATGCCGGTGTGATAAAAAACAGCGTCCATAAAAATCGTTTTCGGTCTAATTAAACGATGTTCAGCCCGTTTCTGGCTTATAAAATGTGACCAGTATTCTATTTTGTCGCACCGTAATTAGTATAATGCGCACCCTTGATTAGCGGCTTTAATGCACAAATCGTTAACAAGCTGGCTGGTGCTACTAAAGAGGAAGTCTGAATAATGAATCTGATAATGGGTCTGGTAGGGATGGCAACGCTCGTCCTTATCGCGGTGCTATTTTCCAGTAATCGCAAAGCAATAAGGGTGCGTACCGTCGCCGGTGCCTTTGCAATCCAAGCCGGCCTGGGTGCCTTCGTGCTGTACGTCCCGGTTGGCCGCGACATCCTGGTGGGCGTATCCGATGCCGTTTCCAGCGTCATCGGTTATGGTCAGAACGGCATCGAATTCCTGTTCGGTGGTCTGGTCGGCAACAAGATGTTCGAAGTGTTCGGTGGCGGCGGCTTCATCTTCGCCTTCCGCGTGCTGCCGGTCATCATCTTCTTCTCCTCCCTGATCGCCGTGCTCTATTACCTCGGCATCATGCAGTGGGTCATCAAACTGCTGGGTGGTGGCCTGCAGAAAGTACTGGGCACCTCCCGTACCGAATCCCTGTCCGCCACTGCCAACATCTTCGTCGGCCAGACTGAAGCCCCGCTGGTGGTACGTCCCTTCATCTCCAAGATGACCGACTCCGAGCTGTTCGCCGTCATGTGTGGTGGCCTGGCGTCCGTGGCCGGTTCCGTGCTGGCAGGTTACGCCTCCATGGGCGTCAAGATGGAATACCTGATTGCCGCCTCCTTCATGGCCGCCCCGGGTGGTCTGCTGTTCGCCAAGCTGCTGGTACCGGAAACCGAGACCCCCAGCTACGACGAGAATACCGCCGAGGGCGAGCTGGACGACAAGCCGGCCAACGTGATCGATGCCGCCGCCGCCGGTGCTTCCGCCGGTCTGCAACTGGCTCTGAACGTCGGCGCCATGCTGCTGGCCTTCATCGGCCTCATCGCCATGATCAACGGCATCTTCTCCGGCGTGGGTGGCTGGTTCGGCTATCCGCAGCTCTCCCTGGAACTGCTGCTGGGCTGGCTGTTCTCCCCGCTGGCCTTCCTGATTGGCGTGCCCTGGAGCGAAGCCGTGGTCGCCGGCTCCTTCATCGGTCAGAAGCTGGTGGTGAACGAGTTCGTGGCCTACCTGAATTTCGCCCCCTACCTGAAGGATGAAGTGCTGATCAACGGCGTGGCCATGTCCGAGCACACTAAGGCCATCATCTCCTTCGCCCTGTGCGGCTTCGCCAACCTGTCCTCCGTCGCCATCCTGCTGGGTGGTCTGGGCTCCATGGCTCCGAACCGTCGCGGCACCATCGCCAAGTTCGGTCTGAAGGCCGTGCTGGCAGGTTCTCTGTCCAACCTGATGTCTGCCACCATCGCAGGCTTCTTCCTGGCGCTGTCCGGCATGTAATACTGCCTGACCGTGAGGGTAAAGACGAACGCCACAGCGACTTGCTGTGGCGTTCTCGTTTGGAGCGGTGACAACCGTTTTCCTTTCTAGACTAATAATAAAATGAGTCAAATCGGAGGTTCTATGAATGAAGTGCTACTGGCAATGGCGGCCGGCTTTATCGTTGGGGTGTTGTTTTCTTTCCTCAAGTTGCCGATCCCGGCGCCTCCCGTACTGTCCGGGGTAATGGGGATTGTGGGGGTGTATCTGGGAGGGATTGCCTACTCCTGGATCCTGACCCGCTTCTTCTCCTAAAGCACCTTACAGTGCTGGATTTGCCGGGTGTGAGGTACCTCTGAAATTGGCAAATCCGGCTTGCAAACACGGGGTATCTCGGCTGAAATAGGCGATGCCAGCAGGGTGCTGGCATTGACTAATGCCCGATGAATTCGGGTGTTGGCGGTCAAATGGAATTGATTGGGAAGTCGGGTCAGACCTTGTCTGCCTTTCTCAAGTCTTCATGGAACCAAGTCCGCACTTTTGTAAGAAAGTGACAGGGCTCTTGCCTTATTTGCAGCCGTATTGCCTGTGCATTTGCGCTGCAATTCCATATCCCGTTGCTCCGGGAGCGTCTCTTGCCGACCCTCAGTGTCCGGTGACGGCCGTTCGCGGGTGATGGGGCTTATCAAGACTTTGGAGACATAGCATGACTGATCTGAAACTGGCCGCCCAACGTGCCCTGAACCTGATGGACCTGACCACCCTGAACGATGACGACACCGATCAGAAGGTGATCGATCTGTGCCGCAAGGCCAAGTCCCCGGCCGGCCTCACCGCCGCCGTCTGCATCTATCCCCGTTTCATCCCCATCGCGCGCAAGACCCTGCGTGAGATCGGCGCCGCCGACGTGCGCATCGCGACCGTGACCAACTTCCCCCACGGCAACGACGACATCGAGATCGCCGTGGCCGAGACCCGTGCCGCCGTCGCCTACGGTGCCGATGAAGTGGACGTGGTCTTCCCGTACCGTGCCTTCATGGCTGGCAATGAACAGGTCGGCTTCGATCTGGTCAAAGCTTGTAAGGAAGCCTGTGGCGCCAAGGTGCTGCTGAAGGTGATCATCGAGACCGGCGAGCTGAAAGAAGAGGCGCTGATCCGCCGCGCCTCCGAGATCGCCATCGACGCCGGTGCCGACTTCATCAAGACCTCCACCGGCAAGGTGCCGGTGAACGCGACCCCGGAAGCGGCCCGCATCATGATGGAAGTGATCAAGGCCAAGAACCCGAGCGTCGGCTTCAAGCCGGCGGGTGGCGTGAAAGACGCCGCCGTGGCCGGCCAGTATCTGGCCATGGCCGAAGAGATCCTGGGCAAGAACTGGGTCTGTGCCCGCACCTTCCGCTTCGGCGCCTCCAGCCTGCTGGCCAGCCTGCTGGCAACCCTGGGGCACGGCGACAAGCCGGCCAACACCAGCGGTTACTAAGCGACGGCAGGGGGCGGTGCGCCGCCCCCTCTTCGGATCCTGTTCGGTCTGTGTTCGTGCGTGACGCACGGAGGGAATGAAAGATGTTTTTGCCTCAAGAGATCATTCGCAAGAAGCGCAACGGTGAAGCGCTCAGTACCCAAGAGATTCAATTCTTCATTCAGGGCATTACCAACAACACCATAGGCGAGGGGCAGATCGCGGCGCTCGCCATGGCGGTCTACTTCCAGGACATGACCATGGACGAGCGGGTTGCCCTGACCTGCGCCATGCGCGACTCCGGCATGGTGCTGACCTGGGACCACCTGAACCTCGGCGGCCCCATCGTCGACAAGCACTCCACCGGCGGGGTGGGCGACGTCGTCTCCCTGATGCTGGGCCCCATGGTCGCCGCCTGCGGCGGTTTCGTGCCGATGATCTCCGGCCGTGGCCTGGGCCACACCGGCGGTACCCTGGACAAGCTGGATGCCATTCCCGGCTACCAGACCTCGGTGGACAACGATCGCTTCCTGAAGGTGGTGAAGGAGGCCGGGGTCGCCATCATAGGCCAGACCGGCGATCTCGCCCCGGCGGACAAGCGTATCTATGCGGTGCGCGACATCACGGCCACCGTGGAATCCATCGCCATGATCACCGGCTCCATCCTCTCCAAGAAGCTCGCCTCCGGGCTCGAAGCGCTGGTGATGGACGTGAAAGTGGGGTCCGGCGCCTTTATGCCGACGTTTGAGGCTTCCGAAGAGCTGGCCAAGAGCATAGTCGCGGTGGCCAACGGCGCCGGCTGCCGTACTTCTGCCTTGCTGACCGACATGAACCAGGTGCTGGCCTCCAGCGCCGGCAACGCGGTGGAAGTGCGCGAAGCGGTGCGCTATCTGACCGGTGAATACCGCAACCCGCGTATCCACGAAGTGACCATGGCGCTCTGCGCCGAGATGCTGATCTCCGCTGGTCTGGCCCGTGATGAGCAAGAGGCCCGTGCCAAGCTGCAGGCCGTGCTGGACAACGGCAAGGCGGCCGAGATCTTCGGCCGCATGGTGACCGGCCTCGGTGGCCCCGCCGACTTCATGGAGCGCTACGACGCCTATCTGCCCAAGGCCGCCATAGTGCGCCCTGTCTATGCCGCCAGCAGCGGTTTCGTGACCGCCATGGATACCCGCGAACTGGGTCTGGCCGTGGTGGCCATGGGCGGTGGCCGTCGCGCCGCTGGCGACAAGCTCGATTACGCAGTCGGTCTGACCGACTTTATCCGCCTGGGGCAGAGCGTCGAGGCTGACAAGCCGCTCGCCCTGATCCACGCTCAGACAGAGGCTCAATTTGCCGAGGCCGCCCGCATGGTGCAGGCTGCCGTCAAGATCGGCGACACTCGACCAGAGGCGCTGCCCGAGGTTTACCGTCGCATCGGTCTGGCTGATTTGTAACAAGGGGAAGTCCCATGAAACGTACCTTTATTCTGATGATGGACTCTTTCGGTATCGGCGCCGCCGCCGATGCCGACAAGTTCGGAGATGTGGGCGCCAATACCCTTGGCCATATCGCCAAGGCCTGCGCCTCCGGTGAGATCGAGGGCCGCGGCCCTCTCAATCTGCCGAACCTCAACAAGCTGGGTCTGGGTCACGCGGGTGAACTCGCGAGCGGCACCTTCCCGGCCGGGTTGAAGAAGGATGTCGAGGTGATCGGCGCCTACGGCTTCGCCCAGGAGCTCTCCTCCGGCAAGGACACCCCGTCCGGTCACTGGGAGATCGCCGGCGTGCCCGTGTTGTTCGAGTGGGGCTATTTCCACGATCACCACAACAGCTTCCCGCAGGAGCTGCTGGACGCCATCGTCGAGAAGGCCGGCCTGCCGGGTTACCTCGGCAACTGCCACGCCTCCGGCACCCAGGTGTTGGATGATCTGGGCGAAGAGCACATGCGCACCGGCAAGCCGATCCTCTACACCTCTGCCGACTCCGTGTTCCAGATCGCCTGCCACGAAGAGACCTACGGCCTCGAGAAGCTCTATGAGCTGTGCCACATAGTGCGCGAGCTGCTGGAGCCCTACAACATCGGCCGCGTCATCGCGCGTCCGTTCGTGGGCAGCGGCAAGGGCAACTTCAAGCGCACCGGCAACCGCCACGACTACTCCGTGCTGCCGCCGGCGCCGACCGTGCTGGACTACATGAAGGAGGCGGGCGGCCAGGTGGTTTCCATCGGCAAGATCGCCGACATCTATGCCCAGCAGGGCATCACCAAGCAGGTGAAGGGCACCGGCCTGACCGAGCTGTGGGACAGGACCCTGGAAGAGGTGAAGGCCGCCGGTGACAACACCATCGTCTTCACCAACTTCGTGGACTTCGACTCCTCCTACGGTCACCGCCGTGACGTGAAGGGCTACGCCGATGCGCTGGAGTACTTCGACTCCCGTCTGCCCGAGCTGTTCGCGCTGATGCAGGATGGCGACGTGGTGGTGCTGACCGCCGACCACGGCTGCGATCCGACCTGGAGCGGCACCGATCACACCCGCGAATACATCCCTGTGCTGTTCTACGGCAAGCCGGTCAAGGCGGGCTCCGTCGGTCGTCGCGAGACCTTTGCCGACATCGGCCAGAGCATCGCGGCCTACCATGGTCTGCCCAAGCTGCAATACGGCACCAGCTTCCTGTAATGCCGACCCGGGGCGGACCTGTCCCGGAGGCAAAGGGGATCTGTTTCCTGTAATGTACCGGCCCGTCGCCGCGAGGTGGCGGGCAACCCAATAAAGACAATAAAACTCAACCTAGTGTGAAGGAATAAAGAGAATGGCAACTCCTCATATCAATGCGAAAGATGGCGCCTTTGCTGATACCGTGCTGATGCCGGGCGACCCCCTGCGTGCCAAGTACATCGCCGAGACCTTCCTGGAGAACGTCGAGCAGGTGTGCGACGTGCGTAACATGTTCGGTTTCACCGGCACCTACAAGGGCCGTCGCATCTCCGTCATGGGCCATGGCATGGGCATCCCGTCCTGCTCCATCTACGCAAAAGAGCTGATCACCGACTACGGCGTGAAGACCCTGATCCGCGTGGGCTCCTGCGGTGCCGTGCGTGAAGACGTGAAACTGCGTGACGTGGTGATCGGCATGGGCGCCTGCACCGACTCCAAGGTGAACCGTCTGCGCTTCAAGGATCACGACTTCGCCGCCATCGCCGACTTCGATCTGGTGGCCAATGCCGTGCAAGCCGCCAAGAACAAGGGCGTGGCCGTGCGCGTGGGCAACATCTTCTCCGCCGACCTGTTCTACACCCCGGATCCCTCCATGTTCGACGTCATGGAAAAGTACGGCATCCTGGGTGTCGAGATGGAAGCCGCCGGTATCTACGGCGTGGCCGCCGAGTACGGTGCCAAGGCGCTGACCATCTGCACCGTTTCCGATCACATCCGTACCGGCGAGCAGACCACCTCCGAAGAGCGTCAGCTGACCTTCAACGACATGATCGAAATCGCGCTGGACTCCGTGCTGCTGGGCGACTGATCCCCGGCTTCGGCTCCATGCAAAACGGCGACCTGGGGTCGCCGTTTTTTTATGTCTCATTGGGGATGCAAGCCCAGAGGGCTGGCTGTGCCACCTAGGCTTCCTGGCCTCAATCAAGAGAGTAAGACCATGAAATGAAAGCATATGCTTACCCAATCGATCTTCATTCTGCTCCCAAGCATCGGGTGGGTCAGCGAGGGACCGACCGGCCCCGCGTCATCTTCTGTGATCTCCATGACGCTGCTCTCGGCCCATGCTAGCTGCCAAGCTCCTAGGGTAGATAAAGTGCCCTAATCCCCCTCAGCGCTAACCACCAGTGACCAGCTCTTGTCGGGATCAAACAGCTGGATCGCCTCGACAGCGGTGGCCGTATCGGCCCCGAGATCCTTTTGATAGACCCGTCCCTCGTGATTCACCATGAAGGTCATCACCCCGCTGGTGGCATAATCGGCAGGCCAGGCGAGCAGGGCGACACCGTCTCTTAACTGCCCTTCGACAAAGTACTCTTTCTGCCCCCCATTGGCAGCGGCTCCCTGAGCATACAGGATACGGTAGTAGTAGCCATGATAGGGGGTGCGTTGACCGACCACGGCCCTGTAGCCCTCGGCCGCGGCACGGACGACCTCCTCTCCGGCCGGGCTGGCTGGTTCTCCCTCGCCAACGGGCCAATAGAGCCCATTGTGTTGTCCTGGATCACTGCGCAGTTTTGCCGCAAAGAGTCCCGCAGGTTGGCCATCATGCCCCAGGGCGGCGTACTCCAGCTGTGCGTCGATAAAGCCACGGCACACTGCAATGGCCCCCAGCTCATTGCGACCGATGCGGCGATAGACGATCTCTTTGGCTCCGGCGGCGCCATCGAGATACCACTTGCCATTTTCGGCCACGAGGGGGATGGGCAGTGGCCAATCCGACTCCCCCACGACCAGGATCATTTTATCCCTGCCTTCGGCCACCAGTTGGTGCTTGCTCTTGAAGCTCGCGACGAAGGCGGAGCGATCATTGGCATCGGCCACCTCATCCCCCGAAGTGACGGCCTCCTCACTATTTTCACCGAGCAACAGCGTCAGTGCGGCGACGTCGTTCTGCTCCAGGGCCGTGATCAGGGCCTGCACCGCCTCATCCGGGGTCGCGAAGGTGCGCTGCGCCATGGCGCTCGCATCGCTGGCGCAGACCAGGGCCAGCAGGGCCAAACCCCATGAGGGGGCCCAACTCCATTTCAACAAACGCTTCATCATCGCGTACTCCGTCTGGGTTGAGTGGTGCGCCCTGTACGCGCGCTACTGGCCACGCTTTCGCGGCCACGTTGGCTGGCGGCGCGTTCGGTTCTGCCCGAGTTATGTACCCCTTGGAAGGCACTCCTTGCGGTTGAGGCCGAGGCCACAGGGGCTCTGCGCGTCGCCGTCTGTGTCGCACTCTTGGTGTGAGTGGTGCGTGGTTGGACATAGCCGCGGTCACGTGCTCCTGCGGTCTGTGGCGTGATTTGCGGGCGCTTGACCCTGTCTCCCGCGTAGTCGCCCTGGCGCGGCGTGCGCTGGGCCACATTCGCCTCCCTGTTCGCCTGTCTGGCGTCGCGCGTCACCTTGGCATTGTCGCCTTGGGGTTGGCGGTTGGCTCCCGCATAGCTTCCCTTCGGGGCGGTTGCGCGAGCCTCGCGGTTCACCTCGTTGACCGCGCGCGGTGCGCCGGCGTATTCGCCTTTAGGCTGGCGATCGGCCCCCGCATAAGTCCCCTTGGGTGCTGCATCTCGTTGGACCGCCCCTGCCGCGTTATTCAATGGGCGCTGTGCCAGGGTCGTCAGCTCAGGGCGGTTGGGGCGCGCCGCCGTGATGGGGCTGTCGGCCTGGCGCAGGTAGTTGTTGGGGCCGCGCTCAAACTTGTTGAAGTAATCGTCCCCCTTGGCGTTGATATAAATATTGTTGTTGGAGCCCCGCTGATAGTTAACCGGACGGTTGTAGCCACTGGTGGGACGAAAACCGTTGCCATAGTTGGGGTTGTAACGATAGGGGACGTAACCGCTGGGATAACCTGCTCCCCACCTAGGGTAATAGGGGTGATAGTCGTCCTCATAGTCATCGTCGTTGAAGACTTCGTTGACCAGCATGCCCGCACCAAAGGCGAGCAAGCCCGTCAGGACCATATCATCGCGGTCGTATTCATCATCGTCATCGCTGTCATGGTCGTGATCGTCATGCTCCACCACTGTCGTGGTCGTTGTCGCAGGCACGGTCGTTGTCGTGGTCTCTGTGGTCACCGGTGCCGGCCCGGCAGCCGGCGCGCTATAGACGGCGGTTGGGTCGTATTGCGGGGCATAAATGACGTCAGGGTTGGCAGGAGCAATGGTGACGATCTGCTGATTGTTCTGTTCATCTTTGGCGACGTCCATCTGCTCGGAGTCTTTCAGGTTGCCCACCTCCATTGCTTGCTGGCGCAGGCGCTGAACGGCAGCCAGAACGCCCGGCTCATCGGCCAGGAAGGCACTGCCCAGCTCGGTCGTCCACTCCATCTTCAAGCACATCATGTCCATGACGGTCGGGAAGTGCATCAGCGACATGGTTGGCGGAGTAAAGCCCAGCGGCGCAATGGCGGCTGTCAGTTCCTTCCCCTTGAGATTGGGGTGGGCGACCAGCCAGTTGCCGGCATCGAGCACCTCTTGCGGATTGGTGGCGCTGGCCAGCACCTGAGCCAATAACGCATCCGGGTAGAGCGCTACGGGTGCAAGCAAGGTCTCAAGCGCCTCTGGGGTATATTTCGATGCTTGCGCGTTAACGGGCTGCCCTTGCGGTGCGACCGCTGCACTGGTGGTGCTGGCGGCCGAGACCGCGTTGGGCTGAACACTTTGCGCGACGGAAGGCGGCTCCTCTTTGCAGGCAGCCAATCCCGTGCTGAGGGCGAGCATGGCTGCCAACACGCTCCGGCGAAATAGAGGTTGCTTCATGACTGTGCTTCCTTCTGCTGGAGTGGCTGATGCACCCCTTGCCTGATGATTCGCATAAATGTGGTATCTCATCGCATTCAAGGCGGGCGTTTCATACCGAAAACATAAACCACGAATCGAGATCACACCCAACACCGGCAGGAAAGGCGTGAAAAATTCGAGTGCGCCTGTCTCAGGCTATGCCCGGCACCTTAAGGTGAGCAGAATCAGATGGGCAGACAGTTGAACGCCGGTGCAGCGCAGATGGGGGGATAGCCTTCAGGCAACGGCGGCATGAGGTGAGCGAGGAGAGGTCACTTCGTTGACGGGCGTTTCGGCGACGACGGCGTGCCAGACGCCTCGATGCTCCGCTCGATAGTCATCTCGAGCAGTTGAGGGAGACGGGTATCGCGAGCAGTACCTTATTCGATGCCAGGCGGTGGGGCATTGTCGCCTGTCTGGGGCGGTGCCGGGCGCTTCTTGTGCTTGCGCACCCGCACGTAGTTGCGGCGCACCCCGTAGGAGATGAGCAGGCCGGCCAGCAGCATCACCAGCAGCATCAGCCGCTGCTTCTCCTGGCTTATCTTGAGCTGGGTGTCCTGCGCGGCCAGCAGCTTCTGCTCCTCCAGGGTGATCCTCAGGTAGCCCAGGGTCAGGTTCCCCTCCAGGATCTCCTGGACGAACTGGATGCGCCCCTTGCCCTGCTCCGGCAGGGACTTGTTGTCGGTGCCGATGGGCAGCAGGCTGTCCAGCGGCACCGCCTGATCCGACTGGGCGAGGGGGATGCCGCGGGCGTCGTAGAGGGTGACATCTAGGATGTCGGGGTCGGCGGCGAGATCCTGCGCCAGCCGCTCCAGCTCGCTCTCCTTGTCTTCCTTGATCCAGCGCCCCATGTCCCGGGCGGCATAGGCGACCAGCGCCTGGGCCCTGTCCCGTGCCGCACTGTGCAGCGCGGCCTGGCTCTCTCCCTGCATGTGGATGAGCAGCACCAGCACCCAGAGGCCGAGCAGGATCCCTGCCGCCAGGCTGATGACTCGTTTGATGGGAAGGTGACGCACAGCACAGAGCCTCTGGTGGTGAATGAAGGAGGGGCCGGGTTTCTGGTGGCCCCTCGGCGGGGCCGGGAGGGGCCTGCGGCACCGCAGGCGGGATCTTGGCGCTTGCCTGTACAAAAAGCAATACGCTACTCTGGGCCGGCATGATGAACCCCATGATTTCCAAGGAAGGCGTCTCTCTTATGTTGTTGTCCCAACTCCCCCGCTCCCTGCACGACTGGTCCAGTGCCCTGTGCAGCGCGCCCTGCTGGCAGCTCACTCCCGAAGCCCTGCTGCCTGCGTCCCGTGCCCACGATGGCGCCTGGCTCGTCCTGTTTGGCAGGGCGCTGGACGCCGGCCATCTGGGGCGGCTGGCCAGGCTGCTGGCCAGCCACGAGGTGGAGGCCAGTCTCTATCCCGTGGGGGAGCAGGCCGGCATCCCCCTGCTGCTGCTCGGGGCGAGCCGCTTCTCCCCTGAACTGGTGCAGGAACTGAAAGCCCAGGAGTGGGACATCGATCTGTGCCACCTGCCGACCCTGCCCACCCTGGGGGAACCCGGTTTGCTGGTGATGGACATGGACTCCACCGCGATCCGGATCGAGTGCATCGACGAGATAGCGCGGCTGGCGGGCGTGGGCGAACAGGTGGCGGCCGTCACGGCGGCGGCCATGCAGGGCAAGCTGGAGTTTGCCGACAGCCTGAGGGCCAGGGTGGCCCTGCTGGAAGGGGCGCCGGTCACCATCCTCGACGAGGTGGCGGCGAACATGCCCTGGATGCCCGGCTTGCCACTCATGGTCGATACCCTCAAACAGGCGGGCTGGAAGGTGGCGATCGCCTCGGGCGGTTTCACCCGGTTCGCCGGTCAATTGCAGCGGGAGCTTGGACTGGACGCCGTCTTCGCCAACGAGCTGGCGGTGGAGGGGGGTCTGCTGACCGGCAAGGTGAGCGGCCCCATAGTGGATGCCGCCGTCAAGGCCGAGGTGCTGCGGCGGCTCGCGGCGGAGCACGGCATCGCCGCCAGCCAGACGGTGGCCGTCGGCGATGGGGCCAACGATCTCAGGATGATGGGGGTGGCCGGTCTGGGCATCGCCATCCACGCCAAGCCACTGGTGCGTGCCCAGGCGGCGGCCACCCTCAACCACCACGATCTGGAAGGGGTGCTCTGCCTGCTCGGCGCGCTGGCCTGTCGCGACCGGCGCTGGGGCTGAGCAGGCTCAAGGAGGAGCTGAAAGCAAGATGGAACTGTTGCAACAATCCCTGTTTGTCCCCTGCGGCGAGCATCGACTGCACGTACGCCACATCCAGCCCGGTGTCGCGGTGCATGCGGATCCCATCCTGATGGTGCACGGCGCCATCGAGAACGGCCGCATCTTCTACACCGAATCCGGCAAGGGGCTGGCCTGTTTCCTGGCACGGCACGGCTATCAGGTGTATGTGGCGGATCTGCGGGGGCGGGGGCTCAGCACCCCGGCCATCGCCGAACGGGCCGGTCACGGCCAGCATGAGCTGATCACCGAGGATCTGCCCGCCCTGCAACGCTGGGTCGCCGCTCGCCATGCCGGCGCCAGGGTGCACTGGATGGCGCACTCCTGGGGGGGGGTCATCATGGCCTCGACCCTGGTGCGCTTCCCCGCACTGGCCGACCAGATAGCCAGCCTGGTGTTCTTCGGCACCAAGCGGGGGGTCTCGGTGCAGAACCCCGAGCGCTGGTTGAAGGTGGATCTGATTTGGAACCGGCTGGCCCCCTGGCTGGCGCGCCATCGCGGTTTTCTGGCCGCGCGCCGGTTGCGGATAGGGGCGGACGATGAGCCGCTGCGCTACCTGCAGGAGACCATCCCCTGGGTGAAGTGCGGCCCCTGGCAGGATCCGTTCGATGGCTTTGCCTACGGGGAGGCGGCAGCCAGGGTCAACTGGCCGCCGCTCTGGATGATCTCGGCCAAGGCCGACAAGGTGCTGGGTCACCCGACCGACGTGCGCCGTTTCAGCGACGAGATGGGCTCGGCCACCCGCCATACCCGCCTCGGGCGGGACAACGGCAACCGGCTCGACTACGACCACATCAACATGCTGACGGCGCCCCAGGCCCAGGAGGATCACTTCCCCGAGATCCTGGCCTGGCTGCGCAACCCGCAGGCGGCTTGAGACGGACAAGGGCGGCCCCGGGGCCGCCCTTGTCGTGAATGGCGCTCGCCCCGCCAGGGTCAGTGCGCGGCGATGCCGAGCCGGAACAGGGTGGCCTGGGTGGTATCGGTCAGCTCGCCCACCCCCACCACGCTCCAAAGCTCCTCTTCCAGCTTCTTGGCCTTGTGAATGGCGAACTTGGCGATGTAGTCCAGCTCGTTGGCGATGAAGCTGGTGTCCGGCCGGCCGGTGCGGGAGATGCCGACCAGCACCGAATAGAACTCACCCTGCTGCCGGGCCGACTCGATGAAGCGGCGCTTCTGCTCCACCGATGCAAAGCTGCTGGCAAGCTGGCTGCGAAACAGGGGCGCGCCCCCCTTGGTGTGCAGGCCGGCGATATAGACCTCCTCCTCCTCCGGCTTGTCTTCCCGAAGGATGGTGCGCAGGGGGGCGAGCAGCAGGGTCTTGAGCAGGGAACCCTGCAGCAAGGGGTAGAGGTTCGCCTGCCCCTCCCGCTCGGCGCAAGCCTGCAACAGGCCGGCGAGACTGCGCGGCCTGGGGGCCAGCCCCAGGGCTGCGGGGCGGGGCGGCCCGTTGAGCTTGTTCACGTAGACAGGGGTGTTGAACAGGTGGTGGGTATAGAGGTTGCGCAGCGCCCTGGCCATGCCACGGTAGCGCTTGTGCTCCCGGGTGGTCTTGAGCTTGTTCTGGTTGCTCTCTATTAGCAGGCTGAAGAACTGGTGGCCGATGTGGCGCTCCGCCACCCCCTCGATGCACAGGTGCAACACGGTTCGACTCTGGTTGAGGCTGACCAGCCGGTAGGGGAGACGCTGCAGATCCATGTTCCTGGCGAGATCCTGCAGGCGGGGCAGGGCGACCTGGAGTATGTCCCCCTTCTCGCCGGCAAACGGCTCCTCCAGCTCGATCTGCATGCCGTGGGCCGAGATGTCGCGGGTCCAGCCGAGCCAGGCGCGATCCTGGTGGCGGACCACGATGGCCGTCTTGTGGACGTAGCGGGCCTCCTTGCGCAGTTGCACATAGTGCAGCGTCTCTATTTCGAAGGGGACCGCATGAATGTCGTGGCCGAAGCGCTGCAAGTCGTTGGCGTTGTGCGCCTGGCGGCTGTCGAACCGGAATTCCTCGCGCTGATTGTCGAGCCCTATCTCCTGCAGCATGCCCACGTAACCCAGCTGGTCTAGCCGCTCGCGCAGCAGCCTGTCCTGCAGCTGGTGTGCCCCTCCCGGCTGGCTGTCGAGATCGGCCTCGGCCAGGGTGCAGGCCTCCAGGCTGAACTTGTAGACGCGCCAGCTGGGGCGGCGGGCGCCTACCTGGAAGAACAGGGTGGTCAGCCCGCTCTGCTCCAGCTCTTCCCGGGTGGCGGAGAAGAAGTAGAGGTGGCTGCGTACCGAGTGGGTGAAGCTGTAGATCAGGGTCTCTCGCAGCCCCCCCCTGTCCGGCAGCAGGGAGGGCATCCGCGCCGCCGGGAAGAGGGTGGCGAGCATGTCGCGGTTCTTGGCGTCGCGCCAGTACTCCAGGATGTGCTGGTTGTTCTCGGTCCGCAGGGCGATCTCGAGGGCCGGGGCACTGCCCTTGCCGAAGAAGAGCGGCATGCCCGTCATGCGCGGCAGGTAGAACTGTTCATACCCCTTGATGACGGCGGCCGACAGCAGGTAGTCGACGCTGACCCGGTAGCGGTTGCGGTTGTGTTCGATGAAGTCGCGCAGGAAGCTGTCGAAGGCGGGGTGCTCGCCGCTCTTCACCAGGCGGAGCCAGTACTTCCCCTCTTTCTGCTCCTCCCCCAGGATCTGGTAGACGATCGGCTGGCGCAGCACGGGGTGAGGGTGTTCGCGCTCCAGGCCGGTGAAGAAGACCTCGATCTGCTCGCCGGTCTGATACTCGGGCAGGTAGGGCACCGAGACCCGGATCCCGCCGAGGGAGATATCCGAGCTCTTGACCTGCAGTTTCTCCCCGCTCGCCAGGTGCAGCACCATGGGCGAGCTGAAGTGCATCCGCTCCTCCTGCCTGCCGTAGTGGCTGGCGAAGGGGATGGCGTTGACCTCGAAGGGCTGAAACGGATTGAGCGGCAGGGAGAGGTGCTCGCTGCGCCCCTGATTGAGCCTGTACCAGGCTTGCAGCGCCTCGTAGACCCCCAGGGTATAGGCGTCCCGGTAGAGGTAGCACTGGGATTGAAACAGCTCGATGGCCTCGGCGGGCATGAAGTGGGTGACCCCCTCGAACTCGTATACCTGGCAGAGGGCGCCGAGCTCGTTGCGCATGTCGATCACGCGTCGGCAGGGGGTGCACTTGCGCTTGAGCTCCATCTTCAGCAGGAAACGGCCGTTGGTATTCTCGTTCTGGGTCAAGCGGTTGAAGATGTCGTCGAAGTCCTTTTCCCGAAGCAGGGGGACAAGCTGTTCTATCAGGTGTAGGGGCTGTTCTGAATCCATGTATTCCTGCCGCGGAAAGTCACTTTTCCGATTCTGGGTTTGATCTGTCGGTCGCAAACCAGTATATCAAGCAGGAATTCATCCTGTCCCCGAGTTATCCATGGCCAAAAACAAAACCGCCTATGTTTGTTCCGAATGTGGAGCCGACTTCACCCGCTGGCAAGGTCAGTGCAGCGAGTGCAAGGAGTGGAACACCATCACCGAGGTGAGGCTGGGGGTCGCGACGCCCGGCAAGAGCGCCCGCTACACAGGTTATGCCGGTGCCGTCGGCAGCCAGGTGCAGACCCTGGCGGAGATCGCCACCACCGAGATCCCCCGTTTCAGCTCCGGCTTCAAGGAGCTGGACCGGGTGCTCGGCGGCGGCGTGGTGCCCGGCTCGGCCATCCTCATCGGCGGCAATCCGGGGGCGGGCAAGTCGACCCTGCTGCTGCAGACCATGTGTGGCCTGGCGCAGCGGATGAAGACCCTCTACGTGACCGGGGAGGAGTCCCTGCAGCAGGTGGCGATGCGGGCCGGCCGGCTGGGCCTGCCCACCGATCGGCTGCGCATGCTGTCCGAGACCAGCGTCGAGCAGATCTGCCTCATCGCCCAGCAGGAGCAGCCGCAGATCATGGTCATCGACTCCATCCAGGTGATGCACGTGGCGGACGTGCAGTCCGCGCCGGGCTCCGTCTCCCAGGTGCGCGAGTCCGCGGCCCTGCTCACCCGCTACGCCAAGCAGAACCATGTGGCCATCTTCATGGTGGGCCACGTCACCAAGGACGGCACCCTGGCCGGCCCCAAGGTGCTGGAGCACTGCATCGACTGCTCCGTGCTGCTGGACGGGGGTCATGACTCCCGGTTCCGTACCCTGCGCTCCCACAAGAACCGCTTCGGGGCGGTCAACGAGCTCGGCGTGTTCGCCATGACGGGGCAGGGGATGAAGGAGGTGAGCAACCCCTCTGCCATCTTCCTCAGCCGGGGCGAGGAGCAGGCCCCCGGCTCCATCGTCATGGTGATCTGGGAGGGCACCCGCCCGCTCTTGGTGGAACTGCAGGCGCTGGTGGACTACTCCCAGCTCTCCAACCCGCGCCGGGTGGCGGTGGGGATGGATCACAACCGCCTCGCCATGTTGCTGGCGGTGCTGCACCGTCACGGGGGGTTGCAGATGGCGGATCAGGACGTCTTCATCAACGTGGTCGGCGGCGTCAAGGTGGAGGAGACCAGCGCGGATCTGGCGCTGCTGCTGGCCATGGTGTCCAGCTTCAGGGATCAGGCCCTGCCCAAGGATCTGGTGGTGTTCGGCGAGGTGGGGCTCTCCGGCGAGATAAGGCCCGTGCCCTCCGGCCAGGAGCGGCTGCAGGAGGCGGCCAAGCACGGTTTCCGCCGCGCCATCGTGCCCCACGCCAATGCCCCCAAACACCCCATTGAGGGGATGGAGGTGGTGCCGGTGAAGAAACTCTCCGATGCCCTCGAGGCCCTGTAGCCGATGGCGGTCGACAGACAATGAAAAGGAGCGCCTCGGCGCTCCTTTGTGTATCCGCGCCTCTCAGGGCGTCGTCGGCGGGACGTGCTCCCTGTGTTCTTGCAGCAACTGCTCCAGCTCGCGATGGAGAAGCTGCTCTTCCCCGATGTTCAGTTCAATCATCCGCTTGAGGTGGGTGGCGCTGTCGATGTCGATGTGGTGGCAATAGAAGCCCAGCTTCTTGCTGGCCTCGTGGGTCAGCTCGACCTGCATCTTGATCTCGATGTCGCTGCCCCCCAGCACGAAGCAGATTTCGTACTCCTTGTCGTCGCTGGCGACCCAATCCTCTGGCCTGAGCAGCAGGGCCCCCTGCAGGGAGACATCGACCAGCTGGGTGCGCCACTGGAGTTCACCCTGGGTGAGCCTGGCGGCGGTCAAATAAAAAATGCGTGTGAAGTGGCGGCGCTCGGCCATGGTCGTCTCCGGTCTGCGTGCGAGCACAGTGCTCATCGTTCATGTTCCAGAGTGTAATGTAGCTGGCGCATCAGGATGTTGAACTGGCTCCGGTATTGGATATCAGACCCGCTGATGGCTGAGGGATTCCACCACCTGCAGCGCCTTGACCAGGCGGTCTTCCTGCTTAAACCTGTCTTCCAGCACGGGGCCCAGCTGGTTCAGATCCTCGTCGAGTTGCAACAGCTGTGCCTCGTCGGCATTGCTGTACTTGTCGTTGAACTCCAGCGCGAACTCGGTACAGGCCCGGATGTGGGGGTAGATGCGTTTGGCCAGCTCCAGCTTGTCGCCGCTGGCCTGCTCGAAGGCAGTGACCACGTGGTTGTAGATCTCGAAATGGCCGGCGCTGACGTAGTCGACCAGCTGTTCGCAGAAGCGTTGCAGCTCGATGTGACCGGGAAGGGATCGCTGCTTGGACTTGGTGGG
The DNA here is from genome assembly GCF_019048705.1 of Aeromonas sp. FDAARGOS 1409. Taxonomy (NCBI): domain Bacteria; kingdom Pseudomonadati; phylum Pseudomonadota; class Gammaproteobacteria; order Aeromonadales; family Aeromonadaceae; genus Aeromonas; species Aeromonas sp. FDAARGOS 1409. The sequence continues at coordinate 1,897,272 of NZ_CP077395.1, forward strand.
CATGAGCCCGGCCAGTCGCATGTACTCGACCAGCAACGCCTGTCTGGCATCGAGCCAGTCGTCTATCGCTCTGTGCTTTCCTGCCAGTGCGCGCTTGGTGTTTTCCAGTTCAGTTAACATAGTCCCTCCATGGGCATGGCATGCGGCACTCTGGTCGCACACCTCCGGTCATTCTCATCGACTGACGACACTCCTATAACTAGGGAAAATCCTGTTGACCGTCAATAGGAGTGTAGGGATATTGTTACATCAGGCTGGGGGCTGCATACAAGTCTCCGCCGGTTTCGCGCGCCGTGTCGCCCATCTGGGTGACAAAGGGGCGAGATATGTGACTATTTCCGCAGATCTTGATGAAAACCCCAGCATTCAAGCCAATCCGGCTGATAAAGCCTTTGCCTGAGTGTTTTTTTTTGAATAGAGTGGCCCGGTGCTAAATGCCCGATCATAAAGGAAATGTTATGAACAAAGCTCAACTTGTCGATGCAATTGCCGCCAAAGCAGACCTGAGCAAAGCTCAGGCCAAAGTCGCTCTGGAAGAGATCATCAATGGTATTACCCAGAGCCTGAAAGAGGGCGATGCCGTTCAGTTGGTGGGTTTTGGTACCTTCAAGGTCAACCATCGTGCGGGCCGCACCGGTCGCAACCCGCAGACTGGCAAAGAGATCCAGATTGCAGCCGCCAATGTGCCGTCCTTTGTGGCAGGCAAGGCGCTGAAAGACGCCGTCAAGTAATCGCGTAAAGTAATCAAATGAAACCCGGCTCATGCCGGGTTTTTTCTTGCCATCTTCGTTAGAATTTGTTTCAGATACACTCAGGATATGGCATGCGCTGTAGTGAGGTGGATATGGAACAGAAGAATGCCATTCGGCAGGTGGCCGTACCCTGGGCCCCCTCTCGTCAACTCCCCCCCGGCCTGGTGGTGGCCGAGCTGCATCAGGACATCTGGAGCGACACCCTGACCATTATGCTGGGCCGTGCCCGCAGCATAGACCTGCCGCCGCAGCCCCTCTGCCGGGTCAATTTCCGCCACATCTTCGCGGTGCGGGTGATGGAAGACTGCGATCTGGCGGAAGGGCGCGACAGCCACATCATCGAGGAGCAGATCCAGCTGATCATCCCGTCCCGCTTCGCCAGCTGGTTCCATCAGGAGTCCGATGGCCTGCATCTGGACGAGGACTTGCAGCATTACCGCATCTCGACCTGGGATTACTGCGCCGACGTGCTGACCTCGTCCCCCCCCGAGCTGCAGTTCGTGGCGTCGGAGGAGTGAATCGGCCCCCATTCCCGTCAAGGAAACAAAAAAGCCGGCGCATCGCAGCGCCGGCTTTCCTGTCTGGGGTGTCAGCCCAGCAGCTGATCCCGGTGCAGGCCCAGCACGATCAGCAGCCCGATGAAATAGAAGGCGCTGAGCTTGATGCCCAGGATGGCGAGCAGGCCGGCGCAGAGGCGCACCAAGGCCTTGTGCAGCCAGGAGCCGGTGAAGCGATACATGGTTACTCCACCGACTCGGCGCTGGCGAATTCCGGCACCTTGGCCATGGCGTCTAGCACCACCTGGATGCCGGCGCCCGGCTTGCAGGCATTCTCGCTCAGGTGACGACGCCAGGCGCGGGCGCCCTGCATGTTCTGGAACAGGCCCAGCATGTGGCGGGTCATGTGGGAGAGGTAGTTGCCCTTGGCCAGCTCCTGTTCCATGTAGGGCAGCATCATCCGCACCACCTCGTGGCGGCTCGGCACCTCGCCCGCCAGGCCGAAGATCCGGTTGTCGACCTCGGCCAGGAGGTAGGGGTTCTGGTAGGCCTCGCGCCCCATCATGACACCGTCGAGGTGCTGCATGTGTTCGAGGGACTGCTCCAGGCTGGTGACCCCGCCGTTGATGGCGATGGTCAGATCCGGATAATCCTGCTTGACCCGGTAGACGCGGGGGTAGTCCAGCGGCGGGATCTCGCGGTTCTCTTTCGGGCTCAGGCCGCTCAGCCAGGCCTTGCGGGCGTGGACGATGAAGGTGTCGCAGCCGGCGTCGCGCACCTGCTCGATGAAGGTCTGCAAAAACTCGTAGGAGTCCTGCTCGTCGATGCCGATGCGGGTCTTCACGGTTACCGGGATCTTGACCACGTCGCGCATCGCCTTGACGCAGTCGGCCACCAGGGCGGGCTCGCCCATCAGGCAGGCGCCGAAGCGGCCGTTCTGGACACGATCCGACGGGCAGCCCACGTTGAGGTTGATCTCGTCATAGCCGCGCTCCTCGGCCAGTTTGGCACAGCGGGCCAGATCCGCCGGGTTGCTGCCTCCCAGCTGCAGGGCGAGGGGGTGTTCCTGCTCGCTGTAGCCCAGATAGTCCCCCTTGCCGTGGATGATGGCGCCCGTGGTCACCATCTCGGTATACAGCAGGGTCTGGCGGGTCATCAGACGGTGGAAGTATCGGCAATGCCGATCGGTCCAGTCCAGCATGGGGGCAATCGAGAATGTCTGGCGGTGGGCAGGCTTGCCAGATATGGCCTCAGAGCCTGATTTCACGGGGTTTTCACTGATTTGTTTCTGAGTCATTTGCGGGTGTTTCCAGACATTTGTTGATTGAACCTGCCCCATATCTGCCCCACCATTTCATGGGGCAGGTGTACTCCACGAGGTATCTATGGCCGGCTACACAATAGAAAAACGTAAGACCAGCAAAGGCGAGTTACGCTATCGCTGTACCGTCAGGGAACATAAAGGCGAAGAGGTAGTATACCGAGAATCCCGAACCTTTGGCAGACAGTCCGACGCCAAGAGCTGGGGAATGCAGATGGTTGCGATGATCGAGAGGGATGGTTTGCCTGGCCTGGTGCAACCCGTTCCCACCATCCGCGAACTCATTTCACTCTACCGTGCCCATCCAGCTATCAGCCCCACCATAGGCAGAACCAAGGCCTACTGCCTCGATCTGGTTGCCGACTGCGATATCGCGGCGCTCAATGCCGACCAGCTCACCATCAAGGATCTGGTTGACCACTGTCAGGCGAGAAAGCGTGCAGGAGCCTCGCCTGCCACCATAGCCCACGACATCAGCTACCTTGGCTCTGTCTTTGCAGCGGCCAGCCCCGTCTTCAATATTCCGATCGACAACAAGCTCATCTTGGAAGCTCGCAAGACCCTCAACAACCTGAAACTGGTGGGGAAGGCCCAGAAGCGCACTCGCCGCCCGGTGAGCAATGAACTGGAGCGGATCATCCAGGGACTGGAAAAACGGCAGAGCCACAGCATGGCCAAGATCCCCTACACAGACCTGCTCAACTTCGCCATCCTGAGTTGCATGCGAATAAGCGAGGTGTGCAAGATCAAGTGGTCTGGCGTAGATGAGAAGAACCGTGCAGTAATGGTGGAAGACCGCAAAGACCCGAGAAAGAAGATAGGGAACCATATGCTGGTTCCTCTGTTGGGCGAAGCCTGGGAGATCCTCAAGCGTCAACCCAGAACCGACGATCGCATCTTCCCCTACAACGGCAAGAGCGTCACCGCCGGTTTTCAACGAGTCAGAACAGAGTTTGGTATTGAAGACCTGCGCTGGCACGACCTACGCCGCGAAGGAGCCTGCCGTCTGTTTGAGGCAGGCTTTGTCATCGACGAGGTCGCCCAGGTTACCGGCCATAGAAACATCAACATCCTCTGGCAGATCTATACCGACCTCTATCCCAACCGGGTACATGCCAAGTTTGAGCGACTACAACAGGCCAAGGTGGTAGAAGAGGCCAGATAAAGTGGGAAAAGTGGGAGCATCTGCTCCCATTCACAGGCCTTTGAGATCACAGTACGAGAATGTAATACCAACGTGGCACATCTTTCGCAGCCCCAGGCAGACGCAGAGATTTCAAGCTCACTTCATCGTTATGACAGCACTAACCTGAATCGCTGAGAATAGCATAATCGGCATTATGCTACCTTTTCCCATCCATATTTTTGTCCAACCGACGTCGGCTTCGAGATGATTTGACCACCACAGTAACTACGGGAAACTACACAACTCTTAATCAGTTGATAGGGCGACATTTGATTTTCGTCACTTCAAGAGCGCAGCTAACGCCGCGTCGAACTCGAAGCGTTCCACCTGCTGTGCCACCTTGGCCAGGCGTTCGACCAATTCGGGCTGCAGGGAGAGGGCTTGCAACTCGACCAGCACCTCGATCGCTTCGCTGTCGCTCTCTGCCAGTAGTTGGCCAAGCCTGGCCAATCGTGGCTGTATGTCCGCATCGGGGAGGGCTACCGACGGCGCAGGCTCTAGCGTATCTGCATCCAATACGGCCAGGGCGGCGAGCACAGGGGCCAGGCTTTGTTCCACCCTGTTGAGCGCAGTCTGGAGCTGCTCACCCCTCGCACTGGATTGACAACACAACTCCAGCTCGGCCGCCGCTTGGGCGACCTCGAAGGCTCCGATGTTGCCGGCCGTCCCCTTCAGGCTGTGCGCGAGCCGGGTTGCCGCCGAGGCATCGGGATCCGCGAGGGCGGCCGCGAACTGCGCGGCGAAGCCCTGATTGGCGGCATGGAACTTGCGAAGCAACCGCTGATAGAGCTCAGCCTTCCCCTGGCAGGTGGCCAGGCCGGCAGCCTGATCAATGCCATCCAGCTCGGTAGGTAAGAGACCTGTAGGCGGCACAGCCTCGAGCGCAGTCACGCTGGCCATTACTGGTTGACGGGCGCGTGGCTTGATCCATTTGGCCAGGGTCGCGAACATACTGGCCACGTCGAGAGGTTTGGCGATGTGATCGTTCATGCCACAGGCCAACGCCTGCTCCCGATCGCCGCTCATGGCGTTGGCGGTCATGGCGATCACCGGCAATGTGGCAAAGCGCGACTGCTGGCGGATAAACTTGGTGGCCGTATAACCGTCCATCACCGGCATCTGGCAATCCATCAGGACGCCGTCGAAGTCGGCGTCCTGCGCAAGCAGGTCGAGCGCCTCCTGGCCGTTGACCGCCAGGCTGAGGGATATGCCCGCCTCCTGCAGCAGCTCGCTGGCCAGCTCGCGGTTCAATTCGTTGTCTTCCACCAGCAGCAGGCGGGCACCACTCAGGCTGGCCGTGGCGCTGGCATTCAGTTCTGATCGCTCGGTCGTCCGGCTGTCGACGAGTCGGATCTTGCCAAGTACGCTGCCGAGCGCCTCCAGCAGGTTAGATGGAGTAACAGGTTTGGTCAGCACCACGGGCAATTCCACCCCCTGCGACTCGGCCTGCTCACGAACCTCCTCGCGGCCGAAGGCGGTGACCATGATCACCGACGGCGTCTGCGCCAGATTGGCAGCATGCATCTGCCGCACCGTCTCCACTCCGTCCATGCCCGGCATGCGCCAGTCCATCAGCACCAGATCATAGGGCAGTGACTTGCCCTCGGCCGCTATCAGCATCGCCAGAGCGGCGCGGCCACTGTCGGCCACATCCACCTCAATGCCGAAGCTGCGGGCCATGCCATAGAGGATTTCGCGGGCGCTGGCGTTGTCGTCCACCACCAGGGCCCGCACACCTAACAGCTCATCCTGGGTGAACATGCGCCGCGGCAGCTCGCCACGCTGCCGCCCCAGCATGACGCAGAAGTGGAAAGTCGAACCTTGTCCCAACACGCTTTCCACCCAGATGCGTCCCCCCATCAGTTCCACCAGCCGCTTGGAGATGGCCAGACCCAGACCAGTACCGCCGTACTTACGGGTGGTCGAGCTGTCGGCCTGGCTGAACGACTGGAACATCCGTTCGCACTGCTGGCCGCTGATGCCGATGCCTGTGTCGCGCACCCAAAAGTGCAACTCCAGGTGTTCACCCTCGTCATGGAGCACCTCGGCTCCCACCACTATCTCCCCCCGCTCGGTGAATTTGGCCGCGTTGTTGCCGAGGTTGATCAGGATTTGCCCCAGCCGCAGCGGGTCGCCGATCAGCGCCGTCGGCAGATCGTGCGCCGTGTCGAACAGCAGCTCCAGCCCCTTCTCCTCGGCCCTCAGGCCAATCATGTTGGCGAAATTGTCCAGCACGTCCTCCAGACGGAAGGGGATAAGCTCCAGCTCCATCTTGCCCGCCTCGATCTTCGAGAAATCGAGGATGTCGTTGATGATCCCGAGCAGATTCTCCGCCGAGCGGTGCACCTTCTCGATGTAGTTGCGCTGACGGCGATCTAGCTGGGTGCGCAGGGCGAGATGGCTCATGCCGATGATGGCATTCATGGGGGTACGGATCTCGTGGCTCATGTTGGCGAGGAAGGCGCTCTTGGCCTGGGTCGCCTCTTCCGCTACTGCCCGCGCCTCGGTCAGCGCCGTGACATCGATGTTGACCCCGGTTGCGCGCAGCGGAGTACCGTCTGGTGTGCGTGTGAAGCGGCATAGCGACTTGAAGGTTCGCACTGCCCCGTCACTTTGACGCACGATGCGAAAGTCGAACTCAATCCGATCGGCCCCCCCCTCGATCGCGCGCTCGAAGACCTGGCTGGCTGACTCGACATCGTCAGGATGCAGCAACCTCTTCCAGTGCTCCTGGGTGCCGCCGAAGCCCCTGGGCTCGAGCCCGAACATCTGCTCCAGTTGCGGCGTCCAGTAGTTGCGGCCTGTCACGAGATCGATGTCGAACAGGCCGATGCCGCCTGCCTCCTGCACCAGGGTCAGGCGTTCGCTGGCCGTGCGCAGGGCCTGCTCGGCTATCCTGCGCTCGGTGATGTCGCGGATGGCGCTGGATACCAGCACCCCATCCTCGGTCTCAATGGGGCTCAAGCTGATCTCCACTGGAAACTCCCGGCCGTCCCTGTGCAAGCCGAACAACTCCTGTCCCTGCCCCATAGCCCTCGCCTGAGGCTGACCAAAGAACTGATCACGCTGGCTCGGATGATGGGGGCGGTAGCGCGCCGGCACCAGCATTTCGATCTTGCGCCCCAGCAGCTCCTCACGGTTCCAGCCGAACAGCTCGAGGGCCCGCCGGTTGACCAGCACTATGTCACCCTCGTGATTGACTATCACCATGGCATCCGGAGCGGACTCTAGAAGATCCCTGAACTTGCGCTCGGCCGCCCGGCGCCGGGTAATGTCCCGATACACCACCACAGAGCCGATCAGCGTATCGCCCTTGAGCATCGGGGTGGTTGAGTATTCCACTGCAATCGAGCTACCGTCCTTACGCCAGAACACCTCACTGTCCACGGTGCGCGGCTGGCCGTCGCGCCCGGTCAGGTACATGGGGCACTCCTCGAGGGGAAACTCGCGCCCATCGGCATGATGGTGATGCACCAGCGCATGCATCTGCCGGCCGACCAGCTCATCCGTGCGGTAGCCGAGCATGGCCGGTGCCGCCGGATTGGCAAAGGTCATCACGCCCTCGGTATCCAGCCCGACGATGCCATCGTTGACCGATTCCAAGAGCAGCCTGGTACGCTCTTCCAGCTCGCTGCGCTCCTGCAACTCGCGCAATGTCGCTTGCTTGCTCATCAACAAGGCAAGACTGAAGGCGATCACCGGCACCGCGTCGGTCAGCACCTCCTCCTGATATCGGGGAACATTCATGTAGCCCAACTCCAGCACGGCGATCACCCTCTCTGCACTTCGGATAGGGACGATGGACAGCGTGCGTGGCACGGCAGAAAGAAGGCCGGACTGGATCCTGATTGCCTCATCCGGCAGGTTCTGACACTGTATCACCCTGCCCGTCGCCACAGCCTCACCAGCCAACCCCTCACTCATCTTGAACGGCCTGCAACCCGATGGTTCGATGCCAAATCCGGCCCGGCAGCGAAAATCGCCCTCGTCCTCATCGTGGACGAAGAAGGCCCCCACATCGGCCCCCAGCCAGGGGATAAGATATTGCAGCAATCGCTGGCCGAATTGGGCCAGATCGTCGCTGTTTTGCAACTGCTGCGACAGCTCGCCAGCCCGCGCCTTGCCCCCCAGCACAGTTTCCTGCCTGTTCGCCTCCTCGCGGATCCGGCGCAACGCCAAGTTAAAGCCGCGGATCAGGCCGGCAAGCTCCTGATGCTGGCCCTCCGGCAACTCGGTGATGCCGCTGGCGGTCTCTCCGTTCTGTCCACCCAGCATCATGAGCGCCTCACGCAGATCGGCCAACGGCCGGAAGACGATGCGCAGGCTGGTGAGCAACAGGACTATCAGCACCAGATCCACGGCCAGGATCTGCAGGATGAGCTGGTAGAAGTTGCTGCGGATGGTCGCGTCGAGTTTGTCGCGGGAGAACTGTACGCGCAGGAGACCGATACGTTCATCGGGCTTATCGGTGAGGACGATCACCTTCTCCAGCGTGAGCGCATGCATCGGCAAGTCGTCCTTGAGCGCCACGATAGCTCCCGTGGCATCGCGGTTGAAGGCGGCAATCGTCACGTCATTTACATCTTTGATTTCCAGTGCGGCAATCTCGGGAATAGCCAGTTGGGCGCGCAAAAGATTAGCGATCACATCCTTGTTAAGCTCCCACAGTGGCGTTGCCGCGCTCTGGGCGATGCGGTTCAACGCCCCCACCTGAAGATCGCCGAAGCGTTCGTTTAGTTCGCCGACGAGGCGCGAGTGACCGTAGAAGCCGGAAACGGCCAGGGTCAGGGTGACTGCCATCATGAGCAGGAGCGATAAACGGGCACGCAGTGAATGAAACACACAGCCTCCTTGCTAGGGCTCAACGGAGAAATATCGCTCGGTGTACTTGCGGTAAATGGCCTCATAGCGCCCATCCTTGCGCATGAGAGCGATAGCCTTGTCAAAACCGTCGCGTACCGCAGGATCAGTAAAGGCGGCCTTGAAGCGCGTCGGCGGGAAGATGTCGTAACTGATGACCTCCTGCCCGGGCTCAACCTGACGCTCGGCGATCAGCTTCTGGTGGTAATAACGGAAGATGCTCTCATCCATGATCGCGACATCTATCCGGCCGAGCAGCAGCATATGAACCTGGCTCTGTTGCTGAGCCAGCTCCTTGTAGCGGGGGTTGCCGGCAACGGCCCGAGCAAACTCCTCCCCCAGATAGCGTTCGGCATACTGGAAGGCGATCACAGACTTACCGCCCAGATCGGCAATACGGTGAATGACCTGCTGGCTGGACTTCAGGACAAAGGCCCGGTTGTGGTATTGCATGAAGTAATCGGAGTATTCAGCCTGTAGCCCAGAACTCTCCTGAATAATGGTCGTGCCGTCTACCTGCCGATCGGCAAACATCCTGAAACCGCGTTCGATAGGAACATAGATAGGCTTGACCTGATAACCGCCCTCCGCCAGAGCGGTGCGAACTATGTCAAGCAGGATGCCACTACCGTCTTCGAAGACATAGGGAGGCGTGTACTGGCTGACGACGATCTTAAGCTCGGTCGCGAACCCTTGGCCGCCGAGACAGATAAACAGAGACAGGGCCTTGAACAATCGCATCAACACGATATCTTCCCTCTTACCTTGAATGCCGAGCTCCATACAGCACCCTGCAGCTCAGCATTAGACAGAAAGTCAGCGCAGGTACCCGGATGGAAGGCTCAAAGACCCCTGGCGAATGATGTCCGGTGCTTCCTCGTGAGGCATTCCCGGCAGCAGAGTGGCTCTTTGTCTTGGCTCAGGGGGTTGGCTGTTGCTTGGCCAAACCCTGCTCGCTGTCGCTGAAGCGTTCGGCGATGGCCTTGAATTGCTCGGTGGCGGACAGGAAGGCGGCACAGACGTCCGGATCGAAGTGCCAGCCCCCTCCCTGGCGGATGATATCCACAGCCTCCTCGTGCGGCATGCCCGGCTTGTAGACCCGGTGACTGATCAACGCATCATAGACATCGGCCACCGCCATCAACCTGGCACTGATGGGGATGTCATCCCCAGAGAGGCCCAGGGGATAACCGCTGCCATCCCACTTCTCCTGATGGCTGTAGGCGATCTCCTTGGCCAGGCGCAGAAAATCCACCGGAAACCCGAGCTGATCCTCGGCCCGCTGGATAGCATCGCGCCCGAGCGTGGTGTGGGTCATCATGATCTCGAACTCTTCCTTAGTGAGGCGACCGGGTTTCAGCAGGATATGATCGGGGATGCCGACCTTACCAATGTCATGCAAGGGAGCCGACTTGAACAACAGGTGAATGGTCTCGTCATTGAGGAAGTGGCGAAAACGGGGGTGATCACGCAGCAGCTCGGCCAGTAGCTTGACGTAGTGCTGAGTCCGGCGAATATGGTTGCCGGTTTCATTGTCGCGGGTCTCCGCAAGAGAGGCCATGGCCTGGATGGTCACCTCCTGGATGGCCACCACCTCACGGGTCCGGCGCTGGACCTCCTGCTCGAGAAAATCGTTCTGATCCCGCAGAAAGTCGGCGGCCGCCTTAAGCTTAATCTGGGTTTCGACCCGCGCCAGCACTCGCGACGGGCTGATGGGCTTGGTGATGTAATCGACGGCCCCCAGCGCCAGCCCCTGGAGCTCGCTCTCCACCGCCGCCATGGAGGTGAGGAAGATGATGGGGATATGGCGGGTGCGGGCATCTTGCTGCAACTGTTCAGCCACCTGCAACCCGGACAGTCCGGGCATCATGATATCCAACAGAATGAGATCCGGCAGCGGATCTCCCGCCAGAATGCGCAGCGCCTTCTCACCATTGTTGGCTAGCTTGACCCTGTACTTGTCCTTGAGCAGCTCTGCCATCAGCATCAGGTTGTCCGGGGTATCGTCCACTACCAGTATGGTGGCGGGTTGATGGGAATTATATGAGTCTCTCATGATAGGCGCCATTCATGTTTAATTGAGAGGTGATAGCTAACATGTTTAAAAACAACATAAATTCCAAAAAATGCAACACTTAGTATGAGCTAACGATAGTACATGTAGTGATGTAATGGATGAATCGCCCCTACTTTCCTAGACACCTCAAGAGCCTCAAACTGAGGTCAATCAGGAGGTGTTATGAGCAAGCAGCAACGTTACACAGAAGAATTCAAACTGGCAGCCGTCAAGCAGGTGACTGAGCGCAATTACCCAGTAGCAGAGGTCGCTGAACGACTTGGTATTTCCAGCCACAGTCTTTATGTCTGGATCAAACGCTACAGCCAACCCGAAGCGCAGCAACAGGATGACTCCAGCCAGCAAGCCGAAATTCGGCGCCTCAAGGCTGAACTGCGTCGCGTCACCGATGAGCGAGATATCTTAAAAAAGGCCGCCGCGTACTTTGCCAAGCTGTCAGGGTAAGGTACGCCTTCATCCGGGAGCACGCGTCCGCACATCCCATCCGCAGACTGTGTCGGATGATGAATGTCCACCCGAGCGGTTATTACGCCTGGCAGCACCAGCCTTTATCTGCCCGAGCCCTGGAAGACCAACGCCTTCTTGGCCAGATCAAGCAATGTTGGCTAGAAAGCGGGGGCATCTATGGTTATCGCAAGATCCGGGATGACCTGCGAGAGATGGGCGAGACCTGTGGGAAACACCGGGTGGCGCGATTAATGCGTCATGAAGGTTTACGTTCACAAACCGGTTATCGCCGCCGTCCCGGTCATTATGGTGGCCGGCCAACGGTGGTTGCACCGAACCATCTTGAACGCCAGTTCGATGTGACTGAGCCAAATAAGGTCTGGGTAACAGACATCACTTATATCCGAACCCATGAAGGTTGGCTCTATCTGGCTGCGGTATTGGATTTGTTCTCACGACAAGTCATTGGTTGGTCAATGGGGCCACGTATCGACCGAGAGCTGGCTATCAGCGCGTTACTGATGGCGGTGTGGCGACGGCGACCGGAGCAGGAAGTGCTGGTTCATTCCGACCAAGGGAGCCAGTTTAGCAGCTATGACTGGCAGGATTTTTTGCGGGATCATCGGCTTAAGGCCAGCATGAGCAGACGTGGCAATTGTCATGATAACGCGGTGGCGGAGAGTTTCTTCCAGCTCCTAAAACGCGAGCGGATCCGACGTAAAACCTATGCGGATCGCGAGGAAGCCCGGCAGGATGTGTTCGATTACATTGAAATGTTTTACAACCCCAAGCGCCGGCACAGTTTCAACAATGGGCTATCGCCAGTAGAGTGTGAAAAGCAATATTTCGAGCGGCTCGAAAGTGTCTAGAGAAGCCGGGGCGATTCAGCCCGCTATTTTGCCATCTGGCCAGAACGTATCAAGAGAGACCTGACCGAGCTGGAGGTGGATTAATGGATTTCCCGGTTTTCCCAGTTTCACCGGCTCTGTTGTGAGGTGACAGCATGCAAACCGTTTTTATGCTCTTGGCGCAATACGAGAAACCTGTCGTGCCGCTTAAAGACATTTGTAGTGATTATTTTGGTCTGTCATATCAAACAGCCAGACAGCGGGCAAACGCAGGGATGTTACCCATCCCGACGTTCAGAACCAGCCAAAAGAGCGACTATCTGGTGCACCTGACTGACCTGGCCAGCTATATAGATCAGCAGAGAGAGAAAGAAGTGCGTAGGCTAACTGCGATCACGAAGATGGAGGCTCGAAGATAATCTTCTGGAAGGGCAAGCCCGCGAATCGCGGGCTTTTTCATTTTTGGTCTTTGTCAGTGGCCTAGGTCAGGTGGTAGACGTTCCTGCTAGCACAGCAAACAGCTCAAGGAAGGCACATAGGCAGAACCGTACGACGATGCTACTACCCATGTTCCCTCCTATTCGCTCTTAAGATCTGGAGTGGGTATAATCAAATGGTCACCAACATCAACATAACCTGTTGATGATGTTGATTTTTGTATTTAACGAACAAAGTTGTTGGGACATATTCGCAGAGTAGACAAGAAAAGCTGAAAGGCTTGAGAAAACTCCTGATTAAAGCCGTTTTGGCCGCCACCTGCCCCATATCTGCCCCATGGAAATTGAAGGCCACGCCTGATAAGGGCTAGAGAAAAAATCTCACCAATCCAGCATGGGGGCGATGGAAAAGCGCTGCGCCTGCATAAAAATCATCCGGGTTGGCCAAACAAGGGGGCGGATTCTACCACAACGTGAGACAGGCTCCGAAAATGAATTTTGTCGCCGCGCCGGGTAGGCCCTGTGATAGTATCCGGCTAATTGACAGGGTATCTGCGTGATCATGAATCAAGACCAACTTCTACAACGAGCGGAGCGCCTCTGCGAGCAGCGCGGGATCCGCTTCACCCCCACCCGGCGCCAGGTGTTCCGACTGCTTGCCGCTCATGGCAATGCCATCAGCGCCTACGATCTGCTGGCCCAGTTGCAGCGGACCGAGGCCCATGCCAAGCCCCCCACCGTCTACCGGGCGCTCGACTTCCTGCTCGAGCAGGGGTTTGCCCACAAGGTGGAGTCGCTCAACGCCTTCATCTTCTGCTGCCATTTCGACCATGCCCATCCGATGCAATTGTTGATCTGCGACCGCTGCAAGGAGGTGGTGGAGCTGCATGATCCGGCCATCGACGGCGCCTTTTCCGAGCAGGCTCGCCAGCATGGTTTTACTATTACCAACAAGACCATAGAAGCTCATGGCCAATGCGCTAGCTGCTCTGCCATCCTAGGAAGTCAAGATGAAGGCTGATTTTGTAAACCCGTTCCTGCTCTCCCTGCTCAACGTGCTCTCCACCATGGCGCAGCTGGAGCTCAAACCTGGCGCCCCCAAGCGCAAGACGGACGAGCTGGCACGGGGAGACGTCTCCGGCCTCATCGGCATGGTGGGTCCGCAGACCCGGGGCTCCCTCTCCATCAGCTTCGAGAAAGGGCTGGCCCTTGAGATCATGCGCCGCATGCTGGGGGAGGCGCCGGCCACCCTCAACGAGGAGGTGACTGACATGGTGGGAGAGATCACCAACATGGTGACGGGCGGCGCCAAGCGCATGCTGGGAGAGAAGGGCTATGAGTTCGACATGGCGACCCCCATCATCGTCTCCGGCCCCAATCACACCATTACCCACAGGGCCGACGGCGCCAAGATCATGATGCCGTTCGATTCTGAATATGGCCGCGCCACCATAGAGATCTGCTTCGAGTAATCGCCATGTGGAAGATGCTGAAATGGAGTGTCATCGGAGGGGTTGTGCTGCTCATCCTGTCGGATATCGAGATCCGCACCTCCCTCTACAAGTACGAGGACAACAGCGTGCAGATCAGTTTCCCGCGCTGGCAGGCCGAACAGCCCTGGGGCACCCTGCGCTGGCACGCCGGCCGGCTCGAACATCACTGGTACGGCCTGGCAGGCAAGCCCAAGCCTGCTCCCGTGCTCTGAGCGAGCGACCATTTCGCACCCACTAACACCAATGAAAGAGGCCAGCAGATGCTGGCCTCTTTTTTATCTAGCGATGGCGCCGGGGTGACGGTCAGGCGGCTTCGGCAGCCAGCTTGTCGGCACCGCGTACCATGACACCCAGGCCGCAGGCCAGCAGGGTCGGCAGCAACCAGGCCAGGCCCTTGTCGAACAGCGGCAGGAAGGCGAACGCATCCATCTTCATGCCGGCGGCGCCCAGGCCGTCCAGGCAGCCGAACAGGAAGGCGACCAGCAGCACGGAGCGGAACACCAGGCGGGGGCGGCCGAAGTAACCCTTCAGGAAGGTGACCAGCACCAGCGCCACGGCCACCGGGTAGATGGCGACCAGGACAGGGATGGAGAGGCTGATGAGCTGGCTCAGACCCACGTTGGCCACCACGGCGCAGATGACGCCCAGCAGCACCACCAGCTTCTTGTAGCTCATGCCGGTGAGGTTGTGGAAGAAGTCGGAGCAGGCGGAGATCAGACCCACTGCGGTGGTGAAGCAGGCCAGGGTGATGATGGCCGCCAGGATGAACTGACCGGGCTGGCCGAACAGGCTCAGCACATAGGCGTTGACGATGGCACCGCCGTTGCTGACGTCGGTGGCGACGCCGGCCGCGGTGTTGCCGAGCTGGAACAGGGAGACATAGACCACGGACAGGCCGATGGCGGAGATGATGCCCGCGATGGCCAAGTACTTGAACTGGCTCTGGTAGTCGTTGATGCCCTTCTGGCGCAGCAGATCGACGATCAGGGCGCCAAACATCAGGGACGCCAGGGTGTCCATGGTGTTGTAGCCCTCCAGGATCCCTTTCACGAAGGGGGTGTTCTGGTAGTCACCGGAAGCGGCAGGCATGGTGCCCTGGGGCGCGACGAAGACACCGACGGCCAGGGTCAGCAGCAGCAGCATCAGCACCGGGGTCAGGTACTTGCCGATGGCGTCCATCAGCTTGCCCTGATTCATGGAGACCAGGATGGAGATGCCAAAGAAGACGACAGTGTAGGCGATCAGCCCGGCCTGGCCCATATCACCGATAAAGGGCTTGAGGCCCATCTCGTAGGCTACCAGGCCGGTACGGGGAGCGGCGAAGGCCGGGCCGATGATGATGTAGATGGCGACGGCCAGGGCGGTGGCCACGCCAGCCGGCAGCAGCTTGGTCATGCCGGCCCAGCCGTTGCCCGCCTTGGCGACGGCGATGATGGTGATCAGGGGCAGACCCACGGCGGTGACCAGGAAGCCCAGCATGGCCAGGGAGAGGTGCTCGCCCGCCATGAAGCCGGCCAGGGGCGGGAAGATGATGTTGCCTGCGCCCAGATAGAAGGCGAAGGTCATGAAGCCCAATCCGAGTACGTCGGACAATGTGAGTGATTTCGTCAAGTTCAACCTCGTCTGTCTTGTAAACTATTGCTTGTTATAGTTTTTTATTGGTCGGTGACCGGCGTTGTTCAGGGGTAAAAAAAAGAGCCCCGCTGATTTTTTCATCGCGACCAGTGGTTTGAACTGGTCTGGAGCGGGCGCTCATTTAGCAGTCAGCATAATGATGTGAAAAAATAGTTCAAGGCAAAATTTACATCTTCAAATAGAAGGGGCTGGTGAGTTGGATATATCTGTCGGAATAGCCGCCGGTAGCAGAATGGATGACAATTTCACCCCTGTTGCACTTGTTTAATCCTCTGCCAAGTAGCAATAAAACACGATTTGCCTCTTTCCCCTCCCTGGTGATAACAGCCAGATAACAACTCGCATGCAGATCATAACTCGACGAAATGCATAAAATTTCATCCGCCATCGCCGTCGGCAGCACCAGGGCCAGCTGTCCATGCCGGTTCAGCAGACGGTTGCTTGCGGCCAGCAATCCGTGGGGATCGAGTGCTCCCGTGTGACGGGCCAGGGCCCTGGCCGGATCGCGAAATGGCTGGCCTGCCACGAAGTAGGGAGGGTTGGAGACGATCAGATCATAGGGTTCGGCGTGATAATCCTGAATGGCGCTCTCTATGACGGTGACCCGGCTGTGCCAGGGGGAGGTGGCGACATTCTCCCTGGCCTGATCGGCTGCATCCTTATCCAGCTCCACCCCGTCGATCCGGCAGTCGTTCGTGCTGCGCTGGGCCAGCATGAGGGCGATGAGACCGCTGCCGGTGCCGATGTCCAGCACCCGGCGGGCGCCGGTGACCGGTGCCCAGGCCCCCAGCAGGATGCCGTCCGTGCCCACTTTCATGGCGCAACGGTCGTGGTTGACGTGAAATTGCTTGAAGGTAAAACCGCTGCTTCGTCCCATCCGGCTCCCGTCCTGTACCTGCCCGTTGAAAATGGTCGGCGATTATAGCGGCTAAGCCACAGTCACCATAGGAGCCGGCGGCATAATCGCCTATAATCTGCCGTTTCCTTAATGACCGAGTATTGCCATGAGCCAGTCCTTTGATGATTTCGACCTGAATCCAGCCCTCAGCCGGGCCTTGGCCGAGATGGGATTCACCCGCCCCACCACCATTCAGCAGATGGTGCTGGAGCCAGCCCTGGACGGCCGCGATATTCTGGCATCCGCCCCGACAGGCACCGGCAAGACAGCCGCCTTCCTGTTGCCGGCCATGCAGCACCTGCTGGATTTCCCGCGCCGCAAGCCGGGGCCGTGCCGCATGCTGATCCTGACTCCGACCCGCGAGCTGGCCCTGCAGGTCAGCGCCCATGCCAAGGCGCTGGCGGTGCACACCCATCTGAGCATCGAGACCATCATCGGCGGCGTGAGCCACGAGGAGCAACTGCCCGCCCTGACCAAGACTACCGACATCGTCGTCGCCACCCCGGGCCGTCTGCTCGAGTACATCGAGAAAGAGGAGTTCGAGAGCCACGACATCGAGGTGCTGGTGCTGGATGAAGCGGACCGCATGCTGGACATGGGCTTCATCAAGGACGTGAACCGCATCGTGGAAGAGGCGCGCTACCGCAAGCACACCATGCTCTTCTCCGCCACCCTGGAAGGGGCGGGCCTGGAGAAGTTCGCGAGCGAGATCCTGAAAGACCCGGTGGAGCTGCACGCCGAACCGCCGCGCAGCGAACGTCGCCCCATCACTCAGTGGGTGCACTTGGCGGACGATGCCGCCCACAAGCTGGCTCTGCTGGTGCATATCCTGAAAAACCCGGAGACCCAGAAGGCGATTATTTTCGTCAAGACCCGTGAGCGATTGGCGGAGCTTTCCGGCCAGTTGCAGGCGGCAGGCGTGCCCTGTGCCTGGATCCGCGGCGAGATGGAGCAGGCCAAGCGCATCGAGTCGATCCGCAAGTTCCACGAAGGGGAGGTGCCCTTCCTGATTGCCACCGACGTGGCCGCCCGCGGTATCGACCTGCCGAACGTCAGCCATGTCATCAACTACGACATGCCCTACGGCGCCGATGTCTACGTGCACCGCATCGGCCGCACCGGTCGCGCCGGCAACCGTGGCTGTGCCATCAGCCTGGTGGAGGCCCACGACATGGCCATGGTGGCCAAGATCGAGCGTTACACCGAGGAGCGCCTCAAGCGCCGGGTGATCGACGAGCTGCGCCCCAGGCACAAGGAGGCGCGGGTGCCGGTGAAGAAGAAAAAGCCGAAGGATGCCAAGAAGTCGGCCAAGAAGAAAAAGAAGTAAGCCTGCCCGCCAGAACGGCCATCCCCGGATGGCCGTTCTGCTGTCCGGCGCCTGCCGAGGGGTGGAAAAGAAAAAAGCCGACGCATGAACGTCGGCCAACAAAAAGTGCTTACAACAGAGGATTCACAGAGTCAGACCCGAGGATCCCTGACTTGGTTCCCTGCTGGGTGTAATTAATTTTCAGCGCGCTTGAACATCAGGGTGCCTGCATCAGACTCTTCCGGCACGAAGTAGTAGCCGTCGGCGTTGAAGCCGGTCAACTGTTCCACCCTGGTGAGGCGGTGCTTGATGATGTGGCGGGCCATCATGCCGCGCGCCTTCTTGGCGTAGAAGCTGATGATCTTGAACTGGCCGTTCTTCTCGTCCTTGAACACCGGCGTGACGATGCGCCCCTGCAGGGTCTTCGGGCGCACCGACTTGAAATATTCGTCGGAAGCCAGGTTGATCAGCACCTCGTCCCCCTGGGCGGCCAGCGCCTGGTTCAGGTGTTCCGTGATGATGTCGCCCCAGAACTGGTAGAGATCCTTGCCGCGCGCGTTGTCCAGGCGAATGCCCATCTCCAGCCGGTAGGGCATCATCAGATCCAGCGGGCGCAGCACCCCGTAGAGGCCGGAGAGCATGCGCAGGTGCTCCTGGGCGAAGTCGAGATCCCCGTCGTCGAAGTCGTCCGCCGCCAGCCCCGTGTAGACGTCCCCCTTGAATGCCAGCAAGGCCTGGCGGGCGTTGGCCGGGCTGAAGTCGGGTTGCCACTGGGCAAAGCGGGCGGCGTTGAGGCCGGCCAGCTTGTCGCTGATCTTCATCAGGCTGGCGATCTGATCCGGGCTCAGCTGGCGGGCCCGGCCGATCAGCTCGGCGGAGTGGTCCAGCAGCTCGGGTTGGGTGAAACGGGACGTCACCAGGGGCGACTCGTAATCCAGCGTCTTGGCCGGGGAAACCACAATCAGCATAACGATCCTTTATAGCGGTGACGCACGCCCCTCATTCATCCAGGGTGACGTTGTCGAGAGTACCTGCACCCAGCTGCTCGCGCCCCGACAGCTTGATCAGCAGTCGCAGGTCGTTGGCGGAGTCGGCATGGGCAAGGGCCTCACTGTAGCCAATTTGGCCGGCGCAGAACAGGGTGAACAGCGCCTGATCGAAGGTCTGCATGCCGAGCTCGGTGGACTTGGTCATCACCTCCTTGAGCCGATGCATCTCCCCCTTGCGGACGATGTCGGTGATGAGGGGGGTGTTGAGCAGGATTTCGAAGGCGGCGAAGCGGCGACTCCCGTCGATGCTCGGCAGCAGTTGTTGTGCGACGATGGCGCGCAGATTGAAGGAGAGATCGAACAGGAACTGGCGGTGCTTCTCCTGGGGAACCAGGTGGAGGATGCGATCCAGCGCCTGGTTGGCATTGTTGGCGTGCAGGGTGGCGAGGCAGAGGTGGCCCGTCTCGGCAAACTGGATGGCGAACTCCATGGTCTCCTGGTTGCGGATCTCGCCGATCAGGATGACGTCCGGTGCCTGGCGCAGGGAGTTTCTGAGCGCCACGTCGAAGGAGCCGGTGTCGATGCCGACCTCCCGCTGGGTCACCAGGCAGCGACCGTGCTGGTGGACGAACTCCACCGGGTCTTCCACCGTCAGGATGTGGCCGTCGCCATGCTGGTTGCGATAGCCGAGCATGGCCGCCTGGGTGGTGGATTTGCCGGCGCCCGTGGCCCCGACGAATAGCACCAGGCCGCGCTTGGCCATGGCGACGTCCTGCAATATCGGGGGCAGCACCAGCTCGTCGAAGGTGGGAATGCGGGTCTCGATGCGGCGCAGCACCATGCCCGGCAGGTCCTGCTGCCAGAAGGCGCTGACCCGAAAGCGCCCAAGCCCCTCACGATGGATGGCGTAGTTGGCCTCCCGGGTGTGCTGGTAGCGTTCGAAATGCTCGGCATCCAGGCTGCTCTTGACCAGGGCCAGCGCGGTCTGTCTGTCCAGCGGGGTTTCTCCGAGCGGCACCAGGCGCCCGTTGACCTTGAGAGTGGGGGGGGCATCGACCGTGATGAAGAGGTCCGAGCCCTTTTGTTCAACCAGTGCTGCGAGCAGAACATCCATGTCCATGGCATCTCCTTGGGTGTGCGAGCTTAAATGGTGTTGGGGTCGACCGCCTTGGCCTTGGCGTCGAGGGCGGCGACGATCCCCCGGTTGACCAGCTGCTTGAGGCTCTGGTCCATGGTCTGCATGCCGTGGGTCATCCCGGTCTGGATGACGGAGTAGAGCTGGGCCACCTTGTCCTCCCGGATGAGGTTGCGCACGGCGGGAATGCCCATCATGATCTCGTGGGCCGCCACCCGGCCACCCCCGATCCGCTTGAGCAGGGTCTGGGAGATGACCGCCCGCAGGGATTCGGACAGCATGGAACGCACCATGTCCTTCTCCGAGCCGGGGAAGACGTCGATGATACGGTCTATGGTCTTGGCCGCCGACGAGGTGTGCAGGGTGCCAAACACCAGGTGGCCGGTCTCGGCTGCCGTCATGGCGAGGCGGATGGTCTCGAGGTCGCGCATCTCCCCCACCAGTATGATGTCCGGGTCTTCCCGCAGGGCCGAGCGCAGGGCGTTGCTGAAGCTCTTGGTGTCGCGGTGCACCTCCCGCTGGTTGACCAGGCAGCGCTTGTTCTCGTGCACGAATTCGATGGGATCCTCGATGGTGAGGATATGGTGGTGGAAGTTGTCGTTGATGTAGTCAACCATGGCCGCCAGGGTGGTGGACTTGCCCGAACCGGTCGGCCCTGTCACCAGCACCAGGCCGCGGGGAAACTCCGCTATCTTGCGAAATATCTCGGGTGCCGCCAGATCGTCCAGGGTCAGGACTGTGCTCGGAATGGTACGGAACACGGCGCCCGAGCCCCGCGCCTGCTGGAAGGCGTTGACCCGGAAGCGCGCCATGCCGGGCACCTCGAAGGAGAAGTCCACCTCGAAGTTCTCCTCCAGCTCCTTGCGCTGGTGGTCGTTCATGATGTCGTAGATGAGGGCATGGACTTCCCGGTGATCCAGGGCGGGCAAATTGATCTTGCGAACCTCCCCGTCAACCCTGATCATCGGAGGGACCCCGGCGGAGAGGTGTAGATCCGAGGCCTTATGCTTTACACTGAATGCCAATAACTCTGTGATATCCATAGATTTGTTATTCTCCCATCACAAGATCACGAACGAAATATGAGCCAGATTGCCCAGCACCTGCTTCAGGTAAAGGAACGTATTGTAGAGGCTGCCCGACGCGTCGGCCGTGGCGCCGATCATATCCAGTTGCTGGCGGTCAGCAAGACCAAGCCGCTGGTGGACATCCAGGCCGCCTATGCCGCCGGTCAGCGGCGCTTCGGCGAATCCTACGCCCAGGAGGCGGCCCTCAAGATAGATGCCCTGCGTGAGCAGGCCGCCTGCACAGACATAGAGTGGCACTTTATCGGCCCGCTGCAATCGAACAAGTCCAAACTGGTGGCGGAGCGGTTCGACTGGGTGCAAAGCGTCGATCGCGACAAGCTCATCGAGCGTCTCAACAACCAGCGTCCTGCCGGGTTGGCGCCGCTAAATATCTGTCTGCAAATCAATATTAGCGGAGAGAGCAGCAAATCCGGTACGTCGGAGCAAGAGATTTTCCGCCTGGCCGCCCTGGTGGCCCGGAGTGAACGCCTGGTGCTGCGCGGCCTGATGGCGATCCCCGAGCACACCCGTGACGAGGCGGTGCTGGCCGCCCAGATGGCACGCATGCAGGCTCTGTTCACCGAGCTTGCGCAACAATACCCGAGTGTCGATACCCTCTCGATGGGCATGACCGAGGATCTCGAGCCCGCCATCGCCCATGGCAGCACCATGGTGCGGGTCGGTACCGCCATCTTCGGTGCCCGCGACTATTCATGAGCAGGCCCCCGCGATGTCAGGCGGGGCTTGCGCTTTTTTCAGGCAACAGGAGCGTTTGATGCCATTGCCGGCCCAGGGCGGTCAGAACGGGCATCCGCAGCGCTGTCAGCAACAGGAGTGTTTGATGCAGCAGAGAACCCTCGTCCTTATCGGGGCGGGCATGCGGGGCTCCGCAGCCATTTCATCAGCAGGAGTCCAGGATGCAGCATAGAATTCTCGCCTTTATCGGCGCAGGCAACATGAGCCGCAGTATCATTGCCGGCCTCGTCCAGGCCGGCTACCCGGCCGATCGTATCATCGCCGCCAACCCCAGCCGTCCCAAGCTGGACGAGCTGGCCAGCCGGTTTGGCATTCGCGTCACCCAGGACAATGCCGAGGCGGCCCGTGAGGCCGAGGTGATCGTGCTGGCGGTCAAGCCCCAGCTGATGGCGGGCATGCTGACGACGCTGGTGGCCGAACTCGGGTCGCTGGCGGGCAAGCTGCTCGTCTCCATCGCCGCCGGCATCAGGGTGGCGCGTTTGCAGGAGATGGCGGGAGGCCATGGCCGCATCATCCGCACCATGCCCAACACCCCCTCCCTGCTGGGGCTGGGGATGACGGGGCTCTACGCGCCGCCCGGCATCGAGCAGGCCGATCGCGACTGCGCCGAGCAGATGATGCAGGCGGTGGGCAAGACCCTCTGGGTGGAGCAGGAGTCCGGCATCAACGGCGTCATCGCGGCGGCGGGCAGTGCCCCGGCCTACTTCTTCCTGTTCATGCAGGCGATTGCCGAAGAGGCGGAGGCCATGGGCTTCTCCCCCGAACAGGCCAGGCTGCTGGTGCAGCAGACGGCGCTGGGCGCTGCCGCCATGGTGGAGCAGAACCCGGCTCTCTCCCTGCAGACCCTGCGGGAGCAGGTGACCAGCAAGGGGGGGACCACGGCCGAGGCCGTCAAGACCTTCCAGGAGCAGGGGCTGATGGCGCTGACCGCGCGAGCCATGCAGGCGGCCGTTACCCGGGCCGGCGAGATGGAAACCCTTTTTTGAACCCTCTTTTAGCAAGGAGCCCGGATGAACACGGCTTACTTTTTGATTAACACGGTTTTTGATCTCTACCTCATGGTGGTACTGCTGCGGGTCTGGCTGCAGTGGGCCCGCGCCGACTTCTACAACCCCATGAGCCAGATGGTGGTCAAGCTGACCAATCCCCTGGTGGTGCCCCTGCGCCGCGTCATTCCCGGCTTTGGCGGGCTGGACATGGCCTCGGTGCTGCTGGCGTTGCTCATCGCCTTCGCCAAGCTGGCGCTGCTCAAGAGCATGAACGTGCTGCTGACAGACTGGCTGACCCTCAGCCTGTTTGCACTGCTCACCGTGCTGAAGAAGGCGGGCTCCATGATCTTCTGGATCCTGCTGATCCGCGCCATCCTGAGCTGGGTCAGCCAGGGTCGCAACCCCATCGAATACGTGATGCACCAGCTGACCGAACCCTTCCTGGCGCCGATCCGCCGCATCCTGCCCGCCCTGGGAGGGCTGGATCTCTCCGTGCTGGTCGCCTTCATCGCGCTGCAGGCCATAAACTATCTGTTGGGGGATCTGTTCGGTCAGCTGTGGTGGATGATCTGATGCCCGCCGTCCTGCTGGAAGGGGACGAGCTGGTGTTGCATCTGATGATCCAGCCCAAGGCGAGCCGGGATCAGATCGTCGGTTTGCACGGGGACGAGTTGAAAGTGGCCATCACGGCGCCGCCGGTGGATGGCCAGGCCAACAGTCACCTGATCAGGTATCTGGCCAAGCAGTGCAAGGTGGCCAAGGGGCAGGTTCGCATCGTGCGGGGAGAGCTGGGTCGCCACAAGACGGTTGCCATCGAGGCGCCGAGGCAGATCCCCGCCGAGATCGCCGCCCTGCTGGAGAGTGGAACACGAGAAGGATGACATCATGAAAACAGTCTGGATGAGCTGCCTGCTGGCGCTCTTGATGACGTTGCCACTGCGGGCCGAACAGATGAAGGAGCTGGGCCCCTGGCAGGTGCACTACAGCGCCTTCAACTCCAGCTTCCTCACCCCCGAGGTGGCCAAGGCCTATGGCCTGGAGCGCAGCCGTTACAACGGCATCGTCAACATCGCGGTGCAGAACAAGCAGGGGGTGGCGCAGGCAGTGGGGATCAGCGGGGAGGCCAAGAACCTCACCGGCACCATCCGTACCCTGAGCTTCCAGGAGGTGAAGGAGGGGGATTCCATCTACTACCTGGCGGTGTTGCCCTACCGCAACGAGGACACCTACCAGTTCACCCTGACGATCATGGGGGAGGGGCAGCAGCAGACGCTGAGCTTCCAGCAGACCTTCTACGTGGACTAGCACTTTGGTGCTGACAAGCTGCCCCGCACCTCCCGGTGCGGGGCATTTTTTTGCCCGCAGGGAGCCGTTCCCCCGGGCTTAGCGGCTGGCCAGCGGATAGGTGAACAGGGCCAGGTGGGCGAAGTTGAACAGAAAGTGCAGCAGGATGGCGACGCCGAGCCGCCCGCTCAGGTGGAACGCCAGGCCGTAGCAGGCGCCCGCCAGGGTGGCGAACAACACCAGCAGCGGGCCGCCGGCCAGGTGTGCCACCCCGAACAGCAGGCTGGCGATGAGAATGCCCAGCCAGACCCGGGTGCGCCGGGTGATGGCCTGCTGGAGAAAGCCCCGGAACAGCGCCTCTTCTGCCACGCAGGTGAACAGCAGGTTGTTGAGGGCGAACAGCCACCACCAGTGAGGCAGACCTACCTCGGGTCTCAGGGCCCCCAGTTGCCAGGCGGTGATCAGCAGGGCCGACAGCGGCAACAGCAGCAGGGCCAGCGGGCGCCACCGCAGGGGGCCACCCGGACCCGGCAGCGCGGGCCAGGCCAGCAACAGGCCGAAGAAGATCAGCGGCTTGTCGAGATTGAGGTACATGTTGAACGGCACGCTGGCGGGGCCGGCCCGCACCTGGTCCAGCACCTTCAGATTGCTGAACCCCGGGACGAGATGCAGGGTCAGGGCGACGGCCCAGAGCAGTACCAGGGCGAGGGCCATCGGGCGCCAGGGTGGTGGCAGGCTGGGAGTTTGCCAGGCCAGCAGCAGTCCGGCGAGGCTGATTAGCAGGGCCGGAGGCGTGATGCGGCCAAGGGTAAGGGCACCGAGCAGGGCGATGCCCAGCAGGATCAGGCCGGGTGTGCGTTGGCGGGCGAGGCAAAGCAGCACGGCCAGGGCCAGGGCGGCCCAGATCAGGGCATCGGGAAGTGGCAGCATTGAGTCTCCTTGTTGGTTCCAAGGGGCGCACCTTAACGAGCTGCTTCCTCTTGCACAAGGCGCAATGGACTGGTCGGAGCCCTGGATCACCATCTTGCCGAGGCTTCTGACCGGCTTGGACAATAAAAAAGCCGGAGCTGAGGCTCCGGCTTTGGGGACAGGTGGTGGCCAGGCTGACGGGGCCCAAGCCAGATTAACGGCCGGATTCGGCGATGACCCGGGCGATGATGTCGGCACGCTTGCTCGCTTCCAGCTCGCCCAGGGCGATGAGGCCGGCCTTGAAGATCACGTTCTTCGGCAGGCTGACGTCGTCCAGGGTGGTGATGGCCTCCACGTGCATGCCGTTCAGGCGGCTGGCGTCTCGGGGGCTCAGGTTGACCTGGGTGTTCAGCACCTGCTTGCCCTTCTTCTTGGGCTGGGCGGCTTTCTTCGGTTGATCCTGTTCGTCTTCCGGCAGTTCGTCATCAAAATCGTAAATAGACATAGTCAATCCTGTTGGGTTGCAATGGGCATGCTCGCCCGAAATATGAGAGATCAGCCCATATCCTCGTTGCGGATAAAGGCGCGCCAGGAGACAAGCACCTGGGCAAAGTCTTCCAGCCCGCACATGGCCAGCTGTTCATCATCGTAGTAGGCGAGATCGTCGAGATCCTCGTCCTGCTCGATATTGAGGACATTGGCCTTCACCTCGGCCTCCTCGTGGGTCAGCAGCAGGGAGTAGTCGCCGCCGAGCAGCCGATATTCGGTGCGGGTCCGGCCGGAGAGCTGGTCGATGACGGCGAACAGCTCGTCGAGCTTCTCCTCGTCCTTGCCCACTTCGTCGATCAGCCACTGGCCGATGGCCTCGTGGCCCATGGAGAACCGGGCGCGATAGCCACCGAACGGGTCGCGGCGAAATTCATAATCCATAGCGGAGTCCATACCGGATGGGTGGAGCCACCCTGCCACGGTGCGGCATGACGCCGGATCCCTGATCCAGGGCGGGGCACAGATGGCGTAAAGTGGCCTATTCTAGCGATCCCCCCCGCACTTGTCTTGAAGATGTGGGATCTTTGCCCCGGCGCCGGCACTTTACAGCCAGCCCGGTCCCCGTGTTGGAGATGTTATGCAGTTAAACGAGACCCTGGCCCGGCAGATAGTGAGCAGGGCGATGAAGATACTATCGTTCTCGGTCAACGTGATGGACGAGCGGGGCCTGATCATCGCCTCCGGCAACCCGGAGCGGCTGCACCAGCGCCACGAGGGGGCCGTGCTGGCCCTGACCGAGAACCGGGTGGTGGAGATCAGCGACGCCACCGCCCGTCAGCTCAAGGGGGTAAGGCCCGGCATCAACCTGCCCATCGCCTATCAGGGGGAGCTGCTGGGGGTGATCGGCATCTCGGGGGATCCGGACATCGTTCGTGCTTACGCCGAGCTGGTGCGCATGACCGCCGAGCTGATCCTGGAGCAGGCGGCGCTCACCGAGCAGTTGCAGTGGGACAAGCGCCACAAGGAGGAGCTGGTGCTGCAGCTCATTCGCGGCGAGGGGCGGGTCGATCAGTTGCAGCAGGCGGCCCGCTTCCTCGAGCTGGATCTGGCCCAGCCCAGGGTGGTGGCCGTGCTGGCGCTGGAGGAAGCGGAGCCCGCCCGTCTGCGGGAACTGGTGCATCTGCTGGAAAACCCGGAGCGGGACAACCTGGTGGCCATCAACGGCCTGGACGAGATAGTGGTGCTCAAACCGGCCCAGCTCAGTGACGGCGTCTGGCAGTCGGCGCAGGAGCGCAGCCGCATCAGGCAGTTGCTGACCCGTATCCCCCACTTTCGGGTGCGCATCGGGGTGGGTGATTACTTCGCCGGGATCGAAGGGCTGGCGCTCTCCTACCAGACGGCGCGGGACACCTTGCGCCGGGGTATGCGCCAGGCGCCGCGCAAGCAGGTCTACTTCTTCGAGGATTACCGGCTGCCGGTGCTGCTCGGCAGCCTGGCGGACTCCTGGCAGGCGGATCAGCTGCGCGCCCCCCTGCTCAGGCTGGCAAGGGAGGACGCCAAGGGGGTACTGCAGAAGACGCTGCGCCAGTATTTCTTGCAGGATTGTGATCTGCATCCCTGTGCCGAAGCCCTGTTCATCCATCCCAACACCCTGCGCTACCGGCTGACCCGAATAGAGCAGATAACAGGCTTGAGTTTCAACAAGTTAGACGACAAATTCCTGCTCTATCTCGGCCTGAATCTCGACGGCTGATTTGTTCGATTGAACAAAAAAAATCGGGATGGCAGCGAAAAGTTTGGCTTTCTGACCAAAGCATTCCGGCCCGGGATCCCCATAATGGCGGCCACTCATTACAACAAAAGGTGCCCGTCATGATCCCTGTATCCGCGCTCGGCGCTCTCGCCGCGCTCTCCATCGCCATCTTCCTCATCCTGAAGAAGGTGCCGCCCGCCTACGGCATGATAGTCGGCGCCCTGGCCGGCGGCCTGATCGGCGGGGCCGATCTGACCCAGACCGTCGCCCTGATGATCGGCGGCGCCCAGGGGATCACCACGGCGGTGATGCGGATCCTGGCGGCAGGGGTACTGGCGGGCGTGCTCATCGAATCGGGCGCCGCCACCACCATCGCCGAGACCATAGTCAAGAAGCTCGGCGAGACCCGGGCCCTGCTGGCGCTGGCCCTGGCCACCCTGATCCTGACCGCGGTCGGTGTCTTCGTGGACGTGGCCGTCATCACGGTCGCCCCCATAGCGCTCGCCATCGCCCGCCGTGCCGATCTCTCCAAGGCGGCCATCCTGCTGGCCATGATAGGCGGCGGCAAGGCGGGCAACGTCATGTCTCCCAATCCCAACGCCATCGCCGCGTCCGACGCCTTCCACCTGCCCCTCACCTCTGTGATGGCAGCCGGCATCATCCCGGGTCTGTTCGGCCTGGTGATGGCCTACTGGCTCGCCAAGCGCCTGAACAACAGGGGCAGCAAGGTCGCGGCCGACGAGGTGGTGAGCTTCGATGGCAGCAAGCTGCCCGGCTTTGCCGCCGCCATCAGCGCGCCCCTGGTGGCCATACTGCTGCTGGCCCTGCGTCCTGTGGCCGGTATCGTCGTGGATCCGCTGATCGCGCTGCCCCTCGGCGGTCTGGTGGGTGCCCTGATGATGGGCAAGTTCGGCAAGGTGAACCAGTTTGCGGTCTCGGGTCTGGCCCGCATGGCGCCGGTGGCCATCATGCTGCTGGGGACCGGTACCCTGGCGGGCATCATCGCCAACTCCGGTCTCAAGGATGTGCTGATCAGCGGCCTGACCGCCTCCGGTCTGCCCTCCTATCTGCTGGCCCCCATCTCCGGTGCCCTGATGTCGCTGGCGACCGCCTCGACCACCGCCGGCACCGTCGTCGCCTCCAACGTGTTCAGCTCCACCCTGATCGAGCTCGGCATCAGCAGCCTGGCGGGGGCCGCCATGATCCACGCCGGGGCCACTGTGTTCGACCACATGCCCCACGGCTCCTTCTTCCATGCCACCGGCGGCAGCGTCCACATGGGCGTCGGCGAGCGGCTCAAGCTCATCCCCTACGAAACCGCCGTCGGTCTGACCATAGCCGCCGTCTCCACCCTGATGTTTGGCGTGTTCGGTCTCGCCTAAGGAACTGATATGAAAATTGTGATCGCCCCGGATTCATTCAAGGAGAGCCTGAGCGCCATGGCGGTGGCCGATGCCATCGAGGCCGGTTTCAAGCAGGTGTTGCCCGACGCCACCTACGTCAAGCTGCCCATGGCGGATGGCGGCGAGGGGACGGTGCAGTCCCTGGTGGACGCCACCGGCGGCCGCATCCTGCCGGTGGAGGTGACCGCCCCCCTCGGCAACCGGGTGCAGGGCTTCGTCGGTCTGCTGGGGGATGGCGAGCGGGCCGTCATCGAGATGGCGGCCGCCTCCGGCCTGCATCTGGTGGAGCCCGAGCGGCGCAATCCCCTGCATACCTCGAGCTTTGGCACCGGCGAGCTCATCCTGGCGGCGCTGGAGATGGGGGTGACTCACCTTATCCTCGGCATCGGCGGCAGTGCCACCAACGACGGCGGCGCCGGCATGATCCAGGCCCTCGGCGGCAAGTTGCTCAAGGACGATGGCTCTGCCATCGAGTTGGGTGGCGCCGGTCTGGCCGAGCTGGCGACCATAGACCTGAGCGGACTGGATCCTCGCCTGGCCGGGCTCCACATCGAGGTGGCCTGCGACGTGGACAATCCGCTCTGCGGTCCGAAAGGGGCCTCTGCGGTGTTTGGCCCGCAGAAGGGGGCGACCCCCGGGATGGTGGCGCAGCTGGACGCCAACCTGGCCCGCTACGCCGACTGCATCGAGCAGGCGCTCGGCAAGCAGGTCAGGGAGATCCCGGGGGCGGGTGCTGCCGGTGGCATGGGCGCCGCCCTGGTGGGCCTGCTCGGCGCCGAGCTCAAGCCCGGCATCCAGATCGTCATCGAAGCCCTGAAACTGGCCGAGGCAGTGGCCGACGCGGATCTCGTCATCACCGGCGAGGGGCGCATCGACAGCCAGAGCATCCACGGCAAGACGCCCATCGGGGTGGCCCGCTGTGCCAAGCGGTTCGGCAAGCCGGTGATCGGCATCGCCGGCTGCCTCACCGATGATTGCGGCGTGGTGCATGAGCACGGGCTCGATGCGGTGTTCGCCGTGGTCAACCGCGCCATGTCCCTGCCGGAGGCGCTGGCCACCGCCACCACCAACCTGCAGCTCACGGCCCGCAACGTGGCCGCCCTCTATCTATTGCGCAAATAGCCCCTCTCCTGGCCGGCGCGACGCGCCGGCCACACCCAGCCCCGTGTAGCGGATGTGGCTGCCTCGCGGCAGACCTTCTGACGCACCTTGCCGATCCCAGGATCGGCTTTTTTATTATCCCGCTGTCTTTTATATGGTTTTTGTATTCTGGCGAGGGGCTTTGCGGCATAGTGATCTCATTATTGCGAGGAGCCATCTTTGAGGAACAACCCATGATCCTGCTGACCCTGGGGGTAGTGTTGTTTGCCCTGACGCACCTCTATCCCTGTTTCGCCGCGACCCATCGCGCCCGTCTGCGTGAGCGGCTGGGGGAGAACCGCTACAAGGGGCTCTTCTCGCTGCTGGTGTTTGTCGCCATCGGCTGCATCCTCGCCGGCTGGCGCAGCGCCAGCCCGTTGCCGCTCTATTTCCTGCCTCCCTGGGGGCCGACTCTGGTGATGGCGGCCATGCCCGTCTCGCTGATCCTGCTGTGCGCAGGCCAGGGCGCGAACCATTTCCGGCGCTGGCTGGTGCATCCCCAACTGCTCGGGGTGCTGCTCTGGTCGGGGGCCCATCTGGCGGTCAACAGCGAGGCCCGCTCCCTGGTGCTGTTCGGCGGTATCGGCCTCTGGGCGCTGGTCAGCATCGTCTGGATTTCGGTGCGGGACTGGCAGCAGAAGCCGCGGCCCGAGGCGAGCTGGCAGGGGACCGGGATCAGCCTGGGGGCGGGACTGGCCCTCACGGCCCTGCTCATCTTCTGGGGCCACGGCTGGCTGACCGGGATCCCGCTGCACTGATCCCTGAACCAGGTTCGGGGATCTTGCGTATGATGGAGAAAACGCGAGGAGTCACGTCGATGAAATGGTTCACCCTGCTGTTGTTGCTCGGCTCGGGCGCGGCGTCCGCCGCCTGCCCCGACTACTTCAACGTGGAGATGCGGGAGCTCAACAGCACCCAGCGCCACAACCTCTGCCGGCTGACCGAGGGCAAGGTGGTGCTGGTGGTCAACACCGCCTCCTACTGCGGGTACAGCGGCCAGTTCCGGGATCTGGAGGCGCTCTACCAGGGTTACAAGGAGAAGGGGCTGATGGTGCTGGGCTTCCCCTCCAACGACTTCTGGCAGGAGGCGGGCAACGAGAACAAGACCGCCGATGTGTGCCGGCGCGACTACGGGGTGACTTTCCCCATGTTCAACCGGGTGGCGGTGCGGGGCTCGGATGCGGTGCCCCTGTTCAAGGGGCTGGCGGCCGCCGCCGACGGTGACGCCCCCAACTGGAACTTCCACAAATACCTGGTGGACCGCGATGGCAAGCTGATTGCGAGCTATGGCGCCAACCAGAATCCGGCCGACGACCCTCTCAAGCGGCAGATCCTCGAGGCGCTCGGGCGCTGACCCTATCCCACGGCGGGCGGCTCTGGAATAATGGGGCCCCGCCATCCACCCTGGTTATGCCGTGCTGCAACGTCTTCCCCAAATGGTGATCTTCGACGCCCTGGTCCGCGAGCAGGGTATCTCGGCGGCCGCACGCCGGCTCGGGGTCTCCAAGTCCCACATCAGCAAGCAGCTCGCCCTGCTGGAAACGGCGCTCGGGGCCCAGCTGGTGCAGCGCACCACCCGCCGCTTCGCGCTCACCGAACTGGGTCAGGAGTATGCCCGCCACTGCCGCGCTCTGGTGGCGGTGGCGCTGGAGGCGGAATCCATGGTGGCGGAGCGCCGCGGCAAGGTGAGCGGCGTGCTCCACCTGGGGGTGGGCCAGTCCTTCGGCCGACTGCACGTGATCCCGCGGCTCAAGGCGTTTCAGGCGCGCTACCCGGATCTGGAGTTGGAGGTGTCCCTGTTCGATCACCGCACCAACCTGGTGGACGAGGGGCTGGATCTCTGGATCACCACCTACGAGGACAAGCCTGAGGCCCTGGTGGGGCAGCGGTTGGCGGACATCGGCTTCGTGCTGGTGGCCTCGCCGGACTATCTGCTGAGTCACGGCACGCCACTGCATCCCAGGGATCTGGCCCGCCACAACTGCATCACCTACCAGAGCCGGGAGCGGCGCTACCACGAGTGGTCGTTTCGCCAGGGCAAGGAGCGGCAGACGGTGCAGGTGGCGGGCAACTACCGGGTGGATCTGGCGGAGGCGGTGCGGGACGCCGCCCTGGCCGGGCTCGGCATCGCCTATGTGGCCAACTACCTGCTGGACAAGGAGTTGCAGTCCGGCCAGCTCATCCCCCTGCTTCCCCAGTGGCAACCGAACCAGAAGATGGCGGTGCACGCCGTCTATGCCAGGCGGGAGCATCTGGACCCCAAGATCCGCCTCTTCATCGACTTCCTCAAGGAGTGCTTCGGACCCGAGCCCTACTGGGCGCAGCGGTTGGCCCCCTGGCTCGGGGGCAAATTGTCCGGCCTGGAGGAATGATCGTTTCCATGCAAGAAAGCTGGCTTGAGTCCGGCTTAAAAGTCGAGTCAAATCAATCAGTTGACGAAACCGATATCGTGCAAACGTTTTTGCTAACAGGGTTGTAACCAGGCGGGCTTGCAGTGGCGAGGGCAGGGGAGCAGAATCCGCGCCCATCTTTTGCCCCACTGGATGGAATCCCCATGATCGCCCTGCTTGGTATCCTGAGCATCCTGGCCCTGGCCGCACTCTGCTCCGATAATCGTCGTCGTATCCCGTTGCGAACAGTAGGCTTCGCCCTCTGCCTGCAAGTGCTCTTCGCCGCCCTGGTGCTCTGGCTGCCCGCCGGCCAGCAGGCGCTCAACGGCGTCAGCGAAAGCGTCAGCAGCGTGATCGGTTACGGCCAGGAGGGGATCGCCTTCCTGTTCGGGGATCTGGCCAAGTTCAAGCTGGGCTTCATCTTCGCCTTCAACGTGCTGCCGGTGATCATCTTCTTCTCTGCCGTGATCGCCATCCTCTACCACATCGGCCTGATGCCCAAAGTCATCGCCCTGCTTGGCGGCGGCCTGCAGAAATTGCTGGGTACCGGCCGCGCCGAGAGCCTCTCCGCCACCGCCAACATCTTCGTCGGCATGGTGGAGGCGCCCCTGGTGGTCAAGCCCTATCTCTCCAGGATGTCCGACTCCCAGTTCTTCGCCGTGATGAGCTGCGGCCTGGCCTCGGTGGCCGGTGGCACCCTGGTGGGGTACGCCAGCATAGGGGTCGAGCTGAAGTATCTGATCGCCGCCGCCTTCATGTCCGCGCCTGCGGGGCTCGCCATGGCCAAGATCCTGGTGCCGCCCGCTGCCGAAGAGGTGGATCATCACGAGGACGTGGAGATCCCCCGCGCCACCAACGTCATTGAAGCGGCCGCCGATGGCGCCATGGCGGGTCTCAACATCGCGGTTGCCGTGGGGGCCACCCTGCTGGCCTTCGTCGGGGTGATCGCCCTGCTCAACGGCCTGCTGGGCTGGGCCGGTGACCTGGTGGGGCTGGAGTTGAGCTTCCAGATCATCCTGGGCTGGCTGTTTGCCCCCGTCTCCTGGCTCATCGGGGTGCCCTGGGAGCAGGCCCAGGCGGCTGGTGCGCTTATCGGCACCAAGATCGTCATCAACGAGTTCGTCGCCTTCATCGCCCTAGTACAGGATCAGACACTGAACGAGTCGAGCAAGGCCATCGTCACCTTCGCCCTGTGCGGTTTTGCCAACATCTCCTCCATGGCGATCCTCATCGGCGGCCTGGGGGCCATGGTGCCGGAGCGCAAGTCCTTCATCGCCCGCTACGGCATGCGCGCCATCCTGGCGGGGGTGCTGGCGAACCTGATGAGCGCCTCCCTGGCGGGGTTGTTCCTCGCGCTCTGATGCCAACGCATCGGACAGGAGCCCGCTTCGGCGGGCTTTTTTGTGGCCGGACGACGGACAAAAAAAGCGCCTCTGGGGAGGCGCGGGGAAAAAGACAGATTGGAAGCGTCACATGGGTGCCACCTGGATGAGGGATGAGCCGTGCCATCCAAGTGTGACGCCATGATGCCTGACGGTGTCTGAAGCCCTTCTGAGGCGATTCTTCATACTCTGTTCATTTTGGAAATGCTGCCTGACGCCTGTGTGGTGCAGGACTCATGCTGCATTCATTCAAATGACTAGAGTTTTATCTTGCCTCCTCGCAAGGGGCTTATCCCCGGCAGCTTGCTGCGCCAGCAACCAACGCTTGATGGGGTGCCGCCTGATGGTCAGGGGGTCAGCGTGAAGTTGTCGGCAGTCTGTTGCTCCAGCGCCAGCAGCCAGCGTTTGATGGGGATGCCGCCGGCATAACCGGTCAGTGCGCCGCTGCGACCGATCACCCGGTGGCAGGGCACTATGATGCTCAAGGGGTTGCGGCCGTTGGCGGCGCCCACGGCGCGCACCGCCTTGGGGTTGCCGATGGCCTGGGCAATCTCGAGGTAGCTGACGGTCTCGCCATAGGGGATGTCGCACAGGGCGTGCCACACCGACTGCTGGAACGGCGTTCCCCGGGCGGCGAGGGGCAGATCGAACTGGCGCAGCCGGCCGGCGAAGTAGGCGGCGAACTGCTCGACGAAGGGGGCCAGGGCCTGATCATCCCGTTGCCATTCCGCCGTCGGGGTGACCGGCTGCTCTCCCCGGACGAATTCTACATAACGCAGGCCATGCCGATCGATGGCGACGAGCAGGGGGCCGTGACGACTCTCGCAAAAACTGTATTGCATCCTCTTCTCCTCCGGAGGGCGGCAAGGCTGGTCACTCCAGCCCGGGTTTGCCGCGGGCGGACTTGATCTCGCCCTTGCGCTTCTTGGCCTCGACCCGCTTGCGCTGGGCGCTGCGGGTCGGCTTGGTGGCGTGACGCGCCTTGGGGCGCCAGGCGGCTTTTTTCAGCAGCTCGGTCAGGCGGCTCATGGCCTCCTTGCGGTTCATGTCCTGACTGCGGTGGGTCTCGACCCTGATCTGGATGAAGCCGTCGTGGACCCGGCTGTCGGCGAGCCTCTCCAGCCCCTCCTTGTAGAGGGGGGGCAGGCTGGGGGAGTCTCTGTAGTCGAAACGCAGCCAGACGGCGGAGTCGGTCTTGTTGACGTGCTGCCCCCCGGCCCCCTGGGCTCGCATGGTCTGGAACTGCAGCTCATGCCAGGGAATGATCACGCTCTGGGAGATGACTAACATGGGGCGATGCTCTCATTTGGTGCATCAAGGGAGTCTGGTGCAGCTTGGTGCCTCATTATGGGGCGAGATGCGCTTCCTTGGTGATCCTGAGCCGTAATGGCTCAAGGGTTGATGTCTATCTTAATGAAAATAAACAATAAAAATACTTGGCACAAGAATTGATGACCCATTCGTGACATACCATGGATTGGGAGCAACCAGATGAAGCTGATTACTGCGATTATCAAACCCTTCAAGTTGGACGACGTGCGCGAGGCCATCGCCAACCTGGGGGTAGAAGGCCTGACCGTCTCCGAGGTCAAGGGCTTCGGTCGCCAGAAGGGGCACACCGAATTATACCGGGGGGCCGAGTACCAGGTCGACTTCCTGCCGAAGGTAAAGCTGGAGATCGCCACCGCCGACGAGAACGTGGAAGGGGTGATCGAGGCCATCTGCAAGGCGGCCTACACCGGCAAGATAGGTGACGGCAAGATCTTCGTCTATGACCTGTTGCAGGCGGTGCGGATCCGCACCGGCGAGAGCGACGACGAGGCGCTCTGATACCCCGCGCCGCGGGGCCGTGAAGGTCAGGCTGCGACGCCTCGGCGGGGAGAGGCCGTCATCAAGGGACCGGATGAGACATCATTCGGTCCCTTTCATTTGTTCAATGGTTAAATATGTGATCCTACCTCCCTGAAGCGCCTTGATCCTGAGGCCGTGACTCGTGCAGAATGCAAACAAAAATGGTTATCAATCGATACGCACACAAGGAACGGACAATGAAAATGAAGATGCTGGCGCTGGCTCTCTCCACCCTGGCCGCCCAGTCGGCATTCGCCGCTGAAGTGAACGTCTACTCCACCCGTCAGGATGAGCTGATCAAGCCCATCATCCAGCAGTTCGAGAAGGAGACCGGGATCAAGGTCAACGTGGTGTTCGCCAAAGAGGGGCTGAACGAGCGTCTGGAGCGGGAAGGCAAGCTCTCCCCGGCGGATTTGATGCTGACCGTCGACATCAGCCGCCTGACCGACCTGGTGAACAAGGATCTGGTGCAGCCGGTGGACAGCAAGACCCTGCAGGAGAATATCCCCTCCATCTATCGGGATCCGGAGAACCGCTGGTTCGCCCTGACCACCCGGGTGCGCGCCATCTACTCCAGCAAGGAGCGCCTCGGCAAGCTCGCCACCATCAGCTACGAAGATCTGGCCAAGCCTGAATTCAAAGGAAAAATTTGTACCCGCAGCGGCAAGCACGAGTACAATGTGGCGCTGGTTTCCTCCATGATCGCCCATCACGGCATGGCGGATGCCAAAACCTGGCTGGAAGGGGTCAAGGCCAACCTGGCACGCAAGCCGCAGGGCAACGACCGGGATCAGGTCAAGGCGATCAAGGACGGCATCTGCGATGTCTCCCTGGGCAACAGCTACTACCTGGGCGCCATGCTGAAGGATCCGGCGCAGAAGTCCTGGGCCGAGGCGGT
The DNA here is from genome assembly GCF_019048705.1 of Aeromonas sp. FDAARGOS 1409. Lineage (NCBI taxonomy): Bacteria > Pseudomonadati > Pseudomonadota > Gammaproteobacteria > Aeromonadales > Aeromonadaceae > Aeromonas > Aeromonas sp. FDAARGOS 1409. The sequence continues at coordinate 1,933,464 of NZ_CP077395.1, forward strand.
CGAGATCAACTTCCCGAACCAGGGGGATCGCGGTGCCCACGTGAACGTGAGCGGCGTGGCCATGACCAAGTACGCCAAGAACAAGGAGGCGGCCCAGAAGCTGATGGAGTTCCTCTCCGGCGACACCGCCCAGCACATGTATGCGGACGTGAATGCCGAGTACCCGGTCAAGGCCGGGGTGGAACCCTCCGCCATGGTCAAGTCCTGGGGCAGTTTCAAGTCTGACTCCCTGCCGGTCAGCGACTACGCCAAGCATCGCAAGGACGCCTTGCAACTGCTTGATGAAGTGAAATTCGACTTGTAATCAGATGGGGCCGATGGCCCCATCAACATCTGTGGACTCATGAAACATTTTGGATGGATTGCCGGCAGCTGGGCCACCGCCCTGCTGCTGGGTTTGCCGGTACTTGCCCTCGTCTTCTCCGCCTTCTCGGCCGACGGGGATCTGTTTGCCCACCTCGCCGATACGGTACTGACCGATTACCTTCGCAACACCTCGGGCCTGGTGCTGGGGGTGGCGGCGCTCAGCCTGTTGTTCGGGGTGCCTACCGCCTGGCTGGTGGCCATGTGCCAGGTGCCGGGGCGCCGCGCCCTGCAGTGGGCGCTGATGCTGCCCATGGCCATGCCCTCCTACATAGTGGCCTACGTCTATACCGATCTGCTCGACTACTCGGGCCCGTTGCAGGCGGGGCTGCGCACCCTGTTTGACTGGCAGAGCCCGGCCGACTACTGGTTCCCGGCCATTCGCTCCCTCGGCGGTGCCGCCTGGGTGCTGGCCCTGGTGCTCTTCCCCTATGTCTATCTGCTGGCGCGCGCCTCCTTCCTGGAGCAGTCGGTCAGCCTCATTCACTCCAGCCGGCTGCTCGGCTGCACCCCCTGGCAGAGCTTTCGCCGTCTCAGCCTGCCGCTGGCCCGCCCCGCCATCATGGTGGGGGTATCCCTGGTGGCGATGGAAACCCTGGCCGACTTCGCCACCGTCCACTTCTTCGCCATCAACACCCTGACCACGGCGGTCTATGACACCTGGCTCGGTTACGGCAGCCTGGCCACCGCCGCCAAGCTCTCCTGCCTGATGCTGCTGGCGGTGGTGCTGCTCATCGCCATTGAGCGCCGCTCCCGCCAGCGCCAGCAGGTGTTCCAGAAATCCATGGGGTTCGAGCAGCCGATGCGCTATCCCCTCAAGGGAGGGCGCCGCGTGCTGGCCGCGATCTGGTGCTGGGGCCTGGTGCTGGCGGGCTTCGTCCTGCCGTTCGCGATCCTGCTGGACTACGGGGTGCGCTATTTCGCGCTGTCGTGGACGCCGGAGTTCGTTCGCTTCGCCGGCAACAGCCTGACGGTCTCGGCGTTGACCGCACTGCTCGCCATGGCCATCGCCCTGCTGCTCGGCTTCTTCCGCCGTCTCGATGGGGGCACCCGCAGCCTGCTGCCCCTGCGCATCGCCGCCATGGGCTACGCCATGCCGGGCACAGTGCTCGCCATCGGGGTGCTGGTGCCGCTGACGGCGCTGGACTTTGGCATCAACGATCTGGCCGACTGGCTCGGGATGCAGGGGCCGGGTCTGCTCTTGACCGGCACCCTTACCGCCATCGTGTTCGGCTACCTGGTGCGCTTCGTGGCCATCGCCATCGGCTCGGTGGAGAGCAGCATGAACAAGGTCTCCCCCAGTCTCGACATGGCGGCCCGCTCCCTGGGGCAGGGGGCGGGCGGCATGCTGCGGCGTATCCACCTGCCGCTGGTGCGACGCGGCCTCTTTGCCGGTGCCATGCTGGTATTCATCGAATCCATGAAGGAGCTGCCTGCCGCCCTGTTGCTGCGGCCGTTCAACTTCGAGACCCTGGCGACCCACGTCTACCAGTTCGTCTCGGACGAGATGCTGGAGCGGGGAGCGCTCGGCGCCATCGTCATCGTGCTGGTGGGGCTGGTCCCCCTGGTCTGGATCAACCGCAGTCTGGACGGCCCGGGCCACTGAGCGCGTCGTCCCGCCCGGCGTCAACACGCGAGAGGAAAAGTACCTTGTCCTGCCTGAATATCGAGAAGGTCAGCTGCCGCTACAACGGTCGCAATGTGCTGGAACAGCTATCCCTGACGGTGGCCGACAACGAGATCGTCTGCCTGCTGGGGGCGAGCGGCTGTGGCAAGACCACCTTGCTCAAGGCCGTCGCCGGCCTGTTGCCGCTGGCCGAAGGGGAGATCCGTCTCGGCGATATGCTGCTGGACGGAGAGGGCCAGAGCGTGCCGCCGGAGGCGCGCCACATCGGCATGATCTTCCAGGATTACGCCCTCTTCCCCCATCTGACGGTGGCACAGAATGTCGGCTTTGGGCTGATCCGGCTCGATCGCGGCAGCCGCCAGCAGCAGGTGGAAGAGGCGCTGGCGCTGGTCAATCTGCAGGGCCTGGGGGAGCGCTATCCCCATCAGCTCTCCGGCGGCCAGCAGCAGCGGGTGGCCATCGCCCGCGCCCTGGTCTGCAAGCCGAGGCTGATGCTGCTGGACGAGCCCTTCTCCAACATCGACACCCAGGTGCGGATGAAGCTGATCCTCGAGATCCGTACCCTGCTCAAGCAGCAGGGCATAGGGGCCATCTTCGTCAGCCACAGCAAGGAGGAGGCGTTCGCCTTCGCCGACCGGCTGGCGCTGTTTCGGGCCGGTCACATCGAGCAGGTGGGGCAGCCTGAGCAGCTCTATCGCCGCCCACAGAACCGCTTCGTGGCGGAATTTCTCGGCGGGGTCAACTATCTGGCGGCCGAGGTGGTGGACAGCCACTGCGTGAAGACCACCCTGGGCACCATCTGTGGCCAGGAGCCCCATGGCCGTGCGGTCGGGGAGCGGCTGCAACTCATGCTCAGGCCCCAGCAGCTGGCGCTGACGGCGGCGGCTGACGGCGAACTCGAGGTGCGGGAGCAGCACTTCCTGGGTCATCACTGCCGGGTGCTGGTGGATTGTGCCGGCCAGTCGCTGGAGGCCAGCATCGGCGAGCCCCTGGAAGGGAAGAGGGCGCGGGTGACCGTGGCCCCACATGCCCTGGTGTTGTTTGACCCTTTGCCCTGATGGCGTGATATCGTCGTGAAATCAATGAACTGGGGTTGCACTGGTTTATAATCGCGCCACGCCTTTAGCCAATGTCTTTGGAGAGAGAAATGAAAGCCCAAGCCGGGATCTGCGCAGAGCCGAATCTGCATGCCCTCTATCTGATGTTCAATCGCACCGGCGACGGTGCCGCCCTGGCGGCCCGCCTGGCCAGCCTGCCGGCGCTGTGGGACGCGGTGAGCGCCGACTTCCCCGATGCCGCCTTCAGCGGCCTGGTGGCCGTGGGGGCCGAGGGCTGGGATGCCATCTATCCGGTGGCCCGTCCACCCCAGTTCCGCGGCTTTATGGCGCAGGAGGCCAATGGCAACAAGGCGCCGAACACTCCGTTCGATCTGTTCGTGCAGCTGAGGGCCGACCGGGTGGACGTGCTGCACCACGCCGGTCAGCGGGTGATGGCCCTGCTGGCCGGACTGGTGGTGCTGGCCGAAGAGGTGCGCGGTTTTCGCAACCTCGACTGCCGGGATCTGACCGGCTTCGTCGACGGCACCGAGAACCCGCAGGATGAGCACAGGGCCGAAGTGGCGCTGCTGGAGGGCGGCGAGTTCGCCGGCGGCTCCTATCTCCACGTGCAGCGCTGGGTCCACGCCATGAGCGACTGGGAGAAGCTGGCCCTGAAGGAACAGGAAGACATCATAGGCCGCACCAAGGTGGACAACATCGAATACGAGTCCGCCGACAAGCCGCTCACTTCCCACATCAAGCGGGTCAACCTCAAGACCCCGAAGGGGGAGTCCATGGAGATCCTGCGCCAGAGCATGCCCTGGGGCACCATGAGCGAGCAGGGGCTCTACTTCATCTCCTGCTGCCGCACGCCGCTGCACTTCAATGCCATGCTGGCCAGCATGTACAAGGGGGAGGGCAGTCACTTCGATCACCTGCTGCGCTTCACCCGGGCGGTGACCGGCGCGGCCTTCTTCGCCCCGTCCGTCGACTTCCTGGTGGCCCAGGGCCGTTAAGCCTGTCTTACTCGCAGATAACAAAAATCCCGGCCTTGGCCGGGATTTTTCGTTCGGGATGCCGTCTCGACGACGGCTGCCCGATCAGGGGGTCTGCTCGAACAGTTCGAGGGCGGAGAGGTAGAGCTCCTCGATGTCGGTGTCGCTGGTCGGCGTGATGAAGATGGTGTCGTCACCGGCGATGGTGCCGAGGATCCCTTCGGCCTTGCCGAGGGAGTCGAGCAGGCGGGCGATGAGCTGGGCCGCCCCCGGGCTGGTGTGGATCACCACCAGGGCGCCGTTGTGGTCGACGTCAAGGACCAGATTCTTGAGCGGGCTGGAGGTGGTGGGCACGCCCAGCTCCACCGGCAGGCAGTACACCATCTCCATCTTGGCGTTGCGGGTGCGGACGGCGCCGAAGCGGCTCAGCATGCGCGAGACCTTGGACTGGTTGATGTTCTCGAAGCCCATCTCTTGCAGGGCAGTCACTATCTCTGCCTGGGAGCCGAATCGCTCCTCTTTCAGCAAGGCTTTAAAGGCCTTGGCCAGTTTTTCTTGCTTGTCGTTATGTTTCATCTTGGACTCACGAATGAGGGGGGTGACCGCCTGTCACGCTCAGGCGGCAGATACGAACAGCGCTGCTATTTTGCATTCATATGCCTCTTTTGGCAAGGAAGCGGCGCTTGTTCTGCATATTGATTCAAATATAGCTTGCATCAATGTATGCCGGCGCTAGAATCAGGACGAAATTTTGAAAACTTATTCAATTGGGCTGTATGGGTATCGAATTAATCGGCGTCGAAAAATCCTGGCACAAGGTGCCGGTACTGCAACAGGTGAGCTTTCGGAGCGCTCCCGGCGAGACCTTGGTATTGCTGGGTCCGAGCGGTGCGGGCAAGAGCTCCCTGCTGCGCATGATGAACCTGCTGGACACCCCGGACGCCGGTGTGCTGCGCATCGCCGGCAGTGAATTTTCTTTCCCGTCCAGCCTCTCCGCCGCTGAGTTCAACCGTCAGGCTCAGGCCTTGCGCCGCAAGGTGGGCATGGTGTTCCAGCAGTACAATCTGTGGCCCCACCTCACCGTGATGGAGAACCTGATCGAAGCCCCGGTCAAGGTGCTCGGCATGAGCCGCGAGGCGGCCATCGACAAGGGGGCCTACCTGCTGGCCCAGTTGCAGCTGGCCGACAAGCGCGATGCCTGGCCGGCACGCCTCTCCGGTGGCCAGCAGCAGCGGGTGGCCATCGCCCGTACCCTGATGATGGATCCCCAGGTGCTGCTGTTTGACGAGCCGACGGCGGCCCTGGACCCCGAAATTACCAAAGAGGTGGCGGAGATCATCCGCACCCTGAGCCAGACCGGCATCACCCAGGTGGTGGTGACCCACGAGGTGGAGTTCGCCCGCAAGGTAGCCAGTCAGGTGATCTATCTGGAGAAGGGGCGGATCATCGAATCCGGCACCGCCGCCATCTTCCAGTCCCCGCAAACCAGCCGGTTTGCCGAATTCTTGATGCATTGATATTGAGTCGATAAGGAAGCTGTCATGAAAAAGAGTCTGTTGCTGGTCGCCGCCATGGGCCTGCTGAGCACCTCGGTGCTGGCGAAAGAGATCAAGTTCGCCACCGAGGCCACCTATGCGCCGTTCGAATACCTGGACGACAAGAACGAGTTCCAGGGCTTTGACATCGATCTGGCCCGCGCCGTCTGCGAGCAGGCCAAGCTGGAGTGCAGCTTCCACAACCAGGCCTTCGACAGCCTGATCCCCAGCCTCAAGTTCCGCCGCTATGACGCCGCCATCGCCGCCATGGACGTGACCCCGGAGCGGGCCGCCCAGGTCGACTTCTCCGACATCTATTACGAGAACTCCGCCGTCTTCGTCGCCAAGAAGGACGCCTTCAAGGGGCCGGAAGATCTGGTGGACAAGACCGTCGGCGTGCAGAACGGCACCTCCCACCAGTCCTATCTGGTGGACAACTGGGTGAGCAAGGGTCTGCTGACCGTGCCCTACGCCAGCTACCAGAGCGCCTTCCTCGACATGATGAACGGCCGCACCGACGGCGTGTTTGCCGATACCGCGGTGGCTGCCGACTGGCTCAAGCAGCACAAGGAGTACGCGGTGGTGGGGACGCCGGTGACCGACGCCAAGTACTTCGGTACCGGCTTCGGTATCGCGGTGGCCAAGGGCAACCAGGAGCTGCTGACCCAGCTGAACAAGGGGCTGGCCGAGATCAAGGCCAACGGCACCTATCAGAAGATCTATGACAAGTACTTCGCGCAGTAAGCCATGCTGAGCCTGTTGTTGGATGCAGCCTGGATGACCCTCGGGCTGGCCCTGGCATCCCTGGTCGGGGGCATGGCGCTGGCGCTGGCGTTCAGCGCCGCCGAGCTCAGCAAGCGCAGCTGGTTGGTGTGGCCCGTGGCCACCCTGACCACCCTGATCCGCGGTCTGCCCGAGCTGCTGGTGGTGCTCTTCATCTACTTCGGCTCGACCCAGGTGCTGTTCCTCATCACCGGGGAGTACGTGGAGTTCAGCCCCTTCGCCTGCGGTGTGCTGGCGCTTTCCCTGCTGTTCGCGAGTTATGCCACCCAGACCCTGAGGGCCGCGCTCAATGCGGTGCCTGCCGGGCAGCGGCTGGCCGCGCTGGCGCTCGGCCTTGGCAAGGGGCACACCTTCTTTCGCATCGTGCTGCCCCAGGCCTGGCGCCACGCCCTGCCGGGGCTCGGCAACCAGTGGCTGGTGCTGCTGAAAGATACGGCGTTAGTCTCCCTTATCGGGGTGAACGAGATGATGCGCCAGGCGCAGATGGCGTCGGCCAGCACCTATGAACCCTTCACCTGGTACGCCGCCGCGGCCCTCATCTACCTGGCCATCAGCCTGGTGAGCGAGTTCGGCCTCAAGCAGGCGGCTCGTTACACCCGACGCTACGGAGGCTGAGCATGCAGGATTATCTCATGACCCTGCTGGGGGGATTTGTTATCACCCTGCAACCGACTGTCTTCAGTCAGCTGAGTGACTGCGGGTTCAAGCAGGCTGCTCCTTCTACCCGCCGTTACGGAGGCTGATCATGCAGGATTACCTGATGACCCTGCTGGGGGGGCTGGCCATTACCTTGCAGCTCACCGCGTTCAGCCTGCTGCTCGGCGTGCTGATGGCGGCTGCCATGACCTGGGTGCTGGAGCGCCGCATACCGGTGGCGACCCAGCTGGTGCAGCTCTGGGTGCTGATCTTCACCGGCACGCCGCTGCTCATCCAGATCTTCCTCATCTACTACGGGCCTGGCCAGTTCGAGTGGCTCAAGGCGAGCCCGCTCTGGCCGCTGCTCAAACAGCCCTGGTTCTGCGCCGTGCTGGCGCTCGGCTTCAACACCGCCGCCTACTCCACCCGGCTGTTCAAGGGGGCCCTCGACGCCATCCCCGCCGGCGAGGTGGAGGCCTGTCGGGCGCTCGGCTTCTCGGCCGGCCAGACCCTCTGGATGAAGACCCGCCACGCCGCCCGCCGGCTGGTGCCCGCCTATTCCAACGAGGTGATCCTGGTGCTCAAGGGGAGTTCACTCGCCAGTACCATCACCATCATGGACATCATGGGGCTGGCCCAGCGCCTCAACGCCCAGACCTATGACACCCTGGCGGTGTTCACCGTGGCCGGGGCCCTCTACCTGACCATGAATGGATTGTTAACAATTGGTTTCCGCTGGTGTGAGCGCAGAGCGCTGGCATTCCAGTCCTGAAGCAGTCTGATTTACCTCTTAATGGTGAGGTGGGCACAGGAAATCTGTGCTTTTCCTCCCATTTATCGCATATTCCTCTCCGCTTTCGTCGCCGCTTGTTCCCTGGCTCACAGAACCCGTGATTACAACTGTTATCAGATTGTTTTTTGGGAGGGGATCCTTTAAGGTGAGGCGCACAATAAGAATCAGCGTTAACCCAACTAGAAACAACCTTAAACCTACGCTTAGACATGGAGTTGATCATGAAAGTTGCCGTTCTGGGTGCCGCCGGTGGCATCGGCCAAGCCCTCGCTCTGCTGTTGAAAAATCGCCTTCCTGCCGGTTCCGAACTGAGCCTGTATGACATCGCACCGGTCACCCCGGGCGTGGCGGCGGACCTGAGCCATATCCCGACTGACGTGAAAGTAAAAGGTTTCTGCGGTGAAGATCCGAGCCCGGCTCTGGTCGGCGCCGATGTCGTGCTGATCTCCGCCGGTGTGGCCCGCAAGCCCGGCATGGATCGTTCCGATCTGTTCAACATCAATGCCGGCATCGTCAAGAATCTGGTGGAGAAGTGTGCCGCCTCCTGCCCGAAGGCGCTGATCGGCATCATCACCAACCCGGTCAACACCACGGTCGCCATCGCCGCCGAAGTGCTGAAGAAGGCCGGTGTCTATGACAAGCGCCGCCTGTTCGGTGTCACCACCCTGGACGTGATCCGTGGCGAGACCTTCGTGGCCGAAGCCAAGGGGCTGAACGTCGACAAGGTGCGCGTCAACGTCATCGGCGGCCACAGTGGTGTGACCATTCTGCCGCTGCTCTCCCAGGTTGAAGGCGCGTCTTTCACTGCTGAAGAAGTCGCCGCCATGACCAAGCGCATCCAGAATGCCGGTACCGAGGTTGTGGAAGCCAAGGCCGGTGGCGGTTCCGCCACCCTCTCCATGGGCCAGGCAGCCTGCCGCTTCGGTCTGTCTCTCATCAAGGGTCTGCAAGGGGAAGCCAACGTCATCGAGTGCGCCTATGTGGAAGGCAACGGCGAGCACGCCACCTTCTTCGCGCAGCCGGTACTGCTCGGCAAGAACGGCGTCGAGTCCGTGCTGGACTACGGCAAGCTGAGCACCTTCGAGCAAGAGGCGATGGACAGCATGCTGGCCACCCTGAAGGCCGACATCCAGCTGGGTGTCGACTTCGTCAAATAAGTCGCCGCGTCGATCGCAAGGGGAGCCCAGGCTCCCCTTTGTCATTTTCGGGGGTTGGTGTGGCGGGCTAAGGAGATGGTCCCGGCTGCCGATAACAGAGGGCAGCAGGAGATCTCTAATGATGAAACCCAGTATCCTCATCGGCCTCGTCGGTTTGTGCAGCCTCCCCTTGCAGGGGGCCGAGCCGGCATCGGCCGCCATACCAACCCAGACTGCGGCGACCGCGTCTCCCCCGACCACCGTTGCGTCGCCACCTGAACGTTCGACCATTGCCGCGTCTGCCGCATCCGCTGCGGCTTCGACAGCCCCGGCGGCGGCACCCTTGCCCAAGGCGGCAAGCGCAGTCTCAGCGGCGGCGGGGGAACTGCAGGCGGTGCCGCTCTATCGGCAGGACGAGCTGCTCAACTGGATAGAGCAGGGGCGCCATCTGGCCAGGGTGAAGCAGGACAGGTGCCAGTTGACTCAGGACATAGAGGCGCGTGCCTCGGTGATGAAGATCCCCGCCTATCAGTTCCTCTGGGGAGACATGCTCGCCTGGGGCGTCTGCATCAAGCCGGACGCCCAGATGGGGGTGCAATACATGTGGGAGGCGGCGAACCAGGGGCTGGCACCCGCACTGGAGCAGCTCGGCCGCTATTACTGGAAGGGCATCCTGGTCCAGAAGGATCTGGTGCGGGCCGAGACCCTGATGCGGGAGGCCGCCAGCCTCGGCTTCCTGCGGGCCCAGATGGAGTGGGTCGAGATGCTGTTGCAGGGCATGGGGAGCCCGCTGGATTACGAGGAGGCCTATCACTGGCTGCACGGCGCCGTCATCGGCGACAAGGCCATCCACCAGAAGGCGGCGAGCCTGCTCAGCCGGCTCGGCAACCGCATGCCCGCCAACGCCATCGCCCGCGCCAAGGCGATGCGCTGATCACTGGCGGCCAGACACCATGAAAAAGGCCCGGACACCTGGGTGTCCGGGCCTTGTCAGCGGTGCGTGGCGGTGAGGCGGGATCAGATCTCCTGATGGGGGCCGAAGATCTCGTAGTGCATGCGGTCGGCAGGCACGCCCAAACCGACCAGTTGACCCTTCACCGCCTTCATAAAGCCAAGAGGGCCGCAGAAATAGTAGTGGGCGTTGGCCGGGATGAGGTCGGTGACCTGCTCCAGCGCCAGGGGGCCGACGAAGTCGTAATCCTCACCCTGGACATCCTGCTCTCCCGGCTCTCGATACCAGGTGCGGCTCTGCAATCTGGGGTGCTGCCGGCTTTTCTCCCGGATCTCCTCTCTGAACGCGTGCTGGGCACCGCGCTCGCAGGCGTGCAGCCAGCGGATCTCGGTATCCTGGCCGCTCGCCAGCAAGTGGTTGAGCATGCTCAGCACGGGGGTGAGTCCCACCCCGGCGGAGAGCAGCACCACTGGGGTGGCAGTCTCCTCTTGCAGGAAGAAGTCGCCTGCCGGTGGCATCACTGTCACCTCGTCACCGACGTGCAGCTTGTCGTGCAGCAGGTTGGAAGCCTGACCCTGGGGCTCGCGCTTGACGCTGATGCGGTAGTCGCGGCCATTGGGCGCATCGGAGAGAGAGTACTGGCGGATCTCCTGGTGTTCTAGCTTGGGATGAACCAGCTTGATGCTGAGATATTGACCCGGCTTGAAGCGCAGCACGGGCATGCCGTCGACGGGGGCCAGCACGAAGGAGGTGACGAGTTCGCTCTCCTGGCGCTTCTCCCTGATGATGAAGGAACGGGTACCCTGCCAGCCCCCCTCCTGGCTTGCCTGCTCCCGGTAGAGCTCGCCCTCCCGGCCGATGAAGATGTCGGCCAGCACGCCATATGCCTTGCCCCAGGCCGCCAGCACCTCCTCTGTCACCGCATTACCACCCATTTCTTTGAGCGTGGCCAAGAGATGACTACCTACAATGTGATATTGTTCCGGCTGGATGAGGAAACCCGTGTGCTTGTGGGCGATGCGTTCCACGGCCCCTGCCAGGGCGCCCAGGTTGTCGATGTTCCTGGCATAGGCCGCCACCGCACTGAACAGCGCCAACGGCTGACCGCCGCTGCGCTGGTGAGCCAGATTGAATACATCCTTCAATTCCGGATGGTGGCTGAACAAGCGCTGGTAGAAGTGCTGGGTGAGGGCTGGTCCCGCCGATTCGAGCAAAGGAATGGTGCTCTTGATGACGGCGATGGTGGCTTGGTCTAACATAGGAGGTCCTTTCTAATTGAACATCTGGAATGTCACTTAATAAGTTGCATCCTAAATGTTTAATTGATCTGGATCAATCATCAATTCTTTGCGCTATGCGCCGCAGGCACTATGAGACTGACTAGCTATACCGATTTTGGATTGAGAGCCCTGCTCTATCTGGCCACCCTGCCGGAGGGCGAACTGTCGAGCGTGGCCAAGGTGTCCGCCCTGTACGACGTCTCCCGCAACCACATGGTGAAGGTGGTAAACCAGCTGGTGAAGCTGGGCTACCTGCAATCCCAGCGCGGCAAGAATGGCGGGATCCGCATGGCCTGCTCCCCCGAGAGCATAAACATAGGCCAGGTGATCCGGGCGCTGGAAGGCAATCTGGACGGCATCGACTGCGGTTCCCCCGTCTGCCATATCGTCTCTGTCTGCCTGCTCAAGAGCGCGTTGAAGGAGGCGATGAACGCGTTCCTGGCGGTGATGGACGGCTATACGCTGCAAGATCTGCTGGCCAACCGTGACGAGCTGCAGCAGGTGTTCGGCGAGTTGATCCCGACCCTGGTGCTGGAGCCGGATGACGAGAGCGAGTGAAACGAAAAGGCTGCCATCGGCAGCCTTTTTTCAATCTTCGTACCCTGAATCGTTACGGTACAGGTGTGGCATGATCCTCGCCATCTTCACCATGTTGTTCTCCACCTCGAGGATCTCGATGGGGTAGCCCGCCAGCCTGACGCTGATGTTGGGCTGGGGGATCTCCTCCAGGTACTCCAGGATCACGCCGTTGAGAGTGCGCGGGCCATCGGTGGGGAGGTGCCAGTCCATCTCCTTGTTCAGCTCGCGGATGCTGGCGGAGCCCTCGACCAGGAAGGAGCCGTCCGGCTGGGGGTGGATCTCGTCGCTCGGGGTCGGCGTCATGGAGGTAGTGAAGTCGCCGACTATCTCTTCCAGTATGTCGTCCAGGGTGATCAACCCCTGAATGTCGCCATATTCGTCGACAATCAGCCCGATCCTCTCCTTGTTGCGCTGGAACTTGGCCAGCTGCACATTGAGCGGCGTCCCCTGGGGGATGAAGTAGATGGGGTCGACCTCTCGCAGCAGACTGGACTTGCTGAACTGATCCCGTGCGACCAGCCTCAGGGCGTCGCGTGCGTGCAGGAAGCCAACCACATCGTCGATGTTGTCGCGATAGAGCAGGATCTTGGTGTGGGCGCAGTGGGCCAGCTGGCGCAGGATGAGCTTCCAGTCGTCGTTGATGTCGATGGCGGAGATCTCGCTGCGCGGCACCATGATGTTCTCCACCGTCATCTTGTCCAGATCCAGGATGCTGATCAGCATCTCCTGATGGCGCTGGGGAATCAGGCTGCCCGCCTCGTTGACTATGGTGCGCAGCTCCTCGGTGTTGAGGGCGTCATCCTTGCGGTGTTCGAGGCGCAAGAGCTTGAGCAGCAGGTTGGTGATGCTGTTGATGAGCCAGACCAGGGGCGAGAAGGGCACCATCAAGCCCTTGAGGACCCAGGAGGCGGGGTAGGCAATGCGCTCGGGGAACATGGCGGCCAGGGTCTTGGGGGTGACCTCCCCGAACACCAGCACCACCAGGGTGAGGCCGAAGGTGGCGATGGCGACGCCGAGATCCCCGAACAGCCGGATGCAGACTATGGTGGCGATGGCGGAAGCCAGGATGTTGACCAAGTTGTTGCCGATGAGAATGAGGCCGAGCAGCCTGTCCGGCCGGGCCAGCAGTTTTTCGACCCGGCGGGCGGCCTTGTGCTTGGTCTGGGCCAGATGCCGCAACTTGTAGCGGTTGAGGGACATCAGACCGGTTTCGGAACTGGAGAAGAAGGCTGACAAGAGGATCAAGATAACGAGCACAATCAGCAATGTACTCGTTGAGATACTGTCCAAGCAGGGCTCCTGTGTCTGTGGTTGAGGGGCGGGCGGGTCGTCAGCTCAGCAGCACTTCCTTGACGAAGCGACTGCCAAAGTAGGCCAGGGTCAGGATGATGCTGCCGACCAGGCTCAGCATGATGACTTTGCGACCCCGCCAGCCACGGGTGTGATGGCCCCACAGCAGCAGGGCGTAGACGCACCAGGCCAGGATCGAGAGGATGGCCTTGTGGGACTTGCCCTGGGCGAACATGTCTTCCAGGAAGAACAGGCCGGAGGCGATGGAGAGGGTCAGCAACAGCAGCCCCGCCGAGATCAGCTGGAACAGGCGCTTCTCCACCGTCATCAGGGGCGGCATGGCAGGCAGATGACTGATTTTTCTCGATTTCAGCTGCCTGTCCAGACAGGCGAGCTGGAGGGCAAACAGGCAGGCTATCATCAGCACCGAATAGGCCAGCAAGGCGAGCCCGATGTGCAGCAACAGCTGGGGATGGGCCTCCAGATGGGTGATGTAGCGCCCGGGAATGAGAGCGCTGGCCGCCAGCAGCAGGGCCGAGAAGCTGTAGACGACGGGCAGCAGGATCCAGCCGTTGAAGCGGCGGGTGACGCAGGTCATGAAGCTGCTGATGATCAGGCTGACCAGGGAGGCCACGTTCAGCATGCTGAGGTTCTGGCCGGAGTGGGTGGCCAGCACCTCGCTGCCCACGGCCACCCCATGGGCGGTCAGGGCAAGGCCGATGCAGGCAAACAGCGACGCTTGCCCGACAGGCTTGGCGCTGAGCAGCAGGTGCAGTGAGGCGATGATGGCCAGCAGGTAAAACGCCAGGGCCAGAACAGAGATCACGATCATAACCAGGTCGTTGTCAAACAAGCTTTAGGGATAAGAGGGGCAGTATACCTTGCACAAGATATGCTCGCCAGTTGTGCCAGGGGCCAACTGCCCACATATAAGTAGAAGCGCTCCATGCGGCGAATAATCGTCCTCCTGCGTTGACTGGGGTATACTGCCCGCCATTTGTTGACCTGCCCGTTCATGGCAGGCTGCCGCAAGCGGCGAGTCATCGTCCCTGCAGTGCGGACTGGGGTATAATGCCCCTCATTTGTTAGCCTGCCCGTTCGAAGGCTGGCTGCCGCCACAAGCGGCGAGTAATCGTCCCCACAGTGCTGACCGGGGTATAATGTCCCCATTGTCACGCCAAGAACCGGAAAGCGTCATGTTTGAGAATTTGACTGAACGACTCTCGCGCACCCTGCGCAACGTCAGCGGCCGCGGTCGCCTGACGGAAGAGAACATCAAGGATACCCTGCGCGAAGTGCGCATGGCGCTGCTCGAGGCGGACGTCGCCCTGCCGGTGGTGCGCGATTTCGTGGCCCGCGTCAAGGAGCGGGCGGTGGGCCAGGAAGTGGCCAAGTCCCTGAGCCCGGGCCAGGCCTTCATCAAGATAGTGCACGGCGAACTGGTCACCGTGATGGGGGAGGCCAACGAGCAGCTCAACCTGGCGGCCCAGCCGCCGGCCATCATTCTGATGGCGGGTCTGCAGGGGGCCGGTAAGACCACCACGGTCGGCAAGCTGGCCAAGCTGCTCAAGGAGCGAAGCAAGAAGAAGGTGCTGGTAGTCAGTGCCGACGTCTACCGCCCGGCGGCCATCAAGCAGCTGGAGACCCTGGCCGGCGACATCGGCGTCGACTTCTTCCCGAGCGATGCCAGCCAGAAACCCGTCGCCATCGCCACTGCGGCCATCGATCAGGCGCGCAAGAAGTTCTATGACGTGGTGATCGTCGATACTGCCGGTCGTCTGCACGTCGATGGCGAGATGATGGCGGAGATCCAGGATCTGCACGCCACCATCAAGCCGGTGGAGACCCTGTTCGTGGTGGATGCCATGACGGGTCAGGATGCCGCCAACACCGCCAAGGCATTCAACGAGGCGCTGCCGCTCACCGGTGTGATCCTCACCAAGGCGGATGGCGACGCCCGCGGCGGTGCCGCCCTGTCGGTGCGCCACATCACCGGCAAGCCGGTCAAGTTCATCGGTATGGGCGAGAAGACAGACGCGTTGGAGCCCTTCCATCCGGATCGTCTGGCCTCCCGCATCCTCGGCATGGGCGACGTGCTGTCGCTCATCGAAGAGGTGGAGCGCAACGTCGACAAGGAGAAGGCGGCCAAGCTGGCCAGCAAGGTCAAGAGCGGCAAGGGCTTCGATCTGGAAGATTTCCGCGAGCAGCTGGCCCAGATGCGCAACATGGGCGGCATGATGGGCATGCTCGACAAGTTGCCCGGCATGTCCGGGCTGCCGGACAACATCAAGGATCAGATGGATGACAAGCTCACCGTGCGGATGGAGGCCATCATCAGCTCCATGACGCCCAAGGAGCGTGCCCATCCCGATCTGATCAAGGGCTCCCGCAAGCGCCGCATCGCCGCGGGCTCAGGCATGCAGGTGCAGGACGTGAACAAGCTGCTCAAGCAGTTCACCGAGATGCAGCGCATGATGAAGAAGATGTCCGGCAAGGGCGGCATGCGCAAGATGATGGGCCAGATGAAGAACATGTTGCCCCCCGGTTTCGGTGGCGGCCGCGGCCCCTTCTGATCTGACCCGGATCCTTGATCGAGGGTCTGCCCATGGCAGGCCCTTTTCATTGCCGCTCTGCGCAAAAAATGGCTGGCTTGGTTGCAATTATTACGAATCCAAGTAGAATTACGCGGCTTATTTTAAGCTAGGGTCCGCGTGTTTGCGGGCCTTGTTCATTAGATGTTAATGAGGACGATATGGTAACCATTCGTTTACAACGTGGTGGCGCGAAAAAGCGTCCGTTCTACCAGGTAGTAGTTGCTGACAGCCGTAACGCCCGTGACGGTCGTTTCATCGAGCGCGTCGGTTTCTTCAACCCGGTTGCTGCTGGTAACGCTGAAAAGCTGAACCTGGACCTGGCTCGTATCGAGCATTGGGTTGCTACTGGTGCCGCTGTTTCTGACCGCGTTGCCAAGCTGATCAAAGACGCTGCCAAAGCTGCTTAATCAGCCAAACGGTAGGGAGTTAAGGTGGAAAAACCTGTAGTTCTGGGCACCCTGGGCACCGTTTACGGGATCAAGGGCTGGCTTAAAGTGAACTCCTTCACCGATGTTGCCGAAGCGATTTTCGATTACAACCCCTGGCTGATCAATCAGAACGGGGCGTGGCGTGAGATTCGGGTTTCGGCCTGGAAGCGTCACAACAAGGGTCTGATCTGCAAACTCGATGGTATCGATGTGCGCGAGGATGCCCTGGCATTGACCAATGTCGAGATTGGCGTCCCCGCCGATCTGTTGCCCGCGTTGCCCGAAGGGGAGTTCTACTGGCGTGACCTCATCGGTTGCACCGTAGTGACCACCAAGGGATACGACCTGGGCAAGGTGACCGAATTGATGGAAACCGGCTCCAACGATGTGTTGGTGGTTGAGGCCAATGTAAAAGATGCCTTTGGTGCAAAGGAGCGGTTGATTCCGTTCCTGGAAGAGCAGGTGATCAAGAACATTGATCTGACTGCTCGAACAATCGAAGTTGATTGGGATCCTGGTTTCTAGTTTCCCGCGCTGATACGGGTGCCGGAGGTTTCTTATGTGGATTGGGGTGATCAGCCTCTTCCCTGAAATGTTCCGAGCCATTACCGAGCACGGGGTAACGGGTCGGGCCGTCAAGAGTGGCCTGCTGCAGATTGAGTGCTGGAACCCCCGGGACTTTACCCATGACAAACACCGTACGGTCGATGATCGTCCTTATGGTGGTGGGCCCGGCATGTTGATGATGGTTCAGCCGCTGCGTGATGCCATTCATGCAGCCAAGCAAGCAGCGGGAGACGGGGCGAAAGTCATCTATCTCTCCCCTCAGGGACGCAAGCTGACTCAAGCGGGCGTAACCGAGCTGGCGACGAATCAGAAACTGATTCTGGTCGCCGGTCGATACGAAGGTATCGATGAACGCGTGATACAAACCGAAGTCGACGAAGAGTGGTCTATCGGGGATTACGTGTTAAGTGGTGGCGAACTGCCTGCCATGACCCTGATCGATGCGGTTTCGCGTCTGGTCCCTGGGGTTTTGGGCGATCAGGCCAGTGCCGAGCAGGACTCCTTCACGGATGGCCTGCTGGATCATCCCCACTATACTCGGCCGGAGGTGTTGGATGGGCTGACGGTGCCCGAGGCGCTGACAAGCGGCAATCACGAAGTGATTCGGCGCTGGCGTCTCAAGCAATCGCTCGGACGAACCTGGCAGAGAAGGCCGGAACTTATTAACAACCTAGCTCTGACTGACGAGCAAGAATCACTTCTTGCCGAGTATGTCCGCGAAGTGCGTGACAACGTTTAGTAGAGTTTTCAGTTTATCCTAGGTAAGGAAAGACAATGAGCAAGATTATTCAGCAGCTTGAACAAGAGCAACTGCGTACCGACATCCCGGCTTTTGCCCAGGGCGACACCGTACGTGTTCAAGTTCGTGTTAAAGAAGGTGGTAAAGAGCGTCTGCAGGCTTTCGAAGGCATCGTGATTGCCAAGCGTAACCGCGGTCTGCACTCTGCTTTCACCGTTCGCAAGATCTCCAACGGCGAAGGTGTTGAGCGTGTATTCCAGACTCACTCTCCGCTGATCCACAGCGTAGAACTGAAGCGTCGTGGTGATGTTCGCCGCGCCAAACTGTACTACCTGCGCAACCTGTCCGGCAAAGCTGCTCGTATCAAAGAGAAGCTCAACTAATTCGATTCGAATTGGTGTCGGTATGTCGGCGAAAAGCTCGACAGGTAGTGAAAAGGCTCGCCAATGGCGAGCCTTTTTTGTGTCCGCGATTCGGCAGGCCGGCACTCAGCCCGGCTGGCTGACCCTCACCACCGAGTTGTCCCGCCCGAAGGGACCGGGCACATAGTCATCCGCTTCCCAGTCGTTGTCGTAGAAGGTCTCGCCATTCGGTTGCACCAGCTGGTAGCAATACTCGAAATGGGCGGGGCCGTCGGTGGGAAGGTTGAGCGTCGCCTTGAACTCCCCGCTCTTCATCCTTTTCAGTTCGATGGGTTGCCACTGGCTGAATTCACCCAGCAGCAAGACCTGTTCGGCGTCGCCGGCGGCCTCCTTTTCCACTGCAAAGGTCACCTTGACCTCGGGACGGGACTTGAGAAATTGCTTGTTGATCGGCATATGGACTCCTTGTCACTGGCTGCGAAGAAAGCATTGCTGGTCATTTTTATATCACTCTATGACAAGGATGTTGATAACACAGATCAAAGGGGCAGGGCAAAGTGGCGCTGCAGCAACTGGTGGGTGAACGGGATCTTGAGGTAGAACCCCCGTGGCAGGGTCTGGATCGGCTGGCCGTTGCGACCGATGGCGCGGGTCAGGGCCTTGCTGTTGGCCGCCTTGGGGCGCAGTTGCATCACCTGGCCGTGGCGGGCACTGATCTGCTCCACTTCCCCCAGCACTATCATGTCCATCAGCTCCTCCCAGTCCTGACGCAGCAGCTCATCCTCCTCCTCGCTCGGGCTCCACAGCAGCGGCATGCCGACCCGGCGTTCACCGACCGGGATTTCGCGGCTCCCCTCCACCGGGATCCAGAGCACCCGCGACAGCTTGTTGCGCACGTTCGACTCTTCCCAGCGCTGGCCGCTGATCCCGATGAGGGGGGCCACGCAGACGAAGGTGGTCTCGAGCGGCCGGCCTTGAGGATCGACGGGGATCGTCTTGAGCTCGATGCCGAGATCCGGGAAATCCTGCTCGGGCCGGCTGCCGGCGCTGGCCCCCAGATGCCATTCGATCAATTGCCCCGTCCAGCCCTTGTCACGCCTGAGATCCCGCGGCACCGGGATCCCGGCGGTGGCGGCGAGCTGGGCCAGGGTGAGGCCCGCCATGGCATAGGCGCGGGTCAGCAGCTCCTGTTCTGACTGGGGATTGGCGGGCATGAGGGCTCCTGTGAGAGGGAATGGGTTGGGCATGGTGGATCCTCGAAGGGATCGCTGATTTTATAACCGATCCTTGCCCGGCTATGCACAGGGGGGGCAAGATTGCCGGTTATTATCTATCGTAATGATTTTAAAGCGTTTTGGTGTTTTTCTCCAGCCCGGAGAGGAGAAGGATCCCTGCTGAAGCGAGTTGTCCAAGGGTTTGGACGAGCTGTTTCACATAGTTATCCACAGAAATCTTGGATAACTGAGATAAAGTGGTGATGCAGCCCCCCGTATCAGAAATAAATGTGAGAGCCCGCCGATTTTTCTCGCCATTTCGGTGCAGATAATGCGCCATATCTGTGGATAAATCAGCCTTGGTGGATCTTTGAACAGTCGAACTTGTTCACAATTGACGGTGAGGATCCTTGGGTGCAAAAGACATGGATCTTGATCCAGCACTTAAATTGTAACTTTATGTATTTAAATGGATATTATGTTTAGTTGTGAATCGGGTATGATGTGGTGCCGTGAGACACCACAGTATAAAACTACTGTATATACCTGCTTGATCACAGGCTTATGCACAGTCTGGGTGGGCAACTTGGGCAGCTAGAATGTCCAATTTGTTTATAACTTTGCTTGAAAAGCCAAGTTATTCATGAATGGAAGATGACAGTCCCTGTTTGCCGCCACGGGGTGAATGTGGAACAATCTCGTTATAGATTCAGCCTTTATAAGGTGATCACGTGATAGATGGCGACGGATTTCGTCCCAATGTCGGTATCGTGATCTGTAACCGTGACGGACAAGTATTGTGGGCTAAGCGCTATGGGCAGCACTCCTGGCAGTTTCCGCAGGGGGGGGTTGATGATGGTGAATCGCCGGAACAGGCCATGTATCGTGAGCTGTATGAGGAGATAGGCCTCAAGCCGGACGATGTGACCATCTTGGCGACCAGTCGCAACTGGTTGAAATATCGCTTACCCAAACGGCTCGTTCGCTGGGACAGTTCACCGGTCTGTATTGGCCAGAAGCAGAAGTGGTTTTTGTTGCAGCTCGATCCCGGCAAAGAGTCCAGGATCCAGTTTGGCTGCCATGGTCACCCGGAATTTGATGATTGGCGTTGGGTCAGCTTCTGGTACCCGGTGCGTCAGGTCGTCTCCTTCAAGCGGGAGGTTTACCGCCGGGTGATGAAGGAGTTTGCCCCGCTGGCCATGCCAGTGCCCGTGGTGCAGGCTAATCGAAAGGATGGGCGGCGCAACCGCTCGCGCTAAGGAGCACACTAGTTGCTGACGGAACTCAGACGCATCGTGGAAAGCATGGCCGAGGCCAACACCCTCGAACAGGCCTTGCAAGCATTGGTGAGCCAGACCCGGCTCGCCATGACGGTGGACTGCTGCTCCGTCTATGTCGCCGAGCCAGAGATGCGCCGCTACCGTCTGGCGGCCACCGACGGCCTGGCCGAATCGGCTGTGGGCAAGGCGACACTGCCCTTCGAACAGGGCATCGTCGGTCTGGTGGGTCAGCGTGAAGAGCTGATCAACCTGGCCGATGCCCCGGCCCACCCCAGTTTCAAGTTCCTGCCCGACGTGGCCGAGGAGGCGTTTCGCTCCTTCCTCGGTGCCCCCATCATGCATCAGCGCCAGGTGGTGGGCATTCTGGTGGTGCAGCAGAAAGAGAGTCGGTTGTTCGATGAAGGGGAAGAGTCCTTCATGGTCACCCTGGCGGCCCAGCTGGCGGCTCGCATCGCCCAGGCCCAG
Source organism: Aeromonas sp. FDAARGOS 1409 (assembly GCF_019048705.1). NCBI lineage: Bacteria > Pseudomonadati > Pseudomonadota > Gammaproteobacteria > Aeromonadales > Aeromonadaceae > Aeromonas > Aeromonas sp. FDAARGOS 1409. Next base: position 1,954,119 of record NZ_CP077395.1, read on the forward strand.
GCCAAGGGGTGGTTGCAGAAGACCGACTGGAGCAAGCCCCTGCGTGGCATCGCCGGGGCCAGCGGCATCGCCATCGCCAAGGCTTGGGTGTGGCGCCCGCGCAAGGCGCTCAACACCATCACGCCGCGCAAGGACGAGGACCACGGCAAGCAGCTGGCCCGCCTCGAGCTGGCGGTGGAGGAGGTGCGCCACGATCTGGAGAGCCTGGCGCTGCGCTTTCGCGAGAGTTACAGCCAGGACTCGGTCGCGATCTTCGACATCTATCTGCACCTGCTGGACGACCCAGGCTACATCAAGCCGATCCGCAACAAGGTCAGCAAGGAGCACTGGACCGCGATCTCCGCGGTCAAGCTCATCAGCGATCGCCTGATCGAACAGTTCAAGGGGATGAAGGATCCCTACCTGAGAGAGCGCTCCACCGATGTGAAGGACATCGCCCAGAGGCTCATCAGCCGCCTGGTGCAGGACGAGCCCGAGCAGCTCACCATAGGGGAGCCCGTGGTACTGGTGGCCGACGAGGTGACCGCCACCATACTCGCCGAGATCCCGCGGGAATTCCTGAGCGGCGTGGTGTCGCTCAAGGGGGGGACCAACTCCCATGCCGCCATCCTGGCCCGTGCCATGGGGGTGGCTGCCATCATGGGGGTGGATCTGCCCCTCGGCGACATCGGCGGGCGCACCCTGGTCATCGATGGCTACAGCGGCGATCTCTTCATCGAACCCAACCAGGTGATCCTGACCGAGTACCGGCAACTGCTGAGCGAGGAGCGGGCGCTGGATACCCTGGTGCGCAGTGTCGACAACCAGCCCTCCGAGACCGCCGACGGCACGCCTGTGTCCCTGCTGCTCAATGCCGGCCTCAGCGCCGATACCGAGATCTCCCTCAACCATCTGGCGGACGGCGTCGGACTCTATCGCACCGAGATCCCCTTCATGCTGCAGGACAGCTTCCCCTCGGAGTGGGAGCAGACGGCGCGCTATCGCGGGATCCTGGAGACCTACCGGGACAGACCGGTCTGCATGCGCACCCTGGACGTGGGAGGGGACAAGCAGCTGCCCTACTTCCCCATCGTGGAGGAAAATCCCTTCCTTGGCTGGCGGGGGATCCGGCTCACCCTGGATCACCCCGAGCTCTTCCTGGTTCAGCTCAAGGCCATGCTGCGGGCCAGCGAAGGGCTGGACAATCTGGCCATCATGCTGCCGATGATCAGTAGCGTCAGTGAGATCAAGGCCTCCCGCCGGTTGCTGGATCAGGCCTGGCGCGAGGTGTCGGAGGAGGCGGCGAGCCGCGATGCGGTGATCCGCTACCCCAGCCTCGGGGTGATGATTGAAGTCCCCTCCGCCCTCTATATCCTGCCTGAGATGGCACCCCTCATCGACTTCTGGTCGGTGGGCAGCAACGACCTGACCCAGTATCTGCTGGCTGTGGACCGTAACAACGCCCGGGTCGCCAGCATCTACGACGCCTTCCACCCCGCAGTGATCCGCGCCCTGCAGCTGCTGGTCGATGCCTCTCAGCGCTACCACAAGCCGGTCTCGGTCTGTGGCGAGCTGGCCGGCGATCCGGTCGGCGTGCTGCTGCTGCTGGCCATGGGCTATCGCCGCTTCAGCATGAATACCCACAATATTTCGCGCATCAAGTACGTGCTGCGTCAATCCGACCTCGGGGAGCTGAAGACGCTGCTGGCCGATGGCCTCAAGCACGACAATCCCCACGTGCTGCGCGGCCTGTTTGCCCGCTACCTGGAGGAACACGGGCTGGGCGGCTTGCTGCGGGCGGGCCACAAGGTCAGGCTGCCAGATTGATATTCAGTCTTGTTCCTGCTGGCGAATGATCGGAGAATGCGGCTTTTCCTATGACTGGGGCCGCTTATGCAGCACGACGGATATTGGATTTTCTCGCAGATTGATCCCGTAGCATTCAGTTTGGGACCACTATCGGTTCGCTGGTATGGTCTCATGTACCTGTTCGGCTTCGCCTTCGCCATGTGGCTGGCGGGCCGTCGCGCCGATGCGCCGAACAGCGGCTGGACCCGCAACGAGGTCTCCGACCTGCTGTTCTATGGCTTCCTCGGGGTGATCCTGGGTGGCCGCATCGGCTACGTGCTGTTCTACAACTTCGATCTCTTCCTCGCCGACCCGACCTACCTGTTCAAGATCTGGACCGGGGGCATGTCGTTCCACGGTGGTCTCATCGGGGTCATCACCGCCATGATCTGGTTTGCCCACAAGACCCAGCGCCACTTCTTCACCGTGGCCGACTTCGTGGCGCCGCTCATCCCCTTTGGCCTCGGCGTCGGTCGCATCGGCAACTTCATGAATGGCGAGCTGTGGGGGCGGGTCACCGATGTGCCCTGGGCCATCATCTTCCCGGAGGCGGGCCCCGAGCCGCGCCATCCGTCCCAGCTCTACCAGTTCGCCCTGGAAGGGGTGGTGCTCTTCATCATCTTGAACCTGTTCTGGCGCAAGCATCCACCCCGCGGCGCCATCTCCGGCCTGTTCCTGCTGTTCTACGGCCTGTTCCGCTTCCTGGTGGAGTTCGTCCGTCAGCCGGACAGCCAGCTGGGCCTCTACTTCAACGAGATCAGCATGGGTCAGATCCTCTCCACCCCGATGATAGTGGCGGGTGCGCTCATGGTCTGGGCCGCCTATAAACAGCCCCGTCTGTTCGGCAATGCGCCCAAGGAGGTCAAGTAATGCGTGCCTATCTCGATCTGATGCAGAAAATTCTGGACGAAGGGGCAGTCAAATCCGATCGCACCGGTACCGGTACCCTCTCCCTGTTCGGCCATCAGATGCGCTTCAATCTGGCGGAAGGATTCCCGCTGGTGACTACCAAGAAGTGTCACCTGCGCTCCATCATTCACGAGCTGCTCTGGTTCCTGAACGGTGACACCAATATCGCCTATCTGAAAGAGAACGGCGTCAGCATCTGGGACGAGTGGGCTGACGAGCACGGCGATCTGGGGCCCGTCTACGGTGCCCAGTGGCGTTCCTGGCCGACCGCGGACGGTGGCGTGGTGGATCAGATCCAGAAGGCGGTGGACGACATCAGGCAAAACCCGGATTCTCGCCGCATCATCGTCTCCGCCTGGAACGTGGGCGAGTTGGACAAGATGGCGCTCGCCCCCTGCCACGCCTTCTTCCAGTTCTACGTGGCGGACGGCAAGCTCTCCTGCCAGCTCTACCAGCGCAGTTGTGATGTCTTCCTCGGCCTGCCGTTCAACATCGCGAGCTACGCCCTGCTGACCCACATGATGGCCCAGCAGTGTGACCTCGAGGTGGGGGACTTCGTCTGGACCGGGGGCGACGTGCATCTCTATGCCAACCACATGGAGCAGACGGCGCTGCAGCTCAGCCGTGAGCCGCGGCCCTTGCCGCAGCTGGTGATCAAGCGCAAGCCGGACTCCATCTTCGACTACAGGTTCGAGGACTTCGAGATCCAGGGCTATGATCCCCATCCCGGCATCAAGGCCCCCGTCGCCATCTGAGGGGCCCCTTGCCCCCGGAGACGGACAGTGAAGACGGTTCGACACTCCTGTTCCATTGGCGCCTGCGGGCGCCTTTTTCATGCCTAATGTGAATTATTATGCAGTTTTTGGCGTGAGGAACTGGGGGGGAAGGGGAGGGGAAAACGGTGCTTATAGCAGACACAATCCATTTTGCCTTCGGTTTTCTCGTTGTTACTGGCTGTTAGAAACGATTTTTCATTGAACTACTCGACCCCTAGACTGAAAAGATGCAATTTTACGGGTAGTTAGACATGAGCGATGTATTCAAGCGTTTTCTCAAACTGGAGTCCGCTTCCGGAATAATTCTGATCCTGGCCGCCTTGTTGGCCATGGGCCTGGCGAACTCGGCCCTGGCGCAGCACTATCAGAGCTTCCTCAATACCGAGGTGCAGGTTCGCATCGCGGCTCTCGACATCAACAAGCCGCTGCTGCTCTGGATCAACGACGGCTTCATGGCGATCTTCTTCCTGCTGGTCGGCCTCGAAGTGAAGCGCGAGATGCTGGAGGGGGCGCTCTCCTCCCGGGTGCAGGCCACCTTCCCGGCCATTGCCGCCGTGGGCGGCATGCTGGCCCCCGCGCTCATCTACAGCCTCTTCAACTACGGGGACGAGGCCACCCGGGCTGGCTGGGCCATCCCGGCCGCGACCGACATCGCCTTCGCCCTCGGGGTGATGGCATTGCTGGGCAAGCGGGTACCGACCAGCCTCAAGGTCTTCCTGCTGGCCTTGGCCATCATGGATGACCTGGGGGTCATCATCATCATCGCCTTGTTCTATACCCAGCAGTTGTCGCTGACCGCGCTGGCGATAGGCGTGGTGGCCACCTTGACCCTGCTGTGGATGAACCGCCGTGGTGAGGACAGAATTGGCCTCTACATGCTGGTGGGGCTGGTGCTCTGGGTCGCGGTGCTCAAGTCCGGCGTCCACGCGACCCTGGCCGGTGTGGTGGTGGGCTTTATGATCCCGCTGAACGGCAAGCGCTATGCGTCACCGCTCAAGCATCTGGAGCATGTGCTGCACCCCTGGAGCGCCTTCCTGATCCTGCCGCTGTTCGCCTTTGCGAATGCGGGAGTCTCTCTGGAGGGGATCTATCTCTCGGCCCTGCTCAACCCGCTTCCCATGGGCATCATACTGGGCCTCTTCGTCGGCAAGCCGCTCGGGATCTTCACCATCAGCTGGCTGGCGGTGAAAACCGGTGTCGCCCAGCTGCCGCAAGGAGTGAACTTCAGACAAATCTTTGCCGTCAGCATCCTGTGTGGCATCGGCTTCACCATGTCGATGTTCATCGCGTCGCTGGCGTTCGAGCATGGCGGACTGGACTACGGCAACTACTCGCGCCTCGGGATCCTGGCGGGGTCCACCCTGGCGGCCGTGACCGGTTATATCGCCCTGCGGATGGCGCTGCCCAATCGGGAGGCGAATCAAAGCACGGAGGGGTTATGAAACGACTCGGATGGTTAGTCATGCTGGCGAGTCCTGTGGTCTGGGGAAACGGGCTGGCCGATTGCCAGCAGGATGCGGCCTCGGCCGGTTGTTCGGCCTATCTCAACGGGGTGGTCGACAGCGCCCTGATGCTGGGGGACAAGCAGGCCAAGGCCCGGTTTGGCGAGACCTTCGCCGAGCGGGCCCTGAGCAGCCGGGCCGGCGAGCGGGTCAAGCAGTCCAACAGGCGCTACTGCTCCGAGCGGATGCCGGATCCCGTTCGCCTCAAGGCCCATCTGCAGGCGCAGTTCGACGCGAACAAGGTTGACTCGATCAGCGACATGTATGACATTCTGGCGGTTGAACTCAGCTGCTACCGGAGCCCGCGCAGCGCGGGAACCCCATCGGATGTCACACCTTAACTACAACCACCTCTACTATTTTTGGATGACGCAGAAGAAGGGCTCCGTCACGCAGGCGGCGGAAGCCCTCTTCCTGACCCCCCAGACCGTCACCGGCCAGATAAAGCTGCTCGAGCAGCGCCTCGGCGGCAAGTTGTTGATCAGAAAAGGGAGATCTCTCGAAGCCACCGAGCTTGGCCAGCTGGTGTTCCGCTATGCCGACAAGATGTTCAGCCTCTCCTACGAGATGCTGGATATCGTCAACTACCGCAAGGAGAGCCAGGTCCTGTTCGACGTCGGCATCGCCGATGCGCTCTCCAAGCGCCTCGCCAGCCGGGTGCTGCTCTCCGTCATCCCCAACGACGGCTCCATCCACCTGCGTTGCTTCGAGTCGACCCACGAGCTGTTGCTGGAGCAGTTGAGCGAGCACAAGCTCGACATGATCCTCTCCGACTGCCCGGTGGACTCCAGCCAGCACGCCGGCCTGCTCTCCAAGCGGCTCGGAGGCTGTGGCGTCAGCTTCTTCTGCAAGGCGCCGCTGCCTGAAAAGCCGTTTCCCGCCTGTCTGGAGGAGCGCAAGCTGCTCATTCCCGGTCGCCGTACCGCCATGGGTCGCCAGTTGACCCAATGGTTCGAGCAACAGGGCATCTCTCCCAGCATCCTGGGGGAGTTCGATGATGCGGCCCTGATGAAGGCGTTCGGCTTCTTCAATCAGGGCATCTTCATGGCACCGACCATCTACCGGGAGGAGATCCTGGAGGGGGAGGAGGTGATGCTGCTGGGAGAGACCCAGGATCTGATGGAGGAGTACTACGTCATCTTCGCCGAGCGGATGATCCAGCATCCGGCGGTGAAACGGGTGTGCGAGAGCGACTTCTCCTTCCTCTTTGCCGGGCAGGAGGATTTCACCGCCATTCAACCGGCGAGCCTGTCTTTTTAAATCGTCGAGGTCGGGGTTATGATGGCTGTCTTGCAGGAGAGGGGATGAGATGCAGTTGGAAGAGATGGAGGCGAATGCCGGGCGTGCCGTCACCCTGCTCAAGGCGCTGGCCAACGAGCGGCGACTGTTCATTCTGTGTCAGTTGCTGGAGCGGGAGTTGTCGGTGGGGGAACTCAATGAGCGGCTGGGACTGAGTCAGTCGGCCCTGTCACAACATCTGGCCGTGTTGAGGCGCGATGAGCTGGTGGCGACGAGGAAGGAGGCCCAGACGGTCTACTATTCCCTGCGCAGCCTTGAGGTACGCGAGATGATCGGATTGTTGCACAGGCTGTATTGCAGCGAGCCCAAATAAAAAACCGGCACTAAGGCCGGTTTTTTCAGCTTTCATCAGCGGATGCTGATTAAGCCATGGCTTTGATCTGGGCAGACAGGCGGCTCTTGTGACGAGCAGCTTTGTTCTTGTGGATCAGGCCTTTGGTCGCCATACGATCCATGATCGGCTGAGCAACAGCGAAAGCGGCAGTGGCAGCAGCCTTGTCGCCAGAGGCGATGGCAGCGATCACTTTCTTCAGGTAGGTACGGGTCATGGAACGACGGCTGGCGTTGTGCTGACGACGTTTCTCTGACTGAAGAGCACGCTTCTTAGCAGATTTGATGTTAGCCAAGGTAAAACTCCTAAAACTGTCTTAGCGAGTGTATTGAAAAGGCCCGGAAATATGCCTTCCCAACCACATATTGTCAAATGATTTGTGCAAATAAACACCGCCCCCCGGTGGTGTGTCAGATGGGAGACGGTTAAACTGTCGGCCGATTCTAACAGCATTCTTTTCTTTCCGACAGTTCCAGAGGCCTCGTCTTGAGTAAGAAATTGATCAAATCCGGCATGATAGTGTCCGGAATGACGCTGGCATCCCGTGTGATGGGCTTGGTGCGCGATGTGGTCATCGCGAATCTGCTCGGTGCCGGGGTGGCCGCAGACGTCTTCTTCTTCGCCAATCGCATTCCCAACTTCTTGCGCCGCCTGTTTGCCGAAGGGGCGTTCAACCAGGCCTTCGTCCCCGTGATGACGGAGTACAAGAAAAACGGTGACGAGCAGGCGCTGCGCGATCTGCTGGCCGCGGTGGCAGGTACCCTCGGCGGTATCGTCACCGTAGTGACCCTGCTCGGGGTGCTGGGTTCAGGCGTCCTGACGGCCCTGTTCGGCTGGGGCTGGTTCTGGGACTGGCTGCACGGTGGCCCGGCGGCGGAGAAGTTCGAGCTGGCCAGCCTGATGCTCAAGATCACCTTCCCCTATCTCTGGTTCATCACCTTCACCGCCATGGCGGGAGCCATCCTCAATACCTTCGGGCGCTTCGCGGTTTCGTCGTTCACGCCGGTGTTTCTCAACGTCACCATGATAGGGGCTGCATGGTGGATAGCGCCGTTGCTGGATCGCCCCGAGATCTCGCTGGCCATCGGTGTCTTCCTCGGCGGCCTGGTGCAGTTCCTGTTCCAGTACCCCTTCCTGCGCCAGCTCAACATGCTGGTCTGGCCCAAGTGGGGTTGGCACCATCCCGGGGTGGTGAAGATCCGCACCCTGATGCTCCCCGCCCTGTTCGGTGTCTCGGTCAGCCAGATCAACCTGCTGATCAACACCATGCTGGCCTCCTTCCTGGCCACAGGTGCCATCAGCTACCTCTATTACTCGGATCGCCTGCTGGAGTTTCCCCTCGGCCTCTTTGCCGTGGCCATCAGCACCGTGATCCTGCCGGCCCTGGCCCGCAAGCATGTGGACGCGGATCCGGCGGATTTCTCCCGCACCATGGACTGGGGGGTGCGCATGGTGATGCTGCTGGGCCTGCCCGCCATGGTGGGGATCGCCGTGCTGCGCGAGCCCATACTGCGAGTGCTCTTCATGCGCGGCGAGTTCGGCCTGCACGAGGTGAGCATGTCGAGCGCCAGCTTGCTGGCGTCCACCACAGGCCTGCTCTCCCTGATGCTGATCAAGGTGCTGGCACCGGGCTACTACGCCCGTCAGGACACCAAGACCCCGGTGCGCATCGGCATCATGGCCATGGTGGCCAACATGGTGTGCAACCTCCTCTTCATCTATCCGCTCGGCTACGTGGGGTTGGCGCTGGCGACCGCCTGCTCCGGCACCCTGAACGCGGCCCTGCTGTTCAAGGGGCTCTATCAGCAGAACGTCTACCGGCCCTCCCGCCACACCGGGGTATTTTGCCTCAAGCTGCTGACGGCAAGTCTGCTGATGGGGGGCGTGCTCCTCTACCTCTCCCCGGATCTGGCCCAATGGGGCGCCTGGCACATGAGCAAGGCGAGCATGCAGCTGACCCTGCTGCTCTGCCTTGGCGGGGCGCTGTACGGGATAGTCCTGCTGGCGCTGGGCATCCGGCCAAGACACCTGAAATCAGATCGCCAATAGGGAGCAACCCCGTCTTCATGGCGTCGGACACGGCATCGGATAGCTGAAATCGGGTCAACGGCAGGGCTGACCCTGATTGCTGCCTGATATATAATCCGCCGATTTCCATGGCAGCAACGCACAAGGCACTGATGGAGCTCATTCGCGGCATTCACAATATCAAGCCCCGTCACCGGGGCTGTGTATTGACCATAGGCAACTTCGATGGGGTTCATCAGGGACACCATGCGGTGTTGGCCCGCTTGCAGGAGAAGGCCGCGCAGCTCGGCCTGCCGGCCTGCGTCATGCTGTTCGAGCCCCAGCCGCTGGAGTTGTTTGCCGGTGCCGCCGCGCCCGCCCGCCTCAGCCGCTGGCGGGAGAAGTACGAAGCGCTCAAGACCATGCAGATCGACCGCATGCTCTGCGTGCGCTTCACCCACCGTTTCGCCGAGCAGGCTGCCAGCACCTTCATCGAGCAGCTGCTGGTGGAGAAGCTCGGGGTGCATTACCTGGTGGTGGGCGACGATTTTCGCTTCGGTAAGGGGCGGGAAGGGGACTTCCATCTGCTGGAAGAGGCGGGGCGACGCTTCGGGTTCGAGGTGATCAGCACCCAGAGCTTCCAGCTGTCCCGTCAGCGGGTCAGCAGCACCTTAGTGCGCGAGGCCCTCAGGGCCGGGCGCATGGCGGAGGTGGAGCTGATGCTCGGTCGCCCCTATGCCATCAGCGGTCGGGTGGCCCACGGCGACAAGCTGGGGCGCACCATAGGTTTTCCCACCGCCAATCTGGCCCTCAAACGCCAGGTTGTCCCGGTCGGTGGCGTGTTTGCGGTGGAAGTGATATGTTCCGGCAAGACCTTCCCCGGTGTCGCCAATGTGGGTGTACGGCCGACCTTGAGCGGTACACAAGCCAGATTGGAAGTACATCTATTTGATTTTTCTGGTGATCTATATGGTCAGCAGGTCAAGGTGCTGCTTCGCCACAAGCTGCGCGAAGAGCAGAAGTTTGACTCTTTCTCCGCCTTGAAAGAGCAGATCGAACGAGATGCCCTGGCGGCCCGAGCCTGGTTCGGGCTGCCACAATTTCATTTACCCAGCACTCTTTTAGAAAAGAAGGGAACCCAGGACTGATGAGCGACTATAAACACACCCTGAATCTGCCGGAAACCGAGTTTCCGATGCGTGGCGATCTGGCCAAGCGCGAACCCAACATGCTGAAACGTTGGTACGATCAGGATCTTTACGGCGCCATTCGCCGCGCCAAAGCGGGCAAGCCTTCTTTCATTCTGCACGATGGCCCCCCCTATGCGAACGGCAGCATTCACATCGGTCACTCGGTCAACAAGATCCTCAAAGATATCATCATCAAGTCCAAGGGCCTCTCCGGCTTTGATTCCCCCTATGTGCCGGGCTGGGATTGCCACGGTCTGCCCATCGAGCTGAAAGTGGAAGGCATGGTCGGCAAGCCGGGGGAGAAGGTTTCCGCCGCCGAGTTCCGCGCCGAGTGCCGCAAATACGCCAAGACCCAGATCGAAGCGCAGAAGACCGACTTCATCCGTCTGGGCGTGCTGGGTGACTGGGAACACCCCTACCTGACCATGGATTTCGGCACTGAAGCCAACATCATCCGCTCCATGGCGAAGATCGTGGCCAACGGCCACCTGCACAAGGGCTCAAAGCCGGTGCACTGGTGTACCGACTGCGGCTCCGCGCTTGCTGAGGCCGAAGTGGAGTACTACGACAAGAACTCCCCCTCCATCGACGTGCGCTTCAAGGCCGTCGACGAGGCTGCCGTCGCCGCCAAGTTTGACTGCGCCGAAGGCCACACCGGCAAGGGCGTGATCTCTGCCGTGATCTGGACCACCACCCCCTGGACCCTGCCGGCCAACCGCGCCATCGCCATGCACGCCGATCTGGACTACGCCCTGGTGCAGGTGGAGGGCGAGCATCCCGAGCGCCTGATCCTGGCCGCCGAGCTGGTCAAGGACGTGATGGACAGGGCCGGCATCGAGAAGTTCCACAACCTGGGCTACGCCAAGGGCGCGGCGCTCGAGCTGCTGCGCTTCAATCACCCCTTCTACCACTTCGATGTGCCCGTGGTGCTGGGTGACCATGTCACCCTGGACGCCGGTACCGGCGCGGTGCACACCGCCCCTGGCCACGGTCAGGAAGACTTCGTGGTCGGTCAAAAGTACGGCCTGGAAGTGGCCAACCCGGTTGGCAGCAACGGCGTCTATCTGCCGGATACCGAGCTGTTTGCCGGCCAGCACGTGTTTAAGGCCAACGCCTCCGTGGTCGAGGTGCTGACCGAGCGCGGCGCCCTGCTTCACCACAAGGTGTTCAACCACTCCTACCCGCACTGCTGGCGCCACAAGACCCCGATCATCTTCCGTGCCACCCCGCAGTGGTTCATCAGCATGGAGCAGAAGGGTCTGCGCAAGCGTGCCCTCGAAGAGATCGAGCGCATCGAGAAAGAGGGCATTGCCCAGCACGGCCAGAGCGGCTGGGTGCCGGCCTGGGGCAAGAACCGCATTCAGGCCATGGTCGAGAATCGTCCCGACTGGTGCATCTCCCGTCAGCGTACCTGGGGCGTGCCCATCTCCCTGTTCGTTCACAAGGATACCCAGGAGCTGCACCCGGATTCCGTCCGCCTGATGGAAGAGGTGGCCAAGCGGGTCGAGCAGTCCGGCATCCAGGCCTGGTGGGATCTGGACAAGGCCGAACTGCTGGGAGCCGACGCCGACAACTACGAGAAGGTGCCCGACACCCTGGACGTCTGGTTCGACTCCGGCTCCACCCATGCCTCCGTGGTCGATGCCCGTCCCGAATTCAACGGCAAGCCAGCCGACATGTATCTGGAAGGTTCCGACCAGCACCGTGGCTGGTTCATGTCGTCGCTCATGATCGGCGTGGCCATGAAAGACAAGGCCCCCTACAACCAGGTGCTGACTCACGGTTTCACCGTGGATGGTCAGGGTCGCAAAATGTCCAAGTCCATCGGCAACGTGGTCAGCCCGCAGGACGTGATGAACAAGCTGGGTGCCGACATCCTGCGTCTGTGGGTCGCCAGCACCGACTACACCGGCGAGATGACCGTCTCCGACGAGATCCTCAAGCGCTCGGCCGACGCCTATCGTCGCATCCGCAACACCGCCCGCTTCCTGCTGGCCAACCTGAACGGCTTCAATCCGGCGACCGACATGGTGGCGCCTGCCGACATGGTGGTGGTGGATCGCTGGGCCGTGGGCCGTGCCAAGGCGGTACAGGCCGAGATCGTGGCCGCGTTCGACGAGTACAACTTCCACGGCGTGACCCAGAAGCTGATGCAGTTCTGCTCCATCGAGATGGGTTCCTTCTATCTGGACGTCATCAAGGACCGTCAGTACACCGCCAAGGCTGACAGCCTGGCCCGTCGCTCCTGCCAGACCGCCCTCTATCATATCGCCGAGGCCATGGTGCGCTGGATGGCGCCCATCATGAGCTTCACCGCCGACGAGATCTGGGCGCTGCTGCCAGGTGAGCGTGGCGAATTCGTCTTCACCGAGGAGTGGTACGACGGCCTGTTCGGGCTGGAAGCGGGCGAAGTGCTGAACGACGAGTTCTGGGCCGAGATCCTCGCCGTGCGCGGTGAAGTGAACAAGGCGCTGGAAGTGGCTCGTGGGGAGAAGCGCATCGGTGGCTCCCTGCAGGCCGAGCTGACCCTGTTCGCCAAGCCGGAACTGGCTGCCCGCCTGAACGCCCTGGCCGATGAGCTGCGCTTCGTGCTGCTCACCTCCAAGGCCAGGGTGGTCAGCGCAGATGCCGCCCCGGCAGACGCCGTGGCGACCGAGCGCGACGACCTGTGGCTCTGCGTGGCGCAGTCTGCCGCCGCCAAGTGCGACCGCTGCTGGCACCATGTGGAAGACGTGGGTACCATCGCGGGTCACGAAGAGATCTGTGGCCGCTGCGTCACCAACGTCGAGGGTGACGGCGAAACGCGTCAATTTGCCTGATGAACATGACTCAGAACGAGATGAACAACAAAACCGGCCTGCGTTGGCTGTGGCTGGCGGTGCTGGCCTTCGTACTGGACCAGGCGAGCAAGCTCGCCGTGGTCAAGCTGCTGCCGTTTGGCTATCCGGGGGTGGAGATCACCCCCTTCTTCAACCTGGTCCACGTCTACAACAAGGGGGCGGCCTTCAGCTTCCTGGCCGATCAGGGGGGCTGGCAGCGCTGGTTCTTCGCCCTGCTGGCGTTTGCCATCTGCGGTCTGTTGATCCATTGGTTGCGCAAGCAGTCGGTGACCCAGCGCTGGAGCGGTATCGCCTACAGCCTGATCATCGGCGGGGCGCTCGGCAACGTGTTTGACCGGCTGGTGCTGGGCCATGTGGTCGACTTCCTCGACTTCTACTGGCAGCGTGCCCATTGGCCGGCGTTCAACCTGGCGGACAGCTTCATCTTCATCGGTGCCGCCATGATCGTGCTGGACGGCTTCCGTGGCGAGAAAAAACAGGACGCGACCTCATGAGCCAGTCGATTGCTGCGGACAGCAGCGTGCTGTTCCACTTCTCTATCAAACTGGAAGACGGCTCGGTGGCCGACAGCACGGCGCTGCACGGCAAGCCGGCCCGTCTGCGGATGGGAGACGGCAGTCTGACGCCGAGCTTCGAGCAATGCCTGCTGGGGCTGCGAGCAGGGGAGAGCAAGAGCTTCACCCTGGTGCCGGAAGAGGCCTTCGGCCTCTCCAACCCCGACAACATCTACCATCTCGACCGCGCCAAGTTCGGTGCCGATGTAGAGCCCAAGGTAGGTACCATCATACTGTTCGACCAGCCCAACGGCAGCGAGCTGCCCGGGATCATCCGGGCGGTGGAAGGGATGTCGGTCACGGTCGATTTCAACCACCCCCTGGCCGGTCACACCGTCACCTTCGAGGTGGAGATCCTGGGGGTTGATGACGAGGAGAAGGTTCACTGATGGATATTCTGCTGGCTAACCCCCGTGGCTTCTGCGCCGGTGTCGACCGGGCCATCAGCATCGTCGAGAGCGCGCTGGAGAAGTTCGGAGCCCCCATCTATGTCCGCCACGAGGTGGTGCACAACCGCTACGTGGTGAACAAGCTCAAGGAGGCGGGCGCCGTCTTCGTCGAGGAGCTGGACGAGGTGCCGGACGACAGCATCGTCATCTTCTCCGCCCACGGCGTGGCCAAGACGGTGCGCGAGATGGCCAAGTCCCGCGCCCTCAAGGTGTTCGATGCGACCTGTCCGCTGGTGACCAAGGTGCACATGGAGGTCCATCGCGCCAGTCGCAAGGGCTCCGAGGCCGTGCTCATCGGCCATGCCGGCCACCCCGAGGTGATCGGCACCATGGGCCAGTACGAAAATCCCGAGGGGGGCATATATCTGGTGGAGACGCCGGAGGATGTGGCGAAACTCCGGGTGAAGAATCCGGACGATCTCTGCTTCGTCACCCAGACCACCCTCAGCGTGGATGAGACTTCTGACGTCATCGATGCGCTGCGCCAGCACTTCCCGAAGATCCAGGGGCCGCGCAAGGACGACATCTGCTACGCCACCCAGAACCGTCAGGACGCGGTGCGGGAGATGGCCGGGCTGGTGGATGCCATGCTGGTGGTGGGGTCGCGCAACTCCTCCAACTCCAATCGCCTGCGGGAGCTGGCCGAGAAGGTGGGGGCTCGTGCCTACCTCATCGATGATGCCTCCATGATTGAGCCGGGTTGGCTGGATGGTGTGGAGCGCATCGGTGTGACCGCCGGCGCCTCCGCCCCCGACATTCTGGTGCAGAACGTCATCGCCCGCCTGCGCGAGCTGGGGGGCAATATAGTGACCGAGCACCCCGGTCGCGAGGAGAACGTGGTGTTCGAGGTTCCCGCCGAACTGCGGATCCTGTAATAACGACGATGCCGACTAATGTCGGCATCGTGCTTTTTGTCCCCGCATTACCTACTTCCAGCACTCTGCTGGTGTCTTCTCATCGGTCTTGTCGATATACATATTGGCGCAACCAGTGTCGCCGCTCTGGGCTCCTTTGGCCTGCGCTATCAGTTTGTAGGTTACAGTGTTAGTTGATGCCGAAACAACGTCAAAACTGTAGTAGGCGCTGGAGGGACTGCCAAGGTCCGCAGGGTTGGTACTGTAGGCTGCGCTGGTGATGCGGTATTCTTCCTGCTTTAGCTGCATAGTCAGCAGTCCCTTGATGGCCTCGGCTCTACGCGATTTGCGCAAAGCATCCATAAAGCTGGGGTAGGCCACGGCGGCGATGATGGCCACGATGGCGACCACGACCATCAGTTCAATCAGCGTAATTCCTCTTGCGAAGCGTAGTGGCATCGGCATGGTTCCATTAGTGAGTTGAGACTATCATAGGATAGTACTCGCCGGCCCGAGAACGGGCTATAGACAGGAGTCTGGGCAAACATGGAAATGCGGATCAGGCCGGTGTCCGGCTTTACCCTGATAGAGCTGATACTAGCCTTGGCACTGGTGGCGATTCTGGTTGCCGTCGCGCTCCCCAGTTATCGTTCGCTGCGCCAGGAGCAGATAGTCAGGGCCGCCACCCAGGCGCTTTATACCGACATGATGCTGCTCAAGTCCGAGGCCATAAAACGCGGCGGCCCCTTGACGCTCAAACTCTTCAACGCCGGTCAGTCGAACTGGTGTTATCGAATCGCGATAGACGCTACCTGCAGCAGTTGTGCCGACCATTGCTCCAGTATCGAGGGCCGCAAAGGCGCCGATGCAAACGAGTTTGGCGGCGTGGTGATCGATGCGTCGAACCAATACAAGAGTGGCTCCACTGCCAGCATCACCTTCACGCCACGCCGGGGCACTTTCTTCGGGGGGCAACTTACCCTATCCAATGGTTCCAGCACTGCTTACAAGGTTGTCATCGCGAGCTATGGTCGGATAAAGACTAGCCCCTGTACCAATGGGATTTCATCATGTTGAAAACCAGTCATGTCAAGGGGTTCAGTCTAGTGGAGCTGATGGTGGCGATGGTGGCGGGTCTGCTGCTAGTGGCTGCGGTGACGACGCTGTTTGCGACGATTCTCAGGGCAAATAGCACGGCTATGAAGGTGAGCCGACTCAATCAGGAGGTTCAGGCGATCACCGACATGATTGCCCGAGATATTGAGCGGGCCGGCTATGATGCCAGCGCTGCTACCGCTACTCGAATGACTTCTGGTGCTGCACCTTCCCCTTTCTATTTTGATGTCAGTACCGATCTGCTAGATGAGACTGCGACTGGCTCTAAGCTCTATCGTTGTATCAGGATTAGTTATGATGATGATGCTGACGGTGTTCTCGATAATCCGAGCCCCTCACCTTCAACATCATCGCAAAATGAGTCACGAGTCTACAGCTACAGCAGCGCTCAAAAGGGAGTCAAACTAGACACTGGGGGCTCGGCCGCTTGCGATAGTAGTGTCCTTCTATCTACTGATGACGCAATAGAAATTACTGCGCTTACCTATAGCCTGCTCTCCAGCAGTCAGGTAAGCGGTGCCAGGGCAATTCAACTCAACATTTCGGGCCGCTACAAGGACAATACTGAGCTGACCTTGAACTTGCAGCGTGATATCAAGTTGCGCAATGACGGATACTGATATGAGAATCCAGTCCGGTTTTACTACCTTCACTGTCACGCTGATCCTGTTACTGATCCTGCTGGCGGTCACTCTGCTGGTGGGCAAGTTGTTGGTAGCGGATCGCCGCATCACATTGAATGAAACGCTCTATCGTCAAGTGATGGCATTGGCAGAGCAGGGGCTCTCCTATGGTTTTGGCCGACTATCTGCTGAAGGGGCGTCTTGCCCCTCTTCTATCCCTGCCTGGTCAGGCAACTCGTTTTCTCCATCAGGTGCGGGTGGGAGTTATACCCTGACGGTTGAATGCATAACTCCCTTTCCCGTGGTGGCTGGGAGTACCACGCCCATTGCTCCTATCCTGGTTCGTTCAGTGGCTAGCCTGAGCAACAGCCAGGCGCAGGCGGCAGTTGAGGCTCGGTATGTACAGAGCAATGTGTTGGCTGGGACACCTGCGGCACCACTGACTGTTGCTGGGGGCATGGCGGTGAGCGGCAACTTTACGGTAGTTGCCAATCCCAATGGGGGGGGGCTCGGAGTGCCACTCTCCATCTGGACCGATGAGTATGTCGATCTTACCAACGGCTCGGGGCAGACCTGCCACCAAGGGGATTACGCTGGTGGTTGCAGTGCCAACATCAGCCAGCCGGGCAATAAACAGTCGGATATCAAGGATAGCGATCCCGATTTTCCCGACGACTTGGTGTGGTATTTGTTCAATGAGAATGACGATGCCGCTGGCTGGGCCAACATAGAATCAAGAGCCAACCAGATAGTCAATAATTGTGATGGTCTGGGGCCGACGACGACAGGGCTTGTCATTGTCAATGGCGATTGCAATCCCGGCTCCAATATTGGTACTCAATCTGCCCCGGTGGTACTAATCATCAAGGATGGCAACTTGAGTATCAATGGCAATCGCCAGCTTTACGGGCTGGTATTCGCTTATGCTTCCAATCCCACAACGACGAACAAAGATATTGATCTCAGAGGTGGAGCCATCGTTCATGGAGCCTTGGCAGCCAACTTCAAGCTGGGCAAGGCGAATGGTACCTATGATGCCAAGTATGATGCGGCCGCGCTGAGCAATATCAAGACGGGAGCTGCCTTCCAGACTCTTAAACAGGTGCCGGGTAGCTGGCGCGACTGGTAGAGGACAAGTAAATGAAATGGCAAAAAGGATTTGGCCTGTTTGAGATCCTAGTGACACTAGTTGTGCTGGGAGTGGGCGTCGTCGGCCTGGTGGTCCTCTCGAAGTCGGCCCTGACGGCTTCCCAGGATGGGAAGCGTTATGAAGTGGCCATGCGGCTCGCGGAGTCCAAGATTGAGGAGTTTCGTAATTTCAACAGTCTGGTGACGGCGACAGCCCCACTCACTGCCTATGCAGCCATCACAAGCGGTAATGCTACCAAAAGTCAGTCTGGCGACAGTTACACGCTGGTTTGGACTGTGACCAACCAATACTGGAACGGGAGCACCTCTGCATGGCAGAACACGGCCCCTGCGGGATATCTGCTGAACTACCCCGGGCGAAAGCAGATCAATACGACCGTGAGTTGGACCAACAGCGAAGGGGCGACGCTGTCGGTTGCTCTCATTGGGTATGCCTCACCTACGGAATCATTGACCGCAGGGCAGTTGAAAGGGGGCTTGGATACCGCCCGGACAGGACCGAAGATAAGTTATAATCCAGGCGTAGCGCCAGATGTTATCTCCATCGATCTCGGCAATGGCAGCAGACAGGAGACCAGCAAGCCTTCTCCCACCGTGGTGGCCAAAAATAATACCGTCGGCAAGGAAGTGCAATTTGAAACGGTGACGTATCAGCCGGCAAATCAAGGCAATACGCAGCAAATTCAGCAGGATATAAGCTCCGTGAGTTGTACCTGCACTTATGGTTCCACTTTGAATGCCTATCTGCCAGGTCAGGCCTACAGTACTGCCACCAACCAGCTGTATTGGAAAGTCGGGGCCTTGCAGAGCAAGCAGACCGGGACGGTCGGGAATAACCAGCCAGCACTGTGTACAAGCTGCTGCAAGGATCACTTTGATGGGTCGGGGAGCACTTTTACCAATTACTATGCGCCGCTCAACACCAGTCGACAGCGTTACGATGGTTCGCTGACCGCGGTAACTGGTGGTGACTATGTCGATGCTTGTCGTTTCGTGCGGATCGATGGCTATTATCGGCCCTTGCCTGACTGGAATCTGGTCAAGGTTGTCGTCGTGACCTCTGACTTTTTGGCCAAGGCCGCCAATCAGGTCAGTTACCAGAATTACATACAATATGTGGTTAAAACCTATATCGATTGGCAGAAGCAGACCCTGAGCTGGACATCAAACCAGACGGCGACGCCTCCCGCTATCACTGAGTTTGCCGACTGGCTGGCCACGCCCAGTAACGTCGCGGCCGGAGGGGATGCGACGACGGCCATCACCTTGAATACGGGGACTCGGCAGCTGATCGCTCGCGGCATCTATGTCGATATCCTGGATCCCGTTTATCTGGCTGGGATTGATACTAGTGTGACTGGTTATCTGGCCAAGGTACCATTTCAGGACATCAATCTGACCATGCTGGCGGAGTGGTCCATGACACCACTCAGCGGCCAGTTGACGGGGGGGGTTACCGACTATGCCACAGTGACCAACGAACCGGTTGATACAATCGTCGATCTCAATAACTACTACTTTGGTAGCTATAGCCGTGGTTATTTGACAGCCAAAAAAACGACCCAGGACAGTAGTCTAGTGCTGCAGAGCGTGAAGGTGAAGGCCACTGTTTATCAGGGGAACTCTGGGGTCACAGCTACGCTGATTTCACCTTGGGATCAGAGCTTGGCGCTCAGTACGGAGTTGTCGCTCAAAGTCGATAGCACCGTGGTATCGCAGCCCATGTTAACCGTTACAGGCAGGGTGCAATGCTTGGAGCAAACCAGCAACAAAAATCCAGCTCCAATTGCTTGTAATAAAGACTATTTCAAAAACTTGAATATTTACCCCTCCTCCTCTTGCCGTATTGATGAGCCTGCAAGTACTAACCAAGTTGGTATATATGTTTGTTCGGCGGAGCAGAATAGCACTTTGGTGGTGAGCTTTTCGCATCCAGGGAGTGGCAATATCAACTTCCTTGTGAGGCCAAACACATTAAGCATCCCGATGATTCCGCCTGCCGATGGCTCTCAGGTCATCAGCGGCCCCTGCACCTTGCTGGTCGATAACGGCGTCACCAATGCCGCCAACCTGACCTGCTCTCCCTGAGGCTTGTTGAGGGAGCCAAGGCGCTGGCACAGCCAGCGCCTTTTCTTTATCATTCCCCATCATTTTCGAATTCAAGATGCATCGCCATGGCAAAAGCCCTCTCTCTGATGCTTGCCCAGTTGAATCTGACGGTAGGCGCCATCGAAGATAACTGTGACAAGGTGTTGGCGGCCGCCGCCGAGGCTGACCAACAAGGTGCCGACCTGTTGGTCTGCTCCGAGCTGGCCCTGACCGGCTATCCGCCGGAGGATCTGCTGCTGCGCGCCGACCTGATGATCCGGGTAGAGGCGGCCCTGGCCCGCATCGCTGCATGGCAGGGGGCTTGCGCCATTCTGGTGGGCCACCCCTGGCGCGAAGGGGAGGCGCTCTACAATGCCGCCTCTCTCTATGCGCAGGGCAAGCTGGTGGCGCGCTACTTCAAGCAGGATCTGCCCAACTACGGGGTGTTCGACGAGAAGCGTTATTTCACGGCGGCGAGCGAGACCTGCGTGGTGTCGTTCCGTGGTCATCGACTGGGGCTGCTCATCTGCGAGGACTTGTGGCAACCCGGCCCGGCGCTGGCCGCCAAGGCGGCGGGAGCCGATGTGCTGATCACCATCAACGCCTCTCCCTACGATCAGGAGAAACCCTGGATCCGCCGCGAGCTGATGACCGAGCGCTGCGATCAGACCGGGTTGCCGCTGGTCTACCTCAACCAGGTGTGCGGCCAGGACGAGCTGATTTTCGACGGCTGTTCCAAGGTGTTCAACAGCCGGGGCGAACTGACCCACAAGCTGGCCCCGTTTGCCGAAGAGATGGCGCTGGTGCGCTTTGCCGATGGTCAGCCGGTGAAGGAGCGTGAGCCGGTCGCGCCGCTCGAGCCGCTGGCCGAGACCTATCAGGCGCTGGTGCTGGCGGTGCGCGACTATGTCACCAAGAACGGTTTCCTGGGGGCTGTGCTGGGGCTCTCCGGCGGCATCGACTCGGCGTTGACCCTGGCCATTGCAGCCGATGCCATCGGGGCGGACAAGGTGCAGGCGGTGATGATGCCGTTCCGCTACACCGCGCAGATGAGCGTGGAAGACGCTAAGGAGCAGGCCGAGCGCATGGGGGTGGAGTTCAACATCATCTCCATCGAGCCCATGTTCGAAGGCTTTATGGCTCAGCTGGCGCCGCTGTTTGAAGGCACTGCCCGCGACACCACCGAAGAGAACCTGCAGGCGCGCTGCCGCGGGGTGCTGTTGATGGCGCTCTCCAACAAGCGCCGCCGCATCGTGCTGACCACGGGCAACAAGAGCGAGATGGCGGTGGGTTATGCGACTCTCTATGGCGACATGGCCGGCGGTTTCGACGTGCTCAAGGATGTCCCCAAGACCCTGGTCTTCAAGCTGTGCGAGTATCGCAACAGCGTGGAATACGTGATCCCGCAGCGGGTCATCGATCGTCCCCCGTCGGCCGAATTGGCGCCGGACCAGGTGGATCAGGACAGCCTGCCTCCCTATGACATCCTGGATGCCATCCTCAAGCGCTACGTGGAAGAGGATGCGTCCGTGGCCGACATGGTGGCTGAGGGCTTCGAAGAGGCGGTGGTGCGCAAGGTGGTCCGTCTGGTGGATCTCAACGAATACAAACGCCGTCAGGCGGCGGTCGGCCCCCGCATCACGGCCCGCAACTTTGGTAAGGATCGCCGTTACCCCATCACGTCCGGGTTCGGCAAACAGAACTGGTAAGGAGTCACCATGAAGAAGATTGAAGCCATCATCAAACCGTTCAAGCTGGACGATGTGCGCGAGGCCCTGGCCGAGATCGGCATCAACGGCATGACTGTCTCCGAGGTCAAGGGGTTCGGCCGCCAGAAGGGCCATACCGAACTCTATCGCGGCGCCGAGTACATGGTCGATTTCCTGCCCAAGGTGAAGGTGGAGCTCGTGGTGCAGGACGAGGATCTCGACGCCTGCCTGGAGGCGATCCAGAACACCGCCCGCACCGGCAAGATCGGGGATGGCAAGATCTTCGTCTGCGAGGTGGAGCGCGTCATTCGTATCCGCACCGGTGAAGAGAACGAAGACGCAATCTGATGTGGTGGATGTATCTCGTGATGACAAACGACGCTGAGGGCCTGTCCCTCTGATGACCCGGATGCGTTTCAGGGTGGCGGCCGCTCTGTTGATGACGCTGAGCGCCTGCAGTACCCGGCCGCCCGCCCAGCCGGAAAACCTGTGCCAGATCTTTCGCGAAAAGCCGGACTGGCACAAGGCCGCGCTCAGGATGAACGAGCGGTGGGGCACGCCGGTGCACGTGGTGATGGCCATGATGTATCAGGAGTCCTCCTTCGTGCACGATGCCCAGCCGCCGATGCAGTACTTCCTCTTCATCCCGACCGGGCGGGCGAGCTCCGCCTACGGCTATGCCCAGGTGAAGGACGAAACCTGGGACGATTACCAGCGGGAAACCGGCAATGGCTGGAGTGATCGCGACGACTTTGCCGACGCCATCGATTTCATGGGCTGGTACACTCACAAGGCCCAGCGGCTCAACGGCACTTCCAAGTGGGATGCCTATGGCCAGTATCTCAATTATCACGAAGGCTGGGGTGGCTACCGGCGTGGCAGCTACCGCAGCAAGGGGTGGCTGATGAAGGTCTCCCGCAAGGTGGAGGCCCGCGCCCAGCGCTACGGTGCCCAATACAGACAATGCAAGGATCGGCTTCCCAGCGGGGGCTGGTTCTCCTAACCAATCAGGAGTCAGAAATGCCGTTATTGGACAGTTTTACCGTCGACCACACCCGCATGGCAGCCCCTGCAGTGCGGGTGGCCAAGACCATGCAGACCCCGAACAAGGACACCATCACGGTGTTTGACCTGCGTTTCTGCGTGCCGAACCAGGAGATCCTCTCCGAGCGTGGCATCCATACCCTCGAGCATCTGTTTGCGGGTTTCATGCGAGATCACCTCAACGGCAACGGGGTGGAGATCATCGACATCTCTCCCATGGGATGCCGGACCGGCTTCTACATGAGCCTGATCGGCGCGCCGGATGAGGCCCGTGTCGGTGCCGCCTGGCAGGCCGCCATGAGCGACGTGCTGGCCGTGCAGGAGCAGGGCAAGATCCCCGAGCTCAACGAATATCAGTGCGGCACCTACAGCATGCACTCCCTGGAAGAGGCGCACGCCATCGCCCGCCAGGTGCTGGAGCGCGGCATCGGCGTCAACCGCAACGACGAGCTGGCCCTGCCGGAAGAGAAGCTGAAAAGCCTCTAAGTCGAGATGGAAAAAGGAAGGCCGGTCATTGACCGGCCTTCTTGCGTTCTGGTGTCCTCAGGAGGGCAGGGGCATCACCCGGTTGCGCCCCAGCTCCTTGGCCTTGTAGAGCAGCTTGTCGGTTCGCTCTATCAGGGCATCCGCCGTCTCCTGGCCATTGTATTCCCCCACCCCGAACGAGGCGGTGATGTGATCGATGCGCCGGCCGGACTTGCGATCCAGAATCGACATCCGCTCGATGACGCGGCGCAGGCTCTCCGCCATCTGCCGGGTCAGTGCCAGGGCGCGGCTCGGCACCAGCAGGGCAAACTCCTCGCCTCCCAGGCGATAGGCCGTGATGCCCTCCTTGCTGGCCTCCCGCAGCCGCTTGCCGACGATGCGCAGCACCTGGTCGCCGAGCAGGTGGCCATATTCGTCGTTGAAGTTCTTGAAGCGATCGATATCGGTCATGATCAGCGAGAAGGGTTGCTTGCTGCGGATCAGGCTCTCCATCTCCAGGTCGAAGGCGCGGCGGTTGAGCAGGGAGGTCAGGGGGTCCTCGGTCGCCATCTTGCGGGTCTCGCTCAACGCCTGCTTCAGCTCCTTGATCTCCTTCTCGGCGCTGCTGAGCTGGTTGCGAAAGTGCAGGGTGGACATGCGCACTTCCCTGGATTCGCGCACCAGTTCCCGCAGGATCCCCATGGTGTCCTCCAGGCTCAGCCCCTCGTCATCGATGAGGCTCAGCTTGTCGAAGCTCTTGTCGAGCATGGCCTGGAACTGGCCAGTATCCATCAGGGCGTCCTGCATGGAGTTGCCGAGCTCGTTGGCCATGGCCGCCAGATTGAGTTTCATCGCCTCGAGCTGCTGCTCGTCCTGGCTGGCGAGGTGTTGATGATAGAGGCGCTCGCAGGTGGTGAGGGAGAAGGTGCCCTGCAGTTTTATCGCCTGATCGACGGCCTGATTCAGCTCCGGCATGCCTCCGGAGACGTAGCTGTACCAGAGGTGGTAATTGTTCGGTGTGGTGGGGATTTGATACTTGATCATCAGGGGGACCGCCTGTTTCAAATAGGCGGCCGATTGGGCGAACGAGTCCTTGCTCATGAGTTCCGAGTCTCACATACCTGCAAACTGTGGCCAGTATGACAGAGAGATTGGCCAAAAGGCAGTCGATGGATGCCATTAGCTCCCCCCTTCGATATAATGTCTGCGTTACTACCTACCCTAAGGCCTGCTTATGTCTCAAAAAGATCCTTTCCTCCAACGCGAGGCCGAAAAATACGAAAACCCCATTGCCAGCCGCGAGATGCTGCTGGAGCTCATCAAGGGCCATGAAAAACCCATGTCCCGTGAAGAGCTGGCCAAGGTCCTCAAGCTGACCGAAGAAGAGCCGTTGGAAGCCCTTCGCCGCCGCCTGCGCGCCATGGAGCGCGATGGACAGCTGGTATTCACGCGCAACCAATGTTACGCCCTGCCGGATCGCCTGAATCTGGTCAAAGGCTATGTGCTTGGCCACAAGGATGGATTCGGTTTTCTGCGCCCCGAAGGTGGTGGACCGGATCTGTTCCTGAACAACCGCGAGATGCAGCGCCTGATGCACGGCGACTATGCCCTGGTGCAGCCCACCGAGATCGACCGCAAGGGGCGCCAGGAGGCGCGCCTGGTGCGCCTGCTCAAGGCCCGCGAGGCGGACATCGTCGGCCGCTACTTCGTCGAGAACGGCGTCGGTTTCGTGGTGCCCGATGACAGCCGCATCGGCCAGGACATCATCATCCCGGAAGGGGAGAACAAGGGCGCTCGCCAGAGCCAGGTGGTGGTCGTGCGCATCAACCAGCGTGCCACCGCCCGCTTCAACGCGGTCGGCACCGTGTTGGAAGTGCTGGGCGAGAACATGGCGCCGGGCATGGAGATCGAGATCGCCCTGCGTACCCACGGCATCCCGCACACCTGGCCGGAGGAGGTGACCAAGGAGGTCGCCGGCCTGGGCGAACAGGTGCCGGAGAAGGCCAAAGAGGGGCGCATCGACCTGCGTGCCCTGCCGCTGGTCACCATCGACGGGGAAGACGCCCGCGACTTCGATGACGCCGTCTTCTGTGAAGCCAAGCGCGGCGGCGGTTGGCGCCTCTGGGTCGCCATCGCGGACGTCTCCGCCTATGTGAAACCGGGCACGGCCCTCGACACCGAAGCCTACCAGCGCGGCAACTCCGTCTATTTCCCCGAGTTCGTGGTGCCCATGCTGCCTGAGGTGCTCTCCAACGGCCTCTGCTCGCTCAACCCCCAGGTCGACCGCCTCTGCATGGTGTGCGAGATGACCATCTCGGCCGCCGGCCGCATGTCCGGCTACAAGTTCTACGAAGCCGTGATGAACTCCCACGCTCGCCTGACCTACACCAAGGTGGCCGCCATTCTTGACGGGGATCCCAAGCTGCGTCAGCAGTATGACCCCCTGGTGGGCCATATCGAGGAGCTCAACAACCTCTACAAGGCGCTCAAGCATGCCCGCCATCAGCGTGGCGCGGTGGAGTTCGAGAGCGAGGAGACCCGCTTCATCTTCAACGCCCAGCGCAAGATCGACCGCATCGTGCCGCTGGTGCGCAACGACGCCCACAAGATCATCGAAGAGTGCATGATCCAGGCGAACGTGGCTGCCGCCCGCTACATCGAGAAGAACGAAGCCTCAGCCTTGTTCCGGGTGCACGACCGTCCAGGTGAGGAGCGGTTGACCGGCTTCCGCGACTTCCTGGCCGAGCTGGGTCTGGAGCTCAAGGGCGGGCTCGAGCCCGAGCCGAAGGACTTCGCCGAGCTCGCCGCCAAGTTCGAAGGGCGCCCGGATGCGGAGCTGCTCTCCACCATGCTGCTGCGCTCCATGCGTCAGGCCATCTATCAGGCCGACAACATAGGTCACTTCGGGCTGGCGCTGAAGTCCTATGCCCACTTCACCTCGCCGATCCGTCGCTACCCCGATCTCATCCTGCATCGCGCCATCAAGTACCAGACGGCCAAGGAGCAGCAGGGCAACCTGCGCCACAAGTGGACCCCGAGCGGTGGCTACCACTATCAGCTCGACGAAGTGGATCCCATGGGCGAACACTGCTCCATGACCGAGCGCCGGGCCGACGACGCCACCCGCGACGTGGCCGACTGGCTCAAGTGCGAGTACATGCTGGATCACGTGGGTGACGAGTTCGACGGCGTCATCGCCAGCGTCACCGGCTTCGGCTTCTTCGTGCGCCTGGCCGAGATCCACATCGACGGTCTGGTGCACGTCAGCACCCTCACCAACGACTACTACCAATTCGACCCGCTGCACCAGCAACTGATCGGCGAGAACTTCCGCCGTCGCTACCGCCTGGGTGACAAGGTGAGGGTCAAGGTGATGGGGGTGAACCTGGACGATCGCAAGATCGACTTCGTGATGGTGGAAGAGCCCCTCCAGATCTCCGGCAAAAACGCCAAGCAGGCGGTGCGCAAGATGGCCGAGATCAAGAAGGAGAAGGCCAAGAGCGCCGAGCGCCACGAAAAACGCAAAGAGGACAAGGACCACGGCAAATCCGCCAAGGGCGGCCGTGCCAAGTCCAGCAACAGAAGACCGAGCAAGAAGGCTCGCGACAAGGCCAAGAGCACTAAATGAGTACTGAACTGATCTACGGCATTCACGCTGTCTCCGCGCTGCTGGAGCGCACCCCGGAGCGTTTCATCGAGGTGTGGGCCCTCAAGGGCCGCGAGGACGAGCGGCTGCAACCCCTGCTGGCGGAGCTGGAGTCCCTCGGCATCAGGGTGCAGAGCGTGAACCGCAAGACCCTTGACGACAAGGCGGAAGGCAACAATCACCAGGGCATCATGGCCAAGGTGATCGAAGCGCCCAAGCTGGCCGAGCACGACCTGGCCAGCCTGCTGGACGGCCTGGCCGAGCAGAAGGCCGAGCCTTTCCTGCTGGTGCTGGACGGGGTGACGGATCCGCACAACCTCGGGGCCTGCCTGCGCAGCGCCGATGCGGCCGGGGTGCACGGGGTGATAGTGCCGCGGGACAAGGCCACAGGTCTCACGTCCGTGGTGCGCAAGGTCGCCTGCGGCGCCGCCGAAGTAGTGCCGCTCATCCAGGTCACCAACCTGGCCCGCACCCTGCGCGAGCTGCAGGAGCGCGGGGTCTGGATCGTCGGGACTGCCGGTGAGGCGGATCACGACCTCTATCAGGCGAAACTCACCGGCCCCCTGGCGCTGGTGATGGGGGCCGAGGGCAAGGGCATGCGCCGGCTGACCCGCGAGCACTGCGACGAGCTGGTGAGCATCCCCATGGCGGGGGCGGTCTCCAGCCTCAACGTCTCGGTGGCGAGCGGTGTCTGCCTGTTCGAAGCCGTGCGCCAGCGCCGCGGCTGACAAGGCGATGACCGACAGACCCCCCTTTGTCTGGGAACGGGTCGCAGATGAGCAGGAGGCCGAGCGCCTCCTCTCTTTTGCCCGGCCGTTGACCCTCGCTCCCAAATCTTGTCTCTGGCATGCCGGCGACAGTCCGGCACTGCTGGTCAGGGTGGAGAAGGGGTTGCTGCGGGCCAAGGTGGTGCTGGCGGATGGCCGCGAGTACATCAAGGAGTTCTACTGGGAGGGGGACGAGTTTCTCGACTTCCACCACCTGCTCAGTGGTGAGCCCGCCCGCTACAGCGTGGAGGCGCTGGAGCCTTGCCGACTGCAGCTTTTCCCGCTGGTGGATCTGTGCCGTCTCCCTTGCTGGCCCGCCTGGTATCACCACCTCCTTGAAGTGCAGCTGCGTATCAAGGAGGAGAAAGAGTTGTTGCTGCTGACCGAGAGTCCCGAGGCCCGCTATCAGCACTTTTTGCGCAGTTTTCCCGCGCTGGAGGCCAGGGTGCCCGATCACCAGATCGCCGCCTACCTCGGCATCACCCCTATCAGCTTGAGCCGCATCCGCAGGCGATTGAAGGCGCGTGACCAGGGGTAATCCCTGCTCGAAGTGGCGCGTGCAGGCTGGCAGATGCAGAGCGTGATGCCGGCGCCAGGCTCTAGGTTCCGTGCACTCCTGCGCGCCAGCCTGAGCCGTATCTGCAGGCCGCTCAAGCCTCTCTTAACCAAGGTTAATGCCGGCGCCGGTTCGAGAGTCTATGCTGGCGGACCGGATCCATGAGGAGTGATCGATGAACTGGAGTCTCAAGCCCTGGTGTGAACTCACCACGGACGAATTGTATGAGCTGCTCGCCCTGCGCGCCGAGGTGTTCGTGGTGGAGCAGACCTGCCCCTTCCAGGATCTGGACGGGCTGGATCGCCGGGACGGCGTACTGCACCTGCTCGGTTATGAGGAGGAGCAGCTGGCGGCCTATGCCCGTATCATGGCCCCCGGCATAGGCGACGAGCAGGGCGCCGCCATCGGCCGGGTGGTCACTTCACCTCGGTCGCGAGGGGGCGGGCTGGGCCACAGGTTGCTCGATGAGGCGGTGACCGCCTGCACGGTCCGCTGGCCGGCGCACAGCATCTGGCTCGGCGCACAAGCTCACCTGCAGGGTTTCTACGGCCAGCACGGCTTCGTGGCCGAAGGGGAAGGGTATCTTGAGGATGACATTCCCCACATGGGCATGCGCAGACAGCCTGCCTGATCAGCCACATGGCCGGGGAAGCGGGCGGCCATGAGCGGGCTCTCGCACCACAGTGACGCAAACGGGTATGATGGCGCTTCCTTGCTGATCGGAATCCCGTCGTGACACTCTCCATCTTCGCCGCCATTCTGCTGGCCGCCCTGCTTCACGCCCTGTGGAATGCGCTGGCCAAGCGTCAGGCCGCGGGGCGGATCAGCGTGCTGCTGGTCTCGCTCTGCTCCGGGTTGTTCTGCCTGCCCTTCCTGCCCCTGGTAGGGCTGCCCGCATCGGCCGAATATCCCTGGCTGGCGTTCTCCATTCTGCTGCACAGCGGATATTGTCTCTTCCTGGGCCGTGCCTATCGGCTGGGGGAGTTTGGCCAGGTCTATCCGCTGGCCCGGGGCTGTGCTCCCCTGATGACCCTGTTGTTCGGTGCCCTGCTGCTCGGCGAGGTGCCAGGGGGGGTGGCAGTGATCGGGGCTCTGGTGCTGGTGGGCGGAGTGCTGTTGATGGCGTGGCGCGGCGGTATCCGGTTGGCACCTTCCGCCCTGCAGGTGGTGCTCATCACGGCGCTGTTTACCGCCGCCTATACCCTGTCTGACGGCATGGGGGCCCGCTCGGCTGGGGAGCCGGTGCGCTACACTCTCTGGCTCTTTACCCTGACCGCGCTGGTGATGCCGCTGCTGATGAGATGGCAGAGCCGCACCGCCTTGCGCACCCTGACCCGGGCCGACTGGTACTCGGGGGCGTTGGGCGGCGCCCTCTCGCTGTTGGCGTACGGTATCGTCATCTGGGCCATGACCCGAGCCCCCATCGGACTGGTGGCGGCGCTGCGCGAGAGCAGCGTGTTGTTTGCGGTGCTGCTCTCCTGGGGCTGGTTGGGGGAGCGGTTGGGGCGGATCCGGCTGGTGGCGGCCTTGGTGATCCTCTGCGGCATACTGTTGATCCGGCTTGGCTGAAGGCAAGGCGGCAGCAGAGCGCAGGGCTCGGTGGGTCAGGGGCTGACCCGGGTGGTGAGGATGAACCCCTCCTCCCAGGGGGCCAGTTGCACCCGCACCCGGCCCAGTTCGGCCAGGCTGGCGGCATGGGTGCCGCCACAGGGGATGGTGACCTCCCGGCCGTCCAGGGTGCAGTGCCAGTAACGGGAGTCGATGATGGCCTCGCCGGCCCGGCTGCGGCGGATCTCGCCCCCTGCGGCCAGCCAGTCGGCCAGCTGCCGGTTGATCCGCTCTTCTACCTGCGCCAGTTCCGCCAGCAGGGCCTCGGCGTTCACTCCCTTCTTGCGCAGACTCTTGCCGATGCGGTACTGCTCCCGCGAACCACGGGGCTCGACCCGGGAGCGCTGGATGGCGAGGCGATCGAAGTCGGGCTGATCCAGGGCATCCCGCTCGCCGACCTCCTTGCGCCAGTAAGGCATCAACGTCCGGTTCAGGGCCAGGGCCACCAGATGGCAGGCGCTGTGACCCAGGCTCAGGGCGTGGCGCGCCTCGGCGTCCACCCTGAGCTCCACCGGCGTGCCCGCGGCCAGGTCGAACGCACCGGCGAGAGGATGCACCACCACGAAGGCCCAACCCTCGGCGCCTCGCTTGACCGGGATGGCCTGATCCACGAACAGCGCCCCCTCCGGGCTGATGACCCCCATGGCGCAGGGCCCGACGACCGCCTCGCCGCCCTCCCAGCGTACCCAGCCCACATCACCGGGCTGATCGGGCCAGAGGTGACTCTGGGGATGGAAGGGGGTGAGATCTGTGACCAGCAGGGTGGGGTCTCCCCGCTCGCAATAGAGGACGCTGGCCGCTTCCTGATGTTGGCCCAGCACGAAGCTGACCCGGGTATGTTCCATGGCAGGGCTCCTGCAACGAGAAAAGGAGAAGGAAAAGCGGCAGCATACGCGAAAGTGCGAAGAGGCTCATCAACCTGGGTTAATGAGCCTCTCTGTTTTGTTGCGGCAGCTCGCTAGATCAAGGCGACCAGCAGGTAGGCGTTGAGGCCGATCACCAGGGCGACGATGAGGCGGCCGGCGGCCTGGGTCACGGGGTGGTTGCGATGCGCCCCCATCAGGGCGCGATCTCCGGTCAGCATCAGCAGGGGAATGAGCGCGAGCGCGATGCCGAAGCTCAGGACCACCTGGCTCAGCACCAGGATCTCCGTGGTGTTGAGGCCCATGGCGATCACCACGAAGGCGGGGGCCATGGTGATGACCCGGCGTAGCCAGAGCGGAATGGTGAAGCGCACGAAGCCCTGCATCACCACTTGCCCGGCGAGGGTGCCCACCACGGTGGAGGAGATGCCGGAGGCGACCAGGGAGAGGCCGAACAGGGTGGCGGCCCCTTGGCCGAGCAAGGGGGTCAGGGTCTGGTAGGCCGACTCCAGCTCGGCCACCTGTGAGTTGCCGGTGCCGTGGAAGGCGGCCGCGGCCATGGCCATCATGGCCAGGTTGACGAAACCGGCGATGGTCATGGCGATGGCCACATCCACCCGGGTGCCGTGCAGCCGCTGGGACACTGTGCCCTGATCCTGGGTGTGCTGGGTCAGGGCCGAGTGCAGATAGATGACGTGAGGCATCACGGTCGCCCCCAGCACGCCGGCAGCCAGGTAGACAGCATCGCCGTTGGGCAGACCGGGGAAGAGGGCACCCTCCAGCAGGCTCGGCAGGTGAGGGCGGGAGAACACCAGCTCGACGAGGTAGGCCGCCGCCACGAACAGCAGCAGGCCGCCCACCGCTAATTCCAGTGGCTTCTGGCCGCGGGATTGCAGCATGAGGATGCCCCAGGTGAGCACGGCAGTGATGCAGGCGCCTTCCAGCAGGGTGACCCCCAGCAGCAGCTTGAAGCCCACCGCCGCGCCGATAAATTCGGCGAGATCCGTGGCCATGGCGATGACCTCCGCCTGTACCCAGTAGGCACAGACCGCCGGCTTGGGCAGCTTGTCCCGGATATGTTCCGCCAGATTCTTGCCGGTGACGATGCCGAGCTTGGCGGACAGGGTCTGTACCAGCATGGCCATCAGGTTGGCCCAGACCACCACCCACAGCAGCTGGTAGCCGAAGGTGGAGCCCGCCTGGATATTGGTGGCGAAGTTGCCCGGATCTATGTAGCCGATGGCGGCGATGAAGGCGGGGCCGAGCAGGCTCAGCTTGAATTTGCGGGCCGGGATGGCCGTGGTCAGCGCGGGTTGCATGTCGTCATCCTCCATGGGGATATGACGAGAGCATAGATCTAAATGATAATTGTTATCAATTGTTGTTTTGTATCAAGCCCATCGACAAAAACATCTGCTGACGCCGGTTGCAGTGGCAGGGGGGATTTCGTACAATACGCCGCCCTAGAAAGCAGCGTCAAAACACCACTATGTTCCTTGCCTCCGAGGTCTGGCTGCACCTGGGCAGAGGCTGAATTAATCCGTAAGGAGCTAAAATGCGTCATTACGAAATCGTCTTCATGGTTCATCCGGACCAGAGCGAGCAAGTACCTGGCATGATCGAGCGTTACACCGGCGCTATCACCACCGCTGGTGGCACCATCCATCGCCTGGAAGATTGGGGCCGTCGTCAGCTGGCTTACCCGATCGACAAGCTGCACAAGGCTCACTACGTTCTGATGAACGTTGAAGCCGAGCAGGCCGTTATCGATGAGCTGGAAACCAACTTCCGCTTCAACGATGCCGTTATCCGCAACATGATCATGCGCACCAAGCACGCCGTGACTGAAGTTTCTCCGATGGCCAAGGCCAAGGAAGAGCGCTTCACCCGTCGTGACGACGAGCGCCGCGAAGATGCTGTTGAAGCGTCTTCCGAAGAGTAATTCTTAAGATCATTCCATAGAGGATAAAGGCCATGGCACGTTATTTCCGTCGTCGTAAGTTCTGCCGCTTCACCGCCGAGAACGTTACCGAGATCGACTACAAAGATATCGTTACTCTGAAAAACTACGTCACTGAATCTGGCAAGATCGTACCGAGCCGTATCACCGGTACCCGCGCCAAGTATCAGCGTCAGCTGGCACGCGCCATCAAGCGTGCTCGTTACCTGGCTCTGCTGCCGTACACCGATCTGCACAACAAGTAAGAATCGGTCCGGCGCTTACGCCTAACTCAACGAAATTTATAGAGGAAAGGTAATGCAAGTTATCCTGCTCGATAAGATCGCCAAACTGGGCGGTCTGGGTGACCAAGTTTCCGTTAAAGCTGGTTATGCCCGTAACTACCTGATCCCGCAAGGCAAAGCTGTGATGGCCACCAAGGCCAACATCGAAGCCTTCGGTGCTCGTCGCGCCGAACTGGAAGCCAAGCTGGCTGCCAACAAGGCCGCTGCCGAAGAGCGCGCTGCCAAGCTGGCCGAACTGGCTGCCGTGGTCATCGCCTCCAAGTCTGGCGACGAAGGCAAGCTGTTCGGTTCCATCGGTACCCGTGACGTGGCTGAAGCCATCACTGCTGCCGGCGTAGCCGTTGCCAAGAGCGAAGTCCGCATGGGCAACGTTCTGCGTAACACCGGTGAGTACGAAGTTGTTGTTCAGCTGCACGCTGACGTCAAGGCAACCGTACAAATCCAGGTTGTTGCTCTGTAATAGCGTTTCGCTTTGCAGAAAAAACCCGCGCACATGCGCGGGTTTTTTATTTTCAGATCAAGGGGTAAATTGAAGGTCTGTTCCTCTGGAGGAGAACCTTTATGGCTGCCTGGGTTGAAGGTCGGGTCATCGAGCGCATCGAGTGGACGCCCACTCTGCTCTCCCTGCGCGTGGAGGCGGAGCTTGCCCCCTACAAGGCGGGACAATTCACCAAGCTGGCCCTGCAACGGGGCGAACAGCGGATCCAGCGGGCCTACTCCTTCGTCAATCCTCCCGGCACGCCCTATCACGAATTCTATCTGGTCGAGATCCCGAACGGGGAGCTGAGTCCCTCCCTCGGCGTCCTGCGGCCCGGGGATGCCGTGCTGGTGCAGTCCCAGGCCACAGGTTTTCTGACCCTGGACGAAGTCCCGCCAGGACGGGATCTCTGGCTGCTCTCCACCGGCACCGCCATCGGTCCCTTCCTTGCCATGCTGGCGGAGGGCGAGGCCTTCGAGCGCTTCGAGACGCTGGTGCTGGTACACGGGGTGCGCAGGGGGGAAGAGCTGACTTATCAGGCCCTGATTACCAGCCTGGTCGAGCAGTATGGCCCCCGCTTTCACTATGTGCCCTTCGTCAGCCGGGAACCCTGGCCCGGCGCCATGGCCGGGCGGATCCCGGCCGCCATCGCCAGCGGCCAGCTGCAGGCGCGGGTGGGGCTCGCATTTTCACCCGAACACAGTCAGGTGATGATCTGCGGCAACCCGGCCATGGTGAAGGAGACCCTGCAGACCCTGCTGGAGCTGGGGCTGGCCAAGAACCTGCGCCGGGCCCCCGGCAACATCAGCATGGAGAATTACTGGTAAGCAGGGGGGAGGCTAGCGGCCGTCATCGCGCCGCTTGCCGTCATCCGATGGCGCCTCGTCATGGGGGACACCAGGGCGCGGCCATCCCGCTGCCTGCACCGTTTGAGAAGCCGCTGCCTGACGATCCGTGCCGTTGTGGTGGGTGGGGGCGTCGAACGCGGCGCCACTGTTGAGCAGTCGGGAGAGCAAGTGGGAAACGGGTTTGTGCATGGGGGCCTCGATGACAGCAGGGCGCTCATTTTATGGTCGCCAGGCTGAACGAGAACGGAACCCCGGCGCCATTTCACCGACCTGACTGTGGTCTACGCACCGGACTCGATCCTGTGGCTGACAGCCTGGCTGCGAGGGGAAAGGCGACCCGGATTGCCAGGGTGAGGTGCCATGCTCGGCTCTCCATTGCGCATGCTCCCCACTTGGGCCGAGACAATTCAGGGGCCCCTGGCCCCTGAATTGTCACTTGTTCTTGCCCTTCCCGTTGCCGTTTCCTTTCTCCTTGCTCTTGGCGTTGTCATTGTCCCAGCCGCCCTTATCGTGACCCTTGCCCGGGTTGTTGCCACTGTGAATGCTGCGGTTGTAGTGATCGCGGTATTTGCCATCCATGTTGTCGCAGTTGAGCTGGATGCGGCTGGTCCGGGTGCTGACATCCAGGCAGTTGTCCTGCCACCATTCGTACTCCTTGTCGTCCCAGTCCAGGCTGATCTGGCCCCGGTCGGTGGAGATCTGGATGTCGTCGCTGTGCTTGGAAGGGGGCGCGGCGAAGGCCACCCCCTGCACCAGGAGCAGGGGGAGCAGCAGGAGGCCGCGGTGAGTCATGGTATTGCGCTTGGGATGGGTCATGGCAAGGATGCTCCTGTCGTGGTGGATTATTGATCTGGTTGCGTGCGGATCTGGTTGGTGCTGGGAGGCTGGTTGCGGTGCACCTCCTCCTCCGGCTCGAGATCGATGCCCTTGCAGTCGGCGGACATGCCCTCACCGACCCCCAGATCGAGACAGTGGTTCTGTGACCAGTCAAATTGGGTGTCATTCCAGTCCAGATTGAAGGTGACTTCATCGACGGAGAAGGTCTGCTCCCCCTCCTCCTGGGCCTCGGCGGTGGAGAGAGATGTGCCGGTAATCAGACAAAGAGAGAGCAGCAAAGCAGTCGTTCTGTTCATGATGGCCTCGAGTATGGCAATGGGAAACAGTGTAGTGCCGCGGGCTGAACCCGGGCATAACCGTGGATGTCCTTCAGGTCTGGGTGGATTGTAGTGTTTTTTTGCTGCCGATTTGCGCGTTTTGGTCGCACTCTGGGCAGCCGATCGCCCATCTGCAGGAATTCGGGGGATGCCCCTTCTCTCCGATGCCCCGGTGACTATAATCGGCAGCCAACTTTTCCTGCATATCACGCCCTCTTCATCATGACCACACAGGCTTTCGCCACATTGCGCTACCCCAAGGGGTGGTTCGCCCTGACCACGGTATACAGTTTTACCGGGCTGGCCATCCTGGCGTCCATCGTCTTCTCCCTGCTGCTGTTTCTCTCCATCGACGAGAATCCCCTGATGAAGTGGCTGTTCGGCGGGCTCGCCATCATCTTCGAGCTGGGCAAGTTCTACGTCTGGTATGAATACGGGGAGTGCAAGGCACGCCGCGATCTGGCTGGCGCCTTCTGGTCGTTGCTGTTCTACGGCGTGCTGGCCGCCATCTCCATCGGCGGCAGTATCGGCGGCATCAACAGCGCCACCAATACCATCCTCAATCAGCAGGCACGCCATGAGCGGGAAATCGCCCGCTTCGACGAGCAGATCGCCAGCATAGAACGGCAGATCCAGCTCAACGAGGAGGCGGCCCGCAAGTACATCGAGATGGCGCGCATCTCCAGCGGCGTCAGCGGCCTGCAGCAGGCCAACACCAAGCTGAGGCTGCGCCAGGACGAGCTGCGTCAGGAGCGGGACGCCAGGCCCCTGGGGGAGCAGTCCTCCATGCTGGGGTTGATGAGCAGCCTGGCGGACGGGGTGGGGATGAGCATCGGCCAGGTGCAGTTCCTGCTGGTCTGCTTCCTCTCCGTGCTGCTCGATGCGTTTGGCGCCTATTTCGTCAGCCTGATCGGCGAGGAGAACCGCTTTCGCCGCAGCTGGCAGTGGCAGCGGGAGAGGGAGCAGGCCGAGAGCGAGCGGGCCCAGCCAGCCCCGTCGCCCGCGGTAGCGAGCAGGCCGGAACCCGAGCCGGCGGTAGTGGCTCAGGTGCGCAGCGCACTGGAGAGCGGCGAGCTCAAGTGCAGCAAGCGCGGGGTGGCGGAGGCATTGTCACTGTCGCTGGAGGAGGTAGACCGGGTGTTCCAGCATCTGCTGGCCCAGGGGGTACTGGGGCAGGGCAGCAACCGCCACTACCATCTCAGCGCGCAGGGGAATTGATCTTCAGGCCACCTCTGGGTGGCCTTTTTGTTGCCGGCAGCGTCAATGGGTGAGCACCATCATCAGGCTGAGGAAGGCGGCGATCCCGCCACCGATGCCGATGATCCAGTAAAACCCCTTGGCCCCCTGCTTGAGCGGGATGCGGAAGTAGAGCAGAAACGCCCACCACCCCAGGGCCAGCAACAGAGGAATAAGAAACATTCGAGCCATGGTGTCCTCGCTGTTATTCTGTTGACCCTTGATCAATCAACAGGATGGATTGTGCAATGACGCAGCTACAGATTACCGCATTCGGTGACCCCTCGGTACTTCGGCTCAACCCTTCCCAGGACAAGGTGCCCGCAGAGAGGGAGGTTCGGGTGCGCATCTGCTTTGCGGGGGTCAACCCCATCGATGCCAAGACCCGGGCCGGCCTCGGCTGGGCGGCGGCCCAGAACAAGGACAAGCTGCCCTGGACGCCGGGCTACGACGTGGCCGGGGTGGTGGAGAAGCTAGGCCCCAATGTCACCTCGCTGGCCGAGGGGGACAGGGTATGCGGCATGGTGGGTTTCCCGCTCTCGGCTGGCGGCTATGGCGAAACCGTGGTGGTGGCCGAGGGAGAGCTGGTCAGGCTCGACGGGATCGGCCTCAGACAGGGGGCGGCGCTGCCGCTGGCGGGGTTGACCGCCTGGCAGGGGCTGTTCGAGCACGGAGCCCTCGAGGCCGGGCAGCGGGTGCTGATCCTGGCCGCAGCTGGCGGGGTGGGCCACCTGGCGGTGCAGTTTGCCAGCGCCTATGGCGCCGAGGTGGTGGTCACGGCGAGTCGCGACAACCACAGCTTCCTGCACGGGCTGGGGGCCAGCCAGATGGTGGACTATCACGACGCCGACTGGCCTGCCCAGATCCTGGCTGAGGGCGGCCCGGTGGATCTGGTACTGGATCTGGTGGGGGGCGAGAGCGGCAAGGCGGCGCTTGCCTGCGTCAGGCCCGCTGGCCGGCTGGTGACTGTCCCCACCATCACGGCCCAGCAGATCAAGGAGGCGGGGGCTGCGCTGGGGGTCGAGGTGCTCGGCATGCTGGTGCACCCCGATCACAAGCAGCTGACCCAGATGCTGATGCTGCTGCGTCAGGGGGAGGTGCAGATCACCGTCTCCGGCGAGTTCCCCCTGGTGGAAGGCGCCCTGGCCCACAGGGCCATCGAGGGCGGTCATGTGCGGGGCAAGCTGCTGCTGCGCATGCCCGCCGCCGATGGCCAGCCTGGATGAACGGCATCGCCGAGATGGGGCTCGGCTGGCTGTTTCTGAGCGCCTTCACCTCCGCCACCCTGCTGCCCGGCAGCTCCGAGGTGCTGCTGGGGGCCATGGCGACCCGGGGGGAGTGGAGCATGACCAGCCTGTTGCTCTGGGCGACGCTCGGCAATACCCTGGGCTCCATGACCACCTGGTGGCTCGGCCGGCTCGCCACGCACAAGAAAAAACCGGAAGATTTTCAAGGCCGTGGGGAACAAAAGGCGCTCGCCTGGCTCAAACTCCATGGCCACTGGTGTCTGCTGCTCGCCTGGATGCCCGTGGTCGGCGATGGTCTCTGCCTGCTGGCCGGCTGGCTGCGCCTCTCCTTCTGGCGCTCCCTCATCTTGATCGGGCTCGGCAAATTGCTTCGTTATGCCCTGGTGTTTCTGCTGGCCAGTCAGGTCTTCTAGCCCTTTTTTGTCACTCACGAGGTAAGCGTGAACAAACTCATTCCATTCAGCCTTCTCCTGGGCTTCACCCTGCCCGCACTGGCGGCCCCGACCCTGGTGTCCGAGCAGGTCAGGCAGGAGGGCAGGCTCGGCATTCCCTACCAGATGTACAGGCTGGACAACGGCCTGACCGTGATCCTGGCGCCCGACCGCTCCGATCCCGTGGTGCACCTCGACGTGACCTATCACGTGGGTTCGTCCCGGGAGACGGTGGGCAAGTCCGGCTTCGCCCACTTCTTCGAACACATGATGTTCCAAGGCTCCAAGCACGTCGGCGATCAGGAGCACATGCGGATCATCAACGAGGCGGGTGGCGAGATGAACGGCACCACCAACAAGGACAGGACCAACTATTTCGAAACCGTGCCGGCCAACCAGCTGGAGAAGGTGCTCTGGCTGGAGGCGGATCGCATGGGCTTCCTGCTCGACGCGGTGAGCCAGAAGAAGTTCGAGATCCAGCGCGCCACCGTCAAGAACGAGCGGGCCCAGCGCATCGACAACCAGCCCTATGGCCTGGTCGGAGAGAAGGTGGGGGAGGCGCTCTATCCGCGCACCCATCCCTACTCCTGGCAGCCCATCGGCTATGTGGAGGATCTCGACCGGGTCGACGTGAACGACCTCAAGCAGTTCTTCCTGCGCTGGTACGGGCCGAACAATGCCACCTTGACCCTGGGCGGCGACTTCGACAGCAAGCAGGCGCTGGCCTGGATTGAGCAATACTTCGGCCCCATCCCGCGCGGGCCGGACGTGGCCGAGCCGACCCCTGAGCCGGTGACCCTGCCCGAGACCCGCTATGTGACACTGGAGGACAAGGTCCACCTGCCGCTGCTCTACATCAGCTACCCCACGGTGTCGCTTGGCGACCCCCGGGAACCGGCGCTGGACATCTTCGCCGACGTGCTCGGCGGCTCCGCCAGCTCCATGCTCTACCAGGCCCTGGTCAAGACCGGCAAGGCCGTCGAGGTCGGTGCCTCCCACTCCTGCGAGGAGCTGGCCTGTACCCTGGCGATCTACGCCTACCCCAATCCGGCGGTGGACGGCAGCCTCAAGACCCTCAAGGGGGAAGTGGACAAGGTGATCGGCGACTTTGCCCAACGTGGCATCAAGCCGGCGGATCTGGAGAAGGCCATCAGCAGCTATCGCGCCGCCGCCATCTGGGGGCTCGACAGCATAGAGGGCAAGGTGAGCCAGCTCGCCATGGGCCAGGTGCTGGCCCGGGATCCCGACTATGTGTTCAAGAACCTGGATGCCATCGGCGCGGTCAAGGCGTCGGACGTCAAGGCCGCCTACGACCAGTTCATCGCGAACAAGCCTGCCGTGGTGCTGAGCGTGGTGCCCAAGGGCAAGGTGGACTGGCAGGCGGGCACACCGAACTTCACCCCCGCCGAGCGGGAGCTGCCGGACTACAGCAAGCACGGGGAGGTACTGGCCGAGCGACCGGTGAAAGACTACTTCGATCGCAGCGTGCAGCCCAAGTCCGGTGAGGCGGTCAGCGTCAAGGTGCCGGCCATCTGGCACGGCAAGCTGGACAAGGGGATCGAGATCATCGGCACCCACAGCGACGAGATCCCCGCGGTCTCCATCATGATCGCCCTGCCGGGCGGCATCCGTGCCGAAGGCAAGGGAGAGCTGGGGCTCGCCAGCCTCACCGCCGCCATGCTGGAACAGGGCACGGTGCGCCTCTCCGAGGCCGAGCTCAGCGACGAGCTGCAAAAACTCGGTGCCAGCATCAGCGTCTCCACCGCCCAGTACAACAACCTGATCACCATCAGCAGCCTGACCGACAAGCTGCCCCAGACCCTGGCGCTGGTGCGCGAGGTGTTGATGCGCCCCGGCCTGCGGGAGGCGGACTTCGAGCGGCTCAAGGCGCAGATGCTGCAAGGGATGAAGCAGAACGAGCAGCAGCCCGAGTGGCTGGCGGGTCAGGCGTTCCGTCAGCTGGTGTATGGCAAGGACAATCGCCTCGGCCAGCCCACCGACGGGGTGCTCACCGACGTGGAGAAGCTGACCCTGGCGGACGTGAAACGCTTCTACCAGGACTACTACAACCCGACCAATGCCAAGGTGGTGGTGGTGGGTGACGTGACCCAGACACAAGTGGAGGATCAGCTCGGCTTCCTGACCCAGTGGAAGGGAGCCGCCCCGACCCTGGGGGATCTCAAGCCCAGGGGGGATCAGGCCAAGCCGGGCATCTACCTGGTGGACAAGCCGGGGGCGCCCCAGTCGGTGATCCGCATCGGTCGGCGCGCCATGGCGTTCGACACCACGGGAGACTACTTCGTCGCCAACCTGATGAACTTCAACCTGGGGGGCAACTTCAACAGCCGCATCAACCTCAACCTGCGGGAAGACAAGGGCTACACCTATGGCGCCAGCTCGGGCTTCCAGGCCAACCGCGAGGCGGGCGTGTTCGCCACAGGCGCCAATGTGCGAGCCGATGCGACCGTGGACGCCATCCGCCAGTTCCTCAAGGAGATGGACGGCTACCGTGCGAGCGGACCGACCCCGGTGGAGCTGGCCTACATGCGCAGCGCCGTCTCCCAGCAGGATGCCCTCTCCTACGAGACCCTGGGGCAGAAGGCGGGCTTCCTGCTGCAGATGATCATGTACGACCTGAAGCCGGACTATGTTCAGGCCCAGAGCAACCTGATCAAGACGGTGTCGTCCGAGACGCTCAAGGCGAGCGCGGCCCGCTGGCTCGACCCGGCCGACATGGTGATTGTGGTGGTGGGGGACAAGCAAAAGCTTGAAAAACCCCTGAGCGAGCTTCATCTTCCCATCTATCCACTGCAACTGCCCTGAGGGGCGCTGCAAAAATGAGTGCCGCCCCAGGTGGGGCGGCCATACATGAGCCGTGAATATGACCACTACTAGCTTGTCGCTCACCGAGTTGCTGGCTGCGCTGGGAACCCCGGAGCGCGTGACCGCCCTCAAGGGGATCCGGCGCGGGATCGAGCGTGAATGTCTGCGCATCACCCCGCAAGGGACCCTGGCCCAGACCGATCACCCCAGAAGCCTGGGGTCGGCCCTGACCCATGCCAACATCACCACCGACTACGCCGAGAGCCTGCTGGAGTTCATCACCCCGGCCACCGACTCCATCGAGAGCCTGATCGAGCAGCTCGGCGACATCCACCGCCACACCATTCACCATCTGGGGGAGGAGCGGATCTGGCCGCTCTCCATGCCCTGCTTCGTCGGCGACGAGGAGAGCATCCGCCTGGCCCAGTACGGCAGCTCCAACATAGGCCGGATGAAGACCCTGTACCGTCAGGGGCTGAAGAACCGCTACGGCAGCCTGATGCAGGTGATCGCCGGGGTGCACTTCAACTTCTCCATGCCGGACAGCTTCTGGTGCGAGTGGCAGGATCTGGTGTGCGAGGGCTGCTGCAGCCAGCGTTTCATCTCCGACAAATACATGGGGCTGATCCGTAACGTCTACCGCTTCGGCTGGCTGGTGCCCTATCTGTTTGGCGCCTCCCCTGCCATCTGCGACTCCTTCCTCAAGGGGCGCAAGAGCGACCTGCCGTTCCAGAAGACCGGCAAGGGCACCCTCTACCTGCCCTATGCCACGGCGCTGCGGCTGTCCGATCTCGGCTACACCAACAGCGCCCAGGCGGGGCTCAAGATCAGCCACGACAACCTGCCGGCCTATGTCAGTAGCCTGCGCCGCGCCATCAACACCCATGACCCCGAGTTTGCCAAGATCGGCGTCAAGGTGAACGGCGAGTACCGCCAGCTCAACGACAATGTGCTGCAGCTGGAAAACGAGCTGTACGCCCCGATCCGGCCCAAGCGCACCCCACGCAGCGGCGAGAAGCCGTCGGATGCGCTGGAGCAGCGCGGCATCGAATACATAGAGCTGCGCACCGTGGATGTGAACCCCTTCACCCCGTTCGGCATCGAGGTGGATCAGATCCGCTTCTTCGATCTCTTCCTGGTCTGGTGCCTGCTGCGCCCGTCCCCCGTGCTGGGCGACGAGGAAATCGCCCGCAATCGCCGCAACCAGAACAAGGTGGTGCTGGAGGGGCGCCGCCCCGGCCTCGAGCTGGAGGACGAGCAGGGCAACCCCATCGGCCTCAAGGAGTACGGCCTCAAGCTGTTCGACGAGCTGGGCCAGGTGGCCGAGCTGCTGGATCGCTGCTGCGGTCGCAACCGCTACCGCGAG
The DNA here is from genome assembly GCF_019048705.1 of Aeromonas sp. FDAARGOS 1409. Classification (NCBI taxonomy): domain Bacteria; kingdom Pseudomonadati; phylum Pseudomonadota; class Gammaproteobacteria; order Aeromonadales; family Aeromonadaceae; genus Aeromonas; species Aeromonas sp. FDAARGOS 1409. The sequence continues at coordinate 1,996,118 of NZ_CP077395.1, forward strand.
ACGCTGGCCATGCACCGCGAGAAGCTGCTCGACCCCGAGCTGACCTACTCCGCCCGCCTGCTCAAGCAGTTGCTGGAAAGCGGTCAGGACAACGGCTGCTTCGGCGACGAGCTGGCGAGCCGCTACCGGGAAGAGATGCTGGCCGGCGAACTGCAGTACTGGGACCAGGCCTACTTCGCCGGCGAGGCGCGGGAGTCGCTGGCCAAGCAGCGGGAGCGTGAGCGCAGCGACAGCCTGTCGTTCGACGACTTCCTGGCCGACTATTTCGGTACCCGGCAGACCACCTGAGGATCCACCCCCCGTTGACGCGAGCCGCTCCCTTGAGCGGCTTTTTCATGGGGGCTCAGAGGGATGGCCGCGGTGGCCGGAGATAAAAAAACGGCCCCGAAGGGCCGTTTTGCATGGGGCGTTTCCTCGGTCAGAGGATGAGGCCGCCGAAGAAGAAGCCCAGGGCCACTGCCATGGCGATGGTGGCCACACCCGGGATGAAGAAGGGGTGGTTGAACACGGCCTTGCCGATGCGGGTGGAGCCGGTGTCGTCCATCTCGACCGCGGCCAGCAGGGTCGGGTAGGTCGGCAGCACGAACAGGGCGCTCACGGCGGCGAAGGAGGCGATGGCGGCCAGCGGGCTGACGCCGAGCGCCAGGGCGGCGGGCATCAGCGCCTTGGTGGTGGCACCCTGGGAGTAGAGCAGCATGGAGGAGAAGAACAGCACCACGGCCAGCAGCCAGCTGTACTGGCTCAGCAGATCGCCGGCGAACGCCTGGATCTCGACCATGTTGCCCTTCACGAAGACGTTGCCGAGCCAGGCCACGCCCAGCACGCAGATACAGGCGGACATGCCGGACTTGAAGGTGGGCATGTTGGTGATCTGGGCGGCGTCCAGCTTGCAGAACAGCACCATCAGGGTGGCGGCGGCGAGCATGATGCCCATGATGGCGCCGTCACGGGGGATGGGCGGGCTGGTGATCAGGCCCACGTTGCCGGAGATGGCGGTGGCATAGGCCATCACGGCCACGATGGCGGCGACGAAGATGCCGACGGAGAGCTTGGCATAGGGCTTGATTTCAATCTGGCTGGTACCGCGCAGCTTGATCAGACCCTTGGCCTTGCGCTCCAGATAGACCTCGTCCTGCTCCAGCGGCTTGCCCAGCAGGTTGGCGATGAAGGCCCCCAGCAGACAGGCGATGAAGCTGGACGGGATGCAGATGGCCAGCAGGGTCAGGTAATCCACCCCGAGCGGCTCCAGCATGCCGGAGAAGGCGACCACGGCCGCCGAGATGGGGGAGGCGGTGATGGCGATCTGGGAGGCGACGACCGCGATGGAGAGCGGACGGGAGGGGCGTATGCCCTGCTCCTTGGCCACCTCGGCGATCACCGGCAGGGTGGAGAAGGCGGTGTGACCGGTACCGGCCAGCATGGTCATCAGGTAGGTGACGACCGGGGCGGCGAAGGTGATGTGCTTGGGATTCTTGCGCAGGGCCTTCTCGGCCAGGTGCACCAGATAGTCCATCCCGCCGGCCAGCTGCATGCAGGCGATGGCGCAGATGACGGACGCGATGATCATGATCACGTCCCAGGGCACATAGGTCACCAGCTGATCGCTCGGGATGGGCATGCCCAGCCCCCAGGTCAGCACCAATACCCCCAGACCACCGGCGAAGCCGATGCCGATGCTGCCTATCCGGGCCCCCAGATAGATAGCGGCGAGCACCACAAGTAACTCGATTCCAATCATAGCGAACACTCCATTTTCCAGTTTTTTTAGGTTTTATTGGGCTGAAAAGCCAATTCCCGATGGGGCTTGCAGGAGGCCGCTCGGGAATTGACTCTATGGGCCGGGATAACCCCGGCCCATCTGCTCGCTTATACGGTGGCTTCGCGGGTGTAACGCTTGGCCTTGTATTGCGGGTTCATCAGGTTCTCGATGGAGAGGATCTCGTCCAGCTGTTCGGCGGTCAGCAGGCCGCGTTCCAGCACGACTTCGCGGACGTTCTTGCCGGTCTGGGCGCAGATCTTGCCGACGATGTCCCCTTCATGGTGGCCGATGAAGGGGTTCAGGTAGGTCACGATGCCGATGGAGTTCAGCACGTGGTTCATGCAGATTTCCGGGTTGGCGGTGATCCCTTCCACGCACTTCTCGCGCAGGGAGATACAGGCTTTTTCCATCAGGCTCAGGGATTCGAACATGGCCTGACCAATGACCGGCTCCATGACGTTCAGCTGCAGCTGACCGGCTTCGGCGGCGAAGGTGATGGTGACGTCGTTGCCGAATACCTTGAAGCAGGACTGGTTGACCACTTCCGGAATGACCGGGTTGACCTTGGCCGGCATGATGGAGGAACCGGCCTGCATTTCCGGCAGGTTGATCTCTTTGAGCGCGGTGCGCGGACCGGAGGAGAGCAGACGCAGGTCGTTACAGATCTTGGAGAGCTTCATGGCCATGCGCTTGATGGCGCCGTGCAGCATCACATAGGCGCCGCAGTCGGAGGTCGCCTCGATCAGATCCTCGGCCGGGACGTAGGCACGACCGGTGATCTCGGCCAGGCGCTTGATGGCCAGGGCGGAGTACTCGGGCGGGGTGTTCAGACCGGTACCGATGGCGGTGGCGCCCAGGTTCACTTCCAGCAGCAGCTCCTGGCAGCGCTTGATGGACTTGATCTCCTCGCGCAGGGTGACGGCGAAGGCGTGGAACTCCTGGCCCAGGGTCATGGGCACGGCGTCCTGCAGCTGGGTGCGGCCCATCTTCAGGATGCTCTTGAACTCCTTGGCCTTGACGTCGAAGGCGGCGATCAGCGCTTCCAGGGCGTGCAGGGTGGTGTCTGTGCTGTTGACCACGGCCACGCGGAAACCGGTGGGGTAGGCATCGTTGGTGGACTGGCACTTGTTGACGTGATCGTTCGGGTTGATGACGTCGTAGCGGCCCTTCTCCAGCCCCATCAGCTCGAGGGCGATGTTGGCAAGCACCTCGTTGGTGTTCATGTTGACGGAGGTGCCGGCGCCGCCCTGGTAGACGTCGACCGGGAACTGGTCGAAGCATTTGCCGGTGTTCAGCATCAGGTCGCAGGCTTCGATGATCTTGTCGGCGATCTCGGGACGAATGGTCCCCAGCTCACCGTTGGCCAGCGCAGCGGCCTTCTTGGTCAGGACCATGCCACGGACGAATTCGGGAACGTCAGAAATCTTCTGAGTGCTGATCTTGAAGTTCTCGACGGCGCGCAGGGTGTGCACTCCGTAATAGAGGTCGTTGGAAACTTCTTTGGTGCCCAGCAGGTCTTCTTCAATGCGGACGTTCTTGATGTCGCTCATTGTAATGCCTCAGAAATCAGATAAATGGAAACGATCCTCACCGAGTGGTCGCGATTTCCCTACGCACATTTCATCCTGAAGCACCACACATCGGGTGGGGCAGTTGGGAGCCCGTGCTCCCTGTGCAATGACTGGTGTTGATCTTACCTCAATCGGGGTATCTGGTATTAGACCTGGATCACTAAATTTGAGGCGACCCCAAATTTCTTGTGGTCATTAAACAGATATTGCAATCGAGCGATTAACTGTGACAGAACAATCATTTCGATCCCAGTTGGCAAGGCAAATATTTTTCCGGATCCCGGGCGGTGGGGCGGGACGGGCTTGAAAAATGGCCAGATGTCCCCACCTTGATGTCAGGAGACCCGTTCCGCTGCCCCCACAGGAGCCCTGCTCCTCCGACGGCATCCCGTTCGGGACCATTCATTCATTGCACTGAGGTTGCTATGGGCAAGTTGTTACTGTTGTTGGTTGGCCTGGTATTGCTGGAGCTCACCGTGATGATCGAGGTGGGGTCCGTGATCGGCGCCTTGCCGACCGTGGGCTTGCTGGTGCTGACCGCAGTGCTGGGCTCCTCCCTGGTGCGCAGCGAGGGGATCAAGACCCTGTTCAGCGCCCAGCAGAAGATGCAGCAGGGGGAGATGCCGGGCCGCGAGGTGATGGGCGGCATGATGCTGGCGCTGGCCGGCCTCTTGCTGATCATCCCGGGCTTCGTGACCGATTTCTTCGGCATACTGCTGTTGCAGCCCTGGCTGCGCAACCGCCTGGCCGACAAGCTGATCGGCAGCAACCAGTTCAGGATGCAGATGGGGGGCTTCCAGACCCGCCAGCAGCCGTTCGAGCCGGTGCCAGGGGATGACAGACCCGGACAGCCCCCGCGCGGCGGCAACACCATCGAAGGGGAGTTCGAGCGCAAGGAGTAAGCCTCCCTCCACAGCGTCACCTCAGGGCGCCCCCTGATGACACAGTCGCTCGAACCGGCGGTGGGCATAGCCCCAGGCCAACAGGCCCGCCGCCAGGTTCGCCAGCAGTATCCCCAGATAGATCCCCTGTTCTCCCCCCAGCCTTGCCCCCAGCCAGGCCCCTGGCAGCAGGAAGCCAAACAGCCTGATGCCGTTGATCAGCAGTGACACAGTGGAGGCCCTGACCCCGTTGAGCGCCGAGGCCAGCAGCATCACCATGCCCTGAAAACCGTAGCCGATGGGTACCAGATGCAGATAGAGCACGATGAGGCGCACGACTTGCGGATGATCGCTGAACAGCTCGGCGATGGTGGGGGCCAGCAGCCAGACGAGGCCGTAGACTCCGAGCTGGAACAGCAGGGCGAAGCGCATGCAGAGTAGCAGGGCCGCCTTGGCACGGGCCGGATTGCCCGCCCCGCAGTTCTGCGAGACGAAGGGGGCCAGCACGGAGGAGAGCGCCATCATCACGATCAGCAGCAGGGCCTCGACCCGGGATGCCGCGCCGTAGGCGGCCACCACCTCGGTGCCCAGGCCGGCGAAGATCACCATCAGCACGGCGTTGGCCAGGGGATTGAGCATGTTGGTGAAGGAGGCCGGCACCGCCACGTGCAGCAGGGCCCGCCAGTGGGCCAGCAGTTGAGGGCGGGGGGAGAGGCGCCAGGTCAGCAGCTTCTCCCGCTTGCGCAGCAGATGGAGGCTGACCAGCATGGCCATCAACCAGGAGAGGGAGGTGGCGATGGCGGCCCCCCGTATGCCCCATTCGGGGAAAGGGCCGGGCCCGAAGATGAGCAGGGGATCCAGCACGCCGTTGACCAGGCCGGCCACCCCCATCACCAGGCTGGGGGTCTTGGTGTCCCCCGTGGTCCGGATGGCGGCATTGCCTACCATGGGCACGACCAGCAGGGGGACGGTCAGGTACCAGATCAGCATGTAGTCGTGGATGAGGGAGATGAGCTCGGCACTGGCCCCCAGCAGGCTGAACAGCGGGGTAATGGTCAGCGCCCCCAGCAGGGCGAGCAGGGTCACCAGCACGACGGCGAGGAACAGGCAGTCTGTGGTGATGCGGGCCGCCTCGTCGTGGCGACCCTGGCCCAGGGCATGGCCGAGCAGGGCGCACAGGCCCGCCCCCAGCCCCATGGTCAGGGAGGTGACGACAAAGGTGACCGGGAAGGTGAAACTGATGGCCGCCAGTGCCTGGGTACCCAGCATGCCGATGAAGAAGGTATCGACCAGGTTGAAGGCCAGGATGGCGATGATGCCGAGGATCATGGGGCCCGTCATGCGCAGCAGCACTGGCGTCATGGGGGCGATCAGCATGGGATTGGGTCGGCTCAAGGCAATGTCTCTACGTGCTTTGGGCCTGAATGCTGGCCGTGTCCATCCGCCTTCCTGATTGGGGGTGGGTGATCAATCAAAGGCGTTCATAGTACGTGAAAATATTTTTTTTGTATTTGCCCTTGAAGGGCTAACCAGATTGCCCCAGATCAGGGGCATAACAAATTTGGCCGACTGCGGCCATTCCTCAAGCAACACAGAGACTCATTTTGGGAGAGTTATCGATGAAAATTCGTCCACTGCACGACCGCGTCATCATCAAGCGCATCGAAGCTGAAGCCAAATCCGCTGGCGGTATCGTCTTGACTGGCACTGCGGCCCAGAAGTCCACCCGTGGTGAAGTTCTTGCCGTGGGGACTGGTCGAATTCTGGACAATGGGGATGTCAAGGCCCTTGCCGTCAAGGTGGGTGACAAGGTGATCTTCAACGAAGGCTACGGCGTGAAGACCGAGAAGCTGGATGGCCAGGACGTGCTGATCCTGTCCGAGACCGACATCCTGGCGATTGTCGAAGAGTAATCACTCCCCTTTTCCCGAATTGATTTAAGGATTGAAGAACATGGCAGCTAAAGAAGTTAAGTTTGGCAACGAAGCCCGCATCAAGATGCTGGAAGGCGTGAACATCCTGGCCGATGCCGTCAAGGTGACCTTGGGCCCGAAAGGCCGCAACGTGGTACTGGACAAGTCCTTCGGCGCCCCGACCATCACCAAGGATGGCGTCTCCGTTGCCCGCGAAATCGAACTGGAAGACAAGTTCCAGAACATGGGCGCCCAGATGGTCAAGGAAGTCGCTTCCAAGGCCAACGATGCCGCCGGTGACGGTACTACCACCGCCACCGTATTGGCTCAGGCCATCGTCAACGAAGGCCTGAAGGCCGTTGCCGCCGGCATGAACCCCATGGATCTGAAGCGCGGCATCGACAAGGCCGTGACCGCCGCCGTCGCCGAGCTGCAGGCGCTGTCCACCCCTTGTGCCGACAACAACGCCATCGCCCAGGTCGGGACCATCTCCGCCAACTCCGACGAGAAGGTGGGTGCCCTGATCGCCGAAGCCATGGACAAGGTCGGCCGTGACGGCGTGATCACCGTCGAAGACGGCCAGGGTCTGGAAGATGAGCTGGCAGTCGTTGAAGGCATGCAGTTCGACCGCGGCTACCTCTCCCCCTACTTCGTCAACAAGCCGGAAACTGGTGCCGTCGAGCTGGATGACCCCTTCATCCTGCTGGTGGACAAGAAGGTCTCCAACATCCGCGAAATGCTGCCGGTGCTGGAAGGCGTGGCCAAGGCGGGCAAACCGCTGATCATCGTGGCCGAAGACGTGGAAGGCGAAGCGCTGGCGACCCTGGTGGTCAACACCATGCGCGGCATCGTGAAAGTGGCCGCCGTCAAGGCACCGGGCTTTGGCGATCGTCGCAAGGCCATGCTGCAGGATATCGCCATCCTGACCGGCGGTACCGTGATCTCCGAAGAAGTGGGCATGGAGCTGGAAAAAGCGACCCTGGAAGACCTGGGCCGTGCCAAGCGCATCGTCATCACCAAAGAGAACACCACCATCATCGATGGCGTGGGTGATGCCGCCCTGATCGAGAGCCGCGTGGCCCAGATCCGTCAGCAGATCGAAGAGACCTCTTCCGACTACGATCGCGAGAAGCTGCAAGAGCGCGTGGCCAAGCTGGCCGGCGGTGTTGCCGTGATCAAGGTGGGTGCCGCCACCGAAGTCGAGATGAAAGAAAAGAAAGCCCGTGTCGACGACGCCCTGCACGCGACCCGTGCCGCCGTTGAAGAGGGTGTGGTTGCCGGTGGTGGTGTGGCGCTGGTGCGCGTGGCCGCCAAGCTGGCCTCCCTGCGCGGTGACAACGAAGACCAGAACGTGGGTATCAAGGTCGCCCTGCGCGCCATGGAAGCCCCGCTGCGTCAGATCGTCATCAACGCCGGTGAGGAAGCCTCCGTAATCGCCAATGCCGTGAAGAACGGCGAAGGCAACTTCGGCTACAACGCCTACACCGAACAGTATGGCGACATGCTGGCCATGGGTATCCTGGATCCGACCAAGGTCACCCGTTCCGCCCTGCAGTTCGCCTCTTCCGTGGCCGGTCTGATGATCACCACAGAGTGCATGATCTCCGAGCTGCCGAAGAAAGATGCCCCTGCCATGCCTGATATGGGTGGCATGGGTGGCATGGGTATGATGTAATCCTGCCTGCCATAGTTATCAAACGGCTCGCTTTTGCGGGCCGTTTTTTTTAGTGCTACTAAGCTGAAGTTATTGATAGTGAAATGATTGAGGTGAACATGCGATATTTAGGTCTGTTGCCGTTACTCTTCGCCCTTGTCGTGCCTGGCGTGACCCTGGCCGCCCCGCAGGGGCCGGTGATCCTCAAGGTGACGGGGAACCTGGATCCCTCCAACCCGGCGGATGGGGAGGTGCTGTTCGACATGGCGATGATCCAGGCGCTGCCACAGCACGAGATAGTGACGAGCAATCCCTGGGTGGACAAGCCGCACAAGTACGTGGGGCCCAGGTTGGCGGATGTATTGACGGCCGTGAAGGCCAATGGCAAGAGCATCACGCTCACCGCCCTGAACAGTTTCCAGATACGGATCAACTGGGATAAGGTCAGGCAATACGATCCCATCCTGGCCTGGCAGGACGACGGGGTGACCATGCGGGTACGTGACAAGGGGCCACTCTGGTTTATCCTGCCACTGGATCAGCATCCCGAACTCAAGCGTTCCGAGTTCACAGACATGATGATCTGGCAACTGAGTGCGATCGATATTCAGCAGTAGAGACGGTGGTTTACGGGAGTCATGGGTGAAAGCGAAGACCAGGGCCTGGCCCTTACTCGGCGTTCTTTATCTATCCATTCTGTTGTTCACGGGTAGCACTCTGTATTGCCTGGTGCAGATACAGAATGCGACCCGGGTGATGGAAAAGTACACCTATGACGTCTCCTGGGCCCTGATGCAGCTGCAGCTGGAGCTGGGCCGATTTCTCAATGCCGTCGAGATCTACCACTATGGCGGACTCGATCACGAGTCCCTGCTGCTGCGCTATGACATCCTGTGGAGCCGAACTCCCATTCTGCTGGGCGGGCAACTGCGCAAGAGCCTGGGGGACAATCCGAAGGCGCTGCGGCTGGTGCAGCTGACCGAGAGCAGCATCCGCAAGCTGGAGCCTGAGCTGACCAGGCTGAAGCCGGGGACGCCGGACTACCAGCAGATCATGATGACCCTTGCGCCCTTGCAGGAGCCGCTCTCCTACTCTCTTGCCTCCATGATGCAGAAGAACATCAACGTCTATTCGGGCAATGACAAGCGCTTCGGCCAGCTGCGCGATGCGCTGTTGTTCATGGTGCTGGGCCTGGTGATCTCCGTTATTCTGCTCAGCGGTCTGCTGGTGCGGGAGGCGAGGCGCCATTTCCGGACGGCCCGGGTCGACGCACTGACCGGATTGCCGAATCGGCTGGCCCTGCTGGAGAAGATGGAATCCTATGTCACCCGCGATACCTCCTTCGGTCTGGTGCTGGTCGATATCAACGATTTTCGGGACATCAACAGCAAGTTCGGCTACAACACCGGGGACATCCTGCTGCAAGAGCTGGCGAAGCGGCTGCGAGCCCTGTGCGAGAACGGCGAGTGGGTGGCGCGTCTCGGGGGCGATCAGCTTGCCATGCTACAACGGGAGGGCAGCGATCTGCGCCAGGTCAGGGAGCTGGTGGCCAGAGTGCTCCACTCCATCAAGCAAGACATCATCATCGACAACTATCCCTTCCGGCTGGAGGTGGGCATAGGCATCGCCTTCTTCCCCACGGACAGCAACCAGACCCAGGAACTGCTGAGCCGGGCGGAGCAGGCCCTGTCCCACAGTCGCAAGACCTATGTCCCCTACGTCATTTACGACAGCTCGCTGCTCAACGAGACGGCCAGACGCAAGCACCTGGCCTCCGATATGGTGATGGCGCTCGAGCACAATGCCCTCGAGCTCTATTACCAGCCCATCGTCAATCTGGAGAGCGGACGCTGCGAGGCCGTCGAGGCGCTGCTGCGCTGGCGCCACCCCGAACTGGGCTTCATCCCCCCCAACGAGGTGATCCAGGTGGCGGAGGAGTTCCAACTGGCCGAGAAGCTGGGGAGCTGGATCCTGAACACGGCGTGCGAGCAGCTCCATCAGTGGCAGCACTTGGGGCTGGTGGATCTGCAGATGTGCGTCAACATCTCTCCCGGCATGTACCAGCGCAACCTGCTGAAGCTGGTGGCCCGGGCCCTGATGGAACACCACATCCCCGCCGCCAGCCTGGTGCTGGAGGTGACGGAAGACACCACCATGCGCGAGGTGAAGAACTCCCTGCAGTTGATGCAGGACCTCAGCCAGCAGGGGGTGCACTTGGCGCTGGACGACTTCGGAACTGGCTACTCCTCCCTCAGCTACCTGCAGAAGCTGCCGGTGAGCAAGGTGAAGATAGACAGATCCTTCATCCAGGGCATCGATACCTCCATCGAGGCGGCCGAGTTGGTGGCCAACATCTGCCGGATGGGCTCCATGCTGGGCAAGAAGCTGGTGTGTGAAGGGATCGAGACCCAGGGTCAGCTCGACGTGCTGCGCTCCCTGACCGACATCCACCTGTACGGCCAAGGTTATCTGTTCAGCCGCCCGGAGCATGCTGAAAAGGCCTATCAGACCTTGCTGGAGATGGAGGAGCGCTGGCTGGCCCGGCGCTCGCCGGACAAGGCATATCTGCGCTGAGCGATATGGCTCATGTCTCACCGGGCCCGGCCGATAGTCTCTTGGCAGGAGGTACACAATGGATATTTCTAGCTCTGCAAATGCGTCGTTCGGTTCTGCTCTGATGGTGGCCAGCCTGGCCAAGAAGCAGCAGACCCAGGAGGGCGAATCCGCACTGAAACTGCTGGAAACGGCAGCGCAATCCGCACCGGCAGTGCCGACATCGGCCAGCGCTTCGCTCGGAAGCAGGATCGACATTCGCGTCTGATCTGAACGAAAAAGCCCCCATCTCTTGATGGGGGCTTTCTTTTTTTATTGGGCTTTACCAGACGATTTCCCTGAGTCGGTCGATGTTCAGACCGGGAAGGGAGCCGGCGCCTCGAAGGTCATCCGCTCGCCGCTGCGGGGGTGGCTGATGGTCAGACTGGCCGCATGCAGATAAAGGTGCGGTGCCGCCGCCAGCGCATCCGGGTTGGCGTAGAGGTTATCGCCGAGGATGGGGTGACCCAGCTCCAGCATATGAACCCGCAGCTGATGGGAGCGACCGGTAATCGGGGTCAGCTTGATCAGGCTGTTGCCATTCTCCACCTTCAGCTTCTGCCACAGGGTCAGGGCATGGCGCCCCTCCTCGAAGTCCACCTTCTGCTTCGGCCGGTTGGGCCAGTCGACGCAAAGCGGCAGATCCACTTCACCCGCATTCGGCTCCGGCTCGCCCCACACCCAGGCGAGGTAGTGCTTCTCGGTTTCCCGCTCGCGGAATTGCCGGCTCAGCTCACGGTGGGCGTTGGGGTTGAGGGGGATCACCAGCACGCCTGTGGTCGCCATGTCGAGACGATGGGCTGCCGCCGCCTTGGGGTGCTGCTGCTTGACCCGATGCAGGACGCTGTCTTCATTCTCGGGGCCGCGCCCGGGGACGCTCAGCAGGCCGGTGGGCTTGTTGACCACCATGATGTCCTTGTCCTTGAACAGGATATCGAGCCAGGGTTCCAGGGGCGGTGAGTATTCAAACATAGCGTCTCGCATCTTTGGTCAAAGCGGGGGCAAGCCCCCATCAGTTATGGGTAACCACAATAATAAAGTGCATGGCATCCAACTCGTGTTGGGTCTGGTCGTTATCAACCAGACGATGCCTTCACAGTTTTATCAGTTATGGGTAACCACGATAATAAAGTGCATGGCATTCAACTCGCGTTGGGTCTGGTCGTTATCAACCAGACGATGTCTTCACAGTTTTATCAGTTATGGGTTACCACGATAAAAGTGCATGGCATCCAGCTTGAGTTGGATCTGGTCGTTAGCAACCAGATGATGCCAGCGCCGTTTTATCAGTTATGGGTAACCACGATAAAGCGGATGGCATCCAGCTTGAGCTGGGTCTGGTCGATCAGGTGGTGCAATTCTGCCTGCAGATTGCGCAGATATTCCAGCTCGCTGTCGCGCACGTTCGGGTTGACCGCCTTGAGCGCCTCCAGACGATCGAGATCCTGCTGCAGGGTTTGCGCCATCTGGGCACGGGCCTTGTCGACAATCCCGGCCTTCAGCCCTTCGGCAATGGCCTGACCCTGGCCGATGAGGCCGTGGATCACCGGTTGGGATGCGGTGACCAGCTTGCTGCCGAGGTGGCGGTTGACCGGCGTCAACTGGCGGTTGAAGGCATCGAATGCCACCTTGTCGCCCAGGTTGTTGCCGCTCTTGTCCATCAGCAGCCGGATCGGGGTTGGCGGCATGAAGCGGTAAAGCTGGGGATGAGCCGCGGACTCGGCGACGAAGATGAGCTCCAGCAGGATGGAACCGACCGGCAGCGCCTTGTTCTTGAGCAGGGCCACCGAGGTGGCGCCGATCTCGGAGCCCAGGATCAGGTCGATACCGCCGCGCATCATGGGGTGATCCCAGGAGAGCAGCGCCATGTCATCCCGCGACAGCGCGGTGTTGCGATCGAAGGTGATGGTCATGCCATCCTGGGGCAGGCCCGGGAAGCTCGGCACCAGCATGTGATCCCCCGGTGTCAGCACCAGGGCATTCTCGCCGCGATCGTCCTGGTTGACGCCGATCTCGTCGAACATTTTGAGGGCGAAGGAGATCATGGCGGTGTCGTCGTCTTCGGCAGCCAGCTTCTCGACCAGCTGTTTGGCGGCTTCGCCACCGCTGGAGTGGATCTCCAGCAGGCGATCGCGACCCTGTTCCAGCCTGGCCTTGAGCGGCTCGTGTAGCTCGCGGGTGCGGGTCAGCAGCGCTTCGAGGGGCGCTTGATCGCCGGTGTTGGCGGCCAGCAGCTCGAACAGCTCGTCACGCACTGCCTCGAATACCGGGCGGGCGGTCGGGCAGGTCTGCTCGAACGCATCCAGACCGTCGTGATACCAGAGCAGCAGGGCGCGCTGGGAGGTGCCCTCCAGATAGGGGACGTGGATCTCGACGGTGTTCTGCTGACCGATGCGATCGAGACGACCGATGCGCTGTTCCAGCAGATCCGGGTTGAGGGGCAGATCGAACAGCACCAGGTGGCTGGCAAACTGGAAGTTGCGACCCTCGGAACCGATCTCGGAGCAGAGCAGCACCTGGGCTCCACCTTCCTGCTGGGCAAAATAGGCGGAGGCCTTGTCCCGCTCGAGGATGGACATCCCTTCGTGGAACACGGCGGCGCGGATCCCCTCGCGGGTACGCAGCGCCTCTTCCAGGGCGATGGCGGTGGCTGCCTCGGAGCAGATCACCAGCACCTTCTGCTGACGGGCGCCGAGCAGCAGCTCCAGCAGCCAGTCGACGCGCGGGTCGAACTGGGTCCAGCTGGCGTTGTCGCCTTCGAACTGCTGGAAGATCTTCTCGGGATAGAGGTAGCGCAGGGCGCGGGTCTGCAGATCACCACCGTTGCCACCCATCATGCCCATCACCTTGATGGCGGTCTTGTACTGCTCCGGCAGTGGCATGGGGTAAACGTTGAGATGGCGCTCGGGGAAGCCCTGAATGTTGGCGCGGCTGTTGCGAAACAGCACCCGGCCGGTGCCGTGTTGATCCAGCAGCTTGGCGACCGCCTGTTGGCGGGCGGCGGCATCGCTCAGATCCAGTCCTTCCAGCTGGCTGGCGAGGATCTGTTTGGCTTCATCGCTCAGCGTCTCGCCATCCAGCAATTCCTGGGCGGCGCTCGCGACCTGACCATAGGCCTGCTCCTCGGTGAGGAAGGCATCGTAGTCGTAGAAGCGCTCGGGATCGAGCAGGCGCAGACGGGCGAAGTGGCTCTGGTGGCCCAGCTGATCCGGGGTGGCGGTCAGCAGCAGCACACCCGGCACCTGTTCGGCCAGCGCCTCCACCATCTCGTAGGCACGGCTCGGCGCCTCCTCGCTCCACTCCAGATGGTGTGCCTCGTCGACGACCAGCAGATCCCACTCGGCTTCCAGCACCTGCTCGAAGCGACGGCGCTTCTTGCGCAGGAAGTCGAGGCTGCAGATCACCAGCTGTTCGGTCTCGAAGGGGTTTTCCGCATCGGCGAACGCCTCGACGCAGCGCTCCTCATCGAACAGGGAGAAATGCAGGTTGAAGCGGCGGAGCATTTCGACCAGC
>NZ_CP077395.1:2015000-2157500 GCF_019048705.1 Aeromonas sp. FDAARGOS 1409
AAGTCCCTTGCGGATGGAGCTGACGGGAGTCGCAGTGACCAGATGGCTGGGACTGTTTATCAAAAACACAGCACTCTGCAAACACGAAAGTGGACGTATAGGGTGTGACACCTGCCCGGTGCCGGAAGGTTAATTGATGGGGTTAGCGCAAGCGAAGCTCTTGATCGAAGCCCCGGTAAACGGCGGCCGTAACTATAACGGTCCTAAGGTAGCGAAATTCCTTGTCGGGTAAGTTCCGACCTGCACGAATGGTGTAACCATGGCCATGCTGTCTCCACCCGAGACTCAGTGAAATCGAATTCGCCGTGAAGATGCGGTGTACCCGCGGCTAGACGGAAAGACCCCGTGAACCTTTACTACAGCTTGGCACTGAACATTGAACCTACATGTGTAGGATAGGTGGGAGGCTTTGAAGGCGTGACGCCAGTTGCGCTGGAGCCGTCCTTGAAATACCACCCTTGTATGTTTGATGTTCTAACGCAGGGCCCTGAATCGGGCTCGCGGACAGTGCCTGGTGGGTAGTTTGACTGGGGCGGTCTCCTCCCAAAGAGTAACGGAGGAGCACGAAGGTTGGCTAATCCTGGTCGGACATCAGGAGGTTAGTGCAATGGCATAAGCCAGCTTAACTGCGAGACGGACAGGTCGAGCAGGTACGAAAGTAGGTCATAGTGATCCGGTGGTTCTGAATGGAAGGGCCATCGCTCAACGGATAAAAGGTACTCCGGGGATAACAGGCTGATACCGCCCAAGAGTTCATATCGACGGCGGTGTTTGGCACCTCGATGTCGGCTCATCACATCCTGGGGCTGAAGTCGGTCCCAAGGGTATGGCTGTTCGCCATTTAAAGTGGTACGCGAGCTGGGTTCAGAACGTCGTGAGACAGTTCGGTCCCTATCTGCCGTGGGCGTTGGATGATTGAAGGGAGTTGCTCCTAGTACGAGAGGACCGGAGTGAACGAACCTCTGGTGTTCGGGTTGTCACGCCAGTGGCACTGCCCGGTAGCTAAGTTCGGAATCGATAACCGCTGAAAGCATCTAAGCGGGAAGCGAGCCCTGAGATGAGTCATCCCTGACCCCTTGAGGGTCCTAAAGGGCCGTTGGAGACCACAACGTTGATAGGTGGGGTGTGTAAGCGCGGCGACGTGTTGAGCTAACCCATACTAATTACCCGTGAGGCTTAACCATACAACACCCAAGAAGTGTTCGAAGACTTGTAGCAAGTGCATGAACTACTTACAAATTCAGTGGTAATGACAAAGCAAACTAGCCGAGTTGTTATTCACATCAGCTTTCTGGATTGAAGAATTTGCCTGGCGGCAATAGCGCAGTGGAACCACCTGACCCCATGCCGAACTCAGAAGTGAAACGCTGTAGCGCCGATGGTAGTGTGGCATTCGCCATGCGAGAGTAGGACACTGCCAGGCACCCAATTAAACAGCGATGTGCAAAATAACATCACTGGCTGCGAGGATGACACCTCATAGAAGCGGCAAATGATTTAGCGAAAGCTAACCGAATGCGGAGCGGTAGTTCAGTCGGTTAGAATACCGGCCTGTCACGCCGGGGGTCGCGGGTTCGAGTCCCGTCCGCTCCGCCACTAATTTGAAGGCCTTCCCTGACGGGAAGGCCTTTTTGCTATCCGGCATTTGTGCATGGGAATCGGGAATCAAGGGACAGCAAACAGGGCTTCGCCTCGCCCACTCCTTGTCAAGCCCGTCTCTGCCCACAACCTCCTGAGCCTCGTGCCCTGCCTCTCGCTCACCGCCACTGACAAACCGCCAGAACGGGCGGATTTTGGATGCCCCTTTGGCGCACCGTATTCACTGGCCCGGTCTCTCGACCGGGCTTTTTCATGCCCGGTGTGGCGGTATCTGTGGACTATCTCGGTGGTGGAAAGAAGCCGGGAACAGGCGTCCGCACTCGGAAAAGGTCTGATATACAGTAAAGAGATAAGCAAAGCGCTTTTTCTTTCTTCATGGAATATGAATAAGCGGGCATGCTGTACTCAACCCAACGATATGGAGTATCACCATGAAACTGCGAATGACCGCTTTGACCCTTCTTTCCCTGCTGGCGCTTGGCCAGGCCAATGCTGCCGAAGTGCGCCTGCTGAACGTCTCCTATGACCCGACTCGCGAGCTGTTCCAGGAGTACAACGGCGCCTTCGCCAAGGAGTGGAAGGCCAAGACCGGCGATGATGTGGTGGTGAGCCAGTCTCACGGTGGTTCAGGCAAGCAGGCACGTGCCGTGGTGGACGGGCTGGAGGCTGACGTAGTCTCCCTGGCGCTGGCCTATGACGTCGATGCTGTGGCCAAGGCGGGTCTCACTGCCAGCGACTGGGAAGGACGGCTTGCCAACAATGCCTCTCCCTATACCTCCACCATCGTCTTCCTGGTGCGCAAGGGCAACCCCAAGCAGATCAAGGATTGGGACGACCTGGTACGCAAGGATGTCGCCATCATCACCCCGAACCCCAAGACCTCCGGTGGCGCGCGCTGGAACTATCTGGCGGCCTGGGGCTATGCCCTGAAGAAGAGCGGCAGTGAAGAGGGGGCCAGGCAGTTCGTCGGCGATCTCTACAAGAACGTGAAGGTGCTGGATTCCGGTGCCCGTGGCGCCACCACCAGCTTCATTGAGCGCGGGCTCGGGGACGTGCTGCTGGCCTGGGAAAACGAAGCCTTGCTGGTACTCAATCAGCCGGGGACCAGCGACAAATTCGAACTGGTAGTGCCGTCTGTCTCCATCCTGGCGGAGCCGCCGGTCGCGGTGGTGGACAAGGTGGCCAAGAAGCACGGCACCGAAGCCGTCGCCAAGGCTTACCTCGACTACCTCTACTCCGACGAGGGGCAGCGGATCATCGCCAAGTATCACTATCGCCCGAGCAACCCGGCGATCCTGAAGGAGACGTCTGCCCAGTTCCCCACCCTGAACCTGTTCACCGTCAAGGATCTGGAAGGTGACTGGGACAAGGCGCAGAAGAAGCACTTCGCCCAGGGCGGTCTGTTCGACCAGATTTACCAACCGGGCGGCTAAGGCTGGCCGGCCCCTGTGACAACAGCGAGGAACACCAAGATGAACAAGATCCTTCTGGTTCCCGGTCTGCACAACAGTGGGCCGGATCACTGGCAGAGCCGCTGGCACCAGCAGTTTCCCCAGTGGCAGCGGATGGTGGGTCTGCCCTGGGACAAGCCGGATTTAACGGTCTGGAGCGCCAAGCTGGCGAGCAAGCTCAGGAGCCGGCGCAGCCGGGTACACCTGGTGGCCCACTCCTTCGGTGCCCTGACGGCGATCGCCGCCGCCCGGCTGCAACCGGACAAGGTCTCCTCCATCCTCATCGTGGCGCCTGCCGATCCGGCTCGTTTCGGCATTCCGGACGAGGCGCTGGCGGGATCCATCAAGGTCTCTGCCCAGCTGATCGCCAGCCGCAATGATCCCTGGATGAGCTTCGAGCGAGCCGAGTATTGGAGTCGTCAGTGGCAGGTGCCGCTGTTCGATGCCGGCGAGGTGGGCCACATCAATGCCCAATCCGGTCATGGGGAGTGGAGCCAGGGGCTCAACCTGCTGAGCACCCTTCATCGCCGGGCCGAGATGGTGGTGGAGCCCGCGTCGACCGAGTGGGATAGGCGGGCGGCCCTCAGCTTCCGTTGATATTCCATCGATATGACAAGGAGAGTTCCCGCAAGATGTCAGACAGGCTCGCCACCCTGATCCCATAGTGACGCTCTTTGCAGTTCCGGTTTCACCGCTCCGTTTTTGTTAGGTCTTTTATTTATATAAAAGACCTTTTTTTATATTTATCGCTCTAAAAGCCTTGTCCCACCGTGGTTAGATAAAAAAGTGCTTAGCAAAGGCGTTATTGATGTTTGTTGTCCCTGGCCCCAGTGAGCAAAATCGCCATATCTAAAGTTATTTATAACAAACGGATGTGTTATGCGATTAAGTTCTTATTCCGTCCTGCCGGGTCTGGGGCCCACGCTGGGCTTCAGTCTGCTCTATCTGGGCATACTGGTGCTGCTGCCGCTCTCGGCGCTGGTGCTGTTCACCGTGAACCACCTGACCGCCGCCGAGTTCTGGCAGGTGATCGGCTCCCCCCGGGTGCTCGCTTCCTTCCGTCTGAGCTTCGGGGCCGCCTTCATCGCGGCGCTGCTCAACAGCCTGTTCGGCCTGATCCTGGCCTGGGTGCTGGTGCGCTACACCTTCCCCGGCCGCCGCCTGGTGGATGCGCTGATCGACCTGCCCTTCGCCATGCCCACCGCCGTCTCCGGCATCGCCCTGTGCGCCATCTTCGCCCCCAACGGCTGGATCGGCCAGTGGGTCGCCCCGCTCGGCATCGAGCTGGCCTACAACCCCATCGGGGTGGTGATAGCCCTGACCTTTATCGGGCTGCCCTTCGTGGTGCGCACCCTGCAGCCCGTGCTGCGGGAGGCGGAAACCGAGCAGGAGGAGGCCGCCGCCAGCCTGGGAGCCAATCGCTGGCAGACCTTCGCCCGGGTGCTGTGGCCGACCCTGGTGCCGGCATTGCTGACCGGTTTCGCCTTGGCCTTTGCCCGGGCGGTGGGGGAGTACGGCTCCGTCATCTTTATCGCTGGCAATTTGCCCATGGTCTCCGAGATAGCGCCGCTGATGATCATGAGCCACCTGGAGGAGTATGACTACGCGGGGGCTTCCGCCATCGCCTCCGTCATGCTGCTGATCTCGTTTGTCTTGCTGTTGATCATCAACAAGTTGCAGGCCTGGAGCTGGGCCCGCATCGGAGGGAGCCGTATATGAGCGCATCCAGTGCAAGTCTCGATCTGGCCCCAGGTGCCGTCACTGTGACCCAGGTGCGCCAGCCCCCGGTCATCCGTGAGCCGGCCTGGGTCAAATGGCTGCTGATCACGGTCGGTCTGGGCTGGTTTGCCGCCCTGCTGTTGCTGCCGCTGGCCACCGTCTTCATCCAGGCCCTGCGACCTGGGCTGGCCTTCTTCTGGCACGCCATCAGCGAGCCGGATGCCCTGAGCGCCCTCGGGCTGACGGCCCTGGTGACGCTCTGCGCCGTACCCCTGAACCTGCTGTTCGGTGTGGCGGCGGCCTGGGCCATCGCCCGCTTCCGCTTCCCGGGGCGGCAACTGCTCATCACCATCATCGATCTGCCGTTCTCGGTGTCCCCCGTCATCGCCGGCCTGATGTTCGTGCTGATGTTCGGCAGTCGCGGCTGGTTCGGCGAGTGGCTCGGCGAGCACGACATCAAGATCATCTTCGCCACCCCGGGGATCATCCTCGCGACCACCTTCATCACCGTGCCCTTCGTGGTGCGCGAGCTGCTGCCCCAGATGGAGGCGCGCGGCCCGGAGGAAGAGGAGGCCGCCATCATGCTGGGGGCAAGCGGGTTGCAGATGTTCTGGCGCGTCACCCTGCCCGGCATCCGCTGGAGCCTGATGTATGGCCTGCTGCTCTGTACCGCCCGGGCGGTGGGGGAGTTCGGCGCCGTCTCCGTGGTCTCCGGCCATATTCGCGGCCAGACCAACACGCTGCCACTGCACATCGAGATCCTCTACAACGAGTACCAGACCGGCGCCGCCTTCGCGGTGGCCAGCCTGCTGGCGCTGTTCGGGATCTTCACCCTGCTGGGTGAAACCCTGCTGGCCAGGCTGCGCAGTCAGCCGACCCAGTCCCATTGATCTCGAATTAACGGTTATCAAGAGAGGCATCCATGAGCATTCAGGTGCAAGGACTCAACAAGCATTTCAATCAGTACGCGGCCCTGGCCGATATAAACCTCGACTTTCACGACGGTGAACTGGTGGCCCTGCTGGGCCCCTCCGGCTGCGGCAAGACCACCTTGCTGCGGATCATCGCCGGGCTGGAGCAGGCCGACAGCGGCAGCGTCATCATCCGCGGAGAGGATGCATCGGATCTCCACGTGCGCGATCGCAACGTCGGCTTCGTGTTCCAGCACTACGCCCTGTTCCGCCACATGACGGTGTTCGAGAACGTGGCGTTCGGCCTGAGGGTCAAGCCGCGCGCCGACCGACCGAACGAGGAGGCCATCCGCGCACGGGTCAAGGAGCTGCTGGATCTGGTGCAGCTCAGCCACGTGGCCGGACGCTATCCTACCCAGCTCTCCGGCGGCCAGCGTCAGCGGGTCGCCCTGGCCCGCGCCCTGGCGGTGCAGCCCAAGGTGCTGCTGCTGGACGAGCCCTTCGGCGCCCTCGACGCCCAGGTGCGCAAGGAGCTGCGCCGTTGGCTGCGCGAACTGCATGACGAGCTGCACGTCACCAGCCTGTTCGTGACCCACGATCAGGAGGAGGCGCTGGAGGTGGCGGATCGGGTGGTGCTGATGAACGCCGGCAAGGTGGAGCAGATAGGCACCCCGGCCGAGGTCTATGACCAGCCCGCCAGCGCCTTCGTGCACAGCTTCCTCGGCAGCGTGAACCTGTTCCGCGGCCGGGTGGCCGGGCAGGGGCTCGGCATCGGCGAGCAGCAGCTGGGGGGCCCTATCCCCTCCCACCTGGCGGAGGGGAGCGCGGCCATCGCCTATGTGCGCCCCCACGAGCTGGAGATACTGCCGGCGGACGCCCCGGGGGGCATTCGCGCCACCATCACCCGACTGCTGCCCATGGGGCCGCGCATCCGGGTGGAGCTGCGTGGTGACGGGGAGACGGGAGGTGCCCATTACGAGGCCGAGCTGAGTAAGGAGGCCGCCCGGGCCTTCGCCCCCGGCCAGGGGGTACGTCTGGTGGCCAGGCAGGCACAGCTCTACCCCGACTACCAGATTTGAGGGCGCGCCGCCCGGCGCGGCCCCCCTTCAGGCTTGCAACCGTGCAATGATCCCGGCAATCCATAACAAGAGGACGGTGGCCCGAGCCACCGCCACTCAGCGCAGGAGGCGATGAGGTGAACTTTCAGCAGTTGCGTATCATTCGGGAGGCGGCACGGCGGGATTACAACCTGACCGAGGTGGCCAATGCCCTGTTTACCTCCCAGTCCGGGGTCAGCCGCCATATCCGCGAGCTGGAGGAGGAGCTGGGGCTGGCGCTCTTCATCCGCTACGGCAAGCGGCTGCTCGGCATGACGGAGCCGGGCAAGGAGCTGCTGGTGATCGCCGAGCGCATCCTGGGGGACGCCGACAACATCCGCAAACTGGCGAGTACCTTCGCCAACCGCGACTCGGGCCGGCTGCTGGTGGCGACCACCCACACCCAGGCGCGTTACGCCCTGCCCCGGGTGGTGAAGGCGTTTCGCGAGCAGTTCCCCCTGGTGCAGCTGGAGCTGCGCCAGGGCAGCCCGGAGGAGATAGTGCGGCTGGTGCAGACCGGCGAGGTGGACATCGGCATCAGCAGCGAGCAGCTCGACAAGAGCGAAGGGGTGGTGGCCTTCCCCTACTATCGCTGGCACCACAACATAGTGGTGCCGGAGCAGCATCCCCTCACCGCCGAGCGGGATCTGACCCTGGCGGCCCTGGCCCACTGGCCCATCGTCACCTACCAGGCTGGCCTCACCGGTCGGGCACGGGTGGACGAGGCCTTTGCCGAGGCGGGCATAGTGCCGCAGATCCTGCTGACCGCCCAGGACTCCGACGTCATCAAGACCTATGTCGAGCTGGAGATGGGGGTGGGCATACTGGCGGACATGGCGTTCGACCCCCAGCGGGACAAGGGGTTGGTGCAGCTGGACGGCAGCCGGCTGTTCGCGCCGCACACCGCCTGGATCGGCCTCAAGCAGGGGCAGTTCCAGCACAACTTCACCTGGCAGTTCATCCAGCTCTGCAACCCCGAGCTGGCGCTGGCGGAGATCCAGGCCAGGGCCATGAGCAACGAGCCGCTGGTCGACTACCAGATCTGAGCGCTTTGCCGCGTCCGAAAAAACAGGGAGCCATTGGCTCCCTGTTTGCTTATCCGCCTCTTCCCGGTTCCAGAGACAGGCTAGCGGCCGCTCTGGGGGCCCAGCATGCGATACAGGGTGCGATCCCCCTTGATCCTGTGGTGGTAGAGGGCGGCCGCCACGTGCAGCAGGACCAGCGCCGCCAGCGACAGGCAGCCGACGCGATGGACGCCGAAGAAGAAGGCGTTGACGTCGGGGTCATCGATGGGGTTGGCGACCGGGTAGAGCCAGAACAGGGAGTAGCCCTGCTCCAGCATCAGGAAGCCGCTCAGCAGCACCACACACATCAGGCTGTAGAGCAGGGCGTGAGCCAGCCGGGCGGCGGGGTGGTGCCGGGTCCGCTCCTCGGGCAGGGGGGGCCGCCAGTGCCGCCAGCCCCAGCGCAGCAGGAAGAGCGGGGTGATCAGGGTCGCCATCGACATGTTCAGCTCAGACAGAAATTGAAACAGCCTTGGGTGGCTGTCGATCACCAGGTGCATCAGGTAGCCGGCCAGGGTGGCGTAGAGGATGACGGCGGCCATCAGCCAGTGCAGCAGGCGGCTCAGGGGGTCATAGTAGTCTTTCGTCATGGGATGTTTCCGAGAGGGCCACGGCGGCACGAGGCCGCGGCAGCCAGGATGACAGGCACAAAAAAGAGGCCGCTCGGGCCTCTTCTGCTTGCGGGGGATCAGTTCACCAGGGTCCAGGCATCCTGCCAGTTGGTGCCCACGCCGGGCTCATACTGGGTCGCGGTACTGGTCCAGATGGTGCACCAGCCGCTGTAGGGGTAGGGCTTGCACTGATAGATCCTGCCGTCCTTGGGCTGCAGCACCTTGGTGCCGGCCTGATAGGAGGACAAGCCTTCCGGGAAGCGGTACTGGTAGTCGCCACCGCTGGCCGGATCCTTGAACATCAGATCCAGGGTCTGCTGCAGGGGAGCGCCGCCCGCCTTCGGCTTGCCCTCGATCACCAGCTGGTGATGACCCGTGCTCAGGCCGCCGACCTCCATGGTGAAGCTCTGGCTGCTGTCCTTGATGTCGGCGCTGGTCTGGCCCTTGGCGGCGCCGCCGTGGTCATACAGGGTGTTGGTGACCGCGAGATCCCCCTCGGCCGTGACGGTGAAATTCAGGGTGACCTTGCCGTTGTCGAGCAGGTATTCGCTCTCCAGGCCGCTCACGCTGATGCTGTCGCTCACCGGGGGTTGCTGCTGCTCGAGCTGGACCTCGACCCGCTGCAGGTTGCTGCCCGCCTTCAGATAGACGGGGTTCTGGCCGTAGACCGGGTTGAACTGGCCATCGCTGCCCTGCTGACCGGCGCGGATCTGGCTCTGCTCGGCGTTGATCCTGGCGGCCAGATCGTGGGCCCAGTTGTTCTTCTGACCCTGCTCGGCGGAGCCTATGGTCAGCACTGTCTGCAGATCGGTGCGCTCGCCGTTGGCGTCGAATACCCGGGTCCTGGCCTTGTCGCCGACCGCCAGATCGGTGGAGGGGTAGATGGTCCCGCCCTGGCTCCAGGTCAGCGGCGGCTGGGTACCGCCATCGAACTGGGCGTCGATGAGGTTGTAGAAGCTGTTGGCGGTATCGCCCACCTCCCAGACACCGAGGATGACCTGGTAGCCGGTGCGCGCCGGCAGGGTGCATTGATGGGTGACCTGCTTGGGCGGCTGCACCATGCCCCCGTCGATGACGCAGAATGGATTGAGATCGAAGGAGTCCCGGGTCAGCGGCTGATTCGGGTTCCACTCCTGCTTGGTGAGGTAGTAGCGCCAGTTGCGGGTGACGTGGTTGGCGGTGAAGGTCCAGCCGATGGTGAAGGGACCGGCCTGCACCTGGCGCTTGGTCCAGCGGTCGCTGGTCTGGGCGTTGAGCTCACCAAATTGCGAGTGGCCGGCCGAGGCGATCTGGCCGTCGGCGGGGCCGCCATTGGGGAAGCCTGACGGCGCCTCCAGGCTCTGTGGCTCCCACTGGATGGCGCCGCACTGGCTGTTGCCACCCGTCTTGCACAGATAGTTGCGCGACTCCGGCTGGCTGATGTAGCCGTGGGCGAGCACGCCGCCACTGGCCAGCAGCGCCAGCGCCGCCGCGAGGTGATTGAGTTTGATAGTTGCTGCCATACATTCCTCTGTTCGGTGATGTGGGCAGTCAAGTTGGCAGGGGGAATACCCCGTGACACACCTGAGTGTGGCAACCCCGCTATCCTGGACGTCATGTCTTTAGACCGGAGGCTTTGCGTCCTGGCCTTTCAACCAGTTTGCCAAATGACTACAAAAAGGGTCATGTGCCGCCAATGGCGACCCCTCATCATGACTATATTTTGTTAAAAAATTAAGTGTAAAAATTGACAGGTCTGTCTCATCGGAGCACCGCAATCCGGGATGCCGTCTTCCCGGGGGCTGTTCTTCGGGGCTTGGGGGAGACAGCCCGTAGCGGGCTCTCAGGGGGTTGATGAGGGTCTGTCCCCTGTCAGCCAGGCTGACAGGGGACGACGAGGTGCCACGTCAGTGGCGTGGCTGAGGGGTGACCCTGTGTGTGGACGAGGAGCCCTGAATCGGTCGTGGCGCCAGATCCGGGGCTGTGCTGCCCAGTCTGAACAGGGCCAGGCGCTCGTCCAGACTGCGGGAGAGTCCGGCCAGCAGTTCGCTTTCCCGGGCCAGCTGGGAGGCGGCCTGGGACATCTCGAGCGCCGAGTCGTTGATGCCGCTGACGTTGCGGTTCATGTCCTCCGCCACCATGCTCTGCTGCTCCGCCGCCGTGGCGATCTGGGTCGCCATGTCGCTGACGTGCTGGATGTGGTTGACGATGAGGGAGAGATCCTGACCCGCCTTCTCGGACTGGTTGACACTGCTCTCCGCCAGTTTCCGGCTGGCGTCCATGGCGCTGGCGGCGGTGACCGCCCTTTGCTGCAACTGGGTGATGGTGCTCTGGATCTCCTCGGTGGAGTGACGGGTCCGACTCGCCAGCTGGCGTACCTCGTCGGCCACCACGGCGAAGCCGCGTCCCTGTTCGCCGGCCCGGGCCGCCTCGATGGCGGCGTTGAGGGCCAGCAGGTTGGTCTGCTCCGAGATGGCGCTGATGACCGCCGTCACCTCGCCTATCTGCATCACCCCCTCCTTGAGCTGGTTGACCTGCAGGGTGGCCTGCTCCACCTCGGTGGCCAGCGCCTGGATGCCGTGCACGCTGGCATGGACATCCTGGTTGCCGAGCCCGGCCTCGCTGGTGGCGTCCTGGGTGTCCCGTGCCGTGTTCTCGGCGTGGCCTGCCACGTCGGAGATGGTGGTGCTCATCTCGTTCATGGCGGTGGCGAGCTGGGCCAGCTGATCCCGCTGGCTGTTGACCGCCTGGTTGGTCTGCTCGGCGGAGGCGGCGATGCGCAGGGCGGCATCCGCCACGTTGCGGGCGCCCTGGCTCGCCTCCAGCAGGGCGTGACGAATGGCATCCAGCCCCTGGTTGGTCGCGCTGGCGACGGCCCCCAGTTCATCCTTGCCGTGCACCGGGATGCTCACAACCAGATCCCCGGCGGCCACCCGGGCCATGGCCCGGTTGATCTCGGTGAGCGGGGTGACGATGGAGCGGCTGATGGCCAGGCCCAGCAGCCCCATCAGCAGGATCACCAGCAAGGTGGCCCCGCCCATCAGCCGGTACTGGGACCAGATGGTGGCCTGGATGTCCTGCAGCAGCACGCCGGAGCCCAGGATCCAGCCCCAGGGCTGGTAACCGGCCACCAGCGACATCTTCTGGGCCGCCTCGCCGGAGGGGGAGAGCCACTGGTACTCCAGGCGCCCGCTGCGGCCACCCTTGCCCAGATCCACCATGCGCTGCCAATGGGATTCGGCGGGCGTCCCGCCCATCTGCTGGCCGACCAGCTCCGGCTTGGCGGGATGCACCACCACGTGGCGGTTCTCGTCCAGCACGAACAGGTAGTTGTCCCCGTCAAAGCGCATGCTGTCGAGCATGGCCTTGGCCTGCGCCTGCGCCTGCTCCGGGGGGAGGGTGGCGGCCAGGGTCTGGATCCGGCTCATGGCCAGATCCAGCACCGCCTGCAGCCTGGCTTCCCGCTCGCTCATCAGATTGCGATGCAGGGCACTGGCCGAGATGAACAGCAGTGCGAGGAAGCCGATCAGTGCCAGTGAGAGCAGCAGCATCAGCTTGCGACTCACGGCGATATCACCGAGCTTGAACATAGTCTTTTCCTTACTTTCCCATGCGGGTCTGGTTATGACCGGTCTGCCGGCCGGACCTGATCGTTTTTATTGTTAACATCCATTTAACTTTCAAAGGGTTGTGATGGCTGGTTGCCAATTGGGCGTGCCGGCATCCAGTATAGCCAGCAGACAGCAACCCCCGCTTTTGGTAGCGTGATGACGCGCATCCCGTCGCACAATTTGTCCGCTCTATTTGCAAGAAGTGTGAATGAGTCGGCATCTCACCAAAAAGGAGTGGGCGCCCCCGTGGCTGCCCCATAACAAGAGGGAAGTTATGAGTTCCATTGCCAGGAATTATCTCAACCGGCTCAACGCCGACTACCTGCAGGTGCACAGGCGCAAGGAGGATCTGTTCTGGTCCACCTACATGGGCACCAGTGACGATCAGGCCGGCTTTACCGCCGCAGAGCAGGCCTACAAGGCGTTCTGCGCCGATCCGGCGCGCCTGCCGGTACTGCGTGAAATGCTGGCCCAGGCCGAGGAGGCCGAGCTCAGGCGCGGTCTGGGGGGCTGGATCGCCTTCTTCGAGTGCAACGTCATCGAGGATCCTCAGGCTGCCGCCCTGATGGACGAGCTGGTGGCCGCCGAGGCGGAGCTCTTCGCCCGTCGCAAGGGGTTGAGGCTGACGCTGCTGGACGAGCAGGGTCGCCAGGTGCCCGGCAGTCTGCCCGCCGCCAGCACGGCGCTGGCCGCCAGTAGCGACGAGGCGGTGCGCCAGAGTGCGCTCGCCATGTTCCACACCCTGGAGCAGTGGGTGGTCGGCAACGGCTTTCTCGAGGTGGTGGCCCTGCGCAACCGCTTCGCCCGGGCCATGGGCTATCGGGACTATTTCGACTACAAGGTGCACAAGAACGAGCAGATGAGCCCGGCGCAGCTGTTTGCGGTGCTGGACGACTTCATCGCCCGCACCGAGGAGCGGCTGCACCAGAGCCTGGCCGAGCTGAAGGCCGCCAAGGGGGAAGAGGCCCTGCTGCCCCACAACCTGCGCTACAGCGTGAGCGGCGACGTGACCCGCCGGCTCGACCCCTATGTGCCCTTCTCCCGGGCACTGCAGGATTGGGTCGAGAGCTTCCGCCGCCTCGGTATCCAGTACCGCGGCGCCACCCTGACCCTGGATCTGCTGACCCGGGAGGGGAAATACGAGAACGGCTTCTGCCACGGCCCGGTGCCGAGCTTCTGGCAGGAGGGGGAGTGGGTCCCCGCCGTGGTCAACTTCACCAGCCTGGCCAACCCGGCCCAGGTGGGCAGCGGCTGGAGCGGGCTCAACACCCTGTTCCACGAGGGGGGCCATGCGGCGCACTTTGCCAACGTCACCGGCAACGCCCCCTGCTTCTCCCAGGAGTTTCCGCCCACCTCCATGGCCTATGCCGAGACCCAGTCCATGTTCTGCGACAGCCTGCTGGACGACGCGGACTGGCTCAAGCGCTACGCCAGGAATGCGGCGGGTGAGCCCATCCCAGACGACCTCATCCAGGCGATGATCGAGGCGCGCCAGCCGTTTCGTGCCTTCAATGAGCGCCAGATCGCGCTGGTGGCCTACTTCGAGCGGGATCTCTACGCCATGGACGAGGCCGAGCGCACCCCGGCCGCCGTGCTGGCGCTGGCCCGCCGCTGGGAGCGCCAGATCCTGGGGGTGGAGAGCCCACGCCCGCTGCTGGCCATCCCGCACCTGCTGAACCAGGAGTCGGCCTGTGCCTACCACGGCTACCTGCTGGCGCTGATGGCGGTGGAGCAGACCCGCGCCTACTTCCTGCGCCGGGACGGCTACCTCACCGACAACCCGCGCATCGGCCCGGATCTGGCCGCCCACTACTGGGGACCGGGCAACGGCATGACCCACGACGAGACACTCAGGAGCCTGACCGGCGAAGGCTTCAGCGCCATCCCGCTGGCGACGGTGTGCAACCAGACCGTGGCCGAGGCGTGGCAGCAGGCAGAAGCCTGCATGGCGGCGGCACGCCAGCGTCCGCCGGCGGGGGAGGGCGCCCCGCTCAACGCCCATATCCGGGTGGTGCACGGGGCCGAGCTCATCGCCGACAACCGCGAGTCCGAGGCACGCATGCTGGCGGACTTCGAGGCCTGGATCCGGCGCCAGGAGGCGCCTGCCGGGCAGTCATGACGAGACGAAGCCCCGCCACTGGCGGGGCTTCGTCATTGGAGGCCCGCGTGGCGAACGGGGCTCTCGCCAGGCTGGTCACAGATATGTTTCTCCCGATATATTGAGAATTCATGGCGATCCCATATCATGGCGCTCGCTCGCCACCAGAGAGTGGCGACATTCGGATGATTTGCTAACAAGAGAGCCCTGAAGGCTCGCAGAGGGATGGAAATTGAGAGCCGTATTGCTGTGTTTGCTGGGGCTGTGGCCCGCATTGAGTTTTGCCACCTTGTCCGCCGATATGGTGGTGGTCAAGAAGTCGAGTTATAGCCTGACCCTGATGAAGGATGGCAAGGAAGTCAAACGCTACTGGGTCGCTCTGGGCCCGGCGCCCATGGGGCACAAGCAGCGGGAAGGGGATCAGCGCACGCCGGAAGGCCGCTACACCCTGGACTACAAGAAGAGCAACTCCGGCTTCTACAAGGCGATCCACATCAACTACCCGAACTTGGACGACATCAAGCGCGCCAACGAGCTGGGGGTGAACCCGGGCGGCATGATCATGATCCACGGCCAGCGCAACAGCCTGGGGGATCGCAGGGTGCAGCCGTCCAACTGGACCAATGGCTGCATCGCGGTGCTCAACCACGAGATGGACGAGATCTGGAACGCCATCGAGCCCGGTACCCCCATCATCATCGAGCCCTGATCCCGCCCTCCGACGCCCGCAGCCATGCGGGCGTTTCATTTTGCCGCAGACCATGGCGTGACAGCCAATCCCGCCCCGTGCTAGCTTTTCCGGCTCGCATTGGCAGTGACAAGGATGATCCCATGACGTCAGGAACCCGCCTCCCCGCGCCCGAGCGCACGGGGGGGCTCTGGTGGCGCGCCACCCTGGACATACTCCCGCTCTCCATCTCGGTGATCCCCTGGGGGATCCTGTGCGGCGCCCTGGCGCTGCAGGCGGGGCTGAGCCCGCTGCAGGCCCAGCTGATGTCGCTGCTGGTCTATGCGGGCGCCGCCCAGCTCTCGGCCACCACCTTGTTCGGGGCGGGCACTCCCCTGCTGCCCATCATGGGATCCACCGTGGTGATCACCTCCCAGCACCTGCTCTATGGCTTCACCTTTCGCCGCGACGTGCTGCCGCTCTCCCTGCGCTGGCGGGCCAGCCTCGCCTTCTTCCTGACCGACGAGATGTTCGCGGTGGCGCTCAAGGAGAGGGAGCGCAGCGGCACCTTCAATCCCGCCTACGCGCTCATCGCGGGCTTCGTCTTCTACCTGTTCTGGAACCTGGCGACCCTGCTCGGCATCGCCGCCGGCCAGTACATCGACGGGCTGGACAGTATGGGGCTGGACTTCGCCATCGCCGCCACCTTCATCGCTATGACCATACCCGCCATGAAGAACCTGCCCATGGTGGCGGCCACCCTGGTGAGCGGCGGCACGGCGCTGCTCACCAAGCCGCTGCTGGCGGAGATCCACATCATCGTCTCGGCCCTGGCCGGCATGGTGGTGGGCTACGTATTGCACCGGATGAGGAGGTAATCATGAGCTGGCTGAAGATAGGGCTGCTGGCGGAGGTCTACACCATCATTGTCTCGGCCCTGGCCGGCATGGTGGTGGGCTATGTGCTGCACCGGATGAGGAGGTGATCATGGGCTGGCTGATGATAGGCCTGCTGGCCCTGATCACCTTCTTCAACCGCTTCGCCTTCTTCTCCCGGCTGACCCGTTACCAGCCCGGCGCCGAGATGGGAGCCTTCCTCAGCTTCTCGGCCCAGTCGGTGCTGACCGCCATCTGGCTGCCCATCGTCTTCAGCTACGAGCCGGGACAAGGGCTGGACTGGGATCCGGATTACCTGGCCGCCACCCTGCTGGTGACCGCGCTGACCCTGCTGCGGCTGCCGACCCTGGTGGTGGTGGTCGTCGGCATGGGGGGCTTCTTCCTGCTGCGCTGGCTGGGGGGCGTGGCCGCGATCCTGCCCTGGCTTTGCTAGGCCCGTGATCCGGCATGGCGGATGTCGTTCTCGGATATCCGCCATGTTGGGAATGTCACTTCAAAAAAGGCCTCCAGAGTGTGAGGATTCTGGCATTCCCCTGTGAGGAGCGAGCCATGTCTTTCACCGACACCTGCCAGCGCATCGTGCGCGACCCCCTGCTCTCGCCGGCCCAGAAGCGCCATGCCCTGGCGCTGGCCGCCGAGAATGCGCTGCCCTATCCCGAGCTGCCCGCCACCGTCCAGGAGGCCATGGCGCGAGGGGTGCTGTGCGACATGTTCGAGGGGCACGCCCCCCACAAGCCGCGCTATGTGCTGCCGGACTATGAAAAGTTCCTGCGCCAGGGCTCGGCCTGGCTGGAGCTGGTGCCGCCAAGGGATTTCGATGAGGCCCTCGACGCCCTGCGCATCCTCTACCACCACGTGCCCTCCGTCACCGGCATGCCGGTCTGGCTGGGCCGGCTCGATCAACTGCTGCTGCCCTTCGTCGGCGCGCTGGATGACGAGACCCTGCATCGCAAGCTGAAGGCCTTCTGGATCTACCTGGACCGGGTGCTGCCGGACGCCTTCATGCACGTCAACATCGGCCCCGATGACAACCGCCTCTGCCGCCTGATCCTGCGCATCGACGGCGAGCTCCAGCAGGCGGCGCCGAACCTCAGCCTGTTCCACGACCCGGCGCAGACCCCGGATAGCCTGCTGCTGCAGGGGGTCGAGAACATAGCCCTGTGCAGCAAGCCCCACATCGTCAACTACCCGCTGCACCGCGACACCTTCGACAGGCGCGGCTTTGGCATCGTCAGCTGCTACAACGCCCTGCCGCTCGGGGGCGGCGCCAACACCCTGGTGCGACTCTCCCTCAGGGCGGTGGTCGAGCAGAGCGCAGGGGTCGAGGATTTCATGGAGAGAATGCTGCCTCACCACTGCGAGCAGGCGTCCCTGCTGATCGAGGCGCGGGCCGCCTTCCTGCACCGGGAGTCCGGCTTCTTCGACAGCTTCCTGGTGCAGGAGGGGTTGATCGAGGAGGGGCGCTTCGTGCCCATGTTCGGCATCTTTGGCATGGCGGAGGCGGTGAATCTGCTGATGGAGAAGGCGGGGCTGGCGGGGCGCTATGGCCACGACGAGGGGGCGAACCGGCTCGGCCATCGCATCTCGGCCCGGCTCGCCGAGCTGGTGACCAGCCGGCCCCAGCCCCACGCCTGGGGCGGGCGGGCCCTGCTGCACGCCCAGGGGGGGCTCAGCCTGGATCAGGGGGTTACCCCAGGGGTGCGCATCCCCTATGGTGAGGAGCCGGATCCCGCCAGCCACCTGCTGGCCCTGGCCCCCCATCACGGCTTCTATCCCTCCGGGATCAGCGAGATCCTGACCCTGGATCCCACCATTCGCCAGAATCCCCAGGCGCTGCTGCAGCTGTGCAAGGGGGCCTTCGCCCTCGGCATGCGCGAGTTCAGCGCCAACGTGGCGGACAGCGATCTGGTGCGGGTGACCGGCTACATGATCCGCAAGCGCGATCTGGCCCGCTTCGCGACCGAAGGCTCGCGGCTGCAGACCACCTGCCTCGGGGTCGAGGCGAGCGAGCTGACCGGCATCCGCCGCCGGCAGCCCAGGGTGGTGGCCGTCGAGGCGCTCCTGGATGACCATGGCGTGCGATGAGGAGGGCGTAAGAGGGACGGTCAGCCGCTGGCTGCCCTTCTCCTGCGTGGACGGGCCCGGAAACCGGCTGGTGCTGTTCCTGCAGGGCTGCAACTTCCGCTGCCCCGGCTGCCACAACCCGCACACCATAGGGGGGTGCGATCACTGCGGCGACTGTGTGCCCGGCTGCCCGGGCGGGGCCCTGAGTCTGAAGGATGGGAGGGTGCACTGGCAGGAGGCGCGCTGTACCCAGTGCGATCGCTGCCTGGAGATCTGCCCCCGCAGCGCCAGCCCCAAGACCCACGAGATGCCGGTGGCCGAGGTGCTGGCCTTGCTGCGCCGCTACGGTCCGCTGCTCAGCGGCATCACTGTGTCCGGCGGGGAGGCGACCACCCAGCTGCCGTTCGTGATCGCCCTGTTCACGGCCATCAAGGAGGCGCCGGATCTGGCCCACCTCAGCTGCCTGCTCGACAGCAACGGTTCCCTCGCCGAGACCGGCTGGCAGCGGCTGCTGCCGGTGCTGGACGGCGCCATGATCGATCTCAAGGGGTGGCAAGCGCCGGTGCACCGTACCCTGACTGGGCGTGATCGGGATCGGGTGCTGGCGTCGCTGCGGCTGCTGGCCGCCCGGGGCAGGCTCGCCGAGTTGCGCCTGCTCCATGTGCCGGGGCAGAGCGACTTTCTCGACGGGGCGGGCGAGCTGGCGGAGGGGCTGGCGGCCTTCCTGGCGTCGCTGGGCCCCGTGCCCATCCGCCTCAACGGCTTTCGCCATCACGGGGTGCGCGGGGCGGCGCTGGCCTGGCCGCAGGCCAGGGAGGATGAGCTGGTGGCCCTGGCCACCGCCTTGAAGGCCAAGGGGTTTGGCCCCGTGATGCTGCCAGCGATCTGAGCCGGCCGGCGCGTCGCTGCCCTGAGACCCGATATGACGCAACTGTGAACTCTGTCTATATGGCACGCCGTCAGTGGCGGCTAGAATGGGAAAACCGCCCACCATCAACAGATACCCATGAGTGAAGCCAACGCCTTATATCGAGTGCAGTTTATTTGTCACAACGAGCGTTACGAAGTCTATGTCAGGGATGTGAGCCAGGGTCAGCTGTTCGGCTTCATCGAGATCGCCCACTTCGTGTGGGACAACCACACGGCGCTCATCGTCGACCCCAGCCACGAGAAGTTGAAGAGTGAATTCGCCGACGTCAATCGCACCATGATCCCCATGCACCACGTGCTGCGGGTCGACCAGGTGCGCAAGCAGGGGGCCGCCCGCATCACGGATCTGGGCAGCAACGTCGCCTCCTTCCCCAGCCCCATCTACACCAAGAAACCCTGATCCCCAGGCTGTCTGGCCTCATCGGGGGGCGCCCATCTCCCGGGCCAGCTGCAGGATCCGCTGGCGGAACCAGCGCAGGGCGGGATCGCCCCCCAGGGGGCCATACCACACCAGGCTGTGGGTGACGGCGCCGTAATCGAAGGGGACGGGGCGGCTCGCCAACCCCTGGGGCGCGGCCTGATCGGCCCAGCCCTCGATGGCGGTGAGGATGAGATCGCTCTGGCGCAGCAGGGCCGCGGCGCTGCCAAAATCCGGCAGGGTGGCGGCGATCTGCCGGCGCACCTGCAACTGGGCCAGGCTCTGCTCGAAGAAGGGGTCGGCCAGCTCGTTGTCGCGGATGGCGATGTGGCGCCAGCTCAGGTAGGCGTCGAGATCCCAGGACCCGGCCAGCGCCGGGTGATCGTCCCGCAACAGGCAGACCAGCCTGTCCTCCCTCAGGGTCTCCCACACCAGACCGGGTTGGCCTGGGCCGGGCTGGCTCTGGTCGTGGGGCAGGATCACGAAGTCCAGCTTGCCCGCCGCCAAGGCCGCCAGTCCCTGCTCCTCCTTGTTTCTGATGACGGGCACCAGCCCGGGCACCTCCTGCATCAATTTCCCCAGCACGGGCCCCATGGGCCAGATCATGCTGCTTTCGCGCATGGCGAGGGTCAGCTCCCCCTGCCAGCTGGCCGGTGCAAACCCCTCCTGGCCGGTGAGGCCGTTCAGCTCTCCCAGCAGGCGGCGCAGGCCGGGCCCGATCCGCTCGGCAAAGGGGGTGGGCAGGAGTTGGTTGCCCTGGCGGTAGAGCAACTGATCCCCGAGCAGCTCCCTGAGCTGGTTGAGGGTCTTGCTGACGGAGGAGGGTGTGGTGCAGAGGCGCTCGGCGCTGCGAGTGACGCTCCGGCTGTCCAGCAGCAGGTGCAGGGTGACCAGGTGGCGGCCGCCGAGACGGGAGAGGGAGATCAGATCCATGGCACCTCCGGACAGGATGGCAAGGGAGAAACAAAAAGCCCCGCCTGAGCGGGGCTTGCGGGGATCACCCCTTGAGCACGGCGGCCATGGCGTCGGCCACGTAGTCCACGTTGCGGCTGTTGAGGCCCGCCACGCACATGCGGCCTGAGCGCACCAGGTAGACGGCGAACTCCTCGCGCAGGCGGTCCACCTGCTCCGGCGTGAAGCCGGTGTAGCTGAACATGCCGCGCTGGTTGATGAAGTAGCCGAAGTCGCGGCCCGGCACCTTGGCGCAGAGCACCTCGTAGAGCTTCTGGCGCATGGCCTTGATGCGGGTGCGCATCTCGGTCACCTCGCCGACCCAGAGGGCGTGCAGTTCGGGCTGGCTCATCACCGCCGCGGTGATCTGGCCGCCGTGGGTGGGGGGGCTGGAGTAGTTGCGGCGCACGGTGGCCTTCATCTGGCCCAGCACCCGGCCCGCCTCTTCGGCATCCTGGCAGATGACCGACAGGCCGCCGCAGCGCTCGCCGTAGAAGGAGAGGTTCTTGGAGAAGGAGTTGCTGACGAAGAAGCTGACCCCCGCATCGACCATGGCGCGGATGGCGTAGGCATCCTCCTCCAGGCCGTCGCCGAAGCCCTGATAGGCGATATCCATAAAGGGGATGAGGTTCTTCTCGACCACCAGCGTGATGACCCTGTCCCACTGGGCGCGGGAGAGATCCACCCCGGTCGGGTTGTGACAGCAGGGGTGCAGCAGCACTATGCTCTTGGCCGGCAGTTGGCTCAGGCAGTCGATCATGGCGTCAAACTGCACGCCGCCGGTGGCCGCGTCGTAGTAGGGATAGTCGTGCACCTTGATGCCGGCCCCCTCGAACATCGCCTTGTGGTTGTCCCAGGTGGGGTTGCTGACCCAGACCTCGGAGGTCGGGAAGTAGCGCTTGAGCAGATCTGCGCCGATCTTCAAGGCGCCTGAGCCCCCTATGGTCTGGATGGTGGCGATGCGACCGGCCTTGACCGCCTCATGGTCGGCGCCAAACAACAGGTGCTGCACCGCGGTGCGGTAGTTGGCGGCCCCTTCCATCGGCTGGTAGGGGCGCGGGGCCGGGGCGGCGGCACGGGCGGCTTCGGCCTGCTGTACCGAGGCCAGCAGCGGGATGCGTCCCTGCTCGTCGTAATAGAGGCCGATCCCCAGGTTCACCTTCTGCTCGCGGGCATCTTTGTGGAAGGTCTCGACTAGCGTCAGTATGGGGTCGCCAGCATAGGCATCGACGTGTTCAAACATGGGGGGTCCTTGAGGTTGACTGTCCAATTCGACCGGCCTGGGGCCGGGGCCGTTATCATGGCGCAATCCGGAGGTGGCCTCAAGCTGTTCGAGATGGCGACAAGGGTGACAGCCTCTGTCGTAGCGGGTTCCCCTTCGAGCCCCATGGTGCGCGTCAGCGCGGCCGGTCATCCCCCCCATTTTGGCGGTGCGGGGTGCCTTTTATGGGGTCGCTTGGGTAACATTGGGCACGTATGGCACTAAAACGTGCGCATCACCCGGTTGTCTGTCC
The DNA here is from genome assembly GCF_019048705.1 of Aeromonas sp. FDAARGOS 1409. Classification (NCBI taxonomy): domain Bacteria; kingdom Pseudomonadati; phylum Pseudomonadota; class Gammaproteobacteria; order Aeromonadales; family Aeromonadaceae; genus Aeromonas; species Aeromonas sp. FDAARGOS 1409. The sequence goes on from NZ_CP077395.1 coordinate 2,036,581, forward strand.
TTGATCCGGTGCCACTCGAGGCGAATCATTCGTTGCATAATAGGCCGACTATCATTCAACCGTTGCAGTGTGCCCGGGTTCCCAGGCGGGGGCCCAAGATAACAGGTGACCCATCGCCGATGACCCGACACGTCTCTGACTCCGCTTCTCCCTGGCTGGACTGGCACGGCCTGGGCGGCTGGAATATCTATTTTCTCGCCAAGTTTGCCCTGCTCTGGGGGGGCTATCTCAACTTCCATCCCCTGATCAACCTGGTGTTCGCCGCCTTCCTGATCTTTCCCCTGCCCCGGGCGGGGTGGCGCCGTGTCAGGCACTGGCTGGCGCTGCCCATGGGAGTGGGGATCTTCTACCACGACACCTGGCTGCCGGGGATGGAGAGCATTCTCGATCAGGGCAGCCAGGTCTTCTCCTTCACCCTGGACTACTGGCTGGCGCTGCTCGGGCGCTTCATCAACTGGGAGATGGTCGGCGCCGGCTTCGTGATGCTGACCCTCTACCTCTTCATCGCCCAGTGGCTGCGCTTCACCCCCTGGATCCTGCTGGCCCTGCTCTGGCTGTGGCTCTCGCCCCTGATAGGCGATCCCTTTGCCTCCAGGACGGCGGTGGCATCGGGCGGGACATCGGTTTCCCGACCCGTGCCCGACCGGGGCGCGGTGTCGATGGAAGAGCAACTGGATCAGAGCGCCCCACCGACCAACGAGAACCTCAACGCCTATCTCGATGATTTCTATCGGGAGGAGCAGGATCGCCTGGTGCGCTTCCCGGACGCCCTGCCCGCTCAGGCGGCGCCCTTCGATGTGCTCATCATCAACATCTGCTCCCTGGCCTGGCGCGACGTGGAGGCGAGCGGCCTGACCGGGCACCCGGTCTGGCGCCATTTCGACATCCGTTTCAACCGCTTCAACTCCGCCACCTCCTACAGCGGCCCGGGCACCATTCGCCTGCTGCGGGCCAGTTGCGGGCAGACCAGCCACCAGGGCCTCTATGTGACGGCCCCCAGCCAGTGCCTGCTGTTCGAGAACCTGGCCCGGCTCGGCTTTGCCAAGCAGGTCGCCATGGATCACTCGGGGGCGTTCGGCAACTACCTGACGGGGCTGCAGCAGTATGCCGGGCTGGACGTCCCTCCCATGGACAAGCAGGGGCTGGCCCACGACCTCGCCTCCTTCGATGGGGAGCCCATCTATCGCGGGGACGCCCTGTTCGGGCGCTGGCTGAACGAGCGGACACAGAGCCAGGCGGCGCGCAACCTGACCTTCTTCAACCTCATCGCCCTGCACGACGGCAACCGCTATGCGGCCAGCCGCCAGATAGCCCCCTACAAGGCCAGGCTCAAGACCCTGCTGGATCAGCTGGACGACTTCATGACGACGCTCGAGCAATCCGGCCGCAAGGTGGCCGTGGTGGTGGTGCCTGAGCACGGTGCCGCACTCACCGGGGACAAGATGCAGATGCCGGGGCTGAGGGACATTCCCAGCCCGAGCATCACCCAGGTGCCGGTGGGGGTAGCCCTGCTCGGCACCAGGGCGCCCCACGAGGCGACCCGCATCATCGACACCCCCAGCAGTTTCCTGGCGGTCTCCGAGCTGGTCTCCCGGCTGGTGAGCGGCGACCTCTTCGGCAGCGAGCGCATCGACTGGGACGCCCTGCTGGGCGACCTGCCGCAGACGCCCGCGGTGTCGGAAAACCAGGGCTCGATCGTGATCGAGTACCAGAACCAGTACCACATCAAGCTGGGGCAGGGGGACTGGGTCCCCTATCCCCAGTGAGGAGGCGACGATGCAGCGCGCGTGGCGGCAAGGGGCGCCGGCCCCCTTCGGTGTGCCGGTGGAGGGGAGAGTGGTGAACGACGTGGTCATGGTCCAGCAGGCCTTCGGCGTCAGCCTCGCCTACCAGGACATCGCGTTCCGGGAGCGGCTGAAGGCCCTGCGCGAGCGCTTCCCGCTGCTGGCTGAGCTGGAGCCGGGGGGACCGGCAGGATCGGAGAAGGGGAGGTCTGCATGAATCTTGTCGCGCTGCAGGGGATCCGCGGTGGCGTGGGGACCACCTCCATCGTCGCCGGTCTGGCGCTGGCGGCCCGGGAGCAGGGGGCCAGGGTGCTGGCGGTGGATCTCTGCGAGGACAACCTGCTCGGCATCCACCTGGGCCTGCCCCATGACCACCCCGGAGGCTGGAGCCGGCTGACCAGCCCGGCGCTGGAGTGGTCAGGAGCCCTCCATCGCTACGAGGAGGGACTGGATCTGCTGCCCCATGGCGGCGTGACGGGGGCCTTCGCAGGCCCCTGGCTGGAGGCCATCCCGGGTTATGACCTGGTGCTGCTGGATCTGCCCATGGGGCCGGTGCCCGAGCTGCCTTGCCGGCGGCTGCTGGTGGTCAACGCCGACGCCAACTGCCATGTGCGGCTTCACCGGCACCGCTGGGCGGCCGACGAGCGCCTGCTGGTGACCCAGTTCACCAGCCACTGCGCCCTGCAGCAGGATCTGCTGGATCTCTGGCAGGCGGGCGGATTGCCCCTGCTCACCCTTCGCCTGCACCGGGACGAGGCGATGGCCGAGGCCATGGCCGCCAAGCAGCCGGTCGGCCGCCATGCCCCCGCCAGCCTGATCGCCCACGAGCTGGCGGCCCTGGCGAGCTGGTGCCTGGGCATCGGGGACGCCGGCCCATGCTGATCCGGCTGCTGGCGCCGACGGCGAGCCTCTGGTGCTCCCAGCGCTATCGCGGGCTGCGCGCCCGGGGCGCCTCCCGCTGGGGGGCCGCCGGGCTGACCCTGGGCTGGCTGCTGGCCTGGGCCCTCTTCCCTCTGGAGCGCCACGGCTGGCAGTGGGTGCTGGGCCATGCCCGGGATCTCTATCCCCAGCTGACACATCCCAGGGCCGGGGACCCGCTGCGCATCCTGTTGCAGAGCCTCTGGATGATAGTGCGCCGTCCCGTGCCCATCCCCCTGCGCTGGCCCGCCTCCTGGCAACGGGCCTGGCACCGGGGCACCCAGGCCCTCGGCGCCTTCCTGATCCGCCAGGAGGAGAAGGGGCTGGCAGCGGCCAGGGCGACCCCCAGGGAGGCGCGCTGGAAGAGCGTGCTGCTCTGCACGGTGGCCGGCGCCCTCTCCCTGCTCTGCATCACCCAGCCGTTCACTCTGGAGGCCCAGCTGGTGTTCGTCATCATGCTGATGGGGATGGCCTTCATCCTGCGCGCCGTGCCGGGCCGCTACCCCATGCTGATGATGATGGTGCTCTCCCTCACCGTCTCCTGCCGCTACATCTGGTGGCGCTACACCTCCACCCTGGACTGGTTCGATCCCGTCAGCCTGGCCTGCGGCCTGCTGCTGCTGGCCGCCGAGACCTATGCCTGGGTAGTGCTGCTGCTCGGCTACTGGCAGACGGCCTGGCCCCTGCACCGCCCGCCGGCGCCGCTGCCGGCGGACCCGGCCCAGTGGCCCAAAGTGGATCTGATGATCCCCACCTACAACGAGGATCTCGCCATCGTCAAGGGCACTGTCTACGCCGCCATGGGGCTCGACTGGCCCGCCGACAGGCTCACCATCTGGCTGCTCGATGACGGGGGACGGGAGTCGTTTCGTGACTTCGCCGAAGAGGCGGGGATCCGCTATGTGGCACGCCCGACCCACGAGCACGCCAAGGCGGGCAACATCAATCACGCCCTCAAGATGGCCACCGGGGATCTGGTCGCCATCTTCGACTGCGACCACCTGCCGACCCGCTCCTTCCTGCAGATGACGGTGGGCTGGTTCTACCGGGATCCCAGGCTGGGGGTGGTGCAGACCCCCCACCACTTCTTCTCGGCCGATCCGTTCGAGCACAACCTGCAGCGGTTTCGCAAGATGCCGAACGAGGGGGCCCTCTTCTACGGCCTGGTGCAGGATGGCAACGACATGTGGGACGCCAGCTTCTTCTGCGGCTCCTGCGCCGTCATCAAGCGCTCGGCCCTGGACGAGATCGGCGGCATCGCGGTGGAGACGGTCACCGAGGATGCCCACACCTCGTTGCGGCTGCACCGCCTCGGCTACACCTCCGCCTATATCCGGATCCCGCTGGCGGCGGGGCTCGCTACCGAGAGTCTCTCGGCCCACATCGGCCAGCGCATCCGCTGGGCGCGCGGCATGGTGCAGATCCTGCGCCTGGACAACCCCCTGTTCGGCAAGGGGCTGAACCTGGGGCAGCGGCTCTGCTACTTCAACGCCATGCTGCACTTCCTCTCGGGCATACCGCGCCTCATCTTCCTGACGGCGCCGCTCGCCTTCCTGATCCTGCACGCCTACATCATCTATGCGCCGGCGGCGGCCATCGCCCTCTACATGCTGCCGCACATCGTCCACAGCGCCCTGACCAACTCCCGGCTGCAGGGCAAGGTGCGCCACTCCTTCTGGGGGGAGGTCTACGAGACGGTGCTGGCCTGGTACATAGCCCGGCCGACCACGGTGGCGCTGTTTGCCCCCCACAAGGGCAAGTTCAACGTCACCGCCAAGGGGGGCATGACGGAGGAGGTGTTCCTGGATCTGGCGGTCTCCCGGCCCTATCTGCTGCTGATCCTGCTCAACCTGTGCGGGCTGGGGTTCGGCATCTGGCGCATCGCCACCGGTCCGGCGGACGAGGTGCCGACCCTGATCCTCAGCATGCTCTGGGCCCTCTACAACATGACCATACTGGGCGGGGCCCTGGCGGTGGCGTTCGAGTCGCGCCAGGTGCGCGCCAACCCCAGGGTGGAGATGGTGATGCCGGCGGCCATCAAGCTGGCCAACGGCCACCTCTACCCCTGCACCGTCAAGGACTACTCCAACGGCGGGGTCGGCATCCTGCTCGAGACGCCCCTGCCCCTGGCCGACAAGGAGCGGGTCTGGCTGCTGCTGCGCCATGACCAGCGGGAGCAGGCGTTCGCCGCCAAGGTGCAGCGGGTGTTCGGCCGCAAGCTGGGGCTGGAGCTGGAACCCATGGAGCAGGCGCAGCACGTCGCCTTCATCCAGTGCACCTTCGCCCGGGCCGACACCTGGTCCCTGTGGCAGCAGCGTCTGGGCAAGGATCGCCCGCTCCACAGCCTGCTCGACATCACGCTGCTGGGGTGGGGCGCCTACTGGCGGCTGGCCCGAACCTCACCCATCGGCTTTGTTTGTATCCTCCTCGAGAAGCTGGCTCGCTGGCTGCTCTCCTTCGTTCCTCGTCGCGTCTCGCCGGATTTCCGGTCAGGGGCTCCGACCACACAGACAGTGAAAGGATGATGAAACCACTACGCTACCTTATCCCTCTCCTGCTGATGGCGCAGGGGGCGACGGCCGACGAGGCCTCGGGCCCCCGGCCGCAAGTCCCCGCGCCGGTGCGCAGCCTGGCGCTGAGTTTCGAGCAGATGGCGTCGGCGCCGGGCACCCTGTCCCTGCGCGGCAATGCCCCTGACGGGCAGGCGGACTTCACCGTGCGGCGCGACGAGGTGGTCACCCGGGCCACGCTGGACCTCGACTTCACGCCGTCCCCCTCCCTGCTGCCGCTCATCTCCCAGGTCAAGGTCTACCTCAATGACGAGCTGATGGGGGTCACCGCCCTCACCAAGGAGCAGATGGGGGAGCGTACCCATGCCCGCATCGAGCTGGATCCGCGCTACGCCAAGGACTTCAACCGGATCAAGGTGAGCTTCGTCGGCCACTACCAGAAGGTGTGCGAGAACCCGGCGAGCGATACCCTGTGGCTCAACGTCAACCGGGACAGCAAGCTGAGCCTGCAGCTGCAGACCCTGCCGGTGCGCAACGAGCTCTCCTTCTTCCCCATGCCGTTCCTCGACATGCGGGACAATGGCAAGCTGATCCTGCCCATGGTGTTCAGCGGTGCCGTGCCCCTCGAACAGCAGCAGGCGGCGGCGGTGCTGGCCTCCTGGTTCGGCACCCGGGCGCAGTGGCGGGGGCAGCACTTCCCGGTGCTCATCAACCGCTTGCCCGATCGCAACGGGGTGATCTTCGCCACCAACGACGCTCGCCCCGATTTCCTGGCCGACTATCCCGAGGTGAAGGGGCCGACCATCGACATGATCAGCTCCCCCGACAATCCCTATGTGAAGCTGCTGCTGATCCTGGGCCGGGATCAGCAGGATCTGCTGGCCGCGGTCAGCGGGCTGGCCCGGGGAGAGGTGCTGCTGCGGGGCCAGAGCGTGCGGGTGGACGAGGTGAAGCCGCTGGCACCGCGCCAGCCTTACGACGCTCCCAACTGGGTGCGCCTCGATCGCAAGATGCGCTTCGACGAGCTGACGGAGTACCCGGGCCAGCTGCAGGCCACGGGGCGCCGCCTCTGGCCCATGAGCCTGACGCTGCGCCTGCCGCCGGATCTCTATCTGCTGGGGGAGAGCGGCATCAGGACCGAGCTCAAGTATCACCACAGCGCGCCGACCCTGAGGGATGGCTCCCGGCTGGATGTGGCGGTCAACGGCCAGTTCATGAAGTCGTTCCCGCTCGAACCCGGTGAGGTCAAGGGGGAGCGGTTGCTTACCCTGCCGCTCTGGTTTGCCGACGACGGCGACGCCACGGCGCTGCGGATGCCCGGGCTCAAGACCACCCAGGCCAACAATCTGAGCTTCTCGTTCGAGTATGCCCAGCAATACATGGGAGGGACGGAGGATGGCCGCTGCGATCTGGTGATGCCGCCGGCCCATCAGGTGCGCATCGACGAGGCCTCCACCATCGACTTCACCGGCTATCGCCACTTCATCGAGATGCCGAACCTCAGGGCCTTCTCCTACGGGGGCTTCCCGTTCAGCCGGATGGCGGATCTCGCCGATAGCCAGGTGGTCATGCCGGCCAGGCCCCACCCGGAGCAGATCACCACCTTGCTCGACACCCTGGGCGCCATCGGGGCCGAGACCGGGTATCCGGCCCTCTCCCTGCGTGTCCTCAATGACTGGGAGCAGGCGCGCACGGCGGATCTCGATACCCTGCTCATCGGCACCCTGCCGGAGGAGTTCAGGCGGGATCCGGAGCCGGACGCCCTGCTGCAGGCCACGCGCAGCTGGGTCAATGAGCCGACGCGCCAGCACAGGGGGGATCTGCTCCACAACATGGCCGATCGCCAGCCCCAGGCCAGGGTGGGCATGACGGGCAACGACGCCATCGCCGTCATCCTGGGGCTGCAGTCCCCGACCCATGATCAGCGCAGCCTGGTGGCCCTGCTGGCGGACGGGTCCGCGGGGGTCAGGCTGCTCAACGACACCCTGCAAACCCCAGCGCAGCGCGATCAGGTGGCGGGCTCGGTGACCCTCATCCGGGAGTCCGGGGTGAAGAGCCTGGAGGTGGGCGAGCGTTACGAACTGGGCTATCTGCCGTGGTGGGAGCGCCTCTGGCAGCTGTTCGCCCGCTATCCGCTGCGCCTCGCCGGGCTGACCCTGGTCTGCATGCTGGTGCTGGGCTGGGGCCTGCGGGTGCTGCTCGCCAGTGCCAGTCGCCGCCGTCTGAAGGAAGACTAAGAGATGACTCAGATGAAGAATGCCTGTGGAGCCCTGATCCTCTGGGCCCTCTGTTCCCTGCCGGCCCTGGCCGCCTGTCACTGGCCGGAGTGGGACCATTTTCGCCAGCACTACATCAGCGAGGAGGGCAGGGTCATCGATCCTGCCGACGGTCGCCGGATCACCACCTCGGAAGGGCAGAGCTACGGCCTCTTCTTCGCCTTGGTCAACGACGACAGGGAGACCTTCGCCCGCCTGCTCGACTGGACCGAGCGGGAGCTCGCCCGCGGCGATCTGACCGGCTTCCTGCCGTCCTGGCTCTGGGGACGGCGGGAGGACGGCAGCTGGGGCGTGCAGGACGAGAACAGCGCCTCCGACTCGGATCTCTGGATAGCCTACAGCCTGCTGGAGGCGGGGCGCCTGTGGGACAACCACAGCTACTCGGCCATCGGTACCCTGCTGCTGCGCCGCATCGCCCGGGAAGAGGTGGCCAGCCTGCCGGGGTTGGGGACGGTGCTGCTGCCCGGTGCGAAAGGCTATGAGGGGGAGGGACGCTGGACCCTGAACCCGAGCTACCTGCCCCCGCAACTGCTGGCCCGCTTCGCCCCCTTCAAGGGACCCTGGGGGGAGATGAGGGCCCTGCTGCCCAGGCTGCTGCAGGAGAGTGCGCCCCTGGGCTTTGCCCCCGACTGGGTGGACTGGCAGACGGACAAGGGGTGGCAGGTGACGGCGGACAAGGGCGATCTCGGCAGCTATGACGCCATCCGCGTCTACCTCTGGCTCGGCATGTTGAGCGAGGAGGATCCCGCCAGGGCGCCCCTGGTGGCGCACTTCGCCCCCATGCTGGCGAGCACGGCCGCACAGGGCGCGGTTCCCGAGCGGGTCGACACCCGCAGTGCCCAGACCAGGGGCAAGGGGCCGGCCGGCTTTGCCGCCGCCCTGCTGCCCCTCTCCCGGGGCGGGCCCATGGAGGCCACCCTGCGCGGCCAGGTGTCGGCCCATGGCCTGGATGCCGACGCCTATTACGGCAGCGTGCTGAGCCTGTTCGGTGCCGGCTGGGATCAGGGGCGCTACCGCTTCGCCGCCGACGGCACCCTGCAACCGGACTGGAGCGCGTCATGCCGGGCAGAGTGATCCTGGGGGGCCTGCTCGCCTGTCTGGTGAGCGGCGCCCTGGCGCAGGAGACGGTACGGCCTGTGCCCTGGCTGCTGGAGCAGGTCAGGATAGGGGAGGCCCGCGGGCGGGAAGATCTCGTCAGCAACAGCCTCTACTCCCTCTCCCTGGTGGAGCCGGACCACCCCGAACTGCTGGCGGCCCAGGCGCGCCAGGCCCTGCGCCAGGGCAAGACCAGGGAGGCCGAGGCGCTGCTCGCCCGGCTCGGCAAGCTGGATCCCGATTCCCCCCTCTATCGCCAGGGCATGGCGAATCTCGCCCTGAGCGAGCCGGCCCGGCGCCAGCAGCTGCAACAGGCGAGGCTGCTGACCAACGCCGGTCGCCTCGAGGAGGCGGAGCGCCTCTATCGCACCCTGTTCTCGGGGGATCTGCCCCCCAATCTCGAGGTGGCGGTGGAGTACGCCCTGTTGCAGACGCGCATCCCCGCCATGAAGGCGAAGGGGCTGGCGGCCCTGGAGGCGCTGAACCGGCAATATCCGGGCGAGCCCAGGGTGCGGGGCGGGCTGGCTCGCCACTACCTGGCGGGTGGACGCCAGGAGGAGGCCCTGGATCTGCTGCGCCAGATGGCGCGGGATCCATACCAGCGGGACGAGGCCGCCGAGATCTGGTTCGCCCATGTCGAGACCATGCCGGTCGGACCCGGGAGCATGGCGGCGCTGCAGGAGTACATAGTGCTGTTCGGCGAGGGGGCGGATACCACCAAAGCCGAGGCGATGCTCGAGACCCAGGAGGCACAGTGGGCCTCGCCCGCCTACCGCTCGCGCCAGTCGGCGCTGGCGCGCGCCGCCGGCGGCACCGCCTCCATCGCCGAACTGCGGCAGGCCCTGGCCGCCAATCCCGGGGATCCCGAGCTGATGGGGGCCCTGGGGCAGGCCTACTCCCGCAACGATCAGCGGGCGCTCGCCATCACCCAGTTCGAGCGGGTGCTGGCACACCCCGAGGCGACCGACAAGGACAAATGGCGCAGCCTGCTGGCCACCAACCGCTACTGGCTGCTGGTGAGCCAGGGGCGCAGCGCCCTCGAACGGGAGCAGTGGGAGGAGGCGGCGACCCTGTATCGCCGTGCCATCGCCCAGGATGGTCGTGAGCCCGAGGCCTGGCTGGGCCTGGGGGACAGCGAACGGGGCCGTCATCGCGACGCCGACGCGGAGTCCGCCTACCGCAGGGCGCTCGCCATAGGGGGCGCACGGGAGCGGGCACTGGCCCGCCTGTTCGACCTCTACAAGGAGCAGGATCCGGCGCGGGCCCTGGCCCTGCTGGCGCAGCACGGCACTCCGGCCATGCAGGCCGAGGGCAAGCGGCTCAGGGCCGAGCTGTTGCAGGAGGAGGCCGACCGGCTCGATCGGGACGGCCAGCTCGCGCAGGCGCTCACCCGGCGTGAGCAGGCGCTCACCCTCACCCCGGACGAGCCCTGGTTGGCCTACCGGGTGGCCGATACCCGGGCCCGCCTCGGGGAGGCCGGGAGCGGGGAGCGGCTCTTGCGGGAACGGCTGGCGGCGCGGCCCCAGGACGCCGCCCTGCGCTACGCCACCGCCCTCTATCTCTCGGGGCAGGACAAGACGGTGGAGGCGAGAGGGGTGCTGGCCGCCATCCCCAGGTCCGGCTGGACACAGGACATGGATGCGCTGGATCGGCGCCTTGCCCGCGGCGAGGTGCTGGCCAAGGCCAGGGCGAGCCATGCCCGGGGAGATGATGCCGGGGCCGAGCGGCTGCTCCAGCCGCTGCAACCCGATGAGGAGGTGACCCTGATGCTGGCGGACTGGGCCGCCGAGCGGGGGGAGCTTGCTCTGGCCGAGCACCATTACCGCCAGGTGCTGGCCCGTACGCCGCAGCAGCCCGAGGCCAGGCTCGGCATGGCCGAACTGGCCCGGGCCAGGGGGGACGGGGCTGAGGCCCGGCGCTGGCTGCCGGCCTGGCCGATCAGCCCGCTGCCCCCGGAGGCGTTCAACTACTACCGCCGGGTGGCGAACCTCTATCAGGCGCTGGGAGAAGGCGAAACGGCCGGGGCCATCTTCGCCGGCTACGAGCCCCTGGTGTTGGAGCAACCGGCCTCCCAGCAGACGGCCCTGTTCTGGCGCGATGCGGCCCGCCAGCGCTTCGCGGCCCACGACACCGAGGGGGCCCTGGTGCGGGATCGCAAGGGGCTGGTGGCCGCAGGCCTCGCCCCCCGCGAGGAGCTGGACGAGGGGGAACTGACCCGGCTGGCCCGCAGCCAGGACGGGGAAGGATGGCTGGCGTCCGGCCTGCGCAGCGATCTCGACAGGCATTACCGGCAGAGCCAGACCACCCTCTCCCTCGACAGCGATTACTGGGGATCCAGCGGCACCGGGGGCTACTCGGATCTGCGGGCCCTGACCCAGATGGCGCAGCTGGATACCCCCCTGGCCGGTGGCACCGCCTTCGGCCGGCTGGAGCTGGTCGACATGGATGCGGGGCAGCTGCCGGACTCCCCCTACCGGGCGCAGTTCGGTACCTGCGCCGCCCGCGACTGCCGGGGGCAGGAGCACCAGCAGAGTCGGGGCACCACCCTGGCGGCGGGCTGGCAGCGGGGGAACTGGGCCTTCGATCTCGGTACCACGCCGCTCGGCTTCGAGGTGGTGGACTGGGTCGGTGGTGCCACCCTGACCGGTGACTGGCGCGAACTGGGGTGGGGGCTCACCCTCTCCCGGCGGCCCGTCAGCAGTTCACTGCTCTCCTACGCGGGGACGGTGGATCCGGGGACGGGCATCAGCTGGGGCGGGGTGCGAGCGAACGGGGTGCGGCTCGATCTCAGCCATGATCTGGGGGGCGCCGTCGGCTTCTGGGGCAGCGCCCAGCAGCACCTGCTGACCGGCAAGAACGTGCCGGACAACTGGCGCACCCGGCTCATGGGGGGTGGTTACTACAAGTTCGTCAACGAGACGCACCGCCGCGCCAGCGTGGGGCTCAGCACCATGCTGTGGCATTACCAGCAGGATCTGGGCGGCTACACCCTGGGGCAGGGGGGCTACTACAGCCCGCAAGGGTACTTCTCGCTCTCGGTGCCGGTCAGCTACCGGCAGCGCACGCCGGACTGGTCCTGGGAGCTGGGCGGTTCCGGTTCCTGGTCCCACTCCCGCACCGACGACAGCCGTCGCTACCCGCTGGAGGACCTGCTGCCCACCGCCTTGCCGGACAGCAACGCCCCCGTGCAGGGGGGCAGCAGCAGCGGTTTCGGCTATACCCTGAACGCCGTGGTGGAGCACCGGCTGACCGAGCACTGGCGCATCGGCGGGCGGGTGGACATCCAGCAGGCGGATGACTATGCCCCCAGCCATGCCACTCTCTTCCTGCGCTACACCTTCAAGCCCTGGCAGGGGGATCTCGACATGCCGCCGAGGCCCCTGACCCCCTACGCCGACTTTGACTGACAGGGGCGCCCGGCCTGGCCGGGCGCCCTCATTTCAGATAGGAACGCAGCACCCGCACCACCTGGTCCAGATCCTCCAGCCGCTCGGCCGGGGTCGCCTCCTCGGCACCCAGATGCTCGCGCATGTGTCCCTCCAGCACCTCCAGCATCAGGCCGTTGACGGCGCCGCGGATGGCGGCGATCTGCTGCAGGATGGCGGCGCAGTCGCTCCCCTGCTCCAGGGCGCTCTCCAGGGCGCCGGTCTGGCCCTTGATGCGGCGCACCCGCGCCAGCAGCTTCTTCTTGCCGTGAATGGTGTGTGACATGCAGGATCCTCTCGCGCAATAAAACTATACTGGGGTATAGTATATTGCATCCTCGTCTTCAGGAGAAATCCATGTCATCCCTCACCTCATGCCACTGCCACCAACCCGTCGTGCACCAGGGCAACCCCCTTGCGGAGCAGAAGACCCGCTGGGCCGTGCTGCTCACCGTCATCATGATGGTGGCGGAAATCGGCGGCGGCTGGTTCTACAACTCCATGGCGCTGCTGGCAGACGGCTGGCACATGAGCTCCCATGCCCTGGCCCTCGGACTCTCCGTGCTGGCCTATCGCGCCGCCCGCCACTTCGCCCGGGATCACAGGTTCAGCTTCGGCACCTGGAAGATCGAGGTGCTGGGGGGCTTCAGCAGCGCCCTGCTGCTGGTGGGGGTGGCGGGAGTGATGCTGTTCGAGTCGGTGGCCAGGCTGCTGAATCCCAGCCCCATCCACTACCAGCAGGCGATCGGCATCGCCCTGCTGGGCCTGCTAGTCAACCTGGCGTGCGCCTGGCTGCTCAAGGACGATCACGGCCATCACCACGGCCATCACCACGGCCATCACCACGACCACCATGATGATCATCACCACGGCCATGACCATCATCACGGTCATCAGGATCTGAACCTGCGCGCCGCCTACCTCCACGTGCTGGCGGACGCGGCCACCTCGGTGCTGGCCATAGTGGCGCTGGTGGGGGGCATGCTGTGGGGGGCTGACTGGCTGGATCCCCTGATGGGCATAGTGGGGGCCGTGCTGGTGGCGATCTGGGCCCGGGGGCTGCTGCGGGACACGGGGCGCGTGTTGCTGGATGCGGAGATGGACGCCCCCCTGGTGGCGGAGATCCGCGAGGTGATAGCCGAGCTGCCGGGCGCCGAGATCCGCGATCTGCACGTCTGGCGGGTGGGGCAGACGCAGTATGCCGCCGCGATGTCGTTGCAGATGACGACCCCCTTGCCGGCACAGGCGATCCGCGAGCGGCTCGCCATCCACGAGGAGCTGGTGCACCTGACCATAGAGGTGGCCGGAGGCTGAGGTCCCGCCGGGGTCAGCGCTGTCCCTCGCTGCCCCCCAGATCCTGCCAGAGGGAGCCCAGCATCAGCCTGAGCAGCAATCCCGGGGGGTCATCGAGCAGTTGGCCTGGCTCCAGCAGCAGGTGGCCGTCGGCGCGAAAACCCAGGCTGGCGTGGACCTTGCCCTCCTCGCCGCACACCTGGATGAGGCCGTTCAGGGCCCCCCGTTCGCCGGGCTGGCAGCGCAGGCGCAGCTCCCGCGGCTCTCCCAGCAGGGTGAAGGCGCGGGAGAGGGGCGGACTCTCCTCGTAGTCCGGCCAGTTGAAGAAGTGGTAGCGCTCGGCGAGCGCACCGGCCTGCTGGCAGAATTGATCGAACAGCTGGGCAATCCCCTGATACTCCTGATCCAGCCGCCTCGCCTGCTCCTCAATCCGTTTCATCTCTCATGGCTCCCTCTATCCACTTGATTAGGCATTGATTTCGCCCGTGTTCCCCATCTCTCTGCTGGTATGTGCCGAAAGTGCCTGCCGGTCTGTGAGCCCGATCCAATTTTCGTTATGAAAACGTTATCTTGTTGAAACGGGTTGGTTTTTTTTGCCCATCCGCTCACATTTACGACAATCTCCGCTGATTAATATGACACCGCTCGGCCACGACCGGGCACCTCGAGTATCGAGACCAACTACAGCGGGAATTATAAAAAAATGGATATGAAAAAGACCAAGGTGGCGCTGGTAACAGCCTCACTGCTCGCGCTTTTGTCAGGCTGTAACGACAACAGTTCTTCACCCTCCACCCCGACTCCCCAGGATGAGCCCGTCGCTCGCCTTCCCAATGTGCAACCCCCGGCCGAGCAGCTGGTGGCCGGTCCCAATGAGGCGGTCATCGCCCTGGTCGACACCCAGAGCAGCGCGGCCCGTGGCGTCGACGGCCCCTTCGCGGGTCACAGCCTGCATCTGTGGAACAACGACGCCTGCAACTCCACCGCCGACGGCGGCCTGAACGCGAGCTGGGACGACAAGAGCAAGACGCCGTCCGCGGCGGACAGCTTCGGCCCGAGCTGGGTGGTGCCCCTCAGCAAGATGGAAGGCTGCATCAACTTCATCGCCCGCAACGGCGATCTGGCGAACCTGACCGGCGCCGACATGAAGGTGGTCTTCAGCGATCACCCGGATCGCACCGTGGCCATAGTCGCCGGCAAGAACGAGATCTTCGGCAGCCGGGCCGACGCCTTCACCGCCGCCTTCGGCGTGGCGGGGGCCAGCGCCCACCTGATCGACGGCAACACCCTGATCTGGCAAGGGGGCAAGGACAAGCCCCACGTCCGCCTCTACTACACCGAGTCCGGCACCATCACCGCCAACGCCGAGGGGGTGTTTGACTTCCCCTACCTCAAGCTGACCCCGACCAGCCTGACGGCCGAGCAGCAGGCCAAGTACCCGCATCTCAAGGATGCCGCCGCCTTCGCCCTGCCGGCGGGGCAGGATCTCAAGCCCCTGCTCAAGGGTGAGCTGGTGGCCATCGGCACCGATGCCGACGGCATCCTGCAGGGCGCCACCCTGGTGCAGAGCGCCGGCGCCCTTGATGCCCTCTACAGCGAAGCGGCCACCAAGCTGGCCTACGGTGCCGTGGTCGAGGGGGGCAATGTCACCTTCCGGCTCTGGGCGCCGACCGCCAAGTCGGTCAAGCTGGCGCTGTTCGACGAGCAGCACAACGCCATCGGCGAGCGTGCCATGACCCTGGACGAGGCCAGCGGCAGCTGGAGCGTACAGGGGGGCAGCGATCTGGTGGGCAAATACTATCGCTACGACATCCAGGTCTATCACCCGGTCAGCCGCAAGCTGGAATCCTATCAGGTGACCGACCCCTACTCCCTGAGCCTGGCCATGAACTCCGAGTTCAGCCAGGTGGTGGATCTCGACGATCCGGCCCTCAAGCCGGACGGCTGGGACAGCCTGAAGGCGCCCCACAGCCAGCAGAACCCCGCCGACATCACCATTTATGAGGCCCATGTCCGGGATCTGACCGGCAACGACGCCTCGACCGATGCAGAGAAGCGCGGCAAGTTCCTCGGCCTGACCCAGCCCGACAGCGTGCCGGTCAAGCACCTGCAATCCCTGGCCAAGAGCGGCGTCAGCCACCTGCACCTGCTGCCGGTGTTCGACATCGCCACCGTCAACGAGGATCCGGCCAAGGTGGCCAACATCGGCGACGACTTCAGCAAGCTGTGCGAGGTCAATGCCGAGGTCAAGAACTCCAAGTTTGCGAGCCACTGTGGCGGCGGCCAGACCATCGAGGCCGTGCTGGCAGATCTGCAAGCCAGCGACAGCAAGGAGAACCCGGTCGTACAGGAGCTGTACGGCTATCTGCGCGGCGTGGACTCCTTCAACTGGGGTTATGACCCCTACCACTACACCACGCCGGAAGGCTCCTACGCCACCGATGCGGAGGGGACGACCCGGATCAAGGAGTTCCGCGAGATGGTCATGGCCATCAAGCAGAACATCGGCATGAACGTGGTGATGGACGTGGTCTACAACCACACCAACGAGGCGGGCCTGGGGCCGAAGTCCGTGCTCGACAAGATAGTGCCCTGGTACTACCAGCGCCTGAACCCGGAGACCGGCTCGGTGGAAAACTCCACCTGCTGCTCCAACACGGCACCTGAACACGCCATGTTCGCCAAGCTGATGGATGACTCCCTGGTCACCTGGGCGCGGGACTACAAGATCGACGCCTTCCGCTTCGACCTGATGGGTCACCACCCGAAGGATCAGATGGTGCAGGCCCTGGCCGAGGTGAAGAAGGTCAACCCGGACATGTACTTCTACGGCGAGGGGTGGAACTTCGGCGAAGTGCAGGATGACAAGCGCTTCGTGCAGGCGACCCAGAAACACCTGGCCGGTACCGGCATCGGCTCCTTCTCCGACCGGTTGCGGGATGCGGTGCGCGGCGGCAGCCCGTTCGACGGCGGTGATGCCATCCGTGAAACCCAGGGCTTTGGCAACGGCGCCTTCGTTGACCAGAACGAGGCAAGCAAAGTTGACGAGGATAGCGCGAAACACCTTGCAGACCTGGTGCGCCTCGGCATGGCGGGCAACCTCAAGGAGTTCGTGCTGACCGACAAGGACGGCGTACCGAAGAAGGGGTCCGACATCGACTACAACGGTCAGCCCGCGGGCTATGCCCAGGATCCGACCGAAATCCAGAACTATGTCGACAAGCACGACAACCAGACCCTGTTCGACAACCTGGTCTACAAGGCGCCGGCGGGGGCCGATCTGGTGCGGATGCAGGGGGTGTCGCTCGCTACCGCCATGCTGGGTCAGGGCATTCCCTTCACCCACGCAGGGGTGGAACTGCTGCGCTCCAAGTCCATGGAGCGGGACAGCTATGACTCCGGCGACTGGTACAACCGGGTCGACTATACCCTGGGCGACAACAACTTCGACAAGGGCCTGCCGCGCAAGGACAAGGACGAGGCCAACTACGAGTTGATCGAGCAGGTGCTCGGCCAGCACGCCAAGCCGGGTTCGGCCGAGATGGCGCAGATGGTGAGCTTCTACCAGGAGCTGTCCGAGCTGCGTCAATCCTCCCGCCTGCTGCGTCTGGGCAGTGGTGCCGAGGTGATCAAGCGGGTTGACTTCCGCAACACCGGGCCGGATCAGACTCCGGGTCTCATCGTGATGACGGTGGACGATGGCAGCAAGGCCGGCGCGGATCTGGATCCGGCCATCGACGGCCTGGTGGTGATGATCAACGCCACCAGCCAGAGCCAGAGCATCGGCGACTTCCGTGACGGCGACGATCAGCCCATCGACCTCTCCGGTCTGGTGCTGAGCGGTGCCCATCGCGACGTCGACAGCATCGCCAGCGGCGCCGCCGTGGGGAACGGTGAGCTGACCCTGGGGGCCTGGTCCGCCGCCGTCTTCGTCAAGCCGCAGAACGGCGCCCAAGGCGCGGGTCTGCCGGTGAGCAAGAAGACGGATCTGAGCACCTTGCCACCCTTCGGTGATACCGAGGTGTTTGTCCGTGGCTTCTTGGGGGCCTGGGATCCGGTCAACAAGATGAGCTTCAGTGGCAACTACACCTATGAGTTCACCACCGAAGTGACGACGGATCAGCTGGGGACGACCCAGGTGAAGATCGCCGGCAGCGACTGGGGCGGCCCCGTCAACTACGGCAAGTGCAGCGATACCGACCAGCTGGCAACCGGCCAGGTCAGCGCGCTCTGCGCCAACGGCGGGGATCTGCCGTTCAATGTGGACAAGGCGGGCACCTACAAGTTCGTCTTTACCGCCATGAACAAGGACAAGCCGACCTTGAGCGTCAGCTACACCGAGCCGGTGCAGGGCTGCAAGGTGCTGGATACGGTGGCGGGCAACCCGCTCGGCTACAACCTGTTCGTCAAGGGTGAGCTGTCTGGCTGGAATCCCCAGCCTCAGTACCAGTTGAGCTACAAGGGGATGGAGGGCGATCTCGCCATCTATCAGGTCGCGTTCAACTACACCGGCACCACAGAGTTCAAGGTGGCCAACGAGGACTGGAGCAAGGAGTACCTGATCAATGGCGGTGGTGAAGTTCAGGCCGAGACAGGCTATCCGTTTGCCTTCTCCCAGCCAGCCAGCGCCAACAACAAGATCACCCTGCCGCAGGGTCTGTGGAGCGTGCTGGTGAAGGTGGATCCGGCTGCGGCTAAGCCGGGCACCGCCGTGATCCAGGAGTGCAGCGCCAAGTAAGCCTTCCCATTGAGCCCGGGGCTGGCTCGGCAGCCCCGGGTTGAATTCCGCCTCGCCAAGGGCGGGATAACACCGAGAGAGTAAGCAAAGCGCGACTGCCGACCGGCAGGCGCGCTTTTTCTTTGTCGTCGTGGGCGAGGCAATAAAAAAAGCCGCCCCACTGGGGGCGGCTGTTGGCTGTGCCGTTAAGGGCCGGCTTAGCGCTTGCGCAGCAGGCGCAGGGCGTTGGCGGTGACCAGGGCGGTGGCGCCGGTATCCGCCAGCACCGCTATCCACAGACCCGTGATGCCGAGCAGGCTGGTGACCAGGAAGACGGCCTTGAGCCCCAGCGCCAGCGCTATGTTCTGGTGGATGTTGGCGAGCGCCGCGCGCGAGAGCCTGATCATGGCGGCCAGGCCACCGAGCTGGTTGTGGGTCAGGGCCGCGTCCGCGGTCTCCAGCGCCACGTCGGTGCCGCCCCCCATGGCGATGCCGATGCTGGCCCGCTTCATGGCCGGGGCGTCGTTGATGCCATCCCCTATCATGGCCACCCTCTGGGTCTCGGCGAGTCTGGCTATCTCCTCCACCTTGCCCTGGGGCAACAGGCCGGCGCGCCAGCTCATGCCGAGTTCGGTGGCGATGGCCTCGGCGGTGCGCGGGTTGTCCCCGGTCAGCATAAGGCTCTGCAATCCCAGCACCTTGAGCTCCTGCAAGGCCGCCGCGGCCTCGGGCCGGATCTGGTCCCGCAGGGCCAGCAGGGCCGCCGGGGCGGTGTCGGGCTGAGCGAGCACCACCACCGTCTTGCCCTGCTGCTCCAGGGTGGCAATCCTGGCCTGCACCGCCGCATCCAGGGCGGCGACCCGGCTCGGTGCCAGCAGCTGCCAGAGGGTGCCGTCGATGCGACCCTCCACCCCCATGCCGGGCAGGGCACGCAGCGCCTGGGCCGCGGCGAGGCTGAGGCCACGTTCGCCGGCCGCCGCCACAATCGCCTTGGCCAGCGGGTGATGGGAGCCCTGCTCGATGGTTGCCGCCAGGGCCAGCAACGCGTCCTCACCCCGGTCGTTCAGGGCGATGACGTCGGTCAGCTGCGGCTTGCCCAGGGTCAGTGTGCCGGTCTTGTCGAACGCCACCGTATCGATGTGGGCGAGGCGCTCCAGGGCCGCGCCCCCCTTGATCAGGGCACCCTGGCGGGTGGCCGCCGCCAGGGCCGAGGTGACGGCCGCCGGGGTGGAGATGACCAGGGCGCAGGGGCAGCCGATCAGCAGCAGCGCCAGGGCGCGGTAGATCCACGGATCCCACGCCTGGCCGAAGGCGAGCGGTGGCACCAGCATCACCAGCAGGGCGATCAGCATCATGGCCGGGGTGTACCAGCGGCTGAAACGGTCGATGAAGCGCTCTATGTGCGCGCGCTGGCTCTCGGCCTCCTCGATCAGGTGCAGGATGCGGTCGATGGCGTTGTGGCCGGGCTCGGAGACCACCTCCAGGCGCAGCACCCGATCCGCCGCCAGACTGCCGGCGGGCACCCTGTCACCCCGGCGGCGCTCCACCGGGATAGATTCGCCGGTCAGGGCGCTCTCGTCGAAGGCCCCGAGTGGGTCGAGCAGCACGGCATCGGCGGGCAGTCGGGCGCCCGGGGCGATCTCGACAAGGTCGCCGGGACGCAGCTGCTCGGCCGCCACCTCTTCACGCAGCTCCCCTTCGGGGGTCTTGCGGAGGCGCAGCGCCTTGTCCGGCACCAGCGCCATCAGGGCGGTGACCCCGGCGCGGGCGCGGCCGGCGGCGTAGGATTCCAGATGCTCCCCCAGCATGAAGAGCAGCAGCACCATGGCCGCCTCGGCGGTCTCGCCGAGGAACAGTGCCCCCACGGCGGCGACTGTCATCAGGGTTTCGATGGCGAAGGGGGAGCCGCTTTGGGTCAGTGCCCAGGCCTTGCGGGCGACGGGCCAGAGCCCCCAGAGGGTCGCCAGGACAAACAGCGGCTTGCCGAGGGTGTCCGGCAACAGGGCGGCGATCCCCATCAGGGCCGCCAGCGACAGGGGTTGCCCATATTTGCTGAACAAGTTGCCCAGCGTCGCCAGCCAGGGGCTGCGCTGCTTGTCATCGGCTTTTATCGCCTGGGTGTTTCCCTTGAGCTGGAAACCGGCGGCCAGCACGGCGGCGGTGACGGGATCGGGGGAGAGGCCGGGGGCCAGATCCACCACCAGCTTCTCGGTGGCGAACAGCACGCGAGCCTGGGTGACCCCCTCGACCCGGCTGACGGCGGTCTCTATCTTGCGGGCGCAGCTGGGGCAGTCCATCCCCAGCACCTGCCAGCTGTGGCGGCGGCTGTCGCGGGTGGGGGCAGGCAGGGGGCCGTCGGGGGCGTGTGCATGATGCGCAGGGGGCGGGCTTTTGGCCCCGGCGGGGGGATCCTCATCCCCGGTACATTCGCCTGTGCCGTGCTCCTGGTGATCCCGGGAGGCCTGACGCTGGCAACCCTGGGTCGGGGCGGCGTTGTCGCAGCAGTGGCTGTCGTGCTGGTGCTCGTGGGGGGCGGCCTTGACGATGCCCTTGATGGGGGCGGCATGGGAATGGCCGCAGCAGGATTTGCTCATGATGAGTCCCTCTTGAGTGGATCCCGCCCCTGCGGGATCCCCGATGTCTGGACCCAGTGTAAACCTTGGTCTTTAGTCCAAGGTCAAGCCCGGTTTGTGGTCTTTGTCCGGGTGTCTGATCCCAAGTCCCGTGGCTGGAAAGCGCGGGGGACGGGAGCAGGGCGCAAATCCCTCTTGTTAGCGGGTGTTTGTCCCCGCCCGGCAGGCCTATACTGTGGACCCTGGATCCCACACCGATAATCAAGGACCTAACATGAGCAATACCGTCACCCTGCAAGGCAACCCTGTCTCCGTTTCCGGTCACTTCCCCGTCGCCGGCGAGCAGGCCAAGCCCTTCTCCCTGGTTGCCAAGGATCTGTCCGATGTGACCCTGGCGAACTTCGCCGGTCAGCGCAAGATCCTGAACATCTTCCCGAGCGTCGATACCCCGACCTGCGCCACCTCGGTGCGCAAGTTCAACGAGCAGGCCAGCGCCCTGAACAACGCCGTGGTGCTGTGCATCTCCGCCGACCTGCCGTTCGCCCAGGCCCGTTTCTGCGGCGCCGAGGGGCTGGACAAGGTGGTGAACCTCTCCACCCTGCGCGGCGCCTCCTTCCTGCAGGACTATGGCGTGGCCTTCTCCTCCGGTCCGCTGGTGGGTCTGGCTGCCCGTGCCATCGTCGTACTGGACGAGCACGACAAGGTGCTGCACAGCGAGCTGGTGGCCGAAGTCGCCGACGAGCCGAACTACGCCGCCGCCCTGGCTGCCCTGTAATTCGCGCCCTCTCCTGATTGCCTGACGGCCTGCCCCGTGCACACGGGGCAGGCCGTTTTCATTGCATATCCCGATCCTTTTACTTATGGGACGGCTCTGGCTAGACTTCGCCCCCACATCCTCGTTCAGCCTCTATCTGCGTAGCCCCATGACCTTTGACGAACTCTCCCTCGCTCCCCCCCTGCTGGCCGCCTTGCCCGCGACCCTGCACACGCCCACTCCCGTCCAGCGCCTGGCCATACCGGCGGCGTTGGCCGGCCGGGATCTGCTGGCCCTGGCCCGCACCGGCAGCGGCAAGACCCTGGCATTCGGCCTGCCGCTGCTGCAGCGGCTGGACGCGGCCTCCGATCGGGTGCAGGGACTGGTGCTGGTGCCGACCCGCGAGCTGGCCAGCCAGGTGAGCGCCGCCCTGCAAGGGGTGGCCGAAGGATTGGGGCTGCGGGTCCTGACCCTGTGCGGTGGCGTGGCGCAGGAGCTGCAACAGGCCGAGCTGGCCCTGGGGCCGCAACTGCTGGTGGCGACGCCGGGGCGGCTGCGGGACTTGCTGGCCCAGCAGGTGCTGGGGCTGGGCGCGCTGCGCTGCCTGGTGCTGGACGAGGCGGACCGCCTGCTGGAGATGGGCTTCTGGCCCGATATCCAGTGGCTGATAAAGGCGATGCCCGCCGAGCGTCAGACCCTGCTGTTCTCGGCCACCCTGCCGGCCGAGTTGGAGAGCCTGGCCACCGGCCTGTTGCGGGATCCGGTGCGTATCGAGGCCGAGCCCCTCCACAGCCTGGTGAGCGAGATCGAGGAGCGGCTCTATCTGGTCAACAGGAGCAGCAAGGTGCCGGCGCTGATCGCCCTGCTCAAGGCGCACGACTGGTCCCAGGTGCTGGTCTTCATCAGCGCCAGGGACGACGCCGACGGAGTGGCGAAGAAGCTCGCCAGGGGGGGCATTGCGGTGGCGGCTCTGCACGGGGACAAGGAGCAGGCGGTGCGGGAGCAGGCGCTGGCCGACTTCAGGACGGGCAGGGTACGGGCGCTGGTGGCCACGGATCTGATGGCGCGGGGCATTCACGTGGAGGCGCTGCCCCTGGTGATCAACCTGGATCTGCCTGCCCATGCCCCCGTGTATGTGCACCGCATCGGCCGCACCGCCCGGGCCGGGCGCAGCGGGCTCGCCATCTCCCTCACCTGCCACGGCGACGGCGGGGCGCTCGAGGCGATACGGGCCCTGACCGGGCGGCCCCTGCCGCTGGCGGCGCTCGACGGCTTCCCGGTGACCGATCAGCCGGCGAGCGGGGAGGGCAAGCGGGCCCCCAGGGACAAGCAGGCAAACCGGCGCACCCAGGGCAAGCGCAGCATCAGGCAGTTCAAGGGCAAGGCCTAGGCGCGACGCTGCCCGGTTGGGCAGTATCAAAGGAGGCCTGTTTCGGTATGCTCCATGGACTGGACCATGGAGGATAGCGGATGACGACCCTGGTAATGGGGCCCCTGCTGGGGCTCGAATCTGAGACACAATACAGCATCTGTTTCCTGGCGGTGGCGGGCTTCAAGGGGGCCAGCGTCAGGATCAATGGCAGGCTGCTGACCGCCAGCAAGCAGGCGGATACCCCCAGAGGGGCGTTCTGGCGCGCCGTCTGGTCGGCGACCCCGGAGGCCCGGGCCAGCACGGTCGATTACGAGATCCTGCTGGACGGTGTGGCCGCCCGGGATCTGGCCGGGATAAGCCAGTGGCAGTTTCATCTGCCGGGGCGGGAGGAGCGGGTGCGCATCGGGTATGCCTCCTGCAACGGTTTCTCCGACTTCAAGCTGCTCACCTCCACCCCCCAGCCCTATGTGATGTGGGACAAGCTGGCCGCCGAGCACAGGGAGCATCCCTTCTCGCTGTTGCTGATGGGCGGGGATCAGGTCTATGCCGACTCCCTCTGGACCTCGGTACCGACCCTGAAGGCCTGGAACGAGCTGGATCGGGTGGAGAAGGTCAAACGCAAGGCGACCCGGACCATGGTGGAGCAGCTCGATCGCTTCTATTGCGAACTCTACTGCCGGCAGTGGAACCGCCCCGAGGTGGCCGCCATGCTGGCCCGGGTGCCGAGCGTCATGATGTGGGACGATCACGACATCTTCGATGGCTGGGGCAGCTATCCCGCCGACTTGCAGGGCTGTGAGGTCTATCAGGCCATCTATGCCGCCGCCGCCAAGTATTTCCGGCTGTTCCAGCTGCGCTCCGCTGCCAATGCCTCCTTGCTGGATCCTGCGAACCTGGCCCATCACTCCTGGCGACTGCGTTTTCGGGGCTACCAGATCCTGGCCCTGGACAACAGGGCGACTCGCACCCAGAGCCAGGTGATGAGCCGGGAGCAGTGGGATCAGATCAACGGGGGACTGGCCGATTGCGGCGAGGGGCACCTGCTGGTCATGACCGGGGTGCCCGTGGTCTATCGCGACTTCTCCTTCACCGAGGCGGCGTTCGATGCGACCCCCTGGGAGGAGGAGCTGACCGACGATCTCAAGGATCACTGGCGCGCCAAGTCGCACGAGGGGGAGCGGGCCCGCCTCATCATGCGGCTGCTGGACAACGCCAAAAATCGTCGCCAGCGGGATCCTGGCTGCAAGACCCTGATCCTCTCCGGCGACGTGCACGTGGGCTGCCTCGGGGTGATCCAGGACAAGCGGGACGGGGTGCTCAACGTGCACCAGCTGGTCTCCTCCGGCATAGTGCATCCCTGCCCCACCCAGTTCCAATGGACGGGGATCCTCGCCATGACCAACGACGATCCCGAATACCTCGACGAGAGCCGGCTGATCCGCGCCGAGCTGATCAAGCCGTTCGGCGCCCCCGTCTATCTGCGCACCCGCAACTTCGCCACCCTGCAGATGGGCAGCGACAGCAAGCTGTGGGCCAACTGGCACTGCGAGAACGGGTTGGCGGCCAGCTATCCGCTGGCCTGATGACCCGGCAAACATCAAGGGCCCTGACGGGCCCTTTCTCTTGTGGCGATCAGACTCCCCAGGCCGTCGCCGGTTCAGGGCCGGCCCTGCTCCTGGGCGAAGAAGTC
Organism: Aeromonas sp. FDAARGOS 1409; assembly: GCF_019048705.1. Lineage (NCBI taxonomy): Bacteria > Pseudomonadati > Pseudomonadota > Gammaproteobacteria > Aeromonadales > Aeromonadaceae > Aeromonas > Aeromonas sp. FDAARGOS 1409. Next base: position 2,060,988 of record NZ_CP077395.1, read on the forward strand.
GCGCCTAAACTGCCCGAGCACCACCTCCCTGTGCTGCTGCCAGCTGGCCTCGTCCATGTTGCCTCGGCTGGCCGCCAGCTGCTGCTCCAGCTCGGCCAGCTGCTGCTGATAGTGGCTGCGCTGCGCCAGCTGCTGTTGCCGGCTGGCGGCGAACTGCATGGTCGCCTCGGCCTGCCCGACCGGCAGGAAGTGGCGAGCCAGGGTCGCCAGCTCCTCGTCCCCCCACAGCTGGCGCGCCTGCTGCAAGCGGGCATCCGGGTTGAACAGATCCGCCGCCAGATCCGGATGATCCGCCGCCCACTCATCCTGCAGCCGGCTGAGGGCCGCCAGCCGCTCGGCCAGGGTTAGCTGCTCGCTCTCCTGCGCCAGCTGCTCGAGTGCCAGGGCGTAGCGCCCCTGCAGCCGAAACAGGCTCTCCCCCTCGCTCAGCCATTGGGCCTCTATCGCCTCCAGATTGGCGAGCCGCTCGGCCAGCGGCTGCTCGCTGTCGCTGACCTCGCTGGCGAGCTGCCGATTCATCTCGTCCGGCAGATCGCGCCAGCTGGCAGGGACCTGTGCTGGGCTGGCTGGCGCGGCGGTGGTGGCAATCGGGCCGGTAGCGGGGGCCAGTGGCGGCTGTGTCTGCGGTGACTCGGCGGCGGCTGGCCGAGCGCTCTGGCTGGTGAGCGCCGGCCGCTCGGGCGCCTCCTGCCAGCCGAGGTGGAGCAGCAACAGCGCCAGCACCGCCAGGGCCAGGAACCCGTAACGGCGCTTCATCGGCTGATCTCTCCCTTGACCGGGAAGTGATCGGAGAGGTTGCTGGCGGGCCAGAGGCTGCCATCGCTGCTGCGCGGGATCCAGACGCTGTTGAGGTTGTGGCTGACGGTGCCGTACTCCTGGCTCACCACCAGATAGTCCAGATACTCGACGTTGGCGCCGCCTGAGAGGGGCCCGCCGGCGTAGGGGTTGATCCTGGGATCGAAGGTGGCCTCGGTGTAGCCGCCATAGGCGGGCTCATGGGCGTTGAGGTTGGCCAGCATGCCGGCGTAGTCGTCGGCGAACTTGCGCTTGTTGACGTTGAAGTCGCCACCGTAGATGACGGTGTCGCTTGCCGGGATCCCGAGGCTGGCGGCCAGGGTGCGGATCTGGCCGAACTGGATCTGGCGCAGCCGGCGCGCCTCGTCGGTGTCGAAGCTGGCGGTGTGGGTGGCAAACAGGTGCCAGGCCTTGCCCCCCTTGATCACCTCGGCGTACATCACCCCCTTGTCGGCGAAGCAGTCGGTGCCGGTGCACTGGGGATAGACCAGCTGGGCCTCGCGCACTATGGGGTAGCGGCTGACGATCACCACGCCGCCGTCGTGGATGTTGACCCCGGGCTTGTCGAGCACCTTGGTCTGGTAGGGGTACTCCCTGGCCAGCGCCTGCAGGAAGCCCTCGCGCCGACCGTCGAACACCTCCTGCAACAGCAGGGCGTCATAGCCCTTGAGATGATCGGGCAGCAGCGCCAGCCGCTCGCCTATGCTGGCGGCGATCACCGGCAGGGCCCAGACGTTGTAGCTGGCGACCTTGAGCTTGTCTTCTGCCGGTTCCGGCTGCTCCCGCTGTTGTGGTGGGGTGAGCATGTAGTGCAGATCGTCGTAACGGCCGGTGAACTTGGCGGCGAAGGCCAGCTCCTGCGGTCCCCGGGTGCGATGCAGGGCGCGATCGTTCTGCCAGCCGGAGCTGGCGGTCGGCGTCTCGCCGCCGTGCTGCAGGGTGCTGTTCCACCAGGTGCCCTCCATCCGCTGGTTGAGGCGATAGGTGTCGCCGCCGGCGGTGGTGACACGGGTTTCGAACAGATAGAGCTTGCCCGCCTGCACTCCCTCGTAGCGATTGAAGCTGAGCACCATGGCGCTCTCCCAGGGGCCCAGCTCCGTCCTGTGCTGAATCCACTGGCTGCCAGCCTGCAGCTGGCCGCTGCCGCTTTGGTTGACCGTCAGTTGCAGGGGTTCCGGGCTGTTGTTGGTGAGGTAGACATCGGTGTCGGCCAGCGCCTGCAGCGGCAGGGCGCCGGCGAGCAGCAGGGCGGCATAGCTCAGAGCGTTGTGCATCATGAAGTCCTTTTGGTTGAGGCACGATGGAAAGTGACTGTTATGGCGGGCGTTGGAGTAATTCCATTTACATTTTTGTTACAAATGTATGAAAGGCCCCATATGGGGGTGAGAAACGGAGGAGGGGAGCGCAACCGGGTAGGGCCGGCGTCTGGCATCAAGGGGTGGTGGCGGAGAAATCGCAGCGCGTCCGGAGACGCGCCTGGCTACACGGAGGGCAATTTCAGTCGTGGAACTGGGTGATCAGGCGGGAGAGGTTTTGCAGCCGCTCCACCAGCAGGGTGATGCCATCCAGCGCCTGTCGGCTGTTGTCCGCGGTGTGGCTCGCCAGCTGATGGATCTGCTGTATCCCCTGATCCAGGGTGCTGGTGACATCCGCCTGCTGGCTGACCGCCTGGGCTATCTCGTCGCTGGTGTGGGTCACCCGGGTCAGCATCTGGTTGATCTGGTCGAGCACCTCGGCGGTAGCCCCCATGTGCTGCTGGCAGCGCTCCGAGGTTTGCGCCCCCTGGGCCATGCCATCTGACAACTGCCGGGTGCTCTGCTGCAGGGCCCCTATCATCTCGCTGATCTCACCGGTGGAGCTGCGGGTCTTCTGGGCCAGAGCCCGGATCTCGTCGGCCACCACCGCAAAGCCGCGCCCCTGCTCGCCGGCCCGGGCCGCCTCGATGGCCGCATTGAGGGAGAGCAGGTTGGTCTGATCCGCGATCTGCCCGATGACCTCCAGGATGCCGCTGATCTTCTGGCTGTCCTGGTTCAGGCGGGCCAGCACCGCCTGACTGGCATCCAGCTCCTGATGCAGCTGGTTCACCGAGGCGCGGGTGGTCGCGAGCGCCTGCCGGCCGCTCTCAGACACCTGCTGCACCTCGCTCACCAGGGCGTTGGCCTGGTGGGCGTTGTCGGCCACGTCGCGAATGGAGTGGCTCATCTCGGTGATGGCCGCCGCCAGCTGCTCGCTCTGGGCCCGCTGCTGTTGCAGGTGGGTGTCTATGGTCTGGATATGGCCCCTGTCATCCTCCGCCGCCTGCAGGATCTGCTGGTTGGTGTCGGCGCTGCGCCCCACCACGGCCCTGAGCTCGGCCTTCCTCATGCGCAGCAGCAGCTCGAGGGCCCCCAGACCGTCCTGCCGCCGGGCGTAGAGCACCTGGCACAGGGGCGTGCCCAGCTCCTCGCCGGCCATGGCCAGCAGCCGGGCCAGCCGCCGCTGCTGGTGCCAGCCATGCCCCATCTGGGCCAGCAGGCAGAGCAGGGTGATGGCGCCCCATCCGGCCTGGCCCGTCACCAGGGCGGCCCCCATGCCCGCCAGGGCCAGCCCGCACAGCAGCAGGGTGAGCTGTCCCGGCTCCAGGGTGAGTCGGCTGAGCCAGGGTAGCGCCCTGCCGGCGCGGATCCGGGCATAGAGCTGCTCCGCCCAGGCGATGTCGTGATCCTGCGGACGGGTGCGGACCGACTGGTATTCGATGATCTGCCGCCGTTCGTTGAGGATGGGGGTGACATAGGCATTGACCCAGTAGAACTGGCCGCTCTTGGTGCGGTTCTTCACCAGCCCCATCCAGCTCTTGCCCTGCTGCAGCCGGCGCCACATGTCGGCGAAGGCGGCCTTGGGCATGTCGGGGTGGCGCACCAGGTTGTGGGGCACCCCCTCCATCTCGGCGGCGCTGTAGCCGGCCACGTCGCAGAAGTGCTGGTTGGCGTAGGTGATGTGACTGCTGGGATCCGTGGTCGAAATCAGCGAGATGTAATCGGGGAAACGGATCTCCCCCTCTTGTGGGTTTGTGGTCATGTGCGCATCCTGAATGAGCCAAGTAACTGATAAATTTGTTTTTATTTTTTGTGACTGTTACGGCGTCATTGTAGATGCGGGGTGTGACACCACCTTGGCTTGGGTCAACAAATCCACGGGATGAAGACTGAAAAAAGTCGTAGATGGCGGGCCTGTGCGGCGGGATCAGCTTCGGGGGGTGAAGTCGTGGATCTCCCCCGTTCTCGGCTTGAAGCGGGGATCCCGGCCCGTATCCCCGTCGACCCAGGCCATGGCCTGGCAGAAACTCTCCTGTTTGGCGAAGGCCTCGCGAGCCCGATCGATGGCTCGCTCGGCGTTGCGCCGCTCCATCTTGCTGGCCTTGCGATCGCTGAACTGCTTCTGCTGGTCCAGCATCCATTCGAGGAAGGCCTGGCGGCACTCGGTTTCACTGGCGGCCTGGGCGGGGAGGGCGATCAACAGGGCAATCAGGGGCAGACAACGCATAGGGCGATCGAATCAACGGGCTGATGGACGAAGAGAAGCGGCATTCTATGCCGGGAACTTGAACGGGAACAGTGCCAGGAGGGGGCCAGACAGGCTGGCCCCTCTATTGCTCAGTGCTTGACGAGGTAGAGCTGGCGGCTGTAGGCCACGTCTTCCGGGTTGTTGATGGGATAGCCCTTGAGCCAGGGCTTGATCAGCCGGGCGTTGGTGTACTGATAGATGGGGGCGATCGGCGCCTCCTCCTGCAGTATGGTCTCGGCCTCGTCGAACAGGCGGGCCCGCTCGGCGGGGTCCTGGCTGGCGGCCGCCCTGGTCAGCAGGGTGTCGTAATGGGGGTTCGCGAAACGGGCCATATTGCCGCTGTGGCCGGATCCCCAGAGGCCGAGGAAGGCGGACGGGTCGTTGTAATCGGCCACCCAGGAGGAGCGGATCACCTCGAACTGGCCGCTCTGGCGGCTGTCGAGGTAGCTCTTCCACTCCTGGTTGGTGAGCTCGACCCTGGCCCCCAGCTTCTGCTTCCACAGGTTGGCGATGGCCAGCGCCATCTTCTTGTGGATCTCCGCCGTGTTGTACAGCAGGGTCAGCTTGAGGGGCTTGTCCGGGCCGTAACCGGCCTCCTTGAGCAGCGCCCTGGCCTGCTCGTCGAGCGCCTGCTGGCTGCGGGTGGAGATCAGGTTGGGCTTGGGCGCGAAGCCGGCGGTCACGTCCGGGGTGAAGTGGTAGGCGGGCTTCTCGCCTGTCCCCAGCACCTTGTCGGCAATCAGGCCCCGATCGATGGTGTAGGAGAGCGCCTTGCGCACCCGCACGTCGTCGAGAGGCGGGCGTTGGGTGTTGAAGGCGTAGTAGTAGGTGCCGAGCTGATCCGGGGTATGGACCTCGCCCGGGATCTGCTGCATCAGCTTGTGATACTGCTCCTTGGGGAAGGACTCGGTGATGTGCAGATCCCCGGCCAGGTAGCGGAGGGTGGCCGCACTCTCCTGGTTGATGGGGACGAAGGTGACCTTGGTCAACACGGTATGGGCGCGATCCCAGTAGTAGGGGTTGGGGGTCAGCTCCAGCTTTTCGTTCACCACCCGGTGACTCAGCACGAAGGCGCCGTTGCCCACCAGCTTGCCGGGCTGGGTCCACTGGCTGCCGTATTGTTCCATGCTGGCCCTGTGCAGCGGCGACAGGCTGGGGTGGGTCAGCAGGCTCAGGAAGTAGGGCACCGGCTGGGAGAGGGTCACCTGCAGGGTATGCTGGTCGAGGGCCTTCACCCCGAGCGCCTCGGGGGCCAGCTTGCCGGCTACGATGTCGTCCACCTTGTCGAAGCGGGCAAGCTGGGCGAACCAGGCGAAGGTGGCGGCTTCTTTCGGATCGACCAGTTTGCGCCAGCCGTAGACGAAGTCGGCGGCGCGCACGGGATCCCCGTTGGACCAGCGGGCATCGGGCCTCAGGTGGAATGTGAACTGCCGGTTGCCCCTGTTCTCCCAGCGGGCGGCCACCCCGGGCAGCACCTTGCCGTCCGGCCCCTGGGTCAGCAACCCCTCGTAGAGATCCCTGAGCACCTGCAGCTCCGGCAGGCCGACCAGCTTGAGGGGGCTCAGGCTGGCCGGCTCATCCTTGAGATGACGCACGACCGCCTGTTCGGCGGCGAGTTCAGTGCCGGGCGGTACATCGGCGGCCTGGACACTGACGCAACCCAGCAGGGCCAGCAGGGGGCTCCATCCTTTCATGGCGAATCCTTCAAATTGTGTGAAGCGGGGAGAAAAGTCGGCGAGAATGCATCGCCGGCAGACGGGAAATCATGATATCCCCTTTGCTGGTCAGACCGCCAGAGTGAGTCCCATGATATCCGGGGTGGCTGTCAACGTGCGCCCGTCTGGGGCGCGAGGAGGAGAGAGTGATGAGAGCATGGATCTTGTTGGCCTGTGTGCTGAGCCAGGGGGCCTGGGCGCTGGCCCCGTGCGAGAAGGAGAGCCCGGTGGGGAGCTGGTGCGAGGTGCGCATCGACCAGCTTCATCCGACCCAGGGCGGGGTGGGCCAGCTGCAGGTGGACGCCACGGCGCAGGAGCTGGCGGACAAGAGCGAGAAGCAGCTCGACAAATTGATGAAAAAGAAAGAGATCCCCATAGTGATTGCCCCCGATGGCGGCTACTGGCTGGTGGACAGGCACCACCTGACCAAGGCGCTGTGGCAGCAGGGGGTGAAGCAGGCCAGGGTCAAGGTGATCGCCCGGCTGCAGGACAGGGCCAACTTCTGGAGCCAGATGCAGAACAACCACTGGGCCTGGCTCAAGGATGAACGGGGCCGGCCCCTGACCCCGGATCAGCTGCCCCGGCACATCGGGGATCTGCCGGACTACCCCTACCGCACCCTGGCGGGGCTGCTGCAGGATGCGGGCTACTTCAGCAAGGGGGAGCAGGTCTATTTCGTCGAGTTCGCCTGGGCCAGCTGGCTCGGCCAGCAGATGGGCTGGCAGCCGGTCAACGAGGCCAACCTCGCGGAGCGCCTCGCCGAGGCCAAGCGCCTGGCCTGCGGCGCCAAGGCCGGCACCCTGCCCGGTTATCCCGGCAAACAGTGTCGCGTCAACCAGCCAAGAGCGGCGGGCTGAGGGATCCTGCACAAAGGCTCGGGTTGATATTTATTCTCGATTGGCCATGATACAGGTTCCACTCGTGTCGGCAGAGGAGAGGAAGATGGCGAATCAACACTGGCAACGTTACATGCTGGAGGCGGAAAACGCCCTGGACATGGGGGCACTTGGCACGGCCATCTGCCTCTATCAGCAGGCCCTGGGCGAGGTGTATGAACTGACGTCCGGGGATCTGGACGAGCTGGCCAGCATGCGGGTCGCCACCTGTCACCGCATGGCCGACTTCTGGCGTGCCATGGACGAACCCGCCTATGAGCTGCGCTACCTCAAGCTCGCCTCCGAACTGGTCACCGCCCTGGTGCCCCAGTGCCCCAACCGGGCGTGCGAATCCCTCATCAGCGAGCTGGGCTGCTGCCGCGCGGCCCTGCTCGCCTTCCTGAAGCGCCACCCCAACCCCGAGATCGCCCGACTGATCCAGGTGCAGGACAAGGTGCAGGGCTGCGAGCTGATCGGGCGTTTTCGCCTGAACTAGCGATTGGCCCTCAGCGCCTGAGCCGGTGGGCGATGCGGCGCTGGGCCTCCTCCCCCTGCAGCGCCTGTGAGAAGGCGCGCGCCTCCAGATCGATGACGAAGTGCACCGCCTGCTTGAGCTCCTGCCTGAGCAGCGCCTTGCTCTTTTGCAGCGCCTTCGGCGGCTTGGCCGCCAGCCTCAGCCCCTGCTCCCGGGCGAAGGGGAGCAGTTCGGACGCCGCCAGCACCCGGTTGGCGAGTCCGAGGCGCAGCGCCTCGGAGGCATCCATGGGGTCGGCCAGCAATAGCAGCTCCGCCGCCTTCAGATGGCCCACGGCGCGGGGCAGCAGCAGGCTGGAGGCGAACTCGGGCACCAGCCCCAGCTCGACGAAGGGCAGTTGCAGCCTGGCGTTGTCCGCCAGATAGACCAGATCGCAGTGCAGCAGCAGGGTGGTGCCTATCCCCACCGCCGGGCCCGCGACGGCGGCGATCACCGGCTTGGGAAAATCGGCCAGGGTGTGGAGGAACTGCAGTATGGGGTCGTCGGCCTCCAGGGTCTCCTTCCCCACGAAGTCCGCGAGATCGTTGCCGGCGGTGAAGCAGTCGGGCTGTCCCTGCAGCAGCAGGGCATGCACGTGCTCGTCCCGGGTCGCCTGGCGCAGCGCGTCGGCAAGGGCCTGATACATCCCGGTGTTGAGGGCATTGCGCTTGTCCGGCCGGTTGAGGGTCAGGATGAGCAGGCCATCCTGCTGTTCGGTCAGAATTGTGAGGGGCATGTCTGAATCCTTGTTGTCGGGGCTGCCAAAAGCTTGCCATAGGGGGTAAGCTTCGCTTCGTTTAACAACATCATAAAAGGATTTCAACCATGTTCAAACGTGCGTTTTACTCCAGCCTGGCCCTGCTCCTGGCCGCCCCCGCGCTGGCCAAGGTCGAGGCCGTTGACGGCTATGTGCGCCTGCTGCCCCCGGGCTCGCCGAACACGGCGGCCTTCATGGTACTCAAGAACGATGGGGACAAGCCGGTGGCGCTGGTGGCGGCGGCTTCCCCGGAGGCGGGTCGTGCCGAGCTGCACACCCACCTGCACGAGAACGGGGTGATGAAGATGCGCCAGGTGGAGCGCATCGAGATCCCCGCCAGGGGGGAGGCCGTCCTCAAGCCCGGCAGCCTGCACATCATGCTGTTCGAGGTGCGCGAGCTCTCCCAGGGGACCCCCTTCCCGCTGACCCTGACCCTGGATGATGGTCAGACCCTGGGCCTGAGCCTGCCGGTGAAGCCCGTCGAGCCGATGAAAGGCATGCAGCACTGACATTTCTGGACGCTTGTTCAGCTTTTTACTCTAGGTATTCCGTGCACTCCGGGTAAAATGATGGCCTTTCCCGTCCATGATGGAGCCTTATGATGAAGAAGACCTTGATTGCCGGTTGTGTACTGGCCCTGTTCAGCCACGCCGCCACCGCCGCCGATGACTGGCGGTTTGCCGCGGGTGCCGATCTGTGGAACGCCCAGGGCAGCGGCCAGGTCAGCGGTGTGAGTGCTGGCAGCTATGACGAGAACTACAACTGGAGCGGCTACCTGCAACTGGAGCACGGCATTCTGCTGCTGCCCAACGCCAAGTTCGAGATGTCCGACTTCAGCAGCAGCGGCGGCGCCTTCAACAACGATCTGCTGGCCTATGATCTGAGCCTCTACTATCGCCTGTTCAACAACGACCTGTTCCAGATCGATCTGGGTCTGACCGGTCGTCGTTACGACGGCGATTTCAACACCCAGCACTACTCCTATGACAAGGACGTGCTGATGGCCTACACCGGCGGTGAAGTGCGCATCCCGGGGACGGGCTTTGCGGCCTTCGGCGACATGCGCGTGCAGGATGCCGACAACTACGACTACCGTCTGGGCGGTTCCTACAAGTTCTCCACCGTGCCGCTCAAGATCCGTGCCGGCTGGCGTGAGGCCGAGATGGACTTCGACCGCGTCGACCAGACTATCGACGGCTGGTTCATCGGTGGCGAGTTCACCTTCTGATCTGACGCCCCGGGCGGCGCATCACGGCTAAGTGATGGCTGGCTCTGATGAGGAGAGAAGATGGGCCATATCATAGTGACTGGCGCGGGCTCCGGGCTCGGGCGTGCACTGACCATAGGACTGGTTGAGCGCGGCCATCGCGTCTCCATGATGGGTCGCCGCTACCAGAAACTGCAGGAGCAGGAGCTGCGTCTCGGCAGCGCCGTGGTCGGCATCGCCGCCGATCTCGCGCACCACGAAGAGGTGGACGTCGCCTTTGCCGCCGCGGTGGAGTGGGGCGGCCTGCCCGATCTGGTGCTGCACTGCGCCGGTGTCGGCGAGTTCGGCCCGGTGGGCGTCTACACCGCCGAGCAGATCCGCCGGGTGGTGGAGAGCAACCTCGTCTCCACCATACTGGTGGCCCAGCAGACCGTGCGTCTCATCGGCGAAAAGGGCGGCGTGCTGGCCAATGTGCTCTCCTCGGCGGCCCAGGCCGGCAAGGCCAACGAGAGCCTCTACTGCGCCTCCAAGTGGGGGATGCGGGGCTTTCTGGAGTCCCTGCGGGCCGAGCTCAAGGGCTCGCCCCTGCGGCTGGTGAACCTCTATCCGAGCGGGATCCGCAGCGAATTCTGGGAGAATTCGGATCACGTGGACCCGAGCGGCTTCATGACTCCGGAAGACGCGGCGGCCTACATGCTGGACGCCCTGGAGGCGCGCAGCAGCTGCCATGTGACCGATCTCTTTATCGGTCGCAATGGCTGAGGCGCCGTGAGCCGGCCCTGTCGCCAGATGACAAGGAAACAAAAAGCGCGCCATTTGGCGCGCTTTTTTCTAAATTATCTTCTTGCCTGTCTTTACGCCGGGCCATCATGGATTTGAAGGCGGGTAAATTTAATACCGACATGGCATGAATGATTGATGATGCATGTCGGCACCTGTTATTTCCGAGCCGCATATTCCCGCAGGAAGGATGGGATCACCGGTTTTGGCTTCTTGCCAAGGGTCAGCAGCAATTCAAAATCCGGGTCGATAATGCCATGTCGACACGCCAGCTCTTCCAACAAGGCAAGCCAGAGGTGGGCCGTCACCTCGGCATCCGCCAGGGCGCGGTGAAACACCCCGTCATTGGGCAGGCACCGGTATTGCACCAGGGTACCCAGCTTGTGATCCGGGGCATCGGGAAACAGGCGCCTCGACAGCAGCAGGGAGCAGGCGAACTGCCCGCGGTATTGCGCCGGCAATCGCTCTAGTTCCGCATCCAGAAAGCGCTTGTCGAAGGAGGCGTTGTGGGCGACCAGATTGTCATCACCGATAAAGTCGACGAAATCCGCCATCACCTCGTTGCAGGGGGGAGCCTGTTTCAGCATGGCATTGCTGATCCCGGTATATTGCTCGATGAAGCTGCTCACGTTGAAGCCCGGATTCATCAATGCCGAGAAACGCTCGCTGATATGGCCATCCTTGATTCTGACGGCACCGATCTCGATGGCTCTATCCCCTTGTCCGGGTGAAAGCCCTGTGGTCTCGAAGTCGAGCACGACAACGGTATTGGCTGAGGCGATGGACATGACTTCTCGGGCAAGCTGGGTAAAGAGCGCCAGTCTAGGAAATCAGCCGTGCCGTGTACAGGGCAATACAGCTATCTCAATGGTTCACGCTGGAGGCGCATTTTTGTGCACCATGGCTGAGAGCCATATAAAAAGCCCCGAGTGCCGTGGCTCTCGGGGCTTTCTGATGAAAAGCGAAAGGCGGTGTCGGCGTTATCAGCGACCCAGCTTGCCCTTGAGCAGGGCGACGATCTCGCTGATCGCCACTTCCTGCTTCTCGCCGGTGCGGCGGCACTTGTACTCCACCACACCGTTGTCGAGGCCGCGGTCGCCGATGACGATGGCGTGGGGGATCCCCAGCAGCTCCATGTCGGCGAACATCACGCCCGGGCGCTCCTTGCGGTCATCGAACAGCACATCCACACCGGCGGCCTTCAGCTCGGCGTAGAACTGCTGTGCCTGCAGGGCCACGCGCTCGGACTTGTGCATGTTCATCGGCACTATTGCCACTTCGAACGGGGCGATGGCGTCCGGCCAGATGATGCCGTACTGGTCGTTGTTCTGCTCGATGGCGGCGGCCACCAGGCGGGAGACCCCGATACCGTAGCAACCCATCTCCATGGTGACGGACTTGCCGCCCTCGTTCAGCACGCTCGCCTTCATGGCTTCGGAGTACTTGGTCCCCAGCTGGAAGATGTGGCCCACTTCGATGCCACGCTTGAGCAGCAGCTTGCCCTGGCCGCAGGGGCTGGGGTCGCCTTCCACCACGTTGCGCAGATCGGCAACCTCGTAAGCGGCGATGTCGCGATCCCAGTTGGCACCGGTCAGGTGGAAGCCGGTCTCGTTGGCGCCGCAGACGAAGTCCGCCAGGTGGGCGGCGCTGCGATCGACGATGATGCGACCGGCAAAGCCGACCGGGCCGATGGAGCCTGCGTCGCAACCGGCGGCAGCTTTGATCTGCTCGTCGTTGGCGAAGGTCAGCGGGTTGGCAACGCCAGAGAGCTTCTCGGCTTTGATTTCGTTCAGCTCGTGGTCGCCACGCAGTACCAGGGCGATGACCGCCTGCTTGCCGTGCTCATCTTCCTCTGCCAGTACCAGCAGGGTCTTGGCGATGGCGGCCGGAGCCACGGCCAGGAAGGCGGCCACTTCATCGATGGTGTGCACGGCCGGGGTGGCCACCTTGGCCAGGGCCTTGGTCGCGGCAGGACGCTCGCCCGCCGGTGCCAGCGCCTCGGCCATCTCGATGTTGGCGGCGTAGTCGGAGCTGTCGGAGAAGGCGATCAGATCCTCACCGCTCTCGGCCAGCACCTGGAATTCGTGGGAGCCGGTGCCGCCGATGGAGCCGGTATCGGCCTGTACCGGGCGGAAGTTCAGGCCCATGCGGGTGAAGGCGGCGCAGTAGGCGGCGTGCATCTTCTCGTAGGTCTCGACCAGAGAGTCCTTGTCGATGTGGAAGGAGTAGGCATCCTTCATCAGGAACTCGCGGCCGCGCATCACGCCGAAGCGGGGGCGCACTTCGTCGCGGAACTTGGTCTGGATCTGGTAGAGGTTCAGCGGCAGCTGCTTGTAGCTGTTCACCTCGTAGCGCACCAGGGCGGTGATCACCTCTTCGTGGGTCGGGCCCAGCACGAAGGGACGGTTGTGGCGGTCGGTCAGGCGGCACAGCTCGGGACCGTAGTCATCCCAGCGGCCGGACTCCTGCCACAGCTCGGCGGGCTGCACCACCGGCATGGAGACTTCGATGGCACCAGCATTGTTCATCTCTTCGCGAACAATGTTCTCGATCTTCTTCAGCACCCGCAGGCCGGTCGGCAGCCAGGCGTACATGCCGGAGGCGAGTTTGCGGATCATGCCGGCGCGCAGCATCAGCTGGTGGCTGATGACCTCTGCGTCGGAGGGGGTTTCCTTGAGAGTGGAAAGCAGATATTGGCTGGTACGCATCGCGGTAGACCTTCGCTAGTTCGGGCGGCTTGGCCCTGGAAAATTTCAAGTGCGGAATTTTAACAGGCCGAGCCTCGTGGCCCAAGGGCTAAATTCAGTCTGGTGAGGGCGAGGCCGAGGGCGGCCTATGCTGGATACTTATCCAGTTATTCTTTATGCTAGTGGCCAATTTGGAAAGAGTCTGCGTGGCGAGGAAGAGAACATGATCGGTCGCTTGAGAGGCGTCATCATCGAGAAGCAACCCCCCGAGGTCCTGATCGAAGTGGGGGGTCTGGGGTACGAGGTGCACATGCCCATGAGCTGCTTCTATGATCTGCCGGAACTGGGGAAGGAGGCGGTGATCCACACCCACTTCGTGGTGCGGGAAGATGCCCAGTTGCTGTATGGCTTCAATCACAAGCAGGAGCGGGCGCTGTTTCGCGAGCTGATCAAGACCAATGGGGTCGGCCCCAAGCTGGCGCTGGCGATCCTCTCCGGTATGACGGCCACCCAGTTCGTGATGAGTGTCGAGCGCGAGGAGATAAGCTCTCTGGTCAAGCTGCCCGGGGTGGGCAAGAAGACCGCCGAGCGGCTGGTGGTGGAGATGAAGGACAGGCTCAAGGGCTGGGTCAGCCACGATCTCTTCTCCCCGGCCGAGATCGCCCTGCCTGCCAAGGAGAGCCCGCTGCGCGCCCCCGATGCGAGCGAGGAGGCGGCCAGCGCCCTGGTGGCGCTCGGCTACAAGCCGCAGCAGGCGAGCCAGATCGTCACCAAGGTGGCGGTCGAGGGGATGTCGGTCGAGGCCATCATCCGCGAATCCCTGCGCAGCCTGGTGTGAGTGTGACCATGAACAGAGCGGATCACCCCCTGCCGCGCGCCGGTGCGAGCGGGGATGCAGCGCGTGAGGTAGCCCATGATTGAAGCGGATCGTCTCATCTCGGCAGGGGCTGCCCGCGAGGACGAGATCATCGATCGGGCCATCCGGCCCAGGAAACTGGCCGATTACACCGGGCAGGATCACGTCTGCGACCAGATGGAGATCTTCATCGAGGCGGCCCGCCAGCGCGGGGAGGCCCTGGATCATCTGCTGATCTTCGGTCCGCCCGGCCTCGGCAAGACCACGCTGGCCAACATCGTCGCCAACGAGATGGGGGTCAACATCAAGACCACCTCGGGCCCCGTGCTGGAGAAGGCCGGCGATCTCGCCGCCCTGCTCACCAACCTGGAGCCGAACGATGTGCTCTTCATCGACGAGATCCACCGCCTCAGCCCCGTGGTGGAGGAGGTGCTCTACCCGGCCATGGAGGACTACCAGCTCGACATCATGATAGGGGAGGGGCCCGCAGCCCGCTCCATCAAGCTCGACCTGCCCCCCTTCACCCTGATCGGCGCCACCACCCGGGCCGGCTCCCTGACCAGCCCGCTACGGGATCGCTTCGGCATCGTCCAGCGGCTGGAGTTCTACAACGTCAAGGACCTCACCGACATCGTTTCCCGCAGCGCCCGCTGTCTCGGCCTCGACATGTCGAGCGACGGGGCGCTAGAGGTGGCGCGCCGCTCCCGGGGCACGCCGCGCATTGCTAACCGATTGTTAAGACGGGTGCGGGATTTCGCCCAGGTGAAGTCCGACGGGCGGATTGACGGACCCATTGCGGCCCGCGCCATGGACATGCTGGACGTGGACAACGAGGGTTTCGACTTCATGGATCGCAAGCTATTGTTGGCCGTCATCGACAAGTTTATGGGGGGGCCCGTGGGGCTCGACAACCTGGCTGCCGCCATCGGCGAGGAGAAGGACACCATCGAGGATGTGCTGGAACCCTATCTGATCCAGCAAGGCTATCTGCAACGTACACCCAGAGGGCGGATCGCGACCCAGAGAGCCTATGCGCACTTCGGCCTGGAACGGCCGGCAGAGCAGTAAGCGCCGCGATGTGAACGAAAAAACCGCCCTCAAGGCGGTTTTTTGTTGTGCGTGTAAAAAAAGCCCACGGCGGATGCGGTGGGCAAAGACAATTCAGGATGGATGTTCACAGACTGTGAGGGCGTCTGCAGGCCGGTCGGGAAAAAACAAAGGAGCCGTCGCGAGGCCTCAGAGTCGGTTCATTTGATAGAGTTGAACGAAAGAAAGCTTGTAGTAACGGATGGTCTTGGCAACAAACTTTTTCATCATTAATCCCAACAAACAGGTTCGAAATGTTCATCGAATACGTACCGGGAACCCGGAATGACCGGCCTGTATCCAGAGGTATGCCCTCACTGCGAGGCGCATTGTAGGAGCTCTTGCCGGGAGGAACAAACAAGAAAATCTATGGGCTTTTGATTAGATAAAGTAATGATTTACCTGAGGCGGGATATACGCATAAACATGTGTTTTTACTGGTTTTAAATTGCTTTCATGATGAGCCGCATCATTTTTTAAATAATGGAATAATGAGCGCGATTTTTATGGCTTTCACTATTTGATTAACAGAATTGAAACTATTTTGTTTCTTTATAAAATTGATTTAAATCAATAATTTATGTTCGTGTGTTTTTTGTGATGCGGTTCGCACAATTAATATGAATTGGCTCGTAAGTTGCCTTGAAAAAGCATGTATTGGCGGTGGTTTTACATTGATTTCAATCAAATAAAGGTGATATAAAACAGCGATCATTATAGGCGGGAATAGAACCATAGTTATTGTTTGAAAGATGTTAAACATTAGCTTTTTTTGTTCTCGTGTATTGCCTTGTTGTTAATGTGGTGGCAGTCGAATCCGGTCAGACCGCCGACGGCGTGACCGACCGTTCGGGGACTTCCAGTGGAAGCTTTGTCCTTAAAACTCAAAATAGCCGTGCCAATAATCGGTGAGGAAACATCATGATTGCTGAGCATGTGGTAGACCTATCGCGGTTCCAATTTGCCGCGACGGCCCTTTATCACTTCCTGTTTGTACCCCTGACGCTGGGGATGGCCTTCATCCTGGCGATCATGGAGTCCGTCTATGTGATGACCAACAACACTGTCTACCGGGACATGACCAAGTTCTGGGGCAAGTTGTTCGGGATCAACTTTGCCCTGGGGGTCACCACAGGGCTCACCATGGAGTTTCAGTTCGGTACCAACTGGGCCTACTACTCCCACTATGTCGGCGACATCTTCGGGGCCCCGCTGGCCATCGAAGGGCTGATGGCCTTCTTCCTGGAGTCCACCTTCGTCGGCATGTTCTTCTTCGGTTGGGATCGCCTCAGCAAGCGCCAGCACCTGGCCGCCACCTGGCTGATGGCACTCGGGACCAACCTCTCCGCCCTCTGGATCCTGGTCGCCAACGGCTGGATGCAGAACCCGGTGGGTGCCGAGTTCAACTTCGAATCCATGCGCATGGAGATGGTGAGCTTCGCCGACCTGGTGTTCAACCCGGTCGCTCAGGTCAAGTTCGTCCACACGGTCGCGGCAGGCTACACCACGGGCGCCATGTTCGTGCTGGGCATCTCTTCCTACTACCTGCTGAAGCACCGTGACGTGGCCTTTGCCCGTCGCTCCTTCGCCATCGCGGCGGCGTTCGGCATGGCCTCCATCCTCTCCGTGCTGGTGCTGGGCGACGAGTCCGGTTACGAGACCGGCGAGGTGCAGAAGGTGAAACTGGCGGCCATCGAGGCCGAATGGAACACCGAGCCGGCGCCGGCCTCCTTCACCCTGTTCGGTATCCCGAACCAGGAGGAGATGCGCACCGACTACGCCATCAAGATCCCCTATGCCCTTGGCATCATCGCCACCCGTTCCCTGGACGGCCAGGTGACCGGCCTCAAGGATCTGAAGAGCGAGCACGAACTGCGCGTGCGCAACGGCATGACCGCCTACGAGCTGCTGACCAAGCTGCAATCCGGTGACAAGTCCGAGGATACCCGCGCCCGCTTCGACGAAGTGAAGCAGGATCTGGGCTACGGCCTGCTGCTCAAGCGCTACACCCCGAACGTGACCGACGCCACCGACGAGCAGATCAAGGCCGCCGTGGATGATTCCATCCCGCAGGTGCTGCCGCTGTTCTTCGCCTTCCGTATCATGGTCGCCTGCGGCATCCTGATGCTGGTGCTGATCGGTCTGGCCTTCTATGACAGCACCCGCCACAAGATCGGCGAGCGCAAGTGGCTGCTCAAGGCGCTGCTGTGGGGCATCCCGCTGCCCTGGATCGCCATCGAGGCGGGCTGGTTTGTCGCCGAGTATGGTCGTCAACCCTGGACCATCGCCGAGATGCTGCCGACCTACGTCTCCGCATCCAACATTCCTGCGTCCGAGATCTGGTTCTCTCTGATCGGGATCTTCCTGTTCTACACGGTGCTGCTGATCATCGAGATGTACCTGATGTTCAAGTATGCGCGCCTGGGCCCCAGCAGCCTGAAGACGGGCAAGTACCACTTCGAACAGAGCAAGGCATAAGGAGAGTGACCCATGTTTGATTACGAACTGTTGCGTCTGGTCTGGTGGGTGCTGGTCGGCGTGCTGCTGATCGGTTTCGCCATCACCGACGGTTTCGATATGGGGGTGGGCGCCCTGCTCCCCTTCGTCGGCAAGAAGGATGTGGAGCGTCGGGTGATGCTCAACACCATGGGACCGCACTGGGAGGGCAACCAGGTCTGGCTGGTGACCGCTGGTGGCGCCCTGTTCGCCGCCTGGCCCATGGTCTATGCGGCGGCCTTCTCCGGCTTCTACATCGCCATGATCCTGACCCTGATGGCGCTGTTCTTCCGTCCGGTCGGCTTCAAGTACCGCTCCCTGCAGGAAGACGCCAAGTGGCGCTCCAACTGGGACTGGGCCCTGTTCGCCGGTAGTGCCATCCCACCCGTCATCTTCGGGGTGGCGTTCGGCAACCTGCTGCAGGGGGTACCGTTCAGCTTCAACCAGTTCCTGATGATGACCTATCACGGCAACTTCTTCGGCCTGCTCAATCCGTTCGGCCTGCTGGCCGGTCTGGTGAGCCTCTTCATGATCATCACCCAGGGCGCGACCTGGTTGATGATGAAGACCGAAGGTGAAGTGCTGGCGCGTTCCCGCACCGCCGCCATGATCTTCTCCCTGCTGACCCTGGTGCTGTTCGCCCTGGCCGGTGTCTGGGTGAGCGGCATGGATGGCTATGTGATCGTGGGCTCCGTCGCCACCGACGCCGTCACCAACCCGCTCCACAAGGAAGTGGTGGTGCAGGCCGGTGCCTGGATGCAGAACTACGGCCTCTACCCCTGGATGATCGCCGCTCCCGTGCTGGGTCTGGCGATGTGCCTGCTGACCGCAGTGGCGGCCAAGCTGGACAAGGGCTGGGTGGCGTTCCTGTTCTCCTCCCTGGCCATCGCCGGCATCATACTGACGGCGGGCTTCTCCATGTTCCCGTTCGTGATGCCCTCGAGCCTGGAGCCGTCCCAGAGCCTGACCATGTGGGATTCCACCGCCTCCTTCAACACCCTCAAGGTGATGACGGTAGTCGCAGTCGTCTTCGTACCGACCGTGCTGGCTTACACCATCTGGACCTATATCAAGATGTTCGGCCGGGTGAGTAACAAGCACATCGAAGACAACCAACAATCGCTCTACTAAGAAGGTGCCCTGATATGTGGTATTTCACCTGGATCCTGGGGCTGCTGCTGGCCTGTGCGTTTGGCATCATCAATGCGCTCTGGCTGGAGCACACCGAGAACCTGGATCGTCAGATAGATGAAGACAAGTGACAGGCTTGCCCGGCTGGCCGCTCCCCTGGAGCGCCAGCCATGGCAGGGTCTGATGCTGCTGGCGGCGGCCCTGTTGGCCGTCGCCATCCTGCAGGCACCGAACCTGGTCGCGGCGAATACCAGTGACCACGGTCTCTGGCTCGCGCCCTGGTTGATGTGGGCGGTCTGCTGCGGGGTCATGCACGGCCTGGGATTCCATCCTCGCAGCCTGGTCGGCCGCGTGCTGTTCTTTCCCTGGCTCGCCCTGCCAAGCCTGTTGTACGGGCTCTGGCTGACCAGCAGCTATTACCTGTCATGAATGCAGAGGGGGAGGCCGGCGTTTAGCCGCCTCCCCCTGTTTTTCGTCCCCTCGGGGGTGGCTGTCTTATCCCGGCTGCAGCCCGTCTGGTATGTTCGGCGGAGTCTGTCCGGGAACGGGTTATTTCCTGCCATAAAAAACGGGGGGAGATGGGATTTCCCTGTCTCCCCCTGCTTCTTTCCTATTCAGCCCTGCGCTATGATAGCCCCCCATCTGACTGTCGAATGGATCACAGATTTTTATGGGGGAAGTCTCTGAGTTTCCGGTGCGTGTCTACTACGAAGACACGGACGCCGGAGGCATCGTCTACAACGCCAACTATCTCAAGTTTATGGAACGGGCCCGCACCGAATTCCTGCGCGCCGGCGGCATCGAACAGGATGTCCTGCTGCAGGAGGGCATCGCCTTCGTGGTGAGTCGCACCGAGATCGACTTTCGCGCCGCCGCCCGCTTCAACGAACTGCTGACCGTACTGACGCAAGTGACTGAAGTGAAACGTGCCTCCATGCGCTTTTCACAGCAGATACTGGCGGCTGATGGGCGGCTGATCACCCAGGCCATGGTTCAGATTGCCTGTGTCAGCCATCCGCAAATGAAACCTGTCGCAATACCTGAAAAAATCAAGGGAGTGCTGTTAAGTGCACGCTGAAATTTCGTTTATTGGCCTGTTCTGGCAAGCCAGTCTGTTGGTCAAACTGGTCATGATGACCCTGATGGGCATGTCGGTCGTCTCCTGGGCGCTGATCATCCAGCGTTCCAAGGCCATCAAGGCGGCCAATCTCGCCTCCGAGCAGTTTGAAGACAGATTCTGGTCCGGGGTCGATCTCAATCGCCTCTACCAGGAGTCCTCTTCCCGTCGTGACGACATCGAAGGCATGGAAGACATCTTCTACTCCGGCTTCAAGGAGTATGCCCGCCTGCTCAAGGCTGGTGCTCGCGGCCAGGATGCGGTGATGGACGGTACCTATCGCGCTATGCGGGTCTCCCTGTCCCGCGCGGTGGACGATCTCGAGTCCAACCTGCCGGTGCTGGCGACCATCGGCTCCATCAGCCCCTATATCGGTCTGTTCGGTACCGTCTGGGGGATCATGAACGCCTTTATCGCCCTGGGTCAGGTGCAGCAGGCGACCCTGCAGATGGTGGCGCCCGGCATCGCGGAGGCGCTGATCGCCACCGCCATGGGCCTGTTCGCCGCCATCCCGGCCGTTATCTTCTACAACCGCTTCACCAACAAGGTCGAGCGGCTGGAAAACGCCTACGCCAATTTCATGGACGAGTTCACCACCATACTGAACCGCCAAATCGCACAGCAGGGTGAGAAGTAATGCAAACCTATCAGCGGCTCAAACGCAAGAAGGTCGCCGAGATCAACGTGGTGCCCTACATCGACGTCATGCTGGTGCTGCTCATCATCTTCATGGCGGTGACGCCGGTGATCACGCAGGGGGTCAAGGTGGATCTGCCCCAGGCGGAATCCGAGCAGTTGCCGGAAGATTCCAAGCCGCCTTTCATCGTCAGCGTGAACACCGAGAGCGAGTACGTCATCAAGGCCGGCGAGGCCGATGACGAGCCGGTGCCGAGCGGCACGCCAGAGGCGATGCAGCAATACATCACCGAGAAGGCCATGGGCTACCTGGCCATCAACCAGAACGCCCCCGTGGTGGTGGCCGGTGACAAGTCCGTGCGTTACGAAGAGGTGATCCTGCTGATGGTGGCCCTCAAGAAAGCCGGTGTGCCTCAGGTTGGTCTGATGACGGATCCGGTGAACTGACGGAGATGGATGTGAAGCGTGGTATTTCCGGTTATCTCGTCGCGTCGCTGCTGCTGCATCTGATCATCGGCATCATCCTGCTGGTCGGCGTCGACTTCAGCAAACCCAAGCGCCCCGAGTCCAAGGGACAGATCGTCAATGCGGTCATGATGGACAGCGAAATGCTGGAACAGCAGATGCAGCAAATCCAGCAGCAGAAGCAGGCCCAGCCCAAGGCGGTGCAGCAGCAGAAGGACAAGGAAGACGCCGAGCGCGTCAAGCGCGAGCTGGCACAGGAGCAGGAGCGCCTGCGCATCGCCGAGACCAAGCGCAAGCAGGCCGAGGAGGCGACCCGCAAGGCCGAGGCCGACAAGCAGAAGAAAGAGGCTGAACAGAAGCAGGCGGAAGAGAAGGCCCAGAAAGCCGAGGAAGCCCGCAAACTCGAGGAGCAGAAGACCAAGAAGGCCGAAGCCGAACGCAAGGCGGCGGAAGAGGCCAAGGCGCTGGCGCTGAAGAAAAAGAAAGAGTTGGAGAAGAAGCAGGCCGAGGAGAAGGCCAAGGCGGAAGAGGCCAAGGCCAAGAAGGCGGAGGCCGAGAAGAAGGCCAAGGCCGAAGCGGAGAAGAAAGCGAAGGCGGAAGCCGAGAAGAAAGCCAAGGCGGAGGCCGAGAAGAAGGCCAAGATCGAGGCTGACAAGAAGGCAAAAGCTGACGCAGAGAAGAAGGCGAAGGCGGAGGCCGAGAAGAAAGCCAAGATAGAGGCGGAGCGCAAACGCAAGGCGGCCGAGGAGGCCAAGCTGCAAAAAGAGATGGAAGCCATGATGGAGCAGCAACTGGCGGCTGAAGCCAATGCGCGCAGTCAGGCTGCGTCTGCTGCCGCCAAGGGCGAAGTCGACAAGTACGCCGCCCTCATCAAGGCCACGGTCGAGCGTTACATGATTTTGGATCCCACCATGCGGGGCAAAACCTGTACTATCGGTGTCAAGTTGGCCAGCAGCGGCTTCGTCATCTCGGTGGACAACGGCCAGGGCGACCCGGCTGTCTGCCGCTCCGGCAAGGCGGCGGTGCTGAAGGCCAATCAGTTGCCGGTGCCGAAGGATCCGGCGGCATTCGAGATGATGAAGGAGTTGAGTCTTCAGTTGGCTCCGCAAATTTAAGTGATTACAAAGAAAGCACTGCTGCTTTGGTTAACAATATTTTGTTGGTCAGAGAGTCGAATCTCAAATTGGAACTGAGAGTTTAAGCCATGATAAGAAAAGTGTTTTTTGCTTTGGTTGGCTGCCTTCTGCTAGGCCAGAGCGCTCAGGCGGCCTTGGACATCGTCATCACCGGCGGTATCGACAGTGCGCGCCCCATCGCCATCGCCCCCTTCAAGTGGGAGGGCAATGGCCAGTTGCCGCAGGACATCGCCGAGGTGGTTTCCAACGACCTGATGCGCAGTGGCAAGTTCAAGCCCCTGTCCCGCAGCCAGATGCCGCAGACCCCGAGCACCAGCGGCGAGATCAACTTCGCGCCCTGGGCTTCCCAGGGGGTGGAGGCCGTGGTGGTCGGCTCCATCGCCGCGGTGGGTGACGGCACCTACAAGATCAACTTCGAGCTGGTCGATGTGCTGAAGGGCCAGCTGGCCAAGGCGCAGGGCGGCGAGGCGAACGGTTACATCCTGGACAGCCGCATGGCGACCATCCCGGGTGCCCAGATGCGCCAGTTCGCCCACCGCATCTCCGACATCGTCTACGAGCGTCTGACCGGTGAGCGTGGCGCCTTCCTGACCCGGTTGGCCTATGTGTCGGTCCAGCAGGGCACCCAGTTCCCGTACCAGCTGCGCATCTCCGACTACGACGGCTACAACGAGAAGACCCTGCTGCGCTCCCGCGAGCCGCTGATGTCCCCGGCCTGGTCGCCGGATGGCAGCAAGCTGGCCTACGTGAGCTTCGAGAACCAGAAGTCCGAGATCTACGTGCAGGACATCTACACCCAGCAGCGCAGCATGATCACCAGCTTCCGCGGCATCAACGGTGCCCCTGAGTGGTCGCCGGATGGTCGTCGTTTGGCTATTGTCCTGTCCAAGGACGGGCAGCCGGATCTCTATGTTGTTGATGTTGCTAGCAAGCAACTCACTCGAGTCACAAATAACCGCACTATAGACACCGAACCCTCCTGGATGCCGGACGGTCAAACTTTGCTGTTCACCTCTGAACGTGGTGGCAAACCCCAGATTTATAGCGTAAATTTGGCGACTGGCGTCACTCGCCGGATGACCTGGGAAGGGGATTCCAACCAGGGGGCATCCATCACGCCGGACGGCAAGTCCATGGTGATGGTGACCCGGGTTCAGGGACAATATCGCATCGCTCGCCAGGATATGGAAAACGGAGCCATGCTGGTACTGACTCAGAGTGCTCTGGATGAATCGCCAAGTGTGGCTCCCAATGGCAGCATGATCATTTATGCCACCATCTATCAGGGTCGTAAGAGTCTTGCATTGGTGTCGACCGACGGTCGCTTCAAGGCAGTGCTTCCGACCAGTAGCGGTGAAATTCGTGCACCAGCTTGGTCGCCCTTCTTGAATTGATAAAAAAATCGCTTGTTTTTTGTTTTGTTATAAAGGTTTAAGGAAATAGCATGCAACTCAATAAACTGCTCAAGGGTCTGGCCATCGCACTGCCACTGTTCACCCTGGCCGCCTGTAGCTCCTCTTCCGACTCCGACGCCGCTGGCGCCGAGTCCGGCATGACCGACGGCATGGGCGGTGTACAAACCGGCGGCGCCAACGGCATGTTGTCCCCGGAAGAGCAGATGCGTCAGAAGTTCGAAGCGCTGCAGCGCGACAACGTGATCTACTTCCCGTACGATGGCTACGACATCCAGGGTCAGTACGCCGACCTGCTGGATGCCCACGCCAGCTACCTGCGTGAGCGTCCGAGCGTCAAGGTATTGATCGAAGGCCACGCGGATGAGCGCGGCACTCCGGAATACAACATCGCACTGGGCGAGCGTCGTGCCAAGGCCGTTGCCAAGTATCTGCAAACCCTGGGTGTGCAGGCCGAGCAGCTCTCCATCGTCAGCTATGGCGAAGAGAAGCCGCTGGATCTGTCCCACACCGAGGAAGCCTTTGCCAAGAACCGCCGTGCGGTCCTGGTTTACTAAGGTTTGAATCGAACGAAGTTCGTTTATATGCAAGCGGCCATTTCGATGGCCGTTTTATTTGCACTAAACGCCAAGGTTTGATCCGAATGAAATCTGTATCAGCGAGCGACTATGGCGCTGGCCGTTTTATTTGCACTAAACGCTAAGGTTTGATCCGAATGAAATCTGTGTACAAGCAAGCTGTTGTTGCGCTGGCGGTATTGGTTGCTCTGAATGCGCAAGCGGCGGCACCGGTGAGCGATCTCAGTGGCGACAGCGGCAGTGCCGTGGCCCTCAGTGGCAACAACGGTGCCATAGTGCCGACGGGCAGTCTGGAAGACAGGGTCGCCCTGCTGGAACGCACCCTCAACGCCCGTCTGCGCCTGCAGGCCGAATTGCAGCAGCAGGTCGACTCCCTGCAAGGGGAAGTCTCCGAACTGCGCGGCCAGCTGGAGCAGCAGACCTACCAGATGGAGCAGTCCCAGGAGCGCCAGCGCCAGCTCTACCAGGAGCTCGACAAGGTGGCGAACAGCCAGCCTGCCGCCGCCCCGGCACAGCCAGCCGCCGCTGCTGCGACCCCTGCTGCGGCAGCCAATTACTCGACCAACCAGGACGAGAATCAGGCCTACGACGCGGCCGTGAACATGGTGCTCAAGGAGAAGAACTACGACAAGGCCATTCCCGCCTTCGAGGGCTTCATCAAGCAATTCCCCAGCTCCAGCTATGTCCCCAATGCCCATTACTGGCTCGGTCAGCTGATGTTCAACAAGGGCGACAGAGCCGGTGCCGCGAGCCAGTTCACCACGGTGGCGAACAAGTACAGCAAGTCGCCCAAGCGGGCCGACGCCTTGCTGAAGCTCGGCATGCTGGCCCAGCTCGATGGCAAGAAGGCGGAAGCCAAGGCCTTCTATGAGCAGGTGATCAAGGGGTACCCCAACACCTCGCCGGCCCAGTTGGCCAAGCAGAGCCTGGGCAAGCTGTAACATTGCTGCATGTCACTGTTTTAGTAACAGTCTTGTAAAGATGCTCTTGCTTTGTATGCGCAGTGAACAAACAGATTTAATTTAAGATTTTTCTATTGCGCCAGGATGATAAATCCGTAATATAGGCCGCCGTCAGAGCCGGTGCAGCAGTGCAGTCGGTCCTGGTCGTGGTGAGGGTCGTTAGCTCAGTCGGTAGAGCAGTTGACTTTTAATCAATTGGTCGCTGGTTCGAATCCAGCACGACCCACCATTTCTTCACAACGGGTGAAGACAGCATTCCCAGGTCGTTTAGCTCAGCTGGGAGAGCACCTCCCTTACAAGGAGGGGGTCACTGGTTCGAGCCCAGTAACGACCACCATGCTTTAACACTGTCCGCCACATGCGGTCGGTGACAGGTTCAGGATGTGGGTCGTTAGCTCAGTCGGTAGAGCAGTTGACTCTTAATCAATTGGTCGTAGGTTCGATCCCTACACGACCCACCACTCTTGACCGCACAGATTCCCAGGTCGTTTAGCTCAGCTGGGAGAGCACCTCCCTTACAAGGAGGGGGTCACTGGTTCGAGCCCAGTAACGACCACCATGCTTTAACACTGTCCGCCACATGCGGTCGGTGACAGGTTCAGGATGTGGGTCGTTAGCTCAGTCGGTAGAGCAGTTGACTCTTAATCAATTGGTCGTAGGTTCGATCCCTACACGACCCACCACTCTTGACCGCACAGATTCCCAGGTCGTTTAGCTCAGCTGGGAGAGCACCTCCCTTACAAGGAGGGGGTCACTGGTTCGAGCCCAGTAACGACCACCACTTTCTTGAAATAGAAAGAAAAAATGATACAGATGGGTCGTTAGCTCAGTCGGTAGAGCAGTTGACTTTTAATCAATTGGTCGCTGGTTCGAATCCAGCACGACCCACCATCATTTCAGAATCCCAGGTCGTTTAGCTCAGCTGGGAGAGCACCTCCCTTACAAGGAGGGGGTCACTGGTTCGAGCCCAGTAACGACCACCATGCTTTAAAAAATGATACAGATGGGTCGTTAGCTCAGTCGGTAGAGCAGTTGACTTTTAATCAATTGGTCGCTGGTTCGAATCCAGCACGACCCACCATCATTTCAAGAATCCCAGGTCGTTTAGCTCAGCTGGGAGAGCACCTCCCTTACAAGGAGGGGGTCACTGGTTCGAGCCCAGTAACGACCACCATGCTTTAAAAAATGATACAGATGGGTCGTTAGCTCAGTCGGTAGAGCAGTTGACTTTTAATCAATTGGTCGCTGGTTCGAATCCAGCACGACCCACCATCATTTAAGAATCCCAGGTCGTTTAGCTCAGCTGGGAGAGCACCTCCCTTACAAGGAGGGGGTCACTGGTTCGAGCCCAGTAACGACCACCATGCTTTAAAAAATGATACAGATGGGTCGTTAGCTCAGTCGGTAGAGCAGTTGACTTTTAATCAATTGGTCGCTGGTTCGAATCCAGCACGACCCACCATCATTTCAAGAATCCCAGGTCGTTTAGCTCAGCTGGGAGAGCACCTCCCTTACAAGGAGGGGGTCACTGGTTCGAGCCCAGTAACGACCACCATATTGAGAAGCCCGCAGCGATGCGGGCTTTTTCGTTTCTCTCTTTCATCAGGTCCGCAGTCGTTCGAGCTCGCTCGTCAGGGTGGTGGCCGCCTGCTCCAGCGCCTCGCTCAGGCGATGGCTGGCGCTCGCCTCCTGCCCCAGGGTGGTGGCGGTATCCCCGATCCTCATCAGGTTCTGGTTGATGGTGTCGCTGACGGTGCTCTGCTGTTCGGCCGCCGTGGCCACCTGGCTGATGTGGTCGTGGATCTGCTGGATCTGGACCACCACCTGACCGAGCGCCTCGAAGGCCTGATCTGTCCCCTCGACCGTGCTGACCGAGCGGGTGATGCCCGTGCTCATCAGTTGCTGGCTGCTGGTGACCTCGGTCTGCAGACTGCCGATCAGCTGGCCAATCTCGTCGGTGGATGCCCGGGTCTTGTTGGCCAGCGCCCGCACCTCGTCCGCCACCACCGCAAAGCCTCTGCCCATGTCGCCGGCCCTCGCCGCCTCGATGGCCGCATTGAGGGCCAGCAGGTTGGTCTGTTCGGCGATGGCCCGGATCACGTCGAGAATGCGGCTGATGTTGGCGCTGCTCAGCGCCACCTGGGCGACCGCCTTGTCCGCCTGGTGCATGTCCTCGACCAGGGCATGGATCTCGCTGCGGGCCTGGCTCAGGGTCTGCTGGGCCCTGCTGACATGGTGGGTTGCCGCCTCCGACTCCTGCGCCGCCTGCTCGGCGTAGCCCGCCACGCTGACCGCAGTGGTGCTCATCTCGTGCATGGCGCTGACCACGCTCTCCAGCTCCAGGTTCTGCTCGTCCAGGCTGCTGCGCATGGTCTCGGCCGTCTGCTTCATGCCTCTTGCCTGCTGATGTACCTGCTGCCCTACCTGCTTGCTGCCCTGCACCATGGCCCTCAGCTTGCCGAGGAAGGCATTGAGGTGTCTGCCAAGCTCGATGAACTCCTGGTGGGTGTCGATGCGCATCTGCTGGGTCAGATCGCCCTCATTGCTGGCGAGGTGGGAGACGTGGCGACTGATGAGGGAGAGGGGGGCCGTGATGGTCTGGATGAACCAGATGAGCAGTGCCAGCGCCAGCAGGGTGATGATGACGATGGCGATCAACTGCTGCTGCTGGGTGGCTTGCAGCAGGCTGCCGAGCTGGTTGCTGATGGTATCGGCCTGGCTGAGGGCCAGTGCCTTGGGCACCTTGATCATCAGCCACCACTGGCTGTCGGCAGCCTCGATCCGGATCGGCTGCTGCAGGATGAAATCGCTGTCTGTCTCCTGAGGCTGTCCGTTCGGGGCAACCAGTCCGGCCTCCGTCAGGGGGCGCCCCAGCTTGCCGGCGTGGCGGTTGCTGCCGGCGATGAGCCCCATCTTGCTGACCAGGGTCACCTCGGCCTGGTTGTCATAGAGTTGCTTGCCGAGCTGCTCGGCCAGTTGCTGGAAGATGGGCAGGTTCATGTCGACACCGGCGATCCCGACAAACTTGCCCTCCTTGAGGATGGGCACCGTCAGGCTGGTCATCAGCATCTTCTGGCCCGGGCCTATCTCGTAGAGGTAGGGCTCCATCAGGCAGGGTCGCAGGGTGTCGCGGCCACAGAGGTACCACTCGCTGTTGCGGATGCCGAATTCATTGCGTGAGGTGTCGAACTTGGCGTCACTGGTAGCGGCATCTATGGTCTGCTGCGTTATGTTTCCGTTCTGTTCCCGGGTGAAGTAGACCTCCAGGCTGCCCTTGCCGGCAACCGAGTGACTCGCGCCCCCCTGCCAGTCGGCGTCCTGTCCGTCATAACCGTTGGGTTCGAACTGTGCGTAGATAGAGCTGATCCCGTCAGCCTGGCGCAGACGACTGTGCAGCAGGAGCTCTACCTGGGGGCGGCCCAGCATGCGATCAGGCTGGGCCATGCTGCCCTCGAGCTGCGCCGCCATGCCGAGGGGTATCTGGTAGGCCTGCTGCAACTGGTCGGTAATCTGCTGAGCGTAGCGTTCGGCCTGGAATTGCAGGGCGCGTGAGACCTCCTGCTCCAGGGCGCCGCGAGTCTGGGCCACAATCTCGGTGCGCAGGCTGTTCAGGGAGGATGACTGCATCAGCGTCATGGCGACGCCACTGGCGAGAAAGAGTCCAAGGGTGAGCAGCAGCAACTTGGTTTTGAGAGAGCGTTGTTTCATTCGACAACTCCTTTTGGCAAGAATGACAACGATTGATCCGAGCGGGTTCTGACAGTTGTACTGTACTGGATTTGTTGATGGGTTTGTGCGCGGCTTCTGGTTATAATTTTGGCCTTTCCAAGCGTTGATGGAACAGTCGCAATGAGCAATGCACTGAACAATGTCCCGCCGGTAGTCGAGATGGACTACCCCTTCCCGGCCAAGCCGAAGCCCCTGAGCGCCGAGCAGAAGGTGACCCTGATCGCCGAGATCAAGACGCTGCTGCAGGAGCGCCAGGCCGTGCTGGTTGCCCACTATTATACGGATCCCGAGATCCAGGCCCTGGCCGAGGCCACCGGCGGCTTTGTCGGCGACTCTCTCGAGATGGCCCGCTTCGGCCGCGACCACGCCGCCCAGACCCTGATCGTGGCCGGGGTGCGCTTCATGGGGGAAACCTCCAAGATACTGAGTCCCCACAAGCGGGTGCTGATGCCGACCCTGGAGGCGGAGTGCTCCCTCGATCTGGGCTGCCCCATCGATCAGTTCTCCGCCTTCTGCGATGCCCATCCCGACCATATCGTGGTGGTCTACGCCAACACCTCGGCGGCGGTGAAGGCGAGAGCCGACTGGGTGGTCACCTCCAGCATCGCGCTGGAGATCGTCGAGCACCTGGACAGCCAGGGTCACAAGATCATCTGGGGACCGGACAGGCACCTGGGTGCCTATATCGAGAAGAAGACGGGGGCAGAGATGCTGCGCTGGCAGGGCCACTGCATCGTCCACGACGAGTTCAAGGCCAAGGCGCTGCGTGAGCTCAAGGCCCAGAACCCGGATGCCGCCGTGCTGGTGCACCCGGAATCCCCGGCCTCCGTCATCGAACTGGCGGATGCGGTGGGTTCCACCAGCCAGCTCATCAAGGCGGCCAAAGAGCTGCCCCAGCAGAAGCTCATCGTGGCCACCGATCGCGGCATCTTCTACAAGATGCAGCAAGCCTGTCCGGAGAAAGAGATGGTGGAGGCACCGACCGGTGGCGATGGCGCCACCTGCCGCAGCTGCGCCCACTGCCCCTGGATGGCGATGAACGGCCTGGTGGCGATCAAGGAGGCGCTGACCGACGGCGCCGAGCGCCACGAGATCCAGGTGGATGAAGCGCTGCGCCTGAAAGCCCTGATCCCGCTGGATCGCATGCTGAATTTTGCCGCCGAGCTTAAGCTCAAGACCCAGGGCAACGCCTGATCGTCTCTGATGACAAGATGCAAAGAGGGCTCCCGCGGGAGCCCTCTTTCTTTATCCGTCAGCCGTATCGTCAGAGGATCACGGTGGAGAAACTGTGTTCCTCGTCGGGTGCTACCGTGACTCCGGCCTCGTCGGTGATGGCGGCCTCGACGCAAAGCATGGTGCGATAACCGTCGTCGCTCATGTCGGCCATGGCGCTGGCGCCTTCCTGCCAGGGGGTCCAGACCACCACGCTGTCGTGGTTGCCGCTGACCACCCGGGTGGTGCGCTCGCCATCCTGCACGCTGACCATGGCGTCGGGCTGGCGATAGATGCGATCCATGGCCGCCGTCACCGTCAGGGGGCCCTGCTGACGTTCGGCCTGGCCGGTCAGCTTGTCCAGGTAAGGCTCGCCCAGGCCGGTCAGGGTCACCGCTTCCGGCGCGCTGATCTGCAGATAGGTGTGCAGGGCGGCATTGTAGGTGAGCGGCGCCTTGCCGGTGTTGCGGGTGGTCAGCACCAGGGAGAGCTCCTTGCCTACCAGCACGTCCAGCTCCAGCTCGAAGGCATGGGGCCAGAGTGTGCGGCTGGCATCGCTGTCGCGCAGGGACAGATGGACGAGCGTGCCATCCCCGTGATCGGAGACGCCGTCCAGAGTCCAAAGGCTGGTGCGGGCGAAGCCATGGGCCGGCTTGCCGCTGCCAACGCGGGCGGGGGAGGGGCCGAACCAGGGCCAGCAGAGGGGGATGCCGCCGCGGATGGGCTTGCTGCCATCCAGTACGGCCTTGTCGCTGAGCCAGAGGGAGGCGGGCTCGCCATGGCGCCGATAGCTCAGCACGTGGGCGCCAAACAGGCTGATCTCGGCCCTGGCGTGCTCATTGTCTATGGTCAGCAGGGGCAGGCCGTCCTGGCTAAGGGTGCAGTGGGCAGTCAGCGTGCGTGTCGGTGTCATAAAGGCTCCAGTGCTGGGGGACATTCAGAAAGGGTCCGTGATTCAGAATACAAAAAGGCGGCCATTGGCCGCCTTTTTTCAAGCTACGCGATTGCGCATCCCAAATTACTTGGAGATGTGAGCGATCAGGTCCAGAACCTTGCTGGAGTAGCCCATTTCGTTGTCGTACCAGGAGACGACTTTCACGAAGGTCTTGTTCAGCTGGATACCAGCCTTGGCATCGAACACGGAGGTCTGACGCTCACCCAAGAAGTCGGTGGAAACCACTTCGTCTTCGGTGTAGCCCAGCACGCCCTTCATGGCGCCTTCGGAGGCAGCCTTCATGGCCTGGCAGATTTCAGCGTAGGACGCTTCTTTCTTCAGGTTGACGGTCAGGTCAACAACGGACACGTCCGGAGTCGGAACGCGGAAGGCCATGCCGGTCAGCTTGCCGTTCAGTTCCGGGATGACCACGCCAACGGCCTTGGCAGCACCGGTAGAGGACGGGATGATGTTCTGAGCCGCGCCGCGGCCACCGCGCCAGTCTTTGGCAGACGGGCCATCAACGGTCTTCTGGGTAGCAGTGGTAGCGTGAACGGTGGTCATCAGGCCGGATTCGATACCGAAGGTATCGTTCAGAACCTTGGCGATGGGGGCCAGGCAGTTGGTGGTGCAGGAAGCGTTGGAAACGATGTCCTGGCCAGCGTAGGAATCCTGGTTGACGCCCATGACGAACATCGGGGTGGCGTCCTTGGACGGGCCGGTCAGTACGACTTTCTTGGCGCCGGCAGCGATGTGCTTGCGAGCGGTCTCGTCGGTCAGGAACAGGCCGGTGGCTTCGGCAACAACGTCAACACCGATCTCGCCCCATTTCAGGTTGGCCGGGTCACGCTCAGCGGTAACACGTACGGTTTTGCCGTTGACGATCAGGTTGCCGTCTTTGACTTCAACAGTGCCCTTGAAGCGACCGTGGGTGGAGTCGTACTTCAGCATGTAAGCCATGTAGTCAACGTCGATCAGGTCGTTGATACCAACCACTTCGATGTCGGAACGCTCAGCGGCCAGACGGAATACGAAACGACCGATACGGCCAAAACCGTTAATACCTACTTTGATAGTCATAATTGGTTACCTAACTGTTCAGTAGTCAAAGAAAATTCCGTTTGTAAATTTACTAGAACTCACCTGCGAGTCAACCAACAATCTGCGCGAAATTGCGCTATATCATGAAAAACTGTGAAATTTATTTTCGGTTTATGTAACTGGCTACCAGCTTTTGTTGAATGCATCATCAGCAACGTCGGGTGCAGAGAACAACAATAGTGCCTGCCCGGTCACACATCCAGCCGGGGAGATATGTAAAAATGTGCGCGGTTTAGCATGGCCAAAGAGCCACTGTTCAAGTACCACCATAAAAATTAATCACAAAATAGTGTAGACAGAATCCACAGCGGGAATTCTCAAACTATGACCACCCTGATTGAACAGCTGGCTGCCGCCAAAGGCATCGCCAGTGAGTATGTTGATGCCTGGGGCCAGCCGGCCCTGGTATCCGAAGAGAGCAAGGCCGCCATGCTGGGCGCCATGGGTTACCGCGTCGACGACGAGGCCGCCCTGACCGAGCAGCTGGAGCAGGAGCATCGCCAGCACTGGCTGCGCGCGCTGGATCCCGTGATGGTGGTCCGCAGCGGCGAGCCCATCAGCCTCGAAGTCCGTCTGCCCATCGAATTCGTCAACGACGCCCTCACCTGGCAGCTCCAGCAGGAGCAGGGTGCCGTGCTGTCCGGTCAATTCACTCCCATCGAGGGTGAGCTGGTCGGGGTGGCCGAGTTCGAGGAGATGGAGTGCCAGGCCTATCGCGTCACCCTGGATGTCCAGCCGGCGCTGGGTTATCACCAGCTCATCCTGCTGGAAGAGGGCAATGACGAACCGCTGGCCTCCATGCGTCTCATCGTCGCCCCCAAGTCTTGCTACAAGCAGGCGCCCATCGCCAATGGTCGCAAGGTGTGGGGCCCGAGCGTGCAGCTCTACTGCCTGCGCAGCCGCCACAACTGGGGCATCGGCGACTTCAGCGATCTCGGTCAGCTGGTGGAAAAAGCCGCCGCCTGGGGTGCCCACTTCGTCGGCCTCAACCCCATTCATGCTCTTTATCCGGCCAACCCGGAGAGCGCCAGCCCCTACAGCCCCTCTTCCCGTCGCTGGCTCAACGTCGCCTATATCGATGTGGAGGCGGTGCCCGAATTCCTGAGCAACGATCGCCTGAAGGCGGAGGTGGCGAGCCCGGCCTTCCAGCAGCACCTCACCTCCCTACGGGTCAAGGACAACGTGGACTACACCGGCGTCATCCAGACCAAGATCGGCATGCTGCGCCAGGTGTTCGACCATGCCAGCTTCAGCGCCGAGCGCCAGGCTGCGTTCGATGCCTTCGTGGCCGCCGGTGGCGACAGCCTGCAACAGCAGGCGGCGTTCGATGCCCTGCAGGCCCACTTCTATGCCAAGGGCGACAACGCCTGGGGCTGGCCGGTCTGGCCTGAGCAGTTCCGTGACTACCACAACCCGGCCGTTGCCGCCTGGATGGCCGAGCACAACCAGGACGTGGCCTTCTACCTCTACCTGCAGTTCCTGGCCGACGAGCAGCTGGCCCAGGCCGATGCCCGCGCCAAGGCCGCCGGCATGGTGATGGGGATCTACCGGGATCTGGCGGTCGGCGTCTCCGAAGGCTCCACCGAGATCTGGGCGAACCGGGATCTCTACTGCCCGAAAGCCTCGGTCGGTGCGCCGCCCGACATTCTCGGCCCCCTCGGCCAGAACTGGGGCCTGCCCCCCATGAACCCGAACCAGCTGTTCGAGGCGGCCTACCAGCCCATGGTGGATCTGTTCCGCGCCAACATGCGCTCCTGCGGTGCCCTGCGTATCGACCACGTGATGGCCTTGCTGCGCCTGTGGTGGGTGCCGCCCGGAGAGTCCGCCGCCAAGGGTGCCTACATCTATTACCCGGTCAACGACCTGCTGGGGATCCTGGCCCTCGAATCCCACCGCAACCAGTGCCTGCTGATCGGCGAGGATCTCGGCACAGTGCCGGAGGGGATCGACGTGACCCTGAAGGAGAACGGCGTCCACTCCTACAAGGTGTTCTTCTTCGAGCGCTCCAAGGACGATGGCGGCTTCATCTCCCCGGCCCACTACGCCGAGCAGGCTATGTCGGCCCTGACCACTCACGACATGCCGACCCTCAAGGGCTTCTGGCATTGCGACGATCTGGCGTTGGGACGCGAACTGGGCCTGTATCCGGATGAAGAGGTGCTCAAGACCCTGTATGCTGATCGCCACCAGGCCAAGCAGCGGATCCTTGACAGCCTGCATGCCCATGGGGTCATCTCTGGCAATATCAGCCACGACGTGAACTGGGTCGGCATGAACACCGAGCTCAACCACGGTCTGCAACTGCACATGTCCCGCGGCAGCTGTGCCCTGTTCAGCACCCAGCTGGAAGACTGGCTGGAGATGGACAAGCCGGTCAACGTGCCGGGCACCAGTTACGAATACCCCAACTGGCGTCGCAAGCTCTCCCGGGATCTGGAGGATATTTTCGCCGACGAGGCGCTCAAGAATCTGGCGGGCAAGATGAGCCGGGCCCGTGACGAGGCCAGCCGTTGAGCCTTAATCGCCAACATGTGACTCACTTTCATCCGCTTCGGCCCAGGCCGAAGCGGATGTTCAGCCATCAAAGGAAATGTCGATGCCCGTTGAACGTTTGGTTGCCGCCCGCTGTGCCGATCCCTTCTCCCATCTAGGCCTGCTGGCCAATCCGGATGGGCCAGGCCTGAAACTCACCGCCTGGTTGCCCGATGCGCTCGAGGTCCGGGTCAGAGACCTCAAGTCAGGCAAGATAGTTGCCACCCTGACCGCCGCTGACGAAGCGGGCCTCTTTGAAACTGTTTTCACCCGCCGCAAGAATCCCTTTCCCTACCAGCTCATCGCCAGCTACGCCGACGCCAGTGCCGACATCATAGACCCCTACCAGTTCCAGGCCGCCGCCTGGGAAGGGTTGGCGGAGCTGACCTGGCAACCGGAAAACCTCTACCACACCCTAGGTGCACAACTGCGCACAGTGGAACACCTCGGCCAGCAGGTGGAGGGGGTGCGCTTCGCCGTCTATGCGCCGAGCGCCACCGCGGTGAGCCTCATCGGCGACTTCAACTTCTGGGATGGCCGTCGCCACCCCATGCAGCGCAGCCAGTGCGGTCACTGGGTGCTGTTCGTGCCGGGGCTCAAGGCCGGGGATCGCTACAAGTTCGAGCTCAAAGACCCCATGGGCAACCGGCTGCCCCACAAGAGCGACCCGGTGGGTTTCTACTGCGAGCAGTACCCCTCGTTCGCCTCCGTGGTCTATGACCACGATCAGTACCAGTGGCAGGATGCCGCCTGGCGCGAGAGCCAACGCAACGACAAGCGGGAGCAGCCGCTCTCCATCTACGAGCTGCACGTGGGCTCCTGGAAGCGCCACCCCAACGGCGACAGCCTGAACTGGCGCGAGCTGGCGGTGGAGCTGGTGAGCTACATCAAGGAGATGGAGTACACCCACATCGAGTTGCTGCCGGTCTCCGAGCACCCGTTCAGCGGCTCCTGGGGCTACCAGCCGGTGGGCATGTTCTCCCCCACCAGCCGCTACGGCAGCGCCGACGACTTCAAATACTTCGTGGACCAGTGCCACCAGGCCGGGATCGGCGTCATCCTCGACTGGGTGCCCGCCCACTTCCCGTCCGACGCCCACGGCCTGGCCCGCTTCGACGGCACCCCGCTCTACGAGTACGAGGATCCGCGCCGTGGCTGGCACCCGGACTGGAACTCCTACATCTATGACTTCGGTCGCGATACCGTGCGCCAGTTCCTGGTGGCGAGCGCCCTGTTCTGGCTCGACAAGTTCCACGTCGACGGCCTGCGGGTGGATGCGGTCGCCTCCATGCTCTATCTGGACTATTCGCGCAACGCCGGCGAGTGGGTGCCGAACGTCGATGGCGGCAACCACAACTACGAGGCGATCAGCCTCTTGAAGTGGACCAACGAGGAGGTGTACGGCAAGTACCCCCATGCCATGACCATCGCCGAGGAGTCCACCGCCTTCGCCGGGGTCTCCCGTCCCACCTTCCTCGGCGGCCTGGGTTTTGGCTTCAAGTGGAATATGGGCTGGATGCACGACACCCTCAGCTACATGCAGAAGGAGCCCATCCACCGCCGTTACCACCACAACGAGATGACCTTCTCCATGGTGTACCACTATGACGAGAACTTCATCCTGTCCCTCTCCCACGACGAGGTGGTCCACGGCAAGCACTCCCTGCTCTACAAGATGCCCGGCGACGAGTGGCAGCAGGCCGCGAACCTGCGCGCCTACATGGGCTTCATGTATGCCCACCCCGGCAAGAAGCTGAACTTCATGGGTACCGAGATCGCCCAGAGCAACGAGTGGAACCACGACGCCCAGCTGCCCTGGCACCTGTTGCAGTATCCCAAGCACGGCGGCCAGCAGCGGCTGATTCGGGATCTCAACCACCTCTATCGTCATGAACCTGCCTTGTATCAGGCCGATTATGAACAGACCGGCTTCCGCTGGCTGGATCACAACGACGCCGACAACAGCATCTTCGCCTGGCTGCGTGCCGACAAGCTGGGGGCGCATCCCCTGATGGTGGCCTGCAACTTCACCCCGGTGCCTCGGGTCGGCTATCGCCTCGGGGTGCCGGCGGCCGGCCACTACCGGGTGGTGCTCAACACCGACAGCGAGCATTACTGGGGCAGCAACTATGATGTGGGTCTGGTCTTCGTCGCCGAGCCGACGCCCTGGCAGGGCATGGCGCACAGCATAGTGCTGGATCTGCCGCCGCTCGCGACCTTGTTCATCAAACAGGAGTCTTGATGTTCGCAATGGAAAACGGGGTGGATCACCCGCTGGGCGCCCGGCTCGACGAGACGGGCTGCCACTTCTGCGTCTGGGCACCGCAATCGGACAAGGTGGAGCTCTGCCTGTTCGACGAACAGGAGCAGGAGCAGGCCCGGCTGGCCCTGCCCGGCCGGCGAGGCCAGTACTGGTTCGGCCATGTGCGCGGCGTCAAGGCCGGTCAGCGCTACGGTTATCGGGTCCATGGCAGCCCCCAGGACGGCCTGTTGTTCGACCCGGACAAGCTGCTGATCGACCCCTATGCCAGGGCACTGAGCCGTCCTACCTACTGGGACGACGCCCTCTATCAGGGGGACAGCGCGGCCATGGTGGCCAAGTCCGTGGTGGTGGACGATGCCTTCGACTGGCAGGGGGTCGGCAAGCCCGGCATCCCGCCCGAGCGGGTCGTGCTCTACGAGACCCACGTCAAGGGTTTCACCCGCCAGCACCCCGGGATCCCCAAGGAGCTGCAGGGCACCTATCTGGGCATCAGCCACCCGCTGATGATCGAGCACCTGCAGTCGCTGGGGGTCACCTCGGTGCAGCTGATGCCGGTGGCGGCCTTCATGTCCGAGCCCAGGCTCGAGCAGCTCGGGCTCACCAACTACTGGGGCTACAACCCGATCGCCTTCTTCGCCCCCGAGCCGCGCTACGCGGCGAAGGAGGCGGTAACCGAGTTCAAGACCATGGTGCGGGAGCTGCACCGGGCCGGGATCGAGGTGATCCTGGACGTGGTCTACAACCACACCGCGGAATCCGGCTTCGACGGCCCCATGCTGTCGTTCAAGGGGTTCGACAACGCGGGCTACTACGCCTTCGAGTCGGGGGCCCACGGCCCGGACTACCACCGTCACGCCAACGTCACCGGCTGTGGCAACAGCGTCAATCTGGATCATCCCAACACCCTGCGGCTGGTGCTCGACGCCCTGCGCTACTGGGTCACCGAGATGCAGGTGGACGGTTTCCGCTTCGATCTGGCGGTGACCCTGGCGCGGGAGGCGGGGGAGTTCGATCCCATGAGCGCCTTCTTCAAGGCCATGATGGCGGATCCCGTGCTGGCGCGGGTC
Source organism: Aeromonas sp. FDAARGOS 1409 (assembly GCF_019048705.1). Classification (NCBI taxonomy): domain Bacteria; kingdom Pseudomonadati; phylum Pseudomonadota; class Gammaproteobacteria; order Aeromonadales; family Aeromonadaceae; genus Aeromonas; species Aeromonas sp. FDAARGOS 1409. The sequence continues at coordinate 2,098,574 of NZ_CP077395.1, forward strand.
AGGCTCATCGCCGAGCCCTGGGACATAGGCCCCTTCGGCTATCGTCTCGGCCAGTTCCCGAGCCAGTGGCTGGAGATCAACGACCGCTATCGCGACACGGTGCGCGCCTTCTGGCGCGGCGATGCGGGCAAGATGGGGGACTTCGCCACCCGGCTGGTGGGCTCGCGGGATCTCTTCCCGAAGAACTGGCGCGCGCCCCACACCAGCGTCAACTACCTCTGCTATCACGACGGCTTCACCCTGGAGGATCTGGTCTCCTACAACCAGCGCCACAACCAGGCCAACGGCGAGGACAACAGAGACGGCCACGGTCACAACCTCTCCCATAACCACGGGGTGGAGGGGCCGACGCTCGACCCCAGGGTGAACAACCTGCGCCAGCAGCAGAAGCGCAACCTGATCGCCACCCTGCTGCTCTCCCAGGGGACGCCGCACTTCCTCGCCGGGGACGAGATGGGCCGCAGCCAGCTTGGCAACAACAACGCCTACTGCCAGGACAACCAGATCAGCTGGGTCAACTGGCAGTTGCGCCCGGAGGACGAGCGGCTGCTCGCCTTCACCCGTCAGATGATGGCGCTGCGGGCGGAATCCGGGGTCTTCTCCAACCTGCAGCTGAGCGACGACAGCTGGAATGGCAAGGCGACCAGCTGCCACCAGGTCAACTGGTACCACCCGGACGGCCACCAGCTCACCGATCAGGACTGGCATGCCCCCATGGGCCAGGCGTTCGCCATGGACATCGGCATGATCGGCTGCACCGGCGAGCGCTGGTTCGTGCTGTTCAACGCCAGCGATTACGACATCCAGTTCCGCCTGCCACCGCCGGGGGAGGGGATGGAGTGGATCCAGACCATAGACACCGCCACCAACGACGGCCTGCCCTTCCTGCCGGACGACATCAAGCGGCAGGTGGCGGTCGGGCGCGCCCACTCCCTCAAGCTGCTGGAGCGGGTCGCCCTGCCGGCGGTGGCCCTGGCCAGGGAGGGGGTAGTCGCCACGCAGGATGTTGCCGCCGTGTTGCCAACGGGATCACAGTTCCCGCTGGCGGGGTAGAGTGAAACGACCTGACTCGGTATGCTGGTCACCGCTACCCATGGCAAGGAATCCATATGAATGGCAATAATCCTGGACGGTGGCGTAGCAATCCCGAGAACCGGGCAGTTTCATATCTGCCCGGTCAGCATGACGAGGAGTCAGTATGAGCGGTAACAATCCCGAGCAGTGGCGCAGCAAGTTGAGCGCCGAACAGTTTCACGTCTGCTGGGAGAAGGGGACGGAGCGGCCCTACAGCGGCGCCCTGCTGCACAATCGCAAGAGCGGCGACTACCTGTGCGTCTGCTGCAAGAGCGTGCTGTTTCACTCGGATGCCAAATTCGATTCGGGCTGCGGCTGGCCCTCGTTCGATCGGGCCATCGAGGGGACAGTAACCTACACAGAGGACAACAGCCACGGCATGAAACGGGTGGAGATCACCTGTCGCCAGTGCGGCTCCCATCTGGGTCACGTCTTCCCGGACGGGCCGACCGAGACCGGCCAGCGCTACTGCGTCAACAGCCTGAGCCTGGACTTCGATCCCGACGCCTGACGCTGCCCGCCTCGAATGCGTAAAACGGCGCCCCTGCCAGCAGGGGCGCCGTTTTCTTTTGCCGTCTCAGCCTCAGGCCTTCAACAGGGCGGCGCCCACCAGCAGGGAGGCCAGCGCCAGTATGGGCAGCTTCTGCACGCGCAGCAGGTAGAAGCCGACGGCGGCCAGCGCCAGATCGGTCTGGGCCAGCACGGCGCTCTGCCACACCGGCTGATAGAGGGCGGCCAGCAGCAGGCCCACCACGGCGGCGTTGATCCCCGCCACGGCCCCCGCCAGGCGAGGCTGGGCAAGCCAGCGTTGCCAGCAGGGGCCCATGGCCCACAGCAGCAGGAAGCCCGGGAGGAAGAGGGCCAGGGTGGCCAGCAGGGCGCCCGCCAGCGGGGTCGCCGGCAGCAGCATGGCTCCGAGGTAGGTGGCCAGGGTGAACATGGGGCCGGGCACCAGCTGAGCCAGGCTGTAGCCGGTCAGGAACTGCTGCTGGCTGAGGCTGTGCCCCACGCTCTCCTGCAACAGGGGCAGCACCACGTGGCCACCGCCAAACACCAGGCTGCCCGCCCGGTAGAAGTCGGCGATCAGCTGGCTGGCGGGGCCTCTGGCCACCAGGGGCAGGCCGACAAACAGCAGGGCGAACAGCAGCAGGGTCGGCCAGTGGGGCTGGCTCGCCAGCTCCTTTGATGGGGCCTGCGCCGCCTTGGCCTGCTCACGATAGGCGCAGAGCAGGGCCGCCCCGAGCAGCAGGACGAGCTGGGTCAGCAGGCCGGGCTGCCACCAGAGGGCGGCGGCGGTCACTACCATGACCCCCTGTTGCAGCGTCGTCTTGCAGAACTGGCGGCTCATGGTGAGCACGGCATCGGCCACCACGATGAGCGCCAGCAGCTTGAGACCGTGCAGGGCGGCCTCCAGCCAGAGGTTGTTGCTGAGCAGGCCCACGCCGACGGCGGCAGCCAGCAACAGCAGGAAGGAGGGGAGGGTAAAGCCGATGAAGGCGGCCAGGGCGCCGCCGAGCCCGGCCCGGTGGCGGCCGATGGCAAAGCCGAGCTGGCTGGAGGCGGGGCCGGGCAGCAGCTGGCAGAGGGCCAGCAACTGGGCGAATTCGGCCTGGGTCAGCCACCCCAGTCGCTCGACGAAGGTGCGCTGAAAATAGCCGATATGGGCGGCCGGCCCGCCAAAGCTGACACATCCCAGCCACAGAAATTGAATGAATACCTGTCCCACGCCACCACTCCTGTTCCGTCATCAAAGGCAGTGGCGGGATGATATGACAAAGCGATGAAGGTTTTATGACTATTCGGGTGACCAGGATGGCAGATAGCAGTCCCCGCCAGCCAGCAGGCGATGGCTTATGGGGTGGGCTGGCTCGACACCGGCAGATAGCAGCGCCCCGCCAGCCAGCAGGCGATGGCTTATGGGGTGGGCTGGCTCGACACAGGCAGATAGCAGCGCCCCGCCAGCCAGCGCGCGATGGTTTATGGGGTGGGCTGGCTCGAGGTCGGCAGGTAGCAACGATTGGCCAGCCAGCAGGCGATGGTTTATGGGGTGGGCTGGTTCGAGGTCGGCAGGTAGCAACGATTGGCCAGCCAGCAGGCGATGGTTTATGGGGTGGGCTGGTTCGAGGTCGGCAGGTAGCAACGATTGGCCAGCCAGCAGGCGATGGACTGGCGGCTGGCGTCGAAGTGAGGCTCTGGCAGGGCCTTGGGATCGCACCAGATCCAGCCCTCGCACTTCTCCGGCTCCAGCAGTTGCGGCTCCCCTTCCACCTCGGCCAGCAGGGTGACAGAGACGTAGTGCAGCCCGCTCTCTCGCCAGGTCTCCAGGTTGTTGGTGACGGCGATGACGCGAGGCTGCCGGATGACGAAGCCGGTCTCCTCGGCCACCTCCCGGATGGCCGCCGACTCGAAGGTCTCCCCCAGCTCCAGATGGCCGCCGGCGATGGACCAGTAGGGGGCATGGCTGCCCTTGCGCTTGCCGAGCAGCACCTGGCCCTGGGCGTTGGTGAGAATGACGCCGACACCGACGCGGGGATAGGGGGTAGACATAGGGGAGGCTCCTTGCTGAAACGGCGGGGTGCGCCAGGGAAAACGGGCCCACCTTAGGGCGGATGGGCCCGTCATGCAAGCAGTCTGCGGCCTGAGGCGCCAGTTCTGCGGATCAGTCCAGCTTGACCAGCATCTTGCCGGTGTTGTGCCCCTCGAACAGCCCGATAAAGGCCTGCGGCATGCTGGCCAGCCCAGTGCTGACGGTCTCCTCGGCCTGCAGGGCGCCGGCCTCGAAGGCCGGGATGGCCTCGGCCAGGAACTCCCCGTAGTACTGCCAGTGATCGGAGACCAGCAGCCCCTGGATCAGGATGCGCTTGCGGATCACCTGGGCGAGGTTGCGCGGCCCGCTCCCCTGACCGTTGTACTGCGCGATGAGGCCGCACAGCACGATGCGACCGTGCAGCGCCATGTGGTTGAGGGCTGCGTCCAGCATGGCGCCGCCCACGTTCTCGAAGTAGACGTGGATGCCCTCCGGGGCGAGGCGTGCCAGCTCGGCATCGAGATCCGGCGTCTCCCGGTAGTTGATCACCGCATCGGCGCCGAGCGTCTTGAGATAGGCGACCTTGTCGGCCGACCCGGTAGAGCCGATGACCCTGGCGCCGGCCTGCTTGGCGAGCTGAACCGCCATGGTGCCGACCGCCCCCGACGCCGCCGAGACCAGCAGGGTCTCGCCCGCCTGCAGGCGGGCCACCTTGTGCAGCCCGGCCCAGGCGGTCATACCCGGCATGCCGAGGGCGCCGAGAAAGAGTTGGGGCGGCAAGCGGGTGTCGGGCAGTCTGGTCAGCTGAGCGCCGTTGGCGACGAAGCGATCGCGCCAGCCCTGCATGCTGCTCACCCGGTCACCCACCGCAAAGTCCGGGTGACGCGAGGCTTCCACCACGCCGATGGCGCCGCCATCGAGGGGGCCGTTCAGGGGGAAGGGAGGCACATAGCTCTTGGCCTCGCTCATGCGGCCTCGCATGTAGGGATCCACCGACAGCCACTGGTTGGTCACCAGCACCTCGCCCTCCTGCAGGGCGGGCAGGGGCACTTCCCTGAGGGCGAAGTCGTCCGGGGTGGGGAGGCCGGTGGGACGGCGCAGCAGTTGGATCTGATGGCTGATGGCATTCATGGGCATTCTCCGGCAGTGGGGCCGCGCGCTGGGATGGCGGCCTGGCAATTTTGTTTGCGTGCAAACTAAAGTCAGGTTAATCCCGAACGGCCGGGCTGGCAACTGTTTTGTGTGCAAACTATTCAGCCCTCACTTTTCATGGGGTATACTGCCCCCAGTCGTCAGCGAGGTGCCCCATGAGTGAATTGAAAAAGCAGGTCTGTTTTGCCCTCTACAGCGCCTCCAATGCGGTGATGCGCGCCTATCGGCCGCTTCTGGACAAGCTGGATCTGACCTACACCCAGTACCTGGTGATGCTGTCGCTCTGGGCACGGGATGAGGTGAGTCTCAAGGAGATCGGCCAGGAGACCGGGCTGGATGCGGGCACCCTGACCCCCATCGTCAAGCGGCTGGAGAGCAAGGGCTGGCTGACGCGCACCGTCTCCCGCGAGGACGAGCGGCAAAAATGCATCAGCCTGACCGAGGCGGGTCGCCAATTGCAGCAGGAGGTCAGGGAGTGCTGCCTGGCGGACAACTTGCGCAATCAGGTGGATCTGGCCGATGCTGAGCTGGCCCAGCTCAAGGTGCTCTGCGATCGCGTGTCGGCACAGCTGGGACGCTGACCCCTTCTTCCCATCCGGAGTGACCCGATGAAAGCTCTCTTCCCCCTGTTTGCGCTCCTGCTTGGCGCCTGCGCCGGCAATACCCAGCCTCCCTCGGAACTGGAGATCGACGATGCCGATGCCTGGCAGGCAGTCTGCAAGGACGGCGTCCGCGTCAGGGCCGTCAGCGACGAGGGGATCTGCGCGGATCATCGCGGTGTGGCCATGTGGATGAATAAACCAAGGGTCGTGCGAATGGCAGAGCAAGCCGCCAAATAGTGTGATCAAGGCACCATAAAATGACAAAACCGACCCCTTGGTCGGTTTTTTTTCGCGATCTTGCCTGCACTTTGGCGCCTTGTTCATGGTGCACTCATTTTTCTGTTCCCATACTGGCCTTCAAGATGCCAGACAAAGAGGAGAGTGAGATGCAGTCATCCATCGTCGGTCTCTCCATTCTGTGGGGGCTGGCCAGTTTTGGCGTTCAGGGGGATTTCATCGAGAGCCGTGATGCCGTTGCGCCGTCCTGGCAAGCCGAGTCCAGAGTGGAGATGGAAGGGTACTTGATTGAGTCGTTGGGCGCCGATCGCTGGGTGTTCGACAATGGCAGCGAGAGCCTGGAGGTCGTCCTGCCGGAGGGGCAGTGGGTCTCCACGGGGGAGCGGTTGCGATTGAGCGGTGAGCCCCAGCAGGAGCAGAGCGGCTGGTTGTTGCAGGTGCAGGACGTCAGCCAGGTCGAGGCCTGATCTGCACCCTCGCCAGGCGTGAGCGTGAAGCAGGTGCACGCAGAGACAAGAAGAGGAGGCCCCGGCCTCCTCTCGTTTTTTCCGGCCCTGGCCCTCAGCCCAGGTGATTGAGGGGCAGCGCCGTCTTGTGCTTGATGCGGCGCAGCACGAAGCTGGAGCGCACCCCGGTCACCCCCGGGATGTGGGTCAGCTTGTCCAGCAGGAAGTGCTGGTAGTGTTCCATGTCCCGCACCACCACCTTGAGCTGGTAGTCGGCGTCGTTGCCGGTGATGAGATCGCACTCCAGCACCTCGGGCAGATCCTTGACCGCGTTGTCAAAGTTCTCGAACCGCTCCGGGGTGTGCCTGTCCATGGAGATGTGAATGTAGGCGGTGAGAGTCAGCCCCAGCTGGCGGGCATTGAGCAGGGTGACGTGGGTGTCGATGAGACCGGCATCCTCCAGCGCCTTGACCCGGCGCGAGCAGGGGGAGGGAGAGAGCCCGACCAGCTCGGCCAGCTCCAGGTTGCTGATGCGGCCATTCTCCTGCATCAACTCCAGAATATGCCTGTCTATACGATCAAGTTTCAGCATTCTCCGTTCCTCGTTGCAATTACTAATCCACTTTTCCTAGATTAAGGGTGAACTATTGCAAAAACAACTGAAAATACCTGCTACTTCACAAACACTCACCGCACGGCCAGGGGTACTATGGTGTCATCTTCCGGTGGCAAGACAGACGCCCAACCCGGTCTCTGTGGTGAAGGACCTTACCGGGTCAAGAGCCCCATCAGCCGTTCGACCCAACCGGGAAGCGACGGGCTGGAACGAGAGCACCCTCTCCCCGAAGGCAACAAAGCAGGCATCCCGGCGCCTGCTTTGTTGTTTCTGACGTTTGCGGATCAGGGCTGCGGTCTGATGCGATAGAGGCAGCGGTGATCCCCCTCCAGCAGATACTGCTCCCGCTCCACCCCGGCCGGCGCCAGCAAGCGGCGAAACATCTCCAGCTCGCTGCGACAGAAGCCCCGGCAGGCCCGCGCCGCCGCGCAGATGGGGCAGTGGCTCTCCCACAGCAGCCAGCTGCCATCCTTCTCCTGGCGAAAATCCGCCATATAGCCCTCTCGCGTGCGCTGTGCCGTCAGTGCCGCCAGCCTGTCGGCCAGCGCCGGCTGGGTCAGCTCGGTCTGATAACGGGCCAGCTGTTGCTGCTCCCGCTGGGCGATCAACCGCTCCATGCCCACCTCGCCAAACAGCTGCTGGATGTTGTCGATAAGCTGCAGCGTCAGTTCGCTGTGGCTGTCGGGGAAGCGTTGCCAGGCCTGCTCGGTGAGGTGCCACAGCCGCACCGGTCTGCCGCGCCCGCGGGCCTCGTCCTTGAAACTCACCCAGCCGTCGGCCTCCATCGTCATCAGGTGCTGGCGGGCGCCCATGGAGGTCATCTGCAACTGCTCTCCCAGCTCGGCGGCGCTCTGTGGCCCGTGGCTCTTGAGCAGAAACAGTATCTTGTCGGTGCTGGCGTTCATGGCAAGGCTCTCATGGTCGGCAGGTGCGGTCGCTTGCGCGGCAGCGGTTCTGGCAAGGATAAGAGCATTATGGGGAGGGGGATCTTTTAAATCAATAATTTGCTTTACTTAATCTGGTTTGATTGCCAACATAAATAAACCAATAGCTTTATTTAATGGGGCGGACATGGAAGGGAGCAAGGGGCAGGCCAGCCTGTGGGTATTGGTGATGACGGTGACGCTGGCGGTGGCGGGCTTCAGCCTGCCGTCTCCGGTGCTGGCGCCGTTGATGCTGGATCCGGCCCAGGGCATGCTGACACCGGAAGCGTCGGACTGGAGCCGCAAGGTGTGGCTGGGGGTCATCATGGGGCTCTATCCACTGTTTCAACTGGTAGGGGCTCCCTGGCTCGGCAAGCTCTCCGATCGCCATGGCCGCAAGCCGGTGCTGACCCTGTGTCTGGTGGGCGTGCTGGTGGGCTACGCCTTGATGGCGCTGGGGATCGCCTGGCGATCCTTGCCGCTGCTGTTGCTGAGTCGGGTGGTAGAGGGCTTCTTCAACGGTGACATCGCCATCGTGCAGGCGATGGCGGCCGACATGAGCACCGCCAAAACCAAGGCGCGCAGTTTCGCCTGGATCAACATCGGCATGAACCTGGGCTGGGTGGTGGGCCCCATGATCGGCGGCTATGCCGCCGTGGTGTCCGGCGATTACAGCCTGGCGGCCTGGCTGGCGGTGGCCATGACCCTGGTCAACCTGCTGCTGGTGCTCTGGCTGCTGCCCAATCGGCCGGCAGTGGTCCGCAGTGAGCAGCCGGCACCTGCCCTCTCTTCCCGCCAGCTGCTGCTGCAACCGGCGCTGCTGCCCTACTTCGTGCTGACCCTGCTCAGCTACGGCGCGGTGCAGCTCTACTTCACCTACTTCAACGTCTGGCTGGTGGAGCGGCTTGCCTGGGATCCGGTGCAGCTGGCGCAGGCCGCCGTAATGGTGAGCGTGCCCATGATACTGGGATCCTGGCTGGGCTCCCGGCTGGCTCGCCATTGGCGCGGCAGCAGTCTGGGGGTGGTCGGTCATCTGGTGATGGCGGTGGGCATGCTGATGTTCGTGCTGCCCGGCCACTGGTGGGGGCTGGCACTCACCTTTATCCCCGCCGGCATCGGCATGAGCCTGGGGGAGCTGGCGACCTCGGTGGCGGTCTCCAACCGCAGCCATGCCGAGCAGCAGGGGCAGGCGATGGGGCTCTATCGCGGGCTGGCGGTGGGCAGCGAGATCCTGGCGGTGGTGGTCGGCAGTCTGGTGCTGCTGGCGGGCACCGAGTGGCCCTTCTATCTGGCCGCGCTGTGCAGCCTGCTCTGTGCCATCGGCTTCTATGGCCTGCGCCGGGCGGCAGATCGGCGGCAGCGGCTCGACGTCCAGGTGGAAGCCGGCTGACGGGATCACAGAACGACGCGGAGGGGGCAACCGGCACTTGCATCGTGGCGCCGACTCTGGGACGGTATGACTCCTTGCCTCGTTCAACTCCGTCGCCCGGCGAACCTCTCGACCCTTGCGCCTCGCGATGCTCAGTCTTTGGAGGTGATAGGCGTCGTTTTCAGGCCATGGCACTGGACGCGGGATTGCATGGCACCCCGCTGTTCTCAACATTCCTGGAGGTGATATGCGTCGTTTTCAGGCCATGGCACTGGACGCGGGATTGCATGGCACCCCGCTGACCTCAACATTCCTGGAGGTGATATGAGTCATTATCAGGCCATTGCATTGGATATGGATGGCACCCTGCTGACCCGGGATCACAAGATCTCGTCCGCCACCCGGGCGGCCCTGGCCGAGGCCCGGGCCCAGGGCATCAAGGTGCTGCTGGTGACGGGTCGCCACTTCATGACGGCCCGTCCCTTCCACCACGCACTGGCCCTCGATACCCCCATCATCTGCAGCAACGGCGCCTACCTCTATGATCCGGGGCAGGATCGGATCCTTGCCGGGGATCCCCTGGCGGTAGCGCCGCTCACCGCCCTGCTGGCCGAGGTGCAGGCCCAGCAGATGGGGGCGCTCTTCCACCTGGGGGGCGGCATCGGCTACCTTGGCTGTGAGGAGCACGTGGGCCGGATGCGGCGCTGGTCGGCGAGCCAGCCGGACCACCTCAAGGTTTCCCTGCTGCCGGCCGAGGATCTCGGCGCCTGGCTGCAAGCCCCCATCTGGAAGCTGGAGCTGTTCAACCAGGATCCCGGCCGGTTGCACCGTTTCGTGGGGGAGGTGGTGGAGACGCTGCCCTTCACCCGCGATTGGGCGGCGCCCTATGCGGTGGAGCTGGTGCAGCCAGGTTGCAGCAAGGGCAACCGGCTGGCCCAGTGGGCGGCGAGCGAGGGGATCGCCATGGAGAAGGTGGTGGCGTTTGGCGACAACAACAACGACATCAGCATGTTCGAGCAGGTGGGGCTGGCGGTGGCCATGGGCAACGCGGCGCCCCAGATCCAGGCCCATGCGGACCGGGTCACCGCGGATCACAACGAGGATGGCATCGCCCTGGCGCTGCAGCGCTGGATCCTGCCCGCCTGAGCGGCAGCAGAAAGGGGCCAGACCGGCCCCTTTGCTGTCAGCTCCCGAAGGAGAACTGGATCACCCGGTCCGGGAAGCGGATCCGGTTGTACTCCCGGCGCACCCCCTCGTAGTGGCGGATGGCGCGCTCGCGCTGGGCCCGGTAGTAGTCCCGCTGCTTGCTGTCGTTCTCGCTGCGGATCTGCTGGTCGAGCTGATAGATGTCCCGCTCGGTGCGCTCCAGCTCCTGCTGCAGTTCGCCGAGGCGCTGCTCCAGCAGGTACTCCTGGCGGCCGCGCTCGAACTGGGTGAGGAAGCTGGTGTCGTTGGGGCAGACCCCCAGGTATTCGTGCCCCTCCCGTCCCTTGCTGTAGGCAAGCTCGGGAATGCAGTAGAGTTCCAGCCCCTTGGCGTAGCCCCGCTGCCACTCGTCTTCGTCCACCCTGAGACCGTACTCACCGCAGGTCTGCTTGTAGTCACGGGTGGCGGTCCGGGTCTTGCCCTGCTCCCCGTCCTGATAACCCAGGTTGTACCAGCTCATGGCGCGGCACTCCTCCTCAGACAGGGAACTGCACCCGGCGAGCAGCAAGGGGAGGGTCAACAGCAGGATCTTGGGGAACATGAAGGGGCTCCGACAGGGAAGATGGAGGGGCATTCTAGAAGAGGAGGCCTGCCCTGGACAAGCACCGGGCGAGGTGCCTGCGTCATGATGTTTTTATCAGTATTTTCAAGCCGTTGCAGACGGGCTTCCGGCAGCCTTTTCATGCCGGGGGAGGCAGGGTAAACTGCGCCTACTTTTAACTGGCACGTAACAAAAAAACAATGAAAGTCCTGACCGTCGATTATCGCTCCCCCGATGCGGCCGAGCGCTTCACCGAGTCCCTGCGCACCACCGGCTTCGGGGTGCTGACCCATCACCCCATCCCGAAAGAGCTGGTGCAGTCCATCTATGAGAACTGGTACCGCTTCTTCCTGAGCGAGCAGAAGCACGACTTCCTGTTCAATCGCGAGACCCAGGACGGCTACTTCCCGCCGTCTGTCTCCGAAGTCGCCAAGGGCCACAGCCAGAAGGACATCAAGGAGTACTTCCACATCTACCCCTGGGGTCAGATGCCGGCCGAGCTGAAAGCGCAGGCGATGGAGTACTACCGCCTCGCCAACGATCTCGCCGCCGAGCTGCTGGGCTGGGTGGAGCAATACACCCCGAGCGACATCGCTGCCCGCTACAGCTGCCCGCTCTCCTCCATGATCGAAGAGAGCCAGAAGACCCTGCTGCGAGTGCTGCACTACCCGCCCTTCGATGGCACCGAGGAGCCGGGGGCCATCCGCGCCGCCGCCCACGAGGACATCAACCTGCTGACCATACTGCCCGCCGCCAACGAGCCGGGCCTGCAGGTGAAGGGCTCGGACGGGGAGTGGATGGACGTGCCCTGCGACTTCGGCACCCTGATCATCAACATAGGTGACATGCTGCAGGAGGCCTCCCGCGGCTACTACCCCTCCACCACCCACCGCGTCATCAACCCGACCGGCGGCAGCGCCGCCAAGTCCCGCATCTCCTTGCCGCTCTTCCTGCACCCGCGCCCGGACGTGGTGCTCTCCGAGCGCCACACCGCCCACAGCTATCTGATGGAGCGGCTGCGGGAGCTGGGGGTCATCTAGTCCCGCCAGACCCAGGCAGACAACAAACCGGAGCATACCCGCTCCGGTTTTTCTTTATTAGCACTATTGTGTGGTAATTCGAATATTATTAGTGAATGCTGCCAATAAAGTGGTTTTATGCCGGATATACGACGAGTGATTGCGGAGCCCAAGGGGTAATCTGAGCGCCTTTCGGGCCCCGTGGGCGGGCCCCTCGTTTGGAGTTCCCATGAAGCAGTCCCAATGGTCATCCCGGCTCGGTTACATCCTAGCCGCCGCGGGTTCCGCGGTCGGTCTCGGCGCCATCTGGAAGTTCCCCTATGTGACCGCCGCCAACGGCGGCGGCGCCTTCCTGCTGGTGTTTCTGCTGTTCAGCTTCACCCTGGGGGTGGCGGTGCTGATGGGGGAGACCCTGATCGGCAGCCTGACCCGGCGCGGGGTGGTGGGAGCCTTCGGTGAGTTGATGGGCAGACGCTGGCGCTGGGTCGGCGCCATGGGGCTCTTGTGCAGCCTGCTCATCTACAGCTTCTACAGCGTGGTGGGGGGCTGGACCCTGGGCTACACCGGCATGGCCCTGGCGGGCAGTCTGCAGCACGGCGACGGGGCGGCGCTCACCGCCCGTTTCAACGACTACGTCGGCGATCCGCTCTGGCCGGTGCTGACCCACCTGCTGTTCGCCGGCCTCACCTGGTGGTTCGTGCAAGGAGGCGTGCAGCAGGGGGTGGAGCGCACCCTGCGCTGGATGATGCCGGCACTCTTCATCATGATCCTGCTGCTGGTGGCCTTCGGGCTGACCCTGCCGGGCGCCATGGCCGGGGTGCGCCACTTCCTGATGCCGGACTTCAGCAAGCTCGGCATGTCCGGTGTGCTGGACGCCCTGGGGTTGGCCTTCTTCTCCCTCTCCATTGGCCTGGGCATCCACACCACCTATGGCGCCTACCTGGTCTCCAGCGAGGGGGTGGGCCGCTCCAGCCTCTGGGTGGTGTTGCTGGCAAGCCTCATCGCCGTGCTGGCGGGGCTGATGATCTTCCCCGTGCTGGCGGCGACCGGCATCGATCCCGCCTCCGGCCCGGGTCTCACCTTCATGACCATGCCGGCGGTGTTCCAGCAGCTGCCGTTCGGCCAGGGGCTGGCGGTGGTGTTCTTCGCTCTGCTGGTGGTGGCGGCGCTGTCGTCTTCCATCTCCCTGCTGGAGCATCTGCAATGTTTCCTGTGCGAGAGCCTGGGCTGGTCGCGGCGTGCGGCGTGCAACCTCATCACCGCCCTGGTGATGGCGGGAGGCATCCCGGTCAGCCTGTCGTTCGGCCTCTGGGCGAGCATCACCCTGTTTGGCAAGAACATCTTCGAGCTGCTGGATTTTGTCACCTCCAACCTGATGATGCCCCTGTTCGGTCTGGCCCTCACCCTGCTGCTGGGCTGGCAGCTCGGTCGCCGGGCGCTGCCCGTCGGACTGGCGCCGCACTGGCGCACCCTGCTGATGGGCTGCTGGCGCTGGCTGGCACCCCTGCTCATCGGCGGCATCCTGGTGCGGGGCCTGGTGTAGGCCGGGGCGGGTGGGTCCTCAGGTCCGCCACGGACCATGATGTGAGGTCGGCAGGATTGACTCTGCATCAAAACCTGTAATATTCAACAATTCGAAATATTTATCCGATGATGCGTGTTTTTGTTTGGTTATATTCTGTTTTTTGGGCTATTCAGGACTCTTGTCTGTCAACTTCTCTTGCCATGGTTTAGGCTGTGGCCCCTTTTCCCCGTGCAGGCGACGCCGTTTCATGTCACCCCTCATCGCCCTCTTTGGCCGATTTTTCCGCTCGCAAGAGAGGTGACCTTGCACGTGCCGTTTGTCTGACAGTTCATTGCAAAGGTCGCCACCAGGCGGCCTTTTTTATTGCGACGCCGCGCGCGTCCAGCCATGGAGTATCGATCTGATGTTGTCTTGCCCGGAGGTTGTATGAGCCAGGTTCAGTGGTCTTCCCGTCTCGGTCATGTGCTGGCAGCCGCCGGCTCGGCCATCGGCCTTGGTGCCATCTGGAAGTTTCCCTATGTGACCGCCACCAATGGCGGCGGTGCCTTCCTGCTGGTGTTTCTGCTGTTCAGCTTCACCCTGGGGGTGGCGGTGCTGGTGGGAGAGACCCTGCTCGGCAGCCGCAGCCAGCGCGGCGTGCTCGGTGCCTTCCACAGGCTGGTGGGGCCGAACTGGCGCTGGATGGGCTATATGGGGATCCTGTGCGGCTTCTTCATCTACAGCTTCTACAGCGTGGTGGGGGGCTGGACCGTGGGCTATGCGGCCCTGGCCCTCGGCGGTGAGCTGAACCTCGGCGAGGGGAGCGCCCTCACCGCCCTGTTCAACGGCTATGTGAGCGACCCCCTCTGGCCTGTCCTCACCCATCTCGTCTTCGCCGGGCTCACCTGGTGGTTCGTGCAGGGCGGGTTGCAGCAGGGGGTGGAGCGGGCGCTGCGCTGGATGATGCCGGCACTGTTCGTGATGATGCTGCTGCTGGTGGTGATCGGGCTCTCCATGCCGGGCTCCCTGGCCGGGGTGCGCCAGTTCCTGCTGCCCGATTTCTCCCATCTGACCGGGCAGGGGGTGCTGGACGCCCTGGGGCTGGCGTTCTTCTCCCTCTCCATCGGCCTGGGGGTCCACACCACCTACGGCGCCTATCTGCCCAATAGCGACGGTGCGCTGCGCTCCGGGGTCTGGGTGGTGACCCTGGCGAGCCTGATCTCGGTGCTGGCGGGGCTGATGATCTTCCCGGTGCTGGCGTCCACGGGGATTGACCCGACCGCCGGGCCTGGGCTCACCTTCATGACCATGCCGGCGGTGTTCCATCACCTGCCGTTCGGCCAGGTGCTGGCCGTGGTCTTCTTCCTGCTGCTGCTGGTGGCGGCGCTCTCCTCCTCCATCTCCATGCTGGAGCACCTGGTGCGCTTTACCACCGAGGAGTGGGGCTGGTCGCGCCGCAGTGCCTGCCGGGTGCTGACCCTGCTCATCATGGCCTGCGGCATCCCGGTGAGCCTGTCGTTCGGCCCCTGGGCCGAGTACACCCTGTTTGGCAAGACCCTGTTCGATCTGCTGGACTACCTCACCTCCAACCTGATGATGCCCCTGTTCGGCCTGGTGCTGACCCTGCTGCTGGGATGGCGGCTCGGCGACAGCATGGTACCTGCGGATCTCTCGCCGCTGATGCGCCGCTGCCTGCTCTGGTGCTGGCGGCTGGTGGCGCCGCTGCTGATCGCGGGGATCCTGGTGCGGGGCCTGTTCTGACCCGCCTGCCGGGGCGGCTTGGGCCGCCCTATTGGGCTGGGAGTGGCGGCAACCTGGGAGCCAGGTGGCTTCTGATCCGCCGCAGCGTCTCCCGGTAGGCCTCGGCATGCTGTCCCTGGAAGGCGGCACTGTGGTCGAGGCGCCGCTCCAGCCTGTCCACCAGCTGCGCCACCGCCGGGGCGGCCATGCCGGTCGGCCAGCAGTGGGTCAGCAGCGTCAGCAACTGCCAGGCATCCCCCGCCTGGGCCGGAAATGTCTCCTGCAGCGTCAGCGCGCACTGCACGGCGAGCTGGTGCTGGCCCGCGGTCATCGCCCGCTGCCGCTCCTGGCGCAGCTGGCTCAGGCGCTGCTCGCGCAGTTCCAGCTGGCCCTGGAGATCGCCGACCACCCGCTGGATCAGCCGCTGCAGCTGCGGGCTCTGCGCCACCGGGCCCCGATACTGGCCGAGCCGGGCCAGGTAACGCTGGGCATGCTGGGGCAGGCCGCAGAACTGGCTCACGGCAAAGCCGAGCAGCTGGTTGAGGTGGTTGTCCCGCGCCGCCTCCGGTGGATGCTTGGCCAGCAGCATCAGGGCGTCGTCGAAGCGGTAGTCCAGCGCCAGCATCAGGGCGCGCATCAGGGCCTCCTCGTGGGCCCTCAGGGTGACTGCCTGCCGGCCGAGATCCTCGAGGGCCTGCTGCAGCCCATGGACCCTGGCCTCGACCGGGGGATGCCAGAGCACCGCCAGAGTGGCATCCAGAACGCAGTGCTCGATGGACTGATGAAACTTCTGCCTGGGGAAGAAGCGCAGGCCGACGGCGGTGGCCTGGGCCAGTACCTGGGCTTCGTCTCTTCGCAGCAGGGCCAGCAGAATGGCCGTCTGGCGCCATTCAGGTTGCCAGGGGCAGCGTTGCAGCAAGCCTGACAACAGGGCCCAGGCCGGTTCCCACTGCCCCTGATGCAGCAGGCAGGCGAGGGTGAGCTCCTGATGAATGACGGGGGGCAACCGTGCCTGGTTGCGGTCCAGATCCTTGTGGGCACTCTCCACCCGGTCCAGCCCGAGCAGGGCGTGGATCAACCCAGTGCGCGGCCACCAGGCGTCGTGTTCCGTGGTGCACATGGCGTAGTGCTGGGTCGCCTGGACGAGCTCCCCGGCCTGCAGCAGCATGTAGCCCTTGACCCTGTCCATCTGGGGCCCCAGCGCCTTGTTCCTGGCGTGCCGGTAAAGCAGATCCTCGCACTGGGCGCAGGCGCTGCGCCACTCCCTGAGAGCCATGGGCGTGGCCAGGGGGCGCGTCACCGCGGTCAGTACCAGCAGCGCTTGCAGGCTGTGCGCCAGCTGCTCCGTGGTGAAGGGGACGGCCAGGCGCAGCGGGAAATAGAGGTCGGAGGGGGGGTACTGGCCCGTCTCCTCGTCATGGTCCAGCAGCAGGAGCACGCAACCCGGCGCGAGCAGCCCCAGGTGGTGGGCCTCCTGCAGCAGGCGAACCCCTTCGCGGGCCTGGTGGTGATACTGGCGACAGAGAATGGCATCGAACGATTGCTGACGCAGCAGGGCGGGCAGGGCCGAGATCTCTTTGCAATGGTGCAGTCTGGAGGGGGCCATCCCCTGGTCGCTCAGCCCCTGGGTGAGGGCCGAGATCATCATGGCATCGTCTTCGATCAGGAGGATCTGCATCCTTGACGCTCCTTCGCCGGTTTGGGGGCGGGGTGCCCGAGCCAATGGTTCACCGGTCTGGCTCCACTGTCGTCCGGGCGGAGGCCGGGGTCAATCCCCCAGCTGGATCGGCGGGCCGATCTTACTGCAGGCCCGGGCCCTTGGCCGAGAAGGGGCAGTCGGCCTGCCGGATGAGGCGGCTGTCCCGGTGACCCTCCCCCTGCCAGACGAGCTCGAGCCGACCCAGTCGCCCGAGCCGGCGCAGCTCGAATTCATAGCGCAGGCAGGGGTTGTCGGTGGGCAGGCTGGCCATGCCGGCCGGCAGGCGGTAGTCGTAGCGCAGCAGGGGGCCGTCCTGCAGCCGGCTCTGCACGGGCACCAGCCCTTCCGCCGTCGGGGCGGGGGACTTGAGGTGGCGGCGCAGGGTCACAGGCGCATCTATGGCCTTCTGGTAGTGAAGCCCGTTCATGGCCGCCAGCTCCTCTTCCAGCCGCGTCAGCTCCCCCTCCAGCCCGCTCAGGGCTGCACCCAGCTGTTGATGGGCGGGAGAGGCGCAGCCTCCCAGCAGCAGGGTCGAGAGCAGCAGGGCGGAACGGATGGCAGACATGGGAGCTCCTTGGGGGCCTGGGCCGATGACTATAGCAGGGGATTGGTGGGCGGCGCGGCGCGCAGCAGGCCGGCGAGTCGCTCCAGCCCCTCGGCGACGCGGGCGTCGGTGGCGGGCTGGCTCAGGCTCAGACGCACCCCTTGCGGGGCGGCAAACTGGCCGGCGGCGAAGTGTTCCCCGCTCGCGACCCCGACGTCAAGGGCGTTGGCCGCCTCCGCGAACTCCTGGCTGCGCCAGGGCTCGGGCAGCGGCAGCCAGGCGTGCATGGAGCCCGGCTGCCAGCGGGCGCCCGGCAGCAGGTGGCGCAAGAGCTCCCCCCGACGCGCCAGGATCCGTCTCTGCTGCTCGATGAGCGGCATGATCTGGCGCTGGCTCACCAGCTTGCAGGCCAGCTCGATGAGCAGCGGACTCACCATCCAGCTCGACAGTCGCATCGCCTGGGCGAAGCCGTTGCGAAGGGCTGGCGGCGCCAAGACGAAGCCGACCCTCAGGCCGCCGCAGGCGATCTTGGCCAGGCTGCCCAGGTAGATGACCCGCTCCGGCGCCAGGTTGACCAGGGGCGGGAGTGCGCTCTCGGGCAGCAGGCCGTTGACGTCATCCTCGACGATCAACAGATCGTGGCGGCGGGCGATGGCGATGATGGCCTCGCGCCGCGCCAGGCTCATGGTGGCCGTGGTGGGGTTCTGCAGGGTGGGGGTGAGGTAGAGCAGCTTGGCCCGGCGGGTGCGGCAGGCCGCCTCCAGCGCCTCGGGCAGCAGCCCCTCCTCGTCCATCGCCAGCCCCACTACCTGGTTCTTGAGCTGGCGCGCGTTGCCCAGCATGCCGGGATAGCTCAGCCCCTCGCACAGCAGGGTCTCCCCCACGCAGCCGGTGGCCAGCAGGGCCAACAGGATGCCGTGCTGGGCGCCGTGGCTGAACAGCAGACGATCCTCGCTGCCCTCTATGCCCTGCTCGGCGAGCCAGTCGACGAACAGCTGGCGCTGCGAGGCGCGCCCCGCCTCCTTGTCGTAGCCGAGCAGACCGTTGAGATCCCCCTGTGCCAGTTCGGTGAGCAGGGGCCTGACGATGGCCCCCCTGTCCAGCTGGACCGGCAGGTTCTGCCACAGCTCGATGCGGTGATCGTCCTCGTTGCGGATCACCCACTCGTTGGCGGGATCCGTCGCCCCCCTGACCCAGGTGCCATGCCCCACCCTGGCCGCCAGCAGGCCGCGCCGCTCGGCCTCGGCGTAGGCGCGGGTGACTGTGCCCACCGTCACCCCCAGCCGGTCTGCCAGGGCCCTGTGGGTCGGCAGCCGGGTCTCGGGGGGCAGGGCACCACAGGCGATGGCCTGCTCGATGGCCTTGACCAGCTTGAGATAGAGGGGCCCCTCGAAGAGGCTGAGGTCGGGTGTCCAGATTGTCATGGTGACAATAAATCCATTGATCCAAGTTTGTCCGCAATATAGCGTGAATATCAACCTTTGAACAACCGGAAAACTCACATTGTATCGATACAATGTGACAAGAAAGGAGTCTCCCCATGACCATCGAATGGTATGCCACCCTGTTTGGCTTCGCCCTGCTCACCTGCGGCACCCCGGGCCCCAACAATCTCATGTTGACGGCGTCCGGCGCCAACTTCGGGGTGCGCCGCACCCTGCCACACCTGCTCGGGGTGACGGTGGGCCAGCCCGTGCTGCAACTGGTGCTGGCGCTGGGCTTCTATCCGCTGTTCGAACGCTGGCCCCTGCTCAAGCTGAGCCTGCAGGTGCTGGGCAGCCTCTATCTGCTGTGGCTGGCCTGGCGCATCGCGGTGGCCGGTGCCCCCGGGGATCCCGCCAGCCGTGCCCGCCCCCTGACCCTGCTGGAGGGGCTGGGCTTCCAGTTCCTCAATCCCAAGGCGTGGATGATGGGGATCTCCGCCATCAGCCTGTTCAGCCTGCCGGGGAGCGACTACTGGCCGAGCCTGTGGGGCATCATGTCGGTCTTCCCCATGGCGGGGCTGCCGGTCTGCTTCGCCTGGGTGCTGTTCGGCCATCAGCTCAGCCGCTGGATCAACTCGGACAAGGGGTGGCGCCGCCTCAATGGCAGCTTGGGGGCGCTCACCGCCCTGTGCGTGGTGATGCTCTGGTATTAATGGCCGCCTGATTATTCATGCAAAGAAAATGCATTGCCGGCCTTGTCGTCCTGGCGCCGGCTCTGCATATTAGGAGGCTTGCCGTATCCGAACGAGGTTGAGATGGATCTGAACTGGTTGCTCCCCCTGGCGGGCTTTGCCCTCATCACCTGTGGCACGCCGGGCCCCAACAACATGCTGCTGACCAGCGCCGGGGCCGCCCAGGGTTTTCGCCGCTCCGTTCCCCTGCTGGTGGGGGTGGTGGGGGGCATCAACCTGATGATCCTGGCCATGGCCCTGGGGCTCGGGGTGGTGTTCGAGAAGGTGCCGCTGCTGCACGACGGGCTCAAGCTCGTCGGCTCGGCCTACCTGCTCTGGCTGGCCTGGAAGGTGGCCAATGCCAGCGGTCCGGCGGAGGGAAACCGGCCGCTGATCCCGGCCCATCAGGGGGCCATGCTGCAACTGCTCAACCCCAAGGCCTGGATGATGGCGCTCTCCGCCATCAGTGGCTTCACCCTGGCGGGGGAGGCTTACTGGCCGTCCGCCGGCTGGGTGCTCGGCATCTTCTTCGTGACCGGCCTCTATACCGGGGCCTTCTGGGTGCTGTTCGGTGCCCAGGTGCGCCGCCTCATCCGCACCGCCAGGGGCTGGCGTCGCTTCAATCTGGGCATGGGGTTCGCCACCGCGGCCTGCGTGCTGATGATCTGGGTTTAGGCATAGGCCTGAGCCTTTACCGGCTGTCTTGTTGGCCCTTCGGGGCCTTTTTTGTTTCACCTGAGCTGGCAAGGAGGTGCCATGAAATGTATCGGTCTGCTGGGTGGCATGAGCTGGGAGTCCACCGTCAGCTATTACCAGGCCCTCAACCGGGGCGTGCGCGAGCGGCTCGGCGGCCTGCACTCGGCGCGGGTACTGCTGAGCAGCGTCGACTTCGCCGAGATTGAGCGGTTGCAGCACGCCGGCGACTGGCCCGCCACCGCCCGCCTGCTGGCGGCCGAGGCCAGGGCCGTCCAGGCCGGTGGCGCCGATTTCCTGCTGATCGGCACCAACACCATGCACAAGGTGGCGCCGGAGATCGAGGCCGCCATCGACATCCCCCTGCTCCACATCGCCGATGCCACGGCGCGCCGCCTGCTGGCCGACGGGGTGACCCGGGTCGGCCTGCTCGGCACCCGCTTCACCATGGAGCAGGATTTCTACAAGGGGCGGCTCCAGGAGCGGTTCGGGCTGGAGGTGCTGGTGCCTGGTGACGCTGCACGGGAGCGGGTGCACCGCATCATCTATGACGAACTCTGCCTCGGCGAGATTCGCGAGTCGTCGCAGGCCGAGTATCTGGCCATCATCGCCGGGCTGGCACAGGCCGGCGCCCAGGCGGTGATCCTGGGTTGCACCGAAATCGCCCTGCTGGTGGGGGCGTGCCAGGCCGCCGTGCCGCTCTACGACACCACCGCCATCCACGCCGAGGCCGCCGTGGCGCTGGCGCTGTAGTGAATCTGATGCCGGCGGGGTGAGAGGGAGCGGCCCCTCTCGGCTCCCCGCCGGCGTGCCTGGTTTTCCCTCCGCATAACTGTGAGTCAGCCTTCACTTCAGCAGGGTAGGAGGCGCTTTTATTGTCAATTGGCTCACATTTCCCCCTTTTGTCTCTTGAGTCCGGCACGTCGGCCGCCTAGTTTTTCGATCACTGAAACGATTCAGCTTCACAAAAACAAGAGACACGAGGATACATCCATGTTGAAGAAACTCTCCCTTGCCGTGCTGCTCGCCCTGGGTACCACCGCGGGTCATGCCGCCGAATTTTTGCTGACCGACGCCCAGCAAGGGCTGGACGTGGGGGACTGGAAGATCACCAGCGAGAAGCTCGGCATCAAGAGCCCGGTTCCCTTCACCATCGAGAAGAAGCGCCTGCACGGCGGCCGCCAGGAAGGGGTGGATCTGCTCATCGTCGACAACGGTGTCATGAAGATCACCCTGGTGCCGACCCGCGGCATGGGGATCCAGGAGGTCAAGGCGGCGGATCTGCGCCTCGGCTGGGATTCACCGGTCAAGGAGGTGGTCAACCCCGCCTTCATCGATCTCGAGAGCCGTGGCGGCCTCGGCTGGCTCGATGGCTTCAACGAGATGCTGGTGCGCTGCGGCTACGAGTGGACGGGTCACCCCGGGGTGGATGACGACGGCCGCCTCAAGAGCCTGCACGGTCGGGTGCAGAACATTCCCGCCTCCGTGGTCAGCGTGACCGTGGACGAAGAGCCGCCCTACGCCATCCACGTGCGGGGCCGGGTGGACGAGCGCACCTTCAAGATGAGCGAGCTGGTCACCTGGACCCAGCTGAGCGTAGTGCCCGGTCAGGGGGAGTTTGCCCTGCAGGACAAGCTGACCAACCACGCGGACTACGAGAACGAGTACCAGATCATCTACCACGGCAACTTCGGGGCCCCCATCCTGGAGGAGGGCGCGCGCGTCAGCACGCCGGTGAAGCAGATCTCCCCGTTCAACGACTACGCCAAGGCCGGGCTCAAGAGCTGGCAAACCTACCTGGGGCCCACCAAGGGCTTCGACGAGATGGTGTTCAACCTGGTGCCCTACGGCGATGCCGACGGCAACACCCTGGCGGTGCTGAACAACAAGGCCGGCAGCGCCGGGGTGGCGGTGGGCTACAACACCAGGCAGTTGCCGGTGCTGACCCTGTGGAAGAACACAGACACCAGGGCCCAGGGCTATGTGACCGGCATCGAGCCCGGCACCAGCTATGCCTACAGCACCAAGTACCAGCGCCCGCTGGGGCTGGTCCCCAAGATCCAGCCGGGGGAGACCAAGACCTTCGATCTGACCTATCGCCTGCTGCAAAATGCCGACGAGGTGAAGCAGGCCCTGGCCCAGGTGGAGAAGATCCAGGCCGGTCGGGCCACCGAGCTGCGCGAGCAACCCCTGGTCAAGCTGCCATAAGGGAGAGACGCCCAGCAAAAAGCCGCTCCATGAGCGGCTCTTTCATATCTGGCCCGTCGGTCAGACGTGGCTGTACATGGCTTCTATCTCGCGCTGGTACTTGGCCTCGATGATCTTGCGGCGCAGCTTCATGGTGGGGGTGATCTCCCCGAGCTCCATGGAGAAGGCGCTCGGCAGCAGGGTGAACTTCTTCACCTGCTCGAACTTGGCCAGCTCCTTTTGCAGATCCTGAATGCGAGCCTCGAAGAACTCCATCACCCGGGAGTGGCGCAGCAGCTCGGTCTTGCACTGGTACTGCAGGTTGATGGAGCGGGCGTACTCCTCCAGGGACTCGAAGCAGGGCACGATGAGCGCCGACACGAAGTGGCGGGCATCGGCGACGATGGCGATCTGCTCGATGAAGCGATCCTTGCCCAGGGTCCCTTCCACCAGTTGCGGCGCCACGTACTTGCCGTTGGAGGTCTTCATCAGCTCCTTCAAGCGCTCGGTGAAGTAGATGTTGCCCTCGCCATCCAGCTCGCCCGCATCGCCGGTGCGCAGGAAGCCATCCTCGGTCATCACCTCGGCCGTGGCCTCCGGCTTGTTGTAGTAGCCGCGCATCACGGTCGGGGCGCGCACCAGCAGTTCGTTGTTCTCGCCGAGTTTCACCTCGATGCCGTAGAGCGCCGTGCCGATGGAGCCCAGCCTGAACCGGGTGTCTTCATAGCAGCAGACGGTGGCGGTGGTCTCGGTCATGCCGTAGCCGTACTTGAGGTTGAGCCCCATGGCCTGGAAGAAGAGGTTCACCTCGTCCGCGAGACGGGCGCCCGCCACCGGCAGGAAGCGGGTACGGCCGCCGAACCGGGCGCGCAGCTTGCGAAACACCAGGCGCTCGGCAAGCCAGAGCTGGCCGTAGAGCAGGGGAGAGGCGGATTTGCCCGCCTGGCGGGCGGCGACCATCTGCTTGCCGACCCGGGTGGCCCAGCCGAACAGGGCGCGGCGCAGGCGCGGGGCCTGGGCGACCTTCGCCTGGATCATGGCGTAGGCCTTCTCGTAGAGGCGGGGCACGGCGCACATCACGGTGGGCTTCACCTCGCCGATGACATCCATCACCTTCTGCGGGTCGCGAATGTAGACGTTCTCGGCGCCGCAGTAGAGCACGTAGTAGCTCCAGGCGCGCTCGAACACGTGGCTCAGCGGCAGCATGCAGAGGGACACGTCCTGTTCATTCAGGTCGAGGCGGCGGTCATGCATCTCGAAGCAGGCGGCCATGTTGGCGAAGTCGAGCATGACTCCCTTGGGTTCGCCCGTGGTGCCCGAGGTGTAGATCAGGGTCAGCAGGTCGTCCATGCGGTAGTGGCGCTCGCGCTCGCGCAGCGCCAGCTCGCTGGGTGGGTGGTTGCCGGAGGCAAGGAAGGTCTGGAAGTGGCTGGCCGAGGCGCAGCCGCGCAGGTCGACGGTGCCGTCCAGGGCGACGATATGGCGGATCTCGCCGCTGTCGATGAGCTGCAGCGCCTGATCGTACTGGGGCTGTTCCCCCACGAACAGCATCCTGATGCCGGCATCCTTGACGATGTAGCGCAGCTGATCGAGGGTGCTGGTGGGGTAGATGGGCACGCTGACGCCACGGGCGGCCAGGATGCCGAGATCGGCCTGGGTCCACTCCGGCATGTTGCGGGCGTAGATGCCGACCATCTCGCCTGACTGGTGGCCGGCGCGGATCAGCCCCTGGGCGCAATAATCCATGGCCTGACCCAGGGTGCGCCAGCCGATGGCGCGCCACTGGCCATCCTGCTGGACGCGCAGGGCGGCCTTGTTGCCAAGGCGGGCAATACGCTCACGCATCACTCTAACCAGATGAAACTGCGACATCTCACTCATCCTCAAGTAACAGTTGTGCGCCCGCAGGGGCACTGAAAACGGGGCTGGAGTTTAAACTCTAAGATTACGGCTTACAAGTGTTCGCCATTTGTCCTGGATCACAAAGTCGTCAACTTGGGGAGAGTCAGGCATGATAAGGGCAAGGGTCGGATTCATTCAGGGAGTAGAGCCATGAATATCGGGATCAAGAGTCTGTTGACCGGCGCCTTGTTGCTGCTGGCGGGGGCCGGTGCCCTCTGGTTTGCGTTGGGCGGAACTGCGGGGCAGGAGAATCCCTGGCTGAGCGGCGCCGAGGGGTACGAGCAGGCGCAGCAGCTGGCACTGAAGGAGGGATATCCCCTGCTCTATGTGATCGAGCGCGCCAAGTGCCGGCGCTGCAAGGCGCTCGACAACAGGATGTGGCGTGCCCCCGAGATGCAGTCCGCCCTGGCGGGGCTGGCCAAGGTGCGGCTCAACCCGGATGCGGGGGATGGCAGCGAGCATATTCTGCGCCGCTTCCCCAGGGTGGAGACGGCCCCAGGCATCTATGTCCAGCGACCGGGGGAACCCCTGCGCCCTATCAGGGTCGTGCCGGATACCGAGGAGATCTGGATGCCCGGGGTCACCTATGGCCGCGGCTTCTTCATGCCGATCTCGGGCGCCGCCTTCGAGGCCGTGCTGAGGGTGACCCTGAGCCTGGAGGATCCCGCCATCGACAATGCCCCCCTGCCCTGAGGGCGAGTGGGAGTCGGGATGAGGGTAGAAACGACAAGGGGGCGGCATGCCCCCTTGTCTGTTGCGGGCGGCCTCTTAGCCTGAGCCGAGCGGCATGGGATCAGCCGAAGTCGAACAGGCGGGACATCAGCACGGCGTCCTCCCGATCCTGGCCGGTGCCGTAGTAGTCGGCGCGGCGGCAATACTCGGCAAACCCCTCGCTCTCGTAGAGGTTGATGGCGGTGCGGTTGCCGGCCCTGACCTCGAGGAACCAGGCCTCGGCCCCGCCGGCCTTGCTGCGAGCCAGGTACTCCTTGAGCAGCGCCCGCCCCAGCCCCTTGCCCTGAAAATCGGGGTGCACGCAGAGGTTCATCAGGGAGCTGTCCCCGGCCACCAGATCCGAGATGTAGAAACCGGCCGGTTGCCCGTCCACCAGCATCAGGCCGTTGAGATAGCGCGGCCCGAAGCAGGAGAGCAGGTTGGCCCGGCTCCAGGGCTCCTGGTGGGCGGCCTGCTCGATGGGGTAGATGGCCTCGAAATCGGATTCGAGCAGGGGGCGGAAGAGGGGCAAAAGGTCAGACATGGTGACTCCGGGCGGGATTCGGGCTTGCGAGGGAGGCCATGGCCGTGCCATGGTCGTTGCGTCAGGGAGCCCGGTTCAACCGGGCTGGCGGTGCCGGCACTGCTGCCACAGGGCGCGCTTGTGTGTCCCGTTGGGCTTGAGCGGGCAGACCAGGGCGTCGGGCCAGCGGGCATCCGGGGCCGTCAGCCAGATCAGGGGCTGCGGTGTCCCCTCTGGCAGCTCGGGGATCCTGGCCAGCAGGGAGACCTCGTCCGTGCCGATGCCGAGCCACTGGCAGAGATCCCCGAGCAGGGCGGGGGAGGGCAGGGTGTCGGCCTGCAGCCACAGCCTGCCGGTCGGCAGCGAGGGTGCCGGATGCCCGTTGTTCGCATCCTGCGCCGGGCGTTCAGCCGTCACCGGCGTCGCCCCTGCCGCCTGACCCGGCAGGGCCTGGCCTCTCTGTTGCCAGAGGGTGATGCCCATCCGGGCCAGAATGCGCTGGCGCAGCGGGTCCAGCAGGGGATCTTGCATGGCGAAGGCTCACTCTTGATCTACGTTGGGGTAAATTCTGATGCGCAGAGTACACTCTCGCGGGTTTTGCTGCACCCCGGACGTTGCCTTTTCGCCGTGCGGCGATGGCGGATGAACGCCGGCCAGGGGCAGAGATGACAGACAATGACGACGGGAGGGGGCCAGAGGCCGGACCCCGAATCCCTATGACCATACCAGCTTCGGAACTGTGCCTATGCCGCCTTTAGCCCAGAATACTGTTCGTGCCACCCCCATCCATGAGCGCCTGCTACGGCTCCTGGCCGCCCTCGGGGAGGGGCTGTATGAGCGCCAGGACGCCCTGCGGCTCGGCCTGCTGGCGGCCCTGTGCGGCGAGAGCGTCTTCCTGCTGGGCCCCCCGGGCATCGCCAAGAGCCTGATCGCCCGCCGGCTCAAGCTGGCGTTTCACGATGCCCGTCACTTCGAATACCTGATGACCCGCTTCAGCACGCCGGAGGAGGTGTTCGGCCCCCTCTCCATCCAGGCGCTCAAGGAGGACGGCAAGTATCTACGGCTCACCGCCGGCTACCTGCCGGAGGCCGAGGTGGTCTTCCTCGACGAGATCTGGAAGGCGGGCCCGGCCATCCTCAACACCCTGCTCACCGCCATCAACGAGCGGCAGTTTCGCAACGGCGACAGCCAGCACCCCATCCCCATGCGGCTGCTGGTCACCGCCTCCAACGAGCTGCCGGCCCCGGACAGCGGGCTGGAGGCGCTCTACGACCGCATGCTGGTGCGGGTCTGGATGGACAGGGTGCAGGAGAAATCCAACTTCCAGGCCATGCTGGCGAGCGATGGCCAGTCCCACCAGAACCTGACCCCCTCGGTGCAGATCCGGGGGGAAGAGTACGCCGCCTGGCAGGAGCAGATAGAGCAGGTGCGCCTGCCCGATGCCTGTTTCGAGCTCATCTACCAGTTGCGCCAGCAGCTCGACAGCCAGCTTGGGCACGGCTGCTATGTCTCGGATCGGCGCTGGAAGAAGGCCGTCAGGCTCATCAAGGCGAGCGCCTTCTTCAACGGCCGCGACGAGGTGGCCCCCCTGGATCTGCTGCTGTTCAAGGATTGCCTCTGGCACGACGAGGCCTCCCGCACCGCGCTGCTGGAGATGATCGGCGAGTTTTCCCGCCTCTACGGCTACCAGCAGCTGGCGCTGACCCGGCAACTGCTGGCCCTGCGCGAGCGGTTCAAGCAGTTGAAGGGGGCCGTCGCCCAGCGCATCGGCAGCAAGGCGGTCAAGCGCAAGCAGTGGTTCGGTCGCCGCGCCCGCGGCACCGAGCTGCCGCTCGCCAACGCCAGGGCGTTCGGCAAGCAGGTGCACTTCCACCTGCTCACCCCGGCGCCCCTGGACGGCGGCGATCCCGACCGCCTGACCGAGACCCTCACCTTCGATCGCACCCTGCTCTCCCACTGGCACCCCACCGGGGAGGCCCTGGTGGGCTGGCAGCTCGGCAATCCCAAGGAGGGGCACTACGAGCTGGTGCTGGACGAGCAGCTGCGGCTGCACGTGCTGGATATCCAGCGCCAGCCCGTGCCCCTGGTGCTGGTGGAGCGGACCCCCATCCCCGAGGTGGTGATGAGCCCCTGGCTGGCGGAGCTGGAGGAGCTGGCGAGCCAGGTGGTCCGGGTGCAGCAGAGCCTCAAGGGGCAGCGCAGCCTGTTCGATCGCCACCAGCCCCATCTGTTCGTGGGGGACAACTGGCTGCGCCAGGTGGAGGACAGCTTCTTCGTGCTGAACCGGGATCTGGAGCGGCTCGGCACCGAGCTGCAACAGTGGCGGGATCGCCTGCCCAGGCTGGATGCCTGATGGTGTCCGACGTGGCGCTGGCCCCTAACACGAGCCGCCTGCCGTTGCGGGATGGCACCCTGCGTCCCCTGCACAGGGAGTGGCCATGCTAGAGATCGGCATGATGGATCTGGGGCTCCTCATCGGCGAGGGGGAGCTGGCGGGGGAGATGGCGCTGCTGCTGGCCTCCACCCCGAAGATCTCCGAGTTCATCAAGCGCTCGCCCCTGCAGGGCAAGCTGCTCAGGAAGCGGATCCAGCGCTGGGGCGATCAGCTCGGCGAGGAGATGCGCCACAAGCCGGTGCCGGTGGCGCTGGAGCAGGAGTACCTGCTCTATCAGGCGCACCGCCTGCTGCCCCTGCCGGAGCTGGTGGGGCGACTGCCGGCCCTGCTGGAGGCCCTGGAGCAGCACAGCCCCTTCGCGGGGGATGCCCGCAGCCTGGTGCGCCAGATGCTGGCCCAGCCCACCGAGGGGCTGCGCCAGCTCTTCATCGAGAAGTGGCGCTCCAGCCTGGTGGGCAGCCTGCTGCAGTTGCAGCAGCAGATCGCCGAGGCGGAGCGGGAGAAGCAGCGCCAGGAGATAGAGGATCAGCTGCTGGCGAACCGGACCCTGGCCGATGCCCTGGATCCGCACCAGATCTCCGCGGGCGGCCTCTGGGATCTGGCCCAGGGCAGCTGGCACAAGCGCAGCCTGGTGCTGATCAAGCAATATGCCCGCATGTTGCAGCAGGAGCCCCTGCTGGCGGAGATCGCCGCCCTGCTGGGGCGCAGCGAGCGGGAGCGGCGCAGCGAGGCCAGGACGCTGCCGCCTGTGCCGGTGCACGAGCTGGAGGAGGTGCAGAGCGACGACGTGCCCGACGATCTGGTGGGGGTGCACCCGGCCAGCGATCTGATGCGCCTCTTGCCGAGCGAGGCGGTGATGCTGGCGCTGCCTGAGCTGGAGCTGGAGTTCTATCGCCGCTATCTGGAGCGGCGCCTGCTGAGCTACCAGTCCAGGGGCACCCTGCCACGGCAGCGCCTGATGCAGCGCTCCCCGGAGCAGGGGGGCCAGGAGGTGCAACCTCGAGGCCCCTTCATCGTCTGCGTCGATACTTCGGGCTCCATGGGGGGCTACCCGGAGGAGTGCGCCAAGGCGCTCTTCCTGGCCCTGCTCAAGGTGGCGATGAACGAGAAGCGGGGCTGCTATCTGATGCTCTTCTCCACCGAGGTGGCGACCCTCGAGATCACCGCCGAGACCGGGCTGGAGAAGGCGGAGCGCTTCCTCTCCCTGAGTTTCCACGGCGGCACCGATCTGGTGCCCTGTCTGGAGCAGGCCCTGACCCAGCTGGAGGAGCCGGCGTTTGCCAAGGCCGATGTGCTGGTGGTCTCCGACTTCATCGCCCAGAGCCTGCCCCACGCCCTGCTCGATCGGATGAACGGGCGGCGGGCACAGCAGACCCGGTTCCACGCCGTCGCCATGTCCCGTCACGCCAAGACGGCCATACTGCGGGTGTTCGACAACAGCTGGCTGCTGGATTGCGGCCTGCGCGGACGCCTGCTGCGGCGCTGGCAGCGCAGCTAGGGGCAGGCCGGCACTGTCTGGGGGTCAGACGCCGGGCCTGTGGCAGAGGCCCCGTTCGTTGACCTGCTCCTGATCCAGCAGGGGCTGGCCGCTCGGCTGGGCGATGTGGAAGCCGCGCTTGCCGGCGCGCTTGACCCGGTACATGGCCTGATCGGCCCTGGCCAGCGCCGTGCTGAAGTCGTCCTGGGGCCGGATGGCCGCAATCCCCATGCTGAGCCCCACCGCCGCCTCGCCGTTGGGCAGCTCGAACGGGGTGGCGATGGCGTCGATGCACTGGCGAGCCAGGTGGCTGGTGCGGGGATCCTCGCTCGGCCAGGGCAGCAGCAGCACGAATTCGTCGCCGCCGAGCCGGCCTATCTTCACCCCCTCCTCGCAGCAGTCGCGCAGCCGGCGGGTGAGGGCGATCAGCAGCTCGTCGCCGGCCCGGTGGCCCAGGTTGTCGTTGACCTGCTTGAAGTCGTCGAGATCGATGAAGCAGATGGCCTGGTACTCCCCGGGGAACTGACGGTGCAGGGCGGTGCGGTTGAGCAGGCCGGTGAGGGGATCCCGGTGGGCGAGCTGGGCGAGCTGCTGCTCGTACTCCTTCTCGTGGGTGATGTCGATGTGGGTGCCCATCACCCGTATGGGGTTGCCCTGGGCATCCCGCTCCACCACCCGGCCGCGGTCCAGCACCCAGGTGGTCTTGCCGTCCTTGGCGATCATCCGATGCATCACCTGGTAAAACGGGCTCTTGCCCTCCAGATGGTCGAAGAAGGCCTGCAGCACCTGCTCCCTGTCCTCCGGATGCAGGTGTTCGCGCCAGACGTCGAAGTGGGCCGACAGTTCCTTGGGCTGATAGCCGAGCATGGATCCCCAGCGCCGGTTGAAGATGATGAGCTTGCCGGTCGGCACATGGTTCTGCCAGATGCACAGGCCGGTGCCGTCCATGGCGGCATCCAGCTTCTCCCGCGCGTCCTCGGCGATGCGCTTCAGACGCTCGTTCTCCAGCAACAACCTGTCGTAAGCCTCCCGCAGCTCCTCGTAGGTCATTCCTCATCCCTTCCCTGTTTGAAAGCCTATATAGTCGATGCAGACTTTCCTTCTGTAAAGAAGGGGATAGCGGGGGCTCCCGTCTGACATGAGGAATTTTCTCGCCCTCCGGCGGCTGTGCGCCCGGAGACGGTGGGGATATGATGACAGCGGTGAGCGCGGCATCCGGGCCGGTAAACGGGGAGAGTGAATCTGCATGAAGATCCTGATGGGGTGTGGCCTGCTGCTGTGGCTGGGGATGACGCCGGCCCTGGCACAGCCACCGCGGCTCTCCGAGCCCGAGCTGCTGCGCGAGCTGCAGCAGCTGGAAGACGGCGGGCTGCCGGAGCGGATCTTTCGCGACCGCGTCGCCGTGCTGGCGGACAAGAAGCAGGTGTATCCGGAGGAGGTGCAGGGACGCATCGCCCGCCTGCAGTGCTGGGCCCAGCCGAGCGAGCGGGATGACGACTTCCTGCGCGCCGTGCAGTTTGCCGATCAGGGGCTGGACCGGGTCCGGGCACGCAAGGACAGGGTCACCGAGGCCGGCCTGCTCGCCTGTCGCGGTTACCACAGGCAGCTGCTCGGCAACATGGCCGAGGCCAGGCAGGATTACGACGCGGCCCTGACCCTGGCCCGCCGGCTGGGGGATGAGCGCCAGCGGGCCGACATCCTCAGCCTGCGGGGTGAGATGTTCGCCTACCAGGGGGAGCTGGCCGAGGGGCTGATGGAACTGATCGATGCCCATCGCCGCTACGAGGGGCTCGGACTGGAGGGCAAGGGGCGCGAGGTGCTGACCCGGATCGCCAACGCCTACCGCAGGATGGGGCTCTATGAGCGGGCCGAGAGCTACTTCAAGGAGCTGGAGCACGACTACCGGGTCCTGGGGGATCGGGAGCATCTGGTGGACATCCACAGCCAGCAGGGGCTGCTCTATATCGAGACCGAGGAGTACGACAAGGCGCTGCCCCTGATGGCGGAGGCCGAGATCTACTACCTGGGGCAGCAGCAGGAGGGGATGCTGGCCTGGAGCCGGGTCGAGATGGCCACCCTCTTGCTCAAGCAGGGCAAGACGGCGCAGGCCATGGCCAAGCTGGAACAGGTCAAGGCCCAGCTGCTGCGAGGGAAGGGGGCCGACAGCGTGACCCTGGGCCACTGGCACCTCATCATGGCCACCGCCCTGGACGCCATGGACAGGCCGGCCGAGGCGCAGCGGCACCTGGACGAGGCCGAGCCCATCTTCGCCAGGGAGCAGAATCTGCGCTTCCTCGCCCGGGTCCACGAGGTGCGGGCCCGGGTGCTGGAGCGCCAGGGCCGCATCCAGGAGGCCCTGGCCAGCCTCAAGACTTTCGTGCAGACCCGGCAGGCCCTGGAGCTGCGGCTGCGGGAGCAGCGTTCTCTGCAGATGCGCTTCGAGTTCGATCTCGCCCGCAAGGAGCTGGAGAACCAGACCCTGAGATCCCGGCAGCAGCTGCAGGAGGAGAAGCTCAAGCAACTGCAGGAGCGCCGCTACTGGCAATACCTGGTGGTGACCCTGCTGCTGCTGGTGATGGGCATACTGGTGGTGCACCAGCGCGGCCGCACCCGCAAGATGCAGCGCCTCGCCATGACGGACGAGCTGACCGGCATCCACAACCGGCGCCAGATCCAGGCCAAGGGGCGCAAGTGGTTCACCCAGGCGCGGGAGGAGGGCAAGCCACTGTGCGTGCTGCTGCTGGACGTGGATCACTTCAAGAGGGTCAACGACCAGCTTGGCCACCAGGTGGGGGACAGGGTGCTCACCGCCGTGGCCCAGTGCATCGAGGAGCAGTTGCGCAGCCTGGACAGGGTGGGGCGCAACGGCGGCGAGGAGTTTCTGGTGCTGCTGCCGGACACCCGTCTCGACGAGGCCGCCGAGGTGGCGGAGCGGATCCGGCTCGCCGTCTCCCGCCTCGCCATCGAGGGGGTGCCGGCGGATCATCCCATCCGCATCAGCATCGGCTGCGCCCAGTACAAGCCCGAGGATGACAACCTGGGCGAGCTGGTGCGCCGGGCCGACGAGGCCATGTACGAGGCCAAGCTGGCGGGGCGCAACCGGGTGGTGAAGGCCGCCTGACGCCGCCCGGGGTGGCCCCTCGATGCCGGGCTGGGTATTTTTCACTCGCGCGGGTATAATGCCGCGCAATTTTGCTTTGACTCAAGGCCAGACCCATGTAGCGCAACGCTCTTCCCCGTTTCCACCGGCCGGTCCCCGACCCGCCCGCGTGGCGTTGTTGCATGCATGGGCGCCCTGACCCCAAGGTGCTGTCCCGCATTTATTCCCACGGTGGCCCGCGCCGCCGCCCAATAGAAGAACGTCGAATTATGTCAGCTGAATTTTTGAGTGAAGTCTCCAAGAGACGCACTTTCGCGATCATCTCGCACCCGGATGCGGGTAAGACCACCATCACCGAAAAGGTCCTGCTGTTCGGACAGGCCATCCAGCGCGCCGGTACCGTCAAGGGCCGTGGCTCGGGCCAGCACGCCAAATCCGACTGGATGGAGATGGAGAAGCAGCGCGGCATCTCCATCACCACCTCGGTGATGCAGTTTCCCTATGCCGACTGCCTGGTCAACCTGCTCGACACCCCGGGTCACGAGGACTTCTCCGAAGATACCTACCGTACTCTCACAGCCGTGGATTGTTGCCTGATGGTCATCGACGCCGCCAAGGGCGTCGAAGACCGGACCCGCAAGCTGATGGAGGTGACCCGGCTGCGCGACACCCCCATCCTCACCTTCATGAACAAGCTGGACCGCGAAGTGCGCGATCCCATGGAGGTAATGGACGAGGTGGAGCGCGAGCTCAACATCATGTGCGCCCCCATCACCTGGCCCATCGGTTGCGGCAAGTCCTTCAAGGGGGTCTATCACCTCTACAAGGACGAGACCTATCTGTATCAGAGCGGTCAGGGCCACACCATCCAGGAGAAGCGGGTGGTCAAGGGCCTGCATAGTCCGGAACTGGATGCCGCCATCGGCGAAGATCTGGCTGCCCAGCTGCGCGGCGAGCTGGAGCTGGTACAGGGGGCCTCCCCCGAGTTCGATCACGACGCCTTCATCGCCGGCGAGATGACCCCGGTCTTCTTCGGGACCGCACTCGGCAACTTCGGCGTCGACCACATGCTGGACGGCCTGACCGACTGGGCGCCGTCTCCCATGCCGCGCAAGGCCGAGAGCCGCGAGGTGGTGGCCACCGAGGAGAAGTTCTCCGGCTTCGTGTTCAAGATCCAGGCAAACATGGATCCGAAACACCGCGACCGCATCGCCTTTATGCGCATCGTGTCAGGGACTTACAGCAAGGGCATGAAGATGCGCCACGTGCGCATCGGCAAGGACGTGAACATCTCCGACGCCGTCACCTTCATGGCCGGTGACCGGGAGCAGGCGGAAGACGCCTTCGCCGGCGACATCATAGGCCTGCACAACCACGGCACCATCCAGATCGGCGATACCTTCACCCAGGGTGAGGATCTGAAGTTCACCGGCATCCCGAACTTCGCCCCCGAGCTGTTCCGCCGCATCCGCCTGCGCGATCCCCTCAAGCAGAAGCAGCTGCTCAAGGGGCTGGTGCAGCTCTCCGAAGAGGGCGCGGTGCAGGTGTTCCGCCCGCTCATCAGCAACGACCTCATCGTCGGTGCGGTCGGTGTGCTGCAGTTCGATGTGGTGGTGTCCCGCCTCAAGAGCGAGTACAACGTCGAGGCCATCTACGAGGCGGTCAACGTCGCCACCGCCCGCTGGGTGGAAGGCACCGACGTCAAGAAGTTCGAGGAGTTCAAGCGCAAGAACGAGGTCAACCTGGCGCTGGATGGCGGTGACAACCTCACCTACATCGCGCCGACCATGGTCAACCTGCGCCTGGCCCAGGAGCGTCACCCCGACGTCCAGTTCCGCCAGACCCGCGAGCACTGATCACCCCGGCCGCGCCCTGTGAGTGGCTGACGAAATAAGAGAGACCCCGCTTCGGCGGGGTCTTTTGTTATGGGGCGTTTTTTGGGAGGGGGAGAAGCTCCCCATCCGGGGCTTGATGATGGAATGAACATTGCGGATAAGTGATTCAAATTTCACTCGTGGAGAGAGACATGTCCGTCACCCAACCCGTGGAGGCGCAGTTTGCCGCCTACAATGCCCACGACCTCGACGCCTTCGTGGCCTGCTTTGCCCCGGATTTCAAAGGCTACCGCATGCCGACCGAGACGCCGAGCACAGTCGGCAAGGGGGCGCTGCGGGCCTTCTATGCGGAGCACAGATTCAACAACCCGCTGCTCAAGGCCGAGCTGCTGTCACGCACTGTCATGGGCAACAAGGTGTTCGATCACGAGAAGATCCATGGCCTCTCCCCCGAGCCCATCGAGAGCGTGGCGGTGTTCGAGGTGGAGGCTGGCCTGATCAAGACCGCCTGGTTCTATTTCCCTTCCTGAATGTCCTCTCCCGCAGGGAGAGGACACCATCCGACGTCTGCCGGAAAAATCGCGGAATCCTGTTTTGCTCCCTTCTCCCCTTGCGGGAGAAGGGGCGGGGATGAGGGGGGTGAAGCCAAGGGGTTGGGGGGATAGGGGATCTACTCCAGCTCAAGCACCATGCAGATCTCGCAGGCGTCGTGGCCGGTGCAGCCGAGCGGCCCCGGCAGGTGTTCGAAGCCCAGAGATTCGTAGAGCGCGGTGGCTTCCCGCAGCACGGCCGTGGTCTCCAGGTAGCAGCGCTGGTAACCCAGGGTGCGCGCCTCGGCCAGGGCCTGCAGCACCAGCCGCCGTCCCAGCCCCAACCCGCGCAGGGCGGGGAGGAAGTACATCTTCTGCAGCTCGCAGATCTCCGGATCTCCCGCCAGCGGCGCTATGCCGCCGCCGCCGAGGATGCTGCCGTCCGGCCCCTCGATCACCCAGTAGCGGCTGCGCTCCCCCTGGTAGGTCTCGTGGAGGAAGTCGAGATTGGGATCCGCCACCCCGTAGCCCTTGTCGGCGGTGAGGCCGTACTCGGCGGAGACGGCGCGCACCACGGCGGCGATCCGGGGATTGTCGGCCGGGGTGATGGGGCGGATGACGAACCCCTGTTGGCGGCGGGCCCGGGAGAGGGCGCTGCGATAGAGCCGCATCCCCTCCCAGATCCGCTCGCACTCGGCGGGGGAGAGCTGGGCCAGGGCCCCGGCCATGGTCTCGTCCATCTGCCGGTGCAGCTCCTCAAGTTGCCCCTTGCCCTGTTCGGTGAGGCTCGCCTCCTTGCTGCGCCCGTCCGAGGGGTGGGGCTGCCAGGCGATGAGCTCCCGCTCGGCGAGGCGGGCCAGGGGGCGGCTGGCGTTGGACTTGTCGATGCGAAGGCGCTCGGCGAGCTGCTGGTTGGTGGCGGGGCCTTTCTCCAGCTCGATGAGCAGGTGGGCCTCCAGGGGGCTCAGGGCCAGGGAGCCGCACTGCTGGGAGAGCATGCCGAGTTCGCGTACCAGTTCCCGTGACAGGGCGCGCAGGGGGCGGGGATCCATGGATTCAGTTTCCTTCTGAGGGTTTTGGTTGTCGTACGCAACCAATAACACTTTTTGGTTGTTGATGACAACCATTTTGCGGGGTTAAGGGGGTGAGCGGGCAGAAAAAAGGGCCCGGGAGAGGGGCCCAAACATTGGAAACCCGCGCCAGGGCGCGGACTCCATCCTTGGTCAGGAAAAGGCAGGCTGCGGCGGCCAGACCCCTGGAGCGCCAGGGGCTGGCGGCTGATGCCCGCTCCGCCGGCGCGGTGGGCGCTGCGCGGTTTTACACCAGCTCGGCCAGCATGGTGTCGGCATAGGGGGTCAGCGCCTCTCCCTGCTTCACCTTGGCGAGGTAGTCCGGGTTGGCGATGAGGGGGCGACCGATGGCGACGAGGTCGAAGTGATCGGCCTCGATGGCCTCGGCCGCGGTCTCGGCGCTGTAGTTGCCGACTCCCACCAGATGGCCGTCGTAGCGGGCACGCAGGTAGTCGGAGGCGCGGCCATCCAGGTAGTCGAAGGTGAGGCTGTCATCGAAGATGCCGAGGTGCACATAGGCCAGGGTGCGCTGATTCAGCTCGGCCAGCAGGTGGTCGAACACGGCGCGATCCCGGGCATCCCCTTCGAGGTGCACATAGGCGCCGGGGGAGAGGCGCAGACCCACCCTGTCCCCGCCGATGCGGGCATTGATGGCGTCCACCACTTCCAGGGCGAAGCGGCTCATGTTCTCGGGGCTGCCGCCGTAGCTGTCGGTGCGCAGGTTGCTGGCGTGGTGCAGGAACTGATCGATGAGGTAGCCGTTGGCGCCGTGGATCTCCACCCCGTCGAAGCCCGCTTCGATGGCGTTGGCGGCGGCCTGGGCGTAATCCTCGACCAGCTGGGCGATCTCGCTCTCGGTCAGGGCGCGGGGCACCTGATAGACCAGCTCGCGCATGCGCGGCACCGTGCCTTCATGGGCGACGGCGGAGGGGGCCAGCACTTCGGTGTGATGGAAGAAGGGGTGGGAGAGGCGGCCCACGTGCCACAGCTGGGCGAAGATCTTGCCGCCCCTGGCGTGCACGGCGGCGGTCACCTTCTTCCAGCCTTCCACCTGCTCGGCGCTGTAGAGCCCCGGGGTATTGGGGTAACCCTGACCATCCGGCCGGATGATGGTGGCCTCGGAGATGATGAGGCCGATGTCGGCGCGGCGGCCGTAGTAGGCGGCCATCTGCTCGGTCGGCACCAGGCCCGGGCCCGCCATGCAGCGGGTCAGGGGGGCCATCATGAAGCGGTTGGCCAGGGTGAGGGTGTCGTTCAGGCGATAGGGTTGAAACAGGGTATCCATGGGGCTTGTCCTTGGGGATGATTCTTGAACGGGCATTCAAGACGTTTTTTGGTTTGTGTGCAAGTCTTTTTTGAGCAAGCATTCAACATGGATTGAAGGGAATGGCTGGGGTAAACTTGCCGCCCTGTTTTCCCGCCCCACGACACCTTGCCAACGGAGACCCCATGCGCACTGCCGAATTTGATCGGGATCTTGTCCTGCGAAGCGCCATGGAGGCGTTTCGCGCCAGAGGCTATGCCAAGACCACCATGCAGGAGCTGGTGGCGGCGACCGGCCTGCACCCGGGCAGCCTCTACGCGGCCTTTGGCAACAAGCGCGGCCTGCTGCTGGCGGCGGTGGATCACTATGTGGAGGAGAAGTGCGCCCTGCGCCGGCGCTGCTTCGAGCAGGCGAGCCCCCTGGCCGGGCTGCATGCCTACTTCACCCGGCTGGTGGACGATGCGCTGCAGGGCGCCTGCCTGGTGACCCGCACCCTGATGGAGCTAGCGGAGCAGGACGAGGAGCTGCACCTGCGTTGCAAGGCCATCTATGGCGAGCTGGAGCGCGATCTCGCGCAGCAGCTGCAACGGGCAAAGGCCCTGGGGGAGCTGGCGCCCGGGCGGGACATCCCCACCCTGACCGCCTTTCTGCAGGTCAATATCCAGGGGCTCATCACCTTCGCCCAGTGCCACCCGGACCCTATGCTGCTGGAGGGGGTTGTCACCCAGCTGATGGCGGCCCTCGTCCTTCGCTGACCCCTCTCGCACGGCCTGCTTCGGCCGATTTTTCCCCCGTCCTGCCTTGCTCTCGTCCGCCCCCTCTTCCATCTTCATGGGACAGTGTCAGGAGCAAGCGAATATGGCCAAACCATCGAAGTCCCAGGCGATGCTGATGCATTTCACCGCCCCCCGTCTCTCCATCGAAGAGCGCTTCGCCGCCGGCAAGCAACTGCGCGATCGGGTGCCCCGGGAATCCCATTGCCTGCTGCCGGATCCCTCGCACGGGCGGGATCCCATCGCCGTGCTCAAGGCCCAGGCCGCCACCCGGGTGCAGCGGCTGGTACCGGTGCGCCACGCCAGGATGCAGGAGTCCCCGTTCGCCTTCCTGCGCGGGGCGGCGGCCATCATGGCGGCGGATCTGGTCGACACGCCGCGCACCGGGCTCATGGTGCAGGCCTGCGGCGACATGCACGTGGCCAACATAGGCCTCTATGCGAGCGCAGAGCGCAACCTGGTGCTGGCCATCAACGACTTCGATGAGACCCACATCGGGCCCTGGGAGTGGGATCTCAAGCGGCTCGCCGCGAGCGCCCTGGTGGCGGCCGACTTTCTCGGGGCCAGCGCCGCCCGCCAGCGGGAGGCGGCCAGAATGACAGTGGCCGGCTACCGCACCCGGCTGCGGGAGTACGGCAAGATGGGCTTCATGCACGTCTGGTACGATCGCATCGATCAGGCCTCAGTGCTCCACGCCTTCTCCGAGGATGCCCACCGCAGTGTCGAAGCCGCCTTCGCCAAGGCCAGGGGGCGCAATCACCTGCAGGTGCTCGGCAAGATGACTGATCTGGTGGACGATCAGCACAGGATCCGCGAGATCCACCCCTTCGTCATCCGCGAGACCCACACCGAGGATGGGGAGCCTGTCTACGAGGTGCTCGGGGAGCTGCTGGAGGCCTATCTGGCCTCCTTGCCGGAAGACAGGCGGATCCTGCTGCGCCGCTACCGGGTCGTGGACGTGGTGCGCAAGGTGGTCGGGGTGGGCAGCGTGGGCACCCGCTGCTGGGTGATACTGCTGACGGGGGCCGACGACGACGATCCCCTCTTCCTGCAGGTCAAGGAGGCCCAGCCCTCGGTGCTGGCGCCCTACTTCACCTCGGAAGATGACAGCGGCAGCCAGGGGCGGCGGGTGGTGCGGGGCCAGCGCCTGATCCAGGGCTCGCCGGACATCTTCCTCGGCTGGTGCGAGCTCAGGGGACGCCACTTCTACGTGCGCCAGCTGCGGGACATGAAGGGGGGCATCGACATCACCCCAGGCATGGTCAGGCCCCGCCACTTCGTCGAATACTGCCAGCTCTGCGGCTGGGCCCTGGCGCTGGCCCACGCCAAGTCGGGGGACGCGGCCCGCATCGCCGGCTACCTGGGCAAGTCGGACGTGATGGACGAGGCCATCGCCGAGTTTGCGGTGGCCTATGGCCAGCGTACCCGGGAGGATCACCGCCGCCTGCAGGCCGCCATCGCCCTCGGCGAACTGCCGGTGGCCAGCGAGGCCCGGTGAGGGGCTATTCCTGGTTCATCCGCTCCTTCATCAGATTTTTGAGCCATGTCAGCGCGGGTGGCTGGGCGTGCAGCCTGGTGTGCCAGACGCAGCGCTTATCCCGGATTCACCAGCTCCTTCATCAACGCCTTCAACCAGATCAAGGCCGGTTGCTGCGCATGCACCGGGTGCCAGACGCAGTTGAGGTGGTAGTCCGGCACGTCTTCGGGCAGGGGCAGGCTCCTGAGCGGCCAGTGGTTGGCGAGCAGCTCGGCCACCATGCTCGGCAGCACCAGCAGGTGGTCGCTCTGGCTCACGATGGCGGCGGCGGACATATAGCTCTGGCTGTTGACCGAGATGGTGCGGCTATGACCCAGGCTCTGCAAATAGCGGTCGAGGCTCGCCTCCGAGGTGCCGAGCGGCGAGTGGAACACATGGGGCATCTCGATAAGCTTTGCCAGGGTGATGCGCTCCTCCTCCAGCGCCAGTGTGGCGCGCACCAGCCCGGCCAGGGGCTCGGTGAGCCAGGTCTCCTTGCCCAGATACCCCGGCACCTGCATGTATTCGTCAAACCCCAGCACCAGATCGATTTCGCCGCTCGCCAGCTCGGCTTCGGGCAGGGTGTCGCGCAGGATGCGGATCTCGATGGTGACCCCGGGGGCCAGCGTCCTGAGGCGCTGGATAAGCGGCGGGATCAGCACGCACTCCACGTAGTCCGTGGTGCAGAGCACGAAGCGGCGCTTCGACTGGCTCGGCTCGAATTCGTCCTCCTCCGAGAGTTGCTGCTCCAGCAGCCGCAGTGCCTGCTGCACCCCCAGGTGCAGGCGCTGGGCCCGGGGAGTCGGCAACATCCCCTGGGGAGTGCGCACCAGCAGAGGGTCGCCGAGAAAGGTGCGCAGCCGGTTGAGGGAGTGGCTCATGGCGGGCTGGCTGATAAAGAGCGATTCGGCGGCGCGGGTCACGCTCCCTTGCGTCATCAGGGCGTCAAAGGCGAGCAGCAGATTGAGGTCGAGCTGGTGCAGTTTCATGGAGGATTATTCGCCGTGCTTATGGGACAATCCATCCTATTCATTTGATGGATGGGCGCGCAACTTCTTACACTGCGACCCACTCTTATTTTTCCAGGGTTCCTGCATCAATCCGGGGGCCTCAATCCATGCAAGGAGCCTTGCGATGAGCATCAAGACCATCAACTCCATTCCGGCCGCCGACGGCTTCACCATGCCCGCCGAGTGGGCGCACCAGCAGGCCGTCTGGATGATCTGGCCGTTCCGCCCGGACAACTGGCGCGTCGCCGGTCGCTTCGCGCAAGCCACCTTCGCCAAGGTGGCCGATGCCATCGGGCAAGCCACCCCGGTCTTTATGGGGGTGCCGGCCCAGTTTATGGAGCAGGCTCGCGCCATCATGCCCGCCCACGTCACCCTGGTGGAGATGGCCAGCGATGACTGCTGGGCACGCGACACCGGTCCCACCGTGGTCACCAACGCCGCCGGCGAGTGCCGCGGGGTGGACTGGGGCTTCAACGCCTGGGGCGGCCACAAGGGCGGTCTCTACTATCCCTGGGATCAGGACGAGAAAGTGGCGGCCCGGATGCTGGAGCAGCACGGCATGGATCGTTACGCCGCGCCGCTCATTCTGGAAGGGGGCTCCATCCACGTGGATGGCGAAGGCACCTGCCTGACCACCGCCGAGTGCCTGCTCAACGAGAACCGCAACCCGCACCTGACCAAGGATCAGATCGAGGCGCACCTGCGCGACTATCTGGGTGTGAAGAGCTTTATCTGGCTGGACGAAGGCGTCTACATGGACGAGACCGACGGCCACATCGACAACATGTGCTGCTTCGTGCGTCCGGGTGAAGTGGCCCTGCACTGGACCGACGACGAGACCGATCCCCAGTACGCCCGCTCCCTGGCCGCCCTCCAGGTGCTGGAAGCGGCGGTGGACGCCAAGGGTCGCAAGCTGAAAGTGTGGAAGCTGCCCCAGCCGGGCCCGCTCTACTGCACCGAAGAGGAATCCGCCGGCGTCGAGAGCGGCAGCGGTGTGCCGCGCGAGGCAGAAGGCCGTCTGGCCGGTTCCTACGTGAACTTCCTCATCACCAACGATCGCATCGTCTACCCGCTGCTGGATGCCGCCACCGACGGCGAAGCCCAGCGCATTCTGGAAGAGATCTTCCCGGATCACACCGTGGTCGGCGTACCGGCCCGGGAGATCCTGCTGGGTGGTGGCAATATCCACTGCATTACTCAGCAAATTCCTTCTGGCAAGTAAGAACCTGTTCCAAGCCAGCCGAGGTTGGTATTCAAAACCCCACGCCGTGGGGTTTTATCTCTTGATGGTGTGATGGTCGCAGGCGCCGATGCGGCGATCATCATGACAAACAGTCACCCTTCTACAGGAGATCCCCATGATCGAAGTGACCGAGGTTTCCATTGCCGAGCTGCGTGCCGCGCTCGAATCGGGCCGCACCACAGCGGTCGAACTGGTCGAGGCCTATCAGGCCCGGATCAAAGCCTATGACGGCCCCGAGACACAAACCCGCCTCAATGCCGTAGTGGTCGCCAATCCCGATGCGCTCAAAGAGGCGCAAGCGTCCGATGAGCGCCGCGCCCGTGGTGAAACCCTGGGGCCGCTCGACGGCATCCCCTACACCGCGAAAGACAGCTATCTGGTCAAGGGGCTGACTGCCGCCTCCGGCAGCCCGGCCTTCAAGGATCTGGTGGCCCAGCGCGACGCCTTTACCGTTGAGCGCCTGCGCGCCGCCGGTGCCATCTGCCTGGGCAAGACCAATATGCCCCCCATGGCCAATGGCGGCATGCAGCGCGGCGTCTATGGCCGCGCCGAGAGCCCCTACAACGCCGACTACCTGACCGCGCCCTTTGCCTCCGGCTCCTCCAACGGCGCCGGTACCGCCACCGCGGCCAGCTTTGCCGCCTTTGGTCTCGCCGAAGAGACCTGGTCGAGCGGCCGGGGTCCTGCGTCCAACAACGGCCTGTGCGCCTACACCCCGTCCCGTGGCGTGATTTCTGTGCGTGGCAACTGGCCCCTGACCCCGACCATGGACGTCGTCGTGCCCTATGCCCGCACCATGGCAGACCTCTTGGAAGTGCTGGATGTGGTAGTGGCCGACGATGCCGAGACTCGTGGTGACCTGTGGCGGATGCAGCCCTGGGTCAAGATCCCCAAGGCCTCCGAGGTGCGTCCGGCTTCCTATCTGGATCTGGCCGCCAAGGCCGATGCCCTCAAGGGCAAGCGCCTCGGCGTGCCGCGCATGTTTATCAACAAGGATGAACTGGCGGGCACCAGCGACAATCCCGGTATCGGCGGCCCGACCGGTCAGCGCATCCATACCCGCGAGGCCGTGATTGCCCTCTGGGAAGAGGCCCGCAAGGCGCTGGAAGCCGCGGGCGCCGAAGTCATCGAGGTGGACTTCCCGCTGGTCTCCAACTGCGAAGGGGACAGACCCGGCGCGCCGACCGTGTTCAATCGCGGCATCGTGAGCCCGGAGTTTCTCAACGACGAGCTGTGGGAGCTCTCCGGCTGGGCGTTCGACGACTTCCTGCGCGCCAACGGCGATCCCAAACTCAACAAGCTTGCGGATGTCGACGGGCCCCAAATCTTCCCCCACGATCCGGGTACCCTGCCGAACCGCGAGGGCGATCTGGCGGCGGGCATGGACGAGTACGTCAAGATGGCCAAGCGCGGTCTCAAGCGTTTCGACGAGATTGCTTCGGTGCCGGACGGCCTGCGCGGTCTGGAGCAGACCCGCAAGCTGGACTTGGAAGAGTGGATGGACGGGCTCAAGCTCGACGCCGTGCTGTTCCCCACCGTCGCCGACGTCGCCCCGGCCGACGCGGACGTGAATCCGGCCTCCGCCGATATCGCCTGGAGCAACGGCATCTGGGTCGCCAACGGCAACCTCGCCATTCGCCACCTCGGCGTGCCGACCGTCACCGTCCCCATGGGCGTCATGGCCGATATCGGTATGCCGGTGGGCCTGACCTTCGCCGGTCGCGCCTATGACGACAACAATCTGCTGCGCGTCGCCTCGGCCTTCGAGTCCACCGGCAGCAAGCGCCAGGTGCCGCCGCGCACGCCGCCGTTGGAGTGATTGGTGTTGTGGGTTAAATCTCTCGGGTTCGTCCGAATATAATGAAAAAACCACCCATTATGCGGGTGGTTTTTTATTATCTATATTGGCTTGTTTTTATTTAAAGATATTAATTGCAACCCTCTAAATTTTTGCTGTGGTCAATGCTGTTATCAATAGTTAACTTAGTCGCATTTCTAATGATGCATTCTATTGCTGTGTTATTTCTGTCGTTCTTATCTATAAAAGAAAATTTTGTGGTGATAATGTATCAGGTGGTTAACTGTTGAGTAGTATTTGTAAATGTCTGTTCGTGGTGTTTATTTGTACGTCGTAGCACATTTTTATGGTAAAGTCTTCAACTGTATTCATCTTCAATAAGGTTGTGGAATGACATTTAAATCTCATAGAAGCTATTACAAATTTATGAATGCAGTGGGCTCAAAAAATCGCTATATTTTAGATGCAGAATCCCAAAGCTTCATGAATTCTATTCTTGAAACCTGTCAGGATAGAATTAAAGTGGTTGAGCCTAGCCATGTTTTATGGCGTGCCCAGTTAGGGCATAATGAGAGAGAGATAACGCAAACAGACCACGATACAGGAGAGGAGGTAGTAGTTGATAGCATGCCTATTCCATTCCCAT
Organism: Aeromonas sp. FDAARGOS 1409; assembly: GCF_019048705.1. Taxonomy (NCBI): domain Bacteria; kingdom Pseudomonadati; phylum Pseudomonadota; class Gammaproteobacteria; order Aeromonadales; family Aeromonadaceae; genus Aeromonas; species Aeromonas sp. FDAARGOS 1409. The sequence continues at coordinate 2,142,601 of NZ_CP077395.1, forward strand.
ATCAGAGAATGAAACCATTAGTAGATTCCGCATCAGAAGGAAGAGCTAATCCCAAGGGTATTCCATACATATATGTTGCTACAGATAAAGAAACGGCAATGTCTGAAGTTAGGCCATGGTTAGGTTCTATTATTTCACTTGCACGGTTTAGAGTTAATAGAAAACTCAGGGTGATTGACTTTTCTGAGTTGTATGGAGAGGGTAATCGTCGATTTTATCTAGGGGAGCCACAACAGGAAGAAATCATCAAAGCTGTTTGGGCTGATATAGATAATGCGTTCTCTCGACCGGTAAAAGCATCGGATGTGACATCTGATTACGTACCCACCCAAATTATCTCTGAGTTTATTAAGTCCAAAGGATATGATGGGATTGCTTATAAAAGCTCTCTTGCTGCAGGTCATAACATAGCTCTCTTTGACTTAACATCAGCAGATGTTATTGCTTGTGATCTTCATGAGGTTTCATCTGTGAAGTTCTCTTTCAATAATATGCCTGAGCATTGGTAATTTAGCATATTTGGCTTGGCAGGATCATGGCCATATCGAATAGCGAAGCGTATTCGGACGATCGCGAATAGGGAGTTGCCGAGACGCTGCTGATATCCAGAGTTTCCTGTCGGTCTTGTCATGATCTGATGCGTGGCGGTATGCGGACGATTACGCTGCGCTAATCGACCCTACATCAAGGCGTTGATTGCGTATGTTGAGCCCTTACCTCTCTCCATTCCCCGCATTGCCAACCGCCATCTTTGTCGTGACTCGCTGCTGATTTCTCCTGATCTCCCCAGACTTCACCCTGGCTTCACACAGCCTCATTCTCCCCCTCACATATCCCTTCTATCTTCTGCCCACTGATAAATGGGCCCGCTTGCCACAGGGTGGCGAGGGCCAAAGAGAGGGGAGCAAGACGATGAAATCCTGGATCAAATACGGGTTGGCCGGGGCCTTGATACTGGTGGCGAGTTTCTGGGGCGGTAGCGTGCGGGCGGCGGAGGTCTGTTCCACTCAAGGGGGCCCGTGCCCGCCCGTCTCCCTGCCCCCTTTATATCAACTGGCAGCCAATGGCTGAACGCGCCGGGCTGATCTGTCAACGGAAGCGGAACAGCTCCCGGTGCAGCGGGGTGGCCAGATGGGCATCCAGGGTGTGGGCCATGGGCTCGGGGCCGCAGAACCACACCGGGGTGTGCTGGCGTTTGCCCAGGGCGGGGAGATCCAGTCGGCCGCGCTCTGACTCCAGATGCAGCCGGTAGTCGACCCCGGCCCGGCGGCACAGCTCGGCCAGCCGACTGTGGTAGGGGGCGGCCTCGGCGCTGGGGGCGCATTGCAGCAAGGTGGTGCCCGGGCGTGTCTCGCCACGGCGCACCAGGGCCTCCAGCCAGGCGACGAAGGGGGTGATGCCGATACCGGCGCCCATCCAGAGCGCGGGGGCCGGGTCTGGCAGGGCGAAGGCGCCATAGGGGCCGGTCACGATGACCGCATCCCCCACCTTGAGGTGGCGGTGCAGCCAGCGGGTGTGATCCCCGAGGGCGCGTACCGCCAGGGTCAGGGAGCGGTAGTCTGCCGAGACATCCACCAGGGTGTAGGGATGGGGCTCGCCGCACCCGGCGAAGTCGAAGAAGGCGAACTGTCCGGGGCGATAGCCGTGCAGGGGCGCGGTGAGGGCAACCCGGATCTCCAGGGTGCGCTCATCCAGGGGGGTGAGGGCGCTGACCGTCCCCTGGTGGCGCTCGTTTTGGCCCACCCGGCCAAACAGGGAGTAGAGCGCCCCCAGGGCACCCAGCCCGCCGCCGATGAGCAGGGTCAGGCCGACCGGGGTCAGGACGCCGATGCGTGGCAGCAGGCAGAGCCCGTGCAGCCAGCCCATCAGATAGATGACGGGGGCCAGCCGGTGAACCACCCGGAAGCGCTCGTAGCGCACCACCGCAAGCAGGCTCACCGCTACCAGGGCCAGCAGCAGATAGAAACCCCATTCCCCCAGGGTATTGCCGAGTTCGTGCCACAGGTCATCGCTGCCTGCGCCTGCACCGCGGCGTGCCGGCCGGGTCAGCCAGTCGGCGGCGACGGCCCACTTGGGGGCTTCCACCAGCAGCCAGTGGGCCATCAGGGTGCCGGTGGCCCAGAGGGCGCTGCTGCGGTGCAGGCGCAACATGCGATCCAGCCCGCCACACCAGGCCTCGAGCCTGGGCAGGCGCAGGGCCAGCAGCAAAGAGAGGGTCATGGCGCCGAGGCCAAGCAGACCGGTCAGGATAAGCAGCTCGTGGCGCCAGGGCCAGACGCTGGCGGGCCACTGGGTGAGACCAGAGAGCCAGAGCAGGGTGAGGGTCAGGGGCAGGGCCCAGACGAGGGATGCGGGTTTCATGATGTCCTCCTTGTGCCATGCCTTTATTTCACGCCTGCTTTGTGGCGAAAGTGTGCCCCTTCACTACCTCTTTTGTAGCAGAGTGTGGCAAGGCTCTGGGGGCGGTCTGGTCAGGGGAACAAGAGGGAGAGAGCAAGAGAGGGGGTCGGCGGCGCCAGGGTTTCTCCCCGGGCCGGCGCGAGGAAAAGGGGAGCACCCGTGCTTTGGGGCTCCCCCGCAAGATCCTCCATGTCAGGGCTTGCGGCCCTTGCCGCCTTTGTTGCCCGCGAGGGCCTGCTTTCTGGCCTTCTGCTTCTGGGCACCCTTGCTGGCGCGGCGCGGCTCTGGGTCGAAGCGGGTGAGATCCGGCTCGAAGCCCGGGAACCACTGCTGGGGCAATCGGGTGTCGAGCACGGCCTCCACCTTCTCCAGCAGGGGTGCGTCTTCGGGGCTGAACAATGTGATGGCGAGCCCCTTGTTGCCGGCGCGGCCGGTGCGCCCGATGCGGTGCACGTAATCCTCCGGCTGATGGGGGAACTCCAGATTGATCACATGGTTGAGGTCGCTGATATCGAGGCCGCGGGCCGCCACGTCGGTGGCCACCAGCGCCTGCAGAGTACCGGCGCGAAACTCCAGCAGCACCTTCTCCCGCGCGCTCTGGGACAGATCCCCGTGGAAGGCCAGCGCATTGATGCCCGCCTTGCCAAGCTGCTGGGCCAGCTTGTCGGCCCCCTGGCGGGTGCGGCTGAAGATCAGCGCCGGTGCCCAGCCCTTCACGGTCAGCATGTGTTCGACCAGTGCCACCTTGCGCTCCCCATCCACCGCATAGACCCGCTGCTCCACCTCGGCCGCCGTGGTGTTGCGCGGTGCCACCTCGATCAGTTCGGGGTCGCGCAGCAAGACCTTGCTGAGCGCAAAGAGGTTGTCGTCGCAGGTGGCCGAAAACAGCAGGGTCTGGCGATCCGCCGGTATCTGTTTGAGCAGGGCGGTGATCTCGTCCATGAAGCCCATGTCGAGCATGCGATCGGCTTCGTCGAAGACCAGATACTCTAGCTGGCCCAGGCGCAGCGCCCCCTGGCGCAGATGGTCGAGCAACCGGCCCGGGGTGGCGATCAGCAGATCCACCCCGGCTTTCAGCGCCTCCACCTGGGCCGCTATGCTGACCCCGCCGTAGACCAGGGCGCTGGCAAGGCCTGTGCCCTGACCGTAGCGCTCGACGCTATCAAAAACCTGCACCGCCAGCTCGCGGGTCGGCACCAGCACCAGGGCGCGGATGGGGCGAGGGGACGCCTGTTGCGGCTGCTGCATCAACAACTCCAGCAGTGGCAGCACGAAGGCGGCGGTCTTGCCGGTACCTGTCTGGGCCCCCGCCAGCAGATCGCGGCCTGCCAGGATGGCCGGGATGGCGGCGGCCTGGATCGGGGTCGGCGTGGCGTAGCCGAGTTCGCTCAGGGTCTGCTGCAAACGGGGGGAGAGCGCCAGGTCGGCAAAGGAGGCGTTGGACATAGGGGCACCAGTATGGGGTTATCGCGGCCAGGGGCCGAGACGGAAACGATCAGAGTGGCCGGCATGGTAACAGATACAGCGGCACGGGCAGAAGGCGGACCGGTGGGGCTGCAAAGGTCAGATGCAGTGAAATACCTCTGCCAGCGCGTCGGCTGGCTCTTCAGGCCGGGCTGGCTCAGTCAACCAGGGCGACGCTCCCGGCATCCAGGTGGTGCATCCACTCCCGCAGGATCAGCAGGGCGGCGGCGACGCGCCTCTCCCTCGGCAACTGGGCGGAGGCGAGGGGATCCCCCTCCACCATGGCGGCCAGCTGGCCGAACAACCGTTCTATGTTCTCCCGGCTCTGCACCCGGTTGCCGAGCACCTCGGCCAGGGGCACCGGGCTTTGCAGGTGCAGCACGGGGTGGGGCGGGATCCGGTCCGCGAGGGGCATCAGCACATCTTCCACCACCATGATGGCCTGCTCAAGCTCGAGGGGGGTCAGCAGATCCTCCGTTACCGGGATGGCCTGCTCCAGCTCCAGGGCGCTCGGCGGGTCCCGGCGAAACGGACCCGGGGTCAGGGCATCCAACCCCAGGGCCAGCGAAAAGGTCTGGCTGACGCCGTCCGCCCCGCTGATCTGCACCCGGCTCCGGGTCTCCCCCAGGCTCAGCAAAATGGTGTCGCGTTTCTCTACTGTCATGTGGTGCTCTCCTGTCGTCGAATGCCCATGGATACACCCGAGCGGTCCGGATTGGCGAGTCTTTTCCCCCCATTCGGGCATCAGGGGTTGCAAAGATCTCCTTGAATGGCAATCTGGACGTCCAAACGTCTTGAAAGGAGCCCTGACATGGATATTCGTATTGTCCCCCGCGCCCTCGTGCTCGCCCTCTCTCTGGTGGGGGCGAGTGCTCTTGCCAACGAGGCCCTGGTGTTCCAGACCGACTTCGGTCTCAAGGATGGCGCCGTCTCCGCCATGAAGGGGGTCGCCTTCGGGGTGGACCGCACCCTGCCGCTCCATGACCTGACCCACGAGATCCCGGCCTACAACATCTGGGAGGCCTCCTACCGCCTCTATCAGACCCTGCAATACTGGCCCGAGGGCACCGTCTTCGTCAGCGTGGTGGACCCCGGTGTCGGCACCGAACGCAAGTCGGTGGTGCTCAAGACCAGGAGCGGCCACTACATCGTCAGCCCGGACAACGGCACCCTGACCCTGGCGGCGGAGCACTTCGGCATCGACACCGTGCGCCAGATAGACGAGAAGACCAACCGCCTCAAGGGCTCCGAGAAGTCCTACACCTTCCATGGGCGCGACGTCTACGCCTACACTGGTGCCCGCCTCGCCTCCGGTGCCATCAGCTTCGAGCAGGTGGGGCCCAAACTGCCTGCCGAGGTGGTGACCATCCCCTATCAGCCTGCTGTGGTCGAGCAGGATGGCACCTTGAAGGGCACCATCCCGATCCTGGACGTGCAGTACGGCAACGTCTGGACCAACATCGACGAGGCCCTGCTCGGCAAGGCAGGCATCCACAAGGGGGACAACGCCTGCATCAGGATCAGCGAAGGGGATGCGCTGAAATACGAGGGCAAGGCCCCCTACGTCAGCAGCTTTGGCGATGTACCTGAAGGCCAGCCCCTGGTCTACCTCAACAGCCTGTTGCAGGTGTCGGTGGCCCTGAACATGGACAGCTTCGCCGCCAGACACCAGGTGCAATCCGGCGCCAACTGGCATATCAGCCTGAAGAAGTGCGGCTAGATAGAGGGGAGAGCTTCTGTCGGCGATGTGTCTCTTGGGGCGGTGGGACTCGTGTCCACCGCCCCTTCTCCTGGGCGGTGGCGCCTTGTCGGGCCAGGCGGTTATCTCATCGCTTGTCATCCTTGTTTAATAAAGTGCCGCCATGCTGTGGCCGGACGCAGTGATTACTCAATGACGCCAGCACAGAGAACAAGGAAAAGCCGATGAGCCGTTTTGACGAGAGAGACAGCGCCAACCATCCCCGGGAGCAGGAGCCGGAATTCAACCGCCTCATCGAGGCCGGCCTGAGCCGCCGTGGTTTCCTGAAGGGGGTGGGCGCCGCCAGCATGGTGGCCTTCTTCGCCGCGAGCCCGGTGGCCCGCGCCGTGGCCGCCGCGACCCAGCCGCTGCTCGGCTTCCAGGCCGTGCCCGCCTCGGTGGCCGACACCATAGTGGTGCCGCCCGGCTACCGGGCCGAGGTGCTGATCGCCTGGGGGGATGCCCTCTTCCCCGATGCCCCCGCCTTTGCCCAGCGCAATGATGCCAAGGCCCAGGCCCGCCAGTTTGGCGACAACAACGACGGCATGAGCTTCTTCCCCCTGGGTCCGGATCGTGCCCTGCTCGCCGTCAACAACGAATACACCAACTACGAATACCTGTTTGAAGATGGCGGCAAGGCCCTCAGTGCCGAGGCGGTCGCCAAGGCCCAGGCGGCCCACGGGGTCTCCCTGGTGGAGCTGGCGCGCGTCGATGGCAAGTGGCAGGCCAACCCCAGGGGGGCCCTCAACCGCCGTATCACCGCCACCACCCCCATGACCCTGAGCGGCCCGGCGGCAGGCCATGCCCTGCTCAAGACCCAGGCCGATCCCGAGGGGCGCACCGCCCTCGGCACCTTCAACAACTGCGCCAACGGCCAGACCCCCTGGGGCACCTACCTCACCTGCGAGGAGAACTTCAACGGCTACTTCGGCAGTGCGGGCAAGCCGGTGCTGGACCAGCGCGCCGCCCGCTACGGCCTGGCCGCCGAGGATGCAGGCTTTGGCTGGCACAAATTTGACGAGCGATTCGATCTCGCTAAGCATCCCCAGGAGCCGCACCGCTTCGGCTGGGTGGTGGAAATCGATCCGCAGGATCCCGCCTCCACCCCGAAGAAGCGCACCGCCCTTGGCCGCTTCAAGCATGAGAATGCCGCCTTCACCGTCAACAAGGATGGCCGCGCCGTGGTCTACCTGGGCGACGACGAGCGGGGCGAGCACATCTATCGCTTCGTCTCCAAGAACCAGGTGGCGCCGGGCGATGACCCCGCCAACCGGGATCTGCTGGACGAGGGCACCCTCTATGTGGCCCGCTTCGAGGCCAGGGAGGGGGAGCTCAAAGGTACCGGCCAGTGGCTGCCCCTGGTACACGGCCAGCATGGCCTGACCCGGGAGAACGGCTTCGCCGATCAGGGGGAGGTGCTCATCTTCGCCCGGGAGGCGGCGACCCGGCTCGGCGCCACCACCATGGACAGGCCCGAGTGGGTGGCCGTGCATCCCCACAGGGCAGAGGTCTACTGCACCCTGACCAACAACAAGAACCGCGGCCTCAAGGAGAACCAGCCCCTGGACGGCGCCAACCCCAGGGCCGAGAACCCCTATGGCCAGATCATCCGCTGGCGCCCGATGGGGGACGATCACGGGAGCGACCGCTTCGAGTGGGATCTCTTCCTGCTGGCGGGCAACCCAGGTGTGCACAAGGAGGGGCTGATGGCGGGCAGTGCCAGCATCCACCCGGACAACATGTTCAACAGCCCGGACGGCATCGGCTTCGACGAAGCGGGACGGCTCTGGATCCAGACCGACGGCGACTACTCCAACGAGAAGCAGTTTGCCGGCATGGGCAACAACCAGATGCTGTGCGCCGATCCCGCGAGCGGCGAGGTGCGCCGCTTCCTGACCGGCCCCGTGGCTTGCGAGATCACGGGCCTCACCTTCACGCCTGACTGGCGCACCATGTTCGTCGGGGTGCAGCACCCGGGGGAGGAGGGGGCTCCCTCTCACTTCCCGGACGGCGGCACCGCCATCCCCCGTTCCGCCGTGTTGCGGATCACCCGGGACGATGGTGGCATCATAGGCACCTGATGGCCCGGGGTAACCGACTGGCCCGTGATGACAAGAGCCGCCTTCGGGCGGCTTTTTGTCGGAGTGGCGGGCGGGAGACAAAAAAAGACCGGGTACGGGACCCGGTCAAAGAACCCGCGCATTCAGGGAAGAAGTGCGGGCGTTCAGGCTTGGTGGCGGGGCCGGTGTCGGCCCCCGATCCGGTGTCGGGGTGGCGTCACCCCGGCGTCAATGCGGGCTATTCGCGCTCCAGTGCGTGGATGGGATCCAGCCTGGCGGCCCGGCGGGCCGGGGCGAAGCCGAATATTACCCCGATCAGGCTGGCACAAAGGCAGGCCACCCCCATGGCGGCAAGGGAGTAGCTCATCCGGACGCCGCTGCCGAGGTGGTCGAACAGTTGGCCCAGCACCAGGGAGAGGGCTATGCCGAGCACTCCCCCCAGCAGGCAGATCAGCACGGCTTCAATGAGGAACTGCTGCTGGATGTCCCGGGTCCGTGCGCCGACCGCCATCCGCACCCCTATCTCCCGGGTGCGCTCGGTGACCGAGACCAGCATGATGTTCATCACCCCTATGCCCCCGACGATCAGGGAAATGAGGGCGATGAGGGCGATCAGCGTGGTCAGGGTGGCGCTGGTCTGGCTGATGGTCTGGCGGATGCTGTCGGTGTTGAGCAGGAAGAAGTCCTGGCTGCCGTGGCGCAGGGTGAGCAGGCGGCTGATGCCGTCCTGGGCGGCGTCCAGGCTCACCTCGTCCCGTACCCGCACGCTGATGCTGCGCAGATGGCTCTGCCCCAGCAGGCGGCTCATGGCAGTGGTATGAGGGATCCAGACGTTGAGGGTCTCGTCGCTGCCAAAGCCGCTCTGGTTCTTGATGGCGACCCCGATCACCCGGCAGGGCAGATCCCCCAGCAGGATCACCTGGCCCAGGGGGGACTGGGCCGGGGCGAACAGCTTGTCCCGGGTGTGCTCGTCGATCACCACCTCCTGGGCCAGGCTCTCCTCGCTCTGGCGATCGAAGCCCATGCCCTGGGCCAGGCGATAGCCCCGGACCTGGAAGAACTGGGCGCCGACCCCGTTGATGGTGCCGGAGACGGCGGCGCTGCCAACGCGCAGGGTGGCGCTGGTGCTGAGGCTGGGGGTGACGCTGTGCACGTAGTCCAGCCGGGCGATGGCCTCGGCGTCCCCGATCCGCAACGTCTCTATGGTAGCGGAGCGCATGTCCCCGAAGCCGCGGCCGGGGAACACCTCCAGGGTGCTGGTGCCCATGGCGTTGATGTTCTCCAGCACCCGCTCCCGGGAGCCCTGGCCGAGGGCCACCACGGTCACCACCGAGGCGATACCTATGATGATGCCGAGCATGGTGAGACAGGTGCGAAGGCGCTGGGCGACCATGGCCTTGATGGCCATCTGCAGGGCATTGCCGAGCCCCGCCATCAGCGGGGTTTTCCCCCCGACGGACGCATTGGTGGCGGCCAGGGTCGCCTGGGAAAGGGCCTGTGGTTCGCGCGTGCGGCGATCGGCGATCACCCGGCCATCTTTCAGTTCGATGATCCGCTCGGCGTGGCGGGCGATCTCCATGTCGTGGGTGACGATCACCAGGGTGTGGCCCTGGCGATGCAGGGCCTGAAGGCTCGCCATCACCTCGGCGCCGCTCTGGCTGTCGAGGGCCCCGGTCGGCTCGTCGGCCAGGATCACCTCGCCGCCGTTGATGAGGGCCCGGGCGATGCTGACCCGCTGCTGCTGGCCGCCGGAGAGCTGGCTTGGCTTGTGTTCGAGCCGGCTGGCGAGGCCGAAGCGGGTCAGCAGGGCCTCGGCCCGCTGGCGTCGCTCGGCCGGATCCAGACCGGCGTAGAGGGCGGGCACCTCCACATTGGTGCGGGCATCGAGATCCGCCAGCAGGTGATAACGCTGGAAAATGAAGCCGAAGTGCTCCCGGCGCAGGGCGGCGAGCTCGTCACGGCAGAGGGTGGCAGTGTCGCGCCCGGCCACCAGATAGGCCCCCTCGCTCGGCTGATCCAGGCAGCCCAGCAGGTTCATCAGGGTGGATTTGCCGGAGCCCGAGGCGCCGACGATGGCCACCATCTCCCCACGGGCGATCGCCAGATCGATGCCGTCGAGCACGGTGACGGTGCGCTCATCCTCTCCGAAGTGGCGGCGGACGCCCCGCAGCTGCAACAAGGCGCCCATGGTCACATCCCCATGGGGGGTGGCATGCCCCCGGCGGCGTCGCTCTGGCCCGCGCTCACTTCGCTGACGATCACCCGCTCACCGGCGCTCAGGCCCGACAGGATCTGGGCATCCACCTTGTTGTTCAGGCCGACCTTGACCCGGCGCAGGCTGATCCTGCCTCCGTCGTCGACCACCCTGACCTGATCCCCCTGCAGGGCGATGGCCGGGATCACCAGCGCCTCTTTGAGCCGGGCGACCACCAGATAGACCTGGGCCGTCATGCTGATCCTGAGCTGACCGTCCTGATTGGGCACCTCGAAGAGGCCGTGATAATAGATGGCGTTGCTGTCGCTGCTGCTGGTGGTCGTGTCGTCGTCGTTGATGGTGTCGGGGGCGGGCTCGATGGCCCGCAGGGATCCCTCGAAGCGGCGCTGGCTGTTGCCAAGAATGGTGAAATAGACCGGCATGCCGACTTGGGCGTTGATGACGTCGGCCTCGGAGATCTTGGCCTCCACCGTCATGGTATCGAGCCGGGCGATCTTGAGCAGGGTGGGGGTACTCTGGCTGGCGTTGAGGGTCTGCCCCTCCTCCACCGGCACGGCCACCACGGTGCCGGAGAGGGGGGCCAGGATCCGGGTATACCCCAGGTTGACCCGGGCGGTGTCCACCGCGATCCCGGCCTGCACCCGCTGGGCCTGGAGGGCCCGGATATCGGCCAGGGTCTCGTCCAGGGTCGCTCTGGCGCTGTCATGGTCGGCCGTGCTGCCAAGGCCTCTTGCGACTATCTGTTGCTGGCGCTGGTACGCCAGGCGGGCATTGCGAAGGGTGGCCTCTTTGGAATCCAGCTGGGCCTGGAGGTTGTCGCGCTGTGCCAGGGCATCCTTGAGGGCGTTCTGCTGGGGCAGATCGTCGATCTCGGCCAGCAGATCCCCCTGTTTGACTGCCTGACCCAGGGTCACGTGCAGCTTCTTGATCTGGCCCGACACCTGGGCGCCCACGCTCACCTGCTTGCGCGCCTTCAGGGTACCGTCCGCCATGATGAGCTGCTCCAGATCCCGGATCTCGGCGCTGGCGGTGATGTAGTCGCTGGCGGGGGCCTTGGCCTGGGGGCGCCAGGCCAGCAACAGGGCGAGGGCGCACAGGGGCAGCAGCCAGAACAGACGAGGGGAGAGCGTGGGCATGACAACCTGTATCCTGAATGACGAGAACGGCGGCACTCTACCCCAGAGCCGGGTTAAGGCTCTTTGCGCCAAGCGTAAGGGTTTCGTAAAAATGGCTGCCAAGGGCGTGGCAAGGGGCGAAAATGGCCGCCGACAAGGGAGACCGCATATGAAGATCCTGCTGGTGGATGACGATGCCGAACTGGGCGCCATGTTGAGTGAATACCTGGGGGGAGAGGGGTTTGACACCACCCAGGTGCTGACCGGAGGGGAAGGTGTGCACCATGCCCTCTCCGGCCGTTACAGCGCCCTCTTGCTGGATGTGATGCTGCCCGACTTGAGCGGCACCGAGGTGCTGCGCCAGGTGCGCCAGCGCAGCCGCCTGCCGATCATCATGCTGACCGCCAAGGGGGACAACGTGGATCGAGTGGTGGGACTGGAGATGGGGGCCGATGACTATGTGCCCAAACCCTGCTATCCCAGGGAGCTGGTGGCCCGGCTGCGGGCCGTTTTGCGGCGGGTCAACGAGGGGGGGAGCGCAACCCCCTCGCCGGATGCCCTCATCCTGGGGGATCTGACGGTCACCCCGGCGAACCGGGTCTGTCTCTGGCAGGGGGAGCCGCTGGAGCTGACCGCCACCGAGTTCAACATGCTGGTGTTGCTGGTGCGAGCACCGGAGCAGGTGGTCACCAAGGATACCCTCTCCCTGCAAGGGGTAGGGCGCCCGCGGGAGGCCTATGACCGCAGTGTCGATGTGCACATCTGCAACCTGAGGCAGAAACTGCAGCAGAAAGCGGGGGAGGCCGTCACCATAGAGACGGTGCGCAGCATAGGGTACAAGATACGGTGATCCTCAAGGGGCGTTTGTTCTGGAAGATTCTGCTGGGGTTCTGGCTGGCCATAGTGCTGGTGAGCCAACTGCTCTGGCTCGGTTTTCGTGCCGAGCGTGAACCCCCGGAAGAGCACCTGGCCCAGCAGTTGGCGAGCCAGCATCTGGAGATGGTGGCAGCCGTGCTGGCAAAGGGAGGAATCGAGGCTGCGACGGCATTGAGCCAGGCCATGTCGCCGCCGTTGCTGCAGATAACACCCCTCGATGTCTCCGATGCGCCCCCCCGGCCAGCGCCCCAGGCATCCAGGCCGCCAGCCTCCGGGGAGCCGGGCCCTGGCACCGTGCTGACACGCACCGTGATCGCCAGCGACGGGCGGACCTATCTGCTGCAGACCAGAGCGGACCCGCGCGTCCTCCCCGGCGGGCCTGCTCCCGGCCCCCTCTCCTGGCTCAACATTCCCCCGCCCATGCTCTGGATTGGCGGCCTGGGGGGGCTCTTGTTCAGCATTCTGTTCGCCTGGCACCTGACCCGGCCGATGAACGCCCTGCGGCGCAGCTTCGATCGGGTAGCCAGAGGGGATCTGGGGGTCAGGCTGTGGCCCGCTCTGCGCTGGCGCAGGGACGAGCTGACGGAGGTGGCGAAGGAGTTCGATCTCATGGTGGAGCGGCTGCAGCAGCTGGTCGAGGGGCGCGAGCAGCTGCTTCACGACGTCTCCCACGAGCTGCGATCTCCCCTGGCCCGCATCCAGATGGCCATCGGTCTGGCGGAGCAGCGCCCGGAGAAGGCAAGCGACGCCCTGGCGCGGATCCGGCTCGAGACGGAGCGGATGGACAGGATGATAGGGGAGCTGCTGACCCTCTCCCGCGCCGAGCAGGGCCACGGGCTGGCGCAGAGCCACTACGACCTGCTGGCGCTGGTGGAGACCGTCGTCCAGGATGCCAGGTTCGAGGCCCAGCAATCCGGGGTCGAGATAGCGCTCGAGCAGGCGCTGGGGGAGGGGTGCCTCCTGCTGGGCCATGCCGAGCTGGTGCGCCGCGCCGTGGAGAACGTGGTGCGCAACGCCCTGCGCTTCTCGCAGTCGGGGCAGAAGGTGAACGTCAGCCTGATTCGTCTGGGCCAGGAGGTGCAGCTCTCCATCGCCGATCGGGGGCCCGGGGTGGAGGAGGGGAAGCTGGCGGGGATCTTCGACCCCTTCGTGCGCATCGGCTCACCCCGCATGGGCAAGGGCTACGGGCTCGGGCTCGCCATCGCCCGCAAGGCGGTGACCCTGCAGGGCGGCACCATCCAGGCGCGCAACCGTGCTCAGGGGGGACTGAGGGTGACCATGACGCTGCCCCTTCACGATCAGCCCTGAGGGGGCGGCTCAGACCTGAGTGGGGTAAACACCCTGGTAATGAAAGAGGGGGCCAAGGCCCCCTGCTCGTATCTGTTCCTCCGTGCGATTCAGCGCAGCGCCGCTGGCGGCGGCACCTCGGTGTAGCGCCCGTCTATTTCTCGCAGGTAGTAGTGACCCTTCCTGACGTAATAGCGGCGGCCATCCAGATCCAGGGGGTCCAGGCCCGACTCCGCTGTGACCAAGACCTGAGGGGGTGGAGCAACCACCACGTAGTGGTTCTCCTGCTGGCGGTAGAAGATGCCGCCGAGCACATAGTAGGTGAGCCCCGCCAGCAACAGGGTTTCCACCCCTCCCGGCAGCCTGTCGACGCGGTGGCCGAAGCCAGGGCCAGTCCCATGGCCGTACTGCGGGGCAGGGCTCTCCCACCCGCCCGGCCTGCCCATGTTGCCTGGTTCCGCCATGGCGGGCAGGGCGATGGCCATGGCAAGCAGCCAGAGTGAGGGGCGGCGCAGACTCATCTCACTGCCCCTTGAGCGGCGCACCGGCGGGCTGGGGTTTGAGTGGCTGGGGCGGCAGTTCGCGCACGCTGACCATGACCTCGTAGCGGGTATCCGGCTTGGCGGCATCAATGTTCCTGGACAGTGCCTGTGCCAGGGCCTGGGGATCCGCACCCTGCTTGCTGGCGTGATAGAGCACGGAGGGGGGTTGTGTCATGGGGCCTCCCTGGCGGGCGCCCATCGGGGGCGGCATTTCGGCATGAACGAGCGTGGTGCCCAGCAGGAGGGCAAGGGCGACAGGATAGCGTGACATGATGATGACTCCATTGATGGGAACGCCCCCATCAAACGCGACGCGTGCGCCCGGCTCAACCACCTTTACACCCTCTTTTCGCCCCCTTTACAGTTGTGACAACGGGCGCCATGGCGCCCGTCGTGTCTCGTGAACCGCTCGCCGGATCAAAACTCGTTGGAGAGCGCCTTGTAACCCCTGACCAGGTCGATATTGGTGTGGGCCACATCCTCGGAGAACTCGGTCGCGTCCACGGTGACGCGCGGGATCTGCGCCAGATCGCTCTGCTGGTTGATGCGGGTGGTGGAGGGCACGTAGAAGCCGGGGGGGATATCGCAGCCATCGACCACGGAGTTGTGGCGCACCACGGATCCTTCGCCGATGTGGCAGTTGAACAGCACGCTGTTGAAGCCGATGAAGACCCGGTTACCCACTTCACAGGGGCCGTGGACGATGCTGCGGTGGGCGATGGAGCTGTACTCGCCGATGGTGACGGCGGCGCCGGATTTGGAGTGGATGACGACGCCATCCTGAATGTTGGAGTTGGCGCCGATGACGATGGGCTCCATGTCGCCGCTCTCGTCCACTTCGTCTGCGCGGATCACGGCATAGGGGCCGACAAACACGTTCTCCTTGATGATCACCTTGCCACAGATGATGGCGGTCTTGTCGATATAGGCGGATTCGTCGATAACGGGCAGGTGACCTGAGGGATTCTTGCGGATCATGTTACGTCCTGTTGCTGATGAAATCGGGGAAAAGTGGCGCGTCATGAAGGCCCGCCGGAGAGCCAGCTTACGCCTCTGATCCGGCAGGGGAAACCCTTTACTGGTCTGACCCATCTTTCATAGGGGCATTACTCATGGTTGTTCTTTGACTCCCTGTTATGGGAGCATGGGGGCGCGCAATGGGGCGCCGCCGGGTGCAAAGAAATGAGGAGGATCGAGAGATGA